>NZ_JAJAGO010000021.1 GCF_025165795.1 Streptomyces gossypii
GGCGCCTGAGTACGCGTACTCAGGCGCCACAGCCAGGTGCGGTGGAGGATCGGGCGCATGCTCTGGTCCGATCCCGACGACGAACCGCCCGAGGAACTGCGCGCGACGCAGGCGATGCTGGCACGCCTCTTCCGGGTGCTCGCCGTCGCCGTCCTCGCCGCCCTCGTCCTCTCCCGTGCCCGCTGACTGCCGGTGCCTGTCCGGCAGCGCCTGTCCGGGGCTGCTTACGATGGCCCCATGAGCCCCGACAGCCGCCCCGTACAGCCCGCAGTACAGCCCGCAGTACAGCCCGCAGTACAGCCCGCCGCACAGCCGTCCGCACAGCCCGTGCGTCCCGTGCGTCCCGTGCGGCGGCTCGTCCTCGCCTCGCGGTCGCCCGCCCGGCTCGCGCTGCTGCGGCAGGCGGGGTTCGCGCCCGAGGTGATCGTCAGCGGCGTGGACGAGGACGCGCTGGACGCCCCCACGCCCGGTGAGTTGGCCCGGGTGCTGGCGGAGGCCAAGGCGGAGGCCGTGTCGCTGCGTCCGGAGGCCGCCGGTGCGCTGGTCGTCGGCTGCGATTCGGTGCTGGAGCTGGACGGTCAGGCGCTGGGCAAGCCCGCCGACGCGGAGGACGCCACGGCACGCTGGAAGGCGATGCGCGGCCGCACCGGGGTGCTGTGCAGCGGCCACTGCGTGATCGACACGGCCGGCGGCGCCCGTACCTCCGCGACCGCGAAGACCACCGTGCGCTTCGGTGAGCCGACGGACGCCGAGATCGCGGCCTATGTCGCTTCCGGCGAACCGCTGCAGGTCGCGGGAGCGTTCACCCTCGACGGGCTCTCCGGGCCCTTCGTCGACGGCATCGACGGGGACCACGGCAATGTGCTCGGCCTGTCGCTGCCGCTGCTGCGCGGGCTGCTGGGCGAGCTGGGCATCGGCATCACCGACCTGTGGGCCTGAGCACCTGCCGGGTGGGCGGCAGCCGCTCGCCGTAGGAGACCAGCGAACCGACGATCAGCGCGAGGACCAGGGTCATCAGGGCGAACGCCGCCCAGCCCACCAGCCCGACGGTGAGCGCACCGAGCACGCCGTGCAGCACGGCGGCGCCGATGAGCAGGATTCTCGGCAAACTGCCGGGCGCCCGGTCACTGATGGCCATCCTCGTCAACGCACCGGCGCACAGCAGGAGGTAGCAGCCGAGGAGCGAGCCCGCGACGACCGCGCCGAGCGTCATGGCGCGCGGCTGGAGCCCGGCGAGGGACATCTGCTGGTCGTCGACGACCATGCCGAGGAAGATATGGAGGAGTACGATCCCGATCGCTTCAAGGGCCAGTACCACCGCTGTGATCCCGGCAACGGATCTCCGGGCCATCCCGCTCCCACCCCTCGGTCCTCACGGCATTATTCTCACCGCACCACCCTCACGGCGCCGCCGTAGGGTGCCGTTTCGGGCGTCTGCGGCAGTCCGCAGGCTACTCACGGGTAAGAACCGGGGCAAGAGGAAGACGGGAATGCAAAATTATTGACTGCCATTCGTAGGGTCTCCACAAATAACGGTGAATTGACCGTCATGAGTTGTACAGAGACGTTAACCACATCTGCGATCGGCGGGCAGCTCACAAAACCCGGCGTACCGTGGAGTGACAAGGGATAACGGGGCGCGGCTGCCCCCGGAGCACACTCCGAGTGGGCAAGCTCACGCCCGTGAGCGGCTCGGCGTGTGGTGTCACCACTACCTAAACTCACCTTGTTTCGAGGAGGGAGTCATCGTGCGCAAGGTGCTCATCGCCAACCGCGGCGAGATCGCTGTCCGGGTTGCCCGTGCCTGCAGGGACGCCGGGATCGCGAGCGTGGCGGTCTACGCCGAACCGGACCGGGACGCACTGCATGTCCGGGTCGCGGATGAGGCATACGCACTGGGCGGTGACACTCCGGCCGCGAGCTATCTGGATGTCACCAAGGTGCTGGCCGCGGCCGCCGATTCCGGAGCGGACGCCCTGCACCCGGGCTATGGATTCCTCTCGGAGAACGCCGAGTTCGCCCAGGCCGTGATGGACGCCGGGCTCACATGGATCGGCCCGCCGCCGCAGGCGATCCGCGATCTGGGCGACAAGGTGGCGGCCCGTCACATCGCGCAGCGCGCCGGAGCCCCGCTCGTCGCGGGCACCAAGGACCCGGTGAAGGGCGCCGACGAGGTCGTCGCCTTCGCCAAGGAGAACGGGCTTCCCATCGCCATCAAGGCCGCCTTCGGCGGCGGCGGCCGCGGCCTGAAGGTGGCCCGCGAACTGGCGGAGGTGCCGGAGCTGTACGACTCGGCGGTGCGCGAGGCGATCGCCGCCTTCGGGCGCGGCGAGTGCTTCGTGGAGCGCTATCTGGACCGCCCCCGGCATGTCGAGACCCAGTGCCTGGCCGACCAGCACGGCAACGTCGTGGTCGTCTCGACCCGGGACTGCTCGCTCCAGCGGCGGCACCAGAAGCTCGTCGAGGAGGCACCGGCGCCCTTCCTGAGCGAGGAGCAGAACGCCGAGCTGTACCGCGCGTCCAAGGCCATCCTCCGCGAGGCGGGCTATGTCGGCGCGGGCACCTGCGAGTTCCTCGTCGGGCAGGACGGCACCATCTCCTTCCTGGAGGTCAACACCCGGCTCCAGGTCGAGCATCCGGTCACCGAGGAGGTCACCGGCATCGACCTGGTCCGCGAGATGTTCCGGATCGCCGACGGCGAGACGCTCGGCTACCCGGACCCGGTACTGCGCGGCCACTCCATCGAGTTCCGCATCAACGGCGAGGACCCGGGGCGCAACTTCCTGCCCGCCCCCGGCACCGTCACCACCTTCACCGCACCGACCGGGCCCGGCGTACGACTGGACGCGGGCGTCGAGACGGGCTCGGTCATCGGCCCGGCCTGGGACTCGCTGCTTGCAAAACTGATCATCACCGGCGCCACGCGCGAGCAGGCGTTGCAGCGGGCCGCCCGTGCGCTGGGCGAGTTCACGGTCGAGGGGATGGCGACGGCAATCCCCTTCCACCAGGCGGTCGTTGTCGACCCGGCCTTCACCAGCGATCCGTTCACCGTGCACACCCGATGGATCGAGACCGAGTTCGTCAACGAGATCAAGCCCTTCGCCGCCCCCGGGGTGGAGGAGGACGAGGCCGAGGGTGCCCGCGAGGTGGTCGTCGTCGAGGTCGGCGGCAAGCGGCTCGAGGTCTCGCTGCCCTCGTCGCTCGGTGTCTCCAGCGCGCCCGCGGCCGCAGGGGGCAAGAAGCCCAAGCGCAAGGCCGCCAAGAAGGGCGGCAGCGCGGCGTCCGGTGACGCGCTGGCGTCGCCCATGCAGGGCACCATCGTCAAGATCGCGGTGGAGGAGGGCCAGCGGGTGGAGGAGGGCGAACTCGTCGTCGTCCTGGAGGCGATGAAGATGGAGCAGCCTCTGAACGCCCACCGTTCGGGGACGGTGAAGAGCCTCGCGGCGGAGGTGGGAGGCTCGCTGTCGGCGGGGTCCGTCATCTGCGAGATCAAGGACTGAGCTCCGACAAGGACTGAGCACCAGGGCACGCCTGAACGGGGCGCCCCGGAAACGCACGAGACGGGCGGCGGCCACTTCACCCGCCGCCCGTCCGGCCGTCCGGCCGTCCGGCCGTCCCGCTGTCCGGTCAAGCCCCCGACCCGGCCGAGGACGAGGGCCCGTCACTGACCGTGCGACAGCGGGACGGCGCGGAACGGCACTACCCGCTCGACGGCCCGCACGAGGACGCCGCCGTCTCCCGGAACGGCCGCACCGCCCATGTCACCGGCGGATTCACCCGGGACGGATTCTGGAACGGCCTCGCCGTCATCGACCTCGCCGTCATCGACCTCGACAGCGGCGACACGCACCGACTGACCGCCACCGAGCGCCGCTGACGGCCGCCGCCCCAAAGGTGTCAGCGGAACGCCTCCGGCAGCGCCGACGACGGCGGCGGTGCGCTGCGCAGCGGGGACGGTCCGGAGGTGCCGCCGATTCCGCGCGGCGGACGGAGCCGCCGCTGCCCCGGCAGCGGCCCGTCCCGCCGGGCATGGGCGCCATGGCTGCCGGGACTGCTGGGGCCGCCGGGGCTGCCGGGCCCGGGACCGCCCGGACCGTTCGGCCCGCCGCCACCGCCCGCCGTGCCCGGCACCGCGAGGTTGATGTGCACCCCCTGGTCCGCCAGGGCCTGCAACTCCGTCGTCGCGCGGGCGTCCTGGGGCGGCGGCTCGTCGGTGACCAGCCGCGACATCACCTCGGACGGCACGGTCTGGAACATCGTGTCGGTGCCCAGCTTCGTGTGGTCGGCGAGGACGACGACCTCGGCGGCGGACTGCACGAGTGCTCGGTCCACGCTCGCGGAGAGCATGTTGGAGGTGGAGAGCCCGCGTTCGGCGGTGAGCCCGCTTCCGGAGAGGAAGGCCCGGGAGACCCGCAGGCCCTGGAGGGACTGCTCCGCCCCGCTGCCGACCAGTGCGTAGTTGGAGCCGCGCAGGGTGCCGCCGGTCATCACCACTTCGACCCGGTTCGCATGAGCGAGCGCCTGCGCGACCAGCAGCGAGTTGGTGACAACGGTCAGACCCGGCACCCGGGCAAGTCTGCGCGCCAGCTCCTGCGTTGTCGTACCGGCGCCCACGACGACGGCCTCGCCCTCCCTGACCAGGCCCGCGGCCAGATCAGCGATCGCGGTCTTCTCGGCGGTGGCGGCCAGGGACTTCTGCGGGAAGCCGGATTCCCGGGTGAATCCCCCCGGCAGTACGGCTCCGCCATGCCGGCGGTCGAGCAGCCCCTCGGCCTCAAGCGCCCGCACGTCGCGTCTGACGGTCACTTCGGAGGTCTGGACGACTCGGGCGAGCTCCCGGAGCGACACGGCTCCAGTGGCCCGGACCATTTCAAGGATCAATTGGCGACGTTCTGCAGCGAACACGGAACTGACAGTAACCCCGCCGACCGTCTGCTTTCACGTGCTTGCGCCAATTACCGGAAACTGTTCATGTGAAAGTGGCGCGGGTGGTATAAGCCGCCGCGGAGGAAATGAGCGGCACGGACCTATCGCCCGTCGGCTTCCTTGCGGCTGTGCAACTGCCGCGCCACCTCGGCGATCGAGCCTGTCAGCGACGGGTACACCGTGAACGCCTTGGCGATCTGCTCCACCGTCAGGTTGTTGTCCACGGCGATCGAGATGGGATGGATCAGTTCACTCGCGCGCGGGGCGACGATCACGCCACCCACCACGATGCCGGTGCCCGGGCGGCAGAGCAGCTTCACGAAGCCGTCCCGGATGCCCTGCATCTTCGCGCGCGGATTGCGCAGCAGCGGCAGCTTGACGACCCGGGCGTCGATCTTGCCCTCGTCGACGTCCGACTGCGAGTAGCCGACGGTCGCGATCTCGGGGTCGGTGAAGATGTTCGAGGAGACGGTCTTGAGGTTCAGCGGCGCGACCGTCTCACCCAGGAAGTGGTACATCGCGATCCGGCCCTGCATCGCCGCGACCGAGGCCAGCGCGAAGATGCCGGTGCAGTCCCCCGCCGCGTACACTCCGGGTGCGGACGTACGGGAGACCTTGTCCGTCCAGATGTGGCCCGAATCCCGCAGCCGGACCCCGGCCTCCAGCAAACCCATGTCCGTCGTGTTGGGCACCGCGCCGACCGCGACCAGGCAGTGCGACCCGTTTATCGTCCGGCCGTCGTTGAGCGTGACCTCCACCCGGTCGCCGACCCGCTTCGCGGAGGCGGCGCGGGAGCGCGCCATCACGTTCATCCCGCGGCGCCGGAAGACGTCCTCCAGCACGGCCGCCGCGTCCGGGTCCTCGCCCGGGAGCACCCGGTCACGCGAGGAGACGAGGGTGACCTGCGAGCCGAGCGCCTGGTACGCGCCCGCGAACTCGGCGCCGGTGACCCCGGAACCGACGACGATCAGCTCCTCCGGCAACTCCTCCAGGTCGTAGACCTGCGTCCA
This sequence comes from Streptomyces gossypii, assembly GCF_025165795.1. Classification (GTDB taxonomy): domain Bacteria; phylum Actinomycetota; class Actinomycetes; order Streptomycetales; family Streptomycetaceae; genus Streptomyces; species Streptomyces gossypii. The sequence goes on from NZ_JAJAGO010000021.1 coordinate 5,937, forward strand.
GTTCAGGATGCGCTCGCCGTCCGGACGGGCGTCCGGGATCTCGCGCGGGTGACCGCCGGTGGCCACCAGCACGGCGTCGGCCGTCAGCCGCTCCTCGCTGCCGTCCGCCGCCCGCACGACGACCTCACGCGAGCCGTCCGGCGCCTGGTTCGGCTCCACCCGGCCCCGGCCGCGCATGACGCGCGCACCCGCACGGGTGACGGAGGCCGTGATGTCGTGCGACTGCGCCAGCGCGAGCCGCTTGACCCGGCGGTTGACCTTGCCCAGATCGACACCGACGACGCGGGCGCCTTGCTCGAGCGGCGCCGTGTCGTCCTCGATCTTGATACCGAGCTCCTCGTGCGAGGAGTCGAAGTTGGTCATCACCTCGGCGGTCGCGATCAGCGTCTTGGAGGGCACGCAGTCGGTGAGCACCGACGCACCACCCAGACCGTCGCAGTCGACGACGGTCACCTCCGCCTGGAGCTGCGCGGCCACCAGCGCCGCCTCATAGCCGCCGGGCCCACCACCGATGATCACGATCCGAGTCACATGCTCCAGTGTCTCGCACCCAGGCGGCGATCGTACGGGCGCCCCCGCCCGGCGAGGCGGGGACCGGTACCGAGGTGCCGCGTCGGAGGAGTACGGGGCGCCCACCGCGCCCCCTCCGCGCGCCGCGCCCGCGCCCTCCACGCACGGCGCCCGGACCGCCCCCGCACCCCCTCGCGGTGCACGGACGCCCGCGCGCCGCTCCCGTACCCTCGACCCATGTCGCTCTACGCCGCCTACGCTGGCTCCCTCGACGCGCGGCTGATGTCACGCCGCGCACCGCACTCGCCGCTGCGCGGCACCGGCTGGCTGGACGGCTGGCGCCTCACCTTCGGCGGCGAGCACATGGGCTGGGAGGGCGCGCTGGCGACCTTGGTCGAGGCACCACGTTCACAGGTCTTCGTGGGGCTCTACGACATCGCGCCCATGGACGAGGACGCGATGGACCGCTGGGAGGGCGTCGGACTCGACATCTACCGGCGCATGCGGATGCGGGTGCACACCCTGGACGGCGACGAGCCCGCGTGGTGCTACGTGCTGAACGGCTACGAGGGCGGCCTCCCCTCCGCCCGCTACCTCGGCGAGATCGCGGACGCGGCGGAGTCGGCCGGAGCACCGCACGACTACGTGATGGAACTGCGCAAGCGGCCCTGCTAGTGCTGTGAACGGGAACGTTCACCGGCCGATCCGCCGCCCCGTGAGGGGTCCGCCGCCCCGTGAGGGAAATGCACCGGGAACGTAGCGGGAACCTGTGGTTTCCGACGTACTCCGCCACTCCTTCTACGCGCGTAGGCACAATCGCGCTAGGCTCAACGCGTGAACGCATCTCCCACTTCGGACAACGCCGACGAATACCCTTCCCGCACCCCGGGCGAGACCCCGGTCTCCCGCTCCTCCGAGGAGTCGCAGCCCGCACGCCCCGCCGAGACGGCCGAGGCCGCAGCGGGCGCAGCCGCGCGGCTGCGCGAGCTGACCGGGGTGGACAGCCACGACGTCGCACTCGTCATGGGCTCCGGCTGGGTCCCCGCCGCCGAGGCACTCGGGGCGCCCGAGCGGGAGTTCCCCGTCACCGAACTGCCCGGCTTCCCCGCACCGACCGTGGCCGGACACGCGGGCACGGTGCGCTCGTACCAGATCGGCGAGAAACGCGCGCTGGTCTTCCTCGGCCGCACGCACTACTACGAGGGCCGGGGCGTCGCCGCCGTCGCCCACGGCATCCGTACGGCCGTCGCGGCGGGCTGCAAGACCATCGTGCTCACCAACGGCTGCGGCGGTCTCCGCCCGGGCATGCGCCCCGGCCAGCCCGTACTGATCCAGGACCACATCAATCTGACGGCCGCCTCCCCCATCGAGGGCTCCCACTTCGTCGACCTGACCGATCTCTACTCCCCCCGGCTGCGCGCCCTGTGCCAGGAGATCGACGGCTCGCTGGAGGAGGGCGTGTACGTCCAGCTCACCGGGCCGCACTACGAGACGCCCGCCGAGATCGGCATGATCCGCACGCTGGGCGGCGACCTGGTCGGCATGTCCACCGTGCTGGAGGCCATCGCCGCGCGCGAGGCGGGTGCCGAGGTGCTCGGCATCTCCCTGGTCACCAACCTGGCGGCCGGCATGACCGGTGAACCGCTCAGCCATGAGGAGGTCCTGCAGGCGGGTCGGGATTCGGCCAGCCGCATGGGTTCTCTGCTCGCCCAGGTACTGCGCAGGATCTGAGAAGCTGTCGTGGCTGCCCCCCGTCGGGTGCCGAGTGCCCGGCCGGGGTGACTGCCTGGTGCACGGCCTGGTGCATGGCCTGGTGCACGGCAGCCAGTGGATCAGGTCGTGAGGCAACGGCTTCTGACGGGAACCCTCACACGGCAGGCGCATCGACTGCCCTGTCGGCGGGCACTCGTGTGGAGAGCGCCGCAATCGGGGCGTGAGGCCGGTCCGCCGTGTCGGCCGGTTGCCGGCCGAAGGCCCGGCAACCCGTACGGCCCGCTCCGTACCACCCCGTCCATGCCACCCGCCCTACCGCCCGCCCTACCGCCCGAGACGTCTCACCCAGTCGTCTCACCTGTCCCGCCCGTTCCCCCCGTCCCCACCGCAGCCCCCGCCGCAGCCCCGCCCGTGCCAGCCATCCGAGAGGCAGGAACCGTGCCCACTCAGCCCACCGCGAGCACCCCCATCCCCGGCGAGCTGGTCGGCCGGGCCCGCGCCTGGCTGGCCGAGGATCCCGATCCGGAGACCCGGGAGGAGCTCGCCAAGCTGATCGAGACCGCCGACCCGGACGAGCTGGCGGACCGCTTCTCGGGCACGCTCCAGTTCGGTACGGCCGGGCTGCGCGGCGAGCTGGGCGCAGGGCCGATGCGGATGAACCGCGCGGTCGTCATCCGGGCCGCCGCCGGGCTGGCCGGATACCTGCGGGCGGGCGGGCACACCCGCGAGCACCCCGGCGACCAGCCGGGCGGGCTTGTCGTCATCGGCTACGACGCCCGCCACAAGAGTGCCGACTTCGCCCGCGACACCGCCGCCGTCCTGACCGGCGCCGGGCTGCGCGCGGCGGTGCTCCCCCGCCCGCTGCCCACACCCGTACTGGCGTTCGCCGTACGCAGGCTGGGCGCCGTCGCGGGTGTCACCGTCACCGCCAGCCACAACCCTCCGCGCGACAACGGCTACAAGGTCTTCCTCGGCGACGGCTCCCAGATCGTCGCCCCCGCGGACGCCGAGATCGCCGCCCAGATCGCCGCGATCGGCCCGCTGTCCGAGGTGCCGCGCCCCACCGAGGGCTGGGAGACGCTGGGAGAGGAGATCGTCGACTCCTACCTCGCCCGTACGGATGCGGTGCTCACCGAGGGCGCGCCGCGCGAGGTGCGCGTCGTCCACACCGCGCTGCACGGCGTCGGCACCCGCACCCTGCGCGACGCCTTCGTACGGGCGGGATTCCCGGCACCCGTCTCCGTCCCCGAGCAGGCCGAACCCGATCCGGACTTCCCCACCGTCGCCTTCCCCAACCCGGAGGAGCCGGGCGCGATGGACCTCGCCTTCGCGACGGCCCGCGCCACCGGCACCGACCTGATCATCGCCAACGATCCGGACGCGGACCGCTGCGCGATCGCCGTCCCCGACCCCGCCAACGAGGCGGAGTGGCGCATGCTCAGCGGCGACGAAGTGGGCGCACTGCTCGCCACCCACCTGGTGCACAAGCACGCCCGGGGCACCTTCGCGACGACGATCGTCTCCTCCTCACTGCTCGCCCGCATCGCCGAGGCGGCGCAGCTGCCGTACGAGGAGACGCTGACGGGCTTCAAATGGCTCGCCCGCGCCGACGGCCTGCGGTACGCCTACGAAGAGGCGCTGGGCTACTGCGTCGACCCCGAGGGCGTACGCGACAAGGACGGCATCACCGCCGCGCTGCTGATCGCCGAACTCACCGCAGAGCTGCGGCTCGCGGGCCGCACCCTGACCGACCTGCTCGACGACCTCGCCGTCGAGTACGGCGTGCACGCCACCGACCAGCTCTCGGTGCGGGTCGAGGACCTCTCGCTGATCGGCAAGGCGATGGACCGGCTGCGCGCCACCCCGCCGACCACCCTGGCGGGGCTCCCGGTCACCTCGGTCGACGACCTCAGCAAGGGCTCCCCCACGCTGCCCCCCACGGACGGGCTCCGCTACCGGCTGGCGGACGGCGCGGCCCGCGTCGTCGTCCGGCCGAGCGGCACCGAGCCCAAGCTGAAGTGCTATCTGGAGGCGTTCGTCCCGGTCGCCGACGCCACGGCCCTCCCCGACGCCCGCACCGCGGCCCGGCGCGTCCTGGACGCCCTGAGCACAGACGTGAGCGCGGCAGCGGGCGTCTGACCATGATCGCTCGCATGACAGCGCAACACGACGCGATACACTGACACACATGAAAACCATCACGCAGCGCGAGCTGGCCGCTCAGTCCAAGGCCGTGCTCGACGACGTCGAAGCGGGCACGGTTTATCGCGTCACGCGCAACGGGAACGAGATCGCCGAGGTGCGGCCCATAGAGCCACGGCGACGCTTCGTCCCCGTGGCCGAGCTCCAGCGCAAATGGCAGCACGCACCACAGGTCGACGCGACCCGGATGCGCGCCGAGGCCGACGAGTTCTACGGCACTGAGGACCGAGTGGATGATGACGCTGATCCGTGGCGGCGTCGGTGACCACACAGCGCGAGCATGGTTTGCTCGATACCTGCGTCATCATCGATCTCCCGAGCATCGATCCGATCCTGCTCCCGATGAACGCCGCCATCCCGACGCTGGTACTCGCTGAACTGTCCCAAGGCGTGGCCATGGCCAAGGATCCGGTGGAAGTGCTCGCCCGTGCGCAGCGGCTTTCGGACGCCGAAACGGAATTCGCGAGCATTCCCTTCGACCGGGAAGCGGCACGACGGTTCGGCACCATGGTGGCGCTCACGATCAGGGCTGGTCGTGATCCGCGCCCGCGCCGGACGGACTTGATGATCGCTGCCACGGCTGCCGCAAACGGGCTCGCCCTTTTCACACGGAACGCCGACGACTTCAAGGGGATGGAAGACGCCGTGGAGATTCTGGCCGTGTGACGGGCCACCACCGATCAGCGCGTCAGGTACAGGACCAGCAGTCCGATCGCTCCCAGGAGGGTCGGGATCATCAGCTCGTATGCCCAGCGGACCGCGACCGGGCCCGGGGTGCAGGGGGCCTCGCCGTCCTCACCGTGGCGGAGAGCCAGCTCACGCAGCTCGTCGATCGCCTGGTCGGAGGCGGCACGCTGCTCGCTCATGTCCGCCTCGCTGACGACGGCCTGCTTACCGAAGCCCATGAAGCCGTTGCGCGGCGGCTGCCCGGCCTGCACGCGCTCGTTGTGCCGGTGCACGCCCTTGCGGGCACGCAGCGAGACCGGGATGGACCACAGCTGGTACTTGGTCCCGTCCGCGATCACCTCGCTGGTGTACCCGGCCTGGAGCGACTCGACCGAGGTCCACGGCACGGTGATGGTCCGCATCGGGTTGCGGACACGCAACCGCTCCTTCCCCGCGAACACGGCGGGCCGCAGCGTGTACGCCGTCACGGCCGGAGCGAAGAACAACAGCCCGCAGAGGGTGACCCAGGGGGTGCGGCCACTGCCGTTCAGGACGGCATCGAAGCCGAGCCACCCGGCGAGCGCGAGCAGCGCGACGCCGCTGGCCACTGCCGACGGCGACCGGAAGCAGCGATCGGCGTACGTCGGCTCCTGCTCGCCCCCGCCGCCCTTGCCACGCGATGTGCGCTTCGCGGCGGCCGCATCTCCCGCGCCTCTCTGCGCAGCCCCGGCCTCACGACCGGACCCGCCGGAGCCCCGGCCATCCTTCTTGCCTGCGGACTTGCCTGCGGACTTGCCGGCGGCGCGAGCCGAGCCCTCGTCCTGTGCGGCCGCGCCCTTCCGCGCGCCACCGGGCTTCCGCCCGGCCTCACCGCTCCGGCCGGAGCCTCCGTCGCCGTCGGCACCCTCCGCACCGTTGCCCGCAGCTCCGGCCCCGGCTTCACGGCGAGCCGTGCGCCCGGCCTCACCGGAGCGCCCGTCTGCCCCGCCGTCGGCACCCGAGCGGCGTTCCGCGCCGCCCTCCGCGCGGGACGCGCGAGCCGCATCCGGCGAGCCCTCGCCGCGGGTCGCCGGGCCTCCGCGCGCAGCGCGCACCGCGCCGTCGTCGTCCTTGCCGCGCACAGCGCCCCGCTGCGCTTTCTGCTCGCTCGTCATGAGGGTGATTGTGCCCGACCGTCCGTTTGCCGGACATTGCGGTCCGGCATCGATCCCCAGGAGTGCACTACAGAGGACGCTACGCGTGTAGATATGCTCGGGTGGTGACCATGTCTTCTGCGCCCACTGTTCCCCCCTTGGCGGACGTGACCGCGTCCGACGCCTCACTGCGCCGTTTTCTGCACGGTCTGCCCGGTGTCGACGCCGTGGGGCTCGAAGCCCGCGCCGCGATGCTCGGCACCCGTTCGGTCAAGACGACGGCCAAGGCGTACGCCATCGATCTGGCCATCTCGATGATCGACCTGACGACGCTGGAGGGCGCGGACACCCCCGGCAAGGTCCGGTCGCTGTGTGCCAAGGGCCTCAGCCCCGACCCGACCGACCGCACAGCTCCCCAAGTCGCGGCCATCTGCGTCTATCCGGACATGGCGGCCACCGCCAGAGCCGCGCTCGCCTGCTCCGGGGTGCGTGTCGCCTCCGTGGCGACGGCCTTCCCCGCGGGCCGCTCCGCGCTGCCGGTCAAGCTCGCCGACACCCGTGACGCGGTGGCCGCCGGTGCCGACGAGGTGGACATGGTGATCGACCGTGGCGCCTTCCTGTCCGGCCGCTACCTCCAGGTCTACGAGGAGATCCGTGCGGTACGGGAGGCGTGCGTACGCCCCGAGGGCTCGACCGCCGCCCCCGCCCACCTCAAGGTGATCTTCGAGAACGGCGAGCTGTCGACGTACGACAACATCCGCCGCGCGTCCTGGCTGGCGATGCTCGCGGGCGCGGACTTCATCAAGACCTCCACCGGCAAGGTCGCCGTCAACGCGACCCTTCCGAACACCCTGCTGATGCTGGAGGCGGTGCGTGACTACCGCGCCGCGACGGGCACCCAGGTCGGGGTGAAGCCCGCGGGCGGCATCCGCACCTCCAAGGACGCGATCAAATACCTGGTGATGGTGAACGAGACGCTGGGCGCCGACTGGCTGAGCCCCGAGTGGTTCCGCTTCGGCGCCTCCAGCCTCCTCAACGACCTGCTGATGCAGCGCCATAAGCTGAGCACCGGGCGCTACTCCGGTCCCGACTATGTGACGGTGGACTGATCACCATGGCATCCGACACCACGCAGCCGCACCCCCACCCGCACCCCGCACCCGAACCCGACCCGTTCAGCCCCTTCGCGTACGCCCCCGCCCCGGAGTCCCGGGCGATCGTCGACATCGCGCCGAGCTACGGCCACTTCATCGACGGCGAGTTCCGCGAGGCGTCCGACGGCAGGGTCTTCAAGACCATCGCCCCCGCCTCAGAGGAGGTGCTCTCCGAGGTCGCCCAGGCGAGCACAGAGGACGTGGACGCGGCAGTGCGGGCCGCCCGCAAGGCGTTCACGGGCTGGGCCGCCCTGCCCGGCTCCGAGCGCGCCAAGTACCTCTTCCGTATCGCCCGGATCATCCAGGAGCGTTCGCGCGAGCTGGCGGTGCTGGAGACCCTGGACAACGGCAAGCCCATCCGGGAGACCCGCGACGCGGACCTGCCGCTGGTCGCCGCGCACTTCTTCTACTACGCCGGCTGGGCCGACAAGCTCCCGTACGCGGGCTACGGCGCCGATCCCCGGCCGCTCGGCGTCGCGGGCCAGGTCATCCCGTGGAACTTCCCGCTGATGATGCTGGCCTGGAAGATCGCGCCCGCTCTGGCCACCGGCAACACCGTCGTCCTCAAACCGGCCGAGACCACCCCGCTGTCCGCCCTCTTCTTCGCGGACATCTGCCGTCAAGCCGGCCTGCCCAAGGGCGTCGTCAACATCATCACCGGGGACGGCTCGTCCGGCGCGGCGCTGGTGGAGCACGAGGGTGTGGACAAGGTCGCGTTCACCGGCTCCACCGCCGTCGGCAAGATGATCGCCCGTACGGTCGCGGGCACCCGCAAGAAGCTCACACTGGAGCTGGGCGGCAAGGGCGCGAACATCGTGTTCGACGACGCGCCGGTGGACCAGGCGGTCGAGGGCATCGTCAACGGCATCTACTTCAACCAGGGCCAGGTGTGCTGCGCGGGCTCGCGCCTGCTGGTGCAGGAGTCGGTGCAGGAGGAGGTCCTGGACGCGCTCAAGCGGCGGCTGACCACGCTGCGCGTCGGCGATCCGCTGGACAAGAACACCGACGTCGGCGCCATCAACTCCGCCGCGCAGCTGGCCCGGATCACCGAGCTGACGGAGGCGGGTGAGGCGGAGGGCGCCGAGCGCTGGTCCCCGTCCTGTGAACTGCCCACCGCCGGCTACTGGTTCGCACCCACCGTGTTCACGAACGTCACGCAGGCGCACCGGATCGCGCGTGAGGAGATCTTCGGCCCGGTGCTCTCCGTCCTCTCCTTCCGCACCCCCGACGAGGCGGTGGCGAAGGCGAACAACACGCCCTACGGCCTCTCCGCCGGGATCTGGACGGAGAAGGGCTCGCGCATTCTGCAGGTCGCACAGCAGCTGCGCGCAGGCGTCGTCTGGTCCAACACGTTCAACAAGTTCGACCCGACCTCGCCGTTCGGCGGCTACCAGGAGTCGGGCTTCGGCCGTGAGGGCGGTCGGCACGGTCTGGAGGCATACCTCGATGTCTGACAGCGCGGCGCGGCTGAGCGTCATGAAGACCTACAAGCTCTACGTCGGGGGCAAGTTCCCCCGCTCCGAGAGCGGACGGGTGTACGAGGTGACCGGCTCCAAGGAAAAGTGGCTCGCCAACGCCCCGCTGGCCTCCCGCAAGGACGCGCGGGACGCGGTGGTGGCGGCGCGCAAGGCGTTCGGCGGCTGGTCGGGCGCCACGGCGTACAACAGGGGCCAGATCCTCTACCGGATCGCGGAGATGCTGGAGGGCCGCCGGGATCAGTTCGCGGCCGAGGTCGCCGCCTCCGAGGGCCTTTCCAGGTCGAAGTCGGCGGCCCAGGTGGACGCGGCCGTCGACCGCTGGGTCTGGTACGCGGGCTGGTCGGACAAGGTCGCTCAGATCGCGGGCGGCGCGAACCCGGTCGCGGGCCCCTTCTTCAACCTCTCCTCCCCCGAACCGACCGGCGTGGTGGCCGTGCTGGCACCGCAGGAGTCGTCATTCCTCGGCCTCGTCTCCGTCCTCGCCCCGGTGATCGTCATGGGCAACACGGCCGTGCTGGTGGCCTCCGAGGACCGCCCGCTGCCCGCGCTCTCGCTCGCCGAGGTGCTGGCGACCTCCGATCTGCCGGGTGGCGTTGTCAACGTGCTGTCGGGCCGTACGGCGGAGATCGCGGCGCCGCTGGCCGCGCACCAGGACGTCAACGCGATCGACCTCGCGGGTGCGGGCGAGGCGCTGGCCAAGGAGCTGGAGATCGCGGCGGCGGACAACCTCAAGCGCACGCTGCGCCCCTCGTCCGCCCCGGACTGGGCGGCCGATCCGGGCACCGGGCGGCTGATGCCCTTCCTGGAGACGAAGACGGTCTGGCACCCGATGGGGATGTGAGGCCCGTGGGTGGCGGATCGTGGCGTAGTGCGGCCTTCAGATGGCCGTAGTACGCCACGCACCCGCCGGTCGCCGCACACGGGCCGCGCTGCGACTCCTCGCTCATGGGCCACGACCGTCCGTACTCGCTGGAGACCCCGGCGGGCCGGATCGTGGAGCTGCCGTCGCCCTGCGGCGCCTCGTCGCGTACGCGCAGGGCCGGGGCGATGTGCGCTTCGCCCGCTGCGGGGACGTCGCCCGGACGGCGCAGGCCGACCCCGCTCTGCCCGTGCGGGATGCGGGCCCGGCCGCAGAGTACCTGGCGGCGTACCCGTACGGGCAGCGCGCGTAGGGCAGCGCGCGTAGGGCAGCGCGCGTAGGGCAGCGCGCGTAGGGCAGCGCGCGTAGGGCAGCGCGCGTAGGGGCCTGTCCGGTGGCTTCTCCCGGACATTGACGCCTCTTCCAGTATGTGATGCTTTATGCAGATAGGCCCTGATTACGTGACTATGCTGGTTCCACGACGCCACCTTTGAGATGCTCATGGATCTTCCTGTCGCCAAGCCGCCCGCCACCAGCGGTCCCCTTCCCGACGATGCCCTGTCGGGCGTGGGCCGGGAGACGGCCGGGGCCGGGGCGGCGGTGCGACTGCTGGCATACACGGAGACCTCCGCACTGCTCAACGAGTTGCTGGACGACTGCCTCGCCACCCTCCGCAGCACCCACGGAGCGATCTACCTGGTCCAGGACGACGGCAGGCTGCGACTGGCGACCGGCCGGGGGTACAGCGAAGAGCAGTTCGAACAGATGCGCTCCATCAGCGCCGAGGCCGAGCTGCCGACCGCCTGCCCCTTCCGGGAGCGACGGCCCGTCTTCGGTACAGCGGATCAGTACGACGGCGGCTATCCGGAGATCGAGGCGTTCCGTCCCGACGTCGGCTTCGCGGGCTGGCCCCTGATGATCGACGGCAGCTGCCTGGGCACCGTGCTGATCCGCACCGGGCCCCGGGCGCCCGACGACGCCGAGCGGTCCCTGCTGGACCTGCTCACCGGTGTCGGCGCCCACCGGCTCGAACACCTGCTGGCACACGGCGAGCCGGTCAGCGGCGCAACGAACCCGCAGCTGGGGCAGACGGTCCGGATGATCGAGGACCGCTCCCGCGCCGCCCGGCTCCAGCTCGCCATCGCCGGTGCGGACATCGGCTTCTTCGACTGGGACTTCGCCTCCGGCCGGGTGGTCTGCGACGAGAAGCTGTGCCAGATGTTCGGGTTCGACCCGCAGCTCTACGACGAGCAGATCGAGTCGTTCTTCGCAGCGCTGAGCCCGGACGACCGCGAGCGCGTCGAGAAGGCGGTGGAAGCCGGCATCCGATCCGGGGACTTCGACGTCTCCTACCGGATCGCGCACCCGGACCACGTGGTGTGGGTACGCGCCAAGGGGCGGGTCTTCACCAACCACCGGGGCGAGCCGAGCGGCATCGTGGGCGTCGTCCAGGACCATACACAGGAGCACCTGCGCGAATCCCGGGAGGCCGCCCGCCGCGACTTCATCCGCGCCGTGACGCGGGGCATCATGGGCGCGCTGTCCACCCAGGAGGTGGTGGACACGGCAGCGGAGGCAGTCCTGCCGGCGCTCGGCGCCCGGCGCCTGATCCTGTACGTGCGGGAGGGCCGATGGCTGGAGTTCGCCGCCGCGCACGGCTACTCGGCCGAGGCGCTGGCGGCACTCGAGGAGGGCGCCCAGCTGGCACACGAAGACCAGCGGCTCTGGGACGCGATCCTCACGAAACCGGTCTTCCTCCCCACCCGGCAGGCGTACCGGGAATACCTGGGTGACGCGTTCCCCCCGCTGCCCGGCCAGCACGCCTGGGCGATCCTGCCGCTGGACTCCGGCGAGGGCAGGCTCGGCGTCTGCGCCATCAGCTTCTCCGAGCCGCACGTGTTCACCGAGGACGACAAGACACTGTGCGTCGCGGCAGCCGGTGTGCTGGCGCAGGCGCTGGGCAGGGCCCGCGTACTGGACCAGCGACGGCGGCAGTTGACGGAGCTTCAGCGGATGATGCTCCCCCGGCGCGTTCCCGAACTGCCGGAAGTCGACATCGCCGTACGCTATCTGCCCAGCTCCGAGGGTTTGGAGGTCGGCGGCGACTGGTACGACGTGGTGCCCGCGCCGCATGGCCGGGTGATGCTGGTCATCGGCGACGTGCAGGGGCACAGTGCGAAGGCGGCGGCGGTCATGGGGCACCTGCGGGTCGCGATGCAGGCGTACGCGGCCGAAGGGGTCGGACCGGGCGCGCTGCTCCACCGGGCCGGCCGGATCCTCGCCGACCTGGACACAGAGCGTTTCGCGACCTGCCTGGTCATCGAAGTCACCCTGTCCACCGGCCTGCTGCGCGCGGGCCGCGCCGGACACTTCCCGCCGCTGCTGCGCGAGCCGGGCGGCGGCGTGCGCGAACTCCAGATCCCCGGCGGGCTGCCGCTGGGCAGTTTCGCGGACAACTACCCCGTCGCGGAGCACCGGTTGGCCCCGGGTGCCACGCTGCTCCTCTACACCGACGGCCTCGTGGAGCGTCCGGGCGAGGACATCGGGGACGCGGTACACGCCCTCTCCCGCCGCTTCTACCGGCTGACCGACGAGCGCCACCCCCACACCTCAGCCCTGGCTCCCCTCGCCGACGCCCTGATGGCACCCGCCAGCCGCCACGCACTCGATGACATCGCCCTGCTCCTCCTGCGCCGTCGGGATCAGTGACGGCCGGTGACCTTGGCGGGCCGGCCAGAATCCCCCCGAGCGGTCCTGAATCCTTTGGCGGGGTGCGGGCCTCTCATATCCATACCGGCAACACCGCCGGGACAAAAAGGGAGGTTGTCATGGTCGTAGGTGCCCTCGTCATCGTCGGAGCGTTGCTGGTGTGCATGTGCAGTGTCGCGGTGCTGCGGAGGCGGGCCCGTGCCCGTGGCTGAGAAGCTGTGGCCCGGTGAGGAGCTGGTCGTCGCGGCGCGGGGCGGCGACGTCGAGTCGATCGCCGCGCTGGTGTCCGGTTCGCACCGGCAGGTGCGAGGGTTCGCGTACTCGCTGTGTGCCTCGCCGGAGGACGCCGAGGACGCGGCGCAGGAGGCGCTGATCATCCTCTACCGGAAGATCGGGACGCTGCGGGCCTCGGCGGCGCTCGCCTCCTGGATGTTCCGGATCGTGCGCAACGAGTGTCTGCGGCGCTCCCGGGTGGCCCTGCGCCACCGCACGCCGGTGCCGGACACCGCGCCCGACGCCGCGCGGACCGCCGTGCCGTCGGCCGAGGAGGAGGCGCTGCTGCGGCTGGAAGCAGAACGGGTGGCGCGGGCGATCGCCGCGCTGCCCGCCGAACAGCGGCGCGTACTGATCATGCGGGACGTGCAGGGCTGCAGCGGGCGGATGGCCGCCGACGCGCTCGGCCTCAGCATGCCCGCGATGAAGTCGCGGCTGCACCGCGCACGCGCGTCCGTCCAGCAGGCGCTGAGCGAGGAGCACGAGGAGCACGAGGAGGGCAGGAGACGATGAGTGAGGGACAGAGCTTCGCGAGCAGCTCACTGCCCCGGCATCTCGTACGCGGTGCGCTGGGGTTCGGGGCGCTGATCGGTTCGGTCGTGCTGCTCGGGGTGATCGGTCCGTGGAGCCTGCTGCTCGCCCCCGCCGGTCTCGTCGCGCTGCGCGGGTGCCCGGCCTGCTGGGCTCTCGGGCTGCGGGAGACCCTGTCGCGCGGGCGGCTGGAGCGCACCTGCGTGGACGGACGGTGCGAGCTGCGGCCGGTGGACGAGACGCGGGTGCGGGCCTGAGCGGCGCTGCACCGCACCGCGTCAGGGCAGCGCGGCGAGTTGGGTCTGGAGGTCGGTCAGGGTCGGGTGGGCGGGCGGGAAGAAATCCTTCGCCAGGGTGTGCGCCTCGGTCAGGAAGGCACGGGCCCGGTCAGGGTCACCCGCCTCCTGCGCCAGCCTGCCCAGTCCCGTCAACGCGGTCGCCTGGCCCAGGCGGTTGGCCAGCTGGCGGTAGAGGGCGAGGGACTTCTGCCCGTGGCGCAGCGCCGCGTCGACGTCCTCCTGTGCGGAGGCGAGATGGCCCAGCAACAGGAGGCAGTCGGCCTGTCCGGAGGAGTTGCCGATCCGGCCGTAGAGGTCGAGCGCCTCGTCGAGCTGGCAGGCGGCCTGCACCAGGGCACCATCCGCCAGCGCCAGCCCGCCGAGCGCCCGCAGCGAGTCCGCCTGCCCCGTCCGGTCGCCGATGTCCCGGTACAGGGCCAGTGCCTCGACGAGCTGCTCCGACGCTTCCTCGTACCAGCCCTGGACGGAGGCCACTTGGCTGAGGGCCCAGAGGCAGCCGCCCTGCCCCACCGGGTCTGCCAGCTGACGGAAGAGGTCCAGCGAGGCGGCGTACCGGTGCTGGGCCAGGTCGGTGTCCGACTGTCTGCGGGCCACCTCGCCCAGGCTCCGCAGGGCGCGGGCCTCACCCCGCAGGCTGCCCTGGGCGACGGCTGACAGCCGGGCGGCCTCGGAGACCGACTCGGCCCGCGAGGTCTGCCCCTCGTACAGCAGCCACCAGTTCACCTGCCCGGCGAACTGTGCGGCCCGCCCCCAGCGTTCGGCGCCTGCGGCTTTCGCGGCGGCCTCGAGTTCGGCGGTGTGCGGGCGCAGCCAGCGGATGGCCTCTTCCGTGGTGGCGAACCGGGCCTCACCCGGCCGGGCCCGCGCGGCCGTACCGCCGCCGCTGAGCAGGTCCAGGGCGGAGTCCAGCCGCGTCAGCAGGTGTTCGTACAGGCGGTACCGGGCGGCCGTACGCAGCTGCGCCTGCTGGCCTGCGGCTGCGGTCAGCGCCTGTTCGAGGAAGAGGTCGTGGAAGGCCAGCCGGTCGTCCTCGGCCAGCAGCATGCTGCGGCGGACGAGCTGGCCCAGGCCGATGCCCGCGACACCCTCCGGGAGGCCCGTCATCGCCTCCAGGGAGCCCCGGCCGAAGTCGGGGCCGGGGTGCCAGGCGCAGTGCCGCAGCAGGCTGCGCAGGTCCTCGGGGAGCTGTTCGTAGGAGGTGGCGAAGGCCAGCCGTACCGACTCGCCCACGTCCGGTATGTGGCGCAGGGGGTCCGGAGAGCTCATCGCGGAGAGCAGGACTTCGGCCGGGGTGTCGCGCAGCAGGGCGCCGACCGGGCGGAGGGCCAGCGGGAGGCAGCCGCAGAGCCGGGCGATCCGGCGCAGGGTGGCCGGGTCGTGGCCCCTGTCGCCGGCTTCCCAGAGCAGCTGCACGGCCGCCTCCTCCGAGAGCTCTCGCAGATGCGTCGCGTGGCGGGTGAGGCCGGTGAGGCGATCTCGGCTGGCGATGAGGGTGAGGCAGTGGGCCCGTGCGCCGGGGAGCAGCGGACGGACCTGGGCGGCGTCGCGCGCGTTGTCGAGGATCAGCAGGACGCTGCGTCCCGAGAGCCAGCCGCGCCACTCCTCGGCGCGGGCGGCCGGTTCGGCGGGCAGCTGCTCGTAGCCGCACTGCTGGAGCAGCTCGCCGAGCACCTGGTGCGGGTCGCGGGGCGTGCTGCCGGGGGTCCAGCCCTGGAGGTCGACCTCGAAGCGGGCGTCGGGGTAGCGTTCGGCGAGGCGGGAGGCGGTCTCGCGCAGCAGGGCGGTCTTGCCGACGCCGCCCATGCCGTGCACGAGGCAGATACGGGCAGGGACGTCACCGGCGCCCGTAGGCTCCCCGGTCGTCTGCCGGGTGAGTGCGTCGATCTCGGCCTCGCGGCCGACCAGTTCGTCCGGGACGGCGATCAGGGTGTCCCGCCGGGCCGGGGGCGCGGGAGGCGGCGGGCCCCTGTGTGCGGGGTTGGCGGCCAGCACGATCTTGGCGCCCCGGTTGCGCGGGCCGTGCTGCGGCAGCGGGCGGCCCTTGTCGCGCAGCGCCGTGTAGAGCTGGTCGTGCACGGCCTCCATCGTCAGTTCGGCCGGGCCGCCGGGGATACCGCCCTCCAGGACGCGGATCAGCTCGCCGGTCAGCGCGCTGTACTCCTCGTCGGCCGGGCACAGCGCCTGTACGTCCTCGGCAGTGGCGGTGAGCACGAAGGTGCTGTCGATGTCGACGCGCGCGGCGGTGGTGCCCTCGCTCATCCAGGCGTTCAGGGCCCGGCCGCTGTAGCAGCAGTCGATGATCACGACCTTGCGGCGGGCCGGTGAGGTGACCACGGCGTCGCGGACCACGTCGTAGCGGAGCGAGCGGTGCCAGCGTCCGCCCGGCCAGGAGTCGGGGAGTGCGAGGTGGAGGGTGCCGTCGTCGCCGACGAGGCCGTGGCCCGAGTAGTAGACGATCAGGGTGTCGGTGGCGGCCTCGGCCACCTCGTAGAGGTTGTCGCCGAGCGCCCCGGGGTCGGTGGGCTGCTGTACGACGTGGCAGTGGCCGGGCGGCAGGCCGGAGACCGCGGGGGTGGTCAGCAGCCGTTCCAGAGCCGGGGCGTTGTTCCGTACGGCGGGCAGGTCGCCGAGCCGGGCGAACTCGTGGACGCCGATGAGCAGGGCGCGGGAGGCGGCAGGGTCGGGGAGGGTCACGGGCGGGGTCCGTCCCCGTCGGGCTCGGGGGCCGGGGCCGGGGCCGGGTCTGCGGCGAGGGTGCGCAGTACACGTTCGGCCTCCTCCGGGGTGTAGCCGGTGAGGGTCACCACCTGGCCGTCCCGCTCCAGTCGGAGCGTGCGTTCGGCGCGGGTGCCACGGCGCTGGGTGCGCCAGGCGGCGAGGGCCACCGCCAGACCGCCGACGCCCACCCCGCTGTCGAGTACGGCGGTGATCGTGTCGAGCGCTCCCATCTCGCTGGTGCCGCCTGCGGGCAGCTGGTGCTCCAGGGGCAGCCGGCGGGTGTCCGGGTGGCGTCGCAGGTGTGCGTGGAGCTGGGACGAGGCGAGCGCGTCGCCCGGAACGCCGATCTGTATCCGCACCGTAACGGCACCCCCGTACATTGCTGGTCACCTGGCGTGAACGAGCTTGCAGGAGGCGGCTGTTGACCGCAAGCAAAGGCCACGGCCCGGGCCCTGTCCGGGTGGGGCGTTTGACAGGCAACCACTTGGTTGCCAATCTGGCAGAGGAGAGGTGGAGCATGGACGCGGTGTTCAAGGCACTCGGCGATGCGAGCCGCAGGCGGCTGCTCGACAGACTCAACGCGCGCAACGGACAGAGCCTGCGGGAGCTGTGCGAGGGCCTGGAGATGAGCAGGCAGGCGGTGAGCAAGCACCTCGCGGTGCTTGCGGGGGCCAATCTGGTCAGTTCCGTGCGACACGGCCGCCGGAAGCTCCACTACCTCAACCCCGTGCCCCTTCATGAGATCGCGGACCGCTGGATCGGCCAGTACGAGCGAGGACGGCTGGACGCGCTCGCCGCCCTGAAGCATTCACTGGAAGGAACGACCATGAGCAAGCCCGAGTTCGTCTACGTCACCTACATCCAGACCACGGCCGCGAAGCTCTACCAGGCCCTGACCGACCCCGGGTTCACCAGGATCTACTTCGGGGACACCGGCCCCGAATCGACCTGGGAGGTGGGCACGCCGGTCCGCTGGAAGTCCGATCCGGCCGGCGAGTTCGAGGAGCTGGGCCAGCGGGTGCTGGAGGCCGAGCCCGGCAAGCGGCTGTCGTACACCTGGCACACCCTCCAGCCGATGCACCAGGAGATGTTCGGGCTCACGGACGAGGAGTTCGCGGAGGCGCGCAAGGAGCGGTCGCGGGTCACCTTCGACATCGAGGAGGCCGAGGTGCCGGAGCTGGGCGTCAAGCTGACCCTCACGCACGACGGGTTCGACAGTGCGGACAGCAAGATGCTGGAAGGCGTCAGCGGCGGCTGGGTCATGATCCTCTCCTCCCTCAAGACCATGCTGGAGGGCGGCAAGCCGCTCTCCGGGCAGTAGTCCTCCGCTGACCGGGGCGGGCGCATTGCCGACCGGATGCGCAAGAATGGTGTCCCGTGAACCCAAGCGCCGCCCGCCCCCACAGCGACCAGACCGCCACCACGGCCCCGCCGGCCGCCGACACCGCACCCGGCGGCCCGGCCCGCGTCGTCCTCCTCACGGGGCCCTCCGGCTCCGGCAAGTCCCGGCTCGCCGCCCGCTCCGGGCTGCCCGTGCTGCGGATGGACGACTTCTACAAGGAGGGCGGCGATCCGACGCTTCCCGTGCTCCCCGGCGGCGCCACGGACTGGGACGCCCCGGGCTCCTGGGACGCGGAGGCCGCCGTTGCCGCCGTACGGACGCTGTGCGCGTACGGGCGGGCATCGGTGCCGGTCTACGACATCGGGACCAGCGCCCGTACCGGCGAGGTGGAACTGGCGCTCGGCGGGGCGCCGCTGTTCGTCGCCGAAGGGGTCTTCGCGGCGGACATCGCCGCGCGCTGCGCGGAGCTGGGCCTGCTGGCGGACACGATCTGCCTGCGGGGGCGGCGGCCGTTCACGACGTTCCGGCGGCGCCTCCTGCGGGACGTACGGGAGAGGCGGAAGCCCGTGCCGTTCCTCGTACGCCGGGGCTGGGGGCTGATGCGCGCGGAAGGCGCGATCGTGGCGCGGCACCGGGCGCTCGGCGCGCACCCGTGCGCGCGGGACGAGGCGATGGGGCGGATCACCCGGCTGCACAGCAGGACATGAGCCGCAGCAGGACATGAGAACGCGGGCCCCGCCGAACCCCCCGGTCGGCCGGACCCGCTGCTCTCTCCCCCGTGCTCCCCCGCTCCCCGTTTCCCCCGTGCTCCCCCGTTTCCCCGTTCCCCCCGTGTTCTCTCCCCCGAACCTGTGCCCCTCCCCGCCGGTTTCCCCGGCGGGGCGCTGGGCTCAGGCGACCAATTCGCCGAAGGACTCCTGCCGGTCCTCGCCGAAGCTGAGTACGTCGTCGTCGCGCAGCCGGCGCAGCGAGCGCCAGATACTGCTCTTGACCGTGCCGACGCTGATGTCCAGTATGTCTGCGATCTCCGGGTCCGTACGGCCCTCGTAGTAGCGCAGCACCAGCATCGTGCGCTGCGTCTCCGGGAGCCGTGCGAGTGCCTGCCACAGGACCGCGCGCAGTTCGGTGCCGCGCATGGCGTCGTGGTCGGCGGAGGCCGTCTCCGGCAGTTCCTCCGTCGGGTACTCGTTCAGCTTGCGCCGACGCCAGGCACTGATGTGCAGGTTTGTCATGGTGCGCCGGAGGTATCCCCCGACTGCTGCCTTGTCGGTGATCCGGTGCCAGGCGCGGTATGTGGAGAACAGCGCGCTCTGGAGCAGATCCTCCGCCTCGAAGCGGTCCCCGGTCAGATGGTAGGCGGTGGCGTACAGGGAGGCGCGACGGTCGCGGACATAGGCGGTGAATTCCGCCTCCGCCGCGTCGTCGCGTACCTCCCCCGAGTCCTCCCTGTACTCGCCCGTCCCCCCGGAACCCCCCTGGGCCTCCCCCGCGAGGCCCTCCACCGCGGCAATATGCGATGGCCTTTTACGCCCGGTGCCGCGAGCGCACCCCCGCCCGCCCACAACACCGGACTTCTCCGCAACACGGGCGGCGGGCTCTCCCCAGGACGGTACCCGTGGAGCGGGAACCGCCGGGGTGTGCAGACGCGTGTGAATAACTGCGCTGGTGGTGGTGCTGTGCAGCGTGTTCATCTCGCGCCCCCCTCGTGGACCCTGCCCGTCGTCCGCTTGCTGATGAATACGTTGCCGGGCCAGTTTCATCACCGGGTTCCCCATCTGTCACAGGGCTGTCACAGGCCGGGGAGCCCGCTTCCAGCCCCGGCGTGAGGGCTGACTCGCCCTGGCGGTCGAAGTCGGAGGGGGGCATAAGACAGAATGGCGCGCGTGGCTTTCCTGTTGCTGATCGAGGATGACGACGCTGTCCGTACCGCCCTGGAGATGAGCCTGACCCGCCAGGGCCATCGCGTGGTGACTGCCGCGTCCGGTGAGGACGGTCTCAAACTGCTGCGCGAACAGCGTCCGGACCTGATCGTGCTGGACGTGATGCTGCCCGGCATCGACGGATTCGAGGTGTGCCGACGCATCCGGCGCACCGACCAGTTGCCGATCATCCTGCTGACCGCGCGCAGCGATGACATCGACGTGGTCGTGGGTCTGGAGTCGGGCGCCGACGACTATGTCGTCAAGCCCGTGCAGGGCAGGGTGCTGGACGCCCGCATCCGCGCGGTGATGCGGCGCGGCGAGCGGGAGGCAAACGATTCCGCGTCCTTCGGTTCGCTGGTCATCGACCGTTCCGCGATGACGGTGACCAAGAACGGCGACGACCTGCAACTGACCCCCACCGAGCTGCGGCTGCTGCTGGAGCTGAGCAGGCGGCCGGGCCAGGCGCTGTCCCGGCAGCAGTTGCTGCGGCTGGTCTGGGAGCACGACTATCTCGGCGACTCACGGCTTGTCGACGCGTGTGTGCAGCGGCTGCGGGCGAAGGTCGAGGACGTGCCGTCGTCACCGACGCTGATCCGTACGGTGCGCGGGGTCGGCTACCGGCTGGACGCGCCCTCGTGAGTGACGCACCCGGAGAAGTGAACGGGACCACACAGTGAGCGAGGCCCCGCCCGGCCGGGTACGTGACCGGGTGGCGGGCATACTGCCCACGCTGCGGCTTCGGCTCGTCGTCGTCTTCGCACTGGTGGCGCTGACGGCGGCGGTGTCGGCGTCCGGCATCGCCTACTGGCTCAACCGCGACGCCGTACTGACCAGGACGCAGAACGCCGCGCTCGCCGACTTCCGCAAGTCCATGGAGGACAACGCCGGTCAGCTGCCGCGCAGGTTCGACTGCGACCAGCTGCGCGAGGCCGCGGTGCGGATGGCCAACACCACCCAGAGATATGAGGTGGTGCTGCTGGGCGAGGGCCGGGACGGCGGACGCTGCGCGGTCGCCTCGAACGCGCACACCTTCACGATGGAGGACGTGCCGCAGGCGCTGCGCGACGTTGTCGACAAGCGGCGGGCGATCGGCAAGGGGAACAAGCACCCGTACCACCTCTACTGGCAGCGGATCACCCGAGGCGAGGAGCCGCTGCTGGTCGGCGGCGGCAAACTCATCGGCGAGCAGCCCACGCCCACCGGCTACATGCTCAAGTCGCTGTCCCCCGAGCGGGACGACCTCAACTCTCTTGCCTGGTCGCTGAGCATCGCGACGGGGCTGGCGCTCATCGGCGCCATGCTGCTGGCGCAGGCCGCCGCGACGACCGTGCTGCGGCCGGTGCGGCGGCTCGCGGACGCCGCCCGGCGACTGGGTGAGGGGAAGCTGGACACCCGCCTGAAGGTCTCCGGCACGGACGAACTGGCGGAGCTCTCCCGTACGTTCAACCGGACCGCCGAATCGCTGGAGGGCCGGGTCGCGGAGCTGAGTGCGCGCGAGTCCTCCTCGCGGCGGTTCGTCGCGGACATGTCGCACGAACTGCGCACGCCGCTCACCGCGATCTCCGCGGTGACCGAGGTGCTGGAGGAGGAGCAGGAGAACCTCGATCCGATGATCGCTCCCGCGGTCGGTCTGGTGGTGAGCGAGACTCGGCGGCTGGGCGACCTGGTGGAGAACCTGATGGAGGTCACCCGCTTCGACGCGGGGACGGCGCGGCTGGTCGTCGACGCGGTGGACGTCGCGGACCAGGTGACGGCCTGCATAGACGCGCGGGCCTGGCTCGACGCGGTGGAACTGAACGCGGACCGGGGCATCGTGGCGACTCTCGACCCCCGCCGCCTGGACGTGATCCTGGCGAACCTGATCGGGAACGCGCTGAAGCACGGCGGGTCTCCCGTCCGGGTCTCCGTACGGACGGAGCGGGCGGCGGACGGCACCGACGCACTGCTGATCGAGGTCGCTGACCACGGGCCAGGCATCCCTGAGGACGTGCTGCCGCACGTCTTCGACCGCTTCTACAAGGCGAGTGCGTCCCGACCGCGTTCGGAAGGCAGCGGACTGGGGCTGTCCATCGCCCTGGAGAACGCGCACATCCACGGCGGCGAGATCACCGCACACAACAGCGCGGATGCCTCCAACGGAGCGGTGTTCACACTGCGGCTGCCGCGCGACGCCAGCGGGCTCGCCGCAGCGGGCACGAACCGGGACCAGGACTCCGGGCTGCACCGGGACCCGGACGACGGCCCGGACGGCGGCGCAGTCGGAGGCACGGACGGAGGCACGGACGGAGGCACGGACGGAGGCACGGACAGCGACGGCGGCAGACGCGGTCAGAAAACCGCCTCGGGCGGCGCGCGCGGCGGAGGGGTCGGCCGATGGGGCCGCCGCCGGAAGCGCGGCAGGGGCGAAGACGAGAAGGGCAGGGAGGAAGAACGATGAGTGCGCGCCGCAGGCGCCTCACGGCGCTGGCCGTAGGCGCGATCACCGTCGGCACCGCGATATCCGGCTGCGGTATCCGCTCGACGCCCGTCCCGGTGGACGCCGGGGCCGCGCCCTCCCGCGTCGCCTGTGTCGTACCGGGCAGTGACACGGTGGCGGTGCCGGACGGCGCCACCGTGCGCGTCTACCTGGTGTGCGGCTCGCGAGTCGCCCCGGTGGAGCGCACCGTCCAGCTGCCGGAGAACCGGATGGCGTTCGCCCGCGCACTGCTCGACGAACTCCAGGAGCACCCCGGAGGCGACGAGGAGTCGGCGGGTTTCGAGAGCGCGGTGCCCCGCGATCTGGAGGTCGCACCGGGCGAGGACGACGACCCCGAGGGCACGCTCCGGCTGAACACACCGCTGGACGACCTGCCTTCCTTCGCACTGGCCCAGCTGGTCTGCTCCTACACGGAGAGCGGCGCGTCCGGCGACGACGGCTCAGTGATCATCGGCGGCCCCGCCGGGCCCGAGGCGAAACCGCTGCAGCGTTTCGCCTGCGGGACGGCACTGCGGGGCAGCCCGGAAGCCGCAGCGACCGCCGGAACCCCGGTCTAGCGCGGCGCAGCACCAGGCCCTGTCCGGGCGCTGTCTGACAAATCCCCCTTACCCGACAGGCCGCAGGGGCTCACGCCGGGAGGCGGAACCACGGCCCCCTTGCCTGACGTCCTTCACCTCGTGCAGCGTCATGGCCACAGCGCCGTCCTCGTATCCGGTATCCGCACAGCAGGTGTCGTCCTGCTCCTCGGGCACCTCCTGGTCGTCGGACTCCTGACGCTGCGCCCCCGTTCGGTGGCCTGGGTCTCGCCCGGCAACCTGCACCCGTTCGCCAGCATCCGGGCGGACCTGGAAGCCGGGCCGGGTGCAGCCCTGGAGGGCATCGGGGGCGAACTGCTCCTGCTGGCACCGCTCGGCCTGCTGCTGCCGCTGATCGCCTGGCGGCTGCAACGAGGGCTGCTGCGTACCAGCATGCAGATGACCCTGGCGGGCACGCTGATCTCGCTCGTCCTCGCGCTGCTGCAGACCGGGGTCCCCGGGCACGTCGTGAACGTGGACACGGTGATACTCAACGCGGCCGGGGTGGCGCTCGCCCATGTGCTCCTCTATCCCGCCCTTCGGAGCTGTCTGCGCCGGACCGCGGCGGGTACCGGCAAGGCGGGCGCAGAGCCGGGGAAGAACGCCGGGAGGGCCGCCGCACAGAAGACCGGCCGGAAGGGCGGGGACCGGAAAGGCGCCGGCAGCGGGGAGCAGCAGCAAGTCGGCCTGCGGGAGGAGAGCCAGAAGGGTGCGACCCCGAGACCTTCCAGGGTCGGTATCGCACCGTAGCCCGACGCCCGGGCGGCGGCGGCGAGCCTACGGTGGAGGCATCCGAACACAGCATCACGAGCGAAGGAGTCACCGTCATGTCCACTGCACTCGTACGCCCCCGCGACGGCCGCATGATCGGCGGTGTGTGCGCTGCGCTGGCGCGCCGCTTCGGCACCAAGCCGACAACGATGCGGGTGATCTTCCTCGTCTCATGCCTGCTGCCGGGGCCGCAGTTCCTGCTCTACCTGGGCCTGTGGATCTTCCTGCCGAACGGCGACGAGCGCACCTCCTGGTGAGGGTGAAGAGGCGCACCGACGCCCCCGGCGGCGGCGTCGGCCACCGGGGGATGCCGCGGTGACGGCAAGGCCTGCGCAGCACTGCTGAATCCGGCCGAGCAGGCGCTGCCGAAGAACTCAGCCGATCGGCATGCCGCCCGGAGCCACCCCGCCACCACCGGGGGTCATCCCGCCGAGATCCATCCCGCCGAAGTTCATCCCGCCGCTGGGGGCCGTGCCGCCGCCGGAACCGGTCTGCTGGCCCATGGCCGGCATGCCGCCCAGCAGCGCAGTCGCGTTGTCGCTGGACAGGTTGCCCGACATGCCTGATCCCTGCTGACCGGCAGCCGGTGCACCTTCCGGGAGGAGGCTGGCGGGCCCCCCGGCCAGCTGGCCGAGAGCGCCGCTCCCGGAGGCACCCTGCACGGTGTCCGTGAGGCCGGCCGCCGAGGCGGCGCCCGAACCGGCGACCGCGAACACGGCGCCGAGGGCGGTGATGCCGAGGGTTTTGATCGTTCCCTTTTTCATGAGTGCTACGTCCTCAGTCGTGGGGGTTGGGCAGCCCGGCGAACGTAGCGAGAGATATCGGCCCGTCACAAGCAGGCTGAAACGGGCGTAAACGCCTTTCGGCGCCCGGCCCCGGCCGCGGCCCGCCCGGCCGCGCCCACCTCAGCGCAGGGGAGAACCGCTGGTCAGCGCCGTTCCGAAGGTGATGCTTGGAAGAGCCACTCAGCCTTCAGCTCCGCGTATCCGGGCTTGATCACCTCATTGATCATGGCCAGACGTTCATCGAAAGGGATGAACGCGGATTTCATGGCATTGACGGTGAACCACTGCATGTCGTCCAGGGTGTACCGGAAGGTCTTCACCAGATGCTCGAACTCGTTGCTCATGCTGGTGCCGCTCATCAGCCGGTTGTCGGTGTTCACCGTCGCCCGGAAATGGAGCTTGCGCAGCAGCCCGATCGGGTGCTCCGCGTAGGAGGCGGCGGCGCCGGTCTGCAGGTTCGAGGAGGGGCAGAGCTCCAGCGGAATCCGCTTGTCCCGTACGTACGAGGCGAGCCGCCCGAGCGTGACCTCGCCCGAGTGGTCGTCGGCGACCTGGATGTCGTCGATGATGCGGACGCCGTGGCCGAGGCGGTCGGCACCGCACCACTGGAGGGCCTGCCAGATGGACGGCAGCCCGAAGCCCTCGCCCGCGTGGATCGTGAAGTGGTTGTTCTCGCGCTTGAGGAACTCGAACGCGTCCAGGTGACGGGTGGGCGGGAAGCCCGCCTCCGCGCCGGCGATGTCGAAGCCGACGACGCCGAGATCGCGGTAACGGTTGGCCAGCTCGGCGATCTCCAGCGCGCGGGCCGCGTGCCGCATCGCGGTGAGCAGGGAGCCGACCCGGATGCGGTTGCCGTCGGCGCGGGCCCGGCGCTCGCCCTCGCGGAAGCCCTCGTTGACCGCCTCGACGACCTCCTCCAGGCTGAGGCCCTTCTCCAGGTGCTGCTCCGGCGCAAAGCGCACCTCGGCGTAGACCACGCCGTCGGCCGCCAGATCCTCCGCACACTCGGCGGCGACCCGGATGAGCGCCTCCCGTGTCTGCATCACGGCGCAGGTGTGCGCGAAGGTCTCCAGATAGCGCTCCAGCGAGCCGGAGTCGGCAGCCGAACGGAACCAGGCGTCGAGCCGGTCGGCGCCCTCCGCGGCGGCGTCGGGAAGGCCGTCGTACCCGGACTCCCGGGCGAGTTCGATGATCGTGCCCGGACGGAGGCCGCCGTCGAGGTGGTCGTGCAGCAGCGCCTTGGGCGCGCGACGGATCTGCTCCGGGCTCGGGGAGGTGTTCGGGGTCTCGCTCGTCATTTTCGTACTGTAACGCCTACGCGCGTAGACAGCCACGGCGCGCGCACAGCGCGCACGCGCGCCGCTTCGATACGCAATGGTGATCGCACGGCAGATTCCCCGCGCCACGCTCTCTGCCATCGTGTCGTCATGGCTCAGCAAGCGTTGCCGGATCGACTTCCGGACCGGGAAGCCAAGTTGGGCAGACCCCTGGGGGACAGCCGTTCGGTCCAGGGGGTCGTACTGCTGCTCCCCGGCGGTGCGGAGCACAGCGTGCGCCGCCGCTCACCGCTGGCCGCGATGGCTGCGCTGCGGCTCGCCCGGCAGCTGGCGCGGGCGGGACAGGACGAGTCGCTGGTGACCCACCTGCTGCACTACCGCTTCCAGGGCTGGAACGGCGACGCCGAGCACCCCGTCGCGGACACCAGATGGGCGGTGGAAGAGGTGCTGCGGCGCTACGGCGACGTGCCCGTGTGCCTGATCGGCACCGACGTGGGCGCCCGCGCGGCCCTGCGCGCGGCCGGGCACCCGGCGGTCACCGCGGTCCTGGCCCTCGCCCCCTGGCTGCCGCTGCCGCACGTGCGACCGGGCGCGGGCGCGGACGGCGCGGACTCGGACCGCGCGGAGGCGGGCGGCGCGGAAGCGGGCGTGCGCCCAGTGGTGGAACCCGTACGGCAGCTGGCCGGACGGCAGGTGCTGATCGTGCACGGCACGGATGACGAGTACAGCGATCCGGAGCTCTCCTTCCGGCTCGCCGAGCGGGCCAAGAAGATCAACCCGCGGGTCTGCCGCTTCGAGGTCCACTCCGACGGGCACCGGCTGCGCCAGCACCGCGACGAAGTCGCCGCGCTGGCGGCTGACTTCGTGCTGGGCACGCTGGGCGGACGCGACTTCGCCCGCCCGCTGGCGGACGCGATGGCGGCCCCGCCGCCACTGGGCCTGCGCATGCCCCTGGCCGCCGGCTTCGGCCGCACACTGAGCCGCTGAGCCGCTTGCCGCTGCGGTGACACCGCCGCGGCGAGCTGCGGGCACCCGCGGCCACGGCCTATGCCGCCCCCACCTGCTGGTCCAGCAGATGCCCCCGCCGGCTCAGCAGGAAGCGTTTGAAGGCCGCCACCGGTGGCGTGTCCGGGCGGCCCTCCGCCCAGGCCAGACCGATCTCGCGGACCGCGCGCGGCGCCGTGACGGTGAGTTCGTGCACGCCGGGGCGCGCGAACGCCGGGGGCGGCAGCAGCGCCACGCCCAGCCCCGCCGCGACCAGCCCGCGGATGGTCTCCGCCTCCTCGCCCTCGAAGGCGATCCGCGGCCGGAACCCGGCCTCCGCGCACATCGCCTCCAGGATCCGCCGCATCCCGTAGCCCGGCTCCAGGGTCACGAACGGCTCCTCGGCGGCCTCGGCGAGGCGGATGCGTCTGCGTGCGGCGAGGGGATGATCTTCCGGTACGACAAGCCGGAGGCGCTGTTCGTCCAGACGTCGGGCGACCAGGTCGGGCGCGTCGGGCATCGGCGAGGTGAGGCAGAGGTCCAGTTCGCCCGCTCGAAGGCGTTCCAGCATCGCCTCGCCGTACGTCTGCACCAGGGCGAACCGCACGCGTGGATGCTCGGCACGGAAGGCGCGGATGAGGCCGGGCACGGTCTCCCAGCCGAGCGTGTGGAGGAAGCCGAAGGCGACCTTGCCGGTGGCCGGGTCGGCGTCGGAGCGCACGGACTCGGCGGCCTGCTCCACCGCGGCGAGCGCGCGTTCCGCCGAGGCGAGGAACGTGCGCCCGGCCGGGGTGAGCGAGACCGTACGGCCGTGGCGCGCGAAGAGGGCCACACCGAGATCGTCCTCGAGCCGGGTGACGGCACGGCTCAACGTGGACTGCGGGACGCCCAGTTCGTGGGCGGCCCGGGTCACGTGCTCGTGGCGGGCGACGGCCACGAAGTGGGCAAGCCGCGGGGTGAGGGCGATGCCCCAGTCGGATGTCACGGTTCTGTCCTCCTCCTGACTACTTCACATGACGGCAAGATGACACGGACGCCCCTCAACTGGGCTAATGCACAGCTGGATCGATTCTCGCAGTTTCCTGCATTGGACGCATGAAGCCGTCCGTCATACGTTCGGTGCATGCCATCCGCTGATATCAAGGCGTCCACCGTGCGAGTGGGCGCCGTTCCTGTCGACTCCGATCCCGATCACGACCCCGAATCGGGCAAGCTGCGTCCGGGAGACCCCGGCTACCGCCGGATGAGCCTGGCCCTCTTCGCCGCCGGGCTGGCCGGCTTCGGCCTGCTGTACGCCACGCAGGCGCTGCTCCCCGCCCTCTCCGACGACCTGGGCGCGACCGCCGATCAGGCCAGCTGGACGGTCTCCGGAGCCACCCTCGGGCTGGCTCTGGCGGTGCTGCCGCTGAGCGCGCTGTCCGAGCGCTTCGGGCGCCGCCGGATGATGACCGTCTCGCTGTCGGTCGCCGTCGGCCTGGCGCTGCTGCTCCCCTTCGCGCCCTCGCTGGGCTGGCTCATCACACTCCGCGTCCTCCAGGGAGCCGCACTGGCGGGCATCCCGGCATCCGCGATGGCCTATCTGTCCGAGGAGGTACGGGCCAGGTCGCTGGTGGGTGCGGTCGGCCTGTTCGTCGCGGGAAACAGCATCGGGGGCATGAGTGGCCGCATCCTCACCGGCTGGGTGTCCCAGGGCTGGGGCTGGCGCGCGGCCCTCGGCTCGGTGGCCCTGACCTCGCTGCTGTGCGCGGTGGCGTTCTGCCTGCTGGCTCCCAGGGCACGCAACTTCACGCCGTCGGCGGGCGGCCCCCGCGCGCTCGCCCGCACCGTACGCCTGCATCTCGCCAACGCGCTGCTGCTGCGGCTGTACGCGATCGGGCTGCTGTTCATGACCGTCTTCGGCGCGGTCTACACGGTGATCGGCTACCGGCTCGTCGGTGACACGTTCGGGCTGTCCCAGGGGCTGGCCGGATCGATCTTCGTGATCTATCTGGTGGGCACGGTCTCGTCCTCGCAGGCCGGGCGGCTGAACGCCCGGCTGGGCCGGCGCGGTGCGCTCTATCTGGCGATCGTCACGACGGCCGCCGGGCTGCTGCTGTCCCTCGCGGACAGCCTCGCGATGGTGAGCGCCGGACTGGTGCTGATCACCGCCGGGTTCTTCGCCGGGCACGCGGTCGCATCCGGCGCGGTGAGTCATACGGCGACGACCGGGCGGGCGCAGGCCGCGGCGCTTTACCAGATGGCGTACTACCTGGGCAGTTCGCTGGGTGGCGCGGTGGGCGCCCTCGCCTACCGGGCGGCGGGCTGGGGCGCGACGGCGGCGTTCGCGCTGGCCGCACTGGCGCTGGCGGGCTGCGTGACGCTGTACGCCACCCGGCGCGCGGTCCGCGCACAGCGCGCGACGGGGGCGGCGGCACGGGTGGTGGCGGCGGGGAACTGACCGACGGGCGGGCGCCGACCGTGGCACCCGCTCCGGTCAGCGGCCGTCGGGGAGAGTCCCGGTGTCGATCTTCAGCTCGAACGGCTCGGGCAGCGTCAGCACCCCGCCGTACTCCACCGACTGGAGCACCCGGTAAGTACCGCCCTCCGGCTCCCCGAAGAGCGTGGCGGTCGGCTTACCGGTGTGCCACGGATCCAGCAGCAGATAGAGCGGGACCCCGGCGCGGGCGTAGCCGTGCGCCTTGCTGATCCGGTCGTGGTTGGCGTTGCTCGGCGAGGTGATCTCGACGACGAGAAGGGCTTCCTCAGCGGGGGCTGTGTTGTGCGAGGCTGCGAGCACGACCCGGGGCATCACCAAGAGGTCAGGGATATACAGACCGGCCTTCCCGGGGATGGTCACCCCCTGCGTCTGAAAAACGCCACAGTCCGCAGGCTTCGCCTGATACAGCAGCTCTTGAACCGCGTCGGCTGTGATGTTGTGAGCGTTGGCAGGCGGTGGCGCCACGGTGACGATCCCCTCGATGATCTCCACCTTGCTGCCCTCGGGCGCATCCGTCTCTCCCCAGAGACGGACGACGTCGTCCCAGTCGTAGCCGTTGTCCGGCACGTGGTCGACGGAGAGTGCGGTCATGGCGGTCTCCTCTATCGGTGCGTCACCGACTCCATCATGCCCAATGTCTCGCTGGCCGGTCCAGCGGCGGTGTTCACCCGAACGAGTGTCTAGTGCCGCCTGGGCACGGCCTACGCTTGCGCTGAGGGCGGAAGCCGCACGTCGCGGAGTGCTTGCCGAGGGGGTGGGGGCCGGTGCCGGTGTATCTGCGGCTGGGTGCCGAGGATCTGGTGCGCTGCCGTTTCACCGTCTCGCCGCTCTGCGAGACCCATGAGGCCGTACGCACGGTGACCCGCCGCGAGCGGCACGGCTACCACCTGCCGTGGCTGCGCCGGATGCGTGCGGCCGTGGCGGCTCTGGACCTCGCGCCGATCCAGCTGCTGATGCCGCTGCGTGGCGGCTACACGCCGGACTTCCTGGGCCCGCCGCCGGAGGCGCCGTTCAACGCGTCCTGGGGGTTCGAGGAGGAGCTGGCGCGCGTACGGGCCACCAGCACCGCCATCGCCCGCGAGGAGCTGGCGCGTTCGCTGGCCTGCACTCCGGGGGCGGCCGAGTCCCCGGCGGGCCGGGCGATGCTGGCCGATCCGGCCGCCGCCGTACAGCAGCTGGCCGATCTGACCGAGCGGGTCTGGCATGCGCTGATCGAGCCCGACTGGCCGGCGCTGCGGGCCGTGCTGGAGGCCGATATCGGCTACCGCACCCGGCGGTTGGCGCAGGGCGGCCTGGAGGAGATGTTCACCGATCTGCATCCGGGCCTGAGTTGGGCGGACCGCACCCTCACCATCCGCAACCGCGGCGACTTCCTGCTGCGGCAGGACGTGGGGGGCCGGGGCGTGCTGCTGATGCCGAGTGTCTTCGCATGGCCGGATGTGATCAGCGGGTTCGCCCCGCCGTGGCAGCCGACGGTGGTCTATCCGGCACGCGGCATGGCCGGGCTGTGGCAGCAGCCCGCCCCCGGGGCACCGGACACCCTCATCCGGCTGCTGGGCCCCAACCGCGCCGCGCTCCTCGGCGGGCTGGACGAACCGGCGTCGACGACGGCGCTCGCCCGTCGTCACGGACTGGCGCTGTCGTCGGTCTCGGCCCATCTGCGCACCCTGCGCGACGCGGGCCTGCTCACCGCCCGCCGCCATGGCCACCAGGTGCTGTACGCCCGCACGCCCCTCGGCCTGGCTCTGCTGGGCCAGGCGTGAACCGGCTCACGCGCCACGCGTTCACTCGGTGCGGCCCGCATGCAGGACGGCCACGGTGACGGTTGCGTCGGCCACTTCGTAGACCACTCGATACCTCTCCGCACGCAGACGTCGCAGATTCGGCGACCCGTAGGGGACGCTGTCCGGCGGGCGAGGTTCCTCCGCCAATCGATCGACTGCGGCGAGGAGCTCCCGGAGCCCTTCGGGATCGTCCTTGAGAAAGCGTGCCGCTGCGTTGGTGGCAGGCTCCTCCCAGATGATCTGATAGTTCACCCAGTCTCCAGCCCGAGCCGACGACGCACTTCGTCATGCGGTACGAACACGGCCGTCCCGTCGGCGACACGAGCGCGATACTCCGCCACCGCCAGCGCGTCCTCCAAGTCCTCAAGCTCCTGCGGGTTTATCAGCACGGCCGCTGCGTGGCCGTGATCCGTGATGGTGATGCGCTCGCGCGAGTGCGAAGTCCGGCGGACGAGCGTGCCGAAACGGGCACGCGCCTCGGTCATGGCATAGCTGTCACTCATGTGCGGAAGTGTACACAACCGCATACTGAGTGACCGCTTTACGCGATGCGGTCCAGGACGATGCAGCGTTGGGGTGCCGCTTCGCCGCCGATGGCGTACGCGCCGGTGAGGGCGGCCAGGGCGTAGGGGAACTTCTCGGGGGTGTCCGTGTGCAGGGTCAGCAGCGGCTGGCCCTCGGTCACCGGGTCGCCCGGCTTGGCGTGCATCTCGACGCCCGCGCCCGCCTGCACCGGGTCCTCCTTGTGCGCGCGGCCCGCGCCGAGCCGCCAGGCCGCGAGACCGACGTCGTACGCGTCCATGCGGGCGAGCGTGCCGGACGCGGCGGCGTGCACGGTGTGCCGTTCGCGCGCCTGCGGCAGCGGTGCGTCCGGGTCGCCGCCCTGGGCGGTGATCATGCGGCGCCAGTGGTCCATCGCGGAGCCGTCGGCGAGCGCCTTGGCCGGGTCGGCGTCGGGGAGTCCGGCGGCGGTCAGCATCTCCCGGGCCAGGGCGAGGGTGAGCTCGACGACGTCGGCGGGGCCGCCGCCCGCGAGCACGTCCAGCGACTCGCGCACCTCCAGCGCGTTGCCCGCCGTGCGGCCGAGCGGAGTCGACATGTCGGTGAGCAGCGCGACGGTCCGTACGCCGTTGTCGTTGCCGAGGCCGACCATGGTGGCCGCCAGTTCGCGGGCGTCGTCCAGGGTCTTCATGAAGGCGCCGGAGCCGACCTTGACGTCGAGCACCAGCGAACCGGTGCCCTCGGCGATCTTCTTGCTCATGATCGAGCTGGCGATCAGCGGCACCGACTCGACGGTGCCGGTCACGTCGCGGAGCGCGTAGAGCTTCTTGTCGGCGGGGGCGAGGCCGTCACCCGCCGCGCAGATCACCGCTCCGGCGGACTCCAGGGTGGCGAGCAGCTCCGAGTTGGTCAGGGTGGCGCGCCAGCCGGGAATCGCCTCCAGTTTGTCGAGCGTGCCGCCGGTGTGGCCGAGACCCCGCCCGGACAGCTGCGGTACGGCGGCGCCGCAGGCGGCGACCAGCGGTGCCAGCGGCAGGGTGATCTTGTCGCCGACGCCGCCGGTGGAGTGCTTGTCGGCGGTGGGGCGGGTGAGCGTGGAGAAGTCCATCCGCTCGCCGGAGGCGATCATCGCGGCGGTCCAGCGGGCGATCTCGGCGCGGGTCATCCCGTTGAGCAGGATCGCCATCGCAAGGGCGGACATCTGTTCGTCGGCGACCGCACCGTGGGTGTAGGCGTCGATCACCCAGTCGATCTGCTCGTCGGTGAGTGCCTTTCCGTCGCGCTTGGCACGGATGACGGAGATGACGTCCAAGGGGTTCCTCCGGGTGGGGTGGCGGGTTGCGTACGGGGAGGGGCGGGGCGCGCGCAGGTCAGCGGTGGAGATCCGCCGGGCCGAACGCGTCCGGGAGCAGTTCGGACAGCGGGCGGACGCCGCGTGCCGTGTCCATCTGCAGCTCCGGCCCGCCGTGCTCCCACAAGAGCTGGCGGCAGCGTCCGCACGGCATCAGCCGCTCGCCGTGCCGGTCGCAGCAGGTGAACGCGGTGAGCGTGCCTCCGCCGGTGGCGAAGAGGGCGGAGACCAGGCCGCATTCGGCGCACAGCGCGACACCGTACGCCGCGTTCTCCACGTTGCAGCCGCCGACCGTACGCCCGTCGTCGACGAGCGCCGCCGCGCCCACGGGGAAGCCCGAGTAGGGGGCGTACGCCCGGGACATCTCGTCCCGGGCACGCTCCCGCAGTGCCTCCCAGTCGACCCCGCCCTCGTCCGTCATGTGTTCTGGCCTCTTCGATAGGGCTTGCCGATCGCTTTCGGCGTGCGTAGTCGCTGGGCCGCGAGACACAGCACCAGCAGGGTGGTGAGGTACGGGCTGGCCTCGACGAGCTCCAGCGGCACCGTGTCGGTCAGCGCGTACCAGATCGTGACCAGTACGGCGGTGGCGAGCGCCACCGTGGCCGGGAGCCGTGCGCCGGCGCGGAGCTTCCACAGCCCGTAGCCGACCAGCAGCAGCGCGCCGACCAGCAGCAGCGCGTGGATCGTCGGTCCGCCGCCGCGCAGCTGGGAGGCGTCCATGAAGCCGAACACCCCGGCGCCCATGGCCACACCGCCCGGCCGCCAGTTGCCGAAGATCATCGTGGCGAGACCGATGTAGCCGCGCCCGCCGGTCTGGTTCTCCTGGTAGTGGTGCACGTAGATGGCGAGGAAGGCACCGCCGAGACCCGCGAGCGCGCCCGAGGTGAG
Organism: Streptomyces gossypii; assembly: GCF_025165795.1. Lineage (GTDB taxonomy): Bacteria > Actinomycetota > Actinomycetes > Streptomycetales > Streptomycetaceae > Streptomyces > Streptomyces gossypii. Next base: position 39,314 of record NZ_JAJAGO010000021.1, read on the forward strand.
GACGGCCACGTACTTGTACTTGTAGACGTTGACGCCCAGCGACTCGGCCGCGGTGGGGTTCTCGCCGCAGGAGCGCAGCCGCAGGCCGAAGGCGGAGCGCCAGAGCACGAAGAACGTGGCGACGAACAGCGCCACCGCCAGCAGCGTCACCCAGGAGACGTTGGCGACCCCGGCGCGCAGGATGCCCGCGGTGTCCGAGATGAGGAACCAGTCGTGCTTCTCGACGTCGCCCAGCCAGTCGCCGAGCCAGGGCACCGTGAACGTCGGCATGTCGTCGATGGGCGGCGACTGTTTGTCGTTGCCGCCCGCCGCCGCGGCCTCGCTGCCCTCCGCCCCGAACCACAGCTTGGCGAAGAACCTCACAAGGCCCAGCGCGAGGATGTTGATCGCGACGCCGGAGACGATGTGGTCGACGCCGAAGGTGACGGTGGCGATCGCGTGGATGAGGCCGCCGAGGGCGCCGCCGAGGATGCCCGCGGCCACCGCCGCCCAGGGGCCGTACTGCCAGCCGATCCAGCCCGCCGCGAAGGTGCCGAACATCATCATGCCTTCGAGGCCGATGTTGATGACGCCCGCGCGTTCCGCCCAGAGGCCGCCGAGTCCGGCGAGCCCGATGGGCACGGCCCAGCCGAGGGCGGCCGAGTACTGGCCGGAGCTGGTGAGGTTGTTGACGTCGGTGATGGCGCGCAGGAGGGAGAGGAAGATCAGCCCGCCCGCGATCAGCAGCAGCACCATCGGGTAGGTGAGCCTGCGGCGTCCGCCGGGCTTTCCGCCCCTGTCTCCGGAATCCCTGCCGCTGCTCAGCGCGCCCTGGATCCTGGCCGAGATGTTCGTGCTCATGCGGACACCCCCGCCTTGTCGTTCGTGCCGTTGCCCTTGTCACGGGCCAGGGCGGCGAGTTCCTCGCCGACCTTGCGCTGCTGGAGGCGCAGCCCGTAGCGCCGTACGAGTTCGTAGGCGATGACGACGCACAGCACGATGACGCCCTTCATCACCTCGACGATCTCCTGGGCGTATCCCTCGAATTCGAGCTGGATGCCGGTGCGGTCGAGGAAGCCCCACAGCAGTGCGGCGAGGGCCATGCCCAGCGGGTGGTTGCGGCCGAGCAGCGCGAGGGCGATGCCGGTGAAGCCGATGCCGACGGGGAAGTCGGTGCCGTAGTTGTACGAGCTGCCCAGCAGGGTGGGCATGCCGACCAGCCCGGCGGCGGCCCCGGAGAGCAGCATGGAGGTGACCACCATGCGCTTGACGCTGACGCCGCTGGCCTCGGCCGCGGACTCGGAGTGGCCGACGGCACGCAGGTCGAAGCCGAACCGCGTCCGGTTGATCACGAACCAGTAGACGACTCCGGCCAGTGCCGCGATGACGACGAAGCCGCCGATCGGCTCGGGATTGGTCGGGAGGGTGAAGAAGTGGCTGGAGTCCGGGATGTTCGGCGTGTGGAAGAGGTTGCCGTCCTTCTCCGCGAGGCGGCCTTCCTGGAGGAAGTAGCCGATCAGCGAGCCCGCGATGAAGTTCAGCATGATCGTGGTGATGACCTCGCTGACCCCTCGGGTCGCCTTCAGGACACCGGCGATGCCGGACCACAGGGCGCCGACGGCCATCGCCACGATGATGATCACCGGGATCTGGAGGAAGCCCGGCAGGGTCAGCGCGCCGCCGACGACTGCGGCGAAGAACGCCGCGACGCGGTACTGCCCGTCGACACCGATGTTGAAGAGGTTCATCCGGAAGCCGATGGCGACGGCGAGCGCGGAGAGGTAGTACGGGACCGACTTGTCGACGATCCAGACCTGGCTGTCGCTCTTCGAGCCGAACTCGATCATCACCGTGTAGGCGCGGATCGGGTCCTCGCCGGTGGACAGGATGATCGCCGAGGTGATCACGATCGCGGCGACGATGGCGAGGAGCGGGGCCGCGACGGCGAGGATGAGCTTGTTCTTGTCGATCTTCTTCATCGCGGACCGCCTCCGTCCCCGTCCTCGGGGGCCTGCCGGCCCTGCGCTTCCTCGTGTTCGAGGTGGCCGCTGGCGGCGCCGGTCATGGCCGAGCCCAACTCCTCCGGGGTGATGGTTGCGGGGTCCGCGTCCGCGACAAGGCTGCCCCGGTACATGACCCGCAGGGTGTCCGACAGCCCGATCAGCTCGTCCAGGTCGGCGGAGATCAGCAGCACCGCGAGCCCTTCCCGGCGTGCTTCGCGGATCTGGTCCCAGATCTCTGCCTGGGCGCCGACGTCCACGCCCCGCGTGGGGTGCGCGGCGATCAGCAGCTTGGGGTGGTGGCTCATCTCCCGGCCGACGATCAGCTTCTGCTGGTTGCCGCCCGACAGGCTGGCCGCGGTGACCTCGATGCCGGGAGTGCGGACGTCGTAGTCGGCGACGATCCGCTCGGTGTCCCGGCGCGCGGACTTGAGGTCGAGGATTTGGCCGCGGCTGTTCGGTTCCTCGGTGACGTGCCCGAGCATCCGGTTCTCCCACAGCGGGGCCTCCAGCAGCAGCCCGTGCCGGTGGCGGTCCTCCGGGATGTAGCCGATGCCGTCCTCGCGGCGCCTGCGCGTGGGGGTGTGCGAGATGTCCTGGCCGTCGAGGGTGACGGAGCCGCCGTCCGGGTCCCGCATTCCCATGACGGTCTCGACGAGTTCGGCCTGGCCGTTGCCCTCCACCCCGGCCACGCCGAGCACCTCACCCTTGCGGATGACGAACGAGATGCCGTCCAGCACCGTGCGTACGGCGCCGTCCGGGTCGGTGGCCGACAGGTGCAGGCCCTCGACGGTGAGCATCGCGGTGTCGGTGACCGTCGATTCTCGGGTCTCCGGCGAGGGCAGCTCGCTGCCCACCATGAGTTCGGCGAGCTGCTTGGGCGTGGTGTCGGCCGGATGCACCGAGGCGACGGTGGTGCCGCGCCGTATGACGGTGATGTCGTCGGCGACCGAGAGCACTTCGCCCAGCTTGTGCGAGATGAACAGGACGGTCAGGCCCTCGGCCTTCAGCTCGCGGAGGTTGTCGAAGAGCGCGTCGACCTCCTGCGGCACCAGCACGGCCGTCGGCTCGTCCAGGATCAGCGTACGGGCGCCCCGGTAGAGGACTTTGAGGATCTCGACCCGCTGCCGGTCGGCGACCCCGAGGTCCTCGACGAGCACGTCCGGGCGGATGGCCAGCCCGTACGCGTCCGACAGCTCCATGATCCGTTGACGGGCACGGCCGCCGATGCCGTACAGCCGCTCGGCACCCAGGGCGACGTTCTCCTGCACGGTGAGGTTGTCGGCGAGCATGAAGTGCTGGTGCACCATGCCGATGCCGCGGGCGATGGCGGCGGCGGGGCTGCCGAACGTCACCTGCTCGCCGTCCACGGTGATGGTGCCCTCGTCCGGCTGCTGCATGCCGTAGAGGATCTTCATCAGGGTCGACTTCCCGGCCCCGTTCTCCCCGACGAGGGCGTGCACGCTGCCGCGTCGCACGGTGATGTCGATGTCGTGGTTGGCCACGACTCCCGGAAACCGCTTGGTGATGCCGTGCAGCTCGACGGCGGGGAGACCGCCTGCTGCGCCGGGCGGCGCACCGGCGGCGCTGTCTTCCGGCGGGCTGCTGCTGGACGCTTTGATGACGCACTCTCCTCGGGGCTAAGGAGCGGGGTGGCCTGGGACCTGGGGCGAAGGCGACGCTATCGCGCCACACGAGGGGTGACGGTCGCGCTACGCGCGTAGTTTCTTTTGTTCGGACGTGAGGTGGGCCCGGTGCGAGGGGAGTACGTGCACCCTCCGCACCGGGCCCGGCGATCCGGTCCTGGACGGACAGGCCCTAGCCCTTCGGAGTCTCGCTGACCTTGACCTGGCCGTCGGCGATCTTCTTCTTGGCCTTCTCGATCTCCGCCATGATGTCGTCGATGAAGCCGCCGGACGTCGACAGGGAGACGCCGTCCTCCTTGAGCGTGTAGGCGTTGGTGCCGGTGAGCGGCTTGCCGTCCTCCACGCTCTTGATCAGGTCGAAGACCGCGACGTCCACGTTCTTGACGACGGAGGTCAGGATCGCGTCCTTGTACTTCGCCAGACCGGGCTGCTTGTACTGGTCGGAGTCGACTCCGATCGCCCAGGCGCCCTTCTTCTGGCTGATGGCCTCGATCGACCCCGCACCGGACTGACCGGCGGCGGTGTACACCACGTCGATACCCCGGTCGAGCATCCCCTTCGCCTTCTCCTTCGCGGCGGCGGGGTCGTTGAAGCCCTTGTCGTTGTTGGGGTAGAGGTACTGCGAGGTCAGCTTGATCTTCGGGTTGGTGTCCTTGACACCCTGGGCGAAGCCCGCCTCGAACTTCTGGATGAGCGCGTTGTTCACACCCCCGATGAAGCCGACCTTGTCGCTCTTCGTCTTCAGCGCCGCGGCCACCCCGGCGAGGTAGGAGCCCTCGTGCTCGGAGAAGACGATGCTGTCGATGTTCTTGCCCTTGGCCACGGAGTCGACGACCGCGAACGTGGTGTCGGGGAACTCCTTGGCGATCTTGGTGATCGACTTGCCGTAGCTGAAGCCGACGCCGACGACCGGGTTGTAACCCGCCTCGGCAAGCGAGGTGAGCCGCTGCTCGCGGTCCTGCTCGGTCTCGTTATTGGCCGCCGTCATCATCTTGACGTCGACGCCCAGCTCCTTCTTCGCCTTGTCGGCGCCACGGGCGGCCGATTCGTTGAAGGAGTGGTCGTCACGCCCGCCGACATCGAAGGCCAGGCCGACGCCCTTGTCCTTCTTGTCGCTCGACTCGGTGGAGCTCTCACCGCAGGCCGTGGCCGTAAGTGCGAGGGCCGCGGTGGCGCTGACCGCGGCTGCAAGCTTGGATACCCGACGCAAGAGGACGTTCCCTTCGACTCCCGGAAGCGCCTCTTCCGGCGCTGGTTTCCGCTTCAGATTAACGCGCGTAGATTCCAGGTAAAGGCGCACACCGACGCCGTTACCGGATCGGTGTTAACCAGGCGTGTCACCCACACGTCCGCAGGGCAGCGCCCCGGGCCTCGTTACGTCACTCTCCGCCGCGCTACCAACGCCCCGCGTCGAGCAAGGCCGCCGCCGTGAACAGCTCGACGCCCACCTTGATGGCACTCTCGTCCGCGTCGAAGTCCCCCTGGTGCAGGTCGCACAGCGTCGGATCGCCCGGCCTGCGGACGCCGAGGCGGGCCATCGCACCCGGAACATGCTCCAGATACCAGGAGAAGTCCTCGCCACCGAGGCTCTGCTCGGTGGTCTCGATCGCGTACGGGCTGCGGCGCGCCACCATCGCGTCGTGCAGCAGCTGGGTGGCGCCGGCCTCGTTGACGACCGGCGGGACCCCGCGCACGTAGTTGATCTCCGACTTCGCACGGTGCAGCCCCGCGATCTCGTCGATCGCCGCATGCACCAGATCGGGCGCCGCCCGCCACGCGGCGAGGTCCAGGCAGCGGAGCGTGCCCGACAGCTCGGCCCGCTGCGGGATGACGTTGCAGGCGTGACCGGAGACGATCCGTCCCCAGGTCAGCGAGAGTCCGGAGCGCGCGTCGACCCGCCGCGACAGCAGCGCGGGCACCTCGGTGACCAGTTGGGCCGCCGCACCGACCAGGTCGGTGGTGAGGTGCGGGCGCGCGGTGTGGCCGCCCGCACCGGTGAGGGCGACGTCGAGCCGGTCGCAGGCGGCGGTGATCGGCCCCGGCCGCAGGCCGATCCGGCCCGCGTCCACCCGTGGGTCGCAGTGGACGGCGAGGATCCGGCCGACCCCCTCCAGCACCCCGCACTCGATCACGTCGGGGGAGCCGCCGGGCAGCACCTCCTCGGCGGGCTGGAAGATCAGCCGCACGGGGCGCGGCAGCAGCCCCTTGCGGGCCAGATCGGCGAGGACCACGCCGGCGCCGAGGACCATCACCGTGTGCATGTCGTGACCGCAGGCGTGTGCACGGTCGGCGACGGTGGAACGGTAGGAGACGTTCTTGGTGTCGGGGATGGGCAGGGCGTCGATGTCCGCACGCAGCGCCAGCGCGTCCCCCGCGCCGACGGGGCCGCCGATGTCGCACACCAGCCCGGTGCCCAGTTTCAGCACCCGCGGCTCCAGCCCCGCCCGCTCCAGTCTCTCCTTGATCGCCGCGGTCGTGCGGAACTCCTGGTTGCCCAGCTCGGGGTGCATGTGGAGGTCCCGCCGGAACGCGGTCAACTCGGCACGCAGGGACTCCGGCAGTGCGCCCGGAAGGGGGGGTTCGCCGGCGGGCGCGGCCTGCGACTCCGGCGACAGGAGTTGGTTCATGTCTCGGAGCCTAGGCGCAGCGGGACGGCAGCTGACAAGGGATCACCGAAAGTTCAGCCCCACAGGGGACCGGCAAATACACTGCTCGGCGGTTGTGCGGGACCGAGGTTGGGTATAGCTCTTCGCCGCCCCTCACCTCATGACTCCGCAGGCGGGTGGCATGGTCACTTTCCGTTGCGGCTAGGGTCGGTCCGGAATAACGGGAAGAACGGAAATGAGGGGCGACCGGCACACCGGTTGCCCGCACCGGATCGGAGCACCGCCACTTGCCTGGACCGCCGCCCCCGGACGTCAGCGTCATCGTCGGCGCGTACAACGCGATGCCGTATCTGACCCGTTGCCTCGACTCCGCCGTCGGTCAGAGCATCGGGCACGCGCGGATGGAGATCATCGCGGTGGACGACGGTTCCACCGACGGCAGCGGCGCCGAACTCGACCGGTTCGCCGAGGCGTACGCCGGGCTGGTGCGCGTCGTCCACCAGGAGAACTCCGGCGGCCCGTCGGCGCCGCGCAACGCCGGGCTGGAACTGGCCACCGGCCGCTACGTGTTCTTCCTGGACGCCGACGACCATCTCGGCGCCGAGGCCCTGGAGCGGCTGGCCGGGACCGCCGACACCAACCGTTCGGACGTGGTGCTGGGCCGGGTCGTCGGTGTCGGGGGCCGACACGCGCCGCGCTCGATGTTCAAGCGGAGCGAGAGCCGTACCAGCGTCTTCGACTCCCGGGTCTACTGGTCGCTCAACCCGATGAAACTCTTCCGGCGAGAGCTGATCGAGCGGCACGGGCTCCGCTTCCGTACGGATCTCGTCATCGGCGAGGACCAGCCCTTCACGGCGACCGCCTACTTGCGGGCCGAGGCGATATCCGTCGTCGCGGACTACGACTGCCTCTACTGGGTTGCCCGGGACGACGGGGGCAACATCACCCGGCTGGCGCGCGGTACGGAGTACCGACTGCGCGTGCTGGCGGCGATGTTCGCGCTGATCGCCGAGGAGACCGAGCCCGGACCGGGCCGTGACCTGCTACTCCTCCGGCACTTCACCATCGACCTGCGCAACGCCCTCGCCCAACTGGCGCTGGAGCCCCGACGGGCCGACCAGGTACGGGCGGTGGAAGCGCTGCGGGAGGTGCTCGCCCCCTGGTATGGCGAAGGTGTGGCCGCACGGATGCCCGCCCTCGACCGGCTGCAGTGCGGCCTGGTGCTGCGCGGGATGGCCGATGAACTGCTCGAAGTCCTGCGGTACGGGCGCGCGTTGAGCGCGGATGCCGGCGCCGGTGCGGCCACGGAGCTGGCGGAGCCGACGGAGGCGGGGCCGACGGAACGGCTGACCACGGTGACCGAGGACGGCCGGGTCTACGCCCGCTACCCCTACTTCCGCGACCCCGCCCGCGCACTGCCGGACCATCTCTACGACATCACCCGCGAGTTACGCGCCCACCACCGCCTCGACTCCTGCACGGCGGTGGACGGTACCTACCGCATCACCGGGCACGCGTCCCTGCGGCGGCTCAGCACCGACGGTGTGGACACGGCACTGGTGCTGCGCGAGCGGGGCGGCACCACGGAGTACCGGCTGCCAGTCACGCCGGTCACGCCGGTCACGCCGGTGGAAGCGGACGCGGAGGCGGGCTTCGAGGTCACGCTCGACCCGGTGCGGGCAGCCGAGGGGAAGCCGCTGCCGGACGGGCTGTGGGATCTGTATCTGGACGTGGGCGCCCAAGGCGTCGTCAAACGCGTCCGGTTCGGCGCCGAGCGCGGGCCGGAGGCCGGGGACGGACAGCCGCTCACCCAGCTCGTACGGACCCCCGCGCACGGCCTGGCGGTCACGGCGTACTTCACCACACCGCACGGCAATCTCAGCCTGGACGTCGGGGAAGGCAAGCACCAAGTGCCGTCCCAGCTTCAGGTGGACGAGACCGGCTGGGCACCCGGCGAGCGCAGCCCGGTGCTCGCCGTGACGGGCCACTGCACGCTCGCCTGGTTCCCACCCGGCGCGTTGACCCTGCACGCGTCGCCGGACGCCGAAAGCGCGGGCGCGCGTCAGGGGCCCGTGGAGGTCCGGGACGACGGCCGTTTCACCGCACGCCTCCCCCTCCCCGACCGGGGCGCCGGACCCTGGCGGGTCTCGCTGCGCCTGACGATCGCCGACCGCGCCTGGACACTGCCGCTACCCTCTCCCCCACCGCCACCCACCCGCCCAGGCCCGGCCACGACCCTGCTGCGCGCCGTACGGCAGCGGCTCTCCCGCAAGCCCGGCTAGGGTCTGTCCGCTCCCAGGGCGAAGACGCGCACGCCCGCCCCGTCGTGACGTGCGGGGCCGCTCGTGACGATGGTGAGGCCCTGGGGGAACTCCAGGCTGGGCCGGGCAGCGGTGATGACCTGGGCGGTAGGCCAGTCTGTGCCGCCTGCGACAAGCTCCGCCGTAGACAGCGCACCGAGCCCGTCAGCTGACGGGGCGTCGAACTCCTCCAAGGCCGCCGTGGGCGGATTCCAGTAGCTGATCTTCATCGGTCGACGCCTTCCCCACCATCGGACCGGTTGGATGGCCGGAACGTCGACCGATGAAGATCAACCCGATGGGCCGGGGCGGCTCAGAGGCGGTGGGCGGAGCGGGCGGTGCCGGTGACGCCGGAGAGGAAGCCCTGGGCGCGAGGGGAGGCGCCCTCGGTGAGCCAGGCCGGGTCCACGTCGCAGACGACGACGCGCACGCCGGTGCCGCGCAGCGCCAGCGGCAGGGTGTGGACGACGGTGGAGGGGAAGCTGAGGATCGTACGGCCGATGGGGCCGCGCCGGGCGACGAGTTCCAGCGGGAGGTCCGGCCGGACGACCTCCAGCCCGGCCTCCGTGGAGACGCGGTGCAGCTTCTCGGCGCTCTCCCGCCGGTGGGCGAAGTAGCGGACCGCGCCGTGCGTACGGGCGAGTTGGCCCACCGCTTCGAGGTAGCGCTCGGTGTCGACGACGCCGGTCTCCACCAGCGAGGTGCCGACGAGGTCGGTGCCCTTGGTGAGGCGGGGCGGGCCGAAGCGGGAGCGGGTCCAGGCGAAGTCGTTCGCCGTGACGGTGACGCCGAGTCCGGCGACCGCCTCGTCCACGGGCATCGAGCTGAAGATCTCGACCCGGCGCCCCTCGGCGGGGGTGAGGCGGGTGCGCGCCCGCTTGGACACGGGGGCGAACAGCGCGGCGCGCGGGCCGCCCGCGCCCTTGCGGTGCCAGCGGGTGAGGCGTTCGCCGCTTGCCAGCTGGGAGACGAACTCCATGGTGGCGGTGCCGTCGTCGACGACGACGACATCGGGTGCGGGGGTGAGGTTGAGCAGCAACTGCACATAGCGGGAGAAGGGATCGCCGATCACGATCCGGTCGGCGCGGCGCAGCGGGCGGGTGAGTCCGGCGATGGTCTTGACCGGCGCGGACGCACCTCCGCGCGCCTCGGACCACTGGACGGTGTGCCCGTCGTCGCGGGCGAGTTCGGCCATCCGCCGAAGCTGTCCGCGCGTCATCGGGTCGTGCGGGGGCAGCACGACGATGGTGAGCGCGGAGGTCCCCTCCCCCGGCCGGGCGGGACCGGCGGACGGTCCCTGGGCCATGTCCCCGGCCCGTACCGGTGGTTCGGGTGGGGACTCGCACTCGGGTACGGACGGCGGCCCGCTCCGCCAGCCGGGCGCGGTGCCGCCGCCGGGCCGTACGGGCCTGCGCGGCGCCCCCGAGCGGGCCGCGTCCACGTACGCCCATTCCAGCAGGTTCAGCAGCTGTACGGGGCTCTCGACGAAGGCGAGGGTGCGCGCCGCCGCCCCCGCCCCTGCCGCAGGTGCTGCGGCGGTACCGGCCGCACCGGCGGCCCCCCGGGCGGACCCGGCACGGCGCGCACCGCGCGCACCAGGGCGCGGTGTGGCCGAATCCGGGTCCGGCTCCGGGGGTCTGGGATGGCTCAACTCTGCCGGTCCGCTCAGACCGCTGCGGGCTCGCGCTCGGAGACCGACTCCGCGCCGGCCTCCGCCGCCTCGGCGACGACGCCCTTGACCCGGCGCAGCTTCTTCATGGGCGACAGCTCGCTGTCGTAGACCTTCTTGACGCCGTCGCCGAGCGACTCCTCGATGGTGCGGATGTCGCGGACGAGGCGCTGCAGACCCTGCGGCTCGACGGAGGCGGCCTGGTCGGAGCCCCACATGGCGCGGTCGAGGGTGATGTGCCGTTCGACGAAGGCGGCGCCCAGGGCGACGGCGGCGAGGGTGGTCTGGAGACCGGTCTCGTGGCCGCTGTAGCCGATCGGCACGTTCGGGAACTCGGCCTGCAGGGTGTGGATCATCCGCAGGTTGAGCTCCTCGGCCTTGGCCGGGTAGGTCGAAGTGGCGTGGCAGAGCAGGATGTTCTCGCTGCCGAGCACCTCGACCGCGTGGCGGATCTGCTTCGGGGTGGACATGCCGGTGGAGAGGATCACGGTACGGCCGGTCCCCCGCATGGCGCGGAGCAGCTCGTCGTCGGTGAGCGAGGCGGAGGCCACCTTGTGGGCGGGGAGGTCGAACTTCTCCAGGAAGGCGACGGCCTCGGTGTCCCACGGGGAGGCGAACCAGTGGATGCCGCGCTCGCGGCAGTACTCGTCGATCTTGCGGTAGTCGTCCTCGTCGAACTCCACGCGGTGGCGGTAGTCGATGTAGGTCATCCGGCCCCAGGGGGTGTCGCGCTCGATGTCCCACTGGTCGCGCGGGGTGCAGATCTCCGGGGTGCGCTTCTGGAACTTGACGGCGTCGCAGCCGGCTTCCACGGCGGAGTCGATCAGCGCGAAGGCGTTGTCGAGCTCGCCGTTGTGGTTGATGCCGATCTCACCGGTGACGTATACGGGCTGGCCGGGACCTGCTGTCTTGTCGCCCAGGGTCCGGAGGCGGTGGCTGGAAGTCATGAGGAGAGGGGTTCTTTCTGCTAGAGGGAGGGGCCGAGAATCCACGAGGCGATCTCGCGGATCGCTCCCGCACCACCAGGTGCGGAGGTGACCGCGCGGGCTGCGTCACGTACGACGTCATGCGCGTTGGCGACCGCGACGGGCCAGCCGACCAGGCCGAAGCACGGCAGGTCGTTCACGTCGTTGCCGACGTAGAGCACGCGCTCCGGCGCGATGCCCTGCTCCTCGCACCACTGCTTCAGCGCGAGGTCTTTCCGGTCGATGCCATGCAGCACGGGGACTTTGAGCTTGTCGGCCCGTGCGGCGACGACCGGGTTCTTCTCCGAGGACAGGATCAGGAGCTTCAGCTCGTCGCGGCGCAGCGCGGCGATGCCGAGGCCGTCGCCGCGGTGCACGGCGACGAGTTCCCGTCCTTCGGAGTCGACGAGCACCCTGTCGTCGGTCTGGGTGCCGTCGAAGTCGAGTACGACCGCGTCGATCTCGTCCCGCGAGGGACGGGCGGGGCGCGCCAGACGCCGCGGGCCCGGCGCGAAGCCCGGGACCGGCCCCAACAGCGGTGCGAGGGCGCGGGCGCGGGCGAGGTCGTGCGGGTCGTCGATCTCCAGCACCCGCGCCGGGTCCGTACGGACCAGCTCGGTGCGGCCGAAGAAGCGGTGCCCGGCCTTGCGGAATCCGGACGCGTCCATCGCGTAGGCGGCGCCGGTCTCCAGGTAGTCCTGCGGGCGGTCCTGGCGGCGCGGGCGGAAGGACTTGTCGTGGTTGACGCCGTCGCCGCCCGCGGCCTCGCTGCCCGCACCGGTGCCTATGCCGTCGCCCGGCTGGCTCGTCGGCTCGCCGTCGCGCCAGACGAAGCCGTGGAAGGGGGCGACGGTGAGCGCGCTGTCCGCGCCGTCCGTCACGACGGCCGAGGTGACCCCCTCGATGTCGTCCGCGCCGAGGAACGGGCTGGTGCACTGCACCAGCAGCACCACGTCGATCGAGTGCCCGTGGCGTGCCTCGTGCGTGTCCATCGCGTGCAGTACGGCCGCCTCGCTGGTGGCCAGGTCGCCGGCGATGTCGTCCGGCCGTTCGATGACCTCGGCGCCCGCGCCGCGAGCCACCTGGGCGATCCGGGCGTCGTCGGTGGAGACGGCCACATGGGTGACGAGCGGTGCGGCCAGGGCGGCGGCCACCGCGCGGGCGACCAGGGGTGCCCCGCCGACCTCGGCGAGGTTCTTCGCGGGCACGCCCTTGGAGCCGCCGCGCGCCGGGATCACGGCGAGTACGCGCCGCGGCGCACCGACCGTGCCCTCCCGCGCTCCGGCGGGGACGGGTGCGGGCACGGTGCCGGACGGGGCCGTCTGCTCCGGGTGCTCCGGGTTGGCCATCGTGATTCCCTTCGTGGCCGGTTCGGCCTGCTGCTCTGCGGCTGCGGTCACGGCTGCGGTGACGGCTGCGGTGACGGCGGCGGTGGGGGCGGGCCCGTGCCCGGGGGTGCTCACAGCTCCCCCATCCGGCGGATGACCGGGGCGACGCGCTGCACGCCGTGGCGGTACGCGCCGCGCGCGGCCTCGCGGACGGCGTTGCGTACGGCCCTGCGGACCCCGGAGTCCTCCTCGTCCAGCTCCGCCGTGCCGGGGAGCGGGGTGCCGTCGCGCTGCAGGCCGTACCGGGCGAGTACGCGCGGCAGATAGCCCGGCGCGGTGGTGGGCGTGTAGTACGGGCTCGGCAGCGGCAGGCCGTCCCGTTCGGCGCGGGTGACGAGTTCGGCGACCCGGTCGCGGGCGGCGTCGAACGCGGATTCGTACGCGGTGCGGCCGTCGGCGCCGGCGGGGCTGTCGGCGGGGCAGACGCCCTGGCGGGCCGTCCACTCCGGGTCGGCGCTGGGCAGCAGCCCGGCGTCCAGCTCGTCCCAGGAGACGAGGCAGCCGGAGCCGAGGAAGTGGTGGTTCCCGAGCGCCTCGCGCACTCCGAGGTCGGTGAGCACGGCGGTCGGCACGGAGCGGTGCAGGGATTCGAGCGCGGCGGTGGAGCTGACCGTCACGAGCAGGTCGCTGCGGTCCAGGACCTCACCCATATGGCCATAGACGAGGCGGCAGTTGGGCGGCAGCCCGCCGGGCAGCCGGGAGGCGAGCTTCTGGTACGGCTCCTCCTCGATGTGCGTGGTGTGCTCGCCCGGCCTGCTGCGCAGCTTGATCAGCACCTCACGGGCGGGGTGCAGGCGGGCGTGCTCGACGGCGCGGCGCAGCAGGTAGGCGCGGTCGGTGCGGTTGTCCGGCACGGAGGGCTGCACGGCGAACACGACGGTGAACGCACGCCCGCCCGCCCCTGAACCGGCGTGGGCGGCGGGGGGCTCCGACGCCGGCGCGCCCGCGCGGCCCGGCGGCGCGGCGTCCGCCCGGCCGGACGGGACGGCCCCGTCGGCGCCCGGCACCGGGCCATCCGCTGACGCGGCGTCGGGGCCCGGCTCCGCCGAGTCCGCGACAGCCTCCGCCGGGGCGGCGGCGCCCACCGTGCCCGGCGGGGCTTCGTCCGGCCCCCCGACCGGACGAGGGCTGGTCCGGGGTGGTGGCGCGTGGGTGCTCGCCCCGGCGGCAGCCGACCCGTCGAGGAAGGGCAGGGCGCATTCGATGACGCTGTCGGCCGTCGTGCCCACACCCTGGTAGACCTCGCGGAACCGCTCCGCGTCGTGGCGGGAGTTGGCGAGGACCAGGTCGGCGCCGTGCCGCAGCAGCAGGCCGTCGGCCAGCTTCTCGTAGACGATCCCCACGTATCCGGTGACGAACACCGGCCGGGAGACCCCGGCAGCCACCTCGCCCGCCTCCTGCGCGGGCCCTGCCTGTACGGACCTGGCGTGGGCGGCCAGGCCGTGCAGCATCGCCTGTACGGCTCCGCCGACACAGGCGAGCACCACCACGTCGTACGAGGTGCGGTCGCCCGTCGCGCGGACGAACTGCGCTCCCGTGACCTCGCGCACCGCGTCGACCTCGACTCCGACCTCCGCGAGCTGCCGGGGGGTCGGTGTGGCGCGTCCGCGCAGCAGCAGGCCGTCGATCCGGGCTTCGGGTACGAGGCGGCGCGCGGTGAGCGCGCCCCATTTCCACCGGGTGTCGGAATCGGCGAGTACGGCGATCCGCACGGCGGAAGGGGGAGAGGAATGAGAGGTACGAGGGGGCACGTCCCAGACGCTAGGAAGGCATTTCGTTTCTCGGCCCAACGGCACTACAACAGACGGTTAACAGCGGATCGACGTACGGCCAACCCGCCCTGGAAAGACGCTGGTTCACCATTCCGCCATCCGTCGTTCACCTCTGGGTACACCGCAGGTCAAGACGAATGCCGGGCGGCGGCCTAATGTCACGCGGGTGGTCAAGCTCTCCGTCATCGTGCCGTTCTACAACGTGCAGTCGTACGCCCCGGACACTCTGAGAAGTCTCCGGCTCAACACCCGGGCGGATTTCGAATTCATCCTCGTCGACGACTGTTCGACAGACGGAACCCCGGAGATTCTGGAGCGCGCGGAACGCGAAATCCCCGGAGCCGTGTTCGTGCGGCACGAGAAGAACGCCGGACTCGCGACGGCCCGCAACACGGGTCTTGACGCGGCCGGCGGCGAATTCCTCACCTTTCTCGACGGAGACGACTGGCTGGCGCCCGGCTACTACCGTGAACTGGTGGACAGCATCGAGTCGCTGGGCTGCGATTTCGTGCGCACGGACCACGTGCAGTGCACCTCCCGGGCCCGCACGCTCGCCCGCGTCCCGCACGGCCGCCGCGGCGTCTCCCTCGACCCGCGCGACGCGATCCTGCCCCCCGACCGCACCACCTCCGTCGACTACGCCTACGCCTGGGCGGGCATCTACCACCGCAGGCTGCTGGACGAGGGGCTGCTGCACTTCACCGACGGACTGCGCACAGCGGAGGACCGGCCGTGGATCTGGCGGCTGCACCGGGAGGCGAAGTCCTTCGCGGTCGTCGGCCTGCTGGGCGTCTTCTACCGGCGCGGTGTCGCCTCGTCGCTGACCCAGATCGGCGACGTGCGGCAACTGGACTTCATCCGGGCGTTCGACCAGGTGATCGAGGAGACCTCGCGGGACCGGGCGGCCGACGTGCTGCTGCCGAAGGCCGTACGCACCTACTGCGCGATCATCTCCCATCACCTGAACAGCGGAAGGTTCGAACCGCAAGTGGCACGCAGACTGCGCGCCATGAGCGCCGGCGCGCTGCGGAGGATGCCCTCCGACGTGCTGACCGCGGCGCTGGACTCGATGGACGTACAGCGTGCGTCCAAGCTCCGGCGGCTGCGCCGACGCCCCACGTCAGCCGGGGAGACCGCTGCCTGATGCGTACACAGATCTTCCTCGCCTCCACCCTGTACGGCGCCGCCACGCTGGCCGCCGCGCTGGACGCGGGCTCCTTCGAGCCAGCCGACCGGCGTCTGCTGCTGGTGACCAACAACGCGGCCACCCCCGAGACGACAACGCCGCTGGACCGCATGGCGGGCTTCGAGCGGCTGCGCGGACGCTTCGACCGGGTGCTGTCCTGGAACGACGCGATCCGCCCCTTCCACCCCGCCGGCTGGTCTCCACGCGCGGACGACGTGCCGCTGTGGGAGCGGCATCTGCGGCTGCTGTGGGGGCTGGGTGAGCCGCACCAGGACACGGTGGAGCTGGTCGTCGAGTCCCTCCAGGTCAACCCGGCGCTGGCGCTGACCCAGCTGTTCCCCGAATCCCCCGTCGACGTCTACGCCGACGGCCTGATGAGCTACGGCCCGACCCGCAACAAACTCGACCCGCTGGTCGGCACCCGGGTGCGGCGGGTGCTGCACCTGGACCTGCTGCCGGGGCTGCGCCCGCTGCTGCTCACCGAGTTCAATGTGGCGGCGGAGGTGGTGCCCACCGAGGCGTTCACCGCCGTGCTGGCCGAACTGGCGAAGGACGCGCCGCCCGCCCTGACCGCCACGGTGGGCGCCCGCCCGGTGCTGCTGCTGGGCCAGTACCTCTCCGCGCTGAACATCCTCACCGGCGAGGAGGAGGAGCAGCTGCACGTACGGATGCTGCGCGGCGCCGCCGCACTCGGCCACCGCCGGGTGGTTTTCAAGCCGCACCCTGTCGCCCCCGCCCGCTTCTCGCGGGCGCTGGAAAAGGAGGCGGGTGAGCTGGGTGTCGAGCTGACGGTGCTGGACACCCCGGTCCTCGCGGAGGTGCTGTACGGACAGCTGCGCCCGGCGCTCGTCGTCGGCTGCTTCTCCACCGCGCTGATGACCGCCGCCGCCCTGTACGGCCTGCCCGTGGCCCGCAGCGGCACCGGCCAGCTGCTGGAGCGGCTGACCCCGTACCAGAACAGCAACCGGATTCCGGTCACCCTCATCGACGCGCTGCTGCCGGACATCGGGGACCCGGCGGCCGTCGAGTCCTGGAGCCCCGCGGAGGCCGGGCGGGTCACCGAGGAGATCACCGAGCTCGTACGGACGGTGGGCTTCTGCATGCAGGCGCAGATCTATCCGGCGCTGCGGGCGGACGCCGAGCGCTATCTGTCGGGCAAGCTCACGGACCACACCTGGCGCTACTTCAAGCGGCGCAGGCTGACGGCGCTGGCGCTGCCGGGTGCCGTGCCCTCGCAACTGGCATTCCTGCCGCGCAACCCCGTGGTACGCCGGGTGGCGCGCCGGGCGCGGGCGATCAAGCGCGGTGCGCGCCGGTGAGCGCTCCGCCTCAGGCGCGGCCGAGCCTCCCGTCGCCGAACCCCGGCCCGCTGCCGGAGGCCACGTCCGGTGACGCCGCCGCCGAGTCCGCCGCGGCGGCCCGCCCGGCGCACAAACGGCTGCGCGCGCTGGACGGGCTGCGCCTGGTGGCCGCGCTGATGGTGGCCTTCTACCATCTGGGCGGGCGGAACGGCGAGATATCGGTGGCCTGGGGCAGCTCGCCCGCGCAGCAGTTCCCGTCGCTGCACAAGCTGTTCGCGTACGGCCCGCTGGGCGTGCACATCTTCTTCATCATCAGCGGTTTCGTGATCTGCATGAGCGCCTGGGGGCGCGGCCCGCGTGCCTTCGTCGCCTCCCGGGTCTCCCGGCTGCTGCCCGCCTACTGGGCGGCCGTGCTGCTGGTGGCACTGGTGTTCGGACTGCCCTGGGTGGTCTTCGAGACGGTGACTCCCAGCGACCTGCTGGTGAACATGACGATGCTCCAGCAGCCGCTGGGCGCGGAGCGGGTGCTGGGGGTGTGCTGGACGCTCTGGGTCGAGATGCGCTTCTACGTGCTCTTCCTGGTGTTCGTCGTCTTCCCCGGCGTCACCCGGCGCCGGGTGGTGATCTTCTCGGGTGCGTGGCTGATCACGGCAGTGGTCGGGGAGGCGGCGGACTGGCCGCCGCTGGAGCTGGTGGTGATGCCGGAGTACGCGCCGCTGTTCATCGGCGGGATGGGCCTGTATCTGATCCACAGATTCGGGCACGACGCGACGGCCTGGGGACTGGTGGTGGCCAGCTGGCTGATCGGCCAGCACTACGCGGTGGCGAACCTGTGGCGCCCGGTGGAGGAAGCGGGCTTCGCCTACCGCAGCTCGGCGGGCATCATCGCCATCGTCACCCTCGGCTATGCGGTGGTGGGCGCGATCGCACTGGGCAGGCTCCAGTGGGCGAACTGGGGCTGGCTGACCGTCGCGGGCGCCCTCACCTACCCGTTCTATCTGGTGCACGAGCATCTGGGCTGGGTCGTCGTGCGGTTCCTGCACCGGGGGTTCGGGATGCCCGCCTGGGCTGTGCTGCCGCTGACGATCGGCGGGCTGCTCGTACTCGCCTGGCTGCTGCACCGGCTGGTGGAGCAGCGGATGACGCCCTGGCTGAAACGCGAGTTCACGCGCTGAGCGGCGGCAGGACCTCCAGTGCGGCGGCGGCCAGGGTGTGCGGTTCGGCCTCGACGGACACCTCGGCCCCCTGCTCGTCCGGTTCCAGCCGCTCCAGCGTCGCGTACTGCGAATCCAGCAGGGCGCTGGGCATGAAGTGGTCGCGCCGGGCGGCCAGGCGTTCGGCGATCAGCCCACGCGGCCCGGTGAGGTGCAGGAAGAACAGCTCGGGCGCGGCGGCACGGAGCCGGTCGCGATAGGCGCGCTTGAGCGCCGAGCAGCTCACCACGCCGCCGGAGGCGTGGCGCTCTGCCCAGTCGCCGATGGCGTCCAGCCACGGCGCGCGGTCCGCGTCGTCGAGCGGGGTACCGGCCGTCATCTTGGCGATGTTGGCCGGCGGATGGAACGCGTCGGCCTCGGCGTACGGAACGCCCAGTTCGGCGGCGAGCAGACGTCCGACGGTGGTCTTGCCCGTACCGGCAACTCCCATCACGACAACGACCCGGCTAGCGGACATCCTCACCCCTCTGCTCTCTCCTCCACCGGCTGAACCGCCAGGCGGATATACGTACGATGTATTTAACATGAGGTAGTAGAAAAGTAATACATAATGCTGCTACTGATTCGGGCCGCCCCCGTAGGCTGAGGACATGGAAACTCAGCGGCGGGGTCTGCACGGGAAGGTGCTCGCGTCCCTCGGGCCCGCCATCACCGGGGGCGAGTACCCCCCGGGGAGCGTGCTGCGCACCGACGAACTGGAGGCGCACTTCCAGGTCTCACGGACCGTCATGCGCGAGGCGATACGGGTGCTCGAATCCATGAACCTCGTCGAGTCGCGGCGCCGGGTCGGCGTGACGGTGCGCCCCACCGAGGAGTGGAACGTCTTCGACCCCCAGGTGATCACCTGGCGCCTCCAGGGTGAGGGACGGCCCCGCCAGCTGCGTTCACTGACCATGCTGCGCTCCGCCGTCGAACCGGTGGCCGCCCGGCTCGCCGCCGAGCATGCGACCGCCGGGCAGTGCGCCGAGCTGACCGAGCACGCGCTCGGCATGGTCGCCACCTCTCGCGGCCAGCAGCTTGACGCCTATCTGGTGCACGACATCGCCTTCCACCGCGTGGTGCTGCGCGCCTCGGGCAACGAGATGTTCGCACGGCTGGGCGATGTGGTCGCCGCCGTGCTCACCGGACGCACCGAGCACCAGGTCATGTTCAGCGACCCCGACCCGCCCGCGGTCACCCTGCACGTCCAGGTCGCCGAGGCCGTACGGGAGGGCGATGCGCCGCGTGCCGAGGAGCTGACCCGGCGCATCGCCGTCGGCGCGATGGCGGAGCTGGACGTACTCGCGCCCTGACGCTGCGCCCGCGGCTTCACGCGGTACTCGGGCAGGGGTGCACCCCCGCCCCGGGGCGGGGGCAGGGGTGCACGGGAGGGCCGCCCCTGGGGACGGAAAGGGCGGCCCTGGTCAGACAACCGCCCACAGCCCCAGTGCGAGGACGAACGCGGAGAGCCCGAGTGTCGTCTCCATGACCGTCCAGGTCTTCAGGGTGGTCTTCTCGTCCATCCCGAAGAACCTGCTGACCAGCCAGAAGCCCGAGTCGTTCACATGCGAGAGCACCGTGGCACCGGCGGCGATGGCCACCACCAGGAGCGCGATCTTGAAGTCGCCCAGCTGGGCTTCGTTCGCCGCGGCGGCGATCAGTCCGCCGGTCGTCGTCAGCGCCACCGTCGCCGAGCCCTGCGCGACCCGCAGCAGCGTGGCGATGATGAACGCCTGCAGGATCAGCGAGATCCCCAGGTCCGAGAGCGAGGAGCTGAGCGCGCTGCCGATGCCGCTGAGCTCCAGCACACCGCCGAACATGCCGCCCGCGCCCGTGATCAGGATGATCGTGCAGATCGGCCCCAGAGCCTCGTCGATGATCTTCTGTACGCCCGCCATCGAGGTACGGGGGCGCCCCAGCACGAGGATCGCCACGATGACGGTGATCATCAGCGCCACCGGCGTCGCGCCCAGCAGGCCGAAGAAGGAGACCCAGCCCTGGCCCTCCTCCAGCGCTCCGGCCGTGACCAGCGTGTCCAGCACGGTGTCGCCGGAGATCAGGAGCAGCGGGATGAGCAGCAGGAGCAGGACGGTCAGGAACTCGGGCGGGCTCTCACCGAGGGCCGGAGCGGTGGGGGCGCCGCCGCCCTTCTTGGCTGCTCCGCCCTTCGTTGCGGCTCCGCCCTTCGTTGCGGCTCCGCCCTTGGTTGCGGCTCCACCCTTCTCGGCGGATTCCGCCGCCTCCGGGGTGCGGCCGAGTTCGTCCCGTGCCTCACCGAAGACGACGTTGGCCACCGGCACGTCCACCCGGGCACCCAGGAAGCGGGAGACCAGATACACGCCCACATACCAGGCCACCACCGCGATCGGGAGGCCCACCAGCAGCGTGACCCCGATGTCGCCGCCCAGCTGCTCGGCCGCCGCGACCGGCCCCGGGTGCGGGGGAACGATCGCGTGCATCGCCGCGAAGGCTCCGGCCGCCGGGAACGCGTAGAAGATCAGCGACCCGCCGAACCGTCTGGCGACGGTCAGGATGATCGGCAGGAAGACCACGAGCCCGGCGTCGAAGAAGATCGGGAAGCCGAAGAGCAGCGCGGCCACGCCGAGCGCGAGCGGCGCCCGGTGTTCCCCGAAGCGGGTGATGAGCGTGTCGGCCAGCACCTGGGCGCCGCCGGTAACCTCCAGCAGCCGGCCGAGCATCACGCCGAAGGCGACGAGCAGGGCCACCGAGCCGAGCGTGTCGGCGAAGCCGAACATCAGCACATCGGGGATGTCAGCGAGGGGGAAGCCGACCGCGATGGCGGTCACCACGCTGACCAGCACGAGCGATACGAAGGCGTGCAGCTTCACCTTCATGATCAGGAACAGCAGCAGCACCACGGCACCCGCGGCGATCGACAACAGTGTGGCCGTGCCGTAGACCGGCTCTATCGCTTCCATACGCACTCTCCATACCGATGGCCTGAACCGGACGTCCGACGGAAGTTACGCCCACAGGTAGTACCTATTCAAGAGGTGAGCAGAAAACGTCATACGATAGCGCTGTTGATCACGCGTACCGCAGTCGCTTACCGCGCCTTCCGGCGGTCGGCGAAGCACCCGCACGCGCTCAGAGACGCTCCGCCGAAGCTTCCGGCCAGCGCGTGAACCAGCGCTGGTCAGCCTCCAGCTGGGCTGCCAGCGAGATCAGCAGCGGCTCACTGCCCGCCGGTCCGAGCAGCTGGGCGCCCAGCGGTAGCCCGGATCGGGTGAAGCCCGCCGGGACGTTGACGCCCGGCCAGCCCAGCACGTTCCACGGCCAGGCGTACGGGCAGTGCGCGATCATCGCCCGGTCCGTCTGCCACGGGGAGAGGCGGGCCAGGTCACCGATCCGCGGCGGCGGAGTCGCCGTGGTCGGCACCAGCAGCACGTCGTACCGGCGGAAGAGCGCACCCACCCGCCGCCGCAGCGGCGCCTCCGCGCCCCGCGCCAGCCGCAGCACCGGGCCGCCGAGCAGCCCACCCGTACGCGCGGCGCCCCGCGTCCGGACATCCAGCAGCGCACGGTCGGGCACCCGCCGCGTCCACTCCCGCACACCCGCCGTGGCGCGCGGCACGAAGCTCAGACCCACCATCCCGTACGCCGGATCGGCCTCCGCCACCTCGTGCCCCAGCCCCGCCAGCCGCTCCGCGAGCGCGGTGACCTTCGCCCGTACGACCGGGGCCAGCGTCTTCGGGGTGCCGGTGAAGGCCATCCGGAAGGACAGCGCGACACGCAGCCGCCCCGGATCACGGCCCGCCGCCGCCGCCACGTCCACCGGCGGCGGACGATGCAGATCACCCGCCGCGCTGCCGCTCGCGGCGGCCAGCAGCAGCGCCGCGTCGGCGACCGTACGGGCGAGCGTGCCGTGCACCGTGATGCCGTGGAACGCCTCGGCATCCGGCCAGCTGGAGATGCGGCCGCGCTGCGGCTTGATACCGACCAGATGAGTCCAGGCCGACGGTATCCGTACGGAGCCCGCGCCGTCCGAGCCGAGCGCCCCCGCGACCAGCCCGGCCGCCACAGCCGCCGCCGAACCGCCGGACGAGCCGCCCGGCGTGTGCCCGCGCGCCCACGGATTGCGGGTCTCGCCGAAGGCGGGGCCCTCGGTGAACGGCCACTGGCCCAGCTCCGGGGTGTTCGCCTTGCCGACGATGACCGCCCCGGCCGTACGCAGCCGCCGCACCGCCTCGGCGTCCGCCGTGCGGCGCGGGAAGTCGCCGGGGCAGCCGAACGCGGTGGGCTCACCGGCAACGTCCGTGTCGTCCTTGACCGCTACCGGCACCCCGAGCAGCGGCGCCCGCTCGCCCGCCGCGAGCCGCAGGTCGGCGGCGTCCGCCTCGGCGAGGGCGGCCTCGTGGCGCACCACACGGAAGGCGTTGAGCGCGGGCTGTGCGGCGTCGATGCGGGCGAGGGCACGCTCGGTGAGGGCGCGCGAGGTCACCTCGCCCGCGGCGAGGGCACGGGCCTGGGAGACGAGGGTGCGGGGCTCTTCCGGTGGGGGCGGGGGTACGGGCGCGGGCACGGTGCACCATCCCAGCTACTCGCGGGTAAGTGCATTCATCCTGGCGGCGTTGGCGTGTGCCCGCAATGCCCGTGCGCACCTGCCTGCCCGATCCGCTTCCGGTGCTCCGGGTGCGCCCCTGGTCAGCAATCGGCGCCGGTCATCAAGAGGCGGGAACGAGACGAGATCCAGTTGCTTCCTTTCCCTGCGGATCACGCCCCGGCATGCTGGCGGCTTCATGGAAGAGGGGAATTGCGGATGCGTGTGGTGACGTGGAATCTGTGGTGGCGGTTCGGGCCGTGGGAGCAGCGGCGGGAGGCGATCCTGTCGGTCCTCGACGGTCTGCGGCCCGATGTGGTCGGCTTGCAGGAGGTGTGGGCCCGTGGTGAGGAGAACCTCGCTGCGTGGCTGGCCGAGCGGCTCGGCATGCACTGGACCTGGGCCGCGTCGGACACGCCGGAGCGGTGGCAGAAGCGCATCGGGGATTCCACGGTCGGTATCGGTAACGCGGTGTTGAGCAAGTGGCCCATCGTGGGCCGTGACGTCGTGCGGCTGCCGTCGGCAGGCGGGCAGGACGACGGACGGCTCGCCCTGCACGCACTGCTGGACGCCCCCGGGCAGCGGGTGCCGTTCTTCACCACACACCTGAACCACGCCGTCCACGAGTCGGCGGTGCGATGCCCGGCAGGTCGCCGTCCTGGCCGAGTTCGTAGCAGCCCGCCGCAGCGCGGGATCCTTTCCCCCGGTGGTCACCGGGGACTACAACGCCTGGCCGGACTCGGACGAGATGCGTCTGCTCGGCGGCTACAAGACCGCACCCGCCGTCGCCGGTCAGGTCCTCATCGACGCCTGGGAATACGCCGATCCGGCGGCGCCGTCAGCCACCTGGGACGCGGCGAACCCTCTCGCCGCCCGCACCTTCGAACCGAACGTGCGATGCGACTACATCCATGTCGGACTGCCCGGTCCCGATGGCCTCGGACGTGTCTGCTCAGTGCGACGCGCCGGCGATGCTCCCGTCGGTGAGGCATGGCCCTCAGACCACACCGCGGTCGTCGCCGACCTGGCATTGGACACGGCCGCAGTCCCCTGATGCTGCCTTGTCCACGCCGACGCCCATGCCGACGGAGAACCAGTCGGTCACGGTGGACCGAAAACATTGAGATATCAGACCTGTTCGCAGACCAGCCCACGGCGAAGTTCCGCTGCCTCCGCCGAGGGCGGGGAGGCAGCAGGGCTACTCAATGAGAGTGAGCACGCGGAACTCAGCGTCAGGCAAATGCCCGTTGAGCACCCCAGGTGCTCTTCTCATTCGCCAGGTATGAGGCCCGGCTGGTTGTCCTGAACTCCCCTGCAGTAGGCGTCGTACTCCGAGTCCGTGAGAGGAATTATCCGATCCTTCAGGACGGAGTGCCGCAGTACATAGCCCAGTCCCTTGACTCGGGTCACCTCCAAGCAGTCATTGGGACTCCCTCCGGAGAAGGTGGACTTGGTCCACTCAGCCTCTGAGAGGTCTGCGGCCAGCAGGGCTTCGAGGGTCTTGATCTTGTCAGTCACGTGCTGTCTCTTTTCGCTTGCTGGCGATCAGCTCTAGCGAGGACATCTCATCCAGCGCCACGCTCCGGAGGGAGTCCACCGCAACGCGGATCTCTCGGACCTCCCCAGGCTTGTCCTTGAAGTCCATCCCAGTCATCTGATCGAAAGCGACGACGGGACTCCCACCCTCACCCGCGAATTCCAGCAAGGTGAACATGTAGGTCAGGGTCGTAGGCGCTGTGAACGGGATGATGCGGAACTGCACTCGCCCCGAACGACCATCCTCGGCCAGGGCATCGAGTTGTTCGAGCATGACGGTTGGCCCACCAACCATCTGCGCCAGGGCACCCTCGGAGAAAATGGCCTCAACCTGAGGAGCCGGCTCCTTGTCGAAGATCTTTCGACGCTGAGACCGCATCGACGCTGAACGGCCGGCGTCGTCCCGCGTCATCACGGTCCCAGAGAACGGCAGCACCTGGGACTGCGCGTAAGCCGGAGTCTGGATGAGTCCGGGCAGAACGTTGCCTGCCAACGTCGTCATCTTGGTCGCAGCGTCCTCGTGCGCCACAAACTTGATCAGCGAGTCGGATACGACGCCCCTGAATGCGTCCCACCACGCTCCCGTGATGGCCATGCCTTCACTACGCATGGCAGAGAGGGTCGCCTGCGTAACTTCGTCCATGGACAGGGTCCGGCAGATGATGGGCCATTCCGCATCGGTCGGCCAGCTAAGCCCACGCTCCAGGCGGGAGTACCGGTTGTACGACTTCTGCTTGAGCGCCCGCGCGACGTCGATCTGCTGCACCTTCTTGCCTGTGACGCTACTGGCCTCACGAGCGGCTCGCAGCGCCTTGCCGAAGCGGGTGCGGGCAGCCGCAGCCGCCAGGTTCACTCCCACGGCTTCCTCCCTCTGCCCCTGACCAGTCACGTGCAGCGTAGCGCGAGCACGCACGGTGACGGCACTTTCGAGGGTAATCCGGAGAACGGGGTTGCGTACGCAGATGCGTACGCACCACACTCATCATCACGCACCGACCGATACACGTTGCGGTGTGTGATCGTCATGCGTGGCTGGCCGTAGCCGCGCGCTGGAGGCTGCCATGCGCACGACCGACAAGCCAGGCCAGACCTCAGCGGCGAGAGAATTCGACCGCGAGGCCAACACCGTGCCCATGGCGCGTAGTTGGGTCACGAGCGTCTACGCCGACTTCGACGCCTCAAAGGAGGTGGTGGACGTATGTGCACTCCTGGTGAGCGAGGTGGTGACGAACGCCGTGGTCCACGGCAAGGGAGAGAAGTACGTCGTAGTGGTCTGCCCCGACTTGTGGATCGAAGTCTGGGACGAGGCACCGGAGTTGCCGCACCGACGCGCCCACGCAGTCGACTCCACGTTCGGTCGCGGCATCGAACTGCTGGAGATGCTGGCCCCCGGCTACCAGGTGGTGCAGGACACCACTCGGGGCGGAAAGGAAGTGCGCTTCCTACCTCGGCGGTGGGAATGAGCGCCGAGACGAAGGGCTTCGCGCTCACAGAGGAGAACCGCGCAACGGCGATAGTGACTGGCCTTTTCTCCGTGCGGCGTGCCCGTGGCATGGCAGCGACCACGACTGGCTTCGACGTAGCACCTGAGTGTGGTGTCTGCGCATCCGGCTGGCAAAGCAACGGGCCAACCGGATGCAGGGGTCCCACACCCCCGCCGTGCGCCTGGCGTCACCAGAGGCGCGCGGTGTATGTCCGTAACAACCCTACGAGTCATAGGAGTTGACATGACACTCAGCAATGCTCCGGGTACCACGCAAGCTCACCCGCAGTCGAAGCCGACCGACGGCTTCGAACTGGATGTCGCTCTGCTGGAGGTGGCCGACACTGCCGGTCTGATCAACCTGACGGACGACGGCTGCGGCGAGACCTGCGGCGCCTGCACCACCAACGTCGCCTGACCCAAGGCACGTCATTCCAGGCCGGTGTCTTCGCGGTGCGGTCCGCGAAGACACCGGCCGTCGCCTGGACCACGGAGGTAGTGATGGCTTCGAGCACCTCGTTCCACGTCGGTGAGACCGCTCTCATCCGTGCGGTCGCCAGGGTGGAGCTTCCCGATTCCCCGTGTCCCGACCTCGATGACGCTTCTCCGAACGGTGAGACAGCCCGACTCGCGTGGTTGCGGGAAGCGTGGTCCGACAAACGCATTTCTGAGGCTCTGCAACATGCCAGCCCTGCTCTCGCCTCGCAGGTAGGCACCTTGATTTCCTCCGGCGCACCGGCCGCACGTGACGTGCGCCGCGCGGTCACCTCCGTGGTCCGCTACATGTTGCGCGCTGAGCACCGGGCGACACCGTTCGGTCTCTTCGCCGGCGTGGCCTCGGCCACCTTCGGGTCACGAGCGTGCGCGATGTGGGGCTCAGATCATACGGTGATCGGCCGTGCGAGCGCGGAGTGGCTGGCGGCCGTCGTCGAACAGCTTGAGTCGCACCGTGAGTTCCTGGGCCGACTCCTGGTGGTCGTCAACAACGCCGTCGCAATGCGCGGTGATCGGCTCATCGTGCCGTACAAGTCCAACCCCCAAGGCGACCGGACACGTGCAGTCGAGGCGTCCATCGGCCTGACCGTGCCAGTCCTGGCGGTCCTGAATGCGACCCGCGCGCCGACCCGCATCGGTGATCTCGCAGACAATCTCAATGCGGAATTCCCCGCAGCGGGACGGGACAAGGTGCTTCGTCTGGTGCAGGAGCTGATCGGGCACCAAGTGCTGATCACCAACTTGCGCGCACCGAGCACCGAAACCGACGCCTTGGGCTACGTGCTCGGCCAGCTCGACACCATGGACGCCGGCAGCGTGCCGTCGCTTGCCGCCACGATTCGCGAACTCCGCGATGTGCACGAGGGATTGCGGCGCTGCGACACCCCGGGTGGCCGTGACTGCGTCACGGCACGAATGCGGACTCTGATCCCGGACCTTCACCACCATCCCCTCGCTCTCGACATGCGCCTGGACGCTCGGATCGAGCTGCCCAAGGAGATTGCTCGCGAGATCGAGCGTGCAGCCGCCGTCCTGAGCCGGGTCAGTGCCCACCCGTACGGGACTGCCGCATGGAAGGCGTATCAGCGGCGGTTTTACGAGCGGTACGGCATCGGCACGATGGTGCCGCTCAAGGAAGTCGTCGCAGACAGCGGCACCGGATTTCCCGACGGATACCCGGCCGCCCCGACTGACGGACGCCGCTCGCGGATCTCCGCACGGGACGACACCTTGGTGCATCTCGCGCAGGCCGCCGTACTCGACGGCCGCGAAGAGGTGGTTCTCACTGACGAACTAATCGCGGCGATGGATCTGGGACCCGTCCACCCAAGGGTTCCCCCGCACCTGGAGATCGGTGTCCGGGTGCATGCCGGAAGCACCGAGGATCTGCAACACGGACGGTTCCGCCTGGAGGTCGTGAGCGTGTCCCGTGGCATCGGGGTCACCACAGGCCGGTTCCTCAGCGTGCTGGCCCCCGAGGATCGTGAGCGCCTGGCCCTGGAGCTGGCCGACCTGCCGACCGCTGATGTCGGCACCGTGCCCGCTCAGTTGTCCTTCCCGCCGCTGCTTCCTACGAGTGCCCACGTCACCCGCGCTCCACGGGTTCTGCCCACCGTGATCAGCGTGCAGGAACACCGGGCACCTGATGGCGATGTGCTCACGCCGAGCGACCTGGCAGTGGCGTGCGACGGTCGCCGCATGTACCTGGCTGCTCCCGAACGCGGGCACCGGATCGAGGCCGTGGGGATACACGCGTTGAACCTCAAGGAGCACACCCCGCCGCTGGTGCGGTTCGTCACCGAGCTGTCCCGCGCTCAGTGCGCGCAAGTCACCTTGTTCGACTGGGGTGCCGCAGGAGCGATGCCGTTTCTGCCTCGGCTGCGCTACGGGCGCACGGTGCTGACTCCTGCACGGTGGCGGCTGGAGGCATCCGAGTTGCCCGCCAGCGACCGCCCTCGGGCGGAGTGGCAAGCGGGCCTGGAGGAGTGGCGGAGCCGACGGCGGATGCCTCGGCGGGTCTGCGTGGCGGAGGGCGACCGCCGCCTGCTCCTCGACCTGGACCAGGCCGGGCACCAGGCCCTGCTGCGCCAGCACCTCAACCGCGCCCGGCTGGCCGTCCTTGTCGAGGCCCCGGACACCGACGCTTACAACTGGTGCGCAGGCCGCGCGCACGAGGTCGTCGTGCCCGTCAAGGCGACGCGGCCACCGGCGTGGCCGACCCTGCCGGCGCCCGCGCCGACACGCGTCTTCTCTCCGGCCCAGATCCAGACCCCCGGTGTCTCGTCCCTCCTCCTGGCCACCTTGTACGGCGACCTGCGCCGTCAGGACACCTTGCTCAGCCAGCACCTCCCGGACCTGTTGGATCGACTTGGCGGTCCGCTGTGGTGGTTCATCCGCTTCCGCGATCCTCACCAGCACCTGCGGCTGCGCATCGGGCTGCCCACTCCGGATGCCTTCGCCGAGACCGCCCGCACGGTCAGCACGTGGGCCGATGAGCTGCGTGCCGTCGGCCTGTTGTCAGACCTACGGTTTCCCACCTCGTACCGCGAGATGGGCCGTTGGGGCTCCGGCGCAGCGTGGGACGCCGCCGAGGAGGTGTTCCGCGCTGACTCGCGCGCCGTCCTCGCACAGCTCTCCCAGCCTCAGCGTCCGCATCAACGTGCCCTGGTGGCCGCGCACACCGTCGCCATAGCCACCACGTTCCTCGGGAGTACCGAGAAAGGGATGCGCTGGCTCATCGAACACATTCCCCCCACTGCGCCAGCACCGGTGCCGCGACCGCAGTTCACCGAGACCGTATGGCTGGCCGATCCGTCCAACGATTGGGCGGCGTTGCGCAGCGTTTCTGGCGGGCAGGCCATCGTGGAAGCGTGGGCGGATCGAGACGCGGCCCTGGCCGCCTACCTCCCTCATCTTCCCGGGCCGGACACCGAGGGTGTCGCCCTGGACGACGTCCTTTCCTCGCTGCTGCACGTCCATTTCGTACGGCACGTCGCGGTCGATTTCCCCGAGGAAGAAATCTGCCTCTATCTGACGCGCGCCGCCGCGCTGGCCTGGACCTCCCGGAGGGCACAGTGACCCACTCTCTCGCGCTCAAGGTAGCGGACGCCGTCGCAGACCTTCTCGCCGAGCCCGACACGGCTCACGTGAGTCCTCGCACGACAACCACGCACCGACAGCACCTCGCGTACGGGCCGACCGGGATCGCCCTCATGCACATCGAACGGGCCGCACGGGGCCTCGGGCCATGGCAGCGCGCCCACGACTGGCTCGCCGTCGCTGCCCGGAAGCCGTTCACCAGCGGACCGGACAGCCACCCCTTCTACGGGGCGCCCGCCCTTGCGCACACCGTGGCCTGCGCAGCCGAGCACCTCCCCGGCCCTTACCAGCGCGCTCTTGACACCCTGGACGCGCAGATCGCCACCGACATCGGTCGGCGCCTCGGCGCTGCGCACCGCCGCATCGACGCCGGCCTCCTGCCGCAGCTCGCGGAGCTTGACGTAATCCGTGGGCTCTCCGGCTACGGCGCCTATCTCCTGCGCCGCGACCCCGGCAGCGCTGACATGCGAACCGTGCTCGACTACTGCGTCCGCCTCACCGAACCGATCACCGACCGCGACGATGTCCTGCCGGGGTGGTGGACGGTGAGCGGGCCGTCCGGCCTGCCGGATGAGAGGTTCGGCGACGGACACGCCAACACCGGTCTCGCGCACGGCATCGGCGGCGTTCTCGCGCTCTTGGCGCTGGCCGCCCGGCAAGGCCCCCTCGTCGACGGCCACCACGGCGCCATGCGCACCATCCTGGCGTGGCTGGACCACTGGCAGGAGGAAGTCGGACACAGCCCCGCATGGCCGTACTGGATTACCCGCGCCGAACTGCGCGAGGGCCGGCCCACTCCGTCCGCCCCGCGCCGGCCGTCGTGGTGCTACGGCACTGCCGGGCTTGCCCGCGCCCAACAACTCGCCGCCCTCGCCCTGGGAGACACCCAGCGGCAGATCGAGGCAGAGAAGGCGCTCGTGGCAGCCCTGACCGATGCAGCGCAGCTCAAGGCCACCACCGACCATGGCCTGTGTCACGGCACCGCTGGCCTCGCCCACATCGCCGCTCGGATGTCCTCCGACGCCCACCCCTCGACCGCCGGGCAGCTCCGCGCCACGGCTCCGGCGCTCCTGAGCAGTATGTGCCCGCCAGGGACCGGTCCAGCGGGCATCGCCTTGACCATGCTCCACGACGAGGAAGCCGGTCCCGGCTTCCTCAACGGCGCCGCTGGCACCGCGATGGCGCTGCAAGCACCGGCCACCGCCGTCCCGCCCCACTCGGCGTGGGACGCCTGCCTTCTCATCGCCTGACCATCGCCGCCAAAGGAGCCGTCATGCCCCCGGACTGGCATCAGCACAACATCACCTTCGCCGACCGCGAGACCGCCAAGCGCGTCATCGCCGAGCGCCTCGGTCCCGCTCTGCTTGCGGCCCAGGACGCCGGGCAGCTCGCTGGCTGGTGGTTCATGAACAAGCAGCCGTGGCCCTTGCGCTATCGCGCCGCCGAACCGTCGCCGCTGGTCGAGTCGCTGCTCACAGACCTCGTCGACCAGGGCGCCGCCCACTCGTGGCTACCTGGCATCTACGAACCAGAGACCACCGCGTTCGGCGGCCCCAGGGCCATGGACGCAGCGCACGAGCTGTTCCACGAGGACAGCCAGCACCTGCTCACCTACCAGCCCGGCCCAGGACACCTGGGGCGCCGGGAGACCGCCGTACTCCTACTGAGCGCGATGATGCGGGCGGCTGGCCTGGACTGGTTCGAGCAGGGCGACGTCTGGGCGAAGGTCGCCGAACTCCGCCCGGCCAGCGCCGAGCCGCTCACCCCGGAGAAGGCGACCGCTCATGCCCCGGCCATGCGCAAGCTGATGACCACCGATGCCCACAGCCTGTGCCGACCGGACGGCCCGCTCGACGGGCACGCCGAGTGGGTGGCCGCTTTCGAGCGCGCCGGAGCCACGCTCGCGAACCTCGCCGCGGGCAACGGCCTGACACGCGGCCTGCGAGCCGTCATCACCCACCACGTGATCTTTCACGCCAACCGCGCAGGTCTCCTCCGGGATGACCAGCACGCCATCTCCCACATCGCACGAGAGGTAGTCATGGGATCGAGTGGCAACACCGCGTCGCCCAGCAAGGCCACGGCCGAGACCGATAGCGTCAAAATGGTGAACACTGACATGCTCGCCACCCCCGAGGCCGACGCCGAACGGCTCCGCAACGCCCTGGTCGACAAGATCCGCGAATCCGGGCACGCCCTCACACCCGCCGTCGAGACCGCGCTGCGCACCGTCCCCCGCCACCTGTTCGTGCCCGACACGCCACTCGAAGACGCCTACGCCAACACGCCGGTCAACATCAAGTACGACATCGACGGCACGTCGATCTCCTGCGCCTCCCAACCCAGCATCGTCGCCCTCATGCTGGACCAACTGGAGGTCCGGCCCGGTGATCGCGTTCTCGAACTCGGCGCTGGCACCGGCTACAACGCTGCCCTGCTCACCTACCTGACCGGCGAGACGGGTCATGTCACCACCATCGACGTGGACGACGACCTCGTGGAAGGTACCCGCGAGCATGTGGCCGCTGCCGGGTTCACCAACGTCGAGGCACTGACTCTCGATGGGGCTCTCGGCTACCCCGAAGGCGCCCCGTACGACCGGATCATCGCCACCGTCGGCGCACACGGCGTGCCGCACGCCTGGATGCAGCACCTGGCCCCCAACGGACGGCTCCTGGTCCCTCAGCGCCTCAAGGGCAGCGTGTCACGCTCCATCGCCTACGCGCAGCGCGACGGCCGCTGGACGAGCGTCAGCAGCAAGATGAACACCTTCATGCCGCTCAGAAGTGGCATCGCGGACGACGACCGCCGCGTCATCCCGCTCAGCACAGACGGCACCGTACGGCTCCAGGCTCCCGCCGGACAGCACATCGACGCTGAGGCCCTGGCCGGAGTGCTGGAGCAGCCGCGCACCGAGGAGTGGACCGGCATGATGGTCCGCGCCATGGAGTCGCCGGAGTGGATGGAGCTGTTCGTCTCCTGCTCCCTGCCCAGCGGTCTGATCCGCATGCTGTTCCCGAAGGAAGCCAAGGGCACCCTCCTCACCGAGGACCCCTACCCCTCGTCCACCGCGGCCGTCGACAAGGGCGCCATCACCTACCTTGCCCGCCGCCTGTCGCAGAAGACCACCCCCGAGGGCGGGAAGCTCTGGGAATTCGGTGTCATCGGCCACGGGCCCGGCAGCGACGAGCTGGCCGCGAAGGTCGCCGATCTGATCCGCAGCTGGGACCGCGACTTCCGCGAGCGCGAGGCCGCCTTCGAGATCCAGTCCCTCGATGCCCCCGCGATCGAGCAAAGGCCCGGCCTGTTCGCCATCGACACCCCACTGAACCGCATCGTCGTCGACTGGCAGTGAGCCCGTACCGTCTCGGCAAGTGGTCCCGCCAGCTGCGTCCAGCACCTGGTGGGGCCACCGGCTCGTTTCCCACCCGCACCATCGTCTGGGAGGACACGTGGACCAGCACGACCCGATAGCGAAGCGCTTCCCCCTCATCGCCCGATTCCGGCCGGCCTGCCTGCCACTGCCCGACCGCGTCCAGAACATGGTCGATCTCGCGGCCAAGGGGTTAGGCCAGAGCGACCAAGGCCTTGCGTCCGCCGTCTACAACCAATCGGCGCTGATCGCTTCGGATCTCGGGCTTCCCGAACTCGCCCGCGAAATGTGCCATCAGCACGCTGCCGCCTACCTGCACTCCAGCCCGCTGCCCGCCATGAGCGCTATTCGTGCGCTGGAACCCGTCGTCAATCTCGCCCGCCTGCAAATCCGGGCCGGCCGCACCGATGACGCTCGTCGGCGACTCCTGGACCTGTACGAAGCCGTTGACTCAGGCGCTGCCGCGGTCTTCGAGGGCATCGCCGTGCCGGCCGGCCTCACAGCGACGTCAGAGGATCGCCAGGAGGTGCGCGCCTGGCTGTGGCGTGTGCTCCTTGCCGACGGCACCCGGACTCTCACCACCACAGGACGCTGGAGTGAAGCCCTGGCCCACATCGAGAAGCACCGAGGAGTGGGCATGCGGATGCTGGACGGTCGCCAGGTCGCCGTTCTCGCTGCTCTCACCACGGGAGACACGGAGCGCGCCGACGGGCTCCTCGCCGACACGGCCGCCGGAGACCCATGGGAACAGATCGTCACCACCTGCCTGGTCGCACTGTGCCGCCGCGAAGCCGGCCAGCCGGTCGACGACCACCTGACCGAGTTAGTGGAGATCTATCTCGGCCGCGAAGCGGAGGCGGGCTTCACCGTCTTCGACATTCGCCTCGGCCTCACAGTCCTCGACGCAATCGGCTCAGCCGATCACGCCGCATCCTCCCGCCTTGCCGAACGCCTGGTGCACCGCACCACCGAGGCCCGGGACGGCTACGCGGCTCGCGAGATCCTCGGCCACCCACTGGCCGTCGCGCTTACCACGGAGCGGCAGGCACAGAACTGCGAGGAGGTGGTCCGTGTCTGCGCCCTGGGAGCGGGCACGGTCCCAGCCGAGCTGCACAGCGATCTTTCGGCCGCACTACGCACCAGTGAAGCCGTGATCACGCGTTCACTCACGGCGGTGGGAGAGCGCTGACGCGGCGGCCGGGCCAAGGTCGGCCGGGACCGCCGGACGGGCTGGAAGAATGCAGCCCGTCCGGCGATTGAGGACTCGGAGACTCAGAAGACGTCGGTGGGGACGTAGGCGCCCCAGATCTCCCGCAGGGCGTTGCAGACCTCGCCGACCGTCGCCCGCGCGCGCAGCGCGTCCCGCATCGGGTAGAGCACGTTCTCCGTGCCCTCCGCCGCCTTGCGCAGCTCCGACAGCGCCGCGTCCACCGCCCCCTGGTCACGCTCCGCCCGCAGCCTGGCCAGCCGTTCGGCCTGCTGCGCCTCGATCGCCGGGTCCACCCGCATCGGCTCGTACGGCTCGCCGTCCGGGCTCTGGAAGCGGTTGACGCCGACGACGACCCGTTCGCCGGACTCCTGCTCCTGCGCGATCCGGTAGGCGCTGCGCTCGATCTCGCCCTTCTGGAAGCCCTGTTCGATCGCGTCGACCGCGCCGCCCCGGTCCTCGACCTGGCGCATCAGATCCAGCGCCGCCGCCTCCACGTCGTCCGTCATCGCCTCGATGACATAGGAACCCGCGAACGGGTCGACGGTCGCGGTGACATCGGTCTCGTAGGCCAGCACCTGCTGCGTACGCAGCGCCAGCCGGGCCGACTTGTCGGTCGGCAGCGCTATGGCCTCGTCGTAGGAGTTGGTGTGCAGCGACTGGGTGCCGCCAAGGACGGCCGCCAGACCCTGCACGGTCACCCGCGCGAGGTTCACCTCGGGCTGCTGCGCGGTGAGTTGGACGCCCGCGGTCTGCGTGTGGAAGCGCAGCATCAGCGACTTCGGATTCTGCGCGCCGAACTCCTCACGCATCACCCTCGCCCAGATCCGCCTGGCCGCACGGAACTTCGCGACCTCCTCCAGGATCGTGGTGCGCGAGACGAAGAAGAACGACAGCCGTGGCGCGAAGTCGTCCACCTCCATGCCCGCCGCGACGGCCGTACGGACGTACTGGATGCCGTCCGCCAGCGTGAAGGCGATCTCCTGCGCGGGCGTCGCCCCCGCCTCCGCCATGTGGTAGCCGGAGATCGAGATGGTGTTCCACTTCGGGATCTCGGCCTTGCAGTATCTGAAGATGTCCGCGATCAGCCGCAGCGAGGGCTTCGGCGGGAAGATGTACGTACCGCGTGCGATGTACTCCTTGAGCACGTCGTTCTGGATGGTGCCGGTCAGTTCGGCCGGATCAACGCCCTGCTCCTCACCAACGAGCTGATACAGCAGCAGCAGGAGCGCCGCCGGAGCGTTGATCGTCATCGAGGTGGACACCTCGTCCAGCGGGATGCCGTCGAAGAGCACACGCATGTCGTCGATGGAGTCGATGGCGACCCCGACCTTGCCGACCTCACCGTGCGAGATCGCCGCATCGGAGTCGTGACCCATCTGGGTCGGCAGATCGAAGGCGACCGAAAGGCCCATCGTGCCGTTCTCGATGAGCTGCTTGTAGCGGGCGTTGGACTCGACGGCGGTCCCGAAACCCGCGTACTGGCGCATCGTCCAGGGCCGCCCCGTGTACATCGACGGATAAACGCCCCTGGTGAAAGGGTACGAGCCCGGCTCGCCCAGCTTCCCGGAGGCATCCCAGTCCTGGAGCGCCTCCGGGCCGTAGACCGGCTCGATCGGGCGGCCGGATTCTGAGTGGCGTGCCATGGAGTGTGCCTCCGTCTGTCGCGCGGGAATGAGGGTGCAGCCGCCACGGACTGTAGCTATCGGCATGCGCGCCGTGGGAGACCCACCGGCTGGGACGTTGCTCACAGCATGCCCCCCGAAACGACACGAGGCATGCGCGCGCCGGGGCGGAGAGGAGCGAAGCGGAGCGGCGGGGAAGGGCGCGAGACCCCGAGCGGGACATAGCCCCGAGCGGCGCGAGCGGGGCCGGGGACTGCAACCATCCGGGGGGCGACCCCCGTAACCCCCGAGCGGCGCGAGCGGGGCCGGGGGAACGTGCCCCGCCCGCGCCGTATGCGCGAACCCAGAGGTACGGGGGGAACCTCGGGTGTACCGCGCCGCCGATGACCAGTCGGCTCAACTACTACTGCGTCACGCGCAGCGAAAGTGTCACACCGGCCGTTCTCAGCCGTCCGGTGTGGCCGGATCGGTGGCATCGCCCGAGCCCGGCTCGCCGGTGGCGGTCGCGTCGCCGGTCTCGCCCGTGTCGCCCGCGCTACCCGCCGTGCTCGCGTCACCCGTGCCGGCGTCGGCGTTTCCGTCGCCGCCCTCGGTGGGCTGGGCACCGCCGTCGCCGCCCTCGGACCCCGCGCCGTCGGTGCCGCCCGGTGAGGCGGAACCGCCCGGACCGCCGCCACCGCCCGGGGTGGTACCACCGCCGCCGCCCGGAGTGCCGCCGCCGGGGCCCGCACCGTCCGTGGACCCGTTGCCCTTCTCGCCGGTGTCCCCGTCGCCGCCCTCCCCTCGGGAGCCGGCGGAGTCGCCGGAGCCGTCGATGCCGCCCGAGCCGCCGGAACCAGTGACGCCGCCGGAGACCGCGGAGCTGCCGAGCTGCGCGCAGTGCCGCCGTACCGCCGACTTGCCGCCCGCCGCACGCTCCAGCCTGCGACGGTCCTCCGCGTCCAGCTTCCCGGTCGCGTACGCCTTGCAGAGCGCGGCTATGACGGCCTTCGACTCCGCGTCGTCCGGCAGGTCCCCGCGGTTCCACTCGCCGGGCTGCGGGCTGTACTCGCCCTCACCGGAGCCCCGCCGCCCCTCGTCCCCGCCGGGCGCGTCGGTGCCGTCGCGGCCCTCCGGACCGGCAGGCGTGCTGCCGGGCCCTCCGGGGGAGGTGCTCTCATCCTTCGGGGAACCGGATTTGCGGCGGTCCCGGTCCGTCGACTCGCCGTCCCCGCTCTCGTACGGCGAGACGCTCACTCCCGGCTTGGCCGGGCTTCCTCCGCTTCCGGTACTGAAGGGGGTCGGCAGTACGCCCGCCCCGGCCGCCACCGCGACGCCGCCGAGCGCACAACCGGCGACCGCCATCGCGAGCCCGGCACGCAGCGGCCGCCCGGCGAGGCCGGGCAGCGCGCGGATGACGCGGCGGCCGGGGACTCGGGGCGATCCGGAGGAACGGACCGAAGCGATCGAGCCGCTGCGGAGCACGCCCGCCTGCGCGCTGCGGAATGCTGCGACGGCGGCGGCCTCGCCCGCCAGTTCACCGCTCGGTGCCCCGGTCTCGCTGTCGGTGACCTGACGCAGAAGTCCTTCGGCGGGAGCTGCGGACAGCGCGCCGAGCGCCTCCGCCAGCCGTTCGGCACCCTTCGCACTCCCGGCACCAGCGGCAGGCACGGCACCGTCGGAGGGCACCGCACCTGCGTCCGGGTGACGGTCCTGACCAGCGGTACGGCCGTCCGGGTGGCCGTCCGGGTGTGGGCCGTCGGCCGACAGACCGCGCAGCAGACGCTCCGCGGTCTCCTCGTCCAGCCATCCATACCGGTCGTCGGCCATCACGTTTCCCTCAGCGTTCGCGCGGCGTTGTGCGTCACACCGGGCGGCAGGTCACGCTGCTGCGGTGTGCGCGGTGAAGCGGAAGCCCCGCCGTCCCGCTCGTCAGCTCCGGCCGGTCTCTCCCCGTCACCGGACTGCGCTCCCCCCGCTGTTCCCCCAGTGGCTCCCCCACCCGCGTCGGCATCCGTTTCCGCTTCCGCGTCGAGCAGTTCGGCCAGTTTCCGGAGCCCCCGGTGCGCGGCTGTACGCACCGCTCCGGGCCGCTTGCCCAGCACCTGGGCGGCGCTCTTGGCGTCCAGCCCGAGCACCACCCGCAGCACCACCGCCTCCGCCTGATCGCGCGGGAGCGCGGAGATGGCCCGCATGGTCCGGCCGGTGCCGAGTGCCTCCAGCGCCTCGCCCGCGGTGTCCGCGGCGCCGGGCATCGCGACGAGTTCGCTGTCGTCGCCGCCGACGGCGGGCCGCCGTCCCCGCATCCGGATGTGGTCCAGCGCGCGGTTGCGGGCGATGCGGGCGGCCCAGCCGCGGAAGCGGTCGGCGTCGCCGTGGAAGCGGGTGAGATCGCGGGCTATCTGGAGCCACGCCTCCGAGGCGACGTCCTCGGCGTCTCCGTCCTGGACGAGGGTCCGGATGTATCCGAGCAGCCGGGGGTGCACGGTGCGGTACACAACGCGGAAAGCACTTTCGTCCCCGCCCTGCGCCGCGCACACCGCGGCTGTCAGCTCCGCGTCATCCCCGTGCACGCCCGTGTCCCCGCCCCAACTCCGCGACATCCCGATGAAATGCGTACGCACCGCGCCCCTGGCCGGGCGCAGTGTCCTGCCGCTGCTTGGTCGTCCACACCGGTCCATGGCTGACCGGTGCCCTCCGATACGCGATCGGTCCCGGCCGTACTCACCGGTCTGAATCGATCCGCATCGATGTTTGGCAACACGCTACGACCAAGAGTGCGTCCGCGTCCATGCCGAGGCCGATGGTCCCCAATGTCCCCCCTGGAGCCCCACCTGATGCACCGGCGGATGCACCGGCGGATGACCCGGCGGATGACCCGGCCGACGCCCCGTCTGATGAGCAGCCGGGGGCGCCGCGGGGTCCGCCGTCGGGTCCGCCGCCGGGAGCTCCGGGCCCTCCCCCGCACCCCCGTTCTTCCCGCGGTGAGCGGTGTGCTCCCCCCTTGGGTGGTCGGGGCGTAACAGAAAGCTGCGCGGCGACGCTGAGGGGAGTACGGACTTGCTGCTGGTCGGTATGTCCGTACGCGATGACGGCCGAGGTCTCTCCTGTGGGGGGTGGCGACCTCGGCCGTCGTCCTTTCCGGGCCCGCTTCACCCCTCCACGCGGTCGGCCAGCTTCGTGAACTGCTGCCAGCTCGGCTTGGGCGGGCGCGGATCCCACAGCTTCTGCGCGGTCGCGAAGAGCGGAAGCCTGATGCCGTCCGCGACCTGCTCGGTCGTCTGGGAATCCGCCAGATCGCACCAGACCGCGAACCGGCCGCCGAGGATGCGCTCCGGCCCGGCCAGCTTGGCGGGCACCGGCTCGGTGCCGCGCAGGACGGCCGGGGTCCACTCCCGGTAGATCCGCTCGCCGGTCGGATAGGTGAACTCGTTGGGCTCGCCGAGTACGTAGTACAGGTACTCGTCGTTGAGGTTGAGGACCGGCCAGCCCTCCTTCAGGTACTCGACCGGCTCGCGGGCCCCGATCTCCTTGCCCGTCCAGTAGGTCACCTCGCGCGGCTTGCTCGGGCGGACGGTGCCGCCCGGATGCATGCCGTCGTTCCACACCTGCGGCGTCTTCCCGTGCTTGCGGACGGTCTCCGCACGGTCGTTCAGCCAGGCGGTGGCCAGGTCCTGTACGTCGGCGTTCCCGCCGTGCCGCCGCTGGGCGGTGGCGGCGAGGTGCGGGTAGGCGGCTTCCGGGTCCTCGGCCGTCAGCGCCCGGTATTCGTCGCCGCCCAGATGCCAGTACTTGCCGGGGAACAGATCCGCGTACTCGTTCAGCAGTTCGTCGATGAGTTTCCCGGCGGCCGGGTCCGCGATGTCCACCGCGCCCGGGACCGGGGTGCCCGAGGCGTTCTTGAGCTGGAGTCCGGGGTGCGCCTTGAGCACCGCGCCCAGATGACCCGGCGAGTCGATCTCCGGGATCACCGTGATGTGCCGCGAGGCGGCCAGCTTCACGATCCCGCGGATCTCCTTCTTGGTCAGCCGCGGGTTGGAGACGATCTCGGGATGCGAGTCGCTCTCCACGCGGAACGCCTGGTCGTCGGAGAGGTGCAGCTGGAACTGGTTGAGCTTGAGATCGCCCATCTGCCTGATCCGCGCCTCGATCCAGTCCGCGCTGAAGTGCTTGCGCGCGATGTCCAGCATGAAGCCGCGCTGTGCCCGGTCCGGGTGGTCGCGGACGACACCGTCGGCGAAGGCGCCCCGGGCCCGTACGGTCTGGAGCAGCGTGCGGGTGCCGTAGAAGACCCCGGCGTCCGAGGAGCCGGTGATCCGCACCTGGCCGTCCCTGCTGGAGAGCAGATAACCCTCGCGCTTGATCTTCGAGTCGCCGGCCAGTCGCAGTTCGACGTCACCGGTGCGGGCCGGGCCCTTGTGGAAGGAGACCTTCAGCTCGCGGGCCAGCAGCCGCGCCTCGTCGGCCAGCGAGCCGTCCGGGTCGGCGACGATCCGGGTGCCGTCGCCGGGCTTCCAGCCCGGACCGCGTACCGGCTGCCAGTCGCGTACGGCGGGAATGACCGAGGGGGCCGGGCCGAGCCGCTGCGGCCCCTTGGGCGCGCTGGGTGAGGGGGAGGACGGCGCGGAGCTGCTCGGGGAGGCACCCGGTTTCGCCTCGCCCGAATCGTCCGGCAGTACGGACAGGGTGATCCCCAGCGCAGCGCCGCCCGCGACGAGCACGGCTGTGGAGATGACCAGGATCTTCGGCCAGTGAGGTCCCATGCGGCTACGTTATTGATCCTGGCGCCCGCGTAGTGACCCGGCAGGCGCGTTCGGGGTGTCGGCCTCGGCGGACGGGCGACGGCACCGCGGTGCCGGGCCTGCGGCTACGCCGTACGTGCCTGTTTGATCACACCTGAGCCCCCGGGACCATGAGCACGCCCGAGCGTCGCTACGATGGCCGCGGCCGGAGGACCGTACCCGGCCGGGCCCGACCGACACCGCTGAAACGTTCGAGTAGGAGATGGCGGCAGGCCCTGTCCCCGCTATCCCCGCTCCCGGAGGGTATTTTCCGTGCCGGCTGGAACGCTCTATCGCGGCCGGGAAGGAATGTGGTCATGGGTGGCTCATCGAGTCACCGGCGTCCTCATCTTCTTCTTCCTGTTCGTGCACGTCCTGGACACCGCCCTGGTGCGCGTGTCCCCTGAGGCGTACGACGACACAGTCGCGATCTACAAGACGCCCCTCGTCAACCTGATGGAGTACGGCCTGGTCGCCGCCGTGCTCTTCCACGCGCTGAACGGCCTGCGGGTCATCGCCGTGGACTTCTGGTCGAAGGGCGCGAAGTACCAGAAGCAGATGCTGTGGACCGCAGTGGGCATCTGGGCCGTACTGATGGCCGGTGCCTTCTACCCCGTCCTGCAGCACACTCTGCGCGAGCTGTTCGGGAGCTGATCGACATGGCAACTGACACCGAGACGACGGGCGCCGGCATCCCCACCGATGACACCGCCGGCTACAGCCCCGACAGCCCCGCACCGGTGATCGAGCCCCCACGGGCCCGTACCGCGCGGACGCCGAAGTCCACCAGGACCAATTTCGAGCTGTACGGCTGGCTGTTCATGCGGCTGTCCGGAATCCTGCTGTTCGTCCTGGTCCTGTACCACCTGCTGATCCAGCTCGTCCTGGACGGCGGTGTGACGAAGATCGGTTTCGCCTTCGTCGCCGGCCGCTGGGCCTCCCCGTTCTGGCAGACCTGGGACCTGGTCATGCTCTGGCTGGCGATGCTGCACGGCGGCAACGGCCTGCGCACGATCATCAATGACTACGCCGAGCGGGACAACACCCGCATGTGGCTGAAGATGCTGCTGTACACCGCCACGGTGTTCACCGTTCTGCTGGGCACGCTGGTGATCTTCACCTTCGACCCGGACATCCGCTAGAGCACCGGGCTGAGGTAACCGTTATGAAGATCCACAAGTACGACACCGTCATTGTCGGCGCGGGTGGTGCCGGGATGCGCGCGGCCATCGAGTCGACGAAACGCAGCCGGACCGCGGTGCTGACCAAGCTGTACCCGACCCGCTCCCACACCGGCGCAGCGCAGGGCGGCATGGCCGCCGCACTCGCGAACGTCGAGGAGGACAACTGGGAGTGGCACACCTTCGACACGATCAAGGGCGGCGACTACCTGGTCGACCAGGACGCCGCCGAGATCCTGGCGAAGGAGGCGATCGACTCGGTCCTCGACCTGGAGAAGATGGGCCTGCCGTTCAACCGCACCCCGGACGGCACGATCGACCAGCGCCGCTTCGGCGGTCACAGCCGCAACCACGGTGAGGCGCCGGTGCGCCGGTCCTGCTACGCGGCGGACCGCACCGGTCACATGATCCTTCAGACGCTGTACCAGAACTGTGTGAAGGAGGGCGTGGAGTTCTACAACGAGTTCTACGTCCTGGACCTGCTGCTCACCGAGGTCGACGGGGTACGCAAGACCGCCGGCGTTGTCGCGTACGAGCTGGCGACCGGCGAGATCCACATCTTCCGGGCAAAGGCCGTCGTCTTCGCCTCCGGCGGCAGTGGCAAGTTCTTCAAGGTCTCCTCCAACGCGCACACCCTGACCGGCGACGGCCAGGCCGCCGCGTACCGGCGGGGACTGCCGCTGGAGGACATGGAGTTCTTCCAGTTCCACCCCACCGGCATCTGGAAGATGGGCATCCTGCTCACCGAGGGCGCCCGCGGTGAGGGCGGCATCCTGCGCAACCGCGACGGCGAGCGCTTCATGGAGAAGTACGCCCCGGTCATGAAGGACCTCGCCTCCCGCGATGTCGTCTCCCGCGCCATCTACACGGAGATCCGCGAGAACCGCGGCTGCGGCGCCGACCGGGACCACGTCTACCTGGACCTGACGCACCTGCCGCCGGAGCAGCTGGACGCCAAGCTGCCGGACATCACCGAATTCGCGCGTACCTACCTGGGCATCGAGCCGTACACCGACCCGATCCCGATCCAGCCGACGGCGCACTACGCGATGGGCGGCATCCCGACGAACGTCCAGGGCGAGGTGCTCTCCG
The DNA here is from genome assembly GCF_025165795.1 of Streptomyces gossypii. GTDB lineage: Bacteria > Actinomycetota > Actinomycetes > Streptomycetales > Streptomycetaceae > Streptomyces > Streptomyces gossypii. Next base: position 81,730 of record NZ_JAJAGO010000021.1, read on the forward strand.
ACACCAGCACCCCGGTGCCGGGCCTGTACGCGGCGGGCGAGGTCGCCTGCGTCTCCGTGCACGGCGCGAACCGGCTGGGCACCAACTCGCTGCTGGACATCAACGTCTTCGGGCGGCGCGCGGGCATCGCGGCGGCGGAGTACTCGGCCACGGCCGAGTTCGTCGACCTTCCCGAGGACCCGACACGGTTCGTCGAGGACGAGGTCGAGAACCTGCGGGACGCCACCGGCGATGAGCGGGTTTTCGAGATCCGCAAGGCGCTCCAGGAGACCATGGACAAGAACGTGATGGTCTTCCGCACCGAGCAGACTCTCAAAGAGGCCGTCGAGGTGATCGGCGAGCTGCGCAAGCGCTTCAAGAGCATCAGCGTCCAGGACAAGGGCAGGCGGTTCAACACCGACCTGCTGGAGGCCCTCGAACTGGGCAACCTGCTCGACCTGGCCGAGGTGACGGCGGTGTCGGCGCTCGCCCGCAAGGAGTCGCGCGGCGGTCACTACCGCGAGGACTTCCCCACCCGCGACGACGTGAACTTCATGCGCCACACCCTGGCGTACCGCGAGGTCGGCGACGACGGCGCCGAGTCGATCCGGCTCGACTACAAGCCGGTCGTCCAGACCCGCTACCAGCCGATGGAGCGTAAGTACTGATGAGCACCCCCGTCATGGACAAAGAGGAGCGGGCCGCGAAGGCCGCCGCCGATCACCTGATCACGGCGACCTTCCGGATCCGCCGCTTCAACCCGGAGATCTCGGCCGAAGCCTCCTGGGAGGACTTCCGGATCGAGATCGATCCGAAGGAGCGGGTCCTGGACGCCCTGCACAAGATCAAGTGGGAGGTCGACGGCACGCTGACCTTCCGCCGCTCCTGTGCGCACGGCATCTGCGGCTCGGACGCGATGCGGATCAACGGCCGCAACCGGCTGGCCTGCAAGACACTGATCAAGGACCTCTCCCCTTCGAAGCCGATCAGCGTCGAGGCGATAAAGGGCCTGACCGTGCTCAAGGACCTCATCGTCGACATGGACCCGTTCTTCCAGGCGTACCGGGACGTCATGCCGTTCCTGGTCACCAGCGGCAACGAGCCCACGCGTGAGCGCCACCAGACGGCCGAGGACCGCGAGCGCTTCGACGACACCACCAAGTGCATCCTGTGCGCCGCCTGCACCTCGTCCTGCCCCGTCTTCTGGAACGACGGGCAGTACTTCGGGCCGGCGGCGATCGTCAACGCGCACCGCTTCATCTTCGACAGCCGCGACGAGGCCGCCGAACAGCGCCTGGAGATCCTGAACGACAAGGACGGCGTCTGGCGCTGCCGTACGACGTTCAACTGCACGGACGCGTGCCCGCGCGGCATCGAGGTCACCAAGGCCATCCAGGAGGTCAAGCGCGCCCTGATCACCCGCCGCTTCTGACCCACCCGTGGGGGGAGTGTGGCGTATTACGGCCACTGAGCGGCCGTAATACGCCACGCTCCCGCCACGACCGCCTCACCGGTCGCGTTACCTCGGCCCTTGCGGGTTCGTCATAGCCATGACGGGATTCGCTCGAGGAAGGTAACGACATGGCCGGACCAGGCCCGGATGAAGTCCTGGCCGGAGCGTTCGAGGAGCAGCGCGGGCGCCTCGTGGCGGTGGCCTACCGGATGCTCGGCTCACGTGCGGACGCCGAGGACGCCGTGCAGGAGGCATGGCTGAGGCTGGCGCGCCAGGACGCGGCCGCGATCGGCAGCCTTGCCGGCTGGCTGACCACCGTGGTCGGCCGGATCTGCGTGGACATGCTGCGCTCGCGCAGGGCCCAGTCCGAGGTGTCGTACGAGAACCGGCTGCCCGAGTTCGTCGTGACCGAGGACGGCGGCGCGGCACCCGTGGACGACGCGCTGCTCACCGAATCGGTCGGGCTGGCGCTGCTGGTGGTGCTCGACACCCTCCGCCCCGCCGAGCGCCTGGCGTTCGTGCTGCACGACATGTTCGCGGTGCCGTTCGCGGAGATCGGTCAGATCATCGGCAGGTCCACCGACGCCACGAAGATGCTCGCCAGCCGGGCCCGCCGAAAGGTACAGAACACGCATCGTCCAGCCGATGAGCCGCAGCAGCAGCGCGCGGTGGTCGACGCGTTTCTCACGGCGGCGCGGAGCGGAGACTTCGAGGGACTGCTGCGGTTGCTGGACCCGGAGGTGACCTGGCGCGCCCACACCGCGCACGGCGTGGTGGTCAAGCTGGGGGCTGCCGAGGTGGCAGGCAGGGCCCGGCTCGGGGCACATACCGCGGTGACCGCGCGTCGCGCCCTTGTCAACGGTGAGGCCGGGATCGTGGTGTGGGGCGCGAACGGCAAACTGGTGGGCGTGATGGCGTGCACCGTGGCCGATGGGCGGATCGTCGACATCCTGACCGTGAACGACCCGGCGCGCCTCGCGTCCGCGACTCCGCCCCCCGGTTGACACCGGTGGGCGGCTGCCCGGACTCCGGATGAATCAGGTCTTCGCACCACGGGCGATGCGGTACAGCACGGTCGAACGCAGTGGCCCTTCGGGCTCGGTGGGGTCCTCGAAGTCGTCGGCCGGGTCCCGTGTCATGCCGATTCGCTGCATGACCGCCTGTGAGCGGAGGTTGGTGGCCGTGGTCAGCGCAAGAATCTCGGGAAGTTCCAGCGTGTCGAAGCCGTGGGCAAGGACTGTCAGGGCCGCCTCGGTGGCATAGCCCTGGCCCCAGGCCGGGCGGGCGAGCCGCCAGCCGATCTCCACACCGGTGAACGGCACGTCGTCGTCCACCTGGTCCAAGCCTGCGAAGCCGATGAACTCACCGGTGGCCCGCACCTCGACCGCCCACCACCCGTAGCCCCGCTGGTCGAACTCGGCCTGGAACCGCGCCACGGAGGCATCGCTCTGTTCGCGGGTGAGCAGTTCGCCCAAGTGCTCCCGGACCTCCGCATCGGCGTTCATCGCCGCCCATGGTTCAAGGTCGGAGTCACGCCATCGGCGGAGGGTGAGGCGCTCGGTACGCAGTTCGGTCATGCTGCCCAGCCAACGTGAGCTACGGCCTCGAAGCAAACCCTTTCCTGCCGGGCCGCTGCCGACCGAAGTCTCGTACTGGCCGCCTTCCCGGGATTGGGCATGGCCCCGTATCCCCCGTGCGGCGGAGACGGGCCGTGCCTGCGAACGATGCCCGGGGAAGGCACTCTGACGACGATGAGGGGGTATCCCAACGCCTCCGATCGGAGTCCCGCATGCTCAAGTGGATCCTGCGCGCCACCGCCGTCCTCGCCATCGTGGCCGCCATCGCCGCGCCCGTCGCCATCGCGGCGCCCGCCCCGTCCTCGCCGCCCGTACCGCAGACGGTCGCCGTCTCCTCGTTCAGGGGCGACGCGGGGGTGGGCCACCGCGCCGCTTATCAGGAGGTACACACGTCCGTCGACTCCGGCTCCACCTATGCCGCGGGCAGCATTCCGCCGCGCTCCTGAACGAGATCAAGATGGGCCGCCTCACCGGCGGCGGCCCGGCCACCACCGCGTCAGGGGTGGCCGTGGGGCGCCTCCGCGGGGAGCATGACGCGGCGGAGCATGCTGGAGAGGGTGTGGCGTTCGGCCGGGGTGAGGGGGGCGAGGAGGCGGTGCTCCTCGTGGCCGACGGCGCCGACCGCGCCCAGCCAGCCCGCGTGTCCGGCCTCGGTCAGCTCCACGTCGACCCGGCGGCGGTCGGTCGGTGAGGGCGTACGCCGGACGAAGCCGCGGCGGTGCAGGCCGTCGAGGCGGCCAGTGACGGAGGCCGGGGCGATGTCGAGGTCGGCCGCCAGCGCGGAGGGGCTGGCGCTGCCGCCGCGGGCTACGAGGGCCTGGAGGGTGTCGTACTCGTGCTTCTGGAGGCCGAAGTCGGCCAGGGACTGCTCGTGGACCCTCTTGAGGTGGGTGACGAGCCGCTGCATGCGGGTGACGGCGCCCTCGATGTCCGGGTCGAGGTCGGGCAGCGCTGTTCTCCAGCGGGCGACATGGTCGTCCGTCCAGTCCTGGTCCGCGGCCACCGGCTGTCCCTCGTCGTCCGGCCCGGCGTCGTCCGGCTCGGCGTCCCGCTGGTGCTTCATGCCAGGCATCGTACTTCGCTCGCAGGGAAATTTCGTTGACGAATAGTTTGATGCCAAAATATGTTCCCGGCATGCCTCCCTCACCCCTGCGGGATCACAACTTCCGCCTGCTCTTCGCGGGCCGCTCCCTCGCACTCCTCGGCGAGGCCGTGATCCCCGTCGCCCTCGCCATTGCCGTCCTCCGCGTCACCGACTCGCCCTCCGCCCTCGCGCTCGTACTGGCATGCGCGATGGTGCCGAAGCTGCTGCTGCTGCCGGTCGGCGGCGTCGTCGCCGACCGGCTCAACGCCCGTACGGTCATGCTCGCCAGCGCTCTCGTCCGGAGCGCCGCGCAACTGTTCGTCGGTGTACAGCTGTTGAGCGGTGAGCCGTCACTCGCGCTGATCGCGGGAGCCGAGGTGGTGAGCGGGATCGCGGCGGCGTTCGCCATGCCCTCGGTGACGCCGCTGGTGACCGGCACCATCGAGGAGGGCACCCGGCAGCAGGCCAACTCCCTGCTGGGCGCGGCCGGTAGCGTCGCACGGCTGGGCGGTCCGGGCCTCGGCGGGCTGCTGATCTGGGCGGTGGGACCGGGTGGCGCGTTCCTGCTGGACGGTTTGGTGCTGGCCTTGAGTGCACTGTTCTTCACCCTGCTGAAGGTGCGTCATGTGCAGTTGCCGAAGCGGTCGTTCCGCGCGGATCTGACCGAGGGCTGGTCCGAGGTGCGCTCCCGCGACTGGTACTGGAGCAGCCTGATCGTGCACGCGGTGTGGAACTTCACCGCCAGCGTAATGATGGTGCTCGGCCCGGCCATCGCCATCCGCGAACTGGGCGGCGAGGGCGTATGGATAACGGTGCTGCAGGCGGGGGCCGTCGGGCTGCTGCTCGGCTCGCTGCTCGCGGGCCGCGTCCAGCCCCGGCGTCCGGTGCTGGCGGCCAACCTGGGCGGCACCCTCTTCGCTCTCCCCCTCGCCCTGCTTGCCGCCTCCGCGTCCGCGCCGCTGCTCATCGGCGGATACGCGCTGGCGATGGTCGGACTCGGCTTCCTCAACCCGGTCTGGCAGACCGCCGTCCAGAGCTCCATCCCGCTCTCCGCGCAGGCGCGGGTGACCTCCTACGACTGGCTGCTCTCGCTCGGCGCGATGCCGCTCGGGTACGCCTTGGCGCCCGTCGCCGCGGAAGCCTGGGGCACGGGCGTGCCGTTGGTGGCCTGTGCGGTGCTGGTGGGGGCCTCCTGCCTGGCCACGGCGGCGGTGCCGGGCGTACGGCACTTCACGCTGCCGCCCGCCGACGTGCGTGGCGAGAAGCGTGCCGAGGAGACCGTGGGGTGACGTCACACTCCCGGCACAATGGGGGTGCGGACGGTCACACACCGCATTGCCGGTGACACCATGCCTCTATGACCGATCAAACCCCCTTCGGCGCGCCCGGATACGGCCCACCCGGTTATGGCCCGCCGGGCTACGGCACTCCGCAGCCCCCTCCCGGTCAGCCCGGGTACGGATATGGGTACGGGCACGGGCCTGGGTACGGGCAGCCGTACGACGCTCCCCCGCCGGGCCACGGGCACGGCCCCGGCGCCGGACCCGGCGGCGGCCCGGTGCTGCTGGCCCTCGGAGACATCGCCGTCATCGACGACAAGGTGATGACCCCTGGTGGCGCGCTCCCGCTCAAGGGGGCCGTCTGGACGGCCACCGACCTGTCCCGCACGGACGAACGCATTCCGCCGCACGCGATCGTCCTGGCCGTCGTCTTCTTCCTCTTCTGCCTGCTGGGGCTGCTGTTCCTGCTGATGAAGGAGAAGGTGACGATCGGCTTCGTCCAGGTCGCGGTGAGCAGCGGCGGCCGCTACCACACCACGATGGTGCCGGTGGACAGCCCGCAGGGCGTCGCTCTGGTGATGGGCCACGTCAACTACGCCCGCTCGCTCAGCATGTGACAGGGGCCTCCGGGAGGAGCCGTCGTACCCGTGGAGGAGGACGCTCCGGGCGGGCACGTACGTGATAGTGAGTAGCCCGGAAGGTTGGCACCGAGGACGCCGCGAGGGGGGTCGCCGGGAAAGCCTGGTGAGGTTCCCGAGAGCAGATACGGAGACCTCTTCCATGGCGATTTTCCTCTATCGGCTGGGCCGCGGCGCCTTCCGGCGGCGTCGGTGGGTGATGCTGTCGTGGGCGGCTGTCCTGGCCGTCGTCGGCTTCGGCGCCCTCAACGCCGGCGAAGCACCCGAGGACTCGGACTCCATGCCGGGGATCGAAGCCCAGCAGGCGTTCGACCTCATCAACGAGCAGTTCCCTGGTGCCGAGGCGGAAGGGGCGAGTGCCCGGATCGTCTTCGTCGCACCGGACGGCCAGAAGGTCACCGCGGCCGAGAACCGCGCGGCCGTCGACGCGCTGGTGGCCGGGGTGGCCGACGGGCCGCAGGTGGCCGGCGTGACGAATCCCTTCGACGGACCGGGGGTGAGCAAGGATGCGTCGACGGCGTACGCCACCGTCACCTACGAGGTGAAGGACGACGACGTCACCGACGCCAGCAAGGAGGAGCTCGAGGGCGCCATCGAGGAGGTCCGCGACACGGGCCTGACCGTCGAAGCCGGCGGGGGCGTGCTGGAGACCGAGTCCGCGGCCGGGCTGGGCGAGGTGATCGGCGTCGGCATCGCCGCGGTGGTGCTGCTGATCACCTTCGGTTCGCTGGCGGCCGCCGGGCTGCCGCTACTCACCGCGATCGTCGGCGTCGCCATCAGTCTCTCCTCGATCATCGCCCTGACCACCGTCTTCGGCCTGTCCTCGACGACCGGGGAGCTGGCCATGATGCTCGGGCTCGCGGTCGGCATCGACTACTCCCTGTTCGTGGTCTCCCGCTACCGCGAGGAGCGGGCCAAGGGGCACGACCCCCAGGAGGCGGCCGGGCTCGCCCTGGGCACCGCCGGTTCCGCGGTCGTCTTCGCCGGGCTCACCGTCGTCATCGCGCTGGCCGGGCTGTCGGTGGTCGGCGTCCCGATGCTGACCAAGATAGGTCTGGGTTCCGCGGGAGCGGTGGTCGTCGGTGTGCTGATCGCCCTGACCATGGTCCCGGCGCTGCTCGGCTTCTGGCCGAACGCCGTGCTGGCGCGCCGTGACCGCAAGGGCACGCCTCCTGTCCGCGGGGGCCTCCCGGGCAGTCTCCGCAGGCGCGAGTCGAGCGGTCCGGCCGAGGGTGCGGGCAGCGGGGGCTCGCGCTGGGCCCGGTTCGTTCTGCGCCGTCCGCTGCCCGTACTGCTCGTCTCGGTCGCCGGTCTGGGCGCACTCGCCATGCCGGTGACGGATCTGCGGCTGGGCATGCCGGGTGACGAGGCGAAGCCCACCTCGGCCACGGAGCGCCGCGCCTACGACGCGCTCGCGGACGGCTTCGGCCCCGGCTTCAACGGTCCGCTGACCGTCGTCGTGGACGCCCGGCAGGCCGACGACCCGCGCGGGGCGGTGACGGTGGTCTCCGAGAAGCTCGCCGGCACCGAGGGTGTTGCCGCCGTCTCTCCGGCCGAGTTCAACGAGGCGGAGGACACCGCGGTGCTTTCCGCCACGCCGTCCACCGCACCCACCAGCGAGCAGACGAAGGACCTGGTCCACACCATCCGCGGCGAGCGCCCCGCTGCCGAGGCGGCCACGGGCGCGACCTTCGAGGTGACCGGCACCACCGCGCTGAACATCGACGTCGGGCAGAAGATGCAGAACGCGCTGGTCCCCTACCTGTCGGTCGTGCTGGGTCTCGCCTTCCTGCTCCTGCTGCTCGTCTTCCGTTCCGTGCTGGTACCCCTCAAGGCCGCTCTCGGCTTCCTGCTCTCGGTCCTCGCCTCGCTCGGGCTGGTCGTCACGGTCTTCCAGCAGGGCCACGGAGCCGGGCTCTTCGGCGTCGAGCAGACCGGGCCGATCATGAGCATGATGCCGATCTTCCTGGTGGGCATCGTCTTCGGCCTCGCCATGGACTACCAGGTCTTCCTGGTCTCCCGGATCCGTGAGGCGCACGTCCACGGGGAGTCGCCCGGCCAGGCCATCGTCTCCGGGTTCCGCCAGAGCGCCAAGGTCGTGGCGGTCGCAGCGGTGATCATGATGGGGGTTTTCGGCGGGTTCATGACCGGCGGTGAGTCCATTGTCAAGATGGTCGGTTTCGGACTGGCCACCGCCGTCCTGTTCGACGCAATCGTCGTCCGCATGGTGTTCGTGCCCGCCGTCCTCGCGCTGCTCGGCAAGCGGGCCTGGTGGCTGCCGCGCTGGCTGGACCGGCTGCTGCCGCGTGTCGACGTGGAGGGCGAGGCCCTCACCCGCCGGACCGCCGCGCTCCCTGCACCGGCCGGCGATGACCGGCACGACCCGGTGCGCGTCTGATCCGTTTCCGGCCCGCGTCCGGACAGCCCTCAGGGCCTGTCCGGACGCGGGCCATGTGGCCCACGATGGGTCCAGTCCGCGTCAGCACCCGAGGGAGCGGCCCATGTTCACCGGCTGGCGGCGGTTCGCCGACCATCACCCCCGCCTCATCGAGACGGCCTTCCTGCTGCTGGTGTACGCCGCCGCCGGCGGGCAGTACCTCATAGCCGGGCCCGGGCCCAGCTGGTGGATCGGACTGCCCCTCGCGACCGCCGCGTGCCTCTCCCTGCCGTGGCGTCGCGGTCGCCCGCACGCCGTCGTCGTGTTCACCGCCGTCTGTGTCGGCGTCTCCGGCGGTCTGGGCTACGAGCTCTCGCCCCAGCTGCTGCTGCCGGTCATCGTCGCGCTCTACGAGCTGGCCGTCCGCACGCCCGAGCGGACCGCGCGTACCCACGGCTTCGCCGTCATCGCGCTGGTGTTCCTCATGGCGGTGCTCTCCGGCCAGGGCAGCCAGCCCTGGGCGGAGAGCGCGATCCTCACCGCCTTCTGGTGCATGCTTCCGGTCGTCCTGGGCGGGGCGGTCCGTTTGCGACGCGCCTACCTGGGCGCCGTGCAGACCCGCGCCGAGCATGCCGAACGCACCCGCGAGGAGGAGGCCCGCCACCGCGTCGCCGAGGAACGCGTCCGCATCGCCCGCGAACTGCACGACGTCGTCGCCCATCACATGGCCCTGGCCAACGCCCAGGCCGGTACCGCCGCGCACTTCGCCCGCAGCCGCCCCGAGCAGGCCGAGAAGATCCTCGGCGAGCTGACCGGCACCACCGCCTCCGCCCTGCGCGAACTCCAGGCCACGGTCGGCCTCCTGCGGCAGCCCGACGACCCCGACGACACCCTGGCACCGGCCCCCGGACTGGGCCGGCTCCCCGAACTGGTCTCCGCGTTCGCCTCCGCCGGGCTCCAGGTCACCGTCACCGTCGACGGCGAGGAGCGGCCCCTCTCGCCCGGAGGGGATCTGACGGCCTTCCGTATCGTGCAGGAGTCGCTCACCAACGTCGCCAAGCACGCCGCCGCGCACCACGCACAGGTACGGCTCGCGTACACCCGCGACCTGCTGGTCCTCACGGTCAGCGACGACGGCGACGGCACCTCGCCACCGCCGGCTCCCGGCGGCGGGTTCGGCCTGATCGGCATGCGGGAGCGCGCCCAGACCGTCGGGGGCCGCTTCGAGGCGGGCCACCGGCCCGGAGGCGGCTTCGCCGTCACCGCCGAACTCCCCATCCACTCCTGACCCCCGAGAGGGCCCGATGACCATCCGCGTACTGCTCGCCGACGACCAGACCCTGCTGCGGGCGACCTTCCGGATGCTGATCGACTCCTGTGAGGACATGGAGGTCGTCGACGAGGCCGACGAAGGCGGGAGAGCCGTCGAACTGGCCCGCGTCCATCGGCCGGACCTCGTCCTCATGGACATCCGCATGCCTCGTACGGACGGCCTCGCCGCGACCGCCGCCATCTGCGCCGACCCCGGCCTGCGGGCCACCCGTATCCTCATCCTCACCACGTTCCAGACCGACGAGAACGTCGCACGGGCCATGCGCGTCGGGGCGAGCGGCTTCCTCGGCAAGGACGTCTCCGCCGACGCACTCCTCGACGGCATCCGCACGGTGGCCGCCGGTGACGCGCTGCTGTCCCCCGCGGCAACGCGCTCCCTCATCAGCCGCTTCCTCGCCACGCCCGACGCCGCCCCCGACACGGCACTCCTCGGACACCTGGCCGCCCTCACCGCCCGCGAGCGCGAGGTGACGGCGCTCGCCGCCGAGGGCAAGTCCAACACCGAGATCGCCGAGGAACTGTTCGTCAGCCCGCTGACCGTCCGTACACATGTCCAGCGCGCCAAGACGAAGCTGGGCGCCCGCGACCGTGCCCAACTCGTCGTCTTCGCCTACCGGTCCGGCCTCGCGCGGCCCCTCCCTCCGCGCTGAGGAGGGTGAAGCGGAGGGCAGGGGGAGGCAGGCGTGCCGGAGGCCGGGCGGCGGCCCGTCAGGCCGCGGGCGAGGCCAGCGTCACGACCGTGACGTCGGAGTCCGCCCCGACCCGTACCGGCGGCCCCCACGCGCCCGCGCCCCGGCTGACGTACAGCTGCGTGTCCCCGTAGCGCTCCAGCCCGGCGACGGTGGGATTGGCGAGCGCGGCCAGATGGTTGGCGGGCCACATCTGGCCGCCGTGGGTGTGGCCGGAGAGCTGGAGGCCGACCTTGTGGTCGACCGCGTCGTGGATCTGCACGGGCTGGTGGGCGAGCAGCACGGAGGCGCGTTTCCGGTCCCGGCCGCCGAGCGCCTTCTTGAAGTCCGGCCCCTCCCCCTCGCTCTCACCGGCCAGGTCGTTGACTCCGGCCAAGTCGAACGCGGGCAGCTCCTCGCGGGCGTTCTCCAGCGTGTGGATGCCCATGTCACGGAGGTATTCGAGCCACTCGGCGGGGTCGCCCGCGAAGTACTCGTGGTTGCCGGTGACGAAGTACGTGCCGTCCCGCGAGCGGAGCCCGGCGAGCGGGCGGGCGGCGGGTCCGAGGTCCTCGACGCTGCCGTCGATCAGGTCGCCGACGATGGCGACCATGTCGGGCTGCGTCCCGTTGATCGTGTCGACGACACGCTGCGCGTGTGACCGGCCCAGGATCGGGCCGAGGTGGATGTCGCTGACGACGGCGATGCGGTAGCCGTGCCCGCTCCTCGGCAGCTTGGCGAGCGGCACGGTCACGCGCTTCACGGTGGGGCCGTTGAGAAGGCTGTACGCGCCCGCCCCGACGGTCACCGCGGAGACGGCGGCGGCGCCGACCGCGACGGTCCGGGCGATGAAGAGGCGACGTGAGGGCTCCGCGGTCTCCCCGGCCTCGTCTTCCCCGTCGTCCCCGTCTTCCCCGGGCGCGGGCGCCGGCGCAGGCGCGGGGGCGGGGGCGGGGGCGGGGGCGGCCGATTCGGCCGATTCGGCCGATTCGGCTGTGCTGGGCTTGGTCGCCGTGGCCTGGCGCGCCGCGCCGTCCTCCGCGCCGCCGCCCGCCTTCCCCTCCGGGGTGACGTCCTCTTCCGGCCTGCGCGGCGCCTGCTCGCCGGACGGCTCCGCAGCCACGCCGGCGGAAGTCCCAGCCGGGGTTGCCGCCACGCTCGCGCGCGGCAGGAAGCGCCGCAGCAGCGGTCGTACCAGCTCGCCCACCAGCAGTGTCAGCAGCAGGTACAGCAGCATCGCGAGCCACAGGAAGCCCGGCCAGGCAAGGATCCGCTGCATCAGGAACGGAGCGCCGGTGCCCTCCGCGACGAACGTCGCCACGGTGGTCAGCGGCAGCGCGATGATCAGTAACGTCCCCGTGCGGCGCCACCAGCCGCCCGGCAGCGAAACGTCGCGAACCAGCCGCCGCCACAGGTACCAGTGCACCCCGGTGAGCACGGACAGGACCGTCAGCCCGATCAGCACATAGAAGGCGATCATGTCCGCTCCCTCTCCTGGACGGCGTCCTCGGAGGCCCCGGCCCCGCCACGGGTGCCGCCGCCGCGCAGTGCGCTCAGCCCGCGCCAGCCCAGCACGCCGATCGCCGTGCCCAGCACGAAGGAGGTGACCGCGAGCACCAGATGCACCCAGAAGTACCCGGTCGGGTCACCCGCGTCGTCGAAGGCCAGCCCGCTGCCGTCCTTCCAGAGGTTCTTGACGAAGGTGATCCACACGAACCACGACCACACCCCGAAGCAGAGCAGAAACCACGAAACGGGACGGGTAAGAATTCGTGGATTCGGGGAGGGCTCCCCGGAAGACCGGTGCATAAGGGCAAGTATGGCTATCGGCCTAATCTGATCGCTGGCGGGGGCTACTGTGTCGTCCGGATACCCCGCAGCATCCCGTCCGGACTTGTGTGCCTGTACGTTCAACGGGTGCCGACGACCTCATCTGCCGTACGCCGCCCGCGCCGTGCCCTGCCTCTCGCTGCCGCGACCGCCGCATTCCTGACGCCCTTTCTGCTGATGCCGGGCGCGCACGCGGCTCCCGACGACGACAAGCCCGCGCCCGAACCGCCCGCGCAGATGTCCACCCTCGGCGGTGCGAAGCTCGGGAACCCGGGCACCCAGGTCGACCCGCGAGCCGGAGCGGACGCCCCCGCCCTGCCCAAGAAGCTGACCGCACGCTCGTGGATCATCTCGGACGCGGAATCCGGCCATGTGCTGGCCGCGCACAACGCCCACTGGGAGCTGCCGCCCGCCAGCACCCTCAAGATGCTCTTCGCCGACACGCTGCTGCCGAAGTTCCCCAAGGATCGGAAGCACAAGGTCGAGCGCAGTGACCTGGAGGGGATGGGCCAGGGCAGCAGCCTGGTCGGCGTCAAGGAGGGGCTGACGTACACGGTGGAGGACCTGTGGCGCGGCGTCTTCCTGCGCTCGGGGAACGACGCGGTGCATGTGCTGGCCGCGATGAACGACGGCAAGGCGAAGTCGGTGCGGGAGATGAACGCCAGGGCGGAGAAGCTGCGCGCCCTCGACACCCATGTGGTGTCCCCCGACGGGTACGACCAGCCGGGTCAGATGTCCTCGGCCTACGATTTGTCGCTGATCGCCCGTTCCGGGATGCAGAACGAGGACTTCCGCGACTACGCCTCGACGGTGCGGGCGAAGTTCCCCGGCAAGGCGAAGAAGGACGACAAGGGCGACAAGGACGACAAGAAGGACGAGGAGAAGGGCGGCAAGAAGAGCGAGAAGGACGCGAAGGAGCGCGAGTACTTCGAGATCCAGAACACGAACCGGCTGCTCACCGGGGACGTCGGCCTCGAACCGTACCCGGGCATCGCCGGGGTGAAGAACGGCTACACCTCGAAGGCGGGCAACACCTTCGCCGGTGTCGCGGAGCGCGACGGCCGGGTGCTGCTGGCCACCGTCATGCACCCCGAGGGCGAGCAGCTGGAGGTCTACAAGGAGGCCGCGAAGCTGTTCGACTGGGGGTTCGCGGCTGCGGACAAGGTACGCCCCGTGGGCGAACTCGTCCCGCCCGCCGGTGAGGAGCCCGCAGGCGGCCCCGGTGAGGCCGGAGGGCCCGGCAAGAACGGCGACAGCGCACCGGGCGAGCGGTCCGCGCACACGTCGGCCGCCTCCAGCAAGGACTCCTCGGGAGGCGCGAGCGTCGCGCTCGGCATCACGGGCGGCGCTCTGGTGGTTCTCGCGGCGGGGGGTTACGTGGTGCACCGCCGCTGGCCGCTGCCGGACCTGCCCCGAGGGCTGCGCCGCCGCCCGGGCCAGGACTGAGCCCGGGGCCGCCCTCCTCGTCCCCGTCGCTCCTGGACCCCTCCAGGTCGCGCGCCGCGCCTTCGGCCGTGGCGGTCCAGGCCCCGCAGTAGAGCAGCAGCTTCGACATGAAGCTGATCCACAGCAGCAGCGCGATCGGCACCCCGAACGCGCCGTACATGCTCTTCGCCGCGACGCCCTGAAGATAGCCGCCGAGCGCCAGCTTCAGCACTTCGAAGCCGACGGCACCGATCAGCGCGGCGGCGAACAGGGCCCGGCGGGGCGGCTTGACCCTGGGCAGCCATTCCAGCAGGTACAGCAGCACCAGGAAGTCCGCCCCGATGGCCGCCGCGTAACCGGCGGCCCGCAGCAGCCAGCTGCCGAGGCCGCCCTCGGCGAGGCCCATCTCCTCGGCAAGCCAGCCGACGACCGTGAGCGCGAAGGCCGAGGCCGCCATCGACAGTGCCCCGGCCACCGCCAGCCCGAAGAGCACCGCCAGGTCCTTCACCTTGAGCAGCACCGGGTTGCCCGGGTCCTCCTCCAGGTCCCAGAGGGCCCGCAGACATTCGCGGAGCGTTCCGGCCCAGTTGACGCCGGTGAACAGCAGCAGTGCCCCGGCGATCAGTCCGATGGTGCCCGCGTTGTCGGCCAGCCCCCGGAGATCCAGCTCGTCGGAGATGCCGGGCACCTGATCCGCGATCGCGTCCCGGACGTCGTCCATCTGGGCCGGTGAGAGCACGGCGGCGGAGATGGCGACCGCGACGACCAGCATCGGGAAGAACGCGAGAAAGCTGGTGAAGGTGAGGGTGGCGGCCAGCCGCTGCCACTTGCGCGCGTCGAGGTGCTCGTACACACGCCAGACGCGGGTACGGAAGAACCAGGCGGCGGCGGGGCCGATCACGGGCAGCTTGGTGAGCCAGTCCATCAGCACCGCCTACCCGCCTGCGCCCAGAGCTCACTGCCCCGCACCCGGTCGGCCCCTGAAAGGGTGAGACGGACCGGGCAGTCAGACGGACAGCGGTCAGACCGAAGGAGCAGGCGGGCGGGAGAGGTGGTCCGCCTGACGGGATGCGCCCAGGACGCGGCGGGCGGGCGGCGGGCTGCCCTGGTCCCCGAAGGTGTACTCGCGCTGGAGGCGCCAGACGCAGTCCGCGCCCTGCTCGTAGAGCGCGAATCCGGTTGCCGTCCAGGCCGCCTCGAAATCGGCGAGCTCGGCGTGCGCCCGGTCCATCGCCTCCTCGGGGATGCCGTGGGCGATGGTGACATGCGGGTGATACGGGAACTGGAGTTCGCGGACGAGCGGACCGTCCGCGGCCCGTACCCGCTCCTGGAGCCAGCCGCAGGCCGAGCCGCCCTCGGCCACCTGCACGAAGACGACCGGGGAGAGCGGCCGGAAGCTGTCGGTGCCGCTGAGCCGCATGGGGAAGGCGCGGCCCGCCGCCGCCACGCCCGCGAGGTGCCGCTCGATCGCGGGCCGGGCGGCGGCGTCGACCTGAGTCGGCGGGAGGAGGGTGACGTGTGTGGGGATGCCGTGCGCGGCCGGATCGCCGAAGCCCGCGCGTCGTCCCTGGAGCAGGCTGCCGTACGGCTCCGGTACCGCGATCGATACACCGAGTGTGACGGTCCCCACGTCGTTCTCCCTCCTCAGTTCCCCGTGTTCTCGTTGCCGGTTCTGTGCGTCCTCACATGCGTGCTCACCCGGGTGTCCAAGCATGCGTGCCCGCCCGCGGCTCCGGACGCCGGTGCGCCCGTCACAGTGTGGGGGCTCCCGGCCCGGTCGGGGCAGGGGTCTGCGGTCAGGTCTGCGGTCAGTGGGTCTGCGGTCAGTGCTTCGCGGGCACGAAGCCCACCTTGTCGTACGCGACCGCCAGCGTCTCGGCGGCCACGGCCCGCGCCTTCTCGGCACCCTTGGCCAGGATGGCGTCCAGCGTCTCCGTGTCGTCCAGATACTCCTGAGTGCGGGCCCGGAAGGGCTCGACCCACGCGACGACGATGTCCGCGAGATCGGTCTTCAGCGCACCGTAGCCCTTGCCCGCGTACTTCTCCTCCAGTTCGGCGATTCCGGTGCCGGTGAGCGTGGAGTGGATGGTGAGCAGATTGCTCACGCCCGGCTTCTCCGTCTCGTCGAACCGGATCTCCGTCCCGGTGTCGGTAACCGCGCTCTTGATCTTCTTCGCGGCGGCCTTCGGCTCGTCCAGCAGGTTGACGATGCCCTTCGGCGAGGACGCCGACTTGCTCATCTTGATCGACGGGTCCTGGAGGTCGTAGATCTTCGCCGTGTCCTTGAGGATGTACGGCTCCGGGACGGTGAAGGTGTCGCCGTAGCGGCCGTTGAACCGCAGGGCGAGGTCGCGGGTGATCTCGATGTGCTGGCGCTGGTCCTCACCGACCGGGACACGGTCGGCGTGGTAGAGCAGGATGTCCGCGATCTGGAGCACCGGGTAGGTGAAGAGGCCGACGCTCGTCCCGTCGCTGCCCTGACGGGCGGACTTGTCCTTGAACTGCGTCATCCGGGATGCCTCGCCGAAGCCCGTGAGGCAGTTCATCACCCAGGCGAGCTGCGCGTGCTCGGGCACATGGCTCTGGACGAAGAGCGTGCACCGCTCAGGGTCCACGCCGGCCGCGAGCAGTTGGGCAGCCGCGAAGCGGGTGCTGCGGCGCAGCCCCTCGGGCTCCTGCGGGATGGTGATCGCGTGCAGGTCGACGACCGCGTAGAAGGCGTCATGGCTGTTCTGGAGGTCCACCCACTGGCGCAGGGCACCGAGGTAGTTCCCGAGATGGAACGACCCGGCTGTGGGCTGGATTCCGGAGAACACGCGGGGGCGACGATCGTTGGCCATGCGCACATTCTCGCAGAGCCTCCGCGCAGCGATGGCGCCAGGGGCCCGTATCCGGACAAGCTCACCTCTACAGTGTCATACAGGTCACACTGACCCACTCGACTCTTTCCGATCCGGGGCGGAGGCGTTCTGCCCGGGATGGCGGCCCAATTCCGCAAGGTTCTGCACAAAGCCGCCGGTCGGCGGTAGAAAGAGGCACCGCCTGTCAGTCTGGCAAGAAGAATGGAGCGCCCACCCATGGCGAAAGCTTCCCCCTCGTCTTCGTCGTCGTCCTCGTCGTCTGAGCTGATCACCGCCTCCGACACGTACAGCGCGCACAACTACCACCCCCTGCCGGTCGTCGTCGCGTCGGCGGACGGCGCCTGGGTGACGGACGTCGAGGGCAACCGCTATCTGGACATGCTCGCGGGCTACTCGGCGCTGAACTTCGGGCACGGCAACCGGCGGCTGGTGGACGCGGCGAAGGCCCAGCTGGACCGGCTGACGCTCACCTCGCGCGCCTTCCACCACGACCGCTTCGCCGCGTTCTGCTCCTCGCTGGCCGAACTGTGCGGCATGGAGATGGTGCTGCCGATGAACACCGGGGCCGAGGCGGTGGAAACCGCGGTCAAGACCGCCCGCAAGTGGGGCTACCAGGTCAAGGGCGTGCCGGACGGCCAGGCGAAGATCGTGGTCGCGGAGAACAACTTCCACGGCCGCACCACGACGATCGTCAGCTTCTCCACCGACGAGGAGGCCCGCGCCTCCTTCGGGCCGTACACCCCGGGGTTCGAGATCGTGCCGTACGGGGACCTCGCCGCGATGGAGGCGGCGGTGGACGAGAACACGGTGGCGGTGCTGCTGGAGCCGATCCAGGGCGAGGCGGGCGTACTGGTGCCGCCGCCCGGCTACCTCCCGGCGGTACGGGAGCTGACCCGCTCCCGGAACACCCTCTTCATCCTCGACGAGATCCAGTCCGGTCTGGGGCGTACGGGTGCGACCTTCGCCTGCGAGCACGAGGACGTCGTGCCGGACATGTACGTGCTCGGCAAGGCGCTGGGCGGCGGGATCGTGCCGGTCTCGGCTGTGGTGTCCTCCCGGGCCGTACTGGGCGTGTTCAAGCCCGGTGAGCACGGCTCCACCTTCGGCGGGAACCCGCTCGCCTGCGCGGTCGCCCAGGAGGTCGTCGACATGCTGCGGTCCGGCGAGTACCAGCAGCGCGCGACGGAGCTGGGCGAGCACCTCCACCGCGAGCTGGGCGTACTGGCGGGCGAGGGCCCGGTGCGGGCGGTACGCGGGCGGGGCCTGTGGGCGGGCGTCGACATCGACCCGGCGCGCGGCACGGGGCGGCAGATCTCGGAGCAGCTGATGGAGCGGGGCGTGCTGGTCAAGGACACCCATGGCTCGACGATCCGCATCGCGCCACCCCTGGTGATCAGCAAGGAGGACCTGGACTGGGGCCTGAACCAGCTCCGCGCCGTCCTGGGAACCACAGCCTGACGGCCTGACCGCCCGCCGCCCGCCGCCCGGGCGAGAGGCGAGGCGGTCCCTGGTCACAGCGCCAGGTGCCGCCGCAGCCTCTCGTCCAGCTCGGCGATCAGCTCCGCGGGCAGCGCGCCGACGCGCTCGACCGACCGGTTCGCGGAGTCGCACTGATGCCGGGAGCCCGCTGGCTGTCGTGCACCAGGTCGTAAGCTCGGATCATGACGACGAGTGATGGACACGGTCCCCGGATGAACGTCTGGAAGGCTTCGCCTGCCCTTTACAAGGGCATGTCCGCCTTCCAGAGCGCGGCGTCGGAAGGGCTCGACCCGGTGGTGGCCGAGCTGGTCAAGATCCGCGCCTCACAGATCAACAAGTGCGCCTTCTGCCTCGACATGCACACGACCGCCGCCCGCAAGGCGGGCGTCACCCAGCTGCGCATCGACCTTCTCTGTGCCTGGGAGGAGGCCGGAAGCCTCTACACCGAGCGGGAGCAGGCGGCGCTCGCCCTCACCGAGGCCATCACCGTACTGACCGACGGATTCGTCCCCGACGAGGTCTATGCGCGGGCGGCGGCACAGTACGAGGAGGCGGAGCTGGCCCAGCTGATAGCGCAGATCGTGGCGATCAACGCCTGGAACCGCTTCGCGGTCACCACCCGCACCACCCCGGCCAGCCTGGTCAACGGCAGGCCCGAGTGAGCGTCGACCGGCTGCGCGCACTCCACCGGGGCCGTGCCGACGGCTCCCCCCTCGTACTGCCCGGCCCGTGGGACGCGGCCAGTGCGCGGGTGTTCGCGGCGGCGGGCTTCGAGGGTCTGGCGACGCCTAGCCACGGCGTGTCGGAGTCCCTCGGCTACCGGGACGGCGAGGCTCCGGCCGACGAGATGTTCGCGGCGGTGGCCAGGATCGTCCGTGCGGTGGGTAGCGGACTACCCGTCACGGCGGACATCGAGCGCGGCTACGGCCTGCCTCCCGAGGAGATCGTCGAACGGCTGCTCGCCACGGGCGCGGTCGGCTGCAACCTCGAGGACTCGGCGGACGGCGTGCTGCTGGAGCCGCAGCGGCAGGCCGACTGGCTCTCGGAGGTGCACGCGGCAGCGGGCGGGCGGGTGTTCCTCAACGCGCGCATCGACACCTACGTGCGCGGGGCCGCCGATCCGCTGGCCGAGGCGGTCGAGCGGGGGCGGCTGTACGCCGCCGCGGGGGCGGAGTGCCTGTACCCGATCGGGGCGCCGCCCAAGGATGTGGGCCTGATCGCGCAGGAGTCGGGCATGCCGGTGAACGCCTACTGCGCCACGGGCGGGCCGGGCGAGCCGGGCAGCCCGCACGGTCCGGGCGTACGGGAGCTGGGTGAGGCGGGCGCCTCGCGCGTCACCTTCGGCGGCGACCTGCACGCGCGCGCGGTGGCGGCGGTCGAGACCCTGGCGCGGCGGCTGCGCGAAGGCTGACCTCGTCCCGCTGCCGCCTCGTCCCGCTGCCGCGCCGGAACCGTCGAGCACCGACGGCCCGGCGCGGCGGCGGGAAAGAGGTCAGAGCCCCCAGAGCCAGAGCTCCCAGGTGTTCGGGTTCTCCTTGACCCACCGCTTGGCCGCGGCTTCGGGCGCGAGGCCGTCGCGGGCGATCATCTTCGCGACCTCGTTCTGGTCCTCCTCGCCCCACTGGAAGTTCTTGAGGAATTCGGCCGCCTTGCCGCCGTCCTCCTCGAAAGAAGCGTTGAGGTACTTCTGCAGCTCGGTCTCCGGGTAGCCGCACTCGGAGGTCGTCTCGTCGGCGTCGCAGCCGCCGTAGTGCGCGGGAAGCCGGACCTCCTTGAGCTCCAGCTCGGTCTCCAGCCAGTGCGGGCGCCACCAGTAGGTGAGGAAAGGTTCCTTCTTCGCGGCCCGCTTCCGCATCTCCTGGATCTGGGCTTCCTCGCTACCCGCATAGACAGCCTCGAAGTCCAGGTCGAGGTTCCTGATGAGAGCCTCGTCGCGGGTGACGAACTCCGGGGAGCCCTCGATCAGCCTTCCCTTGCCGCCGATCTCGGAGGTGGCGAAGAGATCCGCGTACTTGTTGAGTTTCCGCCAGTCGGTGATGTCCCGGTGCTCGTCCGCCAGGTACTCGGGTACGTACCAGCCGATCTTCCCCTTGACTCCCAGGTCACCGCCGGAGACGACGGTCTGTTCCTGGTCGACGTACTCCTTCTCCAAGGCCGGGTGGCCCCAGTCCTCCAGGAGGGCGTCGGCCTTGCCCGTGCCGACCGCCTTCCAGGCGTCCCCTTCGTCCATCTCCTTCACGGAGACGTCGTAGCCGAGCTCGTTCTCCAGGATGTACTTGGCGACGGCGACGTTGGCCTGCCCGCCGGCCCAGGTGGGGGCAATCAGGGTGACGGCCTCGCCGTCACCGGAAGAAGCGGTTCCGGAAACGGAACCGCAGGCACTGAGCGTGAGGAGAGCAAGCGCAGCGAAGGCGGCTCGACTCCTGGATATGGCAGACATGAAGGTGCGTGACAATCGGGTGGGGGATGGTGGCTGGGGCGCGTCCAACACTGCTGAACTGCTGAAATGAATCGTAACCGCCCCCGGAACATCATCTGTTCCGGGGGCGGTCACGGCAGATCGGCGCGATGGCGCCGGAAACCAGTCCACTACTTTCTGTCACAGTTCACCGCCGCGGGCGGCGCTCGACAGCGTGAGGCGGGTTACTTCTTCGGGAGCCACTTCTCCCAGACGGACTTGTTGCCCTTGATCCACTCCGCGGCGGCCTCGTCCGGGTCCATGTCCTTGCCCGCGATCATCTGCGCGACCTTGTTCTGGTCCTCGGTCGTCCACTCGAAGTTCTTCAGGAACTTTGCCGCGTCCCCGCCTTCGTCGGCGAAGTCGGCGTTGAAGTACTTCTGCAGGTCAAGGGTGTCGTAACCGCACTCGGCCTTCTCGACCGGCTCGAGGCAGCCCTCCTCGTACGCCGGGAGCTTGATCTCCACCATGTCGATCTCGGCGTTCATCCACTGCGGGTCCCACCAGTAGGAGAGGAACGGCTCCTTGGCCTTGTACAGCCGCTCGATCTCCTTGAGCTGCGCCGCCTCATTGCCGGTGGGCAGGATCTTGAAGTCCAGGTCCAGGTTCTTGATGAGGTGCTTGTCGTGCGTGGTGTACGACGGCGCGGCACCCAGGAACTGGCCCTTGTCGCCGCTCTCGGAGGTCTTGAAGTCCTTCGCGTACTTGTTGAGGTTCTTCCAGTCGGTGATGTCCGGGTGCTTGTCCGCGTAGTACTTGGGCACGAACCAGCCGATGTGGCCCTTGACACCGAGGTTGCCGCCCTTGACGACGGTCTTCTTGTCCTCGATGTAGAGCTTCTCCTTCTTGGGCACCCCGCCCCAGTCCTCGAGGATGGCGTCGGCCTTGCCGCTGTTCAGAGCGTCCCAGGCGGCGGGCTCGCCCAGCTGCTGGACCTTGACCTTGGCGTCCAGCTCGTCCTCCAGCAGCTTCTTGGCCACCGCGACGTTGGCCTGCGCGCCGACCCAGGTGGGCTGCGCGAGCCTGACCGTGTCACCGCCGCCGGACTCGGTTTCGGCCGCTCCGCAGGCGCTGAGCGCCAGCATCCCGGCGACACCGGCGCCGGCGACGAGTGAGTTGCGTATCCGTGCGTTTCTGTACATGAGGGAAAGTGCCTTCTTTTGCTGTGGTGTTCCGACGGGGGAGGTGCCGGAACCTTTCTGGGGGAATGGAGAAGAGCTGGGGGCAGGGCGACTGCTCAGCCGCGACTGCGCTCGCGCGAGGCGGGCTGGGTGAGCCGGTCGAGGACGATGCCGAGGCAGACGACGGCCACACCGGCGGGAAGCCCGAGGGACAGATCGCCCCTGTCCAGGCCGGTGACCACGTCGATGCCGAGTGCACCACCACCGACGAGCGCGGCGATGACGACCATCGAGAGCACCAGCACCACGCCCTGGTTGACGGCGACGAGCAGCGCGCGGCGGGCCAGCGGCAGCTGCACCTGAAGCAACTGCTGACTGGTGGTGGCGCCCAGCGACCGGGCGGCCTCCAGCGCGGCCGGGTCCACCTGGCGCAGACCCTGGGTGGTGATGCGGACCACGGCGGGCAGCGCGTACACCACCGCCGCGGCGATACCGGCCGACCGGCTGAGACTGAACAGCGCGATCACCGGGATCAGATAGACGAACTGCGGCATCGTCTGCATCGTGTCGAGGACCGGCCGGAGTATCCGCTCCACCCGTTCCACACGGGCGGCCCAGATGCCGATCAGGAAGCCGAACACCAGCGTCAGCACCAGGCTCGCGAGCACCTGGGAGAGAGTGTCGAACGACTGGTCCCACAGGCCCATCACTCCGATGAATCCCAGTGCCAGCACGCTGCTCAGCGCCGCGCGCCAGGTGCCGACGGCCCAGCCGATCACCGCGACCACCAGGGTCACCGCCCACCAGGGGGTGGCGAGCAGCGCGCTGCGCAGCGGGTTGAGCGCGTAGCTGGTGAAGCCGTCCGCCCAGGTGATGGTTCCGCCCAGCAGCGGGATGCCGCTGCCAAGGTGCGCGACGAACCAGTCGACGGCGGTGTTCACCGGATCATCGAAGTCCACCGTCCAGTTCTCGGGCCACGCCCGCGCCCACATGCTGGAGCCGAACGCCGACAGCAGGCCGGTGAGCACCGCGAGACCGGCCCAGACCTGCCAGCCGCGCAGCCGCGCCCGCCAACCGGAGCGGGGCGCGGCGTCCGCGTCCAGCCGTTCGCCCACGGCGGCGGTCGTACGGTCGAGCAGCACGGCCATCAGGACGATGGCGATACCGGCGGTGAGGGCGTCGCCCACGTCGATGTCGCCGA
Source organism: Streptomyces gossypii (assembly GCF_025165795.1). Lineage (GTDB taxonomy): Bacteria > Actinomycetota > Actinomycetes > Streptomycetales > Streptomycetaceae > Streptomyces > Streptomyces gossypii. Next base: position 104,493 of record NZ_JAJAGO010000021.1, read on the forward strand.
GAGCCTGGTAGATCTTGTCGCCCAAGCCGCCCGAACCGATCAGCGAGGCGAGCACCACCATCGACAGGCACATCATGATCGTCTGGTTCAGGCCGAGCATCATCTCCTTGCGGGCCAGCGGCAGCCGGGCCGTACGCAGCTGCTGCCAGGGACCGGCACCGAGGGAGAGTGCGGCCTCCAGGGCGGCCGGATCGGCACCGCGCAGGCCCAGCGAGGTGAGCCGGGCCATCGGCGGGGCGGCGTAGATGATGGTGGCGACCAGCGCGGACGGCACCCCGATACCGAAGAGCAGCAGGAACGGCAGCAGGTACGCGAACGCCGGCATCACCTGCATGGTGTCGAACACCGGGCGCAGCAGGCGTTCGCAGCGGTCGGAGAGACCGGAGGCAAGGCCCAGCAGCACGCCCACGAGCGCGGCGAAGAAGACGGCGACCGTCATCAGCGCCAGCGTCTCCATGGTGGGCTCCCACATGCCCAGCAGCCCGCAGACGGCGAAGACGCCGAGAGCGGTGCCGGCAACCCGCAGCGCGCGGCGGCCGAGGTCGGCGCCGCCCGCGGTCCAGGCCGCCAGCGTGCCGACGAGGGTGACGCCGATCCAGCCGAGCGAGTCGAACAGCTCGACCATGCTGTCCACGGAGCTCTGCGCCGTGTTGCTGATGTGCAGCAGGAAGTAGAGGAAGATCCAGTGGGTGTCGCGGTTGTCCACCAGCCAGACGTTCAGATCGTCCAGCGGTGATTCCACGTCGACCGTCCACGCGGAGGGCCAGTTGCTCTCCCCCACGACGACTGCGCTGACGACCGCCAGCAGGAGGGCGGCCAGCGCCAGGGCCGTGCGCGGATTCACGCCGAGCCAGGACCGCACCCGCGCACCCCGGTCGGGGCCGCCCTCGGGGGCGGATTCCGGTGTGGCGGCGGCGCTCTTCTCCAGAGTGGCCGGGGAGCTCATTCGCGTCCTCCGCCGGTCCGGGCCCGGGGAGACCCGGCGCGGGACGGGCCGTCCGGGGCGGGCGCCTCCTCGTCGAGGCCCGCCACCACCGCGAGCAGCTGCTCGACGCCGACGACGCCCAGCAGCTCGTCGCCGTCCATCACCCGCGCCGGGCCGCCCTCGCGGACCACGGTCTCGATCGCCTCGGAGACCAGCGCACCGGGCGCCAGCACGGGGCCGGACGCAGCCTCGCCGCCGACCGCGGGGCGCATCGCGCGGCGCACCGAGATGACCTGCTCGCGCGGCACGTCACGGACGAAGTCGCGGACGTAGTCGTCGGCCGGGTGGGCGACGATCTCCTCGGGAGTGCCGAGCTGGACGATCTCGCCGTCCCGCATCAGTGCGATGCGGTCGCCCAGGCGGAGCGCCTCGGAGAGGTCGTGGGTGATGAAGACCATCGTGCGGCCCTCCTCCCGGTGCAGGCGGATGACCTCCTCCTGCATGTCCCGCCGGATCAGCGGGTCCAGGGCGCTGAAGGGCTCGTCGAAGAGGAGCACCTCGGGGTCGACGGCGAGTGCGCGGGCCAGCCCGACACGCTGCTGCTGGCCGCCGGAGAGCTGCCGGGGGCGGCGCTCGCCGAGGCCGTCGAGTCCGACCTTCTCCACCATCTGGGCGGCCCTCGCACGGCGCTCGAGCTTGCCGACGCCCTGGATCTCCAGCCCGTAGGCGATGTTGTCCAGCACGCTGCGGTGCGGCAGGAGGCCGAAGTGCTGGAAGACCATCGCGGCGCGGTGGCGGCGCAGCTCGCGCAGCCGGTTCCCGTCCATGGCCCGGACGTCCTCGCCGTCCATCACCAGGGAGCCGGAGGTCGGTTCGATGAGCCGGGTCAGACAGCGCACCAGGGTGGACTTGCCGGAGCCGGACAGCCCCATGACGACGAAGACCTCGCCCTTGTGCACGTCGAAGGAGACATCGCGGACGGCGGCCGTGCAACCGGTCCTGGCGCGCAGCTCGGAGGCGCTCAGACCTTGGTACTCCTTGTTGCCGGGCACCTTCTCGGCCTTCGGGCCGAAGACCTTCCACAACCCCTTGACGGAGAACACGGGACCGGTCGCGGACTGCTCGGCAGTCTCCACGGCGGTGTCTGCCGCGGTTTCGGAGTGCTGTTCAGGGTTCTCGGCGGTTGTCTTCACGCCACACCTCCCGGTGCCGTCGTCGGATCCGACCGGAGGAGATCGGCCGCCTTCTCCCCGACCATCAGCACGCCGATCATCGGGTTCACGCTGGGCATCGTCGGGAAGACCGAGGCGTCAGCGATCCGGACGCCCTCCAGCCCGCGTATCCGCAGCTCGGGGTCGACGACCGCGAGGCCGTCGTCGGCGTCGCCCATCCGGCACGTACCGGCCGGGTGGTAGACGGTGTGCGCGACCTTGCGCGCGTACTCGCTGATCTCCTCGTCCGAGGTGATCTCCGGGCCGGGGCAGACCTCGCGCTTGAGCCACTTGGCGAACGGCTCGGCCTTCGCGACCTCGCGGGCGGCCTTGATCCCGTCCACGAGGGTGCGGGCGTCGTAGTCGTCCTCGTCCGTGAAGTAGCGGAAGTCGAGAGCCGGTTTGACCGAGGGGTCGGCGGAGGTGAGGTGGACGCGGCCCCGGCTGCGCGGCTTGGGGATGTTCGGGGTCATCGACACGCCGTGCTCGGGCTTCTGGTAGCCGAGCCGCTCGGGGTTGTCGGTGAACGGGATCTGGTAGAAGTGGAACATCAGGTCCGGCCCCGGTACGGCGGGGTCCCGCCGCAGGAACAGGCCTGCGTCGGAGTCCATCGCCGAGTTCTCGGGGATGGGTCCGTCCGTCTCCCAGACGATCACCGACTCCGGGTGGTCGAGCAGGTTCTCGCCCACACCCGGCAGGTCGTGCCGCACCGGGATGCCGAGGGCCTCCAGGTCGTTCGCCGGGCCGATCCCCGAGTGCAGCAGCAGCCGCGGGGTGTCCACCGCGCCCGCGCACACCAGCACCTCGCGGGAGGCCGTCAGCAGCTGCTCCTCGCCGTCCTTCGTCCGCACGCGCACGCCCGTTACCCGGTTCTCGTCGAGTTCGAGCTGGTAGGCCCAGGTCTCCAGCAGGATGTCCAGGCCGGGACGGTCGCCGGCCTCGATGTGCGGGTGCAGGTAGGCGACGGAGGCGGAGGAGCGCTTGTTGTTCTCCGGATGGTAGGAGAGGTCGAAGAATCCGGCGCCCTCGGTGAACGGCTGCTTGTTGAACCCCTCGACCAGGGGCACGCCGAGAGCGGTGGTGGCGGCCTCGATCCAGTCGCGGGCGATGGCGTTGCGGTCCTTCTCGTCCACCGTGACAACGTTGTTGCGCAGCTTTCGGAAGTACGGGTCCATCGCCTCGGCGTTCCAGCCGCGGGCCCCGGCCTCCTCCCACTCGTCCCAGTCGGAGGGGAGCGGCTTGAAGGAGATCAGCGTGTTGTGCGAGGAGCAGCCGCCGAGCACCTTGGCCCGGCTGTGCCGGATGTGGGAGTTGCCGCGGGGCTGCTCCGTTGTCGGGTAGTCGTAGTCGAGTTCACCGCCGAGGAGGCCCAGCCAGCGGCGCAGCGTGAGTACTTCGGGGCGGTCGATGTCCGAGGGGCCTCCCTCGATGAGGGCGACACGGACGCCGGGTTTCTCGGTGAGCCTGGAGGCGATCACGGAACCGGCCGTGCCGCCGCCGACTATGACGTAGTCATAGGTGGCCATAGGGGGTACTGCTCCTTGGGGGTGAAGTCGGCCGGATTGTGGGAACCCCGGCGCGCGGACATGCGAATCGCGGAGTGCGGCAGCGGATACGCCCGCCCGGCTGTGAGCTTCTGCGGTGACCTGCGGGCGAGCGGCCGCTGTTCACGGGACGGTCATCCCGCGAACCAGCGCACGGGTGCCGGACGGAGGTTCTCGTAGACGTGCTTGGTCTCGCGGTACTCGGCCAGCCCGTGCGGGCCCAGTTCGCGCCCGACGCCGGACTTGCCGAAGCCTCCCCACTCCGCCTGCGGGAGGTACGGGTGGAAGTCGTTGATCCATACGGTCCCGTGCCGCAGCCGGCCGGCCACCCGGCGGGCCCGTGCGGTGTCCGAGGAGAAGACCGCGCCCGCGAGGCCGTACTCGGTGTCGTTCGCCAGTTCGACGGCTTCCGCCTCGGTGCGGAAGGTCTCGACCGTCAGGATCGGCCCGAAGGTCTCCTCCCGGACGACCCGCATGCCGCGGTGGCAGGCGTCCAGCACCGTCGGCGCGTAGAAGTAGCCGGTCGCCGGACGCACGTCCGAAGGTTCGGGGCGTTCACCGCCGCAGCGCAGTACCGCGCCCTCCGCAAGCGCGGACGCCACGTACGCCTCGGTCTTGGCAAGCTGCTGCTCGGAGACCAGCGGGCCGCACTCGACGCCGTCCTCGGTGCCCCGGCCGAGCCGGATGCGCTGGGCGCGGGCGGCCAGCTCGGCGACGAAGCGGTCCCGTACGGACTCCTCGATGATCAGCCGGGCACCGGCGGAGCAGACCTGGCCGCTGTGGATGAAGGCGGCGTTGAGGGCCTGGTCGACGGCGAGGTCGAAGCCCTCCTCGGTGGCACACGCGTCGGCGAAGACGACGTTCGGGTTCTTGCCGCCCAGCTCCAGGGCGACCTTCTTGACGGTCGGCGCGGCGGCCTGCGCGACCTTCGTACCGCTGGCCAGGCCGCCGGTGAAGGACACCAGGTCGACTCCGGGGTGTTCCGCCATGCGGGCACCGACCGGGTCGCCCGCGCCGGTCACCACGTTGGCCACACCCGCCGGGAGACCGGCCTCCGCGAGCAGCCCGATGAGCCGGAGCGTGCTGAGGGGGGTCACCTCGCTGGGCTTGAGGACGAATGTGTTGCCCGCGGCGAGCGCGGGGGCGACCTTCCAGCTGGCCTGGAGAAGGGGGTAGTTCCAGGGCGTGATCATGGCGCAGACGCCGACGGGCTCGTGCACGACGACGCTGTGCACGTCCGGGGTGCCCGCGTCGATCACCCGTCCGGCGGACTCGTTGCCCACCAGGTCCGCGAAGTACCGGAAGGCGGCGGTGACGTCGTCCACGTCGACCCGGCCCTCCTCCAGCGTCTTGCCGGTGTCACGGGACTCGGTCAGCGCGATCTCCTCGCGGTCACGCTGGAGGAGTACGGCGACGCGGCGCAGCAGCGCGGCACGTTCCGCGGCGGGGGTGCCGGGCCAGCTGCCGGTGTCGAACGCGCGGCGCGCCGCGTGCACGGCCGCGTCGATGTCCGCCGTGCCACCCTCGGCGACCACCGCGAGAGTCGTGGCATCCGCGGGGTCGAGGACCTCCCGCGTGCCACCGGATGCGGCCGTTTGCCACACGCCGTCGATGTGAATGCTCTCTCTTACGGACACCGCGGTCTCTGCCTTCCATGTGCGAGATGTTCGGCGCCGCGCCATTTCTCGATGGGCGGCAGAAGCATCTCCCTGCCCTGGTCGGGCAGGTGTATGTCCGGCGAGGCCAATAAGTGGCCTTCCTCACTGGCATTTAAGCGTCCTTACCAGGACATGCCGTGCATTTTTCAGATAGTTTCCAGATGCGACGTAACTGCTGGTGAGCGGCCGTGTCCGGTATCCCTGCGTAGGCTGTGCCACCTATACACGGAGCCCGAACACCGAGTCGGAGGACGACCGGCTGCTCAGCGGCTACGCATCGGACCTCACCGTCAAGTACGGCCGGACCATGGACCTCGGCGGCACCCCGGCGGAGATCACACTCGCCACCGACGGGTTCCAGTACTGACGGCGCACGACAGCACGGACTGCCTCACATGCCTGCGGCGGGTACCGGCCACGTGGCCGGTACCCGCCGCAGGCGTCCTGGCTCTTAGAGCAGGCCGAGACCGCGAACCGCGTCGCGCTCCTCGGAGAGCTCCTTGACGGAGGAGTCGATGCGGCCGCGCGAGAAGTCGTTGATCTCCAGGCCCTGGACGATCTCGTACGCGCCCCCCGCGCAGGTGACCGGGAAGGACGAGATGAGGCCCTCGGGCACGCCGTAGGAGCCGTCCGAGGGGATGCCCATCGAGGTCCAGTCGCCCTCCGGCGTGCCGTTGACCCAGGTGAAGACGTGGTCGAGGGCCGCGTTGGCGGCGGAGGCGGCCGAGGAGGCGCCGCGGGCGTCGATGATGGCGGCGCCGCGCTTGGCGACGGTCGGGATGAACTCGTCGGCCAGCCACTGCTCGTCGCTCACGGTCTCGGCGGCGTTCTTGCCCGCGACCTCGGCGTGGAAGATGTCCGGGTACTGCGTCGCGGAGTGGTTGCCCCAGATGGTCAGCTTCCGGATGTCCGAGACGGCGCTGCCGGTCTTCTTGGCCAGCTGCGAGATCGCGCGGTTGTGGTCCAGCCGGGTCATCGCGGTGAAGCGCTCGGCCGGTACGTCGGGCGCGGCGGCCTGGGCGATCAGCGCGTTGGTGTTGGCGGGGTTGCCGACGACCAGCACCCGGACGTCGTCCGCCGCGCGGTCGTTGATCGCCTTGCCCTGCGGCTTGAAGATGCCGCCGTTTGCCTCCAGGAGGTCACCGCGCTCCATGCCCTTCGCGCGCGGACGGGCGCCGACCAGCAGGGCGACGTTCGTGCCGTCGAAGGCGACCTCGGCGTCGTCGGTGATCTCGATGCCGCGCAGCAGCGGGAAGGCGCAGTCGTCGAGCTCCATCGCGGTGCCTTCGGCGGCCTTCACGGCCTGCGGGATCTCCAGCAGGCGCAGTTTGACCGGCACGTCCGCGCCGAGCAGATGGCCGGAGGCGATACGGAAGAGCAGCGCGTAGCCGATCTGTCCGGCGGCGCCGGTGACGGTGACATTGACGGGAGTGCGGGTCATGGCGGTCTCCGTAGTACCTGACGGTGGCGGTGGGTCTCCCCAGGAACGGGACCCGGGCTCTGGGCTCTGGGGCGTTGTGCTGACGCGTGGCGACATGCCACTGCGCGAAGATCTCTCTACATCAAGAGACCCCACCGCCAGGCTATCGGACGGGCGATCACCATGGGCAGCCGCCCGCTCAAGGAGGGGGGACGGACGGGCGACTGCCCGGGTGTGCTGCCACACCCGTGGGGGGTTAGTGGGACGCCTGCCCCGATATCACGCCGGGCATGCCGGAAATCTCGAAACGGTTACGGCCGGGGCTCACGGCGTGTCGCTGGACGCCGCCGGGGAGCCCTTGACGCACCCCTCGGTGCCGACGGCGAGCGTCGCGCAGGCGCGCGCCCGCGTCAGCTTCCTGACGGGCACCATCGAGGTGTAGGCGTCGGTCGCGCTCTCCACCCGTACGTTCGTGGTCCGCTTCTCGCCGGACATCTTCAGCATGTCGCCGTCGGCCGCCCCGGCGATCCGGGCCCAGGCCGCCCCGCACACCTTGCTGTAGCGGACCTCGACCAAGCTCGGCCCGACCATGCCCGTCCCCGCGGTGCGGGCGTGCTGGCCGCCGCAGCCCATTTTCTCCGGGTCCTTGCCGTGACAGTCCGCCCCGGTGCACTTGACGCCTGCGGGCAGTTTCGGGGCCTTCGCGGCGGGGGAAGGCGGGGGAGATTCGGCGGCGGAGTCCTCACCGGTGAGATCGAGGGCGAAAACGGCAGTCGCGAGCACGACGAGCGCGGCAGCGGCTCCACCGACGGCCATCGCGCCTCTGCCACGGCCGGGTCCGCGTCTGCCGCGCCCTGCTCCGGGACCAGGACCGGGACCGGGACCAGGACCGACTCCGGGACTGACGGTGACGGGCGGCCCCGTGGGGGCAGCCACGGGAGGGGCGGGAACCGCGGGAGCGGAGGCGTCGAGGGCACGGGTGCCCGTGGCATCACCCGCGCGGGCGATCGCCTGCCTGCTGAGCCGAGTGGTCCCCGGATCCGTCGGCACGGCCGCCTCCTCGGGCACCACCGGTGCAGCCCCAGCACGTCCAGCGGTTCCAGCGGTTCCAGCGGTTCCAGCAACCGGATGCTGCGGGGCGACGCCCACCGCGCCCTCGGGCGGCACCAGCGGCTCGCTCTCGGCATCCCGGTCGCGGCCCAGGCCCCACCGGCGGCCCTTGGCCGGGGCGGCCGCCTCCGCCTCCGCCAGCGCGGCGCGTGCCTGATCGACCTGGAGCGCCTCCATCGTCATGTCGTGACGCATCTCACTGCGGCTCCAGGCCCGTTCGGCCAGTTCCCACATGGTCGCCAGATGCCGCACCTCCGTGCCGGTCACATCGGCGAGCGCCTGGGTGGCGCCACGCGGCGCCAGCAGCCGTCCGTTGAGGTAGCGCTCCCAGGACGACTTGCTGTAGCCGGTACGGTCCGCGATCGAGGCGAGACTCAGCCCGCTGCGGTCGACAAGACGGCGCAGCTGGCTGGTGAACTCGCGGATCTGCGGATCCAGTTCGTCCGGTAGCGCCTTCCAGCGAGGCATCTGTCCCCCTCGTCCCCCAGGTTGGTGCCGGTCCCCCGGATCCGCGTCTCCGGCTCACAGGGGGGATACGGAAAGCCGGGATCGCGGTCCAGACCGGAAGCCGCACGGATGCGTCCCGGATCACCGGCCGTGCGCGTACCCGCCCAGTCTGCCACCCGATGGCCGTCCGGCCGCCGCATGAGGAGCGAGCCGAGGTGTCGCGCGCGGCCGCGGGCGACAGAAGCTGACGGGAAGTCAGAGATTATCGGACGTCGGGATTACCGGACGTCCGGATCAGCGGACCGAGAAGTGCACGATGTCGTCGAGGATCGGGATCGCGATCCACGGATCCGGCTGCGCAAGCATCGCCAGCATCACGATCATCGTGCCCAGCAGCCCGTAGGTCACCAGGTCGGTGAAGCGTGAACGCACCGCCAGCATGCCCACCGAGGCCATCGTCCAGCGCAGTACGGCGGCGCCCAGCAGCGACACCCCCATGATGATGGTTCCGCTGCGGAACTCCGCCATGGTCACCAGCAGTCCGGTGAGCATCCCTCCCCACACCACCAGCAGCGGCCACTGACGGTAGGGCGCGGGTGCCGTACCGCTCGCCGCCCGGCCGCCGCCCTCGGGGCGGGCGGTGTCCCGCGTGAGGGTGGGGAAACGGCGCGATCTCGTCTTCGGCGGGGGCCCGTCGGGTGCCGTCGCCTTCTGTCCGCCCATGGACGCTCCTGATCTCGCTTCGGTCGGCTCGCTGTGCTGCTACTGGTCAGAGGCTGCCGGGTGGCCTCTCAGCCCGCCGTGCCGCGCTCCGCCGCCTCGATGACGTTCTGGAGCAGCAGGGCGCGGGTCATCGGACCGACGCCGCCCGGGTTGGGGGAGATCCAGCCCGCGACCTCGGCCACACCGGGGTGCACGTCGCCGAGGATCCTGCCGTTCTCGTCCCGGCTGACGCCGACGTCCAGCACCGCCGCGCCCGGCTTCACGTCCTCAGGCTTGACCAGGTGCGGCACTCCGGCCGCCGCCACGACGATGTCCGCCTGGCGCAGCAGAGCGGGCAGGTCCCGGGTGCCGGTGTGGCACTGGGTCACCGTCGCGTTCTCGGACTTGCGGGTCAGCAGCAGCGGGATGGAGCGGCCGACGGTGATGCCCCGGCCCACCACGACGACATGGGCTCCGGCGAGGGCGACGCCGTGCCTGCGCAGCAGTTCGATGATGCCGTTCGGGGTGCAGGGCAGCGGGCCCGGGTCGCCCAGCACGAGCTTGCCGAGGCTGGTGGGGTGCAGCCCGTCCGCGTCCTTGTCCGGGTCCATCAGGGCGAGTACGCGGTTGACGTCGATGCCCTTGGGCAGCGGCAGCTGGACGATGTATCCCGTGCACTCCGGGTTCTCGTTCAGCTCCCGTACGACCTCCTCGATCTCCTCCTGGGTCGCGGTGTCCGGCAGTTCGCGCTGGATGGAGGCGATGCCCACCTGCGCGCAGTCGCGGTGCTTCCCGGCGACGTACTTCTGGCTGCCGACGTCCTCGCCGACGAGCAGGGTGCCGAGGCCCGGCGTGATACCGAGGGTCCGGAGCGCTTCGACGCGGGCGGCGACTTCGGACTTGATCGCGGCTGCGGTGGACTTGCCATCGAGAATCTGAGCGGTCATGGTCACCATTCTCCCGGATACCTGCCGCTGGTCTCCAATCCTGGCACCCGGCCACGGTACGCCCGGGGTGTGCGACGCTTCTGAACCATGGGTGACCGTCCGGCGTCAAGCGTTGCGGATTCGCCACAGTCGGAGATCTTGGCTGGACAGCATCAGCTCCGGGCCACCAACATTGTGTGCTGGCGCCGTGTCCGCTGACAGTCCCATCACACGGCGGCATTGACACTCGGGGGAGGCAACACGTGCAGACCGCGCACCTCACGCAGCAGTCCTGCGGGGGCGGATCCGTGGTTCCCCGGAGCAGTTCAATCCGTTCCGTCCCCACTCCGCTCGAAGGAAGTCGCTCGTGAGTTACCCACCCCCGCCGCAAGGGCAGGACCCGAACAACCCCTACGGACAGCAGCAGCCGCCCGGCTACGGCTACCAGCAGGCCCCGCAGGGTGTGCCGCCGCAGGGTCAGCCGGGCTACGGCTACCCGCAGCAGGGTCAGCCGATGGGGCCGCCCATGGGCCAGCCGCAGTACGGCTACCCGCAGCAGCCCGGCTACGGCTACAACCCGGTCGGCGCCCCGCGCGACTACGCGGGCTGGGGCTCGCGCGTCGGCGGCACCATAGTCGACGGCCTCATCGCGGGCGTGCCGTACGGCGTTCTCGCTCTCGCGGGCTTCGCGATGGGCGACAGCGGAATGATCCTGGTCGTCCTGGGCGTGCTCGTCTACATCGGGGTGATGCTCTGGATGCTGTACCAGGAGGGCACCACCGGGCAGAGCCCGGGCAAGAAGATGGTGAACGTCCGTCTGGTGAAGGAGTCCACCGGCCAGCCCATCGGCTTCGGCATGGCCTTCCTCCGGAAGCTGGCCCACATCCTCGACTCTCTGGCCTGCTATCTCGGGTGGCTGTGGCCGCTGTGGGACGCCAAGAGCCAGACCTTCGCCGACAAGGTCTGCGGCACCGTGGTCGTCACCGCGAACTGAAGACTCCTGGCGCGCACCAAGTCGTCACGAGGCGCTACGCTGAGTACAAGCTGACACGCCGGGGCCGGACGCGGTAGATCGCGTCCGGCCCCGGCGTGTGTACGGCCGCGCGGCACGCGGGCCGGTCCGCTGCCCAGCCCGATGCCCAGCCCGGAGGGACGCCACGATGAGCTATCCGCCCGATCCGCCGCAGCAGCCCTACGGCCCCTACGGCGGCCCGCAGTACGGCGCGGGCCCGTACGGCGGAGGTCAGCCCCAGCAGCAGCCGGCGCCGCCCGCCTACGGGCAGCAGCCGCCCTACGCGCAGCCGCAACAGAACCCGCAGCCCTACGGATACGCGCAGCAGGCCGGCTACGGCATGCAGCCGTACCCCGGCGGCATGCAGCCCTACCCGGGCGGGATGCCGTGGATGCCGATGCGGATGCCGGGCCAACTGACCACCGCACGCGTGCTGCTGTTCGTCGCCGGAGCCGTGTGGAGCCTGATGGCCGTGGGCATGCTGATCGGCGCGCTCGCCGCCCAGGACTCCGACGACCTGATGTTCGCCCGGAACTCCGGGGACGCCGTCGTCGCCATCGGTTTCGCCTTCTTCGTCATCGGCGGCGGAATGGCCGCACTGCATTTCACGGCCGCCTCGCTGTTCGGCCGCGGTGGGCCCGGGACCCGGACCATGGCGCTTGTCGCCAGCTCGCTGAACACCGTCATCGCGAGTTACGGCCTGATCCAGTACGCGGGGAACGAGACCACGCTGGAGAGCCCCGCGATCCTGGTCCTGTGGCTCGGCGTAGCGGTGCTCACCCTCGTCTTCTGCTCGCTGAACCAGGCGGCCGCCTGGTTCAACCGGCCGCGCTACTAGGGCGTGCCGGTGAACCGGCCGGGGGGGGGGGGGGGGGGGGGGGGCGGCCCCCGCCGGGGGGGGGGGGGGGGGGGGGGGGGGGTGTGGGTGGGGGGGGGGGGGGGGGGGGGGGGGGCGGCCCGGGCAAAGAAATCCTTCGCCAGGGTGTGCGCCTCGGTCAGGAAGGCACGGGCCCGGTCAGGGTCACCCGCCTCCTGCGCCAGCCTGCCCAGTCCCGTCAACGCGGTCGCCT
>NZ_JAJAGO010000022.1 GCF_025165795.1 Streptomyces gossypii
AATCCGACTGTTCACAGCGTCCTCGCTGTCTTTTGTACTTCAAAGGAACCACCACTCCCGGCCTGGAGGCCGGAAGCAGGGGTATCAACATTTGGCGTTGACTTTTGGCACGCTGTTGAGTTCTCAAAGAACGGACGCTTCCTTTGGCTACCGTCTCCGGCACCCTCCGGGCTTTCCCTTCGGTATTTCGTGTTCCCGACTCTACCAGAAGAATTCTTTCTGCTCGAAACCCTGTGACGCTCAGACATAAAGCGACTGGGGTGATATTGCAGAAGGAAGTTGGTGGATCGGGAGACTGCCAACGCCTGTGGCGCCGAGGCAGGGTCAGGACACTACAGTCCGGGCCAGGGGGAGGCAAATCCGTAGGGCGGCGGGGGGTTGGGCCGGGCCGGCAGAGGGCAAGGAGCAGCGCCGTACGGCAGTGCGGAATCGTCTCTTCCCATGACTTACGCTTCTGAACGGTGCGCCGTCCCGGACAGGTAGTGGCGGCGGCTGACCGAAACCCCGCCCTGGGAGGCTTCCCATGACCACCGTGACGTCCCCGCTGACCGGACGAGCCATCGGGCTTGCGGCTGTGCCCGATCCGGTGTTCTCCGGCGCGATGGTGGGGCCGGGTACCGCCGTCGATCCCATCCGTGAGCCGACCGACGCCGTCGCACCCGTGGACGGCATCGTCGTCTCTCTTCATCCGCACGCCTTCGTCATCGTCGACGCCGAGGGCCATGGCGTGCTCACTCACCTCGGGATCGACACGGTCCAGCTCAACGGCGAAGGCTTCGAACTGCTCGCCGCCAAGGGCGACACCGTGCGGCGGGGTGACCCGGTGGTCCGCTGGAATCCGGCTGCGGTGGAGGAGGCGGGGAAGTCCCCGATCTCGCCCGTCGTCGCGCTCGAGGCCACAGCCGACTCGCTGACGGATCTCGCGGACGAGGGAGACGTCGCTCCCGGCAAGACCCTGTTCAACTGGGTGTGACCCCTTGCTCCGGACAGGAGCACCAAGGGTGGTAAGTACGGCGGACGCGCCGCAGGATCAAACCGGAGACGGGTGAAATGGACACAACGCTTCGAGGCGTGGGTGTGAGCCACGGGGTCGCGATCGGCGAGGCACGGCACATGGGCACCGCGGTGCTGGAGCCGCCGACCCGGCAGATCGAGCCGGACGAGGCCCCGCGCGAGCAGGGGCGTGCCCGCCAGGCCGTGGACGCGGTGGCGGCGGATCTGACCGCCCGCGGGCAGCTGGCGGGCGGCGAGGCCCAGGCGGTGCTGGAGGCCCAGGCCATGATGGCCCAGGACCCGGAGCTGCTCGCCGACGTCGACCGCCGGATCGCCGTGGGCAGTACGGCCGAGCGCGGGGTCTATGACGCCTTCGCGGCCTACCGTGCTTTGCTCGCCGGTGCCGGTGAGTATCTCGCCGGGCGGGTGGCGGATCTCGACGATGTGCGGAACCGCATCGTGGCCCGGCTGCTGGGCGTGCCGATGCCGGGGGTGCCGGACAGCGACGAACCGTATGTGCTCATCGCGCGGGATCTGGCTCCCGCCGACACGGCGCTGCTGGACCCGGCGCTCGTCCTCGGTTTCGTCACCGAGGAGGGCGGGCCGACGAGTCACAGCGCCATCCTGGCGCGCGCTCTGGGTGTTCCCGCCGTTGTCGCGCTGCCCGGTGCGGGTGAGCTCGCCGAGGGCACGGTCGTCGCGGTGGACGGCAGCACGGGTGATGTCGTGGTGAACCCCAGCTCCGAGGAGCGTGCCGAACTGTCGACGGCGGCTGACGAGCGCAAGGCCGCACTCACTGCGGCGAGTGGCCCGGGTGCGACCTCCGACGGGCACAAGGTGCCGCTGCTGGCGAACGTCGGCGGGCCGGCGGACGTACAGGCCGCCCTGGAGGCGGGTGCGGAGGGTGTCGGTCTCTTCCGTACGGAGTTCCTCTTCCTCGACGACAGCTCGAAGGCCCCGTCGGAAGACAAGCAGGTCGCGGCCTATCGGCAGGTCCTGGAGGCGTTCCCCGAGGGCCGGGTCGTGGTCCGGGTGCTGGACGCCGGTGCGGACAAGCCGCTGGACTTCCTGACACCGGGCGACGAGCCCAACCCCGCGCTGGGTGTGCGCGGTCTGCGCTCGCTCCTGGACCACGCCGAGGTGCTGGACACCCAGCTGCGCGCGCTGGCCCGGGCGGCCGAGGGGCTGCCGGTCTATCTCGAGGTGATGGCGCCGATGGTCGCGGACCGCTCGGACGCCAAGGCGTTCGCGGACGCGTGCCGGGCGGCGGGGCTGCGGGCGAAGTTCGGTGCCATGGTCGAGATCCCGTCGGCCGCGCTGCGGGCGCGTTCCGTCCTCCAGGAGGTGGAGTTCCTCTCCCTCGGGACGAACGACCTGGCGCAGTACACCTTCGCCGCCGACCGTCAGGTCGGTGCGCTCTCCCGGCTGCAGGATCCGTGGCAGCCCGCGCTGCTGGATCTGGTGGCGCTGTCCGCGGACGCTGCGAAGGCGGAGGGCAAGAGCTGCGGAGTCTGCGGCGAAGCCGCCGCGGACCCGATGCTCGCGTGTGTGCTGACGGGGCTGGGCGTGACGAGCCTGTCGATGGGCTCCTCGGCTCTCCCCTATGTACGCGCCACGCTGGCCAAGCACACGCTCGCCCAGTGCGAGCGCGCGGCTGCGGCCGCGCGCGCCGCCGACAGTGCGCCCGAGGCGCGGGCCGCCGCGCAGGCGGTGCTGTCCGGGGAGTGATTCCGGCCGTTCGTCGAAGGCCCGTGCGCACCGACCGCCGAATGGCAAAACGGTGCGCACGGGCCTTCTTCCGTGCGGTCAGGCAGAGCCACCGGACGCCGGGGGCAGGGCGATGCCCGGCCGGTAGCGGACGCCCGCTTCCGGCGGGACCGGCTCGCCCGTCTCCGCGTCGGTGCAGTAGGCGGAGAACACCTCGGCCTCGCTCAACGGGCTCAGCCAGCCGCCCCGCAGCCGCCAGCCCCGGACCGTCTCGCTCCCGCCCTCGTGCGGACAGGTGCGCACGACGACACCGCCCGGGCTGTCCGTGGCCATGCCCGCGGCCAGCACTCCGCACAGCAGCAGCGGCTCCGGGTCCCGGAGGCTCAGCCCGCCCTCCGGGAGCCGCTCGGCTCGGAGCGCCGCGCTCAGCGGTGCGTCGGGAGCGCTGACGCTGCACACCAGGTGGTGGACCCCGGGGCCGGCGGCCTCCAGCAGAAAGCCCAGCGCCTCCACCGCCCGGCGGAACACGGCCTCTCCGTACTCCTGCGGATCGGCGGGAGACTCCGGCGTGCCGGCGTCGCCCGGCTCTGCGCAGGCGATCAGGGCGGTGACCTCCTCCCAGGTGAGTGCGGGCTCCCGGGCGCCGAGGAGCAGCGGGACCAGCCGGCCGATGGTCTCGCCCCCGTAGGGGACGGTGAATCCGGCGGCTGCCACCTCCGCGGTGTAGCGCGTGCGGCTGGCAGCGGTGTCGGGATCCAGCTGCTCCTCCTCGCAGTACAGCGCGTAGTCGGCGGCGTCGAAGCAGGCGACACGGGTGTGCACCCCCTGGTCCGTCAGGGAGCGCAGCAGCACTTCGGTCTGCCGCAGGTACGCCTCGTGGTCGTCGAAGGTGAAGGACCGGTACCTGCTGCTCATCGTCGCGAAGTCCCCCGGCTCCGCGAGCACGGCGACGGTGCTCGGCGCCTCGCGGCGGAGCCTGCGGTACGCCCTCCGCTTGCGGTTCCTGGTGTGTGCCATGACTGCTCCCCTCATCCCCTCATGTCCCCTCATGGGTGACTTGCTCACTCACCGTAATCGGGGGGTCTGACAACGGGGTCGGCGCCGGGGATCACGCGGGGTTCAGGAGGGGCGCTCCTCGGCCAGCCGCTGGTAGAAGCCGAGCAGCGCGGCGTCGTCCACCGAGCCGGTGTTGACGGCCTTCTCCAGTGCCGTTCCCTGGAGCAGGCGCTTGACGGGGACCTCCAGGCGCTTTCCGGTGAGGGTGTGCGGCACGCCGGGGACCTCGATGATGTCGTCCGGGACGTGCCGAGGTGACAGCTCCTTGCGGATTGACTGCTTGACCCGGTCACGGAGGGCGTCGTCCAGGGCCGCCCCCGGCGTGAGGTGGAGGAAGAGCGGCATCCAGTAGCCGCCGTCCTCCTGTTCCACCCCGATGACGAGGGACTCGCGGATCTCCGGCAGCCGCTCCACCACCTCGTAGATGTCGGCCGACCCCATCCGGACGCCCTGGCGGTTCAGGGTGGAGTCCGAGCGGCCGTGGATGATCACGGTGTTTCGGCTGGTCAGGGTCGTCCAGTCGCCGTGCCGCCAGACTCCGGGGTAGGTGTCGAAGTAGCTCTCGTGGTACCGGACGCCTCCGGGGTCGTTCCAGAAGCGCAGCGGCATGGAGGGCATCGGGTTGGTGACGACCAGTTCGCCGACCTCGTCGACGAGCGGGTGGCCTGCCGGGTCCCATGCCTGCAGGTCGGTGCCGAGGCCGGGGGCCTGAAGCTCACCGGTGTAGACGGGAAGGGTGGGGACCGCCCCGGCGAAGCAGGAGCAGACGTCCGTACCGCCGCTGACGGAGGCGATCCACAGGTCCTCGGCGACCGCGTCGTGCAGCCAGCGGAAGCCGTCGGGCGGGAGCGGGGAGCCGGTGGTGGCGACGCAGTTGAGGGCCCGGAGATCGAAGTCGCGGCCCGGCCGGACGTCGGCCTTGCGGCAGGCCATCACGTAGGCGGCGGAAGTGCCGTAGAAGGTGGCGCCGGTGCGTTCGGCGATGCGCCACTGTGCGGCCGTGTCGGGGTAGCCGGGGCTGCCGTCGTAGGTGATGACCGTGCAGCCCGTCAGCAGTCCGGAGATGAGGAAGTTCCACATCATCCAGCCGGTGGACGTGTACCAGAAGAAGCGGTCGCCCGGCCCGAGGTCGCAGTGCAGCCCGAGCTGTTTGAGGTGTTCGAGGAGGATGCCGCCCTGTGACTGGACGATGGCCTTGGGCAGGCCGGTGGTACCGGAGGAGTAGAGCACCCACAGGGGGTGGTCGAAGGGGACCTGTTCGAAGACCGGTTCCACGTCGGCGGCGGTGAGCACGTCCCATTCGAGGGCGCCCTCGGGTGCGGGGGTGCCCAGCAGCGGCACATGGACGACGGCGCGCAGGGTGGGGAGCTCGCGGCGCAGTTCGGCCACGGTCGCGGTGCGGTCGTGTTCCTTGCCGCCGTAGCGGTAGCCGTCGACGGTGAAGAGTACAACCGGTTCCACCTGCTGGAAGCGGTCCAGC
Source organism: Streptomyces gossypii (assembly GCF_025165795.1). Classification (GTDB taxonomy): domain Bacteria; phylum Actinomycetota; class Actinomycetes; order Streptomycetales; family Streptomycetaceae; genus Streptomyces; species Streptomyces gossypii. Next base: position 5,237 of record NZ_JAJAGO010000022.1, read on the forward strand.
ACGCTGCGGGCGCCGAAGTCGGGTGCGCAGGAGGTCCACACGCCGCCGACGGCTGCGGTGGCCAGCAGCGCGACGGCGGCGTGCGGGATGTTGGGGAGGTAGCCGCTGACGCGGTCGCCGGGGCGTACGCCGAGCCTGCGCAGCTCGGCCGCGAGGGAGCCCACCTGGCGACGCAGTCCGGCCCAGCTGACGGGCACCGGGTCGTGGGTCTCGTCCAGATGCAGCAGGGCCGCCTCCGCCGCGCGGGTGGGATCTTCGGCGGTGCGCAGCGCCGCTTCCGCGTAGTTCAGCGTGGCGCCGGGGAACCACGTGGCCCCGGGCATCGCGGTGTCGCCGAGCACACTCTCGTACGGGCTGGAGAACCGTACGTCGAACCACTCGGCGACGGCCTGCCAGAAGGCGGGCAGATCCTCCGTGGACCAGCGGTGCAGCGCCGCGTAGTCGGCTGCGGGGCCGGCGCCCGGTACGGCGGCGGGAGCGCCGTGGTGTTCGGCGGCCCACCCCTGGAAGCGGGTGATCCGGGCCCTGCCGATCCGGTCGGGGCCGGGCCGCCAGAGTGGCTCCGGGGCGGACGGCTGCGGTGTGCGGTGTGCTGCGGTCATGGCGGCTCCCGGCTGTACGCGTCGTGTGCGTCTTGGTGTGAGTCATCGTGCGCTTCGCCGTCCACGCACGGGCGGGGGTGTGCGCGTGACGCGTCGGCTGGGCAGGACGATGCCATGTGATCGTTGCCGGCACCAGGGCGGACGGCACCGGCGGCGCTCGTCCGGCCTTTCGCCGCATTTGCCGCAGGCAAGCGGAGAACCGCGGCGGTGTGCGGCGAACCGGCGGCGCCCTGGTGAACGACAGTTGAACGCCACCGCCCCCTGCCGGTGTCGGTGGCAGGCTGAGCAGCATGGATGCACGTGGCCTGGTGCGGTCGGTGAGGGCGGTCGGTACGCCTCTGGGGGTGCGCACCATGCGCGAGGCGTGGCGGCGGCACCGTACGGACGCGGCCGGGCTGCCCCGTCCGCGTGCCGAACGGGCCCGGGTGCCCGGCGCGGCGCTGGGTGCGGAGCCATCGCCCGGCGGCGGGGTGATCCGTTTCGCCCGCTCGTCCCTGCGGGTACGGGTGGCGGTCGGCGGCGCGGTCTTCTGCGGCTGGGACGGAGCCGCGCCGGAGCCGTCGTACGCGCTGGCCGGGCCGTGCCCCGAGGCGGATCCGCGGGCCGGGCTGGAGCCGGACAAGAACGGCGGCTGGCGGGTGGTCTCCGAGCGGGTGATGGTGACCGTCTCGCGGCACGGCGGGGTCGAGGTGCGCACGCCCGGCGGGGTGATGCTGCGCCGCGAGCTGCCGCCGCGCTGGTGGGAGCCCGCGGACGGCACGGCGGGGGGCCACTGGGCGCAGCGCTCGCAGGTGACCCCGGACGCGCGGTTCTTCGGGCTCGGCGGCAGGGCGGTGGGGCCGCGGCTCCCGGACGGCGCCTACCGGCTCTGGAACTCCGGCCCGGGCACCTTTGACAAGGGCCCGGACCCGCTCTCCCTCACGATGCCGGTGCAGTTGGTCGTCGCGGACGTGGGCAGCCATCTGGTCTTCCATGACAACACCTGGGACGGGCGGGTGACGCTGCGTCAGGGCAGCGAGGGGGCTGGTTCCGGGCATGACCGGCCGGGCCGCTGCGAGGTGCGGATGAGCGGCGGGCCGCTGCGGTACTGGGTGGTGACCGGTCCGCCGGCCCGTATCCTGCACGGCTGGGTGACGCTCACCGGGGCGCCCGCGCTGCCGCCCGACTGGGCGCTGGGCCATCAGCACGCGCGGTGGGGTTCGGGCGCGGAGGCTCGCCAGGTCGACGAGGTCCGCCGGACAGCCGACGGCTACCGCGAGCACGGGCTGCCGCTGCATGCGATGCACTTGGACATCGACGACCACCACGGCCACCGGCTCTTCGCCGATGGCCGCGACCGCTTTCCCCGGCTGCCCGAGCTCGCCTCGGAACTGCGGGAGCGGGGCGTGCGGCTGGTGCCGGTCGTGGATCCGGCGGTGCGGGTGCAGCCGGGCAGCGCGGTCTACGACAGCGGCGCGGCGGCCGACGTCTTCGTACGGGACTCGCGCGGGCGTCAGGTGCGGGGGGCGGTCTGGCCGGGGCGCAAGGTCTTCCCCGACTTCACCGACCCGGGGGTGCGCAAGTGGTGGGGCGGGCTGTACACGCGGGAGGCCGAGCCCGTCTCGTTCGCCTCGTTCGCCGCGTTGGCTGACCGGACGCTGCCGCTCTCGGCCCGGCACGCCCTGGAGGGGCGGGGCGGCGACCACCGGGAGGCGCACAACGTGTACGGGCTGGCGATGGCACGGGCCGGTCATGACGCGTTGCGGGAACTGCGTCCGGCGGAACGGCCGTTCCTGTTCTCCCGTTCCGGCTGGGCGGGTATGCAGCGGTACGGCGGTGCCTGGTCGGGGGCCGTACGGGCCGACTGGCCGGGGCTGCGCGCCTCGCTGGCGCTGGTGCTGGGGCTCGGCCTGTGCGGCGTGCCGTACTCGGGCCCGGACATCGGCGGGTTCACCGGATCGCCGTCGCCGGAGCTGTATCTGCGGTGGTTCCAGTTGGGGGCCTATCTGCCGCTCTTCCGCACTCATTCGGCGAAGGGTGCGGGGCGGCGCGCGCCGTGGGAGTTCGGGCCCGAGGTGCTGGAGGGTGCGCGCGCGGCGCTGGAGCGGCGGGAGCGGCTGCTGCCCTATCTGGTGACGCTCGCCCATCTCGCGCACCGCACGGGTGCCCCGTACGCACGGCCGCTGTGGTGGCAGCACTCGCGTGACCGGGCGCTGCGGGACTGCGACGACGCCTTTCTGCTGGGGGACGCGCTGCTGGTGGCACCCGTACTGGAGCAGGGCGTGGTGCGGCGTACGGTGCGGCTGCCGCGCGGGCGCTGGTACGACACGGCGACGGGCGAGGCGTACGAGGGACCGGCACGGGTGGAGATCGCGGCGCCGCCGGCGCGGATCCCGGTGCTGGCGCGGGCCGGTGCCGCGATCCCGGTGGCGGGAGCGGAGGGAGGGACGGAGCTGGAGGTGTGGGCACCCGCGCCGGGGCGCACCGGAAGCGGGCTGGTGATCAGCGATGCGGGGGAAGGCTGGCAGCGGCCGTTGGTGGAGCGGCTGACCGTACGGATGCACGGGGCGGAAACGGTGGTGACACGCGAGGACGGGACGCCGGTGGTCTACCCGGTGCGGGTGCGCGGCTGATAGAGCAGTGGCCATGGCTGTCACTGGTTTCAGGGGCGGGCGCGCCGCCGCCGTGCTGGCGCTGGTCTGCGCGCTGGTCATGGCGCCGCCGTCGCCGCAGGGGGCCGCTTCCGCACCGCGGACGCCGGCCGCAGCCCGGCTGCCCGCCGGTTTCGTGTCGCTGCGCGAGGCGGCACCGACGGTCCGGCAGGAGATCCGCTACTTCACCCGGCACAACTTCACGGGCGCGCGCGTCGACGGCTACCGCAGGCCGTTGTGCCTCCTGACGGTCGACGCGGCCCGTGCGCTGCGGGAGGCGCAGCGGCACTTCCTGAAGCGGGGCTACACGCTGAAGGTGTACGACTGCTACCGCCCGCAGCGCGCGGTGGACGAGTTCGTCCGCTGGGCCGGAGACACGGGCGATCGGTCAGGGCTGAAGCGGGAGTTCTACCCCCGGGTCGACAAGTCGCAGCTGCTCGCGGACGGCTACATCGCGGCGAAGTCCGGGCACAGCCGGGGCAGCACGGTCGATCTGACCCTGGTGGAACTTCCTGCACCGCCGACCCGGCCGTATGTGCCGGGCGAGCCTCTGGTCCCGTGTATCGCGCCGCGCGAGGAGCGCTTCCCCGACAACTCGGTCGACATGGGCACCGGGTACGACTGCTTCGACCCGCTCTCCCGCACGCTGGACGAGCGTGTCGCGGGCCGGCAGCGCGCCAACCGGCTTCTGCTGAAGCGTGGGCTGGAGAGGGCGGGTTTCCGGAATTACCCCGCCGAGTGGTGGCACTACACCTACGAGCCGGAGACCTTCCCGGACACGTACTTCGACTTCCCGGTTGAACGATGAACGGTGACGACGGTGGCCGGGACCACCCCCGTCGGTCCCGTGCCACCGTCATGGGTAAGGGACGTCGCTTCCTTGGCCCCGGTTCATTCCCGGTGCCCCTGTGACGGAGATGCAGAAGTGGTGACGTGGCGATGACACTCCATTTCGCATCCCCCGGTCGGCGCAATATCCGCGCCACGATCCGCGTCGTCCATCATCTTGACGGTTCATCGGGTCAGATGAACACTTCCGGCACGCTCGCCACGGAGGGCGGAGTGTGGACGGAAGAGCCAGTAAGGAGCCGTCATGGAGCAATTCTCAAACGGGGACATCTTCGTCGGCGAAATCATCGGCACGGCGATCCTGGTGCTGTTCGGCGTAGGCGTCGTCGCCGCCGTGAACCTGCCGCACTCCAAGGCGAAGGGGGCCGGATGGGTGGCCGTCTCCTTCGGCTGGGGCTTCGGAGTCCTGGCGGGTGCCTACACCGCCGCTCCCCTGTCCGGCGGGCACATCAACCCGGCTGTGACGTTCGGGATCGCCGTCGAGAGCGGCGAGTGGAGCAAGGTGCCGGTCTATCTGTGCGGACAGTTCATCGGCGCCTTCCTCGGCGCCGTGCTGACATGGGCCGCTTACTACTCTCAGTTCGCGGCCAACGCCGACCGGGAGCACGCGCAGCCGACGCTGGTGAACTTCTCCACCATCCCGGCGGTCCGCAACCCGGCTGCCAACCTCATCACCGAAATCATCGCCACCATCGCGCTGGTGCTGCCGCTGCTGGCATTCGGGCTGGACACGGGCCTCGGCGAGTCGGGCACCCAGATCCTGATGGTCGCCCTGCTGGTCACCGGCATCGGCCTCTCCCTGGGCGGTCCGACCGGGTACGCCATCAACCCGGCCCGCGACCTGGGCCCCCGTATCGCCCACGCGATTCTGCCGATCCCCAACAAGGGCACCTCGGACTGGGGCTACTCCTGGATCCCGGTGGCAGGTCCGGTCATCGGCGGCATCATCGGGGCCGGCGTCTACAACGCCGCCTTCTGAGGCACGCGGTACCGAGCACGTGAAGAGCACCGACTCCCACCCCACCCGAATTTCATCCGAGTAGCCGAGCAGCCGAGCAGCTGAGCAGCCGAGTAAGGGGACGTGATCATGACGGACTCGTATGTCGCGGCAATCGACCAGGGCACCACGTCCAGCAGGTGCATCATCTTCGACCAGCACGGCGTCCCGGTCGCCGTCGACCAGCGTGAGCACCGCCAGATCCTTCCCCGTCCGGGCTGGGTGGAGCATGACGCCGCCGAGATCTGGGCGACCGTACGGGCGGTGGTGACCGGCGCGCTCGCCAGAGCGGGACTGCACGCCGGCGAGCTCAGCGCGCTGGGCATCACCAACCAGCGGGAGACCACGGTCCTGTGGGACAGGAGGACCGGAGAACCGGTACACAACGCGATCGTGTGGCAGGACACCCGCACCGTGGGGCTGTGCGAGGAGCTCGGCGGCACCGAAGGCCAGGACCGCTTCCGCGACCGCACCGGGCTGCCGCTGGCCAGCTACTTCTCCGGTCCCAAGGTGGCCTGGCTGCTGGACCAGGTGCCCGGCCTGCGGGCGCGGGCCGTGGCCGGGGAGATCGCCTTCGGCACCATGGACTCCTGGCTGATCTGGAACCTGACGGGTGGCACGGACGGCGGAGTGCACGTCACCGACGTCACCAACGCCGGACGCACCATGCTGATGAACCTGGAGACCCTCCAGTGGGACCCCTCGATCCTGGCCGCGATGGACGTGCCCGAGGCCCTGCTGCCCGAGATCAGGTCCTCTGCCGAGGTGTACGGCAACGCGGTCGGCCCACTCGCCGGGGTACCGGTCGCGTCGGCGCTCGGCGACCAGCACGCGGCGGTCTTCGGCCAGACCTGCTACGGCGTGGGCGAGGCGAAGAACACCTACGGCACGGGCTCCTTCCTGCTCCTGAACACCGGCACCCAGCCGGTCGCCTCCCAGCACGGCCTGCTCACGACGATGGGCTACCAGTTGGGCAGCGAGCCCCCGGTGTACTGCCTGGAGGGCTCGATCGCGATCACCGGCGCCCTGGTGCAGTGGTTCCGCGATCAGCTCGGCATCATCTCCGCCTCCGACGACATCGAGCCGCTGGCGGCGAGCGTCGAGGACAACGGCGGGGCGTACATCGTGCCTGCCTTCTCCGGCCTGTTCGCCCCGTACTGGCGTTCGGACGCGCGGGGCGTCATCACCGGCCTCACCCGCTTCGTCACCAAGGCACATCTGGCGCGGGCGGTCCTGGAGGCGACGAGCTGGCAGACCCGGGAGGTGGTGGACGCGATGTACCAGGACTCCGGCGTCCCGATCACCACGCTCAAGGTCGACGGCGGCATGACGGTGAACAACCTGCTCATGCAGCACCAGGCAGATGTGCTCGGGGTGCCGGTGATCCGTCCCGTGGTGGCGGAGACGACCTGTCTGGGCGCTGCCTACGCCGCTGGGCTGGCGACCGGCGTGTGGTCCGGGCTGGACGAGCTGCGCGCGCAGTGGAAGCGCGACAAGGAGTGGTCCCCGCGCATGGACGCCGGGACGCGGGAGCGTGAGTACGCGAACTGGCACATGGCGGTGGAGCGAAGCTTCGGCTGGCACCGGGAGAACGGCTCCCGGGGCTGAGCCTGACGACGGCGGGGGCGGTGAGCCCGGGTTTCTCAGTCCGCGGGCCCGCCGCCGTTCGCCGCCCCCGTCCGCATCGCGTGCTCGACCACCGAGATCAGCACCTCACGCACGGACTCGCGCTGTCGCGCGTCGCACAGCAGCACCGGCACCGTCTGCCCCAGATCGAGCGCCCTGCGTACGGTCTCGACCGGATAGCGGTCGGCGCCGTCGAAGCAGTTGACGGCGACGGTGAAGGGGATGCCGCGCCGTTCGAAGTAGTCGATCGCCGCGAAGCAGTCCTCCAGACGCCTGGTGTCGGTGAGCACCACGGCGCCCAGGGCACCCTGGGCCAGCTCGTCCCACAGGAACCAGAACCGGTCCTGGCCCGGTGTGCCGAAGACGTAGAGCACCAGGTTCTCGTTGATGGTGATACGGCCGAAGTCCATGGCCACCGTCGTCGTGGTCTTGGTCTCCACGCCTTCGGTGTCGTCGTACGGCCGGCTCGCCTCGGTGAGCGCCTCCTCGGTACGCAGCGGCTTGATCTCGCTGACCGCCCCGACCAGGGTCGTCTTGCCCACGCCGAAACCCCCAGCCACCAGCAGCTTCAACGCCACCGGATCCTGGGCCGCCGCCGCGCCCTCGCGGCGGCCTCGCTCAGAGCGCCCGAAGACCATCGATCACCTCGCGCAGAATGTACTCGTCCGGCAGCTCGGCCGGCGGCACGGGTCGGGTGACGCGGACCAGCTCCGCGTCGATGAGATCGCTGATGAGGACGCGCACGACCCCCACCGGCAGGTCCAGTTCGGTCGCCAGCTCCGCCACGGACCGGGGGGTCCGGCGGCACAGCATGACGATGTCGACGTGTTCCGGCGCCAAACTGTGGTGGTCGTCGGCCCGGTCGGCAAGCGAACCCTCGGCGATCACCAGCGCGATCAGATCGAGCTGCGCCGCGTCGGTAGTGCCACGGGTACGGCCGCGTGTCATCGCGTACGGCCGTACCACCGGGCCTGCCGCGTCGTCGAACCAGCGGTCGGTCATGGCCCGTCCCGTCAGCTTCCGCCGGACAGGCCAGAGCGGGGAGCGGTGCTCAGATGTGCGCCGACCCGCTTGACCAGCAAGGTCATCTCGTAGGCGACCTGGCCGACATCGGAGTCGGCGTCGGCCAGCACGGCCAGACAGCTGCCGTCTCCGGCGGCGGTGACGAAGAGGAACGCCTGGTCCAGCTCCACCACCGTCTGACGGACACCTCCCGCCTCGAAGTGGTGCCCGACGCCCTTGGCCAGGCTGTGGAAGCCGGAAGCCACGGCGGCGAGATGCTCCCCGTCCTCGCGGGTCAGACCACGCGACGTGCCCTTGGGGAGTCCGTCGCCGGAGAGCACCAGGGCCCTGCGGATGCTGCCCACCCGCTGGACCAGTTCGTCCAGCAACCAGTTCAGCTCGCCCGCGCTGTCACCGGCGCCTGCGGCGGCTGGAGCCTCGGCACTCGACGCCGTGGCGTGTGCGGTGGCCTTCGATGCGGTCATCGGCCTTTCCCCTCAGGAGTTGTTCGTGGTGCTGTCTCTTCCGCTCCGTCTCCCGACGGGTCGTCATTCTGCCGCCTCCCGCGCTCCCAGCCGCGCTGCAGCGAGGCCATCCGGCTGCGCACCTCGTCCGCGTCGCGGTCGTCCGGCGCTGCCGGAGCCGGTCCGGAACCGGTGCCGGACGGGATCTCACCGGTGTCCGTCTCGTTCCTCAACTGCGGGGCGAGGCTGGCCTGGCGTACCCGGCGGGGCAGCCCGCCCACCGTGTCCGGGCCGTCGCGGGTGTCCGGACGGGACGTTACGGGGCCGGAGGCCGGAGTGGATACCGGAGAGGCCGGGCTTCGCTGCGGGCCCCGCTGCCGGTTCTCCTCCTCGCCCTGCTCCGAGGGGGCACCGGCGGAGCGCTCCGGCCGCCGCTTGCCCGCTCCGACGGGCCGGCCGTGGTCGGAGACCAGTACCGGCGCGCCGGGCCGGCGGCGCGGCAGCGGTGCCGGACCGCCGTCCGGTGCCTGGGGCGGAGCGGACTGCGCCTGGGGACGTGCCTGCCGTGGGGGGTCGGCGGGCGGTGCGGAGTCGGTGTGCCGGCGGCCGAAGGGGCCCCCGGAGCCGTTCTGGTCAGGGTCCCGGTCGGCCTCTCCCAACGGGGCCTCGAGTTCGACGGGACCATTCAGCATGGCACCGGGTTCGGTGCCGCTCTCCAGCCGCGCCAGCGGCAGCTGGGCGAGCACGGCGCGCCCGGCGTTGCCCGGGCCACCGTCCGCGCCCGTGTCGGCGCGCGACAGGGACCTGCGCTCCTCGTCGTCCCGCCCGGGAGTCTCGGTGAGGATCGATCCCGGGATCAGCACCACGGCGGTGGTGCCACCGTACGGAGAGGGCTGCAGCGAGACCCGTACGCCCTGCCGGAGCGCAAGCCGGGAGACGACGAAGAGGCCGAGCCGGTCAGTGTCGGAGAGTTCGAACTCCGGTGTCTCGGCGAGCCGGAGATTCGCGTCGAGAAGGGCGTCGGCGGCCATGCCGAGCCCACGGTCGTGGATCTCCAGGGTGAAGCCGTTGGAGACCCGCTCGCCCAGCACCTGTACCGCCGTGTGCGGCGGGGAGAAGACGGTGGCGTTCTCCAGGAGTTCGGCGATCAGATGGGTGAGGTCGGCGACGGCGCTGCCGTCCACGGCGAGCCGGGAGAGCCGCCGGACCTCGATCCGCTCGTAGTCCTCGACCTCGGCGACTGCCGCCCGTACGACATCCATCAGCTGCACGGGTTTGCGCCATTGGCGTGAGGGCGCGGCGCCGGAGAGGATCACCAGCCCCTCGGCGTGCCGCCGCATGCGGGTGGTGAGGTGGTCGAGCCGGAAGAGGTCGGCGAGTTCGTCGGTGTCCTCGGTGCGGCGCTCCATGGTGTCCAGCAGGCTGAGCTGGCGGTGCAGCAGCACCTGGTTGCGGCGGGCGAGGTTGACGAAGACCTCGGAGACCCCGCGCCTCATGTCGGCCTGTTTGACGGCCGCTTCGACGGCGGCCCGCTGCAGCGTGTTCAACGCGCGCCCGACCTCTCCCGCCTCGTCCGCCGGATAGTCCAGCCGCGGCGCCTCGGTCTCGATGTCGACCTGCTCGCCCGCCGCGAGCCGCCGCATCACGCTCGGCAGCCGTGAGCCCGCGGAGTCGCTCGCCTCCTTGCGGAGCCTGCTCAGATCCCGGATCAGCCCGCGCCCCACGCGGATGGAGATGACGAGCGAGGCGAGCACGGCGAGGAGTCCCAGGACGCCGAAGACGGAGGCCCGGATCAGCACGCTCATGGCCCGTGGGTCGACGTCGCCCTGATGGTGCTGCCGTGCCTCGCTGCCCATCCGCCGGATGTCGTCGAGGACGGCCGAGGTTGCCTCTTCCCAGCGCTCGCTGTTGACGACGCCCTCGGTGGCCCGGGGGCCCGCGGTGATGATGGCGTCCTCGTAGCTGCTGAGGGTGCGTCCGTCGGTGCCGTCCCAGTAGCTCTGGAAGGTCTCGCGGTGCTCAGGGGGCAGGAGCTGCAGATTGGTGCTCAGCGTGAGCTTGCGTTCGGCTATCCGGTCGGTGAAGGCGCGCTGGTCGCCTCTGGTCATCTCACCCGCGGCGAGTGCGGCGGCCATCAGTGCGTCCTCGCGCGAGAGGTACTCACCCGCCATCATGATCCCGACCAGGGCGCGGCCGTGGCGCTCCTGATCGGCTTCGTGCAGCCCGTGGAGCGAGGTGAGGAAGAGGTGACAGGGGTCGACGAGTTCGTTGTACGCCTGGAAGGCGCCGCCGCGCGAGAAGTTGTTCCGCTCCACCTTGTCGCGCGTCTCCTCCAGCCCCGACAGCGCCTCCACCAGTGCGTCAAGCCGCTTCCTGGATCCCGGCCCCAGATCGTCCCTGAGTCCGGAGTCGGCCGCCTCGTCCTTTATCGTGGCAACCGCACGGTCGGTGGCACGCCGCTGACTCTGCAGCTGGGACAGGGCGTCGGAACGCCGCGGGTCGGCGAGGTAGACGAGCGTCTTGCGGCGCTCAAGCTGAACGGCGTGGGCGATTGCCCCGACCGGACGGTCGACCCTGTCCATGACCTTCGCGGCCGTCAGTTTGTCGACCGCTTCACGGCTGGTGATGTAGGTGGCGAATGCCCAGATGGACACGAGGGACACCAGCGGCACCAGCAGCAGCGCCACGATCTTCCGGCGGATCGGCTTCCCGCGAAAGCGCATGGCCTCCCCCACGTCAACCCCTCCGCTCGGAGGCGTATTTCGACAGCAAACGGCGCGAGCCTACTACTGCGGGACGGTCGACTCGCGATGTGTCCCCACCTTCAACCGGTGGTCCAGGGTGCCTCATCCTGAGTTGTCCGTCGATGCCCCGAGACACCTTCGGTGAATGTGGCACAAGACACGCGCGAAGAAGGTTATGCATGTCAGAGCGCGTGAAGGGGGAGTGAAAAAATCATGTACGCCAAGCCTCGGCTGCCGGATCCGGTCCGGGCGGCGGCCGTGCGTGCCGTCATAGCCGTCGCACTCACCCTGGTGCTGTTGATGGTCGCCGTACTCTGCTCGCTCGCCGAAGTCTGGCTGGCCTTCCCGATGGTGCTGGGCACCCTCGCCGGCACGGTGGTGGCGACGTGGTGCGTACTGGATGTGTGGGTGACCCGGCAGGTGTGGGTGCAGCGGCACGGAGTGGTCTCCGAACCGAGCAGCGTGGCCCGGCCGCGGCCGGGCCGGGGGCATCCGGTCAACGCGGCTCCACCGGGCCCCGCTGCGAAGCGGCGCGCCGCGCGGGGCCGTCCTGGGCGGGAACACTACTCTGCGGGGGAACGCTCGGCTGGGGGGCGCTCGGCTCCTCGGGGCGGCGGTACATCCGCGTCGCGGTGATCTCTCCGTGCACCGGCTCGCCGTCCGTCTCCGGTACCGGCAGGCCGGGGCGCAGGTGCTCCTCAACGCTGATGTACTTCAGGCCCGCCCGCAGGTCGGCGTCGTTGCGCAGCCGGATGACGAGCGGGAACTCGGCCAGCGCCGTGGTGTCGAACAAGCCGGTGGTGTAGAGCAGCTGCACGCCCAGCGCGTCGGCGACCGCGCGCTGGAGCTCCAGCAGGTAGGTCGCGTTGGCGCGCCCGATGGGGTTGTCCAGGAAGAGTGTGCCCGCGTGCCGGTGCCGGTCGTGGCCACGGTCGTTGCTGCGCAGTGCCGCCATCGTGCAGTACAACGCGATGGCCGCGGTGAGCAGTTGGCCGCCCGAGAAGACATCCCCCATCTGACCGACGGGCACGCGCTCGGCCCGCAGCACGGCGTCGGGCTTGAGGATCTCCACGGACACGCCGCGCGGCTGGAGTGCCGCGCCCACCCCGCGCAGCAGCAGCGACATGCCGTCACGGCGCAGATCGCTGTTCTTGCGGACGGCAGAGCGGGTCGCCTCGTCGATGACCTCGCCCAGCCGCTCGGTGAGGGTGGCCTGGTCGGGCTCCTCGAACCGGATCCGCACGAACTCCTGCCCGGACCACTCCCCCAGTCCCTCGGGCAGCCGGGAGAGCCGCTGGGCGGCGCGCAGCGTCGCGGTGGAGGACTCGACGAGGCCGCGCAGCCGGTCCACGATGCTGTCGCGGTTCCGCTCCAGCTGCTCCAGCTCGTCGGTGAGGACCCGGAGCCTGGGCGCGAACGCCTCGGCCCACGCGCCGGCGTGCTCCGGCAGGGCGGCGGCGGGAAGTTCACGGATCTGCTGCCGGGCGGGCGTACGCACCTGCTCGTACCGGGTGGCGTTCGCATGCCGTACCAGGACGTCGCTCGCCTCCCGTACGGCCTGCTCGGCGGCGGTGAGGTCGGCGGCGCAGCCACGCAGGGAGCGGCGGGACTCGGCGGCGGCCCGCCCGGCTTCCCCGGCGCTGCCCGGGTAGGGCTCGGGGGATTCCGTCTCCGCGGCGGAGTGTTGGGGCTCGCGCAGGAGGTCGCTGAGCAGGGCGGCGGTGTCCTCGAAGGCGCCCGCGGCCTCGCCTGCCGCGTGATGGGCCTGCCGGAGGCCGTCGCGGGCCTCCCGCGCGGATTCCAGCTCGGCGCGGCGGGCGGCCAGTTCGGCGTTGGCGGTGCGCAGCAGGGTCTGGGCCTGCTCGGCGTCGGCGGGGACGAGCTCCGGGGGCAGGTCGGTGTGCGCCGCGTCCGCCGGGGCGAGGCGTTCGGCCTCGCCACGCAGCCTGCCGAGCTGCTCGCTGGCGGCTGAGGCGCGGGTCTCCAGCATCTGTACCAGCGCCTCGGACCGGGACGCGGCGGCCTGACGGGAGGGGCCGTCGGCGCCCTCGGGACCCTCCAGAAGCTGGGCGGCGCGGGTGCGGACCTTGTTGGTGAGCCGGTCGAGGGTGGCGAGGGCGGCGCTCTCATCGCTCTCGGCACGGGCCTGTTCGGCACGCAGGTCCGCTCCGACGCCGACCTTCTCGTACAGCTGTGAGGCGGAGCGGTATGCCTCCCTCAGGTCGGGCAGCGAGGCGGACGGCGACGCGCCGGGGTCTGCGGTGCCGGGGCCTGCACTGCCGGGGTCTGCGGTGCCGGGGCCTGCACTGCCGGGGTCTGCGGTGCCGGTGCTGTCGGTGGTGCCCGCGCCGTCGGGTACGCCCGCGATCTCGGCACGTTCGGCGCGCAGCGCCCGCGCGGTGCGGCGGGCGTCATCGGCGGCGCGCTGCGCGGCACGGCGGTCCTCGTCGGCCGCGCGGGCCCGCTCCAGGCAGGCGGCGGCGCGTGCTTCGGGGACGGCCCGCTCGTCCGCCAGCTCACGGAGCCGGGCCTGCCAGCCGGCCCGCTCCCGCAGCCGGAAGGCGAGACCCGCCAGCGCGTCGGCGGAGCGAGTCGCGTGGCGGGCGCGTTCCTGCCGCTCGTCGCGCACCTCGGCCGTCTCGGCCGCCGCCTGCCGCGCCTCCTCGAAGGCGGTGCGCGCCTCGGCGAGCGACTCCTCGGCTTCGACGGCGGCGCTGCTCGCGCGCTCGGCGGTGGCGGCCAGCTCGCCCAGCCGCCCGGGTGGGCAGCCGGTGCGCCAGGAGGCCAGCCGGGCAGCCAGCGTACGGTCGTCGGCAAGCCGGACGGCCAGGGCGCGGATCTCCTCGTCCCGGTCGAGGGCGCGCCGGCGCAGCTGGTGCCGCTCCTCGTCGGCGGCCCGCTCGTCGTGCATTGCCGGGTTCGGCGGTACGAGGAAGACCGCACGCTCCTCGGTGCCGGGGGCGGGGGTGGGAGCGAGCAGGGCGGCGGCGGTGCCCACGGCGACGGCGGAGCGCGGCAGCAGCGCCGCCGCGCCCAGCACTTCGCGTGCCCGCTGGTGGCTGGCGGGGTCGGTGATGACGACGCCGTCGACGAGTTCGGGGCGTGCCGCGAGCATGGCGGAGTGGTCGGCGGGGTCGACGGCCTGCGCCAGATAGCGCCAGCCGGGAAGGGCCGGGATGCCGTGCTCGCCGAGGTACTCGACGGTCGCCAGCACATCGGGGCCGGGCGGCAGCAGCCCGCCGTCGCCGAGGGCGCCGAGCATCCGCGAATCGTCGGCGGCGGCGGTACGGAGGGTGAACAGCCGCCGCTCCGAGGTGGCGACCGAGTCGTCGAGCAGGGTGCGCAGTTCGTCCGCGTAACCGTCCAGCTCCTCGGCGGTCAGGGCCCGTTCGGCGGACGCGTCCCCGGTGGCCTCCGGCGCGGACGCGTGCGGCAGGCCGAGCAGTTCGGCCAGCCGCAGTTCGGCGCCGAGGGCGCAGGCGGCGCCGTGCTCCGCCGCGTACGCCGACCTTGCCGCCTCGGCCGCGTCCGCCGCGCGGGCGGCGCTCAGTTCCGCACGGGAGTGTTCGGCACCGGCCTCCTGTGCCTGGTCGGCCGCGCGGCGGGCCGCCTCGCGGGCGGTGTCCCAGGCGGCGGCCGCGCTCTTCTCCGCATCGCCCGCGGCGAGAGCCGCACGGGCCGGGTCGGCGTCCAGGGCGGTCGCGTCCAGCCAGCCGGCCCGTACCGCCTCGGCCGTCTCCTGCTCGACCTCAGCCAGGCGCTCCCGCAGGTGATCACCCTCGCTGCGGGCGCGCTGCGCCTCGGTCGCGGCGGCGGTGGCGTCCCGGTGCGCCTCCTCGCTCCGGGCCTGGAGCACTGCCGAGTGCTCCTCCTGCTCGGCCGCGGCGCGTTCGCCCTCGGCGGCGGCGGTGTGCAGGGCCCGCACCAGTGCGGCGGCGGCCTCGGCGCGGGCGGCGAGCGCGGGCGCGGCGTCGCGCTCGGCCTCCCGGATGGCCGCCGCGACCCGGGCGGCGCGGTCGGTGGCGGCGCGGTGCCGGAGCACCGTCTCCGCGGTCTGCCATGCGGAATGCAGTGTGCGGGCCTCGATCAGCTCGCGGCGCTGCCCGGCGGCGGCCTTCTCGGCGGCGGCCAGGGCAAGCGACGCGTGCCGGTAGGCGAGTTCGGCGGCGACAAGGGCGGCACGGGAGCGCGATTCGTCGGCGGCGGCCACCGCGCCGTCGGCGGTGGCGAGCTGCTCGGCGAGCTCGGCGGCACGCTCGCGCTCCTGGGCGCCGCGTGCGCCCAGGCGACGGGCGAGGGTGCGGGTGCGGCGCTCGGCACCGGCGTGTATGTCGCGGGTGCGGGCGCGGGAGTCGGCCGCCTCGGTGATCCGGAGGAGCAGGTCGAGGGAGCCCGCGGTGAAGTCGCGTTCGGCGGTGAGTTCGAAGCGGCGTCCGAGCTTGTGCGCGAAGCCGTGCACAAGGTCGGCGAGGCCGTCGGTGTCCCGGGTGTCGGTGACGGCGCGCAGCAGAAGGTCGGTGAAGTCGGAGTCGTTCTTCACCGCGAAGAGGCCGGCGGCCTCGCCCTCGTCAGCGTTCATCTCGCGCTGGTAGCGGAAGAGTTCGGGGTCGAGACCGAGGCCGGTGAGGTGTTCGTTCCACCGCTCCTGGATCTCCTCCCAGTGGACGTCGAGGTTGGGGTACGCCTTCCCCGTCTCGGTCAGGACGTCGCGGAAGCCCTTCATGGTGCGGCGGCGGCCACGAGCCGCCGAAGCGCCCTCGACCGCGGGGCGCAGCGCCGCGGATTCGGCGACGGGCAGCGAGTCGAGGCTCATCCCGGGGCCCGGCCGGAAGGCGTACCACGCCTCGGCGAACTTCCGCGGATCGCCCGAGACCTGGCGCCCGCGCCACTCACTCACCTTGCCGACGACCACTGTCTCGCCGGTGCGGGTGTGCTGCCATTCGAGCGCGACATGCCCGCAGTCGTCGGCGAGCAGGAACTTGCGCAGCACGCCGGAGCTGGCACCGCCGAGGGTGTTGCGGTGGCCGGGCAGCATGACGGAGAAGATCAGCTTGAGGAGTACGGACTTGCCGCCGCCGTTCTCCAGGAACAGCACTCCGGCGGGGGCCGGGCGCCGGGGCGGGCCCGTGGCCTCCTCCTCGAAGAAGTCCGCCTGGGTGGGCGCCGGGCTGGGCACCGGCTCGCCGACCCCGCGCAGGTCCAGCACGGTGTCGGCGTAGCGCGCACCTGCGGGCCCGATGGAGTAGAGGCGGATCCGGGACAGCTCGTACATGGCGGGGGACTCTCGTTCGGCTCTCGTCGCGTGGGGAGGGGATGGGGATGGGGCGGATGGGAGCGGTCAGGCGCCGCCGCTCTCGTGGAAGGGCAGCCCGGCGTCCGCGGCCAGTTCCAGGCCGTCGGTGCCGTCCGGCGGGAGCAGGCTCGCGCTGCCGTCGCTGACGGGCACGATGCCGAGCTCCAGGAGTTCGGCCATGGCCGCGCTCCCCGCGGTGTCGCGCACCTGGAGCTGGTAGCGGGCGGTGGTGCGGTAGGTGCCGCCCGAGTCGTCTCCGGTGCGCTGCAGGAAGCCGGAATCGGCGAGGAAGGCGACGGCTTTCGCGATGATGCCGGTCGTCGAACCGGCCAGCCGCCGCGCGTCCTTGGTCGCGCCGGTGGCACTGCGCCGTGCGTAGACCCGCCAGGAGGCTTCCAGGCCGGGGCTGTCGCTGGCCGGGTCGGTGTTCTCGCCCTGCTCCTGGGCGCGTTCCTCCAGCCGCCGGCACGCCTGCCGTACGAAGGCGTCAACGCCGTTGACGCTGATCCTGCCGATGTACCCGTCGTCGGCGAGGTCCGCGGGCCGGGGGAAGGCCATGGCGGCGACCGCGAGGTGTGCGAGGCCGTGCAGGAAGCGGTCCGCCGAATCGGCGGTGGCGCGGCGGGCGTAGTCGCCCATGCGGACGGCGAAGACGGAGTCCTCGGCGGCGGCCACGGCCATCCCGGCGCGGGCCGACACCTCCAGGACCACCAGGCCGAGGCCGGTGGCGACGGCGTCCGCGAGGCGGGCGAAGGCGGGCTCCTCGCGGTAGCGGCGCAGCAGTTCGCCGTACTCGGCGTCGCGGGCGGGGAGCAGCTTGGGGTGCAGTCCGAAGGAGACGAGGCGTGCGGCGCCCGCAGTGTCGGCATCGAGGGCGTAGTCGGTCACGGTGCTTCAGCTTTCCCGTCCGGTGTGCGTGTGTGCTTGCGTGCGGGTGGGTTGCCCCAGTCCCGCCCCTTCCCGAATCCGGGGCTCCGCCCCGGCCCCCGGCCCCGCGGCCGGGGCGCGCGCCTCCGGCCGCGCCGCACCGTGCTCCGGGGCAGCGTGGCGGCCCCGGACCGCTGGCGCCTCCGGAGCCCTGGGCCCGTCCGGACGGACGGGCCCAGCAGACCGCCAGGCCGGGACGCCGGGGGCGGGTGTCATGCCGCCTCCGTGCGGTCCGCTGCCATGCCCGCCGCGTCCAGCATCGCCGTACCGACGATGAGGTCGGCGCCGCCGAACTCCGGATCGTCCAGCTCGGTGCCGTCGTCCACGCCGAACAGGAGCCGGCGCTCACCCTGCCGGTAGGCGGTACCCACCGGCGGGCTCGCGGCGTGCACCGCCAGCAGCGCGACCAGGTACGGCAGCTCGGCGTCGCGTCTGCGGGCGTCGGCGAGCAGCCCGGACAGCCTGCGCGGGGCGTCGGCGGGAAGGTCCAGCAGCTCCCTCGCCGCGTCCAGCTGTCCGGTGCTGAAGCGGCTGTCGTCCGGGGTGGCGATGAGGTCCGGCTCGGGCATCTCGGCGCCGAGGTGCTCGCGCGGCGCGGGCGGCGTCAGCAGCAGGTCGATCAGATCGCCGAGGCGGACGGCGCCCGGCGTGCGCAGACCGGCGCCGTGTGCGAAGAAGGCGTCGGTCACCCTGCCGGCCTGCTCGACCGCGAGCGGGAGCAGCGGCGCGACGAGCTGCCCGTAGAGGTCCAGCCCGGCGTGGGCCGTCGCCGGGGCGAAGGCCTGGCGGTCCTGCTCGGCACGGAAGAGGGGCCCGGCCTCCAGCAGCCGGGACTGGAGCTGGGTGTGGCGGCGGATGCAGTCCTTGACTATGTCGACAAGCTCCGCGGCCCGGCGCTTGTGGTCCGCTTCCTCCGCCTCGTCCCTCGCCCGGCGGATGTTGGTGAGGATGGCGTTCTCGTGCCGGTAGCGGTCGGCTACGTGGTCCAGAGCCTCGGTGATCATGTCGGGCACGGTGCGCAGCCAGTCCACCGCGCGGACGTTGCGCCGGGTCGCCTCCAGGGTGCGGCGCAGGGTCTCCGCGTACTGCACCGTCCGGTAGCGGGCCTGCTCGGCGGCGAGCTGGGCGTCGGCGAGGCGGCCGCGGCTGATGAGCACTTCGAGTTTGACCTCGGCGGCGATCTGCGCGCTGGTGACATCGGTGTCGAGTGCGCCCACCAGCACGTTGACGGCCTCGTCGGTGGTACGCAGACAGACGACGCCGCCGGGCCCGTGCACCTCTTCCACGAGCTTGAAGTCGTAGTCGCGCCGGACATACGCGCCGTCGGGGGTGAAAGTGCCGTAGACCGCGCGGAAGCCGCGGTCCACACTGCCGACGTTGATCAGGTTCTCCAGCACCCAGCGGGCGACGCGCTCGTGCTCGGCCGCGCTCCGCTGCGGGCCCTGGGCTGCGATGCGGGGCATCAGCCGGGCCACCACCTGATCGTGGTCCGCGCCGGTGTCGAAGTCCATGTTCAGCGTGATGAGATCGATGGCGGCGAGGGCGACCTCGGCCATCGCATATCTGCCGTACTCCCCCGCGAGGTTGGCCTTGCGCACGTCGAGGTCGTGCAGCGGGGCGGTGCAGGCCAGCGCGCGCAGCCGACGCGCCAGCCCCTCGTCGGCTGCGGGGCCGGGGGCCGGGGTCGGGATGATCGCTGGGGCATGCTCAGTCACGACGGACACATTAGGCGGTCGCACTGACAACAGCCGAAACCGCACGGTAGCGGTAACCTGCGCCCCCGCCCTGCCCGGGTGTTCCGGGTGGCTTCCACCCGGAACACCCAGGATGCCGGAGCGGCGGTGGTCTACCTGGCGAGCTCGGCCGGCTCGTCCAGCCGCGTCAGTTTCCGCGGGTTTCTCATCACGTAGACCCGGGTGACCTGCCCGTTCTCCACCAGAAGGCTCACCGCGCCCAGCTCTCCATCGAGCTCGACCCGGCCCGCAGGAGCGCCGTTGAGCCACACTGCCGTCATCTCGAACCCGGCCGCCGTCTGGTTCGCGCGCGCGAGCACAACCGCCACCTGTGCGGCCCCGTGGACCGGAGCCAGAGCGGCGGCAGCCAGCCCGCCACCATCGGCGGTCAGGACCACATCCGGTGCCATGACGTCCAGCAGATCCTGCGGCCGGCCGGTGCGCAACGCGGCCAGGAACCGTTCCACCACGGCCTGCTGCTCCGGCCGGCTCACCTTCACCCGCGGCCGCCGGGCCGCCGGGCCGCCACATGCTCGCGTGCCCGGCGCGCGATCCGCCGCACCGTGGCCGCGGACTTCCCGATGACCTCGGCGATCTCGCCATACGGCACCTCGAAGACCTCGCGGAGCACGAACACCGCCCGCTCCGTCGGCCCTAGCGTTTCCAGCACGGTCAGCATCGCGATCGAGACGCTTTCCGCGAGTTCGACGTCCTCGGCGACATCCGGGCTGGTCAGCAGCGGTTCCGGCAGCCACTCACCCACGTATTCCTCGCGGCGGCGCGACAACGTCCGCAGACGGTTGAGCGCTTGCCGGGTGACGACCCGGATGAGGTACGCCCGCGGGTCACGCACCTGCGACCGGTCGACGTCCGCCCACCGCAGCCAGGACTCCTGCAGCACATCCTCCGAGTCGGCCGCCGACCCCAGCATCTCGTAGGCGACCGTGAGCAGCAGCGGGCGATGGGTGACGAAGGGGTCGTCGGTCGTGCCGTCGCTCATGCCGTCGACGCTGCGCCGGAATGCGCCGGACGCCCGGCCAGCGGAACCTCGCACGCGGCGGAGAAGCCCTGCGACTCGATCCCGAGCGCCGTGTTGCTCCGTGTCGCGAAGTTGGCAAAGGCGATGAACACGGTGAGTTCGACCATCGCCGCCGCGCCGAGCCGGTCGAGCAGGCGCGCCGACAGCTCGTCGGTGACGGTCGGCGGCGTGTTCGTCATGGCCTCGGCGTACTCCAGCACGTCCCGCTCCAGTGGTGTGAAGACCTCCGACTCCCGCCAGCGCAGCACCTGGCTCGCTTTGGCGAGGTCCAAGTGCTGGTTCTGCGCCAGGAAGTAGCCGATGTCGAGGCACCAGCTGCAGCCGACCTGCGCCGCGACGGCCATGTGCGCGAACGACTTGAGGCTCGCGTCGGCCGCGTTCCTCGACGACACCAGCGAGTGGGAGGAATTCCCCGGAGTCACCCACGCCACCCGCCACTTCGACGGCGGTGCCAGCTTCGACGAGATCGTCTTCCCGACGACGGGCTCGGCGGGGCTCACCCTCCGGCTGTACGACCCCGCGCGCGAGGAGTGGTCCCTGTACTGGTCCAGCAGTCGCACCGGCACACTCTTGTCTGTTCCGCCGGGTGCGGTGAACTCGGTGGTGGAACTGCACACAACACCGCATCCGCCAGCTCGAACAGCTCGTCTCCTCGCACGGTCGGACACGCATACAACTCGTCCCGAAAGCGTGACGCTTCCGCGAACGCTTCCCCCACGCCAGCTTCAGGCAGCAGGCTCACCCTCACGGCCTTCGTCTGGTCAGCGCACCTTGGTCGCAGCACATGGTCAGACGAAGGCCGCCTCCGTATCCGGCGAATGCCCAGGTGAGCGGCTTCGTTCGAGGGGCATTTCGGCCCGGTGTCCCGACGGTGAAGTTGGAGCGGCCTCATCGGAGTTGGAGCGGCGCGAGGATCACCTACTGTGTCGCGTCATGACGATCCTGATCATCGGCGGTAGCGGTTTCCTGGGCACTGAGCTGGTCCGCCAGGCGGTAGCGGCCGGGCACGCGACGGCCGCGACCTACACGACCAGGCCCGGCAGCACTCCGGAGGTCACATGGCACGCCCTCGACCTGCGGGAACCCGAGCACGTGGAAGCAGTCCTCGCTGAGGTCGCCCCGCGCCTCGTCCTCAACTCGACGAGCGGCAAATCCGACTGGGCGGTCACGGCCGAAGGCCCTGTCCGCCTGGCGATGGCTGCGGCGAAGTACGGCTGCCGTCTGGTCCATGTATCCAGCGACGCGGTGTTCTCCGGCGCCCGCGTCCACTACGACGAATCCTGCCTCCCCGACCCTGTCACCCCCTACGGCGCGGCGAAGGCCGCAGCGGAGACAGGGATTCACCTCGCGCACCCGGATGCCGTCATCGCTCGCACCTCGCTGATCATCGGCGACCGGCAGTCCGTGCACGTACTCGCGGTGCACGAGCTCGCGGCCGGTACCCGAAACGGCGTCCTGTTCACCGACGACATCCGCTGCCCCGTCCATGTCGCCGACCTGGCCGCCGCCCTGCTGGAACTCGCATCCGGCGAGGCGACCGGGGTACACCATCTGGCAGGAGCCCACGCCGTGAGCCGTCACGAACTCGGAACCCTCATCGCCAGGCGCGACGGGCTCGACGCCTCCCGACTGCCCGCGGGCCTGCGGGCCAACAGCGCGCTTCCCGGGGCGCTCGACGTCCGACTCGACAGCCGCGCCACCCAGCACAAGCTGCACACCACGTTGCGCGGCGCCCGCCAGTTCCTCGCCATGGGAGGTTGAGCGCCTCCTCAAAGCGGCGCGCTCGACCACGCCCCAACTGCGATGGAACAGGACACCCAAGGTCAGAGGACAAGCTGAGCAGGGGCTGTTCGGGCTAGGTTGGGGCCAGCAAAGACACCGACGCACGGCAGGAGCATCTCCCCATGCCACAAGACTCACCAGTTCCGGGCGCCGCCGCTCCCCCCGGGGTCGACACCTCCGTGTCGCATGTGGCGCGGATCTGGAACTACTGGCTGGGCGGCAAGGACAACTACCAGGCCGACCGCGAGGTGGGCGACCAGATCAAGGAGATCCTGCCGGACGTGCCACGCCTGGCGCTGGCCTCCCGGCACTTCCTGCACCGCGCCCTGCATCATCTGGCGGGCGAGGAGGGCGTCCGCCAGTTCCTCGACGTGGGCACCGGCCTGCCGACCGTGGACAACACGCACCAGGTGGCACAGCGGATCGCCCCCGAGTCGCGGATCGTCTACGTCGACAACGACCCGCTGGTGCTGGCGCACGCCCACGCGCTGCTGACCAGCACTCCGCAGGGGGCCACCGACTACATCGACGCCGACCTGCGCGATCCGGACGCGATCCTCGCGCAGGCGGCGAAGACGCTGGATCTCACCCAGCCGGTCGCCCTGCTGCTGATGGGCATCGTGGAGTTCGTCACCGACGACGAGGAGGCCTACGACGTCGTGGGCCGTCTGATGGCCGGTCTCCCTCCGGGCAGCTGGATGGTCATGTACGACGGCACGAACGTCATCCACCGTGAGCGGTCGGACCAGATCGTCGCGCTGTGGAACTCCTCCGGATCCGCCCCGCTGGTCCTGCGGACCCCCGAGCAGATCGGCGCCTTCTTCGAGGGCATGGAGGTGGTGGACCCCGGCGTGGTCTCCTGCACCCGCTGGCGCCCGGAGTCCGGCCCGTGGGGCGAACCGGAAGAGGTGGACGCGTTCTGCGCCGTGGGCCGCAAGCGGTAGCGCTCTGCGGGGCGGGCGGAGGGCGGCGGCCGGGCGGCCGCCCCCTTCGCCGCCTCCGTCGACAAGGACGGCGTCCCGCGCGGCGCCTTCTGCTTCACCGCGCTGTGCCGGAACAGGTGCGGCCTGAGTTGGCACGCGCCGAGTGGGCTTCGCCCCCACCCGGCTCGCGGAGCGTCACCGCCCCCGCCCGGTCAGGCGAGGTCGTCGAACTCCCCGGCCTTGACACCCTGGAGCCAAGCGCCGATCTCCGCACGGGTGAAGAACACGACCCCGGCCTCGGGCTGCTTGCTGTTCCGAACGGCTATCCGCCCGTCCGAAAGCGCGGCCGCCTCCACGCACTGGCCACCGCCGTTGCCGCCGCCGCCGGAGAAGCTGCTCTTGCGCCAATGTGCCTGCGCCAGATGGGCTTCCTGTGACATGTGCTCGCTCCCCACCTGATCGGTCATTGATAGCTCCTGAGTGCTTCGGAGATCGCCTGCACCGAGTCGGTCCGAGAGAGAGCCTGCTCGGTGAGAATTCCGAATCGCAGAGTGCACGCTCGTACGTGCTCGCGGTCCTCGATGTAAATGCTACCCGCCGGGCCCTCGGCGTAGCCGATATCCGGGATGGGATCGGGCAGCGTGAGGATACAGAAAGGCCCCTCGAGCCCAGGGCTGCCGCCACAGGCGGCGGGCAGGATCTGAAGCGTGACGTTGGGGTCTTCTGCCATGTCCAGCAACTTGTGCAACTGGTCACGCATGACTGATGGCCGTCCGATCACACGTTCCAGGATGACCTGATCGAGGATGTAGTGCAGCTGCGGAGGGTCCTCCTTGTCCAGGATTCGCTGCCGCACCATGCGCGCAGCCACACTGCGTTCCAACTCGTCGGGCAGATAGGCGCCTGGATGCACGGCGTTGAACACGGCTCGGGCGTAATCGGCGGTTTGCAGCAGGCCAGGCACGAGCATGGTCTGGAAGTCCCGCTGCGCCACCAGACCCGCCTCGATACTGAGCAGCGGGCGGACGTCCTCCGGGAGTTCGTTGTTGAACTTCACCCACCACCCCGGCTCGTGCGAGTCTGCCGCCAGTCGCACGAGCGCTTGCCGGATCGCAGCGTCCGAGGTGCCGTAGGCGTCGAGCATCTGCTCCACCTCGCGCGGCTTGACGTTGTGTTCACGGTTCTCGATCCGGGACAACTTCGGCCGGGACCAGCGTCCTGGTTGTCTCACCAGTAGTTCAACGGCGCGCTCCTGCGTGAGATCTGCCTGCTCACGCAGCGACTTCAGCGTGGCGGCCAATTGCCAGCGCCTGACGACAGATGCTCCGCCGACCGTCCCCTGCTTCATTGCTCCGTACCTCCCGACGCCCGTCTGCAAGCGCAAGCGGAACTACCCGTTCGCGTGAAACTGGACCGTCCACTTGTGCATCTGGTCTGTCCAGTTCCAGAATAGCAGCACGGACAGCAGCAGATCAAACACTCCATGTGAGGGGTTCAGCATGCCAGTCGACGGAGGTCACCCCATCAGTCGGAAGGTCTCGGAGGCCCCAGCCTTTGCGGACCCCGAACCCCTATGCGGCGAGGTCGAGTTCGGGCAGGAGCTTCGCGAGCTCGCCCTCAGTGAGGCGCCTCGGCTGTTCGCCGTGATGCAGGAGACGGGGAGCGGGCGGACGGGTGGGTTGCCGCGTGGGGGCTGGCGTTCGAGGACGATCGTCGGCGTGGGCGGGCACCGGCGGATGCGGGTGCCCTCGCCGGAGCGCGCGTTGCGGTGGTTCGGGCGGCAGCCGGACGTCACCGCGCGGCTGGTGTGGGTGACGGGCGGTCAGACCGGCGTGCCGTAGCCCCCGCCGCCCGGGGTGCGGAGCACCAGTACGTCGCCCGCGGCCGCCTCCGCCACGTCGCGGCCGGAGAGCGCGGTGACCGAACCGTCCGCGTGCTCCAGCGCGTTCACCCCGAGCGCGCCCGGTCCGCCGCCCGCCATGCCGTACGGCGCCACCCGGCGGTGGCCCCCCAGCACGGTCACCGTCATCGGCTCCAGGAAGCGGATGCGGCGCTCCACCCCACAGCCGCCGGGCCAGCGGCCCGCTCCGCCGCTGCCCTCGCGGACGGAGAAGTCCTCGACCCGCACCGGGTAGCGGTGTTCCAGGACTTCGGGGTCGGTCAGCCGGGAGTTGGTCATGTGGGTCTGCACCGCGTCCGTGCCCGCGAAGCCGTCGCCCGCGCCGGAGCCGCTGGCCACCGTCTCGTAGTACTGCACGCGGTCGTTGCCGAAGGTGACGTTGTTCATGGTGCCCGACCCCTCCGCCTGGATGCCGAGGGCCGCGTAGAGGGCGCCGGTTACCGCCTGGGAGGTCTCCACGTTCCCGGCCACGGTGGCGGCGGGGAAGACGGGAGCGAGCATGGAGCCGGGCGGGATGCGGATCTCCAGCGGTTTGAGGCAGCCGCTGTTGAGGGGGATGTCGTCGGCGACGAGGGTGCGGAAGACATAGAGGACGGCCGCCATCACCACCGAACTGGGCGCGTTGGAGTTGTCGTCACGCTGCGGTGAGGTGCCCGCGAAGTCGATGACGGCGGTGCGCTGTTCGCGGTTGACCGTGATGCTCACCCGGATGACGGCACCGCTGTCGCATTCGTAGCGGTAGGCGCCGTCGTCGAGTCCGGCGATGATGCGGCGTACGGACTCCTCCGCGTTGTCCTGCACGTGCCGCATGTAGGCACGTACGACATCGAGCCCGAACTCCTCGGTCATGCGGTGCAGTTCCGTGACGCCCTTCTCATTCGCGGCGATCTGCGCCCGCAGGTCGGCGAGGTTCGCGTCGGGTGCGCGGGAGGGGTGGGGTGCGGCAGCCAGCAGTGCGCGGGTCTCCTCGTCACGGAGCGAACCGTCCCGCACCAGGGGCCAGTTGTCGAAGAGAACGCCCTCCTCGTGCACGGTGCGGCTGAAGGCGGGCATGGAGCCGGGTGTGATGCCGCCGATCTCGGCGTGGTGGCCGCGGGAGGCGACGAGGAAGAGCAGCGTCCCTCCGGAGGCGTCGAACACCGGGGTGACGACGGTGACATCGGGCAGATGGGTGCCTCCGTGGTACGGGTCGTTGACCGCGTAGACCTCGCCGGGCCGCATGCCGGTGCCCTCGCCGCCCGCGGCGCCGTGGCGCCGCAGCACCTCCTTGATGGACTCGCCCATCGAGCCCAGGTGTACGGGGATGTGCGGCGCGTTGGCGATGAGGTTGCCCTCGTCGTCGAAGAGGGCGCAGGAGAAGTCGAGCCGCTCCTTGATGTTGACGGAGTGCGCGGTGTGCTCCAGCCGCACGCCCATCTGTTCGGCGATGGCCATGAAGAGGCTGTTGAAGACCTCCAGCCGGACGGGATCGGCGGCGGTGCCGACCGCGCCGGCCGAGGAGCGGGGTGTGGTCCGGGTCAGCAGCAGATGGCCGTGCGGATCGGCGGTGGCCTGCCAGCCGGGGTCGACGACGGTGGTGGCGTCGTCCTCCGCGAGGACGGCGGGGCCCTCGACGGTGACGCCGGGGCGCAGTCCGGCGCGCCGGTGGAGCGCGCACTCCCGCCACCGGCCGGCGGCGTACATCCGTACCCGGTCGGCAGGCGCCGGGGCTTCGGCGCCGGTCCGCTCGGCTGGCAGGGCGGTGGGCGCGCCGTGCGGTCCGGCCGTCCCGGTGGCCTCGGCCACCGCGGTGGCCACGACCAGCGGCTTGTCCATGACGAAGCCGTAGCGGGCGCGGTGCGCGGACTCGAACTCGGCGCGTATGGCGGGGGCTTCGCCGAGGTCCACCTCCAGGGTGGCGTCCGTACCGGCGTAGCGCAGGTGCAGCCTGGTCCGGGTCTCGATCGCCGCGTCCGGGATGCCGTCGGAGCGCAGTTCGGTGCGGGTGCGCGCGGCCAGCCGTCCGCACAGCTCCCGTACGTCCGGCAGCACGGCGTCGGTCAGTTCGGCTTCGACGGACTGTTCCCGCAGGGCGGTGGCGTCGGCGACCCCGATGCCGTAGGCGGAGAGCACGCCCGCGAGGGGCGGCACCACCACGGTGGGGACGCCGAGCACGTCCGCGACCCCGCAGGCGTGCTGGCCGCCCGCGCCGCCGAAGGCCGCGAGGGCGTAGCGGGTGACGTCGTGGCCGCGCTGAACGGAGATCTTCTTGACGGCGTTGGCCATGTTGAGCACGGCGATCTCCAGGAACCCCTCGGCGACCTCCTCGGCGCCGCGGTCGTCCCCGGTGGCCGCCGCGGCTTCGCGGGCGAGCTCGGCGAACCGCTCCCGCACCAGGTCCGCGTCGAGCGGCTGGTCCCCGCCGGGACCGAAGACGTGCGGGAAGTGCGCGGGCTGCACCCGGCCGAGCATCACGTTGGCGTCGGTGACCGTGAGGGGCCCGCCGCGCCGGTAGCAGGCGGGGCCGGGGTGCGCTCCGGCGGAGTCCGGGCCGACCCGGTAGCGTGCGCCGTCGAAGTGCAGGACGGAGCCGCCGCCCGCCGCGACGGTGTGGATGTCCATCATGGGCGCGCGCATCCGGACCCCGGCGACCTCGGTGCCCAACGAGCGCTCCAGCGCGCCCGCGTAGTGCGAGACGTCGGTGGAGGTGCCGCCCATGTCGAAGCCGATGACGCGGTCGTGGCCGACCTCGGCGCAGCTGCGCGCCACGCCGACGACTCCGCCGGCCGGGCCGGACAGGATGGCGTCCTTGCCCCGGAAGTGCGCCGCCTCCCGCAGCCCGCCGTTGGACTGGAGGAACATCAGCCGTACGCCGGGGAGCTCGGTGGCCACCTCGTCGACGTAGCGGCGCAGTACGGGCGAGAGGTAGGCGTCCATGACGGTGGTGTCTCCGCGGGGCACCAGCTTGATCAGCGAACTGACCTCGTGTGAGCAGCTGACCTGGGTGAAGCCGGTCTCGCGGGCGAGGCGGGCGATCTCCCGTTCGTGCACGGGCGCGCGGTAGGCGTGCAGCAGGACGACGGCGGCACTGCGGAAGCCGTCGCGGTACGCGTCGCGCAGCGCCGCGGTGGCGGCGTCCCGGTCCAGGGGGCGGACGGTCTCCCCCTCGGCGCCCGTCCGCTCCGGCACCTCGACCACGCGTTCGTAGAGCGGCACCGGCAGCACGATGTGCCGGTCGAAGAGGCGCGGCCGGTTCTGGTAGGCGATGCGCAGGGCGTCCCGGAAGCCCGTGGTGGTCAGCAGGACCGTCGGTTCACCGGTGCGCTCCAGCAGGGCGTTGGTGGCGACGGTGGTGCCCATCCTGACGGCCTCGACGCGGGTACCCGGCACCGGCTCGCCCTCGGGGATGCCCAGCATCCGCCGGATGCCGGCGACGGCCGCGTCACGGTAGCGCTCGGGGTCGTGGCTGAGAAGCTTCCCGGTGCGCAGGGTGGAGTCCGGCCGCTTGCCGATGATGTCGGTGAAAGTGCCGCCGCGGTCGATCCAGAATTCCCAGCGCCCGGTCATGCGGCCATCGTGCCAGTCGGGCGGCGGGCGGAAGGCGGTTCCCGTCCGTGCCGCGCCGCCGTACGCGGGCGACTTCGCACACCGCCGCGTGGCCGCCGTCACTCATGGGGCGGGGCGGTGTCGCGGCGCGCGCACCGCTGCCGCGGTCGGCCTGCGTACGGGCGGGGCGAGACGGAGGCGGGAGCCCGACCGCCGGGCTGAGGCTGAGGCCGGGGCCGGGGGCCGGGGCCGGGGGCCGGGGGCTTGCCGGGAAGCGCGCCTCCGGTGCCGGGGCCTCCGCCACGGGGCTCCGCAACGCAGCCAGGTGTGCCGGACGGCGCGAGCCGGTGACCTTCCGGTCACGCCACTGGCTCAGCCGGACGCCGGGCGGGGGTGGTCTCGTCCGCACGGACCGGGCCCGGGGCGCACCGGCGCGGTCGGTAGCCGAGCCACCGGGCGCGTGTCACACGGACGGGCCGCCGTCCGGACTGAGTCTGCCGCGCACCGCGCTCTGGACCCCGGACTCCTCGGCAGGATCGGCGGCAAGGCGGCGCAGCCGCTCGACGACGCGGGCGTCCCCCGTCGTCGCGTTCTGTGCGGCGATCTCGCGGGTGCTCTCCTCGCAGTCCCACAGGCATTCGATCGCGAAGCCCGCCGCGAACGTGGGGTCGGTGGCGGCCAGCGCGCGGGCGGTACGACCGCGCAGCTGGGACGAGGAGGTCTCGCGGTAGATATGGCGCAGCACGGGTGCGGCACAGCGGATGGTCAGCCGCCCCGTCCCGTCGACCAGCGGCCACAGCTCGTCGCTGTCCGCCCCGTGCAGGCGCAGGGTGCGGCGCAGGGCGGCCAGGACCGCACCGGTGTCCTGCGGGCCGCCCCGGTTGGCGAGCATCTGCGCGGCGACCAGGCCCAGCGCGTCGTCGCGGTGCCCGGCCCAGTGCCGGGCCCGCTCCAGCGCGGCGACGCTGCGCATCCGGGCGAAGGAGTCGAGTGCGGAGCGGGCCAGCGGCGGCAGGGTGCCGTCGGCCGCGCTCATCGACGGTTCGACCGCGGCGTCCGCGAGCAGGTCGAGGACGGCCGGGTCGCCGCGCTCGGCGAGGTGCCGCAGCGCTGCGGCCCGGCGGGTGTCCGTGCCGCCGCGGGCGGCGCGGAGCAGTTCGTCGCGGTCCTCCGGGCCCGCCACGGCCGCCAGACAGCGGGCGGCGGCGGCCTCCCGGTGCCGGCTCGCCTCACCGTAGCGATCCGGCTGCCCGCCGGGGCCCGAATGGTCGCCGCCGTTCTCGGCCCAGTCCAGGACCTCGCGCACGCTCCAGCCGGGGCGGGGTCCCCGGTTGTTCAGCTGCCGCTGCCAGCGGTCGAAGGAGCCCTGTTCTTGCAGGCGGCGCAGTCGCTCGGCCCGCTCGGGGTGTGCCGGGTCCTCCGCCCACAGGCGCCACGGCCTGGGCTCGAAGGCGTTGCGGGCGGCTTCGGCGAGATCGGCGTCGCCCTCCCGGGTGCGGGGGAAGCGGGCGAGTACGGCGGCACCGAGGCGCCGCAGTGCTGCGTCGTCGTCACGCACGGCGAGCTCGTCGAGCGCCCACTGCCAGTTGGCGCCCGCCACCGCGTACCGGCGCAGCAGCCGCAGAGCGCCGTCGTCGCCGTAGGAGGCGAGGTGGCCGAGCACGGACAGGGCCAGGCCGGTGCGCTCCTCGGTGCCCTCCAGGGTGACGAGGTCGTCCGGGTGGAAGAGGTGCTTCTCGATGTCGTCGAGGCCCGCGTCGAGCTCCATGTGGAGGCGCGCGTAATAGAGCGACCGGTGTTCGATCTGCCAGTCGCGTCGTGGATCGTGCAGCACGCATTGCCGAAGGGCGGACAGCGCTTCGGCACGCGGCGCCGCGAGGGCGTGCAGCGTCCCGTCTCCACGGCCTCGCTGGAGGAGGCCGAGCAGGGTGCCGCTGGGCGCTATGTCGGAATCGACGGAATCGACGAACATAAGAGTCAGCATCCGGTGCGTGGTGTTCGACTGGCAACGGGATTTCCGCTGACCGGCATTCTTGCCGATGGCGGCGGTTCTATTCCTGCCGAGGCCGGTCCGCCCCGGACCGCCCCGCGGCGGCAGCCTACCCGGAAGCATCGATTCCGCCGATTCGGGGGCCAGCTGGTCGGAGCGAAGCGGAAGCCGCTGACATATGCCTGAAGCACCACTGAATCGGGTGTTGCCAAATCCCTTACGCTCAGTCGCGGCCTATGTCACAGTCGTGAGCGGACCTGACCCGTATCGGAGATTCACATGCCCTCCCACCTCCATGCGGACCGCTGCGCCGCAGAGCCGCCCGGAGGCGGCGCGCTGGACGCCCTCATCACCGAGACCCGCCGCCTCCGCGGTGGTATCGACGCGGTCCGCCGTGACGCCGTCGGAGACGACGAGGAGTGCCAGCCCGACGCCCAGCAGCGCTGGCGGCGCGCGCTCTGCGAGCTGGCGGCGCACCAGCTCGACGACCTCGGCGGTCAGCTCAGGCAGCTTCGCGAGGGCGTCCCGCCCGGTCCCACCCCGGCGTCCGGCCTCCACACCCAGCCGGACGTCCCGGCCGCCCGGAGCGGCGCCGGCGCGGGGCCGCACGGCGGCGCCGCCGCGTACGACAGCCCCGAGGCAGCCCCCAGGGTGCCCGCGGCCGGCTCCCTCGTCGGGCGGGTCGGCAGCGCCGAGTGGGATCTGCTCACGGACGAGGTGACGTGGTCCGAGGAGCTCTTCGGGATCTTCGGCCGGACGCTGTCGGACGGCCCGCTGTCCCTCGACGAGCTGCCCTCCTGGGTGTGGAGCGAGGATCAGACGGCACTGACCGCGGCGGTCACCGACTGCCTGGTGGACGGCAGGCCGGTGGACGGCGAGTTCCGCCTGGTGCGGCCGGACGGTTCGGTGCGCACCGTGCACATGATGGGTGAGCCGGTTCTCGACGCCGAGGGCGGTACGGCGTCCATGTGGGCGGTCCTGCGGGACGTCAGCGAGCTGCGCCGCAGCGAGCGCGCCGTGCGCGAGACGGGCGACCGCCTGGAGCGGGAGCGGCATCTCGCCCAGACGGAGCGGCGGCTCGCGGTCGAGCTGCAGGAGACGGTACTGCCCCCCTGGCGCGGTTCGCTGCGGCTCCCTCAGGGTGCGGGAGGGCTCAGCGGCGCACTGGAGCTGGCCGCGCACTATCTGCCGTCCGCGACGGGCGCCCTGGTCGGCGGCGACTGGTATGACGCGCTGGAGCTGCCCGGAGGCGCCACCTTGCTCAGCGCCGGCGACCTGACCGGCCACGGCGTCGCGGCCACCTCCGGCATGGCGATGCTGCTCGGCGCGGTGCGCGGCATGGCGGTCGCCGGGGTGGAACCCGGCGCGCTGATGGCACACCTCAACGAGCTGCTGGACTCCGCCGCACAGCCCGCGCTGGGCAGCGCGGTGTGCTGCCGCTACCTCCCGCACACCCGTACGCTCACCTGGTCACAGGCGGGTCACCCGGCGCCTCTGCTGTTCCGTGGCGGCGCGGGCCGTTCGCTGGACCGCCCCGAGGGCGTGCTCCTCGGGGCGACCTCCGGAGCGGTCTACGGGCAGCGGGAGGAGCAGCTGGAGCCGGGTGACCTGCTGGTGCTGCACACCGACGGACTGGCCCCGCGCAGCGCCGCGTTCGACGGCACCGGCGGAGCCGACGGGCCGGCCCGTACGAGCACCGACCGGCTGCTGGGCCTCGCTCCCCGGTTCGCCGCCGCGCGCACCGCCCAGGAGTGTGTGCGCACGGTCGTCGAGGAGTTCGGCGACCGGGAGCGCGAGGACGACGCCTGTGTACTGGTCGCCAGGATCGGCGACTGACGGCACGGACACACCGGCCGAACCGCCGCACACCACCCGAGCCCCGCGCCCCGGCAGGCTCCTACACCGCCGTCGTTCCCCGCCCCCGCGGGGCCTTCGGCAGCGCCTCCAGCACCTCCGCGCGCAACTCCTCGATCTTGGGGTAGCCCGAGTAGTGCCCGGTGAGCCGGTACATCTCCCGCAGCCGGTCCCAGGTCCGGTGCGAGGAGGTCTGTCCGATCGTCAGCAGGGCCAGCCTGGCGTACCGGTCGGCCTCGTCCGGGTCGTCGGCGATGAAGCAGGCGGAGGCCATCGTCAGATAGTCGAAGATCTTGGACCGCTGCCTCCCGTCGACCCGCATGTGCAGCGCCTTGCCCGCGAAGCGCCGCGCATGGCCGGCCGCGGACGGATCGTGCTCGGCCAGGGTGCGGTACGCCAGCGCCTGCATGCCGTACAGATCCTCCTCCTTGAAGATCTGCATCCAGCTCGGCGGCGGCACGTCGCCGCGGTCGGAGGCGAAGAGCTCCTCGGCCCGGCCCAGGGTCCGCCGCATCGCCTGCCCGCGGCCCATCGACGCCTGAGCCCACGCCTCGACGGTGTGCAGCATCGCCTGCGTACGAGGCAGCGTCGCACCCCCCGAACCCCTGTTGGCAAGCTGCATCAGATCCAGTGCGTCGTCCGGCCTTCCCAGGTGCACCATCTGGCGGGCCGCGCGGGAGAGCGCCTCACCTGCGCGCGGGCGGTCGCCGCCCTCCCTGGCCGCATGGGTGGCGATCACGAAGTACTTCTGGGCGGTGGGCTCCAGGCCCACATCGTGCGACATCCACCCGGCGAGCACGGCGAGGTTCGCCGCCACCCCCCAGAGCCGCTGCTGCATATGCCCTGGATGCTGGTGGGTGAGCATGCCGCCCACCTCGTTGAGTTGGCCCACCACCGCCTTGCGCTGGAGCCCGCCGCCACGGGCCGCGTCCCAGGCGCGGAAGACCTCGACCGAGTGTTCGAGCGCTTCGATCTCCTCGACGCCCACGGGCGCCGGATCGTAGGGGGAGGAGGGGACGTTGATCTGCTGGAGGGAGTCGAGGGGAGGAGCGCCTGCCGCCAGGGCGGGGTCCGTCCGGAGCCAGTCGTGCAGGGCACCGCTGAGGGCGGATCCCGCGGTGAGCGCGGCGCCCGCACCCACCAAGCCGCGTCGGTTGAGCATGAGGTCCATTCCCGTGAATTCGGTGAGGACCGCGGCCGTCCGCTCCGGTGCCCAGGGCAGTCCGTCGACGGACTGCCGGTTCCCTGTCTGCCCCGGCTTGCGGAATCCGAGATCCTCGATGGTCACGACACGACCGAGCCGCTCGGTGAACAGGGTGGCCAGCACTTTCGGCACCGGATCTCGCGGGGTCTCCCCCATGTCGATCCAACGCCGCACCCGTGAGGTGTCCGTCGCCAGCTGCGGATGGCCCATGGCCGCCGCCTGCCGGTTCACGAGTCTCGCGAGTTCGCCCTTGGACCAGTCGGCAAGGCCGAACAGGTCCGCGAGACGGGTGTTGGGTCCCTTGGTCACGTCAAGCCCCCAGGTTCTCGGCTGAGTTGACAGTAACGGGCCCGCAGCCCGTGCTTCGAGCATTCGCCAGGGTTCGCCAGGGTCCGCCACGTGGTGTGCCACCCGCGCGCGGGTGTCCTTTGGAAAAGCGCCACCCGGCCCGTGCTCGGGTCCGGCCGGTCCGTACTCCCCAGGGTGCGCAGACCGTCTGCCGGAGCCCGATCGAAGGGCCGGGGGCGCAGCCAACCGTCGGCGCACGAAGGGATCCTGCTCGCCCATGTATCCAGCAACGTCCCCCGTGTCCGCACCACCCCGGCCACGCCTGACGGAGCCTTACGGCAGGACGGGCCGGCCGCGCCGGGTACCCGTCGCCGCCGGCCGGCCCCTCAGCGGGAGGCTGGATCTGTCCGGCCCGCAGGGGGCGCAGCTGCGGACGGTCATCGCCTCGGTGCACCGCGTCTGTCCGGACTTCCAGCCGGTGCAGCTGCTGCGGCGCAGCGGCCGCTCGGTGCTGCTGGCCGGCACCGTCGGCCGCACCGCCGTGGTGGCGAAGTGCCTGGTGGACCACTCCCCCGCCTGGGTGGAGCGGTTCCAGCACGAAATAGCGGCCTACCGCACCTTCGTACGCCACCGTCCACCGGTACGGGTGCCCCGGCTGGTGGCCGCCGATCCGGACGCCGGGACTCTGATCACCGAGCGGATGCCCGGCCGCCCGGCGGCGCTGCAGCGGCATCCGTTCGAAACGCCCAGCCGTGCGGAGCTCAACGCCGTGCTGGAGTCGGTGTGCCGGGTCAACGCCTGGCGGCCTCCCGCCGCCGCCTTCGACCGCCCGATCGACTATCCGGCGCGGCTGAACCGCTATCACGAACTCGGCCTGCTGACCGACCGCGACGTGGGCGACCTCCAGAAGCTGCTGCACGGGGTGGTGAGCGCGGGCGGCAGGCGCTACGGGCCCTGGCAGTTCTGCCACGGCGACGCCCTGCTCTCCAACGTGCTGCTCTCCCCCGCCGGTCCGGTGCTGATCGACTGGGAGCACGCGGGCTGGTACCTGCCGGGCTTCGACCTGGCGACGCAGTGGACCGTGCTGGGTGACGCTCCTGTCGCGCGGCGCCGCATCAGCCAGCTCGCCCAGTCCGCCGGACGGGCCGCCCTGGACGCCTTCCTGGTGAATCTGATGCTCGTGCTGACCCGGGAGATCCGTACCTACGAGACCGCGGTGCAGCGCACCATGCGCGACCCGTCGCCGCCGGTCGCCCGGCCCGGCCGGGCCCATGAGCGCGCCGGTGCCATGGCCTCCGGGGAGGAACAGCGGCTGCTGCTGCGGCGGCTGCACGACGACTGCGGGATGGCGCGCCGCGCGGTACGGGCCGCCGTGGGCACCCGCTGACTCGGCGGCCTGTCATGGGAGAGGGGGCGGCGCTGACAGGGTGCACCACGTCGTGAGCCGGACGGGTGCAGCCGGGGCGGGACCGGCGGCATTCGTTCCGTACGAACTGCCGGGCGGGGACCGGCCGGTGCGCGGACGACGGGCCGGTCGCCGCGCACCGACGGTGGTTGACCGGCCGGCGGGCGGGCTATGACTTCCGGTGCGACACGCACCCACGCGGACAGGCACCCCGGGCCGAGGAGGCCGCACATGCGAGGACCCGCCGTCCATCCCGGCAGCCCACTGCCCGCCGACCCCGGTCAGAACCGGCGGGACCGGCGGCGCCGTCCCGGCCGATACGCCCGGCAGGCCCGGCGGGCGGCAGCAGCCGGAGCCGCGGCACTGCTGCTGCCGCTGGCCGCCGCGGACCCGGGCGCCGCCGACGACCGGGCCGGCCCCGGCCCGGGGCCCGGAGATCTCCAGCGCGCGTTCACCCGAGCGGCGGAGCGCTACCAGGTGCCGCGCGGCGTGCTGCTCGGCGTCTCCTATCTGCAGTCCCGCTGGGACGGCCACGCGGGCCGGCCGAGTGTCTCCGCCGGCTACGGCCCGATGCACCTCACCGACGTCCGTACGGCCGTGCGGGAGGCGGGACCGGCCGGGACGGCGCCCGGGGCCTGTCCGGCAGATCTTCGAGGATCAGGCGGTGACGTCCGGTGCGTGCGCCCGCAGGGCGGAGGACCGCCCTCGTACGGGGTGTACCCGGACGAGCCCCCGCCCGCCAGGCTGCGTACGCTCGCGAAGGCGGCGGAGCTGACCGGGCACTCACAGGCTGACCTGCGGGAGCGCCCCGCGGCGAACATCGAGGGTGGTGCGGCGCTGCTCGCGGCGTCGCAGCGCGGGCTGGGGCTGCCGCTCAGCGAGGACCCGGCCGACTGGTTCCGGGCAGTTGCCGCCTACCCCGGAGGCACCGGTGAGGACGGCGGGACGGCGTTCGCGCGGGAGGTCTTCGCCGTCCTGCGGGCGGGCGGGGAACGCGTCACGGACACAGGTCAGCGGGTGAGGCTCCGGAGCGCCGCTGGGCTGCGCAGCCCAGCGGCGCGCCAGCAGGAGCCGGAGCCGGACGGCGCGCCCGAGTGCCCGCGCGGCGTCTCCTGCGAGTGGATGCCCGCCCCGCACGAGCGGTACACGAACGACGAGGGCGAGCCGGACTACGGCAACCACGACAAGGCGGACCGGCCCGACAGCCAGGACATCGACTACGTCGTCATCCACGACGTGGAGGGCTACTGGGAGAGTGCGACCCGGCTGGCTCAGGACCCGGAATACGTGTCGTGGCACTACACACTGCGGTCCTCGGACGGCCACGTCGCACAGCACGTGCGGACCAAGGACGTGGGGTGGCACGCGGGCAACTGGTATCTCAACTCGACCTCGGTGGGCCTGGAACACGAGGGCTTCCTGACCGCACCGGACGCCTGGTACACCGAGGCGATGTACCGCTCCTCGGCACGGCTGGTCGGCTATCTGGCGCGGAAGTACGACATCCCGCTGGACCGGCAGCACATCCTGGGCCACGACAACGTGCCCGGCACCACCCCGGCCGCCATCCCCGGCATGCACACCGATCCCGGCCCGTACTGGGACTGGCAGCACTACTTCCAGCTGCTGGGCAAGCCCTTCCGGGCAACCTCGGCCGGGCGCGGCGCCCCGCTCGTCACCATCCGGCCCGACTACCGGACCCACCGGCCCCGGTACACCGGCTGCGACAAGAGCGGCGCCGCCTGCCCCGCGCACGGCTCCGGGGCCGTACGCCTGCACACGGCGCCGAGCGCCGGGGCACCACTGGTACGCGACCGCGGCCTGCGGCCCGACGGCAGCCCGTCCACCACCGGGGTCAACGACACCGGGGCGCGTGCCGGCACCGGCCAGCGATACGCGGTGGCCGGGCGTGCGGGCGACTGGACCGCGATCTGGTACCTGGGGCGGAAGGCGTGGTTCCACAATCCGGGTGACCGGCCCACCGCCGTTCCCGCCGTCGGCCCCGTCGTCACACCCGCCGGGGGCGAGAGGAGCGTGCCGGTCTACGGCCGTGCCTACCCGGAGAAGTCCGCCTATCCGGAAGGTGTGCCCCCGCAGGACCTCGAGCCGTTGCCCTACCGGCTCGGAGCGGGACAGAAGTACGCGCTGGGGCTCCGTACCCGCGGTGCGTACCTGTGGGCGAAGAGCTTCGACCCCCGTGGGGAGAAATCCGTGGTCGTGCGCGGCAAGCAGCTCTACCACCAGATCCAGCTGGGGCACCGGGTGGCCTTCGTGAAGGCCGAGGACGTCACGGTGCTCGGTACTGCTAATGGAAGTCCTACTGCTGGAACAGCTCCGCGGGCAGCGGCTTGAGCAGGGCGTACAGATCGCTGGTGATCGGGCGGTCCCAGCTGGCGATGGTCACCAGTACGCCGTCGTTCCGGTCGAACTGCACGCAGGAAACCCGCTCCTCGGAACACTTGACGCGGCGGACGATCAGCAGGTTGTCCTCGTGCATCACCGGGTCGTCCTCGACTCCGACCACGGTCACCGGCTCGTCGTTCTCCAGGGCGGACAGCAGCTGGGCCACCTCGAAGGGGACATCGCCCTCGGCCACCTCACGGGCCGGTGAATCCGGCGGCAGATTGCCGATGATCATCGCCGGGCCCCGGCCGCCGAACAGGTCATAACGCAGGAACACCCCCTGGCAACTGCCGTCGGGAGCGGGCAGCAGCCCGGCTCCGAGGTTGCCCGGCCAGTCGGACGGATCCATGGCCAGGACATCGAAGTCCGGCCCGGCGGGCACGGCGGCGTTGCGGCGGCGGAGGAAGGACATGAGGGCAATGGTACGTCGCCCTCTCGTCCGGGCTTCCCCGGATGAGAGCCAGGCTCCGGGGTGCTGGCATGATTGCCACCTGATGGCGGAGACGGTGAACCTGTGGAAGGCGGGCCTCGGCGAGGTGCCCGCGCACGTGTGGCAGCGCGGCGGCACCGAAGTGCTGATCCTGGCGGACAACGGGCTCACGGCCGTCTCCCCCCGGATCGGGGAGCTGCGGCGGCTGCACACCCTGGATCTGGGACACAACGCGTTGCCCCGGATACCGTCAGAGATCGGCGCGCTGCCGCGCCTGGACCGCTTCCTCTACCTGCACGACAACAGGCTGACCCGGCTGCCCGACTCACTCGGACGGCTGGACCGGCTGGCCTATCTCAACGTCGGCGAGAACCCGCTCACCGCACTCCCCGACAGCCTCTGCGAAATGGCCCAACTGGTGGAGCTGCGGGCACAGCACTGCGGGCTGACCGCGCTGCCGCACGACCTCGGCCGCCTGCGCGCGCTGCGCGAACTCTGGCTGCGGGGCAACCCGCTGACCTCACTCCCCGAGAGCCTGGGGCAGCTGGCCGAGCTCCGTCAGCTGGATCTGCGCGAGAACCGGCTGACGGAGCTGCCCGCCTCGCTGGGCGGGCTGCCGCTGCTGCGCGGACTGGATCTGCGCGGCAACCCGCTGCGTACGCTGCCCGCCGCGCTCGCCTCGCTCCCCTCGCTGGAGAAACTCGACCTGCGCTGGAGCGGAGTGCACGAGGACGACCCCACCGCGCGGGCACTGGCCCGCGCGGGGTGCGTGGTACTCAGCTGAGGAACACGGGGTCGGGAAACACGGGCGGAAGTGTCAGGTGAGGTCGAACTCGCCCTGACGGGCACCGAGCACGAACGCACGCCATTCACTCGGGGTGAAGACCAACGCCGGGACTTCGGGATGCCGGCCGTTGCGCATCGCGATGAAGCCCTCGACAAAAGCTATCTGCACATCTCCTTTGCCCCGGCTGCCGGACTGCCAATGTGCGTGGGTGAGGTCGAGTTCCGGCTTCATCGCCGTCGTGGTGGTGGTGCCGTCGGCCACGTGCGTGCTCCTCCCGGTTCGTCTGCTGGGCTCAGCGTAGCGATCGCGGCCAGCTGCCGACAGGGCGTCTTGACCAAGCCCCGCCGCGCTGCTTACGTGACCGCACTGACCGGACGCCGCACGCGCACCGACCGCGCGCCAGAGGGCTCCCGGACGAGCGGTGAGGGCATCTCATGCAGCTGACGGATCCCGCCGAACGGCTCACGCGCGAAGAGCTGCGGCACCTCCAGCTGACCCGGCTGCGGGCCACCCTGCGCCACGCGTACGAGAACGTCCCCCACTACCGGGCGGCGTTCGACAAGGCGGGCGTAGGGCCACAGGACTGCTCAAGCCTCGCCGATCTGGCCCGCTTCCCCTTCACCACCAAAGACGATCTGCGGGAGAACTACCCCTTCGGGATGTTCGCCGTGCCGCAGGACCGGGTGCGACGCCTGCACGCCTCCAGCGGCACGACCGGCGTGCCGACCGTCGTGGGCTACACCGGGCGGGATCTGGACACCTGGGCGGAGGTCGTCGCCCGCAGCATCCGCGCGGCCGGCGGCAGGCCGGGCATGCGCGTGCAGGTTGCCTACGGGTACGGCTTGTTCACCGGCGGCCTGGGAGCGCACTACGGCGCCGAGCGGCTCGGCTGCACCGTGATCCCCGCCTCCGGCGGGGCGACCGCGCGGCAGGTCCGGATGATCCGCGACTTCGAGCCCGAGATCATCATGGTGACACCGTCCTACATGCTCACCCTGCTGGACGAGTTCGACCGGCAGGGCGTCGATCCCCGTACGACCTCGCTGCGGGTGGGCATCTTCGGCGCCGAGCCGTGGACGGAGCGGATGCGGCAGGAGATCGAGGAGCGCTTCGACCTCGACGCGGTCGACATATACGGGCTGTCGGAGGTGATCGGCCCGGGGGTCTCGGCGGAGTGTGTGGAGACCAAGGACGGCCTGCACATCTGGGAGGACCACTTCTGGCCGGAGATCGTCTCGCCCGGGACCGGGCGACCGGTGCCCGAGGGCGGGCACGGCGAGCTGGTCCTCACCTCGCTGACCAAGGAGGCGATGCCGGTGATCCGCTACCGCACCCGCGACCTCACGCGGCTGCTGCCGGGCACGGCACGGCCCGCCTTCCGCCGGATGGAGAAGGTCACCGGCCGCTGCGACGACATGATCATCCTGCGCGGGGTGAATCTCTTCCCGGCGCAGATCGAGGAGATCGTGCTGCGTACCACCGGAGTGGCACCCCACTTCCAGCTGCGGCTCACCCGCCGGGGACGGCTGGACGAGCTGACCGTGCGGGCCGAGGCACGCCCCGGCGTCTCAGCCGAGCGCCGTGCGGCCGCCACCTCCGACATCGCCCGCGCCGTACGCGAGGGGATCGGGGTGTCGGTGGCGGTGGAGATCACCGACCCGGAGACGCTGGGGCGGTCGGAGGGGAAGTCGCAGCGGGTGGTGGACGAGCGCCCGGAGCTGAACGAGTGAAGGGCGAAGGGCGGCGAGCGGCTGGTAGCGGGCAACGGACAGCGGGAGGACAGGCGAGGCGATGCCGCCTCAGCCGCCCGCAGTGCGCCGCTTCTCCAGCAGTGCCATGGCGGCGTTGTGGCCCGCGATGCCGCTGACTCCGCCGCCTCTGACGGCTCCCGCCCCGCACAGCAGCACGTTCGCATGGCCCGTCGCGACGCCCCAGCGACCGCGGCCCTCCTGTGCGTACGGGAAGGACAGGTCACCGTGGAAGATGTGGCCGCCGGGGAGCCGCAGTTCGCGCTCCAGGTCCACCGGGGTCTTGGCCTCGATGCACGGCCTGCCGTCGGCGTCGGTCGCGAGACAGCCGGCGATCGGCTCGGCGAGATGGGTGTCGAGCTGGGCGAGAGTGGAACGCAGGAGCTCCTCGCGGCGCGGGGCGCTGTCGGGGGCGTCGTCGGCGAAGAGATCTGCGGGGGTCAGCAGTCCGAAGAGGGTGAGTGTCTGCCAGCCGCGCGCGGCGATCGCGGGCCCCAGGATCGACGGATCGGTGAGGGAGTGGCAGTAGATCTCGGAGGGCGGCGCCGAGGGCAACTCGCCCCGTCCGGCCTGCTCGTAGGCGGTCCGCAGCTCGCCGTAGCCCTCGCTCACGTGGAAGGTGCCCGCGAACGCCTCGCGGGGGTCCACCGCGCTGTCCCGCAGCCGGGGCAGCCTGCGCAGCAGCATGTTGACCTTCAGCTGGGAGCCGGCGGCGGGCTCCGGCCGCTCCTCGGAGAGCATCGCCGCGAGGGCGTGAGGCGAGGCGCCCACCAGGACGTCGCGGGCGGCGACGGTGCCCTCCGTGCCGCCGGTGCGGTAGTGGACGGCCGCCGTCCGTCCGTCGGTGTCGATCCGGTGCACCGGGTGCTCCGTGCGGATCTCGGCGCCCGCTTTCCGTGCCGTGCGGGCGAGCGCGTCGGTGAGGGCGCCCATGCCGCCGACGGGGACGTCCCAGTCGCCGGTGCCGCCGCCGATCAGGTGGTAGAGGAGGCAGCGGTTCTGGAGCAGCGAGGGGTCGTGGGCGTGCGAGAAGGTGCCGATGAGCGCGTCGGTCAACACGACGCCGCGGACGACGTCGTCCGCGAAGTACTCCTCGACCGCCTCCCCGACCGGCCTCTCGAAGAGGGCTTCCCAGGCGGCGTCGTCACCGATCCGCTCGCGCAGCTCGTCGCGGGTCGGCAGCGGCTCGGTGAGGGTGGGGAAGACACGCTGGGCCACCCGCTGGGTCATGCCGTAGAAGCGCTGCCATGACGCGAACTCGCGTCCGGACCCGGTGAACCGGGCGAACGCCTCTCGCGAGCGGTGCGTGCCGCCGCCCACCAGCAGCCCGGTGGCCCGCCCGTCGCGGACCGCCGGCGTGTAGGAGGACACGTCGCGTCGGCGCAGCCGCAGGTTCAGCCCGAGATCGGTGACGATCCGCCGCGGCAGCAGGCTGACCAGATAGGAGTACGCGGACAGCCGGGCGTCGACGCCGGCGAACGGGCGGGTGGAGACGGCTGCTCCACCGGTGTGACCGGAGCGTTCGAGCACCAGTACGGCGAGACCGGCACGCGCGAGATAGGCGGCGGCCACCAGGCCGTTGTGGCCGCCGCCCACGATCACGGCGTCGTAGGCGGACTGGGCCGGCGGCACGGATCGGGCAGGCGGCGCGGGCGGTGGCGGCGGGGCGGCGGGCATGGCTCTCTTGGTAGCACGCGCGCGCAGCGGCGGCCAGCCTCAGAGCCTGTCGGATGGCTCCGGTCCGAAACCACCCGACAGACTCTCACGGGTGCGGGGCGCCGCCTGCCGTACGGTGAGCGCCGCCACCTGGCGGTAGAGCTCGGTGGCCTCGGCCGTACGGCCCAGCCGGGCCAGGCAGTGCGCCTCGTCGTTGCGGCTGTTGTGGGTCTCGGGGTGGGCCGCGCCGAGCACCCGCTGCCGGGCGTCGGCGACTTGGCGGTAGAGCTTCAGCGCCTCGGCCCAGCGGCCCAGCTGCCCGAGGGCGACCGCCGTCTCGCGGTGGCTGACCAGGGTGTCGGCGTGGTCCGCTCCCAGGACGCGCTCCCGCAAGGTGCCGACCTCGCGCGACTCGGCGAGCGCCTCCTCCCAGCGCCCCAGCCGCCCCAGGTTGACGCCCAGTCCGTGCCGGGCGCGCAGGGTCTCCGGGTCGGCGGGGCCGTGTGCGCGAGTGCGGGCGCCGGCCAGCTCCCGGTAGACCTCCAGGGCCTCTTCGCAGCGGCCCAGCCGCCCCAGGCTGACTCCGGTCTCGTAGCGGGCGGCGAGGGTGTCGGGGTGATCGGGGCCGACCGTACGCGCGCGGGCTTCGGCGACCGCGTGGTACGCGCCGAGCGCTTCGGCCCAGCGGCCGAGTCTGCCGAGCGCGTAGGCGACCTCGTACCGGGTCACCAGCGTGTCGGCATGGAACTCGCCGAGCACCCGGGCTCTGGCGTCTGCCACCTCCCGGGCGACCC
Organism: Streptomyces gossypii; assembly: GCF_025165795.1. GTDB lineage: Bacteria > Actinomycetota > Actinomycetes > Streptomycetales > Streptomycetaceae > Streptomyces > Streptomyces gossypii. The sequence goes on from NZ_JAJAGO010000022.1 coordinate 47,832, forward strand.
GGTGGGATTCCTCCAGCCGGCCGAGCCTGCTGAGGCTGAACGCGAGGTTGTGGCGGCAGCGCAGGGTGTCCGGGTGGTCGGGCCCCATGGTGCGCTCGCGGGAGGCGAGGACCGCCGTGTAGGTGCGGTGCGCCTCGGCGTGGCGGCCGAGCCTGCCCAGCACGTAGCCCATCTCCTGACGGGCGGCGAGGGTGTCCGGGTGATCGGGGCCCAGCGTGTGCTCCCGTCCCGCCGCCACCTGCTCGTACGCGCGCGCCGCGTCCGCGTGGCGGCCGAGGCGGCACAGGGCGAAGGCGACTTCGTAGCGGCTGGCGAGGGTGTCGGGATGGGCGGACCCGAGCGTGCGGGAGCGCTCCGCGGCCAGCGCGTGGTGCACCGCCTCTGCCTCCTCCCAGCGGCCCAGCCGCCCCAGGCTCAGCCCCTCGTTGTGCCTGCTGACAAGCGTGCTGGGCGGCGGTGCGGCCACGGTGGCCACCGCGGCCGCCGCCGGGTTGACGACCCGGTCGGCGACCTGGTCGACGACTGGGTTGACGACTGGGTTGACGACTGGGGGCAGCTCCATGGGCCCCGTCCACGGCCCGGTGAGCCCGCCGACAAACCCGCCCGGCGGCGTGACCGTGCGCAACGCCACCGGTGCCGGACCCGGCCCCATGCCTGCGTTCGCCTTGCAGCCGGTGCTCATGGCAAGTGCCCAGGTGGGCAGCCCGCGCGCGGCGGGCGGCAGCACGGAGGGCGCCGTGGGCCACACCTCGGCGAGGAACCGGCCCAGTTCCCCCGCGTCCTGGGGCCGGCCGGCGGGGCTCTTGGCCAGCAGCCCGAGGATCACGCGCTCCAGCGGCTCGGGCAGTTCCGCCCGGTGGGTGCGCGGCGGCTCCGGGGGCGCGTCGCGGTGGCCGACGAGTACCGCCCAGGCGTCGCCGTCGTCGAACGGCGGTACGCCGGTGGCGAGCTCGTACAGCACGCAGCCCAGGGAGTAGAGGTCGCTGCGGCGGTCGACGGCACCGCCCGCTATCTGCTCCGGCGACATGTAGTGCGGGGTGCCCATGGCGATGCCGGTGCCGGTCAGCTTGGAGCTGAAGCCGATGTCGTGACCCAGACGGGCGATGCCGAAGTCACAGATCTTGACCGCTCCGTCGACGGTCCGCATGACGTTGGCGGGCTTCAGGTCACGGTGCACGATGTCCTGCTCGTGCGTGTAAGCGAGAGCGGCGGCCACCTGTCCGGCGATGTCGAGGATCTCGGCGACCGGCAGCGGGCGCCGCCCGTTCGCCTCCAGCAGCTGGCTGAGGTTGTGCCCGTCCAGCAGTTCCATGACGAGGTAGAGCACGCCGTCGTACTCGCCGAAGTCGTGGACGACCGTGACCCCGCGGTGCTGGAGCCCGGCGGCGACGCGCGCCTCGCGGCGGAAGCGTTCCCGCAGCACGCGCATGAACGCGGTGTCCCGCTGCCCGAGCGGCTTGAGGCACTTGACCGCCACCAAACGGCCCAACGACTCGTCGCGGGCCCGCCAGACCTCACCCATGCCGCCGCGCCCGATCAGATCCAGTAGCTGGTAACGGCCCTGGATCAGCGCGGTGTCCGCCATCGCCGCAGTCGCCCCCGTCGTCGCCCGATCCTCCCCGCCCAGTATGGCTGGCCGACCCCACAGTGTGTATGCCCAACGTGCCGGGGCGCACCGGCGCAGAGCTGGCGTACGGTCGCGGCACGGCGGCGCATCACGCCGTCCTGGCGCTGCCGGACGCGGAGCCAGGGCATGTTTCGCGGTTCAGCCGGAAGGCGGGCGCGCGGTCGTTCCACCGGCCGCCCGGAACTGCTTGAGTGGTGTAGTCCGTGACGCCTCTGCCAGGGAGACCGTGATGAAGCAGCTGATCAATGTTCCCGAGACGGTGGTTGCCGATGCGCTCCGCGGGATGGCCGTCGCGCATCCGGAGCTCACGGTCGACGTCGAGAACCGGGTGGTGGTGCGCGGCGACGCTCCCGTACTGGGCAAGGTGGGTCTGGTCTCCGGCGGCGGTTCCGGCCATGAGCCGCTGCACGGCAGCTTCGTCGGCCACGGGATGCTGGACGCGGCCTGCCCCGGCGAGGTGTTCACCTCTCCTGTCCCGGACCAGATGGTGCGGGCGGCGGCGGCCGTGGACAGCGGCGCGGGCGTGCTCTTCGTCGTCAAGAACTACACGGGCGACGTGCTGAACTTCGACATGGCCGCCGAGCTGGCCCAGGACGAGGGCATCCGGGTCGCGAAGGTCCTCGTGCAGGACGATGTGGCGGTGACCGACAGCCTGTTCACCGCCGGGCGGCGCGGCACCGGAGGCACGTTGTTCGTGGAGAAGATGGCGGGCGCGGCCGCCCAGGAGGGGGCGCCGCTGGAGCGGGTGGAGGGGGTTGCCCGCCGGGTGGCCGAGTCCTCGCGCAGCTTCGGGGTCGCGCTGAGCCCCTGTACGACTCCCGCCAAGGGCAGCCCTACCTTCGACCTGCCTGCCGGGGAGCTCGAACTGGGTGTCGGCATCCACGGCGAACCGGGCCGGGAGCGGCGGGCGATGATGACCTCCGGCGAGATCGCGGACTTCACCGTGGACGCGGTGCTGGAGGACCTGCCGCCGGACGGTCCGGTGATCGCTCTGGTCAACGGCATGGGCGGCACGCCGCTGCTGGAGTTGTACGGCTTCGCCGCCGAGGTGCACCGGGTGCTCGGCGAGCGTGGCGTGCCGGTGACCCGCACCCTGGTGGGGAACTATGTGACCTCGCTCGACATGGCGGGTGCCTCGGTGACGCTGTGCCGGGTGGATGAAGAACTGCTGCGGCTGTGGGACGCGCCGGTACGCACCGCAGGACTGCGATGGGCGGCCTGAGCCGTACCGCGGAGGGAGGCGAGCGGCGATGAACGGGACACAAGCGGCGGAGCCGACGGAGCCGGCCGGTGCGACGGCGCACGTCGGTATCGTGCTGGTCTCGCACAGCGCCGCGGTCGCCGAGTCGGTCGCGCGGCTCGCCGCCGCGCTCGCGGGCGCCTCGGGAGCGCCGGTGCCCATCACGGGCGCGGGCGGCACCCCGGACGGCGGCTTCGGTACCGACGCGGACGCCGTCGCCCGGGCGGCACACCAGGTGGACCAGGGCCGGGGAGTCGTCATCCTGGCGGATCTGGGCAGCGCCGTGCTCACCGTACGGACGCTGCTCGCCGAGGGCGACGAGCTGCCCGCCGGGTCCGCGATGGCCGACGCGCCCTTCGTGGAGGGCGCGGTCGCCGCGCTGTTCACCGCCGGGACGGGTGCGGACCGCACGGCGGTTGCCGAGGCGGCCCGGGAGGCGTACGACTACCGGAAGGAGTGAGCCGACCCGGCATGACCGGGCCGCCTCTTCGTCCTTGCGAGCAGGTACCTTCTCACTCGAAGGCTGGTACGACTTCCTCGATGAACAGCTGCAACGACTTGCGCTTCTCTTCGTGCGACAGGCTGGTGTCGATCCAGTAGCTGAACTCGTCGACGCCGAGCTCCTCGTAGGAGCGTATCCGCTCGATGACTTCAGCCGGGGTGCCGATCATCGCCGTCTTGTGCAGTGACTCCGGCTCGAACTCCGGGCGGCCCTCGAACTTCGACTCCGGGCTGGGCTCGAGGAACCCGTTCGCCGGGGTGGTCTTGTTGCCGAACCAGGCGTCGAAGGTGCGGTAGTAGCGGTTGATCGCCTCCGCGGCCGGACGCCAGCCGTCGGGCTCGTCGGGGCAGTGGACGTGTGTGTGCCGCAGCACCATCAGGTCGGGACGCGGCGCCTCAGGGTGGTTCGCCACCGCGGTGTCGAACTTCCGCTTGAGGTCGGCGACCTCCTCGTCGCCCTTCATCAGCGGAGTGACCATGACGTTGCAGCCCTGGGCCACAGCGAAGTCGTGAGAGGCGGGGTCGCGGGCGGCGATCCACATGGGCGGGGTGGGCTGCTGCACCGGCTTGGGTACGCTGGTCGACGTCGGGAACTGCCAGATCTCGCCGTCGTGGGCGTAGTCGCCCTGCCAGAGCGCCCGGACAGCGGGCACAAGCTCGCGGAGGTGCTTTCCGCCTTCGGCGGCGGGCAGCCCGCCCGCCATCCGGTCAAACTCGAACTGATGGGCGCCTCGAGCGAGTCCGACCTCCATGCGACCGTTGCTGATGACGTCGAGCAGCGCGCTCTCACCGGCGACCCGGATCGGGTTCCAGAAGGGGGCTACGACGGTGCCCGCGCCCAGGCGGATGGCCGACGTCTTCGCGGCCAGGTAGGCCAGCAGTGGCATGGGGCTCGGGGAGATCGTGTACTCCATCGCGTGGTGCTCTCCGATCCACACGGTGCTGAACCCGCCTGCCTCGGCCATCAGGGTCAGCTCGGAAAGGTTCTCGAAGAGCTGCCGGTGGCTGACCTCTTCGTCCCAGCGCTCCATGTGCACGAACAACGAAAACCTCACGGCTGCTCCTCTTCTGCGGTGGGGACCGGTCGCCGGGTGGCATCCTGGTCGCTCTGGTTTCCGGCGGTCACGCCGGTTTGACGCGCACTCGCGGCGTCCCTCTCGGTCAAGCTGACGTCACCGGTGGCCCAGTGAGTCCGGGGGACTTCGTGGACGACGACGCGGATGTACTCGGGCCGCGTGTCCACGGTGCGGAGGACCGCGGCGTACACCTCGTGCATCACGTTCCGAATCTGCGTCGGGGTACGGCCCTCCGCGATGGTGATCTCGATCTGGGGCACGTCAGCTCCGCATCGTGAAGGGGTCGGCCACGGGCTCCTCGCTCGTGTTGATCCAGATACTCTTGAGCCGGGTGTACTCCTTCACCGTCTCGGTGCCGTGCTCGACGCCGACGCCGCTGGCCTTGAAGCCCTGCCGTGGCGACATCGGCGCCATGGCCCGATAGGTGTTCACCCAGACGGTCCCGGCATCCAGCCGCGCCGCCATCCGGTGCGCCCGCGAGAGGTTCGACGTCCAGACACCGGCCGCGAGACCGTACTCGGTGTCGTTCGCCAGACGGACGACCTCCTCCTCGGTGTCGAAGGGCATGATCGCCAGGACCGGGCCGAAAATCTCCTCACGGACGACGCGCATGCTGTTGTCGACATCCACGAGGATGGTGGGCTCGTAGAAGTAGCCGCCGAGGCCGCCGTCAGCGGGGTGTCCTCCGACCAGTACCCGGGCGCCTTCGCTGCGGCCGAGGTCGACATACCCGGCCACCTTGTCCCGCTGGCCTTCGAAGGCCAGCGGGCCGAGTTCGGTCGTCTCGTCCAGCGGGTCCCCGATACGGATGCTCTTTGCGCGCTCGGAGACGCGTTCGAGGAGCTCGTCGTAGACGGACCGGTGCGCGAATACCCGGCTGCCGGCGATGCAGGTCTGACCGGCGGCCGCGAAGATGCCGGCGACGACTCCCCTCGCAGCGTTGGGGATGTTGGCGTCCTCGAACACGATGTTGGGCGACTTTCCGCCGAGTTCGAGGGTCGAGCCGATGAAACGGCTTGCTGTCGCTGCGGCAATGCGCGACCCGGTGGCGGTGCTACCGGTGAACGAAATCTTCGCCAGGTCGCGGTGGTCGACCAGGGCCTGCCCCGCCTCGGCACCGAACCCGGTGACGACATTCACCGCACCCGGCGGGAACCCTGCCTCCAGCGCCAGTTCGGCGAGCTTGAGCACCGTTGCCGAGGTGTATTCCGAGGGCTTGATAACGACGGTGTTGCCGGCGCAGAGAGCGGGCGCCAGCTTGCTGCTGGTCAACGTCAGCGGAGAGTTCCAGGGCGTGATCGCTCCGATGACGCCCAGCGGCTCCCGTGCCGTGTAGTTCAGCACCTGGCGGTCGGAGGTGGGGATGAAGTCGCCGTGGATCTTGTCCGCCAGACCGGCGTAGTAGTAGTAATACTCTGGCAAGGTGGTCAACTGCCCGCGCATCTCACGCAGCAGCTTGCCGTTGTCCTCCGTCTCCATATGGGCGAGTTCTTCGGAGTTCGCGGCGATCAGGTCACCGAGACGGCGCAGCAGGTGCCCGCGTCTCGTCTGGCTGAGGTCACGCCAGCCCGGGTCCTCGAACGCCTTCTTCGCGGCGGCCACGGCCCGTTCGATGTCAGCGGCGTTCCCACGCGCTGCCCGGTAGAGAGCCTGGCGCGTGGCCGGATTGGTGCTCTCGAAGTACTCACCCGATGCGGGCTCGACCCACCTCCCGCCGATGAAATGCTGCGATGTGCGGAGCTCAGGCATGTGCGCACTCTCCGAAAAAGGTGGTGAGGGAATTGACGAACGCCTCAGGACGTTCGACGGGCAGCATGTGACGCGTCTTTGGGATGACCACCGCGCGGCAGTCCGGAAGGGCCGAGGCGAGCCGACAGGTCATCTCGGGGGTGGAGCCGGAATCTTTCTCACCCGTCACAGCCAGCGCGGGTACGGTGATCGCGCCCAGGTCCGGGCCGAGTTCGGCGTCTGCCGTGGCGAACACGCGGTAGCAGTTGAGGAAGGACCTGACGTCGTTGGCTCGCATCGTGGACTCGGTCCGGCTGACCCAGACGGGGTCGACATCGGTGCCGGCGAACCACCGCTCGAGGGACGCGGCGGCACTCACCGCGAAGTCGGTCTCCGCGGTGCGGAGTCGGGCCAGGACGGACGCCCGCTCCTCGGGGGTCCGCTTGCACACCGAGCTGACCGAGGTCAGCGTGGCCACCAGCTCCGGCCGGTGCAGTGCCAGGTGTTGGGCGGCGAGCGCGCCAAGGGAGAAACCGACAAGGTGCGAGCCCACCGGGATCTCACCCGCCACCCCGTCGGCCAGGTCGGCAAGTGTCATCGTGTCGCCCGCCGGGGGGCGAGAGCCGTGGCCCGGCAGGTCTGGGGTGATCACGGTGAATCGGTCGGCCAGCAGCGCGGACGCGGGCTCCCACATGGTGCGGTCGAGCCCGACGCCGTGCAGCAGCACTATGGTCGGCTTGCTCATGCGTGCCTACTGCTCGGTCGAGAGCGAAGCCAGCCGCTGCTGGGGACGCCCCTGGGCGGCGGCGGCGAGCACGACGACGATCTCGTTCGGGTGGGGGGCGTCGGCGATCCGGACCTCGACGGTCTGGTGGTGCGAGCGGATCGTGGCGTCGGTGATGTGCTTCAGCGGGATGTCGAACACCACGCCGGCAGCTCCGCGCTTCTCGACGGCCGGGAGCAGGGTGCTGGCGTTCGCGGCCTTGCGGAAGTGGTCGCCGAACTTGAGTGTGTGGATCAAAGCCGAGCCGTGCTCGATCTCGCCGCCCAGGCCGACGATGGCCGCCTTGCCATAGGCCTCGGCGGGAGCCTCGAGGGCATCGAGCACCGCCGGGGCCAGCAGCGCGCCAAGCTCGGAGGCGTTCGCGTCGATACCGGGAGCGAGGTCCTCGACAAAGCCCTGACCGGCCCAGGGATTCCCGATCACCGCTGCGACGACGGCGACCCGGGCGGGGCGGGTGACGTCTCGGCCGCCTTCCGTGCGGATTTCCTCGACAACGGTCACGATCTTGCGAATGCTCATGACGGGACTTCCTCCAGGGTTTCGGTGGTGACGGCAAAGTCGGTCGTGCGGTCCCCGATGCGGGGGTGCGGGCGAGGCCCCGTCGATGCGGCGGCGATGACGACGATCTCGTCCGCACACGGGGCGTCGGCAACACGAGCGCTGATGGTCTGGTAATGACTGCGAGTCGCCGCGTGCGTCTTGTGCCAGAGCGGAACGATCAGCGTTTCGCCGGCTTCGGCACGCGTGTCGGCGAAGCAGATGATCGACTCGCCCTGGAGGAACTCCCGGACCAGGTTGCCGAAGTACGGCGTGTGGATGAGGGCTCCGGCGTGCTCGATCTCGCCCGCGGTGCCGACGATCGCGGCCTTGCCGAAGGATTCGATCTCCTCCACGCTGCCCAGCGCAGTGATGAGCCGGTCGGTCAGGAGCTTCGCAAGCACCGGGGCGACTCGGGCCTGCTCAGAGGACAGATCAGTTGAAGGGCCGGCGCCCGCCCAGGGGTTCCGTATGACGGCAGCGACGCTGGCTCGCCGCGCGGGCTGTGCAGGGGCCTCGCCCGCCTCGGTGACGACGGCCTCTCGGTAGACCACCAGCTTGCGGAGATCGATGCTCTCGTCCGGGCGATCCGGGATGCGCTGTTGCATGGCACAGGACCTTAGGTATCTCTCTTGCATGGGTCAAGGGGATGGGTGGTGTACTTCTCCGTCTCCCAGATCGAACTACTCCCCGTGACCCCATATAGCTATGACCTGCACCTTCCGGCAAGTAGTCGCATCGAGCCGCGACCCGCTTCCACCAATCCCTTGACGCGAAATCTGTGACATGCCTTACTGCCTCTTGTATCCCAGAGCGGGTGGTCTCCAGCCCCGCGGACTCAAGGAGTTTCATGTCCAGTCCCCTTCGATCGGGTGCGGAAATGACCCCCGCGACGCCGTCCGGAAGCGTTGTCGAACACGGCACCGACGACGTGGACGAAAGCCACGGGGGCGGCGACGGCCATCCTGCGGGCAGGCTCGGCTCGGTCTTCTGGACCTCGGTCGGCGTCTCCGCCCTCTTCGCCGGCTGGGCGGCGCTCTTCACCGAGAACCTGAACAAGGTCACGGCCGACTCCCTGAACTGGGTGACGTCCACGTTCGGTTGGGCCTACTTGGTGGTCACGCTCGCCATCCTTGTCTTCCTGGTATGTCTGGCCCTCAGCCCGGCCGGCGCCATGCGACTCGGTAAAGACACCGATCGCCCCGAGTTCTCGACACTGACCTGGTTCGCCATGATTCTCAGCGCGGTCATGGGAATCGGGCTGGTCTCCTACGGCGTCGCTGAACCGATCTCGCACCTCACGAACCCGCCGCACGGCCTCGCGGAGCCGAACACGTCGGCAGCAGCCGTGCGAGCCCTCCAGTACTCCTACTTCGACTGGGGCCTGAACGCCTGGGCGATCTTCGCCGTCTTCGGTCTCGCCATCGCCTACTCGACCTACCGCAAGGGCCGCCGCACTCTGGTCAGCCAGCTGTTCGTACCGCTGCTGGGCGCCCGCGTGAACGGGCCGATCGGCAAGGCGATCGACGTGCTCGCCGTGTTCGCGACGCTCTTCGGCACCACAACGTCCCTCGGTCTGGGCGCTCTCCAGGTGAACAACGGTCTCGGCACCCTGTTCGGGATCCCGGTCAACTCGGTGACCCAGGTGCTCATCATCGCCGCAGTCACGGCGATCTTCACGCTCTCCGCGGTGACCGGTATCAGCAAGGGCATCAAGTTCCTGAGCCAGGGCAGCACGTTGCTCGCGGTCGCACTGTTCGTCTTCATGATCATCGTGGGGCCCGCCGTCTTCATCGCGAACCTGTACATCGAATCCGTGGGCCTGTGGGCCAGCGACTTCTTCCGGATGAGTCTCCAGGGCACCGCGTTCGGAGACCTCGAGTGGATGCAGATGTGGACCTACTTCATGATGGCCTGGTGGGTCTCCTGGGGGGCCTTCGTCGGTGTCTTCCTCGCCCGCATCTCCCGTGGCCGCACCATCCGTGGATTCATCACGGGCGTCCTGGTCGTCCCCAGCGTCGTGTTCTTCACTTGGTTCGCGGTCTTCGGCGGTACGGCGATCCACGTCGACCTGTTCCAGGGCGGGGACATCGCCAAGCGCACCACGGCCGACATCAACAGCGCGTTCTTCGCGACCCTCGACCACTTCCCGTTGGCCGACATCACGTCGGTGATCGCGATCATCCTGGTCGTGATGTTCTTCGTCTCCGGTGCGGACGCCAACACCTACGTGCTGAGCATGATGACCTCGGACGGGTCGCTCACACCGCGTCGTTCGGTGCTCGTCCTCTGGGGAGTCATCACCGGCGCCACTGCCGTCGTGCTCATACTCGCCGGCGGACTGACGGCACTTCAGAACGTAGTCATCGTGACGTCCTTGCCCTTCCTGGTGATCATCGCCGGCCTGGTGGTGTCCTTCTGGAAGGAGCTGGGCGCAGACAGAAAGGAGAAGGCTGATGTCGAACGCTGACAATCGCCGCGAGCTCATAGAGAAAGTCTGGGCCGCGGCCTGGGGCCAGGGCGATGTCGAGGCCCTCGACAAGCTGCTGAGCCCCGCCTACCTCCGTCACGGCGGAGACCCGCACCCGCAGGGCCTGAGCACCTTCAAGGCCTCGATCATCTCCACTCGGTCGGCGTTTCCCGACCTGGTCACGACCATCGACGACATCGTGATCGACGACGACAGGGCAGCGATCCGCTGGCACAGCAGCGGAACCCACGAGAACTCATTCCTCGGTGTCCCCGCCACCAAGCGGCGGGTCGACGTCAGCGGCGCCACCTTCGCTCGATTCGAGGGAGACCGAACCGTCGAGGAGTTCGTGACGTGGGACCCCCGGGCTCTGCTCTCGGCACTGGGCATCATCCAGGTGGGACAGGGCTGACGATCAAGATGACAAGGAGTATTTCCATGGCCCCGCTTCCTGCGAAGCCTGACATCGACCTGATGAAGCAGGTCAACCGGCAGTTCGTCACCGGTGTCACGGTCGTGACCGCGATGGACGGAAAAACCCCCAGGGGGCTGGCTGTCAACACGTTCTCGAGCATCTCGCTCGCCCCCGCCACCGTGATGGTGTGCGTCCAGCACACCTCGTCCACGCACGACTGTCTGTTCCGGGCGGAGCACCTCGCGATCAACATCCTCTCCACGGACCAGCTCGACGTCGTCAGCACGTTCGCGGGGAAGTCCGATGATAAATTCAAGGGCCTCGACTGGGAGACCGGCCCGTTCGGGAGCCCGCTGATCGCTCGGAGTAGCGCGCAGATGGAGGTCGAGATCCGCGAGCGGCTCCAGGCCAGCACCCATACGATCTTCGTCTGCCGTGCAGTGCACGCTGCGGCTTTTGAGAACCATCCGATGGTATACAGCGCGGGCAAGTTCTTCGACGGTGGGGCGCTCGCGCCTCTGGGATGATCAGCGGGCGGGACGGAGGAGGATTCGGTGAATCAACGCACAAGCGGGTCGGCGAAGCGGTCGATGCAGGTCAGGGTGAGCGCCGAGATGCGGCAGCGCATCATCAAGGGTGACATCGAGCCCGGGGCGCCGCTCTCGGAGCTGGCTCTCGCGGAGGAGTTCGGCGTCAGTCGGACGCCGGTCCGCGAGGCCCTCAAGCAGCTGCAGACCGAGGGCTTGGTCGAGATCCGGCCCCGCGTCGGAACCTTCGTCACCACCCCGTCCCGCCGCGAGATCACCGAACTCTTCGAGATGAAGGAGCTCCTGGAGGGGGCTGCCGCCCGTCTCCTCGCCCAACGCGGCAGGGTCACGGAGATAGACCGGCTCGAGGGAAATCTGCGCGAAGCCGATGCGGCGGTGGCGCGGGACGACCGGGAGCGCTACGCGCAGTTGGTCCAGGAGTTCCACGACCTGCTCATCCTCGGCGCCGACAACAGCAAACTGGAAGCCCACTACCGGACGTTGATGAACCAGTTGGCCTACCCCCGGTTGGTCAACACCTCGCTGAGCCAGCCAGGCCGTGCTCTTCAGTCGGACCGCGAGCACCACCTCGTCCTGGAGCTGATCCTCGAGAAGGACGGCGACAGCGCCGAACGTGTCATGCGTGAGCACGTCAGGGCCAGTCGACGAGCCCTGCTGGCAGGCCTGCCCATCAGCAGTTCGAACGCGAGCATCGGCACAGCAAGCCCCTGATTCTGACGTCTCTCGCCAGTGAGGGTGCTCGGGTAGCTGGCGCAGTCCCGCCAGGGTTGAGCAGCCAGGCGTCGGCGCCGTGTGCGAGGACAACGGCATCACGCGCCGGGACGGCGATGTGCCAACGGCCCTGCTATGCCTCCTGCATCCCAGCGAACCAGGTCGGTCCACCCTCGGTGGCCTGCTTGATCCGCATCAGCGCGAAGTCCTCCAGCGGCGGCAGCGCGTCCAGCGTGAACCAGCCGACCTCCAGCGACTCGTCGTCGTTGACCCGCGCCTCGCCGCCGACGGCGCGGCAGCGGAAGCAGATGTCCATGAACTGGCAGCGGTCGCCGTTGGGGTACTCGACCGGCTCCATGCCCTGGACGAGGATGACGCGCTCGGGTACGCACAGCACCGCGGTCTCCTCCTCGACCTCGCGCACCGCGGTGGCGGCGGGCTGCTCACCGGGCTCCGCGATGCCCCCGATGATGGACCAGCCGCCGGTGTCGGCACGCCGCGCCAGCAGTACCCGGCCCTGATCGTCGACGACGACGGCGCTGACACCGGGCAGGAAGAGCAGCTGGCGTCCGGCGCTGACGCGCAGCTCGCGAATGAAGTCGGGAGTAGCCATGCGCCCGACCCTACGTCCTCGGCTGATCATCCCGGCCTGCACACAGAGCACATGATTCCCACCCGAGTCGTCCACATTCCGTGGTCGGAGCCATTACGGTGGGCAGCCGGATCACAGCCCGGATCACAAGCCCGCATCCCGCCCCACCGGGGGCGCGGCGCCCACCAGGTCTCAAAGGGGCGTACGGCAATGGTCTCACCCGCACCCGCGCAGTCCGCAGCACCGGAACGGAAGGGCAACGCCTGCGACATCACCGGTGTGCTCGTACTGGGCTCCTGTGCGGGCTGGGCGCTGTTCACGGCCGCGGGCCGGGACGCCCGTCCGGAGGGGGTACTGCTGGCGGTCCTCGCGGTCGCCGCCGGATACGCCTGCGGACGGATCTCGGGAGCCCTGCTGCCCGTCGGCGCCCCCTCCGTGGCGGCGCTCGGCGGCGCGGCCCTGGTGCTGGCGTCCCCGCAGATGATTCCCGGCCTGACGGACGGCCCGATGGGGTCGGCGCCCATCGGGCGCACCGGGGCGACTGCCGCGCTGTTCGTCCTGACGGTCGGGGCGGCCTGCTGCGCCGCCTGGTCCTCGGAGTCACCACCGGTACGGCTGGCGCTGCGGCTGCTGGCCCTGTGCACGGTGGGCGCCGCACTGGTACTCGGCTCGGCGACGGCGTTCGTCACGGCCCTCGCGGTGCTGCTGAGCTCCCTCGCCGCGGATCTGATGCGGCAGCGGCTGCTGGGGCTGGCGGGCCTCGTGCTGGTCACTCTCACTGTCACCGGCGGCAGCTGGGCGGCGGCCGAGAACAGGCTGCCCGCCGGGCTGACGGCCTCCATGGAGGGCCAGCTGACCGAACACCGCACCGGGCTGTGGAAGGACGCGCTCACCCTCGCCCGGGAACGCCCGCTCAAGGGCTCGGGTCCCGACACCTTCGGCGGGCTGAGTCCGACCGCCCAGCGGGCCGCCGAGCCCGACGGGAAGGCCCACTCGGCGCTGTTCCAGGTCACCGCGGAGCAGGGGCTCCCCGGGACGGGGCTGCTGGCGGCCGCCTTCGGATGGCTGCTGTTCGCGCTGTGGATCTCGCCGCGCGCGACGCCCGTGGTGCTCACGGCCGCCGCCGCTCTCACCGCGCTCGCGGCCCTGGCCACCGTCTCCAACGCGCTCAGCTTCACAGGAGTCACCACGGGTGCGGGACTGCTGGCCGGGATCGCGACGGCGCGCAGGCTGCCGGACTGAGTGGCTTACTCGGGCGATTCCGACAACGCGGCGAGCGGGCGTGCCAGGCGTCGCGGGCCAGGCGGGACCTTCGCAACACGCCCTGGCGTCAGGCCGAGGCGGTGGTTGTGCCGTTCGCGCCCGGGGGCAGCACGCTCAGCCGCTGCCGGATGACGCGGACGGCCGCTTCGGCGTCGTCCACCGTCACGGTGAAGACGCGGCCGTCGCCCAGCGTGAGCACCACGCCCTCGCCCCGGCGCACGATGACCCCGGTGCCCAGCTCGGGCCGCCAGCGGTAGCCCCAGCCGCCCCACTGCCGAGGAGTCACCACGGGAGCGCGATGCGCCCCCACCACCTGACGCAGCGGGATACGGCGGCGCGGCAGCCCGGCATGACCGCAGCGCACCTCGAGCGCCTCGCTGTCCACACGGACCTCGACGCTCACGAAGGCGAGCGTCCCGAAGAGCATCAGCAGCCCGGCGGCGACACAGCCGACCACTGACATGACCAGCGGGGCTCCGCTGTAGCTCGACGCCGTCTGCACGGCGAGCACGATGCCCAGCGCCAGACATCCGGCGCCGAGGCTGGCCATCGGCCACTGGAGGCGGTTTCGGGCCCGCCCCGTCCAGACTTCCGGAACGTGCTCCGGCTCAGGGGCGGCGTCCTGGGCGGCCCCTTCCTCGCGGGGGTGGTCGTTCATGGCATCGAGCCTACGCCCGACAACGGGTACGCACCGTCCTCATCCGGTCAGCGCAAGGCGCCTGCCTGCTGGCCCTGCGGGGACCAGCCGGCGGCTCGTGTCATCGCGCCCCAGTACACCGTCGGAGTGACGAAGGTCTCAGGGGGCCCTGACGGCGGCACGGAAGCGGGCGGAAGCAGAACGGAAAGGGCGGTGCCTCAGTTCCGCGCGGGGCTGGCGGCGGTGAGCAGCCGTCCCTCCGCGTAGGTGAGGGCGGCGGCGGGCAGCTCCCCCGGTGTGCCGCCGAGCAGGACGGTGAGGCCGCCGGCCGCCGCTGCCTCGGGAGCGGGGCGGGCACCGGCCCGGCGCAGGGCCTGTGCGGCGACGGCGTCCGCCGAGCCGAGCAGGACACTTCGCCGGTCCCCGGACTGCCCTGTGGCACTCCCCGAGGTGGCCTCCCGGATGCGCCCGGTGACCAGTTCGTAGTGGGTGCAGCCCAGCACGATCGTTCGTACGCCGGTCGGGGTGAGCTCGGCCGCCGCGGCGAGGGCGGTGTCGATCGCCTCCTCGTCCCCCTGCTCCACCGCGTCCGCCAGACCGTGACAGGGCACTCCGGTGATCGGCGCTCCGTTGCCGAAGTCCGCGATCAGCCGCCGCTGGTACGCACTGCCGGTGGTGGCGGGCGTCGCCCAGATGGCTACCGGGCCACCGGCCCCGGCCGCGGGCTTCACCGCCGGCACCGTACCCACCACGGGGATCTCCGGCTCCAGCTCGGCGCGCAACCGGGCGAGCGCGTGTACGGAGGCGGTGTTGCAGGCGACGATCAGCGCGTCGGGGCGTTGCTCGGCCGCCGCCAGCGCGCAGGCGAGCGCGCGGGCGGTGATGTCCTGCGGCGTGCGGGGGCCCCAGGGCATGCCGCCGGGGTCGGAGGAGAGCACCAGATCCGCGTCCGGCCGCAGCCTCCGTACCGCCGCCGCGGCCGCCAGCAATCCGAGTCCCGAGTCCAGGAGTGCGATCTTCACGCGCCAAGACTACGGTGCGGCGGCCCCGTCGAGTCGCCCGGGAGCGGTTCGGGTGCGGCAGACTGCGACGGATGAGCGTAGGGACCTGGACTGCCGCGGCATCGCTCGCGGCCTGGCTGTGGCTGCTGCTGGGGCAGGGGAGGTTCTGGCGTACGGATGTACGACTGCCCCGCCGCGCCGAACCGGAACGCTGGCCGTCCGTCGCGATCGTGGTGCCCGCCCGGGACGAGGCGGACGTGCTCCCGCTGAGCCTGCCGTCACTGCTGGGGCAGAAGTACCCCGGCCGCGCGGAGGTCTTCCTGATCGACGACGGCAGCCGCGACGGCACCGGGGAGGTCGCCCGCTCCCTCGCGGCGGAGCGGTCCGGCGGGCTGCCGCTGACGGTGGACTCCCCCGGTGCGCCCGAGGCGGGCTGGACCGGCAAGCTGTGGGCCGTACGGCACGGAATCGCGCTGGCGCGGGCGCGTACGGACGCCGAGTATCTGCTGCTGACGGACGCGGACATCGCGCACGGCCCGGACTCGCTGCGGGAGCTGGTGAGTTCGGCACGCGGAGCGCGGCTGGACATGGTCTCGCAGATGGCGAGACTGAGCGCGTCGAGGGGCTGGGAGCGCCTGCTGGTGCCCGCGTTCGTCTACTTCTTCGCGCAGCTGTATCCGTTCCGGTGGGTGAACCGCCCGCACGGCCGCACCGCCGCGGCGGCCGGGGGCTGTGTGCTGCTGCGGACGGACGCGGCCGAACGGGCGCGGCTGCCGGAGAGCATCCGTGGCGCGGTGATCGACGATGTGACGCTGGCCCGCGCGGTCAAGCGCACCGGGAGCGGACGGATCTGGCTGGGGCTGTCCGGGCACGTGACCAGCGTGCGGCCGTACGGCGGGCTGGGCGAGCTGTGGCGGATGGTGGCGCGCAGCGCCTACGCGCAGTTGCGCCACCATCCGCTGCTCCTGCTGGTCACCGTCGCCGGTCTGGTGCTCGTCTATCTGGTGCCGCCCGCCGCCGCCGTGGCCGGAGCGGCTTTTGGGACGCCGGGCACGGCCGTGGCCGGCGGCCTCGCCTGGGCGGTGATGACGGCCACCTACGTGCCCATGACGCGCTACTACCGGCAGCCCTGGTGGCTGGCTCTGACGCTGCCGGTGACCGCCGCGTTCTATCTGCTGATGACGGTCGACTCGGCGGTGCGGCACCACCAGGGGCGCGGCGCGGCATGGAAGGGCCGCACCTACTCCTGAGGCGGACGGCTCCGAGGCAGAAGCCTCACTTGCGGCCGGGAGTCCACTGCATGCCCCACCCGTAGGCGTAGTCGACCGTCCGCTGCGGGCTGACGCCGCGCTCCGGCACCAGGTAACGCGCCTCGCGCTGGATGACGAGGTCGCCGCCCTGATTGGTGATCAGCGCGAGGGCGCAGACCGTCGAGGGGACGGTGCACTCGTCGAGGGAGAAGTCGATGGGGGCACCGTGCTGCGGCTTGAGGGTGACGGTGGCGTTGAGATTGGCGAAGCTGCGGGCACCCTCGTAGATGGTGACGAAGATGACGACACGCTTCAGGTCCTTGATGTGGTCGAGGTTGACCGTGAGGTTCTCCCCCGAACTGACCGCTCCAGTGCGGTCGTCGCCGTCGAGGTGGATGAACGGCGGCTGGTTGAGCGAGCCGAAGGAGTTGCCGAGCGCCTGCACGACGCCCTTCTGGCCGTCGGCGAGTTCGAACAGGGCGCACAGGTCGAGGTCGAGGTCGGAGTGCATGGCCATGGCACGGCCGATCTTGCGGCCCCAGCCCTTGAACTGCTTGTGCACCTCCCAGTTGAGGTTGACGTGCAGCGAACCCGAGGTGCCGCCCTGCTTGCGGAGCGAGACGGACGGCGCTTCCTTGGTCAGCGTGACCTTGCTCAGCTGGACGGGCGCGCCGGGCTGCGGGGCGGCGGGGGCCGTCGGAGCCGGGGGCGGCGCGGGGGCGGACGGCATCGGCGCGGCCGGTGCGGTGGGTGCGGACGGCATCGGCGCGGCCGGTGCGGTGGGTGCGGACGGCATCGGCGCGGGCGGTGCGGTGGGTGCGGTGGATGCGGACGCGGGCTCCGGCTCGTCCACACTGATGCCGAAGTCCGTGGCGAGCCCGGCCAGCCCGCGGTCGTAACCCTGCCCCACGGCGCGGAACTTCCAGATGCCCTGCCTGCGGTAGATCTCGCCGAGTACGAAGGCGGTCTCCACCCCGGCGTCCTCGACGTCGAAGCGCGCCAGTTCGGTGCCGCCTGCCGCGTCCAGCACCCGCACGTACAGCCCGGGGACCTGACCGAAGGTGCCGCTGTCGGCCGAGGCGGCGATCACGATCTGCTCGACCTCGGGCTCGACGGCGTCCAGATCGACGGCGAGGCCGTCGGTCACCGCCGCGCCGTCCGGCCGCTTGCCCTCGTGGCGTACCGCACCGGCAGCGTGCCGCGGCTGGTTGTAGAAGACCAGGTCGGCGTCCGACCGGACCTTGCCCGACACGAGCAGGACTGCCGAGGCATCGACGTCCGGTACGCCGGGGCCGGTGCGCCAGCCCAGTTCGACCCGGACCGCCGGGGCCGGTAGCGGGACGTTGGTGCCCTTGCGCATCGTCATCTTGATCCCCTTGTACTCATGCCTGCGTACGTGCTGCGGGTCCAATCTATTCCAACCCCCAACGGCAGGCGAGGAGTGGTCTCCCGTGCGATCCCCGAAGACCCTCGTGACCGTTTTGCTCCAGTTCTCCCCCATAGCGGACGCGTGACCGCTCCGAGCACGCAAAATGACTCTCTTATCTGACTCCCCAACCAGCACATCGTGGGCTTAACTTATGGACTATGACCTCCCCCCGCGGTACCTACGGCGGCGGTTACTACGCTGCGCCACCATTCCCTGACACTCCGATCTACGACCTGCTCGTCGCCGAGCGCGGCACTCCGCAGATCGCGCCGATCCGTGTGCCGGCCGAATATGACACCGGAAGTCACCTCCCGGCCCTCCCCGCGCTGCCCGCGCTGCCCTCCGGGCAGAGCCACCAGCAGCCTCCGGCGTACGGCTATCCCGGCTCCCAGCCCGTGCCGCAGCCCTCTCCGCTGCAGCAGGCGCCGGCACCGTACATCCCGCAACAGCAGCAGACCCCGCGCGGATACCAGGGCTACCCCGGATATCCGAACGGCCAAGCCGCCCCGCAGCAGCAGCAACCGCAGCCGCAGATGCGGCCGGTGGCGCCGCCGCGCCCTGCCGCGCCGCGGCAGATGCCCGGCTACGACGACCAGTACGGCCGTCCGTACCAGGGCCGGGGGTACTGAGCACGCACATGACTCGGCCGCTCACGGCTGGTCCGCCCACGGGGTGGCCGACGCAGGGCGGAGGTACGGAACGCGACCGCGGGGGCCGTACCACCGCCCATGCCGTCAGATCTGGACGTCCTCCAGAATGCCCAGGGCGTCGGGGACGAGCACGGCCGCCGAATAGTAGGTGCTGACCAGATAGCTGAGCAGCGCCTTGTCGTCGACTCCCATGAAGCGGACGTTGAGACCGGGCTCGTATTCGTGGGGGATGCCCGTCTGACGCAGCCCGACGACGCCCTGGTTCTCCAGTCCGGTCCGCATCGCGAGCACGGACGAGGTGTTGCCGGTGACCGGGATCTTGTCGCACGGCAGCAGCGGGATACCGCGCCAGGTGCGGGCCCGGCAGCCCTGGACCTCGGTTTCCGGGGGCAGCACACCGCGGCTGGTGCACTCGCGGCCGATCGCGGCGATGGTGCGCGGGTGGGCGAGCAGATACCGCGTGCCCCGCCGACGCGAGATCAGATCGTCCAGGTCGTCGGGGGTGGGCGGCCCGGTACGGGTACGGATACGCTGCCTCAGATCCGCATTGTGCAAGAGCCCGAACTCACGGTTGTTGACCAGCTCGTGCTCCTGACGCTCCCGCAACGCCT
>NZ_JAJAGO010000023.1 GCF_025165795.1 Streptomyces gossypii
ACCCGACGCGACAGACACCATCCCACCACCACCGGACAACGCCACCAACGCCCGGCTGCGCAGAGCCACCACCCTCGCCGCGTCCGCCAACGACAGCCCACCGGCCACACACACCGCAGCGATCTCACCCTGCGAATGACCGAACACCGCAGCAGGCTCCACACCATGAGCACGCCACAACTCAGCCAACGACACCATCACCGCAAACAGAACCGGCTGCACCACATCCACCCGATCCAGCCCAGGCGCACCGGCAACACCGTGCAGCACATCGAGCAGATCCCACTCCACAAACGGAGCAAGAGCATCCGCACACTCCCGCAACCGCCCGGCAAACACCGGCGACTCCTCAGCCAGACCGACCGCCATCCCCACCCACTGCGACCCCTGCCCCGGGAAGAGCAGGACTGGCTGCCCACTCAGGGCATGGCCGCTGACGACGTGGCCACCCGGTGTCCCGCGGGAGACCGCGAGCAGCCCTTCGAGGAACGTGTGCCGATCGCGGGCGAGGACGACGCCGCGGTGTTCCTGCGGGTTCAAGGTGGTGGCCAGCGACCAGCCCAGGTCGGCCGGACTCAGCTGGGGACGATCGGCCACCCACGCGTGCAGGCGCTCCGCACGGTCGCGCAGGGCCGGTTGGCTGCCTGCGGAGACGACCCACGGCAGCAGTCGGCCGCCGGTGCCGTCGCTCGCGTTCTGGTACCAGTAGGGACGGTGTTCCCAGGGGTAGATCGGCAGGCTGACCGGTGGCCGCGGCTGGGTCACGCCACCGACGGGCAGGCCGCCGCGGACGAACAGCTCAGCCGCGCTGAGCGCCAGGCGCCGCAGCGGGTCGTCAGCCTCGATCGGCACGCCGAACTGCTCGTTCAGCGGCTGCGGCAGCTCTCCGAGCGTTGCGTCCAGGACGGCGTCCATGCCGGCGTCGGCGACCCGGTCGGCGCAGGTCCGCAGCGCGTCCGACGTCGTGGAGTCGTCCGGTCGGGAAGCGATCCGGTCGGCGAGTTCGTGGCTGCTGTCGGCGGGAGCGGCATGGTCGACGGACAGCACCGGGATGTGTACGGGCCGCAGCTGGACGTTCTGGGGGCCGACGGTGAGCAGCTGCACCGCGTCGGCGATGGTCAGTTGCCCGGCTGCCCATGCGGCGGCGACCTGCCCGCCGCCTTGTCCGACGGCGCCGTGCGGGGTGATGCCGACGGCGCTCCACAGCATGGTCGCCGCGACTTGGTGGCAGAACAGGTACGCGTCGCGGAGGTCAGTGGGTGGCTCGGCGGCGAGGTCCGGTGTGCTTCCGGTGACGGTGGCCATTGCCTCGGCGCAGGTGGCCAGTGCGCGCGCGTAGTCGGGCACGGTGGCCAGCCGCTGCCGCAGCTCCACGCCCGGCAGCTCCGGGCCGTACCACAGCGCGACCGTCTGCGGCTGGTCGCTCGCGGCCTGGCCGGTACGCACCATGGGGGACTGCTGGTCGTCGGCAGCCTGCTCCAGTGCCGCGGCGAGGTCGCCGGCGTTCGCGCCGACTGCGGCCAGCCGGTGGTCGAGCCAGGACCGGCGGTGTGCCGCGGTGAAGACGATGTCGTCGAGTTCGTGCGACGCAGCCTTGAGCCGTGCGGCCATTCGGGCGGCGGCTTGCCGCAGGGCCCCGGGCGTAGCGGCGGTGACCGGCAGGACGTAAGGAGGCGTCCGGCGCGGGGGAATCGCGGTGGTGGCGGACCTCGGTGCCTGTTCGACGAGCACGTGGGCGTTGCTGCCACTGAACCCGAATGCGCTGACCCCCGCGCGTGCGGGACGGCCCCGGTCGGGCCAGTGCTGCCGGGTCGTCGCGACGGAGACGGGGAGGCGGTCCCAGTCGATGCGGGTCGACGGCTGGTCGAGCGGATGGGGCGGGATCTCGCCGCGGTGGAGGGAGAGAATGGTTTTGAGCAGCCCAGCCGCGCCGGCTGCGGCCTCCAGGTGACCGATGTTCGCTTTTGCCGAGCCGATCAGCACGGGAGAGGTCTGCGGCCTGTCCGGCCCGAGCGCCTCGGCCAGCGCGTGCACCTCGATCGGGTCACCGAGCGGCGTTCCCGTGCCATGTGCCTCGACGTAGTCGACGTCTTGGGGCGCCCAGCCTGCCCGTTCCAGAGCCTGCCGGACGACGGCCGTCTGGGCGGCGGCATTGGGCACGGTCATCCCGCCGCTGGCGCCGTCCTGGTTGACCGCGCTGCCGCGCACCACCGCGTAGACGCGGTCGCCGTCCCGGTTCGCCGCCGCCAGTGGCTTGAGGATGAGCGCCACCGCTCCTTCACCCCGCCCGTAGCCGTCGGCGGCGTCGTCGAAGGTCTTGCAGCGTCCGTCGGGCGCGAGACCTCCGGCGGCGGTCATCGACACCGATACGGTCGGGGCGGCGATGACGTTGGCGCCTCCGATCACCGCGACCTCGCAGTCACCGTTCTCAAGGCCCTGGCATGCGAGGTGGAGCGCGGTCAGCGAGGCCGAACACGCGGTGTCCACGGCGATGCTCGGTCCGCGCAGCCCCAGGAAGTACGAGAGCCGGCCCGCGGTGGCGGCGAACGAGGTGCCGGTTCCGTAGTAGTGGTCCACCTGCCGCATGTCGCGGGTCAGCAACTGCTGGTAGTCAGCGGTGTTCAGCCCGAGGTAGACGCCGACCGGCTGGCCTTCCAGGGCGCCCGCCGGATGACCGGAGTCCTCCAGTGCCTCCCAGGCCACCTCGAGCATCAGCCGCTGCTGGGGGTCCAGTGACCGTGCCTCACGCGGCGAGACCCGGAAGAAGGCCGCGTCGAAGCCGGCGACGTCAGGCAGGTACCCGCCGCGGGTGGGAACCTCCGGATCGGCCTCGGCCCAGATCTTGTCCTTCCGGCGGTCCGCCGGCGGCTCGCCGATGGCGTCGCGGCCCTCGCTGAGCAGCGTCCAGAACTCCTCCGGCGACTCCGCGCCCGGCAGCCGGCACGCTATCCCGACCACGGCGACGCCGCCCTCGGCGGCGCCCTGATCACTGCCGGGTTCGAGCCCTCCGGCCGGGTCGGCGACGGCGGTGACATCGCCGTCCGGGTGCCCGTGGCCGTCGGACGGGAGCAGCTCGGCCAGGTGCTTGCCGAGCGCGTCGATCGTCGGGTGCTCGAAGACGACGGTCGACGGCAGGGTCAGGTCGAACTCCGCTTCCAGGCGGGTGCGCAGTTCGACGGCGGTCAGCGAATCCATGCCTTGCTCGAACAGCCCACGCCGGCGAGGCAGCGGGCGTCCGGGACCGCCGCCGAGGACCGTACGGGTCACTGCTTCCACCCGGTCCATCACAGGCGTGATCGACGGACCGGCCGGCAGGCGCGGCGGGGTCGGTTCGGATGGGGCCGACGCCGCCGGTCCGGCCCGGCGTGCCGACGGTGCGGGACTCTCCGCGGTGGCCGGCGCCGAACCGTCGACCGGCTCGGCGAGCATCTCGGCGATGACGCGTCCGTCCGCGCTCAGCAGGCTCAGGCGGGCCTGCGCCGGCACGGCGGTCTCAGCGCCGGTCTGCTGACCGCGTTCCACCCCTGGCAGCCAGTACCGGTCACCGCCCCAGGACGGTGCCGGCAGGCGCCGGTAGCGCTGCGGAGTGCCGGTGGCCTTCTCCCAGTCGACGGGAACGCCGGCGACGTGGAGCTGGGCCAGGGTCTGGTGCAGCGCCATCGCCCCGCGCTCCTCGCGGCGCAGTGTGTGGAGCACCGGTCCGGGACGCTCGGCTTGCGCCATGCCGTCCGTGAGCGGTCGCGCCAGTACCGGGCGGGCTCCGATCTCGACCAGCGCCCAGTGGTCCTCGCCCAGCAGCCGGTTGACGGCCGGCCAGAGCTGCACCGGCTCAGTGACGTTGCGTTCCCAGTAGGACGCGTCGGGGTGAGTCACGTCGGTGTCCGGATCCACCGAGGACAGCATCCGCACCGACGGCTCGGCGGGCTCCAGTCCGGTCAGCACGCTGCTCAGCCGGGGGCCGCAATCCGCCACGAGGGGGCTGTGGAACGCGTAGTCCACGTCCAGCCGCCTGGAGCGCAGTCCGCGTGCGGCGAAAGCGGACTCGGCCGCGTCGAGGGCATGGTGCGGGCCGGCCACCACGACGGTGTCCGGGCCGTTCACGGCGGCCACCACGACCGAGCCGTCCAGGTCGCTCAGGGCCTCCGTGAGCGAAGGCGGGTCCGCCTTGACGGCGAGCATGCCGCCCGCGCCGGCGGTTTCGTGCAGGATCTGCCCGCGGTGCACCACCAGGTGGACGGCGTCGGTCAGCGACAGGCTCCCGGCCACGTGCGCGGCGGCGATTTCTCCGACGCTGTGTCCGACCACCGCGGCCGGACGTACGCCCCTCTCCGCCAGCCACCGCGTCACGGCGAGCTGGACGGCGAAGATCGCGGGCTGGGCGATGTCGGTCCGGCTCAGGCGGCTGTCGTCGGTACGGCGGAGTTCGTCGACCAGGGACCAGGAGGTGTGGTCGCGGACGAGCGCGTCGCACTCCTCCAGGGTCTCCCGGATGGTGGCATCGTCGTCATACAGGTCGGCGGCCATTCCGGGCCACTGGCTGCCCTGCCCGGAGTAGACGAACACCGGTGCCGGAGTTCCCCGTGGATCCACCACTCCCGCATACGCGCCGTCAGGCAGCTCCTGCGGATCGTCCAGTGCGGCGAGCAGCGCGTCCGGCCCGGCGGCCACTGCGGCGTACCGGTGCGTCTCATGGGTGCGGCGCGTCGCCGCGGACGCGATCAGGTCGCCCAGGTGCTGCTGCTCCTCGGCAGCGCGGCCACGCAGCAGCGACACCTGTTCGGCCAGTCCCTGCTCCCCTGACGCGGAGGCGAGCAGCACCAGCGGTTGCTCCGGTGTCGGCGGGGTGAGCGGGGCGTCGTCAGCGACCGCCTCCACTATGACGTGCACGTTGGTTCCGCTGAGCCCGAAGGAGCTCACTCCGGCCCGCACGGGCCGGTCCAGTTCGCTCAGGGGCGTTCCGGTGGTGGGTACCGCGATACCGCTCTTCTCCCAGTCCACCGCCCTTGACACCTCGTCGAGGGCGGGCTGCGCCGGGACATGTGCGGCGTTGGCGATCCAGACGGCCTTCAGCAGTCCGGTGATTCCGGCCGCGGCGTCGGTGTGCCCGTAGACGGCTTTGCTGGAGCCGATCAGCACCGGCTGGTCCACGCTCCGGGCCTTGTACGCGTCGGCCAGGGCCATCAGTTCCATCTGGTCGCCCAGCGGGGTGCCCGTGCCGTGCGCCTCGACGAAGTCGACGTCGTCAGGGCCGAGACCGGCGTGTCGCAGCGCCTCCCGGTGCAGGTCGATCTGGGCCATCGCGTTGGGCGCGGTGACGCCCAGGCTGCGACCGTCCTGGTTCACCGCCCAGCCGCGGATCGTCGCGTAGATCTGGTCGCGGTCGGCGACCGCGTCGGACAACCGCTTGAGCACCACGAAGCCGCAGCCCTCACCGCGGATGACGCCGTCGGCGGCCGCGTGGAACGGCCGGCACTGTCCCGTGGGCGAGATCGCGCCGACCCGGCTCATGAACACGCTGAGCTCGGGCGCGGTCATCAGGTTGACGCCACCGGCCAGGGCGACGTCGCACTCCCCCGACCTCAGGTTCTGGCACGCCATGTTGACGGCGTACAGCGATGACGAGCACGCGGTGTCCACCGCCGCTGCCGGGCCGCGCAGGTCGAAGGCGTGGGCCAGGCGGCCGGCGGCGAAGCTGAACTCGGTGCCCGGCGCGTAGTGCGGCCCGATCCCCGCCGTGCCCAGTGTCTTGCTGTGCAGCAGGGCGTAGTCATGGGCCAGGATTCCGGTGAACACTCCGGTGCGCGTCCCGTACCAGCCTTCGACGGGGCGGCCGGAGTCGCTCATCGCCTCCCAGGCGACCTCCATGATCAGCCGCTGCTGCGGGTCCAGGGAGCCCACCTCGCGGGCGGCGATCCCGAAGTGCGCCGGCTCGAACCGGTCGATGTCTTCGAGGAACATGCCCACGTGGCTGGAGGTGGTGCCCGGCCGGGTGCCCTCGGGGTCCCAGAATTCGGGACCCCACCGGTCGGACGGCACCTCCTTCACGATGCTCCTGCCGGACCCGAGCAGCGCGCCGAACGCGTCGAGGTCGCGGACACCACCGGGGTACCGGAGTCCCACGCCGACGATGGCGATGGGCTCGGCGGGTTGTTGCGCGTTGGTCGCGTCCGCGAACATGATCTTCGTCCCTCCTAGCGCCCGACGCGACGGCCAGGTCATGTATGTGCGCTTCACCAGGTGGTGCCGTGTGTTTCGGGTGGGTTCCAGCCGTCGCCGGGCCAGGCGGGCTGGGTCAGAACGCCGGTGCGGCCGCGGGGGCGCGCAGCGTTCCGAGGTAGGGGTGCCAAAGGTGCGTGGGATCGTTCTCCACGGTGGCCACGGTCTCCTTCATGACGCGCAGCACCTCCGGCTCCGCCTCGTCGTACAGTTCGCCCTGCAGCAGCCGGACCACGTCCAGCCGGTAGCGCGGGTCCTGCACGAACGTGGTGAACAGCACGTTCAGCCGGTAGTAGACGGAGATGAACTCGTACCAGTTGCGCACGCCGTTGCGCAGGGTCGTCTCGAAGGTCTGGAACCGCTCCTGGGAGAAGTCGCCGGCCTCATGGGCGGCGATGATGTCCCGGCTGGCGAGCCGGGCGCTGGTGAGGGCGACGCTGACGCCGCTGGAGAAGATCGGGTCGACGAACCGCGCCGCGTCGCCGATCATCACGAAGCGGTCGCCCTTGATCTGCTCCATGGCGTAGCTGTAGTCCCCCTCCACCTTGAAGGGGCGGACCTGCTCGGCCTTCCGCAGCTCTTCGGCCAGCTCCGGGCGGCTGTCGACGAAGTCCCAGAAGAACTTGTCGCGGTCGGTGTTGGCCTTGGTGAACTGGTGCTTCTGCGTGACCACGCCGACACTGGTGATGGTGTCGGTGATGGGGATCTGCCACACCCACGTGTCGCTGATCGGCAGGAAGTGGACGTAGATGTAGTCGATCTTCTCCGGGTTGGAGGTCATGGCCTTGCGGTCGAGGCCCTCGAACCAGCCGTGAATGGCGTACTGGTCGAAGATCGGGTCAGGCACCTTCACCTTCAGTTGCCGCCCCAGCATGGTCTGGCGGCCGGAGGCGTCGATGAGCATCTTGGCGGTGACGTCGAACTGACCGGAGTCATTGCGACAGGTGACGGTGACCTTGTCCGGGTCGTCGAAGTCGGCCCGCAGTACCCGTGTCCCCTGGGTGACCTTGGCACCGAGGCTCTCGGCGTGGTCGAGCAGGATGACGTCGAACTTCGCGCGGTCTACGTGGTACGTGTAGTCGCGGTCGATGCCGGGCTGGCTCCGCTCGTTGAACTGGATTTCGGCGGCTCCGAACTCGTGCGCCAACTTGCTGAAGTCGTTGGTCACGATGTTGCGGGTTTCTTTCGACGTCCAGGCGGCACCGTATTTGCGGGGGAAGCCGGCCTGGTCGACCTTCTCCATGGCGCCGGTCTCCATCATCACGCGGGTCGTGGCGGGCACCAGCGACTCGCCCACGTGCTCCCGGGGGAACTGTTCGCCCTCGAAGACGGCGACGGACAGGCCCGCCTTGGCCAGGTAGGCGGCGGCGGTCGAGCCTGCCGGGCCGCCACCGATGATCACGACGTCGTGGTCGGTGCTCATGCGGACTCCGTTCCGGCGGGGGTGGCCGCCTGCTGTTGGCGCGCGAGCTCATTCACCAGCGCGGTGATGCTCTTCACGTCCTGGAAGTTGCCTGCGTTGATTTTCATGGGCGGCACCGCAACATTGAGCTCGTCGCGAATGAACATGAGCAGCAGGGCCGTATTCATCGAGTTGAGTACGCCCCACTCCAGCAGCGGCGTGGTCTCCTCCAGCTCCTGCTGTTGGTCACCGCTCAGAAACCGTTCCCGGATATAGCCGGAGATGCGCTCGGATATCTCGTCATCGGACACGTGGTGTTCCCTCCATGGATGTGAACTGGAGATGCTTCCTTACGAGCCCCACCGCTCAAGAAACAAGCTGACTGCGGCGGTTCCTATAAGAGATCGGCAGTATCCGGGTGCCGGGCTGCCGCGGCGAGGGCGGCCCGGTCGGTTTTGCCGTTCTGGGTACGCGGCAGATCCGCAACGAAATGCAGATCTTCGATGAGCATGTAACGGGGGAGCCGCTCCGCGGTATGACGCCGGAGGGCGAGCACGCCAGGTTTCCGCCCCTTGCCCGGGAGTACGAAGGCGGCAAGCCGCGCGTCCATCCCACTGCCGACGACCACCACGACCGCCTCGGCCACGTCGGGGTGGGCGGCGAGCACCGCCTCGACCTCTCCGAGTTCCACGCGGTGGCCGCGCACCTTCACCATGTGGTCGCGCCGGTCGACGTACTCGAACCCGCCCTCCGGCAGCACCTGGACGATGTCACCGGTGGCATAGGGGCCGTGGTGCGGCGGTTGCCCCCAGTACCCGAGCATCACCGTCGGGCCGTCGACGAGCAGTTCTCCCTCTTCACCCGGCCCGGCCGCCGTCCCGTCGGGACGCTGTGCCCAGACCTGATCGCCGGATACCGCGCCGCCGATGGGCAGCGGCCGGTCCCGGTCCAGATCCGCCGGGACGACTTCGTGGAAAGTGCAGACGTTCGTCTCGGTCGGACCATAGAGGTTCAGCAGCCGCGCGCTCGTCCAGCCCGCCAGTTGGCGCACCCGTTCGATCGCGAAGGGTTCGCCCGCGAACAGCACTGCCCGGAGCCCGTGCGGAGGTGTGCGCTCAAGCAGGCCACCGTCGCGCATCATCAGAGAGAGCGCAGACGGCACCGAGTACCAGATGCTGATCTGGCTCTCGTGGACGAAGTCCACGAGCTGCGTCGGGGCATAGGCCAGTTCGGAAGGGATGAGGTGGACGGATGCTCCGGCCGCGAACGCCGCGTAGAGGTCCAGGACCGAGAGGTCGAATGTCAGCGGCGCATGGTTGGCGAACCGGTCCGAGGGGGTCGGCGCCAGCTCGGTCACCACCCAGTCCACGAAGGCCCACGCGTTGCGGTGGCTGATGCTCACGCCCTTCGGCGTCCCGGTCGAGCCCGACGTGTAGAGGATGTACGCGAGGTCGTCCGGGTCTGCCGACTCGTTGATCGGGGCCGATGCCGTGCCCAGGTCCTCCGCGAGATCCAGCGCGGGGACGTCGGCCGGCAGCCGGCCGGATATCCGCGGAAGAAGCCCTGGGGTGCTGAGAAGTGCGCGGGCTCCGCAGTCGCCGACCACATCGGCCACACGTGGCGCCGGGCTCGCACCGTCTGTGGGGACGTAGGCAGCTCCCAGCCGGAGCACAGCCTGCATCGCCATCACCACATCGGGGGACTTGTCGGCCCAGATCACTACCCGGTCCCCCTTGCCGACGCCCAGCTCCCGGAGGTGACGGGCGAGGGCGTTGGCGCGCTCATCCAGGACGCCGTAGGTCAACGCGCCGGTCGGGTCGGCCACGGCGAGGCGGTGGGGATCTTTGGCGGCGACGTCGATGACGCACTGATGGAGGTTCACAGGCCGAGCTCCCGGGCGATGATGTCCCGCTGGATCTCGTTGGTCCCGGAGAAGAGCGTGCTCGGCACGCTGTCCCGCAGCTGCTGCTCGACACCGGTGGGAGACAGGTAGCCCGCGCCGCCGAAGATCTGCACCGCATCGAGGCTGTTGGCGACGGCCGCCTCGGACACCGCTACCTTCGCCAGCGCCACCGCGCTGACATGGTCGCGCCCACGGTCCATCAGCCAGCATCCCCGGTACAGCAGCAGCCGGGCGCTCTCCAGACGCTGTTTCATCACTGCTATGCGGTGCGATACGGCCTGGAAGTCCCCGATGGCGCGTCCGAACTGCTTCCGGTGCCTGGCGTGACTGATGCAGCGTTCCAGCTGGCGCTCCATCAACCCCACGTAGGAAGCGAACAGGCACGCGCGCTCCCAGCCCATCGAGTGCTGGAAGATGAGACCGCCCTGCCCCTCGTCGCCCAGTCGGTACACAGCAGGGACGCGACATCCTCGGAAGCTCACACGCGCTGCCGGGCAGCTGGTCAGTCCCATCTTCTGGAAGGGCTCTCCGACGTGGACACCGGCGAGGTGACGAGGGATCGCAAACGCCGTCAGACCGAGAAATCCTGCCTTCTGGTTGGTGACTGCGTAGGTGACGATGAGATCTGCGACTGGAGCGTTGCTTGCGAACGACTTGTCACCGTCCAGGATGTACTCGCCGTTGTCGTATCGCGCGGTGACTGCCAGCTTGCCCACATCCGAGCCTGCGTCATCCTCGGTCATCGCGTTCGATGCGATGAGACTGCCGTCGGCCATTCCGGAGAGCCATGGATCGCGCACCTCGTCAGATGCGAAGTCCCGGATCGGCACGCCACATGCCAGCAGGTGAGCGGATACCGCGAACACGAGACCGGTGTCCGGGCAGCCGCGTTGGAACGCTTCCAGGGACAAGGCGGTATCCAGGGCGGATTGACCTCCGCCACCCTGATCTGCGGGCAGGCACAAACCAGTCAGCCCGAGGGCTGCGGCGGTCTTCCATCGCTGGCGTGTGAAATATCCATCTGGGCCGTTGCTTTCACGGCCGAGCTGATCGCTACTGGCGGACAGAATGGTGTCGTACCGCTGTTGCTGCACAGCAGTCAACTCGAACTCCAACACTCCCCCTTTGCGACGGAATTCCGTCGTGCCCCGGAGATCGCCCGCAGGGCGAGAACCCGAAGCCCTGAAAGCGCACGCGCTCCACGGCATCGGCCGCACGAATTGGTTCAGCCCTGTATGCGGTCGCCTGGAGTGACATCCGGCGTCACTGTCACCCTGAGCAAGCTCCCTGCCGATGGCATCGATTCAAGACGATGTTACTGGTGATCTCTGCTGACATCGGCCGACTTTAAGTGGCTCACTTTGGCCCGTCAAGGGGGCCCGACCTGCACACGTACCGCAAGGGCGCGATCACCGTGTGGTGTCCGGAGGCGGCCCCTCCCGAGCCCCCGTTACGGCCATCCACTGGAGTCATGCCTGGTCAGAAGGGGTCGGCACCCGGAGGTCGGCGCACTGGATGCAGTCAGGGCTAGATATCATCGGCAACCGTCGCTAGCATCACCAAAACCCGGCTACTCGATGGCCGGGGGTCTGAACACGATTCGGGGGTGACAGGCTGTGTGGCGAACTTAGGCCGACCGGGCCCCGGGGCGGTACCCAGAGCGCCCAGTCGCACATCACACAACAGCTGCCACGGCGGATAAGGGCCGATGCCCGTCCGACCACCCAGCGGACGCGTCGCGTCCGTACAGACTTCATGCGGCCAGTAAGAGCCCCTAACAGAATGGGCGGTCGATCAGCTTGCGGCGTCTGGTGCGTGCGCTCGCAAGGCGGAGGATCGTCCTCGTACTGGGCGTACATGGACGACTCCGACAACGCGGCGAGCGCGCGTGCCAGGCGTCGCAAGCCGACCACCCATTCTGCTAGGGGCTCTAAGACCGGGCTGCTGTCGTGGGATCACGGCTGAGGCTTGCGGACCTTCACCTATCCACTCGGGGGTCGAACTGTGCTCGCGTCCGCTCCAATTCCACCCCTGGCATCGCACCAGGTCTTGATCTTCCTGCTGCAACTCGCGCTTCTGCTGCTCCTCGCACTGTGCCTGGGGCGCCTGGCGAACCGGATCGGCCTGCCGGCAGTGGTCGGTGAGCTGCTCGCGGGAGTGCTGCTCGGGCCATCCCTGCTGGGGCTGCTCGCCCCTGGCTTCTCGGATTGGCTGCTGCCGACCGAGGCTGGACAGATGCACCTGCTCGACGCGGTCAGCCAGTTGGCAGTGCTCCTGCTCGTCGGCATCACCGGCGTCCAGCTCGATCTTCAAGTCCTGCGGCGTCGGCGAGGGACAGCGCTCCGAGTCAGCCTCGCCGGCCTGCTCATTCCCCTGGTGCTGGGGGTACTCACGGGCTACTTCCTGATCGGCTCGCTGATCCCCAGCGGAACCGACCGGTCCGTGTTCGCCCTGTTTCTCGGTGTCGCCCTGTCTGTCAGCGCCATCCCTGTCATCGCGAAGACACTCACTGACTTGGGCCTGCTCCACCGCGATGTCGGGCAGCTCACCTTGGCCGCGGGAACCGTGGACGATGCGGTCGGCTGGTTCCTGCTGTCGATCGTGTCGGCGATGGCCACCGCGGGGCTGCACGGAGGCACCGTTGCGCTCTCGGTCCTGCACCTGGTGGGCTTCGTCACGGTGGCGTGGTTCGCCGGCCGGCCCGTCGTCCGGTTCGTCCTGCGCCTTGCCGATCGATCGCCCGAATCAGGTGCGACCATCACCACCGCGGTCGTCATCATCCTGCTGGGCGGCGCGAGCACCCAGGCTCTCGGCATGGAAGCCGTCTTCGGCGCGTTCGTCGCCGGCGTCCTGGTCGGCGCGCGCGGCACCACCAGCCTGGCCCGGCTCGCGCCACTGCGCACCATGGTGCACTGGGTGCTGGCCCCCCTGTTCTTGGCCGGCGCCGGTCTGAGGATGGACCTCACCGCGCTGCGGCACGGGGATGTGCTCGCTGGCGCGATCGTGGTGCTGCTCATCGCTGTCCTCGGCAAGTTCGCCGGCGCATACGTCGGCGCTCGTGCCAGCCGGCTCACCAGATGGGAAGGGCTGGCGCTGGGGGCGGGAATGAACGCTCGTGGCGTCGTGCAGATGGTGGTCGCCGCAGTCGGTCTGCGCCTCGGCGTGCTCGATACCGCGACATACACCATCGTCCTGTTCGTCGCCATCACGACCTCGATGATGGCCCCTCCCATGCTGCGCATGGCCATGGCGCGGGTCGAATACAGCGCCGAAGAGCAACTGCGCAAGGCAGAGCACGACGAGGCCTGGTCGA
The DNA here is from genome assembly GCF_025165795.1 of Streptomyces gossypii. Lineage (GTDB taxonomy): Bacteria > Actinomycetota > Actinomycetes > Streptomycetales > Streptomycetaceae > Streptomyces > Streptomyces gossypii. Next base: position 12,835 of record NZ_JAJAGO010000023.1, read on the forward strand.
CGACGACAGCCACCGAGTCACCCGATCGATGACGCGACGCACCTGATGGACACCTGCCGCACACACCCCGCCTCAGGAGGCTTGACCGGGCGATGATTCACGCAACATTCATCGGCCGCACGACTGCGAGCCGCCAAATGAAACCCGAGGTGTCGGGACTGGAGCTGGTGTGGTCCGGACACGTCCCGTCGTACGCTGCCGAAGCGTCCCGCTACGAGCACTGGCTGGACGCGGGGGAGCGTCACCAGCTTGGCACACTGCGGCGGGCCGGCGACCGGGACCGCTACAGAGTCGGACATGTGGCGCTGCGGCAGCTTCTCGCAGAACACCTCAGCGGTGACCCCGCGGCAGTGACGATCCGGCGTCTGCCGTGTTTCGCCTGCGGGGGTCCACACGGACGGCCCATGATTCCCGATGACCCCGTGCACTTCTCACTTTCCCACGCCGAAGACCAGGTCCTCATCGCTCTCGCCACAGTGCCCGTGGGCATAGACGTCGAGCAGATACCCGGGCCCACCGTGGTGACGGAGATCTCCGGAGCCCTGCACCCGGCGGAGCGGGACGCGCTGGCGGGCATGCCCGGTGCACAGCGCCCGATGTCGTTCACCCGATGCTGGACGCGCAAGGAAGCCTTACTGAAGGCAACCGGGACCGGGCTGAATACCGACCTGTCCACCGTCTACTCGGGCGCAGGGCGTACCCCTGCACAGCCTGACGGATGGTCGGTCGCGGATCTGCCGGCGGCAGCCGGCTACGCAGCGGCGTGTGCGGTGCGTCGGCAATGATGTGCGCCTCAAGGCGCCGTTGACGACATGCGCGGCGTCGCACGCCACGCGCGGGCCTCCTACCCGGCGGTCGGAACCTCGGCGTCGTGTTTCGGGCACAACGGCACCGAGTTTCCGGTGGTGGCCAACAGCGTTTCCGCCGAGGCCAGCATGTCCAGCAACTCCGGGTGGGCTAGGGAGTAGAACATCTGCCGGCCTTCCGGACGCGCCACCACCAAGTTGCAGTCACGCAGGCACGCCAGATGCGCCGACACCGTGGACTGGGCCATGCCCAGCACGGTGGTCAGGTCGACAACCCGAGCCTCACCAGCGGCGAGCCGCTGCACTATCGACAGGCGGGTCGGATCCGACAGGCCGTGGAACAGCGTTGCTGCGGGGGTCAACTCACCCCGCGTCCGGGCCGCGAACTCACCAACCGTCACCATACGTCGATAGTAGCCCTCGCTGTCTTTTCGTCGGACCAAGCGGTGGTCACGACGCTCCCAAGGACCTCACCCGCGGTGCGCACCCCCCCTGTGGACCTCCTTCAGCGGCTCACCCGCCCCTGTCCTCGCGGGGTCAGTCCGACCGGGCCGCGCTGCCGCCCGAGGACTCCCAGCCCGCCACCGCGAGCGCCCGGTAGGCGGCGTACGCGGCGGCCGGATCCTCCTCGCCCGCCCACGGCTGCGCGCCGACATAGCCGTCCACCACCTGCAGGGCGTCCATCGCCTCGGCGTACCGTTCCGCGCGCACCAGGAAGCACACCAGCAGGTGCAGCACGTGCGGACGTACCGGATGGTCGTCGTCCACCTGGTCGACGGCGAACTCAGCGGCCTCGATTGCCGTTTCGATCTCCGCGCTCTGGTAGAGCCCGCGCACCACGTTCACCTCGGGCAGGTGGTCGAGGACCGCGAACAGCGGCAGCGCGGCGAGCAGTGTGCCCTCCGGCGCGTGCGCGGCGGCCGTACGGGCGAAGGCGTCGGCCTCCTCCTTGGAGCCGCTCCACTTCGCCGACCAGTACGGCAGCGCCGTCAGGTGCGCGCCCATGTGGTGCGGGGCGCGGCGGCTCACCTCGGACCACAGGGCCTCGAAGTCGGCCTTGCGGTAGCCCAGCGCGCGGGCGATGTGCAGCTCGGTGAGATAGGGGGTGGGGTCGGCCGGGACCAGGCCGGCCGCGTCGCGGCAGACGCCGCGTGCCTCCTCCAGGATGATGCGCCGGTCCTCCGAGCTGGGGTCGGCGAGCGCCTGCCAGACCAGGAACTGGGCGTAGACCTGGGCGCCGCCGGGGTCGCCGGGGCGCTCGGCGCGCCAGGCGCGCAGCCAGCGCGCGTCCGGGAGCGGGGCGCCGGAGCCCGGCTCCGGGGCGGCGGCCTTGCGGAACGAGATGCCGGAGGTGAAGGGCCCCTGGTCGGCGGCGCCCGCCGTGTCCGCCGGGACGGCGGGGTCGGCAGGGACCGCGGGGTCGGCCCCGGGGTCGGCCGGGTGGGCGCCGAACCGGCGCTTGCGTCCGCCCCGCTGCTCCTGCTCCTCCTGCCGCTCGCGCTGCTGCCGCCGTGCCTCCGCCAGCTCCAGGGCCGCCGCACCGGCGATCGACTGGACGCGCTGCCAGCGCAGCTCCCACTCGTCCCCGGTCAGCGCGAGCAGCCGGGCGACGGGCTCCCAGTCGCCGGAGCTCTGGGTCTCCTCCAGCGCGTCGACGAGCTGCTGATCGGGCCCGGGCAGCCGTACGTCGAGCTGGTCCACCGGCACGAATCCGTGGGCGGCGGCCGGCGAGGCCGCACGGATCATGCCGCCCTCCCCCTCCCTCCGCAGCCTCCGGCGGCGCAGCGCCGGGGCCACCAGGACGCCGAAGACGGCGGTGAGTGCGATCAGCAGGAGCAGAGCTTCCATGGCTTCGGGTCTCTCCGGGACGGGGTCGGCAGGCTGTGGGCCCGGCGGTGGTCAGACTTCAGGGGCGGGGCGCTCGGCGGGCTCTCGGGTGCGTGAAACGGCTGAATCAGCTGAGACAGCTGAAACCGCTGAGACGGATCGCTCGCGCACACCCCTCTCCACCGTACGGCCGATTACGGTGGCGGCATGAATGACCAGAACTTCGAGACCCTCGCGATTCACGCCGGGCAGGCGGCCGACCCCGCCACTGGGGCGGTTGTACCTCCGATCTACCAGGTGTCCACCTACAAGCAGGACGGCGTCGGCGCCTTGCGCGGCGGCTACGAGTACAGCCGCTCGGCGAACCCGACGCGCAGCGCGCTGGAGGAGAACCTCGCCGCGCTGGAGGGCGGCAGCCGCGGGCTGGCCTTCGCCTCCGGGCTGGCGGCGGAGGACTGCCTGCTGCGCACCCTGCTGCGGCCGGGCGACCACGTGGTGATCCCCAATGACGCCTACGGCGGCACCTTCCGGCTCTTCTCCAAGGTCGTGGAGCAGTGGGGGGTGGAATGGTCGGTGGCGGACACCTCCGACCCGGCTTCGGTGCGCGCCGCGCTGCGCGAGCGCACGAGGGCGATCTGGGTGGAGACCCCGTCCAATCCGCTGCTGGGCATCAGCGACATCGCCGTCCTCGCGGACGTCGCCCACACGGCCGGGGTGCGGCTGGTCGTCGACAACACCTTCGCCAGCCCGTACCTCCAGCAGCCGCTCGCACTGGGCGCCGACGTGGTGGTGCACTCCACCACCAAGTACATGGGCGGCCACTCGGACGTCATCGGCGGCGCTCTGGTGACCGCGGACACGGAGCTGGGAGACCAGCTGGCCTTCCACCAGAACGCGATGGGCGCCATCGCCGGTCCCTTCGACGCCTGGCTGGTCCAGCGCGGCATCAAGACCCTCGCCGTACGGATGGACCGGCACAGCGCGAACGCGGCCCGGATCGCGGAGCTGCTCACCGGGCACCCGGCGGTCACCCAGGTCTACTACCCGGGGCTGCCCGAGCACCCCGGGCACGAGACGGCGGCCAAGCAGATGCGGTCCTTCGGCGGGATGGTCTCCTTCCAGGTGGCGGGCGGCGAGGAGGCGGCGGTCCGGGTGTGCAACCGGGCTCAGCTGTTCACGCTCGGCGAGTCGCTGGGCGGCGTCGAGTCACTGATCGAGCACCCGGGCCGGATGACGCACGCCTCGGCGGCGGGCTCGGCCCTGGAGGTGCCGGCCGATCTGATCCGGCTCTCGGTCGGCATCGAATCCGTCGACGACCTGCTCACCGACCTCACCACCGCGCTGAGCTGACCCCGGCACAAGGGCCTGTCCGGTTCCTCCCGCATCCCGCGGCAGGGACCGGACGGCGGAGGGCTCACCACCCTTCGAGCGGTGGCGTGGTCGCGGGTGGGGCGATCCAGGGCTCCACCGCGACGGCCCAGGCGGCGAAGGCGACGGCGGCGAGGAACGCGAGCGTCCAGAGCACCGTACGCAGCGCGTGGCGGCGGCGCCGAAGGCGGCCGCCACGGAACGCCGCCCGGGTGCCGAGGTCCGGCGGGATGGGCACGGTGGCGGTGTCCAGCATCTTGCGGACTTCTTCCTGCTTGCGGTCCGGGAAGCTCATCGCACGCCCTCCGCACTCCGCGCGCCCGACGCGCCGCTGCCCGCCGTCTCACGCCTGCCCGGCACGCCGCCCGCACCGCCGCCGCCCGCACCGCCGCCCGACGCCACCGTGCCCGCCCGCTCGCCGCGGGGCGGCTGGGACCGCATCGTGGCGGCCGCGCGGACGCAGAGCGCCCGCACCCGCTCCACCGGCAGTCCCAGCGCCGCGGCCGTCTGCTCCTCGGCGACCCCTTCATAGAGCCGCAGCACCAGCACCAGCCGCTCCTGCGGCGGAAGGCGGTCCAGCAGGCCGCCGCGCGGGCGGCGGTAACGCCACCCGCTGTGGGCGAAGCAGGCGGCCAGATCCTGCCGGGTGCGGTCGTACGGATCCTCGCCGCGCAGCCGCTCCCAGGCCGCATACGTACGGGAGAGCGAGGCGACGAGCAGCCGCTCGGCGGCTGGTGCGGCGCCGAAGGGCTCGCCTGTCAGCAGCGTGGCGGCGTGCAGCAGCCGCCCGCCCGCGCCCGCGACGAACGCGTCGAACTCGCGGGCATGGCGCCGTTCCTGTGCTGCCTGCCGCTCTCCCACCGCACGCCTCCCTGCTCCATGGGACGGCAGGCGCGCTGATCAAATCAAGAGGCGGGTGTGATCCCGCCTGCGTTCTGCACGCCGTACAGCGCCACGTTGAAGCGCGTGAGCAGGGCGCAGAAGACGGTGCGCTCCTCCTCCGACCATCCGTCGGTGAGCATTTCCATCAGCTCGCGCCGCGAGGAGCGGACCTGTTCCAGCCGGGAGGCGCCGCGCGGAGAGAGCTGGAGGACGACCGCACGGCCGTCCTCGGGGTGTGAGGTGCGTTTGACCAGCCCCGAGTCCACCAGAGGTGCGACCTGCCGGGTGACGGTGGAGGAGTCGATCCCCATTCCGGCGGCGAGCGCCTTGACGCCCATCGGGCCTTCCAGGTCGAGTCTGTTGAGCAGCAGATACGCGGCGCGGTCCATGGAGTTCCGGGCCTGGCCGACGCCGCCGAGGCGGGTCTGCTCCGCACGCCGCGCGAAGACGGCTACCTGATGCTGCATCGCCTCCAGGACGGCGGGGCCGGTGACGTCCGCGGCGGGCACGGGAGGCTGGTTGGAGTGGAGATCGGAGTTGAGTTCTGTCGTCATGTCCGGGTGCGTGGGCATGGCCGGGATGCTCGCTTCTTTGGGAAGGTCCAACTACGTACGACCGAAGTGTGGTGGACAGGTTACGCGCCCCAGGCACGGCCGCGTACCGTCCTGCGGGAACCAGCCGTTCCCGGCACCGCCGCCGTGCCGCTTCGCGCAGCCGCTCCGTGCGCCGCCCGGCGCTCAGAGCCTCTCACGCGGCGGGCTGCGAGACTGGCGGCATGGCTGACCGTACTGCCGAGGACCGCACCCCCAACCTCCCCGTCTCTGTCGACGACATCCGCAGCGCCCAGAAGACGCTGTCCGGCGTTGCCCGGATGACCGCCCTGGAGGGGAGCCGCCACCTGACCGGTCTCATCGGCTCCCCCGTCCACTTCAAGTGCGAGAACCTGCAACGCACCGGTTCGTTCAAGCTGCGGGGCGCGTATGTGCGCATCGCGGGCCTCTCCCCCGAGGAACGCGCCCGGGGCGTGGTCGCGGCGAGCGCCGGGAACCACGCGCAGGGCGTCGCCCTGGCCGCCTCGCTGCTCGGCGTGCGCGCCACCGTGTTCATGCCGGTCGGAGCCCCGCTGCCGAAGGTCGCCGCGACCCGGCACTACGGCGCCGAGGTGCGGCTGCACGGCCAGGTCGTCGACGAGACGCTGGCCGCCGCGCAGACGTACGCGGACGAGACCGGAGCCGTCTTCATCCATCCCTTCGACCATGCGGATGTGGTGGCGGGGCAGGGCACGGTGGGGCTGGAGATCCTGGAGCAGTGTCCGGAGGTGCGGACGATCGTCGTCGGGATCGGCGGCGGAGGCCTGGCGGCCGGTATCGCCGTGGCGGTCAAGCAACTGCGGCCGGACGTACGGGTCGTCGGCGTCCAGGCCTCCGGTGCCGCCGCCTATCCGCCCTCACTGGCGGCGGGGCGGCCGGTCGCCCTGGATTCGGTGTCGACGATGGCCGACGGCATCAAGGTGGGCCGTCCCGGTGAGATCCCGTTCCGTATCGTCGGCGCACTGGTGGACGAGGTGCGGACGGTCTCCGAGGACGCGCTCTCCAGCGCGTTGCTGCTCTGCCTGGAACGGGCCAAAATGGTCGTGGAGCCTGCGGGTGCCAGCCCGGTGGCGGCGCTGCTGGCAGACCCCGGCGCCTTCGAGGGGCCGGTGGTGGCGGTGCTGTCGGGCGGGAACGTCGACCCGCTCGTACTCCAGCAGACCCTGCGGCACGGCATGTCGGCGGCGGGCCGCTATCTGTCCCTGCGGCTGCGGCTGACCGACCGGCCCGGCGCGCTGGCGGCCCTGCTGGGCGAGCTGTCCGCGGCCGACGCCAACGTCCTGGACGTGAGCCATGTACGGACCGACCCCCGGCTCGGACTGGACGAGGCAGAAGTGGAGCTGCACTTGGAGACGAAGGGGCCGGAGCACTGCGTCGAGGTCGCGGCGGGCCTGCGCTCGGCGGGCTACACGGTGACGGGCTGACCAAGCGGAACGGAAGCGCGGCGCGCGGCGCATCCCCCACGCGCCAGCCCCGCTCTGCATGACGCGATACATCGCATCATGCAGAGCGGGGCTGTCCGGCAACCCCGACGACATGCACAAGGGCGCCCTGATCGGTCTGGCCGTGCGCACGCCCGACGCAGCCACCTCCGGGGGCGTTCAACCGCCGGCGAGGGACGGCTGGTCGCTCATCACCTGCAGGCTTTCGTCCTGGACACCCGCTGCCACATCACGGGTCGGGCGGTAGGGAGCCAGCGCCGGGTTCTGCCGACCGCTGGTGATCTCTTCGGCGGCGAGCCGGCCGAGGACGGGGGCGAGGTTCACCCCGCTGTGTGTCACGACGGTGTACAGACCGGCGGTCTCGGGGCTCGTACCCACGAGAGGGAGCCCGTCGACCGGTACTGGGCGGACACCGAGGCGGGCCCCCGCCAGCCGCGCCGTACGGAGCGCCGGCAGGATCTCCTGTCCCCGGCGGTGCAGCTCGCCCTCAAGACCGAGGTCCCCGCCGGGTTCGGCGCCGGACGGCAGCATGGCGTCGACCGGCCAGGAAATCGAGCAGATGCGGGAGCCGGGCGCGGGGCGCAGGTCCACCCCGGGGGTGGCGAGGATCGCGTGCAGACCGGGTTCGGGTACCGGGGTGCTCTCCCCGACCAGTCCGGGGATCTCGGTCAGCGGCAGGGACGTGCCCGCGAGCCGGGCGATCCGGTCGGCGTCGGCCCCGGCACAGTTCACCACCCAGTCGGCCTCCCAGCGGCGGGCGCCCGTCTCGACGCCGACGACACGGTCGCCGCTGCGGATCAGGCCGGTCGCCTTGAGGCCGTAGCGGATGTCGGCGCCCAAGAGGGCGGCGTGATCGAGAAGGCGACGGACGAACTGCGGCGCGTCGTACCACGCCGAGCGGTCGTGTACGACCAACTCCTCGGCGGCACAGGCACCCGGGTCCGCGGTCGGTGCAAGCTCGGCCAGGTCGGTGGGATCGGCGAAGCGGCAGGGGTGCCCCCAGGACTGGAGCCGGACCGCCCGCTCCCGGATCGCCCGCTGCTCCAGCTCGGTGTGGCCCCACTGGACCAAGGGCATCGGGTGCCGCCAGGTGGGCCCTCCCAGCTCCTCGCCGAGCGCGATGTGCTCGTTGGCGCTGCGCCGGTTCAACTCGTAATAGGAGTGCGGGGTCTTCAGATGGGTGACGTCGATGGAGAAGGTCGCGCTGGACGTACCGGCAGCCGGGCCGCCGGCCTCGATCACGGTGACCCCGGCCCCCGCGACGGCCAGATGGTAGGCGACGGAGGCGCCCAGCACGCCGGCACCGAGAACAATTACACGGGACATGTTGACTGGCTCCTAGGGGTACGCAGGGCGACGGCGCGGTCGGGCGCGGGTCACAGGACTTTGCTGAGGAACGCCTGGGTGCGCTCGTGCCGAGGTGCGGCCAGTACGGCGCGGGGGTCCCCCGACTCGACGACGACTCCGCCGTCCATGAAGACGAACGAGTCGCCGACCTCTCGGGCGAAGCCCATCTCGTGGGTGACGACGATCATCGTCATACCGGCCTCGGCGAGCCCGCGCATGACGTCGAGCACCTCGCCTACGAGTTCCGGGTCGAGGGCCGAGGTGGGTTCGTCGAAGAGCATGAGCTCGGGCTGCATGGCCAGGGCGCGCGCGATCGCGACTCGCTGCTGCTGTCCCCCGGACAGCTGGGAGGGGTAGCTGTCCGCCTTGTCCGCCAGCCCCACCCGGTCGAGCAACTGCCGGGCCTGTTCGCGGACTTCCCCCTTGGGCCGCTTCTTGACCTGAACCGGGGCCTCCATGACGTTCTGCAAGGCCGTCATGTGCGGAAAGAGGTTGAAACGCTGGAAGACCATGCCGATGCCGCGGCGCTGCCGGGCGATCTCCTTGTCCCTCATCTCGTGGATCCTGCCGCCGCGTTCCGCGTAGCCGATCAGCTGGTCCCCTACGTACAGCCGGCCCGCGTTGATGGTCTCCAAGTGGTTGATGCACCGCAGAAAGGTCGACTTGCCCGAGCCCGAGGGGCCGACCAGGCACATCACTTCGCCCGGCGCGACCGTGAGGTCGATGCCTTTGAGCACCTCGACGTGTCCGTAGCTCTTGTGCACGCCCTCGGCCCTGACGACCGACTCGGCTGTCTTCATGACGGTCGCTCCTGCTCTACGGCTTTCTCAGCTTTCGCGGGGATGGCTTTCCGTAGCCGCTGCAGCATGGTGGGCGGCAGGTTGCGGCTGGTACCGCGCTCGAACCTGCGCTCGAGGTAGTACTGGCCCACGTTCAGCACCGAGGTCGCCACGAGGTACCAGACGCAGGCGACGGTGAGCAGGGGGACCTGCTGGAAATTGCGGGAGTAGATGCCCTGGATGGAGGTGAGCAGCTCGGGAACGGCGATTGCGAAGACCAGCGAGGTGGTCTTGAGCATCGAGATCACCTGGTTGCCCGTCGGCGGGATGATCATGCGCAGGGCCTGCGGGAGCACGATCCGCCGCAGTGTCTGACGCCGGGTCATCCCCAGTGCCTGTGCCGCTTCGGGCTGTCCCTCGTCCACGGAGGTGATGCCGGCTCGGACGATCTCGGCCATGTACGCGGCCTCGTGCAGTCCGAGGCCGAGAACCGCGGCGGTCAGCTGGGTGATCAGCGCGTTGGTCTCGAACTCGACGAACGTGGGCCCCCAGGGTATCCCCAGCCCGATCGTCGGGATCACGGCCGAGAGGAAGTACCAGAACAGCAGTTGGACCAGGAGCGGGGTCCCGCGGAACACCCAGATGTACAGCGCGCCGAGGCGAGACAGCAGCGGGTTGGGCGACATCCGCATGATGGCCAGTACGATCCCGCCCACAATGCCGACGCTCATGGCGAGCGCTGTGAGCAGCAGTGTGGTGCGCAACCCTTCCAGGACCGCCGGGGCGAAGAGATACTCCCCGACCGTCTCCCACTGCATACGCGGGTTGGCCGCCCAGCCCTGGATCAGGAAGACCAGCAGGAAGACGAGGACCGCGGAGGCGCACCAGCGGCCGGGGCGGCGCAGCGGCACGGCCTGGATCTGCTCGGGGGCCGGGCCCGTCCTCCCCGGCTTGTGGACTCCCGGTCCGCGGGTGGCCAGTGAGGACTCCCCGGTCATCCCTTGCCGCCGTTCACCGCGGCCCGGTCGAGCGCGCCGGACTCGATCTTCCACTTCTTGAGGATCTTCCCGTACGCTCCGTTGTCGATCAGCTGCTGCACGGCCTGCTGTACGGCCTTGACCAGGGGCTTGTCCTTGTCCTCCTTGCTGACCAGGATCCCGTACGGAAGGAAGCGGTAGGGCTTGCCGACCTGCTTCATCTGCCCATTCGACTTCTCGCTCTGGTAGGCGACGGTGGGCGTGCCGCCGACGAAGGCGTCGGCCCGGCCGGTGGACAGGGCCTGGAAGCACCCCACCGAATTGGGGAACACCAGCACCTTCACAGCGGGTTTGCCCGCATCAGCGCACTTCTTGTCCTGCTGCTCGACGTCGTCCACCTGAGCGGTGCCCTTCTCGACGGCCACCGACCTGCCGCACAGGTCGCCCAACGAGTCCACCTTCTTGGCATACTTCTGATCGACGAGGATCGAGCTGCTCGTCCTGAAGTAGTCGACGAAGGTGACGTGCTCCTGGCGCTCGGGCTTGTCCAGCATCGCCTGGATGGCCAGGTCGTAACGGCGCGACTGCACGCCTCCGATGATGCTGTCGAAGCTGGCCTTGGAGAACTTCACCTTGACGCCCAGCACCTGGCCGATGGCCTTCATCAGCTCGGGCTCCATGCCGACCAGCTTCTTGTTGTCGGAGCCGAGGAACACCAGGGGCGGATAGTCGCTTCCCGCGGCCACCTTCAGACTGCCGGACTTTTTGATCTTCTCCGGCAGCAGGTCATGCAGTTTCTGGTCCTTCTGCTGCGCCGGGGCGGCCGCCTCGGCGGTGTCCTCGGTGGTCTCCGCACCGCTGCCGCAGGCCGCCACGAGGGGAAAGAGCGCTGCCAGGGCGAGTCCGGTGACCGCGCTGCGTGTCGCTCTGCGGGCGCGTGGCACCGGGTTGCGTATGTCCATGGTAGGGATCCGTTCCGGGTCGGTCCGTCGTGTCCTGGTCGCTCAATCTGCGGCAGCGGTGAGGTCTGCACAAGATGAGAAAGAGTGAGCGTTGCCACACATTCTGTTCAGATGAGCTGAACAGGAGGATCGCGCCGCACCATGTGTTTCCTGCGGTACAGCGCGTAGTGTCGTCGTCCGCAAGGCTCCGGCCGAGGCGGACCAGAACGCCCTCTGGTGGCCATGAAGCACGGGGTGTTAAGTTCTGTTGATGCTCACTCCGACCCAGTTGCGAGCGATACGCGACGTCGTGGCGACCGGCTCGCTCAGAACCGCCGCCAAACGGCTGGGTTACACCCCGTCCGCCGTCTCGCAGCAGATCTCCTCCGTGGAGCGTGCGCTCGGCGTGCAACTCTTCGAGCGAGCCCCGCGCAGCGTGCGGCCCACCGCGGCCGGTGTCCAACTGGCCCGTCGGGCAGCGCGGTTGCTGGCGGAGCTGGAGGCCGCGGAGGACGAGATGCGCGCATTCGCCGCCGCGGAACGCGGCCGACTGCATCTGGGCAGCTTCTGGTCCGCGGGCTTCCGGCTGGTGCCGGCGGTGCTGGCCGAGTTCCTGCGTGACCGTCCGCAGTTGGACGTCCGGTATGAAGAGGGGGATCCGCACGTCACCGTGCCGGCGGTCACCGAAGGCCGCCTCGACTTGACTGTGGTGTTCGAGTACGGGGTGGTACCGCACAGTTGGCCGGATGATCTGGACATGGCGCTGATCCTGGAGGAGCCGCTGTACGTCCTGATCCCCACCGGACACCGGCTGTCCCGGAGAAAGCACATCCAGATCGGCGATCTGTCCGACGAGCGGTGGATCTCCTACCGAGAGGACACCGACGCGGCCCGCTCGCTCATCCACATCTGTGCCGAAGGCGGGTTCCGCCCCGAAGTGCTGTTCCGCACGAACGACTACAACCTGCCGTTCGAACTCGTCCGCAAGGGCCTGGGGGTCGCGATCCTCCCCCAGCTGGCGATGATCGAGTCGCATGACGTGCACGTCATCCGGCTCGCGAATCCGGCCCATGTCCGACGGGTCTTCGCCGTCCGCCGGGCAGCCGACACCAATCCCTTCCTGGATCACGCGATTGCCATGCTGCGGACCGCCGCGGATTCCATTGATCAACAGTCGCGGTCCGAACTGCCGACGGCTATCTGAGACACCATTGCCCGGCGGCCCTCGCCCCTGACCCCATGCGCGGAGATCGCGGAGATCACGCCCCGGTGCGGAGGGATTGCTCAGCGGACACCCGATGGGCGGGTGGGCGCCCGAAAGGGGCCGGGCGCGTCTCGCGCCCGGCCCCTCCGAAGTACTGCCGTCGACTGCCGTGAGCCCGCGCCCCAAGGCGCGAGGGCTCAGCTCCGGTAGGGCTTGGTCTCCAGGACCCTCACCGATGCCATCTTGCCGTTCGGCAGCTCGTACTGGGCGTCGGCGCCGACCTTCTTGCCGTTCAGCGCGCTGCCCAGTGGCGACTGCGGCGAATATGTCTCGATGTCCGCGCTGGCGTACTCACGGGATGCGAGGAGGAAGGTCAGCGTGTCGTCCTCGTCGCCGTCGAAGGCGATCTTGACGACCATCCCCGGCTCCACGATGCCGTCGTCCGCCGGGGCTTCGCCCACCTTGGCGGTTTCGAGCAGCTGCGTCAGCTGGCGGACGCGCAGCTCCTGCTTGCCCTGCTCCTCCTTGGCCGCGTGGTACCCGCCGTTCTCCCGGAGGTCGCCCTCCTCCCGAGCCGCCTCGATCTTCTTGGCGATCTCGGTGCGTGCAGGACCCGACAGGTACTCCAGCTCGGCCTTGAGCTGGTCGTACGCCTCCTGAGTAAGCCAGGTGACGTTGTCGCTGGTCTGGGTCACAGGTCGCTCCTCGTCGGTGCTGGGATATAAAGCAACGCCCTACCCATCAGGCTGCGCCAGGATGGGCGGGCGGAAACTACGAGCCTAACAATTACGGCGGAAAAGGGAAGAAGGAACAACAGGCAGTTGCCCGCTGATCGCTTTCCGTCACTCGCGTCACTCGGTGCGGCGCAGGCGCGCCACCTGCGGGGGCGCCCTCTCCCGGGCGGGAGCCGGTGCTCAGCTCTCCGCGCCCTCGCAGCTCACCAGTTCGGCGGTGACCGCGCGCGCCGTGGTCCGTACGGTGACCACCGTGTCCACCCGGCTCTCGGCGCCGTCGATGCGGACGGCCTTGCGGCCGACCTCCCTGCCGTTCTCCTCCATGGCGCGCAAGGTGCAGACACCGTCCGCGTCCTGGTCCTTCCGGACCTCCACATGCGCCTCGACGGCCTCGTCCGAGACCACCTTGAACTTGATCAGCTCACCGCTGACGTCCGTCCCGCTGATGTAGGAGACGCCGAACCAGCCGATGATCCCGAGGAGCCCGGTGCCCAGAACCGCACCCACGATCTTCAGCCGACGGTCCGCGACCGCGTCGGCGGAGCGGCCGTAGCGGCCCGCTGGGGGCTCCTGCTGCACGAAAACCTGCCCTTTTGCTGTGGACGGAGGAGAAGAGGGGCGGGAAGGGGAATAGACGGCATGCTGCTTCGGTCACTATAGAAGCCGTCTGAAGTGACGAGATGACGAGGACCGGGTTTTGACAGTCATGACTGAACAGCTGCGACTGATGGCCGTGCACGCGCACCCCGACGACGAGTCGAGCAAGGGCGCCGCGACCATGGCGAAGTACGTGTCCGAGGGGGTGGATGTGCTGGTCGCGACCTGCACGGGTGGCGAGCGAGGCTCCATCCTCAACCCCAGACTCCAGGGCGACGCCTATATCGAGGAGCACATCCACGAAGTCCGCAAGAAGGAGATGGACGAGGCCCGCGAGATCCTGGGCGTCAAGCAGGCGTGGCTCGGCTTCGTCGACTCCGGCCTGCCGGAGGGCGACCCGCTGCCCCCGCTGCCGGAGGGCTGCTTCGCGCTCCAGGACGTCGAGGCGGCCGCCGAGCCGCTGGTGAAGCTGATCCGCGAGTTCAAGCCGCAGGTCATCACGACCTACGACGAGAACGGCGGCTATCCGCACCCCGACCACATCATGACGTACAAGATCTCGGTGGTCGCCTTCGAGGCCGCAGGCGACCCGGAGCGCTACCCGGACGCCGGGCCCGCCTGGCAGCCGCAGAAGCTCTACTACAACCAGGGCTTCAACCGGCCGCGCACGCTCGCGCTGCACGAGGGACTGCTGGAGCGGGGCATGGACTCCCCGTACGGCGAGTGGCTGGAGCGCTGGGCATCCTTCCAGAAGCACGAGCGCACGCTCACCACGTACGTACCCTGCGGTGAGTTCTTCGAGATCCGGGACAAGGCGCTGGTCGCCCACGCCACCCAGATCGACCCGGACGGGGGCTGGTTCCGGGTCCCGCTCGAGGTCCAGCGGGAGATCTGGCCGACCGAGGAGTACGAGCTGGCGAAGTCCCTCGTGGACACTTCCCTCCCCGAGGACGACCTCTTCGCGGGCATCCGCGAGAATTAACCCATGAGCCCGACACAGAACATGATCCACCTCCTTCCGCTCGCGGCGAAGGAAGTGGATGACAACAAGGTGACGCCGGGGGTCCTGGGGTTCCTCGTCTTCGCTGTCATGGGTCTCGCGGTGTGGATGCTGCTGAAGTCCATGAACACGCAGATGAAGAAGATCGACTTCGAGGAGGAGGGGGGCCCGCCTACCGGGCGCGCCTCCAGGGGCGCCCGCATCCCGGCGCCCACCGGCCCGGTCGAGGGCCCGCCCCCGGCCGGGCGGGACGGCTGACGGTCTTCGTCGGTCGATGCCTCGACCGCCCTCCGGGGCGGGAGGCTCCCCTTCCGTCGACGGATTCGTCCGTTCGGCCGGGAGGGGAATTCGGGGGTGGGGCGGCGCGTTCTGGGGTGTAACGCTCCAGGACCGCATGCGACCCCGCCCCTGACACCGCTCTGCCCTGAGCGTGCCCGCCCCTGAGCGTGTCCTGCCCCTGACCCTGCGCCTGAACCAGGAGCCCCGATGCTGTTCGGCCGCCAAGAGACCCGCCTCCCCACCCCCGACGAGGCCCTCAAGGGCCGCCCCGAGCGCGCGTACCCGGTGCCCGCCGAGCACACGGTGCTGGGCACCCCGCTGCTCGGCCCCTATCCGGAGGGCATGGAGACCGCCGACTTCGGCCTCGGCTGCTTCTGGGGAGCCGAGCGCAAGTTCTGGGAGACCGAAGGCGTCTGGACGACGCTGGCCGGATACCAGGGCGGCCACACCGAGCACCCCACCTACGAGGAGGTCTGCTCCGGCCACACGGGCCACACCGAGGCGGTGCGTGTCGTGTTCGACCCGTCGAAGGTGTCGTACGAGGCGCTGCTGAAGCTGTTCTGGGAGTCCCACAACCCCACCCAGGGCTTCCGCCAGGGAAACGACGTCGGCACGCAGTACCGCTCGGCGATCTACACCCACACCCCGGCCCAGGCCGAGGCCGCCGCGGCCTCCCGCGTCGCCTACCAGAAGGCGCTCTCCGCCGCGGGCCACGGCGACATCACCACCGAGCTGCTTCCGGCCACGGACCGACCCTTCTACCCGGCCGAGGCCTACCACCAGCAGTACCTCGACAAGCAGCCCGGCGGCTACTGCGGCATCGGCGGCACGGGCGTCTCCTGCCCCACGGGCATCGCCCCGGCGGACGGCTGAGGTCACAGACAGGGACATAACGGCGCTGGGCGGGGCTTCGCGCGCAAGTTAATCAAGCTCTCATGAACGGCCGTTGTGACTCGCGGGGACGGAATTTAGGGTTGCCGTCCATGAGGATCGCACGGAAGTTGAACAAAAAACTCGGGTCCGCGACGGGGTTCGAGGTCCGCCGGGCCGGCAGTGGACGGGTTCCGGCTCCGGCGCTCCCGAAGAAGCGGCCCGCCGAGAGTGGAGCGGCCCCCGGCAAGGGGAAGCCGCCCCAGGTCGACTTCCGCCCACCCACCGATCTCTCGGTCGACCGGCTGCTGAGGCGTCCGGTCTTCATCATGTCTCCGGTCCGCTCCGGGTCGACGCTGCTGCGGCTGCTCCTCAACGCGCACTCGGAGCTGCACTCCCCCCATGAGCTCCACTTCCGCCGCCTGGAGGTCCGCAGCGGCACCAAGCTCGCCGAGCGCTCCATGGAGCAGCTCGACCTCCACCGCGGAGACCTCGAACACCTGCTGTGGGACAGGGTGATGCACCGCGAGCTGGTCAAGTCCGGCAAGTCGTTCCTCGTGGAGAAGACGCCCAGCAACGCCTTCGCGTACCAGCGTCTCGCCGCCGCCTGGCCCGATGCCCGCTTCCTCTTCCTGCTGCGGCACCCCGCCTCCATCGCCAAGTCCTGGCACGAGGGCGACCCGGAGAAGCGCACCCCGCAGGAGGCGGAGCTCGACGCGCTCCGGTACATGCGGGCGACGGAACGGGCCCGCGAGGGCCTCACCGGGCACACCGTCCGGTACGAGGAGCTGACCGAGGACCCGGAAGCCGAACTGCGGAAGATCTGCGAGTTCCTCGGCCTCGACTTCGAGCCGCACATGCTGGACTACGGCGCCAAGAGCAGCGGTGACCTGCAGAAGGGCCTCGGTGACTGGAAGGAGAAGATCCGCAGCGGTCGCGTCCAGCCCGGCCGGGAGCTGCCACGGGCCCACGAGATCCCCGAGCCGCTGCGTGCGATCAGCGCCGCCTGGGGCTACACACGTGACGAGGGCACGGCCGAGGTCACGGCCGGCGGCGGCCCGAAGGCCCATGCGGAGATCTCCCAGGTCTGGCCGCGCGACGGCCGGATTCGGCTGGTCGGCGACCTGCACGGCGTGCCCGCCGAGCCGGGCGCGAAGCGGTGGCGGCTGCTGCTGAGCCCGCGCGGAAGGGAGGACGAGCCGCTCAGCTATGACGTGGCGCTGGACGGGTCGAGCTTCGACGTGTCGGTCCCGGTTATTGACCTGGTGCCCCAGTGGCTCCCCGTCCCCGCGCAGTGGGACATCCACCTCGCGGCTGCCACGGCGGACGGCGACGGCGGTGAGGCGCGGCTGCGCGCCGGCCGGCATCTGGACGGCGTCAAGGGCAAGAAGAACACGATGGTCTTCCCCTCCCAGGACGCCTCCGGCGAGGACGGCGCGCTCCAGGTACGGCCGTACTACACGGTCAAGGACAACCTCTCGATCGAGTGCACCGCCGGGCGCGGCGGGACGCGGTCCGCCTCATGAGAATCCGCTATCTGCTGCTGCACGCCTACGGCCGCGGCGGCACCATCCGTACGGTCTTCAACCAGGCCAACCACATGGCGGCGGCCGGCCATGACGTCGAGATCGTCAGTGTGGAGAGGCGACGGGAGGAACCGCAGTTCGGCCTCGACGACCGGGTGCGGATCACCACCCTCATCGACCTGCGCCAGGGGGCCGCCCCCGAGACCGGGCGCGGCCCCCTGGCCCGCTACCGCGCCTCGCGGCGTGCCGTGGACGTCGAGGAAGGGCCGCGCCACATACCGCCGGGTGAGTTCCTCAACGACCGGTTCAACCGGCACGTGGAGAAGACGGTCATCGGCTATCTGCGCACGGTGCGCGGCGGAGTGCTCGTCTCGACCCGGCCGGGGCTCAACATCCTCGTCTCGCTCCACGCACCTCGGGGTGTGGTCCTCGTCGCGCAGGACCACATGAACCTGGGGGTGTACACGAAGGACGTCCAGCGGGCCATCCGCAGCCACTACCGCCGTTTCCACGCGGTGGCGGTGCTCACCCACGCCGACCGCGAGGACTACGAGGCGCTTCTGCCCGGTACCCGGATCGTCCGCATACCCAACGCCGTCCACTCGATGGAGCAGCAGCCTGCGGACTACGGGAGCCGCGTCGCCGTGGCGGCGGGCAGGCTGTTCCCGCAGAAGGCGTTCGACAAACTGGTCCTCGCCTTCGCCCAGGTGGTGGAGCGGCACCCGGACTGGCAACTGCGCATCTTCGGCACCGGCGAACTCAAGGACGAACTGCGGGCGCTGATCGAGGAGCACCATCTCTACAACCACGTCTTCCTGATGGGCCACACCTCCGAGTTGGACGACGAACTGGCCAGGGGCTCCCTGTACGTGCTCAGTTCGCGCTTCGAGGGGCTGCCGATGGTCATGATCGAGGCGATGACGCACGGGCTACCCGTGGTGAGCTTCGACTGCCCCACCGGTCCGGCGGAGGTCATCACCGACGGCAAGGAGGGGCTGCTCGTCCCCCCGCGCCAGGTGGAGGGCCTCGCCGACGCGATGGCACAGCTCATGGACGACGAGGGCCTGCGGGCCGACATGGGGGCGGCGGCTCTGGCGACCTCGCACTCGTACGCGCCCGAGGTGGTCCACCCGCAGTGGGAGGCGCTCTTCGAGGAGCTGCTCACGGGCGACGCCGGCTGAAGGAGCAGGGGCGGGGCACCCGGCCCGTCGGAAACGGCGGTTTGCGATCATGGGCCGTCAGCCAGCGACGCGAGAAAGCCGACCGTGATGCCTCCTCTTCCCTCTGCTTCCCCTCTGCCCGGTGTCCCCGCCGATCCGACCGTGCTGCGTCCGATGCCCGAACAGCCCCGGGTGGTGCTGCTCAAGCCGCTGGTCACGTCGCCGCTGATCGAGGTGGGCGAGTTCTCCTACTACGACGATCCGGACGACCCGACCGCGTTCGAGACCCGCAACGTGCTGTATCACTACGGTCCCGAGCGGCTGGTCATCGGGAAGTTCTGCGCGCTGGGCCAGGGCGTGCGGTTCCTCATGAACGGCGCCAACCACCGTGCCGACGGCCCCTCGACGTTCCCCTTCCCGATCATGGGCGGCTCGTGGTCCGAGCACTTCGACCTGTTCGCGGACCTGCCCAACCGGGGTGACACCGTGGTCGGCAACGACGTGTGGTTCGGGTACCAGTCCGTGGTGATGCCCGGTGTCCGCATCGGACACGGGGCGATCATCGCCTCCCGCTCCGTGGTCATCGACGACGTCCCCGACTACGGCATCGTCGGCGGCAATCCGGCCCGCCTCATCCGTCATCGCCACAGCGCCGAGGACGTCACCCGCCTCCTGGCCCTCGCCTGGTGGGACTGGCCCCTAGAGCACCTCACCGAGCATGTCCGCACGATCATGTCCGGCACCGTCGACGCCCTGGAGGCCGCGGCCCCCACCCCACGCGGGGCCTGACGACCTGCTCCACTGGCCATCGCGCACCAGGTCGTGAGGGCTGTCCCCTAAGAGCCCCTGACAGAATGGGCGGTCGGCTTGCGACGCCTGGCACGCGCGCTCGCCGCGTTGTCGGAGTCGTCCATGTACGCCCAGTACGAGGACGATCCTCCGCCTTGCGAGCGCACGCACCAGACGCCGCAAGCTGATCGACCGCCCATTGTGTTAGGGGCTCTAAGCCCTTGGGGCGTACGGGCAAAGGGCCGGGGCGAATGGGAGGGCAGCGCTCCGGACAACCCTTTGCCGGGACCGGGTGTCCCACAGGTGTCATATCTCCTTCGGAGGGAATTCACCTGATGTTTCGTCGCACACGGCACCGCCGCGTCGTGGTCCTGGCTCCACTGCTCACCACGCTCGTCGGCGGCAGCCTGCTCGCCTCCTCTGCCGAGGCGGACGAACCGGACGGCTCGGGCGCGGGAGAACAGCCCGTGATCACCGTTTCGGTCAGCCATGACGACCTGGGCCTGCCCGTACCGAGTTCGTCACCCGGCCCCACGCATCTGAGCTGGGGAATGCAGAAGACCGGTGAGGCCACCGCACGGGACGTCGTCATCACGATGGACCTCACCGGCATCGCCGATTTCGCGACGACGGAACGCGACTGCCCGGGAGACGTGTGCACCTTCAGCCCCGGTGACGTCTCCGACCCGGACAACGCGGGAGGCATTCTCCCGCTGGAGGTCAAGCCCGGTGCCGAGCTGGGAACCTCCGGTGAACTGGCCATATCGGGCAGCTCCTCGAACGGGACGGTGCTGGACCGCACCGTGCGGGTCACCGCAGGCAGGGCCGACCTCGTGGTCAACGAGCCGGAGGACGAGAAGGGCGTCCGGCCCGGAACCACCCTCCACGACCCGGTCACCGTCGGCAACATCGGCAGTCTGGCGGCCGACGGGGTGAGTCTGCGGCTGCGCTCGACCGCCGGGCTGGAGTACGCGCAGCGCTACTCCAACTGCGTCTACGGCACGGGCGACGACGACGTGAGCTACCACCTCGTCAACGAAGCCGTCTGCCGCTTCGACACGAAGGTGGAGCCGGGTAAGCAGTACCGGCTGTCGGAACCGGTCGGCCTCGATGTCACAAACCGGGCGCTCAACGAGCTGTTCGACTACCGGGCCACACCGGCCAACGGCAGTGCGGCTCGGGCCGGCGGCAGCGAGGGCACGGGGCCGGAGCTGACCCTCGTCCCCGACGGTGCGGCCCCCGCGCAGGGTGAAGACCAGGCGATGCAGGTGATCGACGTGGACAACACCGCCGATCTGAAGGCCGGCGGCGACCGGGCAACGGGCAAGCCGGGTCAGCTGGTGAACCTCACCGCGTCACTGCGCAGCAGGGGCCCCGCCACCGTCGACGTCAACCAGGACGACAACCAGCTCGGTGTCATGGTCGACATCCCGAAGGGCACCAAGGCGGTGGGCATCCCGGAGGACTGCAGCCCCTGGTCGGAGGACGGTCCCGGCCAGCCTGCTCCGGGCAAGCCCGTTTACATCTGCTATGTGCACTCCCCGTTCGCGAAGGGGGACGTCGAGCACCTGACCTTCGGGCTGAAGATCAAGGCGGGCGCCACCGGTGTCTCCAAGGGTGAGGTGCGGGCCACCACCGTCTACGACCTGGGCCTGCCGTTCGACCACAACCCGTCGAACAACACCGCCCGGTTGAAGGTCAAGGTGAAGGGCGCGGGCTCAGCCGCACGCTGATGCGGGGCCGAGCCGGGGTTGAGGGGAACATCCCGGCCCGGCCCGCACTGCCGTACGCGCCGCCCGCCGCCGCTCATCGCAGCCGCTACGAGTCGGCCTTCGCGGCGGTCACCACCTCCAACGGCAGGTGGCAGGCCGCCGCGTGGTGCCCGCCGCCCGGCGCGGGCTCCACCTCGGGCACCACCTCGCCGCAGACCGCCTCGGCCTTCCAGCAGCGGGGATGGAAGCGGCAGCCGGCGGGCGGGTCGACCGGCGACGGCACCTCGCCGGAGAGCACGATCCGCTGCCGCCGGTCCTGCTCCCGGGTGACCTCCAGACTGGGCGCGGCGGAGAGCAGCGAGGCGGTGTACGGGTGGCGCGGTGCGGTGAAGACCTCCTCCGCCGTTCCGGACTCCACGACTCGTCCGAGGTACATCACCGCGACCCGGTCGGCCACATGCCGTACGACCGACAGGTCGTGGGAGATGAACAGGTAGGCGACGCCCAGCTCGGCCTGCAGTTCGGTGAGCAGGTTGAGTACCTGTGCCTGCACCGAGAGGTCCAGCGCGGAGACCGGTTCGTCGCACACGATCAGGTCCGGGTTGAGCGCCAGTGCCCTGGCGATGCCGATGCGCTGGCGCTGGCCGCCGGAGAACTCCTGCGGGTAGCGGCCCGCGTCGCCCGCCCGCAGGCCGACCATCTCCAGCAGCTCCGCCACCCGCTTCGCGCGTTCCCGCCGGGGCACCACGTCGCGGTGCGAGAGCCATGGCTCGCTGATCAGCTCCTCGGCGGTGAGCCGGGGGTTGAGCGAGGCGAAGGGGTCCTGGAAGACCATCTGCACCCGGCGCCGCCAGGCGGGCAGCTCCTTGCCGCGCAGGGCGAACGGGTCCACCCCGTCGAAGCGCACGGTGCCCGAGTCCGGGCGTTCCAGCATCAGCAGCACCCGGGCCAGGGTGGATTTACCGCAGCCGGACTCGCCGACCAGGCCGAGCGTCTCGCCGCGCCGTACGGTGATGTCGACTCCGCCCAGGGCGTGCAGCCGGGTGCTGCCGGAGGCGCTGCGCGGTACCCGGAAGGTCTTCTTCAGATCGCGCGCCTCCAGCAGCGGCGTCGGCTCCTCCGCCGTGTCCTCAGGCATCGGCCAGCTCCTTCCAGTAGTGGCAGGCCGAGGCTCGCCCCGGCCCGGTGGTGGTGAGCGGCGGCGGGTCGGTGGCGCAGCGTTCCCGCGCCATCGGACAGCGGGTGCGGAAGGCGCATCCCGACGGTATGGCGGCGGGCCGGGGCGGGGTGCCCTCGATGGACCGCAGCCGGGTACCCCGGGCGTGGCCGGCGGGCACCGAGTCCAGCAGGCCGCGGGTGTACGGGTGCCGTGGCGCGCCGAACACCTCGGCGATGGGGCCGGATTCGACGATGGAGCCCGCGTACATCACCGCGACCTGGTCGGCCTGTTCGGCGACGACGGCGAGGTCGTGGGTGATGAGCACCAGAGCCATCCGGGTCTCCCGGCGCAACTCGGCGAGCAGTTCCATGATCTGGGCCTGCACGGTGACGTCCAGCGCCGTCGTCGGCTCGTCGGCGATCAGTACGGACGGCTCGAGCGCGACAGCCATGGCGATCAGCAGCCGCTGCCGCAGACCGCCGGAGAACTGGTGCGGATAGGACTTCGCCCGGGCGCGGGGCTCCGGTATCCCCACCCGCTCCATCAGTTCGACGGCCTTCTCGCGGGCGGCACGGCGGGAGAGACGCTGGTGGATGCGGAAGGGTTCGGCCAGCTGCGACCCCACCGTGTACACCGGGTTGAGTGCGGTCATGGCGTCCTGGAAGACGACGGCCAGGCCGGGTCCGGCGAGCCGCCGGCGCTCTCGTGAACCGAGGCGCAGCACGTCCTGTCCGTCCAGCAGCACCTCTCCTCCGACGACTTCGGCGACGGGGTCCAGCAGCCCGGTGACGGCCTGGGCCGTCATGCTCTTGCCGCAGCCGGACTCGCCGAGGAGGGCGAGCGTCTGCCCGGAGCTGGCGGAGAAGCTGACCTCCCGCACCACCGGTACGGGACCGTCCGCGGCCCTTACCTCGACGGAGAGTCCCCTCACCTCCATCGCCACGGTGGCGGCGGTGCCGCCGCCGGGCTTGTTCAGGACGGCGTTCATCAGAATCTCCTTGCTGAGGCCGGGGGAGGAAAGGCTTCTCGCCGTGCCGGTCTGCCCGGGGTGCGCGGAGGGAGGGAGGTCATGCCTGCTCCTTTCCGCCACGGCGCCCGAGCCGCCCGCGCTTGGGCGCGGTGAGCCGCCAGCGCTGGGCCGGGTCGCCCGCGATCCTGGCCCACGCGGCGAGCAGCGTCGCGGAGACGGTGGTGAGGATGATCGCCAGGCCGGGGAAGACCGCTATCCACCAGGCGGTCTGCAGTTCCTGTCGGCCCTGGGCGACCATCAGGCCCCAGGACATGTCCGGCGGCTGGATGCCGATTCCGAGGAAGCTGAGCGAGGACTCGGTCAGCATCACGAAACAGAAGTCCACCGCGGCCACCGTGAGCAGGGTGGGCAGCACGATCGGTGCGACATGGCGCCGGATCGTCGCCCAGTCGCGGGTGCCGAACGTCCGTGCCGCGTCGACGAAGAGCCTGCTGCGCAGCTCCGCCGACTCGGCCCGCGCCGTCCGCAGGTAGATGGGAATCCGGGCGACGGCCAGCACCGCGACGATGTTGGCGACACTGGGGTCGAACACGTAGAGCACCACCACGGCCAGCAGCAGCGAGGGGAAGCTGAGGATCACGTCGGCGATCCGCATCGACACGCTCTCGCGCCAGCCCCGGTGGAAGCCCGCCCACATGCCCCACACCGAACCGATCACCAGGGACAGCAGCACCGCCGGTACGGCCACCGACATCGTCGTGCCCGCCGCGACCGCCAGCCGCGCGAGGACGCTGCGGCCCAGCGAGTCGCTGCCGAGGACGAACTCCCAGCCGTCGTCGATGCTGAACGGCCGCAGGTTCACCGCCCGCAGGTTCTGGTCCCGTGCGAGGTCGCCGAGCAGGGGCGGCGCCAGCAGGGCGCAGAGGCCGACCAGCAGCAGCACCAGGGCCGCCGCGGAGGCCATCCGGTCCTTGCGGAGGAGGGCGAGCATGCTGGTCCGGCCGGTCTTCCCGGCCGCTTCCGGCTTGGTTTGTTCGGTGGTCATGCCATCGCCCCCTGCCGGACCCGCGCGTCCAGCAGCGCGTATCCGATGTCGATGAGGATGTTCAGCGCGAAGATCGTCAGTGCGGTCAGCAGCACGGCCGCCTGGAGCACCGCGAAGTCGCGCTGGAGGATGGAGTCGATCATCAGCTTGCCGATGCCCGGCCAGCCGAAGATGGTCTCCACCACGACGGCGCCGTTGATGAGGCCGACCGTGAGGTCACCCGCGACGGTGAGTGCCGGTGCCCCGGCGTTGCGCAGCGCGTGCTTGAAGATCACCCGCTGCTCGCTCGCCCCGGTGCTGCGCGCCACTTTGATGTACGGAGCGGAGAGCGCGGAGACCATCGCGCCGCGCACCACCTGCACCAGCACGCCGAACGGCCTGATCAGCAGGGTCGCGACGGGAAGCACCCAGGCTGCGGCACCGGCGGTCCCGGAGGTCGGCAGCCAGTCCAGCTGCACCGCGAAGATCAGCACGCCCATGATCGCGAACCAGAAGTCCGGGGTGCTCGCGGCGGTCGAGGACAGGAAGCTGGCGATCCGGTCTGCCGGGGAGTTCGGCCGGTAGGCGGCGAGGCTGCCCACCACCACCGCGCCGATGACGGCCAGCAGCATGGTGAACCCGGCAAGTTGCAGCGTGGCGGGGAAGGCCCGCAGCACCGCCTCGGAGGCGGGCTGGGCGGTGCGCAGCGATTCGCCGAAGTCGAAGCGGGCGAGTTCGGCCAGGTAGTCGCCGAACTGTGCGGTCAGCGACTGGTCGAAGCCGTGCTGGGCGGAGAACGACTCCCGCATCTCCGGTGTCGCGCTGAGCGGGAGGTAGAGATTCGCCGGGTCTCCGGTGAGGCGTGCGAGGAAGAACACGCCGAGGATCACGACGAGCAGGGGTATGGCGCTGGAGACGATGCGCCGTCTCAGGAAGGTCAGCATCACCGCCTCACCCCGCCGGGTGCATCTCGGCGAGATGCATTTCGTCGTTGGAGGCCGAGTTCGGCGTGTACTCGACGTTCGGCGCCAGGGCGATGATGCCGGTCATGTGGGCCAGCACGGCGTCCCGTACGACCTTGTCGCTCTGGTGGGCGAGGGCCTCGGCGAAGGCGGTCTGCCGCTCCGGGCCGGAGGCCAGCTCGCCCCGCTGGATGAGCTTGTCCAGGGCGGCGGTGCCGTAGCTGCTCTGGGCGCCCTTGGTGCCGTAGATCTGATCCATCGTGAAGGCGGCGTCACCCGCCTGGTTGCCGTGCTGTGCCTGGAGCATCGTCGGGCCGATGTCGTCGGGGAAGGGCCGGAGCAGGTACTCCATCCAGGCGTTCACGTCCAGCATCTTGATTTTCACCTTGAGGCCCGCCTCCAGCAGTGAGTTCTGCACAACCTCCAGGGCTTCCGCGGCCTTGGGGTAGATGCCGTTGCGGCCGATGAGCGTGATCGTCTTGTCCACTGGTACGCCGTCGGCCTTGGCCTCCTCGACCAGCGACTTCGCGCGTTCCATGTCATAGGGCCAGGCCTTGACGTCCGGGTTGTAGCCGGTGACCCCGGTCGGGACGACCTGGCCGGCTGGTTCGCCGAGCCCCGCGAAGACGGAGGCGACCAGCCCTTTCTTGTCGATCGCGTAGTTGACGGCCTCGCGCACCCGGAGGTCGTCCAGCGGCTTCTGGGTGGCGTCCATCCGCAGATAGGTCGTCTCGTTGTTCGGGAACTCCACGGCGTGGTCGCCCGCGCCGTCGGCCGGGGCGAGGCCCACCGCGACGTCGGCCTCACCGCTGGAGACCATCGCCGCGCGGATGCTGCCCTCGGCGCGCCAGGAGTAGAGCGCCGCCTTGTACTCCGGGGCCTTGCCCCAGTAGCCGTCGAACCTCTCCAGCCGCAGGTTGATGCCCTGGTTCCACTTGTCGATGCGGTACGGGCCGGTGCCGACCGGTTCGCGGACCTTGCCCTTCGCGTCGGTGGTGGTCGGCACGACTTCCACGAAGGAGAGCCGCAGCGGGAGGATGGGGTCCGGTTCGGCCGTGGTGACCTTGAGCGTGGTGTCGTTCACGGCCGTCGCGCTGATCTTGGTGCCGCCGAACACATAGCCGTTGACGTTGCACTCGATGCCGGAGTTGACCGTCCGGTCGATGGAGTACGCGGCGGCCTCGGCGTCGAACGCCGTGCCGTCGTGGAAGGTGACGCCCTCGCGGAGAGTGAACTCCCAGGTCTTCGGCGCCTTCTGATCCCATTCGGTGGCGAGCTTGGGCTCCAGCTCGCCGGTCTTGGGCACGCGCTCGGTCAGCGGCTCGGTGATGTTCGAGCGGGTGACCCGGCCGGTGGCGGTCAGCGAGGCGTCGCACGGCTCCAGCGTGGGCGGCTCCTCGGGCAGCACGATCCGTACCGTGTCAGCGCCCGCGGCGGCCCCGGAGTTGGCGACCGTGCACCCGCTCGCCAGCAGTATCGCCCCCACGACGGCGAACACCGTGGCGAACACCGGAGCCTTCCGGCCCGGCGGGCCGGTGCCTTTCGGTGGGCGGAGAGGGGACTGCATCGTTCCTCCTTGCTGACGTGCGTACACGGTGGTTGCGCCGCGGACGGGCGGTCCGCGAGCGGCTGTTCAGGGCTGCGCGGGGGAACTTTCGTCCAGGGCGGCGTAGCCGCGGTCGAGGACCCGGCCCAGCTCCGCCCGGTGTTCCGGGGTGACGTCCGCCAGCGGGGGGCGGACGGAGCCCGCCGACCGGCCCTGGAGGTCGAGTCCGGCCTTGACCAGCGAGACCGCGTAGCCGTCGGTGGTGTTCCGCAGTCGCGTCAGCGGCACATAGAACTCCCGCAGCAGCGTGCGCTGGGTGTCGTCGTCGCCGCTCTCGACGGCGTCGAAGAAGGCACGGGCGATCCTCGGCGCGAAGGCGAGCGTGGCCGAGGAGTAGGCGCGGGCCCCGACCGCCGCGTAGGCGCGTGCGAAGGTCTCCGCCGTCGGCATGCCGTTGAGCAGCGGCAGGTCGCCGCCGGTCGCGGTCTGGATGCGCTGGAGCAGCTCGATGTCGCCGTGCCCGTCCTTGAAGGCCACGATCTGTTCGAGTTCGGCGAGTTCGGCCACCGCCTCGGGGGTGAAGATCGCGGTCGAGCGCTGGTACGGGACCAGCGGCAGCTCGGTGGCCGCCGCTATCTGCCGGTAGTGCGCGACCAGGCCGGCGGGCGGGCCGACTTGGAGATAGGGCGGCAGTACGAGCGCGCCGTCGGCTCCGGCGCTCTCGGCGGAGCGGGCGAACTCGACCGCGACCCTCGTGCCACCGCCGATTCCGGCGAAGACGCGGACCTGGCCCGCCACGTGGGAGACGGCGGCGCCGACGACCTCGCGGTGCTCGGCAAGGGTCAGCGAGGCGAACTCGCCCGTCCCGCAGGCGACGAACACGGCCGTCGGCTGGACTTCCAGCATCTCGGTCAGATGGCGCCGGAAGCGTGGCAGGTCCAGCTCTCCGTCCTCGCCGAAGGGAGTCACGGGGAAGCCGAGCAGTCCGTTGAGAGAGTCCGTCGGCCTGGGTTGTGCGAGCACCGGAAAGCCCCTTGTCTATGTATGAAGACGACGTCTAACGTGGTAGACGGGAGTAAAGTCTCGTCCAGCCGATGCGTCAAGAGATGTTTCAAGAGACGTTTAGAGACGGGGCACGTGATGGGGAGGAAAAACGGGTGACGGAGACGGGCACACCCCAGGAGGCGGGGCGGGTACGCAGTGTGAAGTCCGCAGAG
Source organism: Streptomyces gossypii (assembly GCF_025165795.1). GTDB lineage: Bacteria > Actinomycetota > Actinomycetes > Streptomycetales > Streptomycetaceae > Streptomyces > Streptomyces gossypii. The sequence goes on from NZ_JAJAGO010000023.1 coordinate 40,543, forward strand.
CGGACCATCGCGCTGCTGGAGTATCTGAGCGCGGCGGAATCCGCCCGCTCACTACGGGACGTCACCAGTGACATGGCCATCCCGCGGGCGAGTGCGTACGCACTGCTGATGACGCTCGTCCGGACGGGCTGGGTGGAGCCCGACGAGACCGGATCCGGTTTCCGACTGGGCATCAGAGCGCTGCGGGCGGGGGCCTCTTACGTCGAGCACGACGACGTGGTGCGGCGCGCGCAGCCGGTGATGAACGACTTGTCCGACAAGCTCGGTGAGACGATCCACCTGGCCCGCCTCGACGGCCACGAGATCGTCTACCTCGCGACGTGCCCCTCCCGGCACTCACTGGCTGTAGTCTCCAAACCAGGCCGCAGACTGCCCTGCTGGGCCACCGGTCTCGGCAAGGCGATACTCGCGCAACGCCCTTGGCCGGAGGTCGACGCGCTGCTGCCGGAAACCCTCGCGGCGCGCACCGAAAGGACAATCACCGACCGGGCGCGGCTCAAGGAGGAGCTGGTCGAGGTCGCCCAGCGGGGGAACGCGGTCGACGAGCAGGAATCCACCCTCGGTCTGCGCTGCTTCGCCCTCCCGCTGCGCTTCGGCAGCGCGGGCACGGTGAGCGAGGCGCTGAGCTGCTCGATCCCCCTCGTCCGCCTCGACCCGGCCCGGGAGCAGATGATCCTCGACGCGCTACGGCACGCCCGCGACCGCATCGTCGGCTGACGGCGAGCGGCGGCCCGCACCGTCCCTCCCGGCCGCCGCGCGGCCGGGAGGGACGGTGCAGAGCCGCATACGCGTCGCGTCAGCGCGTCGGTGGCCCCGTGGAGTCGGGCTCCATGCCCAGCGGGGCAAGACGACCGCTTCGCAGTTCGCGGAAGCCCGGCACTGCGGCCAGCGTCAGCAGCCCGTCCCAGAGCCGCCCGGCCGCCTCCCCCACCGGGGCCGGAGAGACGACCGGCCCGAAGAAGGCCGCCCGGCCGCCCGCCAACCGGCCTGCCGGGCCGTCGAAGGCGATCACAGGAGTGCCCAGGCCGGGCCCGACCAGCGCGACGGCTTCCGCATGCGAAGCCCGCATCGCGTCGTCGTACGCCTCGTCACCCCAAAACTCCGCCAACGCGGGCGGCATCCCCAGCACATCCAACGCATCCTGCACGGCGGTCCACTGGCCGCGCTCGTGCATCCTCACGCCCAGCTCGGTGAAGAACCGGCCCAGCATGTCCACGCCGTACTGCTCCGCAACCGCCGTGCACACCCGCACCGGGCCCCACAGATACTCCGTCCACTCCCCCTCCGGGTCCTCCGGGTTCACCTCCAGCCCCTCATTGAGCACCTGAAGACTCATCACCCGCCAGCGCACCGACACCGGACGCACCCGGGTCACCTCCACCAGCCACCGCGAGGTGATCCAGGTGTAGGGACAGACCGGGTCGAACCAGAAGTCCGCACTGGTCGTCTCCGTCGAGCTCAACTCGGCCGCTCCGCGATTGCCAGGAAACGGCGGGACATCAGCGGGATCTGGTGCTCCAGCTGCTGCCGGAGCGAGGCGACCACCGCGTCGGCGGCCTCCGGTCCCTCCTCCTCGGCCAGTTCGTCGCGCCGCGCGATCAGGCCCCGGCTGATCGCCTCGATGCGCTCCCGCCAGTCCCGCGTCTCCTCGTAGGCGTGCACGACGAAGCCCGCCTGCTCCAGCAGGGGCCGGTGGTCGGGGACCTGCGGCGGGCGGTCCTCGGGGGTGCGGTGGTAGTCCCAGCTGGTGAAGACGAACCGGCCGCCCGGCGCCAGGGTACGGAAGATCTCTTCGCACGCCTGCTGCTTGTCGAGGGCGAAGGTGAAGGCGTCCACGCTCATCACGGCGCCGGCCGCGCCGTCGGGCAGCCCGGTGTCGGCGAACTCCCCGCGCCGGAAGACCGCCCGGCCGCTGTCCGCGGCGCCGCCACCGTCCGCCTCGCCCTCCGGGCCATCCCCCGCCGGGCCATCCCCCGCCGGGATGCGCGCGGCAGCCCGGCGGGCCTCCTCCAGCGCCACCTCGGAGATGTCCAGCCCCAGCAGCCGCGCGCCCGTACGGACCGCGAGGACCAGCCCGGGACCGCCACGCCCGCAGCCGAGATCCAGCAGCAGCTCACCCGGGCCGACCCTCAGCTCCGCCGCGAAACGGGCGAGTTCGGTCTCGGAGACGTAGCTGTACGGGTCGGCCTGCCCGGCGTGGTCCTCGCCGAAAACCTCCCGCCACACCTGCCTGCGGGTCTCGCGCCGGGCCTGCTTGGTGTAGCTGCTGTCGAAGACGGTGGGCCAGTCGATCTGCGTCATGGCGTCTGCTCCGTTCCAGGGGAGACGTCATTGTGTCCCCCTCGGACGGTGTGACCGCAGGGGGGTACACGTGCCGGGCCTGCCGTGGAGGCCGGGCGCCGCCTCCCAGGCAGGCCCCCCGCCCGGCCCGTCTCACAGGCTGCTGCGGCTGTCCTCCCGCTCCCCTGCGCGGGCCTGAGCCGCGAGCGCGGCCACGGCTGCCGGCGTGACGCCGACCCCGGCCCCTATACCGGCTGCGGCCCCGGCCACGCCGCCGGCGCGGCGTACGGCGGCGAGTTCACGTACGACGTCCATATCGCTGAAGGGGATCAGCTCCTCGCCGATCACCTGGTGCGGTTCGCTGCCCTTCCCCGCGATCAGCACCAAGTCCCCCGGGCGTGCGGCACCCAACGCGCGGCGGATCGCCGTACGCCGGTCCGCCAGCCGCTCGTACGGTGTGCCCGTCGCCGTGAGACCGGGCACGATCTGGTCCAGGATCGCCTCCGGATCCTCGTGGCGCGGGTTGTCGGAGGTGAGCACGCACAGGTCGGAGAGTTCACCGGCGATCCTGCCCATCGTGGCGCGCTTGGTGTCGTCGCGGTCGCCGCCGCAGCCGAAGACCGTGATGACCCGGCCGGAGGCGAAGCCGCGGATGGCGGTGAGGACCTTCTCCAGCGAGTCCGGCGAGTGCGCGTAGTCGACGACGACGGAGGTGCCGTCGGGCGTCTCGTAGGTCTCGAACCGGCCGGGGACGGTCGCCACCCGGTCGAGCGCGCCGACCAGCGTCGCCAGGTCATGGCCCAGGACATGGCAGGCGGCGACGGCGGCGAGGGCGTTCGAGACCGAGTACCGGCCCGGGGAGGGGATCGCCACCGGATACCTGCGCCCGCCGTGGCACAGGGTGAAGCGGCTTCCAGCGGCGTCGAAGACGAGGTCCGTCGCCGTGTAGTCGGCCTCCCTGTCGAGCGCGTAGGTGGCGACCGCGCCCGGCATGAGGGCCTGGACCTCCCGGCCCACCGGGTCGTCGGCGTTGGTCACGGCGCGGCGGCAGAGTCCCTGGAAGAGCAGCAGCTTGGCGTTCTTGTAGTTCTCCATCGTGCCGTGGTCGTCCAGGTGGTCCTGGGTGAGGTTGGTGAACACGCCGACGTCCAGGAAGGTCCGGTCCACCCGGTGCGTCAGCAGCCCGACCGAGGTGGCCTCCAGCACCACGCTGTCCGCACCGCCGTCACGCATCAGCCCCAGCACGTACTGGAGGTCGGGCGGCTCCGGGGTGGACAGGCCGGTGAAGGGCATCGGGATCAGCTCGCTGCCGATCCGGCTCCCCGAGGTGCCGATGACACCCACCCGCGCACCCTCGGTGAGCGCGAGCAGCGACTCGACGAGGAACGACACGGACGTCTTGCCGTTCGTCCCGGTGACGGCGACCATGTCCATCGCCCGGCCCGGCTCACCGTAGTAGCGCGAGGTCACGACGGGGGCGGCCGTACGGGTGTCGCCCACCTGCACCACGCACACCGCGGCGTCCGCCTCCTCCCCGTCCGCGTCCGCACGCTCGCACAGCACCGCCACCGCACCGCGCCGCAGCGCCTCCGCCACACCCTCGGGGCCGCCCCCGCCATGCCCCGGCACCGCGATGTACAGCGCTCCGGGTGTCACCTGGAGGGCGTCGAAGCTCGTCCCCGCCGTGATCTCGGTCTTGTCCGGATCGCCCTGGAGCACCTGGTGCTCATGCCCGTCCAGCAGTTCACTCAGTCGCACAACAGTCCCCTCGAAGGCGGCTCCGGGGCAGCATGGACCGGCCGCCGTCGTACGGCAGTGCGGTGCACAGGTGCCGGACACCGCGGTGGTGGCCATGGCCTGGTCTGTCCGGTACCGCGCTCACGGGTACCCGAACGTCGGGAATGTCGCTGTGTGCCGGACGGTGTCCGGCAGGTGGGACCGCGCCGCACGACAGGCGGGGCCCACGAACAGATCGCTGTGCGAGCCCCCACGGCCAGCCAGGCGCGGGGTGCTACCTCAGAGTGACGCGGCGCGGTCCGGTCTGCGTCCGGACCGGCATTGGACCGGGCCACGCAGACGCCCGGAACAGCGTTCAGTCGCTTGTCTCAGGCCGTCGAGCGCGGAAGGTACACCCTCACCACGCTCCTTGGAGCATACATTCCGTTGGCCCTTCCCTCGATCCCCTGCAAAACCTCCCCAATTCGCACCTTCGCCCGAACATCCGCATGGCAGGGGCCGCCCGCGTCACGGTTTCCAGTCGCGGGCGAGCAGGGACCAGACGGCGATGTCGTGGCGGGTGCCGAGGTAGGGGAAGGCCTCGCGGAGGGTGCCCTCGCGGGTCATGCCGAGCCGCTCCGCCGTTGCCGCGCTGCGTGTGTTCGTGGTGAAGGCGCGCCACTCGACGCGGTGCATGCCGCGCGTCTCGAACGCCCAGCGGATGAAGTGCCGGGCGGCACGGTGGACCAGGCCGCGCCCCTGGGCCTCCGGTGCGATCCAGACGCCGATCTCGCAGACGCCGGCGGGTGCGGCGAAGACACGGAAGAGGATGCCGCCCACCAGCGTGCCGTCCAGCCAGATGCCGCAGATGCGGCCGTCGTCGGCGGCCTGCCGGTCCGCGTAGGTCCGCAGCCACGCACGGGCACCCTCCTCGTCGGTTATCGAGGTGGCCCAGGGCAGCCAGGGGGCGAGATGGTCGCGCGTGCGGGCGATGAAGTCGGCGAAATCCCTGGCCTGCCAGGGCTCCAGCGGGCGGAGCTCGGCGGTGTCGGTCAGCGGGTGTGCGAACACGGAGTCCCCGATCACAGAGTGAGTACCAAACGTTCGTTACGTACCCTAGGCTACCGACCACCGCACGCACACCGACGGCACCCCGAGGGAGCCCGCATGCCACCTGCCCGTGGAGACCATGAGGCCAGACGCGCCGATGTGTCCGAGGCGGTCTGGCGGGTCCTCGCCGCGAAGGGGCTCGGCGGGCTGACGCTGCGCGCCGTCGCGGCCGAGATGGACGCCTCCACCGGGCTGCTCACCCACTACTTCCCCACCAAGCGGGCCCTCGTACGGCACGCCCTCGTCGTCGCCGAGGAGCGCACCTCGGCCTTCGCCCGGCGCACGCCGGAGGCGGAAGGACTGGCCTCACTGCGCGCCGCGCTCCTCGACGTGCTGCCGCTCACGCCCGGGGGCGCCGCGATGAACCGGGTCTGGGTCAGCTCCTGGGACGCCTCGCTCGCCGATCCGGAACTGCGGGCCAACGAGCTGGCCCGGCTGGAGCGTTGGCGCGGCAGACTGCGTGCCCATGTGGTGTCCGCGCGGGAGCGCGGTGAGCTGCCGGAGGAGACGGACGCCGACGAGGTGACGGCTTCCGCCGCCGCGTTCACCCACGGGCTCGTCGTCCACGCGCTGTTCGACCCGGATCGCTTCCCGCCGGAGCGGCAGACCGCGCTTCTGGACGGCTTCCTGCGCGGGATCACGGGCTAGCAGGCGGCTGAACCGGCTGCCGTCCGGCCCTTGTCCGGCCCCAGGCCGTGCCGTCTACTGTCGTGCCATGGACGCACAGGCCGGCAGACGTACGGAAAGCAGGCAGCGGACTGCCTACTGGTGGTCGGCGTTGCGGGCGCCGGGCGGCGCGGAACCGCCGCCGAGCGTCGTCGAGCGGCTCTCCTGGTACGAGCGGCAGAAGTCCCGGGCCCGCGCGGGCTTCTACGTGTCGGAGGTGGTGATCGTGCTGCTCTCCGCCTCCGTCCCGGCGGCCGTGGCGATGGACGCGCCCGGCGCCGTCACCGGGAGCCTGGGGGCCGGGGTGGCGGCAGCCGTGGGGCTGCGGCAGCTGTTCCGGTGGGGCGAGAACTGGATCCGTACGAGCGCCTCGATGGTGGCGCTCCAGCAGCATGTGATCGCCTGGAGCCTGGGCAGCGCGCCGTACGACGGGCCGGGCGCCCAGCAGTTGCTGGCAGGCCGGGTGGAGGAGCTGGTCCTCGCGGACACCGCGACCTGGTCGGCGATGCGCAGCCCCGTGCCCGTCGCGCCGGAGCCGGGGGCGCCGACGGGGGCGCCGACGGGCGCCGCGCCGCCGCCGGGCAGCTGAACGCGCGCCGCCCTCATTCGTCCGCGTCGAGGGTGAAGTCCCCGTATACCGGGCGGCCGGCGGGCTGGTAGGTGTGGATGGCGACTCCGGAGCTGGTGGTCCTGGAGTCGGCCAGCTTCAGGGCGGTGGGGACCGCGCCCTCGGCGAAGAGCCGCTTGCCCTCCCCCAGTACGACCGGATAGGTGAACAGCCGGTACTCGTCGATCAGACCGGCCGCCATCAGGGACTGCGCGAGCATGCCGCTGCCGTGGATCTGGAGTTCCCTGCCGGGCCTGGCCTTGAGCTCGGCGACCTCCTCCGCGGCCTTCCGGCCCAGCAGCGTGGAGTTGTGCCAGTCCAGCTGCTCCAGGGTGGTGGAGGCGACGTACTTGGGGAGGCTGTTCAGGCGGCTGGCGACCAGGTTCTGCTCGTCTGTGACGCGGGGCCAGTAGGCGGCGAAGATCTCGTACGTCCGGCGGCCGAGCAGGAAGCCGTCGGCCGCGGCGAACCACTCGTCGATGCACCTGCCCATCTCCTCGTCGACGTACGGCACCACCCAGCCGCCCTTGTCGAAGCCGCCGGTGCGGTCCTCATCGGGGCCGCCGGGGCCCTGCATCACGCCGTCCAGGGACAGGAAGGTCTGCAGCGTTACCTTGGCCATGATCGGGTCCTTTCTCGCATCCGGACTGTCTGCCCAGATGGACCCCTGGCGGACCCGGAGATCATCGGCCCGGGTCCGCGGGGACGGCCACTTCCGTGCAGCCGGGGTGCGACTGCCGGTGTCAGGGGACGTAGTTGCAGAAGGGGATGCGGTCGAGGGCGCGGATGTAGCGGGCGTTCACCCAGCCGGTGCGCTTGGCCAGCTTGTACCAGGTGTTGAGCCCGGGGGCCATCTCCCCGCGGATCATGCACTTGATCGCGATGACCGAGTCCCGGGGGATCACGCCGATGACCGGAGCGGTCGTGCTGGGCCGCAGATGGACCCTGACACTCCGCGTCACGTAGCCATGACGGACCTTGCCGCCGCCCTGCTGCTGGGCGAGTTGGGACTGGGCGGCGCGCTGTTCGGGTGCGACCGGGGCCGGAGCCGGGGCCGGCTCGGCGACGGCGTTCGCGGTGCCCGCGAGGGACATGGCGGCGACGGCACCGCTGGTGGCGCAGAGGGCGACCTTGCTGAGTCTGGAGTGGAGCATGTCGTCTCCTGTGGGAGGGGACCCCCGGGAGGGGCCCCGGGGAGGCCCGAGGGCTGCCGTGCTTGCACGGGAACGGTGGGGCGTACGGGTGCGGCAGCCTCACGGGAACGGACACACGATCACGATTCGTGTCAAAGCGGTCACGATATGCGTTCTCACGCTAAGGAGGATGCGCCCTGCCCGCAACTCGTCGCCGGTGCCGTCCACGCACCGCCCACCGGCCGCCCACCGGCTCTCGCGGGTACGATCCCCCGGTGGAGCTCACCGTTCTGGGCGGCTGCGGAGCCTGGCCGACCGCCGATCAGGCATGCAGCGGCTACGTCGTGGAGAGCGACGGATTCCGGCTGCTGATCGACCCGGGCTACGCGACACTGCCCCGGCTGCTGGCGGAGTTCACCGCCGCACAGGTCGACGCGGTGCTCGTCAGCCACGGCCACCCGGACCACTGCGCCGACCTCAACCCCCTGCTGCGGGCGCGTGCGTTGGCGGACACTCCCGCCCCCGCGCTTCCGCTGTACGCCCTGCCGGGCGCGCTTGACGCGGTGCTCGCCCTGGACCGGCCGGGCATGCTGGCGGGGGCTTACGAGTTGCGGGAGTTCGAGGCCGGTACGGGCCGCCGCTTCGGCATCGGGCCGTTCACTGTCGACACCCGGCTGCTGCCGCACTTCGTCCCCAACGCCGGTGTCCGGCTCACCGCCTCGGACGGCACGGCACTCGTCTACACCGGCGACACCGGGCCCAGCCCGGAGATCGCCGCCCTCGCGCGCGACGCCGAGCTGCTGCTGTCGGAGGCCACCTATCCCGAGCAGGTCCCGGCGGCGGACGCCGCGTTCCTGCTGAGCGCCCGCCTCGCGGGCGGATACGCGACGGCTGCGGGAGCCGGACGGCTGGTCCTCACCCATCTGTGGCCCGACTCGGACGCAGGCGAGGCGGTGACGGCGGCGGCCGCCGCGTACGACGGGCCGGTGAGCGTGGCATCCCCGGGCGCCCGGTTCACCACCGGCCCGTAGGCCACGGCACCGCGCACGCCGACGGCCGCGCACCGTCAGGGGGTCGCCGCGGCGGCCAGCGTCGACGTGTCGATGACGAAGCGGTAGCGCACGTCCCCCGCGACGACCCGCTCGTACGCGTCATTGATCCCGTCCGCGCTGATCACCTCGATGTCCGCGCCGATCCCGTGCAGTGCGCAGAAGTCCAGCATCTCCTGGGTCTCCCGGATGCCGCCGATGGCGGAGCCCGCGAGGTGCTTGCGGCCGAACATCAGGGAGAACATGTTCACCGGCACGGGGTTCTCCGGGGCGCCGACGTTCACCAGCGTGCCGCCCGTCCGCAGCAGCCCGAGGTACGCGTCCATGTCCAGGTTCGCCGAGACGGTGTTGACGATCAGGTCGAAGCTGCCCGCCAGCCGCTCGAAGGTGGCCGGGTCGCCGGTGGCGTGGAAGTGGGCGGCGCCGAACCGGAGCCCGTCCTCCTGCTTGCGCAGGCTCTGGCTCAGCACGGTGACCTCGGCACCCATCGCATGCGCGATCTTGACGCCCATGTGGCCGAGACCGCCCATGCCGACGATGGCGACGCGCGTTCCGGGGCCGGTCTTCCAGTGCGCGAGCGGCGAGTAGAGGGTGATCCCCGCGCACAGCAGCGGCGCGGCCTCGTCCAGGGTGATGCCCTCGGGGATGCGCACGGAGTAGTTCTCGTCGACGACGATGTGCGTGCTGTATCCGCCGTACGTGGGCTCGCCGTCGCTGCCGGTCGCGTTGTACGTCATCAGCATGCCGCTGCCGGTGCAGTACTGCTCCAGTCCGGCGCGGCAGTTGTCGCAGTCGCGGCAGGAGTCGACGAAGCAGCCGACTCCGGCCCGGTCGCCGACCGCATGCCGGGTGACGCCGCTGCCGACCTCGGTGATGACACCCGCGATCTCGTGACCGGGGACCATCGGGAAGATCGCCTCGCCCCAGTCCTCCCGTATCTGGTGGATGTCGGAGTGGCAGATTCCGGCGTACCTGATCTCGATCAGGACGTCGTGCTCGCCGAGCGCGCGGCGCGGGATGGTGGTGTGCTCCAGGGGTGCCTTCGGCGCCGGGGCGGCGAAGGCGTGAACGGTGGCCACGGACATCAGGGGCTCCTCATCGCGGTGCGGTGCCGTCTTCGGCACCCTGTGCCGTGAGCGTGCGGGAATCCGGGCGGCCTACCCAGCCCTCCGTTGTACGTATGTCCGCGGTGCCTACCACTGACGGGGACAGGATGGGACGACCGCGGACGCCCCGTCGCGGCCATACTGGATGCATGGAGCAGCCAGATCTCATGGATCCGCGTACCGAGCTGAGCGAGTTCCTGCGTACCCGGCGCGCCCGGCTGCAGCCGGTGGACGTCGGGCTGGCGCACTACGGCGGGCGGCGCCGGGTGCCCGGACTGCGGCGCGAGGAGCTGGCGCAGGTCGCCGGGGTGAGCGTCGCCTACTACACGCGGCTGGAGCAGGGGCACAGCCATAACGTGTCCACCGGTGTACTCGACGCGATCGCCGGTGCGCTGCGGCTCACCCGCGCCGAGCGCGACCACCTGACGCATCTGACGAAGCCGAAGCGGCACACCCGCCGGGTCTCGACGCGCCCGCAGCGCGTACGGCCGCTGCTTCAGCAGATGATCGACGCGATGGAGGGCGTGCCCGCCTACGTGGTCGGACGGCGGCTGGACGTCATCGGCTGGAATCCGCTGGCCAACGTGCTGCTGGGCGGTCTGTCCGCCCGGCCGCGCCACGAGCTGAACATGGCGTGGCTGGTCTTCCTCGACCCGGGCACGCGAGCGCTGTACGCGGACTGGGCGCAGAAGGCGTCCGATGTCGTCGCCTGGCTGCGGCTGGACGCCGGCTGTCATACGGACGATCCGCAGCTCAACGCGCTGATCGGAGAGCTGTCCGTCAAGTCTCCGGACTTCCGGCGGCTGTGGGCCAAGCACAACGTGCAGGAGAAGTCGTACGGGACGAAGGAGCTGCGCCATCCGCTGGTCGGGCGGCTCGAACTCTCCTTCGAGGTGCTGAAGCTGCCCGGCGACCAGTCGCAGGAGCTGGTCGCCTACCACGCGGCGCCCGGCTCGGCCTCGAGCGAGGCGCTGCGGCTGCTGGCCAGCTGGGCGGCGGAGATGCCCGCGCCGGACGGCGGGGACGGGCCGGAGCCGGAGGCGCCGGCTGCGGACGGACAGGGCGCGGACGGGTCCGGCGCGGAAGCGGCAACACGGCACGCATGATCCGTGCCGTACCGGTCACCCGAAGAGCAGAGACCCGTACGGGACCGGCGCTGCCCACGGCATCCGGCCCTGCGGGTTATGACGCCGAGAGGAGTGATCAACGTGCAGGCTGCCTTTCTCGTTGCCCCGGCAGGGGTTGAGCAGATGGAGCTGACCGACCCGTGGCGGGCCGTGCGGGACGCCGGTGGCACACCCCGGCTGCTCTCCACGGTGGGCGGACGCGTCCAGGCGTTCCACCATCTGGACAAGGCCGACAGCTTCGCGGTGGACCAGACGGTCGGCGAAGCCTCGGTGTCGGATTACGACGGCCTGGTGCTGCCCGGCGGCGTGGCGAATCCCGACGCGCTGCGGATGGACCGGGAAGCCGTACGGTTCGTCCGCGCCTTCTTCGACACGGGCAGGCCGGTGGCGGCGATCTGCCACGCGCCCTGGACACTGATCGAGGCGGGGGTGCTGCCCGGCCGGACGCTCACCTCGTGGCCGAGCCTGGCCACCGACATCCGCAACGCGGGCGCCACCTGGGTGGACGAGCCGGTGTTCATCTGCCGCAACGGGGGAAACACGCTCATCACCAGCCGGAAGCCGGATGACCTCAGGGCGTTCGACGAGGCGTTCCTCGCCGAGTTCACCAAGGCCGCCGCGGCTCCCGCAGGGGGCTGACGCCCGACGCGCACCAGGGCGGGGCACGGGAGATGACTCCCGTGCCCC
>NZ_JAJAGO010000024.1 GCF_025165795.1 Streptomyces gossypii
TCTGGGTGTGGCCTCGGGTAATGGCAAGGGTCAGATCTTCGTGAAGGGTGAGGTGATCAAGACGGTGCCGGAGTCGAAGATCGTGGAGACCCTGATCGAGGAGGCCATGAAGATCGCCGAACAGATGACGGCCGACGGGGTCGAGTCGGGCGAACCGCAGGTGTCCACGGTCTCCTGACCGCCCCCTGGCAGGCCGCTGACCGCGCGCGCCAGCCGTATCGGCGCCAGCCGTATCGGAGGAAGTACTCATCGCCATGACCGCCGTAAGCCTGGAAGTCACCCCGCCCCATGCCCCCGGGACCATCTGGCGTCTCTCCGCCGATCTGTACCTCCCGCCGGGGGAACCGCCCCGCACCGTGCAGCTCCTGCTGCCCGGCCTCACCTACGACCGGCGCTACTGGACCGCCCCCGGTACGGCCGGCTACGTCCGCCACGCGGTCGCGGAAGGTTACGCGGTGCTGGCCCTGGACCGTCCCGGCACCGGGGCGAGCGAGCACCCCCCGGCCGACGAGTGCTCCGTGGAGGCGAACGTCGAAGCGGTGCACCAGGTGATCCGTACGCTGCGCACCGGCACCGCCGAGATCCCCGCCTTCTCGTACGTGGTGGCCGTCGGGCACTCGCTCGGCTCGGGCATAGCCCTCCTCGACGCCGCCCGCCACCACGACCTGGACGCGCTCGTCCTCACCTCGCTGGTGCACGCCTTCGGCCCGCTCTATCCGGAGGCGGCACCGGCGCTGCACCCGGCGTCCGGCGATCCGGTGCTCGGCCCCACGGCCTTCCCGGAGAACTACCTGACCACCAAACCCGGGCTGCGCAGCCGCCTCTACGAGCACGAGGGCGGTGTCGACCCCGAACTGTCCGCGTACCACGAGGAGACCAAGTCGACTGTGCCGCTGGGCGAGGGCCTCACCATGGACGCCATCTACCAGCCGGGCCCGGCCGCCGAGGTGGACGTGCCCGTCTTACTGGTGGCGGGCCAGTACGACCGCCTCTTCGGCGGGGGTGACCTCTCCACCGAACAGGCCGGGGAAGTCGTCGCCTACGAGGGCAAGTTCTACACCGCGGTGCCCGGCCTTGAGGCATACGTGCTGCCGGACGCCGCGCACTCGCTCAACGTGCACCGCACCGCCCCCCGTTGGTATGCGGCGGCGCACGAGTGGCTCGCCCGACGGCTGCCGCAGGCCGCTCCCCGTCGCGCCGTCGGCAACTGAGAGAAAGAGACCGGACGATGAGCCACGCCGTGGTACTCGGAGGCAGTCTCGCCGGACTCTGCGCGACCGCCGCGCTGGCCCCGCACTTCGACCGCGTGACGCTGGTGGAGCGGGACGGCTACCCGGACGAGCCCCTCTGGCGGCGCGGCGTGCCGCAGTCGCGGCACACCCACAACCTGATGGCAGCCGGGCATCGTGCCCTGGACCGGCTGTTCCCCGGTGTACTGCGGGAGTTGCGGGCGCTCGGCATGGTGCAGGTGCGGATGCCCCAGGACATGCGGCTGCTGATGGCCGGCGGCTGGGTCGACCGCTTCCCGGGCAACCATGTGGTGCTCTCCGGCTCGCGCGACGTCCTCGACTGGGCGGTGCGGCGCGAGTTGCTCAAGCTGCCCGGCGTCGAGGTCCGCCAGCAGACGGAGGCGGTCGGCCTCCTGGAGTCGCGCGGCGGTACGGCCGTAGGGGGCGTGCTGCTGAAGGACCGCGACGGCTCGGCCTGGGCAGGGTGGGGCGAACCGTACGAGTGGGAGGCGGACTTCGTCGTCGATGCCACCGGTCGCGGCTCCCAGGCGCCCGACTGGCTGCGCAGCCTGGGCCGCGACGCACCGGCGGAGTCCGTTGTCGACGCCCGTTGCGCCTATGCCACCTGCGTGCTCGCCCCGCCTCCCGGCCACACGGCCGACTGGAAGTGCCTCCTGATCCAGGCCACACCCGAGGTGCCGCGCTCCGGGATCATCAACCCGATCGAGAACGGGCGCTGGATGGTCTCCGTCTCCGGCATGGGCGGTGAACGCCCGGCGCTGACCCACCGTGCCTTCCTCGACTTCGCCAAGGGCCTGCGCAGCACCGAGCTGTACGAGGCCGTGCGGGACGCCGAACCGCTCGGGGAGGTGTACGGATCGGGGCGTACCGAGAACCGGCGCCGCCACTTTGAGCGTGTCAAGGACTGGCCCGACGGGTTCCTGGTCATCGGTGACGCCGCGGGCGCGTTCAACCCCGCCTACGGACAGGGCATCTCGGTCGCGGCGCTCGGCGCGCTCGAACTGCGCCAGGCGCTCGGCCGAGCGCGCGTACGGGACACCGGACGGCTGCCCGAGGGCTTCGCCCAAGCCATGCGCAAGCGGATCGCCCACTGGGTGAACGCCGCCTGGATGCTCTCCGGCAACGCGGACATGGCGTACGAGGGTGCCACCGAGGGACCGCTGCCGCTGCCCGCCCGGCTCGGGATGCGCTACACGAGCCGGCTGCTGGACGTGGCCACCCACGACCCGTTGGTGGCCAACGCGCTGTTCGACATGACCCATCTGATGGCGCCGCCACAGGCCGTGCTGCGGCCCAGGGTGCTCAACGCCGTGCTGCGCGGCCCCCGGCAGCCCGCCTCCGGCACCTCCTCCCACGGCAACTCCTCCCACGGAAGGGAGTACGCATGACCACGCCCGAGTCCCGGCGGATGGTGGAGGTGTACCGCAAACGCGCAAAGCGCTACGACCTCACCTCGAACCGGCTCTACCTCATCGGCCAGCGGACGATGGCGTACAAGCACCTGGCACTCGGACAGCTCGCGCTGCGCCCGGGCGACACCGTCGTCGACGCCGGGTGCGGCACCGGGCACAACCTGCCGCTGCTGGCCGAGGCGGTCGGACCTGCCGGGCGGGTGATCGGCGTGGACCTCACCGACTCCATGCTGGAGCGTGCCGAGGAGCGGGTCGGCCGCGCCGGGCTCCGGCAGGTGTCCCTGGTGCAGGCGGACCTGACCTCCTATGAGTATCCGGCCGAGGTCAACGGCATCATCGCCTGCTTCTCCCTCACCCTCATCAGCGACTACGCCCGCATCATCGAGCGCGGCTACCGTGCGCTCGGGCCGAAGGGGCGCTGGGTGGTGCTGGACTACCGGCTTCCGGGCTGGTGGCCGGAGCGTCTGATCCCGGCGCTGGCACCGGTGATCGCTCCGTTCGGCGGCGATCTGAGCATGGTCCACCGGCGCCCGTGGGAGGCCGTCGAGCGAGGGGCCGCACGCCACCGGGTGCTGACCCGATACGGCGGCTGGGTCTATGTCTCCACGGGTGAGGCGGCCGGAGACAGGCCCTGAAACGCGCAGCGGGAGATCGGTGGGGCGGTTTTTCCTGACTTGTAGCTTTCCGATGCCCGCCTCACCGGCGTCAGCATCTCGACGGCGGCACATTCCCCCCGTGAAACCGCCAGGACAACCGGAATCCAACCTACCGGTTCTTTACCTTTACTTGACATGCGACGCATCGGCGAGCATACAATCACTTCACACAATGAATGAGCGACAGTTGACGCACATGGCGGATTCACTGAGCTGAGCTAGAGTCTTGTTCTTCGCAAAATCGGGGGAATATCGGCATTTCACTGCCTGAGGGGTTTGACGGACTTTACCGCCCTTCTCAGGCACTGATATCGCTGCATGCTGCAAATCCCCCGCTCGGCGTGGAACGCGAACGGGGGCGCTTTGACGAGCACGGGGGAGCAGGCCACCAGCTGGGACTGGGAGGCACCGCCACGACTGGGGGTGCGGGCGCGGTACGGCCCTGTGCGGCACGCCCGCCCTGCGCAGCACGGCCCCGCGGCGACCTGGGGGCCACCCGGAGACCGCCTGTTACGCGCCGGAAAGACCCCCGCCCCAACACCTGCGCAAGACCGGGCGTACGCAGCCCGAAGACCAGGGTGCCGGGAAACCAAGAACCGGGAAACGCTCCGCCATTCATTACCGGATTTCCACCGCGGCGCATCGGAGCCACTCTCCCGCCGGGTTCGCTTAATTCTGCTCGAGAAGCGGTGCACTTCACGAACGGGAAGTGAAATGCCGGGCAAGCGGGTCCGGCAAAAGAACCCTCCGATGATTGAACAAGAAACCAAAATCGTCGCCCGGTGAGAGACGCATGACCCAGCCGCCGCCGTATCCGACGGTCCTTCTGTACCTACCTGGTAACAAATCCGGTCTCGCGGACCGTGCCCGACCGCCCTCCGCATATACGTGACGGACACAAACGGAATCATGTGTTCCGGGAACCGCTCCGGCCGTTCGGGCAGTCCTCCAGCTCGCCCCGGCTCTCACCCGGTGCAGGTGCTCCACGTCCGCTCAAGTCCGACGTCTCCCCTTGTCCATGCTTGTCTGTCCTTGTCAGTCTCTATCAGCCTTCCTGCCGACCCTTGTCAACTTCGACGTGCCGCGGCCACCCCTCAGCCGCGGACCTCCATAGCCACGAGATAGGTACGCGAATGTTCCAGAGCCCGCCTGAGCTGAGACATATAGGTACTGACGACGGTCACTGCGCCGGGACGCTGCGGCGCTACACACTCACGCCGCTGATCGGCCGCGACACCGAACTGGCGGAGCTGAAGACCACCCTGCTGTCCGGCGAGTCCCGCCTCCTCACGCTCACCGGCCATCTGGGCGTGGGCAAGAGCCGGCTGGCCGCCGCGCTCTTCGACGAGGTCGTCCCGCACCTCGCCGACGGCGGACACTACGTGGAGCTCGAAACGCTCACCGAGCACGCCCAGCACGCCGGTGACAACCCCGCAGCCGACCTCCGCGACACCCTCCGCGCCGCGCTCGACATCGACACCGACCTGATCACCGCGCTGCACGACCTCGAATTCCTGCTCGTCCTCGACTGCGGCAGCCTGCCGCCCCACGGCTACCGCACGCTGATCGGCCGCCTGGCCGACGCGGCGCCCCGGCTGCGTATCCTCACCGTGGCCACCCAGGTCCTGGGCGTCTACGGAGAGCGCCGGGTCCAGCTCGCCCCGCTCGCCGTGCCGGAACCCTCCGACACCCTGGAGCTTGCCCAGCTCGCCGAAGTCCCCGCCGTCGCACTCCTCGTGCATCGCTCCCGCGCCGTACGGCCCGGCTTCCGTCTCACCGAGGAGAACCGCGCCGCCGTCACCGAGCTGTGCGTACGGCTCGACGGGCTGCCGCTCGCCATCGAGCTGGCGGCTCCCCGGCTCAAGGCGTCCTCGCCCGCTGCCCTCCTGGAGGAGATCGACCGCGCCCCCGAGGTGCTGCGCGGCTCGACGGCCGACACCATGTCGCGGCATGTGAGCATGAGCGACGCGCTGGAGCACGGCTGGTCCCTGCTCGCCCCCGAACGCCGCCGCCTGCTGATCCGGCTTGCCGCCTTCTCCTCGGCCTTCGACGACGCCGAGGTCAGCGGCGTGTGCGGACTCTCGCCCCAGGAAGCGCGAGGCGCGCTCGAGGAGCTTGTCGACCACAGCCTGCTGCTCACCCGCGAGCAGGAGGACGGCAGCGTCCGCTTCCACATGCTGCGCCGCGCCCGCGCGCACGCCCTGGCACAGCTCACCCGCGAAGGCGGACTCACCCCTGCCCAGGCGGCGCACGCCGCCTACTTCCTGCGCCGGGCGAAGGAGACCCTGCCGCTCCTCCAGGGCCCGGAGCAGACCTGTGCCGTGCGTTTACTGGACCGCTGGCACCCGGAGATCCTCACCGCACTGGACGTCCTCGTCCAGGCCGGGGAGGGCGAGGAGGCAGCCGGCCTCGCGTCCGACGCGCTGCCGTACTGGCTCGTCCGCGGCGAGGTCCGGGAGGCCGTGCAGCGGCTCACCGCGGCCGAGGCCGCCGGGGAGTGCACCCCGAAGACGCGCGCGGTGACCGAGGCGGCACTCGGCACGGCACATCTGCTGGCCGGCGACCTCCGCGAGGCTGAGGAGCGGCTGCAGAGCGCACTGGCGATGTTCGAATCAATGGAGGACCGTCCCCGGGCCGCGCTGGTCATGACCGCGATGGCCCGGCTGGAGCGGGCGCGAGGCGACCTCGGGCGGGCCCGGATCCTGCTGGAGCGCGCCAGGGAAGAACTCCGCACCCTGGACGACGGGCACACCTGCGCACTGGCAGCCGGACTGCTGGCCGAGGTGTGCCGGGACGACACGGACGGCATCGGTCCCGCCGACACGTCCGGCAAGGCCCGGGACAGGAGCGAGGCCGCGGACGGGAGCACCGGCGAGAGCCAGGCCGACGGCACGGCCCACAGCAGGAGCGACGGCGACAGCGAAGGCAAGAGCGGCAGCGGCAGCGGCAGCAAGGGCGACGGCAAGGCCGGTCGGAGCGGCACCAAGGCCGGCAGCGGGACGCAGCAGGCGATACGGCTGGCCGAGGAGTCCGTGCGGCTCTACGAGGAGACGGGCGACGCCCGCGAGGCGGCGCTCTCCACCCTCACCCTGGCGGGCCTGCTGGCGGCCGACGGCGACACCGACCGCGCCGAGGAGCTCTCCTGCCAGGCGCTCCAGGTGCTGCACGACATCGGCGACCTGCCCGCACTCGTCTCCGCCCTGCGGGTGACCACGGCCGTCTTCGTACGCAGGAACCGGCGCGCGCAGGAGGCGTGGGAGCGGGCGGCCCGGCTGCTGGCCACGGCGGACTCCATCGAGAAGCGGACCGGCTGTGCACCGCCGCGCCAGTCGGCGGCGGAGCACCACGCCCTTGCCGCCCGCGCCCGCGAACGGCTCGGCAAGGCAGCGTTCGAGGAGCAGCAGGCGGCGGGCCGCGCCCTGTCCGTGGGTGAGGCCGTCACCCAGAGCGTGACGCCCTTCGCCCAGCCTCCGGTCAGTCCCCTGCCGCCCGGCACGGCGGACGTACTGACCCGGCGGGAGACGGAGGTGGCCAACCTGGTCGCGGAGGGGCTGAGCAACCGGCTGGTCGCCAGCAGGCTCGGCATCGCCGAGTGGACGGCGGTGAACACGCTGCGCAAGGTGATGCGGAAGCTCGACTGCACCTCGCGCGTCGAGGTCGCCAACCACGTGCTGCGCACCAGGGCGCAGACCGCCCAACGGGACAAGAACCGCTCCGTCGCCGTCTGACGCGCACCGACCGCCCGTCCGGGTCCACCCGGCCCCCCCACCGGACCCGGACGGGCTCTGGGGCGTGTTGCAGAAGTCCCGCCTGTCTCGCGGGGCGACCGGCGCTACTTCTCGAACACGCCCTGGAGCACCAGGCGGCCGTCGATCCGGCGGGGCAGCCGTGTCTTGTCCCACAGCTCGTACGGGAGCACCGACTGCGGGGCGTTCTGCCAGGTCACCGGGCGCAGGAAGCGGCGGAGCGCGGTCGCCCCCACCGAGGTGTGCAGGCTGTTGGTGGACGGCCACGGGCCCCCGTGCGTCTGCGCCCAGGAGACCAGCACGCCGGTGGGGAAGCCGTTGTGCACCACCCGGCCCGCCTTGGCGCGCAGCGACTCGAAGAGCTCCCGGGTGACCTGCTCCTCATCCGCCTCCGAATGCACCGTGCCGGTGAGCGAGGCGGGCAGCGCGTCGAGGGCTCGCCGCAGTTCGGCGTCGTCGCGGTAGCGGGCGAGGACGGTCAGCGGCCCGAAGCACTCCTCGGTCACCTCCGGGGTGATCTCCGCGGCGCGCACCGACAGCAGCCGGGGTGCCACCGCGTATCCCGCCTCAGGTACCGGGCCGCCCTCGGCCTCCACGGTGACCCCGGGCAGCGCGGCGAGATCGCCGGAGATCTCCCGGTACGCCGCGTGGATGCCCTCGGTCAGCGCCACGCCCGCCGCACTGCCCGCCACCAGCTCGCGGGCCGCCGCCACGAGCGCGTCGCCCGCCGCCTCTTCTGGCACGAACACCAGGCCGGGCTTGGTGCAGAGCTGGCCGGCGGCGACCGTGAAGGAGCGCACCAGCCCCTCGGCGATCTCCCTGCCGCGCTTCGCGGCGGCCGCCTCGGTGACGACGATCGGGTTGAGCCCGGACATCTCCCCGTAGAACGGGACGGGCTCCGGCCGGGCGGCGATGATGTCCAGCAGCGCCCGGCCGCCTCGCGGCGAACCGGTGAACGCGACGGCCTTGACGTGCGGATCGGCGACCAGCGCCGCACCGGCCTGCTGCCCGTACACCAGGCCGAGGGTGCCTTCGGGCGCACCGGCCGCGCGCGCCGCCTCCCGCAGGATGTGGAAGGTCAGCTGCGAGGTCGCCGGGTGGGCACCGTGCGCCTTGACGATCACGGGTGATCCGGCGGCCAGCGCGGAGACGGTGTCCCCGCCGGGCACCGAGAAGGCCAGCGGGAAGTTGCTCGCCCCGAAGACGGCGACCGGCCCGATGGGGACCAGCATCCGCCGCAGATCCGGGCCGGGACCCATGGAGGTGTCACCGGCGTGGTCGATGGTGGCTTCCAGATAGGAACCCTCGTCGAGCACGTCGGCGAACAGCCCGGCCTGGTAGACGGTGCGGGTGAGTTCACCGTGCAGCCGGGTGGCGCCGATCGCGGTCTCCCGGTCGGCCAGCGCGACGATCCCGGCCCGGCGCGCCTCCAGCGCGGTGCCCATCGCACGCAGCAGTCCGGCCCGGAAGGCGCGGCCGCGCGCCTCCAGTACGGGGGCCGCGGCGGCCGCCTCGGCGGCGATCCTGGCCACCTCGGCCGGGGCGGTCGGCGGGAAGGGGGCTCCGAAGGGGGCGGCGGTACGGGGGTCGGTGCTGGCCTCAGCGGTCACGGTGATCCTGCCTCTCACACACCGGGTGTGCGGTGTGGTGCTGCGCTGCGTGGTGCTGCCGCGGGGTGCTGTCCGCGTGCGGCTGTGTGCGTGCTGCGGTGTGCGTGCGGCGGTGCTCACTTGGCCGGACTGCTCTGCGAAGTGATCAGTCCCGCCCAGTAGTCGGCGTTCTTGATACCCAGTTTGTCCGGATCGAAGACCGGGTCGATGCCCAGCCGCATCTGTGCCTCGTAGTCGCGCAGCGCGATCAGCGCGGGCTTCGCCAGGAAGATCAGACAGAGCATGTTGACCCAGGCGAGCGAGGCGTAGCCGACGTCGCCGATCGCCCACACCATGTCCGCGGACTCCACCGCACCGTAGAAGACCATCCCGAGCATGGCCACCCGCAGGGCGTGGGCGAGCGCCGGGTTGCGGGCGCCCCCGGTGAGGTAGGTGAGGCTGGTGTCGGCTATGTAGTAGAAGGCGACGAGCGTGGTGAAGGCGAACAGCGCGAGCGCGATGGCAACGAAGTACGGCCCGGCTCCGGAGAACACCGAGTCGAACGCCTCCTGGGTGTAGGCGGGCCCCGCCTCGACCCCCGGCACATGCGTGACGATCTTCTCTCCGGCTTCCGTCGTCACGTTGTAGTTGCCGGTCACCAGGATCATGAAGCCGGTCGCCATGCAGATGAAGAGTGTGTCGATGTAGATGGAGAACGCCTGCACCAGGCCCTGCTTGGCCGGGTGCGAGACCTCGGCCGCCGCGGAACCGTAGGTGCCCTCGCCGACACCGGCGACGTTCGAGAAGAGCGCCCGGCGCACGCCCCAGGCGATCGCCGCGCCGACGATGCCGCCGAAGACCGAGTCCGATCCGAAGGCGCTGCCCATGACCAGGGAGAAGACCGCGGGCACCTCGGTGATGTTGACGGCCAGGACGAGCAGGGCGGCCAGGATGTAGCCGACCGCCATCACCGGTACGACGGTGTCGGCGACCGCCACGATGCGCTTGCGGCGGCCGAAGACGATGAAGCCGAGCAGCGCGACCACGACCGAGCCGGTGACCCACGGGCTGATGCCCATGGCGCTGTCGAAGCTCGCCGAGATGGCGTTGGACTGGACGCCGGGCGCCAGGAAGGCGTAGAGGCTCATCGCGGTGACGGCGGCGATGACCGCCAGCCACTTCTTCCGCAGCCCCTTCTCGATGTAGTAGGGGATGCCGCCCCAGAAGGTGCCGTCGGCCTTGCTTTTGTAGATCTGCGCGAGCGTCGACTCGACGAACGCGGTGGCTCCGCCGAGGAAGGCCATCACGGCCATCCAGAAGAGCGCGCCGGGGCCGCCGGCCGCGATGGCCGTGGCGACACCGGCGATGTTGCCGACGCCGATGCGGCTGGACAGGGTCAGCATCAGCGCCTGGAAGGAGGAGACTCCCGCCTCGGAGCGCTCCCCTCTGCGCAGCAGCCGGACCATGTCGGGGATGCGGCGGACCTGGACGGCGCGCGTGACCACGGTGAGCACCAGGCCGAAGCTCAGCGCGAACCAGACCAGCGGGTCCCACAGCCAGTCGTTGAGGGAGACGAGGAAATCCATTTTTCACCCCAAGGGGAGAGTGCTCGGGCAGGCTGATTTCGGGCAGGCCGCAGACACGCACGGCGAGGGGTGGGCGCACTCGTCCGGCCCGCCCGGCGCACGGAGGGGCCGGTGCGGGGGGGACGTGCGTGTGCTGTGCAGGTGAGCGGGCAGGGGCGCCGGATCACGGCGCCGGACCGTCAGAGGCCTGCGACAGGGGGCTGTGTCAGGGAGCTGTGTCAGGAAGCTGCGTCGGGGGCTGTGTCAAAGGAGCGGGCGTTCAGAGGGTGAAGCCCCGGGGGAAGGGGTCCGTGGGATCGAGCAGGTACTGCCCCATGCCCGTGATCCACGCGCTTCCGGTCACCGTGGGCACCACGGCGGGCAGCGTGCCGACGGTCGTCTCCTCCACGAGACGGCCGATGAAGCGGGTGCCGAGCAGCGACTCGTTGACGAAGTCCTCGTCCAGCCGCAGTTCGCCGCGTGCGTGCAGCTGTGCCATCCGCGCCGACGTACCGGTGCCGCAGGGTGAGCGGTCGAACCAGCCCGGATGGATGACCATCGCGTTACGGGCGTCGCTGCCGGGGGTGCCCGGTGTGCCCGGTGTGCCGGGGGCGACGAACTGCACGTGCTTGCAGCCGCCGATGCCCTCGGTCACAGGATGGACCGGCCGGTTCTGCTCGTTGATCGCGTCCATGATCGCCAGACCGGCGCCCATGATGCGGTCCTTCTCCCCCTTGTCGAAGGGGATGTCCAGATCCGCGAGCGGCAGGACGGCGTAGAAGTTGCCGCCGTACGCCATGTCGTAGCCGACCCGGCCGAGGCCGGGGACCTGCACCGAGGCATCCGACTCCAGTGCGAACGAGGGCACGTTCAAGATCGTGACGGCCTCGGCACGGCCGCCGCTGACCGCCACCTCCGCGACCACCAGCCCGGCCGGGGTGTCCAGCCGCACGCGGGTCACCGGTTCGGTCACCTCGACCATGCCGGTCTCCACCAGCACGGTCGCGACACCGATCGTGCCGTGCCCGCACATCGGCAGGCAGCCGGAGACCTCGATGTAGAGGACTCCCCAGTCGGCGTCGGGGCGGGTCGGCGGCTGGAGGATGGCGCCGCTCATCGCGGCATGGCCGCGCGGCTCGTTCACCAACAGCTCGCGGATGTGGTCGAGATGGGCCATGAAGTGCACGCGCCGGGCGGCCATCGTGTCGCCGGGGATCACCCCGACGCCGCCGGTGATGACCCGGGTCGGCATGCCCTCCGTGTGCGAGTCGACCGCGGAGAAGTACCTGCCGGCCCGCATGTCAGCTGCCCACCGGGTGGGCGTTCAGATAGTCGACGGCCTTGCGCATGTCGGCGTCCAGCAGAGCCAGTTGGTCGGCGGGGAGCGGCCCGCGCGGCGGACGGCAGGGGCCGCCGAACCGGCCGACGATCTCCATGCCGTGCTTGATCGCCTGCACGAACTCGACTCGCGAGTCCCAGCGGAAGGCGGCGACCAGCGGCTCGTAGAGGGCGCGGGCCTCCTCCAGCCTGCCCTGCTGCGCCAGTTCGAAGAGGTGTGCCGACTCGGCGGGGAAGACGTTCGGGAAGCCCGCGAACCAGCCGGTGGCGCCCATCAGCAGCGCCTCCAGTGCCACGTCGTCCGCACCGGCGACCACGGTCAGATCGGGGGCCAGCTCGCGGAGTTCGAGCACCCGGCGTACGTCACCGGAGAACTCCTTGATGGCGACCACGTTGTCGAGCTTCGCGATCTCGGCGACCACCTCGGGGGTCATGTCGACCTTGGTGTCGATCGGGTTGTTGTACGCCATCACCGGCAGGCCGACGCTCGCCACCTGCTCGAAGTGGTGCAGCACCTCGGAGGTGTTGGCGCGGTAGACGGTCGGCGGCAGGCACAGCAGGCCGTCCGCGCCGTCCTCGGCCGCCTTTTCGGCCCACTCGCGGGCCTGGTGCGCGCCGACGCCGTGCACGCCGACGACGACGATGCCCGCGTCACCGACCGCCTCTATCGCCGTACGGGAGACGGCGCGGCGCTCCTCGTCCGAGAGTGAGGAGTACTCGCCGAGGGAGCCGTTCGGGCCCACGCCTCGGCAGCCGTTCTCCACCAGCCAGCGGCAGTGCTCGGCGTAGCGGTCGAGGTCGACACGCAGCCCGGCGGGCGCGCTCGAGTCCTCGGCGTAGGGCAGCGCGGTGGCCACGATGACTCCGTCGAGCTTCTCCTGCGTCATTCTTGCTCCTCATGTGGTGCGGGTGGTGCGGGTGTGACATCTGTGGGTGGTGCGGGTGCGGCGGGTGGTTCCGGTGTGGCGGCGCCGGGCGGTGGCTCGGCCAGCTCGCTCAGCCGCAGGGGCGCGGCCAGCGGGCGACGGGCGAACGCCACGCCTGACTCCGGCAACCCGGTCAGCTCCGCGACGTTGCGTCCGCAGATCCGCCCCTGGCAGGGGCCGAGTCCGGCCCGGCTGACCAGCTTCATCGAGCGGACGCCCAGGGCGTCCCGTTCCTCGACCGCCCGGCGCAGCGCGCCATGGCAGACCTCTTCGCAGCGGCACACCAGGGTGTCCTCACGCAGCCACCCCTGCCAGCCCGGCCGCACCGGGTACGCGCGCCCCAGCGCGGCGGCGAACCGTCCGCCGGAGCGCACCCGGCGCAGTGCCCGCACGGGTGGCCCCGGCCGGGCGCCCGAGGCGCTGCGCGCGCCCGCCGTACGGGCGGCGGCGGTTCCGGCGACGGTGCCCTCGTCGGCCGAGAGCACCGCGCCGCCGATCCCGGTCAGCTCACCGGCGGCGAAGACGCCGGGCACCGAGGTGGCCTGGGCGGTGTTCACCGTGACGAAGCCGTCGCGGATCGCGCAGCGGGCGGAGACGGCGAGTTCCAGCTGCGGGGTGAAGCCGAAGCCGACGCACACCGCGTCCGCCTCGATGCGCCGTTCACTGCCCGGCACGATGTGCCAGTCCCGGTCGAGCCGGGCCCAGGTGACCGCCTCGACCCGGTCCGTGCCGTGCGCCTCGATGACGGTGCTGCGGCGGCGGTAGGGGATGCGGTGGCGGGCGAGCAGCGCGGCGTACCCGGCGAGTTCGCCCGTCTTGCCGCGCCCGGCCAGCAGTCCGGCGGGCTCGGTCAGCCACCCGGCTGCCGGGTCGTTCGCCTCCAGGACGCCCAGCACGCGGGAGCCGACGGCGGTCAGCGACTCGGCGACCGGCAGCAGAAAGGGGCCCGTACCGGCGAGCAGCACCCGCTCCCCGACCCGTACGCCCTGCCCCTTGGCCATCGCCTGCGCCGCGCCCGCCGTGGTGACGCCCGGCAGGTCCCAGCCGGGGAACGGCAGGGCGCGGTCGTAGGCGCCGGTGGCGAGGACGAGTGCGCGGGTGTCGATGCTGCGCCCGCGCCGTCCCGGCCCGTCGGCGGGGCCGGTGCGGACATGGACCCGGTGGCCGGCGGGCACCTTCTCCAGGGCCCAGACAACGGAGTCGGGCAGGTGCTCGACACCGTCCGGGAGAGTGAATCGTTCCTGCCGTGCGAGGGCGTTCTGCCGGTGGTACTGGCCGCCGAGGCCCGGCCCGGAGTCGATCAGCAGTACGGGCGCGCCTGCCTCGGCCGCGGCCCGTGCGGCGGCCATCCCGGCCGGACCGGCCCCCACCACGACCACCCGCGCGTCCCCGACGCCGCCGCTCATGAGGGCAGCTCCGCCCCGTGCTGCACCCGGATGTCGTCGCCCTCGGCCACCGTCCGCTGGCAGGCCCGTACGTCCGGCACACCGTTGACGACCACCAGGCAGTCGTAACAGACGCCGATGCCGCAGAAGATGCCGCGCGGCCTGCCCTCACCGCGGGTGGTGCGCCATGACGCACGGCCCTGCTCCAGCAGCAGCCCCGCCACGGTCTGGCCGGGCACCGCCGGTACGTCCGCACCGTCCACGCGCACCTTCATTCGGCCTGTGCCCCTCACGCCGCTCCGATCGCTCACGCCACTCGGGTCGCTCACGCCACTCGGGTCGCTCGTACGGCTCATGCCGCTGCCCTGCCTTCCTCGGTGACGGCGGGGCGGTCCACCCGGAAGGGTGCCGGGTCCACCACCGGCTGCCTGCCGGTCCACAGTTCGGTGAGCAGCTGCCCGGTGGCAGCCGCCAGGCCGATACCGGCGCCTTCGTGCCCGGTCGCGTGCCACATGCCGGGCAGCCTCGGGTCCTCGCCGATGATCGGCAGATGGTCCGGCGCGTACGCGCGGAAGCCGCCGTACGCCCGCATGACCGGCACCTGTGCCAGCACCGGGAACAGTCCGAGCGCCTTGCGCGCCAGCTCCCGCAGGACGTCGACGCGCACGGAGTCGTCGAAGCCGACCCGCTCCCGGCTGGAGCCGATGAGCACGGTGCCCGCCCGCGTCGACTCGACGACGGTCGAGGTCTGCAGGTCGGCGTCGCCGCTGGCGACCGCGCCGACGTAATCCGCGTCGTACACCTTGTGCCGCACGGTGCCGTCCGGCAGCGGGCCGGTTACCAGCACCATGCCGCGCCGGGGCAGTACGGCCAGCGGTACGCCCGCCGAGGCCGCGAAGTGCCCGGCCCAGGGCCCGCAGGCGTTCACCACGGCGCCGCAGGGGATGATCCCGCCGCTCGTACGGATGCCGCTGACGGCGCCCGACGCGTGGGTGGTCACCCCCAGGGCGGTCACACCCGAACGCACCTCGCCGCCCCGTGCGCGGACGGCGGCGAGCAGTGTGGTCGCGGCCAGTACCGGCTGGAGCTGGGCGTCCTCCGGATAGTGGACGGCGGCGGTGAGTCCCTTGGTGAGCTGCGGTTCCAGCTCGGCTGCCCGGTCGGCGCCGATCTCGTCCGCCCGGACTCCGGCGCCGCGCTGCGCTGCCGCGAAGGCGGTCAGCGGGGTGACGGCCTCCTCGGTGGTGGCGACGACCAGGCCGCCCTTCGCGTCCCATTCCGCTTCGGCTCCCGCCGGGCCCAGTTCCTCGCGCAGCGAGGCGAGCAGCTCCGGCCAGCGGCGGCGTGAGGCCTGGGCAAGTGCCAGTTCGGGGCCGGGGCCCTTGTCGGAGACCAGCACGTTGCCCTCACCGGACGCCGTGGTTCCGCTGGCGGGCGCGCCGCGGTCCAGCACGCACACCCGCAGGCCCGCCGCGCTCAGCGCCTCGGCACAGGCCGCGCCGATCACACCGGCACCGGCCACCACGACATCAGGGGCGGGGGTCATGCGGTCGGACGCGTGCGGGGCAGGCGTCGGGGAAGAAGTCGGAGTCACCATTGATCTCACCTCCGTTCATTTAAATGAACGCTGCGAGACTATGGACCACCCCGGGCAGCGTCAACCCCCCAGTTTCCTCCCGGACTCACCTTTCGCCGCCGTGTTCGCCACCGCGTTGGGCACGGCACAGCTTCCGGCGGGCGCCTCCGGGCCCGCGTCGGCGGGGTATTCGAGCATCAGCACGGAGGCCACGGGCCCCTCGACGGTCTCGTAGATATGCGGCTTCTGCGCCGCGAAGCAGACGTAGTCGCCCGGCTCCAACTCGTACGGAGCCTCCGGCGGACCCACTCTGAGCAGCCCGGATATGACCACCACATGCTCCCGGCCCGGATGCCCCTCAGAATGCTGGGTCTCCCCCGGACGCACCCGCTGGTCGTACAGCTCCAGCACCCGGTCGGTCACGTCCATCCGGCGCAGCATCCGCAGATCGACCGCGTTGCTGCTGAGCACCTCCAGCCCGCTGGAGCGCACCAGCAGCACGTCCGGGTCGGACTGCTCGGTGAGGAGCGAAGACACCGGGACCCCCAGTGCGTTCGACAGACTGAACACTGTCTCGATAGTTGGGTTCCCGGGCCGCGACTCCAGCTGGGAGAGCGTGCCCTTGGCGATACCGGACCGGCGCGCCAGTTCCGACAGCGTGATCCCGGCCCGCTCCCGCAGCATCCGCAGGTTCGTCGCCAGGATCCGACCGGCCTTTTCCTGAGCCACCAGGCCCCCTCTCTTCCGTGGGGAGGCTACCCGGACGCGGTTGTGCACGGACGAACGCGCAGCTCGGAGGCTTTCGAGGGGCGGGTGCGACCATGAGGGCGGCGCGTGAGCCGACCACCGAAGAGAGGGGCACCGTCCACCATGCGGCATCTGCTGGTGCTCGGCGGCACCACCGAGGGACGGCGCCTCGCCGCACTGCTCGCCGAGGAGCCCGGCGTGCGCGTCACCAGCTCAGTCGCGGGCCGGGTGGCCCGCCCCGGCCCCGTCACGGGCACCGTACGCAGCGGCGGCTTCGGCGGGCCCGAAGGGCTCGCCCGCTGGCTGACCGCGCACCGGGTGACGGCCGTCATCGACGCCACCCACCCCTTCGCCGCAGCCATCACCCGCAACGCCGCACAGGCCTGCGCCGCCACCGGGACCCCGCTGCTCGTCATACGCCGACCTGGCTGGACGGCGGGGCCCGGCGACCGCTGGCTGACCGCCGCCTCGCTCCCGGAGGCGGCCGGACTGCTGCACGGGCTGGGGCGGCGGGTGCTGCTGACCACCGGGCGTCAGGGGGTGGCCGCGTTCGCCGGGCTGGACCAACTCTGGTTCCTGATCCGCTCGGTGGACCCTCCCGAGCCGCCGCTCCCGCCGCACGCCCGGCTGCTGGCGGACCGCGGCCCGTACCACCTCGACGGCGAACGGGCCCTGCTGCGCGAGCACTCCATCGACATCGTGGTCACCAAGGACAGCGGCGGCACGGCAACTGCCGCGAAACTGACGGCGGCACGGGAGGCGGGTTTGCCGGTGGTCATCGTCGTCAGGCCGCCGCTGCCGGAGGGCGTCGCCGCGGTGCCGGGGGTGGCGAGCGCGGGGGAACGGCTCAGAGAACTCGGTCTGCTGGGGGCGCGCCGTCTTCACGGCGGTCACGGCGGTCACGGCGCAGCAGATACGTGTCCATGATCCACCCCTTCTCCGCCCGCGCCCGCGCACGCACCTCCGCGATCCGGGCCGCGAGCGCGTCGTCCAGCGGTCCGGAGAGCAGGATCTCGTCCGGCGTCCCGATGTACGCACCCCAGTAGATCCACAGGCCGGTGCCGGTGTAGGCGGCGAAGGCCTGGTGCGCGTCCAGCATCACCACCACGTCGTCCACCCCCTCGGGCCACCCCTCGGACAGCCGCCGCCCGGTGGTGATCTGGACCGGGCGCCCGACCTGGTTGAGCCCCGTACGGTGCCCGGCCGCCAGCGCGGAGACGCTGCTGATGCCCGGGATCACCTCGCAGTCGAACTCCACCCCGCCCCGCTCGCGTACCTCCTCCAGCGCGGCGAGCGTGCTGTCGTACAGCGTGGGATCGCCCCAGACCAGGAACGCCCCGCAGCCGTCCGGCGCCAACTCCTCGCGCATCGCCGTCTCGTACAGGTCGGCGCGGCGGCGGCGCCAGTCGTCGACCGCACCGGCGTACGCCGCCGGGGCCGCACCGCGGTCGCGCTCCGGGTCGCGCACCTCCACCTGCCGGTACGGCTGCTCCGCGTGCCGCTCCAGGATGAGCTGGCGCAGCCCTGCCAGATCCTGCTTCCGCTGCCCCTTGTCCACCAAAAAGAAGACGTCGGCCCGGGCGAGAGCCTTGACCGCCTGCAGAGTCAGCTGCTCCGGATCGCCCGCGCCGATGCCGATGAGGAGGATGTGTCGCATCCCGCGAGTGTGCCGCACCAGCAGGGGCGGTGGTCGGGAGGGGTGTCCGGCCCCGCCACCTCCGGTGGTGACCGCACCCGGCATCGCCGCAGGTCCGGCGGCCCGGCTTGACACTCCCGCCGGATCCGATTCGACCTTGCCGTACGGGGAATGACCTGAGGAGTACGGGTCCGAGTACGGGGCACCCGTCGCTCACGAGGGGGAGTGGTGAGTGTGCAGACGAACAACCGCGTCATCCGACGCACCGCACGCGTCGAGTACGCGCTGCCGCAGCAGGATGTTTCCGCCCGCTGGGCCCGCCGGCTGACAGCCGGTTTCCTGGGAGGCTCCCGGACGTCCCCGGAGGCCGCGCTCCACATGGACGACGCGGCGCTCGTCGTCTCCGAGCTCGTCACCAACGCCACCGTGCACGGCGACGGCAGATGCCGCCTCCGGCTCAGCAGCGAGGCGGGCTCCCTCACCATCGAGGTCCACGACCACGGCCCCGGCACGCCCGTCGTGCGCGCCGTGACGGCCGAGGCGGAGGGCGGCCGGGGCATCGCCATGGTGCGCTGCCTCGCCCAGCGACTGGACATCACCCCGCACGCAGCGGGCGGCAAGACCATAAGGGCCGTACTCGCCACGGCCTGAGGGGGCGCCACCCGGCGTGCCCCGGAGCCCCGTTGGCGCCGTGACCGCGACAGGAGGCGGGCTCCCGGCGCCCTGATCCGCCCCCTGTCGCGGGGGGGGAGGTCGCTACTCCACGCGCGGCTCGCGGTCGTCCTCGTCATCGGGCAGGTGCACGTCGCCGATCGCCACGTTCACCTCGACGACCTCCAGCCCCGTCATCCGCTCCACCGCCGCGATGACGTTCTCCCGCACATCCCGCGCCACGTCCGTGATGGGCACCCCGTACTCCACGACCAAGTCGAGGTCCAGCGCCGTCTGCCGCTCGCCGACCTCGACCTTCACCCCCCGGCCGACGTTCGGGCGCCCGCCGGGCACCCGCTCCCGTACCGCACCCAGCGTGCGGGAGAGGCCGCCGCCCATGTCGTACACACCGGGCACCTCGCGGGCCGCCATGCCCGCGATCTTGACCACCACGACGTCCGCGATGGAGGTCCTGCCGCGCGTGGCCGCGGGCTCCTCCGGCCCGGTCCCCCCGACCCGCAGAGTCGTACCGGCGTTCTCCTGCACCCCGGCCTCCTTCCCCGGCACCTTCGGGCTCGCGGCCCCGGGGGAGGCCGGAGAAGCTGTACCTGTCGCCATGGGGAGTCTCCTCAGTGATCTCGTGAGTCCGTGAGTGATCTCTTCGGCTTCTCAGCACTGCCCGACACGGGCGTCCTGTCATTGGACACCGTGGCGCGGGCTCCGTCACCCGGAATCCCAAGATCTCCACTCCGCACGTCCGTGCCCATGACGCGCGTGCGGGCGGCACATCCGCCGACATGCCGCCCGCCCCGTCACCGACAGGTCAGTCGCCGATCCGGCGCCCGTCCTTCGGCCACACCGTGACGACCGCCGGACGCACCGCCTTGCCCGGCCCGTCGGGCCACTGCGACAGCGGGTTGTCCGCGCTGGCACCGTCGATCTCGCCCGGGTGCTGGACGGCGATCAGTACGCGCTCGTCGTCGATCACCGGACCGCACACCTCGGCACCCTTCGGCACCGTGAGGAACTGCTTGACCTCACCCTCGCGCCGCCCGCGCACCGCGACGCCGAACAGCCCGTCGTTGCTCCCCAGCGCGTTGCCGTCCGTGGAGATCCACAGGTTGCCGTGCGCGTCGAACGCCAGGTTGTCCGGGCAGGAGATGGGGCTGACCTTGTCCTTGGGGAATCCCGCGAAGTAGGTCGCCGGGTCCTCCGGGTCACCGCAGACCAGGAACAGCCGCCAACCGAAGCGCGTGGAGGCCGGGTTGTTCCAGTGCTCCGTCAACTCCAGCACCTGGCCGTGCTTGTTCTGGTTGCGCGGGTTGGCCTCGTCGGCCGGTGCCGCGCCGTCCGTGCCGCGCTTGGTGTTGTTCGTCAGCGCGACATAGACCTTGCCGCTGCGGGGGCTGGGCTCGACGTCCTCGGGCCGGTCCATCTTGGTGGCGCCCACCTTGTCACCGGCCTGCCGGGTGAAGATGTACACCTCCTCGGCGGTCATGCCCTCGACGTGACTGCGGTCGCCGCTGGCCAGCTTGACCCACTCGCCGCGTCCGTCGAACTCGCCGTCCGAGGGCAGCGCGCCCTCGCCGTCGATCTGGCCTGCCGGGCTGTCACCGCTGAACTTCGCGACGTACAGGGTGCCTTCGTCCAGCAGCCTGGCGTTGTGCTCGCGCACCCAGCGGCCGTGGCCGCGCCGCATGCGCTCCTTGGAGATGAACTTGTAGAGGTAGTCGAAACGCTCGTCGTCGCCCATGTAGACGACGGCGCGGCCGTCCCGCGTCAGCCGTACGTTGGCTCCCTCGTGCTTGAAGCGGCCCAGCGCGGTGCGCTTGCGCGGCGTCGACTCCGGGTCGTTCGGGTCTATCTCGACGATCCAGCCGAA
This sequence comes from Streptomyces gossypii, assembly GCF_025165795.1. Lineage (GTDB taxonomy): Bacteria > Actinomycetota > Actinomycetes > Streptomycetales > Streptomycetaceae > Streptomyces > Streptomyces gossypii. Next base: position 20,360 of record NZ_JAJAGO010000024.1, read on the forward strand.
ACGATTTACCTCGTTCGGCTCCTTCGTCACGTCGAAGCGCTCGTCGTACCGCTCCCACTTGCGCTCGGACGCCCCGCCCGACAGGCCGTAGCGGGCGAGTCGCTCCTTGGTGGCCGGGTCGGTGACGGCGTCGGTGTGGGCGAAGTACTGGTTGAAGTTCTCCTCGCCGGAGAGCACCGTGCCCCACGGCGTGGTACCGCCGGCGCAGTTGTTGAGCGTGCCCAGGACCGTACGGCCCTCGGGGTCGGCGCTCGTCCGCAGCAGTTCGGCACCCGCTGCCGGGCCCGTCAGCTCGAAGGGCGTCGTCGCGGTGATCCGGCGGTTGAGCCGGTGGCGCGGCACGGTCGTCAGCTTCCCGCCCCGGCGGTGCTCCTCGGTGGCGAGCACCGTGAAGCCGTGCGCCGCCCAGGCGATCTCGACCTGCTCACGGCTGGGGTTCTCCGAGTCGTAACCGGAGAACATCATCTCCTCGGACGTGTACTCGTGGTTGGCCACCAGCAGCTTGCCGTGGCGGTCGCCCGGGATGTCGAGCAGCGCGACATAGTCGTTGTTGTAACCGAACTGGAGGGCCTGCGCCTTCGCCGACTGCTTGTCCGCGTCGAAGACGGGTGCCCCGGCGAGGACGGGGTCGCCCCAGCGGACCAGCACGTCCTGCGTGTAGCCCTCGGGGACCACCACGCGGTCCTCGGTGTTCGGCTCGACGGGCTCGAACCGCAGCCCGCGCGCGGCACCGTGCCCGTGGCTGTGGCCGTTTCCGTGCCCATGCCCGTTGCCGTGCCCGTTGCCGCGCCCTCCCCCGAGCCCCCGTGCGGCGGCGGGCGTGGCGCCCGGCCCGATCACGGTCGCCCCGGTCGCCGCGACGACGGTCGCCACCGCACCGGCGGCCAGCGCAGAACGGCGCGACAGTGCCCCCGAGATCACATCGCCGACATACTCGTTGTCGCTCTTGTTCGGTACCTCGTGGAAGCAGGCGTCACCACACCGGTAACGGCAGGTGAGGGCGGATCTACCGCCGGGGTGTGAGCCGATGAGCGGCAGGAGTTTACGCATGGGTCCCTCCGGATGTTCGAGCTACGCCGAGCGTGACGCTATGGGCGTAGCGCCGCCGGGGGGCGACGTCGGAATGAAGTCCGGGTGAACCGAGGCCCGATCTTCATCGGTCGACGCTTCCGCCACGAAAGAGGGGCGGAACCGTCATTTCCGTCGACTGATCGCATGGCCGGGCGCGGCTGGGCCGGGCGGGGCGGGAATCCGAGGTGCGCAGCCCCGCCCTCGGGGGTAGCGTCGGCCCATGAAGGATCGGCCGCCGGATCTTGACGAGCACGAGCTGCGGCGTGAGCTGCGCGTATGGGAGATCGAGCCGGTCACCTTGACGTACGTACCGGTCGGCTTCGGTGACCACCACTGGCGGGCGATGGACGCCCTGGGGCGGGAATGGTTCCTCACCGTCGCGGATCTGGCGCACAAGGAGTACTGCGGAGACACCCCCGAGTCCGCCCTCCAGGGCCTGCGCCATGCCATGGACACCGCTGCGGCCCTGCGGGAGGAGGCGTTCGGGCGCCCCGGACTGGATTTCGTGGTGGCACCCCTGCGCACCGTGGACGGCGAGACCGTCCGCCCGCTCGGCCCCGGAGCACGGTACGGCCTGAGCGTCTTCCCCTATGTGGAGGCCACACCCGGCTCCTTCGACGACCAGCTGGCCCCGGAGGAGCGCGCCCCGCTGATCGACCTGCTGGCCACCCTGCACACGACGGCCCCACCGGCGTCGGCCCCGGTCCTCTCCCCCGAGCTGACCTCACGGCTGATGCTGGAGGAGGCCCTGCGCGAGTGGGAGGAGCAGCCCGGCGGGCCCGGGGCTCGGGGCGAAGCGAAGGCTGTGGCGGAGAGCCCGGCGCAGGGCGGCGACGAGGGCCCGTACGCCGAGCCCGCCCGCGCGCTGGTGGCGAAGCACGCCGCCGGGCTGCGGCAGCGGCTGGACGAGTTCGACCGGCTGGTCACCGAGCTGAGCCGCAGCGGCGCGGAGCTGGTCGTCACCCACGGTGAGCCCCACCCGGGCAACCTGCTGTGGCGCGGCGACCGGTGCCTGCTGGCCGACTGGGACACCGCGGGCCTGGCAGCGCCCGAACGGGACCTGTGGCATATCGCCCCGCTGTCGGAGGACCTCGCCCGCTACCAGGCCGCGACCGGCCGTACGCCCGACCCGTCCGCGCTGGCGCTCTACCGGCTCCGCTGGGACCTGGAGGACCTGACCGTCTATCTCGGCTGGTTCCGCGCACCCCACGTACCCACGCAGGACATGGCCCAGGGCTGGGCGGGCCTCACCGAGATCATGTCCCGCCTGGCGTAGTGCCGCGGCAGGCAAGGTGGACGGCTGGGGCCTGCCGTTTGGATCATGCTGGGCAAGCTCCAAGCGAGAGGCCCTAGGTACCGAGCGACAGGCCGTGCTCGTCCGCGAACGCCCGTCGGCACAGGCCATGGCAGAAGCCGTAGAGCGTCCCCTGATGGATCAGGGTCAGCGTGGAGTCGTCCAAGTCCACGCCCATGCCGCAGATGGGGTCGACCAGCCTGCCCCGCGCTCCTTCACTGGCCCCCTCCTTCGGCTCGCCCTGCGGCTCGTCCTGCGGCTCGCCCTGCGCCGGGTCCTGCGCCGGGTCCGGTGCCGGGTGGTCGGCGGCGGCACCGTCGCGGTACGGCCGGGAGATGAGCTCCGTGAGGTCCATGCTGCTCATGGCCCGGCCATGGATTCCCACGCCGCCCTCAGAGATGCCGTCCACCAGAACCACCGCGTGCGGTTCGCGCCGCACCCGCTCGGGGTCACGGCCCGCGAGCCGCTCGGTCTCGGCCAGAACGTCGGTCACGATCTCCACGACGTGGCCGCTCATGTCCTTACGCCAGGACGCCGGGACAGTCACCCGCACCAGATAGCGCGGCGGCTGTGCGGGGTCGGCCGACGGCCGCTGCCCGAGGACCCAGGTGGCGGGCTCGTGCACGAGCACCTGGGTGAGCAGGCGCTGGGCGTCGAGGATCTCCATGGCGTGGCTGTCGTCCTCGACCATGAGGGTGTCGATGAGCCTCCGGCCCAGTGCCTGCTGCCCCGCGGCGCTCAAAGCGCCCTTGGGCAAGAAGACCTCGATCAGCAGCATCTCGTACTCCTGTGCGTTGCGTCCGGCTGTTGACGTAAGGCCCACTATGCCCCTGAGGGGTATAGGAGATAATCCGTCTGAGGGACGACCGGACCCCTACCGCAGGGGGAGTAACCGCTACGCGTCCGGCGTGCTCACCGTCGACCAGCCCGGTCGCCCCGGCTACAGGTCCGCGATGAGCGCGTCGAGGTGGCCCAGGGCGGCGGCCACCCGTCCCGGGGCGCCCTGGAAGAACGGGTCGTGCGGAGAGGGCAGCGATCCGGCCAGTGCCCAGCCCCGCCCCCGCGCCCAGGTCGCGTCGTCGACGCCGACCGCCTCGCGGAAGACGCCCCGCGCCTCGTCGGGCAGGAACTTCCACGCGGGCAGCAGATCGACGGCCGGGTCACCCACGGCCAGCGTTCCGAAGTCGATGACGGCGCTCAGCCTGCCGTCGACGGCCAGCAGGTTGCCGGTCGCCAGGTCCCCGTGGACCCACACCGGCTGGTCCTCCCAGGCGGGCGCCGCGAGCGCCGCCTCCCACACGGCCGTCACCGCGTCGGTGTCGACCATCCCCTCAAGCTCCGCGATCTTGGGGCGTACCCGCGCTTCGGTGGCCAGGGAGTCGCGCGGGTCGCCCATGGGCACGCCCCGATACGCGTTGCTCCACTCCGGGCCGGGCCCGCCCGTGGGATCGATCCTCTGCAGGGCGGCCACGAACCCGGCCAGCTCCGTCGCCGTGCGTACGGGGTCGGCAAGGCCGTCGGCGGACACCGCCTCGCCCTCCAGCCACCGGTAGACCGACCAGGGGAACGGATAGCCCTCGCCGGGCTCGCCCCTCCCGAGCGGCTCCGAGACGGGGAGCGGCAACTGCGGCGCGAGCCACGGCAGCCATCGGTGCTCCCGCGCCACCTGCCCGACCCACCGCGGGAAGCGGGGCAGCCGGACGGACATCTCCTCGCCCAGCCGGAACGTCGCGTTGTCCATCCCGGACAACCGGACCTCGTTCAGAGGCAGTTCGGCCCACTGCGGAAACTGCGCGGCCAACAGCCGCCGCACCAGCCCCGCGTCGATCGCCAGCTCATCCGAACCACCGGTTGACACGCGTTTCTCCCCACTGCGGACGACGACGCCCCATCCCACCGCCCCGACCTCCTGCTGTCCACCGGATTTCGCACCGGCGCCCCGGCCGGTAGCGTGCGGCGGCATGCCGTTCCCCGATGAAGTGAGCCCGGTGACCGTCGTCGAGTACCGGCCGCAGTGGCCGCTGGAGTTCGAGCGACTGGCGGAGCAACTGCGCGAGGCGCTGGGCGATCACGCTCTCGGGATCGACCATGTGGGCTCCACCTCGGTGCCGGGCATGCCCGCCAAGGACTGCCTCGACGTACAGGTGCGGGTGCGTTCCGTCGACGAGGGGCGTGCGGTGCCGCTGCTCGGCGCGATCGGCTTCCGGTGCAGGCCCGAGCCGTGGAACCGGACCGAGGTCTCCTCCGGGCAGAAGTGCCGCAAGCTGGTCTTCGCCCCGCCGGTCGGCGACCGCCGGTGCAACGTCCACCTCCGCGAGGACACCAGCCCCAACGCGCGCTACGCCCTGCTCTTCCGCGACTACCTCCGCGCCGACGAGACGGCCCGCCTGGCCTGGGGCACCTTCAAGTTACGCCTGGCCCGCAGCGTCCCGGACCTCCTGGACAACGGCCAGATCAAGGCCCCCGCGACCGACGTCCTGATGACCGCCGCCGAACGCTGGGCCACCGCCACCGGCTGGCCGTACGCCTGACCTGCCCCTTCGGTGGAGCGGCCAGGACCGCTCTCTCGATGGCCGGGTCTCACGGCCACGTGCGGTCGATCCGGTCGGCCCGTACGGCGTATGCAGCAGGGCCACCGCGTGCAATGGCCTGGTGGATCAAGGTACGGCAGCGGTGGAGGCGCTCGACCATCTCCATGGTCGGCAACTGCTGATTGTCCAGGTAGAAGAGCGTTGCCCCTCGGTCCCGCACAGGCTGGATCTCGTGGTCACGCGATTTGATCCGGCTGTCCTTCGACAGCGGGACCCAGCCCTGGTCGAGGCCGTGGATGATCCACTCCTCGTCGGGAATGGCCTGCGCGTCAGACGGAAACACCTCGCCAATTCGGTGGACTGTCCACTCACGTGCCCTCAACTCTTCGGCGACATGGCGCCCGAGGTTCCTGTCGAGAAAGAACTCATACGGCAAGGCGCACCACGGCCTGGCACAGCGCAACCACCTGATCAGTGCCCATGTCGTACTCGTACGCGATGTCCTCGACCGTCTCCCCCGCCTCCCAGAGGTCGGCGACAGCCTTCACCGGCACCCGGTTTGAAGCCACAACGGGCAGGCCATGCCCGAACCTCGGGTCGATCACGACGGGGACTTCATCCGGGTACTGCCTCAGTTGGAGGCTGGAGGGGAAGTCGTCGCCCGCGTCCCACGACAGATAGCGGAGGTAATCCGCAACGACCTCATGGATCGGTGCCTGCCCGTCCCGGGCCCTCCGGAGGTCGCCGAAACCATGCTCGACGAAGATGTCCACACCGTCGGTCGCGATCCGCTTGGAGACCAGACCATAGGGAGTCTCGAAGGCGTCCCGCACCGCTGCTGCCGCTTCGCGGATCTCGCTCATGCGCAGGCCAATACTCCGAAGCGAGCGCAGGACGTACGCCTCGGCCACCGCGACGAACGGCACCGAGGGTTGCCCCCACCGCAACGGCTCGACCCAGTGCACGAGTGGTGCACCAGCAGCCTGTCCCTTCAGCCACGTGTGCAGCGTGGAGTCGGGGATTTGCAGATAGGAGGAAGTTTCCGCTGGCGTGAGGAGTCCATCCGAAAATCTGTCGATCATGGTGGACTCCTCCCGTTTCGACCGCGACGAGCAACATCCTTCCATACCCATCCTGGCACCTCACCCTGGAGCGACGCATCGTTCGAAGAGGCAGCGGGTCAGCTGTCGGCCGGATGGGTGGAGCCCCGTCAGGCCAGGATTCTGGCTGGTGATGAGCAGGGTCAGTGGGGCGCGGCGGGGGCGGGGGTGGCGGTGTTCGTGGGCGAGGAGGTAGGGGCGGATGAGGGGGAGGTGGTCCACGTCGAGAGGCGGGGGCGGGTGGGCCGCCCCGTGTGCGTACGGGCTGCGGTGCGCGGGGAGCGGTGGCAGGCGGCGGGGCGTTGGCTCGGGCGCGGACGGTGTGCCGGTGTGGCGGTGCGTGCCCCGTCCCGGGAGCAGCCATCGCAGGAACGCCGTCCAGGCGCACCGCATGTCAGCCTCGCCGCCCGTACTGGTCGCCGGTGGACTGCTCGTTCTTGCAGCGAACCTTGGCGAGCAGGGCCTCCGTCGGCGGGAGCACGCTGACCGCCTCCAGCTCGGTCGTCCACTCGCACCCGCCTGCGGGCGGCCGGATGTACGCGAGCGGCGGCGGGCTGGCGGCATCCGCGGGTACCTGCGGGCTGCGGAACGCCCCGACCGCCATCAGCACGCCGACACACTTCCGCGCCTCGTCCCATACGAGGGCGCCCACGTGCGGGCGCAGCCTCTCGTACGCCTTGTTGTCCATCCGGCATCTCCTTGCGGCAGTTCTTCCGTCCTGCCACAGAGGATTCACGCGTAGTCGTACGCTTACCAGCGGTGACACCTTTAACTCTCGGAATTGAAGAAGAGCAGTGAGGGCTACGCATGGGCCGTTCGAAGTCACTTGATCCCCGCGCCTCCCTGGCTGCCGCGCTCGGATCGAAGATCCGCAAGCTGCGGGAGGCGCGGGGATGGACGCAGCAGGGCCTCGCCGACCAGATGTACGTGTCGGCCAGCCGCATCGCCCAGATCGAACTGGCCACGGACCCTCCGAACGAGGCCCTGGCCGAGGACCTGGACCGCGTACTGGGCGCGGACGACGAGATCAACGTGGCTTGGCACCACATGCATCGGGTGGGCTATCCGGCCTGGGTACGGCCGTACATTGACTTGGAGAAGCGAGCGAGTCGCATGCGGCACTTCGCGCCGCAGTTGGTTCCTGGACTCCTCCAGACGCCTGCGTACGCACGTACCTTGTTCCTCTCCGGACAACCAGGCATCTCGGAATCCGAACTGAACCGTCAGGTCGAGGCGAGAACCAGCCGACACAAGCTGCTGGAGGGACCAGACCCGCTCTACTTCTGGGCGGTGCTGGACGTTTCGATTCTGCTGCGCCCATTTGGCGACGAGCCAGCAATCATGGGTGAGCAGCTCGCTCACTTGCTCGCGATGACCGAGCGTCCTCACATCCAGCTTCAAGTGCTCCCCCTTGAAGCTGGCCATCACGGGCTCCTGGACGGTGCACTGGCCCTGCTGGACTTCGCTGATGGACCAGGAGTCGCGTACCTGATGGGGTTGGGCACCGGTGAGATTGTGGAGTCCGCCGAGGACGTGAAAAGGTTCTCAATGATTTACGACCAGCTGATGGTCAAATCCCTTCCTCCCGAGCCCAGTCGGGATCTGATCAAGACGACGATGAAGGAGCGCTACGGATGTCATCCGCCTCCGAACCCCGACTGAGTGGCGCCACATGGCGCAAGTCCAGCTACAGCGACAGCCAAGGCGGCAACTGCCTGGAGGTCGCCGACGGAGTCACCGGCCTCGTGCCCGTGCGGGACAGCAAGCGAGTGGACGGCCCCGCCCTCGTGTTCCGCGCCCCCGCCTGGTCAGCCTTCGTCACCGCGCTGCGCGGCGACCGCGCCGTGGACTGAGTCCGTGGCGGATTACGGCCATCTGGTGGCCGTAATCCGCCACGGACTCAGGCGAGGGCCTGAGCCAGCTCCGGGGGTGCCGCGTCGATGACGGTGTCCAGCATGCCGCGTGAGGTCTGGAGTTCGCTGATCGAGGTGCTGATCCGCTCGCGTTCCTGCCGGAGCTGGGCCAGCAGGTCCGGGCAGGTGGGCACGAGCTGCGGGCCGTCCTCCCGTATGCACGGCAGCACCTGCGCGATCGTGGCCGTCGACAGACCGGCGGCGAGCAGGCTGCGGATGCGGCGTACGACGGCGACGTCCGCGTCCTCGTACGTGCGGTAGCCGCTGGGCTGACGGGTGGGGTGCAGCAGGCCCTGCTGCTCGTAGTAGCGCAGCAGCCGCTCGTTCACTCCGGTCCGCCGGACCATCTCTCCCATGCGCATGCGCCCCGCACCTCGCTTGCTCGGCTCACTTGACTCTGACACTGATGTCAGACTCTAGCGTCCCGGTATGACATCGGAACGGGGCGCGGACCGGGGCAGGGAACGCAGTCAGGGCCTGGCACTGGCAACGCTCACCACCTGCGTGTTTCTGGTGGGCACCGCGGAATGGGTGATGGTCGGGCTGCTGCCGGACCTGTCGGCGGATCTGGACCTGCCGCTGCCCGCCGTGGGCTCGCTGGTCACCTGGTATGCGCTGACCGTGACCGTCGCGGGTCCGCTGGTCACCGTGCTGCTGCTGCGGTTCGACCGCAAGCGGGCGCTGCTCGGCCTGGTCGCACTGTTCGTCGCGGGCAACGCCACGGCGGCGCTGGCGGGCGGCTTCGGGATGCTCGTCGCCGCCCGTATGGTCACCGCGCTGACTCACAGCACCGCGTTCGCGGTGGCGCTGGTGATCGCCGTCTCGATGTCGCCGGCCGCGTATCGGGGCCGGGCTATCTCCGTCGTCGCGGCGGGCTGGAATCTGGCCACCGTCTTCGGCGCCCCGCTGGGCACCTGGATCGGCGGACAGTACGGCTGGCGCGCGACGTTCTGGAGCATCGCGGGGCTGAGCGCGCTGGCGCTGGCGGCCGTGGCGGTGCTCGTACGGGCGCCCGCCGCGAAGACGGTGCCGCGCGCGGGTGCGGAGGTGCGTGCGCTGCTCGACCGGCGGGTGGCCACGGTGCTCGTGATCGTGATCGCGGCGCAGGCCGGTCTGTTCACCGTCTACACCTATGTCGTGCCGCTGCTGAGGGAGGTGAGCGGCTTCGGTCCGACGGCGGCCACCGTGCTGCTCGCCGTCTTCGGTTTCGGCGCGCTGAGCGGCAACGTGCTCGGCGGACGGCTGGCCGACCGCGCGCCCTGGGGCGCGCTGTGCGTACTGCTGGCCGGACTGGCTTCGGTGCTCGGGCTGTTCACCTTCACGAGCCGCGCGCAGGTGACGGCAGCCGTGACCGTGCTGGTGCTCGGGATGATCGCGGGTGCACTGATACCGCTGCTCCAGGAACGGGCGCTGGCGGCGGCACCCGGCGCGCCGACGCTGGTCACGGCGGTCGTCGCGTCGGCGTTCAACCTGGGAATCGCGGGCGGTTCCGGGCTCGGCGGCGAGGCGCTCGGCGGCGGATTCGGGCTGGGCGACGGGCCGGGTGGCGGGCTGGGCCTGGGCCAGCTGCCCTGGATCGGTGGGCTGGTGGCGCTGCTCGCGTTGCCGCCCGCCGCACGGGCCGCCCTACGCCACCGGCACCACCACCGGCACCGCCACCGGGCGGGTCCGCACGACCGCGCCGACGACCCGCAACGCGCACGAAGGGCCCCTGAGCCCGCGCGACTGAGCCGCTGACGCACCCGATGCGTCGGTATCCACTGGAAAACCCCTCTGAAGGAGACCTCACCATGTCCACCACCGCACTCCCCCCGTCCACGCTCCCCTCCTCCGCGCTCGGCCGCGTCGTGCGCGGGTCCGGCGGTCCGGGGCTGCTGCTCGCGCACGGCGGGGGCGGCGGAATCGACGCCAACTTCGGCCCGATCCTCGACGGCCTCAGCGCGGGCCGCACCGTCGTCGGCCCCGACTACCCGGGCGCGGGCCGTACGCCGCGACGCGACGAGCCGCTGACCCTGGACGGGCTGGCGGACGAACTGGTCGCCACCGCCGTCGAGGAGGGGCTGGAGACCTTCGCGGTGGCCGGGTACTCGATGGGCGGCCCGCTGGCCGTACGCGCCGCCCTCCGGCATCCGGAACGTGTCACCGCGCTCATCCTCACGGCGAGCTTCGCTTCGCCGAACGCCCGAATGCGGCTCGCGGTGAAGATGTGGCGCGACTACCTGGAGGCTGAGGACTTCGAGGGCCTGGCGGAATTCGTCACCCTGATCGGCGCGGGCGCACCCTCGCTGGAGGAGATCGGGCAGGCCGAGCTGGACGCGTCGCTGAAGGCGGTGGCGGCGACGGTGCCGCCGGGCACCCTGGACCACCTCGCGCTGATCGACGGCGTCGACATCCGCGACGGCCTGTCCAGCGTCGCCGTACCGACCCTGGTCATCTCCACCCTCCACGACAACCTGGCCACGCCCTTCCACCACCGCCGGCTCGCCGACGGCATCCCCGGCGCCCGCTGGGCCGAACTGGCCTCGGGTCACCTGCCGTTCGTAGAGCAGCCGGAGCAGTGGCTGTCCCTGATGACGGACTTCCTGGACGACGTCGGCCAGTGACGCAGGCGGCCTCACACTGCCGGGGGCTGTGTCGTCGTACTGCTGGGACGACGCCACGGAGACGACACCACGAGGGAGTACACCGATGAGTGACCTTCCGTCCATTGCCGACCGCTTCGAAATCGAGGCGCTGCGCGGTGAGTTCACCGATGCGGGCATGATGCGCGACTACGACCGCTTCGCGTCGCTGTTCGCACAGGACGGCATATGGCGGATCCCCGACGCCAGCGTCAAGTTCGTCGGCCGGGAGGAGATCCGCGCAGGGATCGAGCGGTTGCAGGGGGTCTGGGAGTATTTCGTGCAGACCGTGCACCCGGGCACGATCCAGCTTGGGGGCGCCACCGCGGTGGGTCGCGCATACGTCTCGGAGTTCGGCCGCATGCGCGACGGCAGCTCGCACCTGAACTACTCCGTCTACCACGACCGCTACCAGCGCACCCCGGACGGCTGGAAGTTCGCGGAGCGTGCCTACGAGGTCAGATACCTCGACACGACTCCGCTGGCGGGCTCGGTGCCGCGACCCCCGGTCAGGCCGACCTCCGCATCACCAGACGCGTAGGGGTGACCACGGACGACAGCGTGTGGGTGCCGCCTCCGGGGGGCGGTCTGTCCGACGTCCGGTCGAACAGCAACCGCGCCATCAGCCTTCCCATCCCCTCGATGTCCTGGTGCACCGTCGTGAGCGGCGGCTCAGTTGACTCGGCGATCGTCGCCAGGTCGTCGAAGCCGACGACGGCCACATCCTCCGGTACGCGGCGCCCCCGCTTCCGCAGCACCCGCAGGGCACCGGACGCCATGAGGTCCGAGGCGACGAACACCGCGTCCAGATCGGGACACCGGTCCAGGAGCACGGCCATGGCCCCGGCCCCGCCCTGCAGCGTGAAGTCACCCTCGGCGGTCAACTGGGGTGAAGTGCCCGGGAGCACGTCGCGGTAGCCGTCGAGGCGGTCCATCGCGGAAACCTGGCTGAGCGGCCCGGTGATCGTCGCGATGTGTCCACGTCCCAGCGACACGAGATGGCGAACGGCTTCCCTCGCACCACCGCGGTTGTCGGCGGTGACGTAGGTGGAGACATCGCTGCGGTGTCCGGCGCCCAGGGCTGGGCGACCGCCGAAGACGGCGGGCATCTCCATCTGGTCGACCATGCCCGGCAACGGGTCGTCGGCGCGCAGTGAGAACAGCAGCGCGCCGTCGACGTGGCCGCCGGCCAGGAAGTTGCCCACGCGTGGATAGTCGTCCGGCTCCTCGATGAAAAGGAGCACCGGCTGCGCTCCCTGCTGGACGAGTTCTTGCCGGATGCCGCGGAGATGGCAGTTGAAGTAGGGGTCCACGAAGAGCCGGTTCTGCGGTTCGGTGACCACAACCGCGACTGCGTTGTTGCGGCGGGTGACCAGTCTTCGGGCCGCCTGGTTCGGTACGTAGCCGAGCTCCGCCACCGCTTCTCGGATCCGTTCGGCAACCGCCGCGCGCACCTTCGGCTCACCGTTGATCACACGGGAGACGGTGGACTTCGACACCCCTGCCCTGCGGGCCACGTCCTCGAGCGTGGGGCGTTGCCTGTTCGGTCCTTCAGCCAACGCGGCCTCCCCATGGGTGCAGTTCCTCGGATGTGGCTGGACACGCTAGCCGTCCGTCAGCGGCACTGGCGCTTCAATTACGCCGGGCCGCAGAGCTGTGCGGCCGGGGGATGGTCATGGCTCGCGGGCGAACGCCGCGCAGTCAGGGCAGTCGTCGAGAAAGCGGTGACGGCACTCGACGGTGTGCTGCAGGAAGGTGATGGCGTGCTGGGTGCGGGCCATCTCGCGTTCGAGGCCCGCGATCTTTGCCCGCACCACCGCCTGCGCCGCCGCCTTCGTCGGCGCCATGGCCGCCGTGACCTCCGGCAAGGAGAGGCCCACTCGCCGCAGTTTCAGGACGGTGCGGGCTCGTTCCAGCGTCTCGTCGTCGTAGACGCGGTAGCCCTTGCCGTCACGACGCACCATGAGCGCCCCGACCTGCTCCCAGTGACGCAGCACGTGAGCCTCGACTCCCAGCTCGGCGGCCACTTCTCCGATCATCCTCACTCGCTCGCCCCTTGCCTTCATGCCGACCTGAACCCCTAGCTTCCCCAGCATGACCGAGACTCCTCGCGCCACGGGCGCGCCCCGGACCCCGTCGACACTTGTGACCGGTGCGGCCGGCAACCTCGGGCGGGAGATCGTCGACGCCCTCCACGCGCGCGGTGTGCGGGTGCGGTGCCTCGACCGCAATCCAGCGGGTGCGCGCCCCGGCGTGGAGTCGGTGGTCGGCGACCTCACCGACCCCGGTGTCCTCCGCTCGGCGCTCGCGGGGATCGACGCGGTCCTTCTCATGTGGCCGATGCTCACTGCCGCCCCGGCTCATGCCATGCTCGCGCAGCTCAGCGCTGAGAGCCCCACAGGCTCTGAGGCGCCGCGTGTCGTCTATCTGTCCTCCTCAGCCGTCGATGACGGACGCGATCGCCAGACGGACCCGATCGTGCAGGTGCACGCGGACATGGAGGCCCTGCTCAGCGATGCCGGGCTGCGGCCGGTGGTGCTCCGGAGCGAGACGCTGGCATCCAACGTCCGCGGGTGGGCCGAGCAGCTGCGGGCGGGCGATGTGGTGGCGGGCCCCGACATCGCGCGGACGGCGGTGGTGGACGAGCGGGATGTCGCCGATGCGGCGGTGACCGCCCTGCTCTCGGACGGCGCCCAAGTCGGTCGCGGACCGCACGTGCTGACCGGACCCGAGGTGCTCGGCCGCGCCGATCAGGTCGCTCAGCTCGGCACGGCGCTGGGGCGGCGCTTGCGCTTCGAGGCGGTCCCCGCCGAACGGGCGCGGGCGCGCATGCTCGCGGACGGCCGCCCCGAGGCTCTGGTAGCGGCGCTGATCGCGGCCTCGCTGCACCGTCCGGAGTCAGGCCGCGTCACCGACTGCGTGGAGCGGCTCGTCGGCCGAGCGGCCCGCACCTTCGCGCAGTGGGCGGCAGACCACGCTGCGGAGTTCGACTGACCGGCGCATGCTGCGGCGGCGGCCGGAACCGGGTCACATAGGCTCGGCACACGATGAGGAACAACCTGACCCCACTCGGACTCAAGGCCGACAAGACAGGTGTGCGACGGCACAACCTGAGCCTCGTGCTGCGGGCCGTGCATGACGCGGGCGAGGTCACCCGGGCCGGGGTCGCCGCCCAGGTGGGGCTGACCAGGGCTGCCGTGTCCTCGCTGGCCGAACAGCTGCTGGAGTCCGGGTTTCTCACCGAGTGGGGCAAGACCTTCAGCGGGCAGGCCGGGCGGCCCGGCACGGTGCTCAAGGTGGCCCGGACCGGAGCCGCCGGGCTCGGGGTCGAGATCAATGTCGACTATGTGGCGGTCTGCGTGCTCGACCTGGCGGGCACCGACCGGGTTCGGCTGGTGGAGCGCCGGGACAACCGGGGGCTGCCCCCCGCCGAGGTGCTGGCGCACGCGGCACAGATCGCCGCCCGTGCGCTGGCCTCGGCCGAGGAGCAGGACCTGCGTCCGGTCGGAGCGGAGCTGGCGGTTCCCGCGCTGGTCTCGGGCGGCACCGTGCGGCAGGCTCCCAACCTGGGCTGGAAGCGGGTGGCGGTCGAGGGGTTGTTCGCGCAGGCCCTGTCCGTCCTGCGGCCCGAACACCGTGCGCTGCCGGTCAGCTCCGACAACGAGGCGAATGTCGCCGCGCTGGCCGAACTGTGGTTCGGCGACGGCGCGGGCGGCGTACGCAGCTTCCTCTACCTGACGGGGGAGATCGGCGTCGGCGGCGCGCTGGTGCTCGACGGCGAACTGCTGCGCGGTGCGCATGGCTTCGCCGGGGAGATCGGACACATGCCGCTGGACCAGGACGGCCCGCGCTGCCGCTGCGGCTCGCGCGGCTGCCTTGAGCAGTACGCGGGCCAGTCCGCACTGCTCAGGGCGGCGGGGCTGGACGACGGATCCGGACTGACGGGTGTTGCCGAACTGGAGCGCCGGGCCAGGCAGGGCGAGGAACGGGCCACGGCCGCGATCGAGCAGGCCGGGCAGAAGCTGGGGCTGGCGGTGGCCGGGGCGGTGAACCTCTTCGATCCCGACGCGGTGATGCTCGGCGGCATCTACCGGGACCTCATGCCGTGGCTGGCGCCCTCCGTCGACCGGGAACTCACGGAGCGGGTGGTCTCCGGGCTGTGGCAGCCGGGCAGCGGACGGCTGCGCGCCTCCTCCCCGTCGGTCGACGCCGCACGCGGCGCGGCGGGCCTGATGATCCGCGAGGTCCTGGCGGACCCGGCGGCCTACGCCTAGCGCCTACGCGCGGTACGCGTACGCGCGGCGCGTTGACCCAGCCGTGGCGCAGCGCGCCACAGCGGTCAGCCGCTGACCTGCACGCCGCACGACTTCCGCAGGATGTTCGCCACAGAGGCCGTCACCGCCGGGCTGACCGACCGCGGGACGAGTACCGCGAGCCCACCGGGCAGGAGTGGCACGACGTGCAGGAGTCGCCTCGGACCGCTGCTTCGCGTTCGGCTCTTGTGCCGTGAGTGAGGCTCTTGACCCTCACGTGGCGTCAGGCTGCATAGTCGGTGCCGTGGAGGATCACTGGACCGTGGGACGCGTGGCCGAGCTGGCCGGCGTGAGCGTCCGCACGCTGCATCACTATGACGAGATCAGCCTCGTTCGGCCGTCGGCGCGGACCGCGGCCGGGTACCGGTCCTATTCGGCGGACGACGTGGAGCGGCTGCGGGAGGTGCTGGCCTATCGGCGGCTGGGCTTCGGTCTGCGGGAGGTTGCGGAACTGGTCGGCGACGCGTCCACCGACGCGGTCGCGCACCTGCGCCGGCTGCGCGGCCTGCTGCTGGAGCGGCGTGATCGCGCTGACGCCATGGTGGCGGCCATCGACAGGGAACTTGAGGCACGAGCGAAGGGACTGAAGGTGACACCGGAAGAGCAACTGGAGATGCTCGGTGCACGGCTGTACGACGCGATCGGCGGCGCCTACACCGCGACACGGCGTACCGAGCCGCGGATAGCCGCGCAGATCTGGGACGCGCTCGGGGACGCGCAGACGGTGCTGAACGTCGGTGCCGGCACCGGCTCCTACGAGCCTGCTGATCGCGACGTGACCGCGGTGGAGCCATCGGCGGTCATGCGGGGGGAGCGGCCTGCCGGCTCGGCGCCGTGCGTGGCAGCCGCCGCGGAGAGCCTGCCGTTCGAGGACCACTCCTTCGACGTCGCGATGGCCGTCTCCACCGTTCACCACTGGGGGGACCCGATAGCGGGGCTGCGAGAGATGCGGCGCGTGGCCCGCCGCGTGGTGGTGCTCACGTTCGACACCGACGAGCCCGGATGGCAGGACCGGTTCTGGCTTACCCGCGACTACCTGCCCGAGTTCGCCGCCGTCCTCGAAGAATTTCCCTCGCTTGCCGGGATGGCCGACGCGGTCGGCGCCCGCGCTGAGCCGGTGCCCATCCCGTGGGACTGCGCTGACGGCCTGTTCGAGGCGTACTGGCGCCGACCGGGGGCGTATCTGGAGGATCACGTGCGCCGTGCGATGTCGGTGTGGACGAGGGTCGGGCTGGAGGCCGAGCAGCGGGCGGTACGAAGCCTCAGCGACGACCTCGACTCCGGCCGGTGGGCCGAGCGCAACAGCGACCTCACCGACCTCGACGCGGCAGATCTCGGCCTCCGCCTGCTCATAGCTTGAATCGCGTGGCAGCGTCAGTGTCATGGCGGCTCCTGGACGGCCCGCCGTTCATGTGCGGCGCTGAGCCGGCATGGCGCTGTGGACAGGACGCACCCCGCGCGTCGGGGGTGCGGGCCCGCGCCGGGGGGGGGTGCGGGCCCGCGCCGGGGGTCAGCTGGGGTGGGAGGCGATCAGGTGGCGGTACCAGTGGTAGCTGTCCTTCGGGGTGCGGGTCAGCGTGTCGTAGTCGACGCGGACGATGCCGAAGCGCTTGCTGTAGCCCAGCGCCCATTCGAAGTTGTCCAGCAGGGACCACACGTAGTAGCCGCGGACGTCGACGCCCTCCTCCATCGCCGCGCGCAGCGCGCTCAGATGGTCGTGCAGGTAGGTGACCCGGTCGGTGTCGTGCACGGAGCCGTCCTCGGCGACCGTGTCGGCCTCGGCCGAGCCGTTCTCGGTGATGTACACCGGCGGCAGCGCCGTCCCGTACTGCCGCTTGAGCGCGACCAGCAGCGCCGTGAAGGACTCGGGGACGACCGGCCAGCCCATCTCGGTGTGCCGTACGCCGGGGTGGTTGACCTCCTCGTACCGGTTGTCGGTGGCGACCCTGCGGGCCGGGTCGGGCTCGCGGTGCGGTGCGTCGGCCACCACGATGGGGCGGTAGAAGTTGACGCCGAGGAAGTCCAGCGGCTGGGAGATGAGTTCCAGGTCGCCGTCCTGGCGGAAGTCCTGGCCGGTGATCAGCTCCCCCCAGGTCTCCTCCTCCGTTGCCGGGTAGCGGCCGAACAGCAGCGGGTCGGTCCATACCAGGTTGTGCTGGGTGTCGGCGCGTACGGCCGCGGCCAGGTCCGCCGCCGAGTCGGTGGCGGGCAGGTTCCGGTCGAGGTTGAGGGTGATGCCCGCCTCCCTTACCCCGGCCGCGCGCAGCGACCGCATGGCCAGTCCGTGGCCGACGAGCAGGTGGTGCGCGGCGGCCAGCGCTCCGGTGCCCTCCTGTGCGCCGGGGGCGTGGCGGCCGATCGAGTAGCCGAGGAAGGAGCTGCACCAGGGTTCGTTGAGGGTGATCCAGCGCGGCACGCGGTCGCCGAGGTGTTCGGCGACGATCGCCGCGTATTCGCCGAACCGCTCGGCGGTCTCCCGTACGCGCCAGCCGCCTCGGTCCTCCAGTGCCTGGGGGAGGTCCCAGTGGTAGAGGGTGGCGGCGGGCTCGATGCCTTGTTCCAGGAGGGTGTCGACGAGGCGCGAGTAGAAGTCGAGGCCCTTGGCGTTGGCGGCGCCGGAGCCGGTCGGCTGGATGCGGGGCCAGGCGATCGAGAAGCGGTACGAGCTGACGCCGAGGTCGCGCAGCAGCGCCACGTCTTCGGGGTAGCGGTGGTAGTGGTCGCAGGCCACGTCACCGGTCTCGCCGGCCACCACCTTGCCGGGGGTGTGGCTGTAGGTGTCCCAGATGGAGGGGCCACGGCCGTCCTCGGTGGCGGCGCCCTCCACCTGGTAGGAGGCGGTGGCGGCGCCGAAGACGAAGCCCTGCGGGAATTTCGGGAAGTCACTCATGAGGAGCCTTACTTGACGGATCCACCGGTGATCCCGGCGGCGATGTACTTCTGGGCGAGGACGAGCAGGATCGCCGCCGGGATGGCGGACAGCACGGAGGCGGCCATGACCGCTCCCCAGTCGCCGACATGTGCGCCGATGTACTGGTAGATGCCGAGGGTGACCGGCTTGACGTCGTCGGTGGTGTTCAGGGTGAGGGCGAACATGAAGTCGCTCCACGCGAACAGGAAGGCGAAGAGCCCTGAGGTGATGAGTGCGTTGCGGCTCATCGGCAGGACCACCTGGACGAAGGTGCGGAGGCGGCCCGCGCCGTCGACCTGCGCCGCCTCGATGACCTCGCTGGGGATGGAGGTCATGAAGGCCCGCATCAGGACGATGGCGAAGGGGATGCCGAGGGAGGCGTCCGCGAGCATCAGCCCGAAGTAGGAGTTGACGAGGCCGAGATCGACGTACGCGCTGTAGAGGGCGTTGGCGATGACGATGCCGGGGACCATCTGCGTGATCAGGGTGCCGAAGAGGATGTACTTGGCAGCCCGCAGCTTGAACTGCGCGAGTCCGTAGGCGCAGGGGGCCGCGATGGCAAGGCAGATGGTGACGGCGCCCAGGGCGACGGCGAGCGAGGTCAGCAGGTTGCCGCCCTGGTCGGTGAACGCCTTCCGGAAGCCGGAGAAGTCCACGCTCTCGGGTACGGGAGAGACCTCGAGGAGCCCGCTGTCCGGCTGCAGTGCGGTGTTCAGCATCCAGTAGAGCGGGAAGAGCATCACGCCCAGGATGAGGACACCGGCCACGGCGGCGCCCCAGCGGGGGCGGGGCCGGTTGTGCTGTGGGCTCTTCCGCAGAGGAACGGCCGTTGTGTGGGTGGCCATGGACGTCACTTCCCCTCGGGGCGGTTGGCCCGCAGGTAGAACACCGCGAAGACGGCGGAGATCAGGATCAGGATGTTGCCGACGACGGCACCGGCGCCGAAGTCCAGTTCGACGAAGGACTGCTGGTAGGTGAGCGTGCCCAGCGTCTGGGTGGCGTCGGCCGGCCCTCCGTCGGTGAGGGCGAGGATCAGATCGAGGATCTTCACGGTGGACATGAAGCCGAGTACGAGCACGACGGTGATCACTGGCCGGAGCATCGGCAGGGTGATCGAGCGGAAGGTCCGCCAGGCCGACGCGCCGTCCAGCGAGGCCGCCTCGTACAGCTCCCTGGGTATCTCCTGGAGGCCGCCGTACAGGATGACCATGTTGAAGGGGATGCCGATCCAGATGTTCACCATGATCACGGAGAACAGCGCCATGGACGGGCTGGTGAGCCAGGGCGAGGAGCCGTCGCCCAGGCCGATCGTGTGCAGGAAGCTGTTGAGCACCCCGGTGTCCTGGTCGAGGATGCGGCGCCACACGACGCCGGAGACGACCATCGGGACGAGCCAGGGCAGCAGGATCAGCGAGCGCAGCACGCCGTTGAGCGGGAACTTCCGGCTGAAGAAGACCGCGAGGGCGAGACCGATGCAGAACTGGCCCAGCAGCGATCCCGCGGTGAAGACGAGGGTGTGCCACAGGGCTTGGCCGAACAGTCCGTCCTCGAAGACGGCGCGCCAGTTGTCGAGACCGTTGAAGGGCGCCTCGCCGTTGAAGAAGGTGGACGGCGAGTAGTCCTGGAAGCTCATCACGATGTTGCGGACGAGCGGGTAGCCGAAGAAGAGCAGCATGAAGGCGACGGCGGGGGCGATGAACCCCCACTGTCCGAGCCTGCGGTTGCGGCGATTGCGGCTGTTGCGTCTGCGCAGCTCATCGGAGTGCGGCTGCGCGGCCTTCGGGTCCGCGGGGCGGGCGGCGGAGGCGGATGCCGTGGTGGTGGACATGGTGGTTACCTCAGTTCCCGCTCGTGGCCCGCTCCTGGGCCTGCTCAAGAGCCGCCCGGGTGCTGGTCTTGCCGGTCAGGGCGGACTGGAAGGCGCTCTGCAGAGCGAGGGAGACGGTGGGCCACCTGTCGCCGATCTTGGCGGTCCGGGAGCGCCCCTCGGCGACCTGGTTGGCGAGCGAGGACAGCTCGGGAACCTGTCTGCGCCACTCGGCGGCGGCCTGCTCGTTCGCGGGCACCATGGAGCTCTTCAGCGCGTAGTCGGTCTGCTCGCTGCGGCTGGTGAGGCAGTTGATCACGCGCCCGGCCTTCTTCTCCCGTGCGCTGTCGCCCGTGTTGGAGGCGGTGAGGACGGCGCCGCCCAGCGGGGCCACCGAGTCGTCCCCGGCCTCTGGCACGGGGATGGTGGCGATGCCGTAGTCGAGGTTCTTCTGCGCGTCGAGGGTCTCCAGCTGCCAGGGCCCGTTGATCATCATGGCCGCGTTGCCCGCCATGAACTGGTCGTTGACGTCGGCCTGCGTCCAGTTGACCGTGGACTTCGACAGCGAACGGTCCTTGATGAGGGACTTCCAGAAGTTGAGCGCCTCAGCCGCCTCCGGGCTGTCCAGATCGGTCTCGTCACCGCCGTTGGACCACATGAACGGCATGAACTGGAAGACCCCGTCCTCCGCGCCACCGGCGCTCAGGGCGACGCCGTACTGCTTGCCGCGGGTCAGGTCCTTGGCCGTGGTGCGAAGTTCGTCCCAGGTGGTGGGCACCTCGACTCCGGCCTTGTCGAGGATCTTCTTGTTGTAGAAGAGGGCCAGGGTGTTCACCGAACGGGCGGCACCGTAGTACGTGCCGTCGTAGGAACCGAACTTGACGATGCCCTCGGGTATCCCGCTGTCGGAGACGCCGACCTCTTCGAGCGGGACCAGGCCCCCGGCCGCCGCGAAGGACGGCACCTGCGACGCGTCCAGCTGGAGCACGTCCGGCAGCGACTTGGACGACGCCATTCGCAGTGCCTTGGTGAGGAGTTGGGCGGCGGGGACACTCTGCTGCTCGATGGTGATGCCGAGCTTCTTGCTGCAGCGCGCCATCGCTTCGGCGTCCCAGCGGTGGAAGGATTCGTCGGTCGAGGAGTTCAGCACGGTGTACACGTCGGGGTCGCGCTCCTGGGAGCAGCCGGCAAGCCCGGCGGTGGCGACGATGGTGAGGGTGACGGAAAGGGGTATCAGCCTCCGCCGGACGGTGCGCCCGGCGGAGCGTCGACGCCTGCGCGGAGCGGCATCCGAGGAGTCAGCTGTCACGGTGTGGGCCCTTGCGTGCGGTGGGGTGCCGGTGCCTCCGCGGAACCACTGTGTGCCGCGGAGGACGAGGGGCGGAATCACGGGCACCGGCGGGCCCGTGAGCGCAGGGAGGGGTCAGCGCGCGCCGAGGATCAGCGCACGCCGAGAAGGTGGTCCATGGCGAGCTGGTCGAGGCGCTCGAAGGCCATGGAGCGCCCGGCGGCCTCGGCCACGTCGAAGTCCTCGAAGGAGGCGCGGTCGGCGAGCAGCGCGGAGAGGCCGTCCGCGGCGGTGGGCTGGGCCAGCTGGTCCAGCCGCGAGGCCCGCAGTGCTTCCTGGACTTCGGAGTCGGCGCGGAAGGCGGCCGAACGCTCTTGGAGGATCAGGTAGTTGCGCATGCAGTTCTTCGCCGACTCCCACACCCCGTCGAAGCCGTCGGTGCGCGCGGGCTTGAAGTCGAAGTGCCTCGACCCTGCGTATCCGGCCGATTCCAGCAGGTCGACGAGCCAGAAAGCCTGTCGCAGGTCGCCCGCGCCGAAGCGCATGTCCTGGTCGTACTTGATGCCGGACTGGCCGTTGAGGTCCAGGTGGAAGAGCTTGCCCGACCACAGCGCCTGGGCGATGCCGTGCGGGAAGTTCAGCCCGGCCATCTGCTCGTGCCCGGTCTCCGGGTTGACGCCGAACATGTCCGGACGCTCCAGGCGCTCGATGAAGGCGAGGGCGTGTCCGATCGTCGGCAGCAGGATGTCGCCACGCGGCTCGTTGGGCTTCGGCTCGATGGCGAAGCGCAGGTCGTAGCCCTGTTCGGTGACGTAGTCGCCGAGGAGGTCGAACGCCTCCTTCATGCGGTCCAGGGCGTCCCGTACGTCCTTCGCGCCGCCGGACTCGGCACCCTCGCGGCCGCCCCAGGCGACATAGGTCTTGGCCCCCAGCTCCACGGCCAGATCGATGTTGCGGATCGTCTTGCGCAGCGCGTAGCGGCGCACGTCGCGGTCGTTGGCGGTGAAGCCGCCGTCCTTGAAGACGGGGTGGGTGAAGAGGTTGGTGGTGGCCATCGGCACCTTCATGCCGGTGGCGTCGAGAGCGGCGCGGAAGCGCTTGACGATCGCGGCACGCTCGGTCTCGGTGCTCCCGAAGGGGATCAGGTCGTCGTCGTGGAAGGTCACGCCGTGTGCACCCAGCGCGGCGAGCCGCTCGACGGACTCGACCGGGTCGAGGGCGGGACGGGTGGCTTCGCCGAAGGGGTCGTTGCCCCGCCAGCCAACGGTCCACAGCCCGAAGGTGAACCTGTCCTCCGGGGTGGGGGTGAAGCGTTCCGACATGATGCGGCCCCTTGCTGCCGAGGTGCCCGATACGAACCGGGATTGATTTGTTTACAGTGATGACTAATACGCCATCGCAGCGATGAACACCAGGGGTCTGACCACTTCAATCTGCGCCCGAATGGGTATAGACAGGTGAAGACAGACTGGGGCACGTGGGAGGTCAGGCGCGCTCGCCACTCCTCGCTCCGATATTTGTTTTGCACACGATCAAACTCGCCCGGCCACTGGCCCTCGTACCGCCGAGACCGGCGGCAGGCAGTGCCCCGTCCCCCCAAGGAAGATCATGAAGTTCACTGACGGCTTCTGGCTGATGCGTGAGGGTGTTGAGGCCTCTTACGCGGCGCAGGCCCGTGAGGTCACCACCGGTGAGGGTGCCTTCACCGCGCATGCGGCGGTGCGGCGGGTGGAGCGGCGTGGTGACACGTTGAACGCGCCG
>NZ_JAJAGO010000025.1 GCF_025165795.1 Streptomyces gossypii
AATCCGACTGTTCACAGCGTCCTCGCTGTCTTTTGTACTTCAAAGGAACCACCACTCCCGGCCTGGAGGCCGGAAGCAGGGGTATCAACATTTGGCGTTGACTTTTGGCACGCTGTTGAGTTCTCAAAGAACGGACGCTTCCTTTGGTTACCGTCTCCGGCACCCTCCGGGCTTTCCCTTCGGTACTTCGTGTTCACCACTCTAGCAGAGTATTTCCGGCCCAAATTCCGGTCCGAATTTCTCTCCAGCTGGGAAATCCCGTGCAAGTCTGCGCGGGTTCCCGTTGCGGTGGAGCCGTAAACGTACTGGAGCGGGGTGCCCCGATGCAAATCGTGGTGCCCCGCTCCCGTCATGTCCTCGCCGGACTCAGACCTCGACGACCACCGGCAGGATCATCGGACGCCTCCGGTAGGTGTCCGAGACCCACTTGCCCACGGAACGCCGTACCAGTTGCTGGAGTTGATGCGGCTCGCAGATCCCGTCCTGGGCCGATCGGGCAAGCGCCTCGTCGATCCGCGGCAGGACGGCGGCGAAGTCCGCCTCGTCGATGCCGGAGCCCCTCGACTGGATGTAGGGCCCGCCGACGATCTTCCCCGTGCTGCTGTCCACGACCACGAAGACGGAGATGATGCCCTCGTCTCCCAGAATCCGCCGGTCCTTGAGCGAGGACTCCGTGACGTCTCCGACGGACAGGCCGTCGACATAGACGTACCCGGCCTGCACCTTGCCCACGATCTTGGCCTTGCCCTTCACCAAGTCCACGACCACGCCGTCCTCGGCGATGACCACCCGGTCCTTCGGCACCCCGGTCAGCGCGCCCAGCTCGGCGTTCGCCCGCAGATGGCGCCACTCTCCATGCACCGGCATCAGGTTTCTGGGCTGGCAGATGTTGTAGAAGTACAGCAGCTCGCCGGCGGAAGCGTGCCCGGAGACATGGACCTTGGCATTGCCCTTGTGCACGACGTTGGCGCCCCAGCGGGTCAGCCCGTTGATCACCCGGTAGACCGCGTTCTCGTTTCCGGGGATCAGGGAGGACGCGAGGATCACCGTGTCACCCGGGACGATGCGGATCTGGTGGTCGCGATTGGCCATGCGCGACAGGGCCGCCATCGGTTCGCCCTGCGAGCCGGTGCAGACGAGCACCACCTCGTCATCAGGAAGGTCGTCGAGCGTCTTCACGTCGACGACGAGCCCGCCGGGGACCTTCAGATAGCCGAGTTCGCGCGCGATGCCCATGTTCCGCACCATCGAGCGGCCGACGAAAGCCACCCGGCGCCCGTGCTCGTGCGCGGCATCCAGGATCTGCTGGATCCGGTGCACGTGGGAGGCGAAGCTGGCCACGATGATGCGCTTCTGGGCACTTCCGAACACCTGGCGCAGCACCTGGGAGATGTCCCGCTCGGGCGGGACGAAGCCCGGCACCTCGGAGTTCGTCGAGTCGGAGAGCAGCAGGTCGATGCCCTCTTCGCCCAGACGAGCGAAAGCGCGCAGGTCGGTCAGCCGCCCGTCCAGGGGCAGCTGGTCCATCTTGAAGTCGCCGGTATGCACAACCATCCCGGCGGGGGTGCGGATGGCCACCGCCAACGCGTCGGGAATGGAGTGATTGACCGCGACGAATTCGCAGTCGAACGGCCCGATGCGCTCCCGGTGGTCTTCACGGACCTCCAGGGTGTACGGCCGGATGCGGTGCTCCTGCAGCTTCGCCTCGATCAGGGCGAGGGTCAGCTTGGAACCGATCAGCGGAATGTCAGGCTTCTCGCGCAGCAGAAACGGCACACCACCGATGTGGTCCTCGTGGCCGTGGGTGAGCACGATGCCTTCGATATCGTCAAGGCGGTCCCGGACCGAAGTGAAGTCGGGCAGGATCAGGTCGATACCGGGCTGCTCCTCTTCGGGGAAGAGAACGCCGCAGTCGACGATCAGCAGGCGGCCGGCGTATTCGAAGACCGTCATGTTGCGGCCGATCTCCCCCAGGCCACCGAGCGGGGTGACCCGCAGGCCGCCCTCGGGGAGTTTTGGCGGCGGGCCGAGCTCCGGATGCGGATGACTCAAAAGACTCTCCTCACCACGCGCGCCACGCGCCCGGGGAGGACACGTGGCGCGCGCGACAATCGTTCACTTGCTGTTGTTGGGCTGTATGTAGTTATGAAGTCTGTGGTCAGAGCTGTACTCCACCGGCGGCCAGATCGCGCTTGAGCTGCTCGGTCTCCTCCGAAGACAGCTCGACCAGCGGCATCCGGAGCGGCCCGGCGGGCAGCCCCTTGAGCGTCAGCGCGGCCTTCGTCGTGATGACGCCCTGGGTGCGGAACATGCCGGTGAAGACCGGCAGAAGCTGCTGATGGATCTCGGTGGCCTTGACGACATCGCCGCTGACATGGGCTTCCAGCATGGCCCGCAGTTCGGGGGCGACCAGGTGCCCCACCACCGAGACATACCCGATCGCGCCGACCGACAGCAGAGGCAGGTTCAGCATGTCGTCCCCGCTGTACCAGGCAAGGCCGCTGGTGGCGATGGCCCAGCTCGCGCGGCCGAGGTCGCCCTTCGCGTCCTTGTTCGCGACGATGCGCGGGTGTTCCGCGAGCCGGACGAGCGTCTCGGTATTGATCGGGACACCGCTGCGGCCGGGGATGTCGTAAAGCATCACGGGCAGGTCCGTGGCGTCCGCGATCGCGCGGAAGTGCCGGTAGAGACCCTCCTGCGGAGGCTTGCTGTAATACGGCGTCACCGCGAGGAGGCCGTGCGCGCCCGCCTCGGCGGCATCGCGTGCCAGCCGGAGGCTGTGCGCGGTGTCGTTCGTACCGGCTCCTGCCACCACATGCGCGCGGTCACCGACTGCCTCCACCACGGCCTCCACGAGGCGGGATTTCTCACCGTCGCTCGTGGTCGGGGATTCGCCGGTGGTGCCGTTGACGATCAGCCCGTCGTTGCCGGCGTCCACCAGGTGGGCGGCGAGCCGCTGCGCGCCGTCGAGATCAAGAGCGCCGTCCGCGGTGAACGGCGTGACCATCGCGGTCAGGACCCGCCCGAAGGGCGTCTGCGGTGTGGAGGTCGGAGCCATGGGTCCCACGCTACTCGCAGCCAGTGGTTGGTCGCTGCGTCGGGGCGCTCATCCACGGAGCCCGGCACTGCCTGCTCGGGGGTTCAGGCAGTGCCGGGTCCGTTTATTCAGCCTAGATGAACTTCGCTAAATATCGCAATACGGACACCATAAAAGAAGTGCGCCACCCGACTACGGAGCCACCCGCCCGTTGGCGTTGAAGGCCGCGTACGTCAGCGGCATCAGCTTCGCCCACCGGGCCTCCATCAGCTCGCCGACCATCTCGATCTCGCGCTGCGGGAAGGAAGGCACCCTGGCCTGCTCGTGCTGGGTGCGCAGGGCCAGGAAGTGCATCAGTGAGCGTGCGTTGCAGGTGGCGTACATCGTGGAGTACAGGCCGACCGGCAGCACCGCACGGGCCACCTCCCTGGCGACTCCGGCGGCCAGCATCTCCTGATAGGTCTCGTACGACCGCTTATACGAATCAGTCATGGCCCGGCCCACCACCTCCTGCTGGGCCTGGGTGCCCTCGACGAAGACGTACTTGCCGGGCCGGCCCTGCTGGACCAGTTTGCGGGCCGCGTCCGGCACGTAGAAGACCGGTTCGAGCTGACGGTAGCGGCCCGACTCCTCGTTGTACGACCAGCCGGCGCGGTGGCGGTGGAACTCGCGGAAGACGAAGAGCGGGGCGCTGATGAGGAAGGTCATGGAGTTGTGCTCGAACGGGCTGCCGTGCCGGTCCCGCATCAGGTAGTTGATCAGTCCCTTGGACCGCTCCGGGTCCTTCTCCAGCTCTTGCAGGGACTGCTCTCCGGCGGTGGAGACCCGGGCAGCCCACAGCACGTCGGTGTCGGCGGCGCTGTGCTTCACCAGCTCCACGGTCATGTCGCTGCGGAAACGGGGGGCGTCGGGGGTGTTGTCCGGGGCGTCTGCTCGGGTCACCGGTGGTTCCTTCCAGTACGTGCTCACCAGGGCGGCTTCACCCTACGGGCCGCCACCGACACTGATTCCAGGACCATTGCCAAATGCGGGCACTTCGGAGGAGGTGCGGACGTTCCCCCTGGGACAGCTGAGGACGATCCGCAGTAAACAATCACAGGAGTCACACCCATGTTCCGCCGCCGCGGGGAGCCCGTGCCGTTCACCTTCGTCGCCGAAGCCGACCGCTTCCGCAGCAATGTCGCCCCTCCTCCCCCACCACGACACGATCGCCGGCAGCTGGCGGGGAACGCCCTGCTCGGGCTCACCATCGTCTCCGCCCTGGTCGGGGCTCTGCTGCTGGGGCTTCCAGCACTCGATCCGGAGCAGCAGCCCTCCGGCAGCAACCAGTCGAACAGCGCCGAGGGGCGCTGACACACCCAACCGGGCCCCAGGGGTGGCCGGTCCTCACCTGCCTCGCTAATCTCACCGGGCACAGACTCACCAGCTCACCAGCCCGTGATCGAGGACCCGCCGTGCCCCTGACCTTCCTGACGGCCGACCGTGACCAGGCCGATCCGGCCGCAGAACCCGCACTTCCGTTCGAGGAACGTAACCAATGGCGCCGGCCCTACCGGCCGGGCCCTTGGCGGGTGGCAGGCTCCGCGCTGCTCCTGCTGATGGCGTCGTATCTGCTGATCTCTGCGATGATCATCGCGTTCGCGGGCGAGCTGCCCGGCGCCGGAGCCTGCGCCGGAGCGGCCGGAGCGGTGATCGTGCTCGCGCTGCGCCTGCTCCGCGTCGGCGTCTGGGTCAGCGCACACGGCCTGCGGCAGGTGGGCGTCCTGCGGACCGTGACGCTGCGCTGGCACCAGGTCGCCGCCGTACGGACCGCGCAGCAGCCGGTGCGCTGGCTGGGGCTGCCACGCACCGTTCAGGGGCAGGCGCTGCTGATCATCCGCGCTACGGGAGGCGGCGGAAGCGCTGCCGAAGGACGGGCGCTGCGCACTCTGCTCACGGACCACAACGCCGATTTCCTGACGCGCCCCGGGGCATTCGACCGTGCGGCGGACGTCATAGAGGCGTGGACCGCCGAGTCCCGGGGAAACCGCTAGCGGGTCTCGCTCTCCCTGTCGCGAAGGGAGATGGCGCGCTGCATCGCCTTCCGGGCTCGCACCGTGTCCCGTGCGTCGTGGTACGCGACGGCGAGCCGGAACCAGTTGCGCCACTCCCCCGGCAGCGCCTCCGTCTCGGCGCGCCGCTTCGCGAACACCGCGTCGGCCGAGTCCCGGTCGATACGGCCGCCCGCGGTCCGCTTCAGTTCGTCGACGGGCAGCCCGCCCTCGGCCTCCAGCTCCCGCGCCAGCCGGTTGGCGCTGCGGGCGAAGCGGGTGGTGTGCCAGAGGAACCACATACCGATGAACGGCAGGACCAGGACCGCCGCTCCGAAGACGACGGTGACGGCGGTGCCCTGCTTGATGAGGAGCACTCCCCGGCTGCCGACCAGGAGGAAGTAGACGACCAGGACGGCGGCCAGGGTGAAGTAGGTCAGGCGGGCGCGCATGTCAGCTGCCCTGCTCCGCACCGGACGCTCCGGCAGAACCGGCTGGGGCGGCTGGGGCCTCGTCATCGAACAGGAAGTGCTCCAGGCCCATGGTCAGACCGGGTGCCGAGATGATCCGGCGGACGCCGAGCAGCACTCCCGGCATGAACGAACCGCGGTTCATCGAGTCGTGCCGGATGGTGAACACCTCTCCCTCGTCACCGAAGAGGACCTCCTGGTGGGCAACGAGCCCGCGCAGGCGCACCGCGTGTACGGGGACACCGTCCACGTCGGCGCCCCGCGCTCCGTCGAGGGCGGTGCTGGTGGCGTCGGGCTGCGGAGCACAGCCCGCGGACCTCCGGGCCTCGGCGATGAGCTGCGCGGTGCGTACGGCCGTACCGCTGGGCGCGTCGGCCTTGTGGGGGTGATGCAGTTCGACGACCTCGACCGACTCGAAGAATCGCGCGGCCTGCTGGGCGAACCGCATGGTCAGGACGGCCCCGATACCGAAGTTGGGCGCGATGAGCACACCCGTTCCGGGTGAGGCGGCCAACTTGTCCCGCAGCCGGTCGAGGCGTTCCCCGGACCAGCCGGTGGTGCCGACCACGCCGTGGATCCCGTGCCCCACACAGAACTCCAGGTTCTTCAGCACGGAATCCGGGTGTGTGAGATCGATGGCTACCTGGGTGTCCGTGCTGGTCAACGTGTCAAGGCTGTCGCCCCGTCCGAGGGCGGCGGTCAGTTCCATGTCAGCGGCGGCTTCCACCGCTTTGACGGCCTCGGAACCCATACGTCCGCGGGCGCCCAGAACGGCTACCCGGATTCGGTTGCTCATCCGGAGTCTCCTCTCACTCCTGGTACCTGCCGCCCGCGGCACACGCGCCGCGGGCGGGTGGTGCACTGCTGCGCCGAGGCGAGCACCGCGGCGCGGGCTGCCTCGCTGACTTCCGGGGTGTCCGCGGGCGTCCGCCGTGGGCCTCGCACAACCCCGGCACCCTGGGCGTCCCGCCGCTGCGGATCCCGTTCAGGCGACCGCCTCGTGCAGGTGGGATGCCTGGCGATCGGTGAGCGGGCCGATGGCGGAGAGCGACGGACGGCTGCCAAGCACGTCGCGCGCCACGGTGCGGATGTCGTCCGGCGTGACCGCCGCAATCCGGGCCAGCATGTCGTCGACCGACATCTGCTCGCCCCAGCACAGCTCGCTCTTGCCGATCCGGTGCATCAGTGCGCCCGTGTCCTCGAGCCCGAGGACCGTGGACCCGGACAGCTGTCCGATCGCCCGCCGCACCTCTTCGTCCGTCAGTCCGTGCTGCACTACGCGGTCGAGTTCTTCTCGGCAGATCTTCAGCACGTCGGGTACCTGGCTCGGGCGGCAGCCCGCGTACACCCCGAACAGTCCGCAGTCCGCGAAGCCGGAGGTGTAGGAGTAGGTGCTGTAGGCGAGGCCGCGCTTCTCCCTGATCTCCTGGAAGAGGCGCGAGCTCATGCCGCCGCCGAGGGCCGCGCTCAGCACGCCGAGGGGCCAGCGGCGCTCGTCATGACGCGACACGCCGGGCATGCCGAGCACCACATGGGCCTGCTCCGTGCTCCTGTCCAGTACCTCGACACGGCCCGCGGAACGTATGGAACGGGTGCCTGAGCGCGGGCCCACCGGCTCGCCGCCGTTCCCGCCGGACAGCGCACCCGCCCGGTCGAAGGCGGCGCGGACCTGCTCGACGACCGTCTCGTGGTCGATGTTTCCCGCGGCGGCGACGACGAGGTGGGTGGGGTCGTAGTGCTTCCGGTAGAAGCGGGTGATGCGGTCGCGGGTCAGGGCATTGACGGTGTCCACGGTGCCCAGGACGGGGCGCCCGAGCGGCGTGTCCCCCAGCATGGTGTGCGCGAACAGGTCGTGGACGCTGTCGCCCGGGTCATCCTCGGTCATGGCGATCTCCTCGAGGATGACACCGCGCTCGGCGTCCACCTCCGCAGGGTCGATGACCGATCCGGTGAGCATGTCGCAGACGACATCGATGGCGAGCGGCAGATCGGTGTCCAGCACGCGCGCGTAGTAGCAGGTGAACTCCTTGGCGGTGAAGGCGTTCATCTCACCGCCGACGGCGTCGACAGCCGCCGAGATGTCGAGCGCGGTACGCCGGCGGGTTCCCTTGAACAGCAGGTGCTCGAGGTAGTGGGTGGCGCCGTTCAGCGAGGGGCGCTCGTCGCGGGAGCCGACATGGGCCCAGATGCCGAAGGTGACCGAGCGGACGGTGGGCACAGATTCCGTGATGACCCGCAGGCCGCCGGGGAGGACCGTCTTACGGACGGTGTCCGTGCCGTCCGCGCTTCCCGGGAGCGTCTTGGTACGGGCGACGGCCCGCCCCTCCGAAATGGTGGGGCGGGCCGTCGCACGGGGCGTACGCGTCACTGGGAGGCGTCGTCCTTCCCGCTGTCGGCATCGTCGGCCTCGGCGTCGCCTTCGGCCTCCTCGTCGAGGACCGGGATCAGCGAGAGCTTGCCCCGCTGGTCGATCTCGGCGATCTCGACCTGGACCTTCTGGCCGACGCCGAGCACGTCCTCGACGTTCTCCACGCGCTTGCCGCCGGCGAGCTTGCGGATCTGCGAGATGTGCAGCAGGCCGTCCTTGCCCGGAAGCAGGGAGACGAAGGCTCCGAAGGTGGTGGTCTTCACGACCGTGCCGAGGTAGCGCTCGCCGACCTCGGGCATCGTCGGGTTGGCGATGCCGTTGATCGTGGCGCGGGCGGCGTCGGCGGCCGGGCCGTCGGAGGCACCGATGTAGATGGTGCCGTCGTCCTCAATGGAGATGTCGGCGCCGGTGTCCTCCTGGATCTGGTTGATCATCTTGCCCTTGGGGCCGATGACCTCGCCGATCTTGTCCACCGGGATCTTGACGGTGATGATGCGCGGGGCGTTCGGGGACATCTCGTCGGGGACGTCGATGGCCTCGTTCATCACATCAAGGATGTGCAGCCGGGCGTCGCGGGCCTGCTTGAGGGCCGCGCCGAGCACGGACGCCGGGATGCCGTCCAGCTTGGTGTCCAGCTGGAGGGCGGTGACGAACTGCCGGGTACCGGCGACCTTGAAGTCCATGTCGCCGAAGGCGTCCTCGGCACCGAGGATGTCGGTCAGCGTCACGTAGTGCGTCTCGCCCTCGATCTCCTGCGAGATCAGACCCATGGCGATACCGGCGACGGGGGCCCTGAGCGGCACACCGGCGTTCAGCAGCGACATGGTCGAGGCACAGACCGAACCCATCGAGGTGGAGCCGTTCGAGCTGAGCGCCTCCGAGACCTGACGGATCGCGTACGGGAACTCCTCGCGGGCGGGCAGCACCGGCACCAGAGCGCGCTCGGCCAGCGCGCCGTGGCCGATCTCCCGGCGCTTGGGCGAGCCGACCCGGCCGGTCTCACCGGTGGAGTAGGGCGGGAAGTTGTAGTTGTGCATGTACCGCTTGCGGGTCACCGGCGAGAGGGTGTCCAGCTGCTGCTCCATGCGGAGCATGTTCAGCGTGGTCACGCCCAGGATCTGGGTCTCGCCGCGCTCGAACAGCGCCGAACCGTGCACCCGCGGGATCGCCTCGACCTCGGCGGCGAGCGTACGGATGTCCGTGACGCCGCGGCCGTCGATGCGCTTCTTCTCCTTGATGACGCGCTCGCGCACCAGCGTCTTGGTCAGCGCGCGGTACGCGGCGGAGATCTCCTTCTCGCGCCCCTCGAACTGCGGCAGCAGCTTCTCGGCGGCGAGCGCCTTGACACGGTCCAGCTCGGTCTCACGCTCCTGCTTGCCCCCGATGGTCAGGGCCTGCGCGAGCTCGTCCCGAACAGCCTGGGTCAGCGCGTCAAGCACGTCGTCCTGGAAGTCCAGGAAGATCGGGAACTCGCCGGTCGGCTTGGCCGCCTTGGCGGCCAGCTCGGCCTGCGCCTTGCAGAGGGTCTTGATGAACGGCTTCGCCGCGTCCAGACCGGCGGCGACGACCTCCTCGGTGGGGGACTCGGCACCACCCTGGACCAGCTCGATCGTCCGCTCGGTGGCCTCGGCCTCGACCATCATCACCGCGACGTCGCCGTCGGGGAGTACGCGGCCGGCGACGACCATGTCGAAGACGGCGTCCTCAAGCTCCGTGTGGGTGGGGAAAGCCACCCACTGGCCGCGGATCAGGGCGACACGGGTGCCGCCGATCGGGCCGGAGAAGGGCAGGCCCGCCAGCTGGGTGGAGCAGGAGGCGGCGTTGATGGCGACCACGTCGTAGAGGTGGTCGGGGTTGAGCGCCATGATCGTCTCGACGACCTGGATCTCGTTGCGCAGGCCCTTCTTGAAGGACGGGCGCAGCGGGCGGTCGATCAGACGGCAGGTGAGGATCGCGTCCTCACTCGGGCGGCCCTCACGGCGGAAGAAGGAACCGGGGATCTTGCCCGCGGAGTACATCCGCTCCTCGACGTCCACCGTCAGGGGGAAGAAGTCGAGCTGGTCCTTGGGGTTCTTGGAGGCGGTGGTGGCCGACAGCACCATGGTGTCGTCGTCCAGGTAGGCCACGGCGGAACCGGCGGCCTGCTTTGCCAGCCGTCCCGTCTCGAAGCGGATGGTGCGGGTGCCGAAGGTGCCGTTGTCGATCACGGCTTCGGCGTAGTGGGTCTCGTTCTCCACTCGGGATATCTCCTCGTCTGCGTCCGCCACCCGTGTGGCGGCGAACCGTCTGCGGCGAGGGCCCACCCGGTGCGGTGCCGGTCTTCGATCGAAGCACCCGGCTCGTGTTCGTGTCCGGGGGCCACTACCGAGGACCGGCGTCGTGTGGGCGGCGCTCGCCTCGTGCTGGTGTCCTGATGTATGCCGTGCTGGGACCAGACTACAAAGCTTCCGGTCGCCGTGAGACGGCGAAGGGAGCGGCCCCGTCGTTCGGGAACCGCTCCCCCTGCTCCTGTACTAGCGGGCGCCTGCCGCGCCGCGGCGGATGCCGAGGCGCTCGACCAGGGCGCGGAAGCGCTGGATGTCCTTCTTCGCCAGGTACTGGAGAAGACGACGGCGCTGGCCGACGAGCAGCAGCAGACCACGACGCGAGTGGTGGTCGTGCTTGTGCAGCTTCAGGTGCTCGGTGAGGTCCGAGATACGGCGCGAGAGCAGCGCCACCTGTACCTCGGGGGAGCCGGTGTCACCGTCCTTGGTGGCGAAATCGGAGATGATCTGCTTCTTCGTGGCGGCATCGAGGGATGACACGCGTACTCCTCAGGGATTCTGGCCACCGAGCGCCCCTGGTCTGCATCACAGGGGAGTCTTCGACACTCGGGAGGCCGGACCAGCGTACCAGCGGGCGGCCAGTGGTCAGACCGGCCCATGGCCCGCGAGTGCGAGGGGCGGCAGTGGGGATCAGCTGGTCATGCTGCGGGCCGCGGAGTAGACGTCCATCACCGCGAGGCACAGCGGGATGAGCGTCAGCAGCACGAACGTCTCGAAGATCTCCAGGAACCGTCCCCAGAAAGGGGTGATGCCCTTGCTCGGCACCACCAGCCCGATGGCGGTGATCAGCGCGGCCGCGGCCGCGAGCCCGGCGGTGAGCCAGACCGTACGCATGTCGAGGGCGCCCGTGTCCCCGGCGAGCATGTCCGCGATGATCTGGGTCGGCGGGTTGAGCGCCATCCCGATCCCCAGCAGGGTGACGGCGCCCAGCCCCGCGACGAGCGCGCAGCTGACCTGCGAGGTGTAGCGGAAGAGACGGGCTCGCAGCAGCATCGCCAGCCCCGTCGCGAGGGCGAGCAGCTGACCCCAGCCCGAGTCGGAGAAGCCGAGCACTGCGGTGGCGCCGAGGACGAGCGCCGCACAGCCGCCGACGAGTCCGACCAGCATCTCGTGGCCGCGACGGGCCTGGGCGGCGATGCGCTCCGCGTCGACGGGGCCCGCGGTGTCGGGGGTGGCGTCCGGGTCGTCGTCGTATCGCATGCTGCCGGACTGCGGCGCCGTGTAGCCGATCGGCAGCCGGGCGAAACGTGAGGAGAGGCCCGGCAGGAAGGCGACGAGGCCGACGGCGACCGGTGCACAGATCGAGGCCGTCTCTACCGGAGGGATGTCGCTGAGGATCGCGATGAAGGTGAGCAGGGTGCCGACCGCCGCGGCGAAGGCGACGGCGACGAACGGGCCGTCCCGGTCCGGCGAGGCGGCGATGAGCACGGTGAAGGCGACCAGCACCGCGACGCAGCCGAGCAGGAACTGGAGCCGCCCGATGCCGTGCCCGTCCTCCAGCGGCAGCAGTCCGGAGCCGGCGACCATGACGTTCGGGAGGGCACCGAGACCGAGTGCGACGGCGGAGACCCGGTCCCCGTACACCCGGGCCCGTACGGCCGCCAAGGCGACCAGCAGCACACCGGCGACACCGGCGAGGATGCCGGGCAGTGCGTGCATGTCGTGGCGCACCGGGTCGGCGTACCAGAGCACGAAGGCCATGAGGACGAGCAGTACGGCGCCGCCGATCAGACCAGCGCCGCGCAGCAGGCTGTCGTCCCACAGCTTGCGGTCCCTGCTGACGGCGGTGGCGACGGCATCGGAAACGTCGTCGAAAACCGCGGGGGGCAGCGACTCTCCGAACGGCCGCAGGCTCAGTACGTCGCCGTCGAGGATGCGCTGTGCGGCGAACGACCGCCCGCTGTCCAGTACGGTGCCGTCGCGGCGTACCAAGTGGTAGCCGACCGGGGCCCCTTCGGCGGGGCTCTGACCGCTGAGCCGGAGGATCTCCGGGTAGATGTCCGCCACCGGGATGTCCTCGGGCAACGCCACATCGATACGGCTGTCGGGCGCGACGATGGTGACCCGGCAGAAGCCGGTGGCGGTTGCCGATGCCGTCGTACTCACCTTGAGATCCCCCTCATGGGCTGCGTCACTGCACTGGCTTCGTCTCTGGTCTGCTCACTGACCGCTCACAGCACGTTCAGCGGGCGGGTACGTGTGCGGGAGTCTGACCGAACCGGACTCGCACCGGATCCAGCGCCGGGAGTACGGCACCGGCGGATGTGCCCGTTCGCTGCTGCGCATGCGCCGCGCGCTACCCTACCGCTCCGCGTCTTCTTGTCATGCCAGTAGGATCGGCCCGCGCGGACGGGGTCCGTCGCCACGGGGGCGTCGGCCCAGGAACTGTCGCGTACGTATGACCGATTGGTGCGCCGTGAGTCAGATCGTCGTCAAGCGTCCGCCACGGGCCCTCCCGCCCAGTGTGCCGAGCGAGGACTTGACGCTTCAGCCGCCTCCCGAACTGCCGCGCGGGCAGCAGGAAGGCATGCTGATGCAGATCCTGCCCATGCTCGGCATGGGCGGTTCGGT
Organism: Streptomyces gossypii; assembly: GCF_025165795.1. Taxonomy (GTDB): domain Bacteria; phylum Actinomycetota; class Actinomycetes; order Streptomycetales; family Streptomycetaceae; genus Streptomyces; species Streptomyces gossypii. The sequence continues at coordinate 12,801 of NZ_JAJAGO010000025.1, forward strand.
CGTCTTCTTCTTCATGCCGGGCGCGCATCCCTTCATGCGCATCATGGGCATCGTGATGGTCGCCTCGACGATCGCCATGGTCATCGCCATGGTTGTCCGCTTTCGCAGGGGCACACAGGGGCAGATGTCGGAGATGCGGCGCGACTACCTCAAATACCTCGCGCAGACCCGGCGGAAAGTACGGAAGACGGCTCGGAAGCAGCGTGACGCGCAGTACTACCTGCATCCCTCGCCGGAACAGCTGTGGGCGCTGGTCGCCGAGGGCAGCCGGGTCTGGGAACGGCGCGCCGGAGACGGCGACTTCGGCCAGGTGCGCATCGGCCTGGGCGCACAGCAGCTGTCGACTCCGCTGGTGGCCCCGGAGACCGCACCGGTTGACGAGCTGGAGCCGCTGACGGCGGGCGCGATGCACCAGTTCCTCTCCGCGCACGGCACCCTGGACGGGCTGCCGATGGCGGTCTCGCTCCGCGCCTTTTACCACATGACGGTCAGCGGAGAACCCGAATCGGTGCACGGTACGGCGCGTGCCCTGATGGGTTCGCTGGTGTCCCTGCACTCGCCGGACGATCTGGTGGTCGCCGTGCTGGCGGGGTCCGGCGCGGCAGAGCGCTGGGAATGGGCCAAGTGGCTGCCGCACGTGCAGGCTCCGGGCACGGCGGACGGCGCGGGGACACAGCGGATGATCACGGACGATCCGCTGGAGCTGGAGTTTCTGCTCACCTCGAAGCTGGAGGGCAGGCCCCGGTTCAACTCGGCCGGACAGCCGCTGCTGGACCAGGCGCATGTGCTGGTGGTACTCGACGGCGGTGCGACCGTGCCGCCGGGGTCGCTGCTCGCGGCCCCGGAGGGCCTGCAGGGCGTGACGGTGATCGAGGTGGTGCCTGGCGAGATCGACAACCCCCGCGGTGGTCTCTCGGTGACGGTGCGTCCCGGGAAACTGCAACTGGAATCCGGCCACGGCCTTGTCTACGACGGTCAGCCGGACGACCTGTCCCTGGCGGGCGCCGAAGCGCTCGCCAGGCAGCTGGCCCCGTTGCGGATGGGCAGCCGTGGCGACGACGACGAACCGCTGCTGGCGAACCTGGAGTTCACCGACCTGCTGAATCTCGGCGACGCGGCGTCGGTCGACGTACAGCGCACCTGGCGGCCGCGTTCGCAGGCGGAACGGCTCCGGGTGCCGATCGGCGTCGGCGAGGACGGTCAGCCGGTCATGCTGGACCTCAAGGAGGCGGCCGAAGAGGGCATGGGCCCGCACGGGCTGTGCGTGGGCGCCACCGGTTCGGGCAAGTCGGAACTGCTGCGCACCCTGGTACTGGGCCTGGCGGTCACCCACACCTCCGAGACCCTGAACTTCGTGCTCGCCGACTTCAAGGGCGGCGCGACCTTCGCGGGCATGTCCCAGATGCCGCATGTCGCCGCCGTCATCACCAACCTGGCGGACGATCTGACGCTGGTCGACCGCATGGGCGACTCCATCCGCGGCGAACTGAACCGCCGCCAGGAGATGCTGCGCGACGCCGGCAACTACGCGAACATCAAGGACTACGAGAAGGCCCGTACGGCGGGCGCCCCGCTCGCGCCGATCGCCTCACTCGTTCTGGTGATCGACGAGTTCAGCGAACTGCTGACCGCCAAGCCCGACTTCATCGACATGTTCATCCAGATCGGCCGCATCGGCCGCTCCCTCGGCGTGCATCTGCTGCTCGCCTCGCAGCGGCTGGAGGAGGGGCGGCTGCGCGGCCTGGAGACCTACCTGTCGTACCGCGTCGGGCTGCGGACGTTCTCCGCCGCGGAGTCCCGTGCGGCGCTGGGCGTCCCCGACGCGTACCACCTTCCGTCCGTGCCCGGCTCCGGCTATCTGAAGTTCGGCACCGACGAGATGACCCGCTTCAAGGCGGCGTACGTCTCAGGGGTGTACCGCTCCGGCGCCTCGGACGACGAGGAGACGAGGGGCCCGCTGCCCGCCAACCGGCGCCCGGTGCCGTTCACCGCCGCGAAGGTGCCCGTTCAGTACACGGCACCCGATCCGGCGACGACGGCCGCCGCGCGCGGGCCGGCCCCCGGCGGGGACGACGACGCGCTCGCGGACACCGTGCTGGACGTCATCGTCCGCAAACTGGAGGGGCAGGGCACCCCGGCCCACCAGGTGTGGCTGCCCCCGCTGGAGACGGCGGCCCCGCTCGACGAGCTGCTGCCGGGCCTCACGGCGGTCGAGAACCGCGGTCTGACCCAGCCCGACTATCCGCGCATGGGCCAGCTCATCGTCCCGCTCGGCCTTGTCGACAAGCCCTTCGAGCAGCGGCGCGACCCGCTCTACTGCGACTTCTCCGGCGCCGCGGGTCACATGATGCTCCTCGGCGGCCCGCAGTCCGGCAAGTCCACCCTGCTGCGCACTCTGGTGTCCACCTTCGCGCTGACCCACACGCCCTACGAGGTCCAGTTCTACGGGCTCGACTTCGGCGGCGGCGGCCTCTCGGCCATCGCGGACCTCCCCCACGTGGGCGGCGTCGCCTCCCGCCTGGATCCGGAGCGGGTGCGGCGTACGGTCGCGGAGGTCGCCGGCATCCTCAACCAGCGCGAGGAGTACTTCCGGGCGAACGGCATCGACTCGATCGGCACCTTCCGCAGGCGCCGCGCCCGGGGCGAGATCACCGACCAGCCATGGGGCGACGTCTTCCTCATCGTCGACGGCTGGGGCACCTTCAAGCAGGAGTACGACATGCTGGAGGAGGTCGTCACCAACATCGCCTCCCGCGGCCTCGGTTACGGCATCCACGTCATCATCGGCGCCTCCCGTCTGATGGAGGTGCGGCCCGCGCTCAAGGACCAGCTCGCCAACCGGCTGGAGCTGCGGCTCGGCGACACCATGGACTCCGAGTTCAACCGCAAGGTGGCGGCGAACGTCCCGGCCGATGTGCCCGGACGCGGGCAGTCGCCCGAAGCGCTGCACTTCATGACGGCGGTGCCCCGAATCGACGGGGTCGGTTCGGACTACGAGCTCTCCGACGCGACGGCGGCGATGAACCGGGCCGTCACCGACGCCTGGCACGGCGCCAAGGCCCCGGCGGTGCGGCTGCTGCCCCGCGAGTTCCCCGCCCACGAGCTGCCCAAGGGCAACGACCGCCCGGAGCGGGGCGTCGCCTTCGCCATCGACGAGAACAACCTCGAACCCGTCTACGTCGACTTCGAGACCGACCCCTTCTTCCTCATCTTCGGCGACAGCGAGTCGGGCAAGACCAACCTCATCCGGCTGCTCGCCAAGCAGATCTGCGAGCGGTACACACCGGACGAGGCCCGCATCGTGGTCGCGGACTACCGGCGTGCGCTGCTCAGCACGATCCCTGAGTCGCACCTCATCGTCTACGCGGCCATGTCCAACGCGATGGATACACACATGGCCGCCCTGGCGGACCTCATGGAGAAGCGGACTCCGCCGGAGGACGTCACGCCGCAGCAGCTGCGGGACCGCAGCTGGTGGAACGGGCCGAAGATGTTCATCATCGTCGACGACTACGAACTGGTCTCCAACTCCAGCGGCAACCCGCTGGCCGCGCTGACGGACCACCTCCCGTTCGCCCGCGACATCGGCGTGTGCTTCATCATCGCGCGCAGCGCGGCGGGCGCCTCGCGTTCGTCCTACGAGCCGTTCATGCAGCGCATAAAGGAGCTCGGCGCCCAGGGCGTGGTGCTGGCGGGTGACCCGAGCGAGGGCGACCTGCTCGGCAACATCCGCGCTCGGCCCATGCCCCCCGGGCGTGGCTTCTTCGCCTCCCGCAAGCGGGGAACCCCGCTCGTACAGCTGGGTTGGTACCCGCCGGAGTAGGTCTCGGGGGGCGCCGTACGTAGGTCTCGGGGGCGCCGTACGGACCGGCCGGGTATCTCCCCCGGGGGCTCTTCCCCCAGAGGGACCTTCCCTGTCCTGGTGCCGAAGTAGTGTGGGGCCACGAGCCGCGCTGACTCCGTCTGCCTCGGGGAAAACCCACGGCACGCCCGGCGCCCGCGATCCATGACGGTCTCCGCGACTCCAGGGAATCGGGTGCGCTGCGCGGGCATCCGCGTTCATCACGCCGTGCGGCGTGGGGGAAGCCCCCGCCGCCCTCCACGAAGGGACCTTCGCCAGTGGCCACGGAGCAGGAGAAGGCCGAGCTGTACGCCATGGACATCTCGGATGCCGTATGGGAGAGCGCCCCGGGCGGGCCCGAAGAGGAGAAGGTGGAGATCGCGCACCTGGCCGGCGGTGCCGTCGCCATGCGCAACTCCAAGGACCCGGACACGGTGCTGCGTTACACCGAAGCCGAATGGCGCGCCTTCGTGCTCGGTGCGCGGGACGGCGAGTTCGACCTCCAGTAACCGGTGACCGGTGACCGCCTCCCTGGATGCCTTACCCCCGGGGAGTGCGGTGCTGGTGCTGCTGCGCACGCCGCATCGGGGCGGACCATCAGAAGACGGGCATCGCGGTCAGCTCGCCCCCACTCAGCAGAAAGGCCCGGTTTCCGGCCACCGCGCTGCGCCACCGGCCAGGCCCGCTCCGAAGGGGCGGCCACGCCTTCTTTCCGCTGCGGACATCCACCGTCGCCACACCTTCGGTCCCCCTCTCCCCGAGAACCACCCATGCCGTGTTGCCCTGAGGTGCGGGTGCCTCCCGGACCCGCCCTTCGTTCATCAGCGTGAGCGTCCAGTCCACACCACCGTCAACGGCCTTGCACGCCTTGAGCTCAGCGCCGTCGCCTGCGAAGAGAAGCTCACCCGCCAGTGCGGGTGAACCCCAACCCGCCCCTGCAGCCGGGCGAGCCCATCTCTCCTTGCCGTCTGCCAAGGCGAGTGCCCGGAGCCGTCGTCCGCCGAGGTAGACGGTGTCGTCCGAGACCGCCGGGGTGAGGAAGCCGCTGCCCTGCTCCTCGGGCCCCCATACCGTCTTCCCGGTACCGGCGGCCACTCCGGCCACCTTCCCGTCGCTGCCGTACACGACCAGGATGCCGTCGGCCGTCACCGCCCTCACCGCCCGCTCGGCAGTGGACCGTACGGGGGGAGACACCGTCCACAGTGGTTCGTGCGAGGTGACGCTGACTGCGCGCAGCCGATTGTCGTTCGTCGTGACGTACACAGCCCCGCCATCGGCCGCCAGCACCGTGCGGACATCGGCCGCTGCCGTCCACTGCCGACTGCCGTCCTCCGTTTTCAGCGCCAGAAGTCCACCGGAGGCATCCGCGGTGAACGCCGTTTCGCTGTGAGCGGCGGGCGCGGCCGTCCCGGCGGACGGCTCGGCACCGTCAGCGCTCCAGCGCCGCTCTCCGTCACGAACGTCGTACGCCCGCACGTCGCCGTTCGTTGCGGTGACGAGGACGAGATCGCGCACGGGCAGCGGAACGGACGCCTCATGGGCTCCGGTGCGGATGGGGCCCCAGAGCGCGGGCGGAGGCGTGCCCTCTTCGTAGTCGGCGAGCAGATCGGCCTCCCAGGGTGCGGAACCCCCCGTACCGTCCCCGGTCGACAGCCACCAGACCACTCCTCCACCTGCCGCGAGCACCGCACCCGTGGAAAGTCCGACGATCAGCTTTCGCCTGGATATCCCGGTGATCCCGGACAGCCCCGATCCCTGAGTGGGCTCCCCGTCGCCTTGCAGCGCTGACAGCCGGCTCGCGTTCCGTTCCCGCTCGGCTATGTCGTCGGCCAACGCACCGCTCGTCCAGGCACTGTCCGCGTTGCGCGGGGGTGCGAGAGCCTTGATCACCTGATCGGGTGTGGGCCGCCAGGCGGCGTCTTTCGCGAGGCACGGAGCGACGAGAGCGCGCAGGTCCGGCGGCAGCGCGTCCAGGCGCGGCTCGCCGTGCACAACCTCGTACTGCACGGCGGCCACATGGTCGCCGGAGAAGGCGCGTTCGCCGGTGGCGGCGTAGGTGAGGACCGCACCGAGCGCGAAGATGTCCGCGGCCGGGCCCACGCGCCGGCCGACCACCTGCTCAGGCGGGCCGAAGCCCGGGGTGACCGGTGCCTGTCCGGTGGTCGTGAGCGTGAGGCCGTGTTCAGGGCGGGCGATGCCGAAATCGATCAGACGGGGCCCACCCGAAGTCAGCACGATGTTCGAGGGCTTCAGGTCCCGGTGGACCAGGCCGGCCGCGTGCACGTCGCGCAGCGTACGGGCCAGCACCGCTCCCAGAGCCCTTGTGGCGGCGTTGCCGAACGCGCCGTAGCTCTCCACAGCGTGATCCAACGTGGGCCCGGCCAGGAACTCCGTCGCGATCCACGGCCGGCCCCCTTCCATCTGGGCCCCCAGGACACGGGCGACGCCCTTGCTGCGGACGGACTCCGCCGCATGGGCCTCGCGCACGAAACGCTGGACCAGGTGACCGTCGTAGGCGAGCTCGGGGCGAAGCACCTTGACGGCCGCGGGCCGCCCGGTGTCGTCACGGCCGAGGTAGACCTTTCCCATGCCGCCGACGCCGAGCACACCAATGAGGCGGTAGGGCCCCAGACGTAGGGGATCGCCGGTGCCGAGGGGGTTCACGCGAGGGAGCTCCTGAGTGGGTGGGGCAGGGGCGTTACGTTATTCGAGGGGGAAGGCGAGAACGGTATTTCCATTCACTGCGATGAGTTTTTTGGCGGAGGGAGCTGCGAGAAGGTCCGTATAACCCGCTTCATCGGATCCGGAAAAAACCCATGCCTCACGGCGCTTCTCGCAGTCGATGGCCGCGAACCAACGCCCCTTGTCAACGGAGAAGTAGACGTATCCAGTTCCTGCCGCCGGGATCGACAAGTACGAGGCATCGGCGGCCCAGTCCGTCTCGAGTTCCCAGAGCAGAGTCCCGGATTCCGCATCCAGCGCAACGATTCCGTATCCCATTTCCACAGCGTACACGACACCGTCATGGAAGATTGGCACACCGTAGAACATGCTCCGCTCTTTCCGAGTGGGATTGCTCCTTTCTTTTCCGAAACGCCAAGACACTTTACCGTCGATGATACCTACGGCTATAATCTCCTGGAATCCCAGATAGTAATGTGAGGCACCCCGACCGTGGGAGAATGCCACGACGCGCTCTTCGCCTTCACCGTTGGGCGGAAATGAATTCGACCAGATTTTCTTTCCTGTCCGTGTACTGACACCCCACATCGTCTCCACATTTTCCAAAGCGAGTACCAGCACTCCGGCCTTCCATGCCACGACCTGGGCCGTACTTTCAGGCGTGGAAATCTCTTGGCGCCACTGCTCCTCCCCTGTATCCGTGCGGATCGCCAGCCGCAAAGACACCTCCTCCCCATTCGGCTTTCCTGCCGTTCCGGTATAAAAAATCAACCCGCCATGGGTCGTCAACAGTCTGGGATTCTTTACATCCAGATCCTCGCCAGGCGTGACTTGATTTCGAAACTGAACAGTCTTGGCATCGATCAGCGCAACAGCAGCATTACTCGAATCGATTCCATAAATTCGCTTGCCGTCCGCAACCGGAAGACTGTAGTCTAGAGCTTCTCGATTTATCACGCCTTGCTTGCCGCTTTTCACCGCTACGGATGTCAATCCCGCCTCGGAGCTCATCATCAGGTAGTCCTCGGCCAGAAATACCTGAAATTCCGCCGCGCCGGAGACTGCTGTCTTCCAATGAGGCTTCGGCGCAGCGCCCACAGGCTGGCTGCCGGACGAGGAGCGCGCTGGCCGACCTGACTCGTCCGTTCCGAGCCAGGCCCACCCGGCTGCGACACCTCCCGCCGCGAACAGGGTGCCGGCGCCCGCAACGAGCGCCCGCCTCCTTCGCACACTGCGTTCACGCGAGTGAGGTGCCACTGTGGTGAAGTCGTCTTCCCAGAGCGGAAGCCGGGAGGGCTCTATCTCCCAAACCGCCTCGCTGCGTCGCAGAACTTCCGCGTGCACGGCATCCGGCAGGAAGTCGGCGAATTCCCCGTGAGTCTCGGACAGCGAAGATCCCAGTTGCGTCGTGCCAGGGCGTTGATCCGGGACCTTGCTGAGGCAGCTCGCCAGCAACGGCTGCATCTCCGGCGGAACTGCTGTCAGATCAGCCTCGCCGTACCGGACCCGGTAGAGCAGGTCGGCCGTCTGCCCGGTGCCGAAGGGGCCATGGCCGGTCAGGGCGAAGACCAGCACTCCGGCGAGCGCGAAGACGTCCCCGGCGGGACCGTGCTCCCCACCGGTCGCCTGCTCTGGGGACATGAAGGCGGGAGTGCCCGCAGCGGTGCCGGTCCGTGTCAGGCGATCGTCCCCTGCAGCGCGGGCGATGCCGAAGTCGATGAGCTTGGGGCCGGTGGCCGCAATCAGAATGTTGGAAGGCTTGAGGTCACGGTGCACCACACCGGAGTTGTGCAGTTGTGAGAGGGCTTCGCAGAGCCGGGCGCCCAGGACGCGAGCGGCTTCCTCCGGCAGCCCGCCGCACACGGCTACGGCCTCGTCCAGCGGAGGTCCCAGCACGTACTCCGTAGCGAGCCAGGGGACCTCGGCCAGCGGATCCGCATCCACCACCGCAGCGCCGTACTCACCTCCGATGACGCGAGCGGCATCGACCTCGAGACGAAACCGCGTGCGGAATTCGGGGTCGGCGGCGAAATCCGCGTGCATGGTCTTCAACGCGACCGTCCGGCCACCGGGCGAACGACCCAGATACACCGTGCCCATCCCACCACTGCCTAGTCGTGCGATGAGGCGGTACTCACCGAGGCTCGACGGGTCGTCATGTCCGAGTGAGGATTCCACCGCAATCAGTCCACGGGCAGTGCATACAGGTCGGACCCACTCGCGACGACAGCCATCCCGGAAGAAGTGCCCACCACCGAAGCCGACTGTATCGACGACCCATCATCCACTACGGCGAACCTCCATCGAGGAACACCATTCCGGGCATTGAATGCACCGATTTCTGATTCAGTCGACTGAAGGACAGTTTTCCCTGAATCACTCAGCATTATCGTCGCACCGAGAGGCGCCGTAGAAGCTGTCGAGTCGGTCTTCCATCTGATCTTTCCCTTTCGAGTATCGAGAGCATAAGTAGCCAGGTCGGCATCCGCGAAGTACAGCATATTTTCCCGGGCATCCGGATTTGAAATCACCAGACTGCGAGTCCGGATTTGCCAGCGCTCATTGCCGCTCTTGATGCCGATGCCACTGATGCCGTCATGCAAGTCCTCACTCACACTTACCACCAACAGGTTTCCGGGCATTGCCTTCGGGACCCCGCTCGGAGATCGTCGCACTTTGACGTATCGCTGCTCCCACTTCTTTTCACCATCACGGAGGCCAACGGCATAGTAAGCAAGGTGTTCACCGCGTGCATCCGCGTGATTATTTGGCAACAGCAGGCTATTCCGGTACAGGATGGGCGGCAAATTCCCCTCACGTGCCTGCTGGACGTCTCCGGTCATCTCGTTCGGAATTACCGTACGCCACATTTCTCTGCGATCGCGAATTCGGTAGCGTATCACCAGTTTCCGTTTACCACTTCCACCCGTCACCGTCTCGTCAGCCAATAGCCATACGGATCCGTTCTTCCCGGCCAAGACGGAGGACATGGCAAATCTCTTGCCGACACCGTAGCCCTGCTCCCGCCACTGCACACGCCCTGAAGATGCTGAGAGAAGCGAGAAACTCCCGGATTCCGGTATCAGCACTTCACCGTTTCCCATGTAGATCGGTGAGCCGACGGGGAAGAGGTCATCACGCACCCATATTTGCTTACCCTCTCGGAGGTTGATCCCCAGCAGGCCGGATTCATCTTTCACAACCGCCCGCAGTGGCCCGGTGAGAACGAATTTCATCACCTCCCCCGGAAGGCGATACCGCCACAATGGCTCAGGGGCCGTGCCGGGCACCGCAAGCACGGGAAGCGGCTCGGGCTTCCGCTTTCCCACATTGCGCCACGCAACGATCCCCGAAGCGCCCACGGCGACACCCGCCGCAGCGGATGCAGATCCACGGATCAGCATCCGCCTGGACGGAGAAGCCATCGAGGCCACCCTCAGGGTCTCTCCGCCCGTCACTGCTGCAGCGATCGTCGCCGGTGAAGGTGGGGAGGTCGCCATATCCGCCTGCATGGCGTGCTTCGTGGACTGGGCCACCAATGCAGAGGCCAGTGACTCGGGGAGTTCTCCGGATGGCCGAACGGATCGACCGCGAAGCCGCTTCAACAGTTCGTCGGCCTGTGGGCGATGCGCAGGATCCGGGTTGAGGCAGTCGACAATCACGCCTCGGAGGGCGAGCGGCAGAGCAGTCGGCTCCGGCGCTCTGCTACCGGTGGCCATATAAGCGAGGACGGAACCCAACGCGTAGATGTCGCCAAGCGGACGAGGCTGTCCCCCCTGGCGCTGTTCGGGCGGCAGGCTCTGATCGGCGACACCTGGCACCGCGGTCCGCTCCTCACCCAAGGGAGACGCGGCCCGTACGAGCCCGTATCCGGTCAACTGTGGGCCCTGTGCAGTAAGCAGGACCGACTCGGGTGAGATGCCCGCATATACCAGGCCATTGGAGTGGGTGGTCAGCAGCGCTTCGGTCAGCGCCACACCCAGCGAACGGACGACAGCTTCCGGCAGCGCACCTCCGTGTGCGGACAGAGCCGTGGGAAGGGGGAGTGCGGGAAAGCAGTCGTACGCGATCCATGGAGAACGCGCCTCCGGGCCAGCGATGTTCGCAATCGGGGCAACCCAACGGCTGGTCAAGCTCCGGGATTTGTTCGCCTCCGCCCAGAAACGGAAGCAGTATCCAGTGTCGTCGGCCGCATCCCCCAACGCTGCCATCAGGACGACCGGCTTCCCATCCCGGTCACCGCGGCCGATACACAGCGCCATGTCCTTCGCCGCGAGATCCAGAGGCGCCACGACCTGGTACATATCGAACTGAGACGGGCTTACTCCATCCGGCACGCTCCCCTGCTCCTCTCGTTTGATCGAGGACAGCCGAAACTCCCGGACGTAGTGTGTCAGTCCAGTAGCAGACCGTAGACATCGCCCCCGCTGGTCACCACCGCCATCTCATCCGTAAGGGAGACCATGCGCCGCTGAGGCGTGCGCCCGGTTGTCCGGGGCAGGTCGGTGAAACGCCAGAGGAGGGCTCCCCTGTCGATGTCGAAGGCATCCACCTCCGAATCGTTCACGGAAAGCATGAGACGGCCGTCGGAGCCGACCAACGTATCCGGAAGGCGATCGTCCGCTGCCGGCGAGATCCATAGATCAGGGTCGACGTTCAGTGTCACATCGCCCTTGACAGGGTCAACCGCGTACACGGCATAAGAGCTGTCCGTCGCGTAAACCATGTGCTTGTGCACGACCGGCGGACCGAAAACGCGGCGATCCTCGGCCTCCTTGCCCTTGGTCTTCACACTCCACTCCGGGGCATCATCGGAACTGCGAAGGTCGTACCCCCGCAGCTCTGCTCCCGCAACGGCGATCAGCAACTGTCGACCGGAGACCTCCGTCACCGGACCGGGAGTCAGCCCTTCGTACGCACGCGACCAGGCCTTCTTGCCAGTGCGTCGGTTGAGTGCGGTGATCTCCGTCTTGGCTGTGCGGCCCTTCCCCTCGGCAGCCGCTGTCACCAACACGTCCGGCAGCAGGTGGCCTTCGGTGAACGGCCCCGGCACCCGGCTCCTCCAGAGCTCGCGTCGCTCGGTCACGTCGTAGGCGACGACCAGGTGGCTGCCGCCCCCGGAGGCGGCTGACCGGTCCCGGGCCGTGAACCAGATCACGCCCCCGGCCGTGGCAAGAAACCGGAGGTACGGCGCTTTGCCGCCCCTGCGGTAATCCTTCGGGCGCGCAACGACATGGCCGTCCTGTGGATCCAGCAAAGTCAGCTCAGGCCCGGGGACAGCAAGGAGATCGTCCCCGAGGATCTCTGCGGGCCCCGCAGGGCTCACTTCCGACTGGTGCCACTCTTTCTCCCCGGTCCGCACGCCGACCCCGGACACACCACTCTCATTGACCACCACAACGGTCTTGTCCTGCCAGATCACAGGCGCGAACTTCGGCACGGTCCCAGGGACTTCGTAACGCCACCGGATCCTCGGCGGGGCACCTTTCACACGCTTCCGGGACCTGCGTTCCATGACCAGCCGTTGAGCGGGCGTCGGTGGAACGGGCGGCCCTTCGGCGGTCACCGCCCAGGCGACCGCGCCACCCACGGCGACCCCGGCCGTGCCGAACGCCGCGCCTGCGAGCATGGCACGCCTCGCAGGACGGCCGCCGGACAAGCCGGGAGCCGAGGGGGTGGTACCGGCCCCGCCCGGATCCGGTGCCGCCTTCGGGTAAGCGGCGGGTGTGGACCGCCCGTCCCGTTCGGCGTGCCCAGGTGCCGCTGTGACGGCCGGGGTCGGCGCCGGCAGGGGCACGTGGTCCGCCTCGGCGGCAAGTACAGCAGCTGCCTGTACGGCGAGGGCGGCGCTCACTCGCCGCGGCAGCCACCCTGGCGTCAGCAGGGTGCCTGCGCGGCTTGCCTCACTGTCCCATGCGGTGGTGGGCTCACCGGCCGGAGCACGAGCCGCCATACCGGCACCTGACGTGAGTGCTGTCAGCAGCATGGCGGCTCGTGGGCGCTGAGCTGGGTCCTGCGCCAGACAGGCCGCTACGATGTCACGCAGATCCGGGGGCAGTTCCTGAAGTGCGGGAGTCAGCTTCCCTGTCGCGGCGTAGGCGAGCACCCTTCCCACCGCGTAGACGTCGCCCAGCGGGCGAGGACGTCCGCCAGCCAGCTGTTCGGGGGACGTACCGGCAGCCACGAGACCAGGCCGCTGTGACCGGTCCTCACCATCGGGCGCCACCGCGCGTACCGTACCGAAGCCGGTCAGCCTGATGCCGCCCCTCGTCAGCTGCACTGCTCGCACCGAGATCCCCGCGTGGGCGAAACCCTTCTCGTGCAGGCTCACCAGCGCTTCGGCAAGCGCAGCTCCTACCGCGCGCACCGTCCGCTCCGGAAGCGGACAGCCGTGCGCCCGGAGCGCGGCGGGCAAGGGCAGGGCCGGGGCGTACGCCGATGCCGACCAGGCAAGAGACTCGGCTTCGTCCCCGACCTCCTCGACCGAGTCCAGCCAGGGGCTCGTGCCGGCAAGTCGCCTGGCCTGTACGGCTTCTGTCAGGAAGCGTGAGGCGTAAGCCGCTTCTGCCGCCAACTCCTCCGTCGGTACGGTGATGAAGTAGGTGCGGTCGCCCCCGTCCTTCCGGCCCATGTAGACGCGTACCGCCGTGGGCACCTCCGCCGAGGGCGGCTCCAAACGGCCGACTACGTATAAGGGCCCCAGCTGTCCGGGGCAGTCTCGACCTAATGGCTCCAACTCGCTCCTCCACGGCAGCGGCCTTGGGGGTGACAACGATGGGGGCGCGATCCGTGCGCCCAACGCCACTCAGTCCAAGTGCCTGACAGAATGCCAGTCATAGCACTTGGACTGAGGAGCGTGCACAGAAAGCCGCATGAACCGAACCCAGCGCCCTCTCGGGCCGGAGGGCTCAGAAGTCGAACATCGCGGCACCCTTCTTGTCCGTCCGCTGGTAGCCCGCTGCCGCGGCATGAACCTGCCGGGAAAGCATCTGAAGGGTCTGAGTCAGGCCGGTGACATTGGCCCCCCAGCCCTTGTGCTTGCCGTTGAAGGCAATCTGGGCTTCACCGTCCCAGGTGCCCACAACCTTCCTCACGCGGGCATCCAGAGCCTCCAGTTCACCCTGGATGGTCGTGGCGGCGGTACCGATGTCGTCAGCCGCCGAGGTGACGGTGTGGTACGTAATCTTGATGGTCATGTCTCTCCTGCCCCGTTACCTGGCGGTCGGCACCGTGCCGACACCACTGAAGTCAGCGATCGGGCTGGTGTTCCCGAGCTTGGTGAAATCCTCGACCTGCTTGAGCTCATTGGCCGTGAAGCCGTCCTTGCTCATCTGCAGCGCCTCTTCCATCATCTGGAGCTTGCGGTCCAGAGTCTGGGCGTACGTGTTCGCCTTGTTCTGCACAGTGTTGAAGGACTTCTGCCCTTCGCCCTGCCAGGCGACCTCGATTGCGTCAACCACTGCGTTAAGGTTGCTGATCTTGGACTTCAGCGTGTGCTGCATCCTCTGCACGTCAGTGATGAGGGCCTTGAGTTCCTCATCATGTGTCTCGAGACCGCCTGTTCCGCCGCCTTCAGCCATGGTGTTCCTCCTTCAGTGGATGTTGCTGTTGTCCGCCGACGTGCGGCGTCGAGCGAGCCGACGCCAGGTGTCGGCTATCTCCGGCGCAGTCGCACGTAGGCGAAGGCGCCAACTGCCAGAACGGCCACTGCAGCACCCGTTCCGATGATGGGCAAGAGGTTGCTGTCGCCCCCAGAGCCGGTGGAGTCCGCCACGGTCTTCTTGTCGGCCGCGCCCTTCTCACCGTCCTTCTTGTCATCCTCCCCGGAAGGGGAAGACGAAGAGGGGGACTTGGACGGTTCCTCCTGGACGAGGGGATTGCCGCCCGCCGGACCAGGGTCGCCTTCTCCGTCCAGGAGGACTCGACTGGGGCGGATCGTCCCGTAACCGATGTAGTCGCTGCGTCCATGGGCCTTCTCATCAGCCCTGCCGGCAGTATCGATCATGACCCGCAGCACCTGGTTCGCCGTCCAGTCGGGATGTGCCGACCAGATAAGAGCCGCCGAGGCGGAGGCTATCGCCGTGGCACTACTCGTTCCGCCGTCACCACCGCAGTAGCTCGTGAGGTTCTGGTCACACCAGCCAGGAATGTCATCTCCCGGAGCTGCGAGTGAAACATGACGACCGTGAGTGGACGTTTTCGATACCTTGGCCGTCTTGTCCACAGACGCTATACCGACCACCTCCGGGTACGCCGCGGGGTACTCAACCGAGTTCTCACCGTCTCCATTGTTCCCGGTTGCCGCAAACATCAACTTGCCTTTACTGGCCGCATACTTCACGGCTTCCTGCAGGTGAGAATACGGGAGATACCCGCCGATGGACATGTTGATGATGCGGGCATCACTGTCCACTGCTGCCCGGATGGCTTTGTGCGCCGTTTCCTCTTTTGGCTTGCCAGCGCCCTCGAATGTGGAAAGGTACGTCCGGATAGGAATGATCTCTGCCTCAGGGGCCAGCCCTCTCAGCCCCCCACCCTTTCCGGTACCCGCGATGAGTTCAGCCATCGTCGTACCGTGGCCGCTGTAGTCATCATTGGCACCCCCCTGTACTCCAGAGAAGTCCTTCCCGGACAAAACCTGGCCACCCAGGGACGGAGTCTCGCTCACTCCGCTGTCAATGACAGCAACCTTGACCCCTTCCCCCTTGCTGACCTTCCACATCTTCTCGGCCTGCATGGCTTCCAGGTACCACTGCTGGGAACGGATGTCCTCGGCTGCCGCAGCCGGAGCCAGTCCCACGAGGCACACACTCCACGCTCCGGCAGCCGCCAGCATGGGAATCAAACGCCGCCGAAAGCCTGACCGTGTAGCTCTCTCCGCCTGCTGATTCCCTGCAGTCATCCCTGCTCTCTCACCCTGGGAGTTATTCGACAACCGACGGAACGCTGCTGCCCCGCCTTGTGGACCACGTCTCGGCGTCCTCGGTCAGATAGCCGCGCCGACGCGTCTCCCTACGCTCCGGATCGCGTCCGGTCGACGTGCGACCGCGCGGCATCGTACGGATGGAATTACGGCTGTTGGCGTCAGAACCCCGGACCAATCCCATTCCACCGGGAGTGAACGCACGCGGAGTACGGGCTTGTGACGCTGCCCCGGAGCGTGGGTTACCGACGACGCCTCCGGGCGTCGAGACGAGCCGACCGCCCCGGTTACCGACCGCTCTCCCGGGGTTCGGGCTGCCCGCTCCTCCCATACCCATCCCCATGCCGCCCATCGGGGGACGCCCCATCGGCGGGTGCTCGCCGCCGACGACAGCCCCTCGCGGGAGGCGGGGCGCATTGTTCGCAGCAGGGCTGCTGCGGCTTGGTGTACCTCCGATGATGCCCGGCGGACGGCCCATGGGAGGCGGTGGAGAACCCGCACGACCGGGCGGATGGACGGGCATCCCCCCACCGGCAGGAGGACGCCCCATGAGCGGCCCAGGGGGAGGCGATGTGCGCCCGTTGCTGGGTCCGCCCAGGGGGCCCGTGTTCCGGGGAGCGCCGATGTTCTTGGCAAATCCGGGCCCTGTCGGCCGAGGCACGGCAGGGCCGGGGATGCCAATCGGGCCGATGGGCGGCGGGGGGACATTGGGCCCGCCGCCTCCCGTCGGGACCGGCGGCTTTATGCCTGGGTCCGCTTGCGTCAGCGGCGGAGCATAGCTGTCGATTTCTGTGCGGACAGGCGGGGTGGTCACCGAGTCCAGAGCGGGAGATGAAGGCGAGGGCCCGAGGCTGGAACCAGGGACGGACGCGGGCACACCGGGCGAGACGGACCCGGGCAGCTGGGACGAGGGAGTGGCGTTCGGACCGCTGAAGTCCGCCCCGCCGCCGGAGCCGCCGCCCGTTGACGCCGCGGCGAATGCAGCCCCCGAACTGTTGACCGAATAGACTCCGGCGCCTCCGGAACCAACTCGTTTCGGGTCGCCGAATCCCGGAGGAGCAGGCGGCATGCCGATTTCCTTGCCCGACAGCGGCTTGAACGTCGGCTCTTCCTGCCCGTACATCGTGTCGTGTGACACCTGGTAGTACGAGCTGAGCTTGTTCATCTGCATGATGGCCTCTTGGCGGGTCTCTTCCCGCTTCGTGGCATCAGCCTTCGCCGCCTTGACGAAGTCCTGGTTGTTGCCCTTCCGCTCCTTCTCCGGGATCTTGGCGACCTTAGGGCCGACCCCACCGTCGTCCCGGGGCGGCATCGATGCCTTGACCATCGCAAGGCCGAGCCCCGCCGCCTTGATCTGGACGCTGGCTGCGCTCGCGTAGGTGCCCAACTTCAGGGTGTCCTTGGCGAGGTTGCCGCCCCACCTGCGGAAAGCACTACCGGCCTGGCCCTGCCAGGTGACGTTCCCGATATGCGTCCTGAGGTCGCTGCCGACTTCCTCGATCTTCGTGGCGGCAGCCTCAAGGGCGTCCCCGGCCGCTTCGAGGTCTGCCGGCAGGGCATCCTCCACCATGTCCACCATGGCGTTCAGGTCGAACCCGTCGAAGGCCGTCTTGTTGAAGGCGGTTGTCTTGTTGTCCCCGAAGCCCCCGCCGAAGAATGGGGAGATCCGTCTGCGCAGGTCGGTGATGGCGACCTGCGCTTGAGCAATCGCGTCCTGCGGTGACGCCTTCTCGTTCCCGCTCATACGAAGTACCTCCCCCGGCTAGTCGAAGTCGCCGGTACGGTCGTCGGTGTCCTTGCCCTGACCCTCGCCGAGGCGTGCCTTCTCCTCAAGCTCCCGGTCCCTGCGGTCCTGCCTCTGGTCTTCGTATCGCTCTTCCGAGCGGGCCTGGATCTCCCAGAAGCGCCGCTTCTGGTCATCATCGAGGGTCTCGAAGTCGTTCTTCGAGCCAAGGACCGCGATGCCCATGGCCTCGATCTGGTCGTTGAGTGTCTGCGAGAGCGTCGTGAGGAGCGTGTGGACGCGGTTGTACTGCTTGAAGAGGGCGTCGGCCTCGTTGAAGTTGCCGCCGAAGGCGGCGCGGTGCACACCGCCTTCGGCGGACACCTTGCCCTTGGAGGCTGCCGATGTCTCCAGCTCCGTGAGTACGCTGTCCACCCGTGTCTTGAAAGTCTTGAGCGACTCGGCCTCGACCTCGAGATCCTTATCCGGAACCCCGCCGTACATCGGCATCAGGCTTTCCCCCTCCACCCGGTTCGACCATCGCAGTGCCTTGCGCTGACGTCTGGAAACACTCTAGCCACTGCGCACTGTTGTTCCAACTGCAAACCGCAAGAGATGACTTGAGCCACCAGGGCAACGTGGCGCGGGGAAGCAGGACGTCGTCCGCTGTCAACCCGCAGTCTGCAACAGGAGGGAACCATCCTGTCTACATCCGTGCCACGCGCCCATGGAAACCCTTCTTCCATGGGCGCTTTGTCCTCACTCGTTCGGTCGCCGTAAGAGTTCTGTCACGATCGTCGTCCCGCGCCCGAAGGGGGCCGCCGGACGCTCCCGGCTGCTAAGGCGTCGCCCCACGGCGGCGCCAGTCACGGTAGACCAGGGCTCCTCCACCCAGTACGCCCACCAGGACTCCCCCGCCGACCACCACGTAGGTGCCCAGGCGTTCGTTCCGTTCCTGGGTGGACTCGCCCAACTGGAGTTCGGCAGGGGAAGGCTCCTCCGCCTTGCTGACGCCCTCGCGCGCCACCGGTTCGTCGATGGGCTGGTCGTCCTCGGTCAAGGCGCGCACCGGGTCGATGACGCCCCAGCCCACATGCCGGTCGCGCCCGCTGATCGAACGCTCGGCGGTCTGTTCGAGCTGGGCGACGATCTGGTGCTGCTTCCAGTCGGGGTGCTCGGCGCGCAGCAGCGCCGCCACGCCGGCGACGTACGGGGCGGAGAAGCTGGTCCCGTTATCGGCACAGTGGCCGCCTCCCGGAACCGTGGTGACCATGTCCACACCGGGAGCGGCGATGCCCACGAACTCGCCGGACTGGGAGAAGGGCGCACGCTCGTTGTTGCGGTCCGAGGAGGCGACCGCGAGTACACCCGGGTACGAGGCGGGGTACGTCTTTTTCACGTTGCCGCCCGACCCGTCGTTGCCGGCCGAGGCGATCACCACCACATCGGCGGCCAGCGCCTCGTCCACCGCGCGCTTGAGGACGGATTCGGGCCTCAGCGCCTCCGCTGTGTCCTGCGAGATGTTGATGACGTCGGCGCCCGCCTTCACGGCGTACTCGATGGAGGCAGCCAGGGTGGCGGCGGTGCCCGTGCCCTCCGCGTCGTTCTGCTGTATCGGAATGACCGTGGCTTCGGGCGCGAGGCCGACGAAGCCGGTCTTGTCGCTGGGACGGGCGGCGATGATGCCGGCGACCTTGGTGCCGTGGCCGACCAGGTCCGTGGTGCCGTTCTCCTTGCCCCGCTTCGGGGCGTTTCCGTACTCGTCCTTCTTACGCTTCTTAGGCAGCATGTTCTTGCCGCGCTTGGTGTCCACCGCTTCCTTGAGCTGCGGGTGCTTGACGTCCACGCCGGTGTCGATGACGGCGACGCTGACCCCCTTGCCCTTCGTGGTCTGCCAGAGCTGGTCGATGAGTACCCGTTTGAGTGACCAGGGCCGTCCCTCGAACGGCTTGGACGGGAAGGTGCACTGGCCGCCGCCCTCCGCGGCGGCCGGGGGCACCCACGCCAGTCCCGCGAGCCCGGTCAGGGCCGTCAGGCCCACGGCCCCCGCCACGGGGTACGCCGCCCACCGCCCCCGCCAGGTGATACAGCCGCGCCTGCTCCTGCTGGTACGTCGTTGCATCATCGCGTCCGTCCTCCCCGCGGTCAGGAACCCTGCGGCTGCTTGGCCGCGCTGGTGCTCAGACGTGGTCCCGTCGGCAGGAACTGCGACCAGACGGCAGGCACCGGCACGGGGGTGGCGTCCTTGAAGCCGAGCCGGAGCTGAGCCCTGTTGCCCTCCTCCTGCGCCTGCTCCTTCGTCTTCTTCTTGCCGTCGGACCCGATCCCGGACTCGTCCTCACCGCTGTCGGCGTTGCCCTGGACCGCGTAACGCAGACCGGTGTCGGTGACCAGGAAGACGCCGCCGGACTTGGTGTCCTGCCCCTTCACCTGGCGGAACAGCAGACCCGAACCCGGGCTGACATACGCGCTGGTGGCGCCGTTGGGCAGCGCCGCAGGGTAGTCGTCACTGGCCCAGGTGCTGAGGGTGGTGGTGCCCTCCTTCTTGTCGACATCGCGCAGTACGTTGCACAGCGTGTCGCGGTCGCCGCTGGACTTGTTGACGGTTTCGGCCTCGTCCTCGGGCCACTCCAGGTTCCCGCCGTAGACGTCGTTGCTGGGGGAGATGGCCCCCAGGCTCACGGCGGTCGGCTTGCCGTGCTGTCCGAGGGAGATCGATTCCTTGCTGTTCAGCAACAGCTTCGCCATGAAGTCGGTGACCGGCCTGACCTGCTTGTCGAGCACCACGTAGTGCTGCGGCCCGTCACCCGTGTCGGCCTTCAGCACCGTACCGATCTTGTTTGCATTCGCATCGAGATTGCCGGGAACACCGGCCGGATCACCAATCCGCTCGACCGTCGGGAACTGGATCGCGTCGCCCTTCTTCAGGGTCTTCAACCAGTCCTCGGTGACCTGCTGGGGTTCGTTCCGCGTCTTGCCGACCACGTTGAGCAGCAGGTTGGGGTCGCGGGCGATCGGGTACGCCGTGCCGCTCTTGTCGACGACATACAGCTTGTCGCCCGGTCCCTCCACGTACATGACGTCGCCCGCGCGCAGCCGGCTCTTTCCTTCGACCTTGCTCTTCTCCCGGTCGGCCAGCACGAAGGCGGCCTTCTGCGCGGACCGGCCGTTCGCACCCGGTTGGGTGCAGACAGCCCAGCGTTTCGACTCGGAGGCCTCACCCGCATCGGGCAGCCGGTCGGGAGCGTAGGGGATGCCGATCGTGGCACCGTGCGGTATGTCGCCGTTGTCGAGGGTCTTCTCGTCGACCTCGACAATCTCGAACTTGTCCGGGTCCAGGAGGAGTTTGGCGGAGGCGAGGTTCAGTACGGGGTGCAGCTGCGTCTTGCCGTCGGTCTTGAGGACGACATAGCGCGTCGTCGAGTCACTGCCGATGATGACCTTCTGGCCCGGCTCGTCCCAGCCTTCGGGCGCCTTGGGCTTGAACATGCCCCAGGCGCCGAAGCCCGCCATGATCACCACTCCGATGATCAGCCCTGGTACCACCGCGCGCAGGGGGCGAGGAGCGCCCTCCTCGGTGCCGCTCGGGGTGGGCTGGAGGAAGGCCGCCAGCAATCGCTTCTTCGCGAAGGTGTAGGCGTTGAGCTCGTCCCGCCGTGATGCCATGTCTTGTTGCTTCTCCCCACTGGCCGGCTCCAGCGTCCCCGGGAACACTGCCACAGATGCCGATTGTCGGACCGGCCCCTACTATGCCTGCTGACGGTCCTCCTCCGCTGCTCCGGTAGGGTGATCGCCCGGCCAACGTCCCATGTGTTACCGGGGCGAATTCGGATATGAGGGGGCTTTGCGGCGATGGGATCTGCGACGCGCACCCAGGGGCCCGCGACGCGCTCCGGTCCACCCGGACCTCCGGGCCCCGGGGCAGGGGCGAACGGTGCGCGACCCCGTACACCCGCCTCCACGGTGCTGCGCACCGAGTCACAGACGAGCCGTCTCGGTCCGTTCCAACTGCAACAACTCGTGCTGATCGAGCTGGCGCTGACGGTACTGGTGGTCGGCGCGGCCATCGACGAGCTGATGCTCGTGCCGGCCGGCGTCGTCGCGGCAGCGTTGGTGCTGTTCGCCCTGGTACGCCGCCATCAGCGTTCGGTGCGGGACTGGGTCTCGACGGTGCTGGGGCTGCGCGCCCGCAGGCGCCAGTTGACGGCGCCGCCGACGGAGCGGGTCGACGCGAGTCTGGCCCCCGCGGCCGAATGCGTACCCGGCCTCCGTACCTACGCGTTCGTGGACCGCGACCGGCGCACCGTGGGGATGATCGGTGACGGCAGCTTCGTCAGCGCCGTCGTACGGGTAGAGGCTGGAGTGACCGCGCTGCGGCCCGCCTTCGGCGCCCGTGCGCTACCGCTGGGACTGCTGCACGACGCGCTCGAGATGGACGGAATACGGCTCGAGTCGGCGCAGCTGGTCCAGCACGTACAGCCCGCACCCGCGCCTCACCTGCCGGAACAGGCCGTGGCCCGGCGCAGTTACGCCCCGTTGCAGGAGCAGACCGGTTCACCGGCACTGCGACTCACGTGGGTCGCGCTGAAGCTGGATCCGGAGCTGTGCCGGGAGGCGGTCGAGGCACGCGGCGGCGGGCTCCAGGGTGCGCAGAAGTGCCTGCTGCGCGCGGCCGATCAGCTGGCCAGCCGGATAACCGGGGCGGGCTTCCGCGCCACCGTCCTCAACGAGGAGGAGCTCGTCTCCGCCGTGGCCACCTCTGCATGCGTCAATCCCCTCGCCACAGCGCGGGCGAGCCAGCCGGACGCCCCGCCGGTCCGGCGTACCGCCGAGACAGCGCGCACATGGCGCTGCGACGACCGGCTGCACACCACCTACGGCGTCGGCCGGTGGCCGGAGCTGGGTCGGGCGGCGACGCCGCTGCCCCGGCTGGTGTCGCTGCTGACCTCGGTCCCGGCGCTGACGACGACCTTCAGCCTGACGGTGGCCCGCGGCGTACGCCGCCAGTCGGTTGCCGTAAGCGGCCATGTGCGCGTCACCGGGCGTACGGACACCGAACTGACGGCCGCCCGCCGTCATCTGGAGCGCTCCGCACGCGGCGCGAAGGTCGGGCTGGTGCGGCTGGACCGTGAGCAACTGCCCGGGCTGCTCGCGACGCTGCCGCTGGGCGGTGCGCGCTGATGGCGGCCGGGCTGGGGCACCTGCGGGGCCTGCGCGGGCCGCGCCGTGCGCATCACGCGCTGCCTGTCGATCATCTGGGTGCGCTTTCCCTCCCCATCGGCGACGACGGCGTCGTGATCGGCAACGATGCGGAGGGGCGCCCACAGGTGCTGGGCTTCCACCATCCGGCACCGTACGACGTGGTCCTGATCGGCGGGCTCTGGACTGCGCAGGTGCTGGCGCTGCGCACGGCGGGCACCGGTGCGCGGGTCGCCGTCGAGACGGGGCGGCCGCAGGTGTGGACGAACCTGGCGCAGGCGGCGGGTGGCGGCCTGGAGTGCATCACGCTGCACGAGGTGGGCCGGGTGCCCCCGTTGGGGCCGACGGTGGGCAGTCCGACGCTGGTCATCCGCGACTGCGGGATGCGCCCACCGCGTGGCCGGGTCGCTTCGGCTGCGTGGCAGTCGGTACTCACCCTGCTGCCCTATCTGAGTCCGGTGGCCCCGCGACTGCTGCGTGGTGCGGCGCTGGCGGGTATCCAGCGGGTGTCACCGGACGAGGCGAAGCAGATCGGCCGGGTGATGTCCCTGCCGCAAGGGGACGTGGAGGCACTGTCGACGCTGGGCGACGGAGTCACTCTCTGGTGCACCCGGGGCGACCGGCACTATGCGCTGACGCAGCCGACCGATGCCGAGTCGGGACTGCTGGGCACCGCACGGCGGCTGGACTGACGGGTCGCTAGAGACATTTGCGGCCGGACTCGGTGTGGCAGCCCGGGGCGACAGTGCGGAAGCAGGACGACGGGATCGCGGTCGCAGCGGGGACAGTGGCGTACCAGACGGCCCGCCGCCTGTGTGGCGGCGCGTCACTCGTGTACGGCGCGATCCAACGGACGGAGATTCGAGTGCCGGGCTGCTGGCCCCGGTCGCGGCTGCTTCGTGGCTGAGTTCAGCACTCGGCAACTACTATGCCGTTGTAGGCGTGACATACGGGGCGGACGAACGGGCGGGGGCGGTCGGCCGGCTCCCGCCGGCCGGTCCGTTGCGGAGGCCTTCCGCTGCGAAGGCCTTCCGCTGCAGGGGGCGTGACGCCTGCCCTGGGACGTGGAAGTCCGCGACGGAATCGATACCCGCCGCCCGGTTGAGCCGGATGGCACGCTTCGGTGGCAATAGTGGGAAACAGGACCGGCGCCGTGTCCTGCCTGGCGATGATTAGTCTGGTCGGTACGCGCAGCCGCAAACCGGGGTGTACGACCACAGCAGCAGGAGGACTTGTGAGCAGCGATCGGGACGAGATCCGCGTCGGCGGGACCACGCCCGACACAGAGCGGCTCGATACGGAGGCTGAATCCGAGCACGACTCGGAGACGACCGGCCAGTTCACCATCGACTACACGCCGCCTGCCTGGTACACACAGGATGCGGAGCCCTCGCCGCCCGCACCCGCACCCGCACCCGCACCCGCACCCGCACCTACGGACAGTGCCCCGGCCACGCCCTATACGTTGGCGCCGCCCATGAGCGACGCCAACGTCGCACCGGACGTCGCCCCCGGACCAGACTCCGGCCGGGTGCAGGACGAGGGCCCGATCCCCGTCCTGCCGCCGCCCTCGCTGCCGCAACACGAGGACCAGCGGGAGGCGACAGCGGAAGATCCCGGCGGCGTCGACGGACCGCAAGAGGAACGTCCTGTGGTGCCGGAGGGGTTCGGCCCGGCAGACAGTCCGGCGGCGTTCGAAGAGCCCGCAGCAGGCGGGGACCGAAGCGCTCTCGACAGCGCGGCTCACAGCCCAGAGGGCGAGAGCCCGGCCGACGGGTACCCGGCGACTGCCTCGGACGGGGCGTCCGAGACGCGCTCCGGTCAGCCGTTGCCCGACAGTGTTTCGGACGGCGAGGTCGACAGCGGCGCCACCATGCGATTCTCCGCAGCCGACCTGCGCAGTGAGATCGCCCGCTACCGGAGCGAGGCGGAGAAGAACGATACGCAGAGTGGGCCGGTCGACGCCGCATCTGTCAGTCAGGACCCGGGTTCGGCACCGCGGTCGGAGCCCTGGGACGGTGCCGATGCCCTGCCGACCGACGGCCCCGGGACGGGGACTGCCGCCCATCGCGCCGACGACAGCGACGGGCCTCGGGACGCAGTGCCCGCGGACGCGGAGCCGGTAGACGCGGAGCCGAGCGACGCAGGTCCCCCGGGCGCACCCAGCGATGGAGCGCCGACCGACGCGGGCCCGGGGACCACGGCCCCGTACGGCGCACCCGGTCCACCCGACGGCGCGCCCGCCAGCCGTACCGAGCCGCAGGACACTCCCCCGCCGCACCCGCTGTCCACCACCCCGCAACAGGCCTCCCCTTGGCCCGCGTCGCCGAACGGCCCCGGTACGCCGCCCGGCGGACTCCCGCCGCTCCCCCCGCACTTCCAGCCCGCGTACCCGACGCCGGCCGCAGCCTCCCAGCCCGCCCCGCCGCCGCAGGGAGCTCCCTGGCCCACGGCCGCCGACGCCGCACCACAGACAGCGGCGCCCGCCGCACCCGACATGCCCGGAGAGCCGTACGGCGGCGGGCCGAACGTACCGCCTGCGTACGGCGCGGGCCCCCCGGCCCAACCGGGCGCCGGCGCACCGGCACCCGGCATCCCCGCGCTGCCCCCCGGGGGCGGCTACGGCACCATGCCCGGCGCCGCTCCGCTTCCTCCTGCACAGCACCAGGGCGGTTACGGCGCGCCCCGGCCGCCCCAGACTGCTGTTCCAGGTCAGGCAGAACGGCAACCGCAGTCCCAGCAGTTGCCGGGAGCGCAGCCTCCTCCGCAACCGGAAGGTTACGGTTATCCGCAGCCCGGACAGCCCGGTGGCCAGCTCCAGCCCGCACCGCCGCCCGGGCCGCAACCCCAGCCCTACACCCAGCAACCGCAGCAGTACCCCGGTGTCCCCACACCTGACCAATCCCCCCAGCCCGGCGGTTACGGCTTCCCACAACCCCTCCCGCCGGGGCCCGGACAGCCTTCAGCCCAGGGTCCGAGCACTCCTGCCCCGAACTCAGCACCAGCGCCCCAGCCCGCGCAACCCGCCTACCCCGACCCTTACGCGGCGCACCGGCCGCAGGCAGAGCCCGGCGGCTATCAGCCCCTCCCGCCGGGCCACGGGCAACCGGCGCCTCCCGGCTCTCTGCCCTCCGCCCAGTCCGCGCCCTCGGCCCAGCAGCCGCAGGCACCGCCCTCCCAGGACCCCCGCAGGACGGCGCACGGGGGCTCTCCCCTGGGCTACACGGCGGCGGTGGAGCTGTCGTCGGACCGGCTGCTGAGCGGCAAGAAGAAGCCTCGTTCGCAGAACCCGGGCCGTGCCGGTTCCCGGTTCCGCCTCGGTGGCAAGAAGGAGGAGGCGGAGCGGCAGCGCAAGCTCGAACTGATCCGCACGCCGGTGCTCTCCTGCTACCGCATCGCGGTGATCAGCCTCAAGGGCGGCGTGGGCAAGACCACGACCACGACCGCGCTCGGCTCCACTCTGGCGATCGAACGCCAGGACAAGGTGATCGCCATCGACGCGAACCCCGATGCGGGCACGTTGGGCCGCCGGGTGCGCCGGGAGACCGGTGCGACCATCCGGGACCTGGTCACCGCGATCCCGTATCTCAACAGCTACATGGACATCCGCCGGTTCACCTCGCAGACGCCCTCGGGACTGGAGATCCTGGCGAACGACGTGGACCCGGCCGTCTCCACGACCTTCAACGATGACGACTACCGTCGGGTCATCGACATTCTCGGCAAGCAGTACCCAATCATCCTGACGGACTCGGGGACCGGCCTCCTGTACTCCGCAATGCGCGGAGTGCTGGACCTCGCCCATCAGTTGATCATCATCTCGACCCCGTCGGTCGACGGCGCGAGCAGCGCGAGCACCACACTCGACTGGCTGTCCGCACACGGATACAGCGATCTCGTGCAGCGCAGCATCACGGTGATCTCGGGGGTGCGCGAGACCGGAAAAATGATCAAGGTCGAGGACATCGTGTCGCACTTCGAAACGCGCTGCCGGGGCGTGGTGACCATTCCGTTCGATGAACACCTGTCCGCAGGGGCCGAGCTGGATCTCGACCTGATGCGCCCCAAGACCCGTGAGGCGTACTTCCAGCTCTCGGCCATGATCGCCGAGGATTTCTCCCGCGCTCAGCAGGAACAGGGTCTCTGGACGGCGGACGGCAACCCGCCGCCGCAGCTCGCGCCTCCGATGCCCGGGCAGGGCGGGCCGGGCCAGCCGTACGTGCCGGGCCAACCCTCACCGGGAGACCGGCCGGGCGTCCAGCAGCCACCGGCTCAGGGGCAACCGCCGTACCAGGGGCAGCCGTACGGGCCGCCGCCCCCACATCAACAGCAGCCCTACCCGCAGCAGGGCGGCAGTTGGCCGCAGCAACCGCCGCAGCGGTGACCGCCTGTTGAGGCGGGCACGGGTCGGGGCCGGGCGGTGACCGCCACATGGTGGCGGGCACCGCC
>NZ_JAJAGO010000026.1 GCF_025165795.1 Streptomyces gossypii
CTCCCGTGCCCCGCCCTGGTGCGCGTCCTGCGCGTGGTGCCTGTCAGCCTGCGACGGTCAGACCGCCGAGCCGCCCTGCCACTTGTCCCACGACATGTTCCAGCCGTTGAGGCCGTTGTCCGCCTTGATCGTGTCGTCCGGCGAGTTCTTGACGACGACGACGTCACCGAGCATCGAGTTCTCGTAGAACCAGGCGCCGTCCTGCTTCGGGTCGCCCGCGCCCTTGGCGTCGTTCAGCCCGACACAGCCGTGGCTGGTGTTCGCGGAGCCGAAGATGCCGTCGGAACCCCAGTAGTTGCCGTGGATGAAGGTGCCGGAGGTGGAGAGGCGCATCGCGTGCGGCACGTCCTTGATGTCGTACTCCCCCTTGCCCTCCTTGTCCGTGAAGCCCACGGTCGAGCCGTCCATCCGGGTCTCCTTGAACTTCTCGGAGATCACCATCTCGCCGTTGTACGTCGGGTTCTCCGCGCTGCCCGCGGAGATCGGGATGGTCTTGATCGTCTTGCCGTCCCGCACGACCGTCATCTTCTTGCTCTTCACGTCGACCGTGCTCACCTGCGCGTGGCCGACGTTGAAGGTGACCTTCTTGTCCTGCACGCCGGTGACGCCGTTGGAGGCGTCGACTCCGTCCAGGTTCAGATCGACGGTGACCTTCGATCCGGCCTTCCAGTACTCCTCGGGCCGGAAGTCGAGTCGCGTCGCGCTGAACCAGTGGCCGACGACCTTCTGGCCGCTGCTGCTGTTCACCTTGATCGCCGACTGCACGGCCTTCTTGTCGCTGACCGGCTTGTCGAAGTTGATCGAGACGGGCATGCCCACGCCGACGGTCTTGCCGTCGTCCGGAGTGAAGTAGCCGATGAAGCTGTTCTCCGGAGAGACCGTGGTGAAGGTGGACACCTCGTGTGCCTCACGGCCGTCGGAGTCCTTGGCGACAGCCTTGACCTCGTACTTCGTCGCCCGCTCAAGCGCTGCGGCGGGCTTCCAGGACTTGCCGTCGGCGGCGATCGCGCCTTCGACCGCCGTGCCGGACTGCTCGGCGACCATGGCGACCTCGGTCAGCTTGCCCTTGCTCACCGTGACCTTGCCGCCGGTGTTGATACTGGCGGTGTCGCTGCCGTCCTTCGGCTTAATGGATATTCGAGCCTCGGACGCTTCGTCGGCGGCGGCCTTGTCGGCCTTGCTCTGCGAGTCCGACGACTTGTCCTTGCCCTTGTCGCCGCTTCCGCTGCCACCCTCGTCGTCGCCGCCGCAGGCCGTCAGCGTCAGCACACCGCTCAACAGCACAGCCACCGCCGCTATGCCTTTGCGATGCTTCCCCACCGTCATCACACGCTTCTCCATCTGCTTGCTGAAGCCAAGACTCCCCGAACCACCATCGCTGCGTACGATCCCGTACCGGCGGAAACCGGACAAGCGTATCCCAGCTATACCTATGTACACGCGCCGCCGCTGTGATCCGTTCCACCCGGAGGGAAACTGTGGGACACGACACCTGATCGTGATTGCCCGACCCTGTCAGGCCGGCTCGGCCCCCGCGCCGCCGTCGCCCCATCCGTCCTGCCCAGCCCCTGTCCGGCTACACCTCGTCGAGCCAGTCACCGTCCTCGTGCGCACCCGGCTCGATCTGCTCGCTCCCCCAGCTCGCCTGCGCCAGCTGCACTCCCGGCACGTCCTTGACCAGGTCGAACGGGTCGACCAGATAGGAGAGCGCTTCCGCCGGATCGGTGGCGACGGCGTCGGTGTCGGCGGCGAGGCCGCTCCGCGCCGAGCGGAGGTCGACGCCCTCCGCCTCCCGTTCGGCACCCGCGAGGTGCTCGAGCGCGGCAGTGGTGAGGACGGCGGGATCGGCGATCTCGACAACGAGTTCCACCCGGAGCCGGACCTGTGGGGTTCCGGTCGGTGCAGCGTCAGCGCTCATGGCACGGAGGGTATGCCGAGCGGGCTCCACACCTTTCCCGCGACCCGCACAAGTCGTTAGCATCGGCCCTCGCACAACCGGTTCGCAGCACCCGGACCGCACCAGCACGACACCAGCTCCGGCACCAGCCGCACCACCAGCACCAAAGGGAGCACCCGTGCCCGCATCCTTCCCTGCCCGTGCACACCGTCGGCCACTGATAACGGCCGCCGTCGCAGGAGGGGCGCTGTTCGCCGTGTGGTTCGTCCCCTCCGCGGGCCCCACCGGGGAGGGGGCACCCGCACCTGAGACCCAGACCGTGGCCGCCACCTCCCCGAACGGCCCGAACGGCTCGCACGCCGAGTCGACGGGCGGGCCGCACACGGAGGACGAACTGCGTGCGGGATCCGCCATCGCCGTCGCCGAGGACGACGGGTCCGGCGTCAGCGGCTACCTCCTCGGCGGCCTCGGACTGGCCGGAGCCGCCGCCGCGGGCGGCGTGCTCCTGACCCGCGCCCGCTCCCGCCCCGTCTCTCAGCCCGCCTCCCCCGCGTCGCGCAGCTGACTCGGCACCGGCGCCGAATCAGCTGAGCGGCCCGGTGACCGACTCGGCGGCCGCGACCAGCCCGCCACCGCGTACGAAGTCCTCCGCCGCCGCCATGTCCGGCGCCAGGAACCGGTCCTCGCCCGCCCCTCGTACGCCTGCGTCGCGCGCCGCCGCGAGGACGGCACGGGACGCCGGAGCGGGCCGGGCGCCGTCCGACGCGCGCAGTTCGACGGCGCGTGCGGCGGCGTACAGCTCGATCGCGACGATCCGGGTGAGCCCGTCCACGGCCGTACGCAGCTTGCGGGCGGCGGACCAGCCCATCGACACATGGTCCTCCTGCATCGCGGAGGAGGGGATGGAGTCCACCGACGACGGCACGGCGAGCCGCTTCAGTTCATGCACGAGCGCCGCCTGGGTGTACTGCGCGATCATCAGTCCGGAGTCGACGCCTGCGTCGTGAGCCAGGAAGGGCGGCAGGCCGTGTGAACGGTTCTTGTCCAGCAGCCGGTCGGTGCGGCGCTCGGTGATGGAGCCGAGGTCGGCGGCGGCGATGGCGAGGAAGTCCAGCACGTAACCCACAGGCGCGCCGTGGAAGTTGCCGTTGGATTCGATCCGCCCGTCGGACAGCACCACCGGGTTGTCCACGGCCGCCGCCAACTCGCGGTCGGCGACCGTACGGGCGTGCGCGAGGGTGTCCCGGACGGCGCCCGCGACCTGCGGGGCGCAGCGCACCGAGTAGGCGTCCTGGACGCGGGGCGCGTCGTCCTGGAGGTGGCCGGTGAGTGTGGAGCCCGCCAGCACCTTGCGCATGTTCGCGGCGCTGGCCGCCTGGCCGGGATGCGGGCGGATCGCGTGCAGTTCGGGGGCGAGCACCCGGTCGGTGCCGAGCAGGCCCTCCAGGGTGAGTGCGGCGGTGATGTCGGCGGAGGTGAGGAGGCGGGCGAGGTCGGCGCAGGCCATCAGCAGCATGCCGAGCATGCCGTCGGTGCCGTTGAGGAGGGCCAGTCCCTCCTTCTCGCGCAGCTCGACGGGGGCGATGCCGTGCGCGGCGAGCAGCTCGCCCGCCGGGGCCACGGTGCCGTCCGGGCCCTCCGCGTCTCCCTCGCCGATCAGCGTCAGCGCGCAGTGCGAGAGCGGTGCGAGGTCACCGGAGCAGCCGAGGGAGCCGTACTCGTGGACGACGGGGGTGATGCCCGCGTTGAGCACGTCGGCCATCGTCTGGGCGACCTCGGGGCGCACACCGGTGTGGCCCGAGGCGACGGTCTTCAGGCGCAGGAACATCAGCGCGCGCACCACTTCGCGCTCGACGCGCGGCCCCATCCCGGCGGCGTGGGAGCGCACGATGTTGCGCTGGAGCTGGGCGCGCAGTCCGGGGCTGATGTGCCGTACGGCGAGGGCGCCGAAGCCGGTCGAGATCCCGTAGACGGGCTCGGGCTTGGCAGCCAGGTCCTCGACGAATCCGCGCGCGGCGGCGATGGCGGCCACGGTCTTCTGGGACAGCTCGACACGGGCCGCGTCCCGGGCGACCGCCAGTACGTCCTCGGCGCTGGTTCCGGACGTCTCCACCACCACTGTGTGCATATTCATATTCAGGCACCCTAGAGAGTGAATCGCAATCTGTCACGAGCGGGCCTCTCCTGCCCGGGGCCGGCTCCCCAGCCGACCCCGGCGCCTTTCGAGGCTCCTGGCGGCACGGCCAGGAGGAACGATTCCTCAAGGGTGCTCGCCCCGGAAGCGGCGCCGGTCCCCGCCCGGCTTGGCGGGGGCGTCGGCCAGCCGGATCACCGAATCCTCCCGGCCGCCGTCCCGCCCCGCGACCACGGGTTTCTCCGCACGCGCGGCCTTCGCACGGTACTGCGCCGCGTCCGCCAGCCGGAACAGCCTGCGTGCCGAGCGCACCGACCCGACCGCATCGCCCGTCGAGGCGACACCGCAGGCCACCCCCTCCCCCATCTCCAGCTGCCCGGCCCTGCGGCACACCTCGTCCGCCGTACGGACCACCTCGTCGGCGCTCGGCCCGACAGCGACCAGGCAGAACTCGTCCCCGCCCAGCCGGGCCGCCAGCGCACCCGGAAGTATCGCGCCGCACAGCGACAGCACCGAGCCGAAGCGTTCCAGCAGACGGTCGCCCGCGTCGTGGCCATGGGCGTCGTTCACCCGCTTCAGGCCATTGATGTCGCAGACCAGCAGGCTGACCACCGTGCCGTCCGCCCGGTGCCGCTCCACGCCCTCCTCCAGCCTGGCGTCCACGGCCCTGCGGTTGGCCAGGCCGGTCAGCGGATCGGTGAAGGCCAGCCGCCGCACCTCCTCCAGCCGCTCGTTCTGCGCGATCCCGGCGGCGATGATCGCGGCGAGCACGGTGGCGAAACCCGCGTCCTCGCGGCCGAAGACCGGCGCGTCCACCTCACGGGCGACGTACAGCTCACCCCAGGCCCTGCCGTGCAGCACGATCGGCGCCACCGCGCAGCTGCCACGCCCCCGGCGGCGCAGCGCGGCCACCCGGCCGCCTGCCCGCCCGGCCGCACGCCGCGCGGCATCGGCCGGTTCCGCTCCCCGCGCCGTCGCCACCCAGGCGTGCGGCTCGCCGCCGCCCGCCCAGCGCTCGTGCAGGAACTCGGTGATCTCCGGGAAGTCGTGCACCGGATAGGACTCGTCCGCCGGATACGCCTCCTCGCCCTCGGCCAGCACCCCGACGTTGACCAGCACCCGCAGCATGCCGCGCTCCCGCTCCCACACGGAGACGGCCGCGAACGATCCGCCCATCGCCTCGCGCGCGCCCTCGGCGGCAGCGCGCGCGGCCTCCAGGGGTGTGTGCGCCGCCGCCATGGCCTGCGCCAGCTCCACGACCGCGCGCAGCCGCGCGTCCTCTGCCATACCGCCCAGGTTAGAAGCGTTCACCGTCATATGCCCCGTCAACGGTGACGGCCGGTGATCTTGTTCCGGTCGCCGCCCCCTACTCCCCCGGCCACTGCGGCTCGCGCTTCTCGTTGAAGGCGGCCACACCCTCCGCACGGTCCCCGGAGAAGGCGACCTCGTGCCACGCCTGGTCCTCCACCTCCAGACCGGCCCGCAGCTCCACGCCCCAGCCCGCACGCAGCGCCCGCTTGGCCGCCCGCAGGCCGACCGGCGAGTGCGCGGCGATCCGCGCGGCCAGTGCCAGCGCCTCCGCACGGTCCTGGCCAATCGAAGCGAGCTGGTCGATGAGCCCGAGTGAGTGCGCCACCGGCCCGTCCACGCGGCGAGCCGTGAAGATCAGCTCGGCGGCCCGCGCGGTACCGACCCGACGCGGCAGCAGCTGCGTACCGCCGCCGCCGGGGATCACGCCGACCGACACCTCCGGCAACCCGACCACCGCCGTCGGATCGGCCACGATCAGATCGCAGGAGAGCGCGATCTCGAAGCCGCCGCCGAGCGCGTAGCCGTGCACGGCCGCGATGGTGGGCACGGGCAGCTCGAGCACCCCGGCGTAGGCGGCCCGCGTGTACGGGCGCTGGCTGGCCAGTTCGTCGTCCGTGAAGGAGTTGCGCTCCTTGAGGTCCGCGCCGACGCAGAAGGCCCGATCGCTGGTGGAGCTGACCACCACGGCGCGCACCGCCCGGTTCTCCGCGAGGTCCGCGCACGCCTCACCGAGGCAGCGGGCCATCTCCGTCGAGATGGCGTTCATCGCCTGGGGCCGGTCCAGCACCAGCTCCGCGACATGGGGCCCGCCCTCCCCGCCGGCCCCGCCCGCCGCACCGAATCTGACCTCGACCCACTCGCCGTAACGCGTCATCCCACACTCCCGTTAACGCTCGCTCACGTGTTCGCTGTGCGGCATCATCCCGTACGCACGCTCCACCGCGCCGAGCGGGCCACGCCCTCCCGCTCCCGCAGCCACGTGGACGTCCGGGTTCCCCGCACCTTTGAGGTGAACCTCCGGACGTCGGACGGGCACACCCTTCCGGAAGCGCGCACCGACCAAGGAGCTGACCGTGCCCGACCTTCCCTTCGACGCGGTGCTGTGCGACATCGACGGAGTCCTCCGGCACTGGCCGGACGCGGCGGAACTCGACCGCGCCCACGGGTTCCCCGCCGGAACACTCGCAGCCGCCGCCTTCGCCCCGCCCCGGCTGCATCCCGCGATCACCGGAGAGGTATCCGACGCGCAGTGGCGCGCCGCGGTGACCTCGGACATCGCCGGGGCACACGGCTCGGCGGAGCGTGCGGAGCGCCTGGTCGCCGCCTGGTCCGCGCTGGTGCCCCCGGTGGATCAGGAGGTGGTGTCCCTGCTGACCGGAGTGCGCGAGATCGTGACGCTCGCCCTGGTCTCCAACGCGACAACCCGCCTGGAGCGCGACCTCGGGCTGCACGGGCTGGGCGGCCTCGCGCACACCGTCGTGAACACCGCCCGCATCGGCGTCGCGAAGCCCGAGCCCCGCGTCTACCGCATCGCCGCCGAACGAGTCGGCGCCCCGCTCCACCGCTGCCTGTTCATCGACGACACGGCGGCCAACGCCACCGCCGCCCGCGAGACGGGCATGACCGCCCTCCACTACCGCCACCCCGACGACCTCCGGGAGGCCCTCGCACCCCTTCTCTGAGAGCCCCTGACAGAATGGGCGGTCGATCAGCTTGCGGCGTCTGGTGCGTGCGCTCGCAAGGCGGAGGATCGTCCTCGTACTGGGCGTACATGGACGACTCCGACAACGCGGCGAGCGCGCGTGCCAGACGCCGCAAGCCGACCGCCCATTCTGTTAGCGGCTCTAAGGGCGGGCAGCCCCGCGCCGCTTGCTGAGCGTCTCCACGACGCTCGCGATGCCGTCGGCGCCGTGCCCGGCGAGGTTCGCGCGCTCCAGCAGGAGGCGGGCCAAGTCCGGCACGTCCGTGTGGACGCCGAGCGCGCGGCTCGTGTCGGCGAGATGTGCCATCGCCGCCGCATGCACCGCCACGGTGCCGTCGGCGTCCGGGTACTCGCCGTCCCCGATCTGGCGGGCGTGGTCGGTCATCAGCGAGGTGACGAAGGGCATGTGACCGGCCGCCACCTCAGCGAAGGCGGCCGGGTCGACGCCTTCCGCGCCCGCCAGTGCGACCGCGTGGTAGAAACCCGCCAACGCGCCCCAGGCCAGGCCGAACAGCGCGGTGTCGTACACGGCGGCCAGTCCCGGTTCGCCACCGAGGTGCACGGGATTGCCCAGGCTCGCCAGAACCGGCCGGTGTGTGCGGAACGCCTCGCCGGAACCGCTGAAGACGAACAGCGCCTCGGGCCGCCCCACCAGCCGGGTGCCGCTCATCGCCGCGCCGTCCAGGTAGTCCGCGCCGAGCGCGGTGACCCGCTCGGACATCGTGCGGGCGGAATCCGGGGTGCCGGAGGTGAGGTTCACCAGCACCCGGCCGCGCAGGCTGCGTTCCACCGGTGCCAGCAGTTCCCGCACGGTGTCGTAGTCCGGCAGGCAGACCACGACGAGCGCGGCGGCCTCGGCTGCTTCGGTCGGAGTGCCCGCGCGGACGGCGCCCCGTGCCACCAGGGCGTCGGCCTTGGCGGCGGTACGGTTCCACACGGTCGTCGCAAACCCGGCGGCGAGGAACGCCTCGGCGAGGCGTGCCCCCATCTGCCCGAGCCCGATCACCGCGACGGCGGCGCCCTCTTCCCCTTCGTAGGCGTTCTCGTTCTCCGGCATGTGAAGGCTCCTTGCTCCGCGGGCGGGGCCGTGGGCCCCTTGTGTGGTGTGGCACCACTGTGCCGAGCGGCGCTGTCGCTCCACTGTCGGTCCGCTTTCGCTCGCTCCGGCCTATTCGCCCGGGGCTTCGACGGACGTGACCTCGATGTAGTCCTGCACTCGTGCGAGCCCCATGGCGGCGCGCGACCAGCGGGGCAGCAGGCGGCGGCCCGCGCTGCCGTGCAGGCGCCGGGGCTCGGTGAGGCGGTGGTGACGGCCGCGCCGGATCAACTGCCCGCCTCCGGCGGCGAGTACGTTCCGGACCCAGTCGGCGTCCTTCCCGTACACCAGGGCGATGACCCAGCCACGGTCGGTCCGGTACGCCTGCACCGGGTTCCGGTACGCCTTGCCGCTGCGGCGGCCGGTGTGCTCGACCACGGCGAAGGGCGGCAGACGGCGGGCCACGGGCCTCATGACAGGGTTCACGAAGCGGTCGATCCTGCGAAAGGCGCGGGGCAGAGGCATCGCGGGTCTCCAAGCGCGTCGTCGTCGTGCGGGGGCGGCGGGCACCGGCCGGGCCGGGCCCACAGCCGAGCACATCCCGCGGCCGGGGGCCACCCCGCCTCGTCGGTGGCGCGGTCCGCTCCGCCGAGGCGCCGGTCCGGAAAGCAAGCGTGGCGGATTACGGCCACCTGGCGGCCGTGATCCGCCACGCTCCCGCGCGCCTCGCGGCAGCGCGCTACGAACGGCGGCCGAGGAGCCAGGGTTCGACGATGCCCAGGCCGCGCACCGGGCGCTGGTAGAGGGGCTGGAGGGCGAAACGGAAGCCCGCGAGGTCGTCCTCGCTCTCCTTCTCGGACTCCGGTGCGTCGCCCGCCCCGGTGAGTTCCGCCCGGAAGGCGCCGTCGACCAGGACCGTGTCCTTGGGCGCTATCGACGTCAGCCTGCTGGCGAGGTTCACCGTGTTGCCGAAGACGTCGCCCATCCGCGTCGTCATGGTGCCGAAGGCGATGCCGACCCGCAGTTCCGGCATCGTCTCGTCGTTGGCCATGGTCTCGATCATGCGGAGGCCGATCTCCGCCGCCGTGCCCGCGTCCTCGGCGACATAGAGCACCTCGTCGCCGAGGGCCTTGATCAGCCGCCCGCCGTGGGCGGCGACCAGATCGGCGGCGGTGGTCTCGAAGGCCTCGACCAGCTCGCCCAGCTCCTCGTCCTCCAGCCGCCGGGTCAGACGGGTGAAGCCGACCAGGTCGGCGAAGCCGATCGCCTGCCGCCGGTCGACCATCTCGTCGTCGTCCTGGGTCTGCACGACCCGCCCGGTGGCCGCCGCCAGCTGACGCCGCCAGACGTAGACGAGGAACTCCTCCAGCTCCGGCAGCAGCAGCTGCACCAGCGGATAGGTGACTTCGTTCCGGGTCATGCCCGGCTCCGGCGGGTCGGTGAGGCCCTCCAGGAAGGAGTCGATCTGCCAGTCGGCGAGCCGCGCCGTCGTCTGGCCCGTCGAGCGGGCGACCTGCACGGCCATCGTCTCGCTGAGCAGCCCCGCCTCGACCAGGCCGGCGAGGCGCCGCAGCGCCAGCACGTCCGCCTCGGTGAGCGCGCGTGCCTGGCCGACGTCGGCGAAGCCCATGGCCCGCCAGAAGCGGGAGGCGAGCTCCATCGGCACACCGGCGGCGCGCGCCGCCTGGAACGGGGTGTACTGCCGTGGCGACCCGAGGATCAGCTCCTCGATGCGCAGGGCGCTGGGGTCGTCCTCCGGGCTGCCGTCGCGAGGGGTGGGGGGCTCTTCGGAGGGGTCCGCGTTCTCGGGAGTGTCCGGTTCACCGATGGCCACTGCCCGCCCCCTGCCAGGTCCGATCGTCCCTCTGCACTGCCCTTCCGTTCTGTTTCCCTGTGTGCTGAATGCCAACAATACGGCAGGTGTGCGCCAGCTCACTCGCACCCTGGCCGCCGCCTCTGCCCTTCAACCCGCCCGGTCGCCCCACCCGTCACTCCGCCGCCGCTTCGCCTCTGCCGCACCTCTGCCGAACCACTGCGCCACGGTCACTCCGCCGGGCGCAGGTGCACGATGTCGCCCGCGCCGATCGGCCGCTGCACGCCCTCCGGGGTGGCGAGTACGAGCCGCCCCTCGCCGTCGACCGCGACCGCCTCGCCGCGCAGCTCGCCGCGTCCGGGCAGCTCCGCCCGTACGGTGCGGCCGAGCGTCGCGCAGCCGGCAGCGTACGCCTCCTGGAGGCGGCTGGCGGACGGGTCGCCGTCGGCGGCGCTCCAGCGTCCGTACCAGTCCTCCAGCGAGCGGAGCACCGCACGCAGCAGGGGGTCACGGTCGGTGGCCGACGCTCCGGCGAGGGCGAGCGAGCCCGCGCCGGTGGTGGGCAGTTCGTCGGCGCGGAGGGAGACGTTGAGGCCGAGGCCCAGGACGACGGAATGCTCGCCCGTCCGCTCGGCGAGGATGCCGCCGATCTTGCGTTCCTCACCGTCGACGTCGGCGAGGAGGTCGTTGGGCCACTTCAGCGCCATGTCCACGCCCGCCGTACGGGCCAGCGCGCTCGCCGCCGCGACTCCGGCGAGCAGCGGCAGCCAGCTCCAGCGCCGCATGGGCGGATCCGGTTCGAGGAGGACGGAGAAGAAGAGGCCCGAGCGTGCGGGTGCCGTCCAGCGACGCTCCAGGCGTCCGCGCCCGGCCGTCTGCTCCTCCGCGATGAGGACGGAACCCTCGCGCGCGGCACCGAGGCGGGCGCGCTCAGCCAGTTCCGTGTTGGTGGAGCCGAGCGACTGCACGACCTCCAGCGAGCTCCACAGCCCGTCGGCCCGCACCAGCGCCCGGCGCAGCGAGGCAGCGCCGAGCGGTGGCCTCTCCAGGTCGGACCAGCGATTTCGCGGACTGTCGGAGGGATTCGGGCTCATACGGCCAGACTAAGGGCTGTCCCGTGATCCCTGGTGGATCACGGGACAGCCCTTGACGACCTGGTGCACGGCGGGTCACAGGTCGAGGGCGAGGAGACTCTGTTTCGACCGGCCCACGCAGATCATCATCGTCGTTCCGGCTTCCCGCTCGGCGTCGGTGAGGACCGTGTCGTTGTGCTCGGGCACGCCTTCCAGCACCTTCGTCTCGCAGGTGCCGCACCAGCCCTCCTCGCAGGAGAAGGCGACGTCGGGCTCGGCGTCCCGCACCACGTCGAGCAGGGTCCGGTCCGAGGGCACCCTGAGCGTGCGCCCGGACCTGCCGAGCCTGACGTCGAAGGCGCCGTCGGACTCCGGTGCGTTCGGCGGGCGCGACGCCTCCGGCGCCTCCGGCGTCGCGGCGGTGCCGCTGAAGCGTTCCAGGTGGAGGGCGCCCGGCGGCAGCAGTCGGGCGCAGCGTTCCTCGACCGCCTGCAGGAGCGCGCCGGGCCCGCAGGCGTAGACGGCGGTGCCGGGAGCGAGGTTCGCCAGTGCCTTGTCGAGGTCGGGGTGTCCGTCCGTGTCCTGCGGTACGAGGGTCACCTGCTCGCCGGGGAGCCGGGCGGCCTCGTCCCGGTAGGCCATGGAGGCGAGTGTTCTTCCCCCGTAGAGCAGGGACCAGGGCGGAGAGCCGGACGCCGTGGCCAGCTGCCGGACCATCGGGAGCAGCGGGGTGATGCCGATGCCCCCGGCGAGGAAGACATAGCGTTCGGCGGCGACCAGCGGAAAGTGGTTGCGGGGGCCGCGTACGCGCAGGCGTTGCCCGGCGAGCGGGGTGGTGTGGAGCTCCTCGGAACCGCCTCGGCCGGACGGCTCGCGGAGGATGCCGAGGCGGTAGTGGGTGCGGTCGGCGGGGTCGCCGCTGAGCGAGTAGTGCCGGATGCGGCCCGAGGGCAGCATCACTTCCAGGTGGGCGCCGGGCTCCCACGGGTCCAGGTGGGCGCCCGCGGGGTCGGCGAGGACGAGTCCGAGCACGCCGTCGGCTTCCTGCCGGGTTTCACGGACGAGCAGTTCACGGGCGGGCAGTTCATGGGCGGAGAGTGTGCCGTTCATCGGGGTTCCCCTCAGCGGGCGGACGGAGATGACGGCTCCGGCCACAGGCGGCGCAGCAGGGCGTACAGGGCTGCGGCTGTCACGAACGAGGCGGGCAGGCTCAGGTCGACTCCGCCGGTGAGCGTCGCCAACGGGCCCGTGAACAAAGGGTTGTTGACCCACAGGACACCGACGGCGGAGCCCACCGCGAAGGCGGTGACGGCCCGCGGGTTGAATCCGTGCGTGTACCAGTACCGGCCGCCCCCCTGCTCGGTGAAGGTCCGCAGGTCCCTCGCCACATAGGGGCCGCGCTGGGCGGAGAGGCCGACGGTGAGGACGGCCGCCCAGGGGGCGACGACGGTGAGCAGCAGGGTGACGAAGGCAGACATGGTGTCCATCGCCTCGTAGACCACCGCACCCAGGTAGAGCACGGCGAGGGCGAGGACGGAGACGGCGGCGGTGACGTGGGCCCTGGAGGCCCGCCAGAACACCGAGTTGGCGGAGAGGCCGGCCGCGTAGAGGCACAGGGCGCCCTGGGGCAGGGTGCCCGCGAATCCGAACAGCACCACCACGACCGCGAAGGCGCCGGGTGTCGCGTCGGTGAGCCCCTGGAGCCAGGGCGCGTCGGGGACGGGGAAGAGGGTGGTGACATAGGCGCCGGTCAGCAGGGCGGTCAGGCTGCTGAGGAACATCGCGGTGCCGCTGTTCCAGACCAGCCGGCGCGCTCGGGTGTGTGCGGGCATGTAGCGGGTGTAGTCGCCCTGGAAGGTCGCGTAGGAGAGCGGGACGGAGGCCGAGGCGGTGGCGGCCAGCAGCCAGGTGTGCAGGGCGCTGTCCAGCACGAGGTCGCCGCCCGCGTAACCGGGGTCGAACTGCGGGGCCAGCACGAGGACGACGCCCGCGAGCACCGCTCCGCCCGCCAGGGCCGTGATCCGGTAGGTGCGCACCAGCGCGTCGTGTCCTCGTACGGCGACCAGCACGACGGCGGCGGCGGTGATGAGCATCGCGACGGTGAGGGCGGTGGGCCCCGTGGGGGTGGCGAGTATCCGGTGTCCGGCGACCATGACGGCCGTGCCGCCGGTCCAGACGGCGATGGAGAAGAAGCCGAGTGCGGTGACGACGGTGATGAGGTTGCCGATGACGCGTCCGCGTACGCCGAAGTGGGCGCCGCTGGACACCGGGTCGTTGGTGCCGGTGCGTGCTCCGAGCCGGGCGAGCGGGGCCAGCAGCGCGGTGCCCGCGGCGACTCCGGCGGCGATCGCGGTGGCGGAGGCCCACCAGCCGAGGCCGAAGACGACGGGGAGCGCGCCGAGTACGACGGTGCCGAAGGAGAACTGCGCGGAGGGCCAGATCCAGCCGAAGTCGCCGGGGGTGGAGGTGCGCTGTGCGTCGGGGATGGGGGCGATGCCGTCGACGGCCGTGGCCTCGGCGGGCCCGGCCGCCCGGGGCGGCGCCGCGCTGGGCGCCGACCCGGGCGAAGTGACCGTCATGACGTCGCTTCCACTGCGGTGTTGGCGGCTGCGGTGGTGCCGCCGCCGGGGTCGTCGGGGGGGTCGACGGGGGCGGCCGCGGTGAGGGCGGCCTTGGCCGACGGGTCGTCCTTGGTGCCCGCGGCGGGCTGGGCGCCGGTGAGTGCTTCGAGGGCCGAGGAGTTGAGCGGGGTCTCCGGGAGTACCGCGAAGATGCGCAGCGGGTCGCAGGCGGGGCCCGACACGCGCTCGCCGCTGTCGAGGTCGAAGGTCGCGTGGTGCAGCGGGCACCTGATGCGCAGTCTCGCCGCGTCCACATGGCCGAACTTGAGCTTCCCGGCGCGGTGCGGGCAGTGGGCGGCGGCGAGGACCCGGCGGCCGGCGACGTCGACGAGCACGAGGTCTTCGGTCACCTGGTGTACGGCGGAGGGGGTGTCTTCGGTGGTCATGTGCCGACCTCCCTCGCCTTTGCGGTGGCGGTCGCGTTGGCGCTGCCGACGATGTCGCTGGTGAGTCGTACGCCTGCCCAGACCTTCGCGAGGTCGGGCTCCTCCAGTGTCCGGATCGCGTTCCGCATGTGCGCGCTGTGGTACGTGTCGATGTAGAGGTGCTCGGTGTAGTAGGCGCCGTGGGCGATGCCGAGGCGCTTGGCGGCCTGGGCGTGCGGCTTGAAGCCGTAGAGCACGCTGGATTCGAAGTAGGTGTAGGCGCCGAGGAAGTACTCGGGCTCAGGGGCCCGGCTGGCGAGCCAGTGGAACATGTTGACGTAGGCGTAGTTCTCCGGTGCCGTGACGTCCAGGTACGCCTCCAGGTCGGTGGTCATGCCCAGTTCGGTGAGCAGGTCGCGGTAGAGCTGGGAGTGGGACTTGTCGTCGTTGCCGCAGCCGAGTTCGTCGATGAGGACGCGGAAGACGGCCATGCCCGAGCGGTAGGGAAGCCGCGGCACGACGGGCAGCAGGGATTCGGATTCGGTGAGCCCGTCGAGGGCGAACTGCTCGACGACCACCTTGAACTGATCGAGGGTCGCCTGCTCCCCGAGGAAGACGGCGTCCTCGTCGTTCGCGGTGGCGGCCTCCTCCTCGGCGAGGAACTCCTTGAGCGCCTGGAGCAGTTCGCGACTGGAGCCGAAGGCCGGCGCACTCTCCTCGTACGCGCGGGCGAGGGGGTTGATCCACTCGTCCTCGATGGCGATCATCGCGGCATAGCCCCCGGCATCGGGCACTCGGCGGTACAGATCGTGCAGTGTGCGCTGGGCGCCGAGCGTCAGGGCCGTCATGACGGCTCCTCGCATATCGTGTCGGAGTCGATGACGCCTCGGATGCGCAGCTCCTTCTTGACCCAGCGGTACCAGTCGTCGCGGAAGACCCCGTGGCGCTCGCAGACGGTGTTGATCTCCTGCTGCCGCGCGGCGGTGGGGTCGGCGAGCATGTCGTTGCACAGGGCGGGTTCGAGGTTGGCGAGCGGGCCGATGAAGCCGTCCACACCGGTGGCCTCGGCGAGGAGGTTCTCCCAGCCTTCGAAGACGGGGATTCCGGTGCCCGCGGCGGCCATCCGGCGGGTGAAGGCGGGGTCGCCGCTGGACTCCTTGATGCCGACGATGCCGGGGAGTTCGCACACGCGCTGGAGGGTTTCGTACTCGATGCGGTTTCCGGAGAGCGCCTCCTCGTTGTAGAGGAAGACGGGGACGGGTGTGGCGGCGCGCAGGGCCCGGTAGTGGCCGAGGATGTCCTCCTGGGTGACGCTCGCGCCGAAGGGTGTGGTGACGACGACGGCGGCGGCGCCGAGGCCGGCGGCGGTGCGGGCCCGTTCGATGACCGAGGCGGTGTCGGGGAGCTGGATGCCCGCCAGGACCGGGAGCCCGTGGGAGTGGCGCACGGTGTGGGCGACGATGTCGTGCCACTGCTGCTCGGTGAGCCTCCAGCCTTCGCCCGAGGTGAGGGCGGGCATCAGCGCGGTGACGTCGTGGCGGATGTGGTCGACGAGCCGGGCGACGCTCTTCTCGGCGACGCGGCGGTCCTCGTCGAGGGGGGTGATCAGCGGGACGATCGTACCGGTGTACATCTGTGCTCCTCAGAGTTCTCGGGATGCCACGGTGAGCATCAGGGAGTCGCGGTAGAGGCGTTCCAGGCTTTCGGGGAACGCGGTCTCGGCGGGTGGTGCGGTGAGCGGCGCGACGGGAAGGTCGGTCCGGTGGGTGAGGCGGGGGCTGGCGGTGTGCAGGGTGCCGCCGTGGTTGATCACCTGGGCGAGCAGCAGGCGCTCGTGGGCGGGCAGGGCCGCCAGTTCGGGGGCGGTGAAGGCCCGGCGGACATCGGTCTCGTCGTAGCCGGTGCGGACGATGTCCATGTCGGTGTGGAGGACGTCCATGAACGGGTAGTAGGCGTCCTGCTCGGCGCGGCTGAAGCCCCAGACCAGGTCGTCGCAGCGGCCGACCTGTTCCCAGCTGAGCCGCACGCTGCCGTCGAGGTGGCCGGTGAAGAAGGCCTTGGCCGCGAGGCGGACCGCGTCGTCCTTGCTGTGCATCCCCATGAACAGGGTGGCGTCGATGTACGGTTCAGCGCGCATAGCGCTCGACCACCTTGTTCATGCGCTCCATGGCTCCGGCGAAGATCTCGGGCTCCCGGGCCAGGGCCAGGCGGATGTAGTGCTCTCCCTCCTCGCGGTGCTTCCAGTAGAAGAAGGTGCCGGATAACACGTAGACCTCCTCTTCGAAGAGGACGGCCTGCAGTTCGGTGGAGGTGAGCGCTTCGTCCTTGATCCGGAACCAGGCGACGCTGGTGCCGACGACGGGCTCCTGGAACTCCAGGATGGTGCCGCTCAGGGCCTCGCGGGCGGCCGCGGAGTTGGTGGTGATGATGTCGCGGACGGAGCCGAAACCGTCGGCGATCGAGTCCTCGATGTAGTGGCTGACCATGTTGAGGACGAACGGGGAGACGTTGAGCAGGACGCTTGTGTGGAGGTCGTAGACCTCCTTGTGGATGTCCCGGCTGGGGGTGATCATGGCGGCCTTCGCGTCCTGGATGGGCCAGGTCTTGCCGGTGTCCTCCATCACCATGTAGGTGACGCCGGACTCCTCCAGCAGCTTGTAGATGTCGACCCGGCCCATCTCCTCGTCGCACAGGGCGAAGGAGGCGAAGCAGAAGTCCATGACGAGGACCTTGTCGTGGTCCACGCAGTAACGGATGACCTCGCTGAAGCCCTCCAGCTGCTGGGCGAGCAGGGTGAAGCCGGTCGGGTTGTTCGGGTCGACCAGGTAGATGGCGTCGGCGTCGACGTGCTCGGCCAGCTGGTCATAGATCTCCTCGGTCCGGTGCAGGGTGTGCTCGGGGAACGCCGAGATCGGGACCTGCATGTTGCGCAGCAGGTCGACGAGGTTGTCGAAGCAGGGCTCGATGAGGGCGACCGAGAGCCCGCGCTGCTTGAGGTACATGCCGGCGACCATGGTGGCGACGCTTGCGGAGTACGAGAGCATCGTGCGGCCCATCTCACGGGCGGTGGGCTGCTGGTGGAGGCGGAAGAACGCGTCGAGGAACTGCTCCTCGAAGTGGGCCTGCTGCTTCTCCTCGGACTCCAGCCAGAGGGCGGGAAGGCTGGCCACGATCTTCTGCTGGGTCTCGGACTGGCGCTGGTGCGTGTGGGCGTCGGCGAGGTTGAAACGGGTCTTGAGGGCCTCGATCTCGTGCTGGGTGAGGTCCACGAAGGTGCTGACGTCTGCGGTCATGGAATTCCTCCTGGTGGTTTTCTGCGGGTGATGTTCACCCGGTCACTACGAAAACCATAGACAGGAAAGCACCGGGAGCGAATCACGGGCGGATTGCACAATCAATTATCACCGCTATCTTTCCGCAGTTGGCCACTCCGAATGACAGCACACGCAAAAAGGCATTCCACCGCGGTGGAATGCCTTTCGCGCGGCGTGTCCGCCCTGCGTATTACACGGCGGCCCGCAGCAGCAGGTCCTCATAGACCTTCGGGTCGTCGGAGTCGATGACGGGCCAGCCGATGCCGTACGAGCCCTCCCAGCGCACGTCGATGCCGGGGTTCGCGTGGTCGCTGCCGTCCGGCAGGAACAGGTGCGGGCTGCAGCTGACCCGGTCCGTCCTGGAGAGCGCGGTCTGCTCGGAGAGCGCGCTGCGGGCCCGGCCGTCGTCCAGGGCTTCGGCGAGCGCCCTGGCGTCGATCACACCCGTGCTCTCGGCGACGTCCAGGATCACCTTGCGGTGGCTGATGCACCGCGATTCGGCCCAGAACGCCTTGCGCAGGCCGAGGTCGAGCTGCTCGGACGCCGTGCGGCTCTGCTCCTTGGCCGCCAGCACGGCCTCCAGCGCGGGCAGGGTGGTGGAGGGGTAGAGCCAGTCCTTGGACTGCCACAGCTGCCAGCCCGCAGCCGGCTCGAGGCTTGCCATCCTGGCCACCT
Organism: Streptomyces gossypii; assembly: GCF_025165795.1. Classification (GTDB taxonomy): domain Bacteria; phylum Actinomycetota; class Actinomycetes; order Streptomycetales; family Streptomycetaceae; genus Streptomyces; species Streptomyces gossypii. Next base: position 17,942 of record NZ_JAJAGO010000026.1, read on the forward strand.
CACTGTCGGTGCCGGGGCGCGGGCTGGGTGCGTCGTTGAGCATCTCCAGCGGGAAGGCGCGCAGGTCGAAGCCGACGCGGCCCTCCAGGCCGAGCCGGGCCCGGGTGGCGTGCAGGCGCTGCACGGCGATGTGCGCGAAGGAGCACCAGATGTCGGAGAAGACGATGACGGTGCCTTGCGCGGGGGTCAGGTCCGCGGAGGCCGGGTTCGCGGAGGTCGGGGAGGTGTCGGTCACGAGGTTCTCCTAATGCCGGGAGGCGTGGTGTGCGGGGGCGGTCATTTCAGCTGGGTCCGGGGTGTTCAGCCGGTTGCCGGGACGGCGGCGGCCGCCGCCTCGTGGGCGTCCAGGGCCGCCTCCAGGTCGAGGTCGGCGCCGGGCAGCCAGGACGGCAGGCCGGGGATGCGGGCCATCGCCGCGAAGAGTGCGTCGATCCGCCCGCCGGCCTGGTCCACCGTCGGCCCGTGGGCACTCAGCAGCCGGGCGGGCGACAGGCCGGCGAGCGTCCGCACGGCCTGCCCGAACTTCCGGGGATCGGCGACGGCGGTCCACGGGGCTATCGCGCGGTTGAGGATGTCGAATCCCTCGAAGAACTCCTCCTCGGGTATGTCGGAGATATGTCTGCCGATGGACGGGAGCACGGTGCCGAAGCTGTCGGAGCTGAAGAGCGTGCCGTCCAGGTGGTCGAACACCGCGAGGGTGCCCGGGCTGTCGAAGGTGGGCGGGCGATAGAAACTCAGTTCGCGGCCGCCCGCTTCTATTCGGTGCCCCGGATTCACCGTCACCACCCTTTCCCGGGGAATTCCGAATTCCTCGGAGAGGCGGGTGAGGGTGATCGCGTTGGTGAGGAGCTTCGCCTGCGGCGCGGCGTCCAGGACTGACATCAGGGATCCGGTGTGGTCCCGGTCGTCATGGGTGACCACGATCCAGCGCAGTTCGCGAGGGTCCACGAGCGACCACAGGGCGTCGAGGAACCCCTCGCGGTCCACCGGCATGCCGGTGTCGACGAGGAGCGGTTCGCCGGACCGCTGCAGGAAGGCGTGTGTCGGCTGGTCGCCCAGGCCGGGTATCGGCAGGCGGGAGGCGAGGACGTGGAGATCGGGCCCCGCGCGGTAGGTCTCTGTCATCGTGCGCCCTTCCCTGTCGGCGGTCGCTCACACGAACTGGATGGTGACGGAGCCGACGAGCAGCAGGCTCAGGCCCGTCAGGCGGCGGCTGGTCAGGGCGCGCTGGGGCAGCCGGAAGAGTCCGCGGTGGTCGATCAGCGCGGAGGTCAGCTGCTGCCCGGTGGCGGTCAGGGCGATGGTCACGGCCGCGCCGATGGCGGGGATGAGCAGGAAGGTCCCCGTGACGTACGCGGCGGCGCAGGCGCCGCCCAGCCAGCCCCACCACGGCATCTTGCCGAGCGGTGCCACCTTGGGCTTCGGGGTGCGGCTCGTCGCGTAGAGCACCAGCAGGACGACTGCGATGGTGAGGGTGGCGACGGCGAAGCTGATCACGGCGACGGTCAGCGGCGAGTCGAGTTCCTTGCGCAGCTCGGCGTTGACCGCTCCCTGGACCGGCAGCGCCGCGCCCGCCACGAGCGCCAGCGTGTACCAGCCGACCCGGCCCATCGGGGAGATCTTGGCGGCGCCGGGCACCGCGGCGGCCTTCGGGCCCTTGATGATCACAACGATGCCGGCCAGCACGGCGAGCGCGCCGAGCACGATGCCGGGGTTGAGCGCCTGCTTGTCGAGACCGAAGAGGCCGAACAGGTCGAGCACGAGCGAGCAGAACATCTGCCCGGTCACGAAGAGGCCGATCGTCGCGAGAGCACCGAGCCGGGGGATCAGCAGTATGCCGCTGGTGATGTAGAGGGGACTGGCCAGCCCGCCCAGCAGGTGCCAAGTCTCCACGTCGGGGAGCTTGTCGAGCGCGCCTAAGGCGCCGGCAGCCACTGCCAGTGCCGTCAACAGCCCGGTGGCCACTCCCAGTTGGATGGTCGAGGCGCCGTAGGGGGTGCCGACGGCGGTGTTCAGCTGGAGGTTCACCGAGGCCTGGACGGCGAGCAGGCAGCCGACCAGGAGGGCCACGGCGAGAAGCGCGGTGTGCATGGGATTCTCCTCGAACGGGCAAGTGGACACTGTGTCCACTTAGCATAGGCATGAAGAGGTCAAACGGACAAGCTGTCCGTTTGTTGTTCCGGAAAGTAGGGTCGACACATGAGCAACGGCGACGAGCACCACCGCGGACAGCCGGCCACGCTCCATGAAGGGCGGCCCGCGAGCGGGCCCCCGGCACGTACGGACCACGCACTCGGCGACCTCCAGGCAGTCACCCGCCCAGGCCACGACACGGACAACGGCGCGGACGGCGGCGCAGCCGCGAGGCCGGGCCAGCGCGCGGACGCGGTGCGGAACCGCTCGCAGATCCTCGCCGCCGCCGAGCGGCTGTTCAGCGAGCAGGATCCGCGCACGGTCACCATGGGCCGGCTCGCGAAGGCCGCGGGAGTCGGGCGCGCCACGCTCTACCGGCGCTTCCCCGACATCTCCTCGGTCGCGGTGGCCCTGCTCGACGAGCACGAGGCCCGACTGCAGGGGCAGCTGGTGTACGGGCCGCCGCCGCTCGGTCCGGGCGCCCCCGCCGCCGAGCGGCTTGCCGCCTTCTACCGGGCGGCCGTTGACCTGCTGGAGCACCATCTGCCGCTGGCGCTGGGCGCGGAGACCGGATCCGCCCGCTTCGCCACCGGCGCGTACGGCTTCTGGCGCGTCCATGTGCGCACCCTGCTGAGGGACGCCCGGTTCCCGGATCCCGACGCGGTCATCGACATCCTGCTCGGTCCGCTGGCTCCGGAGCTCTACCAGTTCCAGCGCCAGACCCTCGGCCTCTCCGCCGAGCGCGTCGAGCGGGCTCTGGAGCGGACGGCGCTGCGGCTGCTCGAACCGGCAGCCGGCGCCTGAGAAGCTGTCGCCCATCAGGACTCCAGGGCGGGGAGGATGAGCCGCCAGATCCGCTCCAGCCGTTCCGGCGCCGATCCGTCCAGCGCGCCGGTCTCACCCAGCCACGGTTCGCCTGCCGGAGTGCCTGGCCGCCGCGTCGCCAGCTCCACGCCGGTGACCACATAGGTGATCAGGGCGGCCACGGCGGTGGCGTCCGCACCGGAGCGCAGCGTGCCCTCCTCGGCAGCGGACCTGACCAGCCGGGCCACCTCGCGCCGCCACGGACACTCGGAGGCGATACCCTCACCCGACCCCAGCTCCCTGGCCAGCCGCTCACCGGCCCGCGCCACCTCGTCCGTCGCGAACAGCAGGGTCAGCTCGTGGGTGACGGCCACCAGCTTCCGTACGGCCGACTCACCGGCGCCGTCGGCGATCCGGATCGCCTGGCCGGTCACCTCCCGCGCCTGACCTCGCACGCCCTCGGCGAGATCGGCCTTGGTCTCGAAGTGGAACGTCAGCGCTCCCGTGGTCACCTCGGCCTCCCTCCCGATCCGCGCGAGTGACGCGCGCTCATATCCCTGACTGTCGAACACCCGTGCTGCGGCCCGCAGGATGCTCGCCCTGGTCCGCTCCGCTCGCTGCTGAATCGCCATGCCATCCCCCCGGGCACCACCCGCCGCGACCGGCGGGCAGCAAGGACTGGGTTTCCAGAAAGCTTTACCGAAAGCAACAGTAGCAGAGATACCGAATCGCGATAGCTTTTTTGAAAGCTTTTCTAGCGGGGACCGCCTTCGGCCGTGCATGCTGGTCCCATGACGACGAAGAGCCACCTCCCGCAGCCGCCCGGCACCGCGCAGCTCCTGGCACGGCAGACGGTCCAGCTCGCCGCGGTCATGGACGCCGCTGCCGAGAAGGCCGCCGCCGCCTCCGGACTCACCCGCGCCGACGTGGACGTACTGCACTCCCTGCACCAGGCGAGAGGCCGCCTGACACCCAGCGAACTGGCCGCCGCCTGCCGCCTCTCGTCCGGCGGCACCAGCAACATCGTCCGCAGGCTCGCGGCCTCCGGCTATCTCATCCGGGAGGCCAACTCGACGGACGGGCGCAGCAGTTGGGTGCAGCTCACCGAGGAGGGCAGCCGACTGGCACAGACGGTCACCGACGCCGTGGACGCCGGACACGAACGGCTGCTCCAGCGGCTTCCCGACGGCCTCGCGGAGCAGCTCAGCCGCCTGCTGGGCGACGCCCTGACGCAGCTGGAGCGCTGAAGCCGGGCGTCGCCGCTGCGCCTGCCGGGCAGTCGCCCGCCCCTCAGAAACCCGCGCCTCAGACACCCACTCCTCAGTCCCCCACCAGCCTGGCGATCTGCTCACGGCTGGGCACACCCTCGATCCGGCGGGCCCCGACCACCATCGTCGGAATGATCTTCACGGCCGCCTCCGAGCGCTCCAGCGCGGCCCGGTGCCGGTCGGCCAGCCGGAGTGACACCGCCTGCGAGCGGAAGTCCTCCGGATCGAGGCCCGCCTCCCGGGCGATGTCCGTCAGCGTCGCGATGTCCGCGATGTCCTGGTGCTCGGCGAAGTAGGCGCTGAAGACGCTGTCGCAGTAGCCGTCCTCCGAGCCCGACTCCAGCGCGTACTGGAGCCCCTGGAACGCCAGCCGGGTGACCGGCACCGGAGCGGGCGGACGGCTGTCGATCTCCACCCCCACCCGCCGGGCCAGCGGGAGCACCGCGTTCTCCCACACCTCCTGCGAGAAGGCGGGTCCGGCCAGGCCCTCCGGCCGCAACTCGAAGGGGTGCCACACCATCCGCGCCCTGGTCCCCTCCGTCGCCTCGGCCACGACATGCCGCGCCAGCAGACTGAACGGGCAGGTGTAGTCGAACCAGAAGTCGATCGTGGACGCCGGCTGTGCCTGCCGGGCCGAAGGGGGCGGTGTCGAAGCCGGTGCCATGGAAGAACCTCCGTTGTCAGCCTGGTCCCGTTCGAAGCGCTGCCGCATGCGGGCCCTGCGCAGCTTCCCGATCCCCGTCTTGGGGACGTCCTCCCGGCCGACCGGGACGACATGACGCACCTCGGCACCGAAGCACCGCCGGATGTGCGCCCGCACCGCCTCGGCGGCGTCCTCCGGAGCGGTGTCACCGGAGCGCGGGTGGAAGAAGACGGCAAGCTCCTCGCCGCCGGGTGCACCCACCGGCCCGGCCACCGTGAAGGTCGGCTCGACACAGCCGAGTTGCTCGACGGCCGCCTCGATCTCGTGCCCGTGGTACGTCGCCCCGCCGAGCCGGATCGTGTCGTCGGCCCGTCCGGTGACGGTGAGCAGGCCGTCGCGTACGAAACCGAGGTCGCCGGTGCGTAACCAGCCGTCGGGGGTGAAGTCGCGCCGGTCGTTCCGCCTGCGGCCGTGGTAGCCCCCGGTCACGCTGGCTCCGGTGACCTGGAGACGGCCCGTGGTGCCCTGCTCCACCACCGCGTCCGCACCGTCGACGACGCGGACGGCGGTGCCGGGCTGCGGGCGGCCGACGGATACGTACCGCTCCGCTCCCGCGGCGGCGGCGGCGGTGAACTCGCAGTCGGCCACACCGCCCGAGGTCTCGGACATCCCCCACCCGGGGCGCATCGCTGTCCTTGGCAGTCCGTAGGGCGCGAGCAGGCCGAGGAACGCGCGGACCACCGGGGCGCGGACGGGCTCGCCGCCGTTCATGACGGCGCGCAGACAGCTCAGGTCCCAGCGCCTTCCGTGGAGCCGGGCGGCCTGTTCAGTGACGAGGCGGAAGGCGAAGCCGGGCGCCCAGGTGGTGTCGGCCCGGTGCTGGTCGATCACCTCGAGCCAGCGCAGTGGATCCTGGAGAACGCGGTCGGTGCGGACATGCACCTGGTGGCAGCCCAGCACCACATCGCGCACATGGAACATCACGAGTCCGCCGACATGGTCCAGGGGCATCCAGTTGACCGTCCGCGAGGCCCGGCTCAGGCCATTGGACCGGATGTCGGCCGCGCTGCGGCTGAGCATGTTGCGGTGGCTGAGCACCACGGCCTTGGGCACGCCCGTGGAACCGGAGGTCAGCAGCAGCAGGGCCGGGTCGTCGAGATCCGGACGGTGGTGGGCCCGGTCGGGCGGGTGCGCCAGGAGGGCGCCCGCCTCGCCCAGACCGGCCGCGCTCCAGCGGGGGTCGGCAGCCGTGGCGGGAGCGATCTCCTGCCCCTCGCCGGTGATCACCCGAGGGCGGCCGTACCCGCACCAGACCCGGTGCAGCAGATCGGCGGCCTCCCCGCTGCCCTCCGCACCCTTGTGCGCCGCCACCGGCAGCGGGAGGAAGCCGCCGAGCACGCACGCCCAGAACGCCGCGAGTGCCTGCGGGGCGTCGCCGATCTGCAGGATGATCTTCTCCCCGGGTACGGCGCCCGCCGCCCGCAGCGCGGCGAGCATCCGGCGGGCGTCCCCCAGCAGCCGCGGGTACCCGAAGGTCTCCGTGCGGCCCCCGGACCCCACCCAGCACAGGGTTCCTGAATCCTGCGCGCGAGCCGCCCTGACCAGGGCGTCGCCGAGCCCGGACAGCTCCAGGGCCGGGGCGGGCCCGCCGTCGAGCAGGGAAGGCGCCTGGGCCTGTTCCGGGTTTCCCGTCGTCGGAGCAGGCCCCAGGGCCCGGGCGGGTGCGTGGCGAGGCTGATCGCCTTCCCCCGCGCCGTCGCGGGGGAACTGAGAAGTCGTCAAGGCCGTGCCCTCCTCGGACGGGTGCGCTCAGCGGAAGTACCGCTCGGTGCACGCCATGCCGTGGTGGACGCCTGCGGCACCCGCCGCCCTGCTCACCTCCACGCCCGCCCGGATGACGTACTGAATCGAGAGAAACATACCTGCATGCTGGTTTCTAGTGACTATCGAAAACTTCGAAGAGTCCGGGGCGCTCAGGCCCGCTGCCGAGTCCGCTCGTGGCTGCGCAGACTGGCCGCCACCTGCCAGGTCAGCTCCTGCCAGGAGGCGCTGAGCCGCGCAAGGGTGTCGCCCTCCAGACGCTCCGTCAGGGCACAGTGGCCGATACCCAGTTGCTCCAGGGTCCGCAGCACCCGCCGGGCTTCGTCATAGCGGCCGCTGACGCGGTCGGCCGCCGGCGCGCCGCCCGCCTCCGGGACCATCGCGGCCGTGACCTCGGAGACCAGGTGTGCGGTCCCCGGGGCGGACAGCCGCAGCCCGCACCGGATCGCGTGCGCGGAAGCGGGTACCGAGCCGGTGCACCATACGAGCCGGGGCGGGCGGACGCCGCTCCGCCGCCAGGACTCATGGGCGAGGCGGGCACCCGCCACGGCCACCTCGCCCCGCAGCTCCAACGCCCGGCGGTCACCGCAGCGTTCGAGATACCAGGCGGCCTCGGTGTCGAGCCCGCCCGTGCAGTAGGTGACGGCCGTCGGGATCCGGGAGGGGTCGCCGCCCGCCGCTCCGGCCCGCGCGAGTCCCGTCCGCATCGCGTCGGCGACCTGGCCGAACCGGTCGGGCGAGAAGACCGGGGAGGCGTCCACCCCGATGCCCTCCGCCAGGCAGTCGCCCATCGCGGTCAGTCCGGCGGCCGTTGCCGGGATTCTCACGAGGAGCCGGGGACTGCCGACGGCCTCACACAGCGTTCGCGCCTCGACGACCGTCCGGCCGGCGTCATGGGCAAGCGCCGGATCGAGCGGCACGGATACCGCGGCTTCCCGCGCCCCGTCCGAGCCCTCGCCCAGGCGGTCCACGTCCGGGCGGCCCACGTCCGGGCAGCGGGTGCGCCCGAGCAGCGCGGCGGCACGGCGGGCGTCCTCGACGAGCAGCGCACGTACCGCCGAGGCGGCGGTCACCGTGCGGGGGAGCCCGCCCAACTGGGGCAGATATGCGGCGGGATCGGCGGACAGCGCCCGGCTCAGACCGGCCGGACCGAGGGCGATCCCCGTGACCAGCCCGGTGCGCACCAGCGGTGCGAGGGTGCCGTCGCCGAGTCGGCGGCGGCCGGGATGCTCGAGCCACAGCTGCGGACCGCCGCGGTACCGGGCGCCGCCGTGCGGTACCCCGCCGTGCGATGGGCCCTGCCGGTCGCTCATGCTGTCCTCCCGTGACGGGGGCCCTCGGGTGTACGCGTCCGTTCCGCCGCGTCCGTCCGGCACCCCCGCCCGGCGCGCGCGGTGCCTTGGGTGTGCCCGGCCCGTGGCGACGGGGGCCGCGCCGCGAGCCGCTGGCTCAAGTCGGCGATGTGGAAAGCCAGACCGACCGACTGGTCACGGTTGAGCCGTGGATCGCCGGCCGACTCGTACCACCCGGGCGGGCAGGCTGGGTTCGGCTGAGGGCCGCCCGTGCATTCGGTGACGCGGTCACCGGTGAGCTCCAGATGGACGCCGCCGGGCCGGGTGCCGAGCGCCGCGTGTGCCTCGAAGAAGCCGGTGAGCTCGTCGAGCACGTCGTCGTAGCGGCGCGTCGGGCGACCGTCGGCGGCCAGGGTGGTGTTGCCGTGCATGGGGTCGCAGATCCAGGCGACCGGGGCCTCCTGGCCGGTTGCCTCCTCGATCAGCGGCGGCAGCAGCTCACGGACCCGCTCCCGGCCCATCCGGGCGATGAGGGTCAGCCGCCCCGGCTCCCGCTCCGGGTCCAGCCGGTCCACGAGACCCCGCAGCTCGCCGGGTGCCGTGCCGGGGCCGAGCTCGACCGCCACGGGGTTGCGGACCCTGGCGGCGAACTCGACATGCGGGCCGTCCAGACGGCGGGTGTGCTCGCCTATCCACAGCAGATGGGCCGAGAGTCCGTACGGCTGCGAGGTGCGCGGGTCGCGGCGTGTGAGCGCGGCCTCGTAGTCCAGGATCAGCGCCTCGTGGCTCGTGTAGAACTCCGCCGTTCCGGAGCGGCCGTCGGCGGTGCGGTCCCGGATCACTTCCAGGGTGGCGGCCGAGGCGTGGTACATCCGGGCGAGCCGCCGGGGGTCGGGCGTGCGGGCGGCGGCGGTGAACAACGTGTCGTTGACGCAGTCCCCCCGGTAGGCGGGCAGTTCCATTCCGGCCCGGGTCTCGGTCGGCGGCGTGCCGTGCGCGGTGTACTGACCGGCGATGCGGCCGACCGTCACCACCGGCAGGCCGACGGCCCAGCAGAGCACCCCCGCTGTCTGCTGGAGCGTCCCGACCTTGGCGCGGATCTGGCCCGCGGCCAGGCCGTCGAAGGTCTCGACGCAGTCGCCGCCCTGGAGCAGGAACGCCTCGCCGCGCGCCACCTGGGCCAGCCGCTCGCGCAGCCGGTCGCACCCGGCGGCGCTGACCAGCGGTGGTTCGAGGGCGAGCCGGCCGGTGACGTCCTCCAGGGCGGCCGGATCGGGCCAGGCGGGCTGCCCGCCGGTGGCGCTGCCGGTGGCGGTGCTGGTGCTGGTGCTGGTGCTGGTGGTGGGGCTGGCTGTGGTGCTGGCTGTGGTGCTGGCGGTGTCATCCGGTTTCATGGCGAGCGGAACCTCCATCCGTGCTGAGACGGTGCGCAGACGACGTGGCCGTGGCTACTCCTCCAGCAGGTCCGGCTCCTCCCGCACGATCTCGTCGTACAGCAGCTGGAAGCTGAAGCGGCCCAGCTCCCCGTCGCCGAATCCGGCGCCCGCGGCCAGGGCCTGCTCATGGGTGAGCACCCGCGGAGTGCCCGCCGCGCGTGCGAGCAGCTGCACCTGGGCGCAGCCGTCGTACGAGATGAACCAGTGCGCGGCCTCGTCGAGCGTGCCGCCCACCGTGATCAGGCCGTGGTGGCGCAGCAGGACGGCCCGGCCGTCACCGAGCCGCTGGGCGATGTCGCGCCCCTGCCGCACCGACACCGACGGGCCCTCGTAGGTGTCGTAGAGGACCTGCCGTCCGTAGAAGGCGGCGGACTCCTGGTCGAGCGGGTCCAGCAGGGTGCCCAGTGCGCCCAGTGCACGCGAGTGCACGGTGTGCGCGTGGGCGGCGGCCGTGACGCCGGGGTGCTGCTCGTGGATCTGGGAGTGGATGACGAAGGCGCTGGGGTTGACCCGGCCGGTGCCGCGGACGACCCGCCCGGTGGAGTCCACACAGATCAGGTCGGCGACCCGCACCTGCCGGAAGGAGCGGCCGAAGGGGTTTACCCAGAACAGGCCGGGGTCCTCGGGGTCACGCAGCGAGACATGGCCCGAGATGCCCTCCCCGAAGCCGCACTTCCCGAACAGCCGCAGGGCGGCCGCCAGCCGCTGCCTGCCGTGGCGCCGCTCCTCCTCGTACGTGGCGAACTCGGGAGCGGCGGGAATGGGCAGGCCGGTGACGGTGTCCGCCAGGTGTGGCGCGCGGGCCGGGGCCGGTCTGTTCACCGGGGTCAGGGTGTTCATGGGCGGTGTCGTTCCTCTCAGGCGGCGACGAGGTCGCGCGGGGCGCGGGCGGACCTGACTGCGTCGGTGTGCTCCAGTACCGCGCCGGCGATGTCCCGGCTGCGGTCGACGAGCGAGGGGACGCCGAAGGTGAAGAACAGCTCCCCGGCGGCGATGTTGCCGAGCCCGTAAAGGCGCGGGTCGGGTCTGCCGCCGCTGGTGAGCCTGCTGGTGGCGGGGGCCAGCCGCAGCCCGCCGCGCGGATGCCGCACGGCGGCCCGGCAGCGCATCAGCGAGCTCGCCAGGGACCGGGCTCCGGAGGGGATGCGGCCCTCGGCCGCGCTCACGGCGTTGACCACCTTGTCCGCACCGAACTCGGTGCCGTCCGCGGCGACGACGCCGAAGCCGCCGCCGGAGGCCGGTGCGATGTCCAGGAGCCCGGTGACCAGTTGCAGCTGCCCCGCCTCGACCAGCTCCAGCAGTACCGACGCGCTGCTGGGCGGCATGGGGCAGCACAGGCTCATGATGGTGCGGTAGTGGGCGCGCAGCAGCTGGACCTTGTCCTGCTCCCGGAGCACCGGCCAGCAGTCCGGACCGGTTTCCGGGACGGCCCGCTGGAGAATGCGCAGGCCCAGGTGGGGCGAGTCCACCTCGGCGATCTGACGGCGGAGCCGCTCGGCCGGGTCCTCCAGGTCCACCCGGAGGATCTCCGTCACGACGGCGTCGAGGTCGGCGTCCGCGTCCCGGAACTCCGCGCGCAGTACGCCGGCGATGTCCTCCACGGACAGTTCGCGCCGCTTGCGTGCCAGCGCGCGGACCCGTTCGGGGGTGAAGTGGCGCAGTTCGAAGGGGACGGGCTTCTGCCGTACGCCGGGCAGGACGCCGCGTCTGGACAGCAGGCTGATGCGTCCCTGGTGCCCACGGGCGGCCAGCGCCAGGATGATGTCGACGGAGGTGAGGCCGCTGCCGATGACGGCGACGTGGTCCTGCTCGCCGATGCCGTCCAGCGTGCGCGCCAGGGGGTAGGGGTCGCCGACGAATCCCGCCGTGCCGGACAGTTCGTAGGCGTCCTGGGCACCGTCACCGCCGACGCACAACGCGACGTAGTCGAAGACCATGGCGCGGCCGGGGCCGGTGCGCAGCGCCACCTCGTGGGAAAGCCGGTCGGCGGAGGTGACGGCCTCGCCGATGATGTCGACCCGCCAGCCCTGGCGGCGCAGTTCGCCGAGTGCGGCGTAGGCGGTCTGCTCCAGGTACTCGCCGTAGACGGAGCGCGGGGGGAAGCGGGCTCCGGTCATCCGGTCGACGCCCTCCCGGATGCCGGTGAGGCGGTCCCTCGCCTGGAGCCAGCGGTCGAAGTGCCCGGGGTCACCGGTTCGTACGGACATGTCGTGGGACTCCGTGTTGACCCGGAGCGTCTCGGTGTCCACCTGGTAGGCGCGGCCACGCCACAGGTGCGGTGAGGGCTCGAACACGGTGAGACTGCCCGGCTCGTGGAGGGTGCGGGACAGGGCGTCGATCAGGCAGACCGCCGCCCCGCCACCTCCCACCACGCCGATCGAGGGTCCGCCGGACATGGGTCAGCCGCCTATCGGTCGGCGCGGGGCGGGCTGTACCTGGTCCATGTGTCGTTCCTTCCCGGATGAGGACGTGCGGGGCGGTCCGATCCGGGGGAGGGACTCCGCGGATCGTGGCCGGGCGACCGCCGGAGTCCAGGCGGCAGGACCGTTCAGGCCGCGCGCGTGGGTGCCGCCCGCGTGGCGGGCGGCCGGGCGGCCGGGGAGTGGCTGGTGGGGGCCTGGGCACCAGGCCGGCGGCACGGGCCGCCGGCGGCGACCGCGGCCACCTCGTGGCGGGCCGTCTCCACCAGGGTGAGGACCTGCTCCGCGTACGGGAGGAGGCACCGGCCCGCCTCGGTCAGCGCGATCCGGCGTCCGCCGCGGTCGAACAGCGGGGCTCCCACGATCTCTTCGAGGTTCTGGATCTGGGCGGTGACGCTGGACTGGGCGTAGTGAAGGTGCTGCGCGGCACGCGTGAAGCTGCGTAACCTCGCGACCTCGCGGAACGCGCGTAACTGATGCAACTGCACGACGGTGCTCCATTCTGCGGCCACTCAGCCGCGGTCTCACCGGACCGGCTGTGCTCGTTCGGCGTTGGGCGTTCGGCGTTCGGTCTTCAATGTTCGGTCTTCAGTGTCCGGTCAGTCGGACATCGAGAACGGGGACACGAGGTCCCGGGCGATCTGCGGCAGCAACTGGTCCAGCAGCAGGCCGGAGCGGACTGCGCCGCTCGCGCCGCGGGGTATCCCGTCGGTCGCGACGGCGTGCGCGAAGGCCCCGGGCAGGCAGCGGCCGCAGGCGGCGAGGACGGCACGGCGGCCCGCCGTCTCCTGCCCGTACCCGAGGGGGACGAACGCGAGGAGCGCCACCTCTCCCACCTCCGGGAGCCGGACGGGGAGCACCACGGCCTCCCGGACGCAGGGCAGTTCGAGCAGTTCGCGCTCCAGGTCGAAGAGACCGGGCCCGAGACCGTCCTCCTCGGGCATGCGGGGCTCGTGCTCCTCGGGTGCGTACGGCCGGCTCATGCGGACAGCTCCCCGTGCATCGACTGCTCCAGCTGGTGGTTCAACGTGATGATCGGGACTACCGCGTCGAGCAGCTCCGTGGTGCTGATCCGGCCGGTGGGACTGTACGGAATGGTGTCCACGGCGATCACATGGGCGGGCAGCGACGGGACGCGCCGGGCGCAGGCGGCGCTCAGCGCGGTGTATCCGCTGCCCTCCCGGCCGACGGCAACCGCGATGAAGGCGACGATCAGGGCGTCTCCGAGAGCGGGCACGTCGACCCGCATCACGGCGGTGTCCCGCAGGCACGGCAGGTTGAGCAGGTCCGACTCCAGCCGGAACAGCGCCGCGTCGGCGTCGGTGTCCCGTGCCAGTGCGACGGGCCCGGTGCTGCGCCCGGTCACCACGAGCCGGCCCCGCTCGTCCCGGTGGCCCAGGTCACCGGTGAGGAAGAACCGCTGGAGGTGTCCGTCGACGCGGACGGTGGCGAAGGGGGTGTCACCTTCGAGGGCGTCGAGGTAGTTGTCCATCACCTGGTGCCCGGAGACCGCGAGGCGTCCGGTCCGGCCGTCGGGCAGCACCGCGTCGTCCTCGCCCAGGACGACGAGGGTGCTGCCGAGGGTCGGCCGTCCGGAACGGGCGGGCGCGACGAGCGACTCCTCCGGCGGCATCACCATGGTGATGCCGGTCTCGGGCGTGGCCTCGGCCAGGTGCAGGACCGGGCCGAGGCGCTCCCAGGCGGTGTTGACACTCCAGCGGCCGAGGTGCCGTCCGAGCGTGAAGAGCGCGCGCAGCCGCGCCGTGCGCGCCAGGGTTTCCGAGGCCGGGTGGGCGAGCAGCCCGGTGAGTGCCCCGGGATCGATGGCCCCGGTGGTGACGTGCTCCTCGGTGATGATCCTTGCCAGTTCCTCCGGTGCGTCGTGCGGGGCCATGACGGCAGTGCCGCCGAGCGCCAGGAGCGTACGGGTGAGGACCAGGCCCATCGGCTCCCACGGGGGTGCCGCGCTGAGATGGATGTCGTCGGAGTCGAAGCCGAACTCGTCGACCAGGTCGACGAGCTGCCGGGGATCGGCCGCCAGGGGGCGCACCGCGAAGCGCGGTCCGCCGGTGCCGGTGCCGTCACCGGGGACGAGGGCGAGGTCGAGGCAGTCGTGCGAGCCATGCGAGTCGTGGGATTCGCGGGAGTCGGACTGCGGGAGTTCGCGGAGGGGTTCAGCGGTTCGCAGTTGGGCGAAGGTCACGGTGCCGGGGGCGTCGGGCCGCTCCCCTCCGGCCTCCAGGACGATCCGCAGGGCGCGCGGGCCCTCCGGCAGGGGGCAGGCGTCGAGCAGCGGCAGCTGTCCTTCGGCGACGAAGAGGAGGCCGGGCCTGATCTGGCCGAGGGCGCGGGTGAGGGCGTCGGTGCCGGGCGTGGGGTCCAGGGCGGTGCAGGAGATTCCGAGGGTGGCGCAGGCGGCCATGGCCACTGCCGTTTCCCATCGGGCGTCGGCCAGGAGCGCGGCGCGGGGGACGCGTCCCCCGGGAAGCCGTGCCGCCAGCCCGGCCGTCACGCGCTCCACGACGTCTTCGAAATCGGCCCAGCTCAGCCGGGTCCGGCCGGACACCAGGGCCGTACGGTCCGGACCGGCGGCGGCATGCCTCCGGATGTCGTCAAGCTTGATCATGTGGCTACTCCCGTGGTGGGTACGCCCTTGCGTCTCCGATTTCCGCGTCCGCTGGCTCCCGTAGGAGTTGGTGACGATGAAAACAAACCCGCATGCGGGTATGCAAGAGGCGGGCCATCGAAGTGTCCGATGACCCGCCCCGTTTCCGTCAGGACGTCAGGAGCCCTCCTGGGCCCCCTCGTCGCGCACCGTCTCGGCCATCAGGCGGCGGCCGAGATCCGGGGAGATGTCCAGCTGCGCCAGCACCGCGGGCACGGCGACGGACGGCATGAGATGCGAGTAGAGCGTCGCGATCTCCTGCTCCACGTCGCGGCGCCCGGTCATCACCTCCGACATCAGCTGCACCCCGGAGAAGGCGCCGACCAGCACCCGGGCGAAGGGGGCCACTTCCACGTGCGGAAGCAGTTCGCCCTGCGCCTTGGCCTCGGACAGAACGGTCACCTGATGCTCGACCCAGGCACCGTAGGGACGGCGGCGGTCCAGGACGTTGCCCAGGTCGATGGAGAGCCTGATGCTGCCCTGGAGCAGCTTGTCGAAGGTCAGGCGGTAGGCGACGAGCAGGGCCGAGTCCACCACGCCCTGCAGCTTCACCGGGCCGGAACGCGGCCCCGCCGTCCCCAGATGGCCGACCTGCCCGGAGACCTGTCCGTCGAGGACCTCCTGGGCCAGTTCCTCCTTGGAGGGGAAGTGGAAGTAGAAGGCCCCCTTCGTCACCCCGGCCCGGGTGTAGACGTCCGAGATCGTGGCCGCCCCGTAGCCCCGCTCGGCGAACACCTCGCCGGCGGCTTCGAGAACCGCCCGCCTCGTGATGACCGCACGCTCCTGTTGTGCCACCTGGTCGGTCCTCCCGTCTCGCCAGCCACCATGGGCCGTTCACTCACGCGCTTTTGACGTACAAAGCATGGAAAAACAAACCCGCAAGCCTGTATCTTAATTACCGCTGGCGCCGGATAGCAAGATCACCCGTCGAAAGGCGCACATCAGGCCGCGCCCGCAAGAGCCTCCGCAGAGATATCCGCAGAGATATGAGCCTCCGCAGCGAGCTGCCGAGGCTGACTGAACGTCACCGTTAGGGGAGAACAATGACGTTACGTACTCGTGCACCGAAGGCCAGACACCCCCGCACCAACGCGTTAGCGGCCCACCGGGCCGTGCCGCCGGCCGCTCCACTCCGCCCGGCGCTCACACCGGTGGCCAAGGAGCTGGTCAACCGCACCCACGCCGACGACGTCCTGCCCACCGGCTGGACGCGCCACAGCGAGACCCGTCTGTCGGTACGGGTCCGCTGGCTGCCCGACCACCGCCGGTTCCACCCGGTGGAGGGCCGCTATCCCAGCGCCCTCGTCCTGGAGACGGTCCGGCAGACGGGACTTCTGGTCTCGCACGCCGAGCTCGGCGTCCCCTTCGGCCACCACTTCGTGATGCGGGACCTGCGCCAGCAGTCCCTGCCGGAGGAGATGGCGGCCGGTGAAGACCCGGCGGAGGTCGTCGTCGAGGTGCACGTCGCGCAACTGCGCCGGCGCGGCACCGTGCCCGCCGACGTCGAGTTGCGCATGGCCCTGCACAGGGAGGGCCGGGCCGTGGCGGAGGGCGGCACCGGCTACAGCCTCATGTCGCCCGCTGCCTACAGCCGGATACGCGGTGAGCAGACCAGCCCCATGCCCGATCCGTCCACGCCGCTGCCCGCGCCGCTGAGCCCGCGGGCGGTCCGCCGCACCGAGGCCGGGGATGTCGTCCTCTCCCCCACCGGCAGCCCCCGCCGCTGGCAGCTGCGCGCCGACACCGGCAACCTGGCGTTCTTCGACCACCCCAACGACCACATCCCCGGCATGGTCCTGGTCGAGGCCGCCCACCAGGCCGCCTGTGTCGCCGCACCGCACGCCTCGTTCCTCGCCTCGGCCGCCGACCTGAGCTTCAGCCGCTACGTGGAGTTCGGCTCGCCCTGCTGGATCGAAGCGGAAGCCCCCCGTGAGACCGCCGACGGCGTCGCGGTGCGGGTCACCGGCCACCAGGACGGCCTGCCCGTCTTCGAGGCCCGGCTGCACGGGGCGGCCACGGCGGAATAGCCCCGCGGTCAGCACCTCAGAGAGAACCGTGAACTGCCGCCAAGCGCCCGCGTGGTGAGGTCCCCCTGCCTCGCCGCGCGGGCGCGCGCCTCTCCTGCCGCCCCGTGGAGCGCCCCTGCACCACCGCGCACACGCCCGCCTTGTCCGACGAGACGAGCCCGACGTGAACCGCCTCCCCCGCACCGGCACCGGCACCGGCCCCGGCCCCCGCTCAGCGCGCCGTCCAGCCACCGTCCACCGGCAGGGTCGCGCCGACGACGAACGAGGCACGGTCGCTGCACAGCCAGGCGGCGGCCTGGGCGATCTCCGCCGGCTCTGCGGCACGGGGCAGCAGCGCCAGCTTGAGCAGCTGTTCCTCCATGCCGGGCAGGCCCTCCAGCCAGCGCTCCACCATTTCGGTACGGGTGGTGCCGGGGGCCAGCGCGTTGACCCGGATGCCGTGCGCCGCGTATTCGGCGGCGGCGGCCTTGGTCAGCCCGAGCACCGCGTGCTTGGAGGCCACGTACGGGGCGGCGACCGGGGTGGCGACCAAGCCCCCGGTGCTGCCGTTGTTCACGATGGCGCCGCCCCGCCCGAGCATCGCTTCGATCTCCAGCCGCATGCAGTTCCACACACCGCGCACATTGGTGTCCATGATCGCGTCGTAGGTGTCGTCGCCCATCAGATGCATCGGGGTCTGCCGCGCGCCGGTCCCGGCGTTGTTGAACGCCGCGTCCAGCCCGCCGAAGTGTGCGACGGCCGTGGCGACGGCGCGTTCCACCTCCTCGGCCCGGGTGACGTCGGCGATCGCGTACGCCGCCCGGTGGCCCTCCTCCCGCAGCTCGTCCACCAGCTCGGCGAGTCTGCGTTCACGGCGGGCGACGAGGGTGACCGCCGCACCCTCCTCGCAGAACACCCGGGCGGCGGCAGCGCCGATCCCGCTGCTCGCACCGGTGATCAACGCGTGCTTGCCCCCGAGAAGATTTCTTGCCATATCGCAACATTATCCGGAAGGACAACCTCCGATGCCTTTTACGTCCATGGAAGTTCCCGATGACCGCGGCTTCCGCGCAGCCCCGCACCCGCACGGCCGCCGCACCGTCAACTACTGGAAGAGCGCGGGCAGATGACCGGGCAGACGGTCCTCGTCACCGGCGGCACCGGCTTCGTCGGCGCCCGGGTCACCGCGCTGCTGGCCGACCGGAGCGGCCAGGCCGAACCCGCCGCGCGCGTACGCCTCCTCCTGCACCGCACCGGGCACCAGCCCACCCGCCAGGCGGAAGTGGAACCGGCGCACGCCGACCTCGCACGGCCCGAATCGCTGCGGGGCATCTGCGACGGCGTGCACACCGTGCTCCACCTGGCCTCCCAGATCGGCGGCGACCCCGAACTGTGCCGCGCGGTCAACGACGAGGGCACCCGGGCCCTGCTCGCCGAGGCCAGGCGGGCGGGCGTCACCCGGATCATCCAGCTGAGCACCACGGCGGTCTACCGGGACTCCCCGCACCGGGGCGCCCACGAGGAGGGCCTGCCGTACGGTCCGGCCTCGGTCACCAGTGCCTCCCGACTGGCCGGGGAAGCGCGGGTACGGGCGGCGGGCGGCGTGGTGCTGCGCCCGCACCTGGTCTACGGCACCGGGGACACCTGGGTGGTCCCCGCGCTGGCCGAGCTGCTGACCGCCCTGCCGTACTGGGTGGAGGGCGGCCGGGCACGGACCTCGCTGACCCGTGTGGACGACCTGGCGCGGGCGATCACCGGCCTGGCCCGTGCCAGGATGCTGCCCGCCGGTCGCGCCCTGCACGCCACGCACCCGAGGCCGGTCCTGATGCGGGACGTACTGACCGACGTGGCGCGCGGACTCCAACTGCCCCCGCCGGACGGAGACGTGTCGCGCCGGCGTGCACTCGAACTGCTCGGCGGCCCGGAGAACACGGTGTGGCGCCGCCGGCTCGGTCTCCTCACGGTCGACCACTGGTACGACTCGTCCCGGCTGTGGCGGCTGCTCGGCCTCTCCCCGGGCCCGGAGTTCAGCGACGGCTTCGCGGGCTGCCTGCCGTGGTACCGGGCCGCGCTGGCGCCGCAGCGTTGATCCGGGCACCGGGTGACCGGGCACTCTGTCACGGCGGCGGCTCCCCGAACATTCCCCGGGAGTGTGTCCAACGCCGCAGCGACGTGACGGGTCGCCGCCGATAACCTACGAACCAGTAGCCCCGAGACGAGCACCCGATGACGAGTAGGAGCCGCCGGCCGTGTCCGAGCAGGAATCCAGCCCCGACATCCATACGACCGCGGGCAAAATCGCGGACTATCAGCGCCGTGCCGTGGAGGCGACCCACGCCGGTTCCCAGCGTGCGGTGGAGAAACAGCACGCGAAGGGCAAGCTGACCGCCCGCGAGCGGGTCGACCTGCTGCTCGACGAGGGATCGTTCACCGAGCTGGACGAGTTCGCCCGGCACCGCTCCACCGCCTTCGGCATCGAGAAGAACCGCCCGTACGGCGACGGCGTCGTGACCGGCTACGGCACCGTGGACGGCCGCCCGGTGTGCGTGTACTCGCAGGACTTCACGATCTTCGGCGGCTCACTGGGCGAGGTCTACGGCGAGAAGATCGTCAAGGTGATGGACTTCGCCATGAAGACCGGCTGCCCGATCGTCGGCATCAACGA
The DNA here is from genome assembly GCF_025165795.1 of Streptomyces gossypii. Lineage (GTDB taxonomy): Bacteria > Actinomycetota > Actinomycetes > Streptomycetales > Streptomycetaceae > Streptomyces > Streptomyces gossypii. The sequence continues at coordinate 37,095 of NZ_JAJAGO010000026.1, forward strand.
CGGCGGCGGCGCGCGTATCCAGGAGGGCGTCACCGCGCTCGGCCTGTTCGCCGAGATCTTCCGCCGGAACGTGCACGCCTCCGGGGTGATCCCGCAGATCAGCCTGATCCTGGGCCCGTGCGCGGGCGGCGCCGTCTACTCCCCGGCGATCACCGACTTCACGGTGATGGTGGACAAGACCTCGCACATGTTCATCACCGGCCCGGATGTGATCAAGACCGTCACGGGCGAGGACGTCGGCTTCGAGGAGCTGGGCGGGGCCCGCACGCACAACACGACCTCCGGGGTCGCCCACCACATGGCGGGCGACGAGAAGGACGCCGTCGAGTACGTCAAGGCGCTGCTGTCCTATCTGCCGAGCAACAACCTCTCCGAGCCGCCGATCTTCCCTGAGGAGGCCGATCTGGAGACCTCGGCGGCGGACCGCGAGCTGGACACCCTGATCCCCGACTCCGCGAACCAGCCGTACGACATGCACAGCGCCATCGAGCATGTGCTGGACGACTCCGAGTTCCTCGAGACCCAGAGCCTCTTCGCACCGAACATGATCACCGGATTCGGGCGGGTCGAGGGGCAGTCGGTGGGCGTGGTGGCCAACCAGCCCATGCAGTTCGCCGGATGCCTGGACATCGACGCGAGCGAGAAGGCCGCACGCTTCGTACGCACCTGTGACGCGTACAACATCCCGGTGCTGACCTTCGTGGACGTGCCGGGCTTCCTGCCGGGCACCGACCAGGAGTACGACGGGATCATCCGGCGCGGCGCGAAGCTGATCTTCGCCTACGCGGAGGCGACCGTGCCGCTGATCACGGTGATCACCCGCAAGGCGTTCGGCGGGGCCTATGACGTCATGGGCTCCAAGCACCTTGGCGCCGACCTCAATTTCGCCTGGCCGACCGCCCAGATCGCGGTCATGGGCGCCCAGGGCGCGGTGAACATCCTGCACCGCAAGGCCCTCGTGGCGGCCGAGACACCCGAGGAGCGCGAGGAGCTGCGGGTGCGGCTGACGGAGGAGTACGAGGACACACTGCTCAATCCGTATGCCGCGGCTGAGCGTGGGTATGTGGATGCTGTGATCATGCCGTCCGAGACCCGCCGCCACATCACCAGGGGGCTGCGCACGCTCCGCTCCAAGCGCGAGCAGCTGCCCCCGAAGAAGCACGGGAACATTCCGCTTTAAGGTCACGTACTTCAGGGCATTTGTTCGACTACGGGCGGCAGTGGGCAGCAGGCCGCCGCGACGCGCAGAGGGGATACACCATGATCAAGGTCGTACGGGGCAACCCCACCCCGGAGGAGCTGGCCGCCGCACTGGCGGTGGTCCGCGCGCGGGCCGCCGCGCTCGTCGTCGGCGGGCCCGCAGCGCACGAGACCGACGAGTGGTCGGACCCGGCGCGCATGGTGCCGGGCCGCCGGGTGCCGCACCCGGGCCCGAAGGCCTGGCGGACGGCGTACTGGCCAGCGTGATCCCGCTATCCTCCACCGCACCTGGCTGTGGCGCC
>NZ_JAJAGO010000027.1 GCF_025165795.1 Streptomyces gossypii
CGAGGTCGACGAGGTGCGCGCCGGCGAGGTCGACCATGCGGGCGCGGCTGGTGACCAGTGCGGCGCAGCCCGGTGTGCCGGGGAGGAGGGGTCTGACCTGTGCGGCGTCGCGGGCGTTGTCGAGCAGTGCCAGTACGCGGCGCCCGGCGAGCAGGGAGCGGTAGAGCGCGGCGCGCTCCTGTACGCCGTCGGGGATGACGGCGTCCGGGGTGCCGAGGGAGCGCAGGAAGGCGCCCAGGACGGCTTCCGGCTCGGCGGCGGCCGGGCCGGCGCCCTGGAGGTCGACGTAGAGCTGCCCGTCCGGGAAGTGGGCGCGTGCGGCGTGCGCGACGTGGACGGCGAGGGTGGTCTTGCCGACACCACCGATTCCCGCGACCGCGGAGACGGCCATCACGGTGCCCTCGGCTGCGGCGAGTTGCTCGCCCAGTTCGGTGACGAAGCCAGTGCGGCCGGTGAAGTCCGCCACGGTGGCTGGAAGTTGTGCAGGGCGGAGCGCGTCGGTGGATCCGCCGCGCGCCGGGGCGTCGGCGGAGAGGGAGAGTTCGTCGTCGGCTTCGAGGATGCGCTGCTGGAGCTCGGAGAGTTCACTGCGCGGGTCGACGCCGAGCTCGTCGGCGAGCAGGCGGCGGGTGTCGGCGTAGACGGCGAGGGCCTCTGCCTGGCGTCCGCTGCGGTAGAGGGCGAGCATCAGGAGTTCGCGCAGCCGCTCGCGCAGCGGGTGCGCGGCGGTCAGCGCGGTCAGTTCGGAGACCGCCTCGGCGTGGGCGCCGGCCTCCAAGTCCAGGTCGAGGCGGTGCTCCAGGAGCTGGAGGCGCCATTCCTCCAGGCGCACCCGCTGGGTCTCGGCGTACGGGCCGGGCACGTTGGCCAGCGGCTCGCCCTCCCACTGCCGCAGCGCCCGGTCGTAGAGCTCCCGTGCTCGGGGCCGGTCGCCCGCCGCCGCGCACTTCTCGGCGTCGGTGGCCAGGGAGTTGGCCACGTCGGCGTCCAGTACGGCGCCCGCCCTGGTGGTCCGGATGGCGTAGCCGCCCGATTCGCTCACCAGAAGGTCGGCGTCGGGTGCCAGTGCCTTCCGGATACGGGAGGCGTAGGTGCGCAGGGTGGCTTTCGCCTGCTCGGGCGGTTCTTCGCCCCACAGGGCGTCGATGAGTTCCTCGGCGGTGGCCGTGTGGCCGCCGCGCAGCAGCAGTGCGGCCAGCAGCGCCTGCTGCTGTGGCGATCCGGTACTGAGGGCGTTGTCACCGCGGCTTGCCCGGACGGGACCGAGCACGGTGAAACGCAGCTGATGACCGTGCTGTTCGGTGTCGCGTCCCGTGTGGCTCTCGGCGCCCATGGTGCCCCCTGCCGTCGTGCGCTCCGCTTCCGCATCGGTCAGTCTGCCTTGTCCAAGTCCCGTGCGTCAGCACGGTACCGGCCTCATCCACCAGGTTGTCGCGTGGATGTGGCTATTCTGCGACTTGTGCCGCTCATGCAGGACTGACTTGACGTCAGATCGGCGCTTCCTATTCCGCATAGCCGCCGCCCGGGAGGGTCAACTCGCGGGAGCGGCCATGCGATCCAACCCTCTAACGTATGGCAGGGCCGGGAGTCAGCCAAGTTGCCGCGTGGATATTCGGCTATCAGGGCGTGGAGGTCGTGTGCGCAGTGGCCACCAGGGGTGAAGGCGGCCCGAGGCGGGCGGGAAGTCTCCCCGTCCCGCCCGGGGCGTCGTCAGCTCGCCGGGGTCAGGCGGACCGGCAGCGTCGCGTGCCCGTTCGCGATGAACGACGGCACGTGTTCGATCTCCTCGGCGGGCACCGCGAGCCGGAGGTCCGGGAAGCGGGCGAAGAGTGCGGGCAGCGCCGTCCGGGCCTCGATGCGGGCCAGCGGGGCGCCGAGGCAGAAGTGCACGCCGTGTCCGAAGGCGAGGTGTTCGCGGTCCTGGCGCCGGATGTCGAACTCGGCGGCGTCCGGCCCGTGCTTGAGGGGGTCGCGTCCGGAGGCGCCGAAGGTTGCGAGGATCGGGTCGCCCTGCCTGATGGTGCGGCCACGGCCGTCGGCCGCGTCCTCGCCGCCGTTGATCTCGATGTCCTCGGTCGCGTAGCGCAGCGGCATGCTGCCGACGCTGGGCGCCCAGCGCAGTGTCTCCTCGATGACCTCGTCCCACGGCACTTCACCGTCGAGCACCAGCTTGAGCTGGTCGGGGTGGGTGAGCAGCGCGTGCACCGCGTTGCCGATGAGGTTGACGGTGGTCTCGTGCCCCGCGCTGAGCAGGAGCAGCAGGGTTGCCTGCAGCTCGACCTCGGTGAGCCGGTCACCCTCGTCGTCACGGGTGGCGACGAGCGCACTGGCCAGGTCGTCGGCCGGGTGTTCGCGCTTGTGGGCGACCAGCTCGGAGAAGGTGGACGCGATGTCCGCCATCGTCCGTGCGGCCTCCTCCGGCGTGGTGTTGGTGTTCATGATCCGCTCCACCAGGTCGGAGAGGTCCTCCCGCGACTCCTCCGGGATGCCGAACAGCCCGCAGATGACCAGCATCGGCAGCGGGAAGGCGTACGCGGCGCGCAGGTCGACGGTCGCCCCGGGCGGCGTCTCGGCCAGCGTGTCCAGCAGGGTCGCGGTGATGCGCTCGACCTCCGGACGCATCGCCTCGGTGCGGCGGCCGGTGAAGGCGGGCGCCATCAGTTTGCGCAGCCGCCGGTGTTCGGGACCGTAGGAGGTGAGCATGTTGACCGGGGCGATCCAGGGCTGGATCCAGCTGTCGTGGAACTCGCCGCGCTGCCAGGCGGGCCAGTGCGCTCTCGGGTCCCGGGAGACGCGCGGGTCGGCCAGCAACTGTTTCAGCAGGTCGAATTCGCTGATGGACCAGGCAACGATGGAGCCGGGCAGTTCTACGCGCGTGGCAGGGCCTAGCTCGCGGAGGCGGTCGGCCTCGCCGTTGACATCGCGTCCGGCTGGGTCGAGGACGAAGGGCTGCTGCTGGCCCATGGGGTGGCTCCTGCCTGGTCGGGGGTGATCGGCGTGAATCTGGCCGGGAGCTCGACGAGCCCTCGGTGGAAGGGGCCGTGGCGCCAGACCAGCTCGTCGTGCGGGACGGTGAGCTCGATGTCCGACAGCCATGCCGTGAGGCGTTCGATCGCGGTCGTCGCGATGAGCAGCGCGGGATTCTGCACCGGGCAGGCGTGCGGCCCGGCGGACCATGCCAGGTGCGCCCCGCCGCCGGAGCCGCCCGCGCTGGCGGCCTCGCCCGGCGCCGTGCGGCCGTGCTGGGTGTTGGCGGCGGCGTACGAGATGAGGACCAGCTGGCCCGCGCGTATCCAGGTGCCGTGGAAGAAAACGTCACGCGTGGGGAAGTGCGGCGACAGGTTAGACATCGGCGGGTCGTTCTGCAGCACGTCGTGCAGGGCGTCACGGGGCGTGAGACCGCCGCTGGAGAGGGTGCTGTAGTAGCGGTTGTCGGACAGCATCCGGGCGAGGGCGTTGCCGATCAGGTTGGTCGTCGCGTTGTGGCCCGCGGCCATGGTCACCACGATCTCGGAGGCCAGCTCCTCCGGGGTCAGCCCGGCCGGGTGGTCCATGTACCAGGAGGTGAGGTCGGCACCGCGCTGCACCTGCTTGGTGCCGATCAGCTCGCCGATGTAGGCGGAGAACGCCTCGTTGGCGGTGACGGCCTCCTCGGGGGTGTTGGCGTCCAGCATCCCGCACAGGGCGGTGACCAGCTGTGCGCTGTAGGAGTCGGGCATCCCGAAGAGCCGGTTGAACACCAGGACCGGTACCTGGGCCGCGTATTCGGCGATCAGATCCACCTGACCGCGGGAGGTGAAGCGGGCGATCAGCGTCTCGGAGACCTGCCGGGTGTGCTCGCGCAGCTCGTGCGGGGTGAACAGGGAGAAGCTCTCGGTGATCACCTGGCGGTAACGGCGGTGCGTGTCACCGTCGTTGACGAGCGCGTTGGGGCGCCAGCCCATCATGGGCAGGACCGGCGAGTCGGGCGGCACGGTCGCCTGCCAGGCCCGCGAGTCCTTGCTCCAGGTATCCGGGTCGTGCAGCAGCTCCAGCGCCGCCCGGTAGTCGGTGACGAGCATCGCGCCGATGCCGGGCGCGATCTCGACCGGGGCGAGCGGGCCGTACTCGCGCAGCCGGTCGTAGACGCTGTACGGGTCGGCGGCGAACTCCGCTCCGTACAGCGGTATGACCTCGTGGGCCAGCGGCGCGGCGACGGGCAGGGAGGCGGTGGTGCTGGATATGCCGGGCTGGCGGGAGGTGCCGTCCGGGCCGGGCGTGCTGGTCACTCGTTCTCCAGGGGCGTATGGGCGAGCACATGGCCGACGAGGGCGATCAGCGCGTCGGCGGACTGGTCGTGGTCGCGGGCGTCGCAGTGCACCAGGGGGGTGTCGGGGTGCAGGTCGAGATGGTCGCGGAGGGTCTCGGTCGTGTGCGGCGGCGAATCGGGGAAGGTGTTGACGGCCACCGCGTAACGCAGTCCGGCCTCCTCCACCATGTCCATCACCTCGAAGGAGTCCGCCAGCCGCCGGGTGTCGGTCAGCACCAGCGCGCCCAGCGCGCCGCGGGCGATGTCCTGCCACAGCGGACGGAAGCGCCGCTGGCCGGGCGTACCGAAGAGGTAGAGCACCAGATCGCCGGGCAGCGTACGGCGCCCGAAGTCGATGGCGACCGTGGTGGCCGACTTCTCCCGCACCCCGGCGAGGTCGTCGACAAGCGCCCCGCTGCGCGTCATGACCTCCTCGGTGTGCAGCGGCGGGGTCTCGGAAAGCGATCGGATGAAGGTCGTCTTGCCGACCCCGAACGGCCCTGCGACGAGCAGCTTCACCAGCGTCTGGTGAGTGCCGTCCAGATAGCCCGTGACGGGGCCGCTAGGAGGACTTGAGAGTGCGGAGTCCATCGAGAACCTTCTCCAGAAGCTCGCGTTCGGGCAGTCGGTGTGCGGGAACGGGTGGACGGGCGTGCAGGAGACCGGTGTCGACAAGGTCGGCCACCAGTACCTTCACCACGCTTACCGGCAACCGCAGATGGGCTGCGGCCTCGGCGAGTGAGAGCGACCCCGGCCGCAGCAGTTCCAGCAGCCGCCGCTCCTCCGGCCGCAGACCGTCGGGACCGCCCAGGCCGGTGCCCGAGGGGCCCGGACCGGCCGGGTTGTGCAGCAGGGAGAGGCGGTCGAGTGTGTTGCGGCTGGGCCGGGCGCGCCCGGAAGTGGCCAGGTAGGCCGGGACCAGACGCCTGCTGTTCCGGGAGGAACTCATGCCGGCACGTCGTCGCGAGGAGGACTGGCCATTGCCTTTTCTCCGAGCGTGGCGACCTGCACCTGCATCTGATGCGTGACCACCCGCATGTTGACGTCCGGTCTGGCGAAGACCGTCAGGCAGGTGTTCTCACCCGCGGGTATCGCGAAGACCCAGCCGCGGTCGGATTCGATGACGGTCTGCCGCAGCCGCACGTCCGGCTCGCCGGAGAACGCCAGCGAGGTGGTGCGGGCGGCCCCCTGCAGGGCCGACATCATGGCGGCCACGCCCTCGGCGGCCTCCCGCTCCAGGCCGGGCGAGCGGCCCTGGACGAAGCCGTCGCCGGATATGACGGCCGCGTGCGCGACATGGGGGAGTTCCAGCAGCGGCGCCAGCACCCAGGACATGTCCTCGGGAACCGGGCGACGAGTGGGGAGGGTCATGACGGGGGGTTCCCTTCGGGGGCAGTGGAGGGTCCGGAGCCGTCAGTGGGCTCGGCGGGCCCGGCGGCTTCGGCGGGCGCAGCGGTCTGGGCGGAATCGCCGGTGATCGCGGCGCGGCCGGACTCGGTACCCCGCTGGAAGTCGCCCCAGCGTTCGGCGCTGCGCTCGGCGTCCGCCTCTGCCTCGGGGGCCGTTTCCGGCGGCGACAGGGGTGGGGCGGGGGGCTGCGGGGATGCTGCGGCCTGCGGCTCCGGCTGGCGGCGGCGACGCCGGGGGAGGGCGGCCTCTTCGGCGGCTGCCGCCGCGGGTGCTGCGGCTGCGGGTGCTGCGGCTGCGGGGGCTGCCGGTTCGGCGGCTGCCGGCGGTGCGGGCGATTCGGCGGCTGCGGCCGGTGCGGCGGGTTCGGTGCCGGCGGTGCCGGCGGTGCCGGCGGTGCCGGGCACGGTGGGGCCGGGCGGCGCGGTGCGGGGTGCGGTGGGGCCGGAGGCGGGCAGGGGTGTCATGGGGGACAGGGGGTGCCTCTCCTCGTCGAGCAGGGTGAGCAGCGGCTCGCCCGGGATGTGCACGATCGCGCGGACACCGCCGTACGGCGAGGTCTCCACGTGCACGCTGAAGCCGTACTGGCGCACCAGCTGGCCGACGGCGGCGAAGCCGGAACGCACCGGGTCGCCCAGTTCGGTGAGCAGCACCTGATCCTGACCCGACATCAGCTGGCGGGCGCGGCGGACCTCGTCCTCGTGCATGCCCACGCCGGCGTCGTCGATGATCACCGTCGCGCCGCGGTTGCCCTGCTGGACGGTGACGGCGACGGGGAGGTCGGTGTGCGAGTAGTGCAGCGCGTTGGCCATCAGCTCGGTCAGCGCGACCGCGACGGGCTCCACGGCCCGTGCCACGACACCGACCGGATCGCGCAACTGGCTGGTGACCTGGATGCGTTCGTAGCCCTGGAGCCGGGAGGTGGCGCCGACGACGATGTCGGCGACATGGGAGTCCTGGCGGGTCAGCCCCGGCCAGGACCCGCACACCACCGCTGTCGTCTGGATGCGGCGCAGCGCCTGCTCGTTGAGGAAGTCCGCAGCCAACAGGTCCTGTGCGAGGAGCGGATCGTCATGCCGTTCCTGCATCTCCTGTAGCAGCGTCTGCAGTTGGTAGAGCAGCGCCTGGATCGTCGTCGAGGTGCTGCGCATGGTGGCCTGGGCGGCGGCGTCGACCCGCATCCGCTCCTTGTCGATCGACTCGCCGACCGTCTCCAGCACGGCGCTGAGTGCCTCGTCCAGGGTGCTGCCCGCGATCCGGGGGTCGGCCGGACCGCGTACGGACATGTGGGGGTGGGTGAGCGCGGTGGCCAGGTCGGGCAGCCTGACGGCGGCGAGGTGTCGGATCTCGGCCTCGGCGAGCGGGATGCGTCCGGCCAGGTCGTCGCGGTGCCGGGTGACGTTCCCGAGGTCGGTCTCAGCTGTCGCGGCCCGCGTTCGCAGGCTGCGCAACTGTCCACGGGTGCGGGCCAGATAGGGCGCCATTCCTACGGCGGCGACCGTACCCACAGCCAGGAGTACGGTCAGAGCCACCGGTATCTCGGTCATCTGAATCCTCGGTCAACTGGATTTCTGAATACGGATACCGGATACGGCCTCCGAAGTCAGGTACTGGGCAGTGCGGTTGTGGCGGCGCGAAGGGAAAGCAGCTTTCGCGCAGGCAAGTTGGGCGCCCAAGGTCCCCTTTCTCCCCAGGCGCAGGAACATCACCATGTTGCCGCAGTCACAGCCGCACCACACCCCGTGGAGTGAGACTTCTTACATGGTCTGCGTCACGGGAGCCGATCTCGTCAGACTGGTTACGGGTGCGAAGTGCCCGCCCGCACGGGGGCCGTGGCGGGTGGTGGTGGCGGCCCGGAGGCTGTGGCCGCTGGTGCGCCGTCAGCTGCTGACGCCCACCACCTGGCCGTACGTCGCCCGGTCGTCGACCAGGTCGAGCATGGCGCGGGCCACGTCCGGAAACGGGATCGTGCTGCCGACCGGCCCGGCGCCGACGGTGTGACGGTAACGGCCCTGGCCCGGCTTGTCCTTGAGCTGCGGCGGCCGCAGCGCAGTCCAGTCCAGATCGCTCTGCCGCAGGACCTCCTCCATCACCACCAGGTCGCCGTACCACTCCTTGAAGACGGCCCAGAGCAACGGTGACCACACCCGGTGCATCGATCGTGGCTGGCCCTCGCCGGTGCGGTTGAGCGGAGCAGCGCTGATGACGATGAGCCGCCGCACGCCCAGCGCCGTCATCGCCTCCACGGCGGCACGGGCGGAGGTGGAGGCGGGCTTGAGCGGATCGTGCCGCCCGGACGGGCCGATGCCGGACAGCACCGCGTCCGCGCTCCCGACCGCGTCCTTCACGGACGCGGCGTCGAGCGCGTCCGCCCGCACGACGGAGAGATTCTCGTGCTCCAGCGGCAACTTCGCCGGATTCCGCACCGCCGCCGTCACCTCGTGCCCGTCCGCCAGAGCATGCGTGACGAGATGACGGCCGGTACGGCCGGTGGCACCGAGAACTGTCAGTTTCATCGGGCGGTCCTCTCCTGGAGATACGACGCGCAGGTCAGCCCATCAGTTGGTGAGTGGGCGTTCACCAACCCCAGTGTAGAAGGCACGGTCCCGTTCAGTCGCGTGCCGTGAGCCACAGCGGGTTGGTCATGGCGGCCATCGGGCCCGGCAGCCCCGAGGTGTCGCCGTCCCGTACCGGGTGCCGCAGCTCCGCCCGTACGTAGCGGGCCAGCGAGGCCGTCGTCCGCCAGCTCACGGTGGCCGAGCCGCCGGGGACGGGCTCCGCGTGCAGCTGTCCCTGATCGGTGAGCAGCCGGACCGTCGCGCCGCTCGGTGCCCCCGTCACCTCCAGCCGCACCGTCACCGCCGCGTCCGCCGGGACCCCCAGCGACTCGCCGATGCCCGCGTGCTCGCCGCGCGGACCGGTGGCCGACAGCTTCAGCGTGACGGCGGAGGACTCGGCGAGGTAGCTGCGCCCCTTGCGCATCCCCTCCAGCAACGCCCGGCGCGACAGGTCCTCTGCGCGGACGACGGTCTGCGGCAGGCCGACCTCCTGACCCTCCCGGTGGGCGTCGCTGCTGCCCATCGCGGGCAGCCAGTCGTCGTCCGCGACGAGCGTGTTGTCCCAGGCGGCGACGGAGAGTTCGTCATCCGGCGTCCACGGGCCGTTCCACACCTCGACCGCGTCGGCCCCCTCGTAGCCGAACTTCCACTGGCAGCCGACGAACGGGCAGTTGGGGTGCGCGGGCACCACCAGCCCCCCGGCGCGGTGGATCTGCCGGACATAGCGCTCGTACGCGTCGTCCCGGGCCCGGTAGCGCCAGTCCACGAAGGTGCCCGGCTCGGTGCCCAGCGCCAGATAGTGACCGTTTCGCGTGGTGACCTCCTCGCCGCACAGAATGAGCAGGTCCTCACCCCACAGCCCCGCCCAGGCGGCGTGTCCCGAGGTGGTGTTGTGCTCCGTGGTGGCCAGGAAGTCGAGCCCCGCCGCGCGGGCTGCCGCGGCGACCTCCCCGGGGGTGCGCTTTCCGTCGGAGTGCACGGTGTGCAGATGGCAGTCGCCCCGGTACCAGTCGCGGCCACGGCCCCGCACCCGCTCCGGCGGATACGAGGGCGCCGGGGTGCGGCCCGGCTTCCCGTACCGGAGGGTGACGGTGACCTCGTACGACAGGCCCTGCGGCGCGACCGTGTACGGGCCCAGCACGACATGCCAGGTGCCGGGGCGCACAGGGCCCGGCAGGTAGCCGGGCGTGGCGCGTTCGGCGCTGATCGCGAACTCCGTGCGGAAGCCGCCCGACCAGCCGCGGAAGCCACGGCCGCCCAGCCGGGTGCCGCGCTCGTCGAAGATGCCAATGTCCAGCGCGTTGCCCGGCGTGCCCGCCGGGACCTGCGGCTTGTCGTAGCCGTACGACACGGCGATCTCGCGGACGCCGTCGGGCACCTCGACCGGGAGGTAGACATAGTCCGGCGCGCCGGTGGGGAGCGTGCCGCGTACCGTCTTGCGCTCCTCACCGGCGGAATCACCGGGCCCGTCGGTCCGGGCCGGACTCGCGAAGGCCACACTGTCGAGGGTAAGCACGCCTGCGGTTCCCGCGGCGGCGGAGAGCTTGAGTACCTTGCGCCGTTCCATACGGTCGGGTCCCCTCGGGTCGGATATGCCGTCGTGCCGAGGGTTGTACGCCCGAATGACACGAAGGGGAACGGTGCGGGACGTACCGCTGTCCCTCAGGGGCGGCCCACCAGGTGCCCGTGCCGGGCCGTACGCCGTGCCCGACTCGGTCAGACGTGTGTGCCACCGGCAACGCACTGGCAGCGTCAGGCCCCTTTGCCGCACCAGCCGCCGCGGGCCTTACCGGCGCTGCTTCTCAAACACGCCCTGGTAATCGGCCATGTCGGTGACCTGCGGGGATCTTCCCGGTGGGCCTCTGAGCTGGCCCTTTACTGATGGCTGGCGATGGGGTACGACGGTCGCGATCGGGTGCCCTGCGGACTGTGTGCGGACTGCTGCGGCGGCGCTCCGCCGTCGGAGTAGTGCCCTTTGAGAAGTAGATGAACGCCTCGCCGCTGGCTGGTTGGGTAGCCGAGATGGCGGGACCCAACCTCCAGCCCACCTGGTACCCGCGATCGTGAGGTTTCCGGGGAGGCTTCGCCGTAAGGGTGGTGGCGGGCGTGCGGAGTGGGAACCGTGGGGGAGGTGCCGGGAGTCCGGTGCAGGGAGGGCCCGTTGAGGTGGCGGGTCGGCGTGGGGCCCGCGGGTGGGCAGGAGGGGCGGGACAGTGGCGTCGGTACCGTTGACAGTGGGGGATCCGGTGCGGGTGGGCCGGTACCGGCTGCTGGCCCGGCTGGGCCAGGGCGGCATGGGGCGGGTGTACCTGGGGCGCTCGCCCGGCGGGCGTGCGGTGGCGGTGAAGGTGGTGCGGGACGCGCTGCTGCGGGACGAAGCGTTCCGGCGGCGCTTCGTGCGCGAGGTCGAGGCGGCACGGCGGGTGACGGGATTCTTCACCGCCGGGGTGGTCGACGCCGATCCCGAGGGGAACCCGGCCTGGCTCGCCACCGAGTACATCCCCGGACTGTCCCTCCAGGACGCGGTGGCCCGGCACGGGGTGTGGCGGCAGCAGGCGGTACGGGGCCTCGGCGCCGCTCTGGCCGAGGCACTCGCCGCCGTGCACGCGGCGGACCTGGTGCACCGCGACCTGAAGCCGTCGAACGTCCTGCTGGCGCCGGACGGTCCCCGGGTGATCGACTTCGGCATCTCGGCGGCGGCCGGCGACACCGCGCTCACCGAGACCGGGATGGTGATCGGTACAGCCGGCTTCATCCCTCCCGAGCAGCTGCGCCACGAGAGCTTCGGACCGGCCGGTGACGTGTTCGCCCTGGGGGCGGTGCTGGCGTACGCGGCCGCGGGCGTCGGCCCGTTCGGCGGCGGCGCGTCCCACGCGGTCAACTACCGGGTAGTGCACCAGGACCCGGATCTGAGGGGCCTGCCGCCCGCACTCGCGGAGGTGGTGGCCCGGTGCCTGGCGAAGGACCCGGAGGAGCGGCCCACGGTCCCGCGGCTGCTGGACGCATTAGGACACCCGGAACCCACCGCCGGTGACCACCACGCGCGACGGGGCGATCTGGTACGGGAAGGCGACGTCACAACGGCCGGTTGGATGCCCGGCCCGGTGGTCGACTCGGCCACGCGGCTCCAGGCCGAGGTGCCGACCGAGCCCGTGCTCCGGGCGGGGGACGGTACGCCGGAGCCCCCGGACACCACCGCACCGCCGCGCCCCCGGCGCCGCCGTCTGCGGACGGCCTTCGCCGCGGCGACCGCCATGGCCGTCGTCGTGACCGGCGCCGTCATGTGGCAGGTGGCTGCGAGCGAGGAGAAGGACGACTCGCCGCCCGCAGCCCCTCCGAACGTCGAAGAACTCTGGTCCCGGCCGCTGGACGAGGGACAGACCATGGCCACGATGGCGGAGCGGACGGTCTACCTCCAGAACGAGGACCGCCACGAGATCACCGCCCTGTCCCTCGCCGACGGCTCCGATCGCTGGGCCCGCCGGGTCAAGATCTCCGACATCTCCGGGGAGAGCGACTACGTGAGGAACACGGTGGGAGACGGCATCGAGATCACCGCCGTCTCGGGCGGCCTGCTGTACTACGGGAGCGGCCAGTACCTGTACGCGCTGGACGCGGACGATGGTGATCCGCTCTGGAAGTACATGGACGACTCCTTCCACCCCTCCCCGGTGGGCGTGGACGGCGCCGCCTACGCGCACATGAACGCCTTCTTCTACGTCCTCGACCCGCGCACGGGGGACGAGCTGTGGAAGTACTCGTTCGACGGCCTGACGTCCGACGACGTCACCGTCACCGGCGACGCCCTCCTCACACACGGCGAGAAGACGCTGATCGCGGTCGATACCCGCACGCGCAAGGAGACATGGACCTACGAGGCCGACAGCGAGGTGGAGACGGCACTCGTGGTGGCGGGCGGAAAAGTCTACTTCGGTACCAAGGACGGCGCCCTGTACGCCGTCGACGCCGCGTCGGGCGAGGAGGTGTGGCGCGGCACCTTCGAGGGGGAGCTGTGGGACGGCCGGCTCGGTGGGGGAGCGGGCAGGCCAGAAGTGGCCGACGGGACCGTCTACTTCGAGAACGACGGCTATGTGTCGGCCTTCGACGCGGACACCGGTCGGGTGCTGTGGCAGAACAAGCAGAAGGCCGAGGAGGTGACGTCCCTGACCGCCGTGGACGACACCCTCCTCGTCCACGACTCGGACGGGTACCTGAGCGCGCTGAACGCACGCAGCGGAAAGTCCCGATGGCGGGAACCGGTCGACGTGGACGACGACTCGGACTTCGGGATCGTCGGGAACACCGTGTTCGTCGAGCTGGACGGCCGGCTGACCGCCTACCGGGCCGCGACCTGATCCACATGTCGTCCACAGCCGGGAAAGTGACGAACGAGGAGGAGCCAGTGCAGGCGTTCACGCCGCTGGAGGCGGGTGACCCCGTGCGGGTCGGCCCGTACCGGATCGTCGGAAGGCTCGGCTCGGGCGGGATGGGCCGCGTGTACCTCGCCCGGTCGTCGGGCGGCCGGGCGACCGCGGTGAAGGTGGTGCACGACGAACTGGCCGAGGACCCGTCCTTCCGTACACGGTTCCGGCGGGAGGTGGCTGCGGCACGTCGGGTGACGGGCCCCTTCACTGCGCCCCTGGTCGACGCGGACCCGGACGCGGACGTGCCCTGGCTGGCAACCGCCCACGTGCCGGGCCTCTCGCTGGGCGCGGCGGTCGCGACGCACGGCGTGTGGCCCGAGCAGTCCGTACGGGCCCTGGGCTCCGGGCTGGCGGAGGCACTGGAGGCGATCCACCGGGCCCACGTGGTGCACCGTGACCTGAAGCCGTCGAACGTGCTGCTGGCGCCGGACGGTCCGCGGGTGATCGACTTCGGGATCTCGGTGGCCGCCGACGACACCAAAATGACCACCACGGGGGCGGTGGTCGGCAGCCCCGGCTACCTTCCCCCCGAGCAACTGGTCGGTCGCGAGGTGGGGCCCGCCGGTGACGTGTTCGCGCTGGGCGCGCTGCTGGCGTACGCGGCGACCGGGACCGGCGCGTTCGGGGGCGGGCCCGCGTACGGCGTCAACTACCGCGTGGTCCACGAGAATCCCGATCTGGAGGGCCTGCCAGACGGACTCGAGGACGTGGTCACCCGGTGCCTGGCCAAGGACCCGCGGCAGCGGCCCGCGGTGCCGGAACTCATCGAGGAACTGGGCCGGTGGGAGGGGGCCGACGGGGCCCGGGGCACGTTCACCGCCGGCACGTGGCTGCCCGCGCTGGTCGCCGCCGACGTCACCGCGCTGCGCGTGGCCCCGCTGCCGGAGGAGGCCCCCACGACAACGGCGGACGCGGACCTGCCGACGGTCACCGTGGGCACGGCCCCGACCGCCGTCGTCACGGCGCGGCTCGGCGCGCCGCCCGAGCGGCCATCGTTCGCCGCCCGGCTGCGCGGGGCGGCCCGGCGGCGGCCTACGGCGGTCCTCGCCGCGGCCGGCTCCCTCGTCGTCCTGGCCGTGGTCGCCGGCCTGCTCCTGCCGCGCGCCTTCTCCGGCTCGTCGGGCTCGGGCAACGGCACCGGGAGCACCGGCAGCCCCACGGCCGCCGCGAAACAGCTGGCGGTACGGCAACAGTGGTCGGGCGACGTGGACTTTTGGCAACCGGTGGTCGTCGGCGACAAGGTGGTCGGGAGCCAGGACGGCCTGCTGAAAGCGTTGTACGCCGACAGCGGCGAGCAGGCGTGGACGTACGACGATCCGAGCGCGTCGTCCTTCGAGGGCGTGAGCGACGGACTGGTGGTGGCCTCCAGCGAGAAGGGCACGATCCACGGCATCGATCCGGCCGGCGGCAATCAGGTCTGGAGCGTGGACGCAAAGGCGCACACGGCGCCCGGAACGACGTTCCACCTCTATACACGGGTCGTGGTGGCCGACGGGACCGTCTACGTGAACGCCATGTACGACCTGCCCGAGGGGTCCGAACGCAACGGCACGTACGCCGTGTCGGCGCTGGACGCCGCCACCGGGCGGCTGAAATGGACCCGAGCGATCGAGCACACTCTGTCCAATGCGCTCGCGGTCGTGGACGGGGTCGTCTACGGCGGGGTACGGGAGGCGGACGGCTCCTACTTCCACGCCTGGGACGCGGACACAGGGGATCAGCTGTGGAGGTATCACGCGAGCGCGAGCCCGGCTTACGCGGGCGAGCTGACGGCGATCACGGTGTCGGACGGCACGGTCTACTTCGGCGACAGCCGCACTGTCCTCCACGCCGTCGACGCCCGGCGGGGCACGAAGCTGTGGACCTACGAACCGGACGACGACGGCGTGGAGGAGTGGCTCGAACCGCTCGTGGTCTCCGACGGCGTCGTCTACGGCGGGACCGGAGGCGCCACCAGTGACTATGAACCCGGAGCCGTGCGCGCGGTTGCGGCCGACTCCGGCAGAGCGCTCTGGACCGAGCACACCGAACGCGAACCCGAGCTGCACGGTCTGCTGGACGGCTCGGTGCTCTTCAGCACCAAGGCCGGCACACTGCATACTGCGGACGCTCGTACCGGAGCGTCCCCGGCCGCGACGCGCCTGTCGTCCGGCGACCCCGACGCGACCTTCGAGGGCGGCCGGGTGTACTTCGACGGAGGCGACGGACGCCTGCACGCGGGAAGGATCTCCCTCACCGGCCGCTGAGCAACGCGGCTGGACAGGGCCGGCCAGCGACCCTGGCGCGCAGCGACCTCGTTCTACGACGCGATCGGGGGCGCTCGTGGCGCGGGCCAGGTGGTGAAAGTGGGCCAGGGGACGTCGGTTTCAACGGCGGCGGTGTAGCCGACGCCAGGGACGGAGAAGTCGTAGAGGCGGCGGACTTCGTCGCTGAACCAGTCGAGGTCGGCGAGTTCGGTGATGCTGTCGCTGGTGGCAGTGCGCTCCAGCGTTCGGCGACGGCGTTCTGCACGGCGGGGTCGAGTTCCCGGGTGTCGAGGCGGACCCGGCCCTCGTCGTCGAGGTCGAGGGGGCGGGCGCCGGTCAGCTGGTCCCACAGCTGCGCCAGATGACCGATCGGGCCACCATGGCGTCGCCGATGACCCCGCGCAGCGCCCGACGTACAGGTCGATGCCGGGGATGGCAGTGGAGGACTGCGTGACGGCAGCGGCGTTGACCGAGGTCACGGCCCGGCCGCCGGCCGAAGCCGTCACCTGCGGTCGTCACCGCGCCGCACCGTGCTCTGCGGCGGCCCGGTGCCCGCTCCGGCCGGGTGTCGTGCGGCCCGGCCATGCCGGGCGCGGGGTCGCGCGCCGGGCCGCCCCGTGCCGGGCTGCCCGGTACCACCCCGGTGCCGGGCCGCGCCGCAGGCGCAGGCGGGCAGGGGAGCCGCGCGCAGCACAGCGCGGCGCGCGTGTGTGAGCTGTCTCTCGCCGCCGGACGGCGGCATCGCGCCGTACGCTCGGGGGATGACCATGGACGCGCAGCCGCCAGTACCGCCGCAGGCACCCGTCGCGACCGCCGCGGCGCCCGCCCGCCCCACCGCCAACGCCATGCGGCGCGCGCTCAAGCGGGCCCGGGACGGCGTCGCGCTCGACGTGAGTGAGGCCGCCGTGCTGCTCCAGGCGCGCGGCGCGGACCTCGCGGATCTGAGCGCCTCGGCCCGGCGGGTGCGGGACGCCGGGCTGGAGGCGGCCGGGCGGCCGGGCGTCATCACCTACTCGCGCGGGGTGTTCGTTCCGCTCACCCGGCTGTGCCGGGACAAGTGCCACTACTGCACCTTCGTGACCGTGCCCGGCAAGCTGCGCCGTGAGGGCCACGGCATGTTCCTCTCCCCGGACGAGGTGCTGGACATCGCGCGGCGCGGCGCCGCACTGGGCTGCAAGGAGGCGCTGTTCACCCTCGGCGACAAGCCGGAGGACCGCTGGCCGGAGGCGGCCGAGTGGCTGGCGGCGGAGGGTTACGACGACACCCTCGCCTACGTACGGGCGATGGCGATCCGGGTACTGGAGGAGACCGGTCTGCTGCCGCACCTCAACCCGGGCGTCCTGAGCTGGACTGATCTCCAGCGGCTCAAGCCCGTCGCACCCTCGATGGGCATGATGCTGGAGACCACGGCCGAGCGGCTGTGGAGCGAGCCGGGCGGCCCGCACCACGGGTCGCCGGACAAGGAGCCCGCCGTGCGGCTGCGGGTGCTGGAGGACGCCGGGCGCTCCAACGTGCCCTTCACCACCGGCATCCTGCTGGGCATCGGCGAGGACTACGAGGAGCGGGCCGACTCCCTCTTCGCGCTCCGCCGCGTGCACCGCGCCT
Organism: Streptomyces gossypii; assembly: GCF_025165795.1. Classification (GTDB taxonomy): domain Bacteria; phylum Actinomycetota; class Actinomycetes; order Streptomycetales; family Streptomycetaceae; genus Streptomyces; species Streptomyces gossypii. The sequence continues at coordinate 16,529 of NZ_JAJAGO010000027.1, forward strand.
ACCACGGCATCCAGGAAGTCATCATGCAGAACTTCCGCGCCAAGCCGGACACCGCGATGCGCGGCATGCCGGACGCGGAACTGGAGGAGCTGGCCGCGGCCATCGCCGTCGCCCGCCTCATTCTGGGCCCGCAGGTCCGCATTCAGGCGCCGCCGAACCTCGTCGACGGCGAGTTCGCCATGATCGTCGACGCGGGCATCGACGACTGGGGCGGCGTGTCGCCGCTGACCATCGACCATGTGAACCCAGAGCGCCCCTGGCCGCAGATCGAGCGGCTCACCAGCAGCACCCGCGAGTCCGGTTTCGAGCTGCGTGAACGGCTCAGCATCTACCCGGAGTTCGTGCTGCGCGGCGAACCCTGGCTGGACCCGCGACTGCTCCCGCACGTCACCGCGCTCGCCGACCCGGAGACCGGCCTCGCCCGCGAGGACGCGCCCGTACGGGGGCTTCCGTGGCAGGAGCCGGACGAGACCTTCACCGCAGGAGGCACCGGAACGGGCCGCACCGACCTGCACCGCACCATCGACACCGAGGGCCGCACCGCCGACCGGCGGGACGACTTCGACGAGGTGTACGGCGACTGGGCCGATCTGCGTGAACGGGCCGCCGTCGGCATGGCCCCGGACCCCGGCATGACCCCGGCCGTCCCCGGCACGGCGGACTCCGGTACGACGGGCAACGGCACGTCCCCGGAGCGCCTCGACGCGGACGTACGCGCCGCGCTGGCCACCGCCGCCGACGACCCGACCCGCCTCACCGACCCGCAGGCCCTCGCCCTGCTGCACGCCGACGGGCCCGCGCTGGACGCGCTCTGCCGGATCGCCGACGAACTGCGCCGTGACGTCGTCGGCGACGAGGTGACCTACATTGTCACCCGCAACATCAACTTCACCAACGTCTGCTACACAGGCTGCCGTTTCTGCGCCTTCGCGCAGCGCCGCACCGATGCCGACGCGTACACGCTGTCGCTGGACCAGGTCGCCGACCGGGCCGCGCAGGCATGGGACGTGGGCGCCGTCGAGGTCTGTATGCAGGGCGGCATCCACCCGGACCTGCCGGGCACCGCCTACTTCGACATCGCGCGCGCCGTGAAGGAACGGGTGCCGGGCATGCATGTGCACGCCTTCTCCCCGATGGAGGTCGTCAACGGGGCGGCCCGTACCGGCATGTCCATTCCGGAGTGGCTGGCAGCCGCGAAGGAGGCCGGTCTCGGTTCGATTCCGGGCACGGCGGCGGAGATCCTGGACGACGAGGTGCGCTGGATCCTCACCAAGGGCAAGCTGCCGACGGCCACCTGGATCGAGGTCGTCACCGCCGCGCACCAGGCGGGCCTGCCGTCCTCCTCCACCATGATGTACGGGCATGTGGACCAGCCGAGGCACTGGCTGGCACACCTGCGGCTGCTCGCTGAGATCCAGCAACGCACGGGGGGATTCACCGAGTTCGTCACTCTCCCCTTCATCCACACCAACGCGCCCGTCTACCTGGCCGGAATCGCCCGCCCCGGTCCGACCGCCCGGGACAACCGCGCCGTCACGGCGATGGCGCGGCTGCTGCTGCACCCGCACATCACCAACATCCAGACCAGCTGGGTCAAACTGGGCGCCGACGGGGCCGCCGAGATGCTCCGCTCCGGCGCGAACGACCTGGGCGGCACGCTGATGGAGGAGACCATCTCCCGGATGGCGGGCTCCAGTTACGGCTCGTACCGCTCGGTGAAGGATCTGGTCTCCATCGCGGACGCGGCGGGCCGGCCCTCCCGCCCCCGTACGACGGCCTACGGGCCCGTCCCCGAGGAGCGCCGGCGCGCGGCCCTGGCCTCCGACGGCCAACTCCCGGAGCTACTCCCGCTGCTGAACGACTGAGAGGCATATCCATGACATCGCTGCGGTTCCGTGCGGCAACCCTTGACGATGCCGAGCGGATTGCGCTGCTGCACGCCGACAGCTGGCGCCGCCACTATCGCGGTACGTACGCCGACTCCTTCCTGGACGGCGACGATCTCCTGCCCGACCGCCGCGCCGTATGGTCGTCGCGGCTCGCCGCGCAGGCGGGCACCATGACGATCGTCGCTGAGGACGGCACCGATCTGGTGGGCTTCGGACGCGTCGCGTTCGACAACGACGGCCGCTGGGGCAGCCTCCTCGACAACCTGCACGTCACCCACGACCGCCAGCGCACCGGCACCGGCACGGCCCTCCTCACCCGGTGCGCTGCCGCCGTCGCGGAACAGGCGGCGAGCACCTCCCTCTACCTGTGGGTGCTCGAACAGAACACCGCCGCACAGGGCTTCTACCGAGCCCTCGGCGGCACCTGCGTCGAGCACGCCGAGGTTCCGCCGCCCGGCGGCGTACCGGCCCGGCTGCACGGCACCCCCGCCATGTTCCGCCTCAGCTGGCCCGACGCCTCCGCACTCGCGCCCCCCACCGGCGCCTGACGGACGCGGGCGGAAAGCGGATGACCGGCGGCATCCGCGGCTTCGCCGTGAAAACGATCAAGAGCATTCCGGGCTTCCCCGCAGCCCTGTAGCGCGGGGCCGGTCCCGGTCGGTGATCTTGCTCGGCCGTCGCACGGGACCTGCCTGCGACTGCTTCCCGTCCCAGGCGACGACGTCACGTCCGCCTGGTGGACCGGTCACGGTGCGTGGGCGGTGGTAGGGCGGCACCCGGACGGATCAGTCCCGCATGCCGAGTGTGATCTTTCATGCACAGAATGACGTCATGCCTGATCAACGTGAACGGCGTACGAAGGCGGCGACAAAGACCGCCGCCTCCCCGAAGCGGTCGTCGCACCAGGGGGGACCGGAAGACGCCGCGAGGCGTGCCTGCCGTGGCTTGAGCCGGCTGATCGGTCACCGCACGGAAGGCGTGTCGGCGGTGCGCAGGGCCGAGGAGGGCTGGCGCGTACATGTGGACGTGCTGGAGGTGCAGCGCGTCCCGGACACGACGAGCCTGCTGGCTACCTATGAGGTGGAGCTGAACACACGGGGAGAGCTCACCCAGTACCGCAGAATCCGGCGCTATCGGCGTGGCGCGAGCGATGACTGACGACTGCGTGCCGCCCCTGCCCGAGAGGAAGAGCCGCCCATGACGACCACTACCTACAACGAAGCGGTGGCATGTGTGCCGCGCGCCGGGACCCTCTACGACGTCCTCGAACTGATCCTCGATCGCGGCATGGTGATCGACATCTTTGTGCGAGTGTCGCTCGTCGGCATCGAGATCATCAAGATCGACGCTCGGATCGTGATCGCCAGTGTCGACACGTACCTGCGTTTTGCCGAGATCTGCAACCGGCTCGATCTGAATCAGGACCAGAGCAGCAGGACGGTGCCGGACCTCTTCGCCGGCCTGCCCTCGAGTGTGGCGGCGGGCGGCGCCAAGAAGGCCGCACGGTCCGTGGGTGGCAAGGTCAAGGACGCAATCGGGATGGGGGACGACGAGGAGGACGACGACGAGGACGAGCGCGAGGACGAGCGCGAGGACGAGCGCGAGCAGGCCGAAGAGCCTCGCAGGCGGCGCACCTCCGCCACTTCCGCGTCGGGTGCCCGCAGCGGCAGCAGGACGCGCGCCCGCCGCACTCGGGAGGCGTGAGCTGTGAGCACCTCCCGGCTGTATGTCTACGGCATCGTCCACGCCGACCGTGTCCTCCCGCCGGGCACCAGCGGGGTGGGTCGCCCGGCGGCCCTGGCCCGGCTGCTGCCGGTTGGAGAGCTGGCGGCGGTGGTCAGCGACGTGCCGGAGGGTCTGCGCGCCCGACGGCGTGACCTGATGGCACATCAGGCTCTGCTGACCGAGGTGGGGGCCGAAGCGCCGGTCCTGCCCATGCGGTTCGGCATGGTGGCTCAGCGGGCGTCGGTGGTCGAGGACGCCGTGGGCTCCGCGGCCACGGCCCACCTCGCGGCCCTCGACCGGCTCGACGGCAGGACCGAGATGAACCTCAAGGCCATGACCGCCCAATCCCACGTAGAGGCGCTCGTGCGGGACGACGCGGACGTGCGGCGGCTCATGGCGACCGCACGGAGGCAGCCGTCCTACGAGGGCAACGTGCGGCTCGGCCAGGCCGTCGCCGAGGCACTGGATCGCCGCGCGTCCGAGTCCGTCGACGAGGTGCTGCCTGAGCTGCGCGCGCTGGCCGAGGGGTTCGTGCGGGGGCCCGACGTTCCCGGATGCGTGCTGAACGTGTCGTTCCTGGTCCCGAAGGCTGGGGTGGGGCGATTCCGCGCAGCGGTCGAGCACCTGGCCGACGCGTACTCAGAACGCCTGGAGCTGCGGTTGGCCGGTCCGCTGCCCTGCTACAGCTTCGTCCCCCAGGAGGGGACCGGCTCCGGCCCGGCTGGGCGTCCGGTCGGCGGGCGAACCGCCGAGCACGCACCGGCCGGGAGCTGACATGGGGCTGTTCAGCGGAGTGCTGCTCCTGCCCTTGACGCCCGTACGCGGGGTCGGGTGGGTGGCCGACCGCCTGCTGGAGGCCGCGGACCGCGAACTGTACGACCCGGCAGTGCTGCGCGCGCAGCTCGGCGAGCTCAACCGCGCCTATGAGGAGGGCGAGCTCGACGAGGACGAGTTCGAGCAGGAGGAGAACCGGCTGCTCGATCTGCTGGAGCAGCGCGCACCGACCGTGGTCACCCGGGCGAGCTCCCGCCCCGGTGCGGGGCCCGACGGCGCGCTCACCGACCCGACCGAGATTGAGACCGAGACCGAGACCGAGACCGAACGAAGTCAGGGAATTCCTCATGAATGACAGTTGCAAGAAAGCGGTTCTCGTCGCTGTCGTCGGCGGCTACCTTCTGGGCCGCACGAAGAAGGCGAAGCTGGCCCTGACCGTCGGCTCGGTGCTGGCCGGACGTCGCCTGGGCCTGGACCCGCAGGAACTGGTCAAGAAGGGCGTCCAGAAGCTTACCGAGACACCGCAGTTCGAGCAGCTGGCCGACCAGGTCAGGGATGACCTGGGCGACGCTGTGCGCACGGCTGTCAGCTCGGTTGCCAATCGCGGTGTCGAATCTCTGACCGGATCGCTTCGCGAGCGTACGAGCCGTCTCGGCGACCAGGGACAGGCGGAGGACGAGCCGGAGGAGGACGAGCCGGAGGAGGACGAGCCGGAGGAGGACGAGGAGGAAAAGGACGAAAAGGAAAAGGACGAAAAGGAGGCGGGGGAGCCTGAGGAGGAGGAGCCCGAGGAGGAGCCCGAGGAGGAGGCAGCGGGCGAACAGGAGCGACCACGTAAGAAGGCCGGGAAGGGGGCAGCGGGCGAACAGGAGCGACCACGCAAGAAGGCCGGGAAGACGAGCGGTGGTGGGCCCCGGCAGAGGCAGGCCGGCCAGCGCTCGTCCGGCGGGAAGGCATCCTCCAGCAGGCCCGGCGCGTCATCCACGAGCAAGAAGTCCGCCGGTAGCTCGGGCCAGGGAGGCAAGCGCCATGGCTGAACAAAGTAAGAAGGCGGACGACGACGTCCCGCCTCTGGAGCAGTTGCGTGGCGAGGTCCTGCAGTATCTGAGTGCCGCGGGCCAGCGGGCTGTCGGCAAGGTTACCAACAAGCTCACCGAGATCGCCGACCCGTCCAAGTTGCTGCCGGGCGGCGAGGACGGCGGCGGCGTCGCCGGTGCGGCGGCCCGTGTGGCCCAGGGAGAGAGCCCGGCCAAGGCGTTCGTCAAGGAGAAGGCGAAAGGAGCCAAGGACAAGGTCGTCGGTGCGGCCAAGGAGGCGGTGGGGGCGCAGGGCGGCAGCAAGGCCGGTGACCTCAAGGCCATCAACATCATCGAACACGTCGACATCGGACGTCCGTTGAGCGTGGTGTACAACCACTTCACGCGATTCGAGGACTTCGGCGGCTTCATGAACGGTGTCAGCACCGTGTCCCGGGATGAGGAGGACGAGACCAAGTCCACGTGGAAGGTGCGCGTCTGGCCCTCGACGCGCAGCTGGGAAGCCACCGTCTCCGAACAGATCCCCGACGAGCGGATCGTGTGGACTTCCGAGGGCTCGAAAGGCACAACGAACGGCGCGGTCAGCTTCCACTGGCTCGACGAGAACCTGACGCGTGTCGTGGTCGTCGTCGAGTACTACCCGTCCGGGTTCTTCGAGAAGACCGGAAACATCTGGCGCGCCCAGGGCAGGCGGCTGCGCCTGGACCTCAAGCATTTCCAGCGCTACGTCACCCTCCAGGCCGAGGAAGCCGACGGCTGGCGCGGCGAGATCCGTGACGGTGAGGTCGTCCGCAGCCACGACGAGGTCGTGCAGCAGGAAGAGGAGGAGGCGCGAGAGGACCAGGACGACGAGGACCAGGACGACCAGGAGGAACGCGACGAGGAGGAACGCGACGAGGACGACGAGGATGAGACGCGGTAGGAAGGCGAGTCGGTCATGACTGAACGCACCATCACCCACCCCGCCTCGCAGCCTTCGGGACCGGCCAACCTCGCTGACATCCTCGAACGCGTGCTGGACAAGGGCATCGTGATCGCCGGGGACATCAAGATCGACCTCCTCGACATCGAACTGCTGACCATCCGCCTCCGCCTGTTCGTGTCCTCCGTCGAGACGGCGAAGAAGGCAGGGATCGACTGGTGGGAGACCGATCCGGCGCTCTCCACCCGTGCACACCGTGACGCCGTGGATGAGGAGAACCAGCGGCTGCGCGAGCGCGTCGCCGAGCTGGAGGCCGGGCACGAGGACCGGGACGACACAGCCGAGAGCCGCAACCACCGCTGGCATCACGTGAAGGAGGCGCGCCGCCCATGAAGCACACGGACAGCGGATCGGCCGCCGCTCCCGAGTCCGGCCAGGCCGACGCCACCTATGTCTTCGCCGTCTGCGGGCGTGGCTGTGACCCGGCCGCACTCGCCGGCCTGTCCGGTCAGGCGGCCGGTACCCCGGTGCGGCTGCTGCCCTTCGGATCGCTGGAGGCGGTGGTCCAGGACGTGCCTGCACGGGCGTTCGGCGAGGAGACGCTGCGGGAACGGCTCTCGGACCGCGCCGAGCTCGAACAATGCGCCCGGGCCCACCATGCGGTGATCGCCGCGGCGGCCGACACTGCCCCGACTCTGCCCCTGCCCCTTGCCACCCTCTACCGGGGCGACGAACGGGCCCGGGCCGCGCTGCGGGCCGATGAAGGCCGCTTCCTCGCGGTGCTGGAGCGCATTGCCGACCGCGTCGAATGGGGCATCAAGGTGTACGCCGGGCGTCGGCGCCCCTCCACGCCTGCCCCACCGCACCAGGCCAGTCGTCCGAGGACACCGGGTGGCCGGGAGTCTCGGGCCGTCGGCTCCGCTTCACGTCCCGGGCACGCCTATCTGGAGCGAGTACGCGGGGCACGCGACGAGCGGGAGCAGCGTCAGGAGGCCGGACTGGCCGCGGCTGACGCCGTGGACCGCGCCCTGCGCAAGGTCGCCGTCGCCGGGCGCAGGCTCCGTTCCCACGATCCGGCTCTGAACCCCGAGCACGGCGTCCAGTTGCTCAACGCCGCGTATCTGGTGGACCAGGAACGTGCGGCCGAGTTGATGGGGGCGATCGAGCAACTGCGTCGCAGCCCAGAGCACCGCGGTATCGAGCTGGAAGTGACGGGGCCATGGGTGCCGTACTCGTTCGTGGAGGGAGGTGACCCCGTTGCCGGTCGGTGAACACGCGGGTGAAGTGACGTCATGGGAGGGGCCCGAGAGCGGAGCACCGATCGGCGTGCCGCTGGTCGACCTGCTGGACCGGGTACTGGCCACCGGCGTCGTCGTCAGCGGTGACCTGGTACTGGCGATCGCGGAAGTTCCGCTGGTGCGGATCTCGCTGAATGCGCTGCTGTCCTCGGTCAACGAACGCGTCGCCGCACCGTGGGGGAACGGCGGCCCGCTGTGACAGGGCGGCAGAATCCGCGGACCCCTGCCCGCGAGGGTGAAGGCCGCCCCTCCTCGGCCGCGAGCGGCGGGCGGCTGGATCTGGATCCGGACAAGGTGGGCCGGGACCTGGTCAGTCTCGTCCTGACGGTTGTCGAGCTCCTGCGTCAGCTGATGGAGCGCCAGGCGCTGCGCCGCTGTGACCAAGGTGACGTCTCCGACGAGCAAATGGAGCAGATCGGCACGACGCTCATGCTGCTGGACGAGCGCATGGACGTGCTGTGCGAGCAACACGGGCTGACCAGGGGCGACCTGAACCTCGACCTCGGCCCGCTGGGTACGCTGCTCGAACGCTGACGCAACACGTGAGCCGCCCCGCGAACGGCCGGGGTCCCTACGATGAGTCCGCATGGTCTCCGCCGACCGGCTCCTCGCCTTCGCGGCCATGGCTCGGCTGCTGCGGGCGCTGTCGCAGGGCGACGCGCGGCGCTGACCGCGGTCGCGAGGGGCACGTCGAGCTCCAGATGCTGCTGCTCGGCCTCGTCTTCAACGTCATCGGCGTGGCCTCCGATCGTCGCCGAGACGGGCCGCAAGGAGTAGAGGGGTGTTGCCGATGTCCCCCTGGGCTCGCGTGCCCCTGCCCGGACACCGAACCAGACGGCCGGATCTCACCGGGGCGGAATGCCCTGCATGGGCGGTGTCGAACGAAACCTGACGGTGGCTGTCAGGTAATGGCGCGATGCTCCCCCGTACCGCACGCCGCGTATCACTGAGGGATGGGAACCAGGCCTGATGAACACCGCCACCGACCCCCGGCCGCTGCTGGCACGAGCGACCGGCCAGTTCGCCTCGCTCGTCGCCACGGTCGAGCCCAGTCGGCTCGACACTCCCACGCCCTGTAGCGAGTTCGACATCCGCGCCCTGATCGGCCACGTCACGGGCAACACCCTCGCCTACGCACTGTTCGCCGAAGGCGGCTCCGTGGAGGACGAACCGGGCGGCATCGCCAAGGCCCCGGGCGGCGAGTGGACGGCAGCGTACACAGCGGCCGGAGAACGGCTCGTCGCCGCCGGGCAGGGATTGGACGACAACGCGCTGGACCGCATGGTGAACCTCGGCTTCGCGACGATGCCCCTGCGAGGCGCGCTGAGCGCGATCGTCATGGAAATCTCCGCACACACCTGGGACCTGCACCAGGCACTCGGCGGCGGGCACGAACTCGACCCGGAACTTGCCGTGTTCTCGCTGGCCTACGCTCGCGAGACGCTGCCGCCGGGGCGGCGTGGTGCCCCGGTCCCCTTCGAGCCGGTACGGCCCGCTCCCGAAGGAGCGGATGCCTACGGGCGGCTGGCGGCCTGGCTGGGACGGGAGGTGCCAGTGGACGGCTGAAGCCGGACCTCTGGCGGACCTCTGGCGGGCCCCTGCCGGGCCACGGCACGGCCGTTCCCACGGGCCAGCGGGGTGGAGGCGGGCGCGCCAGGGGCGGGTGAACAGTTTTCCCGGGTCCGGGTGCACGCGGGAGTGGCGGCGGCCGACTGCGCACTGCATGGCGTAGCTCGCCGGCACCGGACCTCCATCCGCGCGGGCGGGGACGCGGCCCTTCACCTCCGCCACGCCCCGGTGGTCGACCCATGCCTGAGCCGCATCCACCCTGGTCGGCCTGGCCATGACTGGCCAGGGGACCCGCTCGGCGCGGCGGCGGTTCATCCTGGAAAGCGCGGAGGGGTTCGATGATCGATGGGAGATCGGGCGAGCCTGTACATCCGGAAGGATGTCGACATGACACGCACTGAGGCGCCATGGGGACCATGGGAGCCCGCCCCTCTGTCCGAAGTGGTCGCCCTCTTCTCAACCCTGCGGACCCCGTGGTGGGTTGCCGGTGGATACGCGATCGAACTCGCAGTCGGCCGAGCCCTCCGAGGACACGGCGACATCGACGTCCTGCTGCTTCGACGCGACCAACTCGCAGTGCAGCAACTGATGCCGACCTGGCAGTGGTGGGCCGCCGACCCCCCTGGGACGCTGCGTCCCTGGACACCGGGCGAAGTCCTGCCGGAGAACGTGCACGACATCTGGTGCCGGCCTGGACCTGCCGAGCCCTGGCGAATCCAGATCATGCTCGACGAGTCCAACGGCCACGACTGGATCTCGCGGCGCGACGGGCGAGTGCGACGGCCCATCGGCCAGCTGGGTCTGGCCTCACCAGAGGGCATCCCCTACCTGGCTCCCGAAGTGCAACTCTTCTACAAGGCCAAGGAGCCCCGGCCCAAGGACGAACAGGACTTCAGCGCAGTGCTGCCGGCGCTGAGTGACAAGCAACGACACTGGTTGGCCAACGTGATTGTTCAGACGCTCGGACATCACCCCTGGGTGGGCCGCCTCCGAAGCTGAGCCCACTTCTTACGAGGGGCAACCCCGGCGTCATGGCTCCTGGGGCCCGTGCGGCTGGGCCGTTCGTGCGGTTCGGGGGACCATCCATGGCTGTTCCTGGGAGGATTGGGCGAACTCAGGACTGGCGACCGGAGCATGGAGGGGGCCTTCATGGCCGGGACGGCGCGGCCGTCGATGCAGGAGCTGATCCGGCGTAGGCGTGGCAGCGGGTTCGTCGGGCGCCGTGCGGAGCAGTCCGCCTACCGCGACAACCTGGCTACCGCGCCCGGCGATCCGGAGCACCGCTTCCTCTTCCATGTGCACGGTGCGGCGGGCGTCGGCAAGACGTCGCTGGTCCGGCTCTTCGAGCAGGGCGCGCGCGGGCAGGGCGCGCTGACCGCGTATGTCGATGACAGTGCGCACGGCGTGCTGGAGGCGATGGAGGAGATCAGCGCGCAGTGCGCGCAGCAGGGGCATGCGCTCAAGGACTTCGACAAGCTGCTGTCGCGCTACCGGCAGCAGCGGCACGAGGCGGACTCGGCGGCCGGTGGCGACGGTGAGGGGCCAGCAGGGGAGGCGGGCGGCACCCCGGCGCAAGCTCCCACCGCCTCCGCGAGCAGTACGGCCGTGGCCAGGACCGGGCTGGCCGGACTCGAACTGCTCCCGGTCATCGGCACGTTCGCCGCACGTGCCGCCGACCCGGACCAGCTGGCGCAGGGCATGGACCGCTGGCGGGCCGCGCTCAGCACCCGGCTGCGCAGCGCCGAGGACGTGCAGCTGGTGCTCGCGCCACTGCGCGTGCTCACGCCCGTCTTCCTGCGCGGCCTGGCCGACGCGGCGGACCGCGTGCCGTGGGTGGCACTGTTCTTCGACACGTACGAGCGGACGGGTCCGCTGCTGGACGGCTGGCTCCGCGAGGTGATGTTCGGCGACCGTTACGGCGCGATGCCCGCCAACGTCGTCGTGACCCTCGCCGGGCAGCCGCAGTTGGACCCGGCCTGCTGGGGCGACTGTGCCGATCTCGTAGCCGACCTGCCGCTGGAGCTGTTCACGGAAGCGGAGGCCCGTCAGCTGCTGGCGGGCAAGGGCATCACCGATGAGCGGGTCATCGCGGTCATCCTCCAGCTGTCCGGGCGCCTGCCGGTGCTCACCTCGATGCTGGCCGAGACCCGGCCGTCCAGCACCGAGGACGTCGGCGACCCCAGCGGCACCGCTGTCGAACGCTTCCTGAAGTGGATCACCGACCCGGTCCGGCGGGCGGCGGCCCTGGCTGGTGCCCTGCCGCTGGAGCTGGATGAGGACGTCTTCCGCGCGGTCGCTGACGAGGCGGCGGCGGATCTGTACGGCTGGCTACGTGCGCTGCCCTTCGTCCAGGACGCGTCCGGCCGCTGCCGCTACCACGACGTCGTACGCACCGCGATGCTGCGTGTCCAGCGCAACCAGTCGCCCCAGCGGTGGCGCGAACTGCACACGGCCCTCGCGGAGTTCCACGCGGCGCGGCGCGCCGAGACGGAAGCGCCCCTGGAAGCGGGGGACTTCTGGGACGACGAGCAGTGGCGCACCCGACGGCGGGCGGAGACCTACCACCTGCTGTGCGCCGACCCGAAGGGCGCACTGCCGGAGGCCCTGCGGGACGCGGTGTGGTGTCTCGACGGGCCCCCGGCTGCCCTCCGCCTCTGGGCGGAAACGATGGTGGGCGCGGGCACCGACACCAGCAGCGAACCGGTCGCCTCCTGGGGGCGGCAGCTCCTGGACGCCCTCACGAGCCCTGAGGGTGAGGCGGATGCCGACGACTCGGCATACCGTGCCCGGCTGCGCGTCGGTCGACTGCTCCTCGCCCGCGCGCCGCTGGACACGGACACCCGCTCGCTGGCCCTGCTCCTGTGCGGGGCGGCCAGGCGTGAATGCGGCGATCCGCACTCATCGCTGAAGGATCTGGAACGTGCACGGGAGTTGACGCCGGACAGGGGCCGTGTCCACTGGGAGCTGGGGGACACCTACGAGGTGCTGGACCGGCTGGAGGAGGCTGTGGCCGCGTACTCCCGGGTGCTGGAGCGGGTGGATCAGACAACGCACCCGCGCAGGGCCGCCGGGCTGCTCGACAGCCGAGGAGTCGTCTTCCACCGGCTCGGGCGTGACGAGGAGGCCGTGGCCGATCTCAGCCGGTCACTCCTGCTGCATCCGGACGACTTCTGGACCCTGGGCATGCGCGCGCGTTCCCTGGTGGAGCTGGAAAGGTACGACGAGGCGCTGGCCGACATCGAACGTGCCCGGGCGCTGGAGCCCGCCTCCGGCTGGTTGCTGCTCATCCGCGCGGACGTGCACGACACGATGGGCCGTGACCAGCAGGAGGTGCTGGACGACTACGAGGCGGCGCTGCTCGTCGATCCCACCAATGTCTGGATCCTGCCGGACCGCGGCCGGTTCCACCGCGGGGCCAGGCGGTACGAAGAGGCCCTGAGCGACTTCGACCGCGCGCTGGATGCAGCACCCGACAACTCCGTGACCTGGGCGTCCCGTGGCGAGACCTACCGGCTGCTGGAGCGGTTCGACGAGGCGCTCCGGGACTTCGACGAGTCCGTGCGGCTCTCCCCGGGCAGCGCCTATGCGCTCGGCAGCCGTGCCCAGGTGTACCGCGCGCTCGGGCGCTACGGAGAGGCGGAAGCTGATCTGACCGCAGCCCTCGCCCGCTCTCCTGAAGCGGGCTGGCTGCTCCAGGAGAGCGCGTGGGTCCACGCGTTGACCGGCCGGCTCCCAGAAGCTCTCACCTTCAGCGACCGGGACGTGGCGCTGCATCCGGAGGACCCGACGGCATACGAGCAGCGGGCGCACGTCCATCTGGCGCTGGACCACTTCGCCGAGGCGCTGACCGACGGCGAGCGGGCGCTGCGGCTGGCACCGGAGAACGCCTCCGCCCTCCACGCGGTGGCCCGGGTGCACCAGCACACCGGACGCCTCGACGACGCGCTCGCCCGCTGGAACGAGGCCCTCGCCCGCGACCCGCGGGACGATGTCGCCTGGGCCGGGCGTGCGGCCGCCCACCTGTTGAGGCGGGAGCCCGAGCGGGCGTCGGCCGACTTCGACGAGGCGGTCGCACTCGACGGCGCGTACGCGAACCATCTACGGGAACGGGCCTGGTGCCATCGTCTCGCCGGCCGCTACGGGCCGGCCCGCGAAGACCTGGACCGTGCGCGCTCCCTGGCGGGTACGAAGGCCTCGGCGCTGGCGGACGTCGAGTGCGAGGCGGCCCTGCTGGAGAGCGCGACGCACGGTCTGCCGCGCGCCCGCCCGCACTGGGAGCGGCTCGCCGCCTACCCCGTGCTGCCGATCGGGGGCAGCGGGACCGACCGGATCGCGATGCGCTTCCTCGTCCGCACGGCGCTTGCCGACTGGCCGGCCGCCGACACGCTCCTCGCCGAGCTGACCGCGGCCGAGCCGTACTGGCTGCTGCGCGTGGAGGTGCTCTACGAGCTGCGTCTCCTCGCCCGTGCGGCCGGCCCTGGACCGCATCACCGCGAAGCGCTCGCGGCGCGGCTCGCGGCGCGGTGGCCGGATGCGGACATCGGACTGCCTGAGCCATAGTCTCGGGAGACTCAGCTGCCCGCCGGCTCGCGGATGGTCTTGACCGCGACCGCTCCAGCCGCGACGGTAGCCGCGCACAGGGTTCGCAGGTGTGGCCAGGAAGAGCAGCGGCCGTGCCTTGCGGACCTGAACAACCGATCACGATCCGGTCGTCCGCAAAGGGTCATCATGAACTTACCTCAGCCCCCTCAGTCCTACCCGTACGGTCCGGTGCCGGTGGCGCCGCCGCAGGGCAGGGAGAAGAGGGGAGCCGTCGCGATCCTCGGTGGCCTTCTCACCGTCGTCGCCTCGATGTTGGCGGCCGGGCTGGCCGGCGGCGAGTGGCAGGAGAGTGCCACCGGTGTGCCGGTGGATCCCAGGGCCCAGACGGTCTGGGAGCTCGGTGGCAGGGACGGAGCCGGGCAGTTCCGGCTCTTCGTCGTGCTGACGTTCCTCAGCATGGCGATCGCCGTCGTGTTCTTCCTGCTCGGCAAGAGGTATCTGCGCCGCACGTGTGCCGTGTTGCTGCTGGTCGTGACCCTCCTGATGGCGCTGTTCGGCTGGCTCACGGTGGCAGAGGCCGCCGACATGGGCTACGGCGAAGGAGGCCAGGGGCAGGCTGTCAACGTGGTCGTGGCATTCGCGCCGGTCGGTGCCCTCCTGGCCTGGGCGGGCAGTCGTCGTCGAGGTCCAGCATCCGGGCCGATGCCTCCGCCGATGCCCCCGCCGATGCCTCCGCCCATGCCCTCGCCCATGCCTCCGCCCATGCCTCCGCCGATGCCGCCCTACGGCCCGAACCCCCCGCTGCGGTAGCCCCCACATTCCGCACACATCTGTCGATTAGAGTTCTGCTCCGCAGCTATGAGGGGGCACGACTGGGAGGGGAGGCGCGCCGTGACCGCACCTGGCAGTGACGTGATCTGGGGTCGCGTGGAGCAGCAGGACTTCCGCAGCAGGGTGCGCGGCTGCCTGTTGGGCGGGGCGATCGGTGACGCGCTCGGCGCGGGCATCGAGTTCGACTCGCTGGCCGCCATCCGGGCGGCGCACGGCGCGGTCGGCGTCACCGGCTTCGTCCCCGCGTACGGGCGGCGCGGCGCGATCACCGACGACACCCAGATGACGCTCTTCACCGTCGACGGGTTGATACGGGCCCACGTACGGCGGGACACCGGTGCCTGGCATCCGCCGACCGACGTGCACGCGGCGTACCGGCGCTGGGCCGCCACCCAGCGGGACTGGGGCCCCGACGAGCGGAAGAAGGACGACGGCTGGCTGGCGCACGAGGAGTGGCTCTACGCCCGCCGTGCTCCGGGCAACGCCTGTGTGACCGGTCTGGCGGATGACCGGATGGGCACCGTCGAGAAGCCCAAGAACCCCGATTCCAAGGGGTGCGGCACCGTCATGCGCTCCGCGCCGTTCGGGTTGCTGGTGGGCTGGGAGCCCGCGCTGGTCTTCCAGCTCGCCGTGGAGTGCGCGGCCCAGACGCACGGGCATCCGACCGGGTATCTCGCGGCGGGCGCCTGCGCCGCCATCGTGCACGCGCTCGCGCGCGGCGAGTCGCTGGACCACGGGGTGCAGCGGGCGTTGGCCCAGCTGGCGACCCGGCCGGGGCATGAGGAGACCACGGACGCGCTCAAGCGGGCGCTGGGCTCCGTACGGCAGGGGATGCCGTCGGCTGAGCGCGTCGAGACGCTGGGGGAGGGCTGGACGGCGGAGGAGGCGCTCTCGATCGCCGTCTACTGCGCGCTGGTCGCCGAGGATGTGCAGCACGGCCTGCTGCTCGCCGTGAACCACGGCGGTGACAGCGACTCCACCGGGTCCGTGTGCGGCCAGCTGCTGGGCGCGATCCACGGCGAGACCGCGCTGCCGCCGGGCTGGGTGGCGGAGCTGGAGGGGCGCGCGACGATCCTGGAGCTCGCCGACGACTTCGCGATGGAGATGACACAGGGGCCCGCGCTGCACACACCGGCGGTCTCGTCACCGGCCTGGCTCGCCCGCTACCCCCGGGCGTGAGGGTGGCCGGATATGCGGCGGTCGGCTACGAGGTGAACGACCTGGTGCGCGATAGGGGGCGGGCTCCCGTCGCCTTGGACCCGGATGCCGCATGAGGCCGCTCGCTGACCCACTCCCTGTCGCCCACCAAGTCGTAGCCCCGCTCGCCGTCCTGGCACGGCTTCGCACCGCGTTGCCCGATCGGCCGAGCAGGCCCACTACGAGGCAGGTCAGGCGCCTTGCGCCTGACCGCGCCAGGACGCCTTGCTACCGGCAGTCGCCGTGGGACCCGCGGTCGCGACGGTCACGTACGGACGTCACGAAGCCGTTCCACGCCTCCGCGCGGAAGCTGAGCGCGGGGCCTGTCGGCGCCTTCGAGTCGCGTACGTCGATCGCCCGTGCCGTCGGGGACTTGACCTCGACACACGCGCCGTTCCCGCCCGAGTAGCTCGACTTGATCCAGGCGGTGGTCATTCCCTGCTGAATTGCCATATCTGCTGCTCCCCTTGGGCCGTGATGTGTGAGCGACGGTACGCGCCGATCGCCCGCTGTAAAGGCTCAGTCACTCGACCGAGTGGCATATTCCAGGCAGCTCTTCACACCGAATGGTCACCGGAGGTAACCTCCCCGGCCCACCTTCACACCGGCTCACCTTTCACGCCGGTCCGCCCTCAGGCCCGGGTGAACTCCTTGGCGATCTTCTCGATGAACTCCCGCGACTGGCCCGCGTTGAGGGCCTGGGCGCGCAGATGCTCGTACATCACGCTGTAGCTCTGCACGTCGTTCGCCTTCTCCAGATAGAGATCGCTGGTGACGCCCTCCAGGTAGATCACCGTCGAGTCGGACGCGTCGGGGAACTCCAGAATCGCGTACTGCCCGTTCACACCGGGGTGTGCTCCCATCGTGAACGGCATGACCTGCACCGTCACATGGGGCAGCCGTGACATGTCCATCAGGTGCTCGAGCTGCTCCACCATCGTCTGCGGCCCGCCGACCGCGCGCCGCAGCGCGGACTCGTCCAGCACCGCCCACAGCCGCAGCGGCTGCCGGGTCTCGATGATCCGGTCCTGCCGCCGCACCCGCACCTGGACACGCTTCTCGATGTCCGAGGCCGTCGCCTCCGGCAGCGCACCGGAGATGACCGCCTCCGCGTACGCCTGCGTCTGCAGCAGACCCGGAACCACCAGCGGCTCGTACACCCGCAGCGAGGCGGCGTCCGTCTCCAGCCCGATGTAGACGCTGTACGGGATGTCGCCGAAGGCGTGCCACCAGCCCTGCTGGCGGGACTCCTTGGCCATCTGCATCAGCGAGTCGACTATCCGGTGATCCTCGACCTCGTACACGCCGCACAAATCGCGCACATCGCGCTGACTGATGCTGCGACGGCCGTTCTCCAGGCGACTGATCTTGGACTGCGAGACCAGCAGCCGGTCCGCCACCTCCTCGGCGGTCATGCCCTTGAGCTCGCGAAGCTTCCGCAGCTCCTGGCCCAACCGGCGCCGACGGACGGTGGGATTGACGTTCGACGCCACAGGAACAGCACCTCCGCGTGAGGTCCGGCGGCACGGGAGGGGGAGGAGGGGTGGCTCCGCGGCGCCCGTACGGGCTGCCGCCGCCCGGCTGACCCCGCCCCGGACACCGCTCCTTCTCCCACCCCCGCATGCCGGACGGACTAAGTACGACTACTTTCCATCAGCTTGCCACCACCATGGGTGAAGGCGCTGGGAAATAGCAACAGAGGGTGCTGGATCGAGTACGCGTGAGGGTGGTATCCGGCCGCAGCCGCACGGCCGATGGCGTGCCGCTGGCAGGGGGTGCGGCGGGCCGGGGCAGACGGGCGCGCGCCCTGACCGGGGCACACCGACTCGGTGTGCCCCG
>NZ_JAJAGO010000028.1 GCF_025165795.1 Streptomyces gossypii
CGAAGACAGCGGCGCCGGTGTGATGAGCATCGGCGCTCTTGCGGCACGGTTCGGCGTGGCCACGCACGTCCTGCGGCATTGGGAGTCGAAGGGCCTGCTGCACCCTGGACGGGACGCGGGCGGACGCGAGGCGGGAACCCGCTAGCTTCGCGGGATGATTGAGCACGGATCGGCCGGGGAGCTAATGATCATGACCATGGCACCAACCTCATGAGACGGCACAGCTAGCCGAGATTCAGAACCTCATCGTCCGCGTGCGTGCCGAACTCGGCGACGCGCACCTCCGCGATGTGCTCGTACCGGCTGATCCGGTCGGTCCACTCCGCGTCGACGCCGAACGCCACCTGCGCGAAACCCACCCGCCTGACGGCCTCGGCCAGGCCCGGATCGCCAGGCGCCAGCAGCCGCACCGGCGCGTCAAGCGCCACGGTGTGCGGCGGCACGAAGTACTCGTCCGGCAGAACGGTGCGCGCATGGACGAGCGCGCCGACAGCGACAACCGAGCCGGCCCCCAACCGTGCGCACTGCAGGACCGTCGCCGCGGTCGCCACATAGACGCACCTGCCGACCTCGCAGCCCAGCAGCGTGGCATGCGGCCCCACGAAGACGTGGTCGTCGACAAGCACCGGCTGATCGCCGGCGACCGCAGACCCGCGCAACACCGCGTTCTCGCAGATCACCGCCGCCTCCCCGACCTCGATCCGAGACCCCTCGGCATCGAGCACCGCACCGTACATCACCCGCGCCCTCGGCCCCACGCGGACATCACCAACGAGCGTGGCTGTCGGGGCAACGTAGGCGGTGGGATGGACCTGCGGTTCACATCCGCGGTGCCGGATGCGGATTCCCTGCGCTTCAGTGAGCATGAGCGGATTCTCGCCCGACCGACCGCGAGCATGCTGGCGGATTTCAGACGACGCGTTCGCCGAGACATCTGCTGGTGCGGGCGCTGTGCTCGTTCTCGGCCTACTCGTGAGGGCGGCCTGCCACGAAGTCGCCGAGCGCCCTGGTGAGGGCCTTCCGGCTCGGCTCGGTGAGGATGTGCCTGTCGTAGGACTCGTCCGCTTCCGCGCCGTCACTGGGCATGGTGATCCGTATCGACGAGTCGCATTTGGCCGTGTCGGGGCCTTTCAGGGTGACGGAGCCTATGTAGCGGGTGGTGCGGACTTCGTAGACCCTGGCGAGGATCTTGCCCTGGTAGTACGTGACGGAGGCGACGGCGGAGCGTTCGTGGTAGGAGCCAAGCCGACCGTCGTAGTACTCACAGGACCTCACCTCTTGGTCGCTCATACGGTCAACGGTGGCGCAGGCGACCAGCTCGACGTCCTCGGGTGCGGGCCTGCGGGTACTCCCGAGTTCACGGAGGGCGACGTTCAAATCGGCCTCCGTCTCGGGGAAGGACACCAGTGGGTGAGGAGGTTCGCTGCCATAGGGCGCGGCCTCATCGAGGCTGACGGTGTAGGACTTGTCGTCGCGTTCTCGCAGCCTACCGTTGTCGCAGATCCCCTCGAAGTCCTTCAGGCTGCGGGGCGGGCCCTTCGCCGTGAGAGGAACAAGACGATGCCAGGATCGTCAGCGCGGCGGCTCCGAGGGCCACCACCGCCCTGTGCCGCCACTCCTCCGGTAAACCCGCCATGCTTCGCACCTCCGCAGCGCACCATATCGTGGTATAGCCATGACCCAGCCTTCCCGCTCGGCCTAGCACGATGCGGTCGGACACGCTGTACGCGCTACCGAGCAGATGCGTACAGAGACCGGTCGTACGTAAAGAGTCGATGGCTGACCGAGGGTGACGACCGTCACGGTTTGCTGCGTGACTGCACCGAACTCTCCTTCCCAACTGCCCTTCGTCCCCGGCGTCTTCGCGATGCGGTTCAGCTCGACCCGCCGTGGCGCGCGGCCGGCCCGGCTGCTGGCCTTCGAGCAGCTCGACGCCTGGGGCATCCCCTACGGTTCGACGGCCGCCGACACCATCGCGCTGCTCATCGGTGAGCTTGCCGCCAACGCCGTCACCCACGGCCACGTCCCCGGACGGGACTTCCACCTCGGCCTGACTCTCGACCCGGCCGCAGGTACCGCCCGCATCGAAGTGTCCGACGCTCGCGATGAGTCCCTGCCTGTCCTCATGCCCCCGCGCGAAGGCGCGGAGAGCGGTCAGGGCCTGCTGCTCGTCGAGGAGTTGGCCACGTTCCTGTTCATCGTCGAGGGCATCTTGCCTGAATCCGATCTCGACGTCGGGGTGGTCTTTGACGACTTCGACGGCCTGCTCTCCTCCCATCAAGGGCGGCGGCTGCTCACCGTGTCCGGGCCGGCCGACCACGCCGTCATGCCGCCCACCGCCTCGCCGTCAGGTGTTGCGACTCAGTGTCCGCGTCACGCCCGCCACGACCGTCGTCGTCAGGATCCAGCCAACCGCGACAAGCCCGTACGCGAGCCCTTGTACGGCCCCCTCGTCCCAGTGCCAGCCGTCCCGCTGGCCGAGCCCGCCGATCGGCACCATCAGGTCGAGGGCGTACGCGACGGGGTGGAACGGCGCGCCCTCGCCCTCCTTGTTCGGTACGGGGGTGTGCGCGGCGAAGACGACCGAGCCGAGCAGCGTGAGCACCGCGAGCCAGATCCCCGCGATCCACGGCCGGTATCCGTACCCCACGGTGGCTTCGAGCAGCCAGCCCCAGGCCCGCCCGGCTGGACCGAGCGTCGCCCGGCGTCGCCGCTCCCGCACGAGGAGCACGCGGCGCGCCTCGTCCTCGTGCCCGGACCGCCGGTAGTACGAGGCGAGTTGCTCGTACGGCTGCGGCGCGTAGACCGGCTCGTGGCGCAGCCATGCGAGCCGATTCGTCACGTCCGCGCGGCGAGTGCCCGCAGTCTCGCCGAGCCAGTCGTACGTCAATCCGTCCAGGCCGAGCGTCGCGGGCCAGGTGCGGGGGTCGTCCTGGAGGCGGGTCGCGTGTGCGTTGCACAGGTTCACGCCGCCTGCGGGCGGTCGGGCGAACTGCAGGTCGAGCGCCTCGGTCCGCATCCCCACGCACATCAACGACGAGCCGGATCCGGTGAGTTCGGCGTTCTGGAGGGAGAGCAGGTCGTCCACCTGCGCGCTGCGCAGCCGTATCCGGCCGTCCGCCCGCAGGCCCTGGAGTCGCACGGTCGATGCCTTCACGGCATCTCCGTGGAACGCGAGCGCGTCCGTCGCCCCGACTCTGATCCGTGCCCCGCGCATCCACAGTCCGCCCGGCAACTCAGCTCCGGGGAAGCCGACTTCGCCCTCCGCGACGAAGCCGTCCTCGCAGAAGACGCCGCCCCGGGCGACGAGCCCGCCCCCTCCCAGGGCCACCCGCCCCGGCGCGACCAGAAGCGCTCCGTCGAGCCGTACCCCGCCCGCGATGTCGGCGTGCACCAGGTCCACGGCGCTCTCGGCCCCGTCGCGCTCGCCGATGGTCGACCGGCGAAGGTCAAGCCGTCCTCCGAACCGGGTGGTTGACGCCCTCAGCCCGGGCAGCGTGCAGCCGAGGACGCCCACGCCGAGCGTCGTCGCGCCCTCCAGGCTGACGACTTCGTCGAACCGGCACGCCTCGAACCGCACGGCCCGCCGGATCTCGGCTCCGTCGAGCCGCAACGCCCCCCTGACGCGGGCGTCGCGCAGGACGTACGGCTCTGGTCCCGCGCCTTCGTCGAGGATCTCCCGTCTGACGCTCTCGGCGTCCACGCTCTGCTCAGGGGCGGGCGGCACGGGGCGTTATGAAGGCGGTCTTGGTGGCGGGCGAAACGGTGGGAGTGGGGCCGGACCCCGGGTCGGGCTTGGAGTCGCGGATGTGGATGGCGGTGGCGTGGTCGTGCGGTCGTGCCGCGGTGTTCATGGGACTCCTTGCAGTCCGTCCAGCAGGCCCGTGCTCTGGCCGGGAGACAGCGCCTGTGATCGCAGCATTCCACACTTGAGCTGCAAGCTGCTCACGTCGTCAGGTGGGTGGGGTGCGTGTTCGCTGCCAGCTCGAAGGACAGTGGCCAACGGGGGGTGGACCATGCCCGCGGGGCTTATGGAGTTGATGTGCGACCACTTCGCTCCCGTCTCCTTGGGCTGGATGTGCAGCGCGGTGTAGCTGGGGCACAGCGGAGTTCGGACGTTCCCCGACGATCTGTCCGCCCATCGGGGCCGGTTCCTTGAGGACCGGCCCCGATTCTCCTGTGCCCGCATGCGGGGCATATGCGGAGCCGGTGCGCATACCTGTGCGGGGCTCGTGCGGGGCCTGTGCGGGAGCGATGCCGGGGGCGAACGGGCGGCGGGGAGGGTGGGCGCAGCCGCCGGTCCGGAGCATGCGGAACGCCTTCGGCCCGGCGGTACACGTCCACAACCAAGGAGGCCCAATGAGCCACGAGTACGAGGGCGACATTGCTCTGCTGGAGGAAATCTCCGAGCAGGACTTTGACGGTGTCGCGTACGGCGCGTGCAGCACCAACACCTTCTCGCTGAGCGACGCGGCCGGCAACGACGGCTGGTGGTGCACCCTCACCAAGGAATGCCAGCGCACCTGCAACTGACAACTGACATGCGGTTGCTCAGACGCATTAAAGCACTGACCAGTTGACCCACGAGAACGACCGATCCGGAAAGGGATTCTCATGCAGGAGAAGAAGCAGGACCTGCTCGGCGCTTACGACGAGGCCGAGCTGATCGAGCTGGCCGACTCGGAGGCCTTCGGCGGCACGTCCCCGGCGACCACGTCGTCCTGGACCTGCATCACCGCTGCGACCATCTCGATCTGCCCCACGTCGGCCTGCAGCAGCAAGTGCTGAACCGGCCGCACGGCGGACTGAGCGCTTAAGCACAGTCAGCGGAATGGGGGCCCCTGCCCCGGGCCCCCATTTCGTAACAGCCTGCCATTTCCACGGGTCCGCGCGGAGAGGAAGTACAAGAAGACCGTGACATCTCCAGCCACGTATTATCCGGAGTTCGACAGCGCAGAAGTCGAGGCCAGGATCGCACCGCTGGCAGCGTGCGACGAGGAGATCACCGGCGCGCTGCGGGACGCCGCACCGTCTCCGGCGGCCGCCCCGCTGGACACCGCGCCGCGCGCGGCCGTGGACGAGTGGCTCGGCGAGCCCGAGGAGTTCCCCTTCCAGCACATCGTCAGAACCGTGGCCGCCGCCGTCGCGGACTCCGATCCGCTGGGTCCGTTCGCGGACCTGTTCCACGATCCGCGCGCGGCGCTGCGGCAGGTGCTCGACCGTGCCGAGTCCCGGGTGCGGGAGATCTGGACCAGGCCGCTGGTCGCCGCCGTCAACCACGCGCGCGCCCAGGGGCTGCTCTCCGGCGCGGGCCCCCAGGAGCGCTACGACGACTTCGTCGAGCGGGCGGCCCGCACCTCTTTCGAGGAGGTCAGCGGGCTGTCGTTCCCGGTGCTGCGCGATGTGACGCGGACCGTGCTGACGTACGAGGCGGAGAGCGTGCGCGAGCTCTGCCGCCGCCTGCGGACCGACCGCGAAAGCATCGCGCGCGTCTTCGGCATCGAGCCCACCGACCGGATCGTGTCCTGCGGCTTCTCCGAAGGCGATGTGCACAACCGCGGGCGCAGCGTGTCCGTGCTCGGCTTCGCCTCCGGGGCGCGGCTGGTCTACAAGCCCAGGGATGTGTCCTGCGAGGCCGCGTACGCCGCGCTCGCCCGCCGGCTCAACGACCGGTTCGGCACCTCGCTGGAAGCCGCCCCGGTCCTGGAGCGGGACCGGTACGGGTACGTCGAGTTCGTTCCGACCGAGGACGTCTCCGCCACGGCCGGGGAGTTCATGGACGCGAGCGGCGAGCTGGCCGCCGTGCTCTATCTCCTCAACGCGCGCGACATGCACTTCGAGAACATCGTGCCGACGCGGCGCGGCCCCGTCCCCATCGACCTGGAAACGATCCTGCACCCCCAGCGGTTGCACGCCGGGCCGACGCCGGAGGCGCCGGGGAACGCCTATGACACGCTCGGTCAGTCCCTCTACGGCATCGGCATCCTGCCGCTGGTCATGGTCGGCAAGGACGAGGACGCGGGCCACGTCGACCTCGGCTTCCTCGGCGGACAGGGGCGCGGCAACTCCCCGTTCAAGACGGTCCGTTTCCTCGACCCTTACACCGACCACATGCGGCTGGCCTTTCAGACGCAGGAAGGCCAGTCCCGGCAGACGGTCGCGGGCGCGCTGACCGAGGACGAGACCCATGGCCTGGGCGCACGCATGGCGGCCGGGTTCAGCAGGGTCTACCGCGCGGTGCTGGCCGACCCGGAGGGCTGGAGCGCACTGCTGCGCGAGGCGGCGGGCGGCATGCGGGTGCGGTACGTGCACAACCCGACGCTGCTGTACGGGCAGACGCTGCGGATGACGTCGAGCCCGAAGTCCCTGGACGGCTACGAGCCCTATCTGGCGCTGCTGAAGCGGATCGCGATCGCCAGCAAGAACTCGTCGCAGCAGCTCGTGCACTCCGAGCTGCGCCAGCTCGCGCGGCGCGACGTCCCCTACTTCACCGTCGCCGCCACGGGCGTCGCGCTGGAGGAGGGCGACGGCACCCCGACCGGCGCGGAGTTCGACGGATCCCCGCTCGACCTGGCGCTGGAGAAGGCGGCGCAGCTGTCCGAGTCCGACTTGGGCGAGCAGCTCAGGCTCCTCTACTCGGCCTTCGCCTCCCGTTTTCCCGACGACCATCTGGCGGGCCCCGAGGCGGCGACGCCGGACGCGGCGGCCGGTAGGCGGGTCCCGGCACCGACCGGGCCGGCACTGTCCGAGGGCCCGGGATACGACGGCACGGGGGGCGGCGCCCGGCCGGACCTGCTCCTGGACAGCCTCTGCGCCCAGCTCCTCGCCACCTCGCTGCCCGACAAGTACGGGCACCTGCCTCCCACATGGATCGGGCCGAGCGCGTCGGCGCAGGTCGACAGGCCCTGGCCCCCGACCGTGCTCGGCTACGACCTCTACACCGGGCGGTCAGGACCCGCGCTGGCGCTGGCGGCGGGCGGGCGCGTGCTGGACAACGCCGCCTATCGTGACCTCGCCACGCAGGTCTTCGCCACCACCGCCGACATCCTCGCCGACCGCAAGTACGAGAGGCGCAGCCTCCAGCAGGCCGGGTTCGCGGGCTACACGGGGCTGGCAGGGCTGCTGTTCGCGCTGTCCGCTGCCGGCCGGCTGCTCGGCGCGGACGACTGGACCGGCGCGGCGCAGGAGGCGCTGCCGCTGGCGCTCGACCAGGTGCGCGGCCAGCAGCCGGACGAGCTGCCGCTGGACGCGATCAGCGGACTCGCGGGGGTGCTGTCCTGCGTGCTGGCGATCGGCGGTCCGCACTCCGACGCCGCGCTGACGGAACTCGCCGGGCTGCTGACGGACGCACTGCGCGTGGACCGGAACCCCGCCGAACTCGCCCAGTCCGGATGCGCGCACGGCATCAGCGGGCTCCTCGCCGTCCTCAGCCGGGCACATCCGCGGCTGCCGGACGGTCGGCAGGCGGTCGAGGACGCGCTGGCGCGGCTGTACGACCGGCTCGGCGCGTTCTACGACCCGGGTGCGCGGGACTGGTTCACCAACATGGCGTCGCCGGGGAGATTCTCCACCGGCTGGTGCCACGGGACCGCGGGCGTCGCGCTCGGCCTCTCTGCGTACGGCGCGCTGGCCGGGGACGAGGACGTGCTGCGGCAGCGGGACACAGCCATCGGCACGATGCTCCGCCACGGCTTCGGCCGGAACATCACCTGGTGCCACGGCGACCTGGGCAACCACGACATCCTGCGCGAGCTGGTGCGCGACACGGGCGACCCGGACGGGCGGCTGCGCGAGGAGATCGCCGCCGTCGAGTCCACGTGGTTGACCCCGGAGGTGTTCCGGCGCAAGCTCGCCGACCCGAAGAGCCGGTACGCGCACACCAGCAGTCTCCTGGTCGGGACGTCCGGCGTGGCTCTGCACCTCGCCAATCGGCTGGACCCCGGCATCCGCGTGTCGCCGGTCACCCTCACCGTGGAGGAGCACCGGATATGAGTCTCTTCCCCGCCCGCCGTGGCCACGCGCGCCGTATGCCCACGGTCACCCAGGTCACCCAGACCGAGTGCGGGCTGTGCTGCTGTGTCGCCCTGCTGCGGTACCACGGACGCGCGGAGGACATCTCCAGCGTCCGGCGCGACATGGAGGCGGGCCGCGACGGTCTGAGCGCCGGCCAGCTCGCGCGGTTCCTCCGGACGCGCGGCATGGACGCGCGGCTCTTCCGCGCCAAGAGCGTCGCGGCGCTGGAAAAGTTCTCCTCGCCGGTGATCCTCTACTGGGAGGACTACCACTTCCTGGTCCTGGAGAAGTTCGACGGCAAAAAGGCCATCGTGATGGATCCGGCCGTCGGACGGCGCCGGATGACCCGCGAGGAGCTGGAGGCCGGGTTCAGCGGCATCGTGGTCTCGGCGGAGGTGGGCCCGGAGTTCGAGCTGCTGCGGAAGAAGCCGCTGTCCGAATGGCGCACCATTCCGCTCTTCGCGGACGGCTCCCGCAAGCGCATCTCCCTGGTCGCCGTGCTGTCCTTCAGCGGCTACGGAGCGGTGCTCGGCATTCCGATGCTCACCGAGTGGGCGGTCGACGAGTCCACGCGCTGGCAGGACCTGAACGGCCTGGGGCTCGTCCTCGCCGCCGTGCTGGGGGTGGCGATCGCCTACTTCGCGCTCCAGCTCGTCCGGGTGCTCGTGCTGTCGTCGCTGGTGGCACTGCTCGGCCAGCACTTGATGACACACACCTTCAGCAAGCTGCTCTCGCTGCCCTACAAATTCTTCTCCACCCGACAACCGGGTGAGCTGCTGTTCCGGCTGAACAGCGTGAACTCGATCCGGGATCTGCTGTCCTCGCGCGTGGCCCAGGGCGTCCTCGACATCGGGACCCTGGTGTGCGTCAACATCTATCTGCTCGTGGTCGAATGGCGGCTGGGCCTCATCGCGACCGCGCTGTTCCTGCTTAACGCCTGCTATCTGCTGAAGACGCGGCTGCGGGTGGCCGAGGTCGTCGACTCCGAGATCGCCCACCTGAGCAAGAGCCAGTCCACCCAGCTGGACGCCATCGTCGGGATATCGAACATCAAGATGGGCGGCTACGCCCGGGAGTTCATCGACGGCTGGAGCGAGACCTACGCCTCCTCGCTGGAGGCCATGAAGGCCCGGATGCGGCTCCAGCAGGGGCGGATCGCGGGTGTGACGGGCACGACCCAGATGTTCGGCCCGATGGTGCTGCTGCTGTGCAGCCTGTACTTCGTGAGCCACGGCCAGATATCCCTGGGCGAGGGGATCGCCGTGCAGGCCGTTTCGGCGACGTACTTCGCGCTGTCGAACTCGATCTTCCAGACCTTCACCGAGTTCGCCGAAGTCACCCGGTACATGGCGCGGCTGAACGACATCGCCGGCACCGACTCGGAGTCGCCCGGCGGCTCGCGCACGGAACTCCCCTCGACCGCGATCAGCGTCAAGGACGTCAGCTTCGCCTACACGCGGCACAGCGAACTCGTGGTGCACGACATCTCGCTGGAGATCGAGGCCGGATCCAAGGTCGCGCTCGTCGGTGCCTCGGGCTCCGGAAAGAGCACCCTCGGCCGCGTCATCTGCGGCCTCTACGAGCCCACCCGCGGCTCGGTGTCGTTCGGCGGTCACGACATGGAGGAGTACGACAAGAACGCGCTCCGCTGCCAGATCGGCTACATCCCCCAGGAAGTCCACCTGCACAACCGGACCATCCTGGAGAACCTGACGCTGGGGCAGGACATTCCGCCGGAGAGAGTGCGGGAGTACTGCGCCGAAGTGGGCATCCTCGACTTCGTCGAAGAGCTTCCCATGGGGCTCAACACCATGGTCTCGGAAATGGGGGACAACTTCTCCGGCGGTCAGCGACAGCGGCTGGCAATCGTCCGCGCGCTCCTGAAACGCCCCTCGATCCTGCTGCTGGACGAGGCGACCGCCTCCCTGGACACCATCAACGAACGGCGTGTCTCGGACATCATCCGGGACATCGGCGCGACCCAAGTCATCATCGCCCACCGGCTTTCCACGATCAAAGCCGCCGACCGGATCTACGTACTGGACAAGGGGCGCGTGGTCGAGCAGGGCAGTCACGCGGAACTGCTCGCCACGGGTGCGGTGTACGCGGACCTCTATACGGACAAGCCCGTCGACGTTCTCGTGGGAGGAGAACCCGCATGACCGAACCCGAAGTTTCCATCCCGGCATTCCGCCCCTTCTATCTGCATCTGGCCCCCGACCGGATGGTGGAGGACGCGCTCCGCGAGCGGATCAGCAAGGTCACCGCGCCCGAGCACGTCGAAGAAGTGCTCAGCGGTATCTGGCTGACGCTGGTCATCACCATCGAGGACAGCTCCTTCCGGATGCTGGTCGGCGAATTCCACGCCTTCCGGGAGGAGCGCGGCCTGCCCCTGAGCACGGAGAACGACACGGCGCTCCAGCAGTTCCAGCGGCACCTCGCCGACCCCGGGAACTGCCGGGAGATCCTCGCCAAGTACCCCGTGTACGAAGAGCGGTTCACGACGATCCTGCGCAACATGCTCGCCGCCTGGGCCGAGATGTTCACCGCATACGCCGAGGACGGTGCCGCACTGCGCGCCGCGGGGCTGGTGGCCCCCGGGCCGGACGGTGAGGACCCCATCGTCCGCGCCGTCGCCACCGGCTCGGACGCGCACAACGACAACCGTCAGGTCTTCATCGTGCGGCTGGCCAGCGGCACCAGGCTGGCCTTCAAGCCGCGGGCACTGGATTCGGACCGCTTCGTGCGGGAGCTCTACGCGGCGGCCGATCCGCATCTGGCCCACTCCCTGGAGCAGTGCATACCGCTCTCCGTCACGGTCGGCTCGCACGGCTGGCAGCAGTTCGCCGCGCCGCGCGCCATGACGGAGCCGGACGAGCCGGCCCGCTACTTCTACCGGTTCGGTGCGCTGTGCGCGATCTTCAGTGCCATCGGCGCGTGCGACCTCCACCACGAGAACCTGACGGCCTGCGGCGAGCACCCCTGCCTGCTCGACACGGAGACGATGCTCCGGGCCGACATCACCTCGCTGGAGCCTTCCCTGGCGTCCACCCTGACGAACCAGTTCAAGCTCTCCGTGGTCTCCACGATGCTCCTCCCGGTCGCCAACCCGCAGTCGCACATCGACATCGACCTGGCGGGCGCGGGGGCCACCCACGCCCAGCAGTCGAAGCTGAAGCGGCCCATCGTCCAGGACCGGGAGTCGGACGGCATCAGCGTCGGCTGGGAGCACGTGGTCATCGAGCAGAGCGACAACGTGCCGCGCCTCGGCGACACCCGGCTGTCGGCCGTCGACCACTTCGAGGACATCGCCTCCGGCTACACCGACGCGCTCGCATTCGTCCGGAGCGACGCCGTCGGCAAGATCCTCGACGCCCACCAGGGGCTTCCGGTGCGCACCGTGCTGCGCCCCACGATGGTGTACGGCCGCTTCCTGGACGCCTCCAGCCATCCGAACTACCTCTCC
This sequence comes from Streptomyces gossypii, assembly GCF_025165795.1. Taxonomy (GTDB): domain Bacteria; phylum Actinomycetota; class Actinomycetes; order Streptomycetales; family Streptomycetaceae; genus Streptomyces; species Streptomyces gossypii. The sequence continues at coordinate 11,480 of NZ_JAJAGO010000028.1, forward strand.
GACCCGGCCGAGGCCAAGCGCCTGTTCGGCCTCGTCTCGCGGCTCCCGGACACCGTGGCGCCCGAGGCCGCCGCGTTCGTCGCGGACCAGGAGCACGCCGCGCTGAACACCGGGAACGTGCCGCTCTTCCTCACCTGGTCCGACTCGGTCGCGCTGGCCACCCACCGGGCCAGCTACCCCGGGTACTTCGAGATGACCCCGGACGACGCCGCGCGCCTGGGCGTCTCTCTCAACGGAGACCGCTCCGACCGCTACCACCGGTTCCTGCTGGAAGAGCTGCTGAGCGAACTGATCGGCGACGACGATTCCGCGGGCCTGTCCTCCCACAGCGTCTTCGGGCGCCAGGCGCTCGCCGACGCCGAAGCGGGCGGCTGGTGGCGGAGCATCGCCGGCACGCTCTCGGACCTCAGCGTGACCCACGAGGGCCCTGACGGCACCGAGTCCGGCTGGCTCGGCGGCATCGGACCGGACCGGGGCGCCCCCACGGTCACCGCGGGCGACTTCATCTCGTTCCACGACCTCGGCGGCATCGCCACCTTCCTCGGCAGGGCGGCCCGCCAGGACAGCACCCTCGGCGATGCGGCGCGCGCCGCCGACCGCGGCCTCACCTCCATGCTCGGTTTCCGCGACGACTTCCTCCTGGAGACCGCGGAATCCGCCTTCACCGGCGCCTCCTCGCTGCTGCTGACGCGCCCCTCCGAGGTGGACACGGACTGGCTGGAGCGGATTCTCGGCAGGACCGCCGAACGCGCCGCCTCCGGCGACCTGGTGACCGACCTGGCCAACGGCCCCGCGGGACCGCTGATGGTCCTGCTGTCCCACGTGGAGCACGGCACGGCCGAGGTGCCGCTCGGCGCCGAGAGGCTCGGCTCGCTGGCCGACCTGGTCCTGTCGCACCGGGACGGCCTGGACGAGGCCGCCTGGTTCGACATCGCGCACGGCGGGCTGGGGCTGCGCTGGGCCACAGCGCGCATCGGCCGGGTCCTCGGCGACCCGTCGCTGGCCCGCGAGGCGGCCGACTGGCTCGTCGCCCGTTCCGAGTCGGGTGAGGAGACGCCGCACCACGGGTGGTGCAAGGGCGCCGCCGGTATGCTGCTGGCCTCGGCGGAGATCCTGGCCTCGGCCGGGCGCCAGGAGTGGCTCACGGGCCGACGGCTGGAAGCCCTGGTGGACAGCGCGACCCGGCTGCCCGCGGGACGCGCCGTCGACCTGTCGGTCTGCCACGGCAGCAGCGGCGTCGTCCAGTCGCTGATCGCCACCGCCCGTATCCTCGGCGACACCTCCCTGCTGGAGAGAGCGCACGCCTACCAGGAGCAGGTCCTCGGCATCGCCCGCGCCCACGGCTTCTTCACCGGGGCCCGGGGCCGCTCCTCGCTGCCGGGCTACATGCTCGGCTGGGCCGGCGTCGGCGACACTGATCTCCTGCTGCACAACGCCTCCGGCACCGCCTCCGAGGGGGCGCCGATCCCGGTCGCCTTCACGTCGAAGGGCTGATGCGGAGTGCGTTACTCGCTGGTGCTCCCGCCCAACATCGCCCGGCCGGAGCAGGCGGTCCCGTTCGCGGTCCTGACCCAGCGGACCGCGGTCCACCGGCTCTGGCAGGGCCACGGGCTGATGCTGGACAGCCACCATCTGATGACCTGGCTCGCCGGGCTGGGGATCAGGGTGCCGAGCGGATTCGGCGTGTCCCTGATGCCGCTCCGGTCGCCGTACCAGGCGGCCATGGAGGCCCGTTCCGTCGCGCTGTCCACCGGGCGGTCCGTCGTCGCGTGCTTCGGCCCCGGCGGGCCCGCGGGGCAGCGCAGTTTCCAGGGCAGGCGCTATGCCAGCCAGCTCGGCGCCTGCCGGGAGTACGTGCAGATCGTGCGCCGTCTCCTCGCCGGTGGCGAGACGCGGGTGTCCGGCGCGGAGTTCGCCACGAGCGCGCGGCTCGTGGACCTCCCCGCGCCGCCGGTCTCCGTGGGTCTGGGCGTACTCCGTGAACGTATGGCGCTGCTGGCCGGTGAGGTCGCCGACGCGGCCGTCACCTGGCTCGGCAGCGCGTCGTACCTGGACGGGACGCTGCTGCCCGCGCTGCGGAAGGGCGCGGAGAGCCGCGTCCAGGAGGGCGCGGACGCGGACGCCGGCGCGGACCCGAGCGCGCGTCCGCGTCCGCCGAAGGTCACCGCGTACGTCCCCGTCGCACTCTCCGGTCCCGACCGTACGGCCGCCGAACTGGCGCACGCCGGCTGCGGCGCACATCTCCGGGCGCCGCACTATCGCGACGCGCTACGGAGATCCGGCATCGCGCTGGAAGGCGACGACAGTCCGGACGATGCCAAGAAGCTCGTGGACGGCGGGGTGTTCCTCTACGGAACCGTGGAGGAGATCCACGCACGGCTCGACGAGTACCGCGCGATCGGTGTCGACGAAGTGGTGCTGCACACCACCGGCGTCGCACTGAACAAGGGCCTGCGCGCCGCCGTCCGGGATCTCGAACGGATACTGGAAGCGGTGCCCGGCCACCCGGAAGAGTGCTCCGATGATTGAAGTCCAGCGACTGACCAAGCGTTACGGATCGACCCTCGCCGTCGACGACCTCTCCTTCCGCGTCGAGCCGGGCCGGGTCACCGGATTCCTCGGCCCCAACGGCGCCGGCAAGACCACCACCCTGCGCGCCATGCTCGGCCTCGACCGGCCGACCTCCGGCCGTGTCCTGATCGAGGGCAGGCCCTATGAGGAACACCCCCGCCCGCTGGCGGCGGTCGGCGCCCTGCTGGACGCCAGGCTGCTGCACGGCGGACGCACGGCACGGGGACATCTGCTGGGCCTCGCCCGCAGCAACCGCATCCCCGACACGCGGGTCGGCGAGGTCCTGGAGACCGTCGGGCTGGCGAGCGTGGCCCGGAAGCGGGCCGGTGGCCTGTCGCTGGGCATGTCGCAGCGGGTCGGCATCGCCGCGGCCCTGCTCGGCGACCCCCGAGTGCTGCTCTTCGACGAGCCGATCAACGGCCTGGACCCCGAGGGCATCGTCTGGTTCCGCGAACTGGCACGCCGGCTGGCGGGGGAGGGCCGGACGGTCCTGGTCTCCAGCCATCTGATGAGCGAGACGGCGCAGACCGCCGACCACCTCGTCGTCATCGGACAGGGGCGGTTGCTCGCGGAGTCCTCCGTGGACGATTTCGTCGCCCGCAACTCCCGCTCGTACATCCTGATCCGCACCCCGGAGCCGGACCGTTTGCGCGCGGTCCTCATGTCCGAGGGCGTCCGCACCGACGACGGCCCTGACGGAGCCCTGGAGGTGTCCGGCACGACTCTGGAGACGGTGGGAGCGCTGGCGGCCGAGAACCAGGTGACGGTGTACGAGATCAGTCCCCGGACGGCCTCCCTGGAGGAGGCGTTCATGCGGATGACGGCCGGGTCTGTGGAGTTCCGCGCGAACGGGGACACGGCGCCGATGCCGGAGGTGGCACGATGACGACGACAGCAGATGCGAAGACGGACACGCCGGCGGCCGGGCCGGGGCGGCCGGCAGGCGCGTCGGCCGACCTGTCCGTGGGCCTGCCGTCGGCCATGGCCGGAGAATGGACCAAGATCCGGACCCTCCGGTCCACCATGTGGTGCCTCGCGCTCTTCGCCGCGCTGAGCGTGGCCGTCGCGCTGCTCACCGGCTTCTTCATGGGTCCCTCGCTGGAGGGGATGGACGCGCGGGAACGGGCGAAGTTCGACCCCCTCTCCACCGGCCTCAGCGGGCTGCGGCTCGGAATGCTGGCGCTGGTCGCCTTCGGCGTGCTGACGGTCAGCAGCGAGTACACCTCGGGCACGATCCGCAGCTCCCTGGCGGCCGTGCCGCGCCGCTTTGTTTTCTACGGCGCGAAACTGCTCACCGGCACGGTGACGGCGTGCGCCGTGTCCCTCGTCGTCGTGGGCGTGAGCTTCTTCGCCACGCAGCTGGCCCTGGGCCGCCCTTCGAGCGTCGGGCTCACCGACGAGGGGGTGCCGCGCGTCCTGGTGTGCGCGATGCTGTACACGACGCTGCTGTGTGTGTTCGCCATGGGCCTCGCGAGCGTCCTGCGCAGTTCGGCGCTCACCCTGGGGATTCTCATCCCGCTGTTCTTCATGCTCTCGACGATTCTGAACAACATTCCCGGCGTTCGGAAGGTGGCGCAGTTCCTCCCCGACGCGGCCGGCGACGTCGCCCTCTACCAGGAGCCGCCGAGCGGCACCGTCCTGAGCGCCTGGAGCGGCATGACCGTACTGGCCGCCTGGGCGCTGCTCGCGGCGGCGGCGGGCTATGCGGCCGTACGGCGCCGAGACGCCTGAACCGTACCTTGCAGGAGGCCCTCGGCCTCGGATGTGCAGAAGAGCCCGGCAATCTATCGCCGAGGCCGAAGGCCGACAATTCGACTGAGGAGATTCCTCAGTCGAACGTCCCCAGAGCCGGCGGACCGAACTTGCTCACACAGACAACTGCTCAACCGTGCGGCGGGCGCGAAGCCTCCTTCGAGCCGGGCCGCCAGAGCGCCGAAGGGGCCGCGGTCCCGCCGCGGTCGTAGTGCTGCGGCCATCCCAGCCACTTTGGATCGTCGAGCTCGCGCAGCAGCGCCGGCAGATCCGCTTCGCTCGGTCATGCCCATCCTGCCCCGACAGCACCCATTCAAGTTCAGTGGCACACTTTGTGCCACACCACACGGCACACCTGTCAACTCCTTCCCCATTGCCACCCGTTGACAGACCCGTCCTCCCGTGGAAACGTCAATAATTGACCAAGGTGCTTTTCCGGTGACGGGGGACAGGAGGCATAGCAGCAGCCCCCTGGATCGGCATCGATATCGTCACCCTTCGCCTGTGTCCGGCCCTCCGCTGCCCGTTCGCAGTGTGCAGGGTCTAACTTCCGCGCTCTTTTCGCGTGCGCTGATGCGTGCGAAGACAGTGCGGAATACGCCTCTCTGGCTCTCTGGACTGATGAAAGACGGGGGACATGCTTTTCAACATCCTTGGTCCGCTGGAAATAGGGGGAACTGACGAGATCGCCTCGCCGACGCGGAGGGCGCTGCTCACCGCACTGTTGCTGCGGGCCCCGCAGTCCGTCGGCATCGGCGAGTTGTCCGAGCTGCTGTGGGACGATCCTCCGGCCTCCGCCACGGCGAATATCCGCAGCCACCTGACCGGCCTGCGGCGCAGCCTGGACGCGGCCGTCCCCGGGCTCAGCCACCGGCTGAAGACGTACCGGGGCAGCCGGAGCGGATACACCCTCTACGTCGGCTCGGAGGAGCTCGACCTGCACTTGTTCACCATGTCGGCACGGCGCGGCAGGACCCTGCTGATGCGCGGCGAGGTCGATGAGGCGGTCGCGGTGCTGGAGAAGGCCCTGGCTCTGTGGCGTGCGCCCTTCGGGCGGGACCTGCCGCCCACGCGGTGGTTCGACGCACACGCCACCGGAATAAACAGCGCCCGCTTCGACGCCTACCAGGACCTCTTCGCCGCCCTCGCCCTCGCCGACCGGACCGAACTGCTGGCGTACCGCATCGAGAGCGCCGTCGCCGAGGCGCCGTACCGGCAGGGCCTGTGGGAGCTGCTGGCCGCGGTGCACTGCATCCATGGCAACGCCGCCGGCGCGCTGAGCGCGATCGGACGCTGCCAGCGGCTCTTCGCGGACGACCTGGGGCTCTGCCTGCCCCCGCGCGTCGAGGCGATGCAGCGCGCCGCGCTGGACTGGAACGCCGAGGAGGCCCGCCGCCTGGTCGCCGCGCACGCCCTCAGCCCGGACGCCGAACCCCTCCTCTCCGGAGACGGCCCCGTCCGGGAGCGGGTCTACTGCAACGACACTCCGTGACGTTCTCTGCGCGGTGTCGTTGGTTGCTGCGTGCGAGGAGATAACTGACGAGTAGTCAGTTGTCTTCGGTGACTTCGTGGTTCGATTCGCCCGGATCGAAAATTCCCCGGTAGGAGTCTTCCATACCTACGGCTCCGAGAAAGGGAGTGCCCTGACAGACCGGGTGCTATACCTTCCGAAGATCCGGGCCTCCGCGAAGAACGAGACCGGACTCGATCACTACCAGGTCCGCAGCTACACAGCCTGGTACCGGCATGTAACTCTCTCCATGGCTGCCCTCGCCTTCCTCGCCATTCTGCGAGCGGAGGTAGAAAAGGAGATCACAAAACCGGTGGCGAGCAGTCCCGCATACCCGTGACCATGAACGAGGCACGGCGGCTCCTCAACCGCATCTCCAGTCCTGTCCGTCCCAGCATCGAGTCGAAGTCCCGCCTGGCCCGCGGCGTCTGGCACGTGTCCCCTCGGCCCTGGGGATACCCTCCTCGCCGCGTCGTCTTCAGTCGCCCGAGTAACCCATGACGAGGGCGATCCTCCGCCTTGCGAGCGCACGCCCCCGCGTCAGCGGCTCGTGTCACCGCGACGCCGTCCCTGAACAGTCGAGGCGATCATGTCCGGGCCGTAGCCCAGCCGTTCGCCCAGTCCGATGCGGCTGGGTCGCGCCCGCGCCCGCAGCACCTGAAAGCCCGTCAAGTCCAAGCGCTGTTCCAAGGGGTTGGCCCGGTTCGGACTGCCCTTCGCAAGAGGGGTTCGGGTGGTTCAGGGCCTGCGGCCGTGGAAGGTGCGGCGCAGGTCGCTCACCCAGGCGTCGGGGTTCTCCCAGGGGATGAAGTGGCCGCCGTGGTCGTGGGCGTTGACGTTGACGTGGTTGAACCAATCGGCCTGCGGCCCGGTCTTGAACGCCCGGACGCGCTCATTGGCGGTGTGGATGCCGGGCGGGTTCTCGTACGTGACGAAGGTGAGGCCGACCGGGGCCCGCACGACCGGGGTGCGGTCGTGGGCGGGGGCCCAGGGGTAGCGGTTGGCGTTGGCGTAGTAACGCATCGACGTGGCGATGGAGTTGTTCACCCAGTAGATCGTGGCGTGGGTGAGCAGGTCGTCCTTGGTGAAGACGGACTCGACGTCGCCGCCGTTGTCGCTCCAGGCGTTCCAGCGCTCCAGCAGCCAGGCGAGCAGACCGGCGGGTGAGTCGCTCAGCCCGTGGGCCAGGGTGGCGCCGTCGAGCATGTGCACGGCGAGGTGGGACGCCGCGCGGTGGTCCAGCTCGATGGTGCGGGCGCGGACGTCGGCGGGGTGGTCGTCGGTGAGGGGCCGATTCCGGGCGAAGTCCCAGGCGCGGGGGCCGGTGAAGAAGTCGAGCGGCAGTCCGGAGCCGATGTGGATGCCGTACAGCTCGTCGGCGTACTTGTGGCCGAGCTGGCTGGAGACGATCCCGCCGATGTCGCAGCCCCCGGCGGCGTACTTCTCGTACCCCAGGGTCTCGGTCATCAGGGTGTGCCAGAGGTCGGAGACCTTCCAGAAGTTGACGTCCGGAAAGCCGGTGAGCGGGCCGGGGAAGCCGAAGCCGGGCAGGGAGGGCACGATGACGTCGAACGCGTCGGCGGGGTCACCGCCGAACGCGGCCGGGTCGGCGAGCGGATCGATCACCTTCGACCAGTGCCAGAACGTCCACGGCCAGCCATGGGTGAGGATCAACGGTATCGGGCGCGGGCCGCGGCCGGGCTTGTGCATGAAGTGCACGGGGATACCGGCGACGCTCACCTGGTAGTGCTCGTAGGCGTTGATGGCGGCCTCGGCCTCGCGCCAGTCGTAGCCGTCCCGCCAGTAGGCGAGCAACTCACGGAGATAGCTGTCCGGGACGCCGTAGGACCAGTCCCCATTCCCCTCGTCCAGCGGTGGACGGGTCAGTGTGAGACGGGCGCGCAGGTCAGCGAGGGCGTCGTCGGACACATGAATCGGGGTGGGCTCCGGGGGGAAGGAGCGAGGGGTGGTCATGGCGTGGTCCCTTTACCGGGTAGGCGGAAGCGGTGTCGTTGGCTCAGAGCCCCTAGCAGAATGGGCGGTCGGCTTGCGACGCCTGGCACGCGCGCTCGCCGCGTTGTCGGAGTCGTCCATGTACGCCCAGTACGAGGACGATCCTCCGCCTTGCGAGCGCACGCACCAGACGCCGCAAGCTGATCGACCGCCCATTCTGTCAGGGGCTCTTAGGGCTGCGAGCCGGGCCATTTTAAGGAGTGCGGGCAGCGACGCGGCGAGTGCCTGCCGGTGGTGTGGGCCGAGCTGCCCCCGGGCCGGTGAGCGCCGGCGCCGAACCAGTCGAGCACGTCCGCCCTGGCCATGCCCGCGCCTCGACCGCCGGTACCGCCCGCATCGAGGTGTCCGACGCTCGCGACGAGCGTCTGCCCGTCCGCACGCTGCTGCGCGAACGCGCGGAGAGTGGTCACGGCCTGCTGCTCGTCGAGGAGTTGGCCACCGAGTGGGGCGTCGCGGAGTGAACCGTCGGTCCCCGGCGCGTGACCACGCACTGCCCGGATACGCGAGGTGACCGCAGGGGGAGCGGGGCGGCAGTGACGCCTCCGCCTCACGGTGCGCCGTCAGCTGCGGAATGACAAAGGGCAAAGAGCAGATCCACTCCTTGCCACTCTCAACCTATAGCGCACTGGGGGGCTTGTGGCAAGGCCCGGGTCGTACCGCAGAATGTTCGGCCACGGCCAGAACATGCCGAAATTACAGATTCGCGAAGTACGCGTGCTGTTGTCGGTGATCGTCGAACGGCCTGTCAACCACGGGGAATACGCCCGAGCTTGCGGCAAGGACCGGGTTTGCGGGGCGAGGCCCGATCGGGCTGAAGGGGAGGGTGAACGGATGGGCAGCTATGTGCTGGGTCTCCGGGAGATCGACCAGACGCAGGTCGCCGTCATCGGCGGCAAAGGCGCGCATCTGGGAGAGCTTTCGCGCATCGAGGGCATCCACGTGCCGACCGGCTTTTGCGTGACGACGGACGCCTTCCGGCGCATCATGGAGGACGCACCGTCCGTTGACGATCAGCTGGCCCGGCTGTCGCGCTTGAACCCCGACGACCGGGAGGCGATTCGCACGCGCAGCGCGGAAATCCGCCGGACTCTCGAAGGGATCGCCGTCCCTGACGATGTGGCGGCGGCGATCAGCAGCGCACTCGCCCGGCTCGGTGAGGGAGCCGCCTACGCCGTCCGGTCGAGCGCGACGGCGGAGGACTTGCCGGCGGCCTCCTTCGCAGGGCAGCAGGACACGTACCTGAACGTCGTGGGCCCGGCGGCGGTCCTCCAGCACGTCAGCCGGTGCTGGGCCTCGCTGTTCACCGAGCGGGCCGTTACCTACCGACTGCGAAACGGCTTCGGCCACCGCGAGGTCCACATGGCCGTGGTCGTGCAGCAGATGGTCTTCCCGCAGGCGGCCGGTGTCCTCTTCACGGCCGACCCCGTCACGTCCAACCGGAAGGTCACCTGCGTGGAGGCCGGCCTCGGCCTGGGCGAGGCCCTGGTCTCCGGCCTGGTGAACCCCGACGTCTACCAGGTGTCCGACGGCGGCATCGTCGCCAAGGCGATCGCCACCAAGCAGCGTGCCCTCCACGCCTCGCCGGGAGGCGGAACACAGGAGCAGTCGGTCGAGCGGGCGCAGCAGGAGCAGCCGGCGCTGACGGACGCGCAGGTCGTGCAGCTCGCGCAGCTGGGCCGGCGGATCGAAGCACACTTCGGCTGCCCCCAGGACATCGAATGGTGCCTGGCCGACGACGGCTTCCAGATCGTGCAGAGCCGCCCGATCACCACGCTGTTCCCCATCCCGGAGGTCGGTGACCGAGCCAACCGCGTCTACCTCTCCGTCGGTCATCAGCAGATGATGACCGACGCCATGAAGCCCTTGGGGCTGTCCCTCTGGCAGCTGACGACCCCCCGGCCGATGGCCGAGGCCGGTGGGAGACTGTTCGTCGACGTCACCCAGCAGCTCGCGTCGCCGGCGAGCCGCACCGGCCTCCTCGAGGCCGCGGGAAAGTCCGATCCGCTGATCCGGGACGCGCTGCAGACCATCCTCGCCCGCGGCGACTTCATCCCGTCCCTCCCCGACGAGGGTCCCGGCGAGCCGGTCCCTGGCGGCGCACCGGCCCCGATCGCGACCGATCCGGCCATCGTCACCGAGCTGATCGGGCGCAGCCAGGCGTCCATCGCCGCGTTGAAGCACGACATCCGGACGAAGTCCGGAAGCGCGTTGTTCGATTTCATTCTGGCGGACATCCAGGAACTCAAACGGCTCCTGTTCGATCCGCAGAGCCTGCAGGTGATCATGGCGGGGATGGAAGCGACGTGGTGGCTCAACGGGAGACTGCTGGAGTGGCTGGGCGAGAAGAACGCGGCCGACACACTCGCACAGTCCGTCCCCCACAACGTCACCTCACAGATGGGGCTGTCGCTCCTCGACGTCGCGGACGTGATCCGCTCGCATCCGGACATCGTCGCCTTTCTGCGCGATGCCGGGGACGAGAGCTTCCTCGACGAGCTGGCCGAACTCGACGGCGGACGAGAAGCGCACGACACCATCGCGGCCTACCTCGACACGTACGGCATGCGCTGCGCCGGCGAGATCGACATCACCAGGCCGCGCTGGAGGGAACGCCCCACCACGCTGCTGCCCACCCTGCTCTCCCACATCAAGAACCTCGAGCCGGGTGCCGGCCAGCGCCGCTTCGAGCAAGGGCGGCAGGAGGCGCGGAAGAAGGAACGGGAACTGCTCGAGCGCTTGCGGGTCCTGCCGGACGGGGAGCGGAAGGCCGAAGAAACCAAGCGGATGATCGATCGCGTCCGGACGTTCGCCGGCTACCGTGAGTATCCGAAGTACGGCATGGTCAGCCGCTACTTCGTGTACAAGCAGGCCCTGCTGGACGAGGCCGAGCGCCTCGTGCACGCCGACGTGCTGCGCGAGAGGGAAGACGTCTTCTTCCTGACGTTCCAGGAATTCCACGACGCCGTGCGTACGCACCAGGTTGATGACCAGCTCATCTGCGGGCGCGAGGACGCGTTCAGGTCCTGTCAGGCGCTCACGCCACCCAGGGTGCTCACATCCGACGGTGAGGCCCTCACCGGAGCGTACCGACGCGACGGCCTGCCGACCGGTGCGCTGGTCGGCCTGGCGGTTTCGGCCGGGACCGTCGAAGGGCGAGCCCGCATCATCCTGGACATGACGGAGGCCGCTCTCGAACCGGGCGACATCCTGGTCACGGCTCATACGGATCCCAGTTGGTCGCCCCTGTTCGTCGCGATCACGGGCCTGGTGACGGAGGTCGGGGGCCTGATGACCCATGGCGCGGTGATCGCACGGGAATACGGCCTGCCGGCCGTCGTCGGGGTGGAACACGCAACGCGGCTGATCCAGGACGGGCAGCGGATCCGACTGAACGGAACCGACGGGTACGTCGAGATCCTCCCCACGACGTGACTAAGGGGCCTCGGTCGCCTGTTCCTCCGTCGGTGCGCGGAAGGTGGAGGTGTCCAGGTCGCAGTCGAACGGCGCGGGGATGTGCAGGGGCTCGCCGAACGGCACGGTCAGCCGGGAGTCGATGTTTCCCCCGACGATCTCCGCCCGATACCCCACGGGCACATCCATGGTGAGCAGCGTGCGGCACAGCGCCTGGAAGCGGAGCGATCCGGGCGGGACACTTATGATCGTCGGGCGTTCGAGCATCACCGTCATGATGCGCCTCCCTGCGCGTGAATGCCATCCACGCCGCAGCGTATGCGTGTGCCTGCGCGAGTGACCACGAATTCCCCGAGTGATCACCTGTTCGGGTGAACCGCTTGAACCGCTTGAACCGCTTGCCGCGTGGGCGGACACGAAGGCCGGAACGCGACGTCGGATTTCCGCCAGCGTCGGGGGTCGCGCGGGCCGAGACTCGCGGTATGACGACATTCCACGCGCGGCCCGTCGACCCGGCCGCGCTCAAAGAGCTGAGGGACACCGACGACGCCGGTGTGCCCGCGCGCGGCTACCGGGACGAGGAGGGCGGCGCCGTGCTGCGCTGCTGTCTGCGACTCAGCCGGGTGGGCGAGCGGATCGCGCTGGTCTCGTACGCGCCGCTGCGCCGCTGGGCCGCCGCGACGGGTGCGGATCCGGGGGCGTACGATGAGCAGGGGCCGGTCTTCATACACGAGGGGGAGTGCGGCGGGCCGGAGAGCAACGGCGGCGCCTACCCCTTTGCCCGGCCCGGTGCGCTGCGCGTCTTCCGCCGGTACGACGCTCGGGGGCGTATCCACGGCGGCAGGCTGATGGAGCTGCCGTTCGACACCTGCGAGGCGTTCGACACGGCGCTGAGCGAGGCGTTCGACTACTCCGAGGTGGCGCTCGTCCATGTGCGGGCCGTCGAGTACGGATGCTTCCACTTCGAGATCCGCAGGCCCTGACCCGGCCCTCGCTTGCGGTGATGGTCGCTGTGGGAACCCGACAGGGACCGTCTCCGCCTGCTGTCGGCGCCCGATTCCCCGGAACACGAGGTCACCCGATAGTTTTCACGGGAAAGTACACGGCCCGCAGCTACGCCATGGGCTGTGCTCCTCGCACGGAAGGGTGGTCCCGTTGAGTCGCTCGGACCCGAGTCGCTCGGTTCTCGTCACCGGAGGTAACCGAGGAATCGGCCTCTGCATCGCCCGGGCCTTCGCCGAGGCCGGCGACAAGGTTGCCATCACCTACCGCACCGGTGAGCCGCCGGCCGAACTCACCGAACTCGGGTGCCTCGCCGTCAAGTGCGACATCACCGAGACCGAGCAGGTGGAGCAGGCCTTCAAGGAGATCGAGGAGAAGCAGGGCGCCGTCGAGGTGCTGGTGGCCAACGCTGGCGTCACCCGCGACCAGTTGCTGCTGCGGATGTCCGAGGAGGACTTCAGCTCGGTCGTCGACACCAACCTCACCGGCACCTTCCGGGTCGTGAAGCGCGCCACGCGCGCCATGCTGCGCGCCCGCCGCGGCCGCGTCGTGCTGATCTCGTCGGTGGTGGCGATGTCCGGCTCTCCGGGGCAGTCCAACTACGCCGCCTCCAAGGCCGGTCTGATCGGGTTCGCCCGTTCGGTGGCCCGCGAGCTGGGCTCCCGCAACATCACCTGCAATGTCATCACCCCCGGCTTCGTCGACACCGATATGACGAAGGTGCTCACCGACGAGCAGCGGGAGGCGATCCTCGGGCAGGTGCCGCTGGGCCGCTACGCACAGCCGGAAGAGGTCGCCGCCTCGGTCCGCTTCCTGGCCTCGGACGAGGCCGCGTACATCACTGGAGCCGTCATTCCTGTCGACGGCGGAATGGGCATGGGTCACTGATCGTCATGAGTGGAATCCTTACCGGCAAGCGCATCCTGGTCACGGGCGTTCTCACCGAGTCCTCCATCGCCTTCCAGGCGGCGAAGATCGCCCAGCAGGAGGGTGCCGAGGTCGTGCTGACCGGCTTCGGCCGCCTCTCCCTGGTCGAGCGGATCGCCAAGCGGCTGCCCACGCCCGCCCCCGTCATCGAGCTGGACGTGACCGACCAGGAGCACCTGGACGGTCTGGCCGACAAGGTGCGCGAGCACGTCGACGGCCTGGACGGCGTGGTGCACTCCGTCGCCTTCGGGCCGCAGGGTGCCTTCAACTTCCTGGAGGCCGAATGGGCGGACGTCGCCACGGCGGTGCATGTCTCCGCGTACTCGCTGAAGTCGCTGACCACCGCCTGCCTGCCGCTGATGCCGCAGGGCGGTTCGGTGGTCGGGCTGACCTTCGACGCTCAGTTCGCCTGGCCGAAGTACGACTGGATGGGCGTGGCCAAGGCCGCGCTGGAGTCGACGAGCCGCTATCTCGCCCGTGACCTGGGCAGCCGGGGCATCCGCTGCAACCTGGTCTCCGCCGGTCCGGTGAAGTCGATGGCCGCCAGGTCCATCCCCGGCTTCGAGGAACTCGCCGACGTGTGGAACCACCGTGCGCCGATCGGCTGGGAGCTCAGCGACCCCGAGCCCGCCGGGCGAGGCGTCGTCGGTCTGCTGTCGGACTTCTTCCCGAAGACGACCGGCGAGATCGTGCACGTCGACGGCGGTGTACACATGATGGGGGCATGACGGGAGGCCATCATGCGGATCGGTCTGATCGGCACCGGGCGTATCGGCGCGTTCCACGCGGAGACGCTGTGCGCGCTGCCCGGTGTCGATGAGGTGCTCGTCGCCGACCCCGCGCCGGGGCTGGCCCCGGCGCTCGCCGGGCGGCTGGGGCTGACGGCCCTGCCGGGCGTGGCGCAGCTCTTCGCGGCACGCCCGGACGGCCTGGTGATCGCCGCGCCGACCAGCGTCCACGCCGAGCTACTGCACCAGGCGCTGGACGCCGGAACGCCGGTCTTCTGCGAGAAGCCGGTGGCCTTGGACGTGCCCGGCACGCTCGGCGTGGTGGAGCGGGCCGAGGCGGGCGGAGCGCCCGTGCAGATCGGCTTCCAGCGCCGCTTCGACGCCGGATACCGCGCCGCTCGCGAGGCGCTGCGCGGCGGTGAGCTGGGGCGGCTGCACACACTGCGCGCCACGACCTCCGACCGAAGGCCGCCGCCCGCCGCATATCTGCCCACCTCCGGGGGCCTGTTCCGGGACTGCGGCATCCACGACTTCGACATCATGCGCTGGCTGACGGGGCGCGAGGTCCTGTCCGTCTACGCCCTGGGCGCGAACCGCCCAGACGCCTTCTTCCGCGAGGGCGGCGACGTCGACACCTGCGCCGCGCTGCTGCGGTTCGACGACGACGTGCTGGCCACCGCCACCGCGACCCGCTACAACGGGGCGGGTCACGACGTCCGGCTGGAGGTCTGCGGCTCGGAGGGCACCCGGATCGTCGGGCTCGACGACCACGCCCCGCTGCCGACCGCCGAACCCCGGATCTCCTGGCGGCGCGCCGCACCGTACGCGGGCTTCGCGGACCGCTTCCGGGCGGCCTACACCGCCGAGCTGGCCGCCTTCACCGAGGTTGCCGCGGGCCGTGCCGCGAGTCCGTGCACCGCACGGGACGCGCTGGAGGCGCTGTATGTCGCGGAGGCATGCGATCTGTCCCGGCGTACGGGGGAGCCGGTCACCGTCTCCCGGGTCCGCGCGGCGGCGGGGGACACCGTCAGACGGCCGCCGTCCTGACGCCGCAGCCCCACTGGCGGGTGTACGAGCCTGCCTCCCGCTCCGCCGCCTCCTCGTCACCCGCACGGATCGCCAGCACCATCCGCGCGTGGTCCTGGTGGTCCTCGGGGAGCAGCCGCTCGCCGACGTCGATACGCAGGAACGCGCGCAGGACATCGCCGAGATCGGCGTAGACGGCCGTGAGCACCTCGTTGTGCGAGGCCGCGACCACGGCCAGATGCAGGTTCGCGTCCGCCTCCACGAAGCGTCCGACGTCCCCGGACTCCCATGCCGCCTCGCGCAGTGCGAGCAGCCTGTCCAGCTGGGTCAGGTCCTGCTCGGTACGGCGCCGCGCGGCCAGCCGGGCGCCGGTCGCCTCCATCGTGCTGCGCAGCTCGGCCACATGGCGCGGGTCCGCCCCGGCGAAGCGCCGGTGCATGACTCCGGCGAGTTCGCTGGTCGCCAGCACGTAGGTGCCCGAGCCCTGGCGGATGTCCAGGAGTCCGTTGTGGGCGAGGGCGCGCACCGCCTCGCGCACGGTGTTGCGGGCGACGCCCAGCTGGTCCACCAGCTCCGGTTCCGTCGGGATGCGGGAGCCGACGGGCCACTCGCCCGAGGAGATCTGGGCGCGTAGCGAGGTGATCACCTGGTCCGCGAGCGCGGAGCGGTGCGGTGAGTTCAGCGGCATGACTCTCCCAGGCGGAAGCGGCGGCGGATCGGGTGCGGACGGGAATCGAGTTGGCGTCAATTCATCCTATGATTCTATGATGCTGTCCATGGATATGGCGAAGGATGATGTGAAGAGTGTTGCGCGGCCCGCCCCGGCGGAGCACGCCCCCACTCCCGTCACCCCCGCACCCTCCCGCTGGACGCGGCGACTGCTGGTGGCCGGCCTCGTGCTCGCCGCCCTCAACCTCCGACCGGCCATATCCGGGCTCGGCCCGCTGCTGGAGGAGGTACAGAAGAGCCTCGGAATGAGCGGCGCCGTCGCCGGACTCCTCACCTCCGTGCCCTCCCTGTGCTTCGCGCTGTTCGGCGGCCTCGCGCCGCGCCTCGCCCGCCGCTGGGGCCCCGCCTCCGTGGTGCTGGCCGGGATGGCGGCCATCACCCTCGGCCTCGCGCTGCGCCCGTTCGCGGGCGGCACCGCCTTCTTCCTGCTCGCCAGCGCCATCGCGCTGGCCGGTATCGCCGTGAGCAACGTCCTGATGCCGGTCGTCGTCAAACAATGGTTCCCGGACCGCGTCGGGCCCATGACCGGCCTCTACTCCATGGCGCTCTCCCTCGGCACAGCCGGCGCCGCCGCAGTCACCGTCCCCATGACCAACGCGCTGGGCGGCAGCTGGCGGGCAGGGCTCGGCGCCTGGGCCGTGGTCGGCTTGATCGCGGTGGTGCCATGGAGCGCGGTCGTACGGGCCGGACGACGGGCAGACCGGGCAACGGCCGCCGGCGGCACGGCCCCGGAACCCTCCGAGCAGCCGCCCCTGCGCATCACCAGATCGGTCACCGCCTGGTCACTCGGCGTCTTCTTCGGCCTCCAGGCATCCGCCGCGTACATCACCATGGGCTGGCTCCCGCAGATCTTCCGCGACGCCGGAGTCTCCGCCTCGGGCGCGGGCATGATGCTCGCCGTCACCATGGGCATGGGCATACCCCTCTCCTTCGTACTGCCCCGGCTCGCCGCGCGCATGAGCCACCAGGGCCCGCTCGTCATCGCACTCGGCATCTGCGGCCTCTCCGGCTACACCGGGCTGTGGTTCGCCCCCGCGGGCGGCGCCTGGGCCTGGGCGCTGCTGCTCGGCGTCTCCAACTGCGCCTTCCCGCTGGTACTCACCATGATCGGCATGCGCTCGCGGAGCAGCGCCGGCGTGGTCAAGCTCTCCGCGTTCGCCCAGAGCACCGGCTACCTGATCTCCATCCCCGGCCCCCTGCTGGTGGGAGCCCTCCAGCAGCACAGCGGCGGCTGGCACGCGCCGTTGCTGCTGATGACGGGCCTGATGCTGGCGCAGATGACGGTCGGCGTCTTCGCGGGCCGGGACCGGTGCGTGGAGGACGGCGGCTGAGTGGGACACTGGCGGACATGCCGGTACTTGACCCCAACCCGCCGAACGGGCAGAAGAAACTGCTCCAGATCTTCGGGCTGATCTTCGCCATCCTCATCGTCATCGGCGTCATCGCCACGTTGGCTGCGCCCTCTTAATGCGCTCGGCTCGCCTCCGCGGGCTCGTACCCGGTGTCGACACTCCTCCTGTGCGCTCGGCTCGCCTCCGCGGGCTCGTACCCGGTGTCGACACTCCTCAGCGCTGCACTCGCTCGTTCCTCGCTC
>NZ_JAJAGO010000029.1 GCF_025165795.1 Streptomyces gossypii
CGAAGACAGCGGCGCCGGTGTGATGAGCATCGGCGCTCTTGCGGCACGGTTCGGCGTGGCCACGCACGTCCTGCGGCATTGGGAGTCGAAGGGCCTGCTGCACCCTGGACGGGACGCGGGCGGACGCCGCCGCTACGGTGCGGAGGACCTCACCCGCGTGGCGGTAATCCTCCTTTCCAAGAAGGCCGGCCTCGGTCTGGACACCATCAGGAGCCTGTCCTCCACCGTCGACCGCGCCACCCGGCACAGGATCCTGCGTCCCGAGGCCGAGGAACTCCGATCGAGAATCGCGGCGGCCCGGGCCTCATTGGAGCTCATCGAGGGCGGCCTGAGCTGCGGGCACGAGGACGTCACCCAGTGTCCGAACTACCAGCGGCTCGTCGCCGAGCGGGTCGGCCCCGGATGCAAGGCGTCCGCCGCGAGGCAACGTTGAGACAGCGCGGCGAGGGGCATGCAGTCGGTAACGTGAGTCGGTAACGTGAGTCACCCAGCTCGGTCCACTTGTCCGATCGGATCACCCGTCGATGATCTGCGTCGCTCCGTATGCGCCGCATGCATGCCTGCGAGGGCGTCAACGGTTCAGCATCCGCTAGCGGGCGGCCAGGTTCTGTAGCCCTGTGCCAAAAGCTAGGGTTTCGTCATGACGACGCGGCCAACGGCAGTGACGGGAGCATCGGGCCACGTTGGCGGTGCGGTCGTGAGAGGGCTTGTGGACGCAGGGCACACGGACGTGCTCGCGTTGGTCCGGGAACCGTCTCGATTCGTTGATCCTCACCAGCCAGCGGCAGTGCGCCGAGCCGACTACACGTCTCGCGAGGAGATGGCAGCAGCTCTGACCGGGGTCGGAACGCTGGTCTTCATATCCAGCGATGGTGAGGCAGCTTCGGCGCTAGTTCATCACATCAATGTCCTGGACGCCGCCGTTCGGGCGGAGGTCGAGCACGTGGTGTATCTGAGCATCCTCGATCTTGAGCCGGACTCGCCGTTCTGCTTCGCCCCGGTGCACCGGGAGACGGAGCGAATGCTGCGTGACAGGCATCTTCCACACACTGTCGTACGGGCCTCCGTCTACGGCGAGTTCTTCACGCAGTGGGTCGTTGAGGCGGCGTCATCCGGCAGCCTGGCACTGCCCATGGGCGATGGTCGGGTGTCGTTGGTTTCACGCGGCGATGTTGCGCGCTGCCTGGTCGAGTGCGCCATCCGCCGCCCCGGTGCCGTGGTGAAAGCAACCGGCGGACACAGCTTCGACCTTGCCGAGCTCGCTGACATCACCGCACGATTCAGCCCGCATCTGGTCAAGGCCACCAACATCGAGCCGACAGAGTTCAGCTCGCTGCTTCTGCGTCGAGGCGTCGCACCGTGGTGGGTCTACGCCTTCACCAGCATGTTCGAGTCAGTGCGCGAGCAACGCTTCGAGGCGGTAACCGGTGACGTCGCCACGTTGACGGGCCTTGCTCCAGTCGGCTTCAGCACCCTCGCCGAAACGGCCATCCAGACGTCGCGCCACTGAGGATTCCGGCTCAGCTTCCGTGGCACGTCACCGTGTGCATCACGGCGGCTGCGTGTTCCGAGTTCCACCTCGCCACCGCAGCCATCCCGCGATGCTCCCGGCGGACGGGTGGGCAGATTTCCGGCACTGCCCTGGAGGCGAACTACGCCTCGGCGAATCCCTGTCGCTCATCGTCCGGCTGCGGCCGCCCGCGTCCGGACGGCCCGGCCGTCCCCGCAGGCGTCCCGAGGCGGTGCTCGGCGGCAAAGGCGTACGACTGAGGACGAGGCGATCCGGCTGTCCGAGCTCGCCGGCCTCGCCGGGCTTTGAGGGCCACCGCCCAAGTCCTGTCACGCAGCCTTGGCCGGGTAATCGGTCCAGGTAGGGATGGGTGAGCCGGGTGCGAGGTCGGCCTTTATTGGCTCGGGTCCGGTCGGCCAATCGAGCCCGGCCCACTAGCTGGTGCGGAATAGGCGTTGTTGACCGGTCTCACGTCTGAGTTGCCGCAGCGAGGACGGCACTGAGTGCTGCGGCAGCGTCGAGGAGGGCATGGGAGCGAGCCGCGATGCTCGCGTCCCGGGCCGCCAGCGCGGCCCGGACGTCTTCCGATCGGTGCCCGTGCCGCAGGTCCGGCATCAAGGCCCGGAGCGGGACGATACGGTACCCGGCGCTGCGTAGCTGGTGGACGATTCGGGCATCCCGAGCTTGGGCCGGTGAGTACCGTCGCGTTCCTCGCGGGGGGACCCGGTCGGGCACGACGAGCCCCTCGGCGTCCCAGTGCCGCAATGTCGATGGGCGCACTCCGAGCGCGGCGGCGAGTTCTAAGACGCTCATCGAGTCCGATGGGTGTACGTCTTCGACAGGCTCGGCAGAGATCGTCTCTGCCGCCTCCCTGGCGAGCTTGAGGTCCGTACGCTCTCGGTCGAGTCGGGCGTGTGCCGCGTCGAGAAGTGCAAGCACCTGCGAGGTCGGGCACTGATGTACGGCACGAACGATCCGCTTGGCCTCAACCGGGCCCGTGCCGACTGCGAGGGCTCGGTAGGCCAGCGCGGAATGCAGGTGAAGCTCCCCGTAGATCCGGTAACCCGCAGCTGTGCGCGTCGCCGACGGCAGCACACCGTCGCGCTCGAGATTACGCACCTGCTGAACCGAGTATCCGGCACGTCGCGCGACATCGACTGTACGCATGGCCGACGACTTGAGAGCTGACACCCGTTCCCCTTTGCCTTTCAGCTGAAAGTCTCCACAAGCACCTTAATGAAACGCTTGAGCACATGACCATCGACGAGATCATCGACTTCATGCAGGACCTCGAGGGAGTCCTGGCCATCAGGCCGGGGCCCGACGACGGCTCACCAGAGATCAGCTGGGGGGACACGTTCTTCTACTACTCTCCTGACGGTGCAGTGCCGAAGACGGCTCAGCCGTTCGCGACAATCGTGACGAAGAACTACCCAGGCGACGAGAGAGCGCGCCTGGACCGCCCGGATGCGTTCCGCGTCAGTATCGCCGCCGGGAAGGAAGCCTTCGTCAACCGGACCGGCCACGCGCCGCGCGAACCGGCCATCGACGACGACCCCAGCATCACCGATGCCGTGATGGCACACCCCGTCTACGGCTCCGCTGGCTGGCTCGCGGTGGTGAATCCGGGCCGGCGGACCGATACGGCAACCTGCGAGCTGCTCCGCAACGCCTGTCACCTCGCACGTTCGCGCTATGAGCGACGTACCGGGTGATGGCCGGGCGCTTCCCCCGATCTCCGCTATGGCCCGGTCCGAGATGGACGGTGACCGCTCGTCGACACGGTGGACCGCTCGTCGACTGGGTGAGCTTTTTGCTCCGCTCCGGCGAGGCTGACCTTGGGGCCAGGCTGTCAAGTGGCCGCGGCAAGGTCGAGGGTGAACGCCACCCGGTCGAGTCCGGGGCCGTCGTAGTCCGGCTTCACCTCTGAGGCCGTGAAGCCGAGCCGGGTGTGAAACGCCTGCGACGCAGTGTTCTCCGGACTGGTGATGCAGTGCACGTGACGGCGCCCCTGCCTCCCCCTTCAGGCCACCCCACCACGTGTCCAGCACGGCGAGCACGCGGAGATGGTCCTCGTCGGCAAGGTGCCGGGCCCTCATGCCCGCGGGAAGACCGTCGATCATCTGTGCAGTCTGCCAGCCGCGCGAGGCGCATCGCGAATGACCAGGATCAGGCCGGGCACTTCCGTCCGCCGGCCTTGACGGTCGGCTCGCCCCGCACCACCGGCCGCCGCAGCCCGACGACGACACCTGCCGCGACGAGCAGAGCGCCGACCACGTCGGTGAGGCCTGCCTTTCCGAGCCCGAGAGCGACGGTGGTGAGCAGTGCACCCACCGGGACGAGTCCCGCGAAGAGTCCGGCACGTTCGGCACCCAGTCGGCGCAGCGCGTCGTACCAGAGGAAGAAGGCGGTGGCTGTCACGAGTGCGCCGAGGTAGCCGAAAGCGGCAGCTTCGGTGGGGGTGGGCAGCCGCAGGGCGCTCGCACCGTCCAGGGCGATGCTCGCGACCAGCAGCATGGGCACGGACAGCGCCGCGGGATAGGCGGCGACCCTCAAGGGGCCGAGTTTGGGCAGCAGAGGAAGAGCGAGCAGCGAGAAGGCGACCTCGCCGGCGAGCGCTCCCAGCGACAGCAGTACACCGTGCAGGCTGCCGCCGCCGAGTCCGGCGGAGACGGCAGCGCCCAGGGTCACGACAGCCGCGGCGCCGACGGTGCGAGCGGCGGGCCGGCGGCGTTGTGTCAACGGCCCGGCGAGGGCGAGGACGACGGGGATCGCTCCGACAACGGTGCCGATCATGGCGGGGCTCGCGTGCCGAGTGGCCTCGACCAGGAAGATGTTGAAGCCGGCCAGGCCGGTGGCGGCCAGCGCCGCCAGGAGCAGGAAGTCACGCGGTGTCAGGCTGGCGCGGGGCAGGCGCTGGTGGCGTACGACGGCGAGGAGGATCGCTGCGGCGAGCGCGAAGCGCAGGGCCTGACCGCTGAGGACGGGGTAGTCGGCGATCGTCGCGGAGACTGCCGTCGACGTGCCGACGAGCAGCATCGCGGCGGCGGCACCCGCTGCCGGGATGGCGGAGGAACTCATGCCGCGTACTCCTTCGGCTGCGGGGCTGCGTCCGAAGGGGTGAGGACTTTGCGGGTGACGCGCTCGGCGATGGCGGCGACCATCGTGCGCGGCCGGCGCGGCAGCAGATGCGCGGCCAGGGCGTTACCGAATCCGGGGGTGACATAGCCGCGGTCGCGGTCGAGTGCGCGCAGTGCGGCGCGCACAACCGGCTCCGGCGTGGTCATCGAGCCGTTGACGGCAGCCTTGCGGGTGCCGATGGCGTCGAAGAAGGGGGTGTCGACCGGGCCGGGGCACAGGGTGAGCACGCGAATGCCACGCCTGCGGTACTCCTGGCGCAGAGCGAGCCCGAAGTTCAGTACGAAGCCCTTGGCCGCGCTGTACACGGCGAAGTACGGGGACGGCTGGAAGGCCGCGGTGGAAGCGACGTTCACGACGGCGCCCGTGCCGCGCTCCAGCATGCCGGGGAGCAGGGCGTGGGTGAGGTCGACGAGCGCGACGACGTTGACCATCAGCTGGTCGTGGTCTCGGTCCGCCGCGATGTCCTCGAACCGCCCGCACGTACCGAACCCGGCATTGTTGACCAGCAGGTCGACGCTCAGGCCGCGGGCCGCGAGCCGGCCGGCGACCTGCCGGGCGGCATCGGGCTCGGCGAGGTCCTGGACCAGGACGTGGGCGCGGATGCCGTGCTCCGCGATCAGTCGCTCGGCGAGGACTGTGAGCCTGTCCTCGGAACGCGCCACCAGGATCAGGTCGTGCCCGCGGGCAGCGAGCTGCGCGGCGAACTCCGCGCCGAGCCCGGACGAGGCACCAGTGATGAGCGCTGCACTGTTCACGGGAATCTCCTTCACAACGAGTAATTGAGACAGGAGAGTACTCACTTCTCGCATAATTGCAACAGCAGCGATGCACTTATGCGGAAAGTGGCGCAACGATGTATCGTTTTGGAGTCAAGCAGATGAGTGGAGGTGCCATGAGCGAGACGACGGCACGACCGTTGCGGGCGGACGCGGAGCGCAGTGTGCGGGCCATCCTGGAGGCGGCCGAACGCGTGCTCTCCGCGGATCCCGGCGCGTCGATGGAGCAGATCGCGACCGCCGCGGGGGTGGCCAGGACGACGATCCACCGGAGGTTCGCCCATCGGCAGGCGCTGATCGAGGCCCTGGCTTCGTCCGCCGCCCGCCAGCTCGCCCAAGCCGTGGAGGACGGCCGGCCGGACACCGCCCCTCCCCTGGTGGCACTGCACCGGATCACGGCCAATGTGCTCGAGGTGAAGGGCGCCTGGGCGTTCGCCCTGGGACTGCCGGCCGATCCCGACAGCGAAGCGGCCGCCATCCACCAGGACATCGGCCAGCGTTGCATCACCGTGCTGGAACGCGCCCGGGCCGACAAGCTCGTCGACGAGGCAGCCGACCTCCACTGGGTACGACGCGTCTACTACGCGCTCCTCGGGGAGTCCCTGCACGGGAGCCCGGACGACGCCGGCACCGACACCGACACCCTCGCCGCCCGCCTCATCGACACCCTGCTGCACGGCGCCGGACCGCGCTCCTGAGCACGGCCGCAGGCGTGAGCCGTCACCCGCGGGTGACGCGCGCCATCGAACTGCGGGAAGCGGTTCGTCAGCGGCACGGCCATCTCGACCTGGCGATGGACATCCTGTCGGGCCCGTTGTACTTCCGGCTGCTGATCACCCACCAACCCCTGACCCACGACCACATCGACCGCGTTCTCCGAGCGGTCTTCACCGGCATGAGCCCCCGGAGTACATGAGCACCCGCCCCGAACAGATCGGAGCCCTGCCCATGCGCATCACCGCCCTCGCCGATACCGACCGCACCTCGTCCGGCTACCGGCTCGCCTGACTGGCCGACGCAGAAGGCGGCGGCCCGCTCGGCTACGCGTTCCTGCGGGCGTTCACCCGGGAGACCAGGAGCACCTGGCGGAGCCGCACCTGCCACCTGCCCGTCCACCGGGCGGAGCGGCGTCGGCACGTCGAGCGCGACTCCGCGAAACAGCGGTGGTGCCACACGAAAGGCGGGAAGGCGTTCGGTCGTCGCGCAGGTCGCTGCGGGCACGGAAAAGTGGCCGGATACTTCTTCCACCATTCACCGGGGGGATCTCGGGTAGGATTGGTAGCATGGGCGAGCCTACCGGCAAGTATTCGATCACCATGCCGCGCGACATCGCGGAGGCCGCCCGGATCCGCAGCGGCCCCTCCGGCCTGTCCGGTTACGTCGCCGCGGCCGTCGCCCGCCAGATCGAACGCGACAACCTCAACGAACTCATCCAGGTCGCCGAAGCCGAGCACGGCCCCATCACGGACGACGAGGTCCAAGCCCTGCGCGACCAGCTCCACCAGGCCCGGCAGGAACAGGCACGAAGTGGGGCGGACGCTGCGTGAGCCGCTCGCCCGCAGCCCCCGGCGGCACCCTCGTCCTCGACAGCGAGGGACTGGCCAAAGCCGTCCTGCGCGACCGCACGGTCACCGCATGGCTCGCCCTCGCCCGCGCCGACGACCTCCGCGTCATCACCTCCGCCGCCACTCTCGTCGAGGTGGTCCACCCCCGCATCAAGGCGCCAGCCCTGGAGTGGACGCTGTCCCGCCTCATCGTCGAGCCGGTGACCGAACCGCTCGCCCGGCACGCAACCGCCCTCCTGGCCGACGCCGGGCTGCACGGCCACACGTACGCCATCGACGCCATGCTCAGCGCCACCGCCCTCGCCGCCCCCGGCCCTGTCACGGTCCTCACCTCCGACCCCGAGGACCTCACCACCCTGTGCGGCACACGCGTCACCGTCATCAACGTCTGAGCACCGGCTCACCGCCTGCGGTACCGTTCCCCTTCGGCGCCCCTCCCACTGGGCTGCCGACCGCAGAGAGTCATTCCGATCCGAACCATGGCCGCAGCCGCCGGGACAGAGTCTCCACGCAGCTCTCGAGGGACCGCCCATCCTGCTCTTGATCGGTGAGACTCCGGCCCAGCCTGGCCGCGAACGATCACGAGGGCTCGCATGGATAGGCATCGCGGCTCGGCACGGCACCGTTGGATCTTGCCGGGTTGGGGCGGCGCATGCCCCTGGGCCCGAACGCCGTGCCGACGTGCAGGCACCCGGCCGTGACTCGGACAGGGCCCAGCACACCGGCGGCAAAGCAACGGTCCCCCTGACGGCGCCGGGACGGTGCGCCAGGCGAGCGAAGAGCCCCGTGGGCCGCGCGTTCGCCCGTCCGGCGTATCGAGGCAGGCGCAGGAAAGGCACGGGCGTCCCGTCGGCTCTGCCGTACCCGGTGCCGGAGGCCGGGGGCAGGTGGCGGTGCCGCGACAGGCATGGTCGCGCTGTTGCGGCCATGATCGGACAGCAGGGCACGACGTCGACCTCACGCTGGGAGGAGTGTTCGTGGGCATGGACGGACAGCGGGACGCGGAGCGGCTGCACTGCCTGGTCGCCGGGGCGTCCGGTGACGTCGGCGGACGTCTGGTGCCGGGACTGGAGGAGGCCGGCCACCGGGCCCGGTGTCTGGCCCACTCCCCCGGCAGACTCCGCGTCCGTCCCTGGGCGCAGGATGCCGAGACGGTCCGGGACGATGTCCCGGACGCCGCCTCCGGCGCCGGGGCCATGCACGGTATCGATGTCGCGTACCACCTGATTCCCGCTCTCGGCAGGAGCACCAGCGCCAACTCCGGCTTCGGGGACTCCGACCGGCGCGCGGCCCGGACCCTCGCCGAGCGGGCACGCGACGGCCTCCCGACCGGATCTGTCACGGCCGCGCCGGGCGAAGAATCCGGAAGCAGTGCACACAGCGCCGCTGCACGGCACCAGGGGTGACGACATGACCGTAGCGGTTGTCCTGTTCACCTCGGATCTGCGTGTGCACGACCATCCGCCGCTGCGCGCCGCTCTCGCGGTGGCGGACGAGGTGGTGCCGCTCTTCGTGCGCGATTCCGGTGTGCACGCGGTCGGCTTCGACGCTCCCAACCGCAACGCCTTCCTCGCCGACTGCCTGGCCGACCTCGACGCTTCGCTGCGCCGGCGTGGCGGCCGGCTCGTCGTGCGTACGGGGCCGGTCGTCCGGGAGGTCGCCGCGGTCGCCGCCGAGTGCGGGGCCGCGGAGGTGCACATGGCCGCGGGCGTCACCGGGTACGCGCAGCGGAGGGAGGAGCGTCTGCATGACCGTCTCGGCGAACGAGGCGTGGCACTTCGTGTGCACGACAGCGTGATCACCGTCCTCGCTCCCGGGAGCGTGACGCCGGCCGGCTCCGACCACTACGCCGTGTTCACCCCCTACTTCCGCCGCTGGTCGGGCGAGCGGCTGCGGGAGACCTGTCCGGCGCCGGGGGCCGTGCGCGTCCCCGGGGCGGTACGCGGTGAGCCGCTGCCGTCCCGCGACGCGCTGTCCGGCGTCTCGGCGGGCATTCCGGCCGGAGGCGAGAAGGCGGGACGCGAGTCGTTCTCACGCTGGGCGCGGGCGGGGTTGTCCGGGTACGAGGAACGGCATGACGACCTGGCGGGCGACGCGACCTCCCGGCTGTCGCCGTATCTGCACTTCGGTGCCCTGTCACCGGTGGAGGCAGTCCGGCGGGCCCGCGGGCACGGCGGTTCCGGAGCGGAGGCGTTCGTGCGTCAGCTGTGCTGGCGCGACTTCCACCACCAGGTGCTGGCGGCGCGGCCCGAGGCGTCCGTCCGGGACTACCGCACCCGGCATGACCGGTGGCGGAGCGAGGAGGAGGCGTCGGAGGACATCGCCGCGTGGCGGGAGGGCCGTACCGGCTATCCCGTCGTCGACGCGGGCATGCGGCAGCTGCGCCATGAAGGCTGGATGCACAACCGCGCACGCCTGCTGGTGGCGAGCTTTCTGACCAAGACGCTGTACGTGGACTGGCGGATCGGCGCCCGGCACTTCCTGGCCCTGCTCGTGGACGGCGACGTAGCCAACAACCAGCTCAACTGGCAGTGGGTCGCCGGAACCGGCACGGACACCAGGCCGCACCGCGTGCTCAACCCCGTGGTCCAGGGAAAACGCTTCGATCCGCAGGGAGCGTACGCACGCCGCTGGGTGCCCGAACTGCACGACATGGAGGACCGGTTCGTGCACGAACCCTGGCGGCTCCCGAAGGAACGGCGCGCCCGCCTCGACTACCCCGAACCGCTCATCGACCTCGCCGACGGGCTGGCGCGCTTCAAGCACGCCCGCGGTCGCGACTGAGGGGCGACGCGTCGTGCACTGGCTCTTCGGCGACCAGATCGGCCCCCACTTCCTCACCCCGGGCGACGGCGGCCCCGGACGGAACACGCCGCTGCTGATGATCGAGGCCCGTTCGGTGTTCCGGCGCCGGCGCTTCCACCGGGCCAAGGCGCACCTGGTGCTCTCCGCCATGCGCCACCGGGCGGCCGAACTCGGCGATCGGATGACCTACGTACAGGCCGACACCTATCGGGAAGGGCTGGCGCGTGCGGCGGGCAGCCGCCCGGTCACCGTCCATCACCCGACTTCGTATGCCGCCGCACGACTCGTGCGCTCGCTCCCCCAGGTCACCACGGGTCCTGCACGGGGGTTCCTGGTGCCGATGGACGACTTCGCCGCGTGGGCTGACGGGCACGGCGGTAAACGGCTGCGGCAGGAGGACTTCTACCGGTGGGTGCGCCGGGGGCACGAGCTGCTGATGGACGGTGACGGCCCGGCCGGCGGCCGCTGGAACTTCGACCACGACAACCGGCAGCCGCCGCCACGCGACACGTCCGCCCTGCCGGTTCCCGGCCCCTACCGGCCACGTGAGGACGAGATCGACGAGGAGGTCCGCCACGACCTCGACCGCTGGGAGAGGGACGGCGACGTGTCCTTCGTCGGACGCGACGGACCCCGGCTCTTCCCCGCGACCCGCGCCGAGGCACGAGCAGCCCTCAAACGCTTCCTCGCACACCGGCTGGGTACCTTCGGCCCGTACGAGGACGCGATGCTCGCCGCCGACCCGGTCATGAGCCACAGTCTGCTGTCGTCCTCGCTCAACCTCGGCCTGCTCGACCCCGCCGAATGCGTCGAGCGGGCGGAGGCGGAGTGGCGCGCCGGCCGGGCGCCGGTCAGCAGCGTGGAGGGCTTCGTCCGGCAGGTCGCCGGCTGGCGCGAGTACGTGTGGCAGCTGTACTGGTATTTCGGCGAGGAGTACCGGCACTCGAACGTCCTGCGGCACACCGCCCCGCTTCCCGACTGGTGGAACGGCCTCGACGCGGACGCGGTGGAAGCGCGCTGCCTGCACACGTTCCTGGCCCAGGTACGGGACACGGGATGGACCCATCACATCCCCCGGCTGATGATCCTCGGCAGCCATGCCCTCCAGCGGGGCTGGGATCCCGCGGCGGTCACGGACTGGTTCCACCGCTGCTTCGTGGACGGATACGACTGGGTGATGGTCCCCAACGTCGTCGGCATGTCCCAGTACGCGGACGGCGGCCGTATGACGACCAAGCCGTACACGTCGGGCGGCTCCTACGTGCACCGCATGAGCGACCTGTGCGGACCGTGCCGCTACCGGCCGGGCGAGCGGACCGGCGAGCATGCCTGCCCCTACACCGCCGGCTACTGGGCGTTCCTCGACCGGCACCGGGAACGGCTCGGCCACAACTACCGCACCTCCCGGCCGGTGCACCAGCTGGACCGCCTCACCGACCTCGCGCAGGTGCTCCGGCAGGAGCGCGCGCGAGGTGACACACCGCCATGACGCCCACGTCGATGGGCCGGTGGAGTGAGCATCGGCGGTGACCGGGCCCCGCAGGCCCCGCGCCGGGCATCTATCAGCGCATCCGCACAAAGACACTCGACAGAAGCACTGGTGTGCAGGTGACCGAGAGTGAGAAGGGGCTGTGCCTGTCCGGGCTGCGGCCCCCCGCGGCCGGACCGGTCGAACCGGCCGGGCCCGTCGACGGTCCGCTCACGGCCCTCGACGCCGTCCCGGCCGTCGAGGCCGTACTCGGGCGTGTCCTCGACGAGGGACTGAGCCGGGCCGGTGACGTGGACCCCGTGTTCGCGCGTGACGTGGCCGGGCGGGTCACCGCGTTCGTCCGGCGTGGCGGAAAGCGGCTGCGTACGGCGTTCGCGTGGGTCGGGTGGCGGGCCGCGGGGGGTTCGGGTGACGCCAGGGCGGTACTGCGCACGGGTGCCGCGCTCGAACTGGTCCAGGCGTGTGCCCTCATGCACGACGACGTGATGGACGGATCACCGCTGCGCAGGGGGGCGCCGACGGTGCATGTGGACTTCGCCGGCATGCACCGGGCCGCACGGATGACCGGCTCGCCCGAAGTGTTCGCGTCCTCCGCGGCCGTGCTCGCCGGCGACCTGGCCCTGGCCTGGGCGGACGACCTGCTGACCGAGACGGCGCTCGGTTCGCCGCACGGCCCGCGGCTCTACCGCGAGTGGCAGGCGATGCGCGCCGAGATGGTCGCCGGGCAGTACCGGGACATCCACGCGCAGGCCACCGGGTCGTCCGGCGTCGACGAGGCGGTGAGCATCGCCACGCTCAAGAGCGCCCTGTACACGGTCGAGCGTCCGCTGGCGCTGGGCGCTTCACTGGCCGGCGCGGACGCGCGTGTCCAAGGCGCGCTGCGCTCCGCCGGACGGTGTGCGGGGCTGGCCTTCCAACTCCGTGACGACCTCCTCGGCGCCTTCGGCGACCCGGATCTGACCGGCAAGCCGGCCGGCGACGACCTGCGGACACGCAAGCTCACCTACCTGCTCGCCGTCGGCCTCCGGCTCGCCGACGCCTCCGGTGACGAGGAGGCGGCCGAGGCCCTCGGCCCCGGCGTCGCCCGCCGGGCGGACAGCACCGTGGAGCGGATGCGAGCGGCGCTGGAGCGGGTCGGTGCGCGGGCCGTCGTGGAGTCCAGAATCACGGAGTTGGCGGCGATGAGCCTGCGGCACTTCGCGGGGACCGGTGCGGACTCCACCGTACGGCGGGAGTTCACCGCGCTGGTCGGACGGGCTACGGGCGTTGCCCTGGAACACACCGGGGAGGCCGCGTGAGAACGCTGCCCGGACCGACAAATCATGTCGTCGTGGTGGGCGCCGGACTGTCCGGCCTCGCCTGCGCCCTGCATCTGCTGGGCGCAGGCCGCCGGGTGACGGTCGTCGAACGGGACGGCGGCCCGGGCGGCCGGGCCGGCCGCGTGCGCCTCGGCGGCTATGAGGTGGACACCGGTCCCACGGTGCTGACGATGCCGCACCTGGCCGACGAAGCCTTCGCCGCCGTAGGGGACAGCCTCGGCAGCCATGTCGAGCTGACGGCCCTGCACCCCGCCTACCGGGCGTGCTTCGCGGACGGGACCTCACTCGACGTCCACACCGACGGCCAGGCCATGGAGGCCGAGGTGCGACGGTTCGCCGGGCCGGCCGAGGCGGCGGGCTACCGCGGCCTGCGGGACTGGCTGGAGCGGCTGTACCGGGCCCAGATGCGGCACTTCATCGACACGAACTTCGACTCGCCCTTCCAGCTGCTGCACCCGGACCTGGCCCGTCTGGCGGCGCTGGGCGGCTTCGGCCGGCTGGACAGGCGCATCGGCCGCTTCCTCTCCGACTCCCGCCTGCGCCGGATCTTCTCCTTCCAGGCCCTGTACGCCGGCCTCGCCCCCGCCCGGGCCCTCGCGGCCTACGCGGTGATCGCCTACATGGACACCGTGGCCGGCGTCTGGTTCCCCGCGGGCGGCATGCACGCACTGCCCCGCGGCATGGCGAACGCGGCGGCCGGCGCGGGCGCCGACTTCCGCTGGTCGGCCGAAGCGACCGCGCTGGAACGCTCGGCCGGCCGGGTGCGCGCCGTACTTCTGGGCTCGGGCGAGCGGATCCCCTGCGACGCGGTGGTGCTGACCTGCGAGCTGCCCGCGGCGCATCGGCTGCTGGGGCGCGCCCCGCGGCGCCCGGTACGGCTGCGCCACTCACCGTCCGCCGTGGTCCTGCACGCGGGGACCGACCGTACCTGGCCTGGTCTCGCCCACCACACCCTCTCGTTCGGCGCGGCCTGGGAGTGCACCTTCGAAGAGCTGACCCGTTCGGGGCAGCTGATGAGCGATCCGTCCCTGCTGATCACCCGTCCGACGGCACACGATCCCTCCCTGGCCCCGCCGGGCAGGCACCTCCACTACGTGCTGGCCCCCTGCCCGAACACCGCCGTGGGGCCCTCCGCGGCCGCCTGGCGGGAGCTGGGCCCGCGCTACCGCGAAAGTCTGGTCGCCGAGCTGGAACGCCGGGGCCTGGACGGGTTCGCGGACAGCGTTCAGGAGGAGTTGCTGGTGACGCCGCTGGACTGGACGGCGCAGGGGCATGCGGCGGGCAGCCCGTTCTCCGTCTCCCACACCTTCGCCCAGACGGGCCCGTTCCGTCCGCGCAACCTGGTGCGCGGCCTCGAGAACGTCGTGCTGGCCGGCTGCGGGACCACCCCGGGCGTCGGTGTGCCGACGGTGCTCATCAGCGGCAAGCTCGCGGCCGCACGCGTTACCGGCGGCGTCCGTGCCGGTTCGCTCCGCGCCCGTCCGGCACCGCGCGTCGCACGTGCCGCCGCACTCTCGGCCGGGGAAGGTGCTCATGACCCGTCGTGAACTGGACGCCGCCGGGATCACGGATCCCGCCCTGCGCGCCGCCTACACCCGATGCAGGCGGCTCAACGCCCGCCACGGAAGGACGTACTTCCTGGCAACCCGTCTGCTCCCGGTGGAACGCCGCTCCGCCGTGCACGCGCTGTACGGCTTCGCCCGCTGGGCGGACGACATCGTGGACGACCTCGACCGGTCCCGGACACCGAAGAAGCGCGACGCGCTGCTGCGGTGTCTGGAGAGGGACCTCGCGCACGGGCTGCGCACCGGCGCCGGGGACGAGCCGATGGTCCGGGCCGTGGCCGACACCTCCGCCCGGTACGGCATCGAGCCCGCGCTGTTCGCCGACTTCCTGGCCTCGATGCGCAGCGACCTGCACGTCACGGACTATCCGACCTACGCCGATCTGCGGGCCTACATACACGGCTCGGCCGCGGTGATCGGACTGCAGATGCTGCCCGTGCTCGGCACGGTCACCTCACGCGAGGAGGCGGCGCCGCACGCGGCGGCCCTCGGCGTTGCCTTCCAGCTCACCAACTTCCTGCGGGACGTGGGCGAGGACCTGGACCGGGGCCGCGTCTACCTCCCGGCGGACCTGCTCGCCGCTCACGGGGTGCACCGGCCGCTGCTGGAGTGGAGCCGCCGTACAGGGCGGCGCGACGCAAGGATCCGGGAGGCACTCATCGCCGCCGAGGCCATGACCAGGGAGGTGTACCGGGCGGCGGAACCGGGCATCGCCATGCTCGACCCGCGGGTACGGCCCTGCATCCGCACCGCGTTCACCCTCTACGGCGGCATCCTCGACGCGATCGCGGACCAGGGGTACACGGTGCTGCACCGCCGTGCCGTGGTGTCGCGCAGGCGTCGTGCGGCCACCGTCTCCGCGGGAGTCGTACACATCGCGGGCGCCCGGTGGTGCGCCCGCGCCGCGCGTCGGACGCCCCGGGCGGGCAGCACGGCACTTCATCAGTGGAAAGGGCCCGTGCAGTGAGCGACCGAGCGGACCGGGCCGGTTGGAAACCGCCGTTGCGGCGCCGCCGCCGCCGGGCGGACTGGGCGACACGCCTGCCGACCTGGCGGGAGGCGTGCCCCGCGCTGATCGCCGGCGCGCTCAAACGGGCGTCTGCCCGGCCGTCGGGCAACTGGTTCGTCGTCGGCGCCTCCCGGGACGTGCGCGCCGGTGGCCGCCCCTGCGGCAGGACGGTGGGCGGAGTCGAAGTCGTGCTGTGGCGGTCGGACGCGGGTGAGCTGCAGGCCGGCCCAGGCGCCTGCCCCCATCTCGGCGCGCCCCTGCGCGACAGCCGGGTGCGGTGCGGCACGCTGGTGTGCCACTGGCACGGACTGGTTCTGGACGGTGGGTCGTTCGCCGGCTGGGATCCCTACCCCGTCCACGACGACGGAGTACTGGTGTGGGTCCGGCTGGACACGGTCGGCGGCGAGGAGCCGTCGGAGCGTCCCGTGGTGCCGGTACGGCCGGCGGCGGGCAGCGGGGTGGACGCGGTGTTCCAGGCGGTGGGACGGTGCGAGCCGCAGGACGTGGTCGCCAACCGGCTCGACCCGTGGCACGGCTCCTGGTTCCATCCTTACTCGTTCGTGGACCTGACCGTGGCCCGGCCCCCGCGGGGTGAGGAGGAGGACGACGCCTTCGTCGTCGACGTCTCCTTCCGGGTGACCGGCAGTCTGGTGGCGCCGGTCCGGGCGGAGTTCACCGCTCCCGAGCCGCGTACGGTCGTCATGCGCATCACCGAGGGCGAGGGAGTCACCTCCGTTGTCGAGACCCATGCCACTCCGCTGACCGGCGAGGCCGACGAGCGGCCACGGACCGCCGTCGTCGAAGCGGTCGTCGCTGCCTCGGACCGGCGGGGTTTCGCCCTGGCACGGGCCGCGGCGCCCGCGCTGCGCCCGTTGATGCGCCGGACGGCCGCCCGCCTGTGGCGCGACGACCTGGCGTACGCGGAGCGGCGTTGGGCGCTGCGGAGCACCGGACGGTTTCCGGCATGATCGAAACGGCGTTCCTAGCGTCGCCCGACCGTGCCCAGTGCCCTCAGCACGGGTGAACGGCCCGCCCGGGGAACCGTCCACAGCACCTGGCCCCGGACGCCCCAGCCGCGCAGGAGGGCGTTGGCCGCGAGGAAACCAGTGGTGGCGGAGCGTTCCATCAGGGCCACGGGCAGGTCGCAGCGGATCGCGTCACCGGCCAGCATCACCCGGGGGTGGGGAGTCGACACGGTGGGCCGCCGGGCGCGGGAGCCGACCGGGAAGAACGGACAGTCGGAGCGCCATTCGTGCCGGGCGTCCACGAGCCGCGCCGGCCGTGTCTCCGGGTAGACCTGGCGCAGGCTGTTGACGAGGCGGTCCTGCACCGCCTCGCGTTCCGCGTCGGCGGCGACCGCGTAGGCGTGCAGTTCCACCACCGAGCCGCCGGTCCGGGCTGCCCATCGGGCCGCCTCCCCCTCGTAGCGTTCGAGGACGCTGATGTTGTCGAGGCCGTCGTAGCCGCTGGTACCGAGGAATCCGGCGCGGTCGGCGCGGACCGGCCGGTCGAGCCAGAGCCGGGAGACGAGGAAGGGCGGGGCGGTGCGCAGGGCGGTGACGTCGTCGCGCCAGGCGGGGGTGCCCAGACCGGGTGAGGTCGCGACCATCCCGCGCAGCGCTCCGGGGTCGAGGGCGAGGACCGCCGCCTCGTGGCGGTCGGCGGTGCCGTCGGTCCGCACCTCCACTCCCCCGCCGTCGCACGGGAGAACGCCGCGCACGGGCGTGCCCGTACGGACGTCCGCACCCAGGCGCCGCAGGTAGTCGCCGAGCGGCTCCCACAGTGCCTGGGGAAAGGGTTCGTCCGGCACGTCGAAGAGCAGGCCCTCGGCGGAGCCGAGGAAGTAGATGTGGAACATCACCAGGAGCTCCGCGGCGGACAGTTCGCGCGGGTCGGCGAAGAAACTGCGCGAGAACACCTCGAACGCGAGATGGTGCGCCGCTTCGGGGAAGCGGACGCGTTCCAGGAAGCGGGTGGCACTGACCGAGTCGAAGCGCTCGTAGACCTCGGGCACGCGGACGTCGAGGAGTGGCAGCGCGGCCCGGGCGTTCATGGCGGTCAGATCGCGCCAGCCGAAGGTGGGGCTCCGGGCGACGAACCCGAGGGCGCTGAACGGTGGTGTGCGCGGGACGCGGGCGAAGCTGTCGGTCAGCCCGCCGCTGTGACGCAGCGGGTAGTCGGGCAGCGACCGGAGACGGTCGAGCGCGGGATCGGTCCGCCGCAACAGGCCGCGCAGGTTGTAGTACTGACGGAAGAAGGCGTGGAACCCGCGGCTCATGGTCGCCTCGCAACCGTCGGCGAGGCGGGTGCGCCAGCCCGCGAGACGGCCGCCGAGCGAATCCTCCCGTTCGTAGAGGGTGACGCGGGCGCCTCGTTCGGCCAGCAGGGTGGCCGCGGCGAGACCGGCGATCCCCCCGCCGACCACGGCAACGCCCGGCGCGTCCGCGCGATCGAAGCGCTCCCGGCCGGGCGCGGGCATCAGCACTTCGGCCTTGCGGTCCCGGCCGCGCCGGGCGGCACGGTGCGGGGCACTCACCGGGTGTGCGCCGCTGCCGCGGCGGAGCCGTGGCGGGCGAGGAAGGTGTGCACGATTCCGGTCTGCCACCCGGCGACGGGCGCAGCGCGCACCCCTGTGAATCCCGCGTCCCTCAGACGCGCGGTGAAGGCAGGGACGGTGTCGAAGTCGAGGACGCTGCGCCACAGGTGCCGGTAGAGCGCACGGTCACCGCCGAGGGTGCCCGCGGGGATGATGACTGCCCGGCACATGGCCGTCCACAGCGCGCGGTGGGCGGCCGAGCCGCTGAGACCGTACTCGTGGACGGCGAGCCGGCCGCCCGGTCGCAGCAGGGTCCGGACGCTTGCCAGGACACCGTCCGGGTCGGTGACGTTGCGGAACAGGTAGGCGGCGAACACCGCGTCGTACGGTCCCTCCCCGGCCGTGGCCACTTCCTCGGCGGTCAGGTGCCGGAAGCGGACGCGTGCCGGCCACGACTTGGCCAGTGCGCGCCCCAGCATTCCCGACGACGCGTCGACGGCGGTGATGCGGGCGCGGGGCGCGGCCCGCAGCAGAGCCCGGGTGGAGGCACCCGTCCCGCAACCGAGGTCGAGAACGTGCAGACCGGCCCCGGCCCGGGGCAGCCGGAGGCGTCGCGCCGAACGAAGAAGGTCGGTGCGGTAGCCGGGGTTGAGGGCCGTGAGGCGGTCGTAGGTGTGCGACGCGTGGTCGAAGGCGCGTGCCAGGTCGTGGTCGCGCAGCAGTGTCATCGGTGACTCTCTCCGATCCGTGGGGCAGGGTGGGAGCGACGGCGCAGGAAAGGGACTTCGAGGGCGGTCCGCAGCATGGGGCCTCCCGGGGTGTGCAGGCCGATGCCCCACTCCTCCCGGAGCGACGTGCCGCCGTCGAGGAAACGCAGCAGCCGTTCCGGCGGAACGCGGCGGAACAGGCCCGTGAAGAAGTCGGGGCCGTCGATCCGGCCGGTGTCCAGGGCCCGCAGCAGAACCGCGTCCATGGCCAGCGCCCGCCGTCCGTGCGGTCGGGGCACGGTCGTGCGGCCGTCGCGCAGGGCGGCGGCGATGGCCTGGGTCTGCCGCTGCACGGCGGCGAAGGTGTAGCCGGTCGCCGGGCGGGTGGCGCCGCCGGCGGTTCCGATCCGGAAGACGGCGGGTCCGGTCCGGCGGGCGAAGCGCGCGTCGGTCATGGGGATGACGCCCTGCTCCGCCCCGTCGACGGTGAACGCGCCGAGCTTCAGGATGTGGCGGCTGTAGTGCGCCAGCGCCGCCTCGTACGCCGTCGTGGTCAGTGGAGCCCTGGAGAACTCGGTGTACTCGACGAGCGCCCGGTCCGGTGCCAGCGGCAGCACGTAGCCGAAGGCGAGCCCGTGGCGCGGCTGTGGCACCCGGAAGTCCATCAGGTCGGCGATCGCGGTATCGAACCGGTCGGCGTCCGTGTGCACGAACCAGCCCCGGAAGTGCTGGAGCAGTTGGGTCCGGGCCGGTGGCAGGGCGCGCAGGGGGCGGGAGTCGAACACGCGGCGGGCGCGCAGGGTCAGCGTCCGCGCGTCGGCGGCCGTGCAGCGGACTTCCGCTCCACCGGCCGTGCTGCGCACCGTTTCCGCCGTCGCGCGCAGGACGCGTGCGCCGGGGGAACGGTCCAGCCGGGAGTGCACCAGCCGTTCGAACGCCGTGGACCGGAGCATGCGGTAGCGCAGGGGCGCCGGGTCGGCCGTGGTCGCGGCGCCGTCGGTGCCGTGGACCCGCAGCAGCGGCCAGGAGGCGCTGATCGCCGCGTCGAAGTCGCCCGTGCCCTGGTCCCAGTAGCACCAGGTCCGCTCGGGCACCCTTCGCGGACCGTCCGGCACCTCCACCAAGGTGACGGTGGTGGAGCCGGTCGCCGTCAGCCGGTGCGCGAGGCTGAGTCCGGAGGCGCCGCCGCCGACGATGACCACGTCGGACGTTTCGTCGGGGGCGTCGGGAGCTCCACGGTGCTGGCTGTTCATGTTCCTCTTCCTCCGACGCGCTCTTCAGCCCGTACCGCCACGCCGCCACGCCGCCACGCCGCGATACGGAGCGCGTCGTCCGCGGTGCGTCACCTCCGTCGGCAGGACCGGACACGCACGACGTCCACCGGAGCACGTTCCGTCCGCGGAGGCCAGGCGCCACTGCGAGCCGGTGCCCGACGGACTCCTGACGGCTCATTCCCTCGGCAGCGCCTGTTCGGCCCGGATGGTCGCGCCGCCGTCGGCAACGCCAGGTGGCACAGCCCTGGTGGACGACGGCATACTCGGCACGGCCGACGTGTGGGACGTCCGCGTCCCCTCCCGTAAACCTCAGAGAGGCACGCATGACTGACCCGTCGCTGCCCCAGATCGACACCTCGATTCCGCACTCCGCGCGCGTGTGGAACTACTGGCTGGGCGGGAAGGACAATTTCCCCGCGGACCACGCCGCGGGCGACGCCTATGCCGCCAAGTACCCCCTGATCCAGACGTTCGCCCGCGAATCACGGGACTTCCTGCGCCGTACGGTGAGCTATCTGGCGCGGGAGGCCGGGGTCAGGCAGTTCCTGGACCTGGGCGCCGGCCTGCCCACGGTCGACAACACGCATGAGGTCGTCCAGCGCATCGCTCCCGACTGCCGGGTGGTGTACGTCGATCACGACCCCCTGGTTCTGCTGCATGTCCACGCACTCGGTATCAGCACGGCCGACGGTGCCGTCGACTACCTGGAGGCGGACATGCGCAACACGGACCTCATCCTGGAGGGCGCGGCGAAGACCCTCGACATGACGCGCCCCGTCGCCGTGGTCATCAGTGACGTGCTCGGCCACATCGTCGACTGGGACGAGGCGTTGTCGCTGGTACACCGGCTGATGGACAGGCTGCCCTCGGGCAGTTACCTGTCGCTGAGCCACTCCACCGCCTCCGACGAGGAGCACCGGGCGGTGCAGGAGGAATACAACAACTCCGGTGCGATCCCCTATATCTTCCGCGAACCGGAGCAGACGATCGCCTTCTTCGACGGTCTTGAGCTCGTCGAGCCCGGGATGGTCTCCTGGCCCAACTGGCACCCGGACGCGAACACCGGCCGCGCCACGGAGCGGGCAGGCTGGGGCGCCGTGGCGCGCAAACCGTGACGCACAGCGCGTGATCGAATAGGGGATGACATCGTTCTGGACCGGTAAACGGATACGCCTGCGCGGTATCGAGCCCGAGGACGGGGCCGCGTTCATGCGCTTCGCCTCGGACGAGGAGCGGTTGGGAGACCTGCTGAACCCGCCGCGTTCCGCCGAGAGCTACCGCGCCTGGGCGAAGGAGCAAGCCACCGCCAAGTCCGAAAACGACTGCTTCCAGTTGGTGATCGAAGCCGGCGACACCGGAGAGGCTGTCGGTGCCGTCGGCTCTTACCATGCCGACTCCCGTGCGGGCTGGTTCGAATACGGCGTCACCATCGGCGCCGACCACCGGCGCAAGGGCTATGCGGCGGAAGCCGTCGTCCTGTTGCTGCGCTTCATGTTCGCCGAGCGGCGTTTTCACAAGTGCCAGGCGCGGGTCTTCGCGCACAACGAGAGCTCGCTGGCATTTCACCGGCGGCTCGGATTCGTGGAGGAAGGGCGTCTCCGCGATCAGGTGTTCTTCGCCGGTGGGCACCACGATCTCGTCATGATGGGCATGCTCGCGGACGAGTTCGCCGGGGTGCATTCGCTGAGCGAGCGGTGACGGCGGCGATGGTGACGGTGACGGTGATGGTGATGACAGTGGCGGCGACTCCCGCTTTGTCCTGATGGTGGAAGAAGTTTTCAAGAAAGCTGCGGAAGGTCTTGTGCCCGAAGACGAAGGCCGCTAACTTCCTCGACACCAACTGGTCACGCTGAGTGATCATCAGCTCGGTACTGCGGCGCGCGCCTGTCGTCCCCACCAGCCGGCTTCACGACCGGGCCTGCTGGCACCCCACACTCTCTGGGAGATTCCTGTGCGCAGAAGACCCCGAAGACCGTCCAGCAAGTTCAGCATGTTCAGTGAGTTGAGCCCGTTCAGGCAGTTGCGGCTCCCCACCTTCCTGCTCTGTGCCCTGCTCGCCGTCGGCTTCCTCGCCCCCACCGGAACTGCCGGTGCCGCTGCGGGCGAGCCGCTGGCCGAGGAGTTCCAGCAGGTCACCCTCGCCAAGGGCGTGGCGGAGACGGGCGAGCCGATGGCCCTGGCGGTCCTTCCGGACCGCTCGGTGCTGCACACCTCACGCGACGGCACGCTCCGGCTGACGGACGCCGAGGGCACCACCAAGGTCGCGGGCCAGGTCGACGTCTACAGCCACGACGAGGAGGGCCTGCAAGGCGTCGGTGTCGACCCGGACTTCGCCTCCAACCGCCACATCTACCTCTACTACGCGCCGCAGCTCGACACTCCCGGCGGCGATGCCCCCGGCGAGGGCTCGGCCTCGGACTTCGAGCCCTTCGACGGCGTGAACCGGCTCTCCCGCTTCACCCTCACCACGGGCGGCACCCTGGATCTCGGCAGCGAGAAGAAGATCCTGGACGTGCCCGCGTCCCGTGGAATCTGCTGCCATGTGGGCGGCGACATCGACTTCGACGCCCAGGGCAACCTCTACCTCACCACGGGAGACGACACCAACCCCTTCGCCTCCGACGGCTACACGCCGATCGACGAACGCACCACCCGCAACCCCGCCTACGACGCCCAGCGCTCCAGCGGGAACACCAACGACCTGCGCGGGAAGGTCCTGCGGATCAAGGTCGCGGCCGACGGCTCGTACACGACACCGCCGGGCAACCTCTTCTCGCCGGGTACGGCGAAGACCCGCCCCGAGATCTACGCCATGGGCTTCCGCAACCCGTTCCGGATGAGCGTCGACCAGGCCACCGGGACCGTGTACCTCGGTGACTACGGTCCGGACGCCGGTACCGCGGATCCCGGGCGCGGGCCGGGCGGCCAAGTCGAGTTCAACCGGATCACGGAGGCCGGAAACTTCGGCTGGCCGTACTGCACCGGCGAGAACGACGCCTACGTCGACTACGACTTCGCGAGCGGCGACTCGGGAGCGGCGTTCGACTGTGCGGCCCCGAAGAACAACTCGCCGCACAACACGGGCCTCACCGACCTGCCCCCGGTGCAGCCGGCCTGGCTGCCGTACGACGGCAACTCGGTGCCGGAGTTCGGCGGCGGCTCGGAGTCTCCGATGGCCGGACCGGTCTACCGCTACGACGCGTCGTCCACCTCGGACGTCAAGTTCCCGCAGAGCTACGACGGCGACTTCTTCGCCACCGAGTTCGGCCGCCAGTGGATCCGCCGCATCGAGCAGGGCAGCGACGGGACGGTCCAGTCCATCAACCCCTTCCCCTGGAACGGCACTCAGGTGATGGACTCGGCCTTCGGACCAGACGGCGCCCTGTACGTCCTGGATTACGGCACCGGCTATTTCAACGGCGACGAGAACTCCGCCCTGTACCGCATCGAGCACGTGACCGGCGATTCCGGCACGCGAACCGGTGAGGTGACGGGCGTCAACGACAAATGCCTCGACGTCGCGGACGCCCAGAACACCGACGGCACCCAGATCCAGCTGTGGACGTGCAACGACACCGACGCCCAGAAATGGACCCTGCCCGGCGACGGCACCCTTCAAGCCCTGGGCAAATGCCTCGACATCAGCGGCGGCGGCACCGCCGACGGCACCCGCGTCCAACTGTGGACCTGCAACGACACCGGCGCCCAGAAATGGCAGCCCCAACCCGACGGAACCCTCCGCAACC
>NZ_JAJAGO010000003.1 GCF_025165795.1 Streptomyces gossypii
TCGCGTTCACGTCGGAGGTGACGGTCGTGGTCATCGACTGGATGGAGACCGGCGCGTCACCACCGACGGCCACTGAGCCGACCTGGATCTGCCTGCTCCTCCGCCGGTCGGCGAGCTTGATCGGGACGGTCGGGGTGCCGAGCTCCACGGTCGTCGACATCACACAACTCCTTTGAGGGGGGACCGCATCATCCGGGCCTCGATCGATTCCATCGCCTGGCTGGCTATCTGCGAGGCCGTCAGTCCACACTCCTCCAACAGGGCCGCGCGCGTGCTGTGTTCGAGATAGCGCAGGGGCACCCCCAGCACCCGCAGTCCGGGGGGCGTCACACCGGCTTCGCGCAGCGCGGTGGCCGTCGCCTCGCCGATGCCGCCCGCCCGCAGCCCGTCCTCGACGGTCACGACCACGTCGAACCCGCGGGCGAGCTCCGCCAGACCGGGATGGACCGGGCTGACCCAGCACGGGTCGACGACGGTGCTTCCGATCCCGTGCTCGGTGAGCAGCCGGGCCGCCTCGACGCACGGCCCCGCCATCGCCCCGACGGCGATCAGCAGCACGTCCTCGCCCGTACGGACCAGCACGTCGATCGGCGGGGCGCCTCCGGCGCCCTCGATCCGGTCGACGGCCGGCAGCGCCGGGCCCAGCGCGCCCTTGGGGAAGCGCAGCAGCGTGGGCCCGTCGTCGATGTCCAGCGCCTCGCGCAGCTCCCGCCGCAGGGTGTCCCCGTCGCGGGGTGCGGCGATGCGCATCCCGGGCACGGACCGGAAGGCGGAGAGGTCCCAGATGCCGTTGTGCGAGGCGCCGTCGTCGCCGGTGACGCCCGCGCGGTCGAGCACGAAGGTCACCGGGAGCCGGTGCAGCCCCACATCCATGACGACCTGGTCGTAGGCGCGGTTCAGGAAGGTGGCGTAGACGCACATCACCGGGTGCAGACCGCCCATCGCCATCCCGGCGGCCGATGTCGCCGCGTGCTGTTCGGCGATGCCGACGTCCACGACCTGCGCGGGCCGGTCCTGCTGGAGCAGATGCACTCCGGTGGGCTCCGGCATCGCCGCCGTCAGCGCGATGACGTCCGGGCGTTCGGAGGCGACGGCCAGCAGCTCCTCACCGAAGGCCGTGGTCCAACTGGTTGTGGCGGCGCCCGGCTTGGTACCGGGAGCCGGTGCGGCCCGTACGGCGTGGAAGCGGTCCAGGACGTGCTGCTCGGCGGGCGCGTGCCCGCGCCCCTTCTCGGTGATGCAGTGCACGACGACGGAGCTGCCGAACGCCCGCGCCCGCGTCAGCACCGACTCGACGGCGCGCTGGTCGTGCCCGTCCACCGGACCCAGGTACTTCAGCCCCAGATCCTCGTACAGTGCCTGCGGGGTGAGGAAGTCCTTGAGGCCCTTCTTCGCGCCGTGCAGCGCCCGGTAGACGGTGGGCGCACCGCGCAGCGTCTCCTTGACCTGGCCGAGGAACTCCTCGTAGTGGCGGGAGGCGCGCAGCGCGGTGAGGTGGCTGGCGAGGCCGCCCACGGTCGGCGCGTAGGAGCGGCCGTTGTCGTTGATGACGACGACCAGCGGGCGGTCCGGGTCGGCGGCGATGTTGTTGAGCGCCTCCCAGGACATGCCGCCGGTGAGCGCGCCGTCGCCGATGACCGCGACGACGGTGCCCTCCTGGCCGCGCAGCTTCTTCGCGTGCGCGAGGCCGTCGGCGTAGGAGAGCGCGGTGGAGGCGTGCGAGTTCTCCACCAGATCGTGCTCGGACTCCTCCCGGCTGGGGTAGCCCGACATGCCGCCCGGCGTGCGCAGCGTCTCGAAGCTCTTCACACGCCCCGTGAGCAGCTTGTGCACATAGGTCTGGTGGCCGGTGTCCCAGACCAGCGGGTCGCGGGGTGAGTCGAACACCCGGTGCAGCGCGAGGGTCAGCTCGACGACTCCGAGGTTGGGTCCGAGGTGTCCGCCGTTGCGGGTCACGCGGTCGATCAGCAGCTCGCGGATCTCCTGGGCCAGCGGAGCCAGTTGGTCTTCGTCGAGTGCGCGCAGATCGGCCGGTCCGCCGATGCTCTCCAGGAGTCCCATGGTCAGGCTCCCGCCCCGGCTCCGGATCCGGCGCCCGCACCGGCGGGGACCCGCGCGGTCCGCTGCCGGAAGGAGAGGGCCCCGTCGGGCTTCAGGTCCAGGTCGGGGCCGGTCACCAGGTGCGGTGCGGCGATCAGGATGTTGTAGTGGTTCGGGAAGTGGCAGGAGTCGAAGCCCAGCACGGTGCCCACCAGGCTGTTGCCGTACCAGACCTCGTCACCGCGGTCGATCACTCCGGCGGCGTGGATCTCGACGAAGCCGAGGAAGCCCACCCGGTCCACCCGGGCACCCGGCTGCTGCTCCAACTGGTCGGTGGTGACCAGCTCGTGCACCTCACCGCGGCGTACGCAGCGGCTGGTGAACTCCTCCAGCCGCATGCCGCGGTCCTCCCTGCGGTGGGTGAGCACCTTCACCACGGTGCTGGCAACGACGCACTTGGCGCCGTCCTCGTGGGTGTTCACGTGGCCACTCCTTCCGACCGGTAGACGGCGTCGACCAGGTTGAGCGCGGCGAGCCCGCCGCGGGTGGACTCCGCCCCCGCCCGCAGCCTGGTCTCGAAATCCTGGAGCACGCCGACGTATTCGTGCCAGAGCGAGCCCTTGAACTCAAGGTGGCCCTTGAGCATGTCGGCCACCAGCCGCTGCCCGTCGGCGAGTTCGACGGTGACGTCCTTGACCTCGCCGTCGTAGGACCAGTCCAGCTCCACCCGGGCCGGTATGCCGTCCGGTGTGCGCAGCCGGACGATCGCCTCGCGGTCCGTGCCGTGCTCGTCACGGGTCACCTGGGCGCCGGTCAGCTCGACGTCCCCGAGGTACTGGCGCACCAGGTCGAAGGCGTTCGGGCCGTTGTCGGCCACGCAGCCGCCCCCGCAGCGGCGGGTGTCCAGATACCAGCGGTCGCTTCCGGCGTGCTCCTCGATGCGCTCCAGATAGCGGACGGTCAGCGCACGTACGGGATTTGCGGCGTGCGTGGTCCGCAGCTCCTCCAGCAGCCGCAGCACCTCGCTGTTGTAGCGCCGGTGGAAGGAGGTGAAGAGGGGCACGCGCCGGACGTGGGCCAACTCGGCGAGCGCCCGGCCGTCCACCAGAGTGGTGGCGAGCGGCTTCTCCACACAGACGGGCAGCCCGGCCTCCATCGCGTCCCCGCACACCGAGGCGTGCACGTCGTTGGGCACGTTGACGACCACCGCGTCCACGCCCGCGTCGGCCAGCATCTCGGTGTGGCTGGTGTAGCACTTGGTGCCGGCGCGGAACGGCTCCAGGGCCTCGGGCCGCAGATCGCAGACCGCGGCCAGGTCGAGCGAGGGCAGCTGCTCCAGGGCGGCGACATAGAACTTCGAGATCACGCCCAGCCCGATGAGGCCGATGCGGATCGGCGGTGTTGCCGGGGTCGGCTGAGTCGTCGCGGTCATCGGGCTCCTCCGGTGAGCAGCGGGGGCGCG
Source organism: Streptomyces gossypii (assembly GCF_025165795.1). Classification (GTDB taxonomy): domain Bacteria; phylum Actinomycetota; class Actinomycetes; order Streptomycetales; family Streptomycetaceae; genus Streptomyces; species Streptomyces gossypii. The sequence continues at coordinate 3,503 of NZ_JAJAGO010000003.1, forward strand.
TCGAGGCCGCGTTCGGCGGCCAGGGTCCGCAGCTCCTCGTAGCGTTCGGCGGCGAGCGGCACCCCGTCCCGGCGGTTGCGTTCGGCCGCGGCGGCCTCGGGGCGGCCGGGATAGCTCACCGGGCGCGCCGGGTCCATCGGCGGGCAGTCGAGCAGCGAGCCGAACAGCCCGTCCGCGTCGGCCCGTACGTCCTGCCCGGGGCGCAGCGTGCCGGGGGCGAGGACCAGTGCGGTGATGCCGATGTCGTCGTCCCGGCCGGTGGGTCGGCCGTCGCCGTCCAGGGCCTCGGGCGCGGGGCCGAATCCGGCGCCGGGGACCAGGGCGGCCAGCACCTCGACCATCAGGCCGAGACCGTAGCCCTTGTAGGCGCCGGTCGACGGGTCGCCGCCGAGCCAGCGCAGATAGCCGGTCCCCTCGTCGAGGGTGTGCGGGTCGGTCACCGTACGGCCCTCGGCGTCCTCCAGCCAGCCCTCCGGGACCGGCCGCCCCTCGCGGGCGGCGGCGCGTACCCGGCCGGTGGGCACCACGCTGGTGCTCATGTCCAGGATGTACGGCTCGTGCTCGCCCGCGGGCGCGGCGACGCTGAAGGGGTTGGTGCCGAGCATCGCGGCCCGGCCGCCCGGCGGCCGGAGGATGCGCTGGCCGCCGCAGTTGGAGGCGAGGAAGGCGACCATGCCGCGCTCGGCTATCCGGCCGGTGTGGAATCCGGCGCAGCCGAAGTGGGTGGCGTTGCGCAGGGTGACCATGGCGATGCCGGTGGTCTCGGCGCGGTCGGCGGCCAGCGTCAGCGCCTCGGCCGCGGACCACAGGCCCAGCGAGCGGCGGCCGTCCAGGAGCACGGCCGGGCCGGTGTCGGTGACCTTCTCGGGCTCGGCGAGCGGGTCGATGCGGCCGTCGTCCATCGCGGGCAGGTAGAGGCGGGTGAGATTGGTGAGGCCGTGCGAGGTCAGCCCGGTCAGGTCGCCGTAGACGAGCGCCTCGGCCGCCGTACGGGCGCGGCCGGCGGGCACGCCGCGGTCGCCGAAGACCTCGGCGGTGAAGGCGACCAGCGCCTCGTAGCCGACGGTCACGTCGTCCGGCCGGCCGGACGGGGACGCCGGCGTCGCGTGTGGGGTGTGGCCCCCGGAAGGGTTCGGCACAGAGGTGCTCCTCACGATGTCGGTCAGCGAGTCGGCGAGTCAGTGAGTGGGTGCCGGTGCGGCGGCGGTCAGCCCGGCGGCCAGCGCTTCGAGTTGGCGGCCGTAGCGCACGAACTGGGCTACTCCGTCGGGCGCTGCGTCCGCACGGCCCTCGTGCGGCCGTACAAAGAGGTGCGGTTCGATGGACCAGAAGCCGGTGTAGCCGTTGTCGAGCACCAGCCGCAGGCAGTCGGCGACGCGGCAGACGCCGTCGCCGGGCAGGGTGTAGACGATCTCTCCGCCCTCTCCGGCAGCTCCCGCCTCCCGGCGGGCGTCCTTGATCTGGACGTGCTCGACCCACGGCAGCAGGCCGGTCAGCATGTCGTACGCCTCGTAGCCGTACGCCAGGCCGTTTCCGGTGTCGAAGACCAGCCGGAGCGCCGGGCTGTCCACCTCCTCCAGCAGACGACGGGCGCGCGCGGCGTCGCTGCCCGCCCAGCCGGCGCAGTTCTCGTGCAGCAGGACGACGCCCGCGTCCTCGGCCCGCTCGGCGAGCTGCTTCATCCGGTGCCGCACCCGGCGGCCCCACTCCTCCTCGTCCAGCCCGCCCTCCGGGTCGTCGGGGTAGGACATGACGCGGATGTAGCGGGTGCCGAGTGCGGCGCAGCGCGGCGCCAGCCGCTCCAGCTCGGTCAGGTCGAGGGCGAAGTCACCGGTGATGGGGCGTGCCCAGTTGGCGATCCGGGAGTCCACACAGACGACTTCGAGGTCCGCCTCGCGCAGGGCCGCCGCCGCCCGGTCGAACGCGGCGTCGTCGAGGTCGGCGAGGCTGGTGCCGTCGATGTTCCGCAGTTCGATGGCTGACCATCCGAGCTCCTGATGGGCGCGGATCTGTTCACCGAGGGCCGGCGCCGCCTCGTCGCCGATTCCGGCGAAGCGGATTCCGGGTGGCGGCGGATGGCCGGTGTCAGGCGACATGGGAGACCTTCCTGCCGCTGTGCGGCCGGTCGTCGGGGCGTGGTGCGGCGGGAGTAGGGGTGGCGCGGCTCATCCGCTTCGCGTCGGCCAGCAGGTCCACCACCCGTGCGGCGAGGTGCAGTTCGGCACTCTGCTCCACGCCGTCCTGGTAGTCCCGGTAGATCTGTACGAGTTGGGCCGAGAGCGCGTCGTCCTGGAAGACCTCCCACTCCTCCGGGGCGCCGGGCCTGCTGATCCGCAGCTGGGCGTAGTGGTCGTCCGCGGTGTTGGGGTAGTGCCCCACCAGGTGGCCGCCGGAGAACTCCATGGCGATCCGCCGTTCCCGCAGCGGAGCGGTCAGGTCGGAGATGATGCGGCTCGTGACGCCGGAGTGGCGGAGGACGAGCTCGGCCCGTCCCATCTCCGGGATCACGGTGTCCCCGATGTGCATGTCGGCCAGCTCGGCGGAGATCACGCGGGCGTCCCCGGCCAGCCGCAGGCAGACGCCGAGGGAGTGCGGTGGTTCGATGTCGAAGGCGGTGGGGTGACCGGTGTCGGCAAGCGTCCGGCGCATCCGCGGCTTGAACTGGCGTATGTCGATCGAGCGGGGCTCGCCCAGCGTGCCGTCGGCGACCAGCTGGGCCAGCCGGGTGGTGAGCGTGCTGGCCAGCCAGGGTGCGACGACGGCGACTTCGAGTTTCCGGTCGGCGGCGAAGTCGACGATCTCGTGCGCCGTGGCCCGCTCGGCGGCCAGCGGCTTCTCCACGATCACCTGATGGAAGCCGGCGTCGGCAAGTTCGCGGAGCAGCCCCAGCCGGGCGACCGGCGGGGTGCACAGGTGCACCACCGTCTCGTCCGGGTCGAGCAGCGCCCGTGCCTCCTGGAGGGAGTTCACCAGGCGCAGGCCGTCGGCGGTCGAGGGCGGCGTCACGGCCATCGGGTCGAGGGCCAGGACCGGTGCCTCGGCGAAGAGGCCGGGGTGGCGGCCGGCGGCCCGGAGCTTGTCCAGTACGGCCCAGTGGAGCCCGAAGCCCGCCCGTCCCAGACCGATGATCAGTGTCCGGAGCATGTCTGTGGTGCCCTTCGGCTCGTCAGCGGTCCCGGTAGGCCACGGAGGTCGTCAGTTCCGTCAGCCGGGTGCGCCAGTTGTCGACAAGGGGTGCGTCGGCCAGCGCCTTGCGGGCGTCCTCGACGAGCTGCGCGATGCGCTGCTCGACGTCCTCGGCCACGCCGGTCTCGACCAGCAGCTCGCGCATCCGGTCGGCCTGCTCCGGCCCGGCCGGATGGGCGGCGAGGGCGCGGATGCGGTCGTCCCGGCGCACCCCCAGGCTCAGCAGGTAGCTCATCTTGAACTGCGCGAAGTCCAGCCCGGCGGGCTTGCCCGTGTCGGCGGAGGTGCCGAAGGCGTCGATCATGTCGTCGCGGAACTGGAACGCCTCGCCCAGCGGCAGCCCGTACCCCTCGAAGACGTCCGCGAGGTCGGTGCGTCCGGCCAGGGCGGCGCCCAGCTGGAGCGGGCGGTGGATCGTGTAGCGGCCCGACTTGCATACCGCGATCCAGCGGGACAGCTCCGGGTCGGCGACGCCCTCGGCGGCCACGGCGATGTCCAGGTACTGCCCGAAGGTGACCTCGATGCGCAGCTCGTCCCACACCGCACGGGCCTCGTCTTCGAGGCCGCGGGTGAACCGGTCCGCGTAGATGTGCGCGAGGTCGGCGGCGAGGTTGGCGATGCCCTCGCCGTAGCGGCGCGCCTCGCCGCGCAGGCCGCGCTCCGTGTGGTCGCCGATGTGCCGCTCGTGCGCGGTGACGGTGCCGCGCCGGGTGGGTGCGTCGTCCAGCACGTCGTCCCGCAACAGGGCGAAGCTGTGGAGGAGTTCGAGGGCGACGGCCGCGTCCACGGCCTTCGGGCACTCCGGGTCGCCGCCTGCCGCGAGGTAGCCCAGCAGGCAGAAGCGGGGCCGCAGCAGCTTGCCGCCCGCGAGGCTGAGGGTGGTCACGGCCTCCACGAGGGCGGCGCAGCGCGGGTCGACGGCGGCCCAGCGGTCCCGCTCGGCCGTCAGCACGGCGGCGATACGGCGCTCCACCTCCGCGAGTGCGGTGCTCAGCGCGTCATCGGGGGCGGTGGCGGTGGCGGCCGGGGCGCTGCTGGGCGGGGCGGCCGAGGTGGTCTGCACGGTCACGGGCTGTCCGCCCCTTTCAGTATGGAGGGCAGGCCGAAGACGATGTCCTCGGTCGCGGTCACTTCGGTCTCGACCCGTCCGTAGCCCAGGCCGGCAAGCCGCACCAGGAGTTCGTTGACGAGCGTGGACGGGGCGCTGGCTCCCGCGCTGACGCCGATGGCGTCCACGCCGGCGAGCCAGCTGACGTCCAGGTCGTCCGGGGCGGGCAGCAGGCGGGCCGGGGTCCCGGCGTCCTCGGCGACCTCCACCATGCGAATGGAGTTGCTGGAGTTCTCCGAGCCGATGACCAGCACGAGATCAGTGCGGGCGGCGACGGCCTTCACGGCGTTCTGGCGGTTCTGGCTGGCGTAGCAGATGTCGTCGGTACCGGGGCCGCGCAGGTCGTCGAAGCGCTCCTGCATGGCCTCGACGATGTCGCGGGTCTCGTCCAGCGAGAGGGTGGTCTGGGTGAGATAGGAGACCGGGGCGTCCCTGGGCAGGTCGAGCGCGTGCACCTCCTCGACGGTGGCGACCACGCGGGTGTGCTCGGGTGCCTCGCCGTAGGTGCCCTCGACCTCCTCGTGCTCCTCGTGCCCGATGAGCAGGATGATGCGGTCGGCCTCGGCGTAGCGGCGGGACTCCTGGTGGACCTTGGCCACCAGTGGACAGGTCGCGTCGACAACGGTCAGTTCGCGGCGCGCGGCGCCCTCGCGTACGGCGGGCGAGACGCCGTGGGCGGAGAAGACGCAGACGGCGCCCTGCGGCACGTCGGCCTCGGAGTCCACGAAGCGGGCACCGCGCTCCTCCAGATCGCGTACGACATGGTGGTTGTGCACGATCTGCTTCCGCACGTAGACAGGGGCGCCGAAGCGCTCCAGCGCGACCTCGACGATTTCGATGGCGCGGTCCACACCGGCGCAGAAGCTGCGGGGTTCGGCCAGTACCACGGTCTTGACGGTCCGGTCAGGCAATTTCGTCGAGCCACCCGTTTTCACCGGTATCTCTTCCGGTATCAAAGCCAGCACATCCTCTGTCGCCGCCGATAATTCGGCGCACCCGCGCACGGGCCGGATTCTTGGATTCGGATTCTCCGCACCCTGTGGGAACGTGGAAGGGCGATGCAGCTCGAATCTGATCCCCCGGGCCTTCTCATGTCAAGCACTATCCCTGGTCTGAGGGCGGCGGCGGACCAGGGAACCCGGCAGTCAATACCCCCTGAACTGGTAGTGTGCAGTCCTTTCTGAAATTCCCTAGCTGAAGCTTGTCAGCACGGCTTCTTCAGGCCATGGCAAGATATTGCTATTGCTGGTTATCGGGGGGATGGTATTAACTGTCCCATGCTTGCCGCACATCCGTATCTCCGTCGCCACACGGGGGATCGCTGAGTGATCGCCGCCACTGAATTAGGGATTCCGTTTTTCAACGGGGCCGAGGGCTTCGCGCAGTGCTGGCCTGACATCTCGCGCCACCTCGACGAAATGTTCGACAGCGGCAAGTTCTCGCACGGGCGCAAGGTCGCCGAGTGGGAGCGGGCCCTCGCCGAGTACACCGGTGCACGGCACGTGGTCGCGGTGAACAGCGGCACGGACGCGCTCGTCCTGCTGCTGCGCGCCTGCGGTATCCGGCCGGGCGACGAGGTGATCGTGCCGGCCTTCAGCTTCGTCGCCACGGCCTCCTCCGTCGTCCTGGCGGGCGGCACGCCCGTCTTCGCCGACATCGACCCGGTAAGCCACACGCTCGACCCGCGGGCAGCCGAGGCCGCCGTCACCCCCCGGACCAGGGCCCTCATGCCCGTACATCTCTTCAGCCGGCCGGCCGACCTGACCTCGCTCGGCGCCGTCGCGCGGCGGCACGGACTGACGCTCGTGGAGGACAGCGCGGAGGGCATCGGCATGCGCTGGGACGGGGTGCATGCCGGGCTGCTGGGCAGCGGCGGTGTCCTGTCGTTCTCCCCCGCCAAGACGCTCGGCGCGCTCGGCGACGCCGGGGCGGTGCTGACCGACGACCCGGAGATCGCCGCGCAGGTGTCGACCCTGCGCCACCACGGCCGGATCGGGCAGACCGTCGACAACATCGCCGGCATCTCCAACCTCTCCGGAGTCTCCGGCACCAACAGCAAGATGGACGACCTCCAGGCCGCCGTGCTGCTGGGCAAACTGCCGCAGCTGGACGCGGCGATCGCCCGCCGCGCCGAGCTGGCCCGCGCCTACACCGAGCGGCTGCGGGGCGTGGAGGGTGTGCTGCGGCTGCCCGCCGTGGTGGAGCGGGACGTCCCGGCCGACCCGGTCTGCTGCGCCTACGTGATCGAGGCCGATCGACGGGACGCGCTCGTCGGGCACCTCACGGCCCAGGGCATCGGAACCGAGGTCTACTACCCCACCCCGCTGCACCTCCAGCCCTGCTTCGCCGGACTCGGTAACCGCCTCGGCGACTTCGCGCACGCCGAGGCGGCGGCGGAGCGCACGGTCGCGCTCCCCTGCTACCCGGACCTCAGCACGGCGGCGGTCGACCGGGTCTGCGACGCCATCAGGCGCTTCTACGCGGCAAACGCCTCATGAAGGCCCTGCCCTTCTTCCCGCCGGACGTCTTCGAGGAGGACCGCGAGAAGCTGCTCTCCCTCGTGTACGAGCTGGGCACCGGCAGCGAGCAGCGGTTCGTCCTCGGTGACCAGACCGCCCGGCTGGAGCAGGCGCTGCGGGAGTCGACCGGCGCCGAGCATGTCATCGCCTGCGGGAGCGGCACCGGCGCACTCGAACTGTGCGTGCGCGCACTGGAGATCGGGCCGGGCGACGAGGTGATCGTGCCTGCCTTCTGCTGCCAGCCGGTGGCCAGCGCCGTCGCCGGCACGGGCGCCACCCCCGTCTTCGCCGACGTCGACCCGCACACCATGGTGCTGGACCCGGCGGCCGTCGAACCGCTGATCACCGCACGCACGAAGGCGCTGCTGCCCGCACACGTCTTCTCGGTGATGGCCGACATGGGGCGGCTCCGGGAGCTGGCGCGCAGCCACCGGCTCGCCCTGATCGAGGACTCCGCCGTCGCACAGGGAGCGGTGCTGGACGGGCGCCCGGCCGGACGCTGGGGTGATCTGGGCGTGTTCTCGTTCTTCCAGGTCAAGTCGTTCGGCACGGCGGGCGAGGGCGGCGTGGTCCTCACCGACGACGCCGAACTGGCCCGCGCCTGCCGGATGCTGCGTGATCACGGCCAGGACGGCGTGCACCGCTTCCTGCACCACCGGGTGGGGTTGAACAGCAGGTTCGACGAGGTGCTCGCCGCCTTCCAGCTGCACCGGCTGCCCGGCTTCCCGGACCGCCTGGAGCGGCGGGCGAGGATCGCCGACTACTACGCCGAACGCTTCGAGCCGCTCCGCACGCGGGGGGTGGCGGCCCCGCCGGCGGGCCGCAACGGGCGCTGCTACTACGTCTACTCGCTGCTCGCCGAGCGGCGCGAGGAGCTGCGTGCCTGGCTGACCGAGCGGCGGATCGGCACCCATGTCTATTACCCGGTCCCGCTTCCGCTCCAGCCCGCCTTCGCACCCTGGGCCCCCGAGGGCGCCCGCTGGCCGCATGCCGAGCGGGTCTCGGCGACCAACCTGGCCATCCCGATCTGGCCCCATCTGACCGACAGCGACGTGGAGTACATCGCCGACTCCGTCTGCGCGTTCGTCGCGTGACCGCGCGGCAGACCCTAGGAGGTGCCGTGACACGGCAGACCGAGTCAGCCCCCGCCGAGTACGTCTTCGACCCGGCATGGGAGAGGGAGACCGAGCGCCTGCGCACCAATGAGGCGATCTGGGACCCCGGCACCGTGGAACGGCTGGAGAAGCTGGGCGTCGGCCCCGGCTGGGCCTGCCTGGAGGCGGGCGCCGGGTCCGGCTCCATGGTGCGCTGGCTCGCCGACCGGGTGGGGCCCGGAGGGCGGGTGCTCGCCGCCGATCTGGAGATCGAGCGGCTCCGGCACCTGGAGGAGGCGCCCCAGGTCGAGTTGGCCGTCACGGATCTGCGCACCGACGAACTCCCCGCCGGAGCCTTCGACCTGGTGCACAGCCGGATGACGCTCCAGCATCTCCCCGACCGGGCCGGGGTGGTGGCCCGCATGGTGGCGGCACTGCGGCCGGGTGGGGTGCTCTTCCTCGAGGACACCGATTCCTCCACCCTCTTCCGCACCTTCCTCTCCGAGGACTTTCTCAGGGACGTCCGCGAGGCCGGATACGGGCTGATGCGCGCGTCGGGCCACGATCCGCGCGGCGGCCACGTCGACCTCCAACTGGCCCTCGCTGCCGGTCTGGAGGCGAGTGCGGAGGGCCGCACGGTGATGGTGCGGGGCGGTTCCGTACAGGCACGGCACTACATGCTGTGGCTGGAGTTCATGCGCCCGCGCCTCGTTGCCGCCGGGCTGGTGGACGAGGCGCGGATCGAGGCCGCGCTCGCGGAGATGGCCGACCCCGCGCACTACTGGCTCAGCCAGGTACTCATCAGCACCGTCGCCCGCAAGCCCGGTGCGGTGGCGGGCGCATGACCCTCGCCCGGTCACCGTCAGAGTCACCGTCACCGTCGCCGTCCACGTCCACGTCACCGTCGCAGTCGGAGCCGCCGCCGCGAGCCCGGGGCGTCGAGCGGGCCCGTGCGTACGGCAAGCTGGCGAAGCTCTCCTTCTTCGACTACTACCTGTGCGTGCTGGTCGTCGCGTCGCTGTCGCCCGGTGCGGTGCGTTCCGAGCCGCGCAGCTGGCTCGTCCTGCTGCTCTTCGACCTGGGCTGGGTCGGGGTGGTGGCCGCCGCCGTCACCCTGGACGATGTCACCGGTCTCCGCGACGGCAGCGACGCACGCAACTACGACCCGCGGCAGACGCTGCGCGCCCGGGACCGCAAGCCGCTGCTGGACGGCCGCATCCCGCTGCCGCAGGCGCTCCGCTTCGGCTGGGGCTGTGCCGTCGCGGGGGCCGCGCTGTGGGCGCTGGCCGCGGTGGCGGCGCCGCACACGCCCTGGTGGGTGTGGACCGCCGCGGCCGGGTCCCTTGTCATCAGCGTGCAGTACTCCTACGGCCTGAAGCTCAGCTACCGGGGCGGCCAGGAGGCGGTGATCTGGATCAGCACCGGCCTGTGCGTGCTGATTCCGTTCGGGCTGCTGAACGGCGGGATGACCGGGGCGGCCTGGCTGGAGTGCTTCCTCTTCGGGCTGTGGAGCCTGATGGTGTCGGTCTACTCCAACATCAACGATGTGGCGGGCGACCGGGAGGCCGGGCGGCGCAACCTCGCCACCAGCGTCCCACCGGGCGTCTACCGGTGGTTCATCGCCGTGCTCTCGCTCGCCGAGTCCGGGGCGATCGTGCTCGCCGCCGCGGTCGGCGCGGTGCCGCTCTGGTTCTGCGCCTTCCTGCTGCCGGTCGTCTGCCTGCGCGCCCGGCAGGCGTACGCGGGGCTGCTCGCCGGGCAGGAGCTGGCGGCGCGGCGGCAGGGCATCACCATCCACCGCTGGGGCGTCGCTCTGCTCGTCGTCGCCAACCTCCTGCTCGTGCACGGCAACTGAGCGGGCGCGGCGCACAGAGCGGCGCCGGGTGACACCGGTTCGTATCGGTGTCACCCGGCGCGGGCAGGGTCGTTCACAAGGCGCGTACGCACTTGTCGTAGAGGTTCACCAGCCGGCCGCGCGGGTCGTAGGTCTCGCGTACCCGCCAGAACTCCGAGCCGCCGTAGATCGACCAGAACTCGTCCTCGGGGTAGTGCCCGGAACTCATCACCGGCTTGTGGCCGCCCAGTTCGGTCACCTTCTCCTCCACCAGGCGGTTGAAGTGACCGGCCTCGTGCTCGTTGCGCAGCGGCACCTGGCCCCAGAAGCCCACCGTGACGTTCAGCGACCCCGGCTCCACCGGATACAGCGACCACTGCTCCGCGGGCTTCAGCGGGCAGAACCAGGCGGGCATGATGCCGAGTTTGCCCTCCACGAACTGGAGGAACTCGCCGAGCCGCGCCAGCGGCACGTTCGGGTCCTGGAAGACCATGTCCATGCGGCGGCCCGTCCACCGGCCCAGGCGCTCGCTGATGCCCTTGCGGGCGTCCGCGGCGACGATGCCGAAGTAGACGTCGGAGCGGCGCTTAGCCCGGGGCCACAGCGCGCGCACCACCGGATTGGCCAGGCCCAGATCCTTCGCCGAGTAGAACATGTCGGTGTCGAAGCGGTACAGGAAGTCCTGCACCCGCATGTGGTCCGAGCTGCGGCGGGAGATCGACCGGTGGTAGATCTGGCTGCCGGTGTAGTCGGACACCGCGGGCGCCTCGTCCACGAAGGTGCCGAGCGTGAGGTAGAGCTCCTCCGGCGAGAGGGCCCAGCCGTCCATGAAGTCGACCTGCTGCCCCGAGTACTGCCGGGATTCGGTGATGGAGGCGACGGCGGCCGAGCAGTCGGTGGCCGAGCCGAACCTCACCCGGCGCAGCCATACGTACGGCTTCACCGGCTCCAGCTCGATCGTCAGCCGCAGCGCGTAGCCCAGCGAGCCGAAGGAGTGCGGGAAGGCGCGGAAGAGTGCCGCGTGCTCGTTGTCGCGCCGGGCCGTCACCACCTCGCCGCCGCCGGTGAGGATCTCCATCTCCAGCACCGACTCCTGCGGCATGCCCGCCCGGAAGGAGCTGGCCTCGATGCCGAGCCCGGCGACGGCACCGCCGACGGTGACCGTCCGGAAGGACGGCACCACCTTCGGCTTCAGGCCGTACATGAGCGTGACGTCGAGCAGGTCCTCGTACGTCATCATGCCGCCGACGGAGACGGTGCGCGCCTGAGTGTCGAGATGCAGCACCCGGTCGAACGCGCTCACGTCCAGCCCCGGCCGCGGCAGCGGGGCGCGGAAGCGGGAGACGTTCCGCTTCGCCTTCTCCAGCCGGATCAGAGTGCCTTCCGGGATGGCGGCGTACGAGGTGCGCAGCGCCTCCACCGCCCTCTCGTGGTCCGGGGAGGCCGGGTGGCGCTGGTGCACCGGCGCTGCCGCCGGAGCCGCCGTCACCTGCGGGCCTTCCGGCGCAGCCCGGCGAAGCGCGCCGCGCTGGTGACCGAGTGGGTCAGGATGCCCATGGGGCCGGTGCGGGCCGGGGCCATGATGCCGAGCTGCACCATCACCTCGACGTCGTCGAAGTCCTGGCGCAGTTCGATGAGCTTGCCGTCCGCGTCGTAGGTGAACATGAGCATGCCCTCGGCCTGTATCCAGCGGCCGGTGGGCGGCGCGCCGAACATCCGGCCCTGCTGGGTGCCGGTCAGCTCGGTGCGGGCGGCCAGCTGGTCGCCGTCCCGCATCAGGTCGGACATCTCCAGCTGCATATCGGGCAGCGCGGAGTACCGGGCGCGCAGGAACTTCTTGAAGCCCGCGACGTCCAGCGTGCGCTTGTCGATCGCGCCCTCGCCGGCACCGGGGATGTGGAAGACGCAGTCGGCGTGCGCCTGCTCGTCCACGACGCCCGGCTGCTGCTTGTTGAACGCCCGGGTGACCAGCTCGGTCGCCGCCGCCTTGAGATCCGGTCCGGCGGGAGCGGCCTGCTGCCCGCCTGCCTTCTTGGCCTTCGTCTCGCCCTTCGGCTCAGCCTTCGTCCCGCTCTTCGGCTCGCTCATGCTGCCTCTCTCCTCTCCGGTGGCCGTCACGCGGCGGCCTTGGCCCGACGCTTGCTCGCGGCCTGGAGAGCGGCGAAGCGGCCCATCGTCTTCAGCGTCGCCCCGACCGACTCGAGCGCCCCCGCACCCAGGGGCGGCGCCACGCCGATCTGCTGGAGGAACCCGAAGTAGTCGCCCTGCTGCCAGAATTCAGCGATCTTGTCGCCCTCGAACCGGAACATCCACATCTCGCGGAAGACGATCGGCAGGCCGGTGCCGGGGATGCCCATCAGCACGCCGTCCTGGGTGCCGGTCACCTCGTCCCGGAGGAACACCCAGTCGCCGTCGCGCAGCACCGTGATGATGTTGTTGTGGTAGTCCGGCAGGGCCTGGCGGAAGGCGTCACCCAGCTCGTAGACGATCTCCCGCCCGTGCTTCGGGGGCATCGTCGGAAAGTGGCAGACGACGTCCGGCAGGAAGAACTCGTAGATGAGATCGTGCTCTTGGCCGTTCCACACGCGCTCCAGGATGTCGAGCGCGTGTGCCTTGAGGTCCAGCTCGGAATCCGGCTGAGGGTCCAGCTCAGTCACTGCACACTTCCTTTCTGTACGGGGTCGGCCGACAGGCCGGCGGCGGTGCCCGCCGCAGCGTCCTCGGCGAGCAGTTCACGCGTGCGCTTGAGCCCCGGAAGGAAGAACAGGGCGACCAGCGCACCGGCGGCCGCCACTCCGGTGCCGACCAGCAGGGCGTTGCTCATGCCGTCGATGAAGGCGTCGTTGGCGGTCGCGGCCAGCGCGTCCCCGCGCTCGCCGAGGCCCTCGGCGATGCCGTTCGCGGCGCCGATCGAGTCCTTGGCTCCCTCGGCCACCGGTGCGGGGAACTGCTCGAGATCACCCATCGAGTCCCGGTAGGAGGTGGTGAGCACGCTGCCCATCACCGCGATGCCCAGCGAACCGCCGATCTGGATCGCCGCGTCGGCCGAGGCGGAACCGGCGCCCGCCTGATGAGCGGGGGCCGCCGCCATGATGGCGGTGGCCGAGGGTGCCATGGCGAATCCGAGGGCGAAGCCCAGGATGGCCAGGCCGGTCACCACCAGGGCCTCCTGGGTGGTGTCCGCCGTGGCGACCAGGAAAGTGGAGACGGCGATGAGCGCCATGCCGAAGGTCACGTTGCCCTTCAGCCCGAGCTTCTCGACAAGTTGTGGCGCGGCCGGTGCGGACAGCAGCACGGCGGCGTACGCCAGCAGCCGTGTCCCGGCCTCGAACGGCTCCTGGCCCAGCGCGAACTGGAAGTACTGGGTGACGGTGAACAGCACGCCGAACAGCACGAACGCCAGCGCCGACAGTGCCGCCGCCGCACCGCCGAACCGCGGGTCCCGGAAGAGCGAGCCGGTCAGCATCGCGTTCGGAGCGCGCCGTTCCCAGAGCCCGAAGAGGACGATCAGCAGCACGCCGCCGGTCAGCAGCGAGAGGGTCAGCGGCGAGCTCCAGCCCTCGCGCGGCGCCTCGATCAGCCCGTACACCAGTACCGAGAGCCCGGCGATGGAGAGCAGCCCGCCGACGTAGTCCAGGCCGGGGTGGTTCTCGTCCCGCGACTCCGGGATCATCAGGCGGCCGACGATGAGCGCCAGCAGCACCAGCGGCACGTTGATCAGGAAGATCGAGCCCCACCAGAACTGCTCCAGCAGCGCGCCGCCGACCACCGGGCCGAGGGGGATGCCGAGTGAGGCCGCACCGGCCCAGATGCCGATTGCCTTGCCCTGCTCGTCGGCGGGGAAGACGTGCTTGATGATGGAGAGCGTGGCGGGCATGATCAGCGCGCCGCCGACGCCCATCAACGCGCGGAAGAGGATGAGCAGTTCGACGTTCGAGGCGTAGGCGGCGGCCACCGAGAAGACGAGGAAGGTGCCGAGGCCGACGGACAGGATGCGGTTACGGCCGAAGCGGTCCGCAAGCCCGCCCGCGGAGAGCAGCAGGCCACCGAAGGCCAGCGCGTACGCGTCGACCGTCCAGGCGAGTTCGCTGCCGGAGGCGCTCAGCTCCGCCTGAATGGTGGGCAGCGCGAGGATGATGATGAGGTTGTCCATGCCGACAACCACGAGGCTGAGGCAGAGGACTCCGAGAATCTGCCATCTGCGCTGGTACACACTGCTGTTCTGCTCCAACGGACGGACCTCTCTCGGTTGGTAGCGGCCAGGCGGCAGATGACCACGAAGGTAGGTGCGCTGCGCACACTACGTACATAGCAACCGGCGCCGAAGAGGTGACAGCTCTCTGCCACCCGGCACGCCCTCAGGCGACTTCGGCACCCTCGGCAGGGCGGGCGGCCTGGCCGGTGCTCAGGCCGGTGTCCGCGCCGGGCGCGGTGGCCGTCAGTGTCAGGACCGCGCCGGAGAGCGCCGCGGAGAGCGCCGCCGTCACCAGGATCACGGCGTCGGGCTCGAAGAGGCCGTAGCCCGCGAGCAGCACGTTGGCGGCGGCGGACAGCATCCAGGACGCACGGGAGACGCCGGAGGCGTCCAGGTCACCGGCGCGCCGCCGGGTGGCGAGCGTCGTCACCTGCGGCAGGATCACCGCGACGGTCATCAGGCCGACGACCGAGCCGAGCGCCGTCCACCCGCCGGCAGCCGCGGTGGCCGCCAGCAGGGCGGTGCCCACGGCCAGCGCGGCGGGCCAGAAGCGCGGCGAGGGACGGGCCTGGCGTACGAAGCCCACCAGCAGGGCGAGCGCGGCGACGGCGGCCAGCACGTTGGGCAGGATGATGGCGATGCTCGCCTTGCCGATGCCGTAGGCGACCCAGCCGCCCACCATCAGCAGGTTGAGCACCACATAGGCGAGTGACACCCCGTGGTGCAGACGATGCCGCCACAGCCGCCACGCTTGCGGCCACACCATCGCCGCCAGCAGTCCGCCGCCCAGCAGCCCACACAGATCCGCGACAAAGGAATTCTCCGGCATGCCCCCTATCCTGGGGAAGCGGCCAGCCGTGTACATAGCAATTCCGTGTAATCCGGCGGCCGTTCATGGCAGAAGTGGTGAGTCACCGCTGGCACCAATGCGCCCTCTTTCGGGGGAACTGTTGAGTCCGGTCGCACTGACGCGTTCCCATGCCCGCAGCGAGCTTACGACCTCCCCCGCGACAGGGGGGCGGGACGTTGATCACTTCAGGAAGAAGGGCGTTCGCCGTGGGCAGGATAGTCATCCTCGGACAAGGATATGTCGGATTGCCCCTGGCTATGGGGGCCGCGCACGCCGGGCACCAGGTCGTCGGATACGACATCGACCACGTCCGGATCAAACAACTCCAGGCAGGCCAGTCCTATGTGGAGGACATTACCGACGCCATGCTCGCGGAGGTGCTCGGGTCGGAAAGCTATATCCCCACCGACGACGAGGCGCAGCTGGCCGGCTTCGACTGCGCACTCATCACCGTCCCCACACCGTTGCGCGAGGGCGTACCCGACCTCTCGTACATCGAGTCGGCGGCGGTCGCGCTCGCCGCACATCTGCGGCCCGGTGCGACGGTGGTGCTGGAGTCCACCACCTATCCCGGCACCACCGAGGACCTGCTGCGGAAGCTGCTGGAGAGCGGATCGGGCCTGACGGCGGGGGAGGACTTCCACCTCGGCTACAGCCCGGAGCGCATCGACCCGGGCAACAAGACCTGGGGGCTGAAGGAGACGCCCAAGGTCATGGCGGGCATCGACGCCGCGTCCACCAGCGCCATCCAGGGCTTCTACGGCGGCTTCGTCTCCACCACCGTGCCGGTCAGTTCGCCGAAGGTGGCCGAGCTGGCGAAGCTGATCGAGAACACCTTCCGGCATGTGAACATCGCCCTCGTCAACGAGTTGGCGATGTACGCGCACGCGCTGGACATCGACATCTGGGAAGCGGTCGACGCCGCCTCCTCGAAGCCCTTCGGCTTCATGCGGTTCACGCCGGGGCCGGGCGTCGGTGGGCACTGCCTGCCCATCGACCCCGTCTATCTCTCCTGGCAGGTGCAGCGCAAGGTGGGGCGGCTGTTCCGGTTCGTGGAACTGGCCAACCACATCAACGGGCACATGCCGGACTACGTGGTGCAGCGGCTCATGACCGGGCTCAACGCGCGCCGGCTGCCCGTCAACGGCTCCCGCGTACTGCTGCTCGGCCTGTCGTACAAGCCGAACACCGGGGACGTACGGGAGGCGCCATCGCTGCGCGTCGCCGATCTGCTGCTGGAACTGGGCGCGCAGGTGAGGGCGGCCGACCCGCATGTGGTGGAGCGAGGCCCGCTCGCCGACGGGGTGACCCGGGTCGACTTCACCGAGGACGAACTGCGTTCGGCCGACGCCGTGGTGCTGCTCTCCGACCACGAGGAGTTCGACTACGAGGCGGTGGCCCGGCACGCCTCGTACGTCCTGGACTGCCGCAACCGGCTCACGACGAGCGAGACGGTCGACGTGCTCTGACGCGGCCCGGCCCGGCACCCCGAAACGCGGCGGGGGGCCGCGGCCGGGCCAGGGACCGGGCGCGCCCCCGGGGCGGCCCGGGCCCGGACCCTGGCCCGGCCCCGCGCCGCGGACGGTCAGTGCTGCGGGTGCTGTCCGGAGAGGCTGTGCAGGCAGGCGACGAGACTGCGTGCCTGCACGTTCAGGTAGTTGCTGTGCCGGAGCAGAGCCGAGAGCTGGCTGAGCGTCAGCCAGCGGAACTCGGGCGAGTCCTCCTCGACTTCGGCTTCGACGATGAGATACCGGTTGAGTGCGTGGTAGAAGCGACCGCCCTCCTCGGAGAGCATCGTGTCGAACCGGATCTGCTCCGGGGCTGCTTCGAGCACCACGTCCAGGAGGCGGGGCCGGGGCAGCCGCGCATAGCTCTGCGGGGTGCACTGGACTGTCGGCCCCAACTCGGCCACGTCCACGAAGCCGGGCTCGGCCCGGATCCGCACCAGTACGTGCAGCACCCCCGCGAACCGGCGCACCACGAACGCGATGACACCGGTACCGCACGGTTCGATCATGGGCTGTGACCACTGGGCGACCTCCCGGCCGCCCGCGGTGACCGTCACGCCCATGACCCTGAAGAAGTTCCCGCTCTCGTGCGAGATGCCGCCGTCCGTGCGGCGCCAGCCCGTCACCGCGTCCAGGGGGACGGAGCGGGTGTGCAGCTCGCTCAGCGCACGGGTGTCGGTGATCCAGCTGAGGATCTCGGCGGTGCTGTGCCGGGCCTGGTCCGCGGCGCAGGAACGGACCAGTGAGGCCCGGAAGCCGTCGGCGTCCCCGTCCGCGTCCCCAGCCCCGTCCTGGTACCCGTGCGCGCCCAGGGCGCCCGCCAGCTCACCGCCCGTGTACGGCAGGCAGGACAGCACCGTACGGGCGTCCATGTTGATCACATCGTCGGCGGCCAGCAGGCGGTGCACCTGGCCGAGGGTGAACCAGCGGAAGCCGTCGAGGACTTCCACCTCGTCGGCCACCTCCACGACCATGTTCCGGTTGCGCTTTCCCAGGAACCACGAGCCCTGCTCGGACTGGCGTACGTCCGCGATGACCCGCCGCCCGGTGAGCTGACGGAAGTAGTCGAGGTAGGGCACCGGTCTGCCGCCGTGCACCCGCAGGTAGTTGCTGCGGGTCGCCTGGACGGTAGGTGCCAGCTGGAGGCCGTTGCGGTTGCCGGGCTCGACCTTGGCCTGCATCAGGAGGTACGGGATCCCGTCGAACTCCTTGACCAGGATGCCGAGTATCCCCACCTCCGGCTGCCGGATGATCGGCTGGTGCCATTGCTCGACCGGCCCGCCGGGCGCGTGCACCTCAAGGCCCTGGATCTGGAAGAACTTGCCGCTGTGGTGCCGCAGGTTGCCGGTGCCCGCTTCGCACTCCCAGCCGTCGAGACGGTCGAGTGCGGTGCGTTCCACCGTTGTGTAGGCGCGCTGCCCGAAGTCGGCCAGCCAGCTGCGCAGTGTCTCCGGGTCCGCCGGCTCGCGCCCGGGCGACTGTGCCGAGGTGGCGAGGCGGACGGCGGTCGGTCCTTGGTCGTCGGCGGTCAGCGCCGGGGTCGACGTGCCCACGGGTCAGGCCGGGACGAGGCTGAGTAGGTACTGCCCGTAGGCGGAGCCGGCGTTCTCGCGGCCCAGGCGGTGGCACTGCTCCAGGTCGATGAAGCCCATCCGCAGCGCGACTTCCTCCAGACAGGCGATGCGCACACCCTGACGCTCCTCCATGGTCTGCACGTACAGGCCGGCCTGCATGAGCGCCTCCGGGGTACCCGTGTCCAGCCAGGCGAAGCCGCGCCCCAGGTCGACGAGCCGGGCCTTGCCCCGCTGCACGTAGTGGTGGTTGACATCGGTGATCTCCAGCTCGCCGCGGGCCGACGGCCGGACGTTCTTGGCGATGTCCAGGACTTCGCTGTCGTACATGTAGAGGCCGGTGATCGCCCGGTTGGACCGGGGAGCCTGCGGCTTCTCCTCGATGGAGATCAGCTTGCCGGTACCGTCGGTCTCCCCGACGCCGTAGCGCTCGGGGTCGGGCACCGGATAGCCGAAGAGCACACACCCCTGGACGTCGCGCGCGGCGTCCTGGAGCGTGTCGGAGAAGTGGTGCCCGTGGAAGACGTTGTCGCCGAGTGCCAGCGTCACGGATTCGTCGCGGATGTGCTCGGCCCCGATGAGCAGGGCCTCGGCGATGCCCTTCGGCTCCGGCTGCTCGGCGTAGGTCATGTTCAGGCCGAGGTGTGACCCGTCCTTGAACAGCCGTTGGAACCGCGGAAGTTCGGACGGGCTGCTGATGATCAGGACGTCCCTGATCCCGGCCAGCATGAGCACCGACAGCGGATAGAAGATCATCGGCTTGGCCGCGATCGGAAGCAGCTGTTTGGAGGTGGCGAGCGTGGCCGGGTAGAGACGGGTGCCGGCGCCCCCGGCCAGGAGTATGCCTTTCATTCCCGGGCCCGCCCGGCCGCACTCTCGATCTCCTGGCAGCGCGCGTAGTCGGGGAGCATGCCGGCCGCCTCCGCCGCCGCGAGGGTGATCGCCACGGTGTCGCGGTCCGACATGATCGGCTCGATGTCGTCGGGCACCGGCAGGCCGAGCGCCGGGTCCAGTACGGAAAGGGCGAGTTCGTTCTCCGCGACGTACGGCTCCGAGAGCATGTACGACATCACGGTGTTGTCCTGGAGCGAGACGAAGGCGTGTCCGGTGCCCACGGGGAAGTACATCGCCCGGAAGTCCCGCTGGTCGAGCAGGACGGCGTCCCACTTGCCGTAGGTCGGCGAGCCGACGCGGATGTCCACGACGATGTCCAGGGCCTCGCCCTGGGCGCAGTACACGTACTTCGCGGTGCCGGGCGGTGTCGCCGTGAAGTGCACGCCGCGCACCACGCCGCGCTGGGACCTGCTGTGGTTCGTCTGCCGTACGGGGAAGAGCGGGCGGCCGTGCGCGGCGGTGAACGCGGCCTCCTGGAACGGTGAGACGAACAGGCCCCGGTCATCGGGGAAGACCTTGGGGGTGAACTCCAGTGCGCCATCCACCGCGAGCTTGCGTGCGTCCATGTTGGTTCAGTCCTTTCTCAGAGCGTGGCAAGGACGGCCCGCACCGCACTGATCACCTTGTCCTGCTGGTCAACGGGGAGCGAGGGGTACATCGGCAGGGAGAAGATCTCGCCCGCGAGGGCCTCGGTGACCGGGAACGAACCGGTCTCGTAGCCGAGGTGGGCGAAGCCGGGCATCGTGTGCACGGGCCACGGGTAGCTGATGTTGAGGTGGATGTCGTAGGACTTGAGCGCCTCGAGGATCCTGTCGCGCTGCGGGTGGCGTACGACGTAGACGTAGTAGACGTGGTCGTTGCCCTCGGCGAGCTGGGGCAGCTTCAGCTCGGTGTCGCCCAGGCCCTCGGCGTAGCGCGCGGCGACCGCGCGCCGGCCGGCGGTGTACTCGTCGAGCCGGGTGAGCTTGCGCCGCAGGATCTCGGCGTGCACCTCGTCCAGGCGGCTGTTGTGCGCGGGGGTTTCGAGCGTGTAGTAGACGTCGTCCATGCCGTAGAAGCGCAGCCGCCGCAGCTTGCGGTCGACGGCTTCGTCGTCCGAGACGGTGGCGCCGCCGTCGCCGTAGGCACCGAGGACCTTGGTCGGATAGAAGGAGAAGGCGGCGGCGGCGCCCATGGTTCCGGCCTGCGCGCCGTGGTGCCGGGCACCGTGCGCCTGGGCGCAGTCCTCGAAGATCACCAGCTCGTGCCGTGCGGCGATCTCCTTCAGCGGGGCCATGTCCACACACTGGCCGTAGAGGTGCACCGGCAGCAGGCACTTGGTGCGGCTGGTGACCGCGGCCTCCACCTTGGTGGTGTCCATGAGGAAGTCCTCGTCACGGACGTCCACGAACACCGGGGTCGCGCCGACGGCGTCGATGGCCACGATGGTGGGCGCGGCGGTGTTCGACACCGTGATGACCTCGTCGCCCGGACCGACGCCCAGCGCCTGCAGGCCGAGCTTGATCGCGTTCGTGCCGTTGTCGACCCCGACGCAGTGGTTGAGGCCGTGATAGGCGGCGAACTCGCTCTCGAAGCCCCGGACGCTCTCGCCCAGGACCAGCTGACCGGAGGCGAAGACCTTCTCGACGGCGTCGAGGATGTCCTTCCGTTCCTTCTCGTACTCGGGCAAGTAGTCCCAAACGCGAGTCGTCATGCGCTCGTTCCTTCCGTGTGGCGTGCGTCGAGTGCCGCGATGGTGCGCTCCACCGCTGTGCGCAGGGGTACCTCGGGGGCCCAGCCGGTTACCGACCGGAAGCGGGAGGAGTCGATCGTCACGCTCCGGAAATCCGTCGCCGGGGCGTGGTCCGGCGGTGTCACGGACACCACGGGCACGGGGTTCTTGCCGGTGTGCCGGGCCACGGCATCGGCGATGGTCCCGAAGACCGCTCCCAGTTCCTCGCCGAGGCCCGAACCGAGCAGCCAGTGGCGGCCGTTGAGCGGCTCCGGGTGGTCGAGTGCGGCCAGGAAGGCGCGTGCCACGTCGTCCACGTGGACGAGGTCGCGCTTGACCGTGCCGTCGTGCCACATGGTCAGGTCCTCGCCCGCGAGAGCCTTGCGGATCATGGTGGAGACCACGCCGCGGTCGAAGGTGTCCGTGCCCGCCACATGCCCGAACACCGTGGGCAGGCGCAGGCTGACACCGCGCACCGTGCCGGCCGCGGTCGCCGCCATCAAAGCCTGCTCGGCGGCGAGCTTCTGCTGGTCGTAGACGGTCCCGGGCTCGTCCGGCTCGGTGCCGTCGATCGGGCGGTCGGGCGGGACCCCGATCTGCGAGGCAGCGCCGCCGTAGACGACCAGCGGGGGCGGCCCGGTGGCCCCCTTCTCCCGGCTGGCCTCCAGAATCCCGATGAGGTTCCGCATCACGCCGACGTTGACGTGCTCGCTGCTCGGGTCCTCCGCGGCGGCGCGCCAGCCGCCGGTGTACAGCAGCAGATGGATCACCGCGTCCGAGCCCGCCACCGCTTCCGCGAGCGCGTGCGGGTCGGTGAGGTCAGCGGTGCGGATCTCCACGTCGGCGAGGCCGTTCGCGGGCACCTGGGCGGGCCTGCGTGCCACCGCCCGCAGGTGCACGGGGCGCTGCGAGAGCGCCGCCGTCACGGCCGAGCCGATGAAGCCGGAGGCGCCCAGTACGGTCACCACCGGCTTCACAGCGCGACTCCGCCGTCGATCTCGATGACCTCGCCGGTGATGTAGGCGGCCTTGTCGGACATCAGGAAGGACACCAGGTCGGCGACCTCCTCGGCCTGGCCGTACCGCTTCATCGGGATGGAGGCGAGCGCCTTGGCCTTGAGCTTCTCCGGCAGGTCGGTCGTCATGTCCGTCTCGATGAACCCCGGGGCGACGACGTTGACGCGGATTCCGTAGCGCGCGACCTCCTTGGACAGCGAGAGGCTCATGCCCTGGATGCCGGCCTTCGAGGCTGCGTAGTTCGTCTGCGTGGCGTTGCCGTAGACACCGGCGATGGACGACAGGTTGACGATGACGCCCTCTTTGCGCTTCATCATGCCGAACACCACCGACCGGCAGACGTTGAACATGCCGGTGAGGTTGGTGTCGATGACCGAGTGCCAGTCCTCGACGGGCATGAGCGCCATGGGGTTGTCGCGTACGATCCCCGCCGAGTTCACCAGGGCGTGGGGCTGGCCCAGCTCGGCCGCGGCGTTCTTCAGGAATTCCTCGACGGCCCCGTAGTCCACGACGTCGCAGGGTGCGTGGAAGACCTGCGCGCCCTGCTCGCGCAGGAGTTTCTCGGTCTCCGCGGCAGCATCCGTGCCGCTGCGGTAGCAGAAGGCGACGTCGTAGCCGTCGGCTGCCGCCTGAAGGGCGACCGCCCGCCCGATGCCGCGTGATCCGCCCGTGACGACCGCCACCCGCCGTTCGTTCACTGTGCCGTCCTCTCTGCTGATGCCGGGCGCCGCGTCATCCGCAGCCACCCGCTGTGTCCTGGTCCATGGCGCCGACGCGGTCGAGCACGGGCGCCGGTACGTCCCCGGGCGGCTCGGCCGCCGGGAGGGTGTTCTCCAGCGCCGAGAGGAAGTCGTCGAGGCGGTCGAGGCCCCAGAAGCGCTGCCTGCCGAGCTTGAAGTACGGGATGCCGAAGACGTCGTCCTCGTAGGCCTGCATCAGGGCTTGGACACCGAGTTCGCGGTAGCGCGACTCGTCGGGGGCGGCGACGAGCGCCGCGCCGTCCAGGCCGGCCTCGTCGCAGATCCGCTCCAGCGACGCGGGTGTGCAGATGTCCTCACCGCGCTCCCAGCGGGCCGCGGCCACCGCCGCGTAGTACGCGCGGTGCACGCCGAGTTCCCTGGCCTTGAGCCACGCCAGGTGCGGCAGCTCCCACCATTCGGCACCGGTGTCGAGAGGCCACGACATCTGGTAATCGAACTTGGCGGAGAGGCGCTTGGTGTCGTACAGGATGTAGAGGTGCTTGGCCTTGCTCATCTCGGTGTAGTGGAAGGCGCCGCCCTGCTCCTCCAGCGCCGCCTCGGACTTCTCGTCGGGGCGGAAGAACGGCACGAACTCGATCAGCTCGGCCGCCTGCGGCAGACGCTCCTCCAGCCGCCGCAGCGCCATCCAGCTGAACGGGCTGCGCAGCGAGAAGTACAGGCGCGGAGGCTTGGGCGCCCTCATGCCGTGACCCCGAGCAGCGCGGTCTGGGTTTCCTTGTCCAGCACCGCGACGGTTCCGGCCTGCTCACCGCGGCTGATGGCGTAGCCGTGGATGATGGTGCCGCTCGCCGTCTTCTCCAGTACGTCGCCCCGGCGCACGTAGCAGTCCATCCGGGCGGTGAACATCGTGTTGCTCAGAATGTCCTCGACCTTGAAGACCGTGTGCACGGTCTCCTCCATCCACAGGTCGGAGTGGAGCTGGACCCGGGCGCGGGAGACCACCGGGATCCATCCGCGCTCCACGAGCAGGTGCCCGATGGCCAGGTCGCGGTCGGCCAGGCAGCGGTCCACGACCTCCTCCAGGGTGCGCACGTACGCGGAGTGCTGGAGCCGGTCCGAGAAGTGGCAGTAGTAGTACGGAGCCCTCCAGGACCACAGATAGGCCCCGGAGCCGGCGGGCGCGAGCACGTCGGAGACGTCCTGCCCGGCGGCGATGGTGAGGCTCTCGCTGCTGTCCGGCCGGGTTTCGGCCTCCGGGGTGACATAGGGCTCCAGGAACGCCGGGACCGGCTCCCCGCCCGATCCGTCCTTGACCGGCACCAGGGCGACCCGGACCTTGCCGCGGAGCACGTTGACGTCCTCGCCGTCGCGTCGCACGCTCAGCGTGGCCGTGAACGGTGCGCCCTTGCCGGGCTTGGGCCGGCCGGCGGTGATCGTCGCGGTCACCTGCTCGTCGAGCTCCAGGGCCCTGGGCAGCTGCACCGAGGAATCGATGATCTCCAGGCCGAGTCCGTACTGGTGGTAGAGGTCGTGGGCGCCTATGCCCCGGTCGCGGAAGTACTGCAGTACCGCCTCCTCCACCAGGTACATGAAGTGCTTGAACCCGATCCAGGTACGGATGTTGGCGCCCTCGTACCCCGCCGTGCTGACACGGGTCGCGGGCTCGCCGTCGAGAAGTGAGGTCATGCTGGGTTCCTAGCCTCGTGATGATCGATTCGATGGGTGGCGGAGCTGGAACTCAGGAACGCGTCCACGTCCCTGCTCACGTCCGCGACCTGTTCGAGATGGCAGAAGTGCCCGTACTCCGGCCGCAACGTGACCTGCGCCACCGGCATGGCCCGCTTCAGGGCCGCGGCGCGCTCCGGGGTCAGTCCCGCGTCCCGCGTTCCCGCCAGGACCAGCGTGGGGACGTCGAAGCCGGTCAGGTCCTGCAGTCCCGACTCGCCGAACTGCTCGTAGAACACCGGGAATCCGGCGGGTACGGCCCGGTCGAGGACCTTCTGCTCCATCAGGCCCCGGATCTCCGGGTCCATGCGTGCGGCCTTCGCGCCCAGGGCCTTGCCCAGGCCGAGGCGCAGCACCTCGCGGTATTCGCTGCGCGACCGGTCCCGCAGCTCGTCGGTGAGGGTGAGTTCGGCGGGCCGGTAGACCGGGGCGACGAGCACCACGGCGGACAGCCCTGGGCCCGGCCCCGGGGCCAGATGGGAGAGGAGCACCGTCGCGCCGAACGAGTGGGCGAGGATCACCGCCGGCTGCTCGGGGACGAGGGCGAGCGCCCGGCTCAGCCACTGCGCGGGAGTACCCTGCGCGCGCCAGCCGTAGTCGGTGCCGCTGTGCCAGGGCAGTTGGAGCGCGTAGGGCGTGAAGCCGGGCAACCGGGCTGTCAGAGGTCCCCAGTTGGCCCAGGTGTCCTCCAGCCCGTGCAGGGCCACCATCGGCGGTCCGCTGCCGGGCCCGCGCCACACCTGGAGGCCGTCCGCCGCGGCCACGTTCACCCAGGGACCGTCCGTCATGCCGCCGTCCTCCACAGTTCGAGGCTCGACCAGCCGTCCACGGTGTCACCGCAACTGAGGGTCGACGGTGCGGAGTCCGCGCTCGCCGACATACGGGCGGCCGCTGCCGCGAGCTGGACCACCCCCGCCGCGCCGTACAGCTCGCCGGTATCCGGCTCGGCGGCGGGCGGCCGCTGGCCGTGCCGGGTCACCGGGCCGCAGCGAAGACCGGATGCGGCGGGGGCCCCGCCGGGGAGGCTGAGGAGCACGCAGGCCGCCCCGGCTGTCAGCTCTTTGGGGGTGCCGGGCCGCAGTCCCGCCAGCTCCACCGCCACCGGATCGGCGGGCTCCACACCCACGACGACCGCGCGCTTGGCCCGACCGGACCGCAGCACGAGCGCTGCGAGCCGCACCGCGTCCAGTCCGGCGGTGGCACCACTGCACACCGTCAGGTTCGGCCCGGCATAGCCGTACCGGATCGCGATGCTGCTGGCGATGACGTTGCTGGAGGCGTTGGGCGCGTCCATCGGGCTCACGACGGAACCGGACCGCTCCCGCATGTCGGAGAGCACGTTGCAGACCGTCTGCACGTTGCCGAGGTTGGAGGCCACGACCACGGCCGTGCCGTCCACGTCCGGCAGCGGTTCGGCGAGCGGCCCCGGCGGCAGGCCCAGCGCCCGGTGCACCGCGCACAGGGCCAGGCGGGTTGACGGTTCCTTACCCAGCAGGCCCTTGCGGCCCAGGACTTCCTTGGCGTTCTCGGGCGGGCAGGCCGGCTCGGGCGGGGATCCGGGCAGGTCCGCGAGGGACCGTCCCGGCAAGTGCACCGCCCAGCCGTCGACGGCCAGCATTACGTCACTCATCGCCTGCCTCCACGATCGCCACCGCGTTCACCCCGCCGAACCCGAAGGCGTTCACCTGGGCGAGGCGGGGCCGTACCGTCCTCGGCCCGCCTTGGACGAGGTCGAGGCCGGAGGCCTCGGGGATCGGTGTCCGCAGACCCGCCGTCGGGGGCACGGCCCCCTCGGCCATCGAGGTCAGAGCCACGAGCATGCTCATCAGTGCCGCACCACCCGAGGTGTGCCCGATGGCGCCCTTGATGCCGGTGACCGGCGGGCCTGCGGAGCCGAAGACCTCCCCGAGCGCGGAGGCCTCGGTCGGGTCGTTGAGTGCGGTGCCGGTGCCATGGGCCATGACGAGACCGATCTCCGCCGGGTCGACCCCGGCTCGCCGATGCGCGTCGCGCATGGCGGCGACGATGCCTGCCTGGCTCGGAGCGGTCTCGTGGTAGGCGTCGCAGTTCACGCCGACACCACG
The DNA here is from genome assembly GCF_025165795.1 of Streptomyces gossypii. Lineage (GTDB taxonomy): Bacteria > Actinomycetota > Actinomycetes > Streptomycetales > Streptomycetaceae > Streptomyces > Streptomyces gossypii. The sequence goes on from NZ_JAJAGO010000003.1 coordinate 29,499, forward strand.
AAGAATTCCCAGTACGGGCCGGTCATCGGCGCGTTGGAGGACCACGGAGGCCGCCCCCTCGCCGAGCAGGACGCCCTGCCGGTCGGCGTCGAAGGGCCGCACCATGTCGGCGCTGGTGTCACCGACCCTGCCGATCATCGTGAGCATGCTCTCGGTCATCGTGTCGCAGCCGGAGACCACGACCGCGTCGGCCTCGTCCAGCTCCAGCAGATCCGTCGCCAGAGCGAGCGCATAGCCGGAGGCAGCACAGGCGTTGGCCAGCGTGTGCACCTCGGTGACGCCCGGCGCGGCGGCGCGAACCGCCGCGCCGTAGTGCAGCTGGGCGAGTTCGAGGGGGGCGCCGTCCCCGTGCCACCGCTCGACGGCGCGCAGCTCGCGCAGACCCGTGCCGACGACCACCGCGACGCGCTGCCGTGCCGGGTCCACGCCCGCCGCGGCCAGCGCCGCGGCGACGGTGTCGCCCAGCCAGGCGCCAGGCCCGTCCCCGCCGACGTGGTAGCCACGGGAGACGTTGAGCTTGGCCGGGTCACCGATGCGCAGCGGACCGACCCCGCTCTGCCCCGCGATCAACGCCTTGTACGTGGCGTCGAGATCACCGAGGCAGGTGAGCATGGAGCTACCCGTTATCGCCGTGCGCACGGTTCCACCCCCGGATGACGGCAGCGCCCGCTGCCCCTTCCTCGTCACGGCTGGTGATGACCGAGATGTCGCCGTCTCCGGCCTCCCCGCCGCGGTGCCGGGCAAGGAGGGCCGCCAGCTGGAGCGCGCCGGAGGCACTCGACGTCTCGCCGGTCGCCTCCTTGACCTCCAGCCTCGGCACATCGCTGCCGAGTACCGCGTTGATCGCGGCTTCCTCCGCCTCATCGAGGCGGGTCATCCCGTTGGCGGCGGTCGCCACCGTGGAGACCTGGCCGGCGGTGACACCGGCCCGCTCAAGCGCGCGGGAGAGGCACAGGGTGAGGCCGTCGGCGAGTCCCGATCCCGCGGAGGCGGGATCGAAGACGCCGGTCTCCACCGCGAGCACCTCGACGTCGGGTGTCCGACCGGCGGCCCGTACGGCCTCGGCGCTCTCGATCACGAAGACCGCGGCGCCCTCGCCGGGCAGCAGGTCACCGCCTTCCAGCGACTGGGCGTGGTGCACCCGCCAGGCCTCCTGCGGCCCGAACTCCTCGATCGAACCGCTCAGCAACGCGTCCGCGTATCCGCAGTTGAGCAGGTTGCGGCTGTAGCGCAGCACGTTGAGCATCGCGAGGGGGCCACCGGCCACGGTGGCGTTGGGCCCCCGCAGGTTGTGGCGGATCGCCGCCTGCCCGGCCGTGCAGTTCATCACGGCGTTGGGGAACAGCACCGGGTTGACCAGGTAGGGGCGTTCCTGTGTGAGCGTCTCCGTCGTGTAGTCCCAGCTGGACTTGACACTGCCGGCGGTGGTGCCGAGCACGATCCCGACGCGGGTGCGGTTCTCGTCGTCCACCTCCAAGGCGGAGTCGGCCAGTGCCTCCTGGCAGGCGACCACCCCGAAGGCGGTGCTGCGGTCGTAGAAGGAGGTGCCCTTGCGCCCCAGATGGTCGCGCACCTTGAAGTCCGCGAGCGCGTGGGCCTGCCCGCCGGGCAGCGGCTCCTCGAACATCTCGCTGACGTCCGTGGTCTGCGGCGCGGACAGCGCCCCGGCCAGGGCCGGTGCGCCGATACCGGCGCCGGAGAGCACGCCGAGGCCCGTGATCGCCATGGTGTCTGTCATGCCGCGCTCCCGAGGACGACGATGGCGTTGTTGCCGCCGAAGGCGAAGCCGTTGACCTGGGCGACGTCCACACGTGCCGCCTTTGCCCAGTTGGGCACCGGGTCGATTGCGGGCAGCGCCGGATCGGGGGTGCTGAAGTTGATCGTGGGCGGCAGGAAGGACTCGTTGATGGCCAGGGCCGACGCGATCGCGCCGTGCCCGCTGGCCGCTCCCATGGTGTGGCCGAGCATCGACTTGATGGAGCTCATCGGCGGAGGCTGCTCACCGAAGACCTCGGCAACCGCACCCGCCTCGACCGCGTCGTTCGACTGGGTGCCGGTTCCGTGTGCGCAGATGTAGTCCACGCTGGATGCCTCGATCCCCGCGTTCTTGTGGGCCAGGCGTATGCAGTCGGCAATGCTGTCCTTGTCGGGCGCGACCATATGCGTGGCATCGCAGTTCAGGCCGTATCCCAATACCTCGGCATAGATGCGTGCGCCGCGTGCGGTTGCCGATTCCAGGGTTTCCAGGAAAAGTGCCGCACCGCCCTCGCCCGTGATGATTCCGGAACGGTTCGCGTCGAACGGAGAGCACGCCTTCTCGGTGAGCGCACCGAGCCGGTAGAAACCGGCATGAGCCCAACGGCAGACGGAATCCGCACCCCCGGCGAGCATGTAGTCGGCCTCGCCCGAGCGCACCAGGTCAAAGGCGTAGCCGAGTGCGTAGTTACTCGCCGAGCACGCGGTGGAGAGTGTCACCGCGTCCCCGGTGAGACGGAGTTCCCGGTTGACCGCCTGAGATACGCGGGCGGCGGAGAGCTTGCGCGAGAGCCGGGGGTCCAGCTCCGCATAGCCAGCCGACAGGCGATCCGCCGCCATGCGCTCGAGCACCTGGGACTCACCGGCCGTGGTGCCCATGCAGGACCCGGCCCGGGAGCGCGCCAGCTCGTCCTCGTCGATCCCGGCGTCGGCGACCGCGAGCCGTGCGGCGGACGCCGCGAAGAGGCTGGTCCGCCCCCACTCCTCGGTCTCGATGCGCTTGACCAGCTGCTCCGGATCGAAGTCGTGCACCTCGCCGGCGATGGAGTAGGGAAAGCCGGTCGCGTCGAAGGAGGTGATGGGCGAGACGCCGCTCACCCCCTCCTGCAGTGCCTGACTGTAGGCGGACACCCCGATCCCGATGCTCGACACCGGCCCGAGACCGGTGACCACTACCCGGCGCATGCGGGTCAGACCTGCTCGTTGGTGAACTCGGCCAGGACTTCGTAGACCGCGTTGAGGTTCTCCATCCTGGGCAGCTCCCCCTGCGGAATCTCGACCTTGTACTTCTTCTCGAGACGGGCCAGGATCTCGATCGCGCGAAGCGAGTCCGCCTCGTATTCGTTGACGAAGTTGCCGTCATTCGTCAGCTCTTCGGGCTCGATCTCCAGGACCTCGGAGATGAGCTCACGGAGCTCTTCGAGTTTTGCTTCCTTCGTCGCGGCGGCAGTCATTGATTCATCCTCCGGTCAGTGCGGGCACAATCCGTGCCGACAGTGGTTTCGCTTACTTCAGGCTACGAGTGGTCCGCTTGTGAACCCGACCGTAGATGGGGGTTCGCAGTGCCGTCTCCGGTGCTGCACCGGTGCTCGCAGTAACTCTGTTTTAGGGCATTCTGATGCGCTCTGCACCGCAGAGAATGTGCGATCGCGACGGCAGGCAAACGTCCGGGGCGACCGCGGTGTGTATGTGCGTCGAACGTGGGGTAACGGCCGCTGACCCAGGGTCAGAGGCCGGCGGGATCGTCCTGCCGGGTGTCGGCGTCCGGAGCCGTGGCATCGCCGCCGAGTTCGGCCACCAGCGGCACCCGCCGCAGCAGGGCCAGGGCCAGGACCCCGCTCAGCGCCACCACGGCGGCCCCGATCAGGGCACTCACCTGCATCCCGGAGACGAACGCCGCGCGCGCGGCGTTCGCGACCTCGCCGCCCAGCGGCCCGGGAAGCTCCTCCGCGACGGCCAAGGCGCCGGCCAGGGTGTCGCGGAGGGCGTCGAGCGCTTCCGGGGGTGTGGCGGACGGCAGCGTGTCGTTGAGCTCATCGCGGTACACAAGGTTCCCCGAGGTACCGAGAGCCGCCAGGCCGAGAGCGATGCCGAACTCCCCGCCGGTCTCCGAGAGCGCGGAAGCGCTGCCGGACTTCTCCGGCGGAGCGATCCCCACGATCATGTCCGTGCCCAGGATCATCATCGGGGTGAGACCGGCCATCACGATCAGGAACGCGGTGACCGGCAGCACACGCGAGGAATCGGTCTCCACCTGGGCGAGGACCACCAGGCCCACACTGGAGAGCAGCAGACCTGCGCCGGCCAGGCGGCCGGGCCGTACCGTGCGCGCCAGCTGGGGCACCACGCCGGCGCCGAGCATCATCACCGCGGCCACGGGCAGCAGCCACAGTCCGGTCCGCAGCGCCGAGAGCCCGTCCACCAGCTGGAGGTACTGCGTGAAGAAGTAGTACGTGCCACCCATCACGCACATGCTGAGTGTCATGACGAGCAGCGAACTGCTGAACGCACGGCTCTTGAACAGCCCCAGGTCGATCAGCGGATCGGCGATCCTGCCCTGCCGCCGGACGAACAGGGCGCCGGAGGCGAGCCCGGCGACGACGCACAGCGCCGGTATCCACGCGAAGCCGTCCTTGGCGATCTCCTTCAGCGCGTAGATCACCGGAAGCACGGCCGCCAGCGACAGGGCGACGCTGGGCACGTCGAGCCGCCCGGCCTCCGGATTGCGGTATTCGGGGAGCAGCGGGCGGCCGAGCACGAGCAGAATCAGCATCACCGGCACGGCGACGAGGAACGCCGAGCCCCACCAGAAGAACTCGAGGAGCGACCCGCCGACGATCGGGCCGAGCACGACCCCGATGATGAAGCAGCCCATCCACACGCCGATGGCAGCCGTGCGCTGCTCCGGATCCGGGAACATGTTGCGGATGAGGGAGAGTGTGGACGGCATCAGGGTCGCGCCGGCGATGCCGAGCAGCGCACGCGTGACGATCAGCATCTCGGCGCTCGTGGAGTAGGCCGCGAGGACCGACGCGACCCCGAAGACGAACGCGCCGATCATCAGCAGCCGGCGTCGGCCGATCCGGTCGCCGAGCGCACCCATGGTGATCAGGAAGCCGGCCACCAGGAAGCTGTAGATATCCATGATCCACAACATCTGGGTGCTGCTGGGCTCCAGATCCTCAGCGAGGTGCGGCAGTGCCAGGAACAGCACGGAGTTGTCCATCGCCAGGATCAGAGTGGGCAGGGCAAGCACAACCAGCCCTGTCCACTCCCGGGTGCCGGCCTTGCGGGGTGCGGTCGTCGCCATGTGATCGGCCCGTTTCTGTTTGAGGCGCAGGCGTCAGCGGGTCCGCTGCGCGGTGAGCCGCTCGAGCGTCGGTACAACCTCGGCGGGCGTGGGCATGGCCAGCAGGTCGGCGTTGAGGCGCCTGGCGCCCTCGGTGAACTTCGCGTCGTCCAGCACCTGGTGAAGCGCCTCCACGAAGCGCTCGGCTGTGGTCTCCGCCGGATCGTGCGCCAGACCCGCTCCGCCGTCCTGCAGATACTGGGCTACCTCGCTCTCGTCCCAGACGGAGGCGGGCACGACGATCTGCGGGACTCCGTGCTGCAGTGCGGCGAACGCCGTGAGCAGACCGCCGTGGTGGATGATGGCCGAGCACGTCGGCAGCAGCTGGTCGAGCGGCACGAAGTCCACGAGGCGCACGTTGTCCGGGACGGTGATGTCCGGCGGCAGCTGGTCGGCCGTGAGCGTCGCGACCACCTCGATGTCGAGGTCGGCGGCCGCGGTGAGGAAGGTGGTCGCGGCGGAGTGCTCGCCGTAGGCCTCCCGCCCGGACAGGCCGAGCGTCAGGCAGACCCGCGGGCGCTTGACCGGCTCCTGCAGCCAGCTCGGCGGAATACCGGCCTTGTTGACGGGGATCTGGCGCACCGGGATGGTGGGAAGGTCCAGCGGCAGCCTCAGGGCCTGCGGCATCGGGTCGAGCGCCCACTGTCCGGTGAGGACCTCCTCGTCGAAGGAGCAGCCGAAGAGCTGGAGGGTTTCCTCCACCATCTCGCGCAGGCTGTCGCTCCCGCCGTCCGGACGGCTCGCGAGGAACTCGCTGCGCATCCGGCCGATCTGGTCGAGCCCGGTCAGTATCCGGACGTGGGCGGCGCCGGAGGCGCGGGCCACGACGCCGCCGTGGAAGAAGCCCGAGATCACCAGGTCGGCCTCCCAGGAACGGGCGAAGTCCACCATGTCCTCGATCGAGCCACGCAGGCTGCCGCCCGGCAGGTCCGTCGTGAAGTACAGCGCGGACAGCCAGGTGGTCCGGAACCGGATCGACTCCGCCCTGGGGGTGCCGCCGCCGTGCAGCCCGGTCAGGGCGGAGAGGGCGGCGGGGTCGGACTGGGCCGCCGCGCCCATGAGGTCGATGCTGTCACCCACCGGTACCGGTGTCAGTCCGAAGTCGGTTACCTGCTCGGAGAAGTTCGGTGGGACCGCTATTCGGACATCGTGCCCGGCGGTCCGCAGCGCCCAGGCGAGCGGCGCCATGAGTGTGATGTGAGCACTGATGGGAGCGGGAGTGAAAAGGACGCGCAGCACAGTTCCTCCGTCGGTGGCGTGGCGAGCGGGTTTCTGGGGTGTGGGGCTTCGGGGTCTTCGGGTGCTTCGGGCCCGGGTGCTTCGGGGCCGGCTATCGCGGCGGCACGCCTGCTGGAGCGACGGCGCCGCGTGGGCGGGCGACCGCGATCAGGGACTCCACCGTCGCGACCGGACCGGCGTCGGAGAAGATCTCACCGGAGACGAAGGCGTTTCCGGCGATCATCCGTTCCAGCCGTACGACATGCCGCAGGCGGTCGCCCGGGAAGACCGGGCCGTTGAACCGGCAGTTCCGGAGGGCGCCCAGCATCAGCACACCGTCGTCCGTGGCGAGTTCCGCGCTCGACAGCCACAGGAGCGCCGCCGACTGCCCGAAGGATTCGAAGATCAGCGAGCGCGGATAGGCGTACCGCCCGGCGGGCAGCCCTTCGGGCAGGCCCTGGTAGCACGGCTCGCTGCCGGTTATCGATTTGACGGACGAGAGCTCCTCGCCGGGGCTCAGGGCGATCACCCGGTCGACGAGCAGGATCGGATGCCGTACGGGCAGCAGCTCCCGGATGCGCGCATGGTCCAACACCGTGTCCCCGGCGGCGGGAACGGGGGGCGGCGGCGGGTCGAGCCGGTCCCGGCTCTGGTCCTGGTTCTGGCTGTGGTCCTGGTCCTGGTCCACGCCGATGAGGACCCGCAGGGTCGCGACATCCCGCCCGTCCCGGCCCGTGCACCGCACGCGCAGCTCATGGTGGCCGCCGGCGGCCTGCTCGCCCACCGCGTCCAGCGTGATCTCGTCGCCTTCGAGCATGGGTGCCAGCAGCCGGGCCGACAGGATCCGCAGCAGCTCCGGCGGATCCGCCGAAGGGAACGCCACGGCCACCGCCTGCCGCAGTCCTTCCAGCAGGAACACGGCGGGCAGCATGATCAGTTTGGGGAAGTGCCCGGCCATGTACGGGTCCTGGGCGCAGACCGTCTTGGTCGCGCGCAGCCGGAAGCCCGTGGGGGCCGTGGTCACTTCCACCTCGTCGACCGCACCCAGGGGGGCTGCGTAGGGCGGGGCGTACGGACGCGGTGCGCGTCGTTCCTGCCTGCCAGGCGCGGTGACGGCGTCTGTCACAGGAACCACACTCCGTCGAACTCAGGCCACCGTTGGGCCAGTTCGTTGGTGTCGACGCACCGCACGCCCGGGACCAGATCGTCCGGGCCGAGGCCGAAGACCGCCAGATCCCGCTCGTCCGCCATCACCGGGACCCCGTCGGCGACCAGCTGGCGCACCGAGTTCCGGTAGTCCGGCAGCGTGTCGAGGCGCACCGTGCCGAATGTCACCACGGGCTGGTAGTCGCTCTCGTCCACGGCCAGCGTCACCGCCGCACCGCGGAGCGCGAGTTCCATGCCGGGGAACTGCTGCTGGAAGTCGAGGATGCCGTACAGCGTGTCGAAGAACTGCACCTCGACGGCGCCCCGGTAGGCGCGGTCGACGACTCCGAGAACCCGGTAACCGGACATCAGCAGCCTCCGATGAAGACGGTTCGCCGCGACGCCTGGATGGTGGAGAGGAATCTCGCGGGCGATCGGTAGCGGATCTCGCTGATGTGGTCCGTCGCGCCGCGTTCCGCGCTGCACGCGGTGCAGGCGATCCAGGAGAGGCGTCCGGGGTTCTCCGCGAGCATCCGGCGTACGATCTCCGCGCTCGACGGGTAGGTGCCCTGCGTGTCGCGTGTGTTGACCGGCTTGCTCGTGCCGTGCGCGTTCTGGGTGAGCATGTTCGCGTAGCCGCAGGCCCACACCCGCACGGTCTTCTCCTGGTCGAGCGCCGCCTGGCCGAGGCGGAGCGCGGTGGTGATCACGTCGTTGGAGTGCGGCGCAGCGGTGACGATGAGGAGGAGGTCCCACTGGCGCTGTGCGATGACGGCCATCAGTGCCACACCACTTGGCATCCGTCGGCGAACAATTCCTGGACCACCGTGTCCATCCCCACCTGTTTCACATGGCTTGGCAAAGAGCGTGCGGGCAGGGCCCGTTGAGCCGTCGAGAAGTCGTCGACGAGGACGTTCCCGCCGGATTCGGCGAGGCGCTTAAGCAGTTCCGAGGCGCCGTCCGCCACCGCGAACACGCCGTCCTGGACGAGGAACAGCGACACCTCGTTCCCCGCCTCGGCGAGCACGCAGGCGTCCTCGATGAAACGCGCGGCGTTCGGCCCCGCCCAGGTGCCCTGGCTTTCGATGAGCAGATAGCGTTTCACTGGCATGACTGCGCCTCCTGGTCCCGCTGCGCGAGCTCCTTGAGGTTCAGCAGCTGCTTGCGCATGATGACGGCGTCGGCCAAGGCGAGCGGTCCTCGAATCCACCGGGAAAGGCCCCGGTCCCCGGGCACGTTGAGCCGCACCACGATGCGGCTGCCGCCGGGCTCGCGCGGCACCACGCGGTAGGTGACGGCGAGCGTTCCGTACAGCCGCTGGGTCAGCGGGAAGGTCACCCCGGTCATGTGGTCGCCGGCGGCGAAGTCGACGAGTTCGAAGGCCAGAAAGCGCTGCCCGACGGCGAGTTCGTCCGCGCCGGGCGTCAGCGTACGGCTGCACCGCCACATCCGGCCGTAGGTGTAGTCGCCGGTCGTCAGCTGACACAGCCAGCGGTACGTCAAGGGCACCGACGCATCGACGTCCACGGCCCGGTGGTAGCTCTTGTACGGCTTGTCCAGATACCGGTCGCACGGATAGGACGCAGCCGCGTCCGCGTCCGTCGCGCCCCACCTCCGGTCATCGTTGAGCATGGTGCCTCCTGCTGTGACCGGGTGCGCGGCGGCTCACGCCGACGCCAGTTTCGTGTCCAGCAGGTGGTACACGTCCGGCAGCTTGTGAAGGCCGACGACCTCCGCCTCCTCGACCTTGATCTGATACCGGCGCTCCAGGGTCACCGCGAGTTCCAGTGCGATCAGTGAATCCACGTGGAGATCCTCAACGAACCGCACTTCGTCGGTCAGCGAGGCGGTCTCGATGTCCAGCACATCGGCGATCAATTCCCGCAGTTCCGTCCTGCTCACCGGGGAAGCTGTCATCGCTGTATCCTTCTCTGTAGAGCCACTCTCGGGAGGGCTGGATGTCCAGGACCCCGCGGACCACCAGGCCCGCAGGTTCGAGCACCGCCTTGACGCGGAGCGTGCGGTCGGCAGCGGAGTAGCAGAGGCGCAGGCCGAGTGCCTGAAGCGCGGCGGACTGTTCCCGGGGGCCCTGGTTCAGGGCCCGCAGGCGGCGGGCGGTCGCTTCGACCGTCATCAGCCGGTCGGGCTGGGCGAGGCCGGGCACGTCCAGCCGCATGAGGTGGCGCGGTGCACACATCGACCCTAGCCAGCGGTACAGCAGGTGCACGGCGACGCGCTCACGCAGATAGACGTTCCGCGGGTGGTCGATTTTGTTGGCGGCAGCGTACTCGGCCGGAATCCGGCAACGGTAGTAAGGCTCCGCGTTGTTGAAGGTCCCGTCCATGACGCGCTTGCACCTCGCGCAGCGCACCAGGCCCTGCATCAGATGCCGCGGCAGTGCGCTGACGCCGCTGCGCGACCCCGCCTTACGGCTCGCGAACATCTGGCGTACTCGCGCGACCTCCTCCGGCGGCACGATCGGCTCCGGTTCGCCCGAGGCGGGACGGGGCCGGCCGACCGCGGTGCTGAAGCCCCCGTAGCGCGGGTTGACGAGGATCGTCCGTACCGCGCTCTTGGACCAGGCGGGGGTGTCCGACGCCGTGGTCCCGCCGCTTGCCCCCGGGCTCGGCACGCCGTCGGCGGTCAGCTGCTCGGCGATCGTCTGCAGCCCTTTGCCGTCGAGGTACTCCCGGAAGATGTGCCGCACCACGGGTGCGGTGCGCTCGTCCGGCACGGGCCAGCGAGCGGGACGCCCGTCGAGCGTGGTGATCAGCCGGTAGCCGTACGGAGGGCGGCCCCGCAGCCACATCGTGGGGGACGGCGCCGTCAACGTGTCCGTCATGCCGCCTCCCCACGGGTGGCCACCGCGACGAGGTGCCCGTCCTCGGAGGCCGCGAGCACCAGGCCCGGCCCCGGATCGCGCAGGATCCAGGCGAGCTGGAGCATCGCCGAGACCGCACCGAAGCCGGCGTCGGCGCCCACGGCGGGGCCGTCTTCGACGAGGCGGCCGGCGAGCTCCCCGCGCACAGCCTCGTCCGCCGCCGCCATCGAATCCGGACCGCAGAACGCGTACCGGATGTTCTCGCTCGCGCCGGCCAGCTTCGCCACCCGCTGCACGGCGGCCGCGAGTGCCGAGGGATCGGGCTGTCCGCCGGCCCGCACCGGCAGGAACCGGGAGGCGCCGCCGATGATCTCCGGTCCCGGTTCCGAGGACGCCTCCAGGTGCAGGACGGCGGCGCCGCCCAGAGTGCTGCCGTTGGGCGCCGCATCCTCGGTGGCACCGGCGAACACCCGGTCGGCCCGGCCGCGCCGGATGGCCGCCACCGCGTGGGAGACGGCCTCCAGACCGGAGACGACCGGGTTGGTGAAGGTCACCGAGAACGCCTGGCAGGAGAGGGCGATCGCCAGCTGACTGGCCGGAATGTTCACCGAGAAGCCGGGCAGCTCGGCCGGGCTGAGCCCGCTGAGTCCCTCCTCCTGGAAGGTGCGGTCCAGCCGCGCGTGCAGCGCGCCGATTCCGTGGTGCGTACCGGTGGTGACTCCCACGCGCTCCGGCCGCCGCCACGACGGGGCAGGCTCGCCGGGGCGGCGGCCGACGGCCGTGTTGGCCGCGGCGAGGAGGTGACGGGTGGCGGGGGTGAGGTACTTCCAGCCCCGCGCACCGAGGTAGGGGACGGGATCGAACCAGTCCTCGCCCACCGCGGGTGCGGGGGCGACGCTGCCGAGGTCCGCGACCTCGCGCACCCCCGGCGCGATCACGCCGATGCCGCTGACTCGGACGCTCATGACGCGGCCCCCAGCACGACGGCGGCGTTGTTTCCGCCGAAGCCGGTCCCGCAGACCAGGACGCGAGGCTCGGCAAGGCGCTCCGGGCCGTCCGCCGGAACCGGAACCCGCAGCGGGAACTCCGGGTCCACGGTGCTGACATGGGGGTTCGGCGGCACCATACCGTGGCCGAGCATCAGGACCGCGGCGACCGCGCCGAAGAGCCCGGCGGCGCCCGCCGTGTGCCCGATCACTCCCTTGATGCCGTACGCCGGCACGTCCGCGGCCGAAGCGCCCAGCGCGGCGGCGACCGCCGCGCTCTCCACCTTGTCGTTCACGGCGATACCCGCGCGGTGCAGGATCACGGCTCCCGGCGGTCCGGACGCCTCGTCCAGTGCGGCCGACATGGCTCTGAGCAGTTGCTGTCCACCGGGCTCCGGCGCCGTCGGATGGTGCGCGTCGCAGCTCCACCCCGCTCCTTCGAGGACCGCGAGCACGGTGGCACCGCGTCGGCGGGCGTGCTCGGCGGACTCGATGACCACGGCCGCCGCACCCTCACCGGTGACCATGCCCTGCCGGGCGGTGTCGAACGGACGGCACAGCTCCGGGTCGAGCAGCCCGAACCGGACCAGGGACACGAGCGCGACCCGCGAGTACACGTCGGCTCCGCACGCGACGACGACCTCCGCCTCGCCGTCGCGAATCAGGTCCGCTGCTTCCGTTATCGCGTAGACCCCCGCCGAACAGGCGGTGCTGAGGCTGAGGTTGGGCCCGCCCAGCCCGTGCTCCCGGGCGACCGCCGCAGCCACCCGGAAGGACGAGGAGGATCCGTCGCCGGGGTAGTCGGTGCCCGACTCGGCCATGTCGAGGTCGCCGAGCGTGGTGCCCGCGACCACTCCGGTCTCCGCCCGCAGTCCGTCCGGCAGGCCCGCGTCGGACAACGCCTCGCCGACCGCCCGGATCGCCAGTCCACTGGCCCGGCCGGGCAGGCCGCCCTGCCCCGCTCCCGCTGCCTCCCCGTCATCGGCGGCCGAGCCCGCGCCGTCGAGCACCCGGTACACCGGCGCCTGCTGAGGCAGCCCGCAGTCGTCCGGCGCGGCAGCCGGCCGTGCGTCCGCGCGCAGCAGGCCCTTCCACAGCTCGTCGACCGAGCCTCCGAGGCAACTCACCGCGCCCAGGCCGCTTATCACGACCTGAGGAGCTGTTGTCCTACCCCGGTCGGGGGCCGAGGGGTAGGACAACAGCTTCTGAGGCGACGTCTCGTGATCGGTTGGCAAGATGATCCCCCTTGAAGCTCTCGGACCCGGCCGGCGGTACGTCAGTTGGGCTGGTGCGTGGGAAGCGGCGCTGACCCGGCGGAGGGGCCGCCGACCGTCCCGGCCGCCGGGTCCCACCACCAGCGGTTCTCGCGGTACCAGTCGACGACTTCGGCGATGCCGTCGTCGAAGGGCTTGAGCGGCCGGTATCCCAGCTCGCTTTCGATCTTCGAATAGTCCACGGAATAGCGCAGGTCGTGCGCCTTGCGATCGGCGACGTACTCGATCTGGCTCTCGTCCGCGCCGCACAGTTCGAGCAGTCGGCCGGTGAGTTCGACGTTGCTCAGTTCCGGACCGCCGCCGATGTTGTAGATCTGGCCGGGCGTTCCCTGCTCCAGCACCAGTTGCAGGGCGCGGCAGTGGTCGTCCACGTGCAGCCAGTGCCGGACGTTGAGCCCGTCCCCGTAGAGCGGGACGCGCCCGCCGGTCAGCAGCCGGGTGACGAACAGCGGGATCACTTTCTCCGGATGCTGGTACGGCCCGTAGTTGTTCGAGCAGCGCGTGACCATGACGGGCAGCCCGTGGGAGCGGAAGTAGGAGCGTGCGAGCAGGTCGCTGCCCGCCTTGGACGCCGCGTAGGGGGAGTTCGGCAGCAGCGGGTCCTCCTCCACCGAAGAGCCCTTGGGTATCGAGCCGTACACCTCGTCGGTGGAAACGTGCACGACGCGCTCGATCCCCGCGCGCAGGCACGCGTCGAAGACCGTCTGGCTGCCGAGCACGTTGGTCAGGACGAAGTCCGAGGCACCCTGCAGCGAGCGGTCGACATGTGACTCGGCCGCGAAGTGCACCACCGCGTCATGGCCGGGCAGCAGGTCGGCCAGCAGGGACGTGTCGGTGATGTCGCCCTCGACGAAGGTGAGCCGGGAGTCACTCTCCGGCAGGTTGGCCCGGTTGCCCGCGTAGGTGAGCTTGTCCAGGACTGTCACCGGGCTGTCGCCCGCCGCCAGCAGACGGCGTACGTAATGCGAGCCGATGAAACCGGCGCCACCGGTAACAAGGATCTTCATGGACTTCCCCCGGCTTGGTAACAGTGCTCGTTAAAGCTGCTGGACGAATCCGGCCACCGAGTACCGCTGGCGAATTCTTCGATCTCTCGCGAAGTGAACTCACGACGGCGAGGTGATGGCCAGCCGATGTATCCGCAGAACTGTTTGTGCATGCGGATTCTGGATGTGCTCGGACTGCTCTGCACGGACCAGGACTACCTGATTCCGTTTCTTCAGCGCGGTCAGCCTGCCTAGGCTTCTGAGTAATTGTCAAGTCGCGCTGGTCGGTTAGGGTAATTCCCGTTGCGGTGGGTTCGGGGCGTCTGCCGAGGTGACTGTTTCCGACGCGTGGGAGGGCCCGGACGGTTCCCTGTCCCGGCCGAACGCGGCCAGGATGCCGACCACGTCCCGGGCGAATCCCTCCAGCTCGTCCAGCTCGGCGAACTCCCCGGCCGCGTGGGCGTTGTTCCTTCCCAGGTCGCCCGGCCCGTAGATCACGGCGGAGGCGCCGGGCACGCCCTCCAGCCAGATCGCGTCGCAGGTGAACGACGGCTCGGCCGTCGGCCACCGGGACAGCCCGGCCCCTTCGGTGAGCAGTTCGGCCGCCCAGGGCTCGCCCTCCGCCAGCGCCGGGAGTCCCCGCTTGCGCCACTCCAGCCGGACGATGCCGGCCGCTTCCGCCGCGGTGACCCGGAAGTCCCGGCTGTCCGCGAAGCGCCGCGTGAACGTGTCGAGCCCCGTCGCGAGAGCCTCGGCGAGCGCGGTCTCCAGCAGTTGCGCGCTCCGGGGGGTCGCGTAGGAGAGGTTCAGGGCCAGATGACCGGTGCCGTAGACCTTGTTGTGCATGGTGCCGGTGTGCAGGCCGCCGATGCAGACCTGCCCGTCCGCCGACTGCGGTGACAGCGTCTCGGCCAGGTGCTGGGCGAGGAACCCCAGCAGCACACTGGCGTTGTGGCCGCGGCCGGGATCGTCGTCGATGGCGTCCCGCCCGTCCACCCGTATCCACGCGGTCATCGCCGCCGTGGAACGCGCGAGCACCCGCCGCCCTGTCGGCTCGCAGAACACGTTCAGCCGCCCCACGTGTCCGGCCTCCACCAGCGGCTTGGTGCCGAACACGCCCATCGCGCCGCCCTCCTCACCGGCGACGGCCTGGATCAGCACCCCGATCCGGGTGCCCAGTCCGGGGACGGTCTCCAGGGCCGCGCGGATGCCGGCCAGCAGCGCCACCGCGGGTCCCTTGGCGTCGATGGCACCCCGGCCGGTGAAACGCTCACCGTCGAAACCGACCTCCCCGAGGCCCGCGACGGTATCCAGGTGAACGTTGAACATTACGGTACGCTCGCGCGGCAACTCCGGTCCGAGCCGCAGCAGCAGGGACGGCTGGCAGGCCAGGAAGCCGGGGTCCGCCGCAGCCTCCCGTACGGCGAGGGGCACCTGCGCTCCGGTCACCAGTGCGGGGTCGGCGGCCGAGTGGCGTACCACGGTGAAGCCGACCGCGGCGGCAGCCTCGGCGTACGCCCCCTGGGCCTCCCACAGCTGCACCGGCCGGCCGGCGTTCTCCTCCAGCGGGCCGGCGGTGGGCATCTCCAGCAGGGCGAGCAGCAGGTCTCGGTCGGCCCGGCCGAGGCCGGTGGCGGGCGCTCTCAACTGCGGCTCCTTCCACTCGCCGCCCGGTTCTCCGGGCCTACGGTCAGCCGCCAGGCTGGCCGTGCCGGAACAGCGGCGTCAAGGCTGGCCGGGCCTGTCGGCAAGATATTTCCCGCCGACGTGTCCACCGGCTGAATCCTGCTATCCGGCATGGCACCTTGCTATCCGCTTGCTATTGCCGCTCCGGGTGCAAACTGCCTAGCTTCGGTCGACAATGACCCCGCCTCGACGAAGTAGGGGACCCGTGAACGAACCCGCCTCCGTCCCGTTCTTTTCGCAGGCCGCTTCGTTCGAAGAGCAGTGGCCCGAGATATTCCGGCACGTCAGTGAAGTATTCGACAGTGGGCAGTTCTCGAACGGCGGGAAGGTCGCCGAATTCGAGGACGCCATGTGCGCCTACACCGGAGCCCGGCACGCGATCGGTGTGAGCAACGCGACCGACGCGCTCACCCTGCTCCTGCGGGGCAGCGGCATCGGGCCGGGCGACGACGTCGTGGTCCCCGCCTTCACCTTCGTGGCCTCGGGCACGTCGGTCGTGCTGGCCGGGGCGCGGCCGGTGTTCGCCGATATCGACCCGGTCAGCTACGCCCTGGACCCGGACTCGTTCGAGCGCGCCATCACCCCGGCGACCCGCGCGGTGATGCCCGTGCACCTGTTCTCCCAGATGGCCGACATGGACGCGCTCGGCAAGATCGCGGACAGGCACGGCATCACCGTGCTCGAGGACAGCGCCGAGGCCATCGGCATGCGCTGGAACGGCGTGCACGCCGGACTGCTCGGCGCGGGCGGCGTACTCTCGTTCTTCCCCGCCAAGACCCTCGGCGCACTCGGCGACGGCGGCATGCTGCTGACCGACGACGATGAACTCGCCGAACGTCTCCGTGCGTTGCGCAACCACGGCCGCTCCGGCACCCCCGGTACGGAAACCGGGCGGGACCCGCTGACCGTCGGCGGCAACAGCAAGATGGACGACATCCAGGCGTCCGTGCTCCTGGCGAAGCTGGCCGGACTCGACGGGGACATCGCCCGTCGCGCCGAACTGGCCGAGCGCTTCACCGAAGGGCTGACGGGCGTGCCGGGCATCCTGGCGCTGCCCACCATCGTCCGTGCGGACAGCAGCAACCCCGTCTACTACGTCTACCTCATCGAGGTCGAACGCCGGGACGAGCTCGTGGCGTATCTGGCCGCCCGCGGCATCGGCACCGAGACCTACTACCCCACGCCGCTGCACCTCCAGCCCTGCTTCGCCTCGCTCGGCCACCGGCCCGGCGACTTCCCGGTCGCCGAGGCGGCGTCGGCGCGCACGCTGGGCCTGCCCTTCTACCCCGACCTGGTGCCGTCGGCGGTGGACCGCACGTGCGCGGCGATACGCGAATTCCTGGAGGGCGACAGATGACCCCATCCGCTTCCGCTTCCGCACAGGCCCAGACCCAGGGTCAGGCACAGGCTCCGGAAGGCATTCCCTTCTTCGACCCCGGCGTCCTCGTCGAGGACCGGGACGCCTTCCTGGCCGGACTGCGCGAGGTGGGGACCGACCCCGAGCAGAAGTTCATCCTGGGACGCCGCACCGCCGAGCTGGAGCGGAAGCTGGCCGAACGGACCGGCGCCCGCGAGGTGGTGGCCTGCGCCAGCGGAACCGGCGGACTCGCGCTCGCGCTCGGCGCGCTGGGAACCGGCCCGGGCGACGAGGTGATCGTGCCCGCCTACTGCTTCGCCGCCGTCGCCGCCGTCGTCGTGAACTCCGGTGCCACCCCGGTCTTCGCCGACGTGGACCCGGAGACCATGGTGCTGGACCCGGCGCGGGTGGAGGAGCTGATCACGCCCGACACCAAGGCGATCATCCCCGCCCACCTGTTCACCACGATGGCGGACATGCCGCGGCTGATGGAGATCGCCCGGCGGCACGGCACCAGCGTCGTGGAAGACGCCGCCGTCGCTCAGGGCGCGGTCCAAGGGGGAGTTCCGGCGGGCCGCTGGGGCGACCTCGGCGTCTACTCGTTCTTTCCGATCAAGGCGTTCGGAGGCCCCGGCGAGGGCGGCGTGGTGCTCACCGACGACCCCGCCTCCGCCCGCGACGTACGCATGCTGCGCAACCACGGGCAGGACGGCATACACCGCTTCCTGCACCACCGGGTGGGGCACAACTCACGCTACGACGAGGTGCAGGCCGCGTTCCAGCTGCACCGCCTCCCCGGCCTGGCCGAGCGCGTCGAGCGGCGCGCGCGGATCGTCGACTACTACACCGAGCGGTTCGCACCGCTGCGCGACAAGGGAGTCGTCACCCCGCCGCCGGGACGCGACGGGCGCTGCTTCCACGCCTACGCCCTGCTCGCCCCGGAGCGGGACGCACTGCGCGCGCACTGCGCGGCGGCGGGGGTCGGCACGCAGGTGCACTATCCGGTGCCGCTGCCGCTCTCCGGCGCGTTCGGCCGGTACGCCGCCGAGGGGGACAGCTGGCCGGGGGCCGAGCGTGCGAGCGCGCAGAACCTGGCGATCCCGCTGTGGCCACGCCTCTCGGAGCACGACATCGAGCACATCGCCGACACGGTGTGTGCCTTCTTCGCCTAGCTCCGGAAGGACGGACCTGATGGGCAGTCAGACCTGGCCGCAGAACATCGGCATGCTCTTCGAGCACTTCGCCGACTCCCCCCGGCCCGTGTTCCACCTGGACCGGCCGCTGGACATCGCCCCCGAGGAGGGCACCCGGTTCACCGTACGGGCCCTGGACGAGCAGGTGAAGCGGGCCTCCGGGGCGCTCGCCAAAGCGGGAGTCGGGCCCGGCGACCAGGTGGCGGTCGTCAAGGACAACCACCTCGACATCATCCTGCTGGCCGCCGCCGCGGCGCGGGTCGGTGCGCTGCCCGCGCTGATCTCGGCCACCGTGCCCTCAGCAGACCTCGCCGTGATGCTGGAACGGCTGGGCCCCAAAGCGCTGGTGGCCGCACCATCGGTGCTGTCGGCCGCCGCGGAGGCCGCGGTCGCGCTCGTCGAGCCCGGTGTCACCGTCCTCGCCGCCGGCGCCGGTCAAGCGCCCCCGGGCGCCGAGCTGTTCACCGAGTACACGGGCGCGCCGGTGCCGCCCGCCACGCCGCGCCCCGACCACGAGCCGATGATCTGCACGCACACCTCCGGAACCACCGGTGTGCCCAAGCTCGTCGTGCACTCCGCGCAGTCGATGATGGGCGTGCTGGCGCGGATGGCGGCGATGATGAAGCTGCCCGGTCTGGGCACCCAGAAGGACGAGGTCATCGCCTCCTGCATCGCCTATGTGCACGCGCGGGCGTTCGCCTGGATCGGCGAGACACTGCTGCGGCCCGGCAGCGAGGTGCTGGTGCTCACCGACCCGGAGCCGTCCAGCGTCGCCACACACCTCACCCGGCACCCGCCGACCTTCGTGGACGCCAGCCCGAACATCTACCAGCGCTGGGAGCCGCTCACCGAGACCCACTCGAAGCTGTTCTCCCGTACCCGGATGTTCATCAACACCTTCGACGCGATCCATCCCGGCACCGTGCGCAAGTTCCTGGACTGCTCGGAGCGGAAGCGGCCGATCTGGGGCCAGGCGTGGGGGCAGAGCGAGACCGGCCCGCTCACCATGGGCGTACTGACCGCGCGCGCCGTACGCCGGGCGCGCGGGAAGCCGGACTCGGTCACCAGCAACGTCGGCCGGGGTGTCCCACGGGTGGCGAAGTTCACCGTGGTGGACCCGGAGACGCGGCAGCCGCTGCCCGCGGGCACGCCCGGCCTGCTGCTGGCGAAGACGGACTTCCGGGCACTCACCTACCTCGGCGAGAACGACCGCTTCCAGGAGAAGGACTGGGACGGCTGGTGGAACACCGGCGACATCGGGACCCGCAGCCGCACCGGAGTGATCCGGCTCGTCGACCGGGAGGTCGACACCATCCCCGGCATGAGCGGCATCGAGCTGGAGAGCGTGCTGCTGGACCGGCTGGAGCGGGCCACCGAGATCATCATCCTCTCCTCGCAGGGCCGCCGCCCGGTGCCCGTCATCGCCACCTACGACGGTGAACTGCGGCCCTCGGACTGGGCGCGCGCCACCGGCGACCTGCCCGCGATGGAGGAGCCGATCCTCATCGGCTGGGACGAGTTCCCGCGCACCGGCACCTGGAAGGTGCGACGGCACGAGCTGCGCAGCAGCCTGCTCGGCAGCGACGACACCTACGGGACGGGTCGCTGGACATGAGCAGAGGATTCACCGACCCGGCGCCCCTGACCGACGCGGCATCCCTGACAGACACCGAATCCCGGACAGACACCGAATCCCGGACAGACACCGAATACCGCAGTCCGGCACCCCCGAACCCGGCACCGCAGACCGGTCCGGCGGCCCGGCCCGGCCTGCGGGCCAGGCTCGCCGCCTACGGGCGGCTGGCCAAGCTGGACATGTTCGACTTCTACCTCTGCGTCCCGCTGGTATGGACCCTGCTGGCCACCGAACTGCGCCTGGGCGGCGTGGAGCTGGCCACCCTCGGCCTGTTCCTCGCCGGGCTCGCCGGAGTGCTGGCCGCGGTGATGGCCTTCGACGACATCACCGGCTACAAGGACGGCAGCGACGCGGCCAACTACGCGGCGGCGGACGGGCTGCGCAAGCTGGACCGCAAGCCGCTCCTCGCGGGCACCCTCACCCTTCGGCAGGCCAGCGTCTTCGCCTGGGGCGGCCTGGTGTGGGGCTCGCTGATGTGGACGGCGGCCGTAGCCGTCGCCCCGCACCGCCCGCTGTGGGCGGTGCTGCTCGCACCGGTCGCGCTGGCGATGAGCGTGCAGTACTCCTGGGGCCTGAACCTCAGCTATCACGGCTTCGGTGAACTGGTCATCGCGGGCTGCCCGATGCTGTACGTCGCGGTGCCCTACGGGCTGCTCACCGGGGGACTGGGCGGATCGGTGATGGTGCAGGTCGCGCTCTTCGGCATGTGGCCGATCCTGGTCTCCGCCTACTCCAACAGCGCTGACGTGGACGGCGACCGCGCCGTCGGCCGCCGCACCATCGCCGCGACCGTGTCCGCGCCGGTCAACAAGGCGTTCATCGGCACGCTCACCGCCGTCGACATCGTCCTGATCCTGGGTTCGTCCGCCGTCGGCCTGACGCCGTGGTGGTTCGCGGTGGTGCTGGCCCCGCTGGTCGCACTCCGGGTGCGGCAGTACAGCGGCTTCGTCCGCAGCGACAACCCTCTGCTCGCCCGCAGACGCGGTGTGCACATCCAGCGCACGGGCGTCCTGCTCCTGCTGCTCATCAACCTCGTCCCCTGAGAGCACGGGCTCGTCCCTGAGAGCACGGGCCACGATTAAGGAGAGACACACATGTCCAGACTGGTCCGGGACCTACCGGGTCTTGGCGCGATCTTCGAGACCTACGCAGACCGCAGGCAGCCCACCAAGTTCTTTCTGAACCGGCCGTTCGACATCGCACCGGACAGCGGAGTCGCCCACGACATCGACTCGTTGGCCACTCTCGTCCGGGAGGCCTCCGGCTGGCTGCACGCGGCCGGCGTCCGCGCGGGCGACCGCGTCGCCCTGTGCAAGCAGAACCACTTCGACTACGTGCTGCTCTCCGCCGCCGCCGCCCGCATCGGCGCCATCCCGGCCCAGCTCTCCGGTATGGCCGAACCCGAAGTCCTGGCGGTGCTGTTGCGGCGGCTGGACGCCGCGCTGCTCATCACCGAGACGGACATCCTGGCCGCCGCCGACGAGAGCGGCGTGGACCTGGCCGGTCTGGTGCCCCGGACGATCTGCCTGGACGGCCCGGCCAAGTCGGCAACCCCGCTGGACGACCTGCGCGGCGCCCCCGTACCGCCCGCCCGGGTCCGTACCGACCAGCAGCCGATGTTCATCTCGCACAGCTCCGGCACCACCGGAACGCCGAAGCTGGTCGTGCACTCGGCCCGTACGATCCTGCAGGGAATGGGGAAGATCGAGGCCGTACGGCTGCCCATCGCGGGCGCCACCCGCCACGATGTGGCCTGCCACGCCACCGCGTTCGCGCACATGCGCTGCATTCCCTGGGCCGGCGGCATGCTGCGGCTCGCCCCGGCCAAGCAGATCATCATCGCCGACTCCGACCCGGCGATCGCGGAGCGGGTGCTGCGCCCGCACATGCCCACCTATGTGGAGGCACTGCCCAGCACCTACCAGATCTGGGAGGACATCACCTCCGGCCCCGACACCGTCTTCGCCCGCACCCGGCTCTTCCTGAACACCTTCGACGCCTCCCACCCGGCGACGATGCGCAAGTTCCTCAACGCCACCAAGGTGCGTACGGCGGTGTGGCTGCACGGCTACGGTCAGTCCGAGACCGGCCCGATGGCAACGAAGCTGGTGACCCGCCAGTCGCTGGGGGAGGCGGGCTCCCGGCATCCGAGCACCCGCCACATGCGGCCGATGCCCGGCATCACCAAGCTGAAGGTGGTCAACCCGGACACCATGAAGGACGCCAAGACCGGTGAACCGGGGCTCCTGATGACCCAGACCTCCGGGCACTGCCTCACCTACCTGGGCGAACTGGACCGCTGGAAGGCGAAGGTCTCCGGCAAGTGGTGGAACACCGGGGACTGGGGCGTGAAGACCCGGTCCGGCGCGTTCGTGCTGATGGACCGCGAGGTCGACAGCGTTCCCGACATGAGCTGCATCGAACTGGAGGACGTACTGCCGGACCGCATCCCCGCCGTCCGCGAGGCCGCCGTGCTGAGCAGGCCGGACGGCAGTCCGGTCCCCTTCCTGTGCACCGACGACGGCACCCTCGACCCGGAGGAGTGGCGAGCCGCGGTCGCCGACCTGCCGCCACTCGCGGAGCCCATCGTGATGACCTACGACGAGATGCCCAGGATCGGCTCCGGCAAGATCCCGCGCAACGTCCTGCGCAGCCGCTACCTCGACAACGCGTCCACCCTCAGCACCGGCCAGTGGACTTGAGGGACTGTCGTTGGGCCTGGGGCGTGTTGGAGAAGTCCCGCCTGTCTCGCGGGGTCCGGCACGCACGCTCGCTGCGTTGTCCGTCGTCGGCGCAGCCCGCTGCGCTCTCCTCCGTCTGCCTTGCGATCGCACGCACCGGACCTCGCGAGACCCGCCCTCCGGGCGGCCGGCGCTACTTTCGCAGTACGCCCTAGTGCCGGGTTCGCGTGCCCCGGCACGCGAACCTCGCCGCGTTGTCGTCGGTCGGGAACGCTCCGCGTTGACTCCCTTCTCCGCCTTGCGATCTACGGCACCAGACCCCGCTCACTGATCCAGCAAGATCCAAACGAGAGACCCTAGGGACAACCCATGACCGAGCTCGATCCCGCCGCATCCGACACACCCGACGCCGTCGGTGCACTCGATGTGGACGTCGCCGTCATCGGCGGCGGCATCTCCGGCCTCTCGGCCGCCTACCGGCTGCAAGAGGCCGGACGCACCGTCCAGCTCTTCGAGTCCGAGGACGAGCCCGGCGGCCGGATGCGCACCCACCGCCAGGACGGCTATGTCATCGACGCCGGCACCCAGACCCTCTCCCAGCACGGGTACGCGGCCACCTGGCAGCTGATCCGCGACCTGGGCATGGACTCCGGCGAAGTCGTCAAGATCAAGAGCCTGGTCTCACTGTGGCGCGGCGGCAAGGCCCACCCCGGCGTCGGCCACTGGTACGGCTCGCTCAGCGGCGGCGGCCTCACCATGCGCGGCAGCATGGCACTCACCCGCGCCACCATGGGACTGCTGCCCAAGGCGAAGAAGTTCGACGTGCGCCGCCCCGCCGACTCCCCGGTGGGGGTGCAGACGGTCGCCGAGTTCGGCCGTCCGTACGGCAAGGAGGTCACCGACTATGTGCTCCAGCCCGGCGTCGGCACCGCCTGGGGCTGGGACCCGGAACGCACCTGCGCCGCGCCGCTGCTCTCCACCATGATCGCCACCCGCGGTCTGATGGGCTGGCGGGCCTACCGGGACGGCATGGACGCACTGGCCCGCAAACTCGCCGAACGCGTTTCCGTCACCTACGGGCGGGAGCTGCGCGAGGTCAAGGAACTCGCGACCGGGGCCGAGCTCGTCTTCGCCGACGGAGACCGGCTCACCGCCCGCCATGTCCTGCTCGCCCTGCCCGCCCCGCAGGCACGCCGGCTGTACCCCTCCATGCCGGAGGACGAGAAGGCGTTCGTGGACGCGGCCGGATACGCGCCGATGATCCGCGTCTCCTGCCTGCTGGACAAGCCGCTGGAATTCGCCCGCCGGGGCATCACCCCGCACACCTACACCCTGCTCCTCCCCAGCTGCGAGGACGACACCCTCAGCGGCATCACCCTGGAGCACAACAAGACCGGCAACCGCGCCCCGGCGGGCAAGGGGCTCGTCACCCTGCTCACCACACCGCGAGTCACCGCCGAACTGATGGAACGCCCCGACTCCGACGTCCTCTCGGCCCTGCTCCCGGGGGCCGAGAAGTACCTGCCCGGCTTCGGGAAGGCGCTCCGGAGCACGCTGGTGCACCGCTTCCCGTACGCGGCGGCGGAGGCGACACCGGAGTCCGCGAGCGAGCAGGCGGCCTTCCTGCGGCGGCCAGCGCGCACCATCGAGTACGCGGGCGACTGGGTCTACCAGCGCCCTACGAGCGAGGCGGCGGTCCAGTCGGCGGACCTGGCGGTGGCCCGCATCACCGGCGCGCGGTAGCCGCGATGGCAAGGGGCGATGGGGCGGCCACACGGAGGACGCCGGAAAGGTACGCGCAGACGGTGGTTCACCTACACCGGCGAACTTCCGGACGATCCCGAGTAGCGGCGGGTCGACCAGGGCACGCACTCCGCGAGGCAGGCTGAACGACTCAGGAGGTCCCCCCACCACCCCCATGCGGCGCGGCCGCCGTGTCCTCACCACGACGGCGGGCCGCAGTCCCGGCCGCGGCCTCGCCCCGACCACGACCACCGTCGGCCGCGCCGCGCCGTCCGTCCCCGCGCCGTCCGTCCCCGTGCCGTCCGTCCCCGTGCCGTCCGTCCCCGTGCCGTCCCTCCCGCGAACCGCGGGGCGCCCGCCCGTTGTTGGCGCGGGCGGGTGCCCCCTACTCCTCACCCGTCCCGGAAGTCCGTGTGCTGCCGGGACGGGTGAGGTCCGCGACAAGTGGTGATCACGTGACGACCTCGCCCGCCACAGGGAGTGGTCGTGAGGGTGTGCGAAGGGGCTCACCGGGGGATCCTGAATCCGAAGGCGCCAGTAGTGCGGCCTCGCAGTGGTGCGAAATACCGTGCAAAGGCCGTACCGTGGAGCGGCCGAAGCCAGACGGAGAACGGACCATGCGGATAACCAGGCTCACTGACGACCCATCCGTCAGCACCGAACCGTGGACCGGACCTGCGGCAGCGCGGAGGGCGGAGCCGGAAACGCAACCGGAGTCACTGTCCGCGGCCGGGCCCGGCCCGGACACCGCGCATGCCGGGCACTCGGTGCCCCGGCTGCTGCTGGGAGAGCGGCTGCGCCGCCTCCGCGAAGCCCAGTACCTCACCCTCGAAGAGGCCGCAGAGACGATCCGCCTCCCGATCGCACGCCTCGGCCTGATGGAAGTCGGCCGGACCAGCTTCCGCCCGCGCGATGTCAGCGACCTGCTCACCGCGTACGACGTCCACGACGACGCCGACCGCTCCACCGCGCTCTCGCTCGCCGAGCAGGCCAACGCCCCAGGCTGGTGGGCGCCGTTCAGGGACGTCACACCGGGCTGGCTGCACAGCTACCTGGGGCTGGAGCAGGCCGCCGGCCTCATCCGCAGCTACGAGGTGCAGTTCGTCCCCGGACTGCTGCAGACGCCCGAGTACGCCCGTGCCGTGATCGTGCTCGGCCACGGAGACGCCTCCGACCGGCAGTTGCGGCGCCGCGCCGAACTGCGGGCCCGGCGGCAGCGGATACTGCGCCGCCCGCGACCGCCCCATCTGTGGGCGGTGATCGACGAGGCCGCGCTGCGCCGCCCCATCGGTGGCCCGCAGGTCATGCGTGACCAACTGGAACACCTCATCGCAGTAAGCGAACTCCCGCACATCACCCTCCAGGTGCTCCCCTTCGCAGCCGGCGGCCACTCCGCCGCGGGCGGCCCGGTGGCACTGCTGCGAATGCCGCAGCAGGGCCTGCCGGACCGCGTGTACCTCGAACAACTCCTCGACGGCCACTATCCGGAGGACCCCGAGGACATCAGGTACTACCGGCAGGTCATCGACCGGCTCGTCACCACGGCCGAACCTCCGGCCCGTACGGGAGAACTGCTGCGGGGCATCTGCGAACAGGGCTGGGGCTGACGGGCCTCACTCGCCGTACCTCCGCGCCTCCGTCCGTCTCAGGAGAGAACCCATGGCAGACCAGACCCCCGTGCCGAAGATCGACAGCACTGTGCCGCACTCGGCCCGTATCTTCACCTACTGGCTGGGCGGCAAGGACCACTTCCCCGTGGACGAGGAGGCCGGTGACCGATTCCGCGCGGCCTTTCCCGAGATCGTGGATCTCGCCCGCGTGGGGCGGTACTTCATCGGGCGTGTCGTGGGGCACCTGATCCGGGAGGAGCGGGTCACCCAGTTCCTGGACATCGGCACCGGACTCCCCACGGTCGACAACACCCACGAGGTCGCCCAGCGGCTGGAGCCGCGTGCACGGATCGTGTACGTGGACAACGACCCGCTGGTCCTCGCCCACGCCGAGGCCCTGCTCACCAGCACACCCGAGGGCCGTACCGCCTACGTCGACGCGGACGTCCACGACCCGGAGCGCATCCTGCGGGAGGCGTGGAAGACCCTCGATCCCGGACAGCCGGTAGCCGTCCTGCTGATGGGCATCCTGGCGCACGTCGAGGACTACGGCGAGGCGCGGTCGATCGTACGGCGGCTGATGGCTGAGCTGCCGCCCGGCAGTTTCCTCGCCGTCCGGGACGGAGCGGACACCGACCCGGCGTACCGCACGGCCATCGAGGGCTACAACAAGAGCGGCGCCGTCCCGTACCGGCTGCGCAGCCCCGAGCAGATCGCCGGGTTCCTGGACGGCCTGGAGCTGGTCGAGCCCGGCGTGCTGCCCTGCCCGCACTGGCGCCCCGAGGCGGCGGACCTCTCCGACCCCTCCGTCGGCATCGCCCTCTACGGCGGCCTGGCAAAACGCGTTGTCCCGGAGGCGGACGGCTGAGAGGCTTCCGCCCATGGCCGACAACGGATCGAGCAGTTCGCAGGGCGTGGCCGCACTCTTCTCCCAGGGAAGACTGACGGCGATCCCCCGGAAGACCGCCCGCCGCGAGCAACTGCTCAAGCACCTCGCCGAGACGCTGTTCGAGCCGGACCGCGCCTACAGCGAGCCCGAGGTCAACACGGCACTGCTGACGGTGCACGAGGACTGTGCGGCACTGCGCCGCTACCTGATCACCTCGGGCCTGCTGGCCCGCACCAAGGACGGCAGCAGCTACCGGCGACCGCGACACGCCGGTGCGCCCAGGGAAGAGTGCGCCGAATTCCGTTGTTGAATCGGCCGTAGCGGCGCGCTCCTGCGGGCTTGCGGAAGATCGACGACGGGACGGATGGTCACCATGCCTCTTGAGGGCGAGTACGAGCCGAGCCCCACGAAGTGGGTCCGCGACCAGGTCGAGCTGTACGAGAGCTCGGGCGGTACGAAGGGGACGACGATGCGCGGGATGCCCGTGATCGTCCTCACGACCCGTGGCGCGAAGAGCGGCAGGATCCGCAAGAGCCCGCTGATGCGGGTGGAGCACGACGGCGCCTACGCGGCCGTCGCCTCACTCGGCGGCTCGCCCAAGCACCCGGTCTGGTATCACAACGTGGTGGCCGACCCCCGCGTCGGACTCCAGGACGGCCCCGCCCGCCAGGACATGATCGCCCGCGAGGTCACCGGCGACGAGAAGGCTCTCTGGTGGGAGCGCGCCGTGGCGGCCTACCCGGACTATGCCGACTACCAGAAGAAGACAGACCGCCAGATCCCGGTCTTCGTCCTGGAGGCCGCACCCGAAGAGCACTGACCTTGTGCCGCCGCACTCGCCGATCGGCGCCGGAGGGCGGGTCGTTGCCTCTACAGTTGGGCCCACGTGTGGGACATCGGGGGAGACGACCATGCACTTCTGCATGCACTGTGGCGCACCGTGCGAGGCTTCGACAGCGGTCTCTTGTCCGGGCTGCGGGCTGCCGCCCGGCCGCATGCCATCTGCTCAGCCATCCGGTCCGCAGCCCGGCCTGCCGCCCGGTCCGCCGCCTGGCATGCCACCCGGCATGCCTCTCGGCACCGTCCGGCCCGTTGGCGCCGAGCCCGGCTATGTCGGTGTGGGGTCCATGGCCCTGCCCCAGTGGCTCCTGTGGGTGCTGGCGGTGCTGCTCGTTGCGGGCGGCGTGACTGCCTACGGCCTGGTCGCCTCCTCCGACTCCGCCTCTGATTCGGCCTCGCATTCGTCTTCCGGATCCTCGCAAGACCCGGCGGGCGCCGCCCCGTCGGCCTCCTCCTCTTCGGACGGGAAGGAAGAACCGGAGGAGCCCGCCGGCGACCCCACAAGCGTCGCGCCGGGCGACGTGTCCTCTCCCGAGGAGGAATCCACACCCGAGGAGGAACCTCCGTCCGAGCCGGAGCCCTCGCCGTCCTCCCGGGACGCGAGCGCGGTAGTGAGGAGTTTCTACGGGGACATCAACGACGAGAACTACTCCGGCGCTTGGGAGCTCGGCGGCAAGAACATCGCCGGCACCTCTTACCAGAAGTGGGTGGACGGATACGACACCACGGCGATCATCGAACTCAGCGCGGTGAACACCAACAGCGCCGGTGAGGTCAGCGCAGTCCTTCGCGCAACCCAGAACGACGGCTCGGTGCAGGTGTACCGGGGCACCTACACGGTGGAGAACGGCGTGATCGTCAGCGCCGACATCACTCAGAGCTGACCGCCTGCCGGTCCCCTCTTGACGCGCGCAGGATCGTGGAAGCGCGGCGGCCGGAGCCGGTGGAGCATCGTTCGGACGGCGAGCCGGTGGAGGGCACGATGATTCGGCGGATATGGCATGGCTGGACGACCTCGGCGAACGCGGATGCCTACGAACGGCTCCTACGGGAGCAGATATTCCCCGGCATCGCAGCCCGGGGCGTCACGGGCCTGCGTGAGCTGGAGGCGTGGCGCCAGCAGGCGGGCGAGGAGGTCGAGTTCGTCACCGTGATGTCCTTCGACGATCTCCGCGCCGTCGCCGATTTCACCGGAGGCGACCCGGCACTTTCGGTCGTACCCGAGGCGGCCCGCGAGCTGCTGGCACGGTTCGATGAGCACTCTCGGCACTACGGCCTGGTCATCACGGCGCCGTGCGACACCGGGCCGCACTGCGAGCCGTGGGTACCGTAGGCCGGTGACCAGGCTCAAGCCTTCCGCCCTGGTGGCCCGGACGCTGGCCGACGCCGGGGATGTCCGGGTCACCGAGGTGATATGCCACGCCCCCGCGGACGCCCCCGGTGCACAGGAGGCTGGTCGGCTGCGCCGCCTGATCCTGCCGTTGCGCGGGGTCTTCTCCTGCGCCGGGCGTGGGACCTCGTACGTCCTGGTGCCAGGCAGCGCCATGCTGCTGGAGCCCGACGAGCCGTACCGCTTCGGCCATCCCGTGGACGGCGGAGACGAGTGCGTGGTGGTCGCGATGGCAGCGGAGGTCTGGGCAGAGGCCACGGCGACGGAACGCCCCTTTGCCGAAGGGGAGCGGCTGGTACTGGATTCTCGTGACGTGTTGCGCACCCTGCTGTTCCGCACCGCCGCCGCGCGTCTCCACGACGACCCGCACGCCGTCCGCGAACTCGCCGTGCTCCACCTCGGCGAGCTCACCGAGCGGTACGGCACGTCGGGTCACCGTCCCCATCCGGTCCCGCCCTCCCAGCAGCGGGCCGCCCACGCCGCCGCCGCATTCATCGCCGCGCACTATGCAGAGCCGATCCCGCGACTTCTGGACGCCGCAGCGGGGGCCGCCGCTTGCTCGCCCTACCACCTGGCCCGGACCTTCCGTCTCGTGCACGGGGTGACGCTCCACGCATACCGGGAACGGCTGCGCACGGCCTCAGCCTTGCAGGCCCTCGCCGACGGCGCCGAGAACCTTGCCCAACTGGCGACCTCCCTCGGCTATGCCAGCCATGGTCACTTCACGGAACGCCTGCGGCGTGCCGTCAGCTCATCACCCTCGTGCATACGGGCCACGTTCCAGGAGACCGCTGGCACGGTGCCGGGCACCTGACTCCGAGGCGAGGGAGCGCACTTCACGGCGTAGTGACGGTCATGGCATGAACCCCGAGCACCACGGCGACGGCGAGGCACGCCACGGCGATGCCGGCGGCGACGTGCTGTCCGGCGGGAAGGCGGCGCGACCGGAAGACGCTCAGCACCGAGCAGATCCAGGCGAGGGAGACCAGCCGGGGAAACCAGGTCTCCGCCCGGTCGTTCACCTCGTGACAGTGCTGGGCACGCGGTCCGGTCTCGCCGAAGTGGTAGAGGCAGTCGCTCCCGAAGTTCTCGGTGCCCAGCCCGACGAGCCCCCAGCCCGCGGTGACGAGGGCGGCGGCGGCCAGCGCGACGCCGAAGCCCAGGCGGCTTCCGGTGCCGCGCGAAGTGACTGTGTCCATACCGGTCTTCCCTCTCCACGTGCGGCAGGTGAGGTGACTTCCGGGGCCCGGAGCGGGGTTGGCCGAGCCCCCTGCACGCCTCGCCTCGTTCTCGTGACACCTCCTACACTCACTGTCACATACTGCGCTGACGCGAGGGGGACCGGATGGCGCTGAACGGGTTACCCGAGCAGGGGGACGCCGCCGCATCGGGGCTGACGCTGGAGAAGCTGCTCTCGGTCATGGGGGCCGGTGCGCTGGAGCTGTGCATGGCTCCACGTGGCCTGGGAGCCGTGGTCGAGGGAGTGACGGTGCTGGACTCGCTGGAGCCGGGGCCGCCGCGGGGGCAGGTGCTGCTGGCGGTGGGCGTCGATCCGCAGTCGGCCGCCGCCGTCGATGTCGTGCGCGATGCCGCCGGAGCGGCGGCGGTGGTCTTCGGACGGGGCAAGTCAGGGCAGCTCCCTGAGGCGTTGCGGGCCGCCGCCGACGGGGCTGGTACGGCGGTGGTATTCCGGACTGCGTGGTTCGGCTGGACGGAGTTGGTCGGCGCCCTCCGGGCGGGCCTTGCCCTGTCCGGAGTTACCGCCGATCCGGGTGTGGCGGCTGCCCCGCTGGGCGACCTCAACGGGTTGGCCGACGCGGTGGCGGTGCTGGTCGGCGGCGCGGTGACGATCGAGGACGTGGAGTCCCGGGTCCTGGCGTACTCGTCCACCCAGGAGGACGTGGACGAGTTGCGCCGGCTGACCATTCTCGGCCGTCGGGTGCCGGGGTGGCGAGTCTCCGCCATGCAGGAGGCCGGATTCTTCCGGGCGTTATGGAGCACGGGGGACGTCGTTCACCGGCCGGCGCACGGAGAGAACCCCGAACGCCTGGTGGTGGCCGTCCGGGCGGGCGGGGAGATCCTGGGATCGATCTGGGTGGCGGCCGCGGGCAGCGACCTCGCGCCACAGGCTTCCGACACGCTGCGGTCGGCAGCGAGGGTGGCCGCTGCACACCTGGTCCACCACCGGTCGTACTGGACGCACGCCCGACTGGTCGAGGATGCGGCCCGTGCGCTGCTCGACGGGCGGGGAACCGCAGGCATGCTGACCGAACGCGCCGGGATCCCGACGCACGAACACTGCGCCGTCCTGGCGGTGCGCCCCGGAGCCTCCCGGAAGGGCGCCGAAACCGGAAAGCTGTGCGCCCTGCTGGCGGTGTGCTGCGGCGCCTACGATTTCAAGTCGGTGGTGTTGCCGTCCGACCAGGGGGCCCTGGTGCTGCCGGGCGGGCTGCACCAGGACAGGCAGCGGGCCGTCGAACAGGTCGCCCACCTGGGCAAGTCGCTGGCCCGGCAGGTGAACGATGCGTTCGGGCCGGGAGCGAGAATCGGTCTGGGCACGGTGGTCGAATCCCTGGCGGACCTGCCCGAGTCCCGCCGGTCGGCCGACCTGGTGCTGCGGGCCCTGCTCTCGGCGGGCGAGCACCGCGCCGTCGCCAGCGCGAGCGAGGTGGCCGAGACGATCGCGCTGAACCAGATCATGGACGAGCTGACGGGGCTGGCCCTGGCACCGGAGACTCCGGTGGCACGCCTGGTGGCCTTCGACGCCGGACATGGCGGGGGCACCATGGTGGAGACCCTGCGGGCGTACCTCGACCACTTCGGTCACGTGCCTGCCACCGCCCGGACGCTGGGTGTGCACGCGAACAGCCTGAGGCACCGGATCAGCCGGCTCACCGAGGTGTCCGGGCTCGACCTCGGCAGTCCGGACGCCCGGCTGCTCGCTCAACTGCAACTGCGCCTTCTCGAACGCGGCAGGCGGGAGGCGTGAGCACTCGGGGCGCCGCCACGAAGGGAGGGCGGCGTCTTCGTACCTGAGCACAACAGGAGGGGCGCCACGCCCGAGAGTTCGCTCCACGGTGAGAACCGCGCACCGGAACACTGGGACTCACGCCGAAGACACCCGCACCGCTCCGACGAGAGTCTGGTGATCCGCCCGACAGCATCCGTGGGCGGCCGACACCTCGGCTCAGGGAAGGTGCACGATGAGTGGTTCCGACAAGGCAGACCGGCGTGAGCGGATTCTGGAAGCAGCCGTACAGCAGGGGCTCCTGGATTCCGAGGCAGCCGTACTGGCCGGATTCATCGACCTCGACGGCGTCAACGAAACCGTCACGTCCCTGCGGGACGCGTTTCCCGACTCGCTCCGGGTCCGGCACGCGTTCGCTGCCAAAGCGAACTGCCTGGTTCCCGTACTCGAAGAGCTGCGTCACAGCGGCATGGGCTGCGAGGCCGCCAGCGCCGGCGAGCTCGCCCAGGCGCTGGAGGCGGGCTTCGCACCCGAACAGATCGTGTTCGACTCCCCGGCCAAGACGCGGGCTGAACTGGTCCAGGCACTGAGCCTGGGGATCGCGGTGAACGCGGACAGCTTCCAGGAGCTCTCCAGGCTGGACGAGATCCTCGCGGCCCGCGGTTCCGGCTCGCGGATCGGCCTGCGCATCAACCCCCAGGTCGGCGCCGGCTCGATCACTGCGATGAGCACGGCCACGGCCACTTCGAAGTTCGGTGTCCCCCTGGAGGACGGAGACAACCGGCAGCGGCTGATCCAGGCGTACCGGGACCGCCCCTGGCTCACCTGGGTGCACACGCACGTCGGCTCGCAGGGCTGCCCACTGGAGCTGATCGCCCAAGGCATCGCGAAGGCGGTGGCGTTCGCCGAGGAGGTCAACGACCACCTCGGCCGTCGACAGGTGACCGGCATCGACATCGGGGGAGGGCTACCGGTCAATTTCGACAGCGACGCCTCGACTCCCGGCTTCGACACCTATGTGGCCCGTCTGCGCGAGCACGCGCCTGCCCTCTTCTCCGGCGAGTACGAGATCGTCACCGAATTCGGTCGCTCCGTCCTGGCCAAGAACGGGTTCACCGCCGCCTACGTCGAGTACACCAAGACCGTCGGCGGCCGTCCCATCGCGATCACCCACGCCGGCGCGCAGGTCGCCACGCGGACCGTCTTCGCCCCCGACGCCTGGCCGTTGCGGGTCGAAGCCCATGACCCCCGCGGCCGGGCCAAGAGCAGCAGGCCCGTGCGGCAGGACATCGCAGGCCCGTGCTGCTTCGCCGGTGACCTGCTGGCACGCGACCGTATGCTCCCCCTCCTCGACGCCGGCGACATCGTCGTCCTCCCGGACACCGGCGCCTACTACTTCTCCACCCCCTTCCACTACAACAGCCTTCCCGAACCGGCAGTTCACGGCGCCCGCATCGATGACGACGGCCGGGTCGCCTTCCGACTGCTCCGCCCCGCACAGGCTGTGCATCCCGTCCCGGCCCCTCGGGCCAGGCCGGACCGGGCAAGCACGCCTGGACGCCCGGAGAGGACCACCACGCGAAGGAAGCAGGTGCAATCGTCATGAACGTACGGCGCGCCCGTTCAGGGTGCTCATGGGAGAAGACGACCTCCCCGGACCGATGGGGGGCCGTCGGACGACGGCTTTCCGTCACGGTGGAGCGCTGCGGCAGGACGGCTCGTGGTTACGGGCGGTGGTTGTCACGGCGTCGGCGAATCGCGGCCGACCAGTTCCTCCGCGGTGCGTGTTATGGGACGGGCACGGCCGCCGTGGGCCTGTTGGCGGTATGGGCGCAGACCCGCTGACGACGGCAGCAAACAACCCCCGGGCCGTCGGCCTGGGGGTTCGGCGCGAAGCGGGCGACGGTAATCGGATGTCCTCAACTACTGCCTCACAGGTCGAACCAGGAACGCAGGATGCGTGTGGCGATACCGTGGGTGCGGTTCTCGGAGAAGGTGTGGTGAAGCCATTCTGGTGCTGCGTTGACCACGCGGCCGATATCCGGGATATCCGTCAGCTCCAGGCCCTGCTCCGTTCGCCGCCGATGAGCTGCATTCGCAGGTCGGGGCCCTCGACCTGTTCCTCGAGGAGCCAGTCGCGCTACCGCGAGGCACCACTGGCAGCAATGCCGGCATGCGACGGCACAGGCCGCACATTCTGACCGGGGACACCAGTCCATGAGGAACGGGACGCAGCCACGCCGTCGAATCCTGCGGGTCCGGGGCGGAGAGCACTCGACGGACTACTCGGCCTCGTCCCCCTCGGGGCGGCTCTCGATCTCCTGCAACGTGATGTGCAGGTGGTACTCCATCGCCGCGACCGCCTGCGCCGGATCACCGGTCAGCACGGCGTCGAGCAGCTCCTCGTGCTCGGTGGCCGAGCCGGCGGGATCGGCGCCGGTGGCGAGGTAGCGACGGTGGCTCTCCTCCCGGCTCTTGGCGAGTGAGCGCTCCAGGGCGTCCAGGATCTGGGTCAGGCTGATGTTGCCCGCGGCCGCCACCAGTGCCTGGTGGAAGGCGACGTCCGTGCGTATCCGGGTGGGCATGTCGAGCGGGTCGGCGCGCTGCTCGGCGATCGCCTCGCGGGCCCGTGCGATGTGGGGCCGGGTCTGCGGCTCCTCCGGGCCCGCGATGCGCTGCGCGGCGAGTCGGGCGCCGTGCACCTCGAGCGCCTTGCGGATCTCGGTGAACTCCATGAGGGCGCGCTTGTCGCGCAGGAACGCGTACGCGACGAACTTCTCCACCGGCAGTGCGTTCGGCGAGGCGACGACGGCGGGTTTGCCCTGGCGGCGCTGCACCAGGCCGCGCGTCTCCAGGGTCTTCATCGCCTCCCTGAGCACCACCCGGCTGACCCCGAACCGCGTCGCCAGCTCACCCTCCGGAGGCAGCTGGTCCCCCGGTGTGACGTCCGGGCCTACGCACAGCTCCTCGATGAACTCCACGACCTGGGTGGTCAGCGACCGTGGCCGGGCGCGCATCGCGCCGCCGCGCCCTGCCGGCTGCCGCGTGGACGCTCCCTCCGCCGTGTCTCCCAATGCGTTCGCCCCTTAGTCGGATCGGCCTTCGCACCTGAGCTTACTGAGCGGCCTGCGCGGTGCGTACGGACCGATGCCGGACCGGTACCGATCGTATCCGTTCGCCGGAAGTGTTGACCACATAGCAGCTTATATTACAAGCTACCTCCGATCGGCGGCTCACAGAGGAGCCCGCCGGCGTCCGCACGCAAGTCCGCCACGGAGGGCGCAGGTGAACAGCACCGACCAGCAGATCTGTATGGGTGCGTGGAACGGCCCGGGGGCGGAACCCGGTGCCGTGGCGCCCCCCATCTATCAGACGAGCCTCTTCACCAAGCCGTCCTTCGAGGAGTTCATCCGGCAGCAGGCCGCCGAGCACGAGAACTTCGTCTACAGCCGGGGAACCAACCCGACGGTCGCCTTCCTCGAGGAGCGTCTCGCGCTGCTCGAGGGCGGCGAGGCCGCGAAGTGCTTCGCCTCCGGCATGGGTGCGATCGGCGCCGTCCTCGCCGGCCTGCTCCGCGGCGGTGACCACGTGCTCTTCGTCAACACCGTCTACGGCCCGACGACCGAGCTCGCGCGGCACCTCGAACGCTTCGGCGTGGACCACACGATCCTCACCGACCCGGCCGCCGGCATCGAGGAGCACATCCGGGAGAACACGGCGCTCATCTACGTCGAAAGCCCGGGCACCATGCTGATGAAGGTCGTGGACGTCCCGGCGCTGACCACGATCGCGCGACGCCGCGGCATCCGCACGGTCATGGACAACACCTGGTCCACACCGCTCTACCAGAAGCCGCTCGCGGCCGGCGTGGACCTCGTCGTCCACTCCCTGACCAAGTACGTCGGCGGACACAGCGACGTCATCGGCGGCGCGGTGATCGGCTCCCGGGAAGTGATCCGCGAGCTCTTCTACCAGGGCTACCAGCTCTTCGGCGCCGTCATGTCCGCCATGGAGGCGTCCCTCGTCCTACGCGGACTGCGGACCCTTCCGGTGCGGATGGAGCAGCACCAGCGCAACGCACGCAGCGTCATCGACCATCTGCGCACGCACCCCGAGGTCATCACCGTCCATCACCCGTACGCCGAACACGGCCCGGACGAGGACGTGATCACCTCCCAGTTCAGCGGCTTCTCCGGACTCCTCAGCTTCGAGCTGCGGGAGGGCACCTTCGCGCGGGTGTCCCGGTTCATCGACGCCCTGAGTCTCTTCCGGATCGGCCCCAGCTGGGGCGGCTACGAGAGCCTCGTGACGTCACCGTCGCGCTCCACCGACGACCCCTCATCGACCCCGTGGCCCGGCCTGATCCGGCTCTCCGTGGGACTCGAGGGCGCGCAGAGCCAGATCGAGGACCTCGACCGGGCCTTCACGTCGCTCGCCCGCTGACGGCAACCGCACGCCAGCACAAGCCCCAACTGCTCTTGCCTGAGAGGAAACAGTGAAGTTTCGACAGGACACGGCGTCGGCCGACCAGGCCGGGAAGCATCCGCTCCCCCCACCACGGCTCGCCGTGGCGCTCATACCGGTGGTCATCACCCTGGCGATCTTCGTCGGTGGCATCGGGATCATGGAATTCCCCGCGGAGCTGATGCTCATATTCGCGGCCATCGTCTTCACGGTCTTCGCCGCCTGGCAAGGCGTCGGCCTGGACCAGGTCCTCACGGACATGGGCGAGAAGATCAAGCGGGCCCTGCCGGGCATCCTCATCCTGCTGAGCATCGGGATACTGATCGGCACCTGGATGATCGCGGGCACCGTCCCGCTCATGGTCAACTACGGCCTCGAACTCATCAACCCGTCGTACCTGTACGTCCTGTCCTTCATCGTCACCGCCGTCGTGGCCACGTTCACCGGGACGTCCTGGGGCGCGGGCGGCACGATCGGCGTCGCGCTCATCGGCGTCGCCTCCACGATGGACGTCTCGCTGGCGATCACCGCCGGTGCCGTGGTCTCGGGCGCCTACTTCGGCGACAAACTCTCACCGCTCTCCGACACCACGAACATGAGCTCCCTGGCGGCCGGTGCCAACATCTATGAGCACATCCGCCACATGCTCTACACGGCGCTGCCCTCCTCGGTCCTCGCGATCGTCGTCTTCCTCCTCGCCGGGCTCTCGATCGACGCGGGGTCGGTCGACCTCCACGTCATCGACCGCACCATCGACGAGGTGCAGGGACACTTCACCCTCAACCCGGTGCTGCTCCTGCCGCCGGCCGTGGTCCTCGTCGGCTCGATCATGCGCAAGCCCCCGTTGATCGTGCTCTTCGTGTCCTCGGTCACGGCCGGCGTCCTCGCCGTGCTCGTCCAGGGCTTCAGCATCGCCGACACGTTCGACGCCGCCGTCTCCGGTTTCACCACCGACATGCTGTCCAGCGACGTCTCGGCTCCCCTCACCGAACTGCTCAACCGCGGTGGCCTGTACTCGATGTACAGCTCGGCGTTCTTCGTCTTCTGCGCGTTCTTCTTCGCCGCGGCGATGGAGAACTCCGGCGTCCTCCGCCTCCTGCTCAACAAGCTGATCGACAAGCTGCGGTCAACCGGCAGCCTCATCACGGCCACGCTGCTCTCCGGCTTCACCGTCATCAACGGCACGTCGAACGCTCTGGTCACCTACTTCCTCATCAACGACCTCTACGGCGAAGCCTTCAAGAAGCGGAACCTCCACCCCACCAACCTCTCGCGGAGCATGGAGGACTCGGTCACCCTCACCGAAGTCCTCATGCCCTGGACCGTCTCCGGCGCCTTCTTCGCCTCGACGCTGGGCGTGGCGAACTTCGACTTCCTGCCATGGGCCGTCTTCTGCTGGAGCGGCATCCTCTTCTCCGCTCTCCTGGCCTACCTGTCGCCCCTCACCCGCGACTTCGGCATCCGCCGCCTGGAACCGGAGCCCCAGGGAGCACCGGAGCCCCAAAGGGAACCGGCGAAGAACTGACCGGGGGAGCCGAGCGGCGGCAACGATCCGCTCGGCTGGTCCTGGCCTTCACACGCGGCGCGGTGTCAGCTCACGGACTTCTTGACGAGGGTGGTGATCGTGTTCTCGGCTTCGTCGCCCAGCTCGGTCACGGCGTAGGACGTGGGCCACAGGCCGCCGGAGTCGTCGAGGTTTGCTTCGGGGGTGAAGCCGAAGGTTGAGTAGCGCTCTTTGTCGACGTGCCCGCTACGGAAGAAACACACCACCTTCCCTTTCCTGGCGTAGGCCGGCTGTCCGTACCACAGCTTCGGCGACAGTTCCGGGGCGTTCGTGGTGACGATGGCGTGGATACGTTCGGCCACTGCGCGGTCCGACGCCTCCATCTCCGCGATCTTCGACAGCACGCCGAGTTCCTCGGCGGCTCCTTTGCTGCCACGACCACGCTTCGCCTCCTTCTTCAGTTCCGCGGCGCGCTCCTTGATGGCAGCACGTTCTTCCTCGGAGAACCCGTCCGTGCTCTTCTCGCCCTTCGTGCCGGTGTTCGCGCTCATTGCTGTCACTCTCCTCGTCGTGATCGGCGTGCAGTGCTTACGACGCTAGCCGTGCTGAGAGACCTGGCGCTTCTCGATTCCTGATCGATGCATGGAACGATGGCGCGCATGGGCCATGGGCGTGCGGAGACGCACCGTTTGCGCGACATCGCCGTGATACGTCGTGTCCGCGACCGGATCGATCGTGAGTACGCCAAGCCGCTGAACCTCGAAGCACTGGCCCGTGCGGCGCACATGTCGGCAGGGCACCTGAGCCGGGAGTTCCGCCGCGTCTACGGTGAGTCTCCGTACGCGTACCTGATGACCCGACGCATCGAACGGGCGATGACGCTGCTGCGCCGCGGAGACCTCAGCGTCACCGAGGTCTGCTTCGCGGTGGGCTCCTCATCGCTGGGCTCGTTCAGTACGAGGTTCACCGAACTGGTCGGCGTGCCGCCCGGCGCCTACCGCCGCGAACACTCCCAAGCCGGCGCGGGGATCCCGCCGTGTCTGGCCAAGCAGGTGACCAGACCGGTCAGGAATCAAGAAGCCGGCGCCCGGTAGCTCTGCTTAGCGTGATGCACATGAACATCACCATCCACCACACCTTCCTCCCGCACACCGACCCCGAAGCCGCTCTGGACTTCTACCGCGACACCCTGGGATTCGAGGTCCGCGACGACGGCGGCTACGAAGACATGCGCTGGATCACCGTCGGACCGGTCGGCCAACCCGGCACCTCCATCGTGCTGCACCCGCCTGCCGCCGATCCGGGCGTCACCGACGAGGAGCGACGCACCATCCTGGAACTCATCACCAAGGGCGCCTACACCGCCATCACGCTGGCCACCGACGACCTCGACGGGCTCTTCGACCGCCTCCAGGCCGCAGGTGCCGATGTCGTCCAAGAACCCATCGACCAGGACTACGGCGTCCGCGACTGCGCCTTCCGCGATCCCGCCGGCAACCTCATCCGCATCAAGCAGCAGACCTGAGGAATCGCACCGTTCGCCGTCTCCGCCGAGACGGCATGGTCCCAGGGCATCCCTGACCTGTTGCTCCCGCAGCTCCGGGTGGGCCGGGGTGCGGGAGCAGCGAGA
The DNA here is from genome assembly GCF_025165795.1 of Streptomyces gossypii. Classification (GTDB taxonomy): domain Bacteria; phylum Actinomycetota; class Actinomycetes; order Streptomycetales; family Streptomycetaceae; genus Streptomyces; species Streptomyces gossypii. Next base: position 68,625 of record NZ_JAJAGO010000003.1, read on the forward strand.
CAGCGTCACCACACCGCCGTGCGTACGTCCACGTGAGATCGGGGCAGGCGTAGCCATTCGGTTGCCGGTGTCGCATCGCATCGCGTGGCAACGGGCCGTGTGGCGTCACAGAGCGTGAGGGAACCCTCAGCCGGGGCCCGGGCGTTGAGCAGATCACCGACGAGGTCAGGCCGGCGGCCGAGGACCGATGGGCGGCCTGGGGCCTGGGGCCTGGCCAAGGGGCGGGACAGCGGACAGGGGTAGCCGATGAGTGACTTGATTCCCGGGGGCAACCAGGCGCTGCCGGACGGCGTGCTCTCGATTCGGGTGCCCGGCCCGTTCGACCTGTCGGTGCTCATCACGGGCGACGGCGGAAAGGTGACGGGGGACGGCGATTTCGTCTTCTTCAACCAGCCCTCCGCCCCAGGTACCCAGCTGCGCGGCGACACGGTCACCGTGGACCCTCGGCGGCTGCGGTCCGGGGCGAGCCGGGTCACCGTCGTCGTCAGCCCCGCCGAGACCGGGACGCCACTGGGCAGGCTGCCCGCGCCGCTGATGAGCGTCACGGGGAGCACCGGCACCCCGCTCGCCCACTTCGCACCGGAGCGCCCGACAAGCGAGAGCGTCCTGCTGCTCGCTGAGATCTACCGACGTGGCGACGGATGGAAGATACGGGCGCTCGGCCAGGGATACGCCGACGGCCTGGCGGGGGTGGCCCGCGACTTCGGCATCGACGTCGCCGACGACGGAGCCGCGCCGGGTGTCGGGGCGGGTGTCGGGGCGGGCGCTACGCCGGGCAGCCCGGCTGCCACCGCGCCCGGCGGCCTGCCCGCCGGGCCCTTCCACGCGTTCGTCGGCGTCGTCAACGCCCAGCGGGCCGGCGTCGGCACCCCGCCGGTAGCGCCGGACGCGCGGCTGGCCACGGCCGCCCAGACCCACGCCGCGAGCATGGCCGCCCAGAATCGGCTCGACGCCGGGGGCCCGGACGGGACGTCTGTCTTCCAGCAGGTCACCACCTGCGGGTACGCCTACCTCTTCCTCGCCGAGGATCTGGTCTCCGGGCCCCGTACACCCGCCGCGTTCGTGGACTACTGCCTGAGCCAGGAGCCGGGCCGTTCCCCGCTGCTGGACGCGACGTTCACCCAGGTGGGGCTCGGCCAGGCCACCGGCGCCCGCACCGGCGACGTCTACTGGACCGCGCTGTGGGCCCAGCCCTTCACCACCGACGGCCTGGCCCGGACGGCCACCGAGGTCATCGCACTCACCAACGCCGAACGGGCCCGGGCCCGCCTGGCACCGCTGACCGGCGAGACCCGGCTGACCACCGCCGCCCAAGCGCACAGCGCCGACATGGTCGCCCGCGACTTCTACTCCCACACCACCCCGGAGGGGCACGAACCATGGGACCGGGCCGCCGCCGCCGGATGCACGCACCGGGGGATCGGCGAGAACATCGCCTGCGGCCAGCGCAGCGCGGCCGAGGTGGTCGACGGATGGATGAACAGCCCCGGCCACCGCGCCAACATCCTCAAGCCCGACTTCACCCACATCGGCATCGGCTACGCCACCGGCGGCCGGGCGGGCACCTACTGGACCCAGCTCTTCGGCATGTCCCGCTAAGGGCTGTCCGGTGGATCTTCTCGGGCCCGCGACGCCCGGCACCGCGCCTCGCCGCGTTGTCCTCAGTCGCCCGAGCAGCCCACTACGATCCGCCGGACATGCCCTACGGCCAACGCCGGTGACTGAAGTTCCGTCCTGCCGGGTGCTGGTGTCCGGTGCGGGTGGTGTCCGGTTGCGATGCTCGGCCCGTTTGAGCGGCCTGGATTCATCACGCCTGGCCTCTGCCTCTGGGTGGGCGGCTACGAGGAGCTGCGGAGCACCGTCGACTTCTACGACGAGCTCACCGGGACGCCGTGAGCGCCGTCTCCGGACCCCCGACCGATCACCGCGTCGTGGCGGTGCGCGGACGTCAGGATCGTACGGGCGCGCTCCCACTCGGCGTGCGCGCCCTGCGGGTCGCCCAGCAGCTCCAGTGCCGTGCCCAGCACCTCGTGCAACTCGGCGACCCGGTCCGCCGGGGACGGGTGCTCCCGTGCGTGGCCGATTCCGATCCGCGCCCAGTGCGCCGCCTGCACGGGGTCGCCGAAATCGCGGTGGCACTCGGCGAGGGAACTCGCCGCGTCCATCCGCAGGCCCGGCGTCGTCCCCTGGCGGTAGCTGAAGAGGAGCAGCCGACTGGCCTCGGTCTGGTTGCCCAGCCTGACGTGGCAGAGGCCGATGTTGTTGGAGAGGGCCGCGGCGGCGCTGCCGAAATCGGCCGACCCCAGCGACTCCAGCGCCTGCGTACCGTGGGCCACCCCCTCCTCGTACCGCTCGGCCGCGCCCAGCGCCGCGATCAGGTTCATGGTGGTCAGCATCGCGTCCTGCTTCCGGCCGAGTTGCCGGAAGAGCGCCCACGCCTCCCGCAGCATCGAGATGCTCTCCTCTCCCTGGCCCTGCTGGCCGCGGACCTTGCCGAGCTGACCGAGCGCCACCGCACGGGCGAAGGGCTCGCCCCGGCGCTCGCCCACCCGCAGGACCAGCGCGCACAGTGCCTCCTGTGTCCGCCAGCGCACCCGGAGCTTGAGGCAGTTCTCCAGCGCACGGAGCGCTTCCAGGGCGAAGTCGGAGAGCGGAGCCCCCGTACCGTCCAGGGGCACGTCGTCGTACCGGGGGTCGGCCAACTGCCCGGCGAGCGAGACCACGTCCGGGAGCGCCTCCTCGGCCCAGTCCAACGCCTCGCCCGGGGTGGCGAACGACAGGCTGTGCGGGAAGCGGGTCCCGCCTCGGAGGTACCGCCCGGCCAGGATGCTCAGGCCCGCCAGCGGCTCGTTGACTCGGTAGAGCGCCCCGAGGTACCAGCGGGCCAGCCCAGCCAGGCCGGAATGCAGCCGCGCGGCGGGCAGCAGGGCCCCCTGCTCGGCGGCGACGGCGCGGACCAGGTCGTGGGGCTGGTACAGATCCGGGCGCGGTGCGCTCACGATCTGCGAGTCGGCCAGGCGCTCGAGCGCCTGGCCGCACAGCGCGGGCGTCGAGCCCGCGAGCGCCGCCATGGAGGCCGCGCAGAAAGACCCCACCGCCGCCACACCGAGCAGCGAGAACAGCTCCGCGGCCTGGCGGTCCACCGGTTCGTGGCCGGAGGAGAGCTGGTCGATGCCGACCAGCAGGCTGGCGCGTACGTCGAGTTCGGCCACGGCCAGCTCGTCCAGGCGGCGGTGCTCGTCGCGGAGCAGCCGCAGCCAGTCCGCGAGTCGCCACCGGGGGCGGGCGGCCATCCGCATCGAGATGATCTGGAGGGCCAGTGGAAGTCCACCACAGAGCGCGGCCAGTGCCTCCCACTCGTCCGTCGCGCCACCCGACTCCGCATGCCCGGTGACCAGTTGGACCAGCTCCACCGCGTCGGCGGTGGGCATCGGAGCGACGTGCAGATGCTGGGCGCCCTCGATGCCCAGCAGCGGTGCCCGGCTGGTGACCAGTACGGCCGACTCCGGCGAGACCGGAAGCAGCGGTGTGATCTGCTGGCCCGTCACCGCGTTGTCCAGCAGCATCAGTACCCGCCGGGTGCGCAGCTGCCGGTGGTAGCGCGCGAGCGCCTCGTCCAGGTCGCCGGTCGGGTGGTCCTGCGTCACCTCCAGTGCGCGCAGCAGCACCGACAGCGCCTCATCAGTTCCGGCGGGCGCCCGCGCCGGGTCGGCCCCGTGCAGGTCGACGTAGAGCACCCCGCCGGGGAAGTGGTCGGCGACCTCGTGTGCCAGCCGTACCAGCAGGGCCGACTTCCCCACCCCGCCCGGCCCGTCGATCATCAGCCGGGTGGGCGCCGGAGCCTGACGCAGCAGGACCGCCCGGGCGCGGGCGAGCTCCTCCCGGCGCCCCACGAAGGTGCCGACGGGCGGCGGCATCGCGGCAGGGTGGTCCATCTTCCGTACGGGCGCCACGGAGTACCGTGCCGGAGCCGGTGCGGCGAGCGCCGGGCGCGTGGTGGGGACCGCCAGCAGTTGCGGGTCCTCACGCAGGATCGCTGCTTCCAACTCCCGCAGCTCGGGCTGCGGCTCGACACCCAGCTCCGCGACGAGCGTGTCCCGGGTGCGGCGGAAGACCTCCAGCGCGTCCGCTGTGCGGCCACTGCGGTGGAGCGCGAGCATCAACTGCCGGGTGAACTGCTCCCGCAGTGGGTGCTCCCGTACCAGGGCGGTCAGTTCGGCCACGACGCTCCGGTGCCGGCCGAGCGCCAGGTGGGTCTCGAAACGCTCGTGCAGCACGGCCAGCCGCAACTCCCACAGGCGGGGCGCCTCGACCTCCCGCACCGGGCACTCGCCCAGGTCGGAGAGGGGTTCGCCGCGCCACATGGCCGCCGCTTCGTCCAGTAGCGCCGCCCGGTGCGGATCCTCAGACGTCAACCGGCGGGCGCGGTCCAGCAGGGCGTCGACCCGCTCGGCGTCGCTCTCCTCGGCCGCCAGTGTCAGGCGGTAGCACCCGGGCTCCGTCCGGAGCCGGTCCGGCGGCAGGACCCGGCGCAGTCGCATCACATAGGTACGCACCGTGGTGCGGGCGCCGTCGGGCGGCTGGTGCCACAGGCTCGCCGCCAGCTCCTCGGCCGACAGCGAATGCCGGGGGTTCAGGGCGAGGGCGGCCACCACCGCGCGGAGTCGCGGGGCACCCGGCAGTAGCAGTTCACCGTCGTCCCCCACGACCTCCAGCTGACCGAGTGTCCGGATGTCCATGAACGGTCCCTCCTGCGTGCCCGTGACATCGCTGTCTCCTGCGGTGTTGCGGCTCCGCCGAGTCTAGGGTCTCTCGTTCGGATCTGGCTGGGCTTGCCCTGGCCACCCACCCCGCCGCGTGGGTGTCACTCGCCGACGATCCGAGTCGGCTCCCTCCTGCGCCTTGCGATCCGGCCTAGGCCGTCCCGGTACGAAGCGTTCCGTTCGGGCGGTGAACCCGCCTGTGTGGTGGGCGACTTCAGCGGGATTCGGCCCAAAACCTCAGTCTGCCGGGTACGGCTGGAAACTCCCGATTCACCGGATGTGACAGCTGTGTGTCACGGCGGGCGAACGCGGTTGTGACGGCCGTTCCCTAACGTGCGGTCATGGGCTCCATCGCTCGTGATCGGATCGTCGGCGACGCACCCGTCCGTTCCGGAGTCGGCGGGCCGCCGGGCACCGGCACCGTCCGCGTCGAGTGGGGTTGACGCCGAGCGATGTACCTGTGACGCGTCCTGAGGTGCGCGAACAACGCAACTACGCGAGCCAGGTGGAGACATGGCAGAGGAGACCAGAGGGGGAAGCCGACAACCGACGCAGGAGGAGCACGTAGCGCCATCAACGTGCCTTCCACAGGAATGGACCGGCGCGCGGACGCCGCGGGTTGAGAGGACAGGACGTTTGTTTGACGAAGCTCGGCAACCGATTCATACCGTACTGGTCGACAACCTGCTCCCCGCGGACTCGCCCCGCCTGGAAGGACTGAACGAAGAGCATCTGCGAGTGCTGGCCGACAGTGAGAGAGAGTTCGAGCCGATCCTGGTGCACAGGGAGTCAGGGCGCGTGGTCGACGGCATGCATCGGCTGCAGGCCTCGATCCTGCGCGGGAAGCGGAAGATCGCCGTCTGGTATGTCGACGGGGCGCCGGAGGAGACGTTCATCCGGTCCGTCCAGACCAACATCAACCACGGCCTCCCCCTGACCCTCCGGGATCGCAAGGCCGCTGTCGTACGCATTCTCGCCACCCATCCGCACTGGTCGGACCGGGCCATCGCGACCGTGGCCGGGGTCTCGCCGAAGACTGTCGGAGCGGCCCGGAGAAGGCTTTCGACTGAGGAATCTCCTCAGTCGAATCCGTCGGCCGGACGCACGGGCAGGGACGGCCGGGTGCGTCCGGACGACATGAGGGAACGGCGCGAGAGGGCCCTCGTGCTGCTGGCCCAGCAGCCGAGTGTGACCCTGCGCGAGGTGGCCCTGGAGGCCGGCGTCTCCGTCAGCACCGCACACCGCCTACGACACGAACTGCGGTCCCGTACCGCCGTCCCCGACCCCGAGGCGCAGCAGCCGGTTCCGCAGGCTGCCCACGGGTCTGGGGACTCCTCACCGCTGACTGAACTTGTCGTCGCGGCGACCCAGCGAGGTCTTGCCAATGTCCCGACCCGGCGGGAGATGTCCTCGACGCATGTCGCCGACATGCGGACACGGGCCTTAAAGAGCCTCTCCGACGATCCCTCGATCCGCTTTACGGACAGTGGTCGCGCCCTGCTGCGCTGGCTCAACGGCCAGGCCCGGTGGCTGGCCGACAGCGAGCAACTGATGGCGTCCGTACCGCCGCACTGTGTCCAGACACTCGCCGAGGTGGCGCATCACTACGCGAGAGCATGGGAGCAGTTCGCACTCGAGTTGCAGCAGTTGCAGCAGTTGGAGCGGACGAACGGCTCCCTGCGGGCGGTCCCGTGATCATCCCGGCGGGCAGCGGGCGGAGGCTTCGCACCGCCCGCTCCGCCTCTCCTCCCGCGAGCGGGCACAGACAAGCGCCGAACGCCCCGGTGCATTCGCTCGCTGAGAAGGTGCTCACATCCTTGCAGTTCAGAGGCGCCTCCTTCGATCTCGGCGGTAGATTGCCGGGCTCTGCTGAACACCCGAGGCCACCAGAGAAGAAAGGCCAATCGGCAGGAGGCGACCGCAGGTGACCAAGGGCCCCGCAATTGCGGCGGAGGCAGAACAGGCCGGGCAGCAGGACGCCGAGCGGCCCGGCGAGAAGCGCGGAAGTACGCGTCCCACGCGGCGGTTCTCCGACGAGGTTCTCGCCTCGATGAGGTCCGGTTGGGCGGAGGCCGAGCGCCGCGACCTCCAGCCGATCGAGCAGGCCCCGTACACCGCCCAGCGTCGCGCCGCGGTCTCCCCCCGCTTTCCCGGCGAGCGCCTCGTGGCCCCCGCGGCCGGCTCAAGGTCCGCTCCAACGACACCGACCATCCCTTCCGCCCGTACAGCGGGTACACGTACCTGACGGCAGATCAGAAAAAAGGGGCGCGGCCCTTGTGCTGGAGCCGCGGCAGGGCGCTGTGGGTGGCCACGACGCCGCCGTCTATCTGCTGCCCCGCTCCAACCGCGAGAAAGGCAAGTTCTGGCAGGACCCCCAAGGGGAGCTGTGGGTCGGCCGCCGCAACAGCCTCACCCTCCAACGCACCCTCTACAACGCTGTCCACGCCGTCAGGAGACTGGCATCGCCGCCGTCCGGCCGGGCGCCCGCTTCCGCGACTTCCGCGAAGCTGCGCAGCGGGCGCTCGTGGAGCACCTGGTGGCGTGGGATCTCGTCAAAGGTCCGGTGGAGCGCGTACCGGAGCCCGGCCTCCAGCGCCGCTGGACCCTGCACGGCACCGGTCACATGCTCGGCCTGGACGTGCACGACTGTATACAGGCACGCGCCGAGGCCTATGTGGAGGGCACGTTGGAGCCGGGGATGGTGCTGACCGTCGAGCCCGGCCTGTACTTCCAGCCGGACGACCTGACCGTGCCCGAGGAGTACCGCGGCATCGGCGTCCGGATCGAGGGCGACATCCTGGTCACCCCGGACGGCCGCCGCAACCTCTCTGCCGCCCTGCCGCGGACTTTCGCCGAGGTCGAGCATTGGATGGCCGCCCTGGCCGGCTGATGGTGATCGCGACTCTGACGGAGAGGCTGGTGGGCGACGCAGGACGCTGAGGCGGGATTCCGGCCTCAGCGGCATCGCCGTCATTGGCTTGGCCTGCCGTTTCCCCGATATCCGCGACCCTACGCACTCGACACGGCCTAAGGCACATCCGGTACCGCAGGCACATCAGGTATGTGTAATGTCCACCTGTCTGAAGAAAACTTCCCGGCTCTCTCATGTTCAGTGGGAACCGGCCCTGTTTGAAACAGGTGCTGTTGACGGCTCCCTGAGGACCGCCTTAGCTTTCATCGAAATCAGCTACCCAACGGAGGTGTTCAGGTATGGCACAAACTCTCCAGCTCACGCAGAATCCGATTGAGTCCGCAATGCGAGCGGGCATGTCCATCGACGCGATCATCGGGCGTCTCGCCTACGACGAGGAGTTCGCGAAGAACCTCGCGGAGGACCCGCGGACGACGATGGAAAAGGCGGGGCTGGCCTTCGAAAAGGAGAGCATGGACAGCCTGATGCTGGTCGACCCCAAGCGGTTCGACGCTGCCTGCGAGGCGCTCTTCAACCTCGTTGACGCCGAGTTCCTGTACAAGGTCGCCGCGCCTTCCTGTGACCCCTTCTAAGAGACAGAGCGGTCTTGTGCGCGGTAGGACCATGCGGCATTAGTCGCAGGGCCGCGTGATCTCTTGTAGCAGAAGAAATCACCGGCCATCGTGGCCTGGTGGCCGACTCGGGGTCGGCCGGCACGACGTGCACGAAAGTTCTGCGTGAGTTGCGCGTGCTTGGTCGCATCGAGGTGCGACGAGCCGGAGAGAGCGAACGGGTTGAAGGGGAACGGGCCAACCCTCCCGGTGCTCTCCAGTGATCCTTACGACCCGTGCATCACGTTCGACCTCGACCTGATGGTCGGGGAGACGGACCGGTCCCAGGAGGCGTTGTCAGCGCTCCGGGCAGCGGTCAACACGGCCAGCCGGTGGGTCAGGCTCGCTCCCGGAGACCTTCTGATCGTGAACAACCGCCAGGCGGTCCAGCCGCGTTCAGAGTTCCCCGCGGAATTCGACGGCATGGACCGCTGGCTACAACGCGTCGGCGCCGTCTGCGATCTCGTTCCTTCCGCCGCTGACCGGCGTGGGGGGCCGCGTGGGCGACACCCGTTTCGCTGTTTGAGTCCTCCCGGCCTCGGGGCCGGAGAATTCCGCCTCGCTTCTGACAGATCGGATGGCCACAGATGCCCGCATCACTGATCCAACGGTTTGAACATTTCGCCGCGGCGACGCCTGACGCGGTGGCCCTGGTGTTCCGTGAAACGACCCTGACCTACGGCGAACTGGACGCTCTGGCGTGCGCCTACAGCAAACGGCTGGCGGCGATGGGCGTCCGCCCCGGGGACCTGGTGGGAGTGCTCGCCGACCCTGGTTCCGAGATGGTCGCCGCGCTGCTGGGCATCCTCAAGAGCCGGGCCGGCTATCTGCCCCTGGACCCCGAGTACCCGCCTCATCGGCTGAGCTACCTGATCGAGGACGCGGACGCGTCCGCGCTCATCGTCCAGTCGCGGTTCGCGGACCGTATCCCCGAGGCAGCGCCCGCGGTGCTGCCGCTGGAGGGAGTCGAGCTGGAGCGGTCGCCCACCACTCGTGGGGGAAAGCCGGAAGAACGCGGTGCGGACGACCTGCTCTACGTCATCTACACCTCAGGCTCCACGGGGCGCCCCAAGGGCGTGCGCGTAGAGAGTTCCAGCGTGGCCAATCTGCTGGATGCGGCGGGAGACTTCTACAAGCTGACGCCGGACGATGTGACGCTGTTCAGCTACTCCTTCACCTTCGACGCGGCCGTACTCCAGATCTTTGCTCCACTGGCCTACGGAGCCCGTCTCGTGGTGGCGGGTGCGGAGGAACGCCGTGATGTCGGCCGGCTGGCCCAGCTGGCGGACCAGCACGGGACGACGGTGTGGGACATGGTGCCCGCCATGCTGGCCCAACTCGTCGAACTGCCAGACCTGTCGGACCGCTGTGGCTCGCTGCGACTCGTCGTCGCCGGCGCGGACGTACTGCCGCCTGCCCTGGCGGAGCAGTTCCGCAAGGCACTGCCCTCCTGCGCACTACAGAATCACTACGGCCCGACCGAGGGAACGGTGACGACGACGGTCTGGTCGTGCGGCTCCGGCGAGGACTCCGCGTCGGTGCCCATCGGATTCCCGATCAGAGGGGTATCGGTGCACCTCCTCGATCCGGACGGTGCGCCGGTGCCGGACGGGGAGCTCGGGGAGATCTGGATCGGCGGCGACGGCCTGGCGGCCGGCTACCACAACCGCCCCGAACTCACCGCGGAGCGCTTCGTCGCCGACTTGTCGACGGCTGGAGGGCGGCGGTACCGGACGGGGGACCTGGGGAGGTTCCGGGCCGACGGGGCGCTGGAGTTCCACGGCCGGGCGGACCGGCAGCTGGCCGTTCGGGGGTTCCGCGTCGAGCCTGGTGAGATCGAGTCCGCGCTCTGCGCCGACCCCAGCGTGCAGTCCGCCGCCGTGACGGTCCGGTCGAGCGCCCAAGACGCCGTACTGGTGGCGTACGTCAGCCCTGCAGCCGGCCACCGGATCGACGTGCCCCAGCTCCGTGAACGCGTTGCGGAGACGCTGCCGGAGTACATGAGGCCGAACCTCTTCGTCGCCATGGACAAGCTGCCGTACGGGGTCAGCGGCAAGGTCAACTACCAGGCTCTGCCGGAACCGCCATCCGGGCGTCCCGAGCTGTCAGCCCCCTACGTACCGCCGGCCGGTGTTCAGGAGCAGGCGGTAGCGGCGATCGTGGTGCGCGTCCTGAAGGTCGAGCAGGTCGGCCGTCAGGACAACTTCATTGAGCTGGGGGCGCATTCGCTCCTCATGACGAGGGTCGCCACCCAACTCCGCGAGGAGTTCCAGGTCGAAGTCCCGGTCAGCGTGGTCTTCGAACAGCCCACCGTGGCAGGACTGGCCCACTGGCTGAGCACGGAAGGCGAGTCGTCGGGCCCCGCTGTCCCGGGTCCCGTTCCGGTCGACCGGGTGGGCCCCGTACCGCTGTCGCTCGCCCAGGAACAGGTGTGGTGTCTGGGCAAGTTGGCGCCCGAGAGCATCGCCTACTCGACTCAGGCCTACCTCGACATCCGCGGGTCGCTGTCCGTCAGCCTGCTGGAAGACGCGCTGAGCGAGGTCGTCCGCCGTCATGAGGTGCTGAGGACGGCCTTCGTCGAACGGGACGGGAAACCGCAGCAGGTCGTACGGGAGCCGTTCCGGATGCGCGTCCAGGTGGAGGACCTCAGCGGCGAGCCCGAGGAGATCAGGGAGATCCTGGCAACCGATCGCATGGAGGAGATCATCTCGCGGCCCTTCGATGTCGGCCGCCCTCCCCTGTTCCGATGGATGCTCTTCAAGCTCGCGTCCGACCGCCATCAGCTGCTTCTGGTGGAGCATCACTTCATCCACGACGGCTGGTCGTTCGGCATTCTGATGGAGGAACTTCAGGAGTGCTACCGCGCCTTCTCCGCCGGTGACGAGCCGAACCTCACGGAACTGCCCATCCAGTTCGCGGACTACGCGGTGTGGCAGCGTGACTGGCTGAACACCGATGCCGCGCAACAGCAACTCGACTTTTGGCAGCAGAAGTTGGCGGGGGCGGAGAGCCTGCTACCGCTGCCGACCGATCGGCCCAGACCCGCGGTGCAGAGTCATCACGGTGACGCCGTCGTGGTTTCACTGCCGCGTGACGTCTACGGGCGGCTTCGGCAACTGGCCGGCGTCTCGGGTGACACCGGCTACATGGTGATGACCTCGGTCTTCACGATGCTGATGCACCAGTACACCGGCAAGGAAGATGTCGTCGTCGCCATTTCCCTGGCGAACCGGCGGTACGAGGCCACCGAGCACCTGATCGGCATGCTGATCAACGGCGGCCTGCTACGGGCGGACCTGACGGGTGATCCGACCTTCGACGAACTGCGGAAGCGCGTCGCCGCTGCGGCGCTCGAGATCTACCGGAACCAGGACTATCCGTTCTCGAAGCTGGTCGAGCACCTCAATCCGGAACGGAGTCTGTCCTACAACCCCCTTTACCAGGTGGCGTTCTCCTATCACGACGCTCGGGTCCCGCGAATGTCCCTCGGCGATGCGCAGGTCGACATCAACTACACGCAGAACTACAGCGCCAAACACGATCTGGACGTGATCGTTATTCCCCGAGGTGAGCAGTTGGCCGCCGACGGTGAGGGTGATGTGGCAGAGGGCGTGACCATGGAATGGATCTACTCCACCGACCTTTTCGACCGGTCCACCATCGTGCGGATGGCCGATGAATTCGTAGAGCTCTGCCGACGCGTCGGAACGGCGCCGGATCAGAAAATCTCCCAGCTGGCGCCGGCTGTAGAACCGGCCGCTCAGCCTGCATGGAATGAGGAGCAGACCCGATGAACGCTTTCGACCTGAGCCCGTCCGACTCGGTACTGGCGCTCTTTGAGACATACGTCGAGAAATCCCCGGATGCCCCGGCCGTGGAGTTCGCGACGGAGCTGCTCACCTACCAGGAGCTGAACTCGTGGGCCTCGGCCCTCGCGGGGCAGCTGAGTGAGGCCGGCGCGGGGCCGGGGAAGGCGATAGCGATCGCGGCGTGGCCGAGTCTGGAGATGGTGGCCGCCACCATCGGTGTGCTGAAGACCGGCGCGGCATACGTGCCTCTCGATCCCGGATATCCGCGTGAGCGGCTCACGTACCTGGTGTCGGACTCGGGCGCCGAACGCGTCCTGGCGCCCGAGTACCTGGCCGACGACCTCGGCTACCTCCCGGTCCCGGTGCTGGCGATGCCCGACCGTGGTACGACCGCGGAGCAGCCCACACCCCCCGCCGCTCAGACGCGCACCAGTCCTGGGCTGGCCGACCCCGCCTACATCGTGTACACCTCCGGGACCACGGGTCAGCCCAAGGGTGTGGAGGTCGCACACGTGAGCCTGGCGAACACCCTGAGCGTCATCCGCGAGCACAGCGACTACCAGCCCACCGACGTTGCCCTGCTGAAGTACGCCTTCAACTTCGACTCGTCGGTCATCGAGATGTTCGCCCCGCTCACCAGCGGTGCACGGCTGGTGATCGCCGCGGAGGACGAGCGGAAGGACCCCGTCCGCCTGGTGGACCTGATACGTCAGCACTCCGTCACTGTCATCGACTCGGTCCCGCTGCTCCTGGACCAGATTCTCGAGGTGCCCGGCGTGGGCCAGGCGTGTGGTTCGCTGCGCCTGGTGGTCTCCGGCGGCGACGTACTGGGCCCCGAGGTGGTGTCCAGGTTCTTCCAGACACTGCCGACAGCGGAACTTCGGAACCACTACGGCCCGACCGAGACCACCAACGACTCGACCATCTGGCGCTGTGACCGCGACAACCCGGAGGAGACGGTGCCCATCGGCTTCCCGGTCCGGAACACGTTCGTGTACCTGCTCGACGAGCAGCGGCGACCGGTGCCCACCGGCACTGTCGGGGAGATCTACATCGGCGGAGCCGGAATCGCGCGAGGCTACCGCAACCAGCCCGAACTGACGGCAGAGCGCTTTCTGCCGGATCCGTTCACCGCCGCCTCGCCCCGGATGTATCGGACCGGTGACCTCGGGGTGTGCCGCGAGGACGGAGCTCTGCTGTTTCAGGGGCGCGCAGACCGCCAGCTCAGCATGCGGGGCTTCCGGGTGGAGCCCGAGGAGATCGAGGCCGCCCTGGTGAACCACCCGACGGTCCGGCGTGCCGCGGTGACCGCGGACGCCTCCTCGGCGACACAGCGCCTGGTCGCCTATGTCGCGCCCGCATCTCCCGAGGACCTGCCGTCAGGCGCGACGCTCCGCGCTCATCTGGAATCCGTCCTGCCCAGCCACATGGTCCCGACGCACTACGTGGTCCTGGGCGACCTCCCGCTCAACGCGAACGGCAAGATCGACCACGCGGCGCTTCCCGCGCCCGGCGACGAGCGCCCGGAGCTCGGAGTCCCCATGATTCCGCCCTCGACACCGGATCAGCGCCGTCTCGCGGACATCTGGCAGTCCGTGCTGAACGTCAGCCCGATCGGACTACGGGACAACTTCTTCGCGCTCGGCGGCCATTCCGTGCTGGCCATCGCGGCCGTCAGTCAGATCCGTACGGAGCTCGGGGTCGATCTGCCGCTGTCGGCGATCTTCCAGAACCCCACCGTGGAGGCGGTGGCCGAGTCCGTCGAGCGCGAACGCTCCGGTGGCGGAGACCAGGAGAACACCGCCGAGTTGCACCGGACGCTACGGCGTGACGCCGAGGTGAACCTCCCAAAGGTGTCGCCAACCGAGGCGGACCTGGCCCGGGTGACGTCCCCCGGCCACGTCCTGATCACCGGTGCCACCGATTTCCTCGGGGCCCATCTGCTGGGGGAGTTGCTCCGGGCGGCAGACGCCAGGATCACCTGCCTTGTCCACGGCGAGGAGAAGCGAGCACGTACCCGACTGCGGGCCGCCCTGCACGTCCACGGTGTGGAGCCGACCGGACTCGACGACGTCACGGTGCTCGCGGCTGACTTGCGGCTGCCCGCCCTCGGTCTGCCGGAGACGACCTTCGCCGAGCTCGCCGAGAGCGTCGACGCGGTCTTCCACACGGGATGCGTGGAGAATCTCGCCCGCCCCTACAGCGCCCTCAGGGCTGCCAACGTATCGGCGACCAGCGAGGTCATCCGCTTGGCGACAATGGGCGCGGTCAAGGCCGTCCACTACTCGTCGACCGTTTCGGTGATGCCGTGGAAGTCCGCGCGCCCCGGGCAGCCGGGAGGGTCTGGGCGGACGTGGCCCGAGCGGCCCGTCCCCACGCCGGATGGTCTGACGTACGGCTTCGCCCAGTCCAAGTGGGTGGCCGAGCAGCTGATCCACTCCGCGCAGCGAGCCGGGATACCCGCCACGGTCATGCGACTCGGGCGGATCGTCGGCAGCACCGTCAGCGGTCGCTGGCCGAGGGAGGACCTGGCTCGCCGACTGCTGATCGGGGCAGCGGCAGCAGGTGCGCTGCCGCAGCGTGAGGTGGCGGAGCCCTGGATCTCGGTCGAGTACGCGACGGCGGCCGTCCGGGCCATCGCCGCGAGGCCCGACTCGTTCGGTGAAGTCTTCCACGTCACGGACGGCACCATGGTCGATTCGCACCTGCTCGCGCGCTGGCTTCGGGAGAGCGGCTTCACCACAAGGGTCCTGCCGATCGGCGAATGGTCCGAGGAAGTCGCCAAGAACCCCGAGAATCCTGCCTATTCACTGCTGGGAGTGCTCGCCGAAGCCGAACAGGAGTCGTCGGGTACGGGCGGGGCGGATGCGAACCCCTTCGGTGACGCCCACACCCGAGCTGCGTTCGCGGACCGGCCCGGGCCCTGGGCGATCACCGGTGACCTGGTGCTCCGTCTGCTCACGGACGCCACGGCCTCGGGAGAGATCGCGCAGCCGCCCACCGCGCCCGCACAGGGAGCCTGAAGGCGGCACGGACCACATCCCCCAGCACAGCCAGAACCCCGAATCCACAACCCGGAACAGCAGTGAGAGAAGGAAACGTGGTGGACCCCACCAGCCCGGCGCGCGTCATCGGCGCGGCCTGGACCGAAGCACGCGTACGGGAGTTCTGCTCCACGTACGCCGGCCCGAAGGTCATACCGTTCGCCGAGAGCGTCCCGCTCCGCTATGACCTGACGGAGGTCCGCAAGGCAGTGCCGCGGATCCTCCAGGCGCAGCGGGTGATTCTGAAGCACCTCCTGTCCCGGATGGCGCCTGCCGAAGTGCTCGGACTCCTCGGCGTCCCAGCGGAGTTGGCGCCATGGATACCGATCTTCGCGGACCCCGACGGCGCCGAGCTGCCGACCTTGCGCGTCGACCTCATTCCGTCCCCGGACGGCTCGGCCTGGATGTGCGAGCTGAACGTCGATTCCAGTATCGGAGGCGCCGAGACGGCGCAGTTCCGGCGCTTCGAGGAGATCTCGACGGGCGGTGTGATCCACTCCACGCCGTTCGAGGACCTGTCCGCCCTCCTGGCCCGCATCATGCGGGACCGCGGGCTGACCGAGATCTGTCTCCTGGACTGGAGCTACTGGGACGACTACGGCTCGTACAACTTCGAGTGGATGATCAAGTCGCTGGAGTACTGCCTTCCGGCCGGGACCCGGGTGTTCTACGCGACCGAGAAGGTGGACCTGGACCTGATCGGCGGTCAGACGCTGGTCTACCGGTGCTTCATGAGCGAGGACGCCCTGCTCGACCTGGACTTCGTCGCCGCTGTCTTCGACCGGGCCGGCCATGTGCTGGGCGACTTCTCCGGAGAGGTGATGGGCAGCAAGGTCTGGATGGCGTTGCTGCACGATGCCGAATACCGCGCGCTGCTCGACAAACCACTCCTCGAGGCCGTAGACCGGACCATTCCGGAGACCTGCCTCGTGAGCGAGGCGAACGTCGACGAGGTGCTGGCGGAGAAGGAAGCGTTCTTCTTCAAGACGGCGACGGACTTCGGCGGAGCGGGGACCATGGACGGCGGGGAGGTCGACCGGGCGGACATCCGGGAAAAGATCGTCTACGGAGAGAAGCGATGGGTGGCCCAACGACTCGTCCCTCCGGCCGAGTTCGATGTCCGTCTGGTCGGCGAGTCCGAGGCCCGTTCCCGGGAGAGCATCCTCGGCCTGTACCTCTACGGGGGCAGGTGGTCAGGTGTCCTCGTGCGGAGCCGCTCGGACTCGACAGTGATCAATCTGGCCAAGGGCGCGGCGATCGGCTGGGGGTACGAGGTGTCCGCTGATGAGGGGTGAACTCCGCCGGCTCCTGGTGATCGACGGCATCGTGAGCCTGATGGGGTTCGCCTACTACACAGTCTTCATCGCGGCCATGTTCGAGCTGACCGGGCGCACCGCCGATGTCGGGATCATCGCCGCCGCGACGGTGTTGCCCTCCCTGCTGATCGTGCTGACGGCCGGGAGGTTCATGGCGCGGTTCTCCGCCCGGAGGACGGTGTCGATGTTCACCGTCGCGCGGGTCGTGGCGTTCGTCGTGGCCGTCTTCGTACCGGAGACCATGGCCAGCCTGCTGGTGATCACCGCGCTGAACAGCCTGATTCAGCAGGCCGTACGGGGCGCGAAGCGGACACTTGACGCCGAGCGCCTCCAGCCGGAGGAGCGCCGACCGTACAACGCGAAAAGGACGATGCTGGGAAACCTCGTCCTGATCGCCGGACCGGCACTCGGCGGCTTGGGCATCACGATGCTGGGTCTGACCTGGTGCCTGATCATCGGCGCGGTCGCGAACGTGGTCATCGTGATCGCGATGAGCTCGCTGTCGAGCCGGGACGAGGAGGTGAAGGCGACTGCCGACAGCGGTGCCTCGGCGTCAGCGACCGCTTCGCTGCATCACCTTCGCACCGTTCCGGTCGTGCTCTCCATGATCGCGATGTATTGCCTCGTCGTCGTGATCCTGGAAGTCGAATCGCCGCTGATGTTCCCCTTCGTCAAGGAGGTCTACCAACTTGACGGCCAGTTCGTCGGCACCCTGCTGGGGCTCGGCGGGCTCGGCGGAATCGTCGGCGCGTACCTGGCCAAGCGGTACCCGAAGGTCTTCACCGAGTCGTCCCTGTCGCTGATGATCGTCTTCGACGGGATCGTCTTCCTGACCTTCACGCAGGTGCACGACATGTACGTGGCCTGTGCGTTGTTCACCTTGATGGGGATGATGGGCGCGGTCGCCGTGGTCCTCATCGAGGAAGCCGTCCAGGAACACGTCCATGCTGTTCACCGGCCCTTCGTGTTCTCGGTCATGCAGTTCGCGGCCGGAGCCGGCGGCGCGACCCTGGGGATCCTGGCGGCGGTCATCGCCGGATCGGTCGGTTCGAAGCTCGTACTCGCCTGGTGTGGCGGGGCGGAGATCGTCATGGGCCTGGCCTGCGCGCTCATCTGGTGGGCGGCGCGAGCTCGTGCCCGGACTCGCGAACCGGTCACCCTCCACTCGACAGACAAGGACCCTGAACCGGTCACCAGAACGGAATGACCAGCCGCGCCCGATCCGAAGGTGCGCTAGTTTCCTGCACCAATTGTTGATCGTTAGTTGTTCTGTGACTTCTACGGGACCTCGCCCAAGGCTGGGTGATCAACGTTTTCACAGGTCACGCAAGGGAGTTGAAGGATCCTCGACGCAGAGCAACGGAGCTCGTTGGTACAGGCAGTCGACCAAGACAGCTTGTCCCGAAGGAGCTCCGTTGCCCCGTCATTGTGTCCTGTCGCCTCGCTGGCGGCCGTCACCCGTACGGTCACGGTGGCCGCGGGCCGGTTCGCTCCCGGGCATCTGGGGGAGCTGACCGCGGTCGTGCCGTTCGAGCTTGTGGACGCGGTCCTTGCGGAGACGACGACCGTGCGGCGGCGGCTGCGTGATTCCGTCGCGGGTCGGGGTCTACTTCCTGCTGGCGATGTGTTTGTTTCCCGAGGTTGGCTATCGCCTCGTCTGGGACAAGCTGACCGCGGGTCCGGGATACCGGTGGTCTGTCCATCGGCGAAGGCATTGCGTGGCCTGCGCCGACGGCTCCTACCTGTCGGTGATAGGCACCGTGAAAGTGCGGGTCATCGACGCACAGATCGCCGTAACCTGCGGTGACGGCAGGTCCTTCACCGACTCCTACCGGCTGGTCACCGCCCTGACCGACGCCCACCGTTACCCGGCCACCGTGCTGGTGGGTCTCTATCACGAGCGGTGGGAACACGAATCGGCGTACTACGCGCTCCGCCACACGATCATGAACGGGCGCGACCTGCGCTCCGGGGACCCGGCAGGCATCGAGCAGGAGATGTGGTCCCTGCTCTCGCTCTACCAGGCCCAGCGCACCGTGATGGTCGAGGCCGCCGAGTCCCTCCCCGGCACCGACCCGGACCGCTGCTGTTTCAGCATCGCGCTCCACACCGCCCGCGACCAGGTGATCCAGGCCACCGGCATCGCCACCACGGACACCGACACGCTCCTCGGGACGATCGGCCGTCGGATCCTGACCGGCCTGCTCCCGCCCCGCCGGCAACGGGTCAGCACCCGCAAGGTCAAGTCAGCGATGTCCGCTACAGCGAGCGACGCGACGACGGCCACCCCGACACCAGTCGTACCGTTACCCGCCTCGACGTCACCGTCCTCGAACCCGCAGATCAGTCGCCCGCGCCGCCCAGGGTCTCCCGGGACGACCGGCCTGCCGCCCCTGCCGCACGGCGCCGACATCGCATCCTGGCCCTGCTCCAGGAAGACCCCACGCGTCTCTGGCGACCCCGCGAAATCACCGCCCACTTCGGCGACATCACCCTGGAGACCATGTGCAGACAACTGAATCGGTGGGCCGCAAGCGGCCTCATCCACAAGCTCGGCCCCGGCCTCAGTGCCGCAACACCGTGGGCTCCAGCCTCACTTGCGTGACCTGCGAAAGCGTCAACTACCCGGCCTTGGGCGTTAACCCCGGATGTTGGACACCAGAGACACTTGGATCTTGATGTCCGGGTGGATACGGAGTCCCGCACAGATGGCTATGAAGCACTATCCCGCCGAGTTCAAAGCGGACGCGGTCGCGTTGTACCGATCGCGGCCGGGAGCGACTATCAAGTCGGTCGCCGAGGACCTCGGAGTGCGCACCGAGACGCTGCGCAACTGGATCCGGGCCGACCGACGGACGACGCTCCGGTGCTCACTCCACGACGCGTACGACGTAGTCCGCACGTCCAAGATCCTCGGTGCTGCCGCGACGGTGACCTATGAGTGGGGCGCTGTGGACAGACCCTCCCGCGGCGTCGGATCTGGACGATCGCGACGCAGGTTGGCGGGGCCGTGGCCGTACCAGCGGTGGATGGCGCGGCGCAGGGAACGCGGGTCGGCGTAGCCGACGCGGGCCGCGATCGACTCCAGCGTCAGCGTCGTCTTGAGCAGTTGCTCCACGCGTCGCTGCCGGGCGCGCTCCAGCTCCGCGCGCCAGCTGGTGCCCTCCTCGTGGAGTCGGCGCTGCACCGTACGGGGCGACATGCCCAGTTCGTGCGCGACGCGGGCGAGGTCGGGTGCACCGCGGGTCAGGCTCAGGCCGACCTCACCTCGGAAGCGGTCGAGCCACGACAGCACGGCACGGGAGGCGGCCAGCGTGGTGCGCGCGTGGTCGCGCAGGATCGCCGCCAGTACGGGGTCTGCTCGCGGCAGTGGCCGGTCCGCGTCGGCGGCGGAGAAGGTGACGGACGGCACGTCGGCGCAGAACTCGACGCTGCGGGTGCCGTACGCCTCAGCCAGGTCGCCGTGCCGGTTCGGCGCCGGGCCCGGCAGGGTCACCCGGACCGGGGTCAGCGGCCGGCCGGCGCCCGAGACCGCCGCCGTGAGGATCATGCCGACGGCGAACTCGGCGATGATCGGGAACACCGGGTGGTCCGCGAATTGGCAGTGGAAGCTGACGGTGAGGCTGGCGCCGTCCCGCACCGGCGTGAACGACTCCGCCGGATCGGTGATCGTTGCCGCGTGGCTGTTGCCGTGCTCGAATGCCTCGGCGAGGGTGCCGGCGCTGGTGAACAGGTAGTCCCAGACACCGAGCGAGCCGGGGCGCCACAGCCGCCAGGGCAGCGAGCCGCCGCCGAGGTCGCGCAGCTCCGCCGACCACTCCTCCCATATCCGTACGAGGGAGGCCGAGGGCAGTCGTACGGCGTTGTCCTGAAGGCTTGCCAGCCCAGCCACGCCCGCCAGCCGATTTCGGTCGAGCCCCGCCGCCTGCCCCGCACGCAGCACCAGCCGCGTCACGTGCGGGGGAACGGTCCCGGTCGGAACCTGACCGGATGCGGACACGCCACGAATGTAAGGCAGGCCCCCGACCGGCACAACGTCGTGCCCCGCCGAGCGCTCCGGTACGGGGGCCAGGTGTGGCGCGTACGGTCCCTCTGGCGGCGCGTTCGGCCCTCCCGCACGTCTTGCCGGCGGACATAGATTCCCGGCATGGACATTCGAGACCAGCGAGATACGGCCACCAACGCTGGACCGCGGCAGCGGCTGGGTCTGGCGGTTCTCCTTGAGCCGACGATGCTGACGCCCGACGTTTACCCCGAGAGGACCCGCCGCGGTCCCACACGGCTCGCCGACGGCACGTTGCACGCCGAACACACCGTCGTGGACGGGCTGGAGAACGCGCCGCCCGTCCTCACCGGCGTCCTCGGCGCCAACTCCGGCAAGATGCCTGTCCGCCTCACCACGGCGGGCGCAATGAGAGAGGAAGCGTAAGCGATGGAGAACTCACTCTACGACTACAGCCCGATCACCGAGCGCGAACCGCTGTACTGGCCGGGCGGCGCCCGCGTCGCGTTCTATGTGGGCCTGAACGTCGAACACTTCCACCTCGGCACCCCGTCCACGAGCCTGAACGAAGCCACTGCCGCGCTGGTGCCGGACCCACTGAACCACGGCTGGCGCGACTACGGCCCGCGGGTGGGCATCTGGCGGGTCATGCAGACCCTGGACCGGCACGGCGTACGCGCCAGCGTGCTGCTCAACTCCGACGTCTGTCACCACTATCCGCAGATCATCCGGGCCGGCCGGGAACGGGACTGGGCGTGGCTCGCCCACGGCCGCACCAACTCGGTGCTGCCCGCAGGCACTTCGGAGGAGGAGGAGCGCGCCGAGCTGGCCGACATCGTCGCCACCATCGAGAAGTCCACGGGCACGCGCCCGCGCGGCTGGCTGGGGCCCGCGCTCAACGAGACCTTTCGGACGCCGGCACTCCTCGCCGAACTGGGCCTGAATTACGTGCTCGACTGGACCAGCGACGACCAGCCGTACCGGCTGAATGTCCCCGGCATGCTGAGTGTCCCGTACTCGGTGGAGCTCAACGACCTCGGTCTCTTCACGATGCACGGCATGACGGGGCCCGCGTTCGTGCAGACGGTGAAGGACCAGTTCGACCAGCTGTACGCGGACTCGGCGGAGTCCGGCAGGGTGATGGCTCTGGCGCTGCACCCCTTCGTGATCGGCCAGCCCTTCCGTGCCCCGTACCTGGACCAGGCGCTCGCGTACATCACCGGGCACCCGGACGTCTGGGTGACCACAAGCGACGAGATCGCCGCTCACTACGCACGCACGACCGGCGGCGACCAGGCGTGACGACGGAGCAGTGCTGAGACCGTGTCCCAGGTGAGCGGGGTGGGGCACGGTCTCAGGCGAAGACACCCTGCACTGCGCTGCTCTCGCCCGCGCGAGCGGATTCCGCGCGGTGATCACAGTGGCAACGGCGCTGGGTGCCGCCAGGGCCAGAGCGGCCCGCGTCCAACCCCGGTTCGTGGACGCGGAGGCACGCCATCCATGAATGGCCGGACAACCAGAAGCCCCCGGGCCGCTGGCCTGGGGGTTCGTGGTGGAGCGGGCGACGAGAACCGAACTCGCGCCACAAGCTTGGGAATCACTGGCGCTCACGGGGTGAAAGTGGCTGCTGAGCTGCGAAGATTCACTGATGCGGAGTGCAAGGCAGGCCCTTGGCCGCGCCCTTGTTGACCGCTGTTGACCGGTCCGAGGGGCACGGATGGGGCACGGCGGCGCCCAGACGGCTCGAACAGTGCAACATGCTGTGATGGCTTGGGGTCCGTGCGCGGCTCAGGTCCAGCTTGGCGAGGGTCCGTGTGGTGGCTTGTAGGGGATCGGTTTGCCGGTGAGTGCGTCGAGCAGAATGCGGTCGCCTACGGGCTGGTTGAGTTTCACCGTCACCTGCTGCAACTTCCCCTGTTTGGTACAGAAGCCTTCGGTCTTCGGGTTCTTGACGGAAGCCGACAGCACCACGCTGCCGTGGGATTCCTGCGGAGCCACGGCCGGGCCGTCGTCACAGGCACCGTGCGTGGCGATCACGGTCACCGAGTGCCCGTCGGCGGAGATGCGGATCAGCTGGTCGAGCGGGTTTCCGGGGACGTCACGGGCCCGCTTGATCGGCGGCCGGGGGAGTTTCGAGGGGTTGACAGCGGCCTGCCTGAGGGGTGAGTCGTAGCCTTCCAGGCTGAACAGCCAGGCGGGGACCGTCGCCGGACCCCTGCTGGTGGTCACGCTCATCTCGCCCAGTTTCGCCCCGGTCACCGTCAGGTGCGGCTTTCCGCGTGTGCGAGTACCGGCCAGCGTCTTGTACGACTCCTGTGCCGACACCAGCGGCCGGGTTGCCGATTCGCCCCCGTCCCAGGCAACCGGGCCGTCCTTCGGCCCGGTGGCGGGCACCTCCGACCGCAGGACGACGCTGCGGTCCTGGTATGCCTCCCTGTCGGCCCTGCCACGCAGACCACCTTGCGGCAGCTGGACCACGTCGCCCATGGGGTGGTAGCCGCTGCGCCATTCGGCAGCCGCGACTGACCCGTCCCAGGCCGCGGCCACCTCCCGGGCACGGTGCGCCAGCTCCGACGCATCGCCGCTGGTTTCCTGTCGGCTGCCGCTCTTGGCTTCCTGCTGGCTGCCGCAACCGGAGACGGTACCCAGGCCGACGGCGGCCAAGGCGACGGCAGCCAGCAGGCTGACCGGGCCCGATGACCTCATCCGCACGTGACCTCCCGGAAGGATGGCGTGGCAGGCTGCCCCGTGCCTGTGACGCGGTCGGTCCAGGACAGGTTCCACCGGTTAAGGCGGCTGGGAGACGGCGTGATGTCAGAACTCGCCGCGGACATGAGCGAGAAACCCCAGAGTCCCGCCGTCCGGGAATTCCGCGAACGCCTCGCCACCACCTTCGCCGCATAACCCCGCCCTGACGGACAGGGAGACGGGCGCATCCGGTGTCGTCGGTGCTTGGCCGAGGCTGTTCGGGGCGTTTCCGGGCAGGGCGGAGCCGCGGGTGTTGCGCTGAGCTGGGGCTGTGGCTGAGCGGGGCTGGTTCAGTCGGGTGGGGTGCTGCTGGTGAGGGTGGCGCGGCGTCGGGCCCCGGCGGCACTGGTACTGCCCGACCGCGGGGCCGGCTCTGCGACCTGCGCGCCTGCTGCGGCACAGGCGCAGGCGCAGGCGGGGCGGAGGCGAATCGGCCTTTATGGGCACAGTGCGGCCTGGGCGTTGCGCGCGAGTCGCTGGCTTCTTGTGGCGCGAGGGAGTCAAGTGGCACCGTTCAGCGGGATGGGAGAGGTATGCGACCACCAGACAAGCCGCGGGGCCGGGGTGTGGGCGAGGACGCGTTCGACGCCTTCTACACCGCGAGTGTCGGCCGGCTTATCGGCCAGCTGTATGCGATGACGGGCGACCTCGCTGAGGCGCAGGACGTGGTTCAGGAAGCCTTCGTCCGGGCCTGGCAACGCCGGACCGAGCTGGACCTGGACGGTGCTCCTGAGGCGTGGGTACGCACGGTGGCCTGGCGGCTGGCGGTCAGCCGGTGGCGGCGAATGCGCACCGCGCTTGCCTTCGCCCGGCGGCAGGGCCCGCCCGCCACGGTAGCGCCACCGGATCCGCACCACGTGCTGCTGGTTCAGGCGCTGCGGCAGATACCCGAGGCGCAACGACGGGCCGTGGTGCTCCACCATCTGTGCGACCTCACGGTCGAACAGGTGGCTGCCGAGACCGACTGCCCCGTCGGCACCGTCAAATCGCAACTGAGCCGGGGGCGGGCGGCGCTGGCACGGCTGTTGGCCGATACCGAGCTGGGTCCGCGGACGACCCGGCAGTCGGAGGTGCGTCATGGCTGACGAGACTCAGTTGAAGGGACACCTCGCCGACCTCGCCGAGTCGGGTCGGCGGCAGGCGGTGCCGCTGGCCGCAGAGCGGATCCGGGCGCACGGTGAGCAGCGTCTGCGCCGCAGGCGGGCAGCTCTGGCGTCCGGCGGCGTGCTGCTGGCCGCGGCTCTGGTCGCGGGGGGTCTGTCGCTGGCCCGGGCCGACCGGGGGCCGGAGCCGCCCGCCGTCATTCCGACACCGACCGCTTCGCCGTTCGTGACGCCGACGCCGGCTCCGGGGCAGGAGTACGCGAGCGAACTGGGGTACGTATACGGCGCGGTGGCGAGGGGGGACACGGTGCAAATCACCGTCAAGCAGCTCCGTACAGCGCAGGGCACGCTGGTACCCGTCGGCGTGGTGCACACGCTGACCCTGCCGAGGAGGACACCGGTGGAAGCACGGCAGTCGGCCGGCGGGGACGCGGCGGACGCGGCGGACGTGGCGGACGTGGCGGACGTGGAGCTGGGCGAGCTGGTGGACCGGCTGGACGGTGGGCCGCGGTGGGTGTTCGCCATCGACTACGACAGCGAGGGCCGAGTGCAGTCGCTGCGGGAGGCGTACTGGCTCGCCGAGTGAGTCCTGCGGAGCAGGGGGAATACCGGATCGCCGTCAGGGTCGGTCGTCCGTGAAGCCGGTGCAGGACCTCAAGGGGGAACTTCGGGGCGGGCAGGCGGCGATCCGGATCGGGATGCAACCCAAGGGGTGGGGTGGCGCGTAGAGAGCATGTATCCAGATCGCACCTGATCCCAGGAGGAACGTTGACCATGTGTGTCTCACGCCGCCGGGCCGTCCTGCGCTGCCTCACCGCCCTCGCCTTCAGCGCCATGGTCCTGACCGGGTGCAACGGCGGGGGTGGCGGCCAGGCGGATGCCACCGCACCAGAGACGTCGGCGACGCCTTCCACTTCGGCCGACGAGACGGTCTCTCGTCCCCCCACGCCGGGCGCCAACACGGACCCGGACGACACATCGGCGTCGAACAGTGAGGCCCCCTGGGCCGGCACCAAGCAGTTCGTACAGATCGAGGACGCCCGGACCAGCGACGGACAGACCTACCTGTCGGTGCGGCCAGCCCAGAAGGAGGCCATGACACACCCGCACGAGGCATGGGTGGTCGTCCCGGGCGAGGGTTCCTACACCACGGTCCCCATGGCCGAAGACGCCCGGATACTGCTGTCGGTCCCGCTCGGCGACGGTAAACACGCCGCGTCATACTCCCAGGCCGAGCTCGTCAGCCGGCTGACGGCCCTGTCGTCCTCGGTTCGCTCAGGTGTCGGCTACGACCTGAGTTTCGACGGAGAGGGTCAGGTGACCAGACTGCAGTCGCTGTACACGTCCTGACCGAGCAGGCCGGACCTCATCCGCGACGCCGCCTCCGGGCCCGGGATGCCCGCGAGGCCCGACGGTACGCGGCGCAGCATGGTGACGAGTGCGTCGAGCCGCCCGGTCATCTGGTCCAGTGCTCCTTGGCTATGCCAGGCGGCGAAGTGGTCCTGGGCCGACGGCGTCACCGGTGCCATTGACGCCGATGGGCGCCGCCAGCGCACGGAGGTTGCGAAGGCGGCCGGGCAGGAGGAAGGCGAGCGGCGACAGTCCACCCCTTCGTCCCACGTGCGCGCGACACCATCGGCGACTCCGCCTCCCAGGAGGCGTGCCACGCCGCGCCGGCCTGCCCACGAGGTGCCGAGGCATCTTGCGGACGTGTGCGAAGCACCACCCCGCGCGATGAGTGGTGCAGATCACAAATGAATGCGTCTCGGGATTTGAGGCGACTTGGAGATGCGTGCTCGACTTGGGGCTTGTGTGCGCCAATTCGGCGCGGTGATCGGCGTGTTATGACACGCGCGCTGAAATCGGTCTAGGCGACGAACAACCCCCAGGTCTCTGACCTGGGGGTTTGGGGTGGAGCGGGCGACGAGAACCGAACTCGCGCTATAAGCTTGGGAATCAAGCGGCACTTGATCACTCACAGGGGGTCTGATCTGCGGGAACCCTCTTTCCGCGGCATGTTCGGAGGTAGGAAGAACAGCAGCCGATGACCGTGGTCTACCGCTGTGAGTGGCATGTAGTGGCACGACGTCCCGGCCGATTGCCACAGCGCCCCGGCTGCCCGCTCGGAGAGATTCTCCGCAGCTTCCTCGGCGAACTTCGCGCCCGCAAGGGACTGCGGTGGAACGCGGCTTCGCGCTCTTGGATCGATGCTTCACGCCTTGTAAGCACGGCTACAGACGTGCCGCCAGGTGGTGGTCCTGGGAGGAGAGTCGATGGCGATCAAGGTTGCGGTTGTGTCCGGGAGTTGATCGACGCTGCGGTGGCTCTGGGCAACCGGCGTACGAGGACGCTCGGCGTGATGACGCATTCGCGCACTTGAAGAAACTGGCGCGTGCGGACCAGGATCCGGCTCGACGTGAAGTGGGCCGCCCGGCTGGTGCGAGCGCTGATAATCCTCAACCAGCGCGAGATCGCCCGTTGACCGACGATCTTCACACCAGACAGCCGCCGACCACCAGCGCGAGCACGACATCACCCACCCACGCCAGCCCCGTGACCTGCTCCTTCAGGATGAACACGAGCCACTAGTTACTTGACATGAAGGACTTGTTCGTAGAGCTCGCGGGCTCGTTCGTGGTTTCCGGCATCGCGTTCCACGTCGGCCCAGTACATGAGCACATCGGCCCTCTGCTTGGATGGGCCGTCGGCCTCGGCGGCCTGCTGGAGCAGCCTACGGGCCTCCTCCAGGTCCCCGGCCCCCACCTCGATCACGGCCAGGTTCCACGACGCAGCCAGGACGATGCCCCATTGGCCGGTCTCGATGGTCTGCTTGAAGAGGTCGCGTGCCTCCTCCGCGTTCCCGGCGTCCCACTCCAGCAGGGCCAGAGGAAGCAATTGCGGGCAGGCGACTGAACTGGCCCCTTGCAACTCGGCCTCCGGCTTGATCTCTTTTCCTGGTGACCTCGACCTCGCCGGACTCAGTCCCTCCGCACTGGCCACACTGCGCCGTGGGAGCTGGCCCTGACGACCCGGTGGGCTGCCGCGGTCGCGCAGTCGACCCGCACAACACCTGCCTGGCCCACTTGGCGGACGCCGACCGCGAAGCCTACCTGGCCGGCCTGGCCCCCGGAGCAGATCTCGATCACTGCGGCACCCTCTTCGCCGGCGACCTGCTGCGCGAACTGATCGACGCCGTCCGAGACCCTGCCGACGAACAGCCCCGCATCGGCCACGCCCGGTTCCGTGGTGCGACCTTCGACGCTGACGCCCGGTTTTGTGGCGCGACGTTCGATGGAGACGCCGAATTCCGTGGCGTGACATTCATCGGAATCGCTGATTTTCGGGACGCGTCATTCTGCGACACTGATTTCGGTCTGGCAGAGTTTCATGCCTACGTGTGTTTCGGCGGGGCAGCTTTCTTCGGCCACGCCTGGTTCAAAGCAGCAAAATTCTCCAAAGACGCAGACTTCAAGGCGGCGAAATTTCACTCCTACGTCACGTTCGAGCTTGCGATCTTCTCCAGTACCGCCTGGTTTTGGGATGTGGCGTTCTCCAAGATCGCCGGATTCGGTGCAGCGAAGTTCACCGGGCATGCCGAGTTCACGCATGCCACGTTCTCCGACAAAGCCGAGTTCAACATGGTGACGTTCTTACGCGCTCATTTCCATGGAGTGACGTTCTCCGGCAGTGCCCAGTTCATCTCGGCGAGGTTCTCCGAATCCGGCTGGTTCAAAGAGGCCAGGTTCCGAGCAGAAACCGAATTTACCGACGCGAGGTCGTCCCACGTCGGATTCGACGGGGCAACCTTCGAAATCACGTCCCAAGTGGGCCCACTGGTTTGCAGACACCTGGATCTGTCAGGGGCACGGTTCGGGGCCCCAGTGACGATTGAAGCCGCGACGGATCACTGTACGTGTGTCAGGACTCGCTGGGAATCCACCGCCGCGCTGCGCCTGCGCTACACGACCGTGGACCTCAGCGACGCCGTCATCGAGTACCCGGTCAGCGTCGCCGCCCGCGCAACCGGCTTCGACGGCGTCCTTCGACCTGTCGATGAATCGGCCCTGGCCGAGCGTGACCCGCGCGTGCAAGTGGCCTCCGTGAGCGGTATAGACACAGCGCATCTGGTGCTGAGGGATGTCGACCTGTCCGCCTGCCGGTTCACCGGTGCGTTCCACCTGGATCAGCTCCGCCTGGAAGGCCGCTGCACGTTCGCTGCCGCCCCCTTCGGGCTGCACCGGCGCGGCATCTTCCCGGTCCGCTGGACACCGCGCCGCACCCTTGCTGAAGAACACCACTGGCGCGCTGCCACCGGCGCCATCAACTGGACACCCGAGCCGGCCGGCGGCACGACAGCACAGCCATCCGCTCTCGCGCCTGTATATCGACAGTTGCGTAAGTCCTTCGAGGACGGCAAGAACGAACCAGATGCAGCGGACTTCTACTACGGCGAGATGGAAATGCGCCGCCACGACGGCGAGCGTCCGCGCGCCGAGCGCACGCTGCTCACTCTGTACTGGGCCGTATCCGGCTACGGCCTACGTGCCTCCCGCGCCCTGGCCTGTCTCCTGGGAGCCATGGCTGTCACCGTCCTGGCCATGATGCTCTGGGGCATACCCAAAGACGTCCCGAAGCCTGCAACGACCGGGCACCTGACCGAGCAGGACATCTCACTAACGACCGACAACGCCGCCCCGGTGAACCCTTCCGGGCCGCTGCGCACCCGACTCACATCAGAGCGATGGGAGAAGTCCCTGCGGATTGTGGTCAACTCGGTTGTCTTTCGGTCCTCTGGACAGGACCTCACCACCACCGGCATCTACACCGAGATGGCTTGCCGCCTGACTGAGCCCGTACTGTTCGGCCTCGCTGCACTTGCTGTCCGCGGACGCGTCAAGCGGTAGTCCGTCCTTGCCGCCCCGGGCCGTTCCTGACCATCCGCGACAGGGAGCGATGGATCATGGACGCTGCCCGGCGGTCCACTCACATGAGCAGCGGATTGCGGGTGTCATTCGTGCCGGCCCACGGGCTTGCCGCTTTGCAGGCATAACCGGCGCCTGAACCCCTCCGGTATTACGGGCATCACGTCACCAGGACTTCGATTGCGGGAGTCGTCCCTGATCTGTCGCTGACCGAAACGGTGACGAGCCTCTGTATCAACGGTTCTCCGCCGCGAGTCGGGGGACTCGGAGGGTGTGGTGATCGGTGAGGGGTCTAGACCATGAGCAAGGCCCAGGTCTGCGACCTGGGCCCTCGGGTGGAGCGGGCGACGAGAATCGAACTCGCGCTATAAGCTTGGGAATCACGGTGCTTGGGGCGGCTGTTAGTGCCCTGAACTGCGTTAACGCGCTCTGACACCGCGCTGCGGGTGATCTCAACAACCCGCCGTTGACCGTGGTTGTCCGACCCTACGGGCACGGCATGGGCACGTGCGGACGCGAATGCTGGATGAGTTCGGTTGCTGCGGCTCTCACCGCTCGCAGACGAGCAATTGTCAAGACCTGTGGTTTGAGAGCGTTCGTGTTCGGGACTCCTACACGCCCCGCTGCGGTTCGAACTCTGCGGTGAAGTCCTCCCAGTGCCCGCCGATGTCCTCGTGCAGGCTGTCGACATGGCGGCCGGTGTGTTCACCAGTCGGTGTGGACTCCACCAGGCACCAGCCGGGAAGTTCGTCGCGAAGCTCCATGGGCGGGTATCCGTCGGGATCCTCCGGATCGTGGTCGACGAAGTTGGAGTCCGCCAACCGATAAGCCAGGTCGAAGGCGGTGGCATGGGCGACTCGACTGGCGAAGAGTGCCAAAGTCCGTGGCTCGATGCCCGCAGCCTCGAACTGTGCCAGCGCATCGGGGCTCTGCGGATCGGCGAGCAACTGCTCCACGGCGCTGGGCTGTTCCCACCGCACCACCGCCTGCCGGACGCCGCGCAGGAGCAGGAAACGGGCCAGCTGCGCAATGTCTTCGTCCATTTCGGAGTCGGCCCAGCCCGCCGGATCCGCCGCGCCCAGAGCCGTGAAGACCCGGATCAGGTGGGCACGGCGCTTCTCAGGGTCCTGATCTGTGTCACCAGTCATGGGCGCAGCATGCCAGAGGCGTGGGGGCAAATCCTCCGGAGTCCCACGGGCGCACACCAACTCGCCAACGGCGGCCGATGACGAGTTGATCCGTCGCAACCCGTGTCGGGCAGAGGCGCCGGGAAGGAATCCGCCCTTTGAACGGCCCATCGCCACCATGGCCCAGATGGACGCGCTCGCGGACGCTATGGGCCCCGCGCTCGCGGGGAAGCGGTTCATCGTGCTTCCGGCCCTACGCCCTTCGTCACACCGGACACACCCTCGCCACCCAGAGCGGGCCACGCTCAAGGACACCATGGTCCGCGCCGGGGCCTAGAGAGGTCTGGGCAACAAGCAACCCCCAGGTCGCTGACCTGGGGGTTCGGGGTGGAGCGGGCGACGAGAATCGAACTCGCGCTATAAGCTTGGGAAGCTCATGTTCTACCATTAAACTACGCCCGCGAGAGGAGCCGCCTGGTAGCTGCTCTTCGCCGGACACTGTACCCCATCGCGGACCCCTGGCGCACAGGCGCAGGGGTCTTTGTGCTGTTCGGGGGGTGCGTGGGCGGGTGCCGGGGTAAGCGGGGCGGAGCGTACGGTGGCGCGCGGGATGCCGGGTGCGGTGGTGGGTGAGTCATCCCCTAACGTGGCTTTTGTCGTTCACGTACTTGGGGAGAGGTAAGCGATGGAGACCACGGTCGTCCGGTGTGCCGAAGGGCACGAGTTCAGCACCTCGACGTTCCCGATGCAGAACCTCGGCGCCGACCGGATCGGCCCCGGCCGGTTGCTGCGGTGTCCGCAGTGTGCCCGGTTGCGGCAGGCGGTGCCGGTGCCCGTGGAGGTGCGCGGTGCGGGGCGCAGCGGGGAGCGCGGGGCTGCGGAGAAGTAGCGGCGGGTGAGGCGGGCGCGATCCGATTGGGTCGGGCCCGCACACTGCGCGTAGTCTCGGGCCGTGCTTCTCTCTGACAAGGACATCCGGGCCGAGATCGATTCCGGCCGGGTGCGGATCGACCCCTACGATCCGGCGATGGTGCAGCCGTCGAGCATCGATGTGCGGCTGGACCGCTACTTCCGCGTGTTCGAGAACCACCGCTATCCGCACATCGACCCCGCCGTCGAGCAGCCGGATCTGACCCGGCCGATCGAGACGAAGGGTGAGGACGAGCCGTTCATCCTGCATCCCGGGGAGTTCGTGCTGGCCTCGACGTACGAGGTGATCAGCCTGCCCGACGACATGGCGTCCCGGCTGGAGGGCAAGTCCAGCCTCGGGCGGCTGGGGCTGCTGACGCACTCCACGGCGGGCTTCATCGATCCGGGCTTCTCCGGCCATGTGACGCTCGAACTGTCGAACGTCGCCACGCTGCCGATGAAGCTGTGGCCGGGGATGAAGATCGGCCAGCTGTGTCTGTTCCGGCTGTCGTCGGCGGCCGAGTTCCCCTACGGCTCGGACCGCTACGGTTCCCGCTATCAGGGCCAGCGCGGGCCGACGCCGTCGCGCTCGTACCTGAATTTCCACCGTTCGCAGATGTGAGTCCCGTGCAGGGTGATGAGGCAGCGATGAGCGAAGAGCGCGAGAACCTGACGTATCCCCTCTTCGGGCAGGCCGTCCGGGAGCTGGCGCAGACCGTCGCGGACGATGGCTTCGAGCCGGACATCATCCTCTCGATCGCGCGCGGCGGCCTGTTCGTCGCGGGCGGGCTCGGCTACGCGCTCGATGTGAAGAACCTTCATGTGATGAACGTCGAGTTCTACACCGGTGTGGGCGCGACGCTGGAGATGCCGGTCATGCTCCCGCCGGTGCCCAACGTGGTGGATCTCAGCCGTAAGAAGGTCCTGGTCGCCGACGATGTGGCGGACACCGGCAGGACGCTCAAGCTGGTGCACGACTTCTGCGCCGAGCATGTCGCCGAGGTCCGCAGTGCGGTGATATACGAGAAGCCGCACTCGGAGGTCAACTGCGAGTACGTGTGGAAGCGTACCGACCAGTGGATCAACTTCCCGTGGTCCGTCGCGCCGCCCGTGGTCCGTCGTGCCGGGCAGGTTCTGGACGCCTGAGGCAGGGTCCGCGCGGGTCCCCGTTGTCAGTGGCGCATGGCACGCTGTGCGGCATGGAGCCGAAGGAAGTAATAGAGGCGTTGTGGGCACGGATCGAGGCGCGTGACTGGGCGGGTGTCGGGGAGCTGATGGCGGCGGATGTCGTCGTCGAGTGGCCCATCTCCGCCGAGCGGATATCCGGCCGGGCGAATTTCGTCGCGGTGAACAGCGAGTATCCGCAGGGCTGGTCGATCCGGGTGCTCAGGATCCTCGCGGACGGCGAGAACGTCGTCTCCGAAGTCGAGGTGCCGCACGTCGACTTCGGTGTGTTCCGCGCCGCCGCGTTCTGGACGGTGCGTGGTGGCGTGGTGGTGAGCGGGCGGGAGTACTGGACGAGTATGGGTTCGGAGCCGTCGCCGCAGTGGCGGGCGGAGTATGTCGAGGTCGGCTGAGGCCGGCCCTTGAGTTGAGCCAGGGCTCGAGCGCGGGGGTACGTGCCGCTTGGCGTACTGGTTGCCTGGCGAGCGGGTGAGGCTGCCCGTTCGGGCCACGGCGTGTGCACTCTCCGGCGGACAGACACCCTTCTGGGGGCTTCCCACTGCCCCTACTTCTGAGTAGAACCGCGGGTAACGGTAACTGTCCGCCCCGAGGGAGTCACTCATGGCACGTGCGAGACCTGTGACAGCGACGTTGACGGCGCTGGTGTTGGCACTGGGCGGAGGTGGACTGCTCAGCGCACCCGGAGCAGTCGCTGCCCCCGACCCGGCGGAGCAGGGAGCGAAGGGGAAGGCGCCGGTGCGTGCCGTGCAGCCGCTGTCGCCCGAGTTGGAGAAGCTGCGCGCGGAGCAGGCGGTCGAGTTGTACGGGGACGCCGCGCAGCGTCCGGCGGCCGAGCGCAAGACCTCGCTCATCTCCCTCGGGGACAGCGAGATCTCCGGCGAGGGTGTCGGCACCTACGAGCCCGGCACGGACGGGCCCGACAACTGGTGTCACCGTTCGCCCGACGCGGCGATCCACCGTACGGGCATCGACGCCGATCTGACGGTCAACGTCGCCTGTTCCGGGGCCTCCACGCAGAACATCCGGATCGGCGGCACCCCGCAGTACGCCGATGAGCTGGTGCAGAGCGACAGCCTGGCGATCCAGGCGCGGAACACCCGGCTGAAGCAGATCGTGCTGGTCGCCGGGGCGAATGACGACCTGCAGTTCGGGCCGGTGATCACGGACTGTGTGGTCCGGTGGTTCACCCTCCAGGGAGCCTGCGAGCCCAAGTACCAGCCGGGCTGGCAGGACCGCATCGACGGTCTGGTCCCCAAGGTCGAGCAGACGGTGCGGGACCTCAAGACCGTGATGCGCGACGCCGGTTACGCCGACGGCGACTACGAGCTGACCGTCATGAGCTATCCGAGCCCGCTCGGGCCCGATGTCGAGGACAACCCGCGCTACCCCGGGAAGCTCCTCGGCGGCTGCACCGGCTACACCAGCGACGCGGGCTGGGCGCGCGACTCGGCCGTGCCCACGTTCGAGAGCGGCATGCGTACGGTCGCGCAGCGCACGGGCGTGACCTACCTGGACGCCTCCCGCCTCTTCCACGGCCATGAGGTGTGCATGGAGAACACCTTTGCGCGGGGGCTGTACGTCGACCTCACCAACCCCTTCCCGCCGGACGAGAACTCGGTCCGGCAGTCCTTCCACCCCAATGTGCGGGGCCATGGCGCCTTCGCCGAATGCCTGACCCGGATCTACGAGTCGGACGCGCGCGAGGCGTCCTGCGCCGACCCGGCGGGCAAGGGGGCACCGCAGCTGTACGAGCTCGCGTGGGATGACGTCTTCGCCCCCTTGCGCAACGCCGCGACCGGCAGCTGCGTGGACGCGGACGGCGCGAGCAGCCGCAACGGCACCGCCCTGCGCGGCTGGGAGTGCCACGGTGAGCGGAATCAGGGCTGGTGGCACGACACGCAGAGCGGCCAGATCTACTCGGAGCTGACGCACGACCGGTGTGTCGACGTGCCGGAGGGCGCGTACGAGGCGGGCGCCGAGCTGGTGCTGTGGGACTGCCACGGGGCGGCGAACCAGCGCTTCGCACGGGACGGCGACACGCTGCGCCCGGCCGAGGCGAGCGGACTGTGCCTGACTCTGGCCGGTGCGCGGGAGCCGCTGCGGCTCCAGACGTGTGACGGGTCGAAGAGTCAGCGGTTCACCTGACACCGGAGGGCGGTGGTTCGCCAGATCGGGTGAACGCCGCGCGAGGGCAGCACTGACGCGTCCGGGCCCCGCCGTGACTGACAGCGGGGCCCGGACGTGTGCCGACTGCGTGACCGCGTGCGCGCTACAGCGTGCCCAGCTTGACCAGGAAGAGCAGCGCGAGCAGCTGGATCGCCGAGGCACCCAGCGCCTTCTGCCACGGCAGCTCGTGCGAGCGGCTGACCATGAGCGTGAACAGCGCGCCCGCACCGAGCCAGGTCATCCAGCCCAGCACCTGCACCAGCGGGGCCGTGCCGCCCAGGAACATCGCGAAGATCAGGCGGGGGGTGTCGCTGAGGGACATGATCAGCATCGAGAGGCCGATCGTCGGCGCCCACAGGCCGTTTCCGCCGAACTGCCGCGCCAGCGTGTGGGTGACCGCTCCGAGGATGACGCCCATCACCGTGATCGCGATGCCTGCGGCGATGACGTACTGGAGGGCGCTGGTGAGGGTGGCGTCGAGGACGGTTTCGCGGGAGTCGTCGAGCCCGAAGACCGCGAGCAGCCCGTAGAGGAAGGTGGTGACGAGCGCCGGGCCCCAGACGGGGTAGTCGCGCATCTGCAGGAAGGTGGGGTTGGGGCGCAGGACTATGCCGCGCAGCAGGTCCTTCCAGTGCAGCCGGGGGCCCGGGGGCGGGCCGGGGCCGTCGCCTGTGGTGTACACGGCGCCGTCGGAGTAGCCGTCCCCGTAACCGTCGCCCTGGGGCGCGTACGGATCGTGGATGCTGAACGCCTGGGTATGGCCCGCGTTGTTGGAGTACGGGTCCGCCCTGCCGCCGCCCTGGGGGGCGTACGGATCGCCGAAGTACTCCGGTTCGTCGTACTGGCCGCCGCCTGGGCCGCCCGGCCCGTTGCCCGCGGGGGGCCAGCCCTGCTGGCCGTACGGCGGCTGGGGCTGCGGTTGCCCCGGGCCGTACGGTCCTGGGCCCGGCCCCGGTCCTCTGCCCGGTCCGGGCCCCTGCCCGGGGCCTGGTCCCGGCCCTCGCCCGTACGGCCCCTGCCCGGGCCCCTGCCCCTGCGGAGGTCCGGGCGGAGCGCCCTGCGGGGGGCGCTGCCCATGCTGCCGCGCGTTCCGGGAGTCCCGTCCGCGTCCGATCCTGAATCCAGCCACTCATCGAACGTACCGCGTCCGGCGGGCTTCGGTGCGGCGGCCGTCAAGAATGGCCTGGCATCGCCGCTGACCTGTGACATCCCCTAAGGGGCCCCGGTGGTGCCCGCACCACCATGGGGGTGTGGCCAGCCGGATTGCGGCTGGCCGATCGCCGCTGGGGCGATCGTCTCTGGGCGTGCGTTGCGGGGTGCGTTACGAGGACGGCGGTGGGGTGGTGGGTTGCGGGCCGTCTCCGGCGCCGGCGTAAGGCCTGCTGGAGAAGACGACCAGGTCCTGTGTGCCGTTGGTGATCCACCAGCGGCCCTCGTGCTTGTCGTCTGGCCCGTTGGAGGAGGCTCTCGCCCGCCATTTCAGGACGAGCTCCTCCTTGCCGTCGCCGTTGAAGTCGGCAGCATCGAACAACTGGGCGACGCGACTGCTCTTGGTGACCTTCTCGCCGTCGACGCGCGCGGGGACGCTCCGGGTGAGGCTGACGCGCTTCTCGATCTTCGAGCGGCTGACGGTGAGCAGTTCGCTGCCGCTGGGCGTGCCGTCTTCGGACGCGCTCTGGTTGACGGCCAGTTCCGAGCGGCCGTCACCGTCGGTGTCGGCGGCGACCAGCTCGCCGGCGAGGTGCGGGATCTTGATGTGCTGCGTGTTGCGCGAGGTGCCGGAGGTGCCGCCGTAGTAGACGGTGAGGGACTGATCGACGTCCGGCGCCTCCGTCTCGTAGCCCGGCTCGTTGTTGCGGCTGCCGTTGTCGCCGATGGCCACGTCCCGCGTGCCGTCGCCGTCGAAGTCGCCGAATGCGGACGCGCTGCCCCGGCGTACCTCCCGGCCCTTCTCCGGAAGCCCGCCGGGACCGGCGGCGAACAGCGTGTTGCCCGCCTGCTCGCCGTCGTCACCGCGCCGGATCAGCAGGCCGGTCGGCCGCTTGGCCTCGGCGTCGATGCCGTCGGTGATCAGGTCTCCCCAGCCGCCGGTTTCCACCGTACGGGTGCCGGTGCGGGCCGGCGCGCCGTCGCGGCTGAAGGGGCCGTACATCAGGAGCAGTTCCTCGCCGCCGAGCCCCACGGCCGCCACATCGGGGTTGCCGTCGCCGTCGAAGTCGCCGACGGCGGGGCGTGTGTCGCTGAGGCCCAGGGGCCCGTGGCCCGGCGGCAACTGCAACAGGGTCGGCCCGGCCTCCGTGCGCGGCCCCTGGGCGGCACCCCAGTGGAGGTACGCCAGGGTGCGGCTGGCGCGGATGATGCCGTCCGGACCTTTCACCTCGGTGTCGTCCGGGATGATGCTGAGGGTCTCGGGGTAGCCGTCACTGTCCAGATCGGCGGTCTCGCCGGGGGACTGGCTGTTGGCCGTCCCTGCGTCGGTGACGATCCGGGTGTCCGGGTCGAGGCCCTCCTTCGAGCCCAGGATGTACGCCGTGCGGAACTCCGGCACTTGTATGTGCAGGTCGGGGTAGCCGTCGCCATTCATGTCATCGGCCAGCGCGCTGCCCTTGCCCTCCGGCACGGGGGAGCTGGTGGGGCCGGGGGTGACGACCGGCGCGGGCTTCACAGGCTGCTCGGACGCGTCGCCGTCGTTGCCGCCCTTCCCGTCGCCGCCCTCCCCGCTCCCCTCTGCGGATTCGCCGCCGCACCCGGCCAGGAGCAGCGTGACCAGGGCCGCGGCGAGTACGCCGGTCCGTGCGCTGCGCGTGCCGGCCGTGCGGGTGGTGAACATCATCGGGTCAGCGTATGCCGCGGACGCACGGCGGGCGTGGGTCGTACCGGACGGAGGAGAAGGCTGGACGGCGGGACCACCAAGAGTTCTTCGCGAAGGGGCCTTCGCAAAGAGTTCTTTGCGGTTTAGGGTGCGTGCATGAGTGAACCGATCGAGCCCACTGACCAGGCGGGCCAGCCTGGCCAAGTCGCGCCAGCTGAACCAGCTGAACCAGCTGAACCGACCGGGCCCAAGGGGCGGCCGGACCCCGAGACCGATGTGGTGCTGGACGCCAGGGGACTCCGGGCTCTGGCGCACCCGGTGCGCGTACAGCTGCTGGGTCTGCTGCGGAAGCACGGGCCGTCGACCGCCACCCGGCTCGCCGAGCGGCTCGGCGTCAACTCCGGTACCGCCAGCTACCACCTGCGGCAGCTCGGCGCGGCGGAGTTCGTCGAGGAGGACACGGAGCGCGGGAACGCTCGGGAGCGCTGGTGGCGCTCCCGGCACCGGACGACGTGGTTCCGCAACGAACTGGCACGGGAGGAGCCCGAAGCCGCGATGACGTACTTCCAGTCCATCGTGGCCATGGACACGATGCAGACGCAGCGGGTGCTGGGCGAGTTCGCGACGATGCCCCACGCCTGGCAGCAGGTCGTGGACCTCAGCAGCTACTCGCTGCGGCTCACCCCCGAGGAGGCGGAGGCGCTGGGGGCGGAGCTGACCGCGGTCGTCCGCCGCTACCGGCCCGATGCCCCGGAGAACGCCGCCGCGGAGGGCGCGGACACCGCACATGCCGCAGCTGCCGGAGCGGCCCCCGAGTACGCCGAGCGCGTCACGGTGAATCTGCACGTGATGCCCGAACCGGGTATAGAGCCGCCGCCCCACACCTCGTGACGACACCGCAGAAGCGGAGCCTGCGGCCGTTGGCCGGGCTGCTCGCGGCCCTGGGCGTCGCCGTGACGGGCACTCGCGTCTCGGCGATCGCGCTGCCGTGGTTCGTCCTGGTCACCACGGGCAGCACCACACAGACAGGGGCGGTGGCCTTCTGCGAGATGGCGCCCTATGTGCTGGCCAAGGCGTTCATCGGGCCTCTGGTGGACTGGACTGGTCCCCGGGTCTTCTCCTGGAGCACCGACCTGGTGAGCGCGTGCGCCGCCGCCCTCGTTCCGCTGCTGCACGCGCTGGACCTGCTGTCGTTCTGGCTGCTGCTCGTGCTCGTCGCGGTGGTGGGTACGGCGCGCGGGCCCGGCGACCTGGCGAAGGAGGTGATGATCCCGGAGGCCGCCGAACGCAGCCGCGTGGGTCTTGAGCGGGCGGCCGGGCTGTCCGGGACGACCGAGCGGCTCGGGGCGACGGCTGGTCCTGCGGCGGGTGGTGCGCTGGTGGCGCTGCTCGGTCCGATGACGGGACTCGTCGTCAACGCCGTGTGCTTCGCGCTGGGCTCGCTGATCATCGCGGTGGTGCTGCCGCACGGCATGGGCGGACCGGCGGAA
This sequence comes from Streptomyces gossypii, assembly GCF_025165795.1. Lineage (GTDB taxonomy): Bacteria > Actinomycetota > Actinomycetes > Streptomycetales > Streptomycetaceae > Streptomyces > Streptomyces gossypii. The sequence goes on from NZ_JAJAGO010000003.1 coordinate 107,544, forward strand.
CCCGGCAAGCCCGGCAAGTTCCGCAAGCCCGGCTCCGGCAAGGGAGCTTCGCCCGGTGAGGGCGCCGCCGGCCCCGGCTACTGGCGGCGCCTCGGCGAGGGCTTCGCCTTCCTGCGCGGCGACCCGCTGCTGTTCGCCCTCGCCGTGATGATCGGCGTCACCAACATGCTGGCGGCCGGGTTCACGACGGTGCTGCTGCCGGTGTGGGCGCGGGAGTCCGGACGGGGGCCGTCGGCGGTCGGGCTGGCCGCAGGCGTGTCGGGAATCATGGCCGTGGTGGCGAGCCTGATCGCCGCTTGGGTGGCGCACCGGATGCGCCGGCGGGTGGTGTTCTTCACCGGCTTCCTGCTCGCCGGGGCGCCGCGGTTCCTGATTCTGGCCACCGACGCGCCGATGTGGGCGGTGCTGGCGGTGTTCGCCCTCGATGGGTTCGGCGCCGGCTTCCTCAATCCGATTCTGGGCGCGATCGTCTTCGAACGGGTGCCGCGCCACCTGCTGGGCCGGGTACAGGCGCTCGGCGACTCCATGGCCTGGGCGGGTATCCCCTTCGGCGGTCTGCTCGCCGGTGCGGTGGTCGCCTCCTTCGGGCTGGCACCGGCCCTGGTGGTGGGCGGGGTCGTGTACTTCCTGACGACGAATCTCACCGGGCTGAGGCCGGAGTGGCGCGAGATGGACCGGCTGCGCCGCAAGCGGGCTTCCGATCAGTCGACGGAATGACCACGATTCCACGCTGAACGTGACCATTCCGTCGACCGGCTGCGGAAATTCGGCGGGGTGCCCTGCCCGGCCCCCGTCAGGTGCGGGTGAGGGTGGCTGCCGGCAGGGCGCGGGCGAGCCATCCGGAGCGCCCCGCCGCCAGGGGTGCGAGTACGGCCAGGATCAGCACGTACCCGGCGATGAACGGCCCGAGGCGGGCGTCCAGCCCGGCATTGGCCGCCATCGTGGCGAGGATGAGGGCGAACTCACCTCTGGCCAGCAGCGTCGTCGCGATGTTCGCGGCGGGCCGGGCGCCGAAGCCGTAGATCCGGGCGGCGAACAGTCCGGCGGCCACGTTCATCCCCACGGTGAGCACCGCCGCGATCAGCACCGGCCATACGACGCTCGCCAGGTCACCCGGGTCGATGGACAGGCCGAAGCCGAAGAAGAAGATGGCCCCGAACGCGTCCCGCAGCGGGTGGACGAGCTCCCTGATGCGGTCGCCGGAGGTGGTGTTTCCCAGCATCAGGCCGACCATGAACGCCCCGATGGCGTCCGCGACTCCGAATTCCTCCGAGATCCCGGCGACCAGCACCACCGCACCGAGGAAGGAGATCACGAGCAGCTCGTCGTCCTTGGTGGCGATCAGCCGCCCGATGAGCTTGCTGCCCCAGCGGGCCGCCACCGCCAGCAGCAGCAGGAACGCGAACGCCTTGCCCGCCTGGAACACGGCCGAGCCCACGCTGTCGGCGCCGGCGATGACCGGCTGGAGCGCGGCGAGGTAGAGGGCCAGGAAGATGTCCTCGACGACGATGATGCCGAGGATCGGCTTGGACTCCGGATTCCCGATCCGGCCGAGGTCGACAAGGATCTTGGTGACGATGGCGGAGGACGAGATGCCCAGCACGCCCGCGAGGACCAGGGCCTCCGAGAAGCCCCAGCCGAGTACGAGGCCGAAACCGAAGCCCGCGCTGACGTTCAGCGCCAGATAGACGCTGCCGGCGAGGGCCATCTTCCGGCCACCGGTCTTGAGATCGTCCAGGTGGAATTCGAGGCCGAGGTAGAAGAGCAGCAGCACCAGGCCGAGGGCGGTGAGCATCTCCAGCTGGTGCGGGTCGTCGACGAGGACGAAGCCGGGGGTGTGCGGGCCGAGCAGCATCCCGGCGAGGATGAAGAGCGGAATGGTCGGCAGGCCGATGCTGCGGCCCAGCCGGGCGAGGACGGCGGCGGCGAGGAAGGCCCCGCCCATGGCGATGAGCGTGTCAGCGTGTCCCACCCGCGGTCACCCGCCCCTGCGCGGGGGCGTCGGCGGCGCGGACGGGCGGGCAGGGAAAGGGCGAGGGCGAGGGGGAGGGGAATGGGGACGGGGGCGCGGCAGCAAGCGGTCACTCCTCCGGGCACGTGAGGGGAAGTCAATGATTGGTCAAGTAAGCTTCAATAGTTACTTTACCAAACGATTTTTTCGCACCGTCCCGTGCTCATGACGAAGTGCGGCCCCGTTCTCACCCAAGGGATGAGAACGGGGCCGCTGGGGACGCTTCGCGCCGTCGGGCTACTGGGCGGGCTCCGGCTCCGGGGCGTCCGTCGCCTCCGAGACGCCCGCCGAGGGGTCGGCGGGGGTGCGGACGGATTCCAGCAGCAGCTGAGCGACGTCCACGACCTGCAGGTTCGCCTTTGCCTGCCCCTCCGTGGCGGTGCTGCCCTCGGGCGCCTTCTTGCCGTTCACCGAGTCCGTCAGCATCACGAGGCAGAACGGGCAGGCAGTGGAGATGATGTCGGGATTGAGTGACAGCGCCTCGTCCACGCGCTCGTTGTTGACGCGCTTGCCGATCCGCTCCTCCATCCACATTCGCGCACCGCCCGCGCCGCAGCAGAAGCCGCGCTCCTTGTGGCGGTGCATCTCCTCGTTGCGCAGGCCCGGCACCCGGCCGATGATCTCGCGCGGCGGTGTGTAGACCTTGTTGTGGCGGCCCAGGTAGCAGGGGTCGTGGTAGGTGATGAGGCCCTCGACCGGGGTGACCGGCACCAGCTTGCCCTCGTCGATCAGGTGCTGGAGCAGCTGGGTGTGGTGGATGACCTCGAAGTGGCCGCCCAGCTGCGGGTATTCGTTCGCGATCGTGTTGAAGCAGTGCGGGCAGGTCGCCACGATCTTCTTCTTGGACGCGGGCTTCTTCGTGGCCCCGTGCTCGTCGTCCCCCTCGTCCTCGCCGAAGGCGGCGTTGAGGTTGGCGACGTTCTCCTCGCCCAGCTGCTGGAAGAGGAACTCGTTGCCCAGCCGCCGTGCCGAGTCGCCCGTGCACTTCTCGTCGCCGCCCATGATGGCGAACGAGACGCCCGCGATGTGCAGCAGCTCCGCGAAGGCCTTCGTCGTCTTCTTCGCCCGGTCCTCGAGCGCGCCCGCGCAGCCGACCCAGTACAGGTACTCGACCTCGGTGAGGTCCTCGACCGTCTTGCCGACGATCGGCACCTCGAAGTCGACCTCCTTCGTCCACTCCAGCCGCTGCTTCTTGGCCAGGCCCCAGGGGTTGCCCTTCTTCTCCAGGTTCTTGAGCATCGTCCCGGCCTCGCTCGGGAACGCGCTCTCGATCATCACCTGGTAGCGCCGCATGTCGAGGATGTGGTCGACGTGCTCGATGTCGACTGGGCACTGCTCGACGCACGCGCCGCAGGTGGTGCAGGACCACAGCACGTCCGGGTCGATGACGCCGTTCTCCTCGTACGTGCCGATCAGCGGACGCTCGGCCTCCGCCAGCGCGCTCGCCGGTACGTCGGCCAGCTGCTCGGCCGTCGCCTTCTCCACGCCCTCCGCGTCCTTGCCGCCCCCGGCCAGCAGATAGGGGGCCTTCGCGTGCGCGTGGTCGCGCAGCGACATGACCAGCAGCTTGGGCGAGAGCGGCTTGCCGGTGTTCCATGCGGGGCACTGCGACTGGCAGCGCCCGCACTCCGTACAGGTGGAGAAGTCCAGCAGGCCCTTCCAGGAGAAGTGCTCGACCTGGGAGACGCCGAAGTGGGTCTCCTCGCCGCCCTCCTCGTCGAACACCGTCTCGAAGTCGATGGCCTTGCCGCCGGAGGTCATCGGCTGGAGCGCGCCCAGCGCGTTGCCGCCCCGCGCCTCGCGCTTGAACCAGATGTTGGGGAAGCCGAGGAAGCGGTGCCAGGCCACGCCCATGTTCGTGTTGAGGCTGACGACGATCATCCAGATGAACGAGGTGCTGATCTTGATCGCGGCGGTCACGTAGACGATGTTCTGCAGCGTGCTCTCGCTCAGCCCGTCGAAGGCGGCCACCAGCGGGTACGAGAGGAAGTACGCCGCGTCGTACCCCTCGACGTGGTGCAGCGCCCCCTCCAGGCCGCGCAGGGTGAAGATCGCCAGACCGACGATGAGGATCACGATCTCGACGAAGTACGCCTGGCCCGTCTTGGAGCCGGTGAAGCGGGATTTGCGGCCCGCACCGGAGGGCCTGCTCAGCTGCCGGATCACGATCAGCGTGAGGATGCCCACCGCCGTCATGGCGCCCACGAACTCGACGAACATCTCGTACGGCAGCCAGGTGCCGATGACCGGCAGGACCCAGTCCGCCTGGAAGAGCTGCCCGAAGGCGTTCACGATGGTGAGCAGGAGCGTGTAGAAGCCGATCGCGACGAACCAGTGTGCGATCCCGATGATGCCCCACCGGTTCATCCGGGTGTGGCCGAGGAACTCCCGGGCCAGGGTGAGGGTGCGCTGTGCCGGTTCGTCGGTGCGCGTGCCGGCGGGAACCGGCGCTCCCAAGGCCATCGTGCGATAGATCTGGAGGACGGCGCGCGCGAACAGCGCGACGCCGATGGCGGGCAGCACCAGGGAAACGACGATCGCCGCGAGTTGCATGAGGGCTCCTCGGACCTGCGGGGCGAAGCTTTATTTACTAAGCGGTAACTTAATGGGCTCGTACGAGACTACCCACTATCGCAGCGGCGCTGTACCCGAACCCACGGTGATCTGCGTCGCGGGAATCGCTGCGATAACGTCTTTCATGATGTATGACAAAAGGGGCAAGAAGGGGCGAAGGGCAATCGTGCGGCAACATGAACGCCTCTGGGCGGCGGTCCCCTGGCTGCTGATCGCCGCGATCCCGGTTGTCGAGGTGATCCGCCGCTCCCTGGAGGTCGACGAGATCCGGGTGATCTCGCTGCTCGTCGCCGCGCCCGCCACCGCCGCGATCAGAGGCCGCCCCCGGTCGGTGCTCGCCGTGTCGATCGCGGCCTTCGTTGTCGCGCTGGGCAATCTGGAGGTCGACTCCGGCAGCGACATGGACCATCGTCTCACCGCGCTCGGGGCGGTGATGCTCATGAGCGTCGTGAGCATGTGGGCCAGCGTCGGACGGGCGCGCAGCGCTGCACAGCTGAGCCAGGTACGGCGGGTGGCCGAGGCCGCCCAGCTCGCACTGCTGCGGCCGATGCCCCGCCGGGTGGGCGAGCTGCGGATGGCCGCGCGCTATCTCGCCGCCGAGTCCGAGGCCCGGATCGGAGGAGACCTGTACGAGGCGGGCGAGGGCCCGCACGGCACCCGGCTGATCATCGGAGACGTCCGAGGCAAAGGGCTGCCCGCCGTGCTGACGGCGGGGGCCGTGCTCGGAGCCTTCCGCGAGGCGGCACGCTACGAACGAGAGCTCACCCGCATCGCCGTGCGCTGCTCACAAGCAGTCAGCCTGCTGGTGCGAAGCAGCATCGAGGAAGAGGCACGGCGTGAGGAAGGGGCCAGAGCGAAAAGCCCCGAGGTGGGCGGCGAAGACGCCGAAGATTTCGCTGACGCCGACGGACCCTGGGCCGAGTGGGGCGCCATGGTGGGACAGGCGGTTCCGGACGCGGTGGAGCTGTTCGTCACCGCGATCCTCGTCGAGTTCGACGGGCCGGTGCTGCGTATGGTCAATCTCGGTCACCCGCCGCCGCTGCTGCTGACGGACCGCACCGCCGAATATGTCGAGGTCAAAGAACCACTGCCGCCGCTGGGCCTTGCCGACCTGTTCCCCGACGACTTCTCCGTGCACACGCAGCAGTGGCGGCGGGGCGACCGGCTGCTGCTCTACACGGACGGCATCACCGAGGCCCGCAACAGCGACGGGGAGTTCTTTCCGCTCCAGCCGTGTGCGAACGACCTGCTGAGGGTGCGGACCGCCGCGCTGCCCGACGAACTGCTGCGGGAGGTCGGTCGGCACACGGGCGGCGAGTTGGAGGACGACGCCGCGATCGTCACGGTGGAGTGGAGCGGGGAGCGGGCTCCGGCGGACGGCGCGCGGGGAACCACGAGCGGCCGGGGCGCGTGACGGACGGCAGCGGCAGCGGCATGGCATGGCGCCGGACGGCACGAGGGGACCCCGCTACGGCCGCCCGTTACGGCTGCCCGCCGTCGCTGCGGCCGCCTTCCCCGCCCTCGCTGTTCCCGGCTTCGCCGCTGCCGCCGTCGCGCGTCATCTCGAAAAGCACCACCGTCGCGCTCACCCGCACCGCGCCGGGCGTGTGCGGAGGACGGGCCGCGGCGTGCAGCTCCTCGCCCAGCTCCCGGGCGTGCTGCCGGATCGCCTGCCACTCGCCCGGGTCGATCCACAGCTCCGCGTCGGTCAGCTCGCCCTCGCCGGCCGGCGACCGTTCGGCCGAACGGCGGCGCAGCTCCTCACCGAGTGCCGCCGCCACCAGCAGATGCTCCTCGGGGCTCTGCGCGACGAGGTGCTCGCCGCTGCCGGGGTCGTGCCGGTAGCGCTTGGCCCGGCCGCCACGGACGCCGATCTCCTCCACCAGCTCGACGAGTCCGGCCGCGTGCAGCCTGCGCAGGTGGTAGCTGACGTTGGCCTGGGTCTCGTCCAGTGCCCGCGCCGCCTCGGCGGCGCTGAAGGCGGCGCCCGTGAGGAGCGAGAGCAGCCGCAGCCGGAGCGGGTGGGCCAGCACCCGGAGTCCGCCGACGGCGGCGCGGGAGCGCGGTTCGGGCATCGGCCCAGTATGCGGCGGTGCCGGGAAGGCGGTCAAAAGCCCTCGTTGGGCACCGCCCGAGACCCTGGGAGTCACCGGGCCCCTGAGCGGACGGTGAGCGACCGGACTTCCCTGCTGCACAGTGCGGCGCACGTGGCCACCGCGACCAGCCCGGTACCGCCGAGCAGCGTCGCGCGGGCGCCGATCTCCTCTGCGAGCGGACCGGCCGTCATCTCGCCGGCGGGCAGCGCGAGCATCGAGCCGAGCGCGTCGTACGAGTAGACGCGCGCCAGCCGTTCCTGCGGGATGTGCTCCTGGAGCGAGAGGTCCCAGGCCACGCCGAACTGTTCGATCGCCATCCCGTTGACGAACATCGCGGCCAGCAAAATCGCCAGTTCGGCCGACTGGGCGAGGGCGAGGAGCGGCAGGGCGTCCAGCGCCACCACCGCGACGCCGATCCGCAGCGCGTGCTTCGCCTTCGAGCGGGCGACCACGATGCCGCCCACCAGCGCCCCGGCCATCTGGGTGGCGAGCACGAAGCCCCATGCCGTACGTCCGAAGGTGTCGTCGGCGATCGTCGGGCCGAGCACCTGGAGGCTGCCCGCCGCCACGGCGTTGACGACGAAGAACTGGAGGACGACCACCCACACCCAGCTGCGGGAGACGAACTCCTTCCATCCCTCGCGCAGTTCCTGCCACGGCTTCGTCCGCTCCCCGGAGCCGCCACGGGCGGACGCCAGGCCGGAGCCCGCCTGTCGGTACGCGGCTGCGGCGGCGAGGAAGGCGAGGGCGTTGCAGGCGAGCCCCCACCCCGGCCCGGTCAGTGCGGTGATCATGCCGCCGAGCGAGGTTCCGGCGATCATGCCGGTGTTCAGGCCCATCCGGGCGAGGGCGTTGGCGCCCCGCAGTTCCCCGGCGGGGACCGTCTGCGGGGTCAGCGCGGCCGAGGCCGGGATCGAGACGGCGGACACCGCGCCGTTCAGGACGCTGAGCACGACGAGCACCGTGAGGTCGGCCGCGTCCAGCAGCAGGGCCGCGGCGACGGCCCCCTGGGCGAGGGCCGCGGCGAGGCTCGCTCCCTGGAGCACGAGTCCGCGCGGGAGTCGGTCGGCGAGGAGGCCGCCGAACAGCAGCAGCACGGCGTTCGCGACCGACCGGGCACCGACGACGAGGCCGACCTCGACGGCCGATCCGCCCAGGTCGAGGACGGCGAAGGCAAGCGCCAGCGGGGCCATGGAGTTGGCGAAATAGGTGAGGGCGCGGCCGAGGGCCAGCTGCCGGAAGCGGCGGTGGCGCAGGGGCCGGAGCAGGGCTCCACGGGCGGGCGGGTCGGCGGGGCCCACGGGGGCGGGATCGGTCACTCGGGGAGTGTGCGCTGCCGTCGGCAAACAGTCAAACAACTATTTGGAGGTAGCCTGCTGATGCGTCAGGGCGCGTCAGAGTGCGCCGATGCGTGCAGCGGCGCACTGCGTCACCGCTCTGACCTGCAAATATGTGAGATGGGTCAGCCCTGCCTGTAAAGGCGGCATAAGAGTTGAGTGGGATACGCTCAAGCCATTTGACTTGCTCAACCTGGTCGTGCACTCTTGAGCCAGATCCACTCAAGGCTTAACTGGAGGAACTGAAATGGCACGTGCGGTCGGCATCGACCTGGGTACGACGAACTCCGTCGTCAGTGTTCTCGAAGGCGGTGAGCCCACCGTCATCACCAACGCCGAGGGCGCCAGGACCACGCCGTCCGTCGTCGCCTTCGCGAAGAACGGTGAGGTCCTGGTCGGCGAGGTCGCCAAGCGCCAGGCCGTCACAAACGTGGACCGCACGGTCCGCTCGGTCAAGCGCCACATGGGCACTGACTGGAAGATCAATCTGGACGGCAAGGACTTCAACCCGCAGCAGATGAGCGCCTTCGTGCTCCAGAAGCTGAAGCGGGACGCCGAGGCCTACCTGGGCGAGAAGGTGGCCGACGCGGTCATCACCGTCCCGGCGTACTTCAACGACCACGAGCGCCAGGCCACCAAGGAGGCCGGTGAGATCGCGGGCCTCAACGTCCTGCGCATCGTCAACGAGCCGACCGCCGCCGCGCTCGCCTACGGGCTGGAGAAGGAAGACCAGACGATCCTGGTCTTCGACCTGGGCGGTGGCACCTTCGACGTCTCGCTGCTGGAGATCGGCGACGGCGTCGTCGAGGTGAAGTCCACCAACGGCGACAACAAGCTCGGTGGTGACGACTGGGACCAGCGCGTGGTCGACCACCTGGTCAAGCAGTTCCAGTCCGGCCACGGCGTGGACCTGGGCAAGGACAAGATGGCGCTCCAGCGGCTGCGCGAGGCGGCGGAGAAGGCCAAGATCGAGCTGTCCAGCTCGACCGAGACCACGATCAACCTGCCCTACATCACGGCGTCCGCCGAGGGCCCGCTGCACCTGGACGAGAAGCTCAGCCGGGCGCAGTTCCAGCAGCTCACGCAGGATCTCCTGGAGCGCTGCAAGACCCCCTTCCACAACGTCATCAAGGACGCGGGTATCCAGCTGTCCGAGATCGACCACGTGGTGCTGGTCGGCGGCTCGACCCGGATGCCCGCCGTGGCCGAGCTGGTCAAGGAGCTGACCGGCGGCCAGGAGGCCAACAAGGGCGTCAACCCGGACGAGGTCGTGGCCATCGGCGCCTCGCTCCAGGCCGGCGTGCTCAAGGGTGAGGTCAAGGACGTCCTGCTGCTGGACGTCACCCCGCTGTCCCTCGGTATCGAGACCAAGGGCGGCATCATGACCAAGCTGATCGAGCGGAACACCACGATTCCGACGAAGCGCTCGGAGATCTTCACCACGGCCGAGGACAACCAGCCGTCCGTGCAGATCCAGGTCTACCAGGGCGAGCGCGAGATCGCGGCGTACAACAAGAAGCTCGGGATGTTCGAGCTGACCGGCCTGCCGCCCGCCCCGCGCGGGGTGCCGCAGATCGAGGTCACCTTCGACATCGACGCGAACGGCATCATGCACGTCGGAGCCAAGGACCTCGGCACCGGCAAGGAGCAGAAGATGACCGTCACCGGCGGCTCCGCGCTGCCGAAGGACGACATCGAGCGCATGATGCGCGACGCCGAGCAGTACGCGGACGAGGACACCAAGCGCCGCGAGTCCGCGGAGACCCGCAACCAGGCCGAGCAGCTCGTCTACACCACCGAGAAGTTCCTCAAGGACAACGACGAGAAGGTTCCGGCCGACGTCAAGGCCGAGGTCGAGACCTCGCTCGCCGACCTCAAGGAGAAGCTGAAGGGCGGCGAGACGGCCGAGGGTGAGGACACCGCGGCCATCCGCGAAGCCTCCGAGAAGGTGGCGGCCACCAGCCAGAAGCTGGGCCAGGCGCTTTACGCCGACGCCCAGGCCGCCCAGGCGGCAGGCGGCCCTGACGGCGCCCAGCCCGGCGCCGGCCAGGGTCAGGCCAAGGCCGACGGCGGCGCCGAGGACGACGTCGTCGACGCCGAGATCGTCGACGACGACAAGCCGAAGGACGGTGCGGTGTGACGGAGGAGACTCCGGGCTTCCCACAGGAGCCCGACGTCCCCGCCGACGCCGCACAGGACTCGCAGCCTGAAGACGCGGCAGAGGCCGCCGGGTCCGCTCCCTCCGGGGAAGCGGGCCCGGCGGGCCGGGCCGGGGACACCCAGGACAACCAGAAAGCGCAGAGCGCCGGGGAGGCCGAGCAGCAGAAGCGCGCGGGCAAGCCGGGGCAGCCCGGCCAGCCGGATCAGCCGGGGCAGAAGCCGTCCGGCCAGGGCGCCGAGGCCGGCACCTTGGGTCAGGAGGCGGCGCTGACGGCCCAGCTCGACCAGGTGCGTACGGCACTTCAGGAGCGGACGCAGGACCTGCAGCGGCTCCAGGCGGAGTTCCAGAACTACCGTCGCCGGGTCGAGCGGGACCGTGTCTCCGTCAAGGAGATCGCGGTCGCGAATCTCCTGACGGAACTGCTGCCCGTGCTGGACGACATCGGCCGTGCGCGTGATCACGGTGAGTTGCAGGGCGGCTTCAAGTCCGTCGCCGAATCGCTGGAGATGGTCGCGGCGAAGATGGGCCTGATGCAGTTCGGCAAGGAGGGCGAGCCCTTCGATCCGATGGTGCACGAGGCGCTGATGCACTCGTACTCCCCGGATGTCACCGAGACGACGTGCGTGCAGATCCTTCAGCCGGGGTATCGCATCGGCGAGCGCACCATCCGTCCCGCGAGGGTCGGCGTCGCGGAACCGCAGCCGGGCGCCCAGCCCGCGCAGGCGGGGCAGTCTCCGGATTCCCGGGCCGAGGAGCCCGCGGAGGACGAGGACACCAATGGCACGGACGACGGCTGACCGCCGGGCGGATGGCCGAGCAGATGGATGAACGGGAGGAGGGACGTCGAGGATGAGTACCAAGGACTTCATCGAGAAGGACTACTACAAGGTTCTCGGCGTCCCGAAGGACGCGACCGAAGCCGAGATCAAGAAGGCGTACCGGAAGCTCGCCCGCGAGAACCACCCGGACGCCAACCGCGGTGACGCCCAGGCCGAGGAGCGCTTCAAGGACGCCTCCGAGGCGTACGACGTGCTGGGCGACGCCAAGCGCCGCAAGGAGTACGACGAGGCACGCACCCTCTTCGGGAACGGCGGCTACCGTCCCGGGCCCGGTGCGGGCGGCGGCGCGGGCGGCTTCAACTTCGACCTGGGCGACCTCTTCGGCGGCACCCAGGGCGGCCCGGCCGGCGCCGGCGGCCCGGGTGGTCCCGGCCCCGGCGGTCCCGGTGGCGCGGGCGGCTTCGGCGGTGGCCTGGGCGACGTCTTCGGCGGGCTGTTCAACCGCGGCGGCACCACCACACGTACGCAACCGCGCCGTGGCCAGGACATCGAATCCGAGGTGACGCTCAGCTTCACCGAGGCGGTGGACGGCGCGACGGTGCCGCTGCGGATGTCCTCGTCGGCCGCCTGCAAGAGCTGCGCGGGCACCGGCGACAAGAACGGCTCACCCCGGGTATGCCCCACCTGCGTGGGGACGGGGCAGGTCAGCCGGGGCGGCGGGGGCGGCTTCTCGCTCACCGACCCCTGTGTCGACTGCAAGGGCCGCGGCCTGATCGCTCAGGACCCGTGCGACAACTGCAAGGGCAGCGGGCGGGCGACGAGTTCGCGCACCATGCAGGTGCGCATCCCGGCCGGGGTTTCGGACGGGCAGCGCATCCGGCTGCGCGGCAAGGGCGCGCCCGGTGAGCGTGGCGGCCCCGCAGGCGACCTGTATGTGGTCGTGCATGTGGACAAGCACCCGGTCTTCGGCCGCCGGGGCGACAATCTCACCGTCACCGTCCCGGTCACCTTCGCGGAGGCGGCGCTCGGCGGCGAGATCAAGGTCCCGACTCTCGGCGGCCCGCCGGTGACGCTGAAACTGCCGCCCGGCACCCCCGGTGGCCGTACGATGCGGGCGCGGGGCAAGGGCGCGGTGCGCAAGGACGGCACCCGTGGCGACCTGCTGGTCACCGTCGAGGTGGCCGTACCGAGGGACTTGAGCGACAAGGCGCGGGACACCCTGGAGTCCTACCGCGACGCCACCGCGACCGAAGACCCGAGAGCCGCGCTGTTCAAGGCAGCGAAGGGAGACTGAGATGACCGGCCGAGGTGGGCACGGCCCCCGTTTCGGGGGAGCGCAGCACTTTGAGCTGACGGACGACTCTCCGGTGTACGTCATCTCGGTCGCCGCTCAGCTCTCCGGCCTGCACCCGCAGACGCTGCGCCAGTACGACCGCCTCGGCCTGGTCTCCCCGGACCGTACGGCCGGGCGCGGCCGTCGCTACTCCGCGCGCGACATCGAACTGCTCCGCCAAGTCCAGCAGCTGAGCCAGGACGAGGGCATCAACCTCGCCGGGATCAAGCGCATCATCGAGCTGGAGAACCAGGTCGCCGCGCTCCAGGCGCGCGCTGCCGAGCTCCAGCAGGCGCTGGAGGGCGCCGCCGTGACGATGCGCCAGCGCGAGGCCCAGGTCCACGCCTCCTACCGGCGCGACCTGGTGCCGTACCAGGACGTCCAGCAGTCCAACGCCCTGGTCGTCTGGCGGCCGAACCGCCGCCGCTAGGCCGGTGGCCGTCGGCTGGACCGGCCCGCATGACCGATCAGGAGCGTACAGCCGCGCTGGCCGCGGTCAGAGAGTCTCTCGCGCTCATCGCGGCGGAATCCCAGCCCAGCGTTCGTTGACCCTCCATGGCGCCAGTGCCAGCGCCAGCGCTGAGCGCCGTGCCGCGCGTCGAGTGGCTTACCGGGCCGGGCCGGTGACGAACTGGCGCAGCAGATCCTCGGTCTGGTCCCGGGTCATCTGCGCGTAGACCCTGCTGGGTTTCTTGCTCCCCGCGACGCTGCCACTGAGCCGGTCCGGGCACCCGTCGGGGCTGCCGGCGCCGGCGGCCTCGACCCTCCGCACGGCCTTGCCGGTGCGCAGTTCGTAGACGGTGTAGGTGTATGTCTGGGAGTACAGCGGATAGGTGGTGGCATCCGTACCGAGCCTGGTGTAGTTGCACGAGCCGACCTGCTGCGAGCCCTTGCTGCCCTCTCCGCAGGCGAGCAGCTCCATCTCGGCGGCTTCCTCCGGCCCCATGACGACCTCGACGTCGGGGAACCGCACCTGCCAGAAGGTGTAGGAGCCGGAGAGGTCGCTGTCGCCCTCGTAGTCGTCCTGGAAGACCGCCATGGTGTGCGGCCCCTTCCCCTTGTACTCGGCGGCCTCGGGGACGCCCTTCCCCATCTCGGCGCATTTCTGGTCCAGGTCCTTCACCTTGAGTGTCTCCTCGGAGGGCGACGGTGAGGCGGATGGCGAGGACGGGGCGGATCCGGAGGGGGACGCGGTGGACGTGGCGGAGGGAGAGGGGGACTTCCCCGCGTCGTCCGTTCCGTCGCCGTCGTCCGAGCAGGCGCTCAGTGCGGCGAGGACGAGCGCCGTACCGACGGCGGCGCCGCCCCGGCGTGTGGGTCTGCGCACCAGAAAGCTCCCCTCCGAGGGCCGAGCCCCCGTTGCTCCGGGATCAGCGGGCTCCCGGCCTGCCTCGTCGGAAGCGTAGCCGAGCCCGCGCGGCCTGACCGGGGTTGCGGCCGAACGCGCCTACCGGGCAGACGAGGTGACTGTCCGTCAGCATGGCCGCTGCCGCCGCGCACGGGCCCCGCGAGGCGGCAAAGGCAGCGGATGGCCTCCGGCGTCCAGCCACGCGGCGCGCAGCTCGCGGTGCAAGCGGGTCAACTCCCTCGGAGCGTGCGGCGGCGCCTCGTTGTACGCCTGCCCGTACCGGCCGTGGTCGCCGGGGCCGAACTCCGGGCCCTCGTGGAGACCCATCCCGCCGTGCACGAACGACGGCACCCAGCGGGTGGTGCCGTCCCGCATGCGCAGTGCCACCCGCCACCGCCCGCCCGGCCCGGTGTTCCCCGTGCGATGCGCCAGTTCCACCTCGGCGACGTCGGCCCAGGACACCCTGCGTACCCGCACCAGCCCCACCAGCACCGCCTCTTCGCCGCCCATGACGATCCGCCGCATCGCGGTGCGCAGGCATCCGGCGGTCAGCAACGCCCACATCACGTACTCCGCTGCGGACACCGACTGGTTCGGGGCGAACGGCCCGCGGTCCAGCGTCGAGGCCCACACGTTCAGCACTCCGCACGTGAGCGCCGCCGCCGCGAGGAACAGCCACCACACGTATCGCGGCCGGTGCCGCAGCACCCGCTTCCCGTCCATCGGCCCCCTTCGCACCTGGACCACTTTCGATCCGGGCCGCCCCGTGCGCAAGTTCCGGACGGCAGACCCTCGTTCCGGAGGCAGGAATGCCCGGGGTGGTGCCTCGGTTGAGCTCTCCATGGTCAGCATCAGTCACGAGACAGCGCAGGAAACCCGCACGCGGCTGCGACGGGTGCTCGCGGAGGCCCCCTTCGAGATCCTGTCCGGGCATTGGGCGTACCACGAGCACCCCGCCGGTCCGGTACCGCAGCCGTCCGCCGACGCGCTGGCTCTGGTGCGCGATGCCGAGAGCTGGTCGGTCCTTGAACCGGCGCGCGGTGATGAGGCGGAGGTCTTCGGCGTCTTCGCCTTCCACTTCCCGGCGGCAGCCGACAACAGCGGCTTTGTCGGCTGGCTGGCCGGCGAGCTCAAGGAGCGTCTCGGCACCGGTGTGGCCGTGCTCTGCGGCTACAACTCGGCGCAGGGCGGCATCTACGACTACTGGCTCGTCCCCGCACCACTTCTGGGTGAGGCGGTGGCACATGTGCGCAGTCTGGCGGCGGAGGGCAGCGAGGGTGGCGAGGGCAGCCAGGGCAGCGAGGGCAGCCAGGGCAGCGAGGGCAGCGAGAGCGGCTGGTGAGTCCGGCCCGCGGGCTGCCCGCATCCCCTTCCCACCCCGCGTACCTCCCACACCTCACAGATGAGATGATCTGCGAAAGGTCTTTTCTCCACCCATAGTTGTCCGGGATGTGACCCGGTCTCCGTCACCGCGACGGCTGGAGTCCGGCCTGTCAGCATGCTGCCGTGACCGGTGCAGCATGCTGTCAGCGCTGTCCCTGTCGCGGGCCTCCCGCTGCCTGCCAGAGTCGGAACGACCAGCGACCAGGCAGTTTGATCGGGGGAGAGCCATGGGTGCAGGATTCGTTCGCCGAGCGGGCGTGAGCAGGGCTGTTGTCGTCACAGGGCTGGCGCTGGGCGCCTTCGCGCTGTCGGCGGGCGGCGCCGCTGCCGCTGACGGGGGCACGGCGGTGGAGCTGCGGCTGCCCGCGCCCGCCACTGCCGAGCCGTGTGCGGGCGGCGGTTCCGCGGCGGGTGCCCAGAGCTGCACGCTGGTCAACGGCTGGCAGTAACAGGCGTGCGGTTTCAGCTTCTTGGACCGCTGAGCATGACGGACGGGAACGACGCCGTCGTACTCCAGCCGTCCAAGCCGACGATCCTGCTCGCCACACTCCTTCTGCACGCCAACTCCGTCGTCTCCGTCGGCTATCTGCTGCGCACCGTCTGGGGCGAGGAACAGCCTGCCACCGCCAAGGCGGCGCTCCAGACCTGTGTGCTGCGGCTGCGCCGCCTCTTCAGCAAGCACGGTGTGACCGACACCCCCATCGAGGCGGTGCCCGGCGGCTACCGGATCACCGCCGGGGCGCAGACCCTCGACCTCATCCAGTTCCGGGAGCGGGTACGTGCCGCGGGCGGGCTCACCGCCGAGCCGGAGGCGGAGCTTTCCGCGCTCAAGGACGCGCTGGGGCTGTGGCAGGGCTCGGTGCTGGCGAACGTTCCCTCCAGCGTGCTGCACCGGGACGAGGTGCCCCGGCTCACCGAAGAGCGGCTGCGCAGTGTCGAACGCGTCTGTGATCTGGAACTGTCGATGGGACGGTGCGGTGAGGCACTGGTCGAGCTGTGGAGCGCCACGCGCAGCTATCCGGGCCACGAACGGTTCTGGGAACAGCTGATCGAGGCGCTCTACCGCACCGGACGGCAGTCCGAGGCGCTGGGCGAGTACCGGCGGATCAAGGGGCACCTGCTGGACGAGCTGGGCGTCGATCCGTCGCCCGCCTTGCAGCGGCTGGAGCTGCAGATCCTGCGCGGTGAGGATCTGGGCGCGGCGGAGAACGGCGCGGCGCACGGCACATCGCACGGCCGCCCGGTGGACTCCCGTACGGGCGGTGCCGGTGCGGCCGGTGGTGCGCTGGCTGCCTCCGGTGCGTCCGCGCCGCCCGCGCTGGAGCCCGCTCGGGCCGCCACGACGGTCTCCGTGCCCGAGCCGCCGGCGCTGGTGGTGGCCGAGGAGCCGGACATCGTCATCCCGGTGCCGCCCGTGCCGTCGTTCACCGGCCGGGCGGCCGAAGTCGCCGCGCTCGTCGCCCGGTTGACGGAGGGTGACGGCAGCGGCGACGGGCCGGGTGAAGGACACGGCATCGCCGGCGGCGGCGGATTCGCCACCCTCGTCTCCGGAGCGCCCGGCATCGGCAAGACGGCGCTGGCCCTGCACACCGCCCAACTGGTGAGGGAGAGCTTCCCCGACGGCCGGTTCCTGGTCCGGATGGTCCACCCCGACGGGACCCCGCGCAGCCCCGCGGTTGTCGCGGAGGCGCTGCGGGAGCACGGCCCCACCGGCACCCGCGCACTGCTCGTGCTGGACGACGTCGTCGACGCGGACCAGGTGCGTCCGCTGCTGACGGTGGTCGGCGACGGTGCCACGATCGTCACCAGCCGCCGGGGCCTCGCGGGGCTGGTCGCGACGCACGGTGGCTGGGTGCTGCGGCTCGGCACGTTCGCGCCGGAGGAGTCCCACCAGCTGCTGCTGTCCGTACTGGGCACCGAGCGGGTGTCGGCGGAGCCGGGTGCGGCGCGCAGGCTCGCCGCCGCCTGCGGCCACTACCCGCTGGCGCTGCGGATCCTGACCGCCCGGCTGCTGACCCGCCCCGGCCTGCGGCTGGCCGACGCGGTGGGCTGGCTGACCGAGGACCCGCTCGCCCGGCTCTCCCTCACCGACGCCCCCGGAATGTCCGTCGAGCGGGTGCTGGGCGGCGCGCTGGAGCGGCTGGAACCCGGTCTCGCGCAGGCTCTGCTGTGCGTCGGGACGCTGCCGGTGGACACGTTCCAGGCTGCCGACACCACCGACTCCCTCGCCCTCCCTGGGGCTCCGTCCGAAACCCCGGTCGCCGAGGCCGAGCTGCTGCTCGACCGCCTTGCCGATGCCGGGCTGCTGGAAGAGGGCTCCCCCGGGCCGTACCGGATGCACGAACTGCTCCGGGTCTACGCGCGTTGGGTCGCCGACCGATCCCGACCGAGACAGAAAGTGTGAATCCATGACTGCAGGAGCGTTCGAGGCTCTCGCCGGGACCCGCCCGCGCATCCGCCGGGATGTGCTCTTCACGGAGACCCCCGGCGGAGTGCTCTTCCACAACGCCGACGGCGGCTTCCACCTCACCGGGCGTACGGCCTACCGCTTTGCCGCGCTGATCGTTCCGCACCTCGCGGGTGAGCACCGGCTCGGGGAGATCTGCGACGGCTTCGGCCCGGCGCAGCAGGCGATGGCGGCGGAACTCGTCAAGACGCTGTACGCCCGGGGTTTCGCTCGCGACATCCCCGGCCCGGACGGAGCGGACCAAGCGGACGCAGCGGACGGAGGGGCCGAGCGAGCAGCGCGCGAGCCGGACACCGCGGTGTCCGGCCGGTTCGCCGCCCAGATCGCCTATGTCGACCACTACACCGACGGGGCGCCGGCCCGCTTCCAGCGCTTCCGCGACACCCGGGTCGCGGTGCTCGGCGACGACGAGACCGCCCGCTGGTGCGCACTCAGCCTGGTACGCAACGGCTGCGGAGCGATCGGCGTCCCCTACGCGCTGCGTACCGGCCGACTCGCCGAGGAGGCGCAGGAGTTGGCGGGCGACGGCTGCCCGGTGCGCATCGACGCCGTGGACGCCGCGGGCGCCGTCGATGCCGCGGGCGCCTGGGACGGGCTGGACGGCTACGACGTCGTCGTGGTCACCGGTCCTGACGCGGCGGCCCGTACCCATGCGCTGCTGGCGGCGGGCGTGCCCGAGGGCCGCACGGTGATTCCCTCCTGGACCTTCGGCGAGCGTGCCGTCACCGGCCCCCTCAACACCGCCGGAACCACGGGCTGCTGGTGCTGCGCACTGCTGCGGCTCGGCGCCAACGTGGACGCGGGCACGGCGGCGGACCTCTGGAGCACCCTCGCCGCCGGTGCCGGGCCGGCCGCCCCGGCGGCGGACGGCCCGCTGAGCGGGCCGGTCGCCGCGATGACGGGCAACCTCCTCGGTTACGAGATCTTCCGCCTGGCCACCGGCGCCCTGCCCGCCGAGACCGACCGGCAGGTGCTCATTCAGGATCTGC
The DNA here is from genome assembly GCF_025165795.1 of Streptomyces gossypii. Classification (GTDB taxonomy): domain Bacteria; phylum Actinomycetota; class Actinomycetes; order Streptomycetales; family Streptomycetaceae; genus Streptomyces; species Streptomyces gossypii. Next base: position 126,022 of record NZ_JAJAGO010000003.1, read on the forward strand.
GGTCGCTGGACGTGCTGGCCGAGCCGGTGCAGCCGCACCCGCGCTGCCGGCTCTGCCCCGGCGGGCGGCCCGCCGCCGCCAGCGCGGACCCGGACCGGGTGACCGACGCGGACACCGACGCCGACCAGCACGCGGAGCAGCTCGGCCGGGTGCTGGCGGACGGCCCGGCGCTGCCCGCCGTGCCGACCGTCGAGACGGCGCGCGAAGCGGAGGAGCTCGTCGAACGGCTGCAGGCGGTCAGCAGCGCGCTGGTACGCGGCCATACCGGCACCTTCACCCGCTACGACGACGAGGAACTCACTCAGACGCCGCTGAAGATCAGCCGTCTGGTGGTACCGCTCGGGCACGGAGTCAGCCGCACGATCGCCGCGTTCGACGTGCACCATCTCGCGGGCGCCCGCACGCGGGCGCTGCACGCGGCGGCGGGCGTGCATGTGGAGCACGTGGTGCCGCTGGAGACCGCCGACGTCTCGGCCACCTCGCTGCTGACCAAGGAGCCGGTATGCGTCCCGGCGGCGGCGGTGCGGACCTTCGGTCCGTACAACCGTGACGGCGAGTATCCGGCCAGCAGCGCCGGTACGGGCGCGGGCGGTACGCCGCAGGAGGCGGCCGGGAGCGCGCTGCTCTCGGCGCTGGCGTACGAGGCGCTGCTGCACGCGGTGCGCGGGAGCACCCGGGTACGCCTGCTGGACGCGGGCGCTGATGTGGACGAGGACGCCGCAGGCGACACGGCGGGGGGTGCGGCGGCCGATCCGGAGCTGACCTTCCTGCTGAAGTCCGCGCACAACCTCGGTATCCACGCGGAGCTGCTCGACCTGGGCGAGAGCGCACGCTCCAGCGCCCACGTCGTGCTCGCCCGGGAGACCGGCGAGGGCGCCGGACGCTGGGCGACCGGCTGCGGGCTCTCCCGTACGGCCGCCGCCCGTGCCGCGCTGCGCGACCTGCTGGGGCAGGTGCAGCTCGCGAACGAGCGGGAGGAGCGGGAGGAGCGGCAGGAACCCGGGCAGCATCCAGCGGCCGTCGACATGGGTGATCCGCTGCTCGCCGAGCTGCTACCCGGCACGATCGCCCATGCGGGCGGCGACCGCGCGGAAGCGACCGTCACCGACACGGACACCACCGCCGTCGACACGACCTTCGACACCGTCCTCGACCGGCTGCGCGCCGCCGGACGTGACGTCCTGCTCATCCCCACCACCCCCGCCGCGCTGCGGTCCGCGGGCATCAGCACCTGCCGCGTACTGCTCACCCCGCACCTCTACGGGGGTGCCGGTGCGCACCGCTGAGCAGCCCGGCCCGCAGGCGCAGCACGCGCCGCGGCAGGCCGTGGACCAGCAATCCGTCCCGCGCGCGCAGCCGTACCCCGAGGAGGTGCGGCGCTCCTGCGAGGCGCTGGCCCTGCTGCTGGGACCGGCGCTCGCCGAGCTGGGCAGCCGCACCGCCGTGGAGGTCGGCGCGCTCGGCGTCACGGACGCGTTCGAACCGCCGTCCGAGCCCGCAGCGCGCTCGGCGGGTGAGCACGGCCGCCATCCCGTCCCCGTACGGCTGTACGGGCGCCATGCGATCGTCGGCCCCTACCCGTCGCACCATGCAGTGCGCCCCTGCCCGCAGTGCCTGCCCAGGCGCTGGCAGGCCGTACGGTCGGTCGCGCTGCGCGAGGCGCTGGAGACCGGGCCGCGTACCGGCACGGGTGCCGGCACGGGTGCCGCGCGGGGCGGCACCCGGGCCGCCGGGGAGTCGCCGTACGTCACGCCGTTCGCCATCGCCGCGCTCGCCGGGCTGATCGCCGCGACCCACCGCGACCGGCCCGCCCCCGGCGTGCTGGCGACCGGCGCGCAGGCGACCCGCGCGCAGGCCGGCGGACCGTACGCCACCGTCCAGCTGGTGGACCTGGAGTCCCTGCGGGTACGCCACTACCCGCTGATCCCCGACCCCGAGTGCCCGCGCTGCGGCCGCCCCCAAGAGGACACGGCCGCCTCCGCCACCCTGGAGCTGCGGCCCGCGCCCAAGCACCGCCCCGGTTCCTTCCGGGTGCGTGACATCAGCGCCTACACCCTGCCGCTGGAGCCGTACGCCAACCCCGTGTGCGGGTCACTCGGCCCGTCAGTGGTGCACGACGTGTCCTCCACCTCGACCTCCGCGACCATCGGCTGCTTCTCGATGCGCTCCGGCGACTACCTGCGCGAGACCTTCTGGGGCGGCCATGCCGACTCCTTCGCGCACAGCGTCCGGATCGGCGTGCTGGAGGGCCTGGAGCGGTACGCCGGGATGCGCGCGCGGGCCAAGCAGGCGGTGGTCCGCGACTCGCTGGACACGCTCCTCGCCCGGGGCGAACGCGCCGTCGACCCCCGCGAGTGCGGGCTCTACTCGGCGGACTTCCACCGCGCCAACCCCCATGTCACGCCCTTCCGCACGGACCGGGAGATCGCCTGGGTGTGGGGCTGTTCGCTGCGGGATGGAAAGCCGGTCCTGGTGCCCGAGGTGCTCACCTACTACCACACGCCGGGTCTGGAGCAGCGGTTCGTACAGGAGAGCTCCAACGGCTGTGCTTCGGGCGGGTCGTTGGAGGAGGCGGCCTACTTCGGGCTGATGGAGGTCGTGGAGCGGGACGCCTTCCTGCTCACCTGGTACGGCCGGGCCGTGCTGCCGGAGATCGACACGCGCACGGTCGGCACCACCGCCCGCCACATGGTCGACCGGCTGGAGATGTACGGCTACGAGGCGCGGTTCTTCGACACCCGGATCACCTTCCCCATCCCGGTGGTCACCGGCGTCGCGGTGCGTCCGGACGGTGGTCCGGGCCGGATGTGCTTCGGCGCCGGAGCCGGACTCGACCCGGAGGCCGCAATCGCCTCCGCGCTGTGCGAGATCGCCACCGACGCCGTCAACCTGCCGGGCCGCACCGAACGCGACGAGGCCCGACTGCGGGCCATGGCCGCCGACTTCCACAAGGTCGAGGCGCTGCACGACCATCCGCTGGCGTACGGCATCCCGGAGATGGGCGACCACGCGGCGTTCCTGCTGGGCGAGCCGGGCTCCGTACGGCCGCGCCGCCGCTCCATGGCCCAGCTGTACGGGGACGGTTCGGTGCCGCCGGTCTCCGACGACCTGCGGGAGGACCTGATGCGCTGCGTCGACGCGGTGACCGCCGAGGGCTACGACGTGATCGTGGTGGACCAGACGATGCCGGAGCAGAGGGAGTTGGGGCTGACGACGGTCAGCGTGCTCGTGCCGGGGCTGCTGCCCATCGACTTCGGCTGGACGAGGCAGCGCGCGCTGGGAATGCCACGGCTGCGCACCGGGCTGCGGCAGGCCGGACTGCGCGACCGCGACCTGACCGCCGAGGACTTCAACCCCGCGCCGCACCCCTTCCCCTGACACGACTTCTCCTGACACACGACGCACGGACAAGGAGCACGCCATGGGTTACGCCCATGAATACGCAACCGCGATCATGCATCGTGGCCGGGTGCCTATGGAGCCCTCGGACTTCGTACCCAACTGGTCCGACGGGCCCCGCAAGGGCAAGTTCTACCCCGGGGTGACGAGCATGCCGCTGCCGGCGAGCGAGTACCCGGCAAAAGCGCACCTCGACGAGGGGCTGCGTGGCGGCGCCAGTGGCGGGACGTTCGATCTCGAGGCACTCTCCGGGATGCTGCTCGACTCCTACGGGCTGACCGGCCGCCGCCTCGGCGTGCAGGCGAACACCGACCTGCCCGCCCTGCCGTTCTATCCGCTCGCCAACTGGTCGCGTGGTTCCGCGTCCGGCGGCGGCCTCTACCCCGTCGGCGTCTACTGGGTGTCCGGTCCGAGCGGCCCCGTGCCGCCCGGTCTGCACTACTACTCGGCCCGCCATCACGCGATGCAGAGGCTGCTCACCGGCGATGTGACCGGACAGGTGCGGGACGCGCTGACGGGCGGGGACGCGGGTGCCGGTGCGGACGGCCCGTCCGGGGCGGCGGCGGACGCCGACCAGTACCTCGTGCTGAGCGTCAAGTACTGGCAGAACGCCTTCAAGTACAACAGCTTCTCCTTCCACGCAGTGAGCATGGACGTGGGCGCCTGCCTGCAGACATGGCGGATGTGGGCGCGGGCGCGCGGACTCGAGGTGGAGCCCGCGATGTGGTTCGACGAGGAGCGGCTGGCGCGGCTGCTGGGAGTCCGGGCGGAGGAGGAGGGCGTCTTCGCGGTGGTTCCGCTCCGCTGGACGGGCACGGCCCCCGCGACGGCCCCGCCGGCCCCGGCAGTGTCGGCGGCCCCCGCCTCCGTACGCCACCGGGACTCCGAGCGCTCCCGCACTGTGCTCACCTTCGACTCCCTGGTCGCCATGCAGACCGCCACCGTCGGTCTCGCAGCCGAGCGGCCCGCCGCCGGTGTGCTGGTCCCGGCCGCCGCACCGCCGGCCGACCCGGACAGTGACCGCCAGGAGCTGCCGCCCGCACGGCAGTTGGACATCGACGTACGGACCGCGCTGCGCCGCAGGCGGAGCAGCTTCGGCCGGTTTGAGGCGCAACGCCCCATCGAGGCCGACGAGTTGGCGGCGTGCCTGGCCGCCGCCGATGCGGGCGCACTCCTCGGCGGCGACACCACCGGTCCGCCCGGCGACCCGGCCGCGGGCGAGTCCCCCCTGCGTCTGACGAAGTTCTACGCCTTCGTCAACCACGTACGGGGCGTGCCGCCGGGCGCGTACGCATACGACCCTGCCGACTCCGAGGGCCCCGCTCTGCGCCTGGTACGCGGCGGCCCGTGCGGCAACTTCCTGCAGCGCAACTACTTCCTGTCCAACTACAACCTGGAGCAGGCGGCAGCCGTCCTGGTGCCCACGATCCGCACGCATGCGGTGCTGGACGCCGTCGGCGACCGCGGCTACCGGCTTGTCAACGCCACGATCGGAGCTGTCGCACAGACGGTCTACACCGCCTCCGCCGCCCTCGGCCTCGGCTGCGGGGTGGCGTTGGGCTTCGACAACATCTCGTACATCGAGGAGCTGGGCATCGGCGAGACCGGCGAATCGCCCCTGCTCATCATGATGATCGGTCACGAACGGGGCCAGCAGGCCGACTTCCGGTACGAGATCGCCTAGTGCTTCGTCAGGCAAGGTTTACCCCGCTCGCTGCCCTGGCACGGCCATCGGCCGCGTGGCCCGGTCGGCCGGGCAGGCCCACTACGAGGCCGACCGGGCGCCTTGCCGCTGACCGCACCAGGACGCCTCGCCACCGGGCAAACCTTGCCTGACGCAGCACTAGCCGATGACCACCCGAAGGAGCACCGCCGTGCCACCGCAGCCGCCCTCCACCGACGACACACCAACGGCCGCCGCGCCCGTCTGGTCGTTCGGCCGCCCGTTCATGCTGCGGGCCGCCGGGCTGCCGATTGAGATCGTCGGGGGGCTGCGCTGCCCCGGCACCCGCCGCTGGGCGGACGAGGTGCTGGACCGCTCGGAACGGCTGCGGGCCGCGGGGGAGGCCCTCGGCGACCGGCTGCACGATCTCATCGGACAGCACGCCGACACCATGGAGGACGCCGTCCGGCGCGCGCTGCTGAAGCTGCGCCGCGAGATGTTCAACAACCGGCTGCCCCAGAATCCAGAGGCCGCCGCCGCACTGGTGGGCGGACTGGACAAGGCCGCCGGACGCGAGGTCGCCGACTGGCTGGCCGCACGCCAGCGGCTGGCCGTGCGTACGGCCGAGGGCGCGGGGCTGCTCGCCGCCGAACTGGGCGGCAACCGGGCCGAACTGCGGCGGATCGCCTGCGAGGAGCGGCTGCGCAAGGGGCTGCTGCTGGCCTCACCCTCGCTGGACGCACAGCTCGACACGTTCATCCGGCAAGGCGGCGGCATACCGGGCGAGCCCGCCCAGCCCGCCCAGCCCGCCGAGCCCGCCCAGCCCGCCGGGCCTCCGAGCAAGAAGCTGCGGAAGATCGAGCGCTCGCTGCTCTCCTACCTCTACCGGACTGCCTGCAAGACCAGCCCGTTCAGCACCTTCACCGGAGTCGCCCTCGGGGAGTTCACGAGCGAGGGCCCTCCCGGCGCAGGCGACCGCACCGTACGCGTCGCGGACCGCTGGACCAGCCACCCCCGGCTGAACGTCGTCGCCGTCGGCCGCCTCGCCGAGGCGCTGCTCGCGGACCCGGCACGCCGAGCCGACCTGCCCGTCTCACTCGCCCCCGGCTGGGGCCGCGACGACGACCGGGTGCGCTACGTACGCCGCTGGGTCACCACCGGCGACGACGACACGGCCGTGACCTTCGACGCCGTCAAGGACCGGCTGTTCTTCCTGCGCCGCAGCGGCACGCTGGAGCGGATGATCGCGCTGTTCGAGGAGCGCCCGACGCTCCGCTACGGCGAACTGACCGACTGGCTGGCCGCCGAGCAGGCCGACCACGGCGGAGCGGCCGACCACGGCGGAGCGTCCGGGCAGACCGCCCCGCCCCCCACACCGCAGGAGTGCGAGCGCTATCTGGAGGCGCTGCTCGATCTCGGCATGCTGCATGTGCCCGGTCTCGACACCGGCGTGCACGACACCGACCCGCTGCGCGCCTTCCAGTCCGGGCTGCGCACCCTGGACCGCGACTGGGCGTCGGAGCTCGCCGACGCGCTCGACGGACCGGCCTCCTGCGTCGACCGCTACCCGGAAGCCGGGGCCGCCGACCGCCGCCGACTGCTCAGCGAACTGCGCGGCGGACTGCGGGAGATCCAGGAGCGGCTGGGCGTCGAGCACCCCCGCGTGCCGCAGACCGTGCTGTACGAGGACGCCGCCGCGACCGAGGGCGCCGAGTGCGACCTGGAGGCATGGTCCCGGGTGGCGGCGGAGCCGCTGCGCTCGCTGGAGCGGGTGCTGCCCGCTTTCGACCTCACCCTGCCGCAGCGGATCACCTTCAAGGGCTTCTTCCTCGCCCGCTACGGACACGGCGGGCGCTGCGACGATCTGCTGAAACTGGTCCACGACTTCCATGAGGACTTCTTCGACCAGTATCTGAGCTTTTCCTCCAAGCGCACCCCGATCGACGCGCAGGGCCGCTATGTGCCCGAGGAGAACTGGCTCGGCCTGCCGCAGCTGAAGGCCCTGGACACCGCGCGGCAGACCTTCATCGAGGGAATGCGCACCCAGTGGGAGGGCGCGCACGACGCCGACGAGTTGACGCTCGACGCGGGAATCCTCGCCGAGGTCACAGAACAACTCGCGAGCGTCACGCCGCAGTTCACCCCCCAGAGCCACCATGTGCAGCTTGCCGAGCGGGACGGCGACCCGCTCGTCGTACTGAACCGCTCCTACGGCGGACTCTCCTTCCCCTTCAGCCGGTTCACCGACTGCTTCGACGGCATGGCCGAGCGGCTGCGGAGCGAGTCGGCCGGACTGCTGCCCCCGGGCGCGGTCTTCGCCGAGGTCACCGGCGGACCGGTGACCAGCAACCTCAACCTGCACGACCGGCTCACCGACTACGAGATCGTCTGCCCCGGCGAGACCGGCACACTGCCGCCGGACGCCCAACTCCCGCTGGAAGACCTCTATCTGGAGCACGACGAGGCCGCCGACCGGCTGGTGCTTCGCTCCACCCGGCTGGAGCGCGAGGTCATCCCCGTCTACCTCGGCTATCTCGTACCGCTCGCCCTCCCCGAGGTCCCGCGTACGCTGCTGCTGCTCTCGCCCACCTCGATGGCGCCGATGAACGTCTGGGCCGGTGTCCCCACCAGCGAACCCTCGAACGGAGTGACGCGGCGGCCCCGCGTACGGCACGGCAGCGTGGTGCTCAGCCGGCGCAGCTGGAGCGCACCGTCCGCCGTGCTGCCGCTGCGCGCTCCCGGCGACACGGACGACGGCTGGTTCCTGGGCTGGCATCGCTGGCGGCGGCTGCACGGCCTGCCCGCACAGGTCTTCGCGACGGTCACGGACAGCGGCTCGCGCGGCGCCACCGGCGCCAAACCGCAGTATCTGGACTTCGACAGCTATCTGTCCCTCACCGCTTTCGAGGCGCTGCTGCGCACCGCGGAGGCCCGGGTTGTCTTCCGGGAGATGCTCCCCGAGGAGGACGACCTGCACGCCGTCTCCTCACGTGGCCGCCATGTCGCCGAACTCGCGGTGGAGACTGCCGCCTTCGCCCCAACCGGAACAGGCACCCGACCAGCAACAGGAGAGGACGAGTCGTGAACGGCATGGGGACCCACACGGACAGCGCCACCGCCACCGGCGCATGGCAGGCCACGCACATCTTCTACGCGGCCAACCCCCGCCCGCTGCTGCTCCAGTGTGTGCGCCCGCTGGTGAACGCACTGGAGGCGGAGGGCCTGCTGGCCAACTACTTCTTCATCAACTACTGGCTGGAGGGCCCGCACATCCGGCTGCGGCTCAAGCCCGCCACGCCGGCCGCCGAGCCGGAGGTGCGGCGCCGTACCGAGCAGGCGATCGACGCCTTCCTCACCGAGCGCCCCGCGCTCTACGAGGTCGACTCCGGCTTCCTCAACGAGTTCTACAACTCGCTGTTCGAGATCGAGTTCCCCGGCGCCGAGCGCGGCGAGTTCACCGACACCGACGGCCGGATGAACCTGCGCCCCAACAACTCCCGCAGCGCTGAGGCGTACGAGCCCGAGTACGGCAAATACGGCGGCCCGGCCGGGATCGAACTCGCCGAATGGCACTTCCGGCACTCCAGCGACCTGGTCATCGAGGCGTTCGGCAGCAAGAACCTCCATCTGCGGACGGTGCTGCTGGGCACCTCGGCCCAGCTGATGATGGTGATGTCCGGCTGCTTCCTCCCCGGCGACCAGGAACTCGCCGACTATCTGGACAGCTACTACGAGTTCTGGCACCGCGCCTTCCCCGACACCGGGTTCATCGGTCACGAGGAGTACGACACCAACTACGCGGCAATGGCACCGGGGCTGGCGCGGCGTTTCGCCTCCATCCGGCACGCCGTCGCGCCGGACGGCGCGGGCGGCGCGGAGCGGCTGCCCGGCTTCCTGCGCGGCTGGGCAGCGCACTGCCTGGAGCTGAGGGAGCGCGCCGTCGCCCTCGCCGTGGACGGTGACCTGGTCTTCCGCTCCTGGGACGGCACCCGGGACGAGCAGGTGACCGACCCTGCCGTCGCCCTTCCGCTGCTGCTGTCTCCGTACATGCACATGACGAACAACCGGCTGCATGTCACCATCCGGGACGAGGCATACCTCTCGCACGTGCTGGGCCGTGCCCTGCGCGAGCCCGCCGCGAAGGCAGAAGCATGACCTCGCCCGCGTCGACCTCCGGCCGGATGGCGGAGTACCGGCCGGAGTTGAGACCCGGGGTACTGCTCAGCGGTGAACTGCTGCACGGCGCCAGGGCCGTACATCTGGTGAAGAACACCGAGAGCGGGAAGTCGTTCGAGGTGGGGGTCAAGGAGCACTTCCTGATCTCCCGGATGGACGGCACCCGCAGCCTGGGCGAGATCGGGACGGACTACGCCCGGTGTTACGGGCGGCGCCTCGGGGACGCCAACTGGCAGCAGGTGCTCGGCCAGCTCGGCGCCCGCGGCCTGCTGACGGGCGCCTCCGCGGGTTCCCCGAAGGCTGCCTCCGCGAGCTCCGAGCCGGACTCGGGGGCGGAGTCCGCCGAGGAGCCGCCGCGCCCCAACAACGCACTGCGCGGCAGCATCTCGCTCACCGCCGATGCGGACGCCACCGTCGCGCGCCTCTACCGCGCCACCGGCTTCCTGCTGGCCGCCCCCTGGATGGTGCCGCTGGCCGTGCTCGTCCTCGCCATGGAGACCGCCGCACTCGTCCAGCTCACCGATCTGCTGCGCGGCGTCCGCGAGGTGTTCCGCAATCCGGTGCTGCTGACCGGCGTCGCCGGCCTGCTGTGGGTGAGCACCGCCCTGCACGAACTGGCGCACGGCGTCGTCGCCCGCCACTACGGGGGCCGGGTCACCGACATCGGACTGCGCTGGCGACTGCCGTCCGTGATCATGTACTGCACGGTGGACAACTACCTGTACCTGTCCAGGCGCCGCCACCAGATCGCCACCGCGCTCGCCGGTGCCGCGATGAACCTGCTCTTCCTGCTGCCCTTCGGCGCCGTCTGGCTGCTCGCACCGCTGGACGACGCAACCGACGACGCGCTCGCCGGACTGGTCTTCCTCGGCACCCTCCAGGCGCTGGCCATGCTGGTCCCCGTCCCGCCGCTGGACGGATACAAGATCGTCGGCCAGGCGCTGGGCGTCACCGAACTCGCCGTCTCCAGCCGCGCCTATCTGGGCCTGAAGCTGCGCCGCGATCCGGCCGCCGCCCAGTACCCGCGCCGCGCACGCGTCGCCTACACCGGCTACGGCATCGGTTCGATGCTGGTGCTGTGCGCGCTGGTGGCGGCCCTCGGCCTGCTCGTCCACCAACTGCTCACCCTCTCGTGAACCCCTGAAGGAGCCCCTTGTGACCTCCACCCCTCGCGCGCCGGACGGGCCCGCCGTCGTCCTGGACGGTGTGCACAAGCACTACGGCGACACCCGAGCCGCCGACGGGGTCTCGCTGACCGTCGCCCGCGGCGAGTTCTTCGGCTTGCTGGGCCCCAACGGCGCGGGCAAGACCACCCTGGTGGAGATGATGGAGGGGCTGCGCCGCGCCGACTCCGGCACCATCTCGGTGCTCGGCCACTCCCCCTGGCCCCGGGACGTGAAGCTGCTGCCGCGCCTGGGCGTACAGACCCAGGCCTCACCGTTCTTCGTACGGCTGACCGCGCGCGAGCATCTGCGCACCGTCGCCGCGCTGTACGGCGCGGACCGGGCGGCCGTGGCGCGGACCCTGGAGATGGTCGGGCTCACCGAGCACGGGGACGTACGGGTGGACGACCTCTCCGGCGGGCAGCGGCAGCGCCTCGCCATCGCGGCGGCACTGGTCCACGAGCCGGAACTGATCTTCCTGGACGAGCCGACCGCCGCCCTGGACCCGCAGGCCCGCCGCGCGCTGTGGCAGGTGCTGCGCGACCTCAAGGGCGCGGGCCGCACCATCGTCTACACCACCCACCACCTGGACGAGGCCGAAGCGCTGTGCGACCGGGTCGGGATCGTGGTGCGGGGCCGGATCACGGCGCTGGACACCCCCAACCGCCTCATCGCCGCCGGAAGTACGACCACCCGGCTGCTGGTGCCGGCCGACCGGCTGACGCTGGCCGAGGCGGAGGGCATCGAGGGCGTGCGCCGGGCGACGGAGGACGGCGACATGGTCGTCCTGGAGACGCTGGACTCCGGGCCGGTGCTGGCCGCGGTCGACAAGATCGCCGGACTGCGGGGCGTGCAGACGCGTACGGCCAGCCTTGAGGACGTCTACCTCGAACTCACCGGTTCCGGCGCGCCCTAGGGCACTGGAGCTGACACGGCAACGGGGCCCAGGCGCCGCCACCACAGAGCCCGGACGCCGGGCACCACCGCAGACACGGAACCACCGCAGACACGGAGCGACCGTCATGAGCGCATACGCCGCACTGAGCGAGGCAGGTTACCGGGCCTACACCCGGGACAAGACAACGCTCTTCTTCACCTTCGCCTTCCCTTTGCTCTTCCTCGTCGTCTTCGGCCTGATCTTCAGCGGCCAGGACGTGGAGGAGAGCGGGAAGCCCTACATCAACTACATCGCGCCCGGCGTGCTGTCCTGGGGTGTCTGCAACGCCGCCGTCTTCGGCGTCGGCTTCGTGCTCATGCAGTGGCGCCGCGACGACGTGCTGCGGCTGATCCGGATGACGCCCACCCCGCTGACCGCGATCCTGAGCTCCCGCTATGTGCTGGCGCTGGCGATCGGCGTCGTGCAGTCGGTGCTGTTCGTCGCCGTCGCGATGCTCCCGCTCTTCGGGCTCTCGCTGTCCGGCAGTTGGCCGCTGGCGCTGCCCGTGCTGGTGCTGGGCATCACCGCGTTCCTGGTGCTGGGCGTCATCGTGGGCAGTTACGCGAAGACGCCGGAGGCGGTCGCGGCCGTGGCGAACTTCGTGATGATCCCGATGGCCTTCCTCTCCGGCTCGTTCTTCCCGCTGGACTCGATGCCGTCCTGGATGCAGACCTTCTCCTGGGTGCTGCCGCTCCGCTACGTCAACGACGGCATCTCCGCGGCGATCACCGGGGACGAGGGGGCCGCCGACATCGCGCTCGCCTGCGGGGGGATCGCCGTGTTCGCCCTGATCTTCGGCGCTCTGGCGATGAAGACCTTCCGTTGGAGCGACAAGGTATGACGACGACCCGCCGCCCGGCCTCCCCGGATCAGTCCCAGTCCCAGGCGCAGCCGCAGTCCCAGCCGCAGTCGCCGCGGGCACCGCTGGAGGCGGCCCGTGCGCTGCTCCAACGGGAACTCACCGCCCGCCACATGCGCGAGGCCCCGCACGGCAACCCCGGCCCCGCGCCGCTGGTGGTGCCGCTCGGCGCGGCCGACACGCTGGGCGGCGGGGCCCCCGACCCATACGCCGCGGTGCGCCCGGCCGCCACCGTGCACCTCAGCTCCCGTGCGGTGCTGATCGGCCCCTGGCGTGCTGCGGCGGAAGGCCGACCCCGGCCCGACCCGTACGCCGAGTCCGACTACGCCGAGTCCGACTACGCCGAGTCCGACTACGCCGAGTCCGACTACGCCGAGTCCGACTACGCCGAGCCCGACCCGTACGCCGAGGAGCCGTCCGGCTGCGGGCAGTGCCTCGCCATCCGCTGGCAGCGGCTGCGCAGCCGCTCCGAACGGGAGGCGCTGGAAGTGGGTTACGTGCCGCAGGGAGCGACCGACTGGCCGCTGCTCACGGGCTTCGCGGTGGACGCGGTATGGGCCGCCTACCGCGCGCTGCCCCCGCACCCGGACGCCTCCGCTGCCGCCTTCGTCCCCGTCCCCGCCGCTCCCACCCCGGCCGACCGCGCGCTGCCCCAGGTCGCCCGCATCGACCTGCGCACTCTGGCGCTCGCGGGATTCCCGCTGCTGCCCGAACCGCTGTGCCCGCACTGCGTGCCCACGCGCCCCGACACGGCCGAGTCGGCACGCATGCTGCTGCCCGCCATCCGCAAGCCGGACTCCGGCAGTTACCGGGAGCGCTCCCTCGGCTCGTTCCCGCTGCCCGTGGCCGCGCTGGCCAACCCGGTCTGCGGCGCGCTCGGTGCCGACACCTGGCTCAACCCGACCTCCACCACCACCGCGCCGGTGGCGGGCACCCACATGGTGCGCGGCTATGCGGGGCTCAACGACGTCACCTGGAGCGGCCAGGCCAACAGCTACGCGACAAGCCGCACGCTCGCCTTCCTGGAGGGCCTTGAGCGCTACGCCGGCACCCACCGCAGACGCGGCACTTCGCCGGTCACCGCCTCGTACCACGCGCTGCTCGCGCGCGGGGAACCGGCGTTGGACCCGGCCGCCTGCGGGCTGTACGCCCCCGAGACCTACCGCGACGACCCGCGCGTGCGCCCCTTCGACCCGGAGCGGGAGATCCCCTGGGTCTGGGGCCACTCACTGCGCGACGACCGGCCCGTCCTCGTCCCGGCCAGGCTGGTGCACTACAGCGCCGGGGTCGAGGCCGACAACTTCGTCTTCGAATGCTCCAACGGCTGTGCCACCGGCGGGAGTCTGGTCGAGGCGATCCTCTACGGGCTGCTGGAGCTGATCGAGCGCGACGCCTTCCTGCTCGCCTGGTACGGCAGTTCCCGGCTCACCGAGATCGACCTGGGCTCGTGCGGGGGCCGGGGCGGCACCATCCGCACCATGCTGGACCGTGCCGCGCTGCACGGCTACGACGTGCACGCCTTCGACGGCCGGATGGATCTGTCCGTCCCCGTGGTCACCGCGCTGGCGGTGCGGCGGGACGGCGGACCGGGCACCCTCTCCTTCAGCGCCGCCGCCGGCTTCGACCCGGAGGACACCGTCGACGCGGCCCTGTGCGAAGTCCTCACCTACATCCCGCACCTGCCCTACCAGGTGCGCGACCGCCGCACCGAACTGGAGGAGATGGCCGCAGACTTCGGCAAGGTGGTCCAGCTCAAGGACCACGCGCAGCTCTACGGGCTGCCGGAGATGGCGGTGCACGCCCGCGAGTACCTGACGCCCGACGGGTGCCTGCCGCTGGACGAAACGTTCCGCGACTGGCAGTCCGTACGCCCCCGCACCGAGGACCTGCTGGACGACCTGCTGTGGGTGCGGGACGACTTGGCGGCGGCGGGCCACGATGTGATCGCGGTCGACCAGACGACGCCGGAGCAGCGGCGGATGGGGCTGCACACCGTCGCGGCCGTGGTGCCGGGGCTGCTCCCGCTGGACTTCGGCTGGAACCGGCAGCGGGCGCTGCTGATGCCCCGGATGCTGACGGCCCCGAGACGGGCGGGGCGGCGTACGGAGGACCTGGCGGCCAGCCAGCTGAAGGCGGCACCGCATCCGTTCCCCTGAGCACCTCCCGGGCCGCCGGGCGCGGGGGGAGTCCGGTGCCGGGGTCTCCCCGCCCCAGGCAGGGGACGGCCCGCAGGCGGACGACCGCACTCGTACCGGGCGTACTCCGGCGCCTGAGACAACGCGGCGAGCGTCCGTACCGGGCGACGCGGGCCCGAGCAGAGCCACCGGACAGTCCCTGAGCGGCGGGAGGTGCGGACGCGCCGAGCCCGGCGGCCGGAATCCGGCCACCGGGCAGACGGGCGTCGCCGCCCTGGCAGGCTCTGACTCAGGTTCTGAATCAGGCGCTGCAGGAGGTGGTGCTGGTGGTGCTGGAGCAGGTGGACGTCGAGGAGCAGGACGTCGAACCGGCCAGCACGACCTCGGCGGCGTCCGAGTAGTCCGAGATCTCGAAGGTCTCCGACTCGAGCTCGAGGATCTCGTCGGCGAGGGTCGCGAGCTGCGTCTTGGGGTCCATAAGACACTCCTTCTCGTCTCCGCGGGCTGCCGGACTGTCCGGCGTCGTGCTTTCCCGGCGGTTCCCTCATTCCAGCCCCGGCCACTGCCAGATCCGCCGTGATTCCACTGCCAGAACGCTGACACCCGCTGTCAGCGGAACGGCCCGCGCCTGTGGTGCGGGTGCCGCATTCTCCTAGGGGGTGTCTTCAATGTCCCGCCTTGCCGGCGTTCGGCGCGCACGTCCGCTGCGTTGCCCAAGCGCCCGCGTAGCCCACTACGAGGCCGCTCCTCCGCCTTGCAGCCGCACGCACCAGCCGCCGCCGGCACCGCCCCCCGGGGTGGCCGACGCTACGTTGAAGACACCCGCTAGCAGCCAGAAGGAGCGTCGAGTGACCCCAACGACGACCACAGAGGATGCCGTTACGGACATGGCGCATCCGGGCGCGGCTCCTGGCGCCCTGGTTGCCCCCGACGTGCTGCGGGCCGGCGTCGAGCTCTACCTCGATCTGCACACCCACCCCGAACTCTCCGGCGCCGAGACCCGCACCGCGGGCGTACTGGCCGCCAGGCTGGAGCGGCACGGCTACACGGTGACGCGCGGTGTCGGAGGCCACGGCGTCGTCGGAGTACTGCGCAACGGTGAGGGCCCGACGGTGGCGCTGCGCACCGAACTCGACGCACTCCCGCTCCATGAGCGCACCGGACTCCCGTACGCCAGCGCGGTCCCCGGAGTGATGCACGCCTGCGGGCACGATCTGCACCTGGCCGCCGTCGCCGAGGCCGCCGGACTGCTCGCCGGGAGCCGTGACACCTGGCGCGGCACGGTGCTCGTGTACGGACAGCCCGCGGAGGAGACGCTCAGCGGTGCGCGGGCGATGCTGGCGGACGGCCTCTACGAGCGCTTCGGCACCCCCGAGGTGGTCCTCGCCCAGCACACCGCGCCGCTGCCCGCGGGCACGGTCGCGTACGCGGAAGGCCCGTTGATGGCGGGCAGCGTGACGCTGGACGTCCTCCTGCGCGGCAGGGGCGGGCACGCGGGCGCGCCGCAGCTGACCGTCGATCCGGTGCTGACGGCGGCGGCGGCCGTGCTGCGGCTCCAGGCGGTGGTCTCGCGCGAGACGGCACCGGCCGAGCAGGTGGTGCTCACCGTCGGCTCGCTGCACGCGGGGGAGCGCGCCAACGTGGTGCCGGACACCGCCGAACTGGGCATCAGCGTGCGCGCCTTCTCGGACGCGGCCCTCTCCCGGGTGACGGCGGCCGTCGAGCGCGTCGTACGGGCCGAGTGCGCCGCCTCCGGCTGCCCGGACGAACCGGAGATCACCGTCGTGGCACGGTCGCCGGTGCTGCTGCCGGACGCCGGACCCACGGCGGCCGTGCGGGAGGCGCACCAGGCGCTGTTCGGGCCGGGACGGGTACGCGGTACCGGAGCGATGGCGGCGGCGGAGGACTTCGGCTGGTACGGCGGGGCGGGCGCCGCCGTGCACGGTATGCCGGAAGTGCGGAGCGTCTACTGGATACTCGGCACGACGAGCGCCCGGCAGTGGCTGGCCGCCCGGGAACGGGCGACGGCCAGAGCGAGAGACCATGTGCCGGATGTGCCGGAGGTGCCGGGGAACCACTCGGCGGAATACGCGCCCGACATACGGACGGCCCTCCCGACCGGCATCGCGGCGCTGCACGGCGCGGCACGGCAACTGCTCGGGGAACCCCCGCACCTCGCGAACGGCCGGGCTCTCGGGGAGGCGGAACGTGAGCGGTAACGCCCCGCACGCCTCGCAGACCTCACACACCTTTCCGCCCCACGACATCGTGGAGATCGTCGCCGTCCGCCGGGAGCCCGGAGCGCCCGGCCCCGAGACCACGGTGATCCGCCTGCTCGCCCTCCTGCCCTCGCACTGGGAATCCACACCGCTGGTGGAACCCGGCCGGGTACGGCTGTGTATCCGCCTCACCGGTACGGACGGGCCGGGGGCGGTCCGCGAGACCGTCGCGGCCGTCCTGGCGGACCCTGCCCTGCGCGGCTGGTCCGAGGAACGCGCCGACCGCGGCACCCGGTGAGTTGACTTCAACCGCGGTTGATGTTTCAGGCTGCTGGTGTGAACGAGGCAGACGAGCGGGAAATCAGGCGGACGCTGGCGTCCTACACCGGCCTGTGGGTGCGGCACGAGATGGATGCGTGGGGTGAACTCTTCACGGAGGACTCGGATTTCATCACCCACCGCGGCATCTGGTGGACCTCGCGGCAGGAGAACGTGGCGGGGCACAAGGACGTCCCCGGCTCGGTGCTCGACCAGAAGGAGAACTACTCCCAGGAGGTCGTGAGCATCCAGGGAGTCACTCCGGAGGTCGCGCTCGTCCACACGGCCTGGGACTGGCCGGGGCATCGCCTGCCCGGCGCGGAGACGCCGGAGGACCGGCGGGGGCTCATCACCCTCGTGCTGGTGCGGCAGCCCACCGGCGCGTGGCTGATCCGAGCGGCACACAACACGCGAAAGAACGGGCTGCACGACTTTGCGGCCACCGATGGCTGAACCGGTGATCCGAGTATGCCCGGGGTCAGATCCAGCCGTGTTCCCGGGCCAGCAGGGCAGCTTGGGCGCGACTGGCGGCGCCCAGCCCCCGCATCAGGTCGGCGACGTGTCTTCGGTAGGTGCGTACGGAGATGCCCAGATCGCGCGCTCCGGCCTCGTCCTTGCCCGCCGACACCATGGAGCGGAGCACCCGTTGCTCCATCTCGGAGAGCGCCGAATCCCCGGTGGCGGGGTGCACGGGCACGTCACCGGTGGCGGCCGGCAGATCACCGGCCTGGTCCCAGATCTTCTCGAAGAGCGCGATGATGTTGGCGACCAGGCCGCTCTCGTACGCCAGCAGCGCGCCACGGGAGGGCTGTTCGGGATCGACGGGCACCAGGGCGGTGCGGCGGTCGTAGACCAGGAGGCGTTCCGAGACGTCGTCGGCCACTCTGATCATGGCGCCCTGGGCGGCGAGTTCGCGCAGGTAGCCGGCTGTCGGAGCGTGCTTGAGCGCCTTGCTCAGCACGACGCTGCGGATGCGGATACCGCGCCGCAGGCAGCGCATGTCGAGCGGGCGGGCATGCTCGATGTTCTCCGGGGAAAGCTCCGTGTAGGGCTCGACGGAGAGGATCTCGTCCCGGGCGAAGAACGCGAGGTCGTCGATGCGGCTCCGGATCTGCGCCAGGTCGCCGAGTTGCTCGATCCCCTGCGGCGGCGGCACCCGTGCGCCCGTCTCCGCGCGTAGAGCATCTATGACGTGGCGTGACTGCGTGACGCGCAGCAGCTCCTCGTGCAGTTCGTGCATGCGCCGGTCCATCAGCCGGGAGACGGCGATCTCGGGACTTATCGGGAGGACGCCGCCCGGCTTGTCGTCCGGCGCGCCGTCCCGCGTGGGCTGCCGCAGCAGCCCGAAGTCGTACAGACGTCTCAGCGCCCGCTGGGCGGACGCGCGGTCGGTGTGCAGCCTGAGGTGGATGTCTTCTACCGGCGTATCGGGATTGCGCAAGAAATGACGGTACATTTCTTCCTCCTCCGGAGAGACTCCGAAGACAGACATCGCATTGGCACCCAAGCTGTCCCCCCGCTGCATGGATGTGGAGCCAGTGTGCGGCCGGTCCGGCAGGTCTGAGCCATGGCAGCGCGTGTGGTGCACGGCTCTCCACTCTGCGCAGCGTAAAGCCTGGGGGCTCTCTGCGGGAGCTTCGGGGCGTAACTGTGTGGGTGGCGTGCGTGAACCATGGATGAAAAACGCTGCAGGCTCGCGTTCCGCGACCGCACTGCCACTCATTGCTGTCACCGGTAGCTGTTACCGGGGGTAGCTGCCTCTGCCCCTGGACGGCGCCGGTGCCGGGCGGCCCATCGCGCGGTCGACGGTGATCTCGATGAGCACCCGTTCCGGATTGGGCCGGGGGCTCCGGCCGTAGCGCTCGGCGTAGTGCAGCTCGGCGTCGGTGATCAGCTCCGGGTCCGTACGGATGGCCGCGCGCCCCTCCAGCGTGGCCCACCGCCGCCCGTCCACCTGGCAGAGCGCGACCCGTGCGGCGGGTTTCCCGGCAGGCGCCGCCGCGATGTTGCGCACCTTGCGGCTGCTCCGGCTGGCCACCACCCGGGCCACTCCGGCAGCCGGATCGTAGGTCACGCTCACGGGTACCACGTGCGGCGTGCCGTCCGGGCGGAACGTGGTGAGAGTGGAGTAGTGGCGCTCGCGCCAGAAGGCGCGGAAGTCGGGGTCCTCGGTGATCGTCACGGAGCGAATCTACGGGAACCAATCCGGTGGCCGTGAAGTTCACCGGGAAGAGGTTGAGTGGAATAGACTCAACTTAGTGCAGGTTGCTATGGGCAACGCTCGCTGAGGCCCTGGCCGGCCAGCGCGACTTCAGCGATCTGTGCGGCCAGGGTGAACAGACGAACGCCGTGAGTGACCGACGCGGAAGAGGAGGAGCGTACGACTGTGGACGCCGAGCTGACCAACAAGAGCAGGGACGCCATCAGTGCGGCCAACAAGCGTGCCGTGAGCGGCGGGCACCCCGACATCACCCCCGCGCATCTGCTGCTCGCCCTGCTGGAGGGCGAGGACAACGAGAACGTCCAGGATCTGATCGCCGCACTCGACGCCGACCAGGCCGCGCTCCGCTCCGGCGCCGAGCGCCAGCTCGCCGCGCTGCCCAGCATGCAGGGCTCCACCGTCGGGCGCCCGGAGCCGGACCGCGCAGTGCTGGGCGTGATCTCCGACGCCGCCCAGCGCGCCAAGGAGCTGGGCGACGACTTCGTCTCCACCGAGCACCTGCTCATCGGCGTCGCCGCCAAGGGCGGTGCCACCGCCGAGCTGATGCAGGAGCAGGGGGTCACCGACAAGAAGCTGGTGCAGGCGTTCGAGAAGGCCCGTGGCGGCCAGCGCGTCACCACCCCGGACCCGGAGGGCACCTACAAGGCGCTGGAGAAGTTCGGCACCGACCTCACCGCCGCCGCGCGCGACGGCAAGCTCGACCCGGTCATCGGCCGCGACCAGGAGATCCGCCGCGTCGTCCAGGTGCTCTCGCGCCGTACGAAGAACAACCCGGTGCTCATCGGCGAGCCCGGCGTCGGCAAGACGGCCGTGGTGGAGGGCCTGGCACAGCGGGTGGTGAAGGGCGATGTGCCCGAGTCCCTGAAGAACAAGCGGATCGTCGCACTGGACCTGGGCGCCATGGTGGCCGGAGCGAAGTACCGGGGCGAGTTCGAGGAGCGGCTGAAGACCGTCCTGGCCGAGATCAAGTCCAGTGACGGCCGGATCATCACCTTCATCGACGAACTGCACACCGTGGTGGGCGCCGGTGCCGGAGGCGACTCCTCGATGGACGCCGGGAACATGCTCAAGCCCATGCTGGCCCGGGGTGAACTGCGGATGGTCGGCGCCACCACGCTCGACGAATACCGCGAGCGGATCGAGAAGGACCCGGCACTCGAGCGCCGCTTCCAGCAGGTGCTGGTGGCGGAGCCGACCGTCGAAGACTCCGTCGCGATCCTGCGCGGGCTCAAGGGGCGGTACGAAGCGCACCACAAGGTGCAGATCGCGGACAGCGCACTGGTCGCCGCCGCCACCCTCTCCGACCGCTACATCACCTCCCGCTTCCTCCCCGACAAGGCGATCGACCTGGTCGACGAGGCAGCCTCCCGGCTCCGGATGGAGATCGACTCCTCACCGGTGGAGATCGACGAACTCCAGCGCGCCGTTGACCGGCTGCGCATGGAGGAACTGGCGCTCGCCGGCGAGACCGACCCCGGTTCGCTACAGCGCCTGGAGCGGCTGCGGCGCGAGCTGGCGGACCGCGAGGAGGAGCTGCGCGGCCTCACCGCCCGCTGGGAGAAGGAGAAACAGGGCCTCAACCGGCTCGGCGAACTCAAGGAGAAGCTGGACGAGCTGCGCGGCCGTGCCGAGCGCTCCCAGCGCGACGGCGACTTCGAGCGTGCCTCCCAACTGCTCTACGGCGAGATCCCAGAGCTGGAGCGCGAGCTGGAGGAGGCCAGCGCCGCCGAGGAGGAAGCGGCCTCCACGGCAGCTCTCGCCTCGGCGGGCGGCCTGCCGGAAGCCGCCAAGCAGACGATGGTCAAGGAGGAGGTCGGCCCCGACGACATCGCCGACGTCGTCGCCTCCTGGACGGGCATCCCCGCCGGGCGGCTGCTGGAGGGCGAGACCCAGAAGCTGCTGCGCATGGAGGACGAACTGGGCAAGCGGCTGATCGGCCAGACAGAGGCCGTGCGCGCGGTGTCCGACGCGGTGCGCCGTACGCGAGCGGGGATCGCCGACCCCGACCGGCCCACCGGCTCGTTCCTCTTCCTCGGCCCGACCGGCGTCGGCAAGACCGAGCTGGCCAAGGCGCTGGCCGAATTCCTCTTCGACGACGAGCGGGCGATGGTCCGCGTCGACATGAGCGAGTACGGCGAGAAGCACTCGGTGGCCCGGCTCGTCGGCGCGCCCCCGGGCTATGTCGGTTACGAGGAGGGCGGCCAGCTGACCGAGGCGGTGCGGCGGCGCCCGTACACCGTCGTACTGCTGGACGAGGTGGAGAAGGCGCACCACGACGTCTTCGACGTGCTGCTCCAGGTCCTGGACGACGGGCGGCTCACCGACGGGCAGGGCCGCACGGTCGACTTCCGCAACACCATCCTGGTGCTCACCTCGAATCTGGGCAGCCAGCACCTGATCGATCCGCTGGAAAAGCCGGAGACGAAGAAGGCGAAGGTCATGGAGACGGTGCGGTCCGTCTTCCGGCCCGAGTTCCTGAACCGGCTGGACGACGTCGTCGTCTTCTCCGCACTCAGCGGCGAAGAACTGACCAGGATCGCGGGACTCCAGCTCAACAGCCTCCAGCGGCGACTCGCCGAGCGGCGCCTCACCCTCGACGTCACCCAGGAGGCCCTGACCTGGCTCGCCGAGGAGGGCAACGACCCGGCGTACGGTGCCCGGCCCCTGCGGCGGCTCGTACAGACGGCAATCGGTGACCAGCTGGCCAGAGAGATCCTGTCGGGCCGGATCCGCGACGGCCAGACGGTCCGCGTCGACCGGGTCGACGGCTGGGACGGCCTGACGGTATCGCCGGAGCCCCTCCCGGAGTGACCCGCCCCGCGCCACCTGTGCTCCGCACCGGGGGCGTCCGTCCACGCGCGCTGCGTGCCGGGCGGCCCCCGGGCCTGCGCGCGCTGGCGACGGGCGGGTTCCGCGGCGGCGGGTGCGCCTGCCGGGCTCTGTCCGGCATGTGCGGGCGCCGTGCGCGGCCACCCGATCGTGGCCCGGCGGTGCCTGACCGGGCGGAGCCGGTCTGTCGGCCGTGCGCCGTCGCCAGGCGGCAGCGCACCGGAGGGATTTTCCGACCATCTGGCCGGTCGTCCGGAGACACGGTTGCCAGGACCGGGCCGTCATGAGGGAGGATGGCCAGATCCGTATGAAGGGAAATCCACGGTGACCATCGACCCGTCCTCGATTCCGAATTTCGGGGGCCAGCAGTCCGACCCGCAGGAGACTGGTCCTTCCGGCCCCGTCGTCCCCGACCAGGATCTGGTTAAGCAGCTTCTCGATCAGATGGAGCTGAAGTATGTCGTCGATGACGAGGGTGACCTCGCCGCGCCGTGGGAGGAATTCCGGACGTACTTCATGTTCCGGGGTGAGGGAGACCAGCAGGTCTTCTCGGTCCGTACCTTCTACGACCGGCCGCACTCGATCGATGACAAGGTCTCGCTCCTTGAATCGATCGATGACTGGAACCGCCGCACGCTGTGGCCGAAGGTTTACAGCCACACGCACGACGACGGCACGGTCCGGCTGATCGGCGAGGCCCAGATGATGATCGGCACCGGTGTCGCGCTGGAGCACTTCGTCTCCAGCACGGTCAGCTGGGTGCGCGCGTCCATTGAGTTCGACAAGTGGCTGGTGGATCAGCTCGGCCTGGAGAAGGCCGTGGACGGTGACTCCGACGCGAAGCCGGACGAGCCCGACGCGGACGGCCCCGACTCCGGCCCCGCCACCGAGAAGTAGGGCCTCCTGCTCTGACGCACCCTGACGCGCCCGGCCCACCCGGCCCACCCGGCCCACCCGGGCCGGGCGCGTCGGGGGCGCGGGTCAGACCCCCGAAGCGCCTCTCCGCAGGCTGGACAGCCTCTCGACGGCCTCGTTCAGCATGGCCTCGCGCTTGCAGAAGGCGAAGCGGACCAGGCTGCGGCCCGCCTCCGGGTCGTCGTAGAAGACCGAGTTGGGTACGGCGACCACGCCGCAGCGTTCCGGCAGGGCGAGGCAGAAGGCGAGCCCGTCGCGTTCGCCGAGCGGGCGGATGTCGGCCGTGACGAAGTACGTACCGGCGGGGCGGTAGACCGTGAAGCCCGCGTCCGTCAGACCCGCCGTCAGCAAATCCCGCTTGGCGCGCAGGTCGTCACGGAGTCCGGTGAAGTAGGCGTCCGGCAGGGCGAGCGCCTCGGCCACGGCGTACTGGAACGGCCCGGCCGACACATAGGTCAGATACTGCTTCGCCGAGCGCACCGCCCCCACCAGCTCCGGCGACCCCGTCACCCAGGCCACCCCTTGTTCGTACACTCATTTGCGTGTCGCGCAACAAGCCCACCAGGGGCCTCCCCTGTACCGCCGGTGAGCCGGCCGCCATCTACTGCCGGATATCCCAGGCGGACGACGACGACCAGACCGGTGTCGACCGTCAGGAACGCATCTGCCGAGAGATCGCCGAACGGCGTGGCCTCATCATCGATCCCGCCCACGTCTTCGTGGACAACAGCCGCTCCGCATGGAGTCGCAAGCGGAAACGGCCGGGGTGGGACCGCCTGCTGGGGGACGCCCGGAACCGTGGCTTCCGGCACATCATCGCCTACCACCCCGACCGGCTCATGCGGCAGCCCCGGGACCTGGAGGAGCTGCTCCAGGTCTCCGACGACCACGCGATCACCCTCCACGGCGAGGCGAATCGGCGGGACCTCTCCGACCCCGACGACCGCTTCATCCTCCGCATCGAGGTCGCGCACGCCTGCCGCTCTTCGGACGACACCTCACGGCGATTGAAGTCCGCGATGCAGGACCGCGCGCGGGAGGGCAAGCCGCAGGGCGGCGTAAGGCGGTTCGGTTACGCCAAGGACGGCATGACGATCGTCGAGGAGGAGGCCGAGATCGTCCGGGAGGTGTTCGACCGCTACCTGAAGGGGGAGGGCCCGGCACCGATCGCCAAGGACCTGCACGACCGGGGCATCTGTACGGCCGGTGGCAAGGCATGGACCGGCGGCACCGTCCGCGCGCTGCTCGACTCACGGCACGTCGCCGGAATCCGCATGCACCAGGGCGAGGAGATCGGCCCCGGCCCGTGGCCCGCGATCATCGACGCGGGCGTGTGGGCGGAGGCGCGGACGCGGCGCGAGTACCGGTCGGCGGTGCACCGGGAGGCGCTCACCAAGCCCGCGCAGCGCTACTACCTGCTGCGGGGGCTGGTGATGTGCGGGCGGTGCGGAACGCTGATGTCCGGCACCGCCAAGGGCACCGGGCCGGTCTACCAGTGCACCCGCCGAGGGCGGAACGACGACAAGAAGTGCACCCGGTCGGTCATGGCCGGGACGCTGGAGGACTTCGTCGTGGACGCCGCGGTCGAGCTGCTCGGCAAGCTGCGGGTGGACGGCCGACTCGCCAGCACCAACCTCTCCGAGAGCGTGACCGAGGAGCTGGAGGACGACCAGCGGCAACTCGACGACCTGAACCAGATGTGGACCGCGAAGGAGATCTCCACGGCGGAGTACCGCAAGATGCGCAAAGAGATCACCGATCGCATCGCCAAGGCCCAACGCAGGGTGGTCGTCCGGCCGATGGTGCTTCTCGACGGCCTCACGGGCTCGGGCGCGCGGGCAGCTTGGGACGCCGAGGACATGACGGACGAGCGGCGCAACGCGGTGCTGCGCTTCCTCTTCTCCGGCATCGTCATCGACGAGCCGAAGAAGCTCGGCCGGTACATGGACTGGAACCGGATCAACATCGAGCAGAACCCGATGTAGCGGGTCGGGGCTGCTGGAATCCGACCTGCCAGCCGAGGCGATGCGCGGCGCAACATAGCCGACGATCGCCGGTTACCCAAACCGGCGATCCTCCGGACCATTGACGCTCCCAGCCCACCTGTCGGCCCTCGCCATACGCAGGCGGGGCCGCCGACCGGAAGCAGCCCGAGGACGTCCATGCTCCAATGCCAGACCGAACCCGCCGTCATCCAGCCCGCCATCGCCCCCGAGGGAGCCCGCGCCCCTCGCAGTAGGGCGGACTCGGCGAGGGACGCCGCTTCTCCAGCGCGTGTGCGCGGGGTTCACGACGACGATCAGCCCACAGAGCGCTGCCCGACTCGCGGCCCTGTTCTCCACCACGACCTATGCCCAGGCAGCCTGACCGGAGCCGGCGGAGCCGTCTCGTCACCCGTCCCGCCGGCAGGACCGAGGACGACCGGCACATGGCCGACCCAGGTCATCGACCACGTTCGCGATCAGGAAGACGGGGGAGCCGTCACCGCGGGCGATCACGAAGTCCTCGATCGCGCTGTTCGGGAATGCCGGCTCCCCACGGATCAGGTCGATCACGACGGTCTCGCCCTCATCCGGTGTCTGGAACCGCAGCGCCCGCCCCTCCTCGAAGGTCAGCCCCCGGTCACGGCAGAATCCGTCGTACCCGAGGTGCTCCGACCCGGTGCGCTCCTTCAGCTGCTCCCGGGTGCAGTCGCAGTAGTACGCCTTGCCCGCCGCGTACAGCTGCTGGGCGGCCTCGCTGTGCCGGGCCGCGTTGTGCGACTGAAAGTACGGCCCCTCGAAGGCGGTGTCCTCGCCATGAATACCGATCGCCGTGAGCGCGCTGATGATGCCGTCGATCCACTCCGGCTTGTTTCGGGCCGCGTCGGTGTCCTCGATCCGCAGGACGAACGTGCCGTCGGACTGTCGTGCCACGGCCCAGTTGTAGAGAGCGGACCGTGCGCCATCGACATGGAACATGCCGGTCGGGGACGGGGCGAAACGTACGCGAACCGGGGCAGTAGACATGCCTTAAGGGTACCGACGCCGGACACCTGTCCCGGCCAATTCGCCAACCCCAGCGCCAACGTTTTCTAACCGTCCGTCCTCAGCCTTTTGCTCGTACGTCGCTTTCCACCGCTCCCGGTGCCGCTGGTCATTTCTTCCCAGGTCGTTGCCCGCGCCACGCGTCAGGAGCGAGCCCCGTCGTTGCAGAGCCCGATGGTGATGGATGGCGCCATCTTGAAGGCGACAGTCTCGTGCAGAAAGCAGGGCACTGGAACTGGATTATTAGACGCCTCGCGGCCACGCGGGTACAGGGCAGCCGCACACGGGGCGCGGGAAGGCCGCAACCTCGCATGGCAAATTCACTGTCAGCGGGGGCAGGGTCGGTGAGATCAGAGCGTCGTGAAAGTCCGGCAGCTGCCGGTAGGGAGCGATTTCCCGACCCACAAAGAGGTCTGTGAGCACGCCGAGCAGGTTGTTGACACGCGTGGGCAACAGAGATGACGGGTCGGCGTAGGCGTAACCGAGAGACGCGCCGATGTTCGTTGCCTTCCAGGGGTTGTCTTTCTCTTCCGGGATGCCGAGCCAGCGCTCGATTGTGCCGGTGAGACGAACCGCGCCGACAAAGGATGACTCGGGATCATTGGAGGACGCTGCCAGCGCCGTGAGCGCGGCCCCGTCCTGGCACATCCTCTTCTTGCTGTCGTTCTGGCTGGTAGCCATGACAGCGTCCTCGTCCCAGAGGACGACGTGCGGAATGCGGAACAGGGACAGAGTGCTCGCCGCGCGATGCAGCTCGAACTTGCCAAATGCGCTCAAAACTCCGACATTGGGGCCGAGTTGGGCCAAGAGGCCCCGCCGGGCTAGCCATTCGAAGAACAACACGTCGCTGGGACCTTCGACGACGATCACCCGATCGGCGAAGAATGCGGCGGCCCGGTGCGCGTCCAGGTCATAGAGAACCCGGTTCTGCTCTTCGTCGGCCGCGGTCAGGCGAGCCGTCTTGAAACAAGAGCGAGACCCCATGGCGTAGGCCGAGCGCGTATGGATGTCCGCGAGGACCTTGCTCACCAGTGCAGGAGAGGGCGACGCCACCTCGATCCCGTTGAGCGAACGGTGGACGCGGGTGATCGTCTCAGGAGAAGTCTCAGCTGCCGCGAGCACGGCCGCGTTGTGGGTGGTGATTGTCACTACCGTGTTGCCTGCGGTGACGAGCTGGTGCAGGTCGTGTGCGAGCCGCGTCACCTGGGAGGGGTGGAGAAACGCCTCGGGCTCCTCGAACAGGATCCAACGGAACGCCCCCTCCTTAGCCTTGGCGCGTAGCCGTGCCGCCGCTTGGATCAGGGCGGCGATCATGGCCCGCTGAACACCAGATCCCTGGGTTTCCAGCGGGCGGTGAGTACCCTCTTGGTGGAGTCGCAGTTCGATGAGGTGACGCATGATCAGGTCATTGGACAGCTCGCCTACGTCAACCTTCGCAGACAGGCCCCAAGGCGTCAGCGCGTCGTCCAGATCGCTTTCGAGATCGGTAATGGGGCCTTCCTGTAAGGCGTTGCTCAGGGTCCCGAGGGCGGCTCTGGCGGTCATGAGCATGGTCTCGATGTGCCGCTCGGAGAAGGCGAGGAGCAGGACATCCCGCAACGGCGAGGGACCAGAAAGCGACGTGTGATCGGCCATGTTGCTGATCGCCGGGATGTGGACGCACTGGCCGAGCTTGGCCGCACTGGCCCAGCCGGTCGGCTGCGGTTCACCGCCATCCTGGGGAATCAGGTAGTAGGACCCGGCAAGATGATCGTTACTTCTAGTAAACCAGCGCCGTATCCGGAGGAGATCGCCGTCGACGAGGTCGAGGCCGATCTGCTTGGCCTCGGCGGCGTCAACGCGGTAATCGATCTCCACCCAGGATTCCCCGCCAGGTTCAGCGTGCCAGGGAATGTCTCGGGCTTCGTCCCAGTCCAGTGCGCCGTAGAACAGAAGGACGGCATCCATCAGGGTCGACTTTCCCGCGTTGTTAGGACCAATCAGCGCGCCGAACGGTCGCAGGTGCAGTTCGACATCGAGGGCACCGCGAATGTTCTGGACAGCCACGCGTAGGGGGCGCATGGAGAGGCTCCTCGAGGTCAGCGGGGGAGGAACGGGCTGGGAGCCCCGGAATACGACACGTACAGCCGGTCACGGGCGCGAGTGCACGCGACATAAAGCACGCACCGCTCCCTCTGCACACTCTCCCGGTGGGCAGCTCTATCGACTTCCAGTGCAACGATCGCCCTGTCGTGCGGAACCAGCTTGTCCTGAACACCGACGACCGCGACGCACTGGAACTCCAGCCCCTTCATGTTGTGCATCGTGCCGACCTGAACCCGGCCACCGGATGGGCCCGGCGGCTCGGGCTCGATGCCCGCGGAGCGAAGAGCTTCCGCCACGCCGTCCGACTTGGCATTGACACGGGCCGCAACGGCGATCGCACCCGGCTCGACGCCGTCAGCCAGCCAGGCCCGGACTTGCGAGACCACGGCGGTGCGCTCCTCGGACCACTCGGTGAACCGCCTGACGATCGGCCGGCGGCCGTGCATCGGCGACTCGTAGCCTTCCCGGCTGTCGGGCCAGCCGTCGAGGTCTTCCTCGGATACGAGTCCCAGCACCCTGACAGCCCATGTGAGGATTTCCTGGGTAGTGCGGTAGCTGACAGTGAGCCGCTGTGTTCGGCCGACGATGTTGATGCCGGTGTTCTTCAGCGGTACCCGGTGCTGCCAGATCCGTTGATGCGGGTCCGCCACGAGGAACAGATCGTCCTCCGCCGGACGGACGGCCGCCCGGAGCAGCCGCCACTGCGCGGGATGTAGATCCTGGGCTTCGTCAACGACGACGTGCTGGTAGACCGCGGGTCCGTCCTTCTGTTGCAGGATTCGTGCCGCCTCGTCGGCTACTTGCAGGAACGACCAACGTCCGAGGGCCCTCAGCTGAGCCCGCAACGCCTCGATGGCGGCCCAGACGGACGACCGCTCCGAGCGGGGCAGACCACGGCCTCGACCGGCACGTGCTGCCACCAGATACTCCTCCAGCGTGGTGATGTCCTGGGCGAGCAGCACCTGCTCCCATTCATCGACCAGGAACTCCCCGGCATAGTCCTGGTGCGCGGTGTCGGCCAGGCTGACCAGTTCGCGCGACGTGAGCACCACAGGGAGACTTCCGTGCCGCTCGCTGACAGCCCGGGAGGCAAGCTGGTCAGTGGCAATCACCTCGATCCGGTCGCGGTCCCTAGGGTTCTCGACGAGTTGGTCCAGCTGGCGAGCCAACTCGGCGGTGAGCGGCCGGCTGTAGGTGGTGAGCAGGATCGGCGCGCCGCTGTCGTAGGACCTGGCGAGATGCGCAGCCCGGTGCAGGGCAGTCACCGTCTTACCAGTGCCAGCACCGCCGGTGATCATCACCGAGCCGAGATAGGGCTCGTGGTAGGCGATCCGGCGCTGCATCGGATGGAGAAAGATCCTCCACAGTGCAAATGGGGGGCGCAGCAGTTTCTCAAGCTCTTCGGGGCCACTGATGAGCGCGACTTGATCGGGGGTCCGCCCGATAGCTGCGGACAGATCGTCCGGCTCTACCCGGTCAGGCTTGGCGGCGTTGACGAGATGCTTGCTGACCTCTCCCCAAGTTTCCTCGATCGTCATCCCCGAGGCCAGCGCAACCAGGACGTCGTACTGGAGTGACGGCAGCATGTGTTGGAGGGCGTCCAAGTGCGCTTCTCGGGTCAGCAATCGAACGACCGGCAGCACCTGGTCATCGATGCCAAGTGCGCGGAAGTCCGAATCCTTGACATGGTCGAAGAGCCTGGCTGGTGTAGTTTCGGCGGCCAGCCGCAGTGTGCCGGTCATGTTCTGTAGCTGTGTCTCGTCGCGCATCTCCAGGACGCCAAGGACCTGGTTGACGGTGAACAGCCTCGTCGTCGCCCAAGCGATTGCGTCGTCGTGCGGCAAGACGCGCAGCAGGCAGTAGAGGTCTCCCGCCGCCGGCGCCAGAACGACGCCGCGATAGAACTGATTGATGCGGATTGTCCTGATTCGAGGGTCCTCGGACCGGTTCAGCTTTTCCAGGTGCACTCCCGCGTGGGTGGCCTGAGCGAACTTGCCGAGCGCCGCCTGTACAGCCTTCTGTACCGGTTTCTCCAGCTTGGCGTACTCGGAGAGGAACTCCTTGGCGATCGCCAGCTGTGGCACGGGCACTCCTCCGACGGGGTGGGCAACCCTCATGGTAAGTCGTTGATGATCTGAGCTGAGCAGTATTGTGAGACGTTCCCTGACCCACCTAGACTGACGACTGGGGGCTCCGCCTGTGGCGAAGCTGACGTTGCCGCAGCTGGAAGAGCATCTGTTCGGCGCGGCCGACATCCTGCGCGGCAAGATGGATGCCTCGGAGTTCAAGGAATACATCTTCGGGATGTTGTTCCTCAAGCGCTGCTCCGACCAGTTCGACACGATTCAGGCCCGCGTCAGCGACGAACAGATTGCGGCTGGCCGGACACCGGCGCAGGCCAAGGAGATCTCCGACAACCGGGCGTTCTACCGGGGCGGCGACTTCTTCGCGCCGACGGCGGCCCGGTGGGGACACCTGCTTGGCAAGTCGGCTGAGAACGGCGTCGCGGATCTGCTCAACAAGGCGTTGGCTGCGCTAGAGACCGCTAACGCCACGGCGCTAGAGGGCGTGGTTGGACACATCGACTTCAACCGCAAGGTCGGCAAGACGTCGCTTTCAGACCAGAAACTGCGGGCGCTTATCCGGCACTTCGACCACTATCGGCTGCGCAACGAGGATTTCGAGTTCCCCGATCTGCTGGGCGCCGCCTACGAGTACCTCATCGGCGAGTTCGCCGACTCGGCGGGTAAAAAGGGGGGGGAGTTTTACACCCCGCGCGGCGTCGTCCGGATGATGGCGCGCCTGGCCGATCCACACTCAGGCATGCGAGTGTACGACCCGTGCGCCGGCTCGGGCGGCATGCTGATCATGTCGAAGGAGTACGTCGCGGAGGCCGGCGAGGACGCTCAGGACCTGCGCCTGTACGGCCAGGAAGCCAACGGCGGCACCTGGGCCATCTCCAAGATGAACATGATCCTGCACGGCATTGTCAACGCCGACTTGGAGAACGACGACACCCTCGCCAATCCGCTCCACCTCGAGCCGGATGGTTCGATGCTGACGCTCTTCGACCGGGTGCTCACGAATCCGCCATTCTCACAAAGCTATGTGAGCGCTGGGATGAAGCACACCGACCGGTTCGAATACGGCTGGACTCCGGAGACCGGCAAGAAGGCCGACTGGATGTTCGCCCAGCATGTGCTCTCGGTGCTTAGGCCCGACGGCATCGGCGCCACAGTCATGCCGCACGGCGTGCTGTTCCGTGGCGGTGAGGAACGAACGATCCGGAGGAAGGTCACCGAGGCCGACCGACTGGAGGCCGTCATCGGCCTCGCCTCAAATCTATTCTACGGCACTAGTATCCCGGCGTGCATCTTGATCCTGCGCGGCCCCGGCCCCCGCCCGACCTCGCACCAAGGCAAGGTCCTGTTCATCAATGCCGACCGCGAGTACCTGTCTGGCCGAGCCCAGAACTATCTCGAACCCGAACACGCCGAGAAGATCGTCGCCGCCTATCGGGCTTATCTGGCCGACCCGGCACACGAAATCCCTGGTTTCGCCCGCGTGGTGTCGCTCAAGGAAATCGAAGACAATCAGTTCAACCTCAACATTCGACGTTACGTCGACAACACCCCGCGACCGGAGCCCCAGGATGTCCGGGCCCACCTGCACGGCGGCGTTCCGAAATCCGAAGTCCGTCAGCACGAGGCCGCGTTCAAGGCGTACGGCGTGGACGTGTACTCCCTATTTGCCGAACGGGACGCCGATTACTGCGACTTCCCCGTCGAAGGCTGGCGGTCGGCCACAGACCGTATCCCGGAGCTTGCCGCGCCCGCCGAAGCGCTTGTACGGGACGCGTTTGATGAGTGGTGGACCCGGCACAGCAAGCGCCTGACCGAACTGCCCGACACCCACAAGGTCATGGCCACCCGTGCCGAGCTGCTGGAGTCGTTCGTCGCAGAACTCGAACCGCTCGGCGCACTCGACCGCTTCCAGCTCTCTGGCGTGGTCGCCTCCTGGTGGGGCAGCGTGCAGTACGACATCCGCACCCTTGCCTACCACCAGTTCAGCGGGGTCGTTCAAGGCTGGTTGACGACGATCCAGACCGCTTTTGCAGATGACGGCGCGGCGATACTGAACGCCCAACGTCAGGCAGCCGCCAAACGCAAGGCTCGGGAACACCCGCTGGTCCCATACGTCCTCGCTGACTACCTCAACGAGCTTGAGGAAGCCGAGAACCTACGGGCCGAACTCGACGCCAAGGTTAAGGCTGTCACAACGACCTCCGATGACGATGCCGACGAGGTCGAGGAAGTCGACCCCGTCGCGTTGAAGCGCTTGCGTGCCCAGTTCGCCGCCGCGAAGTCTAAGGTCCGCAAACTGGAAGCCACCTTCATTGACCAACTCGGCTCGGGTGTACGCGAGATCCACAATGCCGAGACCGAACCTGACCTCGTTATGCGCATCCTCAAGGCCGATCTTGGCCGCCGCCTCGACACCCGCCTCGCCGCCGGCCGCAGAGCCCTGATCGACCGGTACGGCACCTGGGCCGCCAAGTATGTGGTCCCCCTCCCCGAACTGGAAGCCCGGCGCGCGGCTGCGGCCACCCGAGTCGACGAGATGCTGCAGGAGCTCGGATATGTCTGATCCAGTTCCTTTGGGATGGAAGCAGTATTACGTCAGTGACCTAATTGCTTATCACGCCTCGGGTCCAAGTCCGACCTGCGAGGAGAGGCAGATTCGTGAGCAAGAATGGGGGCTGCTAAAGACCACAGCGATCACATGGGCGGGATGGGATGCTGCTGCACACAAGACCCTGCCTCGGAACTACTGGAACCAGCCTGCGCTCGAAGTAAACAATGATGACGTGCTGGTCACAAAGGCAGGGCCTCGTCACCGGGTAGGCGTGGTAGTTCATGTTAATGACCACCCCCAACCCCGCCTAATCGTTTCTGGAAAGATGGTTCTGCTCCGTCCTCGAACTCAGCTCGTATTGCCGAGGATTCTGGCCTCCGCACTATCTTTGGAATCTCCTCAAAACTTCCTAGATGAACGAACATCTGGGATGGCTGAGTCTCAGGTGAACTTCACGAATGCGGCCCTTCTTCGGACTCTCTTGACTCTTCCTCCGATCGTGGAGCAGCGACGGATCGTGGAGATCCTTGATGCGGTAGACGAGCAGATCAGGTCGTTCGGAAAGGTGCTTGCGAAGGCTGAAGCGCGTGAGCGCGGTCTCATTGAAGCTGCACTTTCGAAAGTTGGCAGACCATCTGAACCGATTTCCATGTATCTGGCTGGCCGACCGAAAAACGGCTATTCGCCAGTTGAAACAGACCATTGGACGGGGGTAAGGGCGCTTGGTTTGGGCTGCTTGACTCGGCAGGGATTTAAGCCAGTTCAACTCAAGGATGTACCGAAGCATGACGGCCGTAACCTTCTGGCGATGCTGTCCGACGGCGATCTTTTGGTAAGTAGAGCGAACACTCGCGATCTTGTGGGCCTAGTCGGTATCTACCGCGATGTCGGAACTCCCTGCATCTATCCCGATCTCATGATGAGGCTGACCACTAACGGAAGATG
The DNA here is from genome assembly GCF_025165795.1 of Streptomyces gossypii. Classification (GTDB taxonomy): domain Bacteria; phylum Actinomycetota; class Actinomycetes; order Streptomycetales; family Streptomycetaceae; genus Streptomyces; species Streptomyces gossypii. Next base: position 159,547 of record NZ_JAJAGO010000003.1, read on the forward strand.
TGTTCCAGAATTCCTTGAGTTGGTCCTGAGGAGCTCTCGAGTGCGTCGCCAGATCCAAGCGCATGCCCAGGGAACTTCCGAGAGCATGGTCAAGATCAGCAGCGCCACCGTGCTCGGATTGCAGGTCCAGATCCCGGAGATTGCGGTCCAGCACGACGTTCTGTCCATGGTCTCGGCGTGCAGGAGCGACGCCGACCGGGTAGGTAATGAGCTTCGGAAGTTGCAGAACCTTCGTCTCGGATTGGTAGAGGATCTTCTGACGGGGCGGGTTCGGTTCTAACTTTCAGATGAGTAGGAGAGGCCAGAGGACTTTGCCTAAGGGCTGTCCCGTGATCCCTGGCGGGCGCGCGGCGTCAGCTACGGCACCTCGCCGCGTTGTCGGAACGCCCGGACACGCCCGGTATGAGGACGCCCCTCCGCCTTGCGAAGCACCGCATCTGACGCCGCGCGCTGATCCACCAGGGATTACGGGACAGCCCTTAGACCAGTGGGCTAGGAACAGGCGCCAGCTTCTTTGGCGTAGGCCGCGACAATGGTGAGACTTCGACGGTGTCGAGGGCGGGGCGAGCACTGGGGAGGTCTCCCAGCACTTCAGAGGTAAGGCGTCGCGGTGGATGGCGCGGCAGAGTTGGATCGTGTGGCCAGAGGTAGCGGCCACGGCATCGGTGACGGTATCGCCGATCACGACCATCGAGTCGTGTACCAGATCGCGGTGTTAGCCCCAGCTGATGAGGACGTGGCGGGCCTTGTTGCGGGCGAGGTCCACTGAAGAGGGCTCTGGCAGGAGAGTCGGTCGGATTTCGGGGAGCCCGCAGCAAGGAACATCGGATCGTTGTCCAGCGGCATGCACGACAATGCCTGCGTGAAGCGGCGAACTCGGATGTTAGCTCCGGAGCTGCATGGCTGGTCGGGAATCTTCGTAGCGTGTTGCGGTCTCTGCAGGCGATGATTGAGGCTGTTGCCGATCGCATGCTGATGTGAAACGAGGAACGTTAGTGTCCGGGCCCGAGTACGTACAGGTTGAGGCTCCGTTGCTCCGGCAGTTGATGCTGATGGGGTGGGAACATCTGCCAGGCCAGGCGGAGGGCGCGTTCAAACCGGAGGACCCGACGGAGTCCGGGCGCGACTCGTTCGCCGAGGTGCTGATGGAGTCGCGGCTGCGTAAGGCGCTGCTTGACATCAACCCAGGGCCGAATGGAGACCCTTGGCTGGATGACGCGCGGATCAGCCAAGTGATGGGCGAGCTGACCCGCATCACGGCCAAAGGTCTGCTGGAGGCCAACGAGCTGACGACCGAGCTGTTGATCAAGGGCGTCACCGTGCCGGGCCTGCCGGGGTGGGACGGAGGCCGAGACCAGCGTGTCCACTTCATCGACTGGAAGCACTGGCAGCGCAACGAATTCGTGGTCGTATCCCAGTTCCGGGTCGACGTGCCAGGCATGAGCGGGCTGAAGCACATCGCGCCCGACGAGGTGCTGTTGGTCAACGGCATCCCCCTGGTCGTCGTGGAGTGCAAGAAACCCAGCAAGGGTGACGCAATCGCCGCGGCTGTGACGCAGCTGAGGCGGTACGCCGGCCAGGGTCGCGGCCGAATCCCCACCGGAAATCCGAAGCTCTTCCACACCGTCCAGCTGACCGTGGCGACCTGTGGGGAGCGGGCACGTCTGGGCACGTTCACGTCCGACACCGAGCACTACGTGCCGTGGCGTGACCCGTACCCGCTGATCGACGAAACCATCGCGGCTGCGCTTGAGTGCGACGAGCGATCGGTCACTGAACAGAACCGGCTCACCGCGGTTGTGCTGCACCCTGAGCGGATGTTGCGGATCATCCACGACTACGTCACGTTCATGACGCTGGACAACGGCATTCGGATCAAGGCCGCGCCGCGTTACCAGCAGTACCGCGCGGTCGAGAAGACGTTGGAGCGCCTGCTGACGGGCGATACGCGCGAGGAGGACGGTGCCCAGGACCGGCGGGGCGGGATCATCTGGCATACCCAGGGCTCCGGCAAGAGCCTCACTATGACGTTCCTCGTCCGCCGCATGCGGTCGATCCCGGAACTGTCCGCGGTCAAGGTCGTGCTGGTCACCGACCGGACACAGCTACAGAAACAGTTGTCGGAAACGCTCCGGCTTACTGGTGAAGAAGTCGAGGAGGCCAAGCGGGTCAAGCAGGCCAAGCGGCTGCTGGCGGCCCACGGCCCGGGCATCGTCGCCGTGATGATCCAGAAGCAGCAGGATGTGACGGCACGGTCCACCGATGGCGAGCTGGGCGAGGCCGTCCCCTCGCTCGGGGAGCTCAACGACGGCACCGCGATCGTGGTCCTCATTGACGAGGCGCACCGGTCGCACGGCTCCACCCTGCACATGAACCTGCTGGAGGCGCTGCCCAACTGCGCCAGGATCGGCTTCACCGGAACCCCGATCATCATGGGCAAGCAGAAGAGGACATCCCAGATCTTCGGCAGCATCATCGACACATACCGGCTGGCCGACGCCGAGGCCGACGGCGCGGTCGTGCGGATCTTCTATGAGGGCAACACCGTCAAGGGCGCGGTCAGGGACGGACGTGACCTCGACGAGGTCTTCGAGGACTTGTTCGCTGACCAGAGCGAGGAGGATCGCGAAGCCCTGCAGCGCCGGTACGCCACCAAGGGCGATGTAATCGAATCGGAAGAGCTGATCGCGGCCAAGGCCAGGCACCTGCTCAGGCACTACGTCACGACCGTAATCCCCGGCGGGTTCAAGGCCCAGCTGGTGGCGAACAGCCGGGAGGCGACACTGCGATACCGGGAGGCTCTGCTCGCTGCGAGGGAGGAACTGGTCCGCCAGGCCGAAGAAGTCCCGGCGCGGTTGCTCGACACTCCGCAGGACCAGCTGACGGCCCGGCAGATCGCACAGGTCAACGCACATCGGAATCTCGATCTGCTCAATGCTATGGATTTCGTACCCGTCATCTCTCCGGGCACCGACGACGACGAGGAGCGCTTTATTGAATGGACCGCGCAGAAGCCACAGGAACGCAGGGTCGACGACTTCACGAAGCCCTTCCCGGCGGAAATCGGCCCGGAGGACCACCCGGTCGCATTCCTGATCGTCAAGTCAATGCTGCTGACCGGCTTCGACGCGCCGATCGAGCAGGTGCTCTACATCGACCGCTCACTCAAGCAGGCCGAGCTGTTGCAGGCGGTGGCCCGCGTCAACCGGCCGACAAAGGACAAGAAGTGTGGCTATATTGTTGACTACTTCGGGGTCGCTAACCATCTGACCGAAGCGCTCAAAGCGTACGCCGCCGACGATGTCGATGGAGTACTTGTCGACCTCCACGAGGAAGTCGCCAAGTTGGGTCCAATGCGTCGTCGGCTCCAAGCGATCTTCAGCGACCATGGTGTGACCCCCTCTGGGGCAACCCTGGAGGACTGTGTGCTTCTGTTGAACGACGGAGCCCGGTTCGACAGGTTCGAGGCCGAGCTCAAGCGATTCCTCATCACCATTGACGTCATCCTGCCTGAGCCGACGGTGCGTCCCTTTCTGAAGGACGCCACCCTCTATGCGGAGATCGCAATGCGGGCCAAGCGCAGGTTCCGAGTCGACGGTGGTGACTTCGACCCCAGCGTGTACGGCGCGAAGGTCCGGCAACTGCTGGACGATCACCTGCTGTCACTCGGCATTGACCAGAAGCTACCGCCGGTGTCACTGACGGCGGACGACTTCGAGGAGAAGGTAGCGGCACTGCCTGGTGCGCGAACCCGTGCGTCGGAGATGGAGCATGCCGTACGGGACCACATCGAGATTAACCGCGGTAAGGATCCACGCTTTTACAAGCAACTCAGCCAGCGCCTCGAAGAGATTCTGCGCGACTACGCCGAGAACTGGGAACAGCAGGCCACGCTCCTCGCCGACCTCGTGGCCGAGTTGCGAGATGACCGCCCCGCCCCCGATGACCCGCTCAGCCCTGTCGAAAGGGCGCTCTACGGTGTCCTACTGGAGGAGACAGCCCGGGATGGAGTGGTCGATCCGGAGACCGACCAGTGGTTGTGCGACATAAGCACAGGCGTCTGCCGGATCGCCCAGCAGGTGACCCATCGGCGTGATTTCTGGCGGAGCCCGGTAGACCAGGAGGACTTCCGGCACCAGACGGTTCAGTGGCTGATCAATGGGGATGTGGTGGCGATCGACAAGGTCGACTCCCTGGCAGACCAGCTGCTGGAAGTGATCGGACACCGACGTACCGAGATTCCACGCCCGTGAGTACCGAGCCTGGTAGGACATGTCGGTGACGGGCGTCAGGATGTGGCTGTGAAAGGTTCAGCAGCCGTCGAAGTCCTGCGCGTCGACGACCTCGACGTACAAGTGAGGGTCAGCGAGCGACGGCGGGGGATCAGGCTGACGGTCGAGCGCGACTCGACCGTCAGCGTCACTGTCCCCCCGGGGACCGGGCAAACCGAACTGGTCAAGCTGGTCAGAAGCCGACGGCAATGGCTGTACACCAAGCTCGCCGAACGCGAGTCGCTGAGCGAGGGCAGACCTCCACGTGATTATGTCTCCGGAGAGGGCTTTCCCTATTTGGGGCGCAGCCACCGGCTAATGGTCGTCGAGACCGGACCGACCGATGTGCGGTTGCTGCGGGGTCGGCTGGAGATCCGACAGAATGTGCTCCACGATGCATCCACGGCCTTGATCACCTGGTACACGCGGCGTGGTACGAGCTGGTTGCCCAGTCGGCTCCAACCATGGGCCAAGCGACTGGACGTGACTTGCAGTGAACTCCGGGTCCGGCCCCTAGGCTATCGCTGGGGATCGTGCTCGATCCATGGCGATCTCAATATTCATTGGGCAACCATGCAGCTTCCGCCCGATTTGATCGACTACGTGCTCGTGCATGAGCTGGCCCATCTACGTGTGCCCGATCACAGCGAACGATTCTGGCGGACAGTTCAGCGGGCTATGCCTGACTGTGATGCTCGTCGCGACCGGTTGCGACGAATCGGACCCGATCTGTGGCTTCCGGAACCGAAGTTCGCCACCTAATGGCGGTATTTCCTCGGTATCCTGACACGAGCCTACTGGCGGCTGGACCGTACGGCGGTGGTCGTCGCCAGCGGGTGCACCGCAGTCGGCCCCCAACGACTCCACGCTGGCCACGATTTTGCGTGCCGTGACACTGGTGTCACGGCGAGGCCGCCTATTCACCGACAGAAGACAGATTGCCACCCATCGCCGCCGACCAAGTCGAGGTGGCGCTGGGATTCCTTTGGGAGCCCAACTGGGAGCCAATCTGCCTTCCCAGCCCTGCCGGGATCACCCGAGACCTTCTCACCTCTATGCCCTGACCAGCCAAAAAACAGCAGACCACCCAGTGTCGACCCCACCCGAACCTCATTCGGGACGAAGAGGCCGTGAGTTCACGACGTCAAGCGTTGTAGACGGCTCGTGGCCTCGCGGAGAACGTCGTCCTTCTTGCAGAAGGTGAAGCGAACCTGGCTGCGGCCGGCGTCGGGGTCGTCGTAGAAGACCGAGTTGGGGACGGCGACAACGCCGCAGCGACGGGGGAGGGCCCGGCAGAAGGCAGAGGCGTCCTTCTCGCCGAAGGGGGTGATGTCTGTGGTGATGAAGTACGTGCCCTGGGGCTGGTAGACCTCGAACCCGGCCGCGCGCAGCCCCTCGCCGAGCAGGTCGCGCTTGCGTTGCAGGTCCGCGCGGAAGCCGTCGAAGAACGAGTCCGGCAGCCGGAGGGCCTCGGCGATCGCGTACTGGAAGGGGCCCGAGCTGACGTAGGTCAGGTACTGCTTGGCAGTCCGGACCGCTGAGACGAGCGGACCGTTTGCCGTGACCCAGCCAACCTTCCATCCGGTGAAGGAGAAGGTCTTGCCGGCGGATGAGATGGAGACGGTGCGCTCGCGCATGCCGGGAAGGGTCGCGATGGGGTGGTGTGTGCCCTCGTAGACAAGGTGCTCATACACCTCGTCGGTGACAACGAGCAAGTCGTGCTCTATGGCGAGTGCGGCGATGGCGTCCTGCTCTTCGGCGGAGAGGACCATCCCGGTCGGGTTGTGCGGGGTGTTGAGGAGCAGGAGGCGGGTCTGTGGAGTGATCTTGGCCTGTAGCTCGTCCAGGTCCGGGCGGAACGACGGGGCGCGCAGGGTGAGCGGAATGCGTTTCGCGCCGGCCATGGCGATGCAGGCGGTGTATGAGTCGTAGAAGGGTTCGAAGGCGATGACCTCGTCACCCGGCTCCAGGAGCGCCAGCATGGCGGCGGCGATGGCCTCGGTGGCGCCCGCGGTGACCAGGACCTCGGTGTCGGGGTCGAAGGCGAGGTCGTAGAAGCGCTGCTGGTGTTCGGCGATCGCGGCGCGCAGTTCCGGGACGCCAGGTCCTGGCGGGTACTGGTTGCCCTTGCCCTCCCGCAGGGCGCGGACGGCTGCCTCGCGGATCTCCTCGGGGCCGTCGGTGTCGGGGAAGCCCTGGCCCAGGTTGATCGCTCCCGTCGCGGAGGCCAGCGCCGACATCTCCGCGAAGATGGTCGTCCCGAGTCCGCCCAGCCTGCGGTTCAGCAGCGGCCTGGTGCTCACGTCTCCACCGTCCTCACTCGTGTGCTCGTCGATACTCTGGGGGCCATCCTGACTCATGGCCGGTCCTGCTCACTCTGGGCGCGGGGATCTCGGCAGGGTGAGGAGCCGCAGTTCTCTGCTCTGCCGACTTCGTGGTCGGCTCCCGGAGGATGCCAGCCTTTGCCGAGATGTCGCGCAGGAACGAGTTCTGCAGGTCGTGCAGTGTCGCGATCTTGGAGACCAAGAGCTGCGCCGCCTCGTGCAGGGGCTCCGCCGCCCTGTGGAATTCGGCGCGCGAGAACCGGTCCGGCCAGGTGATCTTCAGGCGTCTCAGGGCAAGGGCTGAGATCTCCCGGCTGTTCTGGCCTTGTGCCAACTCAGCGATGTCTCCGCTTCGGCTTCTGAGCTCGTGGAGAAGCCACCAACGGTCTTCGTCCTCGGCGGGTCGAATGGCAACGACGCTTCTGAGTGGTGTCGCCGGTCGGCTCAGCACGGCGGTGTGTGTGCCGTCGGAGCGAGTGCTCAACATGATGGTGCCGGGCGGATGCAACTCGCCCGCCCCGGCCGGGCCGCTCAGACGGAACCTCGGGACGTGAGGGACGGGGAGGTCGTACAAATCTTTGGGAGCAATCACATCGGCGGAGGGTTCCAGGAGCGGCGAAGGGAGTGAGCGCTCGGAGCCTTTGCCTGTCTTCGGCTTGGCGACCTTCCCGAGCGAGCGCGTTTCCCATGGCCCATGCGAAGAGGCCCAGTCGTCGTGAAGTGCGTCTGCCAGTTCTACAGACTTGCGGGCTGTCTCCCGGTAGAGGGAGATCATCTCCTCGATGAGGCTGAAAGCCCGGTGGTAGGCGCTGATGACATCCGGCGGGGGCAGTGGGAACAGCATCTGACGGAGGGTGTCAAGGCTGACGGTCGGCTCGACGTGTGCCGTGACGTCCTCTTCGATCCGGGCCTTCGCCGTGGGCGTCTGCAGCCAGATGTGCAGCCATCGCACGATAAGCGGTTCTGCCCGGATGATGCCGATGGGCCGAGTCGCTGTGTATCCCGCGTGTTCGGGGGTGACCAACGCGGACTCGCCCACACGTCGTACGAGTACGACGGCCAGATCGCCCTCCCTGAGGGTTGCCCGGGAGGGCGGAGATTCGCCTGTCCGGCACTCGTTGGCCGGGATCGCGAGGATCCTGCCGTCCCGGACGAATGTTGAACCGACGACTCCGGGAGTCTTGTCGGCGGACTTGTCGTCGAGGAAGCCGCTGGTAGTGCGGATCTTTTGGTCTCCCTCAATCTCGATGGAGGTTGTCCGCCAAGCCGCCGTGCTGGACTCCAACCGGTCGGCCTCGCCTTCCATCAGATCTCCTCCAAGGCGTCCAGCAAGCGGAGTTCCAGGGCGCGCATCTGGTCGAACTGCTCGGTCAGTTCGAGCTTGAGCTGATCGATCCGGCTCCGCGTGTCCCGTTCGGGACCGGGCGGCTCCACGGCGTACGAAGTCGGCATCAGGCTGTACCCGCGGCTGGCGATTTCCTTCACGGAGCAGTTCCGGGACCATCCGTCGGTGTCGCTGTACGGCGTTGCCGTCGCACCGTTCCCGGGGAGACCACGCCAGGCTGCGAGCGTGCTCAGGATCAGAGCCGTGTTCTTGTCGCCCAGTCTCCGCGCTCTCGACTGTGGAACCTGTTCGAAGGCCCGACGCGCGTTGATGAAGAGGACCTGCCCGCGACGGTCCAGGGCGCCCCATCCGGGCCGTGCGCTCTTGGCCTTGTTGATCACCCACAGGCAGGCGGAGGACTGGGAGTGCCCGTACACGCGGCGCGGCAGGGCGATCACGCACTCAACGAGATCGCCTCGCAACAGTCGTTCGCGAAGCCGTCTTGGCATGGCCTGTCGGCTTCCGGCCACACGGTCGGCCATCAGGAAGACGGCGCGGCCGGCTGGAGCCAGTGCGTGAGCGATGTGCTGGATCCACGCGAAGTCGGCGGAGCTCCGGGGCGGGGCATCCTCCGGCCACCGGGGATCGAGAGGGACGGATGGGCCCGGCTGGCCAGCGTGCTGCTCCGTCCCTCCTTCCTGCGTCCAGTCCCGCTGGTTGAGTGAAGGGTTGGCCAGGACGATGTCGTAAGTCTCGGGTTCGGGCTGCGTCAGGCTGTCCCCGGGTGGAAGGACGTCGGCCTTGATCCCCCGCACCCAGAGGTTCATGCGGGCCACCTGCGATGTGGGGGCATGCAGTTCCCTTCCCCGCAGAGACATGGTCGGGTTCAGTCCGACGCGCTCGTGGACGTAGCGGTGGCTCTCCACCAGGAGCCCGCCCGAACCGCAGGCCGGGTCAAGCACCCTGTGCCCGTCGTGGGGGACGACCGCGCCGACCATCAGACGCGCCATGTCCTCGGGTGTGAAGTAGTTGCTGCTGTCGGCCTGGGCCCACGAGAGGTCCCGCAGGCACTGGTCGAGCAACGGCCCGACTAGCTGGGTGGATCCGATGGCCTGAATGAGCGCGTGCAGGGGTCCTTCGGAGCCAGAGGGCGGAACGGGTACGAGGCTCACTGCGCCCGCTTCGGCGGCCGGATCCTCGATCGCGGGGAGGTGATGGACCAGGCACTTGGTCACCGCAGCGTGGATTCCCGGGCTTCGCCCCGCCGATTGACTCAGCAGCCACGACCACGTCGGTACACCTTGGTCGGAGGTGACGCGCGGAGCTCGGCTCAGGTACAGCAGGCCGATAAGAAGCCGAGTCGCGTCGGTGGTGTTCATCACCCGCGAGAGCTGCGCGAGGTGTTGGCGCACTTTCACGAGCATCTCGTCGGGCAAGGAGGGGTGCGGGGCCTGTACGCGTCCTCGTAGGGCCTCCCTGCCACTCACGAGCCCACCACGCCCAACGCATTCATGACGACGATGAGGAGTGTCAGGGCGCCGACGAAGGTGAACGCTCCAGTCTTGAGGGTGGCAGCGGGGCGCCCTCCCTCGACGGCGGTCACGAGGCTGCCGGCGAGCGCGACGACAAGCGCCGCGAGGACCGCGATGATCACGTACATCACTCTCAGCTGCACGTGGTTCCTTCCTGAGGTCGAGGGGGATCTCCAGGTGGCGAGTGAGTCGCGTGATCCCCGGCTTCAGGGACGACAGTAGAAGACGTAAGCCAAGCGGTGCTTGGTGCACACTGTTTGGGATTTTCTGAGCAACTCGCCCGCGCGTTGCGCCCTGTTAGCGAGTGCACGCTGTTTGGGGTTTCTGGCGGTGTGCTCGTGAAGGGGTGCGAGCGAGGTGCGTTCTGCAATCTGAATGGGTAGGTCAGCAAGCCTTGAGCCAGCCGACCTTCCATCCGGTGAACGAAAAAGTCTTCCCGCTGGACGAAATCGTCACGGTGCGGTCGCGCATGCCGGGGAGGGAGGCGAGTGGGAGGTGCTCGCCGTCGAAGGACAGGTGTTCGTAGACCTCGTCGGTCACCGCCAGCAGATCCCGGGTAGAGCAGAGTTCGGCGACGGCGGCCAGCTCGGCGCGGCTGAGCACTGTGCCGGTGGGGTTGTGCGGGGTGTTGAGCAGGATGAGCCTGGTGCGGTCGGTGACGGCGGCGCGCAGCTCGTCCAGGTCGAGGTGGTAGCGGCCGTCGGCGGCGGGCCGCAGGGTGACGGGCACCCGGGTGCCGCCCGCCATCGCGATGCTGGCGGCGTACGAGTCGTAGTACGGCTCCAGCGCGATCACCTCGTCGCCCGGCTCCACCAGGGCCAGCAGTGAGGCGGCGATGGCCTCGGTCGCCCCGGCGGTGACCAGCACCTCGCCGTCCGGATCGTAACCGAGGCCGAGGTGGCCGTAGAAGCGCTCCTGGTGCGCCGCCACCGCCTGACGCAGTTCGGGGATGCCCGGGCCGGGCGGGTACTGGTTGCCGCGCCCGTCCCGCAGGGCACGTACGGCGGCCTCGCGGACCTCCTCGGGGCCGTCGGTGTCCGGGAAGCCCTGGCCGAGATTGAGCGCGCCGGTGCGTACGGCGAGCGCTGACATCTCGGCGAAGATCGTCGTACCGAATTCCGCGAGCCGGCGGTTGAGCAGCGGTCGTTCCGTGGCGGTCATGACCGCCATCCTGGGCGAACGACCGGTCTTCCTCAACAGGCCGGTGCCGTGTCAGATCGTGAGGCGGTCGAAGAGGGCGAGGACGGTGCGGGCCTGCAGGGTGACCTGGTCGTCGACCGGGACCCAGCGGGCCTGGAATTCGGATTCGAATGCCGCGCACCACTGTGAGACGAGGCCGTCCAGCTCACGGCGCAGGTGCGCGGCGCGCGGGCCGGGGAGCGGGCCGAGGGCGGTCAGCGCCATCGCGGCGGCGCGCAGCGGGATGCGCCAGGACACACCCGCCAGCGATACGAGATGACCGGCGGTGTGTACGGGTGCGGGGCCGCGGGCGGGCACGCGGGACAGCTGGTCCCAGTCGGCCGCCAGTCCCGGGCATACGCTGACAGCCGCCCTCGCGCCGCGCAGCACCGCGCTGTGCTCGACGTCCACCAGTTCGCCCACGGACTCCAGCAGTCCCGCGACCCGGCGGCTCCGGTGGCGCAGCAGGCGGGCGCAGTGGCGCATGGCGCGCCGTGGGGAGTGGGCGGGGGAGGAGTCGTCCACCAGGTGGCTGGCCCACATGGGCGCTTCGATGACGGCGGTCATTCCCCCGTACCGGTGCGGCCTGTACCAGGTGGAGCGCGCGGCGTCCTCTTCGAAACTGGCGAATCGCTCGGGTATTCCCGGCTCGGGCATGACGAATACTCCTGGTCCGGAACTGCGCCAGAACATCGTGTCAATGCTCCCGATCTCCAGCGGGATTCCCAGATCGGCAGCCGCCTTACTGAACGGGTCGGCGAGTCCGGGCAGGTCCCGGGTCAGCTGGACCCAGCCTCCGCCCACGTCGTTCGCATGCAGGGAGCACTGGAGAAAGGGGCGGATCTCGTCGATCAGTTCGATGAGCGCGCGGCTTTCCGGCAATTGCCGGGCGGTGCCCGTGTGAATGGACGGCGCCCATTCCGGCTGCTCGTGTCCGACCGGCCGGAAGAACGGACGGTAGCCCTCGTTGAGTGTGTGCCCGCGGGGCACGAAGGTCTCGTTCATTCGCGTGCCGTCGGGGTCGAGGCAGAGCAGGAAGTGCCAGCGGGAGTCCCGCTCGCCGCCGTGCAGTGAGCTGTCGCCGACGATGCGGGTTGCCAGACTGAGGGCGGTCGCACCGCCGACGCGTTCGTTGGCGTGCGGTCCGGCGACCACCAGGACGTTCCGCCGGCCGTGCCCCACGGACAGCAGCAGGAGGTCCTCACCCAGACGCGAACCTCCCACCCGGCGCAGGGCGCACAACTGCGGGTGACGGATCGTCAACAACCGTGCTGTGGCGTAGATTTCGGAAACCGAGGGGTAGTCGTCGAACACGGCGGAACCGCGCTCGGCAGGGATGTCGCTCAGCAGGGCACTGCCTCGCTTCTCTGCGTGGACTCACGGGGTGACGGGTGACAGGTGTGACGGGTGACGGGATGGCTGGGTGACGGTGGCGGAGTGACGGGCCGGGTCGGGGAGGTGGGGTGGAAATCGCCGCGTGACAACGCCCGCGTGGCAACTGCACGCGGGCGCGGCGTGAGTGTCGCGATTGACGGTCAGCTGTTGCTGGTACCGCTGAGGCCGGTGGTTTCCCGCTTCTCCAGCGGTCGGATTTCTATTCGATGTGCCATGCGGACTTCCTTCCCTCCTGCTCGCAGTGCCGTACGCGTGGCGTCGTACACGGGGCGCCCTATGCGGGATGCGGAAGACGGAGTGCCGTATACGCCGATCAAAAGTACGAATAATGCGCACGGAATCTGGGCAGGCGCGAATTCTACGGATAGTACCGTGCCAGTAGTCCATGGCAACGACGCCCTGTCAAGGGTGGATTTCGGCCGTAAAGGGGGAGCGGTGTGTCGGTGACGATATCGACGATAGGACAACCTCGGGTGAAGCCCGAGCACCGGCCGTATCGGACGGTGGATGGTCATATCCGGATCGGTAGTGTGATCTTCGGAATCGGTGCCGAAGTCCGGGACCCGGAAGGGTGGATATGGACCCTCACCGAAGCGATGGACGGGTTCCGTTCCCCCGGCGAGGTCGTGACCACGGTGCTGGCACGGCATTCCGGTCTGGCCCGAGAGGAGGTGCTCCAGGCGATGGACGACCTGTTGCAGGCGGGCTTTGTCGAGGATGCCGCGGTGCCCTTGCCGTCCGGCCTCACCGAGCGTGAACGCACCCGGTACGGACGGGGGGTCGCCCTGCTGCGCTGGATGGATCTGGCCCCGCGGGCCAGCGCGTGGGAGCTGCAGTTACGACTGCGCGAGTCGCGCGTGCTGCTGGTCGGAGTGGGCGGCACCGGCGGCGTCGTCGCCCAGAGCCTGGTGGCGTCCGGGATCGGCGCGCTGCACTGTGTGGACCCGGACGTCGTGGAGCTGTCCAACCTGAACCGGCAACTCCTCTTCCAGGAAGCCGACATCGGGCTCCCCAAGGTCGAGGCCGCAGTCGCGAGACTGCGGATGCTCAACTCCGACGTGACCGTCACGGGCGAGCGGTTCTGCGTACGCGGTGCGGACGACCTCGCCGCCCTGCTGAGCCCCGGCTACGACCTGCTGGCGCTCTGCGCGGACCGGCCGCCCGAGATCCGGGGCTGGGCCAACGCGGCCTGCCTCAAGGCGGATCTGCCGTGGGCCGAGGGGGGCTATCGCGGTCCGCTGGTGTCGGTGGGCGTGCATGTGCCGGGGCGGGGCGCATGCTGGGAGTGCCACAGGGCGGGCGAGATCGAGCGCCGTGACCTGCGGCTCGGCCCCGATCAGGATGAGGAGGCGGCTTCGCCGCGGATGCCGTGGAACCCGGTCAACGCGGTCACCGCGGGTCTCTCCGGGAGCCTGCTGGCGCATGCCGCGCTGGCGCTGATCACCGGGGCGCCGCCGATGGAGCCGGGATACCGGCTCGGCTTCAACCTGATGGTGCCGGGTGAGCCGGTCACGGAACGATTCAGCCGGCGCCCCGACTGCCCCGCGTGTGGCGGCTGGTGACGGAACGTCGCGAGGTGGAGGACTCGGCGGCCCGAGGATGATCACGGGCCCCGGGGGTTGCAGGCAGCGCGGGTGGGGAACACTCCGTCGTACTCGCCGTCTCTGACGGTGAGGTCGTGGCCGAAGACAGGGGGACGCCATGGCCGGGGTAATTTTTCTCGTGATCTTGATCGTACTTGTGGTGATGTCACTCACGGGGTTCAGCAGTGGATCTCGCGGCGGAGGGCGCTTTTCCAGTGGGAGAAGCCCGGCCAGAGGCGATGACGATGGCTGGGGTGCCGACGGCGGCAGTGGCGCCGACGGAGGCTGGGGTCACGGAGGCGGCTGGGGTGACGGCGGCGGGGGCAGTGGCGTCGGCGGAGGCTGGGGTCACGGAGGCGGCGGCAGTGGCGGCGGTGGTGGCGGCGGTGGCGACGGTGGCAGCTGATTCGGCCACGCGCGGATTTCGTAATCCTTAATCCGCGCCGTTGAGTTGAACGTTTGAGCAGCCTTGCCCTCGGGGGGATGGAAACCCCTGCGAAGATGGGAAAACCACTATGGGCTCGGCGCTTTTCGTGATTCGGTGAATCCCACCCTCAACTGCGTCTTGCGGAGCCGGTCCATGCTCACTTCTCTCAAGACTGCCTACAGCGACACCCGCGCGGGCGACCTCGCCTGGGCGCTGGGGCGGGAGCCGTTGCCCGCGCTGGCATCGCTCGATCTCGAACTGTCCGGAGTCAAGGTGCAGTTGCGGTTACTCGGCGCCTCTCATCAGGTGCTTCTCGATGAGGGCGACCGCTTCCGCTCCGAGACCGTCGCATGCATGCCCGGCAGCAGTTCGCCGCTGCCGCTGGGCGTGTCCAAACGAATAGGGGAATGGGAGTACGAATTCGCGGCACGTGTCGAAACCCTGTCAGCGGGGTCGTTCCTGGGGCGCGCGCAGGAATTACTCGCGCTGGTCGCCGACCATCCCAACGGACTGGCCGGCACGTTCCCCGGCAGCCCCACGGCTTTCACCGCGTTGCTCGTGCAGCAGCACGACGGTCAGGTGCACTGGCGTACCTGGCATTCGTACCCACAGGAGGGGAAGTTGGTGTCGACCCGTACGAGGGTGGGTGTACGGGTGCGCGAGGGGCGGGAACAGGTGTTGGTCTGAGAACACCCGAAGGAGGCGGAATCTCCGGTTTCCCTTCCGGATAGTACTCGTGTGGGTGACCAGGAGTACTCGGGTGGCGACGTAGCGTTATCGGCATGATCGATCGCCCCTTCAGTCCTGCAAGGCTGCCCGTTCCGGCCGGGATCGGGCGGGCCGCAGTGCTCGTCTCCGTCTTCGTCTGCGCCGCCTGCGGGCTGGTGTACGAGCTGGAACTCGTGGCGCTCGCTGCCTATTTGGTAGGGGATTCCGTCACCCAGGCATCCGTCGTGCTGTCCGTGATGGTCTTCGCCATGGGTCTCGGCTCGCTGCTCGCCAAGCGGCTGCGCTGTCATGCCGCCGTCGGCTTCGGCGTGATCGAGGCGGTGCTGGCGCTGATCGGCGGCGGCTCCGCGATGGCGCTCTACGCCACCTTCGCCTGGTTCGGGGAGTCGCGTTGGGCGCTGATCGTCTTCTCGATAGCCATCGGGATGCTGATCGGCGCGGAGATGCCGTTGCTGATGACGCTCATCCAGCGGATCCGCGCCCAGGACCCGGGCGTCGCTGTCGCCGACCTGTTCGCCGCCGACTATGTGGGCGCCCTGCTGGGCGGGTTGACCTTTCCCTTTCTGCTCCTGCCGTTCTTCGGACAGCTGACGGGCGTCCTGCTGACCGGGGTGGTGAACGCCGTGGCGGGGGGTGTTGTCGTCCTCTGGCTCTTCCGGCGCGATCTGAGCACCCGTGGCCGCTGGTCCCTGCTGGCCGTCAACGGCGGGGTCGTCGCACTGCTGCTCATCGGCACTGCTTTCGTCGCCTCGTTCGAGCGGGCGGCCCGCGAGGCGATGTACGGGGAGGATGTGCGGGTGGCGATGCGGACGGAGACGCAGGAGATAGTGCTGACCGGAGGCATACCGACGCCGAGAGCCGCGGACGGGCACCCCGGCCTGGAGACGCACAGCGCCGGTGCGGGAGGAGAGGGCGGCGGTGGCCGCTCCGTGCCGCGCCGGACACCCGGGGCCGCACCCCCGCTCCGGCTCTTCCTGGACGGGCGGCTGCGGGTGTGCTCGCTGGACGAGGAGCGCTTTCACGAGGCACTGGTGCACCCCGCGATGGCCGGCGGCTCGCGGGCGCGAGTGCTGATCCTCGGCGGCGGAGACGGCCTCGCGCTGCGTGAGGTGCTGGGTTACCAGGAGGTGCGCTCGGTGACCGTCGTCGCCCGCGACCCGCAGCTCGTGTCGCTGGCCCGCACCGATCCGGGCCTCTCCCGGCTCAACGGCGGCGCATTCGGCGACCCGCGCGTACAGGTGCGTACGGGGGATGTCTTCGGCTGGCTGCGGGAGCGCGCGCCCGGCCGGGGCGGAGCGTTCGACGTGATCATCTCGGCGCTGCCCGATCCCGGGATATCCGAGAGCACCAAGCTGTATTCGCGGGAGTTCTACGGGCTTGCCGAGCGGGCGCTGACCGAGCGCGGCCGCCTTGCCGTGCACGCGGGCGCGCTCACCAGCCGCCCCCGCGATGTCTGGACGGTGGAGGCCACACTCCGTTCCGCCGGACTGCGTACGACGCCGTACGCCGTCGACGGCCGGGTCTCGGGCTACCAGGCCGGGCCGGACCACGCCATGCGCGGGCGAGGGCCGCGTCCACGGGACTGGGGCCTCGTGCTGGCCGCGCGGGGGAAGGAGCGGCCACCGGTGCGGTTGGCGGCGGCCGGGCGCGCACCTCGGGCGGCGGCCGTCACCTCGGCTTCGCTGCGTGAGGCCGTGGAGTGGGCCCGCCGCGAGCGGATATCCGGCCTGCCGCCGTCTTCCCTGATGCATCCACGCTTCCTGGACTGACCGGAGGGGAGCGACGCGGGTGGTGCGGGTGTTGCGTGTGATCGGGCGCATGTACGGGGCACGGTGGGTAGGCTCCGGCCTATGGAGCATGAGGTGTACGTTCCGTTTCCCGTCGGCTCGGTGCGCGAGGCGCTCGCCGACCGGGTGCGCGTGGCGCGCAGTGTCCCGGGCTTCCAGCAGGCTGCGGCCGAAGGCCGCGGGGACGCGGTCGAAGGGCGGCTGCGCCTCCGCATCGGCGGCTCGACGATCACCTATCGCGGCGAGCTGAAGATCACCGCGCAGGGCGACGGCTTCAGTGTCAAGGCATCCGGCGCGGAGGTGCGCGGCCAGGGAGCCGTGCGGCTGGTACTGAAGGTGGTGCCGAGACCGTCCGCCGACGGCGAGGGCACCCGGCTCGTCTGTTCCGGCAAGCTGTCCGGAGACGGGCGGATCGCCGAGTTCGAGGAGAAGGTGACGGCAGCCGCAGGCCGGAGACTGCTGGACCGTTTCGCCACGGCGCTCACCGAGCGCATGCGGAACGGGTCGGGCGCCGGGTCGGAGACGCGGGCGGCGGCCGGGATCGGTGAGCCGGACGACAACGATCGCGCCATCCCTGGGATTCCGGCCCCGGAGAAGGGCGAGCAGGACCGTTCCCGCAAGGAAGACGGCAAGGGCAAGGACGACGGGTCCGCCGACGCGGAAGCCCGTCCCGGTACCGACGGCGAGGAGGACACGCCCCGATCCGCCGAAGGCGGCCCGGCCGACAGCGAAGCGACGCCGGGTGTCTTCGGGACGGAGGTCCCGCCGCCCTCACTCGACCCGCTGGACTCCGAGGACGGCCTGGTCGACGAGGTGGATGGCCAGGGCGGCCCTGAGGACGCGGATGACGACGCCGACGGCGAGCCCGTCGACGACGGCGAAGGCCGTCTGACAGCCGAGGCCGCGCATGCTCGCCGCACCATGATCGGCCGCAGCGCCGAGGAGGTCGACCACGCGCCGCCGCGCGGACGCTACGCCCCGGTCCCCGCAGCGGACTCCACGGCGGCGGCGGCCACGCTCCGCTGGGCGGCCCCCGCCGCCGCACTGGTGGTTGCGGGCGCGGTCATCCTCGGCCGGGCACTCCGCCGCCGCCGCTGACCGGTGCACAGCACTCGGGCGGTCGGCCAGTCCCGGACCGACGGGCCGTGCCGTGCCGTGAGCCCGGCGCCTTGGCGGGCTCTCCCGCCGCCTGCGCCGCCTGCGCCGGTGGTCGCGGTGGTCCTCAGGCGGGCGCTGCACCGCCGCCGCTGACCACCGGCGTGCCGTGGGGTGCGGCCGCGCCTGGCGTAAGGCCGGGCAAGGGCCGAAGTGCGGCTCCCGTCCGGCCAGTCCCGGATCGGCGGCTTGGCCGTCAGCTCGCCCGCCGGGGGCCGGCTTTCCTCACGGCGCCGCACCGCCCTGCGCCATGCCGCCGGACCGTGCTGCACCGGACCGCGCCGCACCGCCCTGCGCCATGCCGCCGGACCGTGCTGCACCGGACCGCGCCGCACCGCCCTGCGCCATGCCGCCGGACCGTGCTGCACCGGACCGCGCCGGACCGCGCTGCGCCGTGCCGTGCCGCACCGGACCCTGCCGTGCTGCGGCGTGCCGGTTCGCGACGCCGGACCGTGCCGCGCTGCGCCGTGCCGTGCCGCACCGGACCGGGCCGTACCGCACCGGGCAGCGCTGCGGCGTGCTGGTCCGTGCCGCCGCACCGCACCGGACCGCACCGCTGCGTGCCGTGCCGCCGTACCGCCGCCGTTCGGGCGGCCGTACGCGGCTGGATCGTGGCTGTCGCTTCGGTTGATGCGGGGGACACCGCATAGGCTCGTGCCATGACCGATCACGCCCCCGCCCAGCGGGTCCTCCTGCGCGCCGCCGATGCCGAGTTGGCCGTCGAGCCCCAGCACGGATGCCGTCTCTCCTCGCTCCGGGTCGGGGGTACGGAGCTGCTGCGCCAAGGGCAGCAGTACGGCTCGTTCGTGATGGTGCCGTGGTGCGGGCGCACGGACCGGGGCCGGTTCCGCAACGGTGGCGAGCTGCATCAGCTTCCGGTCGACTCCGGCGCCCACGCCATGCACGGCACCGTGTACAAGGCCGCCTGGCGCACCGTGCGTGCGGATGAGCGTTCCGCCGCCTTCACCTGCGACCTCACCGATCCCTGGCCCTGGGAGGGGCGGGTCACCCAGCTCGTGGAGCTGGCCGAGGACGGCGCCTCGCTCACCCTCACGCTGGGAGTCGAGACGCTGAGCGACTCGTTCCCCGCGCAGGCGGGCTGGCACCCCTGGTTCCTGCGGAACCTCGGGAACGGCGGTGAGGACGTGCGCATCGGCTTCGACGCCGAGTGGCAGGAGAAGCGCGGCGAGGACTATCTGCCCACGGGCGAGCGGATCGACCCGCTCCCCGGCCCCTGGGACGACTGCTTCGGTATGCCGCAGGGTGTGGACGTCACGCTGACCTGGCCCGGAGAGCTGGAAGTCAACGTCGCGAGCCGTGCCGAGTGGGCCGTGGTCTACGACAAGCAGCCCGAGGCCGTGTGTGTGGAGCCCCAGTCGGGCCCGCCGAACGGCCTCAACACACTGCCCCGTTTCGTCACCCCCATCGAGCCGCTGGAGATCGCGACGACCTGGAGCTGGCGGTCGGCCCCCTCGCCTGCCTGACTGACGTGGCGCAGCCGCAGTCGCGGGCTGCCGCTGTCATAGGCTCACCCCCATGAGTGATGTGCGCGCAGAGCTGCTCCAGCAGATCAAGGACAAGGCCGTGGTGCACGGCAAGGTGATCCTCTCCTCCGGGATCGAGGCGGACTTCTACATCGACCTGCGCCGGATCACCCTCGACGGTGAGTCCGCGCCGCTCGTGGGGCAGGTGATGCTGGACGCCACCGCCCATCTGGAGTACGAGGCGGTGGGCGGTCTGACCTTGGGCGCGGATCCGGTCGCCGCCGCCATGCTGCACGCCGCCGCCGCGCGCGGGCGGAAGCTGGACGCGTTCGTCGTACGCAAGGCGGGCAAGGCCCACGGGCTTCAGCGGCGCATTGAGGGGCCGGACGTCGCGGGCCGCCGGGTGCTGGTCGTCGAGGACACCACGACCACCGGGAACTCGCCGCTCACGGCGGTGCAGGCGGCCCGGGAGGCGGGCGCGGAGGTCGTCGCGGTCGCCACGGTCGTTGAGCGTTCGGCTGCCGAGGCGGTACGGCAGTCGGGGCTGCCGTACGTCCATCCGTATGATCTCGCCGACCTGGGGCTGAACTGAGCTTCTGAGCCAGATCGTTCCACGTGAAACCTTCCTGGCCCTGCCTCAAGGCCCTTGCGCACCGCTCGTGATCTCGTGAACCGGCGTCGGGCACAGGGACCGCATCTGGGAGGATGACCCCGACGATGACGTCGTTCCCCGTTGAGCCCTAGTTGAGCCGTAACAGAGCCGACACGCATTCGCATACCTGAGGAGCGGACAGATGCCCATCGCAACCCCCGAGGTCTACAACGAGATGCTCGACCGGGCGAAGGCGGGCAAATTCGCCTACCCGGCCATCAACGTCACCTCCACGCAGACCCTGCACGCCGCACTGCGCGGCTTCGCCGATGCGGAGAGCGACGGGATCATCCAGATCTCCACCGGCGGTGCGGAGTTCCTGGGCGGCCAGTACAGCAAGGACATGGTGAGCGGCGCGGTGGCGCTGGCCGAGTTCGCGCACATCGTCGCCGAGAAGTACCCGGTCAGTGTCGCGCTGCACACCGACCACTGCCCGAAGGACAAGCTGGACGGTTACGTACGTCCGCTGATCGCCGTCTCCAAGGAGCGGGTGGACGCGGGCCGCAACCCGCTGTTCCAGTCCCACATGTGGGACGGCTCCGCCGAGACCCTCAAGGACAACCTGGCGATCGGCGAGGAGCTGCTGGCGGCGGCCGCCGCCGCCCGGATCATCCTCGAGGTCGAGATCACCCCGACCGGCGGTGAGGAGGACGGCGTCACGCACGAGATCAACGACGAGCTGTACACCACCGTCGACGACGCACTGCGTACGGCGGAGGCGCTCGGCCTGGGCGAGAAGGGCCGCTACCTGCTGGCCGCCTCCTTCGGCAACGTGCACGGCGTGTACAAGCCGGGCAACGTCGTGCTCCGTCCCGAGCTGCTCAGGGACCTTCAGGCAGGCGTCGCCGAGAAGCACGGCAAGCAGGCCCCCTTCGACTTCGTCTTCCACGGCGGCTCGGGTTCCACCGCGGAGGAGATCGCCACCGCACTGGAGAACGGCGTCGTGAAGATGAACCTCGACACCGACACCCAGTACGCCTTCACCCGCCCGGTCGTGGACCACATGTTCAGCAACTACGACGGTGTGCTGAAGGTCGACGGCGAGGTCGGCAACAAGAAGGTCTACGACCCGCGCAGCTGGGGCAAGGCGGCCGAGAAGGGCATGGCGGAGCGCGTCCAGAAGGCCTGCGCCGACCTGCGCTCCACGGGCACGCGACTGAAGTGACCGCCCTGAAGTGACCGGCCTGACGTGACTGGCCCGAAGTGACTTGCCTGAAGTGATCCGGTCCGGCCCGGCACCCGAGCGGTGCCGGGCCGGACCGCGTCCGAAGGTGTGCCGGGGTGCCGGGGTGCCGGGGTGCCGGTTCGCCGGGGCGCCGGTCAGGCGATCCGGTTGTGGAAGACCTGGTTCAGGTAGTCGCCCGCCGGTGAGAGCACGAGGGGCTGGTCGTTGTGGCTCGGCACGGCGTCGGGTGTGATCGCCAGGGTGGTGTCGATGTAGGGCCGCAGGGTGAAGCCGTCCACGACGCCGGTGTCGGTGGGGTAGAGCATCCACCACTGCTGCTTGTTGGAGTGCCTGCACGCCTTGGTCGCGATCAGCCTCCGGCTCTCCACGCTGGACGGGTGCAGGCAGGCGTCGCCGTCACCCGCGTTGCTGATCACGTAGGTGTTCGTGGCGACGCGCTCGTAGACCCACTTCTCGCTGTCCAGGATGACGTCGTCGTGGTCCTCCCAGATGTCGACGATGCCGGTGGGGGTGGGGGAGAAACCGTTGGGCGTGATGTGCTCGCCCGTCTGCACGTGGTCGATGAACACCTCTTCTCCGACTGGCACGGGGGCGGCGTGGGCGGGCGGAGCGGCGAGGCACAGGGCGGTCAGTACGGCGGGTGCGAGCAGCGCGACGGCCTTCTTCATCAGATCTCCCTTGGCGAGAATGTGCGGTTCCGTGAACGCGGAGCCAGGGGAAAGGATCAAGGAAGCCGCCTGCCCATAACAGAAGAAGCAGAGCATTTCACTCGAAATAGTCACAAAAGGGGTGGAGTCGCTCACCGTCTGCCGCGAAGCGCCCCACGGCGCCCCACGGCGCTCCCCGGGGGTTGCCGGGTCATCCGCCGCGCGGGACAGGCAGACTGGGACACATGTCCACACACGAGAACCTTCTCGGGGGTCCGCCCCCGACTCACCTGCCCGACGACCCCGAGCCGCGCGAGCTGCTCGCCTCGGGCACCTCACCCGCCGAGGTGGCCGCGCAGTACCCGACCTCCTCGCTGGCCTGGGCCCGGCTGGCCGACGACGCCTTCGAGGGCGGCCGTGTCGTCGAGTCGTACGCCTATGCCCGCACCGGCTACCACCGGGGCCTGGACTCGCTGCGCCGCAGCGGCTGGAAGGGCCACGGCCCGGTTCCCTTCGAGCACGAGCCGAACCGCGGCTTCCTGCGTGCCCTGCACGCTCTCGCGCGGGCGGCGGAGTCGATCGGGGAGCAAGATGAATACGAGCGCTGCAGCACGTTCCTGAAGGACAGCTCGCCCACGGCGGCGGCGACCCTGTCGTAGCGCGGGCGCGGGCGCCCGCACAGCCTGCAGGGGCTTGTGAGGGACCGGCCGCGTCGCCGATGATGCTCCTGGGGCCGCGGTCACATACTGCGGACCCAGGGGACCGGGGCTCCACTGCCGTACGGAAGGGGCGGACCGCTACCCGGCACCCACCGTGAGGAGACAGCGATGTCCCAGCACCCCCATGAGCGCATGCCGGCCGAGGCCGCGGAGGACTCCGAGCAGGCCCCCGGCCTCGACTTCGAGGGCACCACGCCGTACGAGGACTACGTCCAGGCCGACGTCCTCACCCACCTGCAGCACCCCCTCTCCAAGGACCCGGGCGAGATGGTCTTCCTCGTCACCACCCAGGTCATGGAGCTGTGGTTCACCGTGATCGTGCACGAGTGGGAGACCGCAGCCAAGGCGCTGCGCCGGGACGACCTGCCGGGCGCCTTCGCCGCGCTGAAGCGGTCGGCGTACGAGCTCCAGTCGCTCAACGCCTCCTGGGAGCCGCTCGCCCATCTCACCCCCGTGCAGTTCAACGCCTACCGCTCCGCCCTCGGCGAGGGGTCCGGCTTCCAGTCCGCGATGTACCGCCGGATGGAGTTCCTGCTGGGTGAGAAGTCCGCGTCCATGCTGGTGCCGCATCGGGGCGCCCCCCGGGTGCACGGCGAGCTGGAGAAGGCGCTGCACGAGCCGAGCCTCTACGACGAGGTGCTGCGCTATCTCTCCCGGCGTGGCGAGGACGTCCCGGCGGCCGCGCTGGAGCGGGACGTCACCCGGAGGTACGAGCCCGACCCTGCGGTGGAGGCCGTCTGGGCGAGGGTCTACACGCACGATCCGGAAGCAGAGCTGGTCCGCCTCGGGGAGGCGCTCACGGAGGTCGCCGAGCTGGTCTGGCGCTGGCGCAACGACCACCTGGTGGCCACGCGCCGGGCCATGGGCTCCAAGACCGGCACGGGCGGATCGGCGGGCGTCGCCTGGCTGGAGAAGCGTGCGGCGAAGAACGTGTTCCCCGAGCTGTGGACGGCCCGAAGCCATGTCTGAGCCCATCCGCCCGGCCTCCGGCGTGGGCCGTCCCCTTTCCGGCCGCCCGGCTGCGAGCCCGTCGTCCGCGAACCACCCTGCGTCTGGGCACCTCGGGTCGGGGCACCTCGGGTCGGGGAGCTCCGGGTCTGAGAACCCCGCGCCGGCGCCCCGCCCGCTGCTGAGCCGCCCCTCGGCGCCGGTGAACGGCCCGCTCGCCGCCGAAGCCGCCGCGCTCGACAGGGCCGACGTACTCGCCGCCAAGCGCGCCGAGTTCGTCCTCGACGAGGACACCGTCTATCTGGACGGAAACTCCCTCGGCGCCCTGCCCCGCGACGTCCCGGCCCGGCTCGCCGACGTCGTCGCCCGCGAGTGGGGCGAGCTGCGCATCCGGTCCTGGGGTGAATCCGGCTGGTGGACGGCGCCGGAGCGGGTCGGCGACCGCATCGCCCCGCTGGTCGGTGCCGGACCGGACCGGATCGTCGTCGGCGACTCGACAAGCGTCAACGTCTTCAAGGCGGTGGTGGCGGCCGTCCGGATCGCGCGGCAGGACGATCCCGGCCGCGACGAAGTGCTGGTCGACGAGGCGACGTTCCCCACCGACGGCTACATCGCCGAATCCGCCGCCCGGCTGACCGGCACCAGACTGCGCGCCGTCCCCGCCGCCGTGCTGCCGTCGGCCCTCGGGCCGCGTACGGCCGTCGCGCTGGTCAACCACGTCGACTACCGCACCGGCGAACTGCAGGACCTGCCGACCCTGACGGCGCTCGCGCACGACGCGGGCGCCCGCATCGTGTGGGATCTGTGCCACAGCGTGGGGGCGCTGCCTGTCGGACTCGACGCGCACGGCGTCGACTTCGCCGTCGGCTGCACCTACAAGTACCTCAACGGCGGCCCAGGGGCGCCCGCCTTCCTCTACGTGCACGGCGACCTTCAGCCTCGCTTCGACTCGCCGCTGCCCGGCTGGCATTCGCACGCCGACCCGTTCGCCATGTCCTCCGGCTACGTCCCCGCCGAAGGCGCGGTGCGGGGCAGGGTCGGCACTCCGGACATCCTCTCGATGCTCGCGCTGGAGGCGGCGCTGACCGTCTGGGACGACGTCGACCTCGCGGCCGTACGCCGGAAGAGCCTCGCGCTCGGCGACTTCTTCCTGCGCTGCGTGAGCACGTATGTACGGGCAGGCCGGGTCAGCAGTGTCACCCCGACCGAGCGGGAGCGTCGCGGCAGCCAGATCTCCCTGCGTTGCGCCGGGCCCGGCACGGGAGCGGGCACCGGAGAGGGGGTGGAGGCGGGTGAGCTTTCGGCGGCCGAAGTCATGGACGCGCTGATCTCGCGGGGCATCATCGGAGATTTCCGGCACCCCGACGTACTGCGCTTCGGCTTCACCCCGCTCTACACTTCGTTCCTGGATGCGGAGCGTGCGGCGCGCGCGCTGGGGGAGGTCGTCGGTTGAGCGATGATACGGAGTGGGACGCGCTGGCCGGGCTGGCACCGGTCGCACCAGAGCGCACCGTGCGGTACGGGCAACACCCCTCACAGGTCATCGACCTGTACGGGCAGGGGAACGGCCGGCGGATCACCGTGCTGCACGGCGGCTTCTGGCGCGAGAAGTACGACCGCGGTCATCTCACCCCGCTCGCCGCCGCGCTGGCCGGACACGGGTATGCGGTGGAACTCGTCGAGTACCGCCGGGTCGGCGGTGGCGGCGGCTGGCCGCAGACGGTGGAGGACATCGACGCCGCACTCGAAGCACTGGGTCCACCGCCCCATGTGCTGCTTGGTCATTCGGCGGGTGGTCAGCTCGCCCTGTGGGCGGCGGCCAAGCGGGAGCGGGCGGCGAGCGCCCGCATCCTCGCGGTGTCTCCGCTCGCGGATCTGCGGCGGGCGCACGAACTCCGCCTCAGCGACGAGGCGGTGTCGGAATTCCTCGGGGGTGAGGAGGAGCTGGTCTCCCGGCTGTCGGATGCGGATCCGATGAAGCTGATGCCCCGGGTGCCGGTGGAGATCCTGCACGGCACGGCGGACCGCATCGTGCCGGTGGAGCTCTCCCGCCGCTACACCACGGACTGGGGCGCCCGGCTCCACCTCCTCGCCAGCGGGCACTTCGCGCCGGTCACGCCGAACACCCCGGCGTTCGGGGTCCTGTTGGACTCCCTCCGCTGAGGTACTGCTCCGGCCCGGCCCGGTCCCGGCGCTCTCACGCGCCGGGACCGGGCCGCCGGTTCCCCGGCGCGGCGCCCGTCAGGCGAGGAGGCGCTTCCAGTCCAGCGTGGAGAGCTCGCTTCCCGCCCCGGCCCGCTCGCGGCCCGCGCTGCGGCGAAGCGTCTCGACCGCCTTGGCGACCTCGTCCGTCCCGCCCGCCCGTACCCGCCCCGGCGTGATCAGCGGCCACAGGTCCGAGCCGAGATAGCCGGTCTCGTCCACCTTGCTGTGGTGCAGCGCGGCGCAGGCGTGCTGCTCGATGTCGTGCGTGTCCGCGAGTGTGGCCACCGCCCGCCTGGTGGAAGCGCCGAAGACGCCGTCTACCGGCAGATCCGCGAAGCCCTTCGCACGCAGCAGGTGCTGTGCGGCACGTACTCGGGCACCGGTGTCGCCCGGTCGCAGCAGCGGCCAGACGGCCGGGGCGACGGAGCGTACGCCGAGCGTGCCCGCCACCGCGTCCCGCAGTTCCTGGAGCCGGCCGTACAGCACCTCGCCGGGGCACTCGGTGGAGTTGAAGTCCCGGTGGCCCATGATGTGTTCGACCGGCCGCCCGTACTGCCCGGCGATCCAGGCGACCAGTCCGACCAGCGAGTCCCACAGCGCTTTGGGGACGTCCACCTCGGTGTAGAGGCCCTCGTTCTCGATACCGATGATCTCGCTGTTGTGCCCGCCGACGTTGGCGCCCTGCACATGCCGGGTGCCTCCGCGTACGACGTCCAGGCTCTCGTGACGGCCTTCGAGGACGAAGCCGCCCCGGCTGTTGGTGAACTGCTGGCCGCTGTCGGCCCAGCCGTTGCTGTCCATGTGGTAGGTCTGGATGTTCCGGCAGATCTCCATCGCGTGCTCGAGGGAGTAGTCCTCGCTGTTGCCCGGCGAGGCCGTGTGGTGCACGACGACGTACGTCGGTACGTGGTCCAGGATGTTGATCCCGCTCGACGGCGGGCGCGCACCCCACTCGGCGGTGGTGTAGACGCGGGGCTCGGGGGCGGCGGCGCCGGTGCTGCGGGTCGCGGCGCTCGCGAGGCCCGCGCCGGTCAGCCCGAGCGCTCCAGCGGCTCCGACGGTCAGCCCGCCGCGCAGCAGGGCGCGGCGGTCGAAGTGTGGTTGTACGGCCATCTTCCGGTCTCCTTCGGCAGTGGGGGGTGGGACAAACCGTGGGGGGAGTCCCGTTGTTGCCAGGGAAGCCTGTGCTCGCGGCGATGCGAGGCGGCGCGGTGTGGTGCCTGCTGGCTGGTTACGCGCGTAGCTAGTAAAGCCAGAACGCCATGTACGCGACAACCCTCCGAACGCAACTGGACCACTTCTCCTCGGTGAACTGAGAGAAACCCTCACCGCGAATCCCCCGCAGCCGACCGAATCGGACAGGGCCTCCCGATCGTCAGTGAAGCCGCGCCCCGCCCGCTCCCGCCTCAGCCACACCCCGCCCGATCCGTACGTTCCCCCGTACGGCCGCCTCGTCCCGCCGGCGCTACGGCCGCTCCTCGCCAGAGGGGATGGTGAGCGTGCGGCCCTGCGCGGTGCCTTCGACCGCGTCGACATAGCGCCGGGCGACCTCGGCTGCCGGGGTGCCGCCGGCCGGGTCCATGCCCAGGGAGACCAGGGTTTCGCGCACCCAGCCGGGACTGACCGTGTTCAGCCGCAGGCCGCGCGGCAGCTCGACGGAGGCGGGGTGCACGAACGCCTCCAGTGCCGAGTTGATCAGATAGGTCATCGAGCTCCCCGGTACCGGCCCTGGGAACTGCCCGCTCGACAGCGTGATCGACCCCTCGTCCCGCAACTGGGAGAGCGCGCGCCGGACCAGGTTGACCTGGCCGGTCAGTTTCCCGTCCATGCCGCGCCAGAAGTCCGTGTCGGACGCCGTGTCCAGCGGCGTCAGCCCGCCGCTCGCCGCACAGCAGACCACCGCGTCGACGGGCCCCGTACGCCCGGCCGTCGTGAACAGCGCGTCGATCGAGTCCGCGTCCGTCATGTCCACTCGTACCGGGCCGCGCCGGGCCGCGCGTACGACCTCGTGCTGCCGTGCCTCCAGCGCGTCGGCGACCGCGCTGCCGATGGTGCCCGTCGCCCCGATCACGATGACCTTCATGATGTTCCGTCCTGTCCGCGCTGTCCTGTGGGCACGTGCTGCCCCGGAACCAGGCTGGGCCGGCGCGTCCACCCGGCCCAGCCCCCCACCCGGGGTACCCGCACCGGAGGTACTCCCGCCGTGGGTACACCTGGCAGGTACAGGCTCAGAGGGAGCACGTCCGGGACAATGGCGGGTATGGACACACGCCCGGACCTCGGTGAGTTCCTGCGCTCGCGCCGCGCCCGGCTGACGCCCGGCGACGCCGGGCTCCCCACCTACGGTGGCCAGCGGCGCGTGCCCGGTCTCCGCCGGGAGGAACTGGCGCAGCTCGCCGGGGTCAGCCCCGGCTACTACACGCGGCTGGAACAGAACCTGAGCCCCAACGTCTCGGATGCCGTGCTCGATGCCGTCGCCCGCGTACTGCGCCTGGACGCCGCCGAACGGTCCCACCTCTACACGCTGGTCCGCCCCCAGGCGCGCCCCCGACCGGCGGCACCGGCCCGGCCCGAACGGGTGCGGCCCGGCGTACGGGTCATGATCGAGTCGTTCGGGACGGTGCCCGCACTGGTCATGGGGCGATTCCTGGACGTCCTCGCGTGGAACCCCATGGCGCACGCGGTGCTGGCCGGGCACCTCGACTTCGCCGCGCCGGACCGCCCCGCCGACCGCCCCAACATCGCCAGCCTGCTCTTCCTCGACCCCCGCACACGCGAGCTGTACGGGGACTGGATCCGTAAGGCGCGGGCCACCGTCGCCGACCTGCGGCTCATCTCCGGCCGCTGGCCCGACCACCCGCGCCTGACCCGGCTGCTCGGCGAACTGACCGAGGGGAGCCCGGAGTTCGCCGAGCTGTGGGCTGCCCATTCGGTGGGAGACTGCGGCACCGACACCCGCACGTACCACCACCCGGTGGTCGGCAGCATGGCGATCCGGGCGGAGTTGATGGTGCTCCCGGAGGACGACGGCCAGCGGGTGGCGGTGCTCAACGCGGAGCCGGGCTCGCCCTCCGCATCCGCCCTCCGCATGCTGGCCGGGCTGACCGGGGCAGCCGCCGGGGTTCGGTCCCCGCCGGTCCCGTTCCCCTTGCCGGTCCCGGTCCCGGCTTCGGCCCCGGTCCCGGCCCCGGTCAGTCCGCCGACTGATCCAGGACCGCGAGTACCGAGGTGATGTGGGCCTCGGCGGCGGCCTTGTCGAGGCCGAGACCGGCGAGCGTTCCCGCACCCGTGGCGTCCTCGTGCTCCAGCAGCGCGAGCAGGATGTGTTCGGTGCCGATGAAGTTGTGCCCCAGCCGCAGCGCTTCCCGGAAGGTGAGTTCCAGCGCCTTGCGCGCCTGAGCCGCGTACGGGATGAGGTCGGGCACCCGGTCGGCCTTCGGGGGCAGCGCCCCGCCCATCGCCTCCCGGACGGACTCCGGCGTCACGCCCTGCGTGCCCATCGCCTGTGCGGCGAGCGCGTCCGGCTCGCTCAGGAGGCCCAGCACGAGGTGTACGGGGTGGATTTCGTCGTTGCCCGCCGCACGGGCCTCGTTCTGCGCCGCCATCATGACGTTCTTCGCCCGTACGGTGAAGCGGCTGAAGCCCTGACTGGGGTCGAGGTCCAGCGGCTGGCCGGAGTCCTTCGTCACGAACCGCTTCTGCGCCGCCTGCTTTGTGACGCCCATGCTCCTGCCGATGTCCGTCCAGGACGCGCCGGAGCGCCTTGCCTGGTCCACGAAGTGGCCGATCAGGTGGTCGGCCACGTCGCCGAGGTGATCGGCGGCGATGACCGCGTCGGACAGCTGGTCCAGGGAGTCGGAGTGGACCTTCTTGATGGCCTCGATCAGGTCGTCGAGGCGGACGGGATGCGCGAGCCGCATGGGATTCTCCATGCGTCAACCATAAGTTGACGACCGCTCATCGTCAACCTTCAGTTGACGATAGTGGGAGCGGTGAGGGCGGGCCGGCTCAGGGGGCGGAGATGAGGGGCGGGTCCTGGACGCCGAAGACCCAGGGCGCCAGGACGAGGAGCCAGCCGTCGGGATCCTCGAAGAGGACCGCGCCGCGCTCCGGCCAGTACGGGTTGGCCGCCTCGACGGGGGTGTGGCCGTGCGCGGTGAGCCGACGTACCGCCGCCGCGAGGGCCTCCGGGCCGTGCAGATAGAGCACGAGCTGGTTCTCCGGGTGCGCCTCGGGAATGTGCGGCGGGTCTCCGTGCTGGGTGATCTCCATGTGTACGGGGGTGCCGGGGAGCCCGAGCACGATGCCGTCGTAGCCGGCGTGCCCGCGCCACTGCGCGAGCACCGGCAGACCGAGTACGTCGCGGTAGAAGACGAGCACCTCGCCGTACCTCGCGGTCGGCCGGGCGAAGCGGACGGCGCCGACATCGAGGTGTGCGGGCCAGGAGAGCGAGGAGCCGGAGGAGTCGGAGGGGGTCATGCCGTGATCCTCGCAAGGGAGGTCGGGCCCGGCATCCGGCATTCGCATGAGGGGGAGCCGGTCGCGGGGCGTACGACCGGGGCCGACCTCGGCAGGGGCGGTCGGTGCGCCCCTCCTCAGGCGCGCGTCCCCGCTGGCGCGCGGCCGGTGAGCGCCGCCGCCGTCGCGCCGGCGGCCAGGGCGCCTGCCAGCCAGGTCACTGACGCGACCCCCACGCCGTCGGCGAGCAGCCCGCCCGTCAGCGCGCCGAGAGCGATCGAGCCGTTGAAGACACCCACGAAGAGGGACGAGGCCGCCTCCCGCTGCTCCGGCGCCGACGCCATCAGCCAGGTCTGCGCGCCCACCGACACCCCGCCGTACGCCACACCCCACACCGCCAGCACCACCACCGCGCCCGCCACGGAACCGCCCAGCGCGGGGAGCAGCAGTACCGCCGCCGCCAGCACCGCGCTGAGCGCGGCGACCGTCGTACGCGGAGAGCGCGCGGCCAGCGTGCCGGAGGCGAAGTTGCCCGCGACGCCCGCGACTCCGTACACCAGCAGCAGAGTGCCGACCAGTGCCGGGCCGACCCCGGCGACGTCCTCCAGCACGGGCCGGACGTAGGTGTACGCGGCGAAGTGCGCGGTGACGAGCAGCGCGACCACGGTCAGTCCGGTACGCAGCCGGGGCTCGCGGAGCAGCCGCAGCACCCCGCCCAGCCGTACGGCACGCTCGGCGGGCAGGCGTGGCAGCAGTACGGTCAACGCCGCCGCCACCAGCAGCGCCAGCCCCCCGGCACCTGCGAACGCGGCGCGCCAGCCCGCCAGATCACCGAGATAGGTGCCCGCCGGCACGCCCAGCACGGAGGCGACGGCGACCCCGCTGAAGATCAACGAGGTTGCCGAGGCCACCGACTTCGCCGGTACGAGCCGTACGGCGAGCCCGGCCGCCAGCGTCCACACGCCGCCCATTCCGAAGCCCACAAGCACCCGTGCCAGCACCATGACCGCGAAGTTCGGCGACCAGGCCGCCAGCAGATTCGCCGCCGCGAGCAGCGTCATCAGGGCGACGAGCAGCGTGCGCCGGTCGCGCCGTCCGACGGTGAGCGTGATCAGCGGTGCGGACAGCGCCGCCAGCACGCCGGTGATCGTCAGGGTCAGGCCCGCCGTGCCCTCCGACACGCCGAGGGCCCGCCCCATCGGGGTGAGCAGGCCCACCGGCAGCATCTCGGAGGTGACCACGGTGAACGTGCTGAGCGCCACGGCGCCCACCGCGAGCCAGCCGCGCGGAGGTGTGGCGCCCGTTGACGGGCGGGGCGGTGATGTGGCGGGTTCCGCCGGGGTGTCGGTCCGGCCTGCGGCTTCCGCGCTCTGCGCACTCTTGGACATGGCCCCAGGGAAGCCGCGAACGCTCTCGGGAACAACGGTGAGTTCCTCATCCTTCTATGAGCTGGGCTCATTGATCGGCGAGGAGGGAGTGAGGGGAGCCGTATGAGCGGTGTGGAGGTACGGGAGCTGGAGTGCTTCCTGGTGCTCGCCGAGGAACTGCACTTCGGGCGTACCGGCGAGCGGCTCTATGTCTCGCAGAGCCGGGTCAGCCAGCTCCTGCGTGCGCTGGAGCACCGGATCGGCACCCGGCTCGTCGACCGCACCAGCCGCCGCGTGCGGCTCACCCCCTTCGGGGAGGGTTTCCTCGCCTCGTTGCGTCCCGCCTACGACAATCTGCGCCTCACCGTCGAGGACGCCCGCAGTGCGGCGCGCGGAGTGAGGGGGCGGCTGCGCGTCGGATTCCAGGGGACGGTGCACGGCGCCGTGATGACGGCGATCACCGCCTTCCAGACGCACTGCCCGGAGTGCGACACGGACATCGTGGAGATCCCGCTCTCGGACCCTTTCGGCCCGCTGCGGCGCCAGGAGGTCGACCTCGCGGTCGTGCTGCTGCCGCTGGCGGAGAAGGGGCTCACGCTCGGTCCGGTGTTCTCGAAGCAGCCGCAGCACCTCGCGGTGTCCGCCGACCATCCGCTCGCGGCACGGGAGTCGCTGACGGCGGAGGATCTCGCCGAGGTCCCGCTCATCCCGGTCGCCGGACCGGCGCCCGGATACTGGCGCCGGGCGCACGCCCCCTCCCGTACGCCGGGCGGCGCGCCCGTCCGGCATGAGACGGCCGTACGTACGCTCCAGGAGGGCCTGACCCTGATCGCCGCCGGACGCGGTGCGATGCTGCTGTGCGGGCCGACCGCCGAGTACGCGGGGGCGCGCGGCATCCGCTTCGTCCCGGTCGCCGGTCTGCCGGACTCCGCCCTCGGCCTGATCTGGCCCCAGGGCAAGGAGACGGCGCACACCCGGGCCTTCTCGGCGGCCCTGTCGGCCACCCTGCGGTGAACTGCTCCTGCGTCCTTACCTTCCTCGCGCTGGTGTTGGCGATCGTCAAACGCAGCGACGACATGCGCGGCTTCGTGGTGCTGCCCAAGCGGTGGATCGTCGAGCGCCTCTTCGCGTGGCTGATGCGTACCCGCCGCCTGGCACGCGACTACGAGCGGCGCACCACCAGTGCCGAGGCGATGGTCTACTGGTCGATGACCCTGCTCATGACCCGCCGCCTTGCCCGCTCACGCCCGCAGCAGGCGTGAACCGGCCCGGCGCGGGCTCGGCCAGCCAGCCGCGCGCGACCAGTCGTTTCGCCTTCGACCGCAGCGCCTCCACCCGCGCCGGCACCACGTCCATGCCGAACGCTGCGGCCATCTCCTGGCAGGTCAGCGGCCCTTGACCCAGCCGACACCGGTCCGCGAGCAATTCCAGGATGCGCTGGTAGTCCACCGACAGCACCGACCTGTCCAGCCCCTCACGCCACACCGGCACCTGCGGCTTCGCCTTGGCTGCATCCGGCACCTGCGCGGTCTTTCCGGCCTGCTCCTCGGCGGCCTGCGCGGTCCGGTCGGCCCGGGCGTGGTCCTGCCCGGTCTCGTCCGCCGGGGCCAGCACTTCGCCGACCCGCGAGCGGGCGATGGCTCACTCCTTCCATTCCCGCTCGGCCACGGCCAGTTCGGCCTGGATACGGTCGGCCTCCTCCCGTAGCTCGTCTACGCGACGGCGAGCACCCAGCTCACGCTGTTCCAGCAGCCCGACCACCGACGGTATCCGCGACCTCCCAGGGAGCAACAGCACGACAGGCCACTACTCCCACGGGACCGCCGACCCTACGCCCGACCAGCGGAAACGCAGCCCTCAGGTCCGGAAAGACAACAGCCAAAGCTGTTGTCTTTCCAAAGCGGTCAACCTCGTCCGCGTGTCCGGGGCATCGCGTCGGGCCGTCGTCCTCGCCTTCGGCAGCCTCGGCGGCGCGCTGGGCAGGGACATCGAGCAGCAGTGTGTTCAGCGCCAGGACCGCCAGGCCACAGCAGCCTTGGCCCACCACGATAAACGACTGGACGATCATGGTCCGGGGCGTCCCATGTGGCGAAGTCATAGCCGGATTCCCGGCGGTACGGTCAGTGGCCGGTCACGTGGAACGTGAGTTCCCACGTCGACGCCGTCAGGACTCTCAGTGTCATCTGGCCATGCGCATTACGGAACTTCCCGGTGCCGCCCGTGATCGCATTGGTCACCGGACTCGGCGTCGGAATCCCTGCCTGCTCGCCCTGAACGGCGATCTGTCCCCCCTCCAGTACAGCGGTCAGCGAGCACTCCCCGGCGTTGCGTTGCAGGTCGTTGATGACGCAGAACCCGCCAAAGCGGCCAACGGGGCGATCTCCCGGTCTCGAGCGCAGGTTTCCGCTGAAGACGAACTGGTCGCCGACACTGCGGCCCTGCGCGCCCAGATCCAGCTCTTCGCCGACCTGCAGATTCGCTGTCACACGGATGGTGCGGCCGCCTCTCACCGGGGCATCCTTCGCCTGCGACCCGCCGTCCTTCGACACCGTGGGCGGCGCCGGGGCCTGGGTGTGGTCCTGCCTGCCCCCGGGAGGGCCTCCGCCACTGAGTGTCAGCGACACCACGACGGCGGCGCCTGTCGCCAGAGCGGCATGCCGCATTCGCTGCCTGCCGGTTTTCATCATGCCCTCCTGTTCCCCAGGACCAGAAGAAGTGAGGCTCTGTCACTCTCCATGCGAGCCCCCTCCTTCTTCCCCTGTCAGTTGACCTGCAAAGAAATGCTGCTTTTCACCGTAATGCGGCAGGGTGAGGTGCGCCGCTGGGCGCGGCCGTTCGGGTACTTCCCCCTCCGCCCCGGCGATGGGGAATGGGTCGAAGCCGGCCATCATCCGTGGCTGAGTAAGCCGACGAGTATGAAGACCACCGAAGCCGTCCGGGACCGGCTCCGCGTCCTCGCCGAGGAGCGCGGGACCAGCATCACCGAGCAACCGCGTACAACTGCGACAACAGGCCTCCTTGCGCTCGGCTTCACCAACCTTCGAGCTGCGCAGGAGGTCCTGCCTTTTCTCGGTACGACAACGGCTTCTTACTCCCTGAGCGCTTGCACCCTGAGCGCTTGCACCCCGTACCGGTCATACCTGAGAGCCAGGCGCGAGGTGGGCTCCGTAGCGGGACGCGGTTGACCTGCTGTGATTCGTAAGTTCTCTGCCATGACCGGCCGCTGGGGCCGGGGTGGCGGAGGGGGTAAGCGATGGGGCTGCGGCTGCGAGGCTGGTGGGAGCGGGGCGGGCGGCTGCGCAGGGGAGTGCTTGCCACGATCGTGGCGGCGGCCGTCGTGGTGCCGCTGTCCGGTGCCGGGCAGGCGCGGGCGACGCCCGCACCCGCACCGCCCCGGCTTCCCGCCCTCACCGCCGCCAATCTGGCGGAGCACTACGCGGCCGACCGCGCCGCGGCCCGCGCCGCCGCCCGGATGGCACAGACCCACGGAGACGGCGAGCGGGCAGCGAACCTCTACGCACTCGCCTCCCCCCAGCGCCAGTTGCTCGCCTTCGACGGCCGGGGCGACGGCCGCGCCGTCGAGGTGCTTGGCGAGCTGGCGACCGCCGACCGCATCGCCGTCCTGGTGCCAGGCGCCGATACCACCGTGGACACCTTCGATCCGTCCGAGGGCACCGACAACCCCGCCAAGTCGCTTGCCGGTGCGGCCCGTTCTCTGTACGCGGAGGCCCGGCGGCAGGCCCCGCGCGCGCGTGTCGCCGTGGTGGCCTGGCTGGGTTACGACACTCCGGGGACGGTCAGCACGGAGGCCCTGACCACCGGCCGCGCCGACGACGGGGCCGTGGAACTGCGGAGCTTCATCAACTCATTGCGCCACGTCACCGCTCCGGACGCACGGTTCGCGCTGCTGTGCCACTCGTACGGCTCGGCAGTCTGCGGGCGTGCTGCCGATGAGCTTCCGGCGGCAACAGCCCGCGGGCGGGGTGCGGCTGCGGTCGATCGGGCGGTTACCGACATCGCCTTCTTCGGCAGCCCTGGCACGGGTGCCGAGAGCGCCGACGCGCTCGGCACCGAGGCCCGTGTCTGGGCCGGGCGGGGTGGCGACGACTGGATAGAGCACGTCCCCCATGCCGGCCCCGACCTGCTCGGTACGCACCTGGGGCTCGGCCCCGACCCGCTCTCCGGCGACTTCGGCGCCCGCCGCTTCGCCGCCGGAGACGGCGGGCACAGCGACTATCTGCGCCCCGGATCGGAGTCGCTGCGCAACCTCGCTCGGATCGCGCGCGGTGAATCATCGGCGGTCGGCCATGGTTGAACGGCGCGGGCAGGACGGCGCCACCGGGGCGCCGGGCGCGCTCGCGCTACTCGCCCTGGTTCTCGTCCTCGGGGGTTGGCTGCTCGCGGCATCGCGCCAGGGCGACGTGCAACTGGACGGGGCCGGCTCGCTGACCTGGCTGCCGGCACTGGCCCCGGCTTCCTGGGTGCTGTACCCCCTCGCCGTCCTGTTCCTGCTCGGCGGCTATACCGCCGTACGCAGTCAGGCCCACGCCCAGGGAGCGCCGTACGGAGCATGGCTGCGGGGGTGGCTCGGCCGTGCCGCGCGGCCGGTCCTGGCACTGCTGGTGGCGTGGGCCGCGTCGGCGGTATCACTTGTCACGATCGGCGCGGACGGCGGGACTGTTCACACCCTGTTGACGATGGTGGTCGCACCCCTGTGGTTCCTGCCGGTCCTCGGCGTACTGATCGCGATCACACCCCTGACCGCCCGATTGAATCCGCTCTGGCCGCTGGCCGTGGTGCTCCATGCCGACCTGTACCGCTCCGGCCACGAGAGCACCCCGGAATGGCTCAGCTGGACCAACGTCCTGGCGGTCTGGCTGGTCCCGTACTGTCTGGGCGCCTCCTGGGCGCACGGCGCGTTCGCCCGCGCTCGTACGGCTGCCGCGCTGCTGGCCGTGGGCGCGGCGGGCTTCACAGGTCTGGTGCTGTGGGCCGGCGCCTCCCCCACCGAGCCGCCCGGCCTCCAGCCGCCCAGCTTGACCGTTGTCTTCCTCGGTCTCGCTCAGTGCGGGGGAGCACTGCTGCTGCGCGGGCCCCTGCGAAGGTGGCTCGCCCGCCCTGCCGGAGCGCGGCGGTGGCCCTGGCGCGGAGCCGGTGGGGCACCTCTTCACCGGTCGACGGTATGAGCGCTTCCACCGTCCTTCCGTGGTCTCCGCGCCGACGGATGGAGAACGCCGCGGGCGCCGCGGGGAGGCGGGGGCCGTGATGCTGCCGCCTAGACTCCCCGCCATGGCCAGGGAGAAGATCACCGGGTGGCTGCGCCATGCGGCGGGCGGGCTGCGGGAGGACCTGCTGCGGGCACCCGTGCTGCCCATGCCCCCCATGGCCGGGCCGCGCCTGCTGCGCAGGCTGCCGCACGTGTTCTTCGGTGCCCTGGCGCTGGTGCTGCTGACCAGCGCCGTGCAGTTCCAGGACGCCTACGGGGTCGCGAGCGGCCCAGCGACGGTGCTCGGGCTCGGCCACTCCGCAGCCGTCGCGCTCGGTCTGTACCGGCCGATGCTGGGCTGGTGGCTCTCGATCGCCGTCTTCGTCGCCGGCGCCGCGGCGACGGCCCCGCCCGCCGACCCCAGCGCGGTCTGGCCCTGGCCCGTGGCCGGGCTCTTCGCGCACACCGCCGTGCAACTGCTGCTGTCACTCCGCGTACCGGCGCGGGTGACCGCGCAGACGCTGTCCGCCGCGCTGCTGCTGACGGTGGCGATCAACGCGCGCGGCCCCGGAGGGGAGTACTCGGACAGCGTCGTCTTCGCGGCTGCCCTGTTCTCCCTCGCAGCCGTCATCGGCGTCTCGATGCACCGGGCGCGCGAGGCGCGTCAGCAGCTGCGGGCGCAAGAGACGCTGACCGCCGAGGAACGCGCCCGGCGCACGCTCCTGGAGGAGCGCAGCCGCATCGCGCGCGAGTTGCACGACGTCGTCGCGCACCACATGTCGGTGATCTCCATCCAGGCGGAGGCCGCGCCGTACCGGGTGCAGGATCCGCCTGAGGAACTCACCCGCAGTTTCACCGTGATCCGCTCCAACGCGTTGGAGGCGCTGGCCGAACTGCGCCGGGTGCTCGGCGTCCTGCGCTCCGAGGAGCACGGCGGGCGCCCGTCCGACGGCACCCCCGACGCCCCGCAGCCCTCACTGGACCGGCTCGACGACCTGGTCGCCAACGTCCGTACGGCCGGGCTGGACGTACGGACCAACGTCACCGGCGAGCCCCGCCTCCTGCCGCCGGGCGTCGAGCTGTCGGTCTACCGCATCGTGCAGGAGGCGCTGAGCAACGCGCTGCGTCACGCGGCGGGCTCGCGGGTGCGGGTGGAGATCGCGCACGGGCCGGACGGCATACGGGTGAGCGTCGCCAACACCGCGCCACGCCAGCCGCCCGAGCCCTCGCCGGGCGCCGGTCACGGACTGCTGGGCATGCGGGAACGCGCCACCATGCTCGGCGGTGAGCTCGCCGCCGGACCAGGCCCGGACGGTGGCTTCCAGGTCACCGCCTTCCTCCCCGTTCATCAGGAAGCGGCCGACCACCCCGACGCACATGCCCCTCCCGCCGGCGCCCGCAACGCCGACCCCCGCAACCCAGAAGGAGAACGCGAATGACGGTGGAGACGATCCGCGTCGTGATCGCCGACGACCAGATGATGGTGCGCGAGGGCTTCTCCGTGCTGCTCAACGCGCAGCCGGGCATCGAGGTCGTCGGCCACGCGGAGGACGGCCGGGAGGCCGTCACCCAGGCCGCCGCGCTCCGCCCGGACGTCATGCTCATGGACATCCGGATGCCGGAGCTGAACGGCATCGAGGCCACGCGGCAGATCGCGGCCCGGTCCGGCGAGACCACCCGCGTCCTCGTACTGACCACCTTCGATCTGGACGAGTACGTCTACGACGCGCTGCGTGCCGGAGCCAGCGGTTTCCTGCTCAAGGACGCCTCCGCCGGGCAGCTCGCCGAGGCGGTAAGGGTGGTGGCGGCGGGCGAGGCGCTGCTCGCGCCGAACATCACGCGGCGGCTGATCGCCGAGTTCGCCCAGCAGGGCACGGTACGCGGGCCGCGCGTGGAGCGGCTGGGCACACTCACCGAGCGTGAGACGGAGGTGCTGTCGCTGATCGCACAGGGCCTGTCGAACGGCGAGATCGCCGCCCGGCTGGTGGTCGCCGAGCAGACGGTGAAGACTCATGTGGGGCGCATCCTGGTCAAGCTCGGACTGCGCGACCGTACGCAGGCGGCGGTCTTCGCGTACGAGGCGCGGCTCGTTACTCCGGGCGGCTGAGCCGCGTCACCCGATTGCAGGCACATCACCCGGCCGGGCTCCTCACCCGGCGGGCTTGCGGGCCTCGATCAGGTAGCGGGTCGCATGGGCGACGAAGGGGCCTTCCGTTGCGAGCCGGTCGTGCAGCTCGCCCAGCCGCTCCCGGTAGGCGCCGACCGTGAAGCCGGGCACCATCCAGATCACCTTGCGCAGGAAGTAGATCACCGCGCCGATGTCGAAGAACTCGGAGCGCAGCGTCTCCATCCGCAGATCCCTGACCTCCAGACCGGCTTCTCCCGCCGCCCGCCGGGCATCGTCGGGGTGGCGGCTGTGCCGTACCTCCTCGGACTGCGGCCCAAGAAAGTACTCGACCAGCTCGAACATGCTCGCGGGGCCGACATGCTGCGCCAGATACGTACCACCGGGCAGCAGTACCCGGGCGATCTCGTCCCACCAGACGGTCACCGGGTGCCGGCTGGTCACCAGGTCGAACGCGGCGTCGGCGAACGGCAGCGGCGGTTCGTCCGGGTCCGCCACCACGACGGCTCCACGCGGGTGCAGCAGCTGTGTGGCCTTCGCGAGGTTCGGTGGCCAGAACTCCGTGGCGGCCATCGCCGCAGGGAAGCGCGGTGCCTCGGCGAGGACTTCGCCGCCGCCCGTCTGGATGTCCAGTGCGGCGGACGCCTCGGCCAGCCGCCCGCTCATCACGCGCTGGTACCCCCAGGAGGGCCGCTGCTCGGTGGCGCGGCCGTCCAGCCAGGAGAAGTCCCACCCCTCCACGGGTGCGGCTTCGGCCTCGGCCGCAAGGTCCTCGAACGTACGTGATCTCTGGGACGCCATGCGGGAATCATCGCGGCGCGGGTGTGGATCGGCCACCGGATTTGTGCCGGACGCGCGAAGCACTCTCCCCCGAACGGCCCATGGCGCTCCCTCAGTTGTCGAGGAAATCCGCTGGTGGGAGCGGGCCTTGGGAAGTTCCCGCCCACTGGGTTTGCAGAACCGTGCATATCGGTTTCTACTGACTAAAGTCAGACAACCTACCCCTTAGGGGATGATCCCATGATGCCCGTTGGCACTCCGAACACCCTGGCTACCGAGACGATGGCGGACGACGTCGAATCGCTCCTCAACCCCACAGAAGCAGACGGAATCTTCCGTGACTCGGCCGAGTGCGCCGGCCTCCTGCTGTTCGTCGGTGCGCTGCTTCTCTCGCCGCAGACCCCGCGGCCGAAGAAGGGCTGACTCGAATCGTGTCAGCGGAGCACTCTGATACTGCGAGCCGCGTGTCGGACGTAGTACAGGAATTCGCGTCAGTGGTCGTCCTCGCCCTTCGGGGCGGGGGCGACCCCTTTGACCTGCTGGGTTCGGTGCTGAGCCGTTCCGACGACCCGGCGACGGTCGCGGCCGTACGGGTGCTGGGGGCCGATGCGTTCGCCCCGTGCACCCTGCGCGGCAAGACACCCACGGACGCCGATGTGGCGCTGGTCGAAGGCGCCGTCGGAGCCTTCCCGCCGAAGCCCGGTGCGTCGTCCGCCAGCGCGTGGAGTCACTGGGGCATGCGTGCGGCGCTGCACCGCGTACGGACGGGTGCACCGGGTCCCGACCTGGGTCCCGAACCGGACCCGGAAACCGGCTGGGTCGCAAGCGAGCCCTGGCAGCGCATGACCCATCAGCTCTCCCAACTCGCCGCGCTGGCCGTCCCCGGCCTGCCCTCTCCGCTGGCGGCGGCGGTCGCCAAGCGGCCGGTGGACCTGGCGCGGGGCTTCGTACGGGCGGTGCGGCGGCGGGACTGGCTGCAGGCGGCCGGAGCGGGGCGCTGGCTGGCGGTGACCGAAGGGGTCCCGGCCTCGCTCGGGCTCGACGGCGGCCTGGACCTCATCCACCACATGGGTGCGGCTGACGCCCGTGTGGCCCTCCAGGTACGGGCCGCGCAGCTCGCCCGCGAAGGAGCGTCCGGGTGAGCGCGGCGCATTCCACGGCGGCGCAGGACACCGCGGCGGAGCTGGACCGTGTCTCGCTCTCCGCGCTGTCCTGGCTGCACGGCCACCTCCCGGACTTCCGGCTGCCCGAGGACGTCACCGCACCCGAGGTGAGCCGCAGCCTCACCCTGAAGCCGCTGGCGGAGCTTGCCGAGATCAGCTCGAACACTCTGCGAGTGAGCCCCGCAGGCAGCGTTCAGCATCAACTCGCGGGTGAACTCCTTGACTTCGCCTGGTGCGAGACCGGCCAGGGCGAACTGCTCCAGACGTTGGCACGCGGTGAGCCGTACGCCACCTACCCGCTGGAGGTCTACGGGGCGTTCGCCGAAGCGGGGCTGCGGCACCCGCAGTTCGAGGAGTTCGCCCGTTTCATCGCCACGACACGGGCGTGGGGGCTGGCCGAACACGAGCCGACCCGCAAACTCGCGCTGCTCAACGTGCAGCGCAGGCTGGGCGTCTGTCCCGGACCGGACTGGCCCGAGGACGGCCCGGGCGCGGGCATCGAGGCGAGGATCGCGGACGCGTACCGCGCCGAAGCAAAGTTCGACGAGGCGATGCGGCGCACCTGGCTGGGCGGTCTGGCCGAGCCGTGGACCTTCGAAGTGCACGCGGGATACGCCCTGACGCACTACGTCTTCCATGTCACCAACTGGGGTGCGGAGCCCGAGCGGCTCCCGGTGGAGGTCTGCGACCACCTCACGTTGTGGCTGCCCGCCTGGCTGGACTCCTGCGCGGAGAGCGAGTTGTGGGACCTCACCGGCGAACTGCTGGCCGTCGCCGCGAGCCTGCCCGGCTCCGGCCCGTGGCAGGTACCGGTCGCTGAGGTGTGGGGGGCATACGCGAGGGCGCAGAACGCCGCGGGAGCCATCGCGGAGTCCGGGCCGCCGCCCGCCGTCGATGTGCGGCCCGTGCCGGGCAGCCGGGAGTCCTTCCTCTCCTGCTACCACTCCACTCTGGTCGGCGCCTTCGCCGCCGTACTGACCGCCGCCCGCATCCGTGCCGCCGCCGTGCCGCCGGATGCGGCACCGGGATTGTCACGGGCCCCGGCACCGGAATCCGGAACGCGCGCGGCACCCGTCCCTTCGACGTCCGGTGGAGGCCGTTCGTGACCAGTCGCCCGTCCAGTTCCCCCACAAGCCCGCCCCCGCCCGGCCCCCTCGCGACGAGCGCACCTCCCATCAGCCCGCAACTGCTGCACCGCGTGGGTGCCGGAGCGCTGGAGTGGCTCGCGGCGAACCGTACGCACTTCAGGGCCCGGACGGACGCGTCCACTTCGGCCCTGGAGATCGGGGAGCGCTTCAAGCCCATCGGTGAACTCGCCGTCATCGGCAAGGTGCTCTTCCGCGAGGGCGTCGCCGGATCCCAGCAGTCCGCCATCATCCGGAAGCTGCTCGACTACGCCTGGCGGGAGGTGCTGGACGGAGGTGAGCTGCTGGCCTGGCTCCAGCGCCGGGAGCCGCTCTCGCCCATCCCGCTGGAGCTGTACGTGCCGTTCCAGGAGCTCGGCTACCGCAATCAGGAGGTCGAGGGCCGGGCCCGGCTCGCCCGGGGGCTGACCAGCTGGACGGCCCTGGAGATGGCGCCCAACCGGCGGCTCGGCCTGGCCCGGGTCGAGATCCGTGCGGGGCTGCCGCCCAGCATCGAGGTGGCGGAGGCCGCCCGGCGCACCTGGCTGGGGCGTACGCCCGAACCGTGGACGGCCGTCTACCACATCGCGTACGACGTCACCCACACCGTCTTCCACCTCACCGACTGGGGAGAGCATCCCGAGGCGCTGCCAACGGACATCGCCGACTATCTCGAACTGTGGCTGCCGGTGTGGATCGAGGACTGGGCCTCCGTCGAACACTGGGATCTGCTCGGTGAGCTGCTCGTCGTCGACGCCTGCCTGCCGCGTCCCACCCTCGACCCGGCTGCCTGGCAGCTGTACGCGGCGGCGCAGCAGCCGGACGGTGCGATGCCCGTGCAGCGCACCCTGCCGCCCGGAGACCCGGCGGACACCTTCGACCTGGCCTATCACCCCACGCTGGTCGCGGCGTTCGCCTCGGTGATGGCCACCTCGCGTGCCATGACGGCGCTGACGGTGCCGCAGCCGTGACCCGGGCGGGTGTCCGTACGTCCGCCGCGGCCGTATCGGGCTACGACGCCGATCCGGAGGTGGCTCCGCTGCTGTGCTCGGCGGTGTGCGGCTTCGACGCGCCCGACGTCGTCCTCGCGCACTCCCAGCA
Organism: Streptomyces gossypii; assembly: GCF_025165795.1. Classification (GTDB taxonomy): domain Bacteria; phylum Actinomycetota; class Actinomycetes; order Streptomycetales; family Streptomycetaceae; genus Streptomyces; species Streptomyces gossypii. Next base: position 202,418 of record NZ_JAJAGO010000003.1, read on the forward strand.
CGGGCGGCGCACCGTCGTCACCGGTGGTACGGGCCCCGCGGCCCCCGGCACGCCGCGTGAGGCGCTGCGTTACGAGATCGGTTCGGCATCCAAGACGCTGACCGGCCTGCTGCTCGCGGACCTGTCTCTGCGCGGTGAGCTGGAACTGGACGACCGCGCACTGGACCACCTGCCCGCGCCGCACGCACACCGGCATTCACACCTGCACCGGCATCCGCACCCGGATGCGCGCCCCCACCCGCATCTCAGCGCCGTCACCCTCCTGCACCTGGTGACCCACACCGCCGGACTGCCCCGGCTGCCCTGGGACTTCTACCCTCAGGCGCTGCCACACTGGCGCACCAATCCGTACGCCGGATACTCGCGCGAGCGGCTGCTCGCCGCCTTCGCGCGCAGCCGCCCCCGCCATCCGCCCGGCAGGCGCTGGCACTACTCCAACTTCGGTGCCGCCCTCCTCGGCCCGGCACTCTCCGGCGCCGCCGGGAGCCCGTACGAGCGGCTGCTGTCGCGGCATATCTTCGAGCCGCTGGGCCTGTGGGAAACCGGGACCGTGCCGCTGGGGGCAGGTAAGGACGCGACTGGTCACGCCGGCGACGGAGTGACCGCGCTCCCGCCGTTCGACGCCGGCGGTTTCTTCGCGAGCGGTGCGGTCAGGGCCACGCCGGGGGATCTGCTGAGCTATCTGGAAGCCCATCTGTCCCCCGGTGACGCGCCCCCGGGGCTGCGCGCGGCACTGCGTGAAGTCCAGAAACCCGTACTCAGACGGGGGCTGGGGTATCGCCACACGCACACCCTGTCCTGGTTCCGTCACCCCACCGACGAAGGCCCGCTCTACTTCCACTCGGGCGCGACGATGGGCCAGGAGACGTTCCTCGGCTTCCGCCCTGCGACCGGCACCGCGCTGGTAGCCCTCGCCACCCGCCGCTACACGCGCTCCCGCGCCCTCGGGCCCACGGCCTACCGCCTGCTCACCGGCCGTTCGCCGGGGGCCTAAGGGCTGTCCCCGGCTTTAGCCGCTACGCGCCGGAACCGGCGCCCACGTACCGCCGCAGGTGCTCCGCCGTGAGCGTGTCCCCGTGCGCGACGAGGTCGGCCGGCGTGCCGGTGAAGGTCACCTGCCCGCCGTCGTGGCCGCCGCCCGGGCCGAGGTCCACGATCCAGTCGGCGCGGGCCATCACCGCCTGGTGGTGCTCGATGACGATCACCGTGTTCCCGTCGTCGACCAGCCGGTCCAGCAGGGCCAGCAGTTGGTCCACATCCGCCATGTGCAGCCCCGTCGTCGGCTCGTCCAGCACGTACGTCGCCGACTTCTCCGCCATGTGGATGGCGAGCTTGAGCCGCTGCCGCTCGCCGCCGGAGAGGGTGTTCAGCGGCTGCCCGAGCCGCAGATAGCTCAGCCCGACATCGACGAGCCGGTCGAGGATGGTGCGCGCCTGGCCGCCGGGGAAGAACTCCTGCGCCTGGGCCACCGACATGCCCAGTACCTCGCTGATGTTCTTTCCGCGCAGCGTGTACGTCAGCACCTCGGGAGTGAAGCGCCTGCCTTCGCACTTCTCGCAGACGGACGCCACCCCGGCCATCATCGCCAGGTCGGTGTAGACGAGGCCCAGGCCGTTGCAGGTGGGGCAGGCGCCCGCCGAATTCGCGCTGAAGAGCGCCGCCTTGACGCCGTTGGCCTTGGCGAATGCGGTACGGACGGGGCCCAGCAGTCCGGTGTACGTGGCCGGGTTGCTGCGGCGGGAGCCGCGTATCGGTGTCTGGTCGGCCACTACCACGCCCTCCAGCGGCGACACATAGCCGTGGATGAGCGAGCTTTTGCCGGAACCGGCGACACCGGTGACCACGGTCAGCACACCGAGCGGGAGATCGACATCGACGTTCCTGAGGTTGTGCAGCCCCGCCCCGCGCACCGGCAGTTGCCCGCGCGGTTCCCGTACCGTCTCGCGCAGCCGGGCCCGGTGCTCCAGGTGCCGCCCGGTCAGCGTGTCGGAGGCGCGCAGCCCGGGGACGTCGCCCGTGTAGCAGATCCGGCCGCCCGCCGTGCCCGCGCCGGGTCCGAGGTCCACTACGTGGTCGGCGATGGCGATGACCTCGGGCTTGTGCTCGACGACGAGCACCGTGTTGCCCTTGTCGCGCAGGAGGAGCAGCAGGCCGTTCATGCGCTGGATGTCGTGCGGGTGCAGTCCGATGGTGGGCTCGTCGAAGACGTAGGTGACATCGGTCAGGCTGGAGCCGAGATGGCGCACCATCTTCACTCGCTGGGCCTCGCCGCCGGACAGCGTGGAGGAGGTGCGGTCCAGGCTCAGATAGCCGAGCCCGATCTCCACCAGCGAGTCCAGCGTCTGGCGCAGGGTGGCGAGCAGCGGGGCCACGGATTCGTCCTCGATGCCGCGCACCACCCCGGCCAGGTCGCTGATCTGCATCGCCGAGCACTGGGCGATGTTGACGCCGTCGATGGTGGAGGACAGCGCGGCGGGGCTGAGCCGGGTGCCGCCGCAGTCGGCGCAGTCGGCGAAGACGACGGCCCGGTCCACGAAGGCCCGGAGCCCGGCCTGCATCGACTCCCGGTCCTTGCTGAGGTAGACCCGCTGGACCTTGGGGATCAGGCCCTCGTACGTGATGTTGTTCGTGCCCACCTTGATCTTGGTGGTGGGCCTGTACATGAGGTCGTCCCACTCGGCGGGGGTGAAGTCGCCCAGCTTGGTGTCGGGGTCGTAGAAGCCGGAATGGGCGAGGACCTGCCAGTACCAGGAGTCCACGGCGAATCCGGGGACGGTGACGGCCCCCTCGTTGAGCGACCGCTGCCGGTCCACCAGCTGGTCGATGTCGATCTTCGACACCTGGCCCAGCCCCTCGCAGGTGGGGCACATGCCCTCGGCGCTGTTGAAGCTGAAGGCGGTCGAGGTGCCGATGTGCGGGGTGCCGAGGCGGCTGAAGATGATCCGCAGCATCGTGTACGCGTCGGTCGCCGTGCCCACGGTGGAACGGGAGTTGGCCCCCATCCGCTCCTGGTCGACGACGATCGCGGCACTCAGGTTCTCCAGGCTGTCGATGTCGGGCCGCCCCAGGCTCGGCATGAAGGACTGGATGAACGCGGTGTAGGTCTCGTTGATCAGCCGCTGCGACTCGGCGGCGACCGTGCCGAAGACGAGCGAGGACTTCCCGGAGCCGGAGACTCCGGTGAAGACGGTCAGCCTGCGCTTGGGTATGTCCAGCGAGACATCCGCCAGATTGTTCTCCCGGGCGCCCCGCACCCGGATCACATCGTGACTGTCAGCGGCGCCCACCCCGCCAGTCCCCGGGCTGAACGGACCGGACGCACCGGACGTACTGAAACGGACATCGACTGACATGGAACCGGCTCCCCTTGGCTGCCCTGCACCTGTACCTGCACCTGCACCGTGACCACCCGCCGCGACACCGACGGCCGCCCGACGCTACCCGCCCACCCCCGCCTGCGGCGAACGGGTTGTCCGCGACGGGCCTCTGGGGACTTCGTAGATCACGAGCACGATGGGTCCGTCCTCGGGGAGGATCTGCGCGAGAAGTCTGAAGCGGCTTTCCATCGAGTGGGTGCTTCCTGTGTGAACAGGTGTATATCCACCGCTATCGAGCCCGGAGGTGTCACATCCATGGCGAAGTCGGCAGTCATCATCGGTGATCTTCAGGTCGGCATCACGCGCAACTACCCGTTCGCGGCGGAGCTGGTCCCGCAGGCGGCCGCTCTTGCGGCTGCGGCCCGGGAGCGGGGGGACCTTGTCGTGTTCGTGCGTACGCAGCTCCGGGCGAACGGCACGGACGTGCCGGAGCGGAACGCGGCCGTGCAGGCGGCATTCGCCATGGGTGACGACTTCCACGAGGGCTCGACGGGCGTGGAGCTCGATCCTGGTCTGGGCCGCCGGCCCGGTGATGTCGTCGTCACGAAGAAACGGGTAAGCGCCTTCGCCGGGACGGACCTCGACCTGGTGCTGCGCAGCAGCGGTGCCGAGACGCTGGTCGTCGCCGGTGTCGCGACCGGCGCGATGGTGGCGGCCACGGTCTACGATGCCGCGGACCGCGACTTCCGGGTCCGCGTGGCGAGCGGGGTCTGTGCCGACCCTGTCGATGAGGTGCATGACTTCCTGGTCGGCACGCTGTTCCCGGGCCGCGGAGTCGAGATCCTCACCGGCACCTGACCGGTGCACCGGGCGGAACAACCGGCTATCGGGGTCATGGCGTCACCCCGTCACGGCGCCACTCCGTCACGGCGCCACCGTCACGGCGTCAGGTGGGGCGGGGTCGCTCAGGGTGAGGGACCTGGCGGCCTCGGCGGCCGTGCGGGCGAAGGCACGGACGGCGCCGGTGTGGTCGCCCGCGCGCCAGACCAGGCCGTAGCCGAGTGGCGCCGCATCCGCGAAGGGGACGTAGGCGACGCCCGGACGGGCGCGGTAGGTGGCGGTGTGCGCGGCCGAGAGCAGGGCGCCCTTGCCGCCCGCGACGAGCGTCAGCGCCTCCTCCATGTTGGTGATGGCCGGGCCCCGGCCGATCGGACGGCCGCTGGGGGTGTGCGAGGGGACGTGGTACTCCCGCCAGTAGTCCGGGAGTTCACCGTCGATGGTGAGCAGGGGGACGTCCGCCAGGTCTTCGAGTGTCAGCGAGTCGCGTCCGGAGAGCGGGTGTCCGGTGGAGATTGCCAGCACCCGGGCCTCCGTCAGCAGCGCCTGGCTGCCGCCCAGATCGTCCTCGCGCATCGGGAACGGGGTGAGCTGTACGTCGAACTCGCCTTTGCGCAGCTGCCCGTAGGGGTCGGAGAGGGTGACTTCGCAGATCTCCACCGCAAGCCCGGGATGGCCGGCGCGCAGGGCCTCTGTCGCCTTCATGACGATCTCTCCGGCCAGCGGGTTGGAGAACCCGACGTGCAGCACCCCGTCGGTGCCGCGTGCGGTGGCGCTCGCACGGGCGAAGGCGGCCTCGATCGCGCGATGGTGCGGGGTGATGTCCTTGCGCAGGCTGTGGCCGAGGGCGGTGAGGGCGACGCGTCGGCTCGTACGGACGAACAGTGGGGCACCGACGCGGCGTTCCAGGCGCTGGACCAGCTGGCTCACCCGGGCCCGCGACAGCCGCATGCGGTCGGCTGTGCGGCCGAAGTGCAGCTCTTCGGAGAGGATCAGAAAGCAGTCCAGCTCATCGCGTTCCATGGAAGTCCCCAGGTGTGTCCGGCGGGCAGGCACGATCGGTAAGTCTGGCTGAATGAACGTTGCGATGTTCGCCGTTGTTCCACCGCGCGCGGTGATCGAAGCTGAGGGAGCCAGTAAAAACCTCCCGTCTCGTGAGGAATCCATATGAACACGATCAGTCCGCGCAAATGGGGCGTACTGTTCGTCCTGTGCGGTGCGATCTTCCTCGAAGGCATCGACATCGCCATGCTCAATGTCGCCCTGCCGTCCATCCGTGCCGATCTCGGGCTGGCCACCGGGCAGCTCCAGTGGGTCATGAGTGCCTATGTCCTCGGCTACGGCGGCTTCATGCTGGTGGGCGGCCGGGCGGCGGACCTCTTCGGGCGTCGCCGGATGTTCGTCTTCTGGCTCGGCGTCTTCCTGCTCTTCTCCGGCCTCGGGGGTTTCGCGACCGAGGGCTGGATGCTGATCGTCGCCCGGTTCGTCACCGGGGTCGCCGCCGCCTTCATGACCCCGGCGGGACTCTCCCTGGTCACCACGAGCTTCGAGGCCGGACCGCAGCGCAACAAGGCGCTGCTCATCTACTCCGGCACCGCCGCGGGCGGCTTCTCCGTCGGCCTCGTCGTGGGCGGTCTGCTCACCTCGATCGGCTGGCGCTGGGTGTTCTTCGCGCCGGTCGTGCTCTCCTTCCTCATCCTGGTCGCCGCGCTCGCGCTGATCCCGAAGGCGCCACGTCCGGACCGGAGCGGCCAGCGCATCGACCTGGCGGGCGGCGTCACCATCACCGCAGCCATCGTGCTCCTCGTCCTCGGTGTCGAACGGGCCTCCCACACCGGCCTGGACTGGACTCTCGGCACCCTCGCGGCGGGCCTGGCCGCGCTCGCCGTCTTCGTCGGGGTCGAGCGGCGTACGAGTCAGCCACTCGTACGCCTGGGCATCTTCCGGAACGGGCCGCTCGTCCGCGCCAACCTGGCCGGGCTGCTCTTCTTCGCCGGGTTCTTCGGCTTCCAGTTCCTTCTCGTGCTGTATCTGCAGGAACTGCGCGCATGGTCGGTCCTGGAGACCAGCTTCGCGCTGATGGTGCTGGGCATCGACGCGGTGCTCTCGCCCACGCTGACCCCCAGGCTGGTCAGCCGGTTCGGCAACGCCCGGGTGATCTTCGGAGGGATGCTGCTGGCCGCGCTCGCGTACGCCCTCTTCCTGCCGGTCGGCTCGGACTGGACCTATCTGGTGATGCTGCCCAGCCTCGTCCTCCTCGGGCTCAGCTTCTCGCTGGCGTACGGGCCGCTCACCATCGCGGCCACCGACGGCATCGAGGAGGCGGAGCAGGGCCTGGCCGGAGGGCTGCTCTACACCTCCCTCCAGTTCGGCGCCGCGCTCGGGCTCTCGACGGTGACGGCGGTCAACGTGGCCGCGACGGACGGGGATACGCCCGCCGCGCTGCTGGACGGCTACCACGCGGGGCTGGTCGTACCGCTGGCTGCCGCGCTGCTCGCGGCCGTGATCAGCGCGTTCGGGCTGCGTGCGGGGGCGCGGCCGGTCGCCGGGCCCGCCCCACCGCCGGCAGCACAGCCAACGGCCGAGTCAGTAGCCGAGCCAGCGATAACGGGGCTGTAGTTCCGTTAATAGTCAGAGTCGTGGTACGTTGCTCTCGTCTTAACGGGCCCAAAGCTCCGTTAAGACGAGAGTAAGGCGAGAGCCGTGCACCACAAAGGAGGAATCACCCATGGAATACCGACGGTTGGGCGCATCCGGGCTCGTGGTCCCCGCACTGAGCCTCGGCACCGGCACCTTCGGTGGCTCGGGTCCGCTGTTCGGCCACTGGGGCAGCACCGACGCCCAGGACGCCCGGCGGCTCCTGGACATCAGCCTGGAGGCGGGCATCACCATGTTCGACACCGCCGACGTGTACTCGGGCGGTGCGTCGGAAGAGGTGCTGGGTCAGGCGATCAAGGGCCGCCGGGACGAGGTGATCCTGTCGACCAAGGCCGGCCTGCCGATGGGCGACGGACCGCAGGACGCGGGCACCTCACGCTCGCGGCTGATCAAGGCGACCGAGGACGCGCTGCGCCGCCTCGGCACCGACTACATCGACCTCTTCCAACTGCACGCCTTCGACGCCGGTACGCCGGTCGAGGAGGTGCTGTCCACGCTCGACCAGCTGGTCAGCCAGGGGAAGATCCGCTACACCGGTGTCTCCAACTTCGCGGGCTGGCAGCTGATGAAGTCCCTCGGCGTCGCCGCCGAGCACGGCTACCCGCGCTATGTCGCCCACCAAGTCTACTACTCGCTCGTCGGCCGCGACTACGAGTGGGAGCTGCTGCCCCTCGGCCTCGACCAGGGGGTCGGCGCGATCGTCTGGAGCCCGCTCGGCTGGGGGCGGCTCACCGGCAAGGTGCGGCGCGGCCAGCCGCTGCCGGCCGGGAGCAGGCTGCACCAGACCGCCGAGTTCGGCCCGCCCGTCGAGGACGAACACCTCTTCAGCGTGGTCGACGCCCTCGACGAGGTCGCCCAGGAGACGGGCCGGACCATCCCGCAGATCGCCCTCAACTGGCTGCTGCGTCGGCCGACGGTCTCCTCCGTCATCATCGGCGCCCGTGACGAGAAGCAGCTGCGCCAGAACATCGGCGCCGTCGGCTGGACCTTGGAGCCCGAGCAGGTCGCGAAGCTCGACGCCGCGAGCGGCAAGCCCGCGCCGTACCCCTACTTCCCGTACGAGCGCCAGGAGGGCTTCGCCCGACTCAACCCGCCGGTAGGGCGGGACCGCGGTCTTTCCGCGTGAACGGGCCGGCAGGGCGCTACCGTGGGGCGCCCGATGTCGCACCCGAAGAGGCGGTCCGAAGTGCCAGATGCGCAGGACACCCTGATCACCGTGCCCGAACTGCGCGAGCTGCTGGCGGCCGGATCGCCGCCGCACCTGCTCGACGTGCGCTGGAGCCGCTCGGGACCGCCTCCGCTGGAGCACTATCTGGCCGGACACCTGCCGGGCGCGGTCCGCGTCGATCTGGGCGCTGACCTCGCCGGGCCTCCCGGCGCGGGCGGTCGGCACCCGCTGCCCGGGACTGCCGGCTTCGAGGCGACCATGCGCCGCGTGGGCGTGCGGGGCGGGGAGCCGGTCGTCGTCTACGACCAGCGCGACGCCACTGCCGCCGCCGCCCGGCTGTGGTGGATGCTGCGGTACTTCGGGCACCGGGACGTACGCGTGCTGGACGGCGGCTACGAGGCGTGGGAGCGGGCAGGCGGCCCGGTCGTACAGGGGCGGGGCGAAGAGCCCTCCGCGCCGGGGGACTTCACCGCCGTGCCGGGCGGGATGCCCCGGCTGACCGTGGACGAGGTGCCGGGCTTCGCCGCCGAGGGCGTACTGCTGGACTCCCGGCTCGGCGAGCGGTTCCGGGGCGAGGTGGAGCCGCTCGACCCGGTCGCCGGGCACATCCCGGGCGCCGTCTCCGCCCCCACCTTCGACAACAGCGCGCCGGACGGCCGCTTCCGGCCCCCCGGCGAGCTGCGCGAGCGCTTCCGCGACCTCGGGGTCACCAGCCGCACCCCTGCCGCGGCCTACTGCGGCTCGGGCGTGACGGCCGCACATCAGGTGCTGGCGCTGCGGCTCGCCGGGATCGACGCGGCGCTGTACGTCGGGTCCTGGAGCGAGTGGATCGCGGACCCCGACCGGGAGGTCGCGACCGGGCCGTGACTCTTGAGGTCCCTCGCGCCCTGGAAGAGCGCCTGCGGGACATCCGGGAGTACTCCGGGAACGAGGTGGACACCTGGGTGTCCACCTCCGGCGGCCTGCCGGACCGGCTTCCCTCATCAGCTTCCCTGCCACGGTTCTGACGAAGAATTGCAGCTGTGAGCCGGGAATTGTAGTTGTGCTAACGGAATTGTCGTGCCGTGAAAAAGTTGCAGCTGTGATCTGTGCAACACGCATTTCAGGACAGCTGCGCCCGCTCCGGATCCTTCCCGGGTTTCGGCGGTGCACCTCGGCCACCAGCGGGCCACATGATCGGTTTCCGCGCGTGGCGCGCCGTCAAGACGGGCATTCTGGCCAACCCCTCACCGCGTCAGAATTTTCGCTGTTGACGTGATCGCACCTCACCTCCAACCATGCTTTGAGCCAGTAAGGAATTCCGCCGGACGGGGGAGCACGGGGCGGTAGGCGGAAACGCAACGAATAACAGGTCTCCTGAGCCAGTCCGTGGACCAGACATGCCCACCTGTGTTGCTGGCGGCGGCAGTTGAACGGCGCGCTGCACGATCACTTTCGGTATCCATGGCGACTGAAGGGCGTAGACGTGGTCAATTTCGCTGCGAGCCCGCCACGGGAAGCACCTGAATACCCCGGTGCGGGGACGAGCGAGGTGACGGGGGATCTACTGGCGGCCCCGGGGCCGGTGGTCACGGTCGCCGTCGGCGCTCTGCGGAGCGCCGGTTCACCCCGCACGGCGGGCCCGGATCTGGACCATGTCCGGGCCCTGGCCGGTACCTCCGAGGAGTTGCCGCCGATCGTCGTCCACCGTACGACGATGCGCGTCATCGACGGCCTGCACCGGCTCCAGGCGGCCCGGCTGCGCCGTCAGCCCGAGATCGCCGTCCGCTTCTTCGACGGCGACGCCGACGACGCGTTCGTCTTCGCGGTCCGTGCCAACGTCGTGCACGGGCTGCCCCTTTCCACTGCGGACCGCAAGGCGGCGGGATGCCGCATCGTCGCCTCCCACCCGCAGTGGTCCGACCGGCTCATCGCCTCGGTGACCGGACTCTCCCCGCGCACGATCGCCGAGCTGCGCCGGGGGAGCGCCGCCCCCAAGGTTCCAGAGCGCGGCCGGGTCGGCCGGGACGGGCGCGTCCGGCCCGTGAACAGCCTGGAACAGCGCAGGCTCGCCAGCGACATGCTCCGGGAGAACCCTCAACTCTCCCTGCGCCAGGTCGCCGCCGCCGTGGGCATCTCCCCGGAGACGGTACGGACGGTGCGTGCGCGCCTGCTCGGTGGCGAGGATCCGGTGCTGCCCCGGCGCCGGGGCGCACGGCGGGCACCGGCGGCGGCCGGACCGGTGGACACGACGGTGCGAAGCCACGTACCCGACCTCTCCCGCACGGTCCAGCGGCTGCGGGCCGACCCTTCGCTCCGGTTCACCGAGACCGGCCGGGCCCTGCTGCGTCTGCTCGAGGTCCACATGCTGAGCAACGAGAAGTGGACCGCCCTCGTCCATGAAGTCCCCCCGCACACCCGGCACGTGATCGCGAAGCTGGCGGCCGAATGCGCCGACGGCTGGCGCCTGCTGGCGGAGCAGCTCGCGCAGGAGGAACCGGACGCCCACGACCGGAGATAGCAGCACCACGAACAACGCGCCGACCGCGGGAACCCCTGCACTCCTTCCCGGGGCTCGGTCGCTCCCGGACACACGCTGAGGACGGACGGACATGGTTGGCATCCCGACGATCGAGCCCTACTCGCTACCGACACCGGATGACCTGCCGGGCAACACCGCACCATGGGTCGCTGACCCCGACCGTGCCGTACTGCTGATCCACGACATGCAGCGGTTCTTCCTGCGGCCGTTTCCCGACGTCATCGCCGAACAGCTCATCAGGAACACCGCGACGCTCCTGGACCGGTGCCGGGCGCTCGGTGTGCCGGTGGCGTACACGAAGCAGCCCGGCGGCATGACGCGCGAGGAGCGCGGTCTGCTCAACGACTTCTGGGGGCCGGGCATGCGGGTCGACCCGGCGGACCGCGAGGTGGTGGCACCGCTCGATCCGGCGCCGGACGACTGGGTGTTCACCAAGTGGCGGTACAGCGCCTTCTTCCGCTCCGGGCTGCTGGCCCAGCTGCGGGAGCACGACAGGGACCAGCTGATCATCTGCGGCGTCTACGCGCATGTGGGCGTGCTGATGAGCGCCGTCGAGGCGTTCAGCAACGACATACAGCCCTTCATGGTCGTCGACGCCACTGCCGACTTCTCCGCCGACTACCACCGGCTGGCCCTGGAGTACGCGGCGGAGCGCTGCGCGGCGGTCGTCACGACGGCGGAGGTCTTCACATGACCGGTGCCGACCTGCTGGACGAGGTGCTGGCGGCGCCGCCCGGCGCGCCGTTCGCGCTGCTGCACCGCCCCGAGGCCGCCGGCCCGGGAGCGGGCCCCGACCGGCTGGACGTACTGCTCGGCGAGATGACCACCCCGCCGGCTCTGGCGGACATCCCGCTGCCCGAGGACGTCTCGGGAACGGGCAATGACGTGCTGGTCGCCGTGCCGTACCGGCAGATCACCGAACGCGGCTACGCCTGCGCCGACGACGGCGTGCCGCTGCTCGCCATGCGCGTCACCGACCAGGTGGTGCTGCCGCTCCAGGAGTCGCTGGAGCGGATACCGCTGACGCCGATCCAGCTGGCGGGCGGCCACTTCGACGTGGACGACGACGCGTACGCCGAGATCGTCCGCCGGATCGTCCGGGACGAGATCGGCAGGGGTACGGGCGCCAACTTCGTACTGAAGAGGTCCTACGTCGTCGACATCGAGGACTACTCCGCAGCAAGCGCTCTCACCCTCTTCCGCCGCCTGTGCGAGCTGGAGTCCGGCGCCTACTGGACCTTCCTGCTGCACACCGGCACCCGCACGCTGGTCGGTGCGACTCCCGAGCGGCACGTCAGCCTGCACGGCGGGGACGCGGTGATGAACCCGATCAGCGGCACCTACCGCTATCCGCCGGACGGGCCGACGCTCGAAGGCCTGATGGAGTTTCTCGGCGACGGCAAGGAGAGCGACGAGCTGCACATGGTCGTCGACGAGGAACTGAAGATGATGGCCCGGATCTGCGAGGACGGCGGGCGGGTCGTCGGTCCGTTCCTCAAGGAGATGGCCCGGCTGGCGCACACCGAGTACTTCATCGAGGGCCGCTCCCGCCGGGGGCCCCGCGAGATCCTGCGGGAGACCATGTTCGCGCCGACGGTGACGGGCAGCCCGCTGGAGAGCGCATGCCGGGTGATCAGCCAGTACGAGCCGTCCAGCCGCGGCTACTACAGCGGTGTCCTGGCGCTCATCGGGCGGGACGGCCGGGGCGAGCGGTTCATGGACTCCACGATCCTGATCCGTACCACCGACATCGACAGCGCGGGACGGGTGACGCTGGGGGTGGGGTCCACCCTCGTCCGGCACTCCGATCCGGCTTCCGAAGCCGCCGAGACCCGCGCGAAGGCGGCCGGTCTGCTGAACGCGCTGGACACCGGACGGAAGCTGCGGTTCGGCCAGGACGCAGGCGTGCGGGCCGCGTTGAGCAGGCGCAGCACCCAACTGGGGGGATTCTGGCTGTCGGAGCGGCCCCGGGCGGAGTCCTCGGCACGGGCTGAGTCCGCGGTGCGGGAGGGGTCCATGGTGCGGGAGGAGCGGCAGCAGGACGGGGCGGGGTGGGCCGCCGGCCCGCTGGCGGGGCGGCGGGCGCTCGTCGTGGACGCCGAGGACACCTTCACCGGAATGATCGGGCATCAACTCCGGTCGCTCGGACTGGAGGTGGCCGTCCGGCGGTTCGACGAGGACTACTCCTGGCACGGGCACGATCTGGTCGTGATGGGCCCGGGCCCGGGCGACCCGCGCGAAACCAGTCACCCCCGCATCGCCCATCTGTACGGGGCGATCGCGAAACTGCTCTCCCAGCGACGGCCGTTCCTCGCGGTCTGCCTCAGCCATCAGGTGCTCAGCCGCACCCTCGGCCTGGAGATCGAGCGCTGCGAGGTGCCCCACCAGGGCGCACAGCGCACGATCGACCTGTTCGGCGACCGTGAACGGGTCGGCTTCTACAACACCTTCGCCGCGCACAGCGCCGACGGCAAGGTCGAGGCCCCGGGCGTCGGGCTGGTCGAGGTCAGCCGGGACCTCCGGACGGGCGAGGTGCACGCCCTGCGCGGGCCGCACTTCGCCTCACTGCAGTTCCACGCCGAATCCGTGCTCACCCACGGCGGCCCCCGTATTTTCGCCGACCGAATCAAGGAGGTGCTGGGCTGATGAGAGCGACGATCGCCTGGTGGGACCTGAGCGATTCCGAGCAGACCATCGACTCGCTGCGGGTCTATCTCCGGGACGAAGGGGTGAGCCCCTGGGAAGCGGTGAAGGGGCTGCGCCTGAAGTTCTGGATCTCCGACCGGGCGGGCGACCGCTGGGGCGCGGTGATGCTGTGGGAGTCGGCGGACGTCGGGGATCAGCCGCTGCCGCCGCACCGGGCCGCCGAGTTGATCGGCTACCCACCCACCGAGCGGGTGCGCTTCGATGTGGAAGCCACCGTCGAGGGGATTTTCACCCATACGCAACTGGCCGGGCGAGGCTTGGCCTTGGAGGAATGAGCAGCGATGACCGGGACTACCGACAACACCGCGCCGACATCCGCACCGGCCGCCGCACTGGTGCTGCCCGAGTTCGACAAGCCGCCGGCCGATCCGATCGCGCTGTTCCGCGAGTGGTTCGACACCGCGGTCGAGCGTCAGGTGCAGGAGCCGGGCGCGCTCGCACTGGCCACCTCGGATACTTCGGGGCGCCCTTCGAACCGCATTATCTCGGTGATCTCTATTACGGAGGTGGGGCTGGTCTTCGCCAGCCACAGCAACAGCGGCAAGGGCCGTGAGATCGAGGCCAACGGGTGGGCGTCCGGGCTGGTCTACTGGCGGGAGACCAAGCAGCAAGTCCAGCTCATGGGCCCGGTCGTGCAGCTGACCGATCACAAGTCGGACGAACTGTGGGCGGGACGCCCGCCGTTCCTCCACCCGATGTCCGTCGCCTCGCACCAGAGCGAGCCGCTGGACGACGAGGAGACGCTGCGGGCGGAAGCTGAGCGGCTCGGGAGGACCGAGGGGATGCTGCCCCGGCCCGCCGCCTGGGTGGGTTACCAACTCGTGCCGAGCATGGTGGAGTTCTGGCAGTCCAGCGACGACCGGCTGCATCGCAGGCTGCGTTACGACCACAGCGCCGAGGGCTGGACCAGCATGCGGCTCCAGCCCTGACGGCGGACCGGCTCCCGGGATCGACGGCCCGGGGGCCGGGCCTTTACCGAGGGCGCCTTTGACGAGGTGCCTTTGACGAGGGTGACCCCGCCGAGGCACCACCGGCGAGAGCGGCACCACCGCCTCGCGGCCGCTCAGAGCCGGAGGCTGCCCCGGGCGACCACCACGGCCGAGCCGCCCACCTCGACACCGTCGATCCGCTCCGCGCTGCCCGTCACCCGCGCGTACATCCGGGACGGGCGGCCCATCTCGACGCCCTGGAGTATCTCGATCTCCTGGCCGAACGGGGCCAGCCCGTGCCGTCCGAGGTGTATCGCGAGCGGGCCCGCGGCCGATCCCGTCGCCGCGTCCTCCGCCACGCCGTAGGCGGGTGAGAACATCCGCATCCGCCAGTGCGCCCCCTCGCCGGCGAAGCAGTTGGCGGCCATGTCGAGGTGCTCGGCCAGGGCACGGAGGTCGGGGCGCACCCGGGAGAGCGCGGCAACACTCTCCAGCCCGACGTAGACGTGCCGCGGGCCGTTGCGGTAGACCTCCACCGGCAGCACGGAGTCCTCCAGCCCGAGGGCCGCGAGCAGCTCGTCCGCCTGTGCGTACGGCTCCCAGGTGGGCACCGGCTGGCGCATGCGGGCGGAGGTGATGGCGCCGCCCTCTCCCCGCTGGAAGGTGAACGGGATGGTGCCCATCGCCGTCTCCAGCCGTATCCCGTCGTCCGTGCTCGACGCGCCGAGCACGATGGCGGTGCCCAGCGTGGGGTGCCCGGCGAAGGGCAGTTCGTTGACCGGCGTGAAGATGCGCACCCGCACGTCCCCGTCGCTGGTGGGCGGGAGCACGAACGTCGTCTCCGAGAGGTTCATCTCGCGTGCGATGCGCTGCATGAGTGCGGCGGAAATGCCGTCCGCCTTCAGGAATACGGCTACCGGGTTGCCTTCCAGGGCGGTCTCGGTGAACACATCTGCAATCACGTAGTCGGACATTCCCTTACCGTAGCGGGCGCCACCGGACTCGCCAAGAAAAGAAGTTTAGGAGTCAATGTTTCCAGGTGTCCAACTGTGGATTTTCCGAGGTTGGACACCCCGTCTGAGAGCGTCCGGGTGAGTGTCTGTCCAACTGGACACTTGAGGACGACATTACCCAGCTGCTAAGAAATCCATATGACCGATGCCACCGCGAACACATCCGGATTCCAGGACGCCACGGAGCTCCGCCGCCGTCACCGTGCCGTGGTCGAGGACTATATGGGCCGGAAGGGCGAGACGCGTCTGACTCGCTACCTTCTCTTCACCGAGGACGGCAGCGCGGGCCTCTACACGGGCGACACTCCCGAGCCGATCGTGTCACGCGGACACGAGAAGCTGGAGGCCCATGGCCGGTGGTCGCTCCAGATATTCCCGAACTGGGTCTGGTACAACATCGAGGTTTCCGAGACTCAGGATCCCAATCGGTTCTGGGTCGAGTGCGACGGCAAGGGCGAGATCCATTACCCGGACTACCCCGCCGGTGAGTATCGCAATCATTTCATCCACCACTTTCTCATGAAGGACGGGAAGATCGTCACGCAGCGAGAATTCCACAACCCGTACAATCAGATGCGTGCACTCGGCATTGACATCCCGGTGATCAAGCGCGCGGGGATTCCGACGTGACCTCCGAGACGAACAACGGGATGCGGGTCGACTTGCAGGCCTCGCAGAAGGCCATCGAGATGATCACCGGTGGCTGGCGTGCCCAGGCGGTCTACACCGCCTGCAAGCTGGGCCTGCCCGACCACATCGAGAAGGGGCGCACCACCAGCGTCGAGCTGGCCGCCGCGACGGGTGCCAAGGAGGAGGGCGTTCACCGCCTGATGCGGCTGCTCGTCGCGATGGGAGTCTTCGACGGCTCGGAGGACAGCGGATACGGGAACACACCGGTCAGCTCCGTACTGCTGGACCGCCCCGGTTCGATGCGTGACATGTGCCTGCTCTACGGCGAGGAGTTCTACACCGCCTGGGGCCACGCCCCGGAGGCGATCAGCACGGTCAGCGCGGGCTTCGAGGTGGCGTACGGAAAGCCGCTGTACGAGTACCTCAGCCAGGACGAGGACGCCTCCCTCCGCTTCCAGCGGGCGATGAAGGCGGGCAACCTCTTCTTCGACTACGTGCCGGAGATCTTCGACTTCTCGGGCAAGAGCGTCGTCGACGTCGGAGGCGGCAACGGCCAGCTGCTCGCCTCCGTGCTCGGCGCCACACCCGACGCCCGCGGCACCCTGCTCGACCGCGAGCATGTGGTGCCCGCGGCCCGGGAGAACCTCGCGGCCACCATCGGTCTGGACCGGGTCGAGATCGTGGGCGGCAGCATGTTCGACGCCGTACCGCAGGGCGGGGACGTCTATACGCTCTGCCGGGTGCTGGCGGGCTGGGAGGACGACGACGTCGTCGGGGTCTTCGAGAACTGCCGCAGGGGGATGGCCGACGCGTCCTCGCGGCTGCTGATCCTCGAACGCGTCGTGGTGGACGACGGCTCCACCGTGCTGCCCGCCCTGTGGGACCTCCACCTGCTGATGACCAACGGCGGGCGCCACCGTACGGTCGAGCGGTTCCGGGGCATGCTGGACCGGGCCGGGCTGGATCTGGTGGAGATCGCCGAGCTGCCGGCGGAGACGACGGCGCTGATCGCGGCGCCCCGCGCCTGAGACGCCCCGCGCCGGAGAGGCCTCACGCCTGAGAGGCACGGCGCCCGAGGGTGGACCGCCGCCGCGGTCCACCCTCTCGGCCGCCCCGATGAGTTTCCGCGCCGGGAACCGTCGGTATGGGTAGCAGCACCCCAGCCCACGGAGGTAGCGATGAACACCGACGGCTTCACCACCTGCCTGTGGTTCGACGACCAGGCCGAGCAGGCGGCGCAGTACTACACCTCGATCTTCCCGAACTCCCAGCTCGGTGAGACCGTCCGCTACACCGAGGCCGGACCGGGCCCGGCGGGGACGGTGATCACCGCCGACTTCGTCGCCAACGGCCAGAAGTTCGTGGCGCTCAACGGCGGGCCGGAGTTCACCTTCGACGAGGCCATCTCCTTCCAGATCCACTGCGACGACCAGAAGGAGGTGGACCACTACTGGAGCGAGCTGACCAAGGACGGCGGCGAGGAAGGACCCTGCGGCTGGGTCAAGGACAAGTTCGGCCTGTCCTGGCAGGTGGTCCCCGTCCGGCTGATGGAGATGATCAGCAGCCCGGACCGTACGAAGGCTGCCCGTGCCACCGAGGCGATGCTCTCGATGACCAAGCTGGACGTGGCCGCCCTCGAGAAGGCGTACGCGGGGGAGTAGCCGCAGCCGCTGCGCCGCCGCCTCAGGCTGCTTCCGGCGCCCGTCGGCGGGTGGCGACGACGACCAGTCCGCCGACGGCGGCCAGTGCGGTGAGCACCACGGCGAAGACCGTCGCCCCGGTCGTCAGCCCCGCCGCGTCGCTGAGGTACCCGGCCGCCACCGGCAGGGCACCGGCGGGCAGATAGCCGCCGACGTTGAGCGCCGCGTTGGCCTCGGCCAGGCGTTCGGGCGGGACGGAAGAGTTGAGCAGTGACAGCCCGCCGAGCTGCCCCATCCCCTGCCCGGTGCCCGCCAGTACGGCGGCGACGGCCAGGACCGGGACGGACGAGGTCTGCACGGCACCGATCAGCGCGATCATGGCGGCCGTCGTACTCGCGGCTCCGGCGGCGAGGATCGTACGCCTGCCCAGGCGCCGGACGGCGAACTGCACACCGGTGGCGCCGAGGAACATCACGAAGGCCAGGGCTCCGGCGACCACCCGGCTGGTCGTACCGAGCAGACCGGAGAGCAGCGAAGGGCCGAGCGAGAGGACGAACGCGGTCGCGGTGATGCCCGGGGCGAACACGGCGATGCCGAGCAGGAGCGGAAACCCGCTTCCGTGCGGCACGCCCGGCACCCGCACCCAGGCGCCTTTCACGGCATCCGGGGAAGCTGCGGCGCCGGGGGCCGGGGCGGGGCGCGGCAAGGGCATGCGCAGCACGACGGCGATCGCCGTCGCCAGCAGCACCGCCTCCACCAGGAAGACCGTGGAGGTCGGCGCCGGGAGGGCCTCCGAGAGCACCCCCGCCAGCAGTGGCCCCAGTCCCGCCCCGAACACCATCGCGCACGAGGCGAGCAGCGCGGCCAGCCGCCTGCGTCCCGGCCCGGCCACCTCGGTCACCGCAGCCATCCCGGCGGAGACGACGGCGCCGACGGCGATTCCGGAGAAGAGCCGCGCCGCGACCAGTGCGGCAACGCTCGACGCGGTCGCGAAGATCAGACAGGCGGCCACGGCCAGTGCGAGTGCGGGCAGCAGCACGGGCCTGCGGCCCAGCCGGTCGGAGACCACTCCGGAGACCAGCAGCGATCCCAGCAGTCCGACGATGTAGCTGGCGAAGACCACGGTCAGGGTGCCCCGGGAGAAGCCGATGTCGCGCTGCCAGAGCACGTACAGCGGCGTCGCCGCGTTGGAGAGGACGAACACGGCGGTCACGGGCCAGGCCGCCGCCCAGATCCACCAGGTCGGCGCGGCGGTACCTCCGATGTCCGCGCCGGTGCGTGTGTCACCTCCGGTGCGTGTGTCACCTCCGGTCGTCGTTCGGCTCCACGCCACGGCCGCTCCCCTCTCGAGCTCAGTACGAGTTCAATCGAACTTAGCATGCAGTACGATCGGACTCGTACATGGAGGGACGTTACGAACGCGACGAGGAGCTGTCCGTGCCACCGAACACGCACGCACCCGCCCGGCGGCCCAAGCGGCTGCCCGAGCCGGCGGGGCTGCCCGAGCCACTGCCCGAGCCGGCCGTCGACGAATTGCGTCTGGAAACCGTGCTGGCGGCGCTCAGCGACCCGCTGCGGCTGGGTATCGTGCGCAAACTCCTTCTCGAATCGGAGGAGTTCGACCACTCCTGCGGCTGGTTCGGCCTGGACCGCCCGAAGTCCTCGCTCACCCACCACTTCCGGGCCCTGCGCCTGGCGGGCGTCACACGCCAGCGCCAGTACGGGCTGGAGCGCCGCAGCCACGTGCGGGTCGACGACCTCCACGCCCGCTTCCCCGGCCTCCTCGACCTGGTCGCCGCATGGGAACCAGCACCCGGAGCCGAGCCGGGCACCGCCTGAGCCGGGCGGCTTGCGCGGGGCCCGTCCGGGGCCTACGGCCGCCCCGCCCCGTACTCGTCGGCCAGCGCCTGGGCCTGCGCGTACGACGGGATGCCCGTCGAGCCGCCCGGCCACGCCGGGAGCGAGGTGCCGCGCTCCACCGCCTCGGCGGTCGCCACGGCCGCACCCAGTGCCGCCCGGAACAGCAGCGAACCGCAGCTGACGCGCCGTACGCCCAGCTCCGCGAGTGCCGGGAGAGACAGCCCGGTGGGGGAGTGCAGGATGTTCAGCGGCACCTCCAGACCAGCGGCCAGTTCGGCGATCGCCGGGCCGTCCTGGAGCCCGGGTACGAACACACCGTCCGCACCGGCCTGCTGATAGGCCGCCACCCGGCCCGCCGTCTGCGCCGCGTGCCCGGGCCCCGGCAGCCAGTGGGTGTCCGTACGCGCGTTGACGAACAGCGCGGGCGCCGCGTCCTTCACCGCCCGGATCAGCGCGCACTGCCTGCCCTGGCCGGCCAGCGTGCCGTCCGCGCGCCCGTCCTCGATGTTGACGCCCACGACGCCCGCACCGGCCAACTCGGCGGCGAGCGCCGCGACCTGCTCTGGCCGTTCACTGAAGCCGCCCTCGATGTCCACGCTGATCAGCGCGTCCAGACGGGTGAGCGCGCAGGCGAGCCGCACGGTCTCCTCACGCGTACCGCCCACCCCGTCCGGCTTTCCGGCGGCTGCCGCGACACCCAGGCTGGTCGTCCCGACCGCACGGAATCCGGCCCCTGCCAGTGCCGCGGCCGACGCGTGGTCCCACGCGTTCGGCAGCAGCAGCGGCACCCCGGCGCGATGCAGCAGCCGGAACTCCTCAAAGCGGTCCATTGCTTTCATCCTCGGCTTCCCTCCGGGTGCGCTGTGGCTCGGTGCGCTGTGGCTCGGTGCGCTGTGGCTCGGTGTGCTGTCGTCCAGCACGCCGCAGGCCAGCGCCAGGGCGTGTGCCGAGCCGGGGCAGGGCCGGATGCCGTGCCCGAAAGTGAGGTGCGGCGGGGCAGGACGTGCCGGATTGAAGCGGTCGGGGTCGGCGAAGACCTCCGGGTCCCGATTGGCGGCGGCGAAGTCCAGCAGCACCGCGGTCCCTTCCGGCACGGCTCCGTGCCCCGCGAGCACCGCACCGGCGAGGGCCTGGCGCCGCGTACCGCGCACCGGCGGTTCGAGGCGCAGCGTCTCCGCCACCAGATCCTCGGTGCGTGCGGAGCCGGGCACGTCCGCCCGTGAGGTGCTGGTGCCCTTCAGGCGCAGCGTGTTGCGGATCAGCCCCGCCGTCGCCTCGCACGCCTGCACCAGCAGCCCGATGCGCTGCGCCGTCTCCTCGGTCTCCCTGCCCGCGCCGTCGCCGTACCAGCCGCCTGGCAGTGCGGCGACCAGCCTCCGCACACCGTCGTCGGCACGCTCCGCCCGCTCCGCCGTCGCCCCCGGCTGGTACGCACCGGCAACCGCTCGGGTCGCCCGTACAACCTCCTCCAGCCGCTCCTCCGGCCACCCGAGCCGGGAGGCGAGCACGGTGACCGGCACGAACGGCACCTGTTCCGGCGGCGCGACGCGTGCCCGGTCGCGCGCCTCAGCGCGCAACCGGACGGGACCGATCCCGTCCAGCAGGCCCTCGCTCAGCGCCCGTCGGCGCCGGTGCACCGTTCCCTCGCTGAATCGGGAGACATTCCGCCGCAGCCATCCCAGCGGTCCGTCGAGGATGTCGCCGGCCCCGGCCCCGGCGGGCGGCACCACGAAGTACGGATCGCGCAGCACGGCACACACCTCGGCGTGGCGGCGTACGTGGAGAGGTGACGTCATGCGGCGACCGTAGAGCCACGACGCTTCGGCCCCTGCCGAAACGTGGCCGCCGCCCCGCGAACCTGGCCGCGCGGCACTCGACATGTTGCTCCGCTACGGTGCGCGGGGCCACCCAGGCCACCGAAGGCGGGCGAAGGAGCGGGGCGGAGTGCAGGCAGCGCGGGGACCGGCGGGTGGCGGTGGGCTCAAGCGGCGGCTGGGCGTCACCGACGCGGTGATGATCGGACTGGGTTCGATGATCGGGGCGGGCATCTTCGCCGCCCTCGGCCCTGCGGCCAGCGCCGCAGGCTCCGGGCTGCTCCTCGGTCTCGCCCTCGCCGCGCTCGTCGCCTACTGCAACGCGACCTCCTCCGCCCGGCTTGCCGCCCGCTACCCCGCCTCCGGCGGCACCTACGTCTACGGCCGAGAGCGGCTCGGCGCATTCTGGGGCTATCTGGCGGGCTGGTCCTTCGTCGTCGGCAAGACCGCCTCCTGTGCCGCGATGGCCCTCACCGTCGGGTTCTACGCATGGCCCGGCCAGGCGCACGCGGTCGCGGTCGGCGCCGTGGTCGCCCTGACCGCCCTGAACTACACCGGCGTACAGAAGTCCGCCGGGCTTACGCGCGCCGTCGTGGCCTTCGTCCTGGCGGTACTCGCCGCCGTCGTCACCACCTGCCTCACCAGCGGCGGCGCGGCCGCCTCCCGGCTGGACATCGGCGCGGACGCCACGGCGGGCGGCGTACTGGAGGCGGCCGGACTGCTCTTCTTCGCCTTCGCCGGGTACGCGCGCATCGCCACCCTCGGCGAGGAGGTACGCGACCCGCGGCGCACCATCCCGCGCGCGGTTCCGCTCGCCCTGGGCATCACGCTCGTCGTGTACGCGGCGGTCGCCGTCGCGGTGCTGGCCGTGCTCGGCCCCGGCCGGCTCGCCGACTCCACGGCGCCGCTGAGCGAGGCCGTACGAGCGGCGGGCGCACCCGGACTGGTCCCGGTGGTGCGCGCCGGCGCGGCCATCGCGGCCCTGGGGTCCCTGCTGGCACTGATCCTCGGAGTCTCCCGCACCACCCTCGCCATGGCCCGCGACCGCCACCTGCCGCACACCTTGGCCGCCGTGCATCCCCGCTTCGGTGTCCCGCACCACGCGGAGCTGGCGGTGGGCGCCGTCGTCGCCGTACTCGCCGCGACGGCCGACGTGCGTGACGCCATCGGCTTCTCGTCCTTCGGGGTGCTTGCCTACTACGCGGTCGCCAACGCCGCCGCCTGGACCCTCACGCCCGCCGAAGGGCGCCCGCCCCGCGTCGTCCCCCTGCTGGGACTGGCGGGCTGCGCCGCCCTCGCCGTCTCCCTCCCTCTGGCCTCTTCCCTCCCGGGCGCCGCCGTCCTCCTCACGGGTGCCGCGCTCTACGGCCTGCGGTTGCGCCTGCGACAGCGGTGAGCAGTGCGCAGTGCGCAGTGAGCGGTGAGCGGCTCTGTCAGCCGAGGAGGGAGCGCACCGCCGCGCGGTCGACGTTGGTCAGGGCGCGGATCAGCTTCGGGGTGAGCAGGACGATCACCATTCCGAGCAGGGAGGCACCGGCGATCTCTGGCACGGAGTCGAGGTACAGCTCGTGGTGGGTGCTGCCGGAGTAGAAGTCGTACACGCGGTAGCCGGGCCAGTCGACGTAGTGCGGGAAGACCCAGTGGTACGCGGGGTAGAGGGCGGCGACCCAGCCGGAGAGCAGGACGGACAGCGACAGGCAGAAGCTGGCCACGCGCCAGGGGAACATGACCACCTGGAAGAGGAGCGCCTTCCAGGCCGCCGCGTCGGTCAGCCGTGATGCCATGCCGGCCCACCAGCCGTCCTGCCGCGGGGCCTTGCGCGGCGCCGGTTCCGCGACGTCCAGCGCGAGCCCGGCCCGTGCCCGGCCGCGTTCGGCGGCGCCGAGCCCGCGTGCCCCGGCCAGCATCGCCGCCAGTACGGGCACCCCCAGCAAGGTGACGGCCAGCCCCGTCCCGAGCGAGAACATGGTCACCGCGAAGACGAACCCGGCGATGGCGACCGGCAGAGAGATCAGCGTGTAGCCGAGCTCGCGGAAGGTCACAGCGGCGAACGGCGCGCGCCAGAAGCCTGTGGGCCGTTCGGCCGGAGTCGCGGGCGCGGTGCGGGTGGCGGTGTACGGCAGGGTGCTGGTGCTCATGGGAGCCTCGAATCATCGCGGTGGGGACGTGCCGTGCTGACGTCCTCAACGGTCGCGGATTCGCGGGCCGGAAGGCATGGGGCACTCCGCCCAGTCGGGGGTGGTGCCAGCCCCCGGGAAGTGGGGGCGGTAACGACCCGGTGCCGCCGGCGGCATGGGCGATGCCCACACTCGGCCGGACCATACTGTGGGGGCGGCGCACATGGGCACGAACGGCCGGTGTCCCTAGCGTTTCCGGCCATGACGAGCCCAATTCACGCCTCATCCGCCCTGCCCGGTGCGGCGGCCCTGACCGGGCGCAGTGCACTGGTGACCGGTGGCGGCAGCGGCATCGGCCGGGCCTGTGCACAGGCGCTGGCGGCGGCCGGTGCCCTGGTCCACGTTGTCGACATCGACGCCGACGCGGCGAAGGCGACCGCTTCGAGCGTCGGCGCCCGGCCGCACGCGGCTGATCTGACCGATCCCGCGGCGATCCGGGCCCTGCCCACCGAGGTGGACATCCTGGTCAACAGCGCGGGGCTGCAGCATGTGGCGGCCATCGGGGACTTCCCGCCCGAGCAGTTCGAGCGGATGCAGCAGGTGATGGTCACCGCGCCGTTCCTGCTGCTGCGGCAGTGCCTGCCGTACATGTACGGACGGGGCTGGGGCCGGGTGGTGAACATCTCCAGCGTGCACGGACTGCGTGCCAGCGCCTTCAAAGCCGCCTACGTCGCGGCGAAACACGCCCTGGAGGGGCTGAGCAAGGTCACCGCGCTGGAGGGGGCACCCCACGGCGTGACCAGCAACTGCGTCAACCCCGGCTATGTACGGACCGCACTCGTCGAGGGGCAGATCGCCGCTCAGGCCGAGGCGCACGGCGTCGAACCCGAACAGGTGGTCACGGAGGTGCTGTTGTCCAGGCCCGCGATCAAAAGGCTGATCGAGCCCGAGGAGGTGGCGGCCGTCGCGGTCTGGCTCTGCGGTGCCGACGCCGGTTATGTCACCGGGGCCTCCCTGCCCATCGACGGCGGCTGGACCGCCCAGTGACACGGTCGCGCTGATCGGCACCGGTCGCTCCTGGCGGCCGCTTGCACGGCCGTTCCTGCCGGCCATCCGGCGGCGGACCACCCCTCCCCGTCCCCCCGCCATCCCCGTCCCCCGCCCCCGCCCTCCCCGTCCCCCGCTCTCCCCGCGTCGCGGTCGCGGTCGCGACGACCCGCATCCGTCCCCCGATCGAAGTGTGGTGACTCCCCATGGCAAGACCGCAGCCCCGCCGCGGCGGCATTGGCCGCGTCATCGGTGCCAGCCTGATCGGCACCACCGTCGAGTGGTACGACTTCTTCCTCTACGGTGCCGCCGCCGCACTGGTGTTCAACGACCTCTTCTTCCCCACCGCCGATCCGCTGACCGGCACCCTGATCGCGTTCGTCACCTATGCGATCGGGTTCGCAGCCCGCCCCATCGGCGGTGTCGTCTTCGGTCATTTCGGTGACAAGGTCGGCCGCAAGAAGCTCCTGGTGATCAGCCTGCTGATGATGGGCGGCGCGACCTTCGCCATGGGGCTGCTCCCCACCTACGCCACCATCGGCATCGGCGCCCCGCTGCTGCTGACCGTGCTGCGCCTGATCCAGGGCTTCGCGCTGGGCGGCGAATGGGGCGGCGCCGTGCTGCTGGTCTCCGAGCACGGGGGAGCCAAGCACCGCGGCTTCTGGGCGTCCTGGCCGCAGGCGGGCGCGCCGGGCGGCAATCTGCTGGCGACCGGTGTCCTGGCGCTGCTCGCCGCCTTCCAGTCTGACGACGCCTTCCAGGCATGGGGATGGCGCATCCCGTTCCTGCTCTCCGGCGTCCTGGTGATCATCGGCCTGTGGATACGGGTCTCCGTCTCTGAGTCCCCGGTCTTCCTGGAGGCCCAGGCGAAGGCCGAGGCGGCGCGGCAGGCGTCGGGGGTGCCCGAGCAGGCTCCGGTGATCGAGGTGTTCCGCACCGGCTGGCGCCAGGTGGTCAGCGCGATAGGCGTCCGGTACGGGGAGAACGTCTCCTACTACATCCTCACCGCCTTCCTGCTCGTCTATGTCACCGAGCATCTCGACCTCTCCAAGAGCGTCGGGTTGAACGCCGTGGCCATCGGGTCGGCGGTGCACTTCGTCACCATCCCGCTGTGGGGTGCTCTCTCGGACCGCCTCGGCAGACGTCCGGTCACCCTGATCGGCGCCGTCGGCATGGCGGGCTGGGCTTTCGCCTTCTTCGCCATGCTGGACACCGAGTCGTTCCCGGTCATCGCCGTGGCGGTCACCGTCGGACTGCTGCTGCACGGTGCGATGTACGGGCCGCAGGCGGCGTACATCTCGGAGATGTTCGACACCCGGGTGCGCTATTCGGGCGCCTCGATGGGCTCCCAGATCGCCTCCATCCTGGCCGGTGCGCTCGCCCCGATCATCGCCGTGGAGCTGCTCAAGGACTTCGACTCCGGCGTCCCGATCGCCGTGTACCTGAGCGCGGCCTCTCTGGTCACCGTCGTCGCGGTGTGGTGTGCGCAGGAGACCCTGGGCCGCGACCTGGCACAGGACGTCTCCACCTCCGCGGTAGGCCTCCCCGGAGCCGCTGGACCCGGCGAAGGTGAGGAATCCGGTACCGCGGCAGGGGGCAGCCGCGCGGACGTCCCGCTCGGCAGATGACCCCCGCTATGCTGCGCCGCGTGACGGACACGGGCACGGAGAAGCTGTTGTTCGACCTGCTCGCGCTGCTCGACCGCGGCGCACCGGCCGAGGACTTCGCCCGTCCGGCCGCCACGGCGCGGACGCACGGCGCCGACGGCCGGCAGCTGGACGTGCTGGACGGTGCCACCGGCATCGCCCTCCGCATCCGGCGCACCCTGAGCCAGCACCGCCGCCGCGAGGCCGAGCTGACCGCCCTGTTCGACACAGCAGGAGACCTGGCCGCGCTGCGCGACCTGGACGCCGTACTGCGTGCCATCGTCCACCGCGCGAAGATGCTGCTCGGTACGGAGGTCACCTATCTGTCGCTGAACGACGAGGCGGCCGGCGACACCTATATGCGGGTCACCGACGGGTCGGTGTCCGCCGCCTTCCAGCAGGTCCGTCTCGGCATGGGCGAGGGGCTCGGCGGTCTGGTCGCCCAGACCGCCCGCCCCTACGCCACCGGCGACTACCAGACCGACGCCCGCTTCTGCCACACCACCGCCATCGACGGTGCCGTACGCGAGGAGGGCCTGCGGGCCATCCTCGGCGTACCGCTGCGCACCGGCTCCCGGATCATCGGCGTGCTCTACGCGGCCGACCGCACCTCCCGCGAATTCGCCCCGGACGAGGCGGCCCTGCTCTCCTCGCTCGCCGACCATGCCGCCATCGCCATCGACAGCGCCCGGCTGCTGGAGGAGACCCGCGCCGCGCTCGACGACCTCAGCGCGGCCACCCACACCATCCGTGCCCACAACCAGGCTCTGCACCGGGCCGAGCAGGCACACGACCGGTTCACCGATCTGGTGCTGCGCGGGGGCGACGCCGCCGACATCGCGGCGGACATCGCGGATGTGCTGGACGGCGGAATCCTCATCCATGACACGGACGGCACCGAACTCGCCCGCGCGGGAGCCGATCACCGCAGTCCTCCCGAGGAGGCCGTCGCCGCCTCCCGCGCCAGCGGACGCGCGGTCGCCGTCGACGGCACCTGGGTCTGTGCCGCACTCGCGGGGCCCGAACTCCTCGGCAGCGTCTTCCTGACCGGGCGCTCCGACCTGTCGGACACCGACCGGCGCCTGTTCGAACGCGCGGCCGTCGTCACCGCACTGCTCCTGCTGCTGCGCCGCACCGCGGACGAGACCGCGTACCGCGTCCGCGCGGAACTCCTCACCGACCTGCTCGAGCGCCCAGGACGCCAGGAGCCTGACCGTGCGGGCACGCCGTCTGGGGGTGCATCTGACCCGGCCGCACTGCGTCTTCGCCCTGCACGGCGAGTCGGTCCCCCGGCACCGGCTGCTGGCCGCCGCCACCCGCCACGCCGAAGGCGGCCTTGCCGGAATCCACAATGACCAGCCCGTGCTGCTGCTCCCCACGGAGGACCCCGGCCCCGCCGCCCGTCATCTTGCCGCCGAGCTCGGCCGCGCTGCGGGCGCACCCGTCACCGTCGGCGCGGCCGGTCCGGCCACCGCGCCCGGCCAGCTCCCCGCCACCCATGTCGAGGCACGGCGCTGCCTCGAAGCCCTCCGGACGCTGGCCCAGTACGGGCACGGTGCCGCACTGGCGGACCTCGGCTTCCTCGGCGTGCTCCTCGGGGATCACGCCGACCTGCACGCCTACGTACGCGCCACTCTCGGGCCCGCCCTCGCGTACGACGCCAGGCGCGGCACCGATCTGGTGCGGACGCTGGAGTCGTACTTCGCCTGCGGGGCCAACCTCACCAGGACGAAGGACGCGCTGCACCTGCATGTGAACACCGTGGTGCAGCGGCTCGAACGGGTGAGCCACCTGCTGGGCAGGGATTGGAACACTCCCAGCCGCGCCCTGGAGATCCAGCTCGCACTGCGCCTGCACCGGTTGAGCGAGGAACTCTGAGCCGGCGGGAGTGAATTCGCGTCGCCTGAATGCACGTCGCCTGAATGCATGTACAGTCTGGATTCAGGCTTCTCTGAATCCAGGGTTCTCTGTACTATCGACGAGTGCTGACCATTGCCCCCGAAATCGAGGTGCTGGCCCGCTTCGGCCGCGCGCTCGCCGATCCGATCCGCTGCCGCCTGCTGCTCGCGCTGCGCGAGGCGCCCGCGCATCCGTCCGATCTGGCCGATCAGCTGGGGATCTCCCGTACCCGGCTGTCGAACCACCTTGCCTGCCTGCGCGACTGCGGCCTCGTCGTCGCCGTACCGGTCGGCCGCCGCACCCGCTACGAACTGGCCGATCCCCGCCTCGGCCACGCCTTGGACGATCTGCGGACCGCGGTGGTGGCCGTCGACGCGGACCGCACCTGCCCGGACGCCCAGGAGAAGGGCTGCTGCTGATGGCCTCCGTGCCCGTGGGTTTGCCCGTCGGCGTTTCCGCCGTCCCCCCGCCCGCACGCCGCGATGCGCTGACCCGCCGCATACGCCTGCTGGTCGCCGCCTCGATCGCCTACAACGTCATCGAGGCGGCCGTAGCGCTCACCGCCGGAGTGCTTGCCTCCTCATCCGCGCTCATCGGCTTCGGGCTGGACTCGGTCGTCGAGGTCTCCTCGGCGGCGGCCGTCGCCTGGCAGTTCTCCGCACGGGAGCACGCGGTCCGTCAGGCCCGCGAGCGGACCACGCTGCGGATCATCGCCCTGTCCTTCTTCGTTCTCGCCGCGTATGTGGCCGCCGAGGCCGTACGGGCCCTGGTCACGGGCGGTGGAGCGGACGGTTCCCGCCCCGGCATCGTGCTCGCCGCCCTGTCCCTTGCGGTGATGCCGTTCCTGTCGGCCGCCCAGCGCCGGGCCGGGCGTCAGCTGGGCTCGGCCTCAGCGGTGGCCGACTCCCGGCAGACCCTGCTGTGCACCTACCTGTCGGCTGTACTGCTGGCCGGCCTGGTCGCCAACGCCGCTCTCGGATGGTCGTGGGCCGACCCGGCCGCCGCACTGGTCATCGCGGCTGTCGCGGTCAAGGAAGGCCGCGACGCCTGGCGGGGCGAGGGCTGCTGCGCGCCCTCGGCCGCGGGCGCCGCCCCGGAACTGGGGCACCGGGAGTCCGACGGCTGCGGCTGCGGGGCGGGCTGCAACTGCGACCCTGGGGCATGACGACCATGGCGGAAAACCGCCAGCTCCGCCTGCACCGGCCGCCTACGCTCCGGGCCATGGATGCGCAGCAGAGCCGGGGTAGGACAACAGCTTCGGAGACCGTCCGGCGTGCCTGGCGAGCGTTCGCGAGCAGTGACGCGGAACAGATCGCGGCATGCTTCACCGAGGACGCGCAGTGGCTGGCCCCGGCGGGGAACGCGACAGCCGTCGCACTCGGCGTGCCGAGCCACATGAAGAGCAGGGAGGCGATCGTGCGCTTCCTCACCCTCGACTTCCCCCGGCTCTTCACCGAGGAGGTCGCGGTCTCCTTCCGGGGGTTCCACGCCGTTGGCGACGGTGATGTGGTCGTCGTGGAGGAGGCCATGGAGGCGACGTTGTCCAACGGCAACCGCTACAGCAACGACTACTGTTTCATCTTCGAACTGCGCGGCGGGCTGATCCACCGGGTGCGTGAGTACATGGACACGGCCCGCGGGGCCCGTATGGTCTTCGGCAGCCCAGATGGCAGCCCAGGCAGTGGCCTGGTCTGAGCGGGCCGCGCGCCTGGATCAGGCCGTGCTCACACGATCTTCGGCATCTCGCCCTGCGTCGTGCCCGTGTCGATGACGGCGAAGGCCGCTCCCTGCGGATCGACGAGGGCTGCGAAGCGGCCGAAGGGGCTGTCCATCGGGCCGTAGACGAGCCGGCCGTCCTGTCCCTGGGCGCTCGACACCGCCGCATCGCAGTCCGGTACGGCGAAGAACACCTGAATATGGGGCGGCACTTCGGCCGGGTACTCATCGGGCGTCATCTCCATCCGGCCGAGCACCGGTTCGCCGTCGAGGTGGAGGACCCGGTAGTCCATCTGCATCTCCGGGTCTTCGATCCGCTTCATCTCGTAGGGGAAGACGCCGGCGAAGAAGGCGTCCGCCTTCTTCGGCTGGCGGGTGAACGCCTCGGCCCAGACGTACGAACCCGGTTCTCCGACCTTCTCGAAGCCCTTGTGGGTGCCCGGCTGCCACACGCCGAAGGTCACACCCGACGGGTCCTGGGCGAGGCACATCGAGCCGAGCTCGCCCACCTCCATGGGCTCCACCAGCAGCCTGCCGCCGTGGTCACGGATCTCCGCCGCCGTTTCGGACACGTCCGGGGACGCGAGATAGAGACACCAGGCCGAACCCTCCTCCTGGCCGGGCATCGGCGGTGCGATGGCGGCGACTGCCTTGCCGTCCGAGTACGCCTCCGTGTAGCCGCCGAACTCGGTGATCGCATCGGAGAAGGTCCAGCCGAGCACGGCACCGTAGAAACGCTTGGCGCCTTCGAGATCGCTGAACATCGCGTCGGCCCAGCACGGGTTGCCTGCCGTCATCGAGGTCATGGTCCGCCCCTTCCGGAGTGAGGTATGTCCCACTTGCTCACGTTAGGGGTGATCTGCACGGCGGGCAGCCGGAAGGTGGCAGGCTCCCCGAGCTCGCCGCACCCTTCCCCGTTACCTCGGTCCTACAGGGATATCTACCATGCCCATGTGAGATATGCGTGCTTCACGCACTTAGGGTTCCGAGCGTACAGACAGAGTCGGCGCCTGGTGGGCCGCGCCGCCGAGATGATCGGTGTCACCCCCGGCTTCCTCCGGGTGGTCGGCGAAGCCGGTCTGTCGACGCCGCCTGCCGCATCGTCACGCTCGAGGATCAGCTCGCAGAGGCCCTGCACCGCAACGAGGAGCTGCGCGAATCCCGGGCGGGCTCTCGCGGCAACTCCGGATCCTGACCCGGAACCTCGTCCGGTGCGGGTGAATATCTAAGGCCGCAGACGCAGAAAACCAGTACCTCGCCCGGGCAGGATGTATGGCCTGGCAGGCCGGGCAATTGTGGAGCCCCGCTTCGCCGCTCCACCGTGCTACTGTTGACCTCAGTTGCAGTTGTGGTTCCCAAAGACTTCAAGTGCATTTGCCGGTCCGATTCCGGTGGATGCATTTTTGTATTTCCGGTGTCTTTATTTCCGGACGGGGTAATCATCGCGGCGACTCGTGGTCCGCACAGTGCGGGCCCATGGGTACTGCCCCGAAGGAGATATGAAATGGCTACAGGCACCGTGAAGTGGTTCAACTCGGAAAAGGGCTTCGGCTTCATCGAGCAGGACGGTGGCGGCGCTGACGTGTTCGCCCACTACTCGAACATCGCCGCCCAGGGCTTCCGTGAGCTCCAGGAAGGCCAGAAGGTCAGCTTCGACGTCACCCAGGGCCAGAAGGGCCCGCAGGCCGAGAACATCGTTCCCGCCTGACGCTTGAAGCGTACGGCGTAGCTGGGGCCCGCACCCTCGGGTGCGGGCCCCAGCTCGTCGCGTTTACAGGCTTGCTCCACGCTTCACCTCCAGGTCCGCATGTCATGCGGCCTGACGGATTTCCCCATGGCGTGACCAGGCCGTGCTCTGCCGTCCCCGTGACGGGCAGACGCTCCGCCCCGTGGCTCCGGACACATGTCCGTCCGAGCCCCGATGATTCGGCACCGGCCGTTCTGTCCGGTGTGCGTCCGATCATTTCGACGCATCCGGATCCGACTGTTTCCTGTCGGCCCGCCGGTCCGTCATCGACCTCGTATTCATCTTTTCCTCGGTTCGTTCCTGCGATTCTCCGCGCTGCTCACTCGCATGGGGAATTCCTTGATACGTGCCGCATCAAGGAGGGTTCTCAATGAACCGCACACCTCGCAGAGACGACCGCTACTCCCGCCGAGGCGGCTCGGGCTCCGGCCGGAGCGCGGGCGGCTTCCGCTCACAGGCACCCAGCCGCTCCGGCTCGCAGGGCCGCTCCGGTGGCCCCAGCCGCTCGGGCGGCTCCGGGCGCCGTCCCGCAGCGCTGCAGGGCGAGTTCGCGCTGCCGGTCACCCACACCCCGGCCCTGCCCGCCGTCGAGGCCTTCGACGAGCTGGACATGCCGGCGCCCCTGATGGCGGCCCTCACCGCCCAGGGCATGGCGGTGCCGTTCCCCATCCAGGCGGCCACACTGCCGAACTCGCTGGCCGGTCGTGACGTGCTCGGCCGTGGACGCACCGGCTCCGGCAAGACCCTCGCCTTCGGCCTGGCCCTGCTTGCCCGGCTCGCCGGACAGCGCGCGGAGTCGCGCCAGCCGCTGGCCCTGGTCCTGGTCCCCACCCGGGAACTGGCCCAGCAGGTCACCGACGCGCTCACCCCCTACGCACGTTCGCTGAAGCTGCGGATGGCCACCGTCGTCGGCGGCATGTCCATCGGCCGCCAGTCCAGCGCGCTGCGCGGCGGGGCCGAGGTCGTCGTGGCGACTCCGGGCAGGCTCAAGGACCTCATCGAGCGCGGCGACTGCCGCCTCGACCGGGTCGGGATCACCGTGCTGGACGAGGCCGACCAGATGGCCGACATGGGCTTCATGCCGCAGGTCACCCAGCTGCTCGACCAGGTACGCACCGAGGGCCAGCGGATGCTGTTCTCCGCCACCCTGGACCGCAATGTGGACCTGCTGGTCCGCCGGTACCTGCACGACCCCGTCGTCCACTCCGTCGACCCCTCGGCCGGTGCGGTGACCACGATGGAGCATCACCTGCTGCATGTGCACGTCTCCGACAAGTACGCCACCACCACCGAGATCGCCGCTCGTGACGGCCGGGTGCTGATGTTCCTGGACACCAAGCACGCAGTGGACAAGCTCACCCGACACCTGCTGAACAGCGGCGTACGGGCGGCAGCGCTGCACGGTGGCAAATCCCAGCCGCAGCGCACCCGCACCCTGACGCAGTTCAAGACCGGCCTCGTCACCGTGCTGGTCGCCACCAACGTGGCGGCCCGCGGCATCCACGTCGACAACCTCGACCTCGTCGTGAACGTCGACCCGCCCAGCGACCACAAGGACTACCTGCACCGCGGCGGCCGTACCGCCCGGGCCGGTGAGTCCGGCAGCGTCGTCACGCTGGTGCTGCCCAACCAGCGCCGCGAGATGTCCCGGCTGATGGCCACCGCGGGCATCACCCCGCAGTCCGCCCAGGTCCGCTCCGGCGAGGCCGAGCTGACCCGGATCACCGGCGCCCAGGCCCCCTCCGGTGTACCCGTCACCATCGCAGCGCCCGCCCCCGAGCGCGCGAAGCGCAGCAGCGCCTCCTCACGCGGGCGGCGCAGCCGCCCCGCCCAGGCCCGGCGCGACGCAGGAACGGGCAGGGTGCCGACCGGCACGGTGCCGCGGCAGGCCCGGCGCGGTGCCGCCGCGTAGTTCCGCCTGACGCGGCACTGGTGTGCCGCACCAGGCCCTGTCCGGCCCAGCACGTTCACAGGAGGCGCCGCCCGGCACACGAGCCGGGCGGCGCCTCCTGTGCGCGGTGCGCTCCCCGGGCGCGGCCCGCTCGGGGAGCGCATTCGGGTCAGTCGTGGGGCGGCAGGTCTCCGAGCTGGTGGTCGGCGACGCCGAGTGCCTCGTCGACAAGGCGCTTGAGGTGGCCGTGGCGCAGCGCGTAGACGACACGGCGTCCCTCTTTGCGGGTGGTGACGAGACCGGCCAGACGCAGGCGGGCCAGATGCTGGCTCACTGAGGGCCGGGCCACCCCGCACGCCTCGGTGAGGGTGCTGACATCGGCTTCGCCCTCGGCGAGACGCTCCAGGAGGGCCAGACGTGTGCGGTCCGCCAGCAGCCCCAGGACGTCTGCGGCCACCGCGTACCGCTCGCTTTTGTCCCGCTGTTGCGGGACCTGTGCACCTGATAGGTGCATGCGTGCACTCATACGCACATAATGAGGGGAGTGTGCGGCCGGTGTCCACCGGTTCGCCTTGCCGACCCCGATTCCGGAGCAGCTGAGCCGAGATGAGCGAACCGAGCGACACCAGCACTCCCCACGCGCCCCACCGCACCGGCCACGCACACGGCCACAGCCACGAGCACGCCCACAGCCACGAGCACGCGCACAGCCACGCGCACGCGCACAGCCACGAACACAGCCGGGAACACGGCCACGCGCCCGGCCGGTGGGCGCGGTTCAGGCATCAGGTCACGCATCTGGTCAAGCCGCACAGCCACGAGGCCGCGGACAAGGTCGACTCGGCGATGGAGACCTCCGCCGAGGGCATGCGCACTCTGTGGATCTCGCTCGCCGTCCTGGGGTTCACCGCGCTTGTGCAGACCGTCGTGGTGCTGCTGTCCGGTTCCGTCGCACTGCTGGGCGACACCATCCACAACGCAGCGGACGCGCTGACCGCGCTCCCGCTCGGCATCGCCTTCCTGCTCGGGCGCCGGGCGGCCACCCGCCGCTTCACCTACGGCTTCGGCCGCGCCGAGGACCTGGCGGGCATCGTCATCGTCCTCACCATCGCCGCCTCCGCCGTGCTGGCCGGGTGGACCGCGATCGACCGCCTGCTGAACCCCCGGACGATCAGCTACCTGCCCGCGGTCGCCGCCGCCGCCGCGATCGGATTCCTCGGCAACGAGTGGGTTGCCCGCTACCGCATCACCACCGGCAGGCGGATCGGCTCCGCCGCGCTGGTGGCCGACGGCCTGCACGCCCGCACGGACGGCTTCACCTCACTGGCCGTGCTGCTGGGCGCGGGCGGGGCGGCGATCGGCTGGCCGCTGGCCGACCCGATCGTCGGCCTGCTGATCACTCTCGCCATTCTGGCCGTGCTGAAGGGTGCCGTCCGCGAGGTCTTCCGCCGCCTGATGGACGCGGTCGACCCCGCGCTGGTCGACTCCGCGGAGACCGCTCTGCGTGCCGTGGACGGTGTCGTGGAGGTGGGTGAGCTGCGGATGCGCTGGATCGGCCACCGGCTGCGGGCCGAGGTCACCATCGTCGTGGCCGGAGACCTCAGTGTCCGCGACGCGCACCGGCTCGCCGTCGAGGCCGAGCACGCTCTGCTGCACGCCGTCCCCCGGCTGACGGCCGCACTCGTCCACGCCGACCCCCATGCCGGCCACGACGACACGGACCCGCACGCCCTGCTGGCCCACCACCACACCCACCCACGCGCTATCCGTGCGCGGTGATGAGCTCATAGCCCGCTTCTTCGACCGCCGCACGCACGTCGGCTATGTCGAGATCCCGGTCGCTGGTCACCGTGACCGTGTCGCATTCGACATCGACCGCGACGGCCGTGACGCCGGCGAGCTGTTCGAGCTCCTCGGTGATGAAGTCCGCGCAGTGGCCGCAGGCCATCCCGCTCACGGAGTAGCTGCTCTCTGTCACGCCGACACCTCCCGCTCCTCCGGCACCTCGGCGGGGAGGGTGCGGGTGAGCATGTGCGCCTGGCGCATCCGCCCGTCCTCGGTGAATCTGCCGAACACGTACGTATCGATGGCGAAGGTCTTCTTGCGGTACCGGACGTGCAGGGTGGAGCGGGCGGCGATCTGCTCTCCGTCCACCAGTGCGTCGTGCACCTCCACGCGCAGGCTGGGCCGGTTCTTGCGCACCGGGCGGGTGTGCGCGATGAGTTTCTCGCGGTCCATCCGGAGGCCGTCGGCGATCTGGACGACGTCCGCCGTGTGATAGCGGTCGATGATCACGCCAGGATCTTCGCCGCTGTCCAGCAGGTCGTTGTGGAACGACAGGTAGAAGTCGGCGATGAACTGCTTCGGGCCGGTGTCGTTGAATGGGCTCATGGCGCTCCCCGTCACATAGCGGACTCGTGCCGCGATCTCTTACACGCTGTAAGATATGCGGTGACCGTGAATTTTGACAAGGTGTAAAAGTTGACCCCATCCCACCCCTCGGCCCCGCCCCCTCCAAGGAGCCGCCGCGCCGATGCCCGCCGCAGCCGGGCGTCCATCCTGGAGGCGGCGCTCCGCCTTCTGAACTCCCAGCCGGACGCCAGCGTCGAGGCCATAGCCACTGCGGCAGGCGTGACGCGGCAGACGGTCTACGCCCACTTCCCCTCGCGGGAGCAACTGCTGACGGTGGCCCTCGACCAGGTCACCGAGGAGACCGTCGCCGCGATGGACGCCTCCGACCTGGAAACGGGGCCGGCGGCGGACGCGCTGCTGCGTCTGCTGGACGCCGGCAGCCGGACGGCCCGGCGTTATCCCGGTCTGCTCCAGATGACCGCCTCGCTGCCCGTGAGCGCGCAGGCGGATCACGCACGGCACGCACCCGTCGCCGACCGGCTGAGGCGGGTGATCGAGCGCGGTCAGCAGGCCGGGGAGTTCGACGGCCGGTTCTCTCCGGACTGGCTGGTGGCGGTCACCGTCAAGCTCGGTCACGCGGCGGCCGAGGAGGCCGACGCGGGCCGGATGTCCGACGAGCAGGCGGCGGAAGCGCTCCACACCACGCTGCTCCGCGCGCTCGCCGCCCCCGCGCGCACCGCTCCGGCCGAGGCCACTCCACCACGTGTCCCCGGGTGAGCTGCCTGCGTCCGCTTCGGCAAAAGGCGGTTCCGCGGCAGACGCCGGACCGGCTACAGTCGGTGGCACGGCAGACCGTTTCCGTACCGCTGGTGGTCTGCCGCACCACCGATGTGAGCGACGGATCCGGAGTCATGGGTTACACCGTGGGGGCGCGAGCTATCTGCGTCGAGCTGGAGACCTGAGAACTTCCTCAGTCTCGTTCTCGGCCCGGCTCGGCGTGAGCACTGCCACCACCTTCCACGACTCCTCCGTGAGGCCATGCCGCCATGCGCTCGACGCAGATCCGCTCCACGTTCACCGACTTCTTCACCTCCCGCGGCCACCAGCTGGTGCCCTCCGGCCCGCTGGTGCCGGACGATCCCACCCTGCTGCTGACGAACGCCGGGATGAACCAGTTCAAGCCCTACTTCCTGGGCGAGTCCACCCCGGCCTTCTCCCGCGCCACCAGCATCCAGAAGTGCGCCCGCACCATCGACATCGACAACGTCGGCCGTACCAACCGGCATGCGACGTTCTTCGAGATGATGGGCAACTTCTCCTTCGGCGACTACTTCAAGGAGGACGCAGTCGCGTTCGCCTGGGAGCTGCTGACCGAGGTCTACGGGCTGGAGAAGGACAAGCTCTGGATCACCGTCTACGAGGACGACGACGAGGCCGAGCACCTCTGGCGCCGCATCGGCGTTCCGGCGGGCCGCATCCAGCGGCTCGGCATGGAGGACAACTACTGGTCCATGGGCGTCCCCGGTCCCTGCGGGCCCTGCTCGGAGGTCAGCTACGACCGCGGCCCCGCCTTCGGCAAGGAAGGCGGACCGGCTGTCGACGGCGAGCGCTATGTGGAGATCTGGAACCTGGTCTTCATGCAGTACCAGCGCGGCGAGGGTGACAAGAAGGGCGACTTCCCGGTCCTCGGCGAGCTGGCAGGCAAGAGCATCGACACCGGGCTGGGCCTGGACCGGCTCGCCGCGATCCTCCAGGACACCCCGAACGTCTGCACAACCGACCTGCTGCTGCCCACGATGCACACCGTCCAGGACCTCGCCGGGCGCGCCTGCCCAGGGCAGGACGAGGAGGGGAAGCAATCCTTCCAGGTCGTCACCGAGCACGCCCGCTCCGTCGCCTTCCTCATCGCTGACGGAGTGCTGCCCGCCAAGGACGGCCGGGGCTACATCCTGCGGCGCCTCATGCGCCGGGCGATCCGCCACGCCCGCCTGCTGGGCATCGACGTCCCCGTCCTCCCCGCGGCCACCGCCAGCGTGATCACCAACCTGGGCGGCGTCTGGCCCGAACTGTCCGCCCAGGCCGCCCTCATCGGGCAGGTCACCGCCGCCGAGGAAGAGTCCTTCACCCGCACCCTGACCCAGGGCACCAGGCTGCTGGACGCCGCGGTCGCCCGCGCCCGCGAGTCCCGGTCGAGCGCCCTCCCGGGTGAGACCGCCTTCGAACTCGCCGACACCTACGGCTTCCCTCTGGAGCTGACCGTCGAGACCGCCAGGGAGGCCGGACTCACCGTCGAGGAGGACCGGTTCGCCGCCCTGCTGGAGGAGCAGAAGCGCCGGGCGCAGGCCGGAGGGAAGGCCCGGACCACCGAGGCCCTGCGCCAACGGGACACCTACCGTGAGCTGGCAGCCCACCTGCCGCGGACGGAGTTCCTCGGTTACGGCCACCTGCGTGCCGAGACCACCGTCAAGGGCCTCATCTCGGGTGGCGTCGTGGTCACCACCGCCGCCGAGGGCGCGGAGGCCGAGCTCGTACTGGACCGCTCACCGTTCTACGCCGAGGCCGGCGGCCAGGTCGGCGACACCGGCACGCTCACCACCACCGACGGCGCCACCCTGGAGATCACCGACACCCGCTACGGACTTGAGGGCTTCCGCGTCCACACCGCCCGCGTCCTCGAAGGCGAACTCCGCACCGGTGACCACGCCGAGGCGGTGGTGGACGCCGACCGCCGCCGGGGTCTGACGCGCTCGCACTCCGCCACCCACATCCTGCACGCAGTCGTCATGGCCACCCTGGGCGTACAAGCCCGCCAGCAGGGCTCCCTCGTCGAACCCGACCGGCTCCGCTTCGACTTCGCGCACTTCTCCCCGCTCACCGGCGACCAGCTCACCCGTATCGAGGCCGCCGTCAACGGCCATGTCCTCGACGACCCCGAGGTGCGGGCCTGGTACGCCGACCGCGCCGAGGCCGAACGGGCCGGTGCGATCGCCCTGTTCGGTGAGAAATACGGGGAGACCGTCCGCATCGTCGACATCGGCGGCTTCTCCCGCGAACTGTGCGGCGGCACCCATGTCTCCCACGGCTCGCAGGTCGGCGCCTTCCGCCTGCTGGGCGAGTCCTCCATCGGCTCCAACCTCCGCCGCGTCGAGGCCCTCACCGGCCACGGCACCCTCCGCCACCTCGACACCGAACGGCGCCTGCTCGACGAACTCGCCCAACTCCTCGGCACCCGGCCCGTGGACGCGCCCGGGGCCCTGCGGAAGCGACTGGAAGCGCTCGCCGCGGCCCAGAACCAGCTCTCCCGGCTCCGTGGCGAGGAACTCGGGCGGCAGGCCGCCGCGTTCGCGGTCAAGGCCGAGCCCACCGGATCCGGCAGCCTGCTCGTCCGCCGCGTCACCGGCATCGCCCCGGACGAACTGCGCGGCCTCGCCACCGACACGGTCGTCCGCGTCCCCGACGACCGTGCCATCGTCGTGCTCGCCACCGAACACAACGGCAAGGCCCTGTTGGTGGCCGCCCTCTCCCGCGCCCTCAACCGGAGCGGCATCGAGGCGAGTGACCTCCTCACCAAGGCGGCGGAGGCCGTCGGTGGCGGATCGGGAGGCCGCGGTCCCGTCGCCAACGCGGGCGGGCGCCGCCCGGAGCATCTGGACAACGCCCTGAACACCATCCGCCACGAAGCCACCCGAGTTCTCGCCCTCACCCGCCACTGAATCTCCCCTCCCTCCCGGCCGGTCGTGGACGGGGCCGGTGACCGTGCGCCGGCCCCGCCCGCGAACCGCCTTGACTTAATCCTCGCTTCAAGTTTTACGGTGCTCATCTCAGCGATCATTCACAGGGAGCACCGATCACATGAAGAACCAGCACACCCCCGACGCCGAGCTCGCCGCACAGCCCGCCGCTTACTGGACCAAGATCGCCTACGAGGCCGTCATCGCCTTCACCCGCGCCCAGCAGGCGGAACTCGGCTTCTCCCAGCCCCAGTACTGGCTGCTGCGCCACCTGTCGGAGAACGACATCTCACCGGACGGCCTCGGCAAGACGATCCCCGAACTCCAACAGGCGATGGGCTCCTACCTCCGCCCCGAGGACGACCTCGAAGCCGAGTCGGCAACCCTGCTGGAGCGGGGCTGGCTCACCCTGGACAGCGAGGGACGGCTGTGGATAACCGAGGCCGGAGACGAGGCTCGCGCCGCTCTCAAAAACCACGCCCCGGCAATCCGCGACCGCATCCACCAGGGCATCGACGACGCCGACTACGTCACCGCCCTGAAGGTGCTCCAGCAGATGATCCGGAACACCGGCGGTCCCATGGCCTAGCGCTGTGGCCGGGAGGGTTTGCGGGCGTCGCGGGCTTCCCGGCGAACCGGTCACGGCAGCAGCCGCCGCTCCTTGGCGACCGCGACCGCCCCCGCTCGGAGAGGGCGGGCGCGGGGTGCGCAGCTGGGCCGGCGCCCGGTCGGCGACCGGGGCCGACAGCACGGTACGGCCGGAAGCCGCGCTGCGGATCGCCGCGAACAGCTCCTCCGGCCGTTCGGCCTTGAGCATGTAACCCGTGGAGCCCGCTTCGATGGCGAGGGTGATGTCGGCGTCGGTGTCGAACGCCGCACGGCCAGTGCAAAATCCGGGTAACCCAGTCAGCCCACGGCCCGGACAAGGGCAGCGAGCGCCACCCGTGACCATGCCGGAGGGCCCCACCGCCGACGGTGGGGCCCTTCGCGCCCGCCA
This sequence comes from Streptomyces gossypii, assembly GCF_025165795.1. Classification (GTDB taxonomy): domain Bacteria; phylum Actinomycetota; class Actinomycetes; order Streptomycetales; family Streptomycetaceae; genus Streptomyces; species Streptomyces gossypii. Next base: position 242,654 of record NZ_JAJAGO010000003.1, read on the forward strand.
CTCTCCACACCGGCCGGACGGTTACGCCGCGCAGCCTTCCCTCTTCTTGGAGCTCTCGAGGAAGGCGATGCTGAACCGCCGCATGTCGGCGCGCAGCTGATCGGCATCCGCCTTGGCACGCTCCTCGACGACCGAGAGGTCGACATACAGATAGGCGGGTCCGGAACCGCCGCACTTGGCCGTGGCTTTCGCGCCGCCCCCGCTGCCGGTCACCCCCGCCCCCTCGAAGGGCAGCTTGCGCATCCTCCGGGGGTCCTCGAGGTTGTCGCCGCCGCCATCCGGGGACATCGGATCGTAGTACTCCGGCACCCTGTTGAGGGAGGCGGTGAGGACGATGTCCCGGCCGACGCCGACGTTGCAGCTGCGGAATTTCTCGTTGTCCAGATTCAGGTCGACGTCCACGGAGTCCCCCTCGTCCGGCAGCAGCGGATCCAGTGTCTCTGCCGGGATCTTGGTGCCGCAGAGCGACTCCGGCACCGAGAACTCCCGGCCCTGCTCGCCGCAGCCGGCGAGCAGGGGAAGCAGGGTCACTCCGGCGGCGGCGCAGGCCAGGCGTGCGGTGCCGGTCGCGGGCGGCCTCAACCCTGGTCCCCGGTGCCGCCCTCGAACCTGTCGTTCCCGTCGTTCGCCGCGGAGTCGATCCGCTGGTAGATGCCGCGGCCGGGTGAGAAGTCCGTACGGCCTTCCGCCCAGCCCTCGTTCACGCTGTACCACTGGTCGGCCAGCTTCTGCGCCTGCCCCTTCCGAGCCTCGTAGGTTGACTCGTACTGCTTGTTGGCCTCTTCGCCGATCCGTTCCTGCTCACCCTCGATCCATGCCTGGCTGGCCACCGTCGCCCCGGCGAACAGCGGCGTCCCGAGGCCGATCTTGTTGCCCTCACCGGGGAGGGGGATGCCCGGGACGTACTCGGAGGCGATCAGAGCACCCGAGTCGAACATCTTCTTCTTCCAGCCCGCCTCGGTCAGCTCCTCCTTGCTCCAGTCGCCGATCGCCTGGTGGCGCGCCTCCTCCATGAAGCCGAGCGTGTATCCGGCCCGGTTGAGGCTGTCCTCCGGATGCTGCTTGTCGTCCGGGTAGTCGGTGTCGGAGTTCATGTCCGCGACCATCGCGTAGTTCATACCGTCGTTGAGGAGCCTGTAGGTCTCCGGGTCACGCGAGACCTGCTTGGTGACCTCCATCAGGTTGTCCTCGTTGATCGGTGAGCTGCCGTCCACGGTGCTCATCGCGTCGTGCACGACATCGCCCTGGTTCGTCATCACCTTGGCCATCGAGTCACGCAGTTCGGAGGGCATGTCGTCGCCCTGCGGACCGAGTACGTTGATGGCGTCCTTCATGATCTGCCCCTGCGCCTCGCTGTGCGAGGCGGCAGGCGGGGAATCGTCTCCGGGGGTCATACCGGAGGTGGCGGCGAACAGCGCGTCACCCGTGGCGTTCATCCGCGCGCTCGGACCGTCGTAGTCGTCGCGGTCGCTGCCGTAGCCGGTCGGCACGTCGTTGTAGTCCGGCCGGGTGTCCAGCATGTACTCCATCCGGTCCTTGCCCGGGTCGAAGAACTGCGTCGAGGCGTCCGGGTTGTGCGAGAGCGCCTTCATGTAGCCGGTCATCGGGTCCGTGCCGGCGTCGTTCTCGTCCCCGAAGTGCATCAGGTTGTTCCGCGCCCACAGCGGGTTCTCGTCCCAGGGCAGTACGTTCTCCCGGTCCCCGGCACGCGGGCCCGGGATCGGCACGTCCCCGGTGTTCTCCTTCTCGAACGCGATGAGTTCGTCGCCGTACTTCGTGAGGAAGTTGGTCTCGTACTTTCCGTGCCGCATCAGGTTGCTCATCGCCTGGAAGCCGTAGACCCGGGTCTTGGGGTTGCCGTTGTCGTAGCCGACTTCCTTGCCGCCCAGGGCGATGACCTGGCGCTCCCACTTCTCCATGGCCGTGCTGTCCGACCGGGTCGCCGTGGCCAGCGTGGTGCCGTAGGTCTTCTCCAGGTCCGCGAGCAGTTCCATGCGCCTGTCCGCCGGGTGGTCGCCGAAGTTGTCCTTGTCGGCGAGGCCGGCGTACATTCCCAGCGATCCGCGCGCCCCCAGTTCGGTGGCCACGGTCTCGGCGAAGATCTCGTTGCCCTTGTACTTGCGCCCCAGCTCGACCATGCGCTGAAGTTCGCCGTTGCTGATGTTCTCCGGCTTCTGCTCGGCCAGCTTCTGGTACTTCTCCGCGTCCAGGATCACCTGGACCGACCCGTCGAAGTTCTTGAAGCCGTGTTCCCGGAAGTCGTATTTGCTCTTCGCGTGGTACCGCAGCGCGCCGGCCGCCTTGCTGTCGGTGATCGCGGCGGCCCTGAGCACCTCGCCGACGTCCTCGGCCGCCGTGTCGATCTCGGCCTGGGTGGGCCCGTCGTCCGGGTTCACGTAGCACATGGAGGGCCTCGCGACGCCCTGCGGGTCGATCACGACATTCTTCTTCCGGGCCCGCTCGACGGCCTCCTTCAGATCCTCCTTGTGCTGCTCGAAGTCCAGGTGAGCGCCGTTGAGGATGGTATGGATACTACGGGCCGAGGTGACCAGATCGTCGAACTCCCCGGTCGCCTTGGTGACGAACGCCTTCGTCACGCTGGCGTTGTCGCCCTTCCAGTCGGCACCCTTGGCCTTCGACTCCAGGTCCGCTGCGGAGGCGCCTCCGTCCTTGCCTCCGTTCGCCACCTTGTCGAGCTTTTCCGCCATCTGCTGCCACTGCTCGGCTGCCTTTTTCAGCTTGCCCAGTCGCAGATGTTCGAGGTCGGAGTAGGAAACCACGGCTGCCTCCCGTCAGTTGATGTACTCGGAGATCCGGGAGACGGTCATCAGTTTGCCTTCTGCGTTCCTCATGCCCGTCTCGATGGTTTCCTCATCCTGTTTGTGCGCCTTGAGGCTGAAGTCGAGATGGTTGGAGATGTGTGCGCACGCCTCCTGGAGGGTTCCCAACTTGGTTTCCCAGGCACTCTGCAATTCACCGAGCGCCGACCCGGTGTCCATTCCGTCCTCGGTGAGCCAGCTCTTCGCGACCCGCGTCGCCTCCTCCGCGTGCTTGCCGTCGTTGGACAGCCGACCGTGGAGCTCGAACGCCATGTTCCCCAGCTTGCCGAGCTCGTCGTCACGGACGGACAGGTCCCCGCTGTTGTCACCGCCGCCGCGTGGAGCGGGTATCTCGTTCAGCTGTGTGTGTACCGTCGATTCGCCCGCGCCGGACACGTCCGTCATGGGCCCTCCCTCCCTCGTTGGCTTGTCGTTCAGTTATGGAGGCTACCCAAGCGGGCCATGGGTGGGACAAGCTCGGTTCCCCCCTGTGCGGAACCAGTAACCCAATGAAGTGCGCCGCCGGTTTCGAGTGGTTGACCAGTGCCCGTCGATCCGTGCCGTCGCATTGCATCGTGCGGTTTTCCGGCCCGATCACGAGGGGGCCCGCGCCGGGTTGTTCCGGAATCATGACGAACGGCACCCGATTGTCGAAGAGCGTCCACACGGAGCTCCCGAATTCCCGACAGATATCCGGAAGTGACGGTGCATTTCTGACCCCGGCCATGCTGAGCCGTCGTAGGCGACGAGAACGTCAACGACCCGCCTGACGATCAGGCGGCGGGTCGTGGTGCTCCGTGGAAGACCTGGCTGGTGTGCCAGGAGCGGTGGGCCGCCGAGACGCGGCGGGCACCTGGCTGGGGGCCGATGAGCGGACGGCCCGCAAGCGCTGTGACGTGCTCACGGGCGGCGGAGCTGTGCCCGACGAAGCGCTGCGAGACCAGGATGCGGTGGCCGTCACCGATGCCGAGGACGCCCTTGTCGAAAAGCTTGTGGTGCAGCGAGCACAGGCACAGTCCGTTGTCGACCTGGTCGGGGCCGTCGAACGCCCACCAGCGCACGTGCGCGGCCTCCAGCCCCACCGGCACCGGGCCGATCCTGCCGTCGTAACCGCAGAAGGCGCACTGGTACTCGTAGGCCGTCAATATCAGATCCCGCATCCGCCGGTCCCGCTGCCTCCGCACGGCCGGGAGGAGCTGTTCGGCCTCCGCCGGCTCCAGCCCCAGACCGACGGCTTCGCGCAGCTCGCCATGGAGTGAAGGCGGGAAGTTCAGGTCGAGCAGTATCCCCGCCATCCGGCCGAGCAGCGACGGCTCCCGCCGCAGTGCCGCCCGCAGTTCGGCAGCCAGCCGCCCCGTAGCACCCTCCGCGCGCAGCTCACGCACCCCGGTGCCGGGGCTGCCCGCGCCGCGCGCGGTGCGCACTTCCCACACCCCGTCGCTGACCAGATGGTGGAAGGGGTAGGCGGGCGTCGTCTTGTGGACCGGGCCGTACTCGGTGAGGAGCCGCTTCAGGTCTTCCTCCACCGCGGTGTACCGCAGTTCGTCCTCGGCGTCGTGCTGGAACCGGCCGAGGGCGTACAGCAACAGCAGCGGCTTGTGCGGAGCACGTGTCCCGCTCCGAGTCCACTGCCTCAACTGCGCGGTGCGCTCAAGCCAGTCCATGACCAGCGATCGTAGTAGCGCCTCCTCGGCCGCTTGATGACGGCGGCCCCGGTGAGCCGACTCCATGGCCTGCCACCGTCGTCCGAGGAACCGCCACAAGTGGGACGAGAGGGGCGACCACGTCCGCGACCCGTGCGGAACCTCCCCGATGAGGAAGCGCCGGCCGGGGTACACGTACCGAGGGGAGGAGAGGCCGAGGGTTTCGGAAAGCACGGCTCTCCCCTCCCGGCACGGCCCGGCGGGACTGCGGGAGCGGCCACGTCGCCTTCGGACGTGCCGGGCGTCAGCCGACTGGAGGGCGCATCCCATGCCCGAACTGCCAGACGTCGAGGGATTCCGGAAGACGTTCGAATCCTGTGCGAAGGGCAGGACCATCCGACGCGTCGACGTGCGCGACGCAGGCGTGTTGCACGAGGTGAGCACGCGGCGACTGCGCGAAGCGCTGGAAGGCCGGCGAGCGACCAAGCTGGAGCGGCACGGGAAGTGGCTGCTCGCCCGCACCGGCGGCCCCACGCTCATGCTGCACTTCGGCATGACCGGTCAGCTGGTCTGCGGCCACCCCGACGATGCGGCCGAGGCCCACGACCGCGTCCTGTTCACCGTCGGTGACGACCGTCAGCTCCGCTACCGGGACCAGCGCAAGCTTCAGGGTCTCTGGCTTGCCGACGGCGACTCCGACGTCTCACGGCTGCTGGACGGTCAGGGGCCCGACGCGATGGCGGTGGCCCGTAGGGATTTCGAGGCTGCGCTCTCTTCGCGCCGCGGGAAAGTCAAGAGCGTCCTCACCGACCAGTCCGTCCTGGCCGGGCTCGGCAATCTGCTCGCCGACGAGATCCTGTGGCGCGCGAGGCTGCACCCCACCCGCCGGGCCGGCGACCTCACCGAGGACGACCGCCGACGCCTGTACACACAGATGCGCCGCACCTTGCGCTCCGCTGTCACAGCCGGCTGCGTCCCGCCCCGCGACTCCTGGCTCACCGGCCACCGCGACGACTCCGCCGCGACCTGTCCGCGCTGTGGCAGCACTTTGCACCGGTTCCGGATCGCAAGCCGCAGCACGGTGTGGTGCCCGCGCTGCCAGCCGGACGAGTCCTGAACCCGCAGTGCGTCACTGGCACTCCCAGATGTTCTTGATGCGCCTGTGCCGTGCCACCAGCTCGTCGAGTGCGTCGCGGGTGCTCAACAGGTCGGCGATGTGGGCGGAGAGCCGCTCGCGCTCCTGTGCCATCCGCTCCAGCGCGGCATCGGAGTTCTTCTTACTGGGCGCGTCGACGCACGGCAGCAGCTCGCCGATGCTGCGGCTGGACAGACCTGCGGCATACAGCCGCTGGATGAACGCCACTCGCTCGACATGAGCGTCCGTGTAATGCCGCTGTCCGCTGGCGCTGCGCTCGCTGGTGAGCAGCCCCTGTTCCTCGTAGTACCGCAAGGAGCGGATGCTGGCCCCGGCTCGTGACGCCAGTTCTCCGATGCGCACGCCGTTCTCCTGTGGTGATCTGCGGCACAAGCCGCTTGCCCCTGACATTGATGTGAGGTTTTAGCGTAACTGGTGAGCCCGAAAGACGGGTGCTGCTGATCATCGAGGAGACCTCACATGCCGGACCTCTTTCATCGCTACCAGCTCGGTGACCTGATGCTGCCCAACAGGGTGGTGATGGCCCCGATGAGCCGCGTCCGGGCTGCCGTCGGCGGTCTGGCGACGCCGTCGATGGCCACCCACTACGCCCAGAGGGCGACCGCCGGTCTGATCGTGACCGAGGGGGTTCAGCCGAGCTTGATCGGTCAGTCCAACCCCGGTACGCCCGGACTTCACACCGACGAGCAAGTCGCCGCGTGGCAGCAGGTGACCGACGCCGTGCACACCAACGGCGGACGAATCTTCGCCCAGATCATGCACGGCGGCCGGGTATCCCATCCGGAGACCACCGGGCTGCAGCCGATCGGTCCCTCTGCCGTTCCTGGCGTCGGTGACGTCTTCACCCCGACCGGGCCCAAACCGATGCAGACGCCGCGAGCCCTGGCCACCGCCGAAGTGCCCGAACACGCCCAGGCGTATGCCCAGGCCGCCCGCCGGGCCGTCGACGCCGGCTTCGACGGCGTCGAGCTGCACGGCGCCAACGGCTACCTGATCTCACAATTCCTGTCATCGAACGCCAACCTGCGTACAGACCGCTACGGAGGTTCGGTGACCAACCGCATCCGGTTCGCGGTTGAGGCGGTGTCCGCGACCGTGCAGGCCATCGGTGGCGCCAGGACCGGCATCCGGCTCTCACCGGGTGGCCCCTTCTGGGGAGTCGAGGAGACCGAGGTGCACGCGCTCTACACCGAACTGCTGACCGAGCTTTCCGGCCTCGGTCTGGCCTACGTCCATCTCGAAGCCACCACCGACGAAGAGGTGCTGGTCGCCCTCCGCCATGCCTGGCCAGGCACCCTCATCATGAACCCGGGGTTCCCGATGGGGCCAAAGCAGACCGATCGGGCCGACGCCGACCACTGGCTGGGGAAGGGCGCCGACCTCATCAGCTTCGGCCGCGCGTTCCTCGCCAACCCCGACCTGGTCGAACGACTGCGTACCGGACTCCCGATGGCCCCCGTCGACACGGACACGTATTACCAGGGCGGCGACGCGGGCTACCTGACGTACTCGGCCTACCAGCACGCGGCGTGACGCGGACCCCCGGTTGAGGCCGACCCCCCGGTTGGGGCCGACCCCAGGCAAGCAGGGTGGGAACCGCCTCCCCACCGCCTGCTCGCCGGGGCCACCGTTCTCGGCCACGCCGTGCGGCAGGCTTGATACCTACGCGCGGTAGCCGATATCCGCGGTGGCCGACCGGCGGGCATGACAGTGGTTGCAGCAGTGGCCAGTGCTCTCTAGGCTGGAATGTGGAGAAATTATATCGGCTGGGCTGAGAGGAGTGGTCATCATGACCGGCCGAAGCCGAAGCGAAGTCGAGTCGGAGATCAAGGAAACGCTGGGACTCGTTCCGCACTTCTTCTCCCGGATCCCCGACGGTCTGATGGAGTACGAATGGGAGATCTTCAAGAAGATCGAGCTCGGCGAGACACTCATCCCGAACAAGTACAAGGAACTGATCGGGATCGCTCTGCACTCCGAGACGAAGTGCCGTTACTGCACGCTCTTCCACACGGAGGCCGCGAAGCTGTTCGGGGCCACTGACGAAGAGATCCAGGAAGCCGTCCACTACGCGAAGAACAGCCTCGGCTGGAGCGCCTACCTCAACGGTATCCAAGAGGACTACGACGACTTCGCGGAGGAACTGGGGCAGATCAAGGACTACCTGGCGTCGAAGGGCTGAAGATGCAACTCGAGTGGGCTCGGCCCGGTGTCCTGCGCGCGACTGCTCACACCTTCGAATTCGCGGCGCTTGTGGCCGCGGCCCGATTCGTGGCCGAGTCCACCCCGTCCGAGATCCCCGAGGAGGCACGGGACCAGCTTCGGCGGATTCTGGACGAATACGATGCGCAGACAGCGCGGCTACGTGAAGAGACGCCTCCTGCCGACGTCGTGTAATTCAGCGGTCAGCAGCGCGTATCCGAGCACGCACCCGCCTTCGGCCACAGCCAGCGGGCCGCGCCCGAATGCCTGAGGAGTTCTCCCCAGCACGCTTTGGCCCGGTACTCGTCCAGACCCGGCCATGCGCCGTGCGCTCGGGCCTCAGCGACGTTGAAACCGCGCGTGCCCGCATACCCAAGCTGGTGCGGGGCTGAGCGCGCCCAGGTGATCTTCGCAGGTACCGGCGTGCTCGGTGTCGAGGTTCTCCAGCTCCTCGGCCGCTGCCGCGTTCGTCCTCGGCGACGGGGCCGTGCTCCACCTCCAGCCAGCCGACCAGCTCCAGCAGCCGGTCCCGGTCCAGGCCTACGCCCAGCTGTTGGTCAGTGATGCGGGCAACCCTTCATCCGTTAATTCTCGGAGAACTCTTACAACCTTCCGTCGTATGCGTCTGTCTGGCTAACGACAGAGATGTTCAGGGGTTCATGAAGAGGAGCTCAGAACGTGACCGTGCGTTCCTTTGCCCGGCGGATGCGACCGCGAGTCGACCGGAAGGCCGCCGAAAGGGTGTGGCAGCTGCGTACTCTGCGGCGCCGCCGCAGGGTAGCGGTCACGGACCCGGTGCTCCGCCCGGTGGCCGTGCGCGGCCAGCAGCTGTACGGACGAGTCGTGACCCGGTTCAGCGCTGCTGAGACGGCCGCCGCCAACCTCGGCCTGGTCGTGGCCGCGCTGGAGCAGGAAGGTATCCCCTACTTCCTGGTACCGGCCCTGCGTACGCGCCACACGGTCGGTGTGAACGCCGTCGACCGGGAGCGCTTCCTCACCGCCCTCGAGGCGCAGAACGCGGGGAAGGCGGTGTTCATCGGCAAACCGATGCCTGGCGGAAGGCTCAAGAACCCGGCGCTGTTCATGGACGGTGTGCTGCCGACCCCTCTGCGTACGGCCCCCGTGCTGCGGATCGGGGAGAACCACCTCGGCCCCTCGGGTCAGCTGCTCGCCGGGCCGGAGCTCGCCTGCGACGTCGAGTTCTGGGAAGACGGGGCACAGCTCCTCGACTCCGACGACGGGCCTCGCCGACTGGCCAAGGTGCAGCCGCAGGCGTCCGAGGACGTCTTCGCCGAGTCCCTCATCGCGCCGCGGAGCAACGGCATCACGAACGTGCTTCCGGCGTCCGAGCAGAAGCCGGCCACGGTGCGGGTCGGCGACCGGGAGCTGCCGGGCTTCGTCCCGCTCACCCTGCCGACCGTGAACGACGTGACCTTCCCCGTCGACGTCGTCTACACCTGGGTGGACGGCGAGGAGCTGGAGATGCGCGCCAAGCGGGCCCGGTACCAGGAGCGCGGCATCTCCGAGATCCTGGACAAGGAGACCAACGACTCCCGCTACACCAGCCATGACGAGTTGAAGTACTCGCTGCGCTCGCTCGCGACGTATGCCGACTTCGTCCGGCACGTCTACATCGTGACCGACGGCCAGAAGCCGCACTGGCTCGACGACCGGGCCCCGGGGATCACGGTCGTCGACCACCGCGACATCTTCCCGCAGGGTGTCCTGCCGGTGTTCAACTCACACGCGATCGAGACTCGGCTGCACCACATCCCGGGCCTGTCGGACCACTATCTGTACCTGAACGACGACGTGTTCTTCGGTCGCCGGGTCACTGCGGAGCACTTCTTCCACGGCAGCGGTCTGATGAAGGTCCCGGTGTCCCCGCTCAAGATAGGCATCGGCAAGCCGCACGCCGAGGAGACGGCCACCAACTCCGCGAGCAAGAACGTCCGTCGGCTGCTGTTGGAGATGTTCGGGCGGATGACGACGAACAACTTCATGCACACCCCGCTGCCGCAGCAGCGAAAGACACTGGAGGCGCTCGAGGAGATCTTCCCGGAGGACATCCACCGCACCACGGCGTCTCGCTTCCGTTCGCCGCAGGACATCGCCATGACGTCTCCGCTGCTCTACCAGTACGCGCTGATGACCGGCCGAGGCGTGCCGGGGAAGTACAGCTTCCGGTATGTGAACATCAGCCGCCCGGACGCCGCAGTGCGCCTCAACGATCTGCGCCGCAACCGCCGCTTCGACTTCTTCTGCCTCAACGACGTCGATGTGCCGCCCGAGGAGCGGGAGCAGGTCGGTGACCGGATGAGTGAGTTCCTGGAGGACTACTTCCCCTTCGCGAGCCCCTTCGAAAAGCAGAAGTGACGGGGGCCGGGGGGCATGGACATCCGTCACCACTTTGAAGCGCATGGGGGCGTACGGGGCGCCCGGGACGCTTCGGTGCGCCTGAGGCTCTGGCTCTCAGCCTGGCTCTGGGCGCTGCGTGCGGGCCGGGCCCGACGGCGCCTGCGGGCCGCCGTCCCCGGACTGCGCCGGGTCAGCTTCGGACCGATGCGGCTCTACGGTCGTACGGTCGCCGGCTACACCGCCGCGGACGCCGCCGAAACCGATCTCGAGGGGGTGTGCTCCCTGCTGGAAGGGCTCGGCGTCCCGTACTTCCTGGTCCCCGCCGACCGCTGGCACGGTGCGCCGAGGCAGGTCATCGGGGTCGAGGAGACACACCGCGGCGCGGTCCTCTCCCTGGCCGCCCAGCGCTTGTCCGGCACCGTCCGGTATGTCGGCGCCGTCGGATCGGACGGCGCCGTGACGCACGCGGCACTGTGGACCGACGGGAAGCTGCCGCGGGCGCTGAGACGGGCCGCGGTGCTCCGCACCGGCGTGGTGCGCCTCGGCCCGGGAGGGCAGGTGCTCACGGGCCTCGAAACGGGGTGCGACATCGAGTTCTGGCGTCACGGCCGGGACCTCGGCACCGCCACGGGCGCGGATCCCTCCTGGCTCACCGTGCCCGGCAGCCAGTTGCCGGACGTCTTCGGCCCGGCGCTCGTCGCCCCGCGCCGCAACCCTGTAGCGGAAGTGCTTCCGGCGGCGGTGCAGAAGCCGACCGCGGTGGCGTGCCGCCGCCGCAGCGTGCCGACGTACGCCCCGTTCGCCGAGCCGGGCATCGACGAGGTGCGCTTCCCCGTCGACGCCGTGTACACCTGGGTGGACGGGGACGACCCGGCGATGGCCTCCAAGCGCCGCGCCTATCAGGTGCTCTCCGACAATGTCATCGCTCCGCGTGAGACCGGCGCCTCCCGCTACACCAGCCATGACGAACTGAGGTACGCACTCCGCTCGCTGGACATGTACGCCGGGTTCGTCCGGCACGTCTACCTCGTGACCGACTCCCAGATCCCCGCCTGGCTGAACCCGGACGCGGAGGGGCTGACCGTCGTCGACCACCGGGACATCCTCCCGGCCGCCGCGCTTCCCGTCTTCAACTCGCATGCGATCGAGAGCCGACTGCATCACATACGGGGTCTGTCGGAGCACTACCTCTACTTCAACGACGACGTCTTCATCAACCGCCCGGTCCAGGCCGAGCACTTCTTCCACGGCAACGGCATCGCCCGGATCCCACTGTCCCCGCTGAAACTCGGCGTCGGTGCCCCGCACCCGCTGGAGCCGGCCCCGAACTCCGCCGGCAAGAACGCCCGCGAGGTGATCAGGCGCTTCCACGGCAGGCAGGTCACCGACAAGTCGCTGCACACCCCGCATCCCCAACTGCTGTCGGTAATGCGGGAGATGGAGAACCTCGCGATCGAGGAACTCGAACGGACCTCCTACTCGCGCTTCCGCTCCACCTCCGACGTCGCCCCGGCGTCCACGCTCCACCACCACTGGGCGATCGCGACCGGCCGGGCTGTCCCGGCCGACTACCGCTTCCGCTATGTGCAACTGGGCACACCGGACATGCGGCGCCGCCTGGCCCGCCTCACGGCCGGTGAGGACATCGACTTCTTCTGCCTCAACGACGTGGACACCGCCCCGGCGGCCAGGTCGGCGGCCCAGGCCGTCATCCGCGCCTTCCTGGAGCGGAAGTACCCGTTCCCGAGCCGCTTCGAAGGGGCGGCGCGGACCCCCTCGCGCCCGGTCGTGCCGCTGAGCAGCTGTTGCCGTACCGACCTTGGGGTTTGCCGATCGAACGGAAGTCCCGACCGGGCCATCGCGGGGTGCTCGGCGCATACGAGCAGGGCCTCCTGAAGGGCTCGGCGGACACGACGCTGACCGAAGAGATAGAACCTTGCCATGCCAAGCTTCGAGGTCACACCGATAGGTACAGTCCGGAACAACCGCACGGACGTCCAGCACACCGACAACTGGGGTGCCGTCCGCAGCACGATCACGATCGACGAGCGCTTCGGTGAGGCGTGCCTCCAGGGTCTGGAGGGCTTCTCCCACGTGGAGGTCCTCTTCGTCTTCGACCAGCTTCCGGAACTCGACGACTACCGCGAACCCCGCCCCTACCGCGGCCGCTCCGACCTCCCACCCGTTGGTGTCTTCGCAGGCCGAGGGCCCCGCAGACCGAACCGCATCGGGGTGACGTGCTGCGCCGTCGAAGCCGTCAACGGCCGCGAACTGACGGTGGTGGGCCTCGACGCGGTCTCCGGCACCCCGGTCATTGACCTGAAGCCGACGATGGCGGAGTTCCGCGCGGTGGACATCAAGCAACCGGAATGGGTCAGCCGCATGATGTCGGAGTACTTCCAGCCCTAGGGGGTGTTGGAGAAGTCCCGCCTGTCTCGCGGGGTCCGGCACGCACGCTCGCTGCGTTGTCCGTCGTCGGCGCAGCCCGCCGCGCTCTCCTCCCTCCGCCTTGCGATCGCACGCACCGGACCCCGCCAGAACCGCCCTCCGGGCAGCCGGCGCTACTTCTCCAACACGCCCCAGACGGCCCCCTCACCGCCTCTCCCTCACCTGAACGGCGCGCGGCCCCGGTGTCCGACCACCGGGGCCGCTGTTCTGGGCAGGTTCTGACTTCTCGGATGAGGGGTTCCGGCGACGCGTTCACCCGGATGCCGAAGACCGGCTCACGGATGGAGCTGTGAGCGCATCCGGATAGGAGTGGGATGTGACCTGCTCTTTCGGTTCTCGGGGGCCCTCTCTCGTCGGCTGAGGGCTGTCGGCTGCGGTGGCGGTGATGCTCGCAGGCGGTCAGTTTCGGAGCGTGTAAGAGAGGTGGCTCCGCGTGACCGTCGTCTGGTGCTGACAGCCACGCTGACCCGGCCATCGCATCCCGCCCTCGTCAGTTGGAGACGACACAGATGAAGAAGACCCTCACCACCGCCTGCGCAGCCGCGGTGGCTGTGGCTCCGCTCATGGCCTTCGCGCCGGCCGCCGCGGCCGGCGGCATGCCCACCCCCGACCACCACAGAGCCCTGACACTGCACGCGAAGCTCGACCCGTTCAAGGTCAACAAGGTGCGCGGGCACGGATTTGCCAAGGTGCACCTCAAGGGACGGCATGTCACGGTGAAGATGAAGGTCAAGGGGCTGCTCGCGAAAGCCCCGCACGCCCAGCACATCCACATCGCCGCCAAGGGCGTATGCCCGCCGGATTCGGCCGCCACCAAGCACAACGGCAAGCTGTCCCTGTCCACCCCGGACGGTGCCCCGTTCTACGGCAGGATCGGTGCCTCGCTGACCACCAAGGGCGACACCAGCCCCAACTCGGCCCTCGCAGTGGACCGCTTTCCGACCGGGCCGATGTACCACTACAAGCGCAGCTTCACCGTCAGCGCCGAGACCGCGAAGTCGCTGCGCGCCGGCACCGCGGTGGTGGTGGTGCACGGCATCGACTACAACGGCAACGGCAAGTACGACTTCAACCTCGGCAAGAGCCTGCTGGACCCGAAACTGCCCGCCGAGGCAACCTTCCCCGCGCTGTGCGGGGCGCTGAAGAAGTCACCGCACGGCGGCATCTCCGGCGGTCAGGGCGGCACCCAGGACAGCGACGCCGGGCTGACCACCGCAGCTGGTGCCGGCCTGCTGGCCGCCGCGGGAGGCGCGTTCTACCTGCGCCGTCGCACCAGCCGCTCCAACTGATCTCCGCAGCAGGATGAGCCGGAAGCCACAGTCCGGGTCGGGTGGCCGCCGTGGTGTCCTCACCGCGGTGGCCGCCGCCTGCACTCTCTCCGGTACCGCGCTGCTCGCGCTCGGCTTCACTTCGCACGATGAGCCGCCGCCCGTGCCGAAGACGGCGGAACGCGGACCCGCGGGGCAGCCGGCACCCACCCCGCCGCCCCACAGCAGCCCGTCCCGGGAAGCCACCGCCGTGCTTCCGGCATCGCCGCCCACAGCCATCGGCATCTCCCGAATCGGGCTCGAAGCCGATGTCACGCGGGTGGCCCTGAACGAGGCCGGGACCATCGCGATGCCGGGCGACGCCGACGACTCCGGCTGGTACACCGGCTCCCCAGCGCCCGGCACCCGGGGCAACTCCATCCTCGTGGGCCACGTCGACTCCCGCAGCGGACCGGCCGCCTTCTACGGCCTGGGCGCCGTGGAGGACGGCGACCGCATCACCGTCGAGCGCGCGGACGGACGCACCGTCGCCTACGTCGTCGACGGCTTGCACGTGTGGCCCAAGGACGACTTCCCCTCCCAACGGGTCTACGGACCCACCGGCCATCCCCGGCTCACGCTCCTGACCTGCGCGGACTGGGACGATGACGAAGAGACCTACCGGTCGAACCTTGTCGTCACCGCACATCTGAGGTGCCCGGCGTGCCCGAGGCCCCACCTCGGGGGTGAGGACCGTGCCGGCCAGAAGGACGCTGACGGTGGTGCCGCCGAGGAAGCCGAGCAGGAGGTTGCGGCGCCACAGGTGCAGACCGACGGTGGTGGCGAGCGCGGGCCCAGTCCCACCTCGCCATGAAGACGATCAAAGCAGAGCGCCGAACCAGGCCGCAGACCGGTCCGGGGAAGACCGGTCTGCACGGGGGTAGCTTCGCGGACCGACGTGCGCGTCGGGGGCCGTTGGTGTTCAGCGCAGGGTGAGCGGGGTCGCGAAGGCGACGTGGGAGAGTTTCTCCGGATTGCGGACGTAGTAGAGGCCGGTGATGCGGGCGTCCTCGACACGGATCGCCATGACGCCGTCGATCTCGCCGTCCAGACGGACGAGGAGTGCCGGGTTGGCGTTGACCGCGGTCGGCTCGGCGGTGAGCCTGCCTTCGAACTTGCCGATGCCGCCGGCGAACATACGGGCCACCTGCTCAGCGCCCGTGACCGGCCGCAGCGCGGCGTGTTTGATGCCGCCGCCGTCGCTCATCAGGACGACCTCGGGGGCGAGCACCTCAAGGAGGGCCTGCGGGTCCCCGGTTTCGATCGCGCGGTGGAACGACTCCAGGACCGCCCGGCCCTCGTGCGAGGAGACCACCCGGCGGGGCCGGCGGGCGTCGACGTGCCGGCGGGCGCGGTGGGCGATCTGGCGGACGGCCGCGGGGCTCTTGCCGACGGCCTCGGCGATCTCGTCGTAGCCGATGTCGAAGACCTCGCGCAGTACGAAGACGGCGCGTTCAGTCGGTGACAGCGTCTCGAGGACGAGCATGAGCGCCATCGACACGCTCTCGGCGAGCTCGACGTCCTGGGCCACGTCCGGCGTGGTGAGCAGCGGCTCCGGCAGCCAGGGGCCGACGTATGCCTCCTTGCGGCGCTTCACGGTGCGCAGCCGGTTGAGCGCCTGGCGGGTGGTGATCCGGACCAGGTAGGCGCGCTGGTCGCGCACCTGCCCCCGGTCGGCCCTGACCCATCGCAGCCAGGTCTCCTGGAGGACGTCTTCGGCGTCGGCGGCCGATCCGAGCATCTCGTAGGCGACGGTGAAGAGCAGGTTGCGGTGGGCGAGGAACACCTCGGTCGCCGGGTCGGTGGCGTCGTCGCTCATCTCTCGTCCCTTCTCCTCGTCCTCCGCGGTCGGCCCTGGCGGCCGACCGCGTTCGCGTGCGTCTACGGCAAGATCCTCGCAGCACGCGCCGGTCAGACTGCCCGGTCGGCGGCGGCCGGTGCCTCGGTGCGGTCGGCGCGGTCGGCGCGGTCGGTTCGCAGCAGCTGCTGGCGCTTGGCGACACCTCCCGGCATGCGGTGCAGCTTGAACGAACCGGGCTTGTGCGCCTCTTTGGCCAGGTGCTTGGGGATGCCCTCGCAGACCAACTCCTTGACCCTGGCGCCCAGGCCGTCGTCGATGTGCAGACCCACCGCGACGTCGGACCTGTTGGCGAACTGGTAGATGCCCGCGCTTCGGCCCAGGCTGATGCACTGGGCGTACATCGACTGGTGGAGGTCCTCCGGCTGCTCACCCGCGAGTCGGCTGAGCACGGTATCGGCGGCCCGCGCACCCAGCGGCGACGCGTTCAGGCAGCTCATCCGCAGCGGCAGGCCGGACGGTGCCGCCGAGTCCCCGGCCGCGAGGACGCGCGCGTCGTCCACGCTGGTCAGCGTCTCGTCCGTGAGCAGGCGGCCCACGGCGTCGGTGCTCAGCCCGCTGCGGGCGGCCAGGTCCGGAACGCCGAAGCCGACGGTCCAGACGGTGACCTCGCTCGGCAGCTCACGGCCGTCGGCGAGCCGCACAGCGTCGCGGGTCACCGCCGTCACCATCGTGCCGGAGCCGTCGATGACCGTCACGCCGAGCTTGGCCAGCCGCTTCGCAACCGAGCGACGGCCCCGGGTGTGCAGGTACGGGCCGAGCACACCTCCGCAGACCAGGGTCACCCGGCGGCCGGCCTCCGCCAACTCGGCGGCGGTCTCGATGCCGGCGGGGCCCGCGCCGACCACCGTCACGGGGGCCGTCGCGGCTGCGGCGTCGAGGACCGGGCGCAGCCGCTGTGCCTCCTCCAGGGTGGCGATCGGGTAGGCGAACTCGGCCGCCCCTGGCACGCTCGATCCGGCGCTGCCGCTGCCGACGGCGTAGATCAGGTAGTCGTAGTCGAGCGTGCCGTCGGCTGTCAGCGTCACACTGCGCTCGGCCGCGTCGATCCGGGTGACGGAGTCGACCATCAGCCGGACGCCCTCGGCCAGGACGTCCTGGTAGGCGATGATCGCGTCGTCCGACCCGCCCACCAGCTGGTGCAGGCGGACCCGGTGGACCAAGTCCGGGCGCGGGTTGATCAGCGTCACGGTCACGTCGTCGCGCAGCGTCAGCCGGTTGGCGGCCATCACACCCGCGTATCCGCCACCGATCACGACCACATGCGTGTTCCCAGCCATAGTGCCTCCTCCGATTCCAGGTGTTCGGCCTCAAGACACCGCGCCGTCGGTCGCTGTGACAGGACGTGAGTCAGGTCACTTCACGGGAGGGGAGGGGGCTCGGCTGGAGCGGTGTCCTCGTCGGTCTGCACCAGCTGGGCGATCACGGCGCCCGGATCCTGCCGGCCGGGGTCAGCAGCGTCATCGCGCGCCGGTGGCGCACTGAACTCGTGCTGCCCCGGCGCACGATCTGCTGCAGTCGCTGCCCCTCCTGGCCGGTCAGGCTGCGCACACGAACAACGAAGGCCCCGGCCGCTGAGCGGTCGGGGCCTTCGTGACAGCCCGGCCGTCTCCCGGCGTCACCGCCCTGTACCGACGGGCTGGGCATCCGGATCAACCGGTGGCGCGACGTCGTCGGCGGCGGACCTCCCGCGCACCAGTACCACGGCGACGAGCGCGGTCGCGGCGGCGAGGAGGGCGGCGCCCACGCCCGCGTAAGTCTGCATGCCGTGGGTCACGGCGTCGCGAACCGCGTCGAGGAGGGCCGTGCCCCGGTCGTCGAGTGCGTCAGCCTCGGCCATGCCGTCGTGGATGCTGGACCGCGCGGTGTCTGCCGTCGCGTCGGGCACCTCGGTCGGCATGCTGCCTGACAGCGAGTCGCGGTAGACGAGGACGCTGATCGCGCCGCCGGCCGCCACGCCGAGGGCCGTGCCGAGTTCTCCTCCCAGTTCCTGCGCGGCGGCGGCCGAACCGGTCTGCTCCTCCGGCGCGCTGGAGATGATCAGATCGCCGAGCAGCGCCAGCGCCGCGCCGTGGCCGAGGGCGACGACCGACAGCGCGGCCACCACCGGCACCAGCGCCCCGCCCGTGGCGGCGAGGACGAGCAGCGCCGAGCCGAGCGCGGCGACGGCGAGCCCGGCCGTGACGACGGTCACCGGGCGGAACCGCTGGGCCAGCGCCGGCGCGAGCATCGCGCCGGTGATGTTCACGACGATGTAGGGGAGCGTCCACAGGCCGGCCTGCAACGGTGACAGGCCCGCCACCCACTGCAGGTACTGGGTGAACAGATAGAAGACGCCGACCGCGCCGATGCCGACGATCAGCAGCGTCGCCAGCGACGCGGTCAGCCGGCGGTCGCGGAGCAGGGCGAGGTCGAACAGGGGGTCGCGCAGCCGCCGTTGCCGTCGGACGAAGACGGTCAGCACGACGAGTCCGGCGGCGACGACCGCGAGGTACGGCCAAGCCGCCCCGCTGCCGCTCTCCTGTCCGGCGGCGAGTTCCTGCAGGCCGTAGACCACGGCGAGCATCCCGGCCACGGACAGTCCGACGCTCACCGCGTCCAGTCCGGCGGCGGTCCGCTCCCGTCGTTCGGGGAGCAGCGAGCCGCCCACGAGCAGCAGCAGGATCATCGGCGGGATGTTGATGAGGAACACCGAGCCCCACCAGAAGAACTCCAGTAGTATCCCGCCGAGGAGCGGGCCGATCGCGCCGCCGACGGCGAAGGCGCTGAACATGACCGCGATCGCCATCCGGCGCTGCTGGTCGTCGCGGAACATGGTCCGCAGCAGCGAGATCAGCGACGGCATCAGGGTGGCGCCGGCGATTCCCAGCAGGGCGCGGACGGCGATCAGCATGTCCGCGTTGACCGAGAACGCGGCGACGGCGGACAGGGCGGCGAACGCGACGGACCCGGTCAGCAGCAGCCGGCGGGGGCCGACGCGGTCACCGAGACGTCCCATGGTGACCAGGAATCCGGCGATCAGGAATCCGTAGACATGCACGATCCACAGTGACTGGGTCGCGCTGGGCTGGAGATCCGCGCTGAGGGTGGGCAGCGCGAAGAACAGCACCGTCAGATCGGTGGACAGCACCATCATCGGCAGCACCAGCAGCACCAGGCCCGCCCACTCCCGTCGGGTGGCGCGCGGCGGCGCGTCGCGCGTATCGCCCGTTCCGTCATGCGAGGTCATCGGGTCCGGCCTCCTCGTGGAATTACATTACGGCTTGTAACGTAACGATAAGATAGCCTTGCCCGTATGTCCAAGGCCCACGGCTCACGGAACGGAGGCGCCCCCGGCCGCCCCCGGGACGCCCACATCGACGCCGCCGTTCTCGCCGCCACCCTGGAGGTGCTGGACGAGAAGGGATACGCCGGGCTGTCCCTGGAGGAGGTCGCCGGCCGCGCCGGGACCTCGCGGCCGACGATCTACCGCCGGTGGGCAGGCCGCGCCCCGCTGGTGCTGGCCGCCATCGCCGCCCGGCTGGACGTGCCCGCCCCGCCGGATTCCGGCTGCACCCTGTGCGACCTCGCGGAGAGTTTCAACGTCTTCCTCGCCGCCTACCGCACGATCCGGCCGGACGTGCTCGCCTCCCTCTACAGCGACTGCGCGCGCGATCCGGAGCTGCGGGACTGCTTTCTGGGGACCCTCATCGAACCGTCTCGCCGGGCCGTCGGCCGCACCCTCGACCAGGCCATCGCCCGCGGCGACCTGCGCGCCGAGACCGACCGCGAGCAACTGCTCGACCTCCTCGGTGCACTGGTGCACTACCGCGCGCTGTTCGGCCGCGAGCATCTGACCGACAGCGAGGCCGAACGTGCCATCCAGACCCTGCTGCGGGGGGTCGCCGTGGACTATCCCGCGCTCGTCGCCCACAGCCAGGCGCTGGAACTGGAGCACGCGGCCCCGCACGGCGACCACGGCGAACACGGCGACCACGGCGACCGTACGGCGTAGCGCCGCCTCCACACGGCGCCGGGCAGCCCGTCACCCGAAGCGGGCGGGGTCCCCGGCGCCGTAGCGGATGATCTCGGGATCGCGCTGGGAGAAGTCGACCACGGTGGTCGGCTCGGTGCGCGCGTCGCCGAGTCCAGGACGGCGTTCACCACGTGGTCGAGGCGTTCCTTGATCTCCCAGCCGTCGGTGGGCGGCTCCTTCTCGCCGGGGAGCAGCAGAGCGTCGCGTGCGGACAGCTCATGCGACGGTACGGCCGTGAGCGGCCACGGTGTGCAGCGTCTGTCGCAGCGCGCTGAGCACCGGTAGGCAACGCTCGAGCTCCGACGACAACCGCAACCACGGGACGACGTAGACCCCGGCCGCTGAGCGGTCGGGGTCTACGTTCAGCCCGGTGAGGCTGGGCGGAGGATAGGGCATTCGAACCCCTGAGGAGTTGCCCCCAACACGCTTTCCAAATGTTCGTACGGGGGGGCCGGGTGGGTTCGCAGGCGTTCTGACCCGCGATGGAGTGGGGGTGGTCGGGACTTCTGGACAATGCCGTACGCAGGTGAACGCAACCAGAACTGCAACCACGGCAACTCAACCTCTGCTCACGCTCTGCGCCAGGCGCTGAGCAGTTCCTCGGGGCCGTACGCCGCATGAAGCCCAGTACAGCTGGTCCCGTTGCGGGAAACTGCCACGAGCGGCACAGGCTCGTCGGTGATCGCTGCCCTGTGCTTGTGCAGCGCGGCAAGGTCGTGGTTGTCGAACGCGGAGGTCTCCAGCCACTTGACCGAGCCGAGGAAGAGCAAGTGCTTGGCCACCGGCTGCCGGTCGGCGCCCACGAGGTCGATTTCGATGTCGTTGCTTCGGGTCCAGTACCCGCCGATCGCCGGGGCGGCGGGCAGGAGATCGTCCGGCAGGAGACGGGCGAGGGATTCCCGGACCAGGGGCTCGATCGCGCGGCCCCGCCAGCTCGTCCACTGCTCCTTGATCCGGCTCAGAGTGAGATCTCCTCTCATGCGCTCGATCTCCGCCATGTGCGGATCCAGAAACGCGAGCCAGAACCGCAGGTAGGGGTCTGCCACTCGGTAGCGGCGCTCTTTCGACGGGCGAAGTGAGAGGGGCAGTTCGGCTGCCACCACCCGTTTCTCGGTCAGGACGTCCGTGGCCCGGGTGAGCGTCGTGTGGGCGATGCCGCCGGCGGCGCGCGCGATGTTGGTAAAGGTTCGTTCTCCGGCTCCGATCGCCCGTAGGACTTCCCTGCTCATCGCCTGCGGTGGAAACTCTGCGGCCAGCGAACGTTCGGCGGATACCAGCAGCGCTGAGATCGGGTTGTCGAGCGAGTCGCGGAGGAATTCCCAGACGTCCGCTCCGGCCCGCCACTCCGCGCAGATCAGCGGAAGGCCGCCTGTGATCAGGGTGGCGTCGAAGGCGACCGCCGGCGACAGGTCGAGCATCTCGCCGATGTCGGCAGGGTTCAGCGGACCCACGACCATCTCCCGGCCGCGCTGGTGGAAGGGGCGGTCGTAGCTGTTCAGCGCCTCCATCATCGAGAGGTCGGATCCGACCAGGAGGAGGAGTACGGGCTTGCGGCTGAGCACGCGGTCCCAGGCCCGCTGGAGCATGCCCTCGAAGGCGTCGATGCGGTCCATCAGATACGGAACCTCGTCGATGACGACCACGCTCGGGCTGTCGTCGGGAAGGATCTCCGCCAGAAGCCGGAATGCCGCGTTCCACTGCTCCGGGGTCTCCTCCGAGAACAGTTCCCGCTCCGGCAGGGTGGATCTGGCGACGGCGTCGAGCAACTCGGTCAGTTCGTCCTCCGCCGTGCCGCCTGCCGCGGTGAAGAAGAGGTTCGGCGTCTCGGTGCGCCGGAGGAACTCCTCGACGAGGCTGGACTTGCCGACCCGCCGCCTTCCCCGCATGAGGACGCACTGCCCCGGTTTCGCTGACCCGGCGGCATCGTGAACCGTTTGAAGGGCGTTGCGGAGCACGTTCAGCTCTCGGTCCCGCCCGATGAAGCCGCGCATGGAAACACACTCCTGCAGAAGATGGTATCGATAGAGATACTATCGCTATCGATACCATCGTGGTTCTTTATTCGGGCATAACGCCGTGGATGCGGGAGAGGGTGAAAACGCGTTCGGCGTCCCGCAGATGGCACCAGGCTTCGAGGTAGGGCGGGTCGAGTACGAGGCGGCTGAGGGTGCGCACGGTCCGGCTGTCCGAGGTGGCGACGTACTCGACGGTGATGGCCTGACCGGCGTCAATGGCATGGGCGAGCTGGCGGACATCGCTGTACAGCAGCCGCTTCGCGTACCCGGAGACGATTTCCTCGGTGTCCGTGCCATACGGGGTTCCGCTGCCGAACGGGTCGGGGTCCGGGGTGGTCGGCGGGGCGGTCAGCAGTCGGGAGGCCAAGGCGCTCAGGTCGACAGGGGCCGGGGCCTTCGCCGCGCGGATGGCCGTGCTCCTCAGGCCCGCCCTGCCGCCGGTCCTGCGCGGGGCCGGGACGGGCGCGGCGGCCCGCTGAGGCCGGGCTCTCTCGATGCGTACGGTTCCCTCGCCCGTCTCGGCGACGGGAGCGCAGCCCTGGGCGCGGAGCGCGGCGAGGGTTGGCTCGAGCGGGCTGCGGCTGACCACCACAGTCGGGGCGAGTAGCCGCAGGCCGAGCTTGGCGAGCTTGCGGTGGACAGTGAGCTCGGCGAGGAGCGCGGGCTCCTCGCCGTGGATGACGCAGGCGGCGGGGGCGATGCGTACGCGGCCGTGGCTGCGCGCGATGTCGGCGATGAGATAGGACAAGGGCTGAGGGAGGGGGCCGACGGCGACCGCGGCCAGGTCGGCTGCGACGCCGTCCGGGGGGGGCCGGCGTCCAGAGCTCGGCGGACGCTGCCGGCGCTGAACCGCCACACCGAGGCTGTGCCGCTGGTCTCCCGGTCGGCGACGGAATCCAGGAGCGCGGTGAGCCGCGTGGTCGGGGTGCCGGTGACGACGGCGGTGAGATCCGCGCACCCGTGAGCAGCCCTGCCTGCCCCACGTACGGTGTTAAGTACCGGCCCAGCTCGTGATCACCGTCCGCCGCGAGGGCGTGGCCAGCACCCCCACATGCCGCGCTCTCGCCAGAAGCAGGTCGAAATATCCGGGAAACGTGCTGCCGTCGCGCTCCTGCTGAAGCACGACGGCAGCTTCCAGCATGGGAAGGGGCACGTCAGCGGCTCGGACGTCGGCGGTTCACGTCCGCCGGTTGCGGCTGCACGACCGGAACAGCGGGTGCGCCCGTGTTCGTCGTCAGGTGGGTGCTGCGAGCACTACGGGTGGCGGCGCTCCGTGCGGCCGGTCCCCACGCACCGTGTACGCCCGGACCGGCCCGCACACCCCGCCCCATTGATGAGTCTCGGCGCCTTCGGTCAGGAGATTTCCTTGATGACGGCGTTTCCGTCTGCTGCGGCGCGAGCGTAGAAGTCGCGCACGTTTCTGAGACTGTCGGCCAGGGACCCGTCTTCGATCATGCTCATGTTCCGGGTGCTGCCGTCGGCCAGTCCGACACCCATGCGGAAGGAATACACATCTGCCTCCTCGACCAGGGTGGCGCGCTCCTGGACCAGGCGGGGGATGTCCAGGTCCTGCAGGAAGTCGTGCACCGCGCGTACTTCGTCGGGCATGAGCAGTCGTGCATCGTCAATTCGTCCAGTGCGACCACCCCTTGGGAGGGCCAGACCTCCCATCACTGCGTCGCGCGCAGGCGCACGTCCGCAGGGTTCCCGATCCTCGTGATCGGCGTGGTTCGTGCAGCCGGTCAGCATCACGTGCAGGCCATCCCAGTTACGCCGGATATCGTCGTTCTCCTCCAGGAACTCCAGCAACGGCACCGAGTCGTGGGGTTCATCTGGCCGTGGTGCCTCGGTCCAGGCGTCCCACAGCCTCTTTCGGCCTGCCTGAGCTCCGTCAGGGTGTTCGAGCAGGGCTTCGACCTGTGCCGCATGGTGCCGTGACAGTGTCATCCAGAATCCCACCCCACCAGCCTATGAGTTGGCTGATCCGGCCGCATGAGTCTGGCTCCTCAGCAGCTCTCCACATCCGGCCCGTGCTCAGGGGCGGCGTCCTGGCCTGCGAGGGGCGGTGAATGTGCGGCTGGATATCGGCGGGTGCTGCGGCAGGGTCGGGCTCGGTTGTGCGGCTCGGAGGCTGCGTGCGCGTGCTGCTTTTGCTCGTAGGCTGGACAACGAAGGCCCCGGCCGCTGAGCGGTCGGGGCCTTCGTGACAGCCCGGTGAGGCTGGGCGGAGGATAGGGGATTCGAACCCCTGAGGAGTTGCCCCCAACACGCTTTCCAAATGTTCGCTTGGGGGTTCGGCGGGGGCCGTATGCATCCTGACCTGGTGCTGAGTGTTCGGGCGACCCTCGTTTGGTCAGCCCCGAACGGGTCCGAACGAGACCCGGACTGAGACCATGCCGCACCGGTGATGGCAGGGACGGGTCAGGCCAGGGGCCCCCGGTCCCGCGATGGAGGCACCTCAATCTGGCCGACTCGCACATCTTGAGGGCGTCCTTGCGGAATGATCGGGACGGAGCCAGCCAGGCTGTTGCAGCGGGTGCTTCTTTGGGGGCGAAAGTGATCAATGGGGTGACGAACTCGCCCGACGCTGACGAAACCGGTGGTGAGCGAGGGCTCTTTGACGGATTCGCCGAATACCGAACGCCCTCCCCGGAGGACTATCAGCGGTTGTTCACGACGGGGCTCGTAGTGGTCGACACCAACGTGCTGTTGACCCTCTACAGGTCAAACCAGCGGACCAGAGGCGACCTGCTCGCAGTGTTGGACCGATTGCACGATCGTCTGTGGGTACCGCACCAGGTCCTCACCGAATTCTGGCGCCTTCGGGAGCAGAGCACGATCCTCGGCCATCACAGCTTGAAGGCCAAGGAAGTCCGCTCGGCGCTGGTCAAGGCCGGCCGTTCGGCCAGCGACGCACTCGATCGGTGGCTGAAACAGGTCCACGTTGGTGACGACGCGGAGATCAGCGGCATGATCGCCGAACACCGGGAGCAGCTCGGCACCGTCCTGCTCAGTCTGCAGTCTCTGATCGATGGGCAGGCCAGCAAAGACGCCCTCGCAGATGCCACCGACACGAACACCGATCCCGTACTGGCACGGCTGGAGCCCATACTCCAGGGCCGGATTGGCCCTCCACTTGCCGACCATGAGCACGCGGCCGCACTGATCGAGGCGAAGCGACGCGGAGAGCACGATATTCCGCCCGGCTACGAAGACTTCAAGACCAAGTCGGATGAACGGGCAGCAGGGGACTATCTCGTCTGGGAGCAGACCCTCGTAGAGGCCACGCGTCTTGGCTCCGAGGTGTTGTTCGTGACGGGAGACAGCAAAGAGGACTGGTGGAAGCAACGTGACGGGAACATTGCGGCGAGGCCCCGTCCTGAACTAACGCAGGAGATGCTCCGCCGCACGGGATGTCGACTATTCATGCTTCAGTCGAGCGGTCTGTTGGAGCAGGCACGTCTCGTTCTGGATCTCGAGGTGGAGACGGCTTCGGTAAGGGACTTGGAGCAGCTGCAGACCACCACCCCCAGCGGTCCAGAATGGACCTCCGAAGCACTCGAAGCTTTGGTGGACCTCTTGCTCGGTCAGGCTGACGTGCAGGCGTATTCCATGCTTGAAGCGGCCCAGAACGACGGATTCGTCAGCCGAGCGACGGTCTACGAGATCGGCGGATATGCGGAAACGCGGATGCTCCGGGGGTTTACTCGGCCTGTCAAGACGGCGACGAAGAGACTTGAAGAAAACGGCGTCGAAGTCGGAGACGCTGAGAATCTATTCTTCGCCGTCTATGATCGAGAGTCCGATGCGGTCTCGGCAAAGGGCTTCCGAATTGCACAGGAGGCCGTCCCCCTGCTGCGGCCAATCGCGCAGAAGATTCTGGGCGAAGATCCGTCATCCGCCTGATTAGACTGTTGCTGTTCCTGGGGTTAGGCAACTTTGTGTTGGGGCGCTGGACACCCTCGCGGGGGAGGAGATCACATGCAGGATCCTGCGGACTCGATGGAGGCCGACGAGCCTGAGGGGAACGGTCGGAGCGATGCCGCCGACTCACGTGCTGTGCACTGTCCGGCACACCAATCGGGCAGTAACTCGGCGGCGGCGTCGACGGTACTGGTGGAGGTGCGGCCAGGTCTTGCCGTCGCCTTCGGGGCGATCCCTGCGGATCTCATTTCGGAGCTCAAGTTTCATCCGATCGACTTGGGGCTCGTGTCGGTCGACGACCGAACGCGGATCTCGGCAGCCCTCGCCTCGATTGGCAACACGGCGACCGTGGGCGGCAACCTCGCAAACGCATTCGCCAGCGTTGAGGGGGTCTACAGGCTCGGCGACGCGGCGCGGGCGTATCTGAGCGCTGGCGGAGCGCTCGCAGTCAAGGATGGCGCGAATCTCGGAGCAGTGTTCCTCAACGGCAAGATAGCCCACCAGGTTCGCTGGACTCCTGTCACTGCGGTGACTGCGGCTGGGGTCGCGGCTGCGATCGGGCCGGCGCTGGCCATGGTCGCGCTTCAGATGATGCTGAGCCAGGTCGCGGGCCTCGTTCGAACCAACATCGCGCTGACAAGCCAGGTCCTCACGACCATGCGCCACGGGCAGTGGGCCGACCTGACGGCGCTCGTCGACACCGTCGATCGGGCAGTTGGCCGCGCGCGAGAGCTCGGATCGGTCACGACAACCGAGTGGGAGAAAGTCGCGGCTAAAGACGACGACCTGCGTAAGCAGCGCGAAACGTACCGTCTGAACGTCGGCGAACACGTCCGACAGCTCGGTCAGCTCGACACACCTGGCCGACGTCAGTATCTCGAGACGAACGCCAGGGCAATTATCTTCGATGCCCACGCCCTCCTGTCTTCGCTCAAGGCATGGACCGGATATCAGACGCTCCACGCTGCGCGTGCGAGAGCCGTTGGACGCGAAGACGATGACGAGGCACGGCTCGTTGAGATCATTGAGCGCGAGACCGGCGAGGAGTTCAACTCCGCCTTGGCCGAGACGACGAGCCTCGTCGACTCGCTGACGCGGGAGCTACGGATCATTGCCGAGCTCCCCGGACGCGCAACAGGGCCGCTAATCGGGAAGCGGAAGGACGCGAAGAAGGCTCGCCTCACCAGCGCCCAACTTCTGGAGGCCCTCCAGCCTCTTGCCGACGCTCTCCATCCACCAGCCCCTCCACTCCAAGCTCCCGCCGTCGTCTGTGCGCCCAAGTCACTGGATCTTGAGCGGTACCTTCGCATTCTGCGATGGTTCCTCGAGGACGGTGAGACCCTCCGCGTCCTCGGTCTCGATGCCCCCGCTCGAATTGGTGCGATCCTCGACGGAGCAAAGGGGAAGGTCGCGCCGGCGATGGACAAAGCGGCGTCAAGGAATCTGGTCGCCGTCACGGATCGTCGCATCATCACGGCTAAGACGAACGCATTCCTCGGGCAAGGTGAGATCGGTCATGACATCCCGATAGACCGAGTGCGATACGTCCGAGCACCGGCCACACGGGACGGAAACGGGCGCTTGGCGATCGACCTCATAACGCCCGAGGACAACATCCAGTGGCTCTTCGACTCCGACCTCGACAACACCGTCGTGACCGCGCTCGCCGCGGTGCTGGCCGAGTCGATGAACATCCCGGACGACGAACGCGTTCAGCTCCAACGGCGGTGCCAAGCCCCGCTGGAGGTGGGCACGGAGGGCGAGAGTGTCGGTACGAGGTCTGTGGAACCGTCTGGCTCCCAAGCCCCGACCGGCGATGCCGTATAGGACCCGAGCCAAGAGAAGCTGGGCCGTAGCCGATCGCACGCTCGAGGCCCCCGAGCACGGCGGCATCGTAGTCGTGCTCGAGAGCCGCCGCCCCTCGCTGGTCAGAGAAGCGCCCGGGCAACCCGCCGCTTCAGCTGCTCGTCGGCGAGGCTATCCACCGTGCGCCACGCGGCGTCGGTGACCTCTTCGGTCTGCAGTTCGCCGATGTCGGCGGTGGTACGGAAGAGGAAGCGGAAGTCGAAGTGCTGGTGGGCGGGCTCGTCCTTGGCGGGATTGGCGTCGATGGGGTGGACGTCGATGTGCAGGGGATTTCGTTGTGCGGGGTGACGACGTAGGGCGGGATGCCGGTCTCCTCGGCGAGTTCACGGCCGGCAGCTTGCAGGAGCGTGTCGTCGGAGTGCTCGATATGGCCGCCGGGCAGCAGCCATTTGCCGGTGGCGTTGTGGAGGATGTGCAGGACACGGCCGTCGCGGCCGACGAGGATCGCGCCTGCGGTGACGTGTCCCGGCAGGAACTTGCGGCTGGTGAGGTCGTCGCCGTCGTCGAGGAGGCCCTGGACGATGTCGATTTCGCGCTTGTCCTCGGGGTGCTGGTCGAGGTACGCGGTGATGGTGGTGCGGATGTGGTTGGCCGTGATGGGCATGGTGATCACCTGTTGAAGTAGGAGAGCCAGGTCGCCGCGATGGCTTCGCGGTCAGGTGCGGGGACCTCGTGGATGCCAGGGGCGAGGTCTCCGCGGGTAAGCGTCCTGATCGCGGTGAGGATCTCGGCCTGGATCAGGAAGATGAACGGCCCAACGCTCGCGCCGTGGACGAAGTTGACGGCATTGCCGCCGTTCGCCAGATAGAAGTAATGGCCGGTGGTCTGGTAGCGGGTGACGTGGTCGCCGACAACCGTGCGGGTGTAGACGTCCGGCAGGCCGGTAAGGTCAAGCTCGTCCTCGCTGGAGGTGACCGTGGCGACGTAGGCGCCGTTGCGCAGGTGGGAGAAGTCCTCGCCGCGCAGAGAGACCGCGCCGGTCGCGCAGAGCACTAGGCCGGCGCCGGTGAGCGCGGTCTCGCGGTCGCGCGCGACGGTGAACCCCTGGGATAGAGCCTGGGTGCGGCGTACGGGGTCGATGTCGAAGACGGTGACCTGGACGCCCTTGGCGTGTAGGAGC
Organism: Streptomyces gossypii; assembly: GCF_025165795.1. Classification (GTDB taxonomy): domain Bacteria; phylum Actinomycetota; class Actinomycetes; order Streptomycetales; family Streptomycetaceae; genus Streptomyces; species Streptomyces gossypii. Next base: position 271,385 of record NZ_JAJAGO010000003.1, read on the forward strand.
CGGGCGATGGAGGAGCCGAGTTTGCCGAAGCCGATCACGAGGGCGGGGCGGCCGTGGAGGATGTCGCCGCGGCCGCGCATGACAGCCTCGGTGGAGAACACGACGGACTGGCCGACGAGGTAGTCCTCGGGGTCCTTGAGCGGGGAGCGGGCCACCGAGATGACGGGACAGGGCAGTTTGTCGAGGGCTTCGTAGCGGCGGTGGCCGTTCTCGGTGTCCTCGACGACACCGACCAGGCGGCCGGTGAAGCGGCTGTGGAGGTCGGTGAGGCTGGGGGCGAAGTAGCCGCCGACGTCGAGGAGGGAGATGGGTTCCCCGGCGGCCCGGGATTCGAAGTAGTCCAGCGCGGTGTCCGGGTCGGTGAACAGTTCGCGGGTCAGGGTATCGACGACGACGGTCCGCTCGGTCTCGCGCTGGGCAGCCAGGTGGACGGACTTCGGCTTGGGCAGCACCGCCGTGAGCCGGGTCATCGCGGCAACGGCGCGGACGAATGCGGGGCGCTCGGCCAGTAGGTGGGTGATCAGGAACGACGAGGTCTGCTCGTCGGGGGCGAACTGGACGGCGATCCGGGCGAAGTGTGCGTCCAGCTTGGCGCGTTCGAAGGTTTCCACGGCAGTTGCCTCTCATCCGTACAAACAGGGGCCGTGCAGGGAGTTCCAGGGGGTCAGCGGCTGCGGGCAAGCCCGAACAGCAGCCGGTCGGCCCCGCTTGCGGCATCCAGGTAGGTGTCGAGCTGAGAGGCGTCAGCGGACTGCGACAGCGGTTCCAGACCGAGCAGGAGAACGGCTGTGCCGGTGCGGGCGACCAGGGCCGTCCAGTCGGGGCGGCTCGGCAGCCGCAGCCTGCGGGAGGCGCCTGGGAAGTGCAGAAACACGTGGTCGCCGATGCTGTGCAGGCAGCGGCCGGCGTCCGGGACCACGTCCCCCGCCCGGCCCAGTCCGCCGAGGCTGTCTGCGAGACGCCGCATGCGGGCTTCGGGCGCGTTAGCAGTGCCGGGGAGAGCGGAGGCAGGACTGTGGGCGATCTCGCGGCCGTGCGGTCCGGTGCCCGGCCAGCTCCAGGCGGAGAGCGAGACCAGTAGCCGAAGCTCGGGGCCGGTCGGAGTGAGGATGGCGCTCACGCGGTCGTCCCTCCTGCGGTCTTGAAGCAGGACCAAACGATCTTTCCGAGCGGTGTGCGGTCCTGCACTCCCCAGCCGTCGGCGAGCGTGGCCACCAGGACCAGACCGCGTCCGGACAGGTCGGTGTCGGCAGCCTGGCGAGTCTCGGGGCGCCGGCGGCGGCTGTTGTGCACCTCCAGGCGCACGACGTCGTCTTCGGCGTCGAGGCGGACCAGGAATCCGTGGTCGGAGACAGTGCCGTGGACCAGCGCGTTCGTTGCCAGCTCGGAGACGCAGAGGCGGATGTCGTCGATTCGTTCTGCAAGGCCCCATCCGGCCAGGGTCGCGGAGGCGAATTCCCGTGCCTGTCCCACGGATTCGGGGTGGGCCTTGAAGAAACGCTGCACCGTTTCAATCATTGCTGCCCTCATGACTCGGCATCCAGGAGGCGGGTGGTACCCGGGCTGTGGCGGCGGGCCGCCGTGCCGGAGGCAATCGGCGGCCATGCGGGGTGGGACCGGCGGACCAGAAGCAGCCGGGAGCCGGCCGCCTTGATCCGCCGACCGCGTTCAGCCGCTATCGCCTTCGGGCCGAGGTGTGATGCGGCCGGGGCGAGCACGCCATAGACATCCGGCAGGGCCAACACGTCCAGCAGGCCGGTGAAGGCCGCCGAGCCGGGGCCGGCACTCGCCTCGCGTTCGGTGAAGACGCCGGACAGCTCCAGCTCGTGGCTACGGCAGTACTCGGCGAGCGAGGCGACCAGCGCCTCCTGTCGGGCTTCGGAGACCCGCACCAGCCGCAGGAAGCCGTAGACGACAGGCCCAATGACCAGGCGATGTTCCGTGAGGGGTTCCATGCGGGGGACCGTCCAAAGGGTCGACAAGTAGTGACGATCCTGAGCATGGATGTCGCCGAACTCCTGGCCAATCACCTGCCGTTCTACTTCCGTTCCACTTCCGTCCCGCCGCCCCCAGGCATCTGCTTCGATGACGGTGGAAGGGAGCGAGGCGTGGCAACCGTGCACCACTGGACCGGCCTGGAGGCCAGGGCACTGCGTCTCGCCCTGCGTTTGAGCGTGCGGGCCTTTGCCGAGCACCTCGGCGTGGCCGTCGCGACGGTCTCGAAGTGGGAGAGCAAGCGCGCCGAAACCGAGCCCAGACCCGACACCCAGGCCATCCTCGACACCGCCCTCGGACGTGCGGACGCCCCCGCCCACCTGCGCTTCGAGACGCTCCTGTCCGAGATGGCCTGCACCGTGCAAGGCGCCGGACGGCGCGTCACTGTCGCCGGCCCCCGAGCCTGGGAGTACGAATCGTGGGCAGACGACCTGGACCGCGTCGTGGTCGCGCTCTCCCGCCAGAACTTCGCCTTCGCCGACAGCCTGCTCAGCCGCTGGTTGGTGCGGTTCAACGCCCAGGAACTGGACGAAAAGGGCCTGTACCTTTTCGCTCGCTCGACCGTGCTGCTCGGTGACCTCAAACGCGACCAAGGCTCCGTGCTCGGCCCACTTTCCGCCCAGCACTCCTACGCCGGGGCTCGCGCGGTCTTCACCCAGCTCGACATCCCGCGTCGTGTCGCCCAGCTCGACCTCTCCCTCGCGGTGGTCACGGAAATGTCCGGCAAGCTAGAGGTTGCCGCCCGCCACTACGAAACCCTCGCCGTCGACGACCGCCTCTCCCGCCGGGACCGCGCCAGGGCCCGCCTGTGGGTGGGCACGGCGCTGAGCAAGAACGGTCGGCACGACTACGCGACCCGCGTCATGCAGGCCGCGACCCGCGACTTCGAGGACCTCACCGAACCCGACGACTGGTCGGTGGCCCACCAGAAACTCGCCCTCGCCCGCCGTGGCGCCGGCGACCTCACCCAGGCCCTGCACTTCATCGACATCGCCCGCAGCAGCGGGGCCGCCGACTCCCCGATGCAACGCGTACGGCTGGACACCGCTCATGGCCACATCCTGCTCTCCGACGCGGCGACCCGGGATGATGGACTCCTCGTCCTCGATCAGGCCACCCGCACGGCCGCGCAGTACGGACTCGTGCACCAACTGCGCAGCATCGAGGGCATCAAGGCCATGAACGAGGGGCCGACCGGCCCCCGGCGACGGTGACCAGGGAGAGACGCGTGAGCGACAACCAGCAGGCCATCACCGAGGGCCAGTGGCACCGAGCCGTGCTGCTCTGGGACTACCACCAGATGGACCACCATCTGCGGCCCGTCGACGTGGCGATCGGGCTGGGCAGCCACGACCTCGGCGTCGCCACCCACTCCGTCGAGCTGTACCGCGCCGGGCTGTTCCCGACCCTGGTCTTCACCGGAGGCAACAGCCCCACCACCGCCAAGGTCTTCCCGCGCGGCGAGGCCGTCCACTTTCGCGAGCACGCCATCGACCTCGGCGTCCCCGCCGAGGCGGTCCTGCTGGAACCGGAGGCTGGCAACACCGGGCAGAACGTCACTCTCTCCCGAGAGGTCCTCGCCGCCGCTGGCATCACCCCGACGACGGTGATGCTGGTCTCCAAGCCCTACATGGAACGGCGGTCGTTCGCGACCGCCCGCAAGCTGTGGCCCGACGTCGAGATCCTCTGCGCGTCGGAGCCGCTGGAGTTCGACGACTACGTGAAGTCCATCGGCGACGAGAAGCTCGTCCTGGACATGCTCGTCGGCGATCTCCAGCGGGTCATCGAGTATCCGAAGCTCGGATTCGCCATCGAGCAGGAGGTCCCGGAGGACGTGCATGCAGCGTATGAATCCCTCATCCATGACGGCTTCACCAGCCGTCTCATCTCTTCCTGACCTGCCCGAGTCGGGCGGGCTGTGCGCAATTCACCAGCCCAATCTGTTCCCGAGACTGACCACACTGGCCAAACTGTTCGCGGCGGACTACGGGATCGTCCTGGACGACGTGCAGTTCACCCGCCGCGACTACCAGCACCGCGCGCGATTCGGGAGCCCTCGACGAACCGAACCGTCGGCAGTGGCTCACCCTCCCCAGCCACGCTCCCCACGCGGCAGTACTACGGAGCGAGCCCACACTGGCCGGCCCTCGCACAGGCCTTGGACCCGGTGCTGGACGCCTTCGGCTCCGGCAGGACCGCTGCCGTCGCCGCAGCCTCCACCCGCCTGCTGCTAGACCTGCTCGGCTGGCAGGGCCAGATCCTCACCGGCAGCGATCTGCCCTCCCGGCGGGGCCGCTCCCAGCGGCTCGCCGACCTCTCCGCCGTGACCGGCGCCCGCGCATATGTGTGCGGGACCGGTGGCATGACTGAACGACGTAGGGCCCCGCCGCCGGAGCGGTGGGGCCCTACGTGACAGCCCGGTGAGGCTGGGCGGAGGATAGGGGATTCGAACCCCTGAGGAGTTGCCCCCAACACGCTTTCCAAATGTTCGTACGAGGGTCCTGCGGCGACCGTGGGTGTCCTGACCTGGTGCGGAGCTGGTGATGGCGGCACCCTCGAACGGCGCCGGACGGGGGCGAACGAGACCAGAATTGAGACCAAGGTGTTCAGGGCTCTACCAGGTCAGGCGCTGAATCCGGGCCCCCATGCCACGTGCCGATCAGGAGCGGGTGTTGCCCGGTCGGCCGCAGGGCTGTCTAGGGGGCTGTGTAGATGGATCGTCCCCTCGGAGTGTCAGTGGTGTCCGGTAGGTTCTGCTGGGGCAGGTCACCACAAACGGGGGAGACACCTCGATCATGTACGACGCCGAATTAATGGCCGTGGCCACAGGTGCGGCCGGCACTCTCGTTGCAGCCATAGCTGCATCGGGCGCTGAGAAGATGCGCCTGAAGGTCGCGCACTTCTTTCGCAGGGCCAACCTGGATCAGCGAAGAGCGGCTGCCCAGGCAGTGAATGACACCGCGGCGCAGCTCACCTCGCCCACTCCAGAAGCTCAGGCGCTCGCAGCGACCGCCTGGGCACAGCTCCTCGCCCGATACCTTGCCGAGCACCGCGACGCCATGAGCGAGGTGGACGAACTTGCGGTGCCTACACCGCCGGCCTCGAAGGTCTGGAACCAGAGCAATACCGGCACTGGGACGTTCATCGGTGGTGACGTGCGAGGTGGCATGACTCTCAACTACGGCGGGACGCCAGATGGCGCACACTGAGCACCGGGAGCAACACAACCATGGCTCCGGCACGTTCGTGGGCGGAGACGTCCACGGTGGCCTCTGGCAGGTCTTCCTCCCGCCCTATGGGAAGAAGGCGACTTCCAGCGATCCGGTGCCGACGAAACGACAGCCCGAGCGGGATGACGAGGAGGGGGACGACTACGAGGGCCGCTTGGCGTCTCTGCTCGGCTCGGCGTGGATCGGCGTCTCGGCTGGTCTGGCCGTCATCTACGCGGTCATGGGTCGGCCCTGGGTCGACCGCGAACCGACTCCGGGTATCGCTGCACGCATCGGCGTGGGGCTCGTCGCCCTCTACCTTTGCCTGGCCATGGCAGCTGCCTTCTTCGCCCGTCTCGCTCAGGTCTTCGAGCTCTGGTCGGAACAATGTGCCATCACGGCTACACAAAGCCGAGGTCGGTTGGTTGCTAGGCCGCCTGCGTCCATGTCCAGGGCTATGGCTGGCTTGACGGCAGCGGCAGCTCTTGCAGCCGAACTGCTGGCATCTTTCTTCGGTTGGTCCTCGTTCGGGGGCAAGGTGGCGCAACGCGCGCGTCTAGCCCGGCTCAACGCAGCTGCCAACGCAAAGTCGGCTCGTGCAGCTACAAGGACGCGTAAGGCATAGTCACGGGCAGGTGGGGCCCACCTTCGGAGGCGATACCCGACGCAGGGTGCCAGCGCTACTGCCAATCTCCCAGATGGCATGGCGTGGGAAGCTGCTACAGACTGCAAGGCTGCTGGAGGAACTTCGCACCGTCGAGACCGGCCCGCACCGCCAGGGTCAAGATGTTTGCGCTCCCCGCCAGTACTCCGTGATCCCGGCCATGCCCTCCGGTCGGCCCCAGTTGCTCGGCGCATCGATGCGCCCGGCAGCAGCTGTTGAACCGGTCATGACGAGTCACAGCGCGGCTACCTGACGGCCACTCAGTAATGTCAGTGGCGCGTCATACAGTGCAACGACTGGAGCCCTGTCGGTTCTCGCCGGTAGCTCCGTCATAAAATTCCGTACCGCATCGTTGCATACATCGGTACATTCTTTGATGAGCGTGCGTACTTGTCAGAGCGAGGCGAGGCACAGTGCAAGACCCCGTACCTGTCACCGTCTATCAGTCCAACTTCGTCGCCTGTGCGCGGACGTTGGATCCTGGACTGCTCGCGAAGTTGCGTATCAGCGAGCCTGCCGTGCTCGTGATGGAGGTTGTCGTCTCGCTATGTATGGCGCTGACTAACGACAGTGATCAGCGCCCGTGGCATGAGCGGGTCGAAGACTGCTTTTCAGAGGTTACGGAAGAGCGGCTCACGGAGATATGTCAAGCCTTCGTCGGTGAATGCGAGGTTGAGCAGTTGCAGCGTTGGCTGGAGCGATTTAAGAATCAGAACTACAGCAGCTTCGTAGAGCGCCTTCTGGGGGCGGCATGCTATAAGCGATTCATAGACTCCCTGAAGCAAGATGGTGCTGTGGTCGCCCTGGCAGTTCGACGCGGAGTGCGCGCGCTCACTCCTTTTGTTGTGGCATGGAATGACGCCGTCAAGATTTCTTCCCAGAACCAGCTCAAAGGTGTCCAGCCGGCCCACATTCTGGCGGTGAATGCCGTCGAAATACTGGTGTCACTCGACGATTTCCTTGGAGAGAAGGTCCTCGCCGCTCTACCTATGGAGGTGACGAGTGCGAAAAGTTCTGATCTTGCAATGCTCGCACCGGAAGGTGTAGACGACCTCGTAACCAGCTTTCGCTCCATGGTGGCGGAAGCATCGGTCAAGCGTGTGGAGCGCAGAAATTCTCCGCTCGTAAGGAAAATTCGAGGGGCGCGAGATGCCCTTCGATTCTCGGAGGACGGTGTTTCGCAGGCCGCAAACTCTCTCATCGAATTGCTTGATCGCATTATGCGAGAAAGTCTCAAGCCTGCAGAAGTGCTCGCCTGGGTGGATGCCAATCTGCCAGATGCGGAAGATGTGACGCATGAAGTGCAGGGGCAGATGCGTCCGACCAAGCGCGCGGAAGCCCTCTGTCTTGTTTATGGCGGTGACCCCATCACGCCCCGCGAAGCTACCGAGAACGATGATGGTCAAGGTCCCGACTTTATCCACGACGTGATCGCCATTGCATTAGTTTCCATTCGGAATCAGTTGCAGAAGATGAAGCATGCTGATCACGGGACGCCTGAGGAGAAGGGTCAACTCTTGAGTGTCCTCGCGGCACTCGAAGGGGCTCTTATGCTGGGTCTCACCATTGGTGACCTGTCAGTCGAACCGGAACCTTCAGAGGAGTTGCCTGCGGCGTAGCTGCTCTGCAGGGTGGGTGGGACATTCATTTCGACGGGCAGGGTGTGGAGCCTGCTGTAGTCGTGTCGAGTTCGGCTACGCGCAGGGCCTCGACTGCGGCAACCTGGGGGAACGCAACGGCCAGGAAGACCCAGCGTGGGCCGTTTTCCAAAGTGAAGTCGCCCGGGTAGCCGTCGTACCAGATGCGGTCGATGGACGCGCTGCGTGCCCTATCGATCGCTTCTCTGACCCTTCCCAAGAACATCGCACACTGTGCCCAATCGGTCACTAGGTTTGTTGAGGTAATCGTACTCATCGGTGCCCTCCCGTCGCCCAGGGTTCGGCCAGATGCGGCGCGAGGTCGCCCGGGGAGCGTCGGTGGAGGTGCTGCTACCGTCACCGGTATGTCGCTCTCGGTGTCTTCGGCTTCTGCAGTTGATTTGCGGGTTGAGCCGGTCGATGAGGTTCTGGGCCGGGTGGAGAGGTCTCTTCAGGTCCGGCTGGACGGCGGTTCTGTGGTGCGCAAGCGCCGTTCGGTGGGGGCTCGTACGGACCGTGATACCTGGGTGCGTATCGAGCGGCGCCTGCTGGGCCGTATCGGGGGCCAGGGCTGGAACGGTACGGAGCAGGCTGCGGTGTTGAAGGGTGTTGCGCAGCCGGTCTGGTACGCGGGTCTGTCCTGGCGGGAGGCGGAGAGGCCCGTGATGTGGCGGGCTGATGAGACCGGGCTCCTTCCTGGAGAGCCGGTGAAGCCGGGCGGGGTGCTGGTGGCGGACCCGCATGTGCCGGACGCGTGGTGGGAGGGCTTGAACGCGTCTTTGGACGCGCTGGCGGCGCAGCACACCGCCCGTGTTGCCACCCCGGACACCGTCCCGGTCACGCAGGGCCATGTCACCGAAGTGATCCGAAGTACCTTCCCTGAGGCTTCGGATACGGCTGTTGAGCGGTGGGTGCCGGCGCATGCGGATGTGAACTGGGCGAACGTGACCGGCCCGCAGTTCTGCCTGTTCGACTGGGAGGACTGGGGGATGGCCCCTCGCGGGCTGGACTCGGCGTCGCTGTGGGCGCAGTCGCTCGGGGTCCCGGAGGTGGCCTCCCGCGTACGGGCCGAGCGCCGAGCAGACCTGGAGAGCCGCGACGGGATGGTGATGATGCTGTTCGCCTGCTCGAAGATCGCCGGCCCCTACGCCCACCCGGAGGACCCCCGGCTGGAGCCCGCCCGGCGGGAGGCGGCCCGCCTCATGGACGTGCTTCAGACCCGTTGATGGCCGCGTGGCGTTCCCGTAGCAACTTGCGGTACTTGAGGAGCATTGCGGTGTCGGTATCGCGGTCGAGGGCCTGGAGGACTTCTTGGAGGTGTGCGGGGTTGTCCGTGCCGACGGCGACGGTACGCACTGACGGCAGGTCGTAGGCGACGCGGAACGCGGCTTGGATGCGGGAGACTTCGGCCGTCGGCTCCTGGAGGAACATGCGGGGGTCGACGGTCTTCCACACCGGGTCTTCGGCGTTGCCGCCGAAGGGGCTCATGCCCCACACGGCGGAAGGTCTCCACCGGGCGGTCAGTTCGTCCGCGGCGTCCAGGGTGCCGATGCCGGCCAGCAGTCCGGAGCGGACCATGAGGACGCAGGGCGCGGGCGTCGTGTCGTCGATCAGATCGGGCAGCGGTGTCGGGTCCCAGGACGCGATGCCCCAGGACTCGCACCAACCCCTGCGTGAGGCGTCTGCCAGCGCTTCGCACGCCTGCGACAGCGCTTCGCGCGCGGCGTCGGCGGGGGCGTGGAGGGAGACCTCCGGGTTGTGCAGGAACACCAGGTTCGGCGGGCGTCCAAGCGCCTGGTTCGTCTGTTCCAGTGCCGCCAGTAGCCGGGAGGGGGCGAGCGAGTGCTGCGGGGCCCCGTCGGGACCGGGGAAGTAGCCGACTTTGGTGGAGAGCGTCAGTCTGGGAAGCAGGTCGCCGGCCACCTTCGCGAGCCTCTGGTGGGCGGTGAAGCCGTGGTAGTTGAACGCGGTGTCGATCGCCCGGACGCCGAGGTCGAGGGCTGCGGTCAGAGGGCGGCGTTCGTAGCGAGACCGGTGTAGCCCGAGGACAACTCGGGGGTGAGCACCGCGCACACTTCCTCCTTCGTCAGGATCTCGGCCACTTCTCCAATCTCCGCTCCCACCAGAGCTGTTGCTTGACCCAGGTGCACGGGGTTCCCGCTGAGCAGCAGCCGCAGGGCCGGCAGGGCCCTGGTGAGGAAGGTGAGCTTCTTTCCTGACGCCACGACTTCGACGGTCTCGCCGCGCTCTTGGATTCGGGGCGGGAAGTGGGTGATGCACACCACGGATTCCATCGGTCCGAAGATGTCCAGGAACGGGACGTGCTGTGGGGCGGAGGCTTCCTGTTCCCGGGCCGCCAGGAAGTCAGCGGGGCTGCGCTGTTCGATCAGCCTCGCAGCGGCCTCGGTCAGCGCTTGGCTTCCGGTGCCGCCCCACCTGTCCAGGTCGTGGCGGAAGACCTCCTCCTCGCGGGACCAGTCCGAGAGCCAGGCCAGCCAGCTCGCTCCGGTGCGCTTGGCGAATCCGAAGGTCGTGTGCAGGCTCGTGCCCGAGCCGCTGCCGGACCGGGTTGCCTGGTGCCAGTAGCCCCGCGGTATGTGCATGACGTCGCCGGTCTTCATGGTGCCTGCCCAGACGACTTCGTCGGGCGGCTCGTTGTTCCGGTCGGCGTCGCGGAAGAGCGGTGCCGTGCGGGAGGTTCCACGTACTTCCCATTGCTTCTCGCCGGCCAGCTGGACGATGAGTACGTCGTGGTCGTCCCAGTGCAGTCGGAATCCGGCGGCTTCGTTCGTGGTCAGGTATGCGTTGACTTGGACGCGCTCGCGCGACCACCACTGGAGCGCGCGGCAGACGACTTCCATGGTGGGGTCGAAGGTGTTGGCCTGGTCGAGCACCACCGTCGCGCCTTGGCGCAGGAGCGTGCCCAGTCGGCGCATGTCGGCCATGCGGATGCTCTGGCCCCGCAGGGTCACCTCATCGCTGAAGTAGGCGTTGGGGTGCAGTTCCTCGCCGTCCTGGAAGCAGCGGAACTGGGGGCTGGAGAGGCTTCGCCGCATCGCCATGTCCAGCAGCCTGTTGGGCGTCAGGATGCTCTCGGTGAGCGAGGCGTCCTTGAGGCTGCCGCGGGCGAAGTCGCCTCCGAGCGGACTGGCTCCGTTCCATCCCAGGGCTGATTCTATGGCGCTGACCAGCTGGTGTTCCATCTGTACTCCTTTGGGTGTGGTCCGTGACGCGGTCGATCACCGTGGGCCCGCGCGGGGGTATGCCGTGCGGGCCCACGGTGACAATCCCGCAGCTACGCGGGGTGGTTCAGGCTGTCGCCGTCCGGCCAGGGGTTGTCGCCGCCTCCACCGGGCGGCGGGTCGGACCGCGAACCATCGGTGCGGTCATGGACGCTTGCCAGGGCCTCCACCGCCACCAAGAGACCGCCCCCCTCCGGGGGCGAGGGCTGCTTGTCCATGCAGAGCTCCTTCCGTTCGCCTTTCCCGCCGGAACTCCGGCAGGAAGTCTTGAGTGAACACGGTCAATAGATCACATAACACTGTATTTCAGGCCATATGGGATGTGGTGGCCATGTGGCCCGCCGGGCGGTCCTGTCATGCCCCGTTTCAGGCGGCGAGTGTGCGGTCGGGGGCGAGGGCGTGTTGGAGGGCGGTGAGGTTGAAGGTGGCGAGGACGGGCGCGTGGTCGGAGACTTTGCGCACGTCGTCGGTGTCGAGGGTCTCCAGGCGTGTGAGGGCGGCGGCGATCTGCGGGGTGGCGTAGATCCTGTCGATGCGCTGCGGCGGCCCTTGGTCTGTGCGACGTAGGGAGGCGGTGGGGAGGAGGGCGTCGGGCTGGCCCAGGCGGGTGGCCGCGTGGTGGCCCAGTTCGATGAACACCGGTGGGAGTCCGTGGTGTTCGCCGGCGAGGATCTGGTCGGGCTGGGTGTCACAGATGCGCGTTCCGCCGCGTTCGATGGTCCGGTGCTCGAAGTGCGACCGGTCGCTGATCTCGTTCCAGTCCGGCAGTGGGGCCTTCTCCGCCTGACGCCGGTGTGGATAGCTGTTGGCGTCGCCACCGATGATCGCGGCCATGCCGGGTTTGCCGAGTGTGGTGAGGCGTTTGGCCTCACTTGCGCGGCGGGTGGGGTCGAAGGAGGAGAGATGGTAGGAGGCGAGGCTGAGCTTGGAGAGGGCTCCGCGTAGCCGTACGACGGGGTTGCAGATCGGGTGCCATATGCCGGTGGTGTGTTCATGATCCTCGGTGGTGCGGCACAGGCTGGGGTCGAGGTAGATGCCGGTGGGATTGGGTGACTCAGGGGTGGCGGAGGCCATGAAGGGGATGAACTGGGGGCCGTCACCGCCGAGCCGGGCGGCTTCGGCCCACATCGCGCGCCGGCCGTTGAGGGTGGCGCGGGTGAGCTCCTGGCGCAGCACTACGTGAGGGCGGAGGCCGGTGAGGATGTCCATGGCCAGATACCAGTGGTGGTCGGCCCCGTCACGGCCGAGGCCGTTGTGTTCCAGGTTCCACGAGACGACACGGAATTCGTCATCGCCATGCATGCAGGGAGCTCCCTCTTTCAGGACTGGGATGGGTGGACGCGGTGGGCGTTCAACCTGGCGTGCAGGGCCAGCCGGCAGGTCACACCGCCTTCGAAGATCAGGACCTTATGGGGGCCGGTGTCGCGCATGTCCCGCACGGCGCGCTCCGCACCGTGCACGTCCACCACGTCGCCGATCTGGATGGAACGCGCTCCGACGGTGAGCACCTCCCAACACCCTTCGTGGCCCGTCACCAGGCCGTACCCGCCCAGACGAGGCCACGGTGGTGGTGAGGGGAAGTCGGGCATGTCAGCTGGTGCTGGCACATGGTGATCTCCGTTCGCGGGAGGCGTGGAAGGGAACAGGGCCCCAAGGGGCGGCGGGGACGGTTGCCCCCCGGGTGGGTGCGCCGGGCCGGGGCGATCCGCCCCGGGGGAGTGGGAGGGCCGCTCTTCCGGCCCGGCGCGGTCTCAAAACCCCGAATTGTTCTCAGGCCGCCGTGTTGAGTGCGACAGCGCGGAACGGGGGGCGAGTGCAGGGTGCCGTCGACAAGAGCGTTGAGGTCCGTTCAGGGTGGACACTGCAATGGTCTTCCTCCGATGGTTCTCGCCGGTGGGCTGCCTGGTCACGCGAACCATCGTCAGCGCGGCCAGGCAGCCGTTTGCGGCTCCTGCTGCTGTGGTGGCGGACAAGGCCACAGAACGAGGACGGCCCAGGTGGCTTTGCCGCAGCCAACCGGCTCGGTTCCCCACTTGTCGGCCACGGCTTCGATCAGCAGCAGCCCTCGCCCGCATTCCTCGTCCTCGCTCGGCTGGCGGCACCGCGGGGTGAGGGATGAGGTGTCGGCGATGGCGATACGCAGTTCGCCGTGGCCCAGAGCGAGGCTGAGGGAGACCTCGTCACGGGCGCTGGCACTGCCGTGTTGCACGGCGTTGGCGAACAGTTCGTCCGCGATGAGCACGGCGTCCTCCACGGTGCCGGAGCCCAGCCCCCAGTGCCGCAGACGGGCCGAGGTCAGCCGGCGTACGCCGGAGAGCCAGGCTGTATCAGCGGGGAGAAGAGTCGTGTAGGTGGCAGAAACCGTGGGTGTGGGGCTCACTGCGCGCTCCTCTTGGGCTCCGTGCAGGGGATGACGGGCTGCTGAGTGGGGGCTATTGCGGCGATGGGGCCAAAGCCTGGGTCGGTGGCCGACGCCGGACGACATCCACGCGTGAGCTGGGCGGATACCGGTCGGGCAGACGACGTGCGGGGAACGCCTGATGATCACAGCCATGCTCCCGTGGCCCCCTTGATCGACGAGCGCGCCGTCACGAGACCGACACGCCCTGCTACTGGGGGACAAGAGTTGCGCTCTGGCGAGGACTCCGCCATCTCATGGTGGGTATCACCTCCGTGATACGGGGGCGGATAGGTATCACCGGTGAAATCACCTGGATTCCACTTCTTCCAACATCCGTGTGCCGGGGGTGGATTCGGCAATAGTCGGAGTGACTGAGTTCCGCAGCCGGGCTGTTCCGGAAGGACCGCTTCGGCGAATGGGGGTGCTGCGCATGTCCGTGGTGACGCTGTTGAAGGTGCTGGTCCAGCAACGAGGGCAGACCTACAAGGCGTTCAGTGCCGCCTATATGCAAGCCGCCCGGGAGGTCGCAACTCTGGTTGCTGACCCCAGCGTCGCCACCGCGAGGGTGACGGAGCTGACGTTCCGCCGCTGGACAGGCGGCTACGTGAAGACGATGCCGAACTACCCGGCGCCGCAGATCCTTGAGCACATGTACGGCCGCTCCGCGCAGGATCTGCTCGCCGACTGCGACGCGACGCACCTGCCTCAGTCGTCCTGTGTACCTGCGCTCAACGAAAGCGACCTCGCAATGACTGCTCGCGAAGCTGCCGCACATGCCGGAGACGCCGCCTCACACGTACTCCCGGAGATGACCCTCGACCAGCTCGACGACGACGTCTCCACGCTCGCCCGCACCTACGGGTCCACTTCGCCGCTGGAGGTCTACCGCCGGGCGAAGGAACTGCTGACCATCGCCCAGACCATGGCCGACCGTACTCAGGTGCCCCGGCAGAAGGTGCGGGCGTTCCTGGCAGCCGGTCAGTCGGCGGCGCTGCTGTCAGCCGTCTCCTTCGACTTGGGCGCGCCCGCTCCAGCGGTGCAGCTGGCACGTACTTCCGCCCTGTACGGGCAGGTCACCGAGCACGGACCGTTGCAGGCGTACGCGCACGGAGTCCTTGCCTTCCTCGCGTACTGGGACGGTCGGCCCAGCGAGGCCGTCCGACACGTCCGCACAGCCCAAGGGTTCCCCGGACTCGGCGATACCGCTCGCGTCCGGCTCGCCGTCATCGAGGGCCGCGCCCATGGACATCTGGGCGATCAGCACCAGGCTCAGGACGCGATCCGTGCAAGCGGGGAGCAGGACACCGGGGTACGGGACGAACTGCACGACGATGTGGGTGGTGAGTTCGGCTTCCCTCAAGAGCGGGCTGCGATGAGCAACGCCACCACCTTTCTTCTGCTGCGTGAAGCTGATGGTGCCGAGCGCGCCGCCCAGCAGGCGCTCGACGCGGTCAACACGCGTCCCCCGGGACAGCGGCCGAAGCTGATCTGCGCCCAGGCGGCGATCGACCTGGGCCGCGCGCGCCTGCTGCGCCGGGATCTGGACGGCGCCCAGGAGGCCCTGAACGTGGTCTTCGAGACCCCCTCGCAGTGGCGGGGCGCCGGAATCCTGGCACGCCTGACCGCCGCACGAAGGCAACTCGCCGCTCCCGGCTTCCAGCACTCACCTGCCGCGGCTTCGCTCAGCGAGCAGATCGAGGAATTCTCGGAGGTCACTCCGGCACGCAGCCTGGGCGGAAGCGGTCAACTCGCTCTGGGAGGCTGATCCGTCCGGCCGAGCACTGCCAGCAATGAGGCTTCCTTCTCCGGAGCGATTCCGTGCTCGGCCTGCCGGGGGTGTGTCACGGGGGCGCCGCCGCCTCGCAGCCACGCCCAGGTGTCGGCGACCGTCTCCGACAGCGGGCGGCATGTCAGCCCCGCGGCCTGTGCACGGGTGGAGTCGACGCGCCACACTCCCGCGTGGGTGCGCCACAGGGGCAGCTCGGTCCACTGACTCACTCCGTGGTCCACCAGCAGCTTGTCCGGAGCCCACACCAACTGGGCCTCTCCCCCGGTGGCGAGGACGCAGGCGGTGAGGAAGTCGCCCATCGTGGAATGCCCGACGGGTGCGGCACAGTTGTACGCTCCGCCTCCCTCAGCGGTCGCCTGGAGGAGCGCGAAGTCGGCGACATCCCGTACGTCGACGGGCTGGATCGCCTTCTCCGGCGAACCGGGGGCGATCATCCGGCCGCCCTGCTCGGCCCGGTGCAGCCACCACGGCAGACGGCCGACGTACTCACCGGGGCCGAGAATCACCCCAGGACGGAGAATCACCGTGAGGGCCGCGCCGAAGGCAGACGTCACCGCACGCTCGGCCCCCGCCTTCTGCCTGCCGTAGTACCAGTCGGGCCCGTCCCAGTCCGCGGGCAGGCGCCCGTAGTCGCCGTCGGCATCCGGGGGCCCGTCCAGGAGGAGGGAGTCCTCGCTCAGCGGCTCGTCGGGCCAGCCCCGGTAGGCGTTCACGGTGGAGGTGAACACATAGCGCCCGGCCACCGGTTCGAGGAGCCGGGCGCCGGCGAGGACATCGCGGGGCGGCAGCTCACCGGCCGAGGTGTCGACCACGGCATCCCACCGGCCCTCGCCTGCCAGCCGCGCCAGGTCGGCTGCCACGGTCCGGTCCCCGTGCACCGTACGGGCCCCATCCGGCGGCGTGCCCGTACGTCCCCGGTGGAACACCGTCACCTCCCAGCCCCGCGCCAGCGCCGCCTCCGCAACCGCACGGCCCAGGAACCAGGTACCTCCCAGAACGAGAATCCTCATGACCGTGATCCTCTCGCGCCACGCCGCCACCACACCAGACCAGTCTCTGTGAGTCCGCGGTCGTGCCATCGGCTCTCGGCTCTTGCAGCGGGCGGCTTCCTGGGCTGTGGAGTGGAGCGTGGTCGGCCGCAGCCGGATCGCATCGAGGCGGGACACTTACGACGAGAGTTATCGGAAGGCCGCTCAGCGTTAGTGTGAACGGCATGGATCCTGACGAACTTGCCGAGCGCCATCGTGAACTCGCGACGTACTGGGCGTGCGAGGGCGGATTTCGGGAGCGGAACCTGATCGAGATGGCGCCGCTTCCCGCGGTGCCGGAGGAGGCCGTGATCGACGAGTGCCTGATCGTCGGCACGGAGGATCCGGCGCTGCGGAAGGTTGCCGAGCAGTTCGCCGGCTACTTCAAGCGCGAGTTGCGCTTCGACTTCATCCCTTTCACCGCAGACCACTTCGCCGACGGCGACGAGGTGCTGCTCATCAAATCCCGCAAGGTGATGATGCTGTCGCCGGTTGCCTGCGGAGCCGCTGGATTCGACCGGCGGGAGAACTGCCTGCGGTGGGTATGGCTGCACCCATTCGAACGCGGGACCGGACTGATGAATCGAGTCTGGGACGCCCTGGAGCGCCGACACGGCACCGTCTTCTGGATCGAGACCCCGGTCTCCCCGCCAATGCAGAAGTTCCTTGAGGGCAGGGAGGTCGATCCCTCCCGCTGGGACGGGCCCACCACGGTGCGCTAACCCCCTCAAGGGGAGAGGGTGCCGTCCCACCCTGTGCGTGGCAGCGTTCTCGCCGCAAGCTGCGGAACGGCTGTAGATAGGCGGTCGCGTCGTGCAACGTGCAGGTCGCGGACGTGCGGGTGCGTGGGCGGCGGGCTGTGCTGCTGAAAATTCATTGGGGCGCAGGCATGGGCAAGCCATGAACGAGCACCACGGCAGTGCTGTTTTCGGCCGTCACGGCAGGGAGCTTCGCACTGCATCAACCAGTGCCGTCGCACGCACGTCGTCAGGGCCCCCGATGATGTGGTTCATCGCGTAGCCGAAGGCGATGCCGTGCTCGGGGTCGGCGAAGCCGAGGGAGCCGCCTCGGCCGGTGTGGCCGAAGGAGTTCGGGCCGATCATCGGGTTGCCCTTGGTGGGCAGCATGTATCCGGAGCTGAAGCGGCTCGGCGCCACCACCACCTGGTCCGGACCGGCGGCCTGCTCCTTGGTCGCCGACGCGAGGGTGCCTGGCGTGAGCAGGCGTGCACCGTCCACCTCGTTGATGAGTGCGGCGTACATGCGGGCGAGGCTGTGTGCGGTGCCGATGCCGTTGGAGGCCGGGAGTTCCGCGGCCTGGACCTCGGGTGAGTTGAAGTCGATGTTGGCGGGGTCGGTGACTTGGAACGCCTTGTTGCTGAAGGAGTTCGGATCACGCCAGGCCGCGACCTGGTCGCGGAGCTCTTCGGGAATCTCGTCCTCGGGCACGGTGGTGAGGTCGACCTCGGGTTGCCGGTACGACATGCGGCTGACTCGGTCGCGTTCGCTCTCCGGCAACCCGATGAAGAAGTCCAGGCCCAGGCGGGTGGCGATCTCGTCGGCGAAGAAGCGGCCCGGTGTACGGCCGGATACCCGGCGGATGACCTCGCCGACCAGCCAGCCCCAGGTCCGGCCGTGATATCCGTGGGCGGTGCCCGGAGTCCACTGGGGGCGCTGCGCGGCCAGTGCGTCGGCCATCGGCTGCCAGGCCAGGGCTTCGGCCAGTGGTACCGGTTGGTCCAGCGCCACGATGCCGGCCTGGTGGGACAACAGCCATCGCACCGGGATGTCCGCCTTGCCGTTCGCGGCGAACTCCGGCCAGTACTTGGCCACCGGGGTGTCCAGGTCGAGTTCGCCTCGCTGGACCAGCAGATGTGCGGCGGTGGCGGTCGCCCCCTTGGTCGCTGAGTAGACGAGCTGCAGGGTGTCGCGCTCCCATGGACGACCGGTGTCGGGGTCGGCTATTCCACCCCACAGGTCCACCACCGGCTGGCCGTGGTGGTAGACGCACACCGCTGCCCCGATGTCCCCGTGCTGATCGAAGTTGGCCGCGAACGCGTCGCGTACTGGCTCGAACCTGTACGCGACCTCACCGTTGATCGTCGTCATGCCGCCATCCTGGCACTCCGGCTGACCTCTCCAAGAGAGCTCTTCGCGGCCAGCCACCCCGTGCCGATCAGGCCGTCTCGGGCAGCGTATGAAGGCGCTCGCGGAATTCACGGACCCCTGGAACGGTCCTGTGTGGCTGGAGTTGTTCGGAGAACTCCTTCAGGCGGCCGATGGCCCGCGCGGAGCTGACCTTGTCTTCGAGGAGCTCGGCGCCGTAGTTGGCGGCGTCGAGCGCTCCGTCCAGGTCGTTGCCAGCGAGGCGGGCTTCGGCGAGGCGGGCGGAGCGGACGGCCTTGTCCCGGGGCGTGGCCTTCGTGACGGAGGTCTCCAGTGAGCTCGTCGCGCGCTCCGGCTGGCCCGCTCGCAGGAGGACTTTGCCTTCGGTCGACTTCAGTTGTGCTTCGCCGAACCAGTCGAGCCAGTCCGGATTCTCCTCGACCGTGTGCCGTTCCCAGTGGAAGGCGGCACGGTTGAGCGCGGTACCGGCCCTCTGGTGGTCGCCGTCGCGGGACAGCGCTTCCGCTTTGTGCAGGTAGAGGAACGACTCGGTGTAGGGCGACAGTGTTCGAGGGGCGTTGTCGATGGCGGTCGAGATGAGGTCGACTCGCTCGGCGGTCTGTCCTGCTTCGGACACCTGGACGCCCATCTCCGCCACGACGAAGGCCCCGAAGGCGTCGTCGCCGGCGGTGCGGGCGCTGCGCATGGCCCCGACGTAGTACCGCTGTCCGGCGGAACGCAGTCCCGCGTCGTAGGCCATCCAGCCGGTCAGATGCGACACCCGGGCCGCGAGGGCGTACAGGCGGATGCGGATCGTGTCCGTGTAGCGGCCGGTGCTCAAGAGGCCGGTGATCAGGGCGAGATCACCGTGTGCCTGCTCCAGGAGTCGGGCGCCCCCGAGTTGGTCGTCGAGCGTGCGGAGCGTGCTGATGCGCTGCTCGATCGTCGTGACCATGGTGTCGGTCACGCGGTCGCCGTTGAGGGCGGCGGCGAAGGCGGCGGGTGCGTCGGCCCAGCTTGCCGCGAGCCCGGTCAGGGCGGCGCCGGTGATGGTGAGAAAGCCCCGACGGTCCATGCGGCCACTCCCCACCAGGTCAGCCAGTGCCTCGACGGTGCCAGCCTCGGTCCAGGGGGCGGTGAGCCCGGTGACTTCCCAAACGGGGAGCCACCGCGGCCACTCTTCTGCCCGGACCAGTTCGTATGGAACGCACAACAGGTCAGCGAGGACGCGCTGAGCGTCGGCGTCAGGCTCCTGGCCCTGTTCCCACTTCCACATGGTGGTGCGGTTGGTCGCCAGCGGGATGCCCATTTCCTTCCCCCGCGCCTGCAGAGGCGGGCGAGCTCGGGCTTTCCCATCCGCTCGACTGACGGTCGAAGGTCAGGGGGTGGATTGCTCACGCCTCACCGGTCACGTGTGGGCTCCCGTCAACGAACACGGAGATCTGCTCGATGGCTTCCTCACCGCCTTCGTCAACGTCTCGCGGGTCCAGCCCATCGCCAGCATCGACGAGTACGCCGAGGCACTGGACGACTGGCTGTTCGTCGTCTCGCAACTCGGTTTCCACGCACGGCACATGGAGTTCCACGGGTGTGTGGAGGTGTGGCAGCGCAGGCAGGTTGCGGGAGTGACCCTGATGTTCAAGCACCTGGACCTCACCATCGGCGACCTCGTTCTGCTCTGGAACACGCAGCACCCCGACCGCATGGCCGTGGACCTCGGCACCGGGCTTGAACGCCTCGCCTGGGCGCGGACCCGTCTCGACTGGAGCGAGCTCGTGTACGGCCCGTTCGCCAACGCTGTTCCTGCCTCCGTCCTCGACGCTGTCCGGACGGCGACCTTGATCCTCGGGAGCGGCATCACCCCTTCGGCGAGGGGTGCCGGCGGCGTCTTGCGGCGAGTGATCGCGGCCATCCCGCCCGACCTCGTACGGCTGGGGGCCAGCGCCATCGTCCGAGCGTTTCACCAGCAGTGGGCGGAAAGCGCGAATGTCTTGGTGCCGTGGCCTGTGATTTGCGGCGCACTGGAAGAGGAGGTCGCCAAGTGTTCGATTCGTAGGCCACCACCTCGGCGCCGCGTTGCCCCCAGCACCTCGAAGACCATGCCTCAGGAGTTCTTGTCGCCCAGTGACCCGACTCGCGTCGGAAGCGGCCGAAGCCTGTCCGTAGCGGCCCCCGGCGTCGGCTCCGCGCAACTGAGACCGGACACGACGTAGGGCCCCGCCGCCGGAGCGGTGGGGCCCTACGTGACAGCCCGGTGAGGCTGGGCGGAGGACAGGGGATTCGAACCCCTGAGGAGTTGCCCCCAACACGCTTTCCAAATGTTCGTACGGGGGTTCGGATGGGTGCGCGGGCGTCCCGACCTGCGGAGCAGCAGAGGCGGGCAGGGCTTCTGAACGGTGCCGTACGCCGGTGAACGCAACCAAAACTGCAACCACGGAGCCGCCTCTTGCGGCACTGTCGCTGCCCGCCTCAATTTGCTGCTCGACAGGCTCAGGCTGCTGAGGAGGGGGCGTCAGCTGTCGGTTCTTCGATGCAGCTCCCGTCGAACACGCGCAGCATTTCGTCGTAGACGCTGTCCGGGTCGTCAGTCTCCAGAATAAGTCTGGCCATCACGTCGAGGGCATGGTCGATCTTGCCGTCGGAGTCCTTCTTGGCCTGCTCGATCAGCTTCAGGTGACGGGCCGCCTTGGGCCGGGCATCGGCGAAGGCGCTGGGCAGCCTGCTGAGTGCGTCGAGCAGATCCCATTTCTTGGGGATGAAATACGTCGCCTGCATGGGGTCCTGGTTGACCATCTTCACGACGGGCTTCGTGATCCGCTTCCCACGGGTGATCTCCACGTTCAGGAGCAGCTTCGAGGCAGCGTGGTAGAGGTCTGTCAGAGCGACGTCGTGGCCTTCGAGGATCACCTCTGAGACAGAGACGCCCTCGGAGGAGAGAAGCGCACGAGTGAGCACGGCTGCCGTACCTACGTCGGCGCGCTTGGGGTCGTAGGTGGTGATGAAGCGGTCCCCGTCACGACGCAGCAGAAAGGGCTTCGCTTGCCCGGTGTCTCCTCGGTAGATGTGGACCGAGGTACCGGAAAGGCGTTCGCGGGTCAGGATCGTCATCGCAGAATCTCCGCTCGTTGCCAGGTCCGCTTATAGGCGTCACGGTGGTGGTCGCTGTGGCCGTGCTGGTGGGTGCACGGCAGACGGTCGTACCAGGTGTCGTCGGTGTCCGGCTGGCCGTCCGCCCGGTCACCGGTCAGTGCATCGCGGCCCGGGCGTCGCTCCAGACACTCGGACCCAACGACGCTGTTCAGGGCGCCGCGCAGCGGGCTGGGTTCGACGTGGCTGCGTTCGCGGACGATCTCTGCCATGTGCTTGGGGATGAGCTGTAGGACCAGCTGGATCGCGGCCTGCGGGTTGTCAGCCCCCTGGCAGACGGCTGTCAGGTCGCTGGCCACCTTCGCGATGACCACTTTCCCTATCGGAGTCACCTGGCCGTCCTTGACGACGAGGGTATGTGGAGGGAGCGCGTCGAGGTCGATATCGGCGCGAGATATGCGCGTTCCTCGTGGCACCGTCGTGGATTCTTCCGGGGCTATGAAGGGCTTGATCGTTCTTCTCCTCGGTCAGCGGCGGCAATCCCAGCGCCGGCTCCAGGCCGACGCTGGCAGTCCTGTCTTCCTAGCGGCCCGCTGAGAAACGGGGCCAGGTATCTCCACTCGTTCGAGAGACATGGGCCCAAGGGCGCCAAACGGCAGTGCGATTTGTGGCACCCTCGGCTGGCAACTGCCCGGCCGGATTCTGCTGGCTGGCCTCGCTCAACCCAGCGTCGGCAAAGGTAGTTCGGGCCCAGGCGCACTCTGTTGCGTGTGAGCGGTCGCTCCTATCGTGGGTTGATGGCCAATGGCGTGTGGCACACCCAGTACGACATTGAGATCAACCTGACGCGGCCCGATCTAGGGGCCGACGGCTACCCCGGATTGCTCGAAGAGATCATGACGAGCGTCTCCGAGCGGAACCCGCAACTGCTGGAGTGCCTCGCGCACAGAGCAGGGAAGCCGTGTGCATCCGAGACCGGTGGCAAATCGCCGTGGATGTTCATCCGGCGCGCTCGTGTCGGGGGGCGTTACCCCTTGGTCGCCGCCCACCTGCCGATCACACACAAGCCGACACCGGCGGAAAGTGACCAGCACAAGGCCACCAAGGAGCGGATCGTCCAAGCTGCCGTTCAGTTCGGACTGTCCGCCGACGCCGAGGTGGGGTTACCCAGTCGGCGTGGCGTCACTGACGCGATGGTCACGGGGCCCGCCGGTGTCCGGATCGGTTGGGAGATTCAGTACTCCCCACTCAGTCCCAGCAGCGTCCACCGGCGATCGGTCATCGCGATGGAGCACGACATCACGCCGCTGTGGGTCGCGAAGGACGACCGGGCGGCCCTCATCGACCGGGCGCCTTGGGCCAGGGTCGACGACATGTCCTGGAAAAAGATCGCCGACGGTAGCGAGATGATCATCCGTGGTGGCTACCGGCACCTTCAGGTCTGGCGCTGCCTGTCGAGTAGCGCGTTGCACTGCCCCGACACCGAGGGGGCAGGCCATTGCGGCGCGATTCACGCCGAGTGGTTTCTTCCCGCGCTCTGCGATCCGCCCAAGCCTTCCGTCCGGATCGAGGACCTCATTCTCACCAGTGCGACCGGGGACAGCGTGCCGGTCTTCGTGCCGAGCCGGGGTGGTGGCCGGGTGGGTCGCCACATGTGGGTTCCCCGCGCCGACTGCGGGACCTGGCGGGAGCTGACCGGCCAGTGGGATCCCTTACCCAAGGCACAGGAGCCTGAGGCAGGTGACGAGATTACCTTCTCCGAGCAGGAGGTCGACTGGACCTGCCGTGCAGGAGAAGAAGGCTGGTTCAAGAGCGACGTCCGACCAGTCAGGGACCTGGGACAGCCCACGGGCGGGTTCACCCTCGCCCGCATGCCCGCTCAGCGCCAGCGCCGCAGCACCTGGATCACTGCGGTGGAGCGGACCGCGGCAGCGGCGGCCCTCGGTTGCCCGCCGTGGGAGGTTGGTCCGTGTCTCCAGTGCTCCCAGCTGATGCGCCGCTACGGTCGCAACGCAGCGATGGCGTGTAATGCTTGCCGGACCGAAGCCTGCCCGTAGATCCCAAGGGGGCGTAGCGCGGGAACTGCAACCCAAACAGAGCCGCAAGCAAAACCAAACTGCAGCCCTCCCGCACCCTGGTTGAACCCTCCCGGCGTTGGCCTCCCGGCCGATCCAGCAGCGCGGTACCCGGCGACGGTAGGGGCCCTCTGGCCGCCCTGCCGGACTTGCCGAGCGCACTCGGCCCGATCGGATCGGGAAGTGCTGTTCAGGCGATGATGCTCCGGCGGGCAGATCGTATCGAGTTCGGGCCGTGGACGAGGCGGATCCGACGGTCAGGATGACCGCGCTCACGCCCTGCAACGTCATTGTGCCGGAGAACTGCAGGCCGAGGACGTAGCCGGTGGGGCCGTGCGGACTAAGGGACACCAAGCGCTCTTGTTGGACGAGGCTCGCGCTCAAAGCCGACCGAGGCCATGGCCACGGCTGCTGCGGTCACGGGCGAGCCGGGGTGCAAGGCGACGAACAACGGGCGACGCGCGACGCCTACGGCTGCTTGGAACGGCGGTCGAGGTCGGTAGTTGTCGTGAATATGGCAGTCGTCTGTCTGCCGGTTGCGTAGGTAGTGCGATACACATTTCCGAAGCCGCTGGTGGACGTCATCATTCTGGTTGGAACGGTGCCATTGCAATGAAGTCTTCATGCGACTTCCATGGAAGGCATGCCATCGCCGTTGCGCACAGTCGATCCGGTACGTCTGGTGGCTCGACGCGTCGAGCTGGGACTCTCCCGCGCCGCCCTAGCCGCCCAAGCTGGCGTTTCAACTCGAATGATCTTCTTCTACGAGGAGGGTCGTCACACCCCCACCTCACGGCGCCTGGAGCAGTTGGCGACCGCGCTCAGATGCAAAGTAGAGGAGCTCACCGGTGGCCCGCGCGGTCAGGAGACGCTGGTCGATCTCAGGTACGCCGCAGGGCTGACCTTGGAGCGCGTCGCCGAACTGCTCAAGACCACGCCAGCGGGGAGGGAGCTGAGCGTGTCCGCGCCGAAGGTCTCCGCGCTGGAGAGCGGGGGGCAGGTCACTGGGCGACTCTGGCAGGACCCCGAGGCGACGGGGCGCCTAATCGGCCCCCTGGCCAGGGCGTACGGCGTTCCGGTGCGCATGGTCCTTGACGCATGGCTGCGAACCAGGCCGGAAGATCCTGCTCCTGTGTTGTCGGACAAAGCCAAGCAGGCACCTTCGAGGGCGGCGCTGGCAACATGGGATGCGTTGAACGAGCGTCAGCAGGTCTACCTAGGAGAGGTCATGCGGGACGACCGGATGACCGCGACCGAGATGTGGATGCGGCGGCTTCAGCGGCTGCCCGTGCCCAAGGCCGCTGAGTGGCGCCGATTGCCCCTGGCCCTGAGGGCCGCACCGTCCGTTGCCGGATACACCCGGTTGCAGGAGCGGCTTCGCCAGCGTGGCGTTCACGATCCCGGTGTGGGTTCGACGGTGCACGCTCTAGAGCGGCGGGGGCTGTTGGTGGTCAGTGAGGATTCCGTTGACCACCCGGCTGTTGGGGAGGTTGGACGCGTGCTGGTGGAGATCACCAGGCGCGGCCGGGCAGCCGCTCGTGCTGGGCTTGGTGAACCGCGCGAGCCGGATCCTGCGCCCCACCTGCTTTCGGAGTGGCTATGGGGCGTCGTTGCCCGTGTTGCTTCCGCAGAGCCTGCTGGCCTGGCGGACGACCAACTAGCCGGCCGCTCACTGTTCTTCATTGGAGTGGGCTACCGGGGCAGGTCCGGAGCACAGCCGAGCCGTGGCTTCGTGGACTCCGTCCCGGTCATGGCACCGGGAGGGACACATGTCTCGGAGTACCGCTGGCGGCTGACCCAGCTCGGCCTACGCCATGTAGCGGAGTACCTGCACGTCTACCGAGATCTCTATCCCAGAGTCAATACCACAGAACTCGAAGCAATCACGGGTAACACGCCGTAGTTCGCGTCTTTTCTCATTGGGTGGCCCGATTGTCAGAGGCGCCACTTACGCTCCATGACTGTGACGAGTTCAACGGAGAACAGCACGCAAGAACTTGGCGATGTCCGGGTTCGCTACCTGGTAACCCGGGCCGCCCTGCGCGCGGCAAAGGCTGTGACTGAGCCCGGACTTGAGCCGCAACAGCGGCTAGCAACCCTGATGGAGTGCCACGGAACGCTGCATGCGGCGCGCGGCCCGGGGATTCCTCTGTCGTTCGGGGAGTTCCGCCACGCGCTCGCGGGGAATTTGGCTGCCCTGCTGCCCGACGGTGTGGATCCGCTGGACTTGGAAGGGATGCTGGTCGTCGACCGGGATGGACAGGTGACGGAGGACGCCTTCGATCTCGATCTTGAGCAGCAGATGCTGCTGCACACGCTGCGGAAGCTCGACACGACCGCGGGAGTGGTGAGCGACAGGGAGCTACAGTCGGAGATCGACCAGGAGACCGCGTTCACGCTGCTGTACAAGCAGGGTGACCAGGCCGTCTATGAAGCCGGGCGGTCGGACCTGATTCGTTCTCCTTCCGGTGCCGTGGACGACCTCTGCGAACTACGGCTGCCCCCGTTGGTCGCGGACTTCTACCGGGAGATTCCCTACAACTCACAGTTCGAGGGTTGGTGGTTCCCGTGCCCGGTATGCCGGTGGCCGATGCGGATCGTCCTACGGAAGAACAGCGGCGCCCTGGTAGGAGCAGTCCGTTGCTGGCACGCTCCGCACGCGGACATGGGGGCCTCCTACCTGTTTCGGCCGACCACGAATACCAGTGCCCCCGAGTTGCTTCCTGAACCGTCGCCGGCGCGGCCGAGTGGCCGTGAGGCAGTCCTGTATCCGGACCTTGGGGACATCCCGCTGGCTGTGCCCGTCGCCGGGCACAAGGCCGTCAGCCGGGGGATTTGGCGGTACACGACCGTTCCCGGGCTTCCTGAACTCTCGCTGTACGACCGGCTGGTTGATCGCGGCCTCAAAGCGAAGCTGTGGCCAGGACTTGATGCCTACGATCTGCTGGTCGAGGCCGGGCCCAAGCGGGCCAAGAAGGTGCCGTTCAAGGTTGACGTGAAGGACTACACCTCAGCGGCGACGCTGGCCAAGCTGATCCATGCCCAGGACGGCGACCGCGGCGGTGCCGAGTGGCTGGTGGTGCCCGACTACCGGGCCCGCCAGGTCCCGCTGCTGTCGGGGGTGTGCGAAAAGTACAGCATGCGGGTGGCGGCGGCCTCCGAATTCGGCGAGATGGTCTGCGAGAAGGCTGGAGTGAGCTGGACATGAGTGATGTGCCGATCGCGGAGACCGCTGTCTACACGGCGCTGGCCCTCGCGGCCCACTACTTTCCCAAGTCTGTCGACGGAGACTCCCGCACTGCGGCCCCGTTCGCCGAGGCGGCATCCCTGGTCTCGGGGAAATACCGGGCTTGGGACCGGTGGAAGGAACTGCCTCACGACGAGAGGCAGCGCATCGCCATGGTCTGCTCCATCGCCCCCGGCGAACTCGCCGACGTCCGCACATTCTCGGTAGCGGCGCGCACCCTGTTGTCGCCGCTCACCGTGGACGGAACCAGCAGCGTCCCGGTGATGGGCCCCTTCGAGCTCGTGGGCACTGACCCCTTCACGGCGGATTCCGCGTTCCCCAGGCTCGGCGGTGATCCTTTGGGCTACGTCGACCGCATGACCAGCCGGTTCCGACGCCCCAGTGCCCGCCCCAAGCCTCCGGAGTTCGCCGGACCGGGGACGTGGCTTACCCGGGAGATCTTCGTCAAGAATGTGGGCCAGGTCCACGGGCGGCTGCAGATCCCCACCTACCCCCAGTTCACCGAGGCGCTCGGCCACGACAGTCTTCCCAGCGTCTCGACCGTGCCGTACCAGGCCGACTTGCGTATCCCCACGCCGGAACTGCTGCGCTTGGCAGAAGAGATCGACCTACGCTTCCCGGAGGGCAAACGCTACCTGCACAGCACTCTCAGGCAGCTGTTCAAGGTCCTGAAGACCTCGGACACGGTGTCCCCCGAGGAGGCTCTGTCGCTGACTGCCGGCGGCATGGAGATCTTCAACGCACCCACCGGTACCGGCAAGAGTGTCCTGGTCCGCGTGATGGCTGCGTGGTTCGCTGCCAACGACCTGCGCATCGCCATCGTCCTGCCTGATATCAAGGCATGTCTGGCCATGACCTGGAATGTGCGCGAAGACCTGGATCACCTGCACCGTTCCGGGATCATCGAGCAGAAGCGTACGTGCGCGCACCTGATGTCGTCCTCCGGGATGCACGACCGCGCTCTCAAGCTCGCCTCGCTGATCAACGAGTCTGTGGACGCACCGGGCGAGTGGGGCGAACGAGCCGAACGTGACGTCGATCCCCTGGCATACGGATGTGCCCAGAGGACGTTCCTCGAATCCACCGGCGACTACCCGCCCGGACGCGAACCGTGCCTGTCGCTGCACCGACAGGGCGTCGGGTCGGCAGCCTGCCCCTGGATCCCCACCTGCGGGAAGTTCACCCCCGTCTACGAGGCGGCCACCGCCAACGTCGTCATCATGAACCACTACGTCTTCATGCAAGGCCACCTGAAGATCGGCATCAACCTGGACGGCCGACCCGTTCGCAGCATGACCGCAGCCGAGTTCGCCTTGCGGACCTGCCACGCGGTGGCGATCGACGAGGTCGACCAGTTCCAGTCCCGAGCCGTGGACAAGTGTGCCAGTGAGATCGTCTTGCACTCACGCCGACACTGGTCGGCAGCGCCCCAGGAGATGGACACCGACGCCAAGCGGCTGCGTATCGACGACGAGCACAGCTTGCTACCTGCCGTCAGCCATGTCCGGCTCATGGCCGAGTTCCTGCTGCTGAGCATCTGCAAGAACGCTCTCAGCCTGCACGCCACCGAGGACGACCGCGCCCAGGCACGCATCCCCGACCAGACCAGCACTCGCTGGCACCTAGCCCGCGGACGAGACCGCACTCTCCTGCGGCTGCTGTGGCCGGAAACCGCAGCGGAGGACAGGGCAGACATCCCCGTCGACTACTTCCAGCGGCTCAACGCGCTCATGCCCGCCCGCTACCAGCGCCTCGACCCGCTCAGCGGGCAGCCGAGCCTGCTTGAACCCGACTGGCACGAGGTCAGGAGCGAGCTCGGCGCGTTGGTGGCGCCCCGTGGCGAACACCTGCTGGATGCAGTCAAGCTCGAACTCCACCGACTCCTCGCGGACGCCGTCAAGGACCCTCACCAGCGGACACAGGCGATCAACCTGCTGGTCACCAGAACCGCAATGATCGAGCTGGACGAGGCGCTCTCGGCTCTCCAGGAGAAGGCCCACGACTACCGCTCCTCCGGTCTGCGCTCGGCCCAGAGGATCTCGAATGACCTGCAGTCCGGCGCCGTCGCCTCCGTTCTGCCACTCGGCATGCTGGGCCGAGCGATCACTGGCTACCGCGTCACCGGTCTGGACGATAAAGAGAAGAACGCCGCCCTGGTCGCCCAGACCATCGCCGGCGACCCGCACACCTTCACCGCCGAACTGGGCGGCATCGTCTCGCTCATCCTGGCCGGCGTCGAGCGGCCGGTGATCGGGCTGTCTGCGACCGCATACTTCCCCCAAGCGGTACGTGAACACCTGCACGCCCCGGTGCGCTGGTGGATGACCGACGCCCAGGCCAAGTCCATCCGGGCCCGTAAGCACCGGATCGACTACGGCGAGGGCCACCCTCTCTTCGGTGACCCCATCAAGGTCTCGGGCACCCACCCCAGCCGTAAGAAGGACGCACTCATCGAGCTGGGCAGCAACCTCTACGACCAGTACATCCACCGCGAGCTCGAACGCACCGCCGTCAAGGACCCGGACCGGGCACACGTCCTGGTTGTCGCCAACTCCTACGAGCAGTGCGCCTGGCTCGCCCGCGGCATCGCCCGGGCCGGGCGCTACGACGGAGGGCTCTGCCTGGCGGTCAGGGCCGAAGACCTCCACAGCCCCAACCCCGAGCTACCGCGGGAGAACGTGGCCGTACGGCTGACCGCCGAGGAGTTCGAGGACTTCCCCCGGCACGGGAAGATCCTGGTCGTGCCGTTGTCGCTGATCGCCCGAGGACTCAACATCGTCAAGGGCACCCGCTCAGCGGTCCGCTCCGTCTACCTGTGCGTGCGCCCCCTCGCCCTGCTCAACGACCCCGCCGAGATGTACGGCAGCATCAACGCCGCTGGACTGCGAGCCCTGTCGACGGGCGGCAGCCCGCTACCCTCGCAGGCCCTGGCTGAGGCCAGGGACGCCGCCTGGGACCGTCTCGCGCTTCTACTACGTACCGCTCCCCAGTTCACGGCAATGCACAAATCCCTCCAGGAGGAAATCGTCGCTGGCATGATTGTCGACCTCATCCAGCTTGCTGGCCGCGCCCGCCGCGGCGGCACCGAAGCCGTTCTGCACATGGTCGACTACGCCTTCCACGAGGACACCTGGAGTGCCGACCTGGAAACCGTCCTCAAGCGCATCCACTCCCAATGGACACCGCAGGTACGGCAGCGCATGAACGACCTGTACGGGGAGGCACTCAACGCCTTCCTCTCCTACGCCGGCATCGAACCCCACGACACCGGCCTCCAGGGCAACTGAGCGAGCAGAGACGGAAGAGGACACGTGACCCAGCAGGACCGTGAACCCGGCAAGTACCTGAACACCCTCGCCTTCCGCTGCACCCCGGAACTGGTCGGCGACGCCGCAGTCCACGTGCGCCACTTCGACGAGGCGACCTGGAAGCTCTGGGACGACTTCGACAGGCTCTGCAAGAAGAAGTTCAGGAACGACGCGGCCCAGGCCCCCTACTCCATCGCCACCACCGTCCTCAACATGACCAGTGGCGGCTACGTCTACTTCGAACCCGACCGCCGCGCCCCGTTCCTCGCCTCCCTCCAACCCCTCGACGACAAGCTGCTCCGCCGTGTGTTCACCCTCGCCTATCACCTCGCCCTGGGCCAGGACGTCAGCACCATCGACCTCACCGCTCCTCCCGAGCTCGCCAAGCGGTTCGCTGGCACCCCCGAACACACGTACTCGCTAGCCGCGTACCTCCAGACCACGAAGAACACTCAGCCCACGGCCCCCAACTGGCTTTACCGCACAGTTGCCTGGCAGCTCTCCCAACAGCTCGCCACCGAGCCTTGGGCCATCTCCGACAGCCGGACCGTCAAGCTGCGGCCCGACACCACCGGCGGCCTGGTCGCCTTCGACGACCCCTGGACGAACGAGCAGGGCGGTCGCTACGCCCTCTCCCGAACGGCCCTCAACCTGAAGACGCTGCCCAACGTCGCGAACCCCGTACTGCTGCTGACATCACGGGTAACCCGGATCTCCTCCTCCCTGGTCTTCTCCAACACCGCCCTCGCTGAGCAGCCCGGCGAGAACCACCCGCTCCTTGAGGTCACCCTCAACGGCCGCGGCGGTGCTCGCACGATCAACCGCCTTGCGCTGCAGGCCCTTGGCCGCCTGGAGATGGACTACTCAGTCCTGCGCGCTATCGATGAGCGGTCGCAGGCGGAGCAGAAGCTGCTCGCCGAGGCGGCAAAGGCAAAAGCGGAGGGAAAGGAGCCGCCCCGCTTCCCCAGCGAGCCCCCCGGCCAGGTGTGGCCCATCCTGCCGAAGAATTTCTCCTTCCCCGTCGGCACCGGTCCCGGCATGCAGCACCTGCGGCTCCTGCACCAGCACTTCACCACGGTCTTCGACACCGATGCCGTGCCGCTGGAGGCACGTGAGGTACGGATGAGCCTGCCGCACCGGCCGACGGACCCCGAGAACATCTCGAAGACGGAATACCTCCGCCGCAAGGCTGAGCGCGAGGCACATCCGGAGCCGAAGACACTGGGTCCGATCCGCAAGCGCGGCACCCTCTTCCCCACGCCGGAAGCCATCTTCGCCTCAGTCGAGGCCGCAGGCTTCAAGAAACTGCGCATCGTCTGCCTCTGGTACCAGGACGACACCCGGCTCCGGATGCTTGACACCTTCTGCAAGAGCTTCGACCTCAACCCCGAAGGGCTCGATCGGGGGAACGGTCAGGAACTCCGGCTGCACGGCGACCAGATCGTCGCGGAGTTCCACCGCGCCCCCGACTTCCTCAAGCCTGGCCCCTCCGGCGGACGCAGGGACGCACTGGCAGCCACCGGTGCACCGATCCGCTCCCAGAACGGGGTGCTTGTCGCGGCATGGTGTGAGACCGAGATTCCCACGTCGGCCGTGGCTGAGGAGTATGCGGGGATCAGTTTGGACGATCTCGACGCCAAGCCGCAGACCAGGAACATCTTCGGAGACCTCGGCGTCCCCAGCCAGTACCTCCGCGGCCAAGACGAGAAGGGTGTCGTCTTCAAGCCCAAGGCCAAGGATCACCCAGCAGAGATGGCCCTTCTCGACCTCTACCGGTCACTCGGCATCGTCGACGACCGCATTGCGCATGCCCTACGGCCGGAGAAAGCGGGTTACCCGGTCGACCGCATCGCACACGTCGGCATCCACGTACGGCAGCAGAACCGGCGCAAGGGGGAGTTCGGCCAGCCCAAGGTCGTCATCACTGCGTCCGCTCTCGTGCCTCCGCAAGCCACCGGTGGCACCTGGACCATGCTCGGGTGGAGCTCTACCCGGCCCGAGTGGCAGCCTTACCACTTCGCCCAGCCGGCCTTCCACGCCAGCGCCTACCCGGAGGGAACGGGCGACAAGAAGACGTACCGGCAGCGCTGGGACGACGCGGCCGAGACCGTCGAACGCGCCCTCGCTGACCTTGCCGACGAACTCGACGGCACTCCGTACGTGGTCACCGTGGACGAGTTGGCCTCCCGACGGATGTGGGACGGGCTGCAGAACATGCGACAGGGAGGCTCGCCAGGTGACGGCAACAGCCGCTACTGGCTCCCCGGCACCACGCTGGACCGCGATGACAGGCCGCAGGCCGTCATCCGCATCAACATCGAAAGCGAAGAAGTACCGCAGCCGGTGAGCACCACCCGTTTTGTCAAGGTCAAGGACAGCGAGCCGGTGGAGCAGGACACGGCGACCACGCTCTACCAGGTCACCACGGACTTCGGCGCACCTGCATGGATCCTCTGCAACGTTCCGCGAGCCTTCGACGGGGACGGGGCGGGCCGGCTGGGCTCGAAGTACACGCGTTGGGATGCCAAGGCATCCGTCTTCTCCGACAAGAAGGAGGAGCGCCGTAAGGGAGAGATGCCGCAGAACTGGTACTCCATGACGGCCAGCGAAATCTATCCGCTCGCCTGCGCTGCTGGAGTGTCCGAGGAAGCCCTCGCCATCACCACGGCGAAGCTCTGCCACCAGAGTCAGTTCTGGGACGGCCGCTCCCGTTTCCCTGTCCCTCTGCACGCCGCGAAGCAGATGGACCTTGACCACCCGCAGTATCGACGCACGGCCGCGCCTGAGGAGAAGCTGAGCCTGGAACTCGGTATCGAGGACGTTACTGCTGAGGGAACCGAGGAGCAGAAGTAATAGGGCTTGCAGGGGGGCGACTTTACCGAGTTCCGCAATACCGCCCTCCTGCGGAACCGTCCCGGCGTACCTGTACTACTTCTCCGGCCTTCACCTATGTGGTGCCCGTGATCTGGATCCGCAGCCTCAACCAGCATGCCGGAGACGCCGCCTCACACGTACTCCCGGAGATGACCCTCGACCAGCTCGACGACGACGTCTCCACGCTCGCCCGCACCTACGTGTGAGGGGCCTCGTGTTTCCCGGACAGGATTCTGACCGTTTACTTCACGCGGCGATTCGCAACTTCTCGTACTCGGCGTGGACTTCGCGCGGAGGACGGTAACCCACCGCCGAGTGGAGGCGTTTGCGATTGTACCAGAATTCGATGTAGCGAGTGATGTCCTGCCGGGCGGCCTCGTGGGTCAGGTAAGTCACCCTTGATACGCGCTCGTTCTTCATGGCACCGAAGAATGATTCGGCCATAGCGTTGTCGAAACAGATTCCGGTGCGGCCGGCAGATCTGCGGAGGCCGAAGCGGTCCAGCGTCCTGCCGAATTCGGCTGACATGTAGTTACTTCCGCGATCCGAGTGAAATATCGCGTCGGCCGAGAGGTTCCTATTCCGTGCCGCGTTGCGGATCGCCCTGGATATCAGTGGGGTTTGGTCGTGGTCGTCCATCGCGTAACCGATGACTTCCTCCGTGCAGCAGTCGATGGCCGTTGCGAGGTACAGCCAGCCTTCCCCGGTCGCGATATAGGTAATGTCACCGACGAGCTTCTCGCCGGGCGCATCCGCGGTGAAGTCGCGGCCGACGAGGTGCGGCACCTGGCTGGCTGCAGCCTGGGTGAGGTTGAACCTCTTCGGCCGTGGCAGGCAGGGCACCAGGCCCAGTTCGCGCATGAGGCGGCGGACGAGCTCCACGCCCGCGGCGACGCCCCAGCGGTGCAGCCGGGCCTGGATGCGCCGGTGTCCGTAGGTGCTGTCGGACATGTCGAAGGCTTTCTCGATGAGCAATTTCAGTTCTTCGCGCCGCTGAGCTGTCGCGGATTCCGGGCGGGATCGCCAGTCGTAGTAGCCGGATCTGGAGACGCCGATTCGGCCGCACATGAACTCGACGCTGTATGCGTACTTCTCGGTGTCGAGCCGCATCTCGTCGATGAACTCGTACTTGCTTACTACCGGGGATCCTTCGCGAAGTACGCTGCAGATTTTTTCAGGAAGGTGACTTTCATCTCCAGCTCGCGGTTACGTCGTTCGAGTTCCTTAGGCGCGCCCGCTCGTTCACCGTCAGTTCCGCATCAGGGGCCGGTTCCTGCTGCTTCTGGTACTTCTTCACCCAGCCGCGTAGCGTCTCCGAGTTCAGCTCAAGTTCCCGGGCGACTTCGGAGATCGTCTTGCTTGACCTCAACGCGATCTGGACGGCTTCCTCGCGGAATTCTGGCGAGTACTTACTGGGTGGCGCCACTTCTCCCTCGTTTCCTTGTTCAGGACAACCCTATTGGGTGCCTGTCCGGAAAATTCGTGGCCCCTCAGACCGGGCGTGGACGCGCGTCGAGACGCCAGTTACGCAGCAGGAGATCAAGCGCCCAGGGCGATATCTGCACTCGGTCTGGGTCAGTCAGGTCCTTATGGACTGACGCATTGCGGCTGGGACTCTGTCTTGTTCGCTCGCAGTGTCGGCCTGCTGGTCTTCACAACAGACCGGCACCCGCCAGGGCTGTAGGCACGGTGGGTGAGGGGTCCTTGAAGACATGCCCGTGTTCGAGGCATTTCAGGAACACGGTGCCCTTGGGGACGCGATCGACATGGAACGTGGACCACGCTCGGCAGGTCGGACAGTCCTGCCCAATCAGGAACGGACGCAGCAGGTGCAGCCTGTGACCAGAGTCGCGCAGGTACAAGCTGCCCTTTTCCAGGTCGTTGCTGGGCACGATCATGGATCGGGTCGGCACTACCGGATGGTCTCCCATAAGTTCGCGGTAGCGCACTACGGCGGTCTTCTCCAAGGAGTCCCAGCCCACGTCGGTGACATGCAGGAGCGGTGAGTCGGCGAGGAAGCGGGCCCTTTCGATCAGCGTGGTCAAGTCCGCGAAGGCTGACTGGAGGGCGGCCGGCAGATCGATCGTGTCCACGTGTCGCAAGTGGGCTTGGTCGTTGCGGCGGTCGTATAGGCGCTGACGGGCGTCAGTGGCGTCTTGGCCGGCGAGCAGGCCGCGGATGTCCTGGAGCGGATGTTCAGCGGGCAGACCACGTAGCTGGCGACTGGTGGCAGCCTCATCCAGAACCGCGACCCAGTCGCCAAAACCGGGTCCGCTGCGACCACCAGAGAGCTTCTCCCTGATCGCCGCCACTGCGCCGAAGCTGATGCCCTCAACTCGTCCGAGTGCGAGGGCGACCTGGGCGACGTAACAGAGCAAGACCTCGGCTGTGTCCAGTACGGCCCCGTAAGCGGCCCGTAGATCACCGGCGCTCCTCCGGGCGTCGGTTTCACGCCACCGGGAGGCGATCGGATAGGGGAAACGTGTGCGCACGGTGTGGCCCAACTGGTCGAGCAGCGATGCCGCCTCTACGCGCAGCCGTAGAGAGCGGCCTCGGTCGATGATCTCCGAGCGTGCCTGGGCCGGGGAACGGTGCGTGAACACCGACTCCAGCAGCGCATCCGCGTCCTTCTGCCATTTTTCGAGTTGCAACCGGGCCGCTTCGAGGTCGTTGACTGCTTGTCCCAGGGCCTCATCGGGCTGGGGTACGGGAAGTGCCAGCAGATTCCTGACCGTGAGGTGAATTCCTGACCTTCCGGCTAGCGTCCGGGCCAGCGGGGTCCGCAAGAACATCACGGCGAACCGTATGCGCTGCTGCTCGATGTCGTTCCTGGGCCGCAGCACGACCGTCGTGTTGGACGCGGCGGCTGGCAGGTCCTGCTCGGTAATCTGGGCTACGACTAGGCCGTGCGGATCACCGAGGTCGTAGATCTCGCGGATCACTAAGTCACCAGGCGCAAGCAGGTGTTCGCGCTGCGCCCGAACCCATCGGGCGCCGTCGGTGGGAGGCGCGACGGTGCCATCGCGCTGCACGTCACGTCCCCCCAATAGCCGGACCGTGCCGGGTTCCGCTTCGTCGCTGATCAGCTCTGCGTGGACTGCTAAATGGATCCG
Source organism: Streptomyces gossypii (assembly GCF_025165795.1). Taxonomy (GTDB): domain Bacteria; phylum Actinomycetota; class Actinomycetes; order Streptomycetales; family Streptomycetaceae; genus Streptomyces; species Streptomyces gossypii. The sequence goes on from NZ_JAJAGO010000003.1 coordinate 307,159, forward strand.
CGGAACTGTGTCGGACAAGTCACTCAAAGCGCTTATGCTGCCAAAGCTTGCCAGGTCTGCGCGCTGCCTGATGACCACAGGGTCGTGGCGCTGGAAGCCTAGGCTCTCTTTCGGCGGGGGCAGCTCACGGATGACGTATCCGTACTGGGTACGTCCCCCTCCACGCGTTAGCAAAGCCTCGAAGTCCTTCACGACGGCGGATTCGTCCTTGCCACGCGGCGTCTGGAAGATCTTGAGGGGAGGCCGGTGGGCAGCCTTGGCGCGCAGGAATGCGGTGGCTACCTGATAGCTGGGGTGGACCCCATTGATCAGTCCGGTGCTGTACAGGAGGAGGAGCGTGTCCCACCGTCCGCTCAGGTCGTGCCTGAGGTCACCCGCTAGAGGGTTGTCCGAAGCCCAGAGCTCCGCGGGAGTCATGACCGCCATCACGCTGTCGCTGCCCGTAGGAGCACAGGCGCGCAATGTATTCGCGTATGGGTGGATTTGACGTCGTCGGCTTGCGCTAGCTGGCGTTGCGTCCCGCCGACCCACCCATGGTGGCAAGAGAAAGATGGGGCCCGACATCAGCAGAGCGCCGGCCTTGGTGCTCAGGGATTCCTCCGATGGTTCCCGGACCACCGGCCACGGTGCGGGAGGTTCGGGAAGGTCCCTGCTGTCGCCTGTGTCGCTCGTCAGCACCGTTACTGGGCCCGACGACAGGTGCGCGAAACCCTTCGCGAGTAAGCGCTCAAGCAGTGGACTCTGCGATCTCTTCTTCGAGGTCACGTGTCCTCCTCTGACCATTTGTCGACCCTAAGCCCGTCCCTTCACGGCTGGAGGCAGGCCGCCCGCCGTCTGCTGCTTAAACGTACAGCGTGGTATGTCCTTCGTTCGGCTGACTCTGTGAGTCCTGCCGACGGCTTCTGCAAGCGACACACGTGGCACGACAGACGTGGGAGGTGTATCGCCGGGTCTGTGCCAGGGGCCGGGGCGGCCTGGGGCGTGCGGCCGGTGTCAGGCGGTGCTGGCTGCTGCGGGGGCTTGGACGGTGTCGAGGAGCTGCCCGTAGGTGATTTTGTCGTCTGTGGGGCCGTAGTCGAGGGCTGTGAGGAGGGTGTTCCAACGTTCAGTTTGGGTTCCGCAGCGGGTGAGTAGGTGGGGCACGGCGATGTCGGTTTCGTTGTGGGTGAGGACTTCGTCGGCGGGCAGCTGGCGTAGGTGCTCGGTGGTGTGGTGGCGGGATTTGAGGATGGCGCGGTATACCTCGTCGGATGTCCACACGGCTTCGCTTTCGGGTGCGTCGAGCCAGGACTGCAGTACGGCTGCAGGGTCGGGCTGGCGGTCGAGTTCGTCGTCGGTGAGCAGCCGCAGCACGGCCTCGTTGTCGTCGGCCGGGGCGAGGGCTGCTGCGGCGGTGTGCAGCCAGTCGGCGGCATTGTGCTGGTGGCTGATCCAGGCGAGTTCGAGTGGGTGCAGTGCTGGGAGCGTGTCGGTGACCGCGGTGCGAGGAGTGTGCGGGTTGCTGGCAAGGGCCGTGAGCGCGGCTGCCCGACGGTGCTGGAAGTGGGTCTCCAGGAGACGGACTGGGCTGTTCAGGTCGGTGCCGCTGGTGAAATGGGCCAGGCGAGGGCTGGGCGGGCTGGCGACGACAGCGGGCTGTTCCAAGGTGGTGAGCAGGCGCATGCCTTGGTCAGGTGCGTGGGGTTGGCGCTGAGCAGGGCAAGGTCCTTGGCCAAGGTGACGGCATGCTGGCGGCGGCGGTCCTTCGCATTGCGAGGCGGGGTCAGTAGGCGGCCCCGGCGCACGCATGCGTCGGCGACGGTGTGCAGTTCCTCGGCTGCGATGTCGGAGAGGCGGGGGTTGGAGCGCACCCGCTCGGCGATGCTGTGGAGCCTGTGTCGAGCGGTCGCGCTCGGCTTTGGCAGGTCGGCCATCTCCGGCAGACTCAGGGCGGGGAGGCAGGCTCGGAGTAGGTCAACGTTGAGTGCCGACTCCGCCTCACGATTCGCAGGCAGATCATCCTCTGCCTCGCGGGTGAGGCCGTGCTCGACTTCCGCCTGGTCCAGCAGGAGGTGTTGCACGGCCGTGCCGAGCACGGGGTGTTCGACCAGGGTGCGCCACCGGTCGGGGCAGCTTCTGAGAACGCGCCAAGCGGCGTTCCTGCCGAACTCGTGGGGTAGGCCCCAGTCGGGGCGTTCGCAGATCTTCCATTCCTCGTGCTGATGCGGGTTCTGCAGCAGGAGGACCAGCGGGGTGAGGGCGTGGTCCAAGACCGCGTCGAAGAGAGCTGGAGGCAGGGGCGGGGTCGGCTCGGCACCCCGGCGATGGCGGTTGAGGTCCCAGCCGGTGACGACGCCCTCGATGTCAGTGTCATCCAGACGGGGAAGTAGGTCGATCGCGGCGTCGACTTGGTCGGGATGACGAGCCAGGCTGATGACGAGGTCTGGCGTGGCACGGTGTGTGCGCAGGATCGTCGGCGGCCTTGACCAAGCCTTGGTCGGCGAGCTTGGCGAGCTGTCTGCCATCGGCCTGCTCCAGAAGCTGTCGGCGCAGGGCAGAGTGGGCGGTGCGGCTCAGCAGGACCGGCAGCGCATCTGCGAGAGTCTTCTTGCGCCACTCCTCCCCACGACTGTCGACGCCATACCAGGTGCGGGAGGTCGCACACAGCGCCTCGATCACCGTGGGCAGTGCCTCATCCGGCAGTGCGTCACTCATGGCGAGCTGCTGCCACAGTGGGTATGTCCGTGCGTTCACCATGTCCGACCCCAGAGCATCAACCAGGCGTGACCGACCGGTCACCGACATCACTGGTGCCAGACCGTACGCGGTGGCACCCACTCACCGACCCGGAATTGGCCAAAGACAAATGCCTCGAGTCGGCGTCTGGTATCAGGGGGCGAAGCGCTGGCCCAATCGGATGACGTCAGCGTGTGCAGCGCGGGTCACACAGAGGTACCCGTCGTACGAGGCCGTGCCTCCGAGGCGAGCGCGGCGTCCTTGGACGTCCCATGTTGACCGTGGCTTACCGACCCTGCGGGCAAGCGGGAGCGACTGACCTGCGCGGATGGCGTTGCCACCCGATGCGGAACCATCTGGCGAGGCAAACCTGCCTGCGGTCCGCGACAGGGGCTGTGCCACATATTGCGCCGGTTCGCCCCCTTTCTTCCTCTCAAGCTGCGTCGGTGCCGACGCGCACGCAAGATCGGGAAGGCAAAGGTTACCCAGGTCTGCGGGCTGGTCGGCCGGGATCTGGTCCAGGTGGACGTTCTGTCTCGGTACGCTGGGGCGCATGTCTGCTGCCCCGGTTCGTGTTCGTTTCGCCCCGTCTCCGACTGGCATGTTCCATGTCGGCGGCGCCCGGTCCGCCCTCTACAACTGGGCGGTGGCACGACAGTCCGGCGGCACGTTCGTCCTGCGGATCGAGGACACCGACGCGGCGCGGAACAAGCCGGAGTGGATCGACGGCATCATCAGCGCCCTGGCGGCCATCGGCATCCACGGCGAAGACCCGGCCTTCGAGGGGCCGTACTTCCAGTCGCAGAACGCGGCCCGGCACAGTGAGGCCGCTCAGCAGCTGTACGCGGCCGGGCGCGCCTACTACTGCGACTGCACCCGTGAGCAGCTGAAGGAGCGCACCGGGTCGGAGCATCTCGGCTACGACGGGTTCTGCCGGGAGCGGGGGCTGGCCTTCGAGGAGGGGCGGGCGCTGCGGTTCCGGACGCCGGACGAGGGCGAGACCGTGGTGGTCGACCTGGTCCGCGGAGAGACGGGGTTCCCGAACAACGCGATCGAGGACTTCGTGATCGCCCGTGGCAACGGATCGCCGGTCTTCCTGATCGCCAACGTGGTCGACGACCTGGACGAGCGCATCACGCAGGTCATCCGCGGCGACGAGCACCTGTCGAACACGCCGAAGCAGCAGCTGCTGTGGGAGGCGCTCGGCGCCGAGCCGCCCGTGTGGGCGCACCTGCCGGTGATCGTGAACGAGAAGCGGCAGAAGCTCTCCAAGCGCCGGGACAAGGTGGCGCTGGAGGACTACCTCGCCGAGGGCTTCCTGCCCGACGCGATGGTGAACTACTTGATGCTGCTCGGCTGGGGCCCCGGCGATGACCAGGAGATCCTTCCGTACGAGGAGCTGGAGCGGCGCTTCCGGATCGAGGACGTCGGCACGTCGCCGGCCTTCTTCGACGTGAAGAAGCTGACGGCGTTCAACGGTGAGTACATCCGCGCCTTGGCGCCGGAGGAGTTCGCCAAGGCATGTGCGCCCTGGCTGGCGGCCCCGTACGCGCCGTGGCAGCCGGAGACGTTCGACGCGGGCGTGTTCGAGAAGGTGGCGCCGCTGGCGCAGACCCGGCTGGCGCTCCTGTCGGAGATCACGAGCTACGTCGACTTCCTGTTCCTCGACGAACCGGCCTGGGATGAGACTTCGTGGCACAAGGCGATGAAGGCGGGTGCTGCCGATGTCCTGCGCGACACCCGCGCCGAGTTGGCCACCGCGGAGTGGGTGGCGGACGAGGTGAAGGCTGTGCTGGTCGCGGTGGGAGAGAAGCATGGGCTGAAGCTGGGCAAGGCCCAGGCCCCCGTCCGGGTCGCTGTTACCGGCCGGACGGTCGGGTTGCCGCTGTTCGAGTCCATGGAGGTGCTCGGACGTGGCCGAGTGCTGACCCGGCTGGACGCGGCCTCGCAGAAGCTGGCCGCCCAGCCGTAGCCATACCCACCCGCGCCATAGGTGCCGCGGATCAGGCCAGCTCGGCCAGCGTCTCGTTCCAGGCGCGGCCGAAGTAGGCCAGGTCGAACTGGGCAAGGGCCTCGTACGCGGCCTTGCCGTGGGCTTCCGGCGCGGCGGCATGCTCCCGCACCTGCTCTCCGAGGCAGCCGAGGTCGGGGCCGGGTTGGCCCGTCAGCTCGGCGAGGTCGCCGAGGCCCGCCAGTGGGTGGATCAGGCACGGCAGCCCGAGCAGGACGGCTTCTGCCGCGCAGCGGCTCCAGCCCTCCTGCATCCGGGGAGCGAAGACGCCGGCGTCGCAGGCCCGCAGGAGCCGGAGGTACCGCTGGCGCGGCAGGTCGTAGTGGCTGCCGCCGAAGCCGATCGTGTTGCTGCCGCTGGTGATCACCCGTATTCCGCGTGCGGCGGCCAACGCAGCGGCGACGTTCTCCGTGCCTTTCCAGTGGACGGCCTTCCCCGCATACACGGCCAGGGTGTCCGAGTTCAGGCCGAACTCGGCGCGGCACTCGGTCCGGTCGAGGCCACGTGCCTGCTCGATCTCTGCCATGTCGAAGGCGTTGTAGATGACCCGCACGTTGCGAACGCCTTTGGCGCGGAGGAATTCGGCCCAGTACGGGGCGACGCACACCACGGCGGCGCACTGCGGGAGGACATCGAAGAGCCGCTCCCAGAGCATGGCCTCGAAGGGAGCGGAGTCGTGCTGCAACGGCTCGTAGTGGTGCAGGACGAATACCGTCCGGGCCCGCATGTCCGGGGTGAACAGCAGCAGGCTCAGGTCGTCCCAGACGAAGGAACCGGCCGTGCGGTCCATGGCCCGTACGGTCGGGGCGAGGCGGGCGAGGTGGCGTAACTTGCGCCAGCGCCGTACCCGGTAGACGCGTTTGTGGTCCGGCACCGTGCGCCACTCGACGCGTTCGGCCGTCAGGTCGTGGAGCATCCGCAGGTAGGCCCTGCCGCCGGTCCGGCCGACCGGTTCCATCGAGTACACGACCTGCCTCATGGACGTACCTCCTGTTGATGGCGGACGTACTCGGCTTGGAGGAGCGTGTGCGCTGCCGCCAGGTGGGTGCTGAAAGGGCGGGCGGACTTGGCGAGTGGAAGATGGAACTCGGCCAGGTGGCGGAGGAACTTTGCGCGTCGTTCGAGGCTGGGGGAGGCATTGAGGTCCCGCACGTTGTGGATGCGGTCGGCGAAGCGCACGAGGAGTTCCTCGGGTGGCAGACCGGCGGTCTTCGCTCGCCAGATGGCCTCGTCCCCGGGCGCTTTCGGCCTCCGTTCCAGCCGGTGGTCGGGAGTCATCGCCCGGAGTCGTGCTGCGAAGCCGCTGCCCAGTTGGTTGGTGATCAGGGCTTCCGAGGCGGGCGCGACTTCCAGGGCATCGTGGAGGAGACCGAGGAGAAGCGTGTCGGCGTCCGTTACGCCGAGTTCGTTCCGCAGTACGGCGACGACGGCCAAGGGGTGCTGGAGGTAGGGGGTGCCCTGGTCGCGGGTATGGCCGGCGTAGACCGTGAGGGCCAGGCCGCCGGCCACACGTGCGCGGGATCCGTCCCGCGTACTCCACGCGGTGGCGCCGAGCGTCGCCAGGACGTGCTCCAGGTCGTTCGTGGTCATCTGCGCCACCCCTTACGCGTGTCCGGCAGAAGCTGTCTGCGGGGATCGGGGACGTGGTCGGCGAGCAGCACCGTGTCGCCGACCGCCAGGGCGTCGAGCCCGAGTTCGGCTGCCGCGTGCACCGCCTGCTCGGCGGTCCGCAGGATGGGTGCGCCCTTGCGGTTGAAGGACGTGTTCAGCAGCAGCGGCAGGCCGGTGCGGTGGTGGAACTCTTCCAGGAGCCTTCTCAGACCCTGGTGGTCGGCTGTGACGGTCTGGACTCGGGCCGTGCCGTCGTGGTGCGTCACTGCGGCTATGCGCTCGGCCCGGCTCGGCCGGACGCGGGCGACGCGGTTCATGAACGGGTCGCCCGCTGTCTCGAACCAGTCTGAGGCGCGCTCGGCGAGGACTGCGGGAGCGAAGGGGCGGTAGACGGCTCGCCTCTTGATCGCGTTGAGCCGGTCGCGGACACCGGGGTGGCCCGGGTGCGCCAGGATCGAGCGGTGGCCGAGGGCGCGCGGGCCGAACTCCAGCGGGCCTTGCACCCAGCCGACGACGTGGTGGTCGGCGAGCAGTGCGGCCACCGTCGGTGCGAGGGCTTCCCCGAGGCCGGGAAGTGCGCGGTATCCGGGTGGCACGGCTGTGTCGGCTATGTGGCCTGGCTCCGGGCCCCAGGCGGCATCGGCCGGGACGGGGAGGCGGTCCTGCCCGAGCTGGTAGTGCCAGCCGTACAGCGCGGCGCCCACCGCGGTGCCGGCGTCGTGGGGTGCGGGCGCCACGAACAGGGTGCCGAAGCCGCTGTCGGCGGCCAGGTTGCCGTTGAGATGGGAGTTCAGGGCGCATCCGCCGGAGAACACCAGGGTGTCCGCAGCGGTGAGTCGTCGAAGGTGCCGGGCGATGTGTACGACGGAGTCCGCGAACACGTCTTGGACTGCGGCGGCCAGATCCGCACGGTCAGCTTCGGCGCTGTCCGAGACGTTGTCGGTGGTCCAGGCCCGTCCGCCGATCAGCAGCGGGGTGGTGCTGTCCGCCGAGCCCATCGGGTGTGCGATGCGGATCTCGCCTTCGTCGCCGAGGCGGACGAGTTCGCGGACCTGCGGGCCGTAGCGCCTGGGGTCGCCGAAGGCGGCGAGGGCCATCATGCTGCCTTCGGGCTCGTCGCCCGGTGGGATCACCCGACGTGCGAGGTTGCGGTAGAAGTGGCCGAGCGAGGAGTGCACACGGCGGGGTCCGAAAGCGCTGGGGACCACGAGGGGCATGCCTTGGTGGATCCGGTCGATGCGATCGAGCCGGAGGTCGTAGCCGGTGATGCGTTCGCGGCCCGGACCGAAGTCGGAGCCCAGGGGCGAGCCTCCGGCGTCGATGACGAGACCAGCCGCGTGGTCGTGTCCGGAGAGCAGGTAGGCCGAGAGGATGTGTGCGGTGTGGTGGGACAGCAGGCGGAGGCGATTGCCGAGCGGGGAAGGGAGCAGGGCCGCGAGTTCCTCTCGCTCCTCCGTCAGCCACCAGCCGGCCGCGGGGTTGGGGCGCATGGGGGCCGCCCAGACCGTGTCCACGTCCTCCGGGCCGATTCCTGCGGACTCCAGGCACCAGTCGAGGGAGCGGAATGGGGCGGTCAGGATGCCCTTGCGCGTGGAGCGATGGTGCTTGACGCCGCTCCATCGTTCTTCCTCGGCGGCGTAGAGACGGCCGTCGACGACCAGGGCGGCGGATGTGTCGTGGTGGAAGTTCAGTCCGAGGACCGCGGGCATGAGCAGGCACCTCCGGAAACGGGTCAGGCGGTGAGGGCGGTGGGAGCGGGGAGGATCGGTGATCCGGAGTCCAGGTACTCGTGGCACTTCAGGCAGAAGCGGAAGTGGTGGCGGCGGGGCGCGAAAACCTTGGCGGCGAAGTCCTCGTCCCAGACGCTGAACTCGCTGTCGTCCTTGGCCATGGCGTTGAAGCAGCGGTAGCAGGATCCGTCCAGCTCGACCATCAGGTGCTGGTCGAGGTAGCGGGAGCAGATCCCGTGCAGGGTGTTGGCCGGCTGACCGACGTCGACGTGGTGCACGTGGTTGGTGACGTGGATCGCTCCGTGTGCGGCGCACAGGTCCGCGATCTCCACGAGCCGGGTGGCGCTTATGCCTTCCACGACGCTGTTGACGACCACGGTCTTGCCTGCCGCGCGGAGGCGGGGGACGACGGTCTGGACCTCCGCGTAGTTCTCGTGCTCGTCGTCGCAGCCGATGAGGATCTGGTCGTACGAGCTGAGCGTGGCTTCCATGATCCGCTGGTTGCGGGCGAGGGTGATGGCGTTCGTGCCCAAGACCATGACCTTGTCCGGCAGCCGGGTGCGGGCCTGGGTGCTGAGGGCGGGAAAATCCCGGTGGACGGTGGGCTCACCGCCGTTGATGTGCAGCTGCTGGAAGGGGATTGCCTCCAGCCGGGCGAGGACGGTGGAGAACATCTCCAGGGACATGTTCTCGCCCTGGGCGCCGTCGGCGAAGATGCAGAAGTCGCAGGAGCGATTGCACTTCGTCGTGATTTTGATCTTGGCGGTCTTGAGGGTCCGGGGAGGGGGGTCTCCGGCGGGCATGGCGGTCGCTCCTTCGGTCAGGGGGCGTGCGCTACTCGGCGTGGGCGGTGAGGAAGTCCTGCACTACAGATCTCCGCCGGTCCCAGAGAGCGAGGGCGTCGCGCAGGGTGTCGGCGGTGGTGGGTCCGGTAGGGATCAGCTCGGCCATCCGGCCTGCCAGCCGCCGGGAGGAGCTGGTCTCGTCGGCCGCGAGGGTCCGCAGGGCTTCCGCGGCGGTACGGAGTTCTTTCGCCTCGCGCGTGATCAGGTACCCGGTGGCGACACCAGGCGGCGGATCGAGGTAGTACAGCCAGCGCGCGATTCGTACCCGGAGCATCCCGGCGGTCATCGTCCAGGCGACGCGGGAACGCTCTTCGCCTTCTCCGGTGTCGGTGTCCGAGGACTTGCCGGGGACTCGTCGCATGACCGCTTCGAGAGCGACGTGAGCCGTCCGCAGAAGGCGCCGCGCAGTGGGCGTGGCGGCGCTCCGGGCTGACCCGGCGGTTTGCGCGTGCCGCAGGAAGAGCTCGGCATACCGCTCCAGCCCATTCGGGTGCCATTGGGTGAGCGCGGCGGTCTTGCCGGGGCAGCGTGTCCGGGTGGCGAGAGCGGCGGCGGCGAACCAGCACGGAGCGAGGTAGTGCCAGGCCACACAGTGGCGCCGGTATCCCGGGACGTCCTCGGACACGTTGTCCGTGCTGTCGGCCGCCAGCTGGTACCGCCCGCCGAGCCGTGCGTGCAGGATGCCGCGGTAGAACCGCTCGTCGACGCGGCTCCAGGGCGCCATCTGGGCATGGGACTTCCAGCGCTGGAAGTCGCGGGCGTTCCCGCGGACCAGGCTCCAGGTCGCGAGTTCGGGTGGAGAGATCAGCTGGCGTTCGGCCTCCGGCAGGGTGAACGCGAAGCCGGGCGGGTGCTCAAGGAGGCGGCGGTGTGTGGCGTCCCGCCTGACCTCGCCTCGGTGCGCGGTGGCGAGGCGGTGGTTCCACTCCTGCCAGTCCTCCGGGACATCGCGCAGCAGGACACGTACGTCCAGGTCGGAGTGAGGGGCCAGCAGGTCGGTTGGCTGCCACTTGTGTGTGAGGACGGTCGCTCCGATCCCCCGAGCGTCCAGCGCGCTTCCGTACCGGGCACCAAGGGCGGCGTACGGCGGGAGCGTGTCGGGCGGGGCTGCGGTCATCAGCTCTCCCCCGCGGGGCGGCGAGTGCACGAGGGCTCGGCCGCGCCCGTGTCGAGCAGGGGCAGCAGCGGAAGCACGGGGGCGCCTTCGGGGCGGTCCATCCGGTCCCAGCGCAGGTCGTAGTCGACGTAGTGGAATCCCTGCCACGCGTCGTTCGAGTCCCGTTCGAGCATGGACTGGAACAGGTGGGCGAAGGCGTCGGGGAGGGTGCCGTCCACCAGGCGGGGCTTCAGGGGGATGTCGCGGTTGTGGAGGATGCAGGGCCTGGCCACCCCGGTGGGGGTGATCTTGATCCGGTTGGCGTCCGAGCAGGTGGCGCAGCTGGAGTTCGAGATGAAGCCGATCGACCCTTCCCAGCCGTCCGGCTGCAGGTAGCGGCCGGGGCTGCGAACCCCGAGCTGGGTGCGGGAGACTTCTCCCGCGCCCGTGAACCACTGCTGGAGCCGTTCGCGGACCTCGGCCTCGCTGATGAACTCGGTGTCGAACAGTGCCTGTGCGGGGCCGATGTTCTGCAACTCGATCAGGCGCACAGCCAGGGGAAGGTCTCGGGCCAGCTCGGCCACCGCGAATGCGTCCTGGAGGTAGCTGCGCTGGAGAACGCAGTTGATCTTTACGCGCAGGCCGAGAGCGAGTGCGGAGTCGATCGTGGCTCGGGCCTCGCGGGGGTCCCCGCCGCCCATGATCGCGGCTGACCGGGCAGGGTCGAGGCTGTGGAGGCTGATGTTCAGGTAGGTCAGGCCGGCACGTTGGAACTGCTCGATGCTCAGCCCGCGGCGCAGGTTGCCGTGGCTGGTCATGCCGATCGCCGCGCCGGGCCCGAGGCCGTCCGCCAGCCCTTCGACCACGGCGAGGATGTCCGCCCGCAGGGTCGGCTCACCACCGGAGCAGTGGGCCTTCTTGATCTTCCAGGCGCCGGCCTCGGCGGCGATGGCCGCGTAGTCCGCCGAGGCCAACGGACGGTCCTTGTGCCCGTAGTCGGGCATGCACCGGGGCTTGCAGAAGACGCAGTCCAGGTTGCACAACGAGTTCAGGGTGAGTGCCAGGTACGGGTGGTTGCGGCCGGTCGCGGCGAAGTCGGCGAGGAGATCAGGGTGGCGGGCGTTGAGCATCGGGTCAGCCTCCTGCGGTGAGGGAGCGGAAGAGGGGCACGTCGGCCAGTCCGTTCAGCGGTTTGCTGGTGACGTAGCGGTGCAGGTTGTCGGCGAAGAACGCGACGGCCTCGTCCATGTAGGTGCGCGAGAACGTCGCGCACTTCGGCGTCAGCAGGACTCGGGGATGGCGCCGCAGCGGATGCCGTACGGGCAGGGGCTTCGGATCGGTCACGTCCAGGGCGGCGCCGCGAAGGTGCCGGGCATCAAGGGCGCTGATGAGCGCCGGCTGGTCGACGGTCATCGCTCTGCCGAGGTTGAGGAAGAGGGCGCCGGGCCTGAAGGCGGAGAAGAGGGCCCCGTCGAAGAATTGATGCGTCGTACTCGTGGCGGGCAGCAGGTCAACCACCACATGGGCGGCGGCGACGGCCTGGTCGACCGCCGACGCGTGGATCCAGGTGATGCCGTCGCCCGGAGTCGGCGGGGGCGTGCGCCGTACGCCGATGACGTTCATCCCGAACGCGCGGGCAGCACGGGCAAGCTGTCCGCCGATGCTGCCGCAACCGACGATGGTCATCGTCGAGCCGGCGAGGTCGAAGAACTCCTGGGCGAGGTCGTCCTTCCACCAGGTTCGGTTCGGCTGGCGGCGCTGGCTCAGGAACAGGCCGCGCGAGAAGCCGAGGACCATTCCCATGGCGTGTTCGGCCATGGGGCGGCCATGGAATCCGTACGAGCGGGTCAGCGCCACCCCCGCCGCCGCAGCCTCCGCCACGGGGAGGTGATCGGTACCGGCCGCCGGGGAGGAGATCCACTTGAGGTGGGGTGCGCTCATCAGCCACTGGGGTTCGAACCGCCACCCGAAGAACACCTGTGCGTCCGGGAGGTGGCGGGGGAGGGCCGAGGCGGTGGCAATGCGGAAGTCGACGTGGGGGAAGGCGGTTCGCAGGGATCGTTCGTGGTCCTCGGACAGGTGCCAGAAGGCGTATGGGGACTCAAGACAGATCAGCACCACCGGGCGGTTCATCGTGCCCTGCTGTCTGCGGCGGGGATCGGGGCCAGGGCCCAGGGGGCGATGCGGTCGAGTGCGGAGCCGATGCTGGCCTCGTAGTCGTGACGCGAGCGAAGGAGCGCTGTTCCGGCCTGTACGAGACGGGCACGTTGGCGAGGCATGACGGTCACCGCCCTGCGAATGGCGACAGCCAGAGAGGCGGCATCACCGGGTGCGGAGGTGAATCCCGTCTCGCCCTCGACCACCGTCTGCGCCAGCCCGCCCGCCGATGTGGCGACCACCGGGCCCGCCCCGGCGGCGAACGCCTCCAGCGGCACCCGCCCGAAGGGCTCCTCACGGGACGGAACGACGACCGCGCGCAGGGCCGGGCTGTGGAGCCAGCTGCGGATGGCGGGACTGAAGCGGGTGATGAGCGTCGCGTCCAGGCCGAACTCGTGCATCGCGGAGGCCAGGCGATCTTGGTAGGGGGTTGGGCCGTCGGCCGCGTCGGGGGTTGCTGCCGCCAGCAGCAGGTGAGGAAGGCGTATGCCCTGGTCTTTCAGAATGTGCAGAGCCGTCAGCAGGTCCTCGAAGCCCTTGGTCGGGACAGGCCGTCCCATAGCCAGGAGGAATCCGCCTCGGGCGGGGAACGGGAGCGGGAGCACGGCTGAGGGTTTGCCGGTCTCCTCAAGGATCAGCCCGTTCGGAATCTCCACGACGCTGCTGCGGCGAAGGCCGCAGCTCACGATGAGGTGGCCGCGCATGTGGCGGGAGATCGCACCGACCCGTCCGCCTCGGGTTGTGGCCGCCCGCAGCCCCGCCCTCTCCCAGCGCACGCGATTCCGGTCCTGCGGCTGTGTCAACGCGGCGGTGGAGCGGGGGATGAGCAGCAGCTCCATCGCCGGGGGTGTGTACGGAGCGAGACCGAGGAAGGGCACGTCGAGGCCGATCAGCAGGCAGCGGCCCGAGCGGCTGGCAATGCGCACGGCGACCTCGCCGACGAGGTCGCACAACTGCTCGCAGTTGTGGACCGAGTTCACTGCCGCGTGGCCGCCGGGGATCGTGATGATCTCGGCTTCGGCCTGCTTGAGCATGTGCTGGACCTCGGCGGTCCATCGCGGGTCACGGGTTCCCGACGACGCGGGGAGGTGCGGGGTGATCACTGCCAGTCGGCCGACGGGCAGCAGGCGGGCGAGCGCCGTGAGGAAGGCGCGGTTGCTGAAACCGGTCCCCGAGCTGGCCCCGTAGAAGCCTTCGTGGAGTGCGACGATCACGCGCGGCTGACCGGCACCGCCCCACGCGCCCGGGGCGCGGAGAGCATCCAGGCGGGCTGGCGTTGCGGGCGGGTGTTCTCTGCGCACCGTGGACTGCCTCCTTCGAGAGGGACCGAGAAAGACTGGGGACATCAGCAGGCGGTGCTGCCGCCGGTGCGGAGGGAGCGGGCCAGGCGGCACCAGGCGCGGCTGCCGTGGGTGCTGACGGTCAGCGACCAGGCATCGGCCAGGGCCTCGACGATGGCAAGGCCCCGCCCCGACTCCGCCTCCTCCAGGAGCGATCCCGGCGCGGGTGGAGCTGAGGGGCGCAGGCAACCGCCGTCGGTGACGGTGATCTCGACCTCACACCGATCTCCGACGCGCTTGATCCGGTCGACACAGAGCACCAAGGGCGGGCTGCCGGCGGTGAACGCGTTGGTCGTCAGCTCCGACCCGATCAGCCGGGCGTCGTCGATCAGATCCGCCTCCATGCCGCCGTGCAGGGCGACCGCGACGGCCTCGCGTGCCATCTCGGCGGCCCTCGGAGCGAAGGGGAGATCGGTGATCAATGTGGACGTGATGCTGTCACCAGGATCCGGACGCACGGGCTTCGGCTCGTTTCGCCCTCGGGAGCGTTCCAGCACGCTGCCCGGACGGTCTTGGGAGGCGCTCGCGTGATGGTTCAAGACCCGACCCCTTCTCCGTCAGCGGCGAAGGCACTGCCTTCCCCAGATACCCAAGAACACCGGAGGGCAGGGCGCGGCAGGACCCGATGAACGGGTCAACTGGGTCAACTTCCCTGCAATGCCAGTTACTCGGCGGAGCCGAGGCGTCACCATGGGGAGCACGAGAATCCGACGAACCGCTGGGCGTGAGGTGGTCGCACGTGGAGACACGGGCAAGTGAGCCGAACGACGTGCTGGCGGCATGCCTGGGGGAACTCGGTTGGAGCCCCAAGGCGCTCGCCCGCAAGCTCAACAGGGTCTTCGGCGCTGGAACAGTGGCAGAGTCGGCCCCCTACCACTGGAGAAACACCGGCTCGCTGCCGCGCTCGCCGCTGCCCGTCATGGCCGCCTACGTGCTCTCCCAGGAATTGGGAAGACGGGTATCAGTGGCCGAGTTGTGGCAGGGGCGTGCGGGTGACTCCTCGGCTCTCATCCCGGCGGACACCGATCTCGCGCGCCCATGGACCGCGCAGGGCCTGGAGGGAATCGTGGCGGACTGGGTGAGCGGAGGACTCGTCGACCGCAGACGCTTCCTGGCGATCTCGGGAGCGGGGCTGATCAAGGTGGTCGCGCAGTATCTTGACGGAACCGCCGGCCGTGGCCAGTACGCTCCCCGGATCTCGGAGACGTACGGGGCCAACCCGCTGGTGGACCAGGTCGAGCATCACCTGCCTATGCTCCAGTTGCTCGATGACGAACATGGCGGCGCACGTCATCTTCCCTATGTGGGCGCGCAGTTCCGGGCCGTGGGGCTGCTGATTCACGAGGGCGGCCACTCCTCCGCCGCGGCAACCAGGCTGATCCGGGCGCTCGCCGAGATCGGACAGCTCGCCGGCTGGATGGCCTTCGACTCAGCCGACCACGGGCTGGCCCAGCGCTACTTCGCTACCGCCCTGCGGGCGGCGCACCAGGTCAACGACTTCGCGCTGTGCTCTCACATCCTGGGGGATCTCTCCTTCCAGGCAGCCAGCCGGGGCCACCCCGCCGATGCCATCGCGCTCGGTGAAGCGGCTCGCCGGGTCAGTGATGCGGCACCTCACACCGTCCAGGCGTCCGTGCTCTCGCGTCTCGCCTACGCATACGCCTCCGCCGGCCGGGACAACGACTTCGCCCACACGAGCGGCGCCGCGCGGGAACTGATCGGGAGCCGCGACGCCGGGCGGGAGGAGCCACGCTGGATGTACTTCCTCACCGACAACCACCTGAACTGCCAAGCCGGGTACTCCCTTGTCCGCATGGGGCGCGCGCAGCAGCGGGAGGGGAACACCGTGAAGGGCCGGCGCAGCCTCGCCCAGGGCACAGCGATGCTGCGAACCGGGGCGTACGAGGTTCCGTGCGGCGACCCCAGCCAGCGGCGGGCCATGTTCGAGGGCGCGTGGCTGGCCCTCGGCCACAGTGCCCGCGGCGAGCTGGAGACCGCGTGCGAGATCGGACAGATCGCGACGGACCGCCTCGGCGTTGTCCGCTCGCCCAGAAGCGCCGCGCTGCTCCGCCAGCTCGCGGGGGATCTGCGACGCCGCCAGCGCAATCCCTTCGTGCGCAGCTTTCTTCCCTCCCTGGAGGATGCGCTCGCCCTTCACTCGCCGACTGCCTGATCCGGCCGTTAGGGTCGAGAGCATGACCGCAGAGGAGCGCGTTGTTGTCGTAGGGGCCGGTGCAGCGGGACTGACCACCGCGGTCGTGCTCGCCGAGGCCGGAGCACTCGTTCACGTGATCGCCGAGCAGGTGCCCGGGGTCACGTCGCTGGCCGCCGGCGCGATGTGGGGCTCGTACTTGGTCGAGCCGAAAGACAAAGTCGATCAGTGGGGGCGGCACTCGCTGGAGATCTTCCGCGCACTGGCCGAGGCCCCGGCAACCGGTGTCCGGCTGACCAGCGGTATCGAGGCATCTCGCGTGGCCGAGGCACCCCCGGAGTGGGCCACCACGCTGCCGGGCTTCCGGCCGTGCGAGGCGGCCGAACTCCCGGCCGGGTTCACTACCGGCTACCGGTTCACCGTGCCGCTGATCGACATGCCGGTCTATCTCGACTACCTCCTCCGGCGGCTTCGCGCGGCCGGCGGGACCGTCGAGCAGCGCAGGCTCGACGGGCTCGACGACGCGGGCCCCGCTGCCGTCATCGTCAACTGCACGGGCCTCGGGTCCCGCACCCTGGTGCCGGATCCTGCGCTGCGGCCGATCCGGGGGCAACACGTCGTGGTCACCAACCCCGGCCTGACCGAGTTCTTCTCCGAGGACACCGGCCCGTCATCGGACCTGCTGTGCATCTATCCGCACGGGGACACCGTCGTCCTGGGAGGCACGGCGGTGGACGGCGAGGGAGAACTGGCGGCTGACGACAAGGCGGCGGCCGGCATCCTGGCCCGCTGCTCCGAGATCGAACCCCGCCTCGCCCAGGCCCGCGTCCTCGAACACCGCATCGGCGCCAGGCCCACGCGCAGCACGGTACGGGTTGATGCCGAGAGCAGGGGCGACGGGGCGGTGGTGCTTCACAACTACGGCCACGGCGGTGCCGGGATCACGCTCTCCTGGGGCTGCGCGGAGGAGGTTCGGAGGCTGGCAGCCTCCCAGTGAGCTGAGCGGCCGAGCGTGGATCAGTTTTTTGAGCTGTTGCGTGCGCGGAAGGCTGCGGCTTTGACTCGGCTGCGGCAGGCGTCGGAGCAGAAGTGGCGGACGGCGTTGCGGGAGTTGTCGACGTAGACGCGGTCGCATTGCGGTGCTGTGCAGACGCCGAGGCGTCCGGCGAGGTCGCTGCCGATGGCCAGGGCGAGTGCGGTGGCGCATCCGGCGCTCCAGCCCACGGCGAGGGTGTCGTGGGTGCCGTGGAAGTGGACTTGCCAGGGCTCGTCGTCGACGCGGTCGAGTTGAGGTCGGGCGCCGGTGGTGCGCAGCAGGACGTTCACGACTTCCGCTGCCTGGTCGGTGCGGCCGTTGTCGACGGCGTCGAACACCGCCCTCAACTGCTGGGCGGTGTGCGCGAGATAGGTCGCGTGTCCCGGCTCGACACCCGTGCGGGCGGCTGCGAGCGGCAGCGCGTCGTGGATTGCCTGGGGCAGCTGATCGCCGCGGGGCGCGGTGTAGGGACGGCCTTGCCGAAACCCGTCGGTCAGCACGTTCACGAGTGAGACCGCTGCGTCGAGCAGCGTCTTCACGTGACCATCGAACATCACTTGACTGGTCACTCCTTCGGGTCTAGCGTCCATCCATCACCAACGATACCTGTTTCGTCGGTAACGAGTGAGGGGTGAGGGCCATGCAGGGCGGCAAGCGATTGCCACGAGCGGTGCGCCTGTTGATCGTGGCACGGGCGGTCAACCGGCTCGGAGCGTTCTCGATCTCGTTCCTTACCGTTCTCATCACGACCAACTTCGAAGCCGGCGCCGCCGTCGCCGGCGGAGTCAGCGCCGCCTTCGGCCTCGCCACGATCCCCTCGCGCCTGGTCGGCGGACGCCTGGCCGATCGGATCGGCCGACGCCGCACGATCGTGGCCGGCCTGACCGGGTGCGCGCTGGCACAGCTGGGACTCGCCGCAGCGGACAGCGTGACACTGGTCATCTTCTTCGCCGTCCTGCTGGGCCTGGTCTTCGAACTCTACGAACCGCCGAGCCAGGCCATGATCGCCGATGCGGTGGCGCCGAGCGAGCACGTGCACGCCTACAGCCTGCTGAACGCCGCCCTGGCCGCGGCAGGCATGGGTGCCGGCCTCATGGCAGCGGGTCTGGGCCGCTGGGACCTGCGATGGCTGTTCGTCGCCGACGCCCTCACCTGCCTGCTCTGCGCGCTCACCGTGTACCTGGTACTCCCTGCCGACCACCTCAGGGCCGCGAAGGCCGCACCGGACCAGACGACCGCCGTCACCCCGTGGCGTGACCGCGCCCTGCTGCTCATGCTCGGCACAGGGACACTGTTCGCCGTGATCTACCTCCAGATCATGATCACGCTCCCACTCGCCATGGACCACGAAGGACTGCGGCCCGCCGACGCCGGACTGCTGTTCACCACCTCCGCACTCACCATCTGCGCGGGCCAACCGCTGATGCGCTGGAGACGGCTCGCCACCCTCCCGGCACCGGCCGCCTTCGCCACCGGGTACCTGCTGCTGGCACTGGGGCTGGGTGGCTACGCGCTCGCGGACAATCTGGCCGCCTACCTGGCGGCAACCGTCGTGTGGAGTGCGGGCGACCTGCTCCTGGTCGGCCGGGTATACGCGGTCGTCGCCGGCCTGGCCCCGCCCGGCGGAAAGGGACGCTACCTGGCCGTCTACGGCACCAGCTGGGGCATCGCGGGGATCGCCGCCCCCTTGACGGGCACGCAACTGATCGAGCATGCCGGACCAGCTGGCCTGTGGAGCGCGATGACGCTCGCGTGCCTGCTGCTTGCGGCACTCCAACCCGCCCTGGTCCGACGTATCCCTCCCCGCGACCACGACGACCAACTTCAACCAGCGCCAGTCGAATCGCAGGACATCAGAGCGGCAGACCTGTAACGCCATCCACGACTCACGTTCGGGCTGGAGAACAGCCCGCTGCGTCTACCTCGTCCGCCGCGAAGGGTGCCTCGGTGTTGTGGGCGGGGGAGCGGTATCTGCTCCGGTCTGCGGCAGTGTCGTCGGGCAGGCGGTTGCGCGTATCGAGGTGACTGTCGTGGTGGTATCTGGCTCGGCCGTGCTGGTCGATACTCGTGTGGTGAAGGCTGTGAGGGAAGCTCGTGTGACCTATTGAGCGTGTCCACCGACGTCGCATGCCCGACCGGATTTCCGGTCGGGCATGCGACGTTCTGGTGCGGGTGTCAGCGGCGGGGAGTGCGCGGAGTCGCGCGAGCCGGGTTGGTGGGGAAGCGGCTGGGGGCGGTCTGGGTGCCTGGGTCGTCCTTGTGTTCACGTTGGTCTCGGGGCGGTGGTGGTTGTCAGAAGGTGTAGGGGGTGAAGGGGCGGGTCGGTTCGTTTATGGATTTGAGGAGGTGGTCGAGTTCGGCTCGTTGGGCTGTGGTCATGATTTCGGCTGCGTTGCCGAGGGTCTTGTGGGTGAGCTGTTCCATGAACGGGGCGAGGAAGCTTTGCAGGGCGTCGGGGGTTTCCTTCGTCTTGCGCAGGTATTCCATGTAGCGCTTGTGCTGGGCGTGGAACTCTTCGAATTCGGCTCGGGTGGCCGAGAGGGCGGTTTCCTGTTCCGCTGTCGTGAAGGGTCGGCCGTCGCGGTGGTTCCAGGTGCGGGGGTCGGCCTGGTGTTTGAAGTCCGCGTCGCACAGGAGGGCGACGACGTGGGGTCGGATGTCGGTCTGGGGCATAGAGGGGTTCCTTTCGGAGTCGGGGTTGAGGCATCAATGCTCCGGAGGATCCCCGGTTTCGGTAACCGGGGATCGTCGGCTATGTTCCGCCCGCTTGTGCGGTCATCGCCGGCGGGCGGAGGTGTTCGCCGGCTGGATGGCCGGCTGTGCGGCGCGTGCTGGGGAGGGGGTGTGTCGGTTGCCCCGCAGGGGCGTGTCCTGGGGGCTTTGCCGGGTGTATGCGGGGAGGTTCGCGGCGCGGCGCAGGCGCCACACGAGGACGTCGCTGATGGATTCGGCGGTGCCCAGCTCCCGGCGGGCGGCGGCTTCGGCGAGGAGCGCCTGCGGGTTGTGGCCTGCCTGTGCGGTGTCGGCGAGGGTGGCGGCCAGGGCGTGCCAGCCGGGCTCGGCCAGGATGGTCTCGGCGAGGTCGGGCAGGGCGGCGCGGACGGTGGTGGCGTGGTGGCGGCGCAGGGTCGGGGCGATGCGGCGTCCGCGCTCGCGCAGCGCTGCCAGGGGCTCGGCGGCTGCCTGCCGGTAGGCCGCTTGCAGGTGTTCGGCGGCCCGGCGGGCGGCCTCGGCCTGCTGGGCGTGCCGGCGCTGGGCGTGCCAGTGGGCGGTGGCGAGGGCGAGGAAGAACAGCATGTCTATGGCCATGGCGGTGCCGGCTCCGTCCTCGCCCCGGCCGAGGGCGGGCCCGCTGTGGACGAGGTCGCGGGCGGCGCGGCGCAGGTCCTGCGCGTGGCGGAACTCGGCGCGGGTGTGGGAGCGGGAGGCCCGCTCGAATTCCCGAGCCGCTTGGCGCAGTTGGTCGCGGGTGTGGAGTGCGGAGGTTTTGGCGAGGGCGTCGAGGACCTCGCCGGTGGCGGCGATCTGGGCGGCAGCGGCGCCGTCGTCGCCGCTGTCGTCGAGGGCGAGCAGCGCCGCCCAGGCCGCGTCGGCCGCGGTGCGCCGTGCGGCGGCGGGTGCCGAAGGTGCGGTGTGGTGTGGCTCTGCCCGGTCGCTGCCGGTGGTCTCCACTGGGGTGGCGCCGTTGGTGAAGCGTTGCTGGAGGCGGGGCAGGGACAGGTCGGGGGCGAGGGTGGACCCGGCGTAGAAGACCGGCTCCTTGCCCTTGTTGCGGTCGCCGGGCAGGGCGACCTTGTAGCCCTTGAGGTCACCGGAGGGCAGCGCCTTGGTGTGCACGAGGAGCCCGGCGTCCTTGAGGCGGCCGAGGAACTCCTCGGTGGAGGTGGCGCCCGCCAGGGCGCGGCGCACGGCTTCGCGCAGTTCCTCGCGTGCGGTGCGGTCGCGGCCCTGGCGCTGGGCCTTGTGGCGTTCGGCGCTGGTGGTGCGCTTCGCGGCGGTGCCGTCGCCGGGGGTGACGCGGTGGAGGCCCAAGTCGGCTTCGATGAGGCGGGCTTCGGCCTGGGCGCGTTTGCCGGAGCGGTGGTGGTCGGGGCGGCGGCCGTCCTCGCGTACGAGGGTGGCGACGATGTGGATGTGGTCGCCGGCGTGGCGCACGGCCGCCCAGCGGCAGCCGGCGCCGTCGCCGGGGTCGATGCCGGTGGCCGCGACGGTGCGGCGGGCGATGCCGGCCCATTGCTCGTCGGTCAGGACCGGGTCGTCGGGGGCGGCGCGCACGGAGCAGTGCCACACGTGCTTGTCGGGTCGCTGGTCGGCGTCGAGCAGGTGGAGGGGCTGGTCGAGGAGGTGGGCGAGGTCCTTCTTGGTGGCTGATGGGTGGCGGCCGGGGTCGGGGGCCATGTGGTCGAAGGAGGCGACCAGGTGCGGGTCGACGTGCTCCTCGTGGGTGCCCTTGCCGTAGAGGTAGCGCAGCAGGCCCAGGGTGCTGCTGCCCTGCTTGTGGATGCTGGGGATCAAGCCGCCTCACCGTCTTGCTCCTGGCGGTTGGTGACCCGGTCGGCGGCCTTCCTCGCAGAGTTGGCCGCGCGGTGGATGTCGGCGAGCACCTCCTTGAGATGCGGCACGTCGCCGCCGGAGTTGAGGGTCTTGGCGACCTGGTTGAGGTTGCTGCCGGCCCAGCCGAGCTGGCGGCGCATGGCGAACAGTTCGCTGAGCACGTCGCGCTCGGTGGCGATGGCGGCGGCGGTACGGGACTGGTCGCGGGCGGCGGCCAGCGCGGAGTGGGCGAGGAACCCGGCCAGACTCATGCCGACGGCATCGGCGCCGACCTGGATGATGGCGTGCTCTTGATCGCTGAGGCGGACACTCTGGGCGGGACGCTGCTTCTTGTCGCGCGCACGCGCCTTCCCCCTGCTCTTGGTCCGGCGCTCGCGGCCGGCCCTTCCTGGCTGCGATCCGCCCCCGGTCGCAGCCCTCCCGCCCGGCGCCCCCCGGCGCCGGACGGACCCCGCCACCCCCGGGGCGGGGCCAGGTTCCGGCGCTCCCCCTGCGGGGGAGTGTCCGAACCTCCAACTTGCTCCGCTGTCAGGGGCTGAGGTGGTGGATATCGCCTGCTGGGCAACGGCGGGTTCGTGGTGCTGGTCGGGCACGGGGTCTGTCTCCTGGGGGCGTGCGGGAGGTGGGCGTGTGTGGTCGTGAAGCCGGGTAGGAAGCGCCCGTCGCTCTCGTGGAGAGGGGCGTGAGGAAGTACCGCGGCGTAGTTGGCCGAGCTGTTGGCGCCATCGAGTTGAAGTGCCGCCGAGTGGTGCGAGCGCTGGTGGCGGAGTTCGAATGGCGGCGCACGGCATTGGCGGTGGTCTTCCACCAACACCGGCACCGCGCTGTGGCGGTTATGCGGCGGCATTGGTGTCGGCGAGGGAGGCGAGTTCCGCCGTGGCGGCCTTGGCGATCTCTTTGGCGCGGTCCTTCTGGATCGTGTAGCCCTGGGTCCTGATCGCGGCCTCAAGGGTGGTGCGGGGCACTGTGCCGTGTTCGGCGCCGATGGCGCGGGCCGTTGACCACAGCACCTTGTCGGGTGCGGTGGTCTTGCGTCCGGCCTTCTTCGGTACGGCCTTGTCTGTCGTCGGCGTGGCGGTGGCGCCCTTCGCCGCGTGCGCCGGTTCGCCGCTCCCCTCAGCTGTGGGTGCCGCGTGAGAGCGGTGCGTCTCCTCATGGCGGACCGGGTCGCTGGGTTCGGGCGTGGCGGTTTCGCCATGTGTGGTGGCGGATGGCGAAGCTGCCACCGCGGTGTTGGCGGCGAGGTGGCGGTTGATGACGAGGTAGAGGTGGACGGCGAGGGCGAGCGGGGCGATGGCGGACAGGGCGCCGACTGTGGCGTTGTCGAGGTGGAGGCGTGTCCGTTCGTTGAGGCGGATGGCGTGCAGGGCGTTGGCCCAGATGCTGGTGAGGGTGGCCAGCCCGAGGAGAGTCCACACGTACAGGCGGGAGTGCAGTGGGGCGGTGCGCAGGATCAGCAGGGCGACCACGCCGATGGCGATGAAGCCGTCGATCACGAGCGGGAAGAGGTAGGTGAGCGGTCCGCGGATGTGGGCGGCGACGGCCATCTGGCGCAGGGCGTCGTAGGACAGGGCGAAGCCGACGGCGGCGAGCAGGATGATGCCGGTGCGGACGGTCCGGCTGCCGCGCACGGCATCCGGGGCTGTCGGTGCAGGGGAGTGCAAGGCGGAAGGCTCCAGGGCAGGGAGTGGGGCTTGTGGGGCGGGGGTGGGGAGCGTTCACGGAGGGGGCGTTCACGCGGGCCCCCTTCTAAAGGGGGGCCCGCGCGTGATCGCCTCCGGGCGTGTACGGCGTGGACGGTGCCGTGATCGCTTGACCTGCGGTTTCGCGGTGAGCGTGTGCGCCGTGAGCGGTCTACGGCGGTGTGTGAGCGCAGGGGCCGCGTGTACGGTCGCGTGATCGCTTCGCGCGGGCCGGAGGGGCTTCAGCCGACGGCGGTCAGGTGGCGGGCGGAGGCGTAGTAGCGGGTCTGCTGCCCGCCTCCGGCTCCTCCGGCGACGCCGTCGGCCCTGGTCGCCAGGCCGCTGTCGACGAGGCGGGACAGGTGGCGCCGCGCCTTCTCGACGTCGGCACGTTCGGGATCGCCCCCACCGATCAGGACGGTCGCCAGTTCGCGGGCGGTCAGCCCGTTGGGGGCGTTGCGCAGCAGGACGGCAGGGTCCTTGGTCGGGTCGACCGTGGTGGTGCCCCGCGCGTGGTCGTGGGTGACATCCAGCGGACCGACCTCCCCGGTGGGGGTCTTGAGGTGGTGGAGGGTGACCGCTGGGTCGCCCGCCCGGCCGGTGACGAACAGGACGCTGCCCGCGCCGGCGGTGATCCATGTGGAGCCGTAGACCTGGTCCAGGCTGGGCCGCAGGCCGCGCGGGGCGTCGGCGGCGGCCTTGCGCTGGTGGTGCAGCTCCATGATCTCCACGCCGCCTCGCAGGGCGCGCATGCGGGCGTTGTGGAAGGCGACAGCGAGGCTGTCATCGACCATTGTGCTGACCGCGTCCTTGAGGCTGTCGATCACGATGGTGTCGGCCTGGTGCACGGCGGCCATGTCGGCGAGGAGGTCGGGCTCCTTGTCCAGGGTGGCGGGCAGCGGGCCCTGCCAGACGACGAGCCGCTCGCGCAGGGTCTTCTCGTCGGTGGCGTAGACTCGGCGGGCCATGGCCTTGGCGATCTGCCGGGGGCGGTCCATGGCCAGGTAGAGCACCCGCCTGCTGGGGGCGACCGGCATCTCCAGGACCTTCTCCTGGAGGCCGAGACGGGCGAAGATCACCTGATGGGCCAGGGTGGTCTTGCCGACCCCGGGGCCGCCGACGATCATCAGGCTCTCGCCAGGCGCCCAGACGGTCTTCTCGCGGGTGCCCCACAGGGGCTCGGCGTCCGCGCCGGTCTCTTTGACGAAGGCCCAGCCGTCACCGGCGAAGCGGGACAGGCGGCCTTGGCCCGAGGCGAGTGCACGCTCGCGTTCGGCGCGTACTTCCGCTTCGATCTCGCTGCGTATCGCTTCGGGATCGGCGCCCGGCTCCTGGGCACGCTGGACGGTGCGTACGGCGGAGGCGAGCAGGCGGCGGAGGTCGGCCTTCTGGCGGATGATCTCCGCGTGGTACTCGGCGCTGCCGGTGCTGTAGGGAACGTCGGCCAGCTGGTGAAGGTAGACGGCACCGCCGACCCGCTGCAGGTCTCCCTGCTGCTGGAGCAGTTCGGTGAGGACGATCGGGTCGGTCGGCTTGCCCTCCCGGCGTTGGGCGAGGAGCGCGCGCCAGATCGTCTCGTGCGCGGGCCGGTAGAAGGCGTCGTCGCCCAGGATGGGGCGGATCGCGTCGACAACATGGCTGTCGTGCATACAGACGCCGAGGACCGCGCGCTCGGCGTCCACGTTGAAGGGAGGTTCCATATAGCCGTTTTGAAGGGGTGCAGGGCCTTCTGCGGAGCGGGATGGCGTCTGGGGCGGCAGGGTCGTACCCTGGTGCATAGAACTCCTCACCCGGCAGGCCATATGGGGCGGCAACCCCGGCCGGGCCGGTCGAATCGTCTGGGTATGGCGGTCGTGGGGTTTCTGCTTCGCCCCCGGTGTTCGCAGCACCGGGGGCTTCTTCATGTCCACCCGTGTCCGGGGGTGCCTCAACACTACCATCGACGATTCAAATAGGAATGGCTTGCAATGCATATCGGATTAGTGTTAGCTGGTTGTCACGTCCACGGCTGTCCCGCCGGATCCGGAGCGAGAGGAGGTGGGAGCGATGAGCAGTGAGGACGGCGCGGCCCGAGCGGGAACCGACCGCCCCGAGCCGGAGGACCATGTGGCCGAGCGCATCAGGACGGAACGCGAAGTCCGCGCCTGGAGCACCGCGAAGCTCGCCGAGGAGATGACCAAGGCCGGCCACCCGATCAACCAGTCCGCGATCTGGCGGATCGAGAGCGGCAAGCCGCGCCGCCGCGTCAACCTCGACGAAGCACTCGGCTTCTGCAAGGTCTTCGACCTGTCCCTCGACGAGCTGACCAGCCCGCCGGACCGCCTCATGAACCCTCAGGTGAGACGGCTCGTCGGCGAATACGTCGAGAAGTGGAAGGAGTGGCGCGCCCTGGGCAAGGCCCAGGACCGCATCATGGCCGAACTCGACGACTACGCGAAGGCCCACCCCGACCAGGCGGACCTGGTCAAGGTCATGCTCATGCACGAGATGGAAGTCGCTTCCGACGGCGAGTTCCGCCACCACCGCGGCTCGCGCCCCAAACTCCAGAGCTGGCTCGGGCCCGACCGAATGAACCCGCCGACCGACCGGGAAGAGCCTCCGACCGCATAGCGGCCGACTCCACCATGGTCTTCCCGGTGCTGCGAACACCGGTGACCGCCACGTGGCACATCAGCAACAACCGCCATACCCAGACGATTCAACCGGCCCGGCCGGGGTTGCCGCCCCACATGCCTGCCGGTGAAGGAGCTTCCTTGCCCCAGAACACCTCCCTGCCCCTTGCCCAGATCGCCCAGCTCCTCGACGTCCCCGAGGACACCCTCCGCGCTCTCATCACCGCGCGCGGCGGCGACCGGGGTGACTCCACCCTCGTCGGCCTCACCGTCGCGGAGGCCGCCCGCCGCATCGGCATCGGCCGCACGAAGATGTACGAGTACATCACCACCGGCGAGATCCCCTCCGCGAAAGTCGGACGGCTGCGCCGTATACCCGCCGAAGCGGTCGGCGAGTTCCTCGCCAGGCGCACACCGACCGGAGATAGGCATCCGAAGGGCCCCGACTTCGGCACCGCAGCCTGACGGGGGCGCACATGGCGCAGTCCCGAAGCCCCCGCAAGTCCCGCCAGCCCAATGGCGCCTCGTCCATCTACCTTGGCAAGGACGGGCGCTGGCACGGTCGCGTCACCGTCGGCGTCAAGGACGACGGCACCCCGGACCGTCGGCACATCAGCCGCAAGACACGAGCCGAGGCCACCAAGGTCGTACGCGAACTGGAAAAGCAGCGCGACTCCACCGGCGTGCGTAAGGCCGGCCAGACCTGGACGGTCAAGACCTGGCTGATCCACTGGGTGGAGAACATCGCCGCACCGAGTGTCTCGGAGAACACCATCGACGGCTACCGCGTCGCGGTCTACCACCACCTCATACCCGGCCTCGGCGCGCACCGTCTGGAGAAGCTGGAGCCCGAGCACCTGGAGCGCTTCTACCGCAGGATGCAGGCCAGCGGCAGCGCCGCCGGCACTGCCCACCAGGCTCACCGCACGATCCGCACGGCTCTCAACGAGGCCGTGCGTCGCCGCCACCTCACCACGAATCCGGCCTCCGTCGCCAAGGCCCCGAGGGTCGAAGAGGAGGAGGTGGAACCGTACTCCCTAGAGGAGGTCCAGCGGCTCCTCGCCGAGGCGGCGACGGTGCGCAACCCCGCGCGATGGGTCATCGCGCTCGCGCTCGGCCTGCGTCAGGGCGAGGTCCTCGGCCTGCAGTGGGAGGACGTCGACTTCGAGGCGGGCGTGATCCTCGTACGCCGAGGCCGCCTGCGGCCCCGCTACCAGCACGGATGCGGCGACAAGTGCGGACGCAAACCCGGCTACTGCCCGCAGAAGATCAACATCCGGCGCGAGACGAAGGACACCAAAACGAGCGCGGGCAAGCGCGCAATCGGTGTGCCCGAGGAGCTGATGGCGCTTCTGCGGCTCCATAAGGAGCAGCAGGGCCGCGAGCGCGTCCTCGCCCGTGACCTGTGGGTGGAGAAGCGGTATGTGTTCACTTCGCCGACGGGTGAACCGCTCAACCCGAACACCGACTTCCACCGGTGGAAGGACTTGCTTAAGGCGGCGGGCGTCCGCGACGGGCGGCTACACGACGCGCGACACACCGCCGCGACCGTCCTGCTCATCCTTGGCGTCCCGGAAGCCGTGGTCGACCGCATCATGGGCTGGGAACCCGGTAAGTCCGCCCGTATGCGCCGCCGCTACCAGCACCTCACCGGCCAGGTACTCCAGCAGACGGCGGCGAAGGTGGGCGGCCTGCTGTGGGGCAAGCCAGACACCTCAGGGCTGATGACAGGAACCGAACCCACGCCGACCCAGCGTTCCGAACCAATCGACGGGCCGGTTCACGTAGCCCACCTGTCCGGTCGACTCGTCGCGTTCCGGCACATCGAGCACGCCCAGGCCGTGGTCTCCCAGTGGGGCGCTGATCACCCCGACAAGCCCGCGTGTGTGGAGGAGTGGGACCGGTCACGGTGGGAGCACGAGCGACCTGATGGCATCCGGGTTATCCGTGACCGGATTCCCGACCGCCGGTTCGTCCATCACGCCCACGCCGTGTTCCTGCCCGGTGGCGAACGACTCAACATCGGCGCCCCTGAGCAATGGTCCGTGTTGGCCTGGGAGTTCGAGGCCGATCTGTACACGGACTTGCCGGTCCGGTGGCACACCACACGGCGCCCCGGCCAGGAGGTCGAGGCCCAGATTCGCGGCACGGACCAGGACGCTGTCGTCGCTGCGTTCCGTGAGGCTTGTGCACAGGCTGTGGACCGGGCGAGGAATCCGGAAGGATATGGAGACATCGACAGCTCCTGACCCATCATCAACTGCGTTCCAGGGCCCAACTCAGGGCTCGATTAGCGCTACGGAGCCCGGCAACCGCCAGAGGTTGCCGGGCTCAGCGCGCACATCAGTCGACGAGATAGTGGGCTTCGACGTAGGCGACGGTGGAGCCGTAGGGCTCCCCCACCGGCTTCAACATGTACCGGCGGAAGACTGCGGCGGTGGCGCGACGGACGCCGCGGTTGCGGGCCTCGGCGTTGTCCCACGACTGGGCGAGGGTTCGCTTGACCACCTGGTCGATCTCCTCGGCCAGGTTCTGCTCCGTGACGGTGAGGCCAGGCGGAGCGTGGTCGTGGATGATCCGCGACAGGACACCCACGTGATCGTCGTCCAGTACGACGGCTTCCTCGGGGTGCTTCTCGGCGTTGACGATGGCACGGGCGACCCGGAGCGCTTCGGCCAGGAACTCCAGGGCGTCCTGGGCGTTCTGGATGATCCGGTCCCGCAGCTGCCTGATCCGCTCAGCCAGGGCGGTGTACTTCGCAGACCCCGGTTCGACGCCTTTCTCAAGGGCAGCCTTGATCTGGTCCAAGATCTCCGACGCAGAGGGCGGCCTCTTGTCCTCGCCGTCGTCCTTGCCGGGCTTGGGGTGGACGAGAGCCAGCAGTTCCTTGAGGATCGTGATGCCCTGGGCATCCAGGACGAGGGCTTCTTCCTGGGAGGCGGCCACAGAGAAGGAGTGGACGTGGGCGTTGATTATCTCCAGGACCATCGGCCCCAGCTCGCCCAGCCGCTCCTTCCTCTCCTCGTCGGAAGACTTCTTGAACAGGGTCGTGTACGCAGACCCGAAGAGCCCGAACCCGTTCTGGTACTTGTCGACCCGCTTGTCCGTGTTGATGAGTGGGTACAGGCGGGCCAGAAGCCGGTAGTCCTTGCTGAAGACCTCAGCGGCGTCCGGGTCGGCGTCCAGGAAGCCGTTGATGGCACGTACGGACTCATACCCGTGCGCTGTGAGGTCGAGGCCATCCACGTCAGCGAGGAGGTCTTCGATGCGGGCGAAGGTGGTGCGGAACTCGGCGACCAGGTCGGTCAGATCGGTGACGAACCCGCCGCCCTTGCCAGCGGATCCCTCCGAGGTGGGGTCGACGACGGCACGCTGGACCTCTTCGGCCAGGCTGATGTAGTCCACGACCACGCCGGTGGTCTTCACGAATCCTTCCGGGGACACCCAGGTGCGATTCGGACGGGTGATCGTCTGGAACAGGTTGTGCGCCTTCATCGGCTTGTCCAGGTAGAGGACGCCCTCGTTGGGAGCGTCGAACCCAGTCATCAGCTTGGCCGTCACAACCAGGAAGCACAGTGGGTCATCGGGAGTGAGGAATCGCCGCTTCTGGTCCTCCTCGTCAACCTCGGAGAGCCGGTAGGGCCGCATGGCCGCTTCCTCGGTCTTGGCGTCCGAGACATGGATGTTCACCTCTGCGGTGATCCGATCGTGCTTGCCGACTTCGGCGAGTACCTGCGACGCCTCGAAGCCGGTCAGCAGCTCGTTGATCTTGTCCGTATACTTCACGGCCAGCTCACGGTTGTAGGCGACGACCTGGGCCTTGAGGCCGTTGCGATAGGTGCCGGCCAGGTAGTGGTCCACGATGTCCTGGCAGACAGTGTCGATGCGCTCGGGGTTGGCAAACACCGAGGTGAGGCGCCCGAACTTGCGGGACAAGGTTTCACGGTCGGGATCGTCAAGGTCGAATTCGTCGGCGAACTGGTCGAACTCGGCTTGTAGGGCTCGGTCGTTCATCTCGAAGGTGATCGGGTGCGGGTCCAGCATGACCGGGACGGTTGCCTCGTCCTGCAGAGACCGGGACACCGAATACCGGTGCAGCACTCTGTTCGGGTCGGTCTCTTCGCCGAAGAGGGTGAAGGTGTTGGTGGCGAGATTCCTGACGGGTGTGCCGGTCATGCCGAAGAACTTCGCGTGCGGCAGTGCCGCACGCATCTGCCCGGCCAGGGACTCTTCCTCGGACGACTGGGTGCGGTGTGCCTCGTCGACCAGCAAGATGATGTTGCGGCGGCTCGACAGGTTCTTTCCGGCATCGGCGAACTTGTGGACAGTCGTGGAGATGACGCCGCGCACGTCGTCGGCCAGCAGGGAACGCAACTCCTTGCTGCTGGAGGGCTGGTGGAAGTAGGCGTCGCCCATCGCGGAGGTGAATACCCCGGAGGTTTGCCGCACAAGCTGGGTTCGGTCCGAGAGCAAGATGATGGTGGGCGACTCGGTACGGGTGTCAGCCAGTAGCAGCGAAGCAGCGAACACCATCAGCAGCGTCTTCCCGCTGCCTTGGTGGTGCCAGACCAGACCTTTCTTGCCGTCGGCCAGGACTCGCTTGTGGATCAGATGGGCGGCCTCCATCTGTGGGTAGCGGGGCAGGTACTTCTTGTCCGCCCCGCCTCCAGAGGTGTCGAAGAGGGTGAAGTTTGCGAGCATGTCCAAGACCGTGGCCGGGTTGAGCAGCAGCTCGACGGAGCGCTGCACATCCGCCTGCCCTGACAGGTTCTCGTCGTCGTCAGTGGATCGGAACGGTTGCCAAAGGTTGAGGGGCGCACCAGCAGCACCGAACCGCAGCTTCAGCCCGTCGGAGGCGACAGCGAAGACATTGGGGGTGAAGAACCACGGGTATTCGGTGGCGTACACGTCGTTGATCTCGCGTGCGGCGTCGGCCCACCCTGACTTGGCGGTCGGTGACTTCACCTCAACCACGACGAGGGGCAGGCCATTGGCCCAGTACACGAGATCGAACCGGCGGGGAGCCTTGCCGGGGACGGTTATGGTTACCTCGTCCGACACGACCAGGGTGTTGGTGGTCGGGTGCTCGAAATCGATGACCTTCAAGGCGTGCCACACGCCGTCGGCGCTGCGGAACTCCTTGTGCCCGCGCAATAGTTCCAGCACCTGTTCGTTGGCTCGCACCAGCCCACCGTCAACGGCGTTGACCGTGGCGATGATCTCCTCGACCACGGCGTCCATGTCCAACCCGTCGATCACCTCAGGGTTGAGCCGGACGATGGCGTCCCGCAGCTGGCCGGCGAGCACCGTTTGTGTCGTCTCACGCAGCAGCGACCTGCCCGCTTTGTAGCCCCAGCTCATAGGGAGGGACCACTGGACCATCAGGTTCTGGAACTCGCGCTCCCGAATACCCTTCGCCACGGCTCAGACCTCCAACTCGGCGGACTTGATGTCGATGGTGCGGTCCAGCAGCCCCGATAGCAGCCCCGCCCGCGCACAACGGAGACGGTCTGCTTCGGCCCGGGTCGCGGTGACGAGGTTGCTCATTGAGTCGAGCTCTGAAGCGATTCGCTCCTGGTCTGTGACGACTGGAAGGCGCACTGGCATCCGAACGGCACGCATGGCGGTGATGTGTTTGATGTTGGTGCCTCCCGCGATGTCGAGGAACGTGCCCGACTCGTAGGCCCAGAGGCACCAGTGGTTCACGAACGCCGGGACGCTGACACCTTCGATGGCTCGATACCGCATGAGTGTCTTCTGGAAGCAGATCGGTTCCGGCAGCTCTCCACGCCACATCACCGGCATGCCAACTGCGGAATGGCTTGCGCTACCTTCAGACACGAGTACATCACCGGGCACGAGGCCAAACACCTCGCGTTCCTTCGGTTCGAAGTTCATTTCCAACACATCGGCTAGGTCGAGCGTCTCGTACCCCACGTTGGCGGAACGCAAGTACGGCGTCATGTAGGGCCCCGACGCGTACTTCGGTGCGCGCTGTCGTCCCATCGTGATCTCGAACGCTTTGTCAGCACGAACTGCCGGAGCGCCCGTGCCGTTGACCAGTTCGGCGCGAAGTCGTCGCAGCGCCACTTGCACCGCCTCGGCCTCGGTGTCGAGTGCGGTGATCTGGTCGTCGACCGCACCGATCACCTCGACGATGCGCTCTTGCATGGACGCGGGCGGCAGCGTGACGGTGGCGGCGTAGAACTCCCCCAGGCGTACGTTCAGCGCGCCGTGGGCACGGGCTCCCTCTCGGAGCATGCCAGCGAGGGAACCGAAAAATTGGTCTGAGTTGAGGGCAAGTTCCAAATACTCGGGAAGTGCAGCCCCACTCTTGGCTTCGAACACGAAGTACAGCGGGGAGACAATGCCCGGCACGTCACTGAGGTTGCGAGCGACTGTGCCGTAGGCGGCCGACTTCGACCTGCTCTTGTTGTAGACGAACTGCCCCGGACTGACAATGTAGTAGCCCGAGGTGTCGTTGCTGGCGACCTTCTTCGTGAAGAACGAATCCTGTGCAATCAGCCCGTGTTCGGCGGAGACGGTCAGGACGTTCTGGTTGGTCCCGTCACCATTCTTCTTCGTAACGCGCGTGACGACTTCCGACAACGATACCTGCCGCCACTCACTCGTCGAAGCCCGCGCAGTCTGTGGTGGAACGGCTGCCTCGGGGCGTACACGAGTCTGCAGGTCGCCGAGGGGGAGCTGCTGCCAGTTACTCACCGAAGCCCTCGATCCCTGCTGTGGAGAGAACGGCGAGCATGTGTTGCTCGGCCTTCTGACGCTCGGCTCTGGCGATGTTGTAGGCGTTGGCCAGGGCACCGAGGTCTTCCTGGTCGGCGGCGGCGTATTTGATGTAGCGGCCGATGTTGAGGTCGTACCCGTTCGCCACGATATCCGTGGTGAGGACAAACCGCGCCGCAAGACCGCCCTCGCCGTTAGGTTCCACCGGGTTACCGGCGGCGTCGAAGCCCGAGTGGTAGGCGGTTACCGTGTCTGCGATGTTGGCGTTGGTGAGGATGTTGCGGTTCTTGGCCTTGGTGAAGCGTTTCGAGGCATCGATGAACAGAACGCCGCCTTGCCGCTCCTTGGCCTTGGTGCCAGGCGCACGGAGCACCAGGATCGCAGTGGGGATGGAAGTCGAGTAGAAGAGGTTTGCAGGCAGGCCAATGATCGCTTCGAGTAGGTCGTTGTCCAGGACGCGCTGACGGATGGCTGCTTCCTGACCGCCTCGGAAGAGGACACCGTGGGGCAGGACGACGCCGGCGCGGCCCTTCTTTGGATGCATCGACGCGATCATGTGCT
The DNA here is from genome assembly GCF_025165795.1 of Streptomyces gossypii. Taxonomy (GTDB): domain Bacteria; phylum Actinomycetota; class Actinomycetes; order Streptomycetales; family Streptomycetaceae; genus Streptomyces; species Streptomyces gossypii. The sequence continues at coordinate 340,005 of NZ_JAJAGO010000003.1, forward strand.
GTACAAACGCCCAGTCAGCTGACGACTGCGGCGCGACTCCGCCGATGGCACGAGGGTCCTTAGCCCAAGGCTTCCATTTCAGACTATAGGGCGGGTTGGCGACGATCACGTCGAACTGCTTGACGGAGCCGTCCGGCTTCTTGAAGCGCGGGTCCCTCAGGGTGTCGCCGACCTCGACCTTGAACTCGGTCAGGTTATGCATGAAGAGGTTCATGCGGGCCACACCTGAGGTGTCCAGTACCGCTTCTTGCCCGTTCAGGCTGAGTGTGTACCCCCGCCCGCCGTGGGCCTTCAGAAGGTTCGCGGCGGCAATGAGCATGCCGCCTGACCCGCAGGTCGGGTCGTACACCGACTCGTGGTTCTTGGGGGCCAATAGCTCGATGATCAGCTCGACGACCTCGCGCGGGGTGAAGAACTGGCCGGCGCGGGTACCGGATCCGTCGGAGAAGCGCTTCAGCAGGTACTCGTACGCTCCACCGAGCACGTCGTGGGACATGTTGCCCTCGTGCATCTTGGGGGTGCGGTCCATCGCACGCATGACTGACGCCAGCACCTCCCCTGGCAGCACCGCTTCGGACGTCCAGGTCATGGACCCGAACAGACGGGAGAACTTGTCAGGGTTAGCCGACTCGATGGCCTGGAGTGAAGCGCGAACCCGCTGGCCCAGGCCGTGCTGGGCGACGGTGGCGAGGATGGACGACCAAGAGGCGCGACGTTCTTGGACGGTGCCGATGTGGATGAACGGGATCTCGAACGACTGGTGGTCGCGGTACTCAATCTCGCGAGCTTCCTCCGGGGAGAGGCCGTCCAGGCCCTCATACTGGGCCAGGAACTCCTGGTGGTTGTGCTCCCAGGTATCCGACAGGTACTTCCAGAACATCAGGGGGAAGACAACCGAGGAGTACTGCGCTTCGGGCATCGCCACGCGCAGCTCGTCGGCGGCATCCCACAACCGGTTCTCGATCTCCTGCTGGGTCACTGCCATCAGTCGGGGGTGTCCTTGCTCGTGTCCGGGTGGCGATCTTGAGGCCGTGGGGTTTCCGCTGGGCATCCTATTTCGTCCCTCTGACAGCGAGGCTGCGGTCGGCCTCTTCTGCTGGCTGGTTCAAGGAGCCGACTCGGGCTCGCGCGGTCGCTCACGTTGCCGCGGAACCACATGTTGGTTGCCCAGGAGGACCTTGGTCTCGATGCGGTCGACGATCACGTCCTGGTGACCTGATCGTTGGCAGAGAGCAGCTGAAGCCTGTTCGTAGCAGTCCACGGCTGTCCGCCCCGCGCAACTGAGACCAAAACTGAGACCAGACACGACGAAGGCCCCGGCCGCTGGGCGGTCGGGGCCTTCGTGACAGCCCGGTGAGGCTGGGCGGAGGATAGGGGATTCGAACCCCTGAGGAGTTGCCCCCAACACGCTTTCCAAGCGTGCGCCCTAGGCCACTAGGCGAATCCTCCGCCGCAAACTGTACAAGACCGCGGAGGGTGCTAGCGAACTCGATACCTGGTCGCGACATCAGGTACGGTGGGCACAGCCCCTCACGTGGCGCTAACTCTCTGAACTCCCCCAGGGCCGGAAGGCAGCAAGGGTAGGTGAGCTCTGGCGGGTGCGTGGGGGGCGTTGACGTTTCCGGGCCCTTGTGTGTGGGGGTGTGCGGTGGCCTTCGGGTCGCGGGCGGCTCCGGATGTCAGTGGCGGCCTATATCGTCGTGTGTGTGTCGTCCCTCGCCCTGTACCGCCGCTACCGCCCGGAGACCTTCGCGGAGGTCATCGGGCAGGAACATGTCACCGACCCGTTGCAGCAGGCCCTGCGCAACAACCGGGTCAACCACGCCTATCTCTTCAGCGGGCCGCGCGGCTGTGGAAAGACGACGAGCGCGCGCATCCTGGCCCGCTGTCTGAACTGCGAGCAGGGGCCCACCCCCACGCCCTGCGGCGAGTGCCAGTCGTGCCGTGACCTGGCGCGGGGCGGGCCGGGCTCGATCGACGTGATCGAGATCGACGCCGCTTCGCACGGAGGCGTGGACGACGCGCGTGAGCTGCGCGAGAAGGCGTTCTTCGGCCCGGCCTCCAGCCGGTACAAGATCTACGTCATCGACGAGGCGCACATGGTGAGTCCGCAGGGCTTCAACGCCCTGCTGAAGGTCGTCGAAGAGCCGCCGGAGCATCTGAAGTTCATCTTCGCGACGACCGAGCCGGAGAAGGTGATCGGCACGATCCGTTCGCGTACGCACCACTATCCGTTCCGGCTGGTGCCGCCGGGGACGCTGCGCGACTACCTGGCCCAGGTGTGTGAGCGCGAGGCGATCCCGGTCGACGAGGCGGTGCTGCCCCTGGCCGTACGGGCCGGGGCGGGCTCCGTGCGCGACTCGATGTCCGTGATGGACCAGCTGCTGGCCGGTGCCACCGAGGACGGCGTGACGTACCAGATGGCGACGGCACTGCTCGGTTACACGGACAGCGCCCTGCTCGACTCCGTCGTGGACGCCTTCGCGGCGGGCGACGGGGCGGCGGCCTTCGAGATCGTCGACCGGGTGATCGAGGGCGGGCATGAGCCGCGCCGCTTTGTTGCCGATCTGCTGGAGCGCCTCCGCGACCTGGTGATTCTCGCCGCCGTGCCGGACGCGACGGAGAAGGGCCTGATCGACGCGCCTGCGGACGTGGTCGAGCGGATGCTCGCCCAGGCGTCGGTGTTCGGGGCTGCGGAGCTGAGCCGCGCGGCGGACCTGGTCAACACCGGTCTGACGGAGATGCGGGGCGCCACCTCGCCCAGGCTTCAGCTGGAGCTGATCTGCGCGCGGGTGCTGTTGCCTGCGGCGTACGCCGACGAGCGGTCGGTGCAGGCCCGGCTGGACCGCCTGGAGCGGGACGGCGTCAGAGTTGGAAGCGTCGGGGCCGGGGCCGGGGCCGGGGCCGGGGCCGGGGTGGCGGGAGCCGTGGGCTCGGCTCCTGGGATGGTGCCTGGGGCGCCGGAGCCCCAGGCACAAGCACCAGCCCAAGCACAGACACCTCGGGCACCTGCTCCGGCGCCGCCCCCGGAGCAGTCACCTGGCGGGGGTGTCGGTCAGGAGATGTCCGGTGGGCCGGGGCAGCCCGGCGACGTGCCGGTGCCCGCCCCTGCCGAAGAGCAGCGGCGTCCGGGCGCATGGCCCGGCGCCAGCCCCGGTGCCGGTGCCGTAGCCGGGGGAGAGGCGAGTGGGGCGGGTGCCCGTCGGCCGGGTGCGTGGCCGGGTGCCGCACGTGAGGCCGCCGACCCGCCGCCCGCCGCCACCGGGCCGGGCGGGGCCGTGTCGCAGCGGCCGGACGTGCCGGAGCAGCTGGCGCAGCAGTCGGTGGAGCCGCCGGGGCCGGTGGCAGCAGGGGCCGCTGCCCCGGGTGGCGGTGGTCAGGACAGCGCGCAGGGCGCGGCCCAGGTGCGGCAGATGTGGCCCCAGATCCTGGAGGCGGTCAAGAACCGCCGCCGTTTCACCTGGATTCTGCTCAGCCAGAACGCCCAGGTCATGGGCTTCGACGGGACGACCCTCCAGGTCGGATTCTCCAACGCGGGCGCGCGGGACAGCTTCGCCAACAGCGGCAGCGAAGAGGTGCTGCGTCAGGCCCTCGGTGATGCGCTTCAGGTGCAGTGGAAGGTCGAGGCGATAGTCGATCCGTCGGGCGGCACCGGTCACGGTCAGTCCGAGTCGGGCCGGGGAGGCGGCGGCGCGCCCGGTGGTGGCGGCTTCGGCGGCGCACCTGCTCCACCACCCTCGCCCGGCGGCGGCTTCGGTGGCGGTGGTGGCGGCGGCGGTGGCTTCGGTGCGGGAGGTGGCGCTACCGGTTCCGGTGGCGGTGCAGGCTTCAGTGGCGGCCCGGGGGCCGGACCGGGTGCGGGGCCCGGTGGGGATACCGGTGCGGGCGAAGCCGTGGCGCGGCCGGCGGCCTCACCGCCGTCCCAGGGGCCGGGCACGTCCGCCGGTGGCGCATCCGGTGCGCGCCAGGCGCTGGCCTCCGCACAGACGGCCGGTGCCACGGCCGCCGCCTCTTCGGGGGCGGCGTCGGCATCGTCCTCGTCCTCTGTCCCGGCACCCGCCGTGCCGTTCGAGGACGACATGCCCGCCGAGGATGACCCGGATCTGGACGAGACCGCGCTGTCCGGCCACGATCTGATCGTCCGGGAGCTCGGGGCGACGCTGGTGGAGGAGTTCCTGCACGACTAGTTCCTGCACGAGTAGTTCGTGCGGGAGCCGTTCCGGCGCGTGTGTTTCCGGCACGGCTTGGGTCTTCCGGCGCGGCTTGGGTTTTTCGGGACGGGCCGCGCCTGTGAGTGCCCCGCCCAGGGCTTCCGCCGGGGCGAGCGGCGGAAACACCCCGGAACAGGCCACAGCGGCAGGTGACCACGTAGGCTCAGGCCCAGCACATCCGTCGTCGACGAGCCAGGAGCCAAGTCGTGATTCCCGGTGGTGGCCAGCCTGACATGCAGCAGTTGCTGCAGCAGGCCCAGAAGATGCAGCAGGACCTCGCCGCGGCGCAGCAGGAGCTCGCCGAGACGCCCGTCGAGGGGACCGCGGGCGGTGGCCTGGTGAAGGCGACCGTGACCGGATCGGGAGAGCTCCAGGGTCTGCTGATCGACCCGCGGGCGCTGGATCCGGAGGCGGCTTCTCCGGAGGAGACGGCGGAGACCCTCGCGGATCTCGTCGTCGCCGCGGTGCGGGACGCGACGAATGCTGCCCAGGAGCTCCAGCAGCAGAAGCTCGGCCCGCTTGCGCAGGGTCTCGGCGGCATGCCGGGGCTGCCTTTCTAGCGGTACTGCCAGCAGTACCGCTGGCAGCGCGGACGTTCCGCCGATTACGGTACGGAGACCGGAGACCGGGTGCAGGTGAGCGCAGGATCTAGGGAAGCGAGCAGGATCCGTGTATGAAGGCGTGGTCCAGGACCTCATCGACGAGTTGGGCAGGCTGCCCGGCGTCGGTCCGAAGAGCGCGCAGCGGATCGCCTTCCACATCCTCCAGGCCGAGCCCGCGGACGTACGCAGGCTCGTGCACGCGCTCGCCGAGGTGAAGGAGAAGGTCCGGTTCTGTTCCGTGTGCGGCAATGTCGCGCAGGAGGAGCAGTGCCGGGTCTGTGCCGATCCGCGTCGCGACCCGTCGGTGATCTGTGTGGTCGAGGAGTCGAAGGACGTCGTCGCCGTCGAGCGGACTCGCGAGTTCCGCGGGCGTTATCACGTGCTGGGCGGCGCGATCAGTCCGATCGAAGGCGTCGGCCCCGACGATCTGCGCATACGAGAGTTGTTGTCGCGGCTGGCGGACGGTTCGGTGACGGAGCTGATCCTCGCCACCGACCCCAATCTGGAGGGGGAAGCCACGGCGACGTATCTCGCCCGGCTGGTCTCCGCCATGGGCCTGAAGGTCACCCGCCTGGCCAGCGGTCTCCCTGTCGGGGGAGATTTGGAATACGCCGACGAGGTCACGCTTGGGCGGGCCTTCGAGGGGAGGCGAACGCTGGATGTCTGATGCCACGCTGAACTCGATCAAGGATGACCCGGACGACTTCGCCGTCCAGATCTGCGACCAGGTGCAGAGCTTCCTGGTCTCGGTCTCGGAGGTCGCCAAGGGCGACGATCCCGACAGCGCCGTTCCGTATCTTCTGCTGGAGCTTTCCCAGCTCCTGCTGGCCGGGGGCCGACTGGGCGCGCACGAGGACATCGTGCCCGACGAGCGCTACGAGCCGGATGTCGGTCCCGAGCCCGACGTGGACGAGCTGCGGCTGCGGCTGGCCTCGCTGCTGGAGCCGATCGACGTCTACTCGGAGGTCTTCGACCCCTACCAGCCGCGCAGCGCACCCGTCGCCTGCCGCATCTCCGATGACCTCGCCGATGTGGTCACCGACCTGCGGCACGGCATGGCCCACTACCGGGCCGGGCGGGTGAGCGAGGGCCTGTGGTGGTGGCAGTTCTCGTACCTGTCGAACTGGGGGCCGACGGCCTCCGCCGCGCTCCGCGCGCTGCAGTCGCTGGTGGCGCACGTACGGCTGGACACGCCGCTCGACGAGCTGGACGGGCTGGACACGGACAGCAATGCGACCAGTGACGACGGCGAACTGGAGGCCGAGGCCGGCGCGGTGATGGCGGCGGAGATCGCCGCTCCGCTGGGGATCAAGCCGGGCGACGCGTAGGGCCGTGTCAGGCAGGGCGAACCCTGCCTGACGCGGCACTGGCTCCGGGCGGCGTGTCCGTGCGCTGCGGCACGTCCGCGGCTTCGGGCGCGCCGGGCGCCTCCGGTGCGAGGCGTACGGTTCCCGCGTCCCGTGCCGTGCGCCAGGCCGCGAGGCCCTCGGGGCTGAGGAACGCGTCGAACACCGATTCCATCGCGCCCGTCAGCGGCCCGTGGCGTCCGAGGGATGACGCGGCGATGCGTACGGGCCGTGGCCGGTCGCGCCGGAAGGCCATCAGGCTGTCCGTGCAGGCGGCGTGGAGGGTGTCGCGGGCGAGTGCGTGCAGTTCGACGCCCAGGCCGGAGAGGGTGACGGCTTCCGGGTCGAGGCCGTTGATCAGCGCGCCGATGCCGGTGCCCAGTGCGCGCGCGTTCGCGGTGACGGCTGTGGTGGCCGTGGCGTGACCCGTGCCCGCAGCGTCTGGGCTCGCGGCGTCTGGGCTCGCGGCGTCTGGGCCCGCAGCGTCTGTGGCCGCCGCCTCCGTGGCTGCGTCCCGCGTCGCCGCCGCGCGGCCCGCCTCCGCGAGGATGCGTTCCGCCGCGTCCCAGCCGCGCCCGCCGCCCGCCGCCAGGCCCATGTGCCGCAGCAGCGCGTTTCCGCCGACGTCAAGGCCCCAGCAGCCGGTGGCCCCGCATCGGCACGGTTCCTGGTTGCCCGTCAGCGGCAGGTGCCCGAACTCGCCTGTTGTGCCCGAGTCGCCGTGCAGCAGCTTGCCGTCGACGAGGAGCGCGCCGCCCAGGTCGAACGCGATATGCAGGTGCAGGCCCACCCGCACCCCCTGCAGCCCGCCGCGCCGGGCCTCGGCCAGGCCCGCAAGCCGGGCGTCGTTCCCGATGTGCAGCGGGACGGCAGCAGGGGCCTGTCCGGTGGATCTTCTCGAGCCCGTGTCGCCCGGCACCGCGGCCCGCCGCGTTGTCTCAGGCGCCCGAGTACGCCCGGTACGAGGGCGGGCCTCCGCTTGCGAGGCGTCCCCTGCCTGCGGCGTAGAGATCCCCGGACCGGATCCCCCCTGGGCCTGGCGGCCCGGGAGGTTCATCCGCGCGGCGACGTCGATGTCGCGCCAGCCCAGATGGGCGATGTCCAGGAGGGTCCCGTCCCGTACCGGGCCCGCGACCGACATGCCCACGCCGACGACACGCGGGCCGAGCCGTTCGAGCCGCTCCCGTACGGCGGCGGCCAGCGGCAGCAGGGCACCGTCCGGGGTGCCGTCGTGTGGCTGGTTCTCCACCACCGCCGCCCGGCCGCCCAGTTCGCAGACGGCCAGTTCCCAGGAGTCCTCGCGCAGATCCACCGCCAGTGCGACCGGGCCGTGCGGATGCGGGCCCGGCACCTGGGTGGGGCGGCCGCGGGTGTGCGCCGTGGCGGGGGCCTCACCCAGCAGCTCATCTGCACCGAGCCCGGCGACCAGTACCGAGGCGGTGCCTCGGGTGAGCGCGAGATCCCTGGTGAGCTGTGATCTCGTGCGCGTCGCGCCGCAGTCGTGCACGGCGCGGAGCAGCCGTACGCGGTTGTGTTCGCGCAGATCGCCGCTGGTTCTGGCGCTGTCCATAACGCCATTGTGGCAGCAGTGGGAGGCGCTTATGCTCGCGACGTGAACATAATTAACCGGTCCGCGGCTCCCGATCCTGTCGCGCGACGGGCCCGCTTCGCCGTCTTCGCGTTCTTCCTCCTGAACGGCTTCGTGATGGGCGTATGGGCCACCGGCCTGCCCGCGCTGAACGACCGGCTCGACCTCGGGCCCGCCCGGCTGGGCTCGGTGCTTCTGCTCGTGGCGGGCGGCGCACTGCTTTCCATGCTCGCGGCGGGCCATCTCATCGACCTGCTGTCGAGCACCCGCATGTGCCGGGTCGCCGGGCCCGCCTCGGCGATCCTCCTGCTCGGGCCCGCGCTGGCGGACTCGTACGGCTGGCTTGCGGTGCTCGCCGTGGTGTTCGGACTGGGCGTGGGGGCCGTGGAGGTCTCCATGAACACGCACTCGGTCGAGGTCGAGCGCCGCTACGGGCGGCCGATCGTCTCGGCGTTCCACGGGGTGTGGAGCCTGGGGGGAGCGGCGGCCGGCGGACTGACGGCCGGAGGGCTGCGGCTCGGAGTCGACGGGCCGGCGCTGTTGGTGGGGGCGGCGGTGCTGGTGCCGTTCGCATTCATGGTGGCGGCGCGCGGGCTGCTGCCCGCGCCGGGCTCGGGCGCCGCGCCGGGCTCGGGCGCCGGGGCTGGCTCGGGCGCGCCGGGCGCAGGAGCGGAGCCTGCCGAGGTACCGACCGCCGAGGTGCCGCGTGCCGAGGAGGGGCCCGCCGGGGCAGGCCCGGCCGACCGCCCCGCACCCGCCTTCTCGCTCCGCTGGGGTCTGGTCGCGCTGCTCGGTGTCGCCGCCTTCGCGGGCCACCTGAGCGAGGGCGCCGCCATGGACTGGGCCGCCGTGCATGCCCGCTGGGTGCTGGACGTCGACCCCGCCGCCGCACCCCTCGCCTACACGATCTTCTCGGTGGCGATGACCACCGTACGGCTGCTGGGTGATCCGCTGCGCGCCTACTTCGGGCCCGTACGTACCATCCAGCTCGCCGGACTCCACGCAACTGCCGGTTATGTGCTCATCCTGGCGGCGCCGCTGGCGGACGGTGCGCTGAGCGTCGTGTGCGCGTGGTCGGGCTGGGGGCTGGCCGGAGTCGGGCTGGCCACGGTGGTGCCGGTCGTCTTCAGCGCCGTCGGTGCCACCGGAAGCGCGATGGGGCGGGCCCTGTCACTGATCACCGCGTTCGGTTACACCGGACTGCTGCTCGGCCCGGCGGTCCTCGGCTTCGTCGCCGAGCACTCCTCGCTGCCGGTCGCGTTGGTGATCCCGACGGTGATGGCCTCCGTGGTCACCCTGGTCGGGGCCCCCGCGATCCGCCGGCTCACCGCCCAGAACAACCGGATCGCGGCCGCGGAGGTGCGGGCCGGGCAGGCGTAGTGCGGACCGGCCGGTACCACCACGTCGGTCGTCTGCCGCGCGGGCGCTCTCCGCGCGGGTGCCCTTGCCCTCTGCGCGCCGCCGCCGCCGCGTTGCCCGTCGTCGACAGGCCGTCTTGCGGCGGAGCCGTGGGTCTGGCCGGGTGTGCGAACAGGTCTGCTCGGCGCGCGTGGTCACGCTGGTCTGTCGGCATCGGGCTGGGTGGCCACCGTGCCTCGCGCCCCTGGCTCACCTCCTGTGTGTTCGGGCACCCGTACGAGCGGGAGCGGTTCCCCCACAGAACTACCGATCGCGCCGTGTACTGGCTCTGCTCACCCTGCCGTTCTTCGCTTTCGCCGCCTGCCAGGGCTGGCGGACTGTCGACGCGCAGTCGCTCAGCAGCGACGAGGCCAGCGAGGTCGCCGAGGACGCCGCGTCCCGGCTGGAGGCGAAACCGCGCCCCTCGCCCGAACAGGCGGTGCACTGGCGGTCTTCGAGGAGGGCGGGCTGCACCATGAGCTCACCTGGCACGACCACGACTCGTACCGCTTCTGCCTGACGGTGGAGCCGTCCCCGTCCGAGCACGCCGGTTCGATCGCCGTGCCCGACGGGGAGGGCGGCCTGATCACCGAGCCTGTCGACAGCTTCGGCCTCATGGCGGAAGTCGCCGACGGCAGCTGCCCGGGCTGAGCCGGGCTGAGCCGGGCTGAGCCCGGGCAGGGCGAGGCAAGGCCGCCGTCTCAGGCCCGTCTCAGGCCCGCATCAGGCCCGCGGGGCGCCCCGGTAGGTGCCGAAGGCCCACATGTTGCCCTCCGGGTCCTTGATCACGAATTCGCGGCTGCCGTAATCCTGGTCCGTGATCTCCCGGGTGACCGTGGCCCCGGCGGCACGTAGCCGGTCGTACAGTGCGTCGACGTGCTCGGTGACGACATACGCGCCGAACGAGCCCGGCGGCCGGGACCATTCGGCATCCGGCTGGTACGAGCCCAGCATGACGCCCCCGCCCTCCGGCCAGCTGAGTTCGGCGTGGGCCACCCGGTCGCCGTCGCGGTAGACGGCGGTACGCAGGAATCCCACAGTGCCGGTGAGGAAGTCGATCAGCGCGGGAGCGTCCTGTGCCTGGAGGGTCGGCCATACGGTCGGCGCGGGCGCCTCCGCGGTCGCTTCGCTGCCTGTCGCGCTGCTTGCTGCGGTGTTCGATGGCGTGGTGTTCGATGGCGTGGTGTTCATACCTGCCACCCTTCTCCGTTGCGGTGCCCCCCGGCTTGGATATTCCGGCGCTCTTCCGTGATCCACGCGGTTGGGCTCAGCCCGGTGTACTGGTGGAAGTCGCGCACCAGGTGGGAGTGGTCGTAGAAGCCGCACCGGACGGCGATCGCCGCGAGGTCCGGCCGCCGTTCGTCCGCGACCGCCGAGGTGACCGCCTGCTGGGCCCGCTCCCACCGCATGAGACGGCTTACCTGCTTCGGACTCATCCCCACCTCCTGCCGGAAGAGTGTGGTCAGCTGCCGTGCGCTCAGGGCGACGTGCCTGGCCAGGCCGTCCATGGAGCCCGTCCCCCGGCGGGATGCCAGCCACCGCCACGCCTCGGCCACTTCGGGCCGTACGCCGCTGCCGCGCTCTGCCCCGGCCGCCGCCCGCTGCCGCAGGAAGTCGGTAAGAGTCGTGAAGCGCTCCGCCCACCCGCTCTGGTCGCACAGCTGTTCACGCACCAGGGATGCCTGGGAGCCCAGGACATCGGAGCCCTCGTCGGCGATCCGTGTCAGCTCACGGGCGGGTATGCCGAGCAGCGCACGTGCGGCCAGCGGGTGTACGGCCAGCTGGATTCCGGCCTGGTCGCTCGGCTGCCGCACATAGGCGGGCCGCTGGTGCAGGCCGCCGACGACGATCTCGGTGCGGTACGCCCGTGCGCTCTCGGCGTGTGCGGCGGACTCGCCGGAGACGATCGGTTCGTCGAGCGAGAAGACGAGCGTCAGAGCGGGGGAGGGCAGCCCCCGGTGCAGAAACGGATCACCGTCCGTCACCCGGTAGCCGATCATGGAGGCGATCGCACCGCCTCGCGGCTGCGGTGCCCGTACGAAGGAGTACGAGCCGCCCGCCGCCTGTTGCCGTCGCTGCTCCGGCCGCTGCGCTCGTGCGTCGCCGGTGTCCTGCGTGCCGGAGCCCTGGCTTGAGCCCATGGAGACAGTATGCGTGCGCGGCCGCGGTTGGTCAGCCGCGGTCCGTCAGCCGTGATCGGCGGCGGTCACCGCGCCCGGTCACCGCGCCCGGTCAGCCGCGGCCGGTCAGCCGCTCACGGCGTGCAGCGCGCCGGGGCGGCGCCCGGTCAGCCGGTCCAGCGCGGCCGAGGTCGCGTCGTCGGCGGGCAGGTGGACGAGCAGCCGCTGATCGCGGTCGCCCGGCAGTTCCAGGGTCTCGTAGGAGAGCCGCAGTTCACCCACTTCGGGATGCACCAGCCGCTCGGCACCGGTGGGGCGCGGCAACCCGGTCACCGTGGACAGCCGGTCGGTGAAGAGCTTCCCGGCGGCGCGGCCCAGCTCCTCGTCGAGTGCCAGGACGGATGGATCGGTGCGCAGCGACTCGCTCTTGAGAATGGCGACCTGATCGTCGGCGACGCGCTCCCAGTCCGGGTACACGCGCCGGGCGCGGTCGTCCGTGAAGAGGAACCGCAGCAGACTGGGCGGGCGCCCGTCCGGCGCTCCGTCCAGCAGCCCCAGTGGTCCGGCCAGCCGCTCGTACCCGCTGGTGTACGCGAGGATCTCGCTCAGCCGGTTGAGCAGCACGGCGGGCGTGGGCTCCAGCTGTTCGAGCAGGGCCCGCACGGTGGGCCGTACCGCCTGGCTCGGCGGCTCGATCGCGGACGGGCAGAGCTGGGCATCGTCGCCGCCGTTCGCCTTCGTCAGGCGTCGCAGATGGAACCGTTCCTCGGCGGAGAGGTGCAGTGCCACCGCGAGCGCGCCCAGCACCTGCGAGGAGGGGTGGCGGTCCCGCCCCTGCTCCAGCCTCGCCAGATACTCCACGCTGACCCCGGCGAGGGTGGCCAGCTCGGCGCGGCGCAGCCCCGGCGTACGGCGGCGGGGCCCGCCGGGGAGCCCGACGTCGGCGGGGGTGACGGCTTCCCGGCGTGCGCGCAGATAGATGCCCAGCTCGTTGTCGCTCACCGTGACAACGTACCCGCCATGCCGGGGTCGGAGGGTGGCCCTCTCAGTGCCCGTCTGGGCTGGGCCTTCCTCGGCGGCGTGCGCTCCCGCAGCGTGGCACTCACGCACCATCCCGACGGCAACCCGCCGCCCACCACCTCACGCCACCACCTCACGAATCTCGGGAGCCCTGTCATGTCCACTCACGAATCGACTCATCCCGCGTCCGCTGCCACTCCGCTCAAGCTCGCCGTGATCCTCGGCAGTGTCCGGGAGGCCCGTTACGGGCCGACCGTCTCGAATTGGTTCGTGGAGGAGGCGCAGCGGCACGGCGGCTTCAACGTCGACACCATCGACCTGGCGGACACGCAGCTGCCCGCCGCGCTGCCACCCGGCCCCGAGGAGCTGGTCGACGTGGCCGGCCGCAGCGCCGAGATGCGGGCGCTCTCGGCACGGCTCGCCTCGGCGGACGGTTTCGTCGTGGTGACACCGGAGTACAACCACAGCTTCCCGGCGTCCATCAAGCACTTCGTCGACTGGCACTTCTCCGAGTGGCAGGCGAAGCCGGTCGGCTTCGTCTCGTACGGCGGGGCCGCCTCCGGTCTGCGTGCCGTCGAGGGGCTGCGCCTCGTCTTCGCCGAGTTGCATGCGGTGACGATGCGTGACGTCGTCAGCTTCAACCGGTTCGAGGCTCCCTTCGACGCCGACGGCCGCCCCGCGGCTCCCACCGAGGCGAACGGCGCGGCCAAGGAGCTGCTCGACCAGCTCACCTGGTGGGCCACCGCGCTCCATGACGCGCGGTCCAAGAGCCCATACGCTATGGCCGACTAGGGGAGCGAATTCTCGTGCGATACCGATTGTTGGGACGTACCGGCCTACGGATCTCCGAGGTGTTCCTCGGTGCGATGGCCTTCGGCGGAGGGGCCGGACGCCAGGGCGGGGCGTCGCTCGAGGAATGCCGCCGCATGATCGACCTGTACGCGGACGCGGGCGGCAACGCCCTCGACACGGCGGTCAACTACCGCGGTGGCGCGAGCGAAAGCATCCTCGGGGAGCTGCTCGAAGGCCGCCGCGACAGGTTCGTCCTGTCGACGAAGTACACGATGACGCGGGACGGCACCGATCCGAACGCGAGCGGCAACCACCGCAAGAACCTCACGCGTTCGCTGGAGACGAGCCTGCGGCAGCTGCGCACCGACCACATCGACCTGTACTGGGCGCACCTGTGGGACCGGCACACGCCGGTCGAGGAGACGATGCGGGCCCTGGACGACGCCGTGCGTGCCGGGAAGATCCTCTACGTCGGCATGTCGGACGCCCCCGCCTGGGTCGTCGCACAGGCCAACACCCTCGCGGAATGGCGTGGCTGGACTCCCTTCGCCGGGCTCCAGGTGCCGTACAACATGCTCAACCGTGACGTCGAGCGCGAGCTGCTGCCGATGGCCGAGGCGTTCGGCATGACGGTGACCACCTGGTCACCGCTGGCACACGGGTTGCTGTCCGGCCGGAAGCCCCGTCCGGCGGGGCCACCGGGACACACCTCGGAGCTCAGCGACCGTGAGCTGACGGCCGTACGGGTCCTCGAGGAGGTGGCCGACGAGCTGGGGCACTCGCCCGCACAGGTGGCCATCGCCTGGGTACGGTCCCGCTCGCGCGCCATCCACCCCATCCTGGGGGCCAGTTCAGCCGAGCAGCTCCGCGACAACCTGGGCGCGCTGGACGTCGTACTGCCGCCGGAGGCGGCCGAACGCCTCACCTCGGCGGTGGATTTCGCGCTCGGCTTTCCGGGCGACTTCATCGGCGGAGCGGAGCCGTCGCCGCTGAGCGAGGCGGAGACTCTGCTGGACGGGCGCCGCTGACCGTACGAACCGCGGGCGGGTCCGGTGCCACCGGGCCCGCCCGCGCTGTGCGCTGTCCGCCGCAGCTGTCCGCCGCGGCTGTTTGGCGCCCCGGCGCTCCTTCAGCCCGGCGGGAGACTGCCACCCGCCGGAGTGGGCCGGTTTCCGAGCGTCGCCCTGGCCGGGCCGGTGTCCGCGGGCGTCAGCCGTGCGCGCCCGGACGGCCGGTCCGGACCAACGCACTCATACCCCCGCAAGGCGTACAGTCCGAAGTGGGGTGACGTTGCCCGCGAGGGAGTGCTGCGCAAGATCGGAGGGCCCCATGGCCGCACGGACTCGTTTCGCCCCGGACAGGGGGCTGACCAGCCGCATGGCGGTGACCATGTTCCTGATCGGGCTGCTGTACGTGGTCTTCGTCGGTGCGCTGATCGTGCTGATGGAGGGGGCCTGGCCGCTCGTCCTGGTGCTGGCCGGGGGCCTGTTCATCCTGCAGTTCTGGTTCAGCGACAAGATCGCCGCGTACAGCATGGGAGCCCGTGAGGTCACGCCCGAGCAGGCACCCGAACTGCACGGCGCGGTGGACCGGCTGTGTGCGCTGGCGGACATGCCGAAACCGAGGGTGGCGATCGCCCACTCGGACATCCCGAACGCCTTCGCCACCGGCCGTAACCAGAAGAAGTCGCTGGTGTGCGCCACGACGGGCCTGATGCGGCGGCTGGAGCCCGCCGAGCTGGAGGGGGTGCTCGCACACGAGTTGTCGCATGTGGCCCACCGCGATGTGGTGGTGATGACCATCGCCTCGTTCCTCGGCGTGCTGGCGGGCACGATCACCCGTGTCGCCCTGTGGAGCGGCATGATGCGCGGCGGCCGCGGCGGCGACGGAAACAACAACACGGCGATCCTCGTCCTGCTCGTCCCGCTGGTCAGCGCCGTCGTCTACGTGATCAGCTTCCTGCTCACCCGGCTGCTCTCCCGCTACCGCGAGCTGACCGCGGACCGCGCCGCCGCCCTGCTGACCGGCCGCCCCTCGGCACTCGCCGCCGCGCTGACCAAGGTCACCGGAGACATGGCCCGCATTCCGTCGCGGGATCTGCGCCAGGCGGAGCCGTTCAACGCGTTCTACTTCGCACCGGCCTTCTCCAGCCGCCAGAGCCTGAGCAGGGTGCTCTCCTCGCACCCGACCCTGGAACAGCGCCTCGAGCAGCTGAGCCGTATCTCGACGCAACTCGGGTACTCGTAGCGGGAACCACTCGTCACCGGAAGGAGTGGCATGGGATTCCTCGACTCCCTGCTGGGCCGGACGAAGCCGGTACGGCCCGACCTCGACCAGCTCTTCGCCCTGCCCTCGGCGGCGGTAACGCTCCGGGCGGCTGCCGGGTTCACCCCGACCGGCCTCGGTTCCGTCTGCTTCGCCAGCGTCGAGGGCGGCGCCTTCGCCCGAATCCAGCAGGAGGTGCGGGAGCTGCTCGACGCGGACACCGTACGGGGCGGTATCCCGGTCGAGTTCAGCCGGGACACGTACGGCTACACCTGGCTGCTCTCCCGCCACCCGTCCGATGAACCGGAGGCCACGGTCAACGACCTGCACGCCGTCAACACCGCGCTCCAGGACGGCGGCTTCGGTCCGCAGCTGCTCTGCTCCCTGATGGGCTTCCAGGGCGCTCCCGCAGGGGACAGGGCCTCCGGTACGCGCCCGCTCGCGCTCGTCTACCTCTACAAGCGCGGCACGTTCTACCCCTTCGCCCCGCTTCCGGGCGGCGGCGAGAAGCGGGACAACGCCCTGGAGCTGGAAGTACGCTCCGCCCTCGCGGACGACCTCCGCGTCGAGCAGGATCTCTCCCGATGGTTCCCGGTGTGGGGTGCCCCGGGCCTGTAGCCCGCGGCTACGGCCTCCAGGGCGCGCACCAGTCCGGCCTGCTACACGCCAAGCGGAATGTTCGCGATCCTCAGACGGACGCGCTTGGGACGCTCCTTGGCGGTCGTGTCGTCCTGGCGGGAGACCGTCTCGCCGCGGGTGGCCTCGTGCCACATTCCGGAGAGCGCCGAGGTGGGGGTTCCAGTCGTCGGTGCCGAGGTGTCGGCGGCGGATGCGGCCGAAGCGGTCCCTCCGGCGATCAGTACAGCGGCGAAAGCGGCAGCGGCCCTCTTGTGGTCCATGTCTGTATCCCTTCCTCTTCACGGCGTTCCGGTGTTGGGCCCGGCGGATTCCCGCGCGGCCGATACGTGTGTAACGACCAGGGGTGCGAAAGGAAACCACGGACTCGGGAGCTGCCGCACCTTGTCACCCGAATGCAGTGATGGTGAACCGATGATCAGGCAGCCCTCTCTGGCAATGCTGGCTCTATTCGCCGGATAATCGGCTCAGTTCGGTATCCCGGCGCCCGTCCGGCCGTGTTTCGCAGGTAACTTGCGCTCCGTGAATGCTGTTACTGTGCGGTGACTCGCGGTGTTCGCTCCGCTACATCGTGAAAAGCAAGCACGTCAGTGCAGTTGAAAGGAAAAGGGATTCCATGCGCAAGTTCCAGCAGGTCGCCATTGTCGTCGCGGCCGTCGGCAGTCTGGCCACCCTCGGCGCCTCCAGCGCCGCGGCTTGCCCCAACCACGCCGCGGAGCAGCCCGCCGCGCAGCAGCAGGCCCCGCAGCAGGCCCCGCAGCAGGCGCCGCAGGCCAACCTGCAGCAGGTGGTCGTGAACCAGGTGGCCATGCTGCCGACGCTCGTGGCCCCGCAGCAGGCCGCCCCGCAGCAGGCCGCCCCGCAGCAGGCCGCTCCGCAGCAGGCCGCTCCGCAGCAGGCCGCTCCGCAGCAGCAGGCCCCGCAGCAGGCGCAGCGGCAGGCGCCGCAGCAGGTCAACAACCAGGTCAAGGCGCGGTCCGAGTCCACCACGTCCAACGTCAACCGCGCCGCGCAGGAGTGCAGCCCCCAGACGGTGGTTGAGGTCAACGCACCCGTGGCCGTGCTGAGCCCGGCTCAGACGGATGGGGTCACCTGCGAGCAGGTCAACCCGTCTTTCAACAAGGCGTAGTGATAGCCGCTGCGTCACCGTAAAGGCCCCCAGTCGTTGGCTTGGGGCCTTTTCGTGTGCTCATGGCGGCACCGTGGGCGGCCATGAGCCGATCCGCCGGATGGGTGAAGCTTCGCGACGTGTCCCGGACCCCGGCGAGCCTCCCCAGGATCACCGGCATTCCGCATCAGTGTCCTCCCTATCGGAGATTCACAAGGGGTCTCCGTGGATTACGAAGGCAGGGAGAATAATGCGTAAGCTTCAGAAGCTTGCTGTTGTTGCGGCCATGGTCGGCAGTGTCGGCATCGTCGGCGCCGGCACCGCCGTCGCGGGTGGTGGCCACGGGGGCGGCGGCCTCGCCATCAACCAGTCCGCCAACTGCAAGTCGCACGACGCGAACGTCTCGGTGCTCTCCAACATCGGCGTTCTGAACGGCCTGGCCGGCAACGCCGTGAACGGTGAGGGTGCCCCCGGCGCGACCGTCTTCAGCCAGGGCTCGACCATGGGCTGCAACAACGTCGTGGGCGGCTGACCGCACCTGAGTGAAGCGGGGCGGTCCCCGTTGTCCGGACTCCTGAGCCGGAACAGACCGTGCACCTCATGAACCGCGCGTGGCCGGGCCCCAAGGGCCCGGCCACGCTGCGTTGTGCTCCACCGTGCTCCATGCCGTACCGCGTCGCTCGTCAGCCTCTCGGTTTCCTCGACGAACCAATAATGTGGAAATTCATTCCAGTGGGTAATTGCTACTACTAATCGGCGACACATTTCCCTGGTCGCAACAAAAGAGTGAAGTCCTTGGTGTGTCGCATCGTGTTCCAAAAGCGCGCGACTAGCATCACTCGTGAAATGCGGCTCGCAGTGAGCTGTACCGTGATGAAACGGAGAGATGATGCGCAAGCTTCAGAGGGCTGCCGTAGTGGCCGCCATGGTTGGGTCTGTCGGATTCTTCGGCGTCGGCACCGCGGTTGCCGGTGGCCCGAGCACCGAGATCAACCAGACCACCAACTGCAAGTCCCACGACCTCAACATCAGCGTCCTGAGCAACATCGGCGTTCTGAACGGTGCGCTCGGCAACCTCCTGAACGGTGAGGGCAACCCGGGTCAGACGGTCCAGAAGCAGGGCTCGACGATGGGCTGCAGCAACGCGGCTGGCTAATTTCTGGCTGACGGTGAACGGGCCCCAACGGAACAGGCTCGGGGTGCCGCCGTCGGGGCCCGTTCCCCTTTTACCCCCCACTCGCCCGCTGTGCGGCGGTGACTGTCCCTCCTTCAGTCTCGTGCGCATTCTGCGGGCATGGACTTCAGAAAGAAACAGATGCTGAATTCGAGAAAGATGGTAGCGCTGGCTGGGGCCCTGGGCGGCCTCGCTCTGACGGTCGGCGGTGTCACCCAGGTCTACGCGAATTCCGGTGAACCCGTGTGCACAAAGGACGGGGACAGCACTCACTGCTCCCAGAAGAGCGAGAGCCGTTACACGAGCGAAGACGGCAAGGTAGTCGTCCATCAGTCCAAGAGCTGCTCCAGCTACGAGCGGAACCGTCGGATCGGTCCGTTCTCCAGCGGCGGCGACTCTTCGCAGGGAGCCACCATGAGCTGCTCCAACAGCCTGCCCGCCTGACTCTCCCCGCACCTCCTCCCGCGGTCCCGCACCATGGCGCCGTCAGCCGGCTCGCCGGCCGACGGCGCCATGGTGCGGTGGGCGCTGGGCCTCAAGGCGACCCGGCGCCGGTGGCCGCGAGTTCGGCGTACACGATCAGGTTCTCCAGGTAGTGCCCTTCCGCGCGGTCGTACGTGCCGCCGCAGGTGATCAGGCGCAGGGCCGCGCGGCCCTGGGTGTCGCCGTAGACGCGGGCGGTGGGGAAGGCGTCCTGCGCGTGGCTCTCGCTCGCGCGGACGCGGAAAGCGGCGGTGCTGCCGTCGGCGCGGTCGATGAGGACCGCGTCGCCGGGGCGCAGGTCCGCGAGGCGGTGGAAGACGGCCGGGCCGGTGTCGGAGTCGTAGTGGCCCACCAGCACGGCCGGGCCCTCCTCGCCCGGTTCGGGGCCGTCGCGCCACCAGCCGGTGGCTGACGGGTCGTCGGGGGTGGCCAGGGCATGCTCACGGCCGGTGGTGTCCAGGGGGCCGACGGCGGCCGTGAGGAAGAGGGCGGGCACGCGCAGGCGTACCGGATCGGCGGCGCTGTGTTCCGGAGACGGTGCGGGCCGCTCGGGTTCGGTGCCGGGCCCCGCACCGGCTCCGCCATCCCCTCCCGCGCCGGGTTCCCGTTGCTGCTGCACGGGCAGGGCCTCGGCGGTGCCGGGCGGGCCGCCCGCGCCGCCGCTTTCCGTACCGCATCCGGCGGCCAGCGCGCAGACGCACAGCAGGGCGATGCCCGGCCAACGGGCACCGCCCCTGCCGTGTGGCGCGTGCGTGCCGTCCATGCTGCCGCGACGGCGGCTGATGATGCGCGCTCCTCACGAGTCCGGCTCTGAGGACAGGTGGCGGCGTACGACCAGCACGCCGCCCGCGGCGGCCAGGGAGGCCCCGGCTGCGATGGCGAGCGGCAGGGTGGCGTTCGCCGGGTCCTGCGAGGCGCCCCCGGCGCCCGCGTCGACCGAGCCTTCGGGGGCCTCGCCGCCGTCTCCCGCGTTCGACGGGTCGCCCGGGCCGGGAGGCCAGGTCTCGCATGCCTTCTGGTCGTCATCGGTGTCGATGTTCTGCGGGTCCGACGTGTCGGCGTCGAAGGTCCGCTGCGCCTCCTTCTGGGAGGCGTGGTCCTTGCAGTCCTTGTCGCCCTGGGCAGTTGCCACGGTGGACAGGGACAGTGGTGTGACGGCGGCCAGTACGCCTGCGGCCACAGCAGTACGAAGACGCATGAGATCCTCCCGTATCGGGCGAAATTCACTCCAGTGCCGACCGTAGGGGCGCAGGTGAGTTAATCCACGCGGGCGCATCCATTCGGGTGAACCACACGAAGCGGAAGCAGCCTCGAACGGGCCTCACACGCGGGTGAACGCGGGCCGTGCGGTGCGCTGAACAGCCGGAGTCCGGCAGTCCGCATCGTGTGAGCTGCCGCACGTTTCCGTGTGGCAGGCCGGGCAGCGGGCAGGGCTTTCGGCTGGACGGGTGCAATGTGGCGCCCGTTCGCCGCGCTGCGAGCGGATGAGCGGCGGGTGCCGTCGGACGGCACCACCGCGCGTCTCGCGGTGTGAGAGCGGATGGGGTGATTCCCGTCCACTCGGTAAACTGAGCCGAAGCGGGGCCCCGGCCGATACGGGCCCCGGTGAGTTACGAGGAGCGAGCACACGTGGGCCTTGTCGTGCAGAAGTACGGCGGCTCCTCCGTTGCCGATGCCGAAGGCATCAAGCGCGTTGCCAAGAGGGTCGTCGAAGCCAAGAAGAACGGCCATCAAGTGGTCGTCGTGGTCTCGGCGATGGGCGACACGACGGACGAGCTGATCGATCTCGCTGGAGAGGTGTCCCCGGTCGCTTCCGGGCGCGAGTTCGACATGCTGCTGACCGCCGGAGAGCGCATCTCCATGGCACTGCTGGCGATGGCGATCAAATCGCTGGGCCACGAGGCGCAGTCCTTCACCGGCAGCCAGGCCGGTCTGATCACCGATTCCGTGCACAACAAGGCACGGATCCTCGATGTGACGCCGGGCCGTATCCAGAGCTCCGTGGACGAGGGGAACATCGCGATCGTCGCGGGCTTCCAGGGCGTTTCACAGGAGAGCAAGGACATCACGACGCTCGGCCGCGGCGGCTCGGACACCACCGCCGTCGCCCTGGCCGCCGCGCTGGGTGCCGAGGTCTGCGAGATCTACACCGATGTCGACGGCGTCTTCACCGCGGACCCGAGGGTCGTGAAGAAGGCACGCAAGATCGAGTGGATCTCGTTCGAGGACATGCTGGAGTTGGCGGCGTCCGGTTCGAAGGTGCTGCTGCATCGTTGCGTGGAGTACGCGCGCCGGTACAACATGCCGATCCATGTACGGTCGTCCTTCTCCGGCCTACCCGGCACCTGGGTCAGCGGCCGGCCGCAGAACGCAGAGAGCGGACAAGGGGAACAGGCGATGGAACAGGCGCTCATCTCGGGTGTAGCGCATGACGCGTCCGAGGCGAAGGTCACGGTCGTGGGAGTGCCGGACAAGCCGGGCGAGGCCGCGATGATCTTCCGGGTGATCGCCAACTCGGAGATCAACATCGACATGGTCGTGCAGAACGTCTCCGCCGCCACCACCGGTCTGACGGACATCTCCTTCACGCTCCCCAAGTCGGAGGGCCGCAAGGCCATCGCCGCGCTGGAGAAGTCCCGCGAGGAGATCGGCTTCGAGTCGCTGCGCTACGACGACCAGGTCGCCAAGATCTCCCTCGTCGGCGCGGGCATGAAGACGAACCCGGGCGTCACCGCCACCTTCTTCGAGGCGCTGTCCAACAGCGGGGTCAACATCGAGCTGATCTCCACCTCCGAGATCCGCATCTCGGTCGTGACGCGTGAGGACGACGTCAACGACGCGGTGCGCGCGGTTCACACGGCCTTCGGTCTCGACAGCGACACCGACGAGGCCGTTGTCTATGGAGGCAGTGGCAGGTGATATCCGGCGGCGGGCCGACCCTGGCGGTCGTCGGTGCCACCGGCGCCGTCGGTGCCGTGCTGCGCGGGCTGCTGTCCGAGCGGCAGGACGTGTGGGGCGAGATCCGGCTGATCGGCTCGCCCCGGTCAGCCGGACGCAAGCTGTCGGTCCGCGGTGAGGAGGTCGAGGTCCTCCCGCTGGGTGAGGAGGCCCTCGCCGGCGCCGATGTGGTGCTCCTCCTGGTGCCGGACGAGGTCGCGGCCCAGTGGGCGCCGGTCGCCGTCGGCCAGGGCGCGGTGGTGGTGGACGGCTCGGCGGCTTTCCGTATGGATCCCGATGTGCCGCTCGTGGTCCCGGAGATCAACGCGCACGCGGCACGGGTCCGTCCGCGAGGCATCATCGCCAACCCGGACTGCACAACGCTGGCGATGATCGTCGCGGTCGGGGCCCTGCACTCGGAGTGGGGTTTGGACGAACTCATCGTCTCCAGCTATCAGGCGGTCTCTGGCTCCGGCCGTGAGGGCGTGGCGACGCTTCGCGAGCAACTGGCTCTCGTCGCGGGCACGGAACTGGGGACGAAACCGGGCGACGTACGGCGCGCACTGGGTGACACCGTGCCGTATCCGGCGCCGATCGCGTTGAACGTCGTGCCGTTCGCGGGCACCCTCGCCCAGGACGGCTGGACTTCGGAGGAGCTCAAGGTCCGGGACGAGACCCGGAAGGTCCTCAGCCTGCCGGATCTGCGGGTCTCCGCCACCTGCGTGCGGGTGCCGGTCATCACCGGGCATTCGCTGTCGGTGCACGCGCGGTTCGAGCGCGAGGTGTCGGTGTCCGGGGCGCACGAGATCCTGGCGAACGCCCCGGGTGTGGTGCTGTGCGACGACCCGGCCGAGGGGGAGTTCCCCACTCCGGCCGATGTGGTCGGCACGGATCCGACCTGGGTCGGACGGGTGCGGCGCTCGCTGGACGACCCGAGGGTGCTCGAACTCTTCGTCTGCGGCGACAATCTGCGCAAGGGCGCGGCGCTCAACGCCGTGCAGATCGCCGAGGCGGTCGCCTCAGGGCACTGACCTGCGGGAGCGGGCATTCCTTCCTGTCCGTTTTCTTCGCCGGTCCGCGGCTGTGAAGGGTGTGCTTTCTGCCGTGTCATCTGTGAAGATATGGTGATCAGCTCACAGGCCCGGACCATGGCTCGTGTCTGCTCTCCGTAGGAGAATTCCCGCCCGCCATCGGAACCGACACTGGCGGGAAACCGTCTTCGGGGTCGCCAAGTCTCCGCTGTCAGGACACGAAGTCGCTGGGGAAACTGGGACATTGGGGAAGAGCTGGTACGCATGGGGGCTTTCCGGGTGGGGTGGAGAACGCCCACTCACGCGTACAACCCTGACAGGGGGATGGGTGTCCAACAGGCGTGGCAGAAGTACTGGGAATCACGACAGTTCCGGGGCGCGGTGTGCGTGTCGGCATCGGAGGTATGCCGGTGATAGCGCCCTGGCCTGCCACTCGGCCAGCGCAACCCGCGTCCAAAGCCCCGGCACTCGGGGGCGCTGACGACGAGATGGCAGCGGGCACCACTGCGGGCACCACGGTCGACCACCTCACCGAGACCTACCGCACCCACTACCGATCGCTGCTGGGGCTGGCGGCGTTGCTCCTGGATGACACCGCGTCCTGCGAGGACGTCGTCCAGGAGGCGTTCATCCGGGTGCACTCCGCCCGCAAGCGGGTCCGCGACCCGGAGAAGACCCTCGCGTATCTGCGGCAGACCGTCGTCAACCTCTCCCGCTCCACGCTCCGCCGTCGCATCCTCGGCATGAAGCTGCTGTCGAAGCCGATGCCGGACATGGCGAGCGCGGAAGAGGGCGCGTATGACCGGATCGAGCGCGACGAACTGAAGAAGGCGCTGGGTCGGCTGCAGCGCCGTCAGCGTGAAGTGCTGGTGCTACGCTATTTCGCGGACATGACAGAGTCGCAGGTCGCAGAGGTTTTGGGGCTCTCACTCGGTTCCGTGAAGGCGTACGGCTCCCGTGGGATCGCCGCACTCCGGGTCGCCATGGAGGCGGTGTCATGAGCAGTCGTGGGGAGGATCCCGACAGGCGTGGCCGGGAGCGGGAAATCCCGGGCAGTGAAGGCACCGGGGACAGTGCGGACCGGCTGGGGCCGGAAACGGAGCCGGAGCCGGCGACCGGGGTGAACGAAGCGGAAGGCGCCTCGAGCGACGCGGAAGCCGCCGAGGACACCGGGGACACCAAAGCAACCGAGGCCGACGCTTCGCCGGAGCCGGAGTCCGACCCGGACCCGGAGCCGGACCCGGAGTCAAAGCCGGAAGCGGAACCCTCACTGCTGGGCGAGGACGAGCTGCGGCGGCTGCTGCGCGACACCGTGCGGGACATCAAACCATCCCCCGCCACCCTCGATCATCTCCGCAAGGCCGTACCGGCCCGCCGCGCGCACCGCCGTCAGGCTCTGATCGGCGCGGCGGCTGCCGTACTGCTCGGTGGCGCCGCCATCCCCGGACTGCTTCAGGTGGACATCGTGCCCGGTGGTGGGAAGCCCATGCACGCGGCGAGCCACTCGGAGTCGCAGGGCCCCGACGAGGAGCCCGAGGAGGACAGCAGCCGGCAGAGCAAGGACTCTCCCGACAGGGAGAAGCCCAGCAAGAGCAAGGGCGACAAGAAGTCCGAGGCCGAATCCGGCGAGCCCACCTCGGGCGCGACACGGGATCCCGACCCCAGCAGCAGTGGAGGCACCCAGGCCCCCAGTTGCGGACCGGACCAGCTGGGAGCGGCGTCCGCGAACGTCGGCGAGGCGGACGGCCAGGGCCGTATCCACGGCTCCTTCCGCGTCGAGAACACCTCCGCGGCCACCTGCACCGTCGAGGGCGAAGGCGTCGTCGGCATCAGCGCGCAGGGCCAGGCGAGGAGCGCCGGGATACAGGTCGTCAACCACACCTCGGGCGACAGCGCCACCAGCCTGCTCTCCGACCCGGGGGCAGCACCGGCGCAGTTGGTGCTCGAGCCCGGAGCCGCGTACGTGGTGGAGTTCGCGTGGATTCCGCGCGAGGGCGGTGGCACCACCGGCTGTGCCACCTCCACCACACCGCCACCGCCCGACGACGGCGGCACGGCGGAGGGAGGTGACGGCTCGCCCAGCACCGGCACCGGCACCAGCGGCGAGCCGGTGGAGAGCGGCGACGGCACACCCGACACGGACACCGGCGGCGCCGGCACGGGCGGCGGCGAACCGGAGACGTCCGGCGGGGCGGGTGCGGGCGGCAGTGACGGCGGGAGTGACGCCGGGGGCGGAGGCGGTGGCGATGGCAGGGCCGACGCCAGCGTCTCCGTGAGCCACACGCCCGATGTCGGCGACACCGCCGTGGCGGGCACGGTCCTGCCCGGAGCCTGCGCCGGCACGGTCTATCGCACGGGAGTGCTCGCGGGGTCCTGAGAAAGCTGATCCCGACCGGACGCGGCACCGTACGTACGCCGGACGGGTGCGGCGCGGTCGTCCCCGGACCCTGGCGACGGAGGCCGTGCGGCGGAGCCGTACCTTTGATGCGTGTACCGGTTCCTGCTGACTCCCCGATGGTGGGGGATCAACGTCTTCGTCGTGCTGGCGATCCCGGTCTGCCTCTTCATGGGCAGCTGGCAGCTCACCCGCTTCGAGGCGCGCGTCGACAACCACCAGCAGCAGGAGCGCTCGGCCGCCGACGCCGCCGAGGCGAGGACCGCGCCGCTGAGCACGCTGCTGCCGGTCACCCAGGAGACCAGTGGCCGTGCCGCCCGTGCCACCGGGCGTTTCGACACCGAGCACCCGCTTCTCGTACCGGACCGGCGACTCGACGGTGAGCGCGGCTTCTACGTGCTGAACCTGCTGCGCACCGACTCCGGCAAGGCCCTCCCGGTGGTACGGGGCTGGCTGCCCGGCAGTCCGGACCCGGGCAAGGTGCCCGAGGCCCCGGACGGCGAGGTGACCGTGACCGGCTCGCTCCAGTCGACCGAGTCGGAGCGGACGCCCGGAGCGTCGCCGGGCGCGCTGCCCGAGGGCCAGCTCGGCATCATCAGTGATGCCTCGCTGGTGAACCTCGTCCCCTACGACGTGCACGCCGCCTGGATCACGGTGCAGCGCACGGACGCCCCGCTGAAGCCGGTGCCGCCGGTCGCACCCGCCAACACCGGCCTCGACATGAAGGCGTTCCAGAACCTCGGCTACACGGCCGAGTGGTTCGTCTTCGCGGGCTTCGTCCTGTTCATGTGGTTCCGCCTGTTCCGCCGCGAAGCGGAGCTGGCGAAGGACGCGGAGCTGGGCCTCAGCCCTGAGGACCCGGCACCTGAGGCACCTCCGGCACCTGCGGAGAGCCGAGATGACGCGACGCGAACTCGATCTCCAAGCGGAGCTGCTTGATCCGCTCCTCCACCACCAGCGAGCCGTGTCCCGCGTCGTAGCGGTAGACCTCGGGCGGGTGGCCGCGCTGGGCGAGCCGCTCCACATAGTTCTCGACCTGCTGGATCGGGCAACGAGGGTCGTTCATCCCGGCCGAGATGTAGACGGGCGCCCGTACGTCGTCGACATAGCTGATCGGTGACGACGCCGCGTAGCGCTCCGGCACCTCCTCCGGGGTGCCGCCCAGCAGCGTGCGGTCCATCGACTTCAGGGCCTCCATCTCGTCGTGGTAGGCCGTGACGTAGTCCGCGACCGGCACCGCCGCCAGACCCAGCGCCCACACCTCGGGCTGGGTGCCCAGGCCGAGCAGCGTCAGATATCCGCCCCACGAGCCGCCTGCCAGCACCAGCCGCTCCGGGTCGGCGAGACCGGACGCGACGGCCCACTCCCGTACGGCGCCGATGTCCTCCAGTTCGATCAGGCCCACCCGGTGCTTGAGCGCGTCCGTCCAGGCGCGCCCGTAGCCGGTCGAGCCGCGGTAGTTCACGCGTACGACCGCGTAGCCGTGGTCGACCCAGGCGGCGGGCTGCCCCGCGAACGCGTCGCTGTCGTGCCAGGTGGGGCCGCCGTGCACATCGAAGACGGTGGGGAACGGGCCGGTTCCGGCGGGCTTCTGCACCAGCGCGTGCACGGCGCCCCCGGGCCCCTCCACCCAGACGCCCTCGACGGGCACCGACTCGGGCGCCTTTGCCCCCGGGGGATCGAGGACCACCGCGCCGGAAGTCGAACGCACCTGCGGGGGACGCGCGGCCGAGGACCAGAGATACTCCACCGTCCCGTCCGGCCGGGCGGTCGCGCCGGATACCGAACCCTCGGGCGTCTCCACCCGTACGAGGGTGCCGGAGGCGATCTCGTACCGCCACATCTCGCTGCGCGCCTGGTGGCTGTGGACGACCAGAAGCGCGCTGCCGTCCGGATACCACTCGGCGCCGACATCACCCGGCAGGTCGATCTCCAGATCCGTCGTCCGGCCGCTGACGGGATCCCAGATCATCGGCTCCCACCGGCCGCGCCGCTGATGGCCGACGAGCAGCCGCGAGTCGCCCGCGACGGGGGCGAAGCCCAGCGTGGTCAGCCCCAGCTCCTCGGTGCCGCCCGCGGAGTCGTCCAGCTCGGCGACCTTGCTGCCGTCCGGGCGCACCACGCGCAACGCGGAGTGCATGGCGTCGCCGTGCTCGGTGTGTTCGACGGCGATCAGGGTGCCGTCGTGCGAGAGGGCGCCGACACCGGCGGACTCCGGGTGCCGGTAGATCTCGGCGGGCTCGGCGCCGGGACGTACGACATGGAGGGTCGAGCCCTCATCGTCGGTCGAGCGGCCGACGACGGCGGTGCCGTCCCGGCCCAGGACCAGCCCGGCCGGGTACGAGGCCGCCAGGCCGGGGGTCGCGGGCTCGTCTGGGCCGCCGCCGAAGGGCTGGCGCAGCCAGACGCCGAACTCGTCGCCGTCCTTGTCCGAGAACCACCAGATCCACTCGCCGTCGGGCGTCAGGGTGCCGTCAGTTGTGCCGTTGGGGCGGTCGGTGACCTGGCGCTGGGTGCCGGTGGTGCGGTCCCAGGCGTACAGCTCGAAGGTCCCGGTGGCGTTGGAGACGAACAGCGAGCGGTCGGGGGCGTCCTCGGCCCAGTCCGGGAGGCCGACGCGGGGGGCGCGGAAGCGCTGTTCCCAGTTGGGCACGGTCTCGGCGGGGATGGTCTCCGGGGTCTCCGGGGTCTCCGGGGTCTCCGGGGTTGCCGGGCTGGTGGGAGCGGGTGGCGCGGTCTCGGCGCCTGCTTCGCGGTTCGTCGTCATGAACCCATTGTCTCCTCGGCCGAGGTTCACTCGGTTGGCCGTCCCCGCCCGGCGCCCGAGGAAACGGGCTGCCCGTCAAGTACGTCCATAAAGGTGCTCGAACACGGCCGTCCGGGTGAACCCCAAGAACCTCCCGCACGGCCGGGAGTTGTGCAGGACGCTCCGGAAGCGGGACCTCGGCACGGGCGGCCGGAAACGGTCCCGTCAGCTTCGGCTGACCCCAGACCCCGGGCCGCCGACCCCCCTCGGCGGTCCGGGCGCCGGCCGTCTCTCCGGCCGTGGAGCCGTCCCCGAGCGGCGGGCCCGCACTGACCCGTCAGGCCACCGGAGGGAAGAGCACCTGCTGGGCCGCGTCCTGGGCGGCGAGCAGTGCCCCGCGCAGCACACCCGCTCCGCCCAGCTCGCCGGGCCGTACCTCCGTACGCAGCGGGGACAGCGCAGCCAGCTGCTCTTGGACGAGGGTGGCGAAAACCGTGCCGCCCGCCTGCCCCAGTTCGCCGCCGAGCACGACGCAGCCGGGGTCGAGGATGGCGGTGACCGCGGCGGCGCCCAGACTGACACGGGAGGCGAGGGCGGTCAGGAACGGCTCGCCGCCCGCACCGGCCGCCACGGCGGCGCGGACCGTCTCCTGGGCTGCGGGCGTGTCCCCGGTACCGGCCGTGGCGGCGAAGCCGTGCTCGACGGCGAGCGCGCATACGGCCGTAGCGCTGAGGAGTGAGTGCAGGCCGCCCTCGCAGCTCACGGCCGACGGCAGCCCCACAGTGCCCGGCACCGGCAGGAAGCCGATCTCACCGGCGCCGCCCGAAGTGCCGCGCCGCAGCCTGCCGTCGAGGACCACCGCCGCGCCGACGCCGTCGCCGAGCCAGAGCAGTACGAACGACTCGCGGTCCCGTGCCGCGCCCTGGCGCTGCTCGGCCATGGCGGCGAGGTTCGTCTCGTTCTCCAGCCGAACGGTGGCCGGGAGCCGCTGCTGGAGCAGGGCGATCAGCTGGTGGTGCCAGGCGCGGCCGGAGGTCTCGCGCAGGGCGCCGGTGGCCGGATCGATCAGTCCGGGTGCGCCGACGGCGACGGTGTGCAGCGGCTCCGCACCCGCCTGCTTCGCCGTCTGTTCGAGCAGATCGGCGGACCCGCGCGCGGCGGCCTCCGACGGGGTGTCCGGGCTGACGGGCAGCGCGGACTCGGCGAGCGTGGTGCCGAGCAGGTCGGTGACGAGGACGCGGACGCCGTCCGTCCGCATGTCGAGGGCGGCGAGGTGCGCCCGGTCGGCGGCGATCCCGTAGAGGCGCGCGTTGGGGCCCCGGCGCTTGGTGGCGGACTCGCCGACGAGCCGGATCAGGCCGGTGTCCTGAAGCCGCTGGACCAGGTCGGCGACCGTCGGACGGGCGAGCCCGGTGAGGGTCTTGAGCTCGCTCGCCGAGAGGGGCCCGCGCTCTTGGAGCAGCCGTAGCGCGAGCCGGTCGTTGAGGGCCCGGGCGGTGCTCGGTGAGGCGGGAGGCATGCGCGGATCCTCTCAGATCTCGCTGGAGGTGCTCGGGTGCGGGGTTCTTTTCTTTCAGGAAGGGTCCCTGATAGTTTACCGACTCTCGAACGCCGCACCTGAGGGAGGCGGCTTTCCCAGGGGAGGAAGAGCCGGCATGACGGCAGCAGACGAACCGACAGAGCACCGGGGCACCGGCGGCACCGGCGACACCGGGCACACCGGGCACGCCGGGGGACCGCAGCTGGGGAGAGCCCGCATCGCCGTAGCCGCCGTCTTCTGCGCACACGGCGCGGTGACCGGAAGCTTCGCCACCCGTATCCCGTGGATTCAGGAGCATGCCGGGGTGTCCGCCGGGCAGTTGGGCTTCGCCCTCGCCTTCCCGGCCTTCGGCGGTCTGCTGGCGATGCCCATGGCCGGGGCGGTGAGCCACCGCTACGGCGAGGGGCGCGCGCTACGCGTCCTGCTGGTCCTGTGGACCCTGGCGCTGGTCCTCCCCGGATACGCCCCGAACTTCGTCGCGCTGTGCGGCGCGCTCTTTTTCTACGGGGCCGCCGCGGGGATGTCCGCCGTGGTGATGAACGCGCTCGGGGTGGAGACGGAGGCGCGCCTCGGCCGGTCGATCATGTCCGGACTGCACGGCATGTGGAGCGTCGGGGTGCTGGTCGGCTCCGTCGGCGGCACCGTCGCGGCGCACTTCGGCACCGACGCCCGGGTTCATCACGGCCTTGCCTCGGCCGGGTTGACCGTGTGCGGGCTGCTCGCCTGCCGGGGAGCCCTCGGCATCCGCAGCCAGCCGGACACCGAGCCGCCGCCGCGCTTCGCGGCACCGCCCAAGACGGCGGTCCTCATCGGAGCCGTAGCCTTCTGTTCGGTCTTCGCGGAGGGCGCGAGCCTGGACTGGTCGGCGGTCTACCTGCGGGACGTCCTGGGCACCTCACCCGGCCTCGCCGCGGCCACCACCACCGCCTTCGTCCTGACGATGGCCCTGGCCAGGCTCGCGGGCGACAAGGTCATCGACCGCTTCGGCGCCGTACGCACGGTGCGCGGGGGAGGGGTGCTGGCCGGTCTGGGCGGCCTGCTGGTGATCAGTGCGCCCTCGGCCGCCGTGACGATGGCGGGCTTCGGGCTGCTCGGGCTCGGGGTCGCGGTGGTCGTGCCGGTCGCCTACGTCGCGGCGGCTCGCAGCGGCCCGGCGCCCTCCCAGGCCATCGCAGGCGTCGCCACCATCACCTACGCCTCGGGCCTGATCGCGCCCTCAGCGATCGGCGGAATCGCCGACCTGACCTCGCTGACGGTGTCGTTCGGCCTGGTGACGGCCCTGGCCTTCGGGCTGACCCTGGGTGCGGGCATCCTGCGCCCGGGCAAGCGTGCGAGTGCAACGACGGACGGCCCCGCCGCCGGAGACGGCCGCGACGCGGTGGCACCCGCCGCCCCGGAGCGCCGCAAACCCTGACCCGGGCGGCAGGCCGGAGCGTGCTTCCTCCCGCGGTGACCCCGCCGAAGGGCGGGGGATCGAGGCAGACCGAGAAGCCGCGACGGAACGGACGCCACCATGACGATCGCCACGAGCGCGGCAGCAGCCTCCGGTCGGACGCCCGACCCGGCCGGATGCACCGGAGGGTCGGCCAGCCAGCCGCCGCCTGGGCGGCGGGCTCGGCTGTGGCGGGGGCGGTTACGGCGTGACGAGATTGCCCCCGATCACGGGACAGCCCTTACCTTTTTCTTGTTCATGGATGCCAACGACTGACGTGAGCAGGGCAAACACCGCCACTCATTCGTTGTAGGGGCGTGCTTAATTCAGATGAACGCGCTTCCGCGAAGGCCGGCTATCGACCCACGTGGCAATAATCCGACTGGTGTCCCAGGGGTGAAGTCCCGGACATTCCGCTGCGCCTGCGGACGGGTACCGACACTCTGCTGAGTGTCGATCCGAGCGGCACTCCGGCGGGGGACCGTGCTGTGACAGCCGGGGGAGAACGCGTGATACCTGAAGCCCGCCAAGGGACCGTTCCGCGCCATGTCGCCTGCGTGATGGACGGAAACGGCCGATGGGCGGCCCAGCGGTCCCAACCCCGTACGTCGGGCCATCGCGCGGCGGAGACCACGGTGATCGACGTGATCGAGGCGGCGCGGACCTCGGGGGTGCAGTGGCTGAGCCTGTACGCGTTCTCCACCGAGAACTGGCGACGCCCGAGCCAAGAAGTCGACTTCCTCATGCAACTGGTGCGCCGAGTGGTACGCAAACACGCCCCGTTGCTGCACGCGCGCGGCATCCGCTGCCGGTTCCTCGGAGCATCGGATCCGAGAATCCCCGGACCGCTGGCCCGGGACTTCGCCGACCTCACCACGCTGACCGAGGCCAACCGTGGCATGACGCTGACAGTGGCCTTCGACCACGGCGGGCGCGGCGACATCGTCGAGGCGGCACGCTCCCTCATCCGCGCCGGGGTGCCCGCCGATGACGTCGACGAGCAGTGCTTCGCCGCTCATCTGCCCGTCCCCGACACACCCGACGTGGACCTCGTCATCCGGACCTCCGGCGAACAGCGCATCTCCAACTTCATGCTCTGGCAGGTGGCCTACGCCGAGTGGATCTTCCCGTCGGTGCTCTGGCCCGACTTCCGCGCACCGCACTTCCTGGAGTGCCTGCACACCTACCAGCAACGCAGTCGCCGCTTCGGCGGCGTGACGCCGCACGCGAACGGAGAACCGCACCCGTGACGTACACAGGCAGCAGTCGCCCCAGCCAGCACGAATCCGGACCGACCGACCGGGGCGGTGGTCCCGTACCGCCGGTCCCGGCACCGCCGATTGCCGGGGGGCCGGTCCCCGAAGGACCCCCCGGATCTCTGTTCGGCCCTGACTCGCAGTTCCACCGGTTCTTCAACGATCCGCGCTGGGCACTCGCCATGCTCCGGGCCACGGTGCTGGAGGCCGCCCATCCGCAGATCGGCGCAGCCCTCATCGACAACTCGGTTTTCGTGGCGCACCCATGGCGACGGCTGCGCAACACCCTCATGAGCCTGCAGCGCATGTCGGGCGCCGACGAGCACGCGCGGGAGCGCGAGGCGGCGCGGCTCAACCGCATGCACGCGCGGATGACCGGCACGGACACACAGAACCGGCCCTACGACGCGATGGACCCCCAGGCCCGCGCCTGGGTGATCGCGACCCTGTTCGAGAGCTCCGTGACCATGTGCCGACTGAGCGGGCAGCCGCTCGACCAGCGCACCATGGAGCGGCTCTACGCCGAATTCCAGGCGTTCCTGACTACTTTGGGGGATCAGGGGGCCCAGCTTCCCCCCACCTTGAAGGAGTTCTGGCAGTACTACGACCGCATGGTCGAGGAGGAGCTGGAGAACACGGAGGCGCTGCGCATCATCCTCTACAAGCTCTTCGACCACCTCCCGGCGCCGCCCCTGCTGGGCGGCCTGCCCACCGTGTGGGCGACAGGACGCGCGGTCGCCGGGCCGGTCATCGGCACGATCACCGTGGCGTCCCTCCCCGGGCCCTTCCGCCGACGGGCGGGTTTACCGGAGGTCCCCGGCGCCCGGACGCTGATGCAGAGCGCCTATATGACCGCAGGTCTGGCCCGCTTCCTGCCCGACAACTGGCTGCGGACCGAGGATCTCACCCGGCTGCTGTACCTCTCCCCGGACGGTGAGGACCCCCAGTCCGCGGCACTCGCCGCGCTGCGCGACCGGGTGAGGCGGGCCGGCGCCCTCTTCCGGCTGGTCACGCCCTTCCCCGTGCAGCACGGCTCCGCCGAGAAGACCGAGCCGCAGCGGAGCGCTGAAGACTTCTTCACCGAGGTACTCGACCAGACCGGGGACGGCTATCTGGACTGGCCCGACCTCGCCGCCATGGCGCGGGAGCTGGCCTCCTGCCTCGACCTGGACGAACCGGAGGAGACCAAGCTCTACCGCGCGTTCGCCGAGTGGTGGAGGGAACTCCAGTCGGCCCTCGACCTCGACGGCGACGGCCGCATCAGCGGAGCGGAGTACGCCGCCGCCGTCCCTTCCCTGGCGGGGCCCGCGCTGATCCGGGTCGCCGAGGTGCTCTTCAGCGTCACCGACACGGACGGCAACCAGTTCATCGACGCGGACGAGTACCGGGCCCTGTTCCGCACCGGCTTCCGGCGCACCGTGGACGGCGCCGACGCGGGCTACTCCCGCAGCGCGTTCGTGAACGACTTCCTCTCCTTCATGTCGGGCCGCCGCCGCTCGACCGCCTACGATCCGCTGCTCTCCGGCGCGTAGCTGCGGGCGTCGGCCCGCCCGGGGGAACTGGTGCCGCGTCAGATGAGGTGCACCCCGCTCGCCGTCCGGGCGGGCAACCCTTCCTGATATGGCATCAGTTCGCGGGGGAGAGGTTCCGGGGCTTCTGGGGCGGGTCGGCTCGCCACTCGGCTGCGATGCCCCGCATCAGCGGCGGATACACGAGCAGGTGCCGGAACGGTGCGATCGCAGCCATGTAAACCTTGCCGAACAGGCCGTTCGGCTTGACCAGTACGGCCATCTGGCCGCG
Source organism: Streptomyces gossypii (assembly GCF_025165795.1). Classification (GTDB taxonomy): domain Bacteria; phylum Actinomycetota; class Actinomycetes; order Streptomycetales; family Streptomycetaceae; genus Streptomyces; species Streptomyces gossypii. Next base: position 373,885 of record NZ_JAJAGO010000003.1, read on the forward strand.
GTAGCCGCCGGCTCCGTCCGGGACCCAGCTCAGGTGCATCACCCCGTGCACGGTTCGGTTGCTCATCTCCGACGCCCACTCGTTGTCCGCCAGGTAGATCGAGCGGAAGGGCAGGCGGTCGAACTCCGGTCCGAACGGGGCGTCACGCAGATCGGCTGGCAACCGGTCGCGCAGCGTCGGCACCCGGGAGCCGACGCCGGAGTCGGGGTTGTCCCAGCCGAGCAGCTTCCCGAGTTTCCAGCGGATCGCAAAGAGGATGCGGGCGACCCGGGAAGGGTTGTCCGACGTGTCGCCCGCGGAGGTCTGCCGCACCAGGTGCGGGAAGTCGTCAGGGCCTCCCGGCGTGGGCAGGGCCCACACGTCGTAGAGGCGGAAGTCGGGCGTCATCTGGTGGATCCGCCAGGGCCGGGAGGTGTGCGCGGCGTCCGGGAGTTTCATTCGTGGACCTCCATCTGCTCAGCTCAGTGATGTGTCATGACGAGGTGGGGACTCCGAGTACGCCCGCGACGGCGTGGGCTGCGAGCAGCTCATCGTCCGGAGCCTGGCCGGCCAGTGCGATCACTGTTCCCTCCAGCGCGCCGACGAAGGCGAGCGCGAGGGTCCTGGTAGGCCGACCGGGCGGGATCGTTCCCGCCTCGCGCCCGGCGTCGATGAGGTGGGCGCAGCGCGTGAGAAGCGTTTCGTAGTTCCGCTCGACCTCGCGCCCGACGGGATGGTCCTGCCCGCTGAACTCCAGCCGCAGCGCGATCGGCACGCGCGCCACGTCGCGTCGGCAGAAGACGGCGTGGCCGCGCGCGAGGGTGAGCAGCGCCGCGACGGGCTCAGGTTCCTGCTCGACGAAGCGCGCCACCTCCTGCCAGTAGGTCTCGCGGAACCACGCGCACACGGCCAGGGCCAGATCCTGCTTGTCCTTGAACTGGTGATAGAGCGCACCACGCGTGTACCCGGCGTCGCGGGCCACCTGCTGCAGCTTGAGATTGCCGTAGCCGTAGCGGGACAGGCCCCGTGCGGCCGATTCGAGCAGCGCGCCGCGCGTGCGCGCGCTGCGATCAGCCTGGGTGGCGCGACTACGGCCGGGGCCGCCTGGCTCGGTCGCCTCGCCTCGCCGCGCTTGCTGAACCAACTGGCTCTTCATTCAGCATCCCTCCTTTGAGGCCCACTCACAGCCAGCATACATACGTGTGTGTATCTAAATAAGCGGGCCCCGCTTGCTTGACCCCTGCTCACTTGGCCCTGCTCGGGAAGTCGAACGGCAGGGAGAGACGGGCCCGAGCTCCGCCCATCGTGAGCCGCAGGACCTGCAGGTGGGATCCGGGGGCGGTGGCATATCGGGAGAGGAAGGCGCCTGCACGGGCCGTTCGTGTCAGAACCGCTTCGCGCTGGAGTACCCCGCAGTCGCGCGTGTGGTTCTAAGAGCCGGATTCCCCGTCCGGCTCCCAGGACGGCTCCGGAAACCACTCAGGGGCCCGGCCCGCTTTCGCGGACCGGGCCCCTGATGTGCTGTTCCTTCAGTCGGGGTGGCGGGATTTGAACCCACGGCCTCTTCGTCCCGAACGAAGCGCGCTACCAAGCTGCGCCACACCCCGAAGCAACGAGCAACACTCTAGCCCAGGGCGGCCCGGACGCGAAATCCGGTTTCGGGGGCTCCGGGGCCGGTCAGGTCCGTTCGGTCAGGGTGAGCAGCGTCGCCTCCGGGGGGCAGGCGAAGCGGGCGGGGGTGTAGCGGTTGGTGCCGCAGCCCGCGGAGACGTGCAGGTGGGCCTGGTGGCCTCCGGCACGGTGAGTGGAGAGGCCCTTCACCCGCCGGGCGTCGAGGTCGCAGTTGGTGACCAGGGCGCCGTAGAAGGGCACGCACAGCTGGCCGCCGTGGGTGTGCCCGGCGAGGATCAGCGGGTAGCGGTCGGCGGTGAAGGCGTCCAGTACGCGGAGGTAGGGGGCGTGCACGACGGCCAGCGCGAGATCCGCGTCGGTCTCGGGGCCTCCGGCGACCTCGCTGTAGCGGTCGCGCTTGATGTGCGGGTCGTCGAGCCCGGTCAGAGCGATCTCCTGGCCGCCCGGGAGCTTGAGCCGCCCCCGTGCGTTGGAGAGCCCGATCCAGCCCGCCGCGTCGAAGGCGTCCCGGATGCCCTCCCAGGGGTTGTGGATCGCGCCGACGGCGGGAGCGTTGCCGTTCAGCCCGTGCCGCCCGCTGGCTGCCTCGAGGAGGTAGCGGGCGGGGTTGCGGAGCTTCGGCCCGTAGTAGTCGTTCGAGCCGAAGACGTACGCCCCCGGGTAGGCCAGCAGCGGCCCGAGTGCGTCCAGCACCTCGGGGACGGCTTCCGGGTCCGACAGGTTGTCCCCCGTATTGATGACGAAATCCGGACGCAGCCCGGCGAGGGACTGGATCCAGCGCCGTTTCTTGCCCTGCCCGCCCACCATGTGGATGTCGGAGATCTGGAGGACCCGGAGGGGGTGGGTGCCGGGTGGCAGTACGGGCACGCTGACGCGCCGCAGCCGGAAGGAACGGGCCTCTATGCCCGTCGCGTAGCCGACGCAGGCGGCGCCGAGTGCAGTGATGCCGAGGGGGATTCCGTATCGCGCGCGCATAAAGCCATCGTTGCAGACGGCGCAGCCACAATGCAGTGGGCGGCGGGCTCGCTTGCTGGCACACTCAGCGGCATGACCACCCTGAAATCCCAGCTGAGGGACGACCTGACCGCCGCGATGAAGGCGCGGGACGAGCTGCGTTCCGCCACCTTGCGGATGACGCTCACCGCGATCACCAAGAAGGAGGTGTCGGGCACCGCCTCCCGCGAGCTCTCCGACGAAGAGGTGCGCCAGGTGATCGCAAGCGAGGCGAAGAAGCGCCGGGAGGCGGCCGAGGCGTTCACACAGGGCGACCGGGCCGCGCAGGCCGAGCGGGAGCGGGCGGAGGGCGAGGTGCTCGCGGGCTACCTGCCGCAGCAGCTGGGGGACGAGGAGCTGGCCGAGCTGGTCGCCCAGGCGGTGGGGGAGGCGAAGGCGGCCGGGGCCGAGGGGCCCCGGGCGATGGGGTCCGTGATGAAGATCGTGAATCCGAAGGTGGCCGGCCGGGCCGAGGGCGGCCGGGTGGCCGCTGCGGTGAAGCGGCGGCTGGCGGGCTGAGGCGGCGGCTGGCGCCCTGAGTCGGCGGCTGGCGGGGCTGAGCACCGGCCTGTGCGCGGGCCTGAGCGGGGCGCTCCCGGCGGCTGGGCAGGACGCCCCGGCTGGGCAGCGCGGTGATCAGCATGAGCGTTGCGGTCATGAGTGTGGGGCCCGTCCCGAAGGAGGGGCCCCACACTCCTGCTCACGACATCCTGGCGGTCACCTGAGCTCGGGCCACCCGCCGTCGCCTCCGCCGTTACCCCGGCCGTTTCCGCCGTTGCCTCCGCCACCGGTCATGTCCGGCGGGAAGCTGACGTCCGGCCACGGATTGTCGGACCCGCCGGAAGGCTTCTTGCCGCCCCGGTCACGCCGGTCCTTCTCTTTTTCCTTGTCCTTCTTCTTGCCCTTGTCCTTCTTCTCTTCCTTCTTGTCGTCCTTGATCGGGACGGTGGGCAGGTTGGTCGGCGGCTTGCCCTCGAGTGCCCCGCTCATCGCGTCCCGCCAGATCGGGCCGGGCACCGCGCCACCGAAGACCTTCGGGTGGTACTGGCCGCCGATGGTGATGTCGACCATGCGCCGCTCGTGCTTCGGGTCGCCGACCCACACCGCGCCCGCAGCCTGCGGTGTGTAGCCGACGAACCAGGCGGCGTACCGCTCGTCCGTGGTACCCGTCTTGCCCGCGCTGTCCCGGCCGGTGAGCCCGGCCTTCTGGCCGGTGCCGTCCTCGACGACGCCACGGAGCAGGGAGTTCACCGTCTTGGCGGTCTGCTCGGACATGGCGCGCTCGCACGTCGACTTCGGCACCTTCAGCGCCTTGCCGTGCGCGTCGGTGATCGACTCGATGGCGATCGGGGTGCAGTGCACGCCGTTGTTCGCGAAGGTGGCGTACGCCGCGGCCATGGACAGCGGTGCCATCTCCTGGCCACCCAGCGCCATCGACGGGACCTGCTGGAACTTCTTCCCGTCCGCGCGGTCCAGGCCCAGGCGGCTGGCCATGTTGGTGACCGGGCAGATCCCGATCTCGCTGATGAGCTCGACGTAGTAGGTGTTGACGGAGAGGGCGGTCGCCTCCTTCATGCGGTACGGGCCGACCTCCGTCTCGTTCTCGTTCTCGACCGTGGAGCCGGCCCCGTTCGTCCACGACTTGCCGTCGCACTGGGCGACCGGGCTGGGATAGGGCATCTTGTACGGCGACTTGTACTTCTGGTAGACGCTCGTGCCCTGCTCCAGTGCCGCGGCCGCGACCACCGGCTTGAAGGTGGAGCCGGGCTGGTAGCCCCTGCCGCCGCCCATGTCCTCGTTGACCGCGAGGTTGATCTCCGTCTGGTTCTTCCCGTACCCGAAGGGCCGCGACTGCCCCATGCCGAGGATCTTGCCGGTGCCCGGCTCGACGATGCTGACCGCGGTAGCGACCTCGTCCGACTGGTTCACGTGGTTCTCGATGGAAGCCTGGACCGAGGCCTGGGCCTTCGGGTCCAGGGTGGTCTTGATCGTGAGACCGCCCTGGTTCCAGCGCTTCACGCGCTCCTTGCGGGTTTTGCCGTACGCCTTGTCGGAGAGGAAGACCTCCTCCACGTAGTTGCAGAAGAAGCCGGCGCCCTTGGTCGCCGTGATGCAGCCGTTCTTGGGCTGGCTGACCTTCAGGCCGAGCGGCTTCTTCTTGGCCGCCGCGGCTTCCTTGCTGCTGATGTCGCCGACCTCGGCCATCCGGGAGAGGACGATGTCGCGCCGCTTCTTGCCCTCGTCCGGGTCGTTGACCGGGTCGTAGCGGCTCGGTGACTGCACGAGCCCCGCCAGCAGCGCGGACTGCTCCAGATTGAGGTCCTTGGCGGGTGTGGAGAAGTAGCGCTGAGCCGCCGCCTCCACGCCGTAAGCCTGCTGCCCGAAGAAGGTGATGTTGAGGTAGTTCTCCAGGATCTGCTTCTTGCCGAGCGTCTCCTCGACCTGGATCGCGTACTTCAGCTCGCGGATCTTGCGGCCGATACCGGCCGCGCCGGACTGCTGCGTGGCGTCGGCGATCTTCTCCTGGTCGTTGCCCGCCTCCTCGACGAAGACGTTCTTGACGTACTGCTGAGTCAGGGTGGAGGCGCCCTGGACGTTCTCGCCCGACTGCGCGTTCTGATTCAGCGCTCGGAGCACGCCCTTGAGGTCGATCGCGCCGTGTTCGTAGAAACGGGAGTCCTCGATGGCGACGATGGCCTTGCGCATGTGCGGGGAGATCTGCTTGAAATCCACCACGGTGCGGTCGCGGGAGTAGACCTTGGCGATCTCATCCCCGTTGACGTCCAGGATGGTGGTCCGCTGGCTCAGCGGCGGACGCTTCATATTGGCGGGGATCTCGTCGAAGCCCTCCACCGACCCCTTGGCGGCGAGCCCGACCAGCCCGGCGGCCGGCAGGGCGATCCCGGCCAGCACCGCCCCGGCGAGCACACTGACGCCGAGGAACTTGGCGGTCTGCTGGGTGACGGTCAGCCCACTGCCCGCGCGCTTCGTAGCCATGGAAGGAAGCTTAAGGGGTGGGCTGCCGGACGGGCAGTGGCGCCCTGCAAAGGGCTCGAAGTGGCTCGGCGGACGGGTGGCAGCGGACGGCACCGGGGCGGGTGGCGCCGGACGGGGGCCGCCAGACGGTTGGCGCCGGACCGGTGGCACCCGCCCGCGCCTCAACTCAGAGCGCGCACCCTTCGGTGTCCGTCTGGCCCTCGGCGGTACGGCCCAGCTTGATGTCCTCGCGCACCTCGTCGACCGTGAGCGCGTAACCCGTGTCGTCGTCCTCCAGCGACTTGGCGAAGACCACCCCGACCACCTCGCCTTCGGGTGTGAGCAGCGGTCCGCCGGAGTTGCCCTGCCGGACGGTGGTGAAGAGGGAGTAGACGTCGCGGTGGACGGTGCCCCGGTGGTAGATGTCCGGGCCGCCCGCCTCGATGCGGCCCCGCACGCGGGCGGCTCGGACGTCGAAGGCGCCGTTCTCCGGGAATCCGGCGACGATCGCGCCGTTGCCGGTGGAGGCGTCGCCCTCGGCGAAGGGCAGCGAAGGGGCGCTCAGGCCGGGCACGTCGAGGACGGCGATGTCGCGCTCCCAGTCGTACAGCACGACCGTCGCGTCATGGAGTCTGCCTTCGCCGCCGATCTGCACCGTCGGCTCGTCGACTCCGCCCACGACATGCGCGTTCGTCATCACCCGCCCATCGTCGAACACGAATCCGGTGCCCTCCAGGACCTTGCCGCAGCTGGTCGCGGTGCCCACCACCTTGACGATGGACTCCTTCGCGCGAGCCACCACCGGGCTCTTGGCCAGCTTCGGATCGGGCGCCGGGACGGAGGTGATCGGTTCGTTCGAGAACGGTGAGAAGACCTGCGGCAGGCCCTTCTGCGCGAGCACCGAGGAGAAGTCGGCGAACCAGGTGTTCGCCTGCTCCGGCAGCACGCGGGACACGCCCAGCAGCACCTTGGAGGCCCGTACCTCCTTGCTCAGCGTCGGCAGTGCCGTACCGGCGAGGGCGGAGCCGATCAGCCAGGCGACCAGCAGCATCGCCACCACATTGACCAGCGCGCCGCCCGTCGCGTCCAGGGCGCGCGCGGGTGACCAGGTGATATAGCGGCGCAGCTTGCTGCCCAGATGCGTGGTGAACGCCTGTCCGACGGAGGCGCAGATGATCACGACCGCCACGGCCACCATGACACCGACCGTGCCCGGCGACGCGTCGTCGGTCAGCTCTCCCCACAGCACCGGCAGCACGAAGATGGCGACGAGACCGCCGCCGAGGAAGCCGATCACCGACAGGATGCCGACGATGAAGCCCTGGCGGTAGCCCACGATCGCGAACCACACGGCGGCGAGCACGAGCAGTATGTCCAGCACGTTCACCGAATCAGCCTCGCAGAGATGTCACCGCTTACGGAGGCCACCGTCTCACGCACGCCCGTCACGGAATCACGCCCGCCGCCCGCGGCCTCACGCATGCGGATCGAGTGGGACGAGCTTCCCGCGATCCCACGCCCGCTCCCAGCCGGCGAAGTACAGGACCCTGTCGATCACCCCGGCCGTGAAGCCCCACACCAGTGCGGAGCCGACGGCGAACGCCGGGCCACGGTGCCCGCTCGGGTGCACGGTGGTGGCGCGGTTGACCGGATCGGTCAGCTCCGCGACCGGGACGGTGAAGACCCGGGCGGTCTCGGCCGGATCCACCGGCGCCACCGGCGTCGGACGCCGCCACCAGCCCAGCACCGGGGTCACGACGAAATCACTGACCGGGATGTAGAGCGCGGGAAGGGTCGCGAATATCTGCACACCGGAGGGATCGAGCCCGGTCTCCTCCTCGGCCTCCCGCAGCGCGGCCCGCAACGGCCCCTCGCCCGCCGGGTCGCCGTCCTCGGGGTCGAGGGCGCCACCGGGGAAGGAGGGCTGGCCTGCGTGCGAACGGAGACTGCTGGCGCGCTCCATCAGCAGCAGCTCCGGGCCCCGCGGGCCCTCGCCGAAGAGGATGAGCACCGCGGACGGTCTGCCGCCGCCCCCGGCAGGTGGCAGGAAGCGGCTGAGCTGCCGGGGCTCGACCTCCCGCGCCACCCGCTCGACGGGCTCCAGCCAACCGGGCAGGCCTTCGCTGCTGAGCCTGACCGAGCCGCCCTGCTCCTGCTGCGGGCCCGTCATCCGCGCTCCCGGGCGGTACGGGACGGCGAGGTGTGACGCGCAGGGGTGCGACCCCGCCCGGCGCCGCCCGCCCAGGTGCGGTGCGGGACAGCGGAGCACCTCGTACGGCGCCCCGCCGCGCCCCCGCTCACCGTGGGACCTGCGCGGGTGCGGGCTCGCCCGGGAAGTCCTCCGGCGGCTTGAGCCGCTGGCCGGGCTGGCCGCCCATCTCGTACTTCAGCAGCTTCTTCGCCTTCGTCGGATCGGTCTCGCCCTCACCGTACGAGGGGCAGAGCGGGGCGATGGGGCAGGCGCCGCAGGCGGGCTTGCGGGAGTGGCAGACGCGGCGGCCGTGGAAGATGAGCCGGTGCGAGAGCATCGTCCACTCGCTCTTGGGGAAGATCGCCGCGATCGCCGCCTCGACTCTCGAAGGGTCCTCCTCGCGAGTCCAGCCGAACCGGCGGACGAGGCGCCCGAAGTGCGTGTCCACGGTGAGGCCCGGCACGCCGAAGGCGTTACCCAGCACGACGTTCGCCGTTTTGCGGCCTACGCCGGGGAGCGTGACCAGCTCCTCTATCGTGCCCGGCACCTCGCCGCCGAAGTGGTCGCGCAGCGCGGTGGACAGCCCTATCAGCGACTTCGTCTTCGCGCGGAAGAACCCCGTCGGCCGGATCACCTCCTCCAGCTCCTCCGGCACGGCCATGGCCATGTCCTCGGGCGTCGGATACCGCTCGAAGAGCGCGGGCGTCGTCTGGTTCACCCGGAGGTCCGTCGTCTGCGCGGACAGCACCGTGGCCACCAGGAGCTGGAACGGGCTCTCGAAATCCAGCTCGGGGTGGGCGTACGGATACGTTTCGGCCAGCGCCCGGTTGATCCGCCGCGCCTGCCTGACCAGGCCCGTACGCGTCGGCGCGACTCTGGCCCTCTTGATTCCAGGCCGACTCTCGGCCGCCCCTGACACCTCACTCTTCGCCATGCGGTCAGCCTACGGGCCGCCACCGACAGGCAGCAGGCGAACAGAGGCTTGGGTGAATCGTCAGTGCCCGGCACACACAGGCGTGCACCGCACAGACGCTGGCTGCGGTGTACCCAACGACACCCCGTACTCGGGTTGTACCTCCCAAGCCGTTCGGGATGTACGCCCCGTGTGCGGGACGGTCACCGCTCGTAGCTTCGTAGTCGAGCAGTGAGTGTGCCGGAAAGAGGAGTTGACATGGTTCGTCGTCCGAGGAGAGAAACCCCCGTCGGCAGTTCCGAAGCCCTGCGCCTTGTCGAGGTCACCAAGACCTACGGCGATGCGGAGAACGCGGTGACCGCACTGGACGGAGTGAACCTGAGCCTGCCCGCCGGCAGCTTCACGGCGGTGATGGGGCCGTCCGGCTCCGGGAAGTCGACGCTGCTCCAGTGCGCGGCGGGTCTGGACCGCCCGGACCACGGCCGGGTGGTGGTGGACGGTGAGGAGATGACGGGCGGCAGTGAGGCAGCGCTGACGAAGTTCCGGCGGCAGCGGATCGGCTTCGTCTTCCAGCAGTACAACCTGCTGCCCACGTTGACCGTGGCGCAGAACACGGTGCTTCCGCTGAAGCTCGCCGGGCGGCGCGTCGACCGGGCCCGTACGGAGGAGATCCTCGCCGGTGTCGGGCTGGCCGACCGGATGGAGCATCATCCCGACAAGCTCTCCGGCGGCCAGCGGCAGCGCGTCGCCATCGCGCGGGCGCTTGTCACGGAGCCGAGCGTGGTCTTCGCCGACGAACCGACAGGCGCGCTGGACACCCGCAGCGCGCGGGATGTGCTGCGGCTTCTGCAGGGGTCCGTACGGCTGCACGGCCGGACGGTCGTCATGGTGACCCACGACCCGATGGCCGCCTCGTACGCCGACTCGGTGGTCTTCCTGGCGGACGGGCGGCTGGCGGGCCAGCTGAACGCGCCGACCGTGGACGCCGTCGCCGAGCGGCTCGCGCACCTCGGCGACAGCGTCAACGACGAGATGCAGGCAGGTGTGTGAGCGATGTTCGTACTGGCCATGCGTTCGATCCGGCAGCGTCCCGGACGCTTCGCCGCGACGCTGCTGTCCGCCTTCCTGGGCGCGGTGATCGTCATGACGTTCAACGCGATGCACGACACGGCGGGCGCCGCGGGCGTCGACGACGTCAGCGCGGAGTCGCTCACCACGGCGGCGGCGGTGGTCGGTGGCTACGGCACCCTGCTGGTGTTCTTCGCCGTCGCCTCCACGCTGACGGTGAACGTGCGTCAGCGGAGTGAGGAGATCAGCCTGCTGCGCAGCACCGGGGCCACCCCGGCGCAGATCAAGCGGATGATCGTCGGGGAGTCGGCGGCGGTCGCCCTCGTCGGGGCGGTGCTGGCCATCGGTCCCGCGGTGCTGGGCGGGCAGGCGCTGCTCGACCAGTTCCAGGAAAGCGGCCAGGTGGCCGGGAGCGTCGATTACGCCTTCGGCCCGATCGCGCTCTCCTCCGGGATCAGCGTGACGCTGCTGGCCTCGGTCGCCGCCGCCTTCCTGGCGGTGCGCCGGGCGACGAAGGCGCTGGCAGGGGCCCGTAAGGAGCGCGGCAGGATGCGGAACCTCGCGGCCTGGGGCGCGCTGGTGGTCGGAGCCGCCTCCGTGAGCACCACCTTCGCCATGGACGAGACGGACGCCGCGGCGATGGCGCCCCCGGCGTACGGGGCGATTCTGCTGGCCGTCGGTTTCGCCCTCTTCTCCCCGGTGCTGCTGACGGGTCTGCTGGGCAGGCTGCGGGGGCCGATCACGGCGCTGGCCGGGGCGAGCGGCTATCTGACGGTGCACAACATGCGCCGGCGCGCCGCGGAGCTCTCCGGAGTGCTGATGCCGCTGATCGTCTTCACCGGCATGGCGACCGCGACGCTGTACATGCAGGCGGTCGAGAGCGACGCGATCGAGGCTTCCGGGCTGACGAAGTCGGTGGAGGACAAGAACCTCGAAACCCTGAACTTCGTTGTCGTGGGCATCATCGTCGTCTTCTCCTGCATCATGCTGATCAACAGCCTGTACGCGGCGACCTCCTACCGCCGCCGGGAGTTCGGCCAGCAGCGCCTCGCCGGAGCCACTCCGGGACAGGTCATGGGCATGGTCGGCGTGGAGGGCCTGGTGCTCACGGTGACCGGCGTGTTCCTCGGCACGGTGGCGGCGGTGGCGGGCATCCTGCCCTTCACGATGCTCCGCACCGACGCCGTGTGGCCGGGCGATCAGGGGCCGGGTATCTGGCTGGCGGTCGTCGGGGTCGCGGCAGCGGCCACGCTGATCACCAGCCTGGGCACGGCACGCGGCACTCTCCGCACACCGGCGGTGCAGGCGGTGGCGGTGGCCGCCTGATGCGGGCGCGGTCCACGGCGCGGTTCACCTCGCGCCGTCCACCGCGCAGGTCCACCGCGCAGGCCCACCGTGCAGCGGTAAGGGGCAGTCGTCTTCGCGACTGCCCCTTACCGCTGCACTCGCCACGCTGCCCGCTTGGTCGGCTTTGTCGGGATTGTTTACATGGTCGAAACGCGTTCACTCATAGCGGAATCATCTGATCTGCTCACCTGCCCGGCTGCCCCAAAGCCCCCGCCCCACCGGCCTGGGGGACACTCGCCCGGCGTAGCGCGAACGTCCGGCATCCGCCCCTCACGTAGGCAATTCACAGCCCAATCGGCCCCCTGCCGTACGGACGACCGCGTGAGTGCGTCAAACTTGTGACTGATCCCACTGCTTTACCGTCCGGCATCATGGGGTGCCACAAAGAGCCCCATGGGCAGGTCGACAAGGAGAGAACTCGTGGACGACGTTCTGCGGCGCGCCCCGCTCTTCGCGGCGCTCGATGAGGAGCAAGCCGCTGAGCTGCGCGCCTCCATGACCGAGACGACACTGGCCCGCGGCGATGCACTTTTCCACGAAGGAGACCCCGGCGACAGGCTGTATGTCGTCACCGAGGGCAAGGTGAAGCTCCACCGCACCTCGCCCGACGGCCGGGAGAACATGCTGGCCGTGCTCGGCCCGGGTGAGCTCATCGGCGAGCTCTCCCTCTTCGACCCCGGCCCCCGTACGGCCACGGCCTCCGCGCTCACCGAGGTCAAGCTGCTCGGCCTGGGCCACGGCGACCTCCAGCCCTGGCTGAACGTCCGGCCCGAGGTGGCCTCCGCGCTGCTCCGCGCCATCGCCCGACGGCTGCGCCGTACCAACGACTCGATGTCCGACCTGGTCTTCTCCGATGTGCCCGGACGCGTCGCCAAGCAGCTCCTCGACCTGTCGCGCCGCTTCGGCGTGCAGTCGGAGGAGGGCATCCACGTGGTGCACGACCTCACCCAGGAGGAACTGGCACAGCTCGTCGGCGCCTCCCGGGAGACCGTGAACAAGGCGCTCGCCGACTTCGCGGGCCGCGGCTGGCTCCGGCTGGAGGCACGCGCGGTGATCCTGCTCGACATCGAGCGACTGGCGAAGCGGAGCCGCTAGCGCTGGGTGCGCCGACGGTGGTGCGCCTCCGTCTCACGCGCCGCTGCGCGTGCGGCGGCGTACGGCCGCCGCCTCCGCCGTGCTGACCTGCGCGGGCGCCCGACGGCGGGCGGCTGGGACGCCGACCGGACGCGACACGGGGCGAGACGGTGCGGTCAGCCGTGCATCTGGGTTGAGGTCGGCTGGGAACCGCCGCACCACGCCGTGGGCACAGCCGTGCCGTCCGGCCCCTCCTGGGCCCCGTTGCGGAGCGAGCTCTCCGCGTCCTGCACGCCGCGCGTCCCTGGCCACAAGGCGTGCGGGCATGTGCTTGCCGGTTCGACCCGGCTGGTGCCGTGTCGGACGGTTCGTCCAGTAGCGGGGCGTCCCTGGTGCGGTCAGGCGCAACGTGCCTGACCGGCCTCGTAGGGGACACGCCCTGGTCGGCCGATCGGGGAACGCAGCGCACGGCCGTGCCATGGCGAAGATCGGGGGCCGCGGTCGTTCACCCGGGCTCGGGTGAACGACCCGGCACGACTCGGCACGAGCGCACGGCGGCACGCTGCGGCCCCTGCCGGGGGCAAGCCCCCGCAGGGCCGTGCGGCCGGTGAACCGGAGGCTCAAAGCAGGCCGTGCTCGCGCAGGTACTCCAGTTGTGCCTGGACCGACTGCTCGGCCGCGGGCCACAGCGACCGGTCCACCTCCGCGTACACCTGTGCGACGACCTCCGGGGCCGTACGGCAGCCGCTCTCGACAGCCGTCTCGACCTGCGCCAGCCGGTTCGCCCGGTGGGCGAGGTAGTACTCGACCGCGCCCCGTGCGTCCGTCAGTACGGGCCCGTGCCCCGGCAGCAGCGTGCTGACGCCTTCGTCGACCGTCAGTGAGCGCAGCAGCCGCAGCGAGTCGAGGTAGTCGCCCAGCCGTCCGTCAGGGTGGGCCACGAAGGTCGTGCCGCGCCCGAGGATCGTGTCCCCGGTCAGCACGGCCCGGTCGGCGGGCAGCTGGAAGGACACTGAGTCCCTTGTGTGTCCCGGCGTCGGTACGACCACCAGCTCCAGGCCGCCCGCCGTGATGAGGTCCCCGACTTCCAGCCCATCTCCGCCGCCCTGCCGCAGCGCGGGGTCCCGCGCGCGTACCGGGCTGCCGGTGAGCTGGGCGAAGCGCGCGGCGCCTTCCGCGTGGTCCCAGTGGCCATGGGTGAGCAGCGTGAGGGCGACGCGTCTGCCGCCCGCCTGTGCGAGGTCGGCCACTCGCCGCAGATGGACCTCGTCCAGCGGCCCCGGGTCGACGATCACGGCCTGGTCGGAGCCGGGCTCGGCGAGAATCCAGGTGTTGGTGCCGTCCAGCGTCAGGACGGACGGGTTGGACGCCAGGACGCACAGGGCGCGTGCGGTGGCGGAGCCGTCGATGGCGCCGTCGCGCGGGCGGCCGGGCGGAGGGGCGTCGGCAGGGGGCACGGTCATCGGGAGACCTTCTTGGTGAATTCGTCGTGGCCGGGCCAGCTGAGCACGATGTCGTCGCCCAGGAGTCTCGCGCGGGCCAGTACGGGCGTCAGGTCGCGGTCCGCGCTGGCGCTGAGCGCTGCGGCGGCGCTCGGGTGGTGCCGGATCTCGCGCAGCGTGGTGACGGTCGGCGGCATCATCAGGAACTCCCCGCGGTCGTAGCCCGCGGCTGCGTCCGCGGGCTTGATCCACAGCGTACGGTCGGCTTCGGTGGAGGCGTTCCTGGTCCGTTGTCCGGCGGGGAGCACGGCGACGAAGAACCAGGTGTCGTAGCGGCGCGGTTCGAACTCCGGCGTGATCCAGCGTGCCCAGCAGCCGAGCAGGTCACTGCGGAGCAGCAGCCCGCGGCGGTGCAGGAAGCCGGCGAAGGAGAGTTCGCGGGCGACGAGGGCGGCCCGGTCGGCCTCCCAGGCGGCGGAGGTGGTGTCGGCCACGACGGTCTCAGCGTCGGGCCCGGCGAGGAGTACGCCGGACTCCTCGAAGGTCTCCCGTACGGCGGCGCAGACGATGCCCTGGGCGCCCGCCTCGTCGGTCCCGAGGACGGCGGCCCACTCGGCGCGGGACGGTCCAGCCCAGCGAAGCCGGCGCCCGCCGCTGCCCTCTTCGTCCCGTTCGTCGTGCCCCGTCTCCTCGTCACGCGGGTCGACGGAGCCGCCGGGGTAGGCGTACGCACCCCCGGCGAAGGCCATGGAGGCGCGCCGGCGCAGCATGTACACCTCGCACGCCCCGGTAGCGGCGCACTGGGGCGCGGTGCCTTCAGCCGCCGTGCTTTCGCCCGCCGTACGCCCGCGCGCCGTGCCTTCGCCAGCAGAGCCGCCCGTCTTGGGACCTGCCCCGCTGCCCGCGTCGGGGACCGCGTCCCGGAGCAGCATGACGGTTGCCGCCCGGCGCGGCGCGACCGGCGTGAGCGTCCCGGAAGCGAGGGCGCGGATGCGCTCCGGCCACTCCGCCGGGTACCACTGGCCATTCATGGTGGACATGCCCGGATGCTACGGGTCGTTGCCCGGATGTTCGAGGGCACGGTGACCTGCCTGTCCGGGCGGCGGGAAGCTGCCGGCGCGCTCCGCAGCGGCGCTCCCGGCCCTTACCCGCACCCTCGTCGCCCGCTGCGGCCCGGAGCGCCCCGAGCAGCCCCCTGCGGCTTCTGCGGGACGCTCAGCTGTCCAGCAGTTCCACCATGATCTCGACCTCGACCGGCGCGTCCAGGGGCAGCACGGCAACGCCCACGGCACTGCGTGCGTGCACGCCCTTCTCGCCCAGCACCTCACCGAGGAGCTCACTCGCGCCGTTGAGGACGCCCGGCTGGCCGGTGAAGTCCGGCGCGGAGGCGACGAACCCGGTCACCTTGACGACGTGCGCGATCCGGTCGAGGTCGCCCGTCACCGACTTGACCGCCGCCAGCGCGTTCAGCGCGCAGATGCGGGCAAGCCCCTTGGCCTGCTCCGCACTGATCTCGGCGCCGACCTTTCCGGCGGCCGGGAGCTTGCCGTCCACGAACGGCACCTGCCCAGCCGTGTAGACGTAACTGCCGGACTGCAGCGCCGGCACGTACACGCCCGCGGGCGGCGAGACCTCCGGAAGCGTCATGCCCAGTTCGGCGAGCCGGGCCTCCACCGAGCCGCTCATGCGGTCTTCTCCCTCTTCAGATAGGCAACCAGCTGCTCCGGGTTGTTGGGGCCGGGGACGACCTGGACCAGTTCCCAGCCGTCCTCCCCCCAGGTGTCCAAGATCTGCTTGGTCGCGTGTACGAGCAGCGGCACGGTCACGTATTCCCACTTCGTCATGGCACGACCCTAATCCAGACCGGCGCGTCCGCTTCCACGCTTCTGCTTCCACGCCCACGCTCGATGCCCCGCTTCCCTGCGGACCGCGCGCGTGCGTCCCGGAGGCGGTGGTTAGGCTCCAGCCGTGAGCAGGCTGCACGTGGTTACCGGCAAGGGCGGCACTGGCAAGACGACGGTCGCCGCCGCACTCGCGCTCGCGCTCGCGGACGAGGGGAGGCGGACGCTTCTGGTCGAAGTCGAGGGACGGCAGGGCATCGCACAACTCTTCGAGACGCAGGCGCTGCCGTACGAGGAACGCAAGATCGCCGTCGCGTATGGGGGCGGTGAGGTGTACGCGCTGGCGATCGATGCCGAGCGCGCGCTCCTCGACTACCTCCAGATGTTCTACAAACTGGGCAGCGCGGGCCGCGCGCTCAACAAGATCGGTGCGATCGACTTCGCGACCACCGTCGCCCCGGGGCTGCGCGACGTACTGCTCACCGGCAAGGCGTGCGAGGCCGTGCGCCGCCGGGACCGCAAGGGCAGGCGGGTCTATGACGCGGTGGTGATGGACGCGCCGCCCACCGGGCGCATCACCCGTTTCCTCGGTGTGAACGACGAGGTGGCCGGGCTCGCCAAGATCGGCCCGGTGCACAACCAGGCGCAGGCGGTGATGCGGGTGCTCAAGTCGGCCGAGACCGCCGTGCATCTGGTCACACTGCTGGAGGAGATGCCGGTGCAGGAGACCGTGGACGGTGTCGCGGAGTTGCGTTCCGCCGGGCTCCCGGTGGGCAGCGTGGTGGTCAACATGACGCGCCCTCAGCTGCTCGACACGGCAGCCCTCGACACGGCAGCCCTCGACACGGCTGCCGGGGCGGCCGCCGGCACCGGCGAAGTGCCCGTCGGCACCGCCGAAGCCGCTGAAGCGCCGCTGGGGGCTGGAGGCGGGGCGCGTGCGGGACTGGCGCACGCCCTCTCCCGCGTCGGGCTCGGCGGCGACCGGCCCGGCGGACGGGCCGACCGGCTCGTGGAGCCCCTGCTGCGGCAGGGCCGCGAGTACGCCGAACGACTCGCCCTGGAGCGGGCCCAGCGCGCGGAGATCGACGAACTGGGGCTGCCGGTCTACGAGCTGGGACTGCTCGCCGACGGGGGCGACCTGGCGGGGCTCTATGCGCTCTCCGCCGACCTGCGCGATCAGGGGGTGCTCAAGTGACTGCTCATGCCACGTCCGGACGCGGAGGATTGGCGGACGTCCCGGTGCTGGACGTCGACGGCCTGCTCGACGATCCGGAGACGCGGATCATGGTGTGCTGCGGCGCGGGCGGCGTCGGCAAGACCACCACGGCGGCGGCGCTCGGCGTACGGGCCGCCGAGCGCGGGCGGCGTGCCGTCGTGCTCACGATCGACCCGGCGCGCCGGCTCGCGCAGTCCATGGGGCTGACCGAACTGGACAACACACCGCGCGTGGTGCCGGGGGTGGGCGGCGAGGCGGGCGGTGAACTGCACGCCATGATGCTCGACATGAAGCGGACCTTCGACGAGATCGTCGAGGCGCACGCGGACGAGGAGCGGGCCCGCGCCATTCTGGAGAACCCTTTCTACGCCTCGCTGTCGGCGGGCTTCGCGGGCACCCAGGAATACATGGCGATGGAGAAGCTGGGGCAGTTGCGGGCCCGCGACGAGTGGGATCTGATCATCGTCGACACCCCGCCCAGCCGCTCCGCGCTGGACTTCCTGGACGCTCCGAAGCGGTTGGGCTCCTTCCTGGACGGCCCGTTCATCCGGGTGCTTTCGGGTCCGGCGAAGGCGGGCGGCCGGGCGGGGATGAAGTTCGTGCATCTGGGGATGGCCGGGCTGTCGATGTTCACCGGCGCGCTCAACAAGCTGCTGGGGGCCGGGCTGCTGCGCGACGTCCAGACCTTCGTGGCGGCCATGGACACGATGTTCGGCGGGTTCCGCACCCGTGCCGACGCCACGTACCGGCTGCTCCAAGCTCCCGGCACCGCCTTCCTGGTGGTGGCCGCGCCGGAGCGGGACGCACTGCGCGAGGCGGCGTACTTCGTGGAGCGGCTGGCCGCTGATCAGATGCCGCTGGCCGGGCTGGTGCTCAACCGGATGCACGGCAGCGAGGTCGGTCTGAGCGCCGAGCGGGCGCTGGCCGCGGCGGAAAATCTTGAGGACGGCGGCATTGTCGATCATGTGACCGGGAAGGGTGATCTACGAGGTGCCGGGCGGTCCGATGTCCCGCGGTCCGATGGCGCGCCTCCCGAGGACGGCTCCCCCGAAGCCCACCTCACCGATCCGTCCCCGCACGCTCCCGACGACAGCCCTACCGCTCACCACCACATCAGTAGCGCCGATCACGCGGGCGTACCCGTATCCGACCCTGGCGACGACAACAGCGACGGTGCTGCGACCACACTGCTGGCCGCTGGACTGCTGCGGCTGCACGCCGAGCGGATGCGTGTGCTCGCGCGCGAGCTGCGCACCCGTGACCGCTTCGCCGCGCTGCACCCGGAGGTGCCCGTGGCGGAGGTGGCCGCGCTCCCCGGCGATGTACATGATCTGCCGGGGCTGCGGGCCATCGGCGCGCGTCTCGCCGACCAGCCTGCCGGGCAGGCCGGTTGAGCGGATCGCGCGTGCCAGTGGTGAACGGGCCGGTCAGCCCGCCGCCACCGCGTAACTCACGCACTCCTCCACCGTGTCGAGGTCCACGGACAGCATGTCGCTGCCGCGCTCGTACTCGGCGCGTGCCGTTTCCAGCAGACGGCGCCACGAAGTGACCGTCGGCCGGCGGCGAAGAAGCGCTCTTCGTTCCCGCTCGGTCATTCCTCCCCACACGCCGAACTCCACCCGGTTGTCCAGGGCGTCGGCCAGGCACTCCGTCCGCACCGGACATCCGGTGCAGACTGCCTTGGCGCGGTTCTGAGCCGCCCCCTGTACGAACAGTTCGTCCGGATCGGTAGTGCGGCAGGCTGCCTGTGCACTCCAGTCGGTTACCCAGCTCATAGCCGGCGCCGTCCTCTCCCGAATCGAGGCTCCCCCACGGCGGCAAGCGGCATATTCACCGTTGCCAGTTGAGGACGTTACGGAAGGAGGGCAGGGTGCAACACCCCCGCGCGGCCCAATCTTGAATGGTCCGAACGGACTATGCGTGCGCGGCAGATCACCCAACGGAGTGAATTGCGGATGAGCTGGGCCTTTGCAACAGGGCGAATCAGGCGGTTTCTCATTCAACTGTGGGTTCAGTCGGGACTTCGGTGAGTGACGCCTCAGGGCCGCCGTGTACAAGGCGCGCTGCTGTGGGGATGCACTTCAGCGTAGGCGAACAGATGCGCTTCTGTCCGGCGATCCCGCGATCCGGCCACCATCAGCCCACGCGGCGGACGCGCACGAACTCCCCAGCGCGAACTCCCCGAACGCGGGCGCGCTGAGCGGGAGATCCGGTAGTCGGCGGTCCGGGTGGCCGTGCTGTGTGCTGCGGCGCGTCAGCCGCGCTGGTGGCGCAGGCGCGCCCCGACCCAGCGCGCCCGGCGGCGCAGAATCCGCGGGATGCCCATCTCGGGATGCGGGTGATCTCGGAGAACGCGTTGCTCCGCGCGCCGCGCGGAGAGCCGCCCCCTCAGATAACTGTGCTCGCGTGCAACGTCACGATAGTCGTGCGTCCAGCCCATACCCGGCACTCTGCCCCTCACCCAAGGTCGCTAACCGTGTCAGCGCGCCCCAAATGGTCTATGCGGCAGGCACATGTATGAAGTCCCGCGCCACGCCCCCAGCGGATCTCCGTGGCCCCGTACGCACGCTCCCCTGGGGCGGGTTCAGCGGTCAGGGCTAAGCGGTCGGGGTTCAGCGGTCGGGGCTCAGCGGTCGGGCTCGGGATCCCTGAGCCATTCGATCAGCTCACCCGAGAACGCCGCCGGATCCTCCTCATGCGGGAAGTGACCGAGCCCGTCGAAGAGCCGCCAGCGGTACGGCGCTTCCACGTATTTTCCCGATCCGGCGGCGCTCCTCGTCCGCAGCACCGGGTCCAGCGAACCGTGCAGATGCAGCGTCGGCACCCTTACCGGCCGCTTCATCCGGCGGTTGAACTGGAAGCCGTCCGGTCGCACCAGCGAACGCACCATCCAGCGGTACGGCTCCACCGCGCAGTGCGCCGTCGACGGGATGCACATCGCCCTTTCGTAGGCGCGCACCGCGGTGTCGTCGGCATCGGTGCCGGCGTCCGCAGCGGCCCTCTCCTCGATCCCCTCGGACATCTTCGGGCCGGACCAGTCGCGGATCAGCCTGCCGACCATCGCGCCGTCGTCCGCGACCAACTGGCGCTCCGGAATCCAGGGCCGCTGGAAGCCCCAGACGTACGACCCCGCCGCCGTCTGCCGTACGTCACCCAGCATGGCCGCCCGCCAGCGACGCGGGTGCGGCATCGAGCTCACCGCCAGCCGCCGGATCAGCTTCGGCCGCATCACGGCCGCCGTCCACGCCAGATAGCCGCCCAGGTCGTGCCCGACCAGCGCCGCGTCCGGTTCGCCGAGCGAGCGGATGACGCCGGTGACGTCCAGCGCCAAATTCGCCGGGTCGTAGCCGCGGGGCGTACGGTCGCTGCCGCCCACCCCGCGCAGGTCCATCGCGACGGCGCGGTATCCCGCGTCGGCGAGGGCGGTCAGCTGGTGCCGCCAGGTCCACCAGAACTGGGGAAAGCCGTGCAGCAGCAGGACCAGCGGCCCCTCACCGGCCTCGGCGATGTGGAAAAGCGCTCCGTTGGCCGCCACGTCCCGGTGCGTCCATGGGCCGGCGGCACGGATGACCTCGGCGGAACGGTCAGGGAGTGTCATGTCAACGAGACTGTCACACCGGGCGCTCACACGGCGGGCTTGTCCATGTCCACCGTGCGTCGCGTCCCCTGGGCCTGCTCCTCGCGCTGGGCTGCGGTCCCCCTCCGGGACACTCCGCCGTTCTGGGCCGCGCGGGGGTGCGGCTTGACCTTGGAAAGGACCATCGCCGTCTCCCTTGCCGATTCCATCGTCTTCTTCGGCGGTTCGATCCGCTTGAGGATGATCTTCGCCACCAAGCCGAGCAGCGCCGCGAGCACGATGAACGCACCGCCCACGATCAGGAAGGACCAGGCGAGGCCCAGCCCCAGGTTGTGGATGCCGTACGCGGCGGCGAAGCTCAGTACCGGCAGGGAGAAGAGGATCAGCACGAGGGCCACGATCAGGGCGCCGCTGCCGATCGCCCCCCGCTTCACGTCCTGCTTGACCTCCGCCTTGGCCAGCGCGATCTCGTCGTGCACGAGTGCGGACAGCTCTGTGGTGGCGGCGGCGACCAGCTCGCCGAGGCTGCGGCCGTCGTCGGCTGCGCTCATCGGGTGTCTCCTTGCTTCGCTAGGTGTCTACTCGTCAGTCAGATGATGCCGGACCATCATCGTCCGTCGTCCTCCAGCGGTTGGCCACTTCGGGGAGGTGTCGGTGCTGAGCCCGCCCGAGCCGGGTGGGCCGATCCGGACCGCTGGGGAACGGAGGAGCAGGAGAGCCGGTCTGTCGGCCCGTCAGCCTAGCGAAAACCCTGAGGGGCATGGGGAGGCGCATGGGGACGGGCGCGGGGAGGGCGTGCGGAGGGGCATGGAGAGGGGCACCCGGCCGTGGCCGGGTGCCCCTCGTCTCCGCGTCTTTCCGTCTCCGCGTTTCCTTACGGCCGCGTGCCGCCGGTCAGTCCTCGCTCGCCCCGGGGAGCTTGGCCTGGATGAGATCCATCACCGAGGAGTCGGTGAGGGTGGTGACATCGCCCAGGGCGCGGTTTTCGGCGACGTCGCGCAGCAGCCTGCGCATGATCTTGCCCGAACGCGTCTTCGGCAGCTCCGCGACCGGCAGGATCCGCCTCGGCTTGGCGATGGGGCCGAGCTGCTTGGAGACGTGCTGCCGCAGTTCCTCCACGAGGCCCTCCGCCTCCTTCGCCTCGCCCCGCAGGATGACGAAGGCGCAGATGGCCTGCGTGGTCTGCGGGTCGGCGGCCCCGACGACCGCCGCCTCGGCGACCTTGGGGTGCGAGACCAGGGACGACTCGACCTCGGTTGTGGAGATGTTGTGCCCCGACACGAGCATCACGTCGTCCACCCGGCCCAGCAGCCAGATGTCGCCGTCCTCGTCCTTCTTGGCGCCGTCGCCAGCGAAGTACTTGCCCTCGAAGCGGCTCCAGTAGGTGTCCAGGAAGCGCTGGTCGTCTCCCCAGATCGTGCGGAGCATGCCCGGCCACGGCTTCGTGAGCACCAGATAGCCGCCCCCGCCGTCGGGCACCTCGCGCGCATCGTCGTCGACGACGGTCGCGGAGATGCCGGGCAGCGGCACCTGGGCCGAGCCGGGCTTGGCCTCCGTCACCCCGGGCAGCGGGCTGATCATGATGCCGCCGGTTTCGGTCTGCCACCAGGTGTCCACCACGGGGGTACGGTCGGCGCCGATGTGGTGCCGGTACCAGATCCACGCCTCCGGGTTGATGGGCTCGCCGACCGAGCCCAGGATGCGCAGCGAGGACAGGTCGAACTTCGCCGGGATCTCGTCGCCCCACTTCATGCAGGCGCGGATCGCCGTCGGCGCGGTGTAGAGCGTCGTGACGCCGTACTTCTGCACGATCTCCCACCAGCGGCCCTTGTGCGGGGAGTCGGGCGTGCCCTCGTAGAGCACCTCGGTCGCGCCGTTGGCCAGCGGGCCGTAGACGATGTACGAGTGGCCGGTCACCCAGCCGACGTCAGCGGTGCACCAGAAGACGTCCGACTCGGGCTTCAGGTCGAAGACGGCGTGGTGGGTGTAGGCCACCTGGGTGAGGTAGCCGCCGGCCGTGTGCAGAATGCCCTTCGGCCTGCCGGTCGTGCCGGAGGTGTAGAGAATGAAGAGCGGGTGCTCGGCGTCGAAGTCCTGCGGGGTGTGCTCCTCCGGCTGACGGCCGACCAGTTCGTGCCACCACACGTCCCGGCCCTCGGTCCAGGCGACATCCTCCTGCCCGGTACGCCGTACGACCAGGACACTGCGCACCCTGTCCGTGCCGGGGCGGGTGAGCGCCTCGTCCACGGCGGGCTTGAGGGGGCTGGCGCCGCCCTTGCGGTAACCGCCGTCGGCCGTGATCACGACCCGGGCGTCGGCGTCCTCGATGCGGGTGGCGAGGGCGTCGGCCGAGAAGCCGCCGAAGACCACCGAGTGCGGGGCGCCGATGCGGGCACAGGCCAGCATCGAGATGACCGCCTCCGGGATCATCGGCAGATAGATCGCCACCCGGTCGCCCGCGGTGACGCCCAGCTCGGTGAGGGCGTTGGCGGCCTGGGAGACCTCACGCAGGAGGTCCGCGTAGGTGACGGAACGGCTGTCGCCGGGCTCGCCTTCGAAGTGGAGGGCCACCCGGTCGCCGTGGCCCGCCTCGACATGGCGGTCCACGCAGTTGTACGCGACATTGAGCTTGCCGTCCGCGAACCATTTCGCGAAGGGCGGGTTCGACCAGTCGAGGGTCTCCGTCGGTGCGGTACCCCAGCTGAGACGGCGCGCCTGTTCGGCCCAGAAGCCCAGCCGATCGGCGTCCGCCTGCTGGTAGGCCGAAGCCTGCACGGTGGCGTGGGCGGCCAGGTCGGCGGGGGGCGCGAACCGCCGCTCTTCCTTAAGTAGATTGGCCAGGCTTTCGTTGCTCACGACTTCTCCCAATCCTGGGTGTCCGATGTCTCCCAGGCGCTTAGCTCATCAGCCTGGCTGCCCGGTGACAAGGGTTGCAGGAAAAATTGGTTTAGACCTGTGAGCCTGGCGCTGTCATGGACGGTCCTTGGGCCCCGGCCACGCGTTGCTCACGCCCGGCGCGTGACCCACCGCCACCTTTTCCACGTCAGCGGTGCTCCCAAGCCCGATGATCCGCTCGCGATGCCCACGGAATCCTGGGCACGGGCGAGCCCGCCTCGGGCCGTACGGGTGTGAAGACCGCAGGCTGCGGTCCCCGCCGGATGCCCTCGCGACCCGATTCCGCACGGCCTGCCGGGTCAGTACGGTCCATCACATAGGTCTGCGCCTCGCCGACATGGAAGTACATGCCGTGCAGCTCCAGTCGGCCCTCGGCGAGACGGCGCGCCACGCACTCGTGTGCTCTCAGATGCTCCAGCTGCTGCACCACGTTCGTCAGGCACAGCAGCTCGGTCCCCTCGGATTCCCGGCTCGCGAGCCGGGGAGCCGCACCCCCCTGAGCGGCCAGCCGGCGCATGCTCGGACCGCCGTGGCGCAGCCAGCGGACCAGCGGCGTCGCGGGAGGACACGTGGCGTCGGATGGATCGGAGGAGCCGGACAGGCCCGGGGCGATCACCGACTCGGCGGCGTACAGCGCCTGAATCGCATTGCAGTCCGAGTGACCGCAGACGGTGATGGACTCCACCTCCAGTACGTCCACCGCGTACTCGATCGCCGCCGCGACCGAGTCGTCGGCCGTGGGCTCACCCGTCAGGCCGCCCCCGGGCAGCGGTACGAAGTTGCCGATGTTGCGGACGGTGCACAGATCGCCCGGACCACTGGAAGTGATCATGCTGGTGACCAGCCGGGAGTCCGTGCAGGTGAGAAAGAGCTGCGAAGGCCGCTGACCCTCCCGTGCCAGCCGCGCCAGCTCGTCCCGTACCCGTGGTGCCGTGGTCCGCTGGAAGTTGCTGACTCCGCTGAGCAGCTGTCCCCGGTGGGTGTGCCCGGAGGAAGCCCCGGATGGTCGGGTGCACTGGTGGTTGCGCCAGGGCGTCCAGGGGGAGCAGCTGTGGTCTGCGGCCGGCTCCGCGATCCGCGCCCCGGCCCGGCCCGCCACCTCCACGCTGCCGCCGCGCGCCTCATGGGCCGCTGCCCACTCCTGGAGAGTCTCGAACGCCGCGTGGTCCATGAAGGAGCCGTCCAGCTCCACTGCGGCGCTCACCCCCTCCGGCACCTGCCCCAGAGCCCTGCTCAGCCGCGGCACCGCGAGAAACGTCAGCTGCCCGCCCACCCGCACCCGGTGGACACCTTCGACCACATCGGTGGTGATCCGCGTACGAGTGAGCCGGTGCAGCGCCAGCACGACCGCGAACGCCACGCCGACGGCGACCCCTTCCAGCACCCCGAGCAGCACCACACCGGCGGTGGTGGCGGCATGGACCACCGACTCGCGATGCCGGGTCACCGTACGAATGTGGGTGAGGCTGACCATCTGGATCCCGACCACCATCACCAGGGCCGCCAGCGCAGCCAGCGGGATCAGCTCCAGGACCGACACCAGCAGCCCGGCGGCGAGCACCACCCACACCCCGTGCAGGATCGCGGAGTTACGGCTGACCGCGCCCGCCGCGACATTCGCCGAGCTGCGCACGGCGACACCGGCGATCGACAGACCGCCGAGCCCTCCGGACACCATGTTGGAGATACCGAGGCCGCGCAGCTCCCGGTCGAGGTCCGAGCGGGGGATCCGGTCTTCGGTGTGGCC
Organism: Streptomyces gossypii; assembly: GCF_025165795.1. Taxonomy (GTDB): domain Bacteria; phylum Actinomycetota; class Actinomycetes; order Streptomycetales; family Streptomycetaceae; genus Streptomyces; species Streptomyces gossypii. The sequence goes on from NZ_JAJAGO010000003.1 coordinate 398,776, forward strand.
GGCGCCGGACTCCCGGGCGGCCACCATCTTGTCCACGGCGACGGCGGACAGCAGCGTGGCGACGCCCGAAACCAGGGTGACCGTCAGCACGGCGGCGAGGAGCCCGAGTACGGGCCCGCTGGGTGCTTCGGGCAGCGCGTGGCTGCGCCAGGAGGGCAGGTCGACGTGGGCGATCTGGAACCCGCCGATCGCGGCGACGGCTGTCGCCAGGCCCACGGAGACGAGCGCTGCGGGGATCACGCGGGTGACCGCGGCTGTGATCCGGGTCAGCCGCCGGGGGCATGTCCGGTCACCGGGAGTGGCGGAGAGGGCCGGACTTCGCCCCGCGGTTTCGCGTTCGCCGCAGCGCCGTCGCAGGTGGGGCCAGGACAGCAGGACGGCGATGGTCACCGCGCTCACCGCGAGGGCTCCGGTGTGCGGGTCGGCGAGCTGACCGGGAAGCGCGACGACGTTGGCGACCGCGGAACTCTCCGGGGAACTTCCGAGCACGATGTGCAGCTGGGCAAGGGCGATGGTCACGCCGATTCCGGCCAGCATTCCGTGCACGATCGCGGGACTGACCGCCAGCGCTGAGCGTGCCACCCGCAGGAACCCCAGGCAGAGTTGGAGCAACCCGGCACCGATGGTGATGGCGCAGGTGGTGCGCCAGCCGTAGAGGTGGATGAGGTCGGCCGTGACCACGGTGAGCCCGGCGGCGGGGCCTCCGATCTGGAGCGGCGAGCCGCCCAGACGGCCGCCGATGATGCCGCCGACCGCAGCGGCGATCAGCCCGGCCTGCAGCGGTGCCCCGGCGGTGAGCGCGATGCCAAGGGACAGCGGCAGCGCGATGAGAAACACGGAGATGGAAGCGGACAGGTCGGCCCCGTGTACGGGGATACGGGTGGCGGGGCGTGCGGGGGTACGGGCGGACATCGGTCCGTCATCTCCTCCGGGGCTCGTCACGGCACGTGTTGTTTTCGACACCCTCAAGGGTCAGTAAACAGACCGTAACGGAGCGTAAAGAATTGGAGAAGTGCCTGATGGCGAATGGGTGCAAGGTTCCGTCCATCAGGTGAAAAGTAATATGGAACCGCTTGTCATACCGGTCCATCTTCCTCTGCATGCGACCGTGACTAGGCATAAAAAACGCTAGTCACACAAATAGCAGGGAGAGGTGGGCCCATGACGGGCAATCGGCGCTGGGCTGCTGGTACGGCCGCCTTGAGCGCGCTCGCGGTACTGCTCGGAGGATGCGCGGGCGGCTCAAAGGAGACCGGTTCCGAACGCGACGGCAAGCCGGCCCGCGACTCCGACCAGGGCACTCGACAGGCCGGGGAGCCCCGGCTCATCGGCGACGGCTCCACCTCGTACACCGGGGAACAGCCCCACCAGCCCACTCCGGCGAAGCTCGAACCCGGCGAGAAGCCGCCGCAGTTCGTCGTCTTCTCCTGGGACGGCGCGGGCGAGGACGGAAATGCGCTCTTCTCGCGCTTCCGTGAACTCGCCAAGAAATACGACGCCTCGATGACGTACTTCCTGAGCGGGATCTATCTGCTTCCCGAGGAGCAGCAGGAGCGCTACAACCCGCCCGGCCGTTCGCCCGGAGCCTCCGACATCGGCTACCTCAGGAAAGAGAACATCCAGTCGACACTTCGCCAGGTGCGCCAGGCATGGCTCGACGGCAGCGAGATCGGCACCCACTTCAACGGACACTTCTGCGGGCCCGGCGGTGTCGGCAGTTGGTCCGCCGAGCAGTGGAAGAGCGAGATCAGTCAGGCCAAGTGGTTCGTCAAGAACTGGAAGACCACCACCGGCTGGAAGAAGATGAAGCCGTTGCCCTTCGACTACGAGAAGGAACTGATCGGCGGCCGTACCCCCTGTCTCGAAGGCCGCACGAACCTCCTCCCGGCGGCCAGGGAGATGGGCTTCCGCTACGACTCCAGCGGCAACGGCACCCAGGTCTGGCCGGACAAGGAGGGCGGGATGTGGGACCTGCCACTCCAGCAGATCCCCATGCCCGGCCGGTCGTTCGAGACGCTGTCCATGGACTACAACTTCCTCGCCAACCAGTCCAAGACCGTTGACGGTCCGCCCGCGCTGCGCCCGGGCTACCAGCAGCAGATGCGCGACGGCCTGATGCAGGGCTTCGCACGCGCATACGAGGGCAACCGTGCGCCGATGATCATCGGCAACCACTTCGAGCAGTGGAACGGCGGCATCTACATGGACGCGGTCGAGGATGTGATCAAGGAGGTCTGCGGCAAGCAGGACGTCCGCTGCGTGTCGTTCAGGCAACTCGTGGACTGGCTGGACGTACAGGACCCTCAGGTACTCCGCACGCTGCGCACCCTGCGGGTCGGCGAGAAGCCCACCGGCGGCTGGCACTCCTTCCTCGCCCCGCCTTCGACCCGCCGCACGTCCCCGCCACCTCCGTCGTCACCCTGAGAGCTCAGCGGGTTGTGGTGTGGGCGCTTCGCTCAGGACGAAGCCCGGATCCACCTGCGCAGCCAAGTCCGCTCCGGTCTTCGCATTCCCCCAGCTCTCCGCGTTGCGCAGATGGAAGTGCACCATCTGCTGCGTGTAGCGGTTCCAGTCGCGCCCGGCGTACGCCGCATCCGCGGCTTCGTGGAGCGTGTGCAGTGCGAGCAGGTTGGCGTTCTCCAGCTCGCTGAGGGGGCGGGGGCGGCCCTTCTCCATGGACCGTACCCAGTCCGATTGCCCGAAGGTGGTGAGCAGGTCGTCACCCACCTCCTCCCGGAGGAAGCGGAGGTCCTCGGGGGAGTGCACCTTGTTGCCGACGGCCTTCACCAAGACGCCGAAGTCCCGTGCGTACTCCTTGTACTGGCGGTAGACCGCGACCCCCTTCCTGGTCGGCTCGGCCACCAGGAAGGTCATGTCGAAACGTGTGAACATCCCGGAGGCGAAGGAGTCGCTGCCCGCTGTCATGTCGACGACAACGAACTCACGGCGCCCGTCCACGAGGTGGTTGAGACAGAGTTCCACCGCGCCGACCTTGGAGTGGTAACAGGCAACACCCAGGTCGGACTCGGCGAACGGTCCGGTCGCCAGCAGCCGGATGTCGCCGCCCTCCAGGGGCACGGTGCGAGCGCAGGCGTCATAGACGGGGTTGTCCTCACAGATGCGGAGCAGCCGGGAGCCCTCACCCGGCGGCGTTGTCTTGATCATGGTTGCCGCCGAGGTGATCCGGGGATTGGCACCTCGCAGATAGTCCTTGATGAGGGGAAGTCTGGCCCCCAGCGGGGGCACTGCGGCGGATTCGGCGTCCTCGTCCAGTCCCAGGGCGCTGCCGAGGTGCTGGTTGATGTCCGCGTCCACGGCGATCAGAGGGATCCGGTGTGCTGCGAGACGGCGGATGAACAGTGAGGACAGTGTGGTCTTGCCACTGCCGCCCTTGCCAACGAAAGCGATCTTCATGTGCGGCAGAGTATTCAAATGGACGCGGAGAGTGGTGAAGGTGAGTGAAGAAGACCACTCGATCGAGGGGCGTGCGGGGCTGGGTGGATGCGTAGGGTCGTACGCATGAGTAACACCGCTGGCCGTGCCGGCTCCGCCGATTCCTCCAGCTCCGCCGACGGCCCCGGGGCCGGAGGTGGAGCCACTTCCGGCCCCCCGGATCCGCTGGTCCCGCTCGGGGCGTTGCCCGGTGTGGCCGAGGCGGTGGAGGCCATGCGCAAGGCAGTGGACCGGGTCTACGGACACCGGGTCATGCGGCGGCGCAGCAGTGAGGTCAGCGCGGAGGCGGCACTGCGCGGTGCGCGCGCCTCGGCCGCGCTGGAGGGCGCGGACTGGGGGCTGGAAGAGGTCCGCCGCCGCAGCGACTTCGGCGCCGAGGACGAGGCCCGTACGGTCGGCGCGGCGCTGCGGGTGACGGCGGAGAGCGGGCAACTGCTGGACGTATGGCGGCAGTCACCACTGCGCGTGCTGGCGAGGCTGCACCTGGTGGCGGCGGGCGGTGCCGCATCCGGGGAGTCGGTGGGAAGGCCGCGACTGGCGGGCGAGACCGTGGCGGGGCCGGAAGCCGGGCGGGAACCAGAGGTGGCGCTGCCGACGGCCGAGGAGGTGTCGGCCCGGCTCGACGCGCTCTCCGGCTTGGTCGTGGCGGGGACTTCGGCGCCCGCCCTGGTGCTGGCGGCGGTGGTGCACGGGGAGCTGGCGACGCTCCGGCCCTTCGTCTCGCACAACGGTGTGGTGGCGCGGGCGGCGGAGCGGATCGTACTGGTGGGCAGCGGCCTCGATCCGAAATCCGTCTCCCCTGCCGAGGTCGGTCACGCGGAAGCGGGCGTCGGCGCCTACCGCCGAGCGCTCGGCCGCTACGCCTCGGGGGCGCCGGGCGGCGTGGCGGAGTGGATCGCGCACTGCGGCCGGGCGGCGGAGCTGGGGGCGCGCGAGAGCACCGCGGTGTGTGAGGCGATGCAGCGCGGAGCGGCCTGAGGGCTGTCCCGTTTGGATCTTGCTGGGCTCGCGTGCCCTGGACGGAAGTTGCGGCGGCACCGCTCCAGACTCGGTGCCGCCGCTGGCATGTCCACCGGGTTACCAGTGCGTGCACGAAATATCGTCCATCAGGTCGGGACTTCGCCCGTCACCTGGTGCGACTGGCCCGAATCGCGGGTCGGCTGCGCGTGGGTTCCCAGTTTTCATGCTCCGGTCCGTGGGGCCTGTGCGTGATGCAACATCCACTCGAATGCCGCTGGTCTCGCGGGCCGTTAATTCATTTGTACCGCGAGGAGAGGTTGAGCGGAAGTCCTCACGGAAGAACTTTACTTTTCATCTCAAAGAGCGCTAAAGCGGGCGCGTCGCTTGCTGGCGAACCAGACAAGCCCAGCCGTCGCGGCCGCTGCCGTCACCGCTGCTGCGGCGACGGCCAGGACCGGGCGCGACGGCATGGACAGAGAAGGCAGCCGCTGCTTGAGGCGCACCGGCCGGGAGAAGGAGAGCACCGGCCAGTCACGGGCGAGCGCCTCTCTGCGCAGGGCCCGGCCGGGATTGACCGCGTACGGATTGCCGACCGCCTCCAGCATGGGCAGGTCCGTCGCGGAGTCGCTGTACGCGTAGCAGCGGCTGAGGTCGTACCCCTCCGTCCGGGCCAGTTCCTTGATCGCCTCCGCCTTGGCGGGACCGTAGGCGTAGTACTCGACCTCGCCGGTGAAGACGCCCTCCTCGACCACCATGCGAGTCGCCACCACGCGGTCGGCCCCGATCAACTGGCCGATCGGCTCGACGACCTCGGCGCCCGAGGTCGAGACGATGACCACGTCCCGGCCCGCCAGATGGTGCTGCTCGATGAGGGAGGCGGCCTCGTCGTAGATGATCGGGTCGATCAGGTCGTGGATGGTCTCGGCGACGATCTCCCGCACCTGCTGGACGTTCCAGCCGCGGCAGAGTGCTGAGAGGTACTCCCTCATCCGCTCCATCTGGTCGTGATCGGCACCTCCGAGGAGAAACACGAACTGGGAGTATGCAGCGCGGAGTACGTCTCGGCGATTGATCAGGCCACCGTGGTAGAAGGACTTACTGAAGGTGAGCGTGCTCGACTTCGCAATGACCGTCTTGTCCAGGTCGAAGAAGGCGGCCGTGCGGGGCAGCGACTGGATTTCCACAACTGAGAGCATAGGCGCCCACCATTCGGCGTAAGCTGGTGCGCGTTGGTTTGCTTGAGAAGGCCTTCGGGTACACCATGGAAGTCACGGATCGTTCGCGACCGTGCTCACCCGGCCCGACTCCTCCCCCCCCGAGTCGGCCGTGGGGACGACCCCCGCTCTCCCCCCCGGCGGGGGTCGTCGCATGTCCGGATGCCTTTTGGTGATCGATCGGGCGCTCTCCTCTCTCTCGTGGCCCTCGGTGGCCGCTTCCCGTGGATCAGTAAACACGTAACTGCGCGTAATCAACAGGATGCTCTCCGGAAGTCACCGGTTTGAGCGAGCAAGTTATGCACAACTGCCGAGTTGTCCACGGATTTCGACCATGATCCCCAAGTTTTTCCGGTTCGCCGCATCGTGATTCCCAGCGGTGTCCGCAGGAGTTCGCGGAGCCGGTATGGGAAGCGTGAAGGGGACTCGGGCATGGCCGAAACCATCTTGATTGTCACGGAGGACGAGCAGCTCCTCGACGACCTGCTGCGGTTGTGTGCGGCGGCCGGTGCCGAGGCGGAGGTGGCGCATGGCGCGCCCCTCGAGCGGGTGGACTGGGCGCAGTGGAGCGGGGCGGCCTCCTGGGAGCACTCACCCCTGGTTCTGGTCGGGGACGACTGCGCCGGCGCCTCACTCGGGACAGGCCGTGGCGGCGGGTGGCCGTCCGGGGCGCAGCGCCGTGCGGGAGTACTGCTGATCGGCCGGGATCTGGACGACCCGGGGGTATGGGAGCGGGGCGCGGGCATCGGCGCCGAGGGCGTGGTGGTGCTGCCCGATGCCGAGCCCTGGCTGACGGGCCGGATCGCCGACGCGGCCGAGGGTCTCGGAGCACCCGCGCTGACGGTCGGGGTGATCGGCGGCCGTGGTGGCGCCGGAGCGTCCACCCTCGCCTGCGCCCTGGCCGTCACGGCGGCAGGGCTGGGGCGGCGCACGATGCTGATCGATGGCGACCCGCTGGGTGGTGGCCTGGATGTGCTGCTCGGCGGGGAGCGTACGGAGGGCCTGCGATGGCCGGCGTTCGCGGAGTCGCGGGGCCGGGTCGGTGGCGTCGCGCTGGAGGAATCGCTGCCGAGGTTGCACGACTTGAGCGTGCTCAGTTGGGACCGCGGCGATTCCGTGCTGATCTCGGGGGACGCCATGAGGTCCGTGCTGGGGGCGGCCCGTCGGCGTGGGGGAGTTGTCGTCGTGGATCTGCCCCGCCGGATGGACGAAGCGGTCGCCGAAGCGCTGGCGCAGCTCGATCTCGGCCTTCTGGTGGTGCCGGCAGAGCTGCGCGCGGTGGCAGCCGCGCACCGCGTCGCGGCCAGTACCCGGATGGTTCTGCGCGATCTGCGCGCCGTGGTGCGTACGCCGGGCTCGCAGGGAGGCCGCCGCGTCCGCGATGACGGCCCGGGGCTCGACGAATACGAGGTCGCCGGTCTGCTGGGGCTCAGCCTCGCGGGCGAACTGCCCTGGGAGGCAGGGCTGCTGGAGGCGGTCGAGCAGGGCCGTCCGCCGGGCTCCGAGGAGGGCGGTGCGCTGGCCCGCTTCTGCCGTGAGTTCTGGGACCGCTCCCTGACCGGTGGCCTGCCTGGCGGAGGTGTCGCGGCATGAGCCGTATGCGAGAGGGCCACAGGGCATGGGCGGCCGCGGGTCCGGTCAGCCGGGGGCGGCCGGTCGGCCGCGCGGAAGGAGGCGGGTCGGCCGGGCATGCGGCAGCCGGAGGCCCCGCGGTGGAAGAGCCCGTTGCGGGAGGAGCGCTGCTGGACGCGGTGCGGGTGCGGCTGGCCGAGACGGGAGCAGAGCCGACGCCTGCGAGGGTCGCGGCGGCGCTGCGGTCGCAGGGGCGGCTGCTGGGGGACAGCGCGGTGCTCCGGGTGGTGGAGGCGCTGCGTTCCGAGCTGGTCGGCACCGGCCCGCTGGAGCCGCTGCTGGCCGATCCCGCTGTCACGGATGTGCTGGTCACCAGTCCGGAGGAGGTATGGGTCGACAGGGGCGGCGGGCTGGAGCGGACACGGGTCCGTTTCACCGACGCGGCCGCGGTGCGCCGCCTCGCGCAGCGGCTGGCCACCTCGGCGGGGCGCCGACTGGACGACGCCCGGCCCTGGGTGGACGCCCGGCTGCCGGATGGGACACGCCTCCATGCGGTGCTTCCGCCGGTCGCGGTCGGCTGCACCGCTCTTTCCCTCCGGGTGGTGCGGCCCAGGGCCTTCGGGCTGGCCGAGCTGATGGCGGCCGGCACCGTACCTCCCGGCGGCGACCGGCTGCTGCGGGCGATGCTGGACGCCCGCCTGTCCTTTCTGGTGAGCGGCGGGACGGGTTCGGGGAAGAGCACGCTCCTCAGCAGCCTGCTCGGGTTGGTCGGCCCGCAGGAGCGGATCGTGCTCGCCGAGGATTCCTCCGAGCTGCGCCCGGACCATCCCCATGTGGTGCGCTTGGAGGCCCGCCCCGCCAACCAGGAGGGCGTCGGCCGGGTCGGGCTGCGGGATCTGGTGCGCCAAGCCCTGCGGATGCGGCCCGACAGGCTCGTGGTCGGCGAGGTGCGTGGCAGTGAGGTCACAGATTTGCTGATCGCTCTTAATACGGGCCATGAGGGCGGTTGTTGCACTCTGCACGCCAATGCCGCAGCCGACGTGCCCGCCCGGCTGGAGGCTCTCGCGGCTACGGCCGGGCTCGACCGTGCCGCGCTGCACAGCCAGTTGGCCGCAGCGTTGGATGTGATCGTCCACCTTGTGCGGGACCGCGCGGGCTGTCGCCGGATCGCCGAGATCCACGTACTGGAGCGGGACGGAGAAGGGCTGGTCGCTACGGTTCCGGCAGCCAGGTGGAGCGCCGACGGCTTCGTGGCCCAGCGGGGCCGCCAGCGACTGGAGCGGCTGTGCGCGCGAGGCGGGGTCAGGGGATGACGGGGGCCGGAGTGAGCGTGAGTGCGGGCGGCCCCGGCGCGGAGGCGTTTCCGGTCTGTGCGGCGATGCTCTGCGCCGGCGTGGCGGCCTGGCTGATGGCCGGGGGCCACGCCGGGCCCAGGCGGGCCCGGCTGGTGCTCGCGGGCAGCAGTGAGGCACCGCTGCCCGGTGCCCGGCGGAGCCCCGTCCGCAACTGCGAGCTGCAAGCCCGCCTGCGCCGGCGCTTCGGTACCCGTGCCCGGCACCAGTGGTGGTTCCTGCCGGCAGGTGTGGTGCTGGCGCTGGTAGGCGAGTCGCCGCTGCCGGCTCTGGCCGGCGCCCTGGCCGTCCCGCTGGCGGCCCGGAGCTTGGCGACGCGCGACAGGAGGCGTACGGCGGAGCGTCGGGAGACAGCCGTGATCGGCTTGTGCGCGGCGGTGGCCGGGGAGCTGAGGGCTGGACTCCTGCCGGACCAGGCACTGCTGACGGCAGGGCCCGCGACGCTGGGGGAGGAGGGTTCGTCCCTGCTGGCGGCGGCCCGCTTCGGCGGGGACGTGCCGGCGGCCCTGCGCGAGACGGCGTCGCTGCCGGGCGCGGAGGGTCTCCGGGGAGCGGCCGCCTGCTGGCAGGTGTCTGCGGACGGAGGCGCGGGGCTGGCCGCCGGGCTGGACCGGGTGGCCGGTGCGCTGCAGGCGGAGCACGATCAGCGGGAGGAGTTGCGGTCGCAGCTTGCAGGTCCGAGATCCACTGCTCTCGTTCTTGCCTTGCTTCCGCTCTTCGGCCTGTTCCTGGGCAGCGCGATGGGTGCGGAGCCGCTGCGGGTGCTGCTTCACACCGCTCCCGGGCTGGCCTGTCTGGCGGTTGGCGGGCTGCTCGAGTGGGCGGGGCTGGCATGGGTGGCGCGGCTGGTGCGAGTGGCTGAAGGCGGCGGGCCGCCGTGATGTTCGTCCCCAGGGTGTGGACGGCGCTGGCTCTGCTCGGCGCGGCCGTATGCGCCCTCGACGTGCTGCGCGGCTGGCGGCGTGACCAGTTCCGGCGGCGGCGTGCGTACGGGCTGGTGGCGACGCTGCCGGGTGGGGCGGGCCGTACGTGGCGCGGCATTCGCCGGGCTCCGGTGCCGGGGTCGGCACAGACGCCGACTGTGCCGGCCGTGTCGACGCGGACGAGGCTGCCGGGCGTCGGCCGCCGGCTGAGCGCCCGCTGGGAGAGGGCCCTGCCGCTGGTGGTGCTGGCTTTCGGAGTGATCGTCGTCGGCGGCGTCCCAGGAGTGGTCGGCGGGTGCGCAGGAGCCTACGGCGGCCGCGTCTGGCTGCGGGCGCGTGCGCGTGACGAGACCGCTGTGGTGGCGCGGTGGGAGGCGAGTGTTTCGGCAGGCCAGTTGCCGCTGGCCGCAGAACTGCTCGCCGCCTGCTTCGCAGCGGGCTCGGGCCCGGGGCAGGCCGCTGCCGCGGTCGGTCGTTCACTGGGCGGTCCACTGGGCGACCGGCTTCTGCGGGCCGCCACCGAGCTGGGACTGGGCGGCGAACCAGGCGCGGTATGGGGCAGATTCGGCGCCCTTCCGGGGCATGAGGGGCTGGCGCGCTGCCTGGAGCGTGCCGGGAGCACCGGAGTCCCCGCCGTGGAGCCGGTCTCCCGGCTGGCGGCGGAGTGCCGCGCCCGGCGCGCGCGTACGGCGGCGGGGCGGGCACGACGGGCCGCCGTCCTGGTCACCGGACCGCTGGGGCTGTGCTTCCTGCCCGCGTTCCTGGCGGTGGGAGTGGCCCCGGTGGTCCTCGGCCTGGCCGACGCGCTGCTGTGAGCAAGGGGAATGCAGAGGCTGGACGCCCGTACGGGCTGCCGGAGACGAGAGCGGATCAAGGATGAGGGGGCGGGAATGCTGGAGCGGGTACGACGGGCGGCGCGGCAGCGATGGCAGCTGATGCGGTGCGCCCAGCAAGGCGCTGACCGGGGGATGAGCACGGCCGAGTACGCGGTCGGCACGATCGCGGCGTGCGCTTTCGCCGCGGTGCTCTACAAGGTCCTCACGAGTGCTGCGGTCGGTGACGCACTGCAGCGGATGATCGAGCAGGCGCTGCATGCGGCTGCCTGAGCGGTGCGACGACCGGGGCCAGGTGACGGCCGAGACGGCGGTGGTGGTGCCGTCGTTGCTGCTGCTCCTGGGGATGCTGCTGTGGGGGCTGATGTCCGCGTCCGCTCTGATCCAGTGCGTGGACGCAGCCCGGGCGGGCGCGCGGGCTGCGGCGCGGGGCGAGTCGCGGGAGGCGGTGGTCCGTGCGGCGCGGTCGGCGGCGCCCGGCGGGGCGGTTGTCGAACTCTCCCGCGAGGGGGCGCTGATCCGGGTCCGTGTGCGGGCCGAGTCGGCAGGGCCGGGTCCGTTGACGGTCCCGCTGCGCGCGGTGGCCGTGGCGATGGCGGAGCCGACCGAGGAGGAAGCTCGGTGACGCTGCGGGCTGCGCCGTCGGCTGCGGTGCCGTTGGCCTGGGTGCCGTCGGCTGCGGCGCCGTCGGTCGCAGAAGAGGTGGTGTCGTCTCGCTTCCGGAGCGACCGGGGTTCCGCATCGGTGTGGGCCGCGCTGTGCGCCGCGCTGCTGTGCGCCGTCTTCGGTTCGCTGCTCGTGCTCGGCCAGGTGGTGGCCGCCCGCCACCGGGCCGCTGCAGCCGCCGATCTGGCCGCTCTCGCGGCGGCCGACCGGGCGCTGGAGGGCCCGTCTGTGGCCTGCGCGGCCGCACGGCGGGTGGCAGAGGCCCAGGAGGCTCGGCTGACCCGGTGCTCGGTGACCGGCGAGACGGCCGATCTCACGGCCAGCGTGAGCGTCGGGCCCTACACGCCCCGGGCCCGCTCCCGTGCGGGCCCGATCGGCGCCGGGCATTCCCGCCCCGAGCAGGGCAGGCGGACTCGTGCGGGGCCCGGCGAGCTAGGTTCTCTCGGCCCTCGGAAGGCTGCCGGGGTCGGCGGGAGCGCCGGAGAGCAGCTGTCGGAGCAACCGGACGGCACCGGCCTTGTGCAGCGGGTCGTTGCCGTTGCCGCACTTGGGGGACTGCACGCAGGAGGGGCAACCGGAGTCGCACTCGCAGCAGGCGATCGCCTCACCGGTGGCGGTGAGCCATTCCCGGGCAGTGCGGAAGGCCCGCTCGGCGAAACCCGCGCCGCCCGGATGACCGTCGTAGACGAAGACGGTGGGCAGTCCGGTATCGGGATGGAGGGGCACGGACACGCCGCCGATGTCCCAGCGGTCGCAGGTGGCGAAGAGGGGCAGCAGTCCGATGGAGGCGTGCTCGGCGGCGTGCAGCGCACCGGGCAGGATTTCCGGTGTGATCCGGGCGGCGTCGAGCTGATCCTCGGTCACCGTCCACCACACGGCGCGGGTGCGCAGCGTCCGTGGTGGCAGATCGAGCTTGGACTCGCCCAGGATCTCGCCGGTGATCAGCTTGCGGCGGAGATAGGAGACGACCTGGTTGGTGACTTCGACGGAGCCGAAACGCAGGCTGCCCGTGCCCCAGGGGGTCACGGTGTCGGTTTCGATGACGGAGACGGAGGTGCGCTCCCGGGCCATCGTGGACCAGGGCGGGCTGGATTCCTCGACGAGGGCTACGGAGTCCGCCAGATCGAGTCGCCGCACGACATAGGTGCGGCCCTGGTGCAGGTGGACCGCGCCCTCGTGGACGCCGGTGTGGGCCGCGGCCGCGTCCACCGTGCCCAGGAGCCGCCCGGTCGCAGCCTCGACGACCTGCACGGGTTTGCCGCCGCTGCCGCGGATGCCGGTGAGCCCGGCGGCCCGTTCACGCCGCGTCCAGTACCAGGAGGTGCCTCTGCGCCGGAGCAGCCCGCGCTCCTCGAGTTGCTGTACCAGGCCGGGGGTTTCGCTTCCGAAGAGTGCCGAGTCCGCCTCGGTGAGCGGGATCTCGGCCGCCGCGGCGCACAGGTGCGGGGCCAGGACATAGGGGTTGTCCGGGTCCAGGACGGTGGATTCGACCGGATGCCGGAAGACGGAATCGGGGTGGTGGACGAGGTAGGTGTCCAGCGGGTCGTCCCGGGCGATGAGGATGGCGAGGGCGCCCTGCCCCATGCGGCCGGCCCGCCCCGCCTGCTGCCAGAGGGAGGCGCGGGTGCCGGGATAGCCGGTGATGAGTACGGCGTCCAGGCCCGATACGTCGATCCCCAGTTCGAGTGCGGTGGTGGCGGCCAGGCCGAGGAGTTGGCCGGAGTGCAGGGCGCGTTCCAGGCTGCGGCGCTCTTCGGGGAGATAGCCGCCCCGGTAGGCGGCCACGCGTGCGGGCAGGTCGCGGTCGATGTGCCCGAGCCGTTCCTGGGCGATGAGCGAGATGAGTTCGGAGCCGCGCCGGGACCGCACGAAGGCGACGGTGCGGACGCCCTGGACGGTCAGGTCGGTGAGCAGTTCGGCTGTCTCCGCGGTGGCCGTGCGGCGGATGGGTGCGCCGCGTTCGCCCGTCAGTTCGGTCAGTGGCGGCTCCCAGAGTGCGAACACCAGTTCACCGCGCGGGGAGGCGTCCTCGGTGACGGCGGATACCGGGACGCCGGTGAGGCGGGAGGCCGTCTCGCCCGGGTCGGCGGAGGTCGCGGAGGCGAGGAGGAAGACGGGATCGGATCCGTAGCGGGCGCACAGCCGCCGCAACCGTCGCAGGACCTGGGCGACATGGGAGCCGAAGACACCGCGGTAGGTGTGGCACTCGTCGATGACGACGTAGCGCAGTGCGCGCAGGAAGGAGGACCAGCGGGCGTGGCCGGGGAGCAGGCTCAGGTGGAGCATGTCCGGGTTGGTGAGCACATAGTTGGCGAAGAGCCGCACCCACTCGCGCTCCTCGAACGGCGTATCACCGTCGAAGACTGCGGGCCGTACGGCGGTGCCCAGCGGTGCGGCGAGAGCGGTGATGGCACGGCGCTGGTCGGCGGCCAGCGCCTTGGTGGGCGCGAGGTAGAGCGCGGTCGTGCCCCTGCCGTTCGGCGCCTCCGCCCCGTCCAGCAGCGTGCTCAGCGTCGGCACGAGATACGCGAGGGACTTGCCGGAGGCGGTGCCGGTCGCCACGACGGTGGACGTGCCCGCCAGGGCCTGTGCGGCGGTGCGCGCCTGATGCTCCCACAGCCGGTCGACGCCCCTGGCGCGGACGGCGTCGATCACTTCCGGACGGATCCGCTCAGGCCAGTCGGCATGGCGGCCGACCCGAGCGGGCACATGCTCCGTATGGGTGATGCGCGCAGCCCGGTCCGGCCCGGCCGCGAGGCGGTCGAGCACGGTCAGTGGCTGGTGATTGTTGGCCATCGGCACCGAGTCTGTCACCAGCGTGATGGACAATGGCCGCAAGGCGTCGTGCATGCCTGCTGGTAAGTGATTGAATGCTTCTGCGGCTGCCGATCCGTCCCCTGCCGTCGCCCGCCTCGGGCGGGAGACCCCAGGAGGGGAGCCCTCAGTGGGCATGCCCCAGGGGCGGACCGCTCGATAGCAAGGTGCTGGAGGATCCGTGGACCTGTCCCTGTCGACCCGTACTGTTGGCGATCGTACGATCGTCGAGGTCGGTGGCGAGATTGATGTATACACCGCGCCCAAGTTGCGCGAGCAGCTCGTCGAGCTGGTGAACGACGGCAGCTACCACCTCGTCGTGGACATGGAAGGTGTCGACTTCCTGGACTCCACCGGTCTGGGTGTGCTCGTCGGTGGGCTCAAGCGCGTGCGTGCGCACGAGGGCTCGTTGCGGCTGGTCTGCAATCAGGAACGCATTCTGAAGATCTTCCGTATCACCGGTCTGACCAAGGTGTTCCCGATTCACGGCTCGGTTGACGATGCCGTGTCGGCCACCGACTGACGACAACGGCCGTCCGGCCCGGCCACCTGGCTGGGCGGCCGGACCGGACATCGGAAGTGCGACTGCCGGGCTCGGACGAGGGCCCGGCAGTTGTGAATGCATACCCGCAGAGCACCCGTTAGACCGAGGGGGACGGCATGGCCACCGTGGAACTCCGCTTCAGCGCGCTTCCTGAGCATGTGCGGACGGCGCGGCTGGTGGCTGCCGCTGTGGCACGCCGTGCCGGGGTCGATGAGGCCGTGCTGGACGAGGTGCGCCTCGCCGTCGGCGAAGCGTGCACGCGCGCGGTGGGCCTGCACATGAGTAACGGCGTCGACAGCCCGGTCCGGGTGGCGCTGATCGAGGACGAGAAGAAGTTTTCCATCGAGGTCGGCGACGAAGCCCCTGCGGCCGCCGGCACGCTGGTGCGTGGCGCGGGGGACGAAGCCCCCGGCCGCCCGTCGGACGACGAGGCCGACGGTGAGATGGGCCTCGCGGTGATCAGCGGACTGGTCGACGATGTCGAGATCACCGCTGATGAGAAGGGTGGAGTCATCCGTATGAGCTGGCCTGCGGCGCCCGCTCCGGTTCTCCCCTGAATGATCATTCAAAAGATCATTTCTCACTCCGTCAATTCAGCAGCCTCCCTCTAACGAGGGAATTCTGCACGCCTCCTTCATTCGATCTTGGCTCTCTGACGGCGAATTGCTGCTGTCGCGCTCTGTTTTGATCTAGAGGCGCTCCCTAGAATCCGTCCACCATCTTTGCAGCAGGACGCCTGAGCGTGCTTGCGCGCGCCCATGTGCCAAACGTCAAGGAGGACGAATGGCGGGGCATATCAGCCCACTTCAGAAGCACCAGCACCTCGCTGATGCCGTACTGACGAGCGGCAACCGCGGTCTCGTGACCGTGATCGCGATCGTGGCGCTCGCCGCGCTCGGTGTCGGTGTGGTGCTTGTGCGGCAAGTGCTTGCCGCCGGTGAGGGCACCGACAGCATGAAGAAGATCGCGGCAGCCGTGCAGGAGGGCGCAAACGCCTATCTGGCACGGCAGTTGCGCACCCTCGGCGTATTCGCCGTCGCGGTCTTCTTCCTGCTGTTCCTCCTCCCGGCCGACGATTCGACCCAGCGGCTCGGCCGCTCGTTGTTCTTCCTGGTGGGCGCCGCATTCTCGGCGGGCACCGGCTATATCGGCATGTGGCTCGCGGTACGCAGCAATGTGCGTGTGGCGGCCGCGGCGCGTGAGGCGACGCCTGCCGAAGGCGAGCCAGCCAAGGACCTGAGCGCGGTCGCACACGCCGCGACGAAGATCGCTTTCCGTACGGGCGGTGTCGTCGGGATGTTCACCGTCGGCCTCGGCCTTTTGGGCGCCGCGACGGTTGTGCTCGTCTACACCGACGACGCGCCCAAGGTGCTGGAGGGCTTCGGCCTCGGCGCCGCGCTGATCGCGATGTTCATGCGTGTCGGCGGCGGAATCTTCACCAAGGCGGCCGATGTCGGCGCCGACCTGGTGGGCAAGGTCGAGCAGGGCATTCCCGAGGACGACCCGCGGAACGCCGCGACCATCGCCGACAACGTGGGCGACAACGTCGGCGACTGCGCGGGCATGGCGGCCGACCTCTTCGAGTCGTACGCGGTCACCCTGGTCGCCGCGCTGATCCTGGGCACCGCCGTCTTCGGCGACGCCGGTCTGGCGTTCCCGCTGCTGGTGCCGGCGATCGGTGTCATCACGGCGATGATCGGCATCTTCACGGTCGCTCCGCGCAGCACCGACCGCAGCGGCATGACCGCCATCAACCGCGGGTTCTTCATCTCTGCGGCGATCTCGCTGGTGCTCGTCGCCATCGCGTCGTTCACCTACCTCCCGTCCAGCTACGCGGATCTGGACAGCGCGCCGGAGGAGATCCTGGCTCAGGACGGCAATCCGCAGGTGCTGGCCGTTCTGGCGGTCGCCATCGGCATCGTGCTTGCCGCGCTGATCCAGCAGCTGACGGGCTACTTCACGGAGACCACCCGCAAGCCCGTACGGGACGTCGGCAGGACGTCCCTGACCGGGCCTGCGACGGTCGTGCTCTCCGGAATCTCACTCGGCCTGGAGTCGGCGGTCTACACGGCGCTGCTGATCGGGCTCAGCGTCTACGGCGCCATGCTGCTCGGCGGCGGCACCCTGATGCTGGCGCTGTTCGCGGTCGCGTTGGCGGGCACCGGCCTGCTGACGACCGTCGGCGTGATCGTGGCAATGGACACCTTCGGGCCCGTCTCCGACAACGCGCAGGGCATCGCCGAGATGTCGGGTGACGTCCAGGGTGCGGGCGCGCAGGTGCTCACCGATCTCGATGCGGTCGGCAACACGACGAAGGCCATCACCAAGGGCATCGCCATCGCCACCGCCGTGCTCGCCGCGGCGGCGCTCTTCGGCTCGTACCGCATCGAGCTGTCCGAGGCGCTGGACGAGGAGTTGGGCAGCGTGGGGGCCGCCACGGCCGAGATGCTGGAGGTCCTGGACATCGCCCAGCCCAGCACCCTGGTCGGTCTGATGCTGGGCGCAGGAGTCGTCTTCCTCTTCTCCGGGCTGGCGATCAACGCCGTGTCCCGCTCGGCCGGAGCGGTGGTCTTCGAGGTGCGCCGGCAGTTCCGGGAGAAGCCCGGAATCATGGACTACACCGAGAAGCCGGACTACCACCGGGTGGTGGACATCTGCACGAAGGACGCGCTTCGTGAGCTGACCACACCGGGGCTGCTCGCGGTCTTCGCGCCGATCTGTGTCGGCTTCGCCTTCGGGGTCGGCGCGCTGGCCGCGTTCCTCGCGGGTGCGATCGGCGTGGGCACGCTGATGGCGGTCTTCCTGTCCAACTCGGGCGGTGCCTGGGACAACGCCAAGAAGATGGTCGAGGACGGCCACCACGGCGGCAAGGGCAGCGCGGCCCACGAGGCCACGGTGATCGGTGACACGGTCGGCGATCCGTTCAAGGACACCGCCGGTCCGGCGATCAACCCGCTGCTGAAGGTGATGAACCTGGTGGCCCTGCTGATCGCGCCCGCCATTGTGCAGTTCAGCTACGGCGACGACAAGAGCACCGCGGTGCGTGCCACGATCGCGGTGCTCTCCGGTCTGGTCATCATCGGCGCCGTGTACGTCTCCAAGCGGCGCGGGATCGCCGTAGGTGAGGAAGGCAACAACGAGCGGGTCGCCAAGCCGACCGATCCCGTTACAGCATCCTGACGGAAGGCGGACGGACGGCCGGCTGACCAGCCGTAACATCTGGGTGGGCGAGGCGCGTTGGCGCTTCGCCCACCCTTTCGGCTGCCCCGTGCGGGCAGTCGGCGGGCGCACCGTAGTGTGACGCAAATGGCGCAACTAGCCTCAGAAGCCCCGTCCGACTCACCGTGGAGGGCCCCGCGGCGTGTAAGTTCCGGCCGGAAGCCACGAAGGGACCGATCCGGTGAACAAGAAGCTCACGGCCGCACTGTCCGGCGGTGCGGCACTCGTACTGGCGCTGACGGGCTGCAGCAGCGATGACGACAGCGGCGAGAAGACGGACGCGTGGGCCAAGAAGGTCTGCGACCAGGTGAAACCACAGGTCACGAAGATCCAGAAGGCGAATGCCTCCATCAACGAGGCATCTCAGCAGAAGAAGTCACCCGAAGAGGTGAAGAAGATCGACTCTGCCGCCTTCCAGAACATCTCCGAGGCGTACAAGGCACTCGCCGACGCGGTCGACGACGCCGGTGAACCTCCCGTGGACAAGGGAAAGAAGCTGCAGACGGACGCGGTGAAGGAGCTGCGGGGGCTCTCGACGCAGTACGCCGGGCTGAAGACGACGGTCGACGAGATGAGCACCAAGGACCAGGCCGACTTCGCCTCCGGCCTCAAGGAACTCGCGACGAAGCTCGGCAAGCTCGGCAAGAGCGGTGACGTCTCGCTGCAGAAGCTCCAGTCCGGTGATCTGGGCACGGCGATGGCCGAGCAGAAGGGCTGCAAGCGGCCGGCCACCGGAGCCCCGCCGAGCGCGTGACCTCCGGGCTCCTCGCTCGCCCCGCGTCCCGACGGAAGAGCCCTGCCGTCGGGACGTGTTTTCCCGGTGCGCCCTGCGGCCGGAGGTTCCCCGGGCGCCACAATGGGTGCCGTGAGTACCCACCCGCTCCCCGAGCCCACGCCCGAATCCACCCTCCGGCTGCGCGAGGCCTTGCTCTCCGCCCGTTTCACCGCTGACGGGCTGCTGGAGCTGCTCGGTGCTCCCGCCTACTCGGCGCTCGCCCGTGGCGAGACCGTCCCGTCGCTGCGCGCCACCCGGGCGGGCGGGCCGCTGGCGACGCTCGTGCAACTGTTCCTGCTGCAGCGGCCGGTCAGCCGGGACCGGGCGGTCGGCGCCCTCCCGCACCTCGAGGAGGCTCTGGCCGACGGTTGGCTCGTACCCTTCGAACAGGAGCCCGCTCCTGCGTCCCCCTCTGCGTCCGTTTCCGTCCGCGCCACCGTCGACATCCGTCCGTACAGCGGCCCCGAGGGCCAGGACTGGTGGATCGTCTCCGACCTCGGCTGCGCCGTCGGTGGTGCGGGCGGAGCCGCCGGCGCTTCCCGCGCCACGGGCGCGGAGCCTGTGGCACCGGAGGACGTCGTCCTCGGTGTCGGCGGTGCCTCCACGACCCTTGCCGGGATCACCGTGCGTGCGCCCGTGGACCGCGTGCTCGACATCGGCTCCGGTTCCGGTCTCCAGGCCCTGCACGCGGCCCAGCACGCCACCCGCGTCACCGCCACCGACGTGAACCCGCGCGCCCTGCGTTTCACCGGGCTCACCCTGGCGCTCTCCGGGGCACCGGAGGCGGACCTGCGGGAGGGCCCGCTGTTCGAACCGGTGGCCGGCGAACCCGGTTACGACCTGATCGTCTCCAACCCGCCGTTCGTCATCTCCCCGGGCGCCCGGCTGACCTACCGCGACGGCGGGATGAGCGGGGACGACCTGTGCCGCACGCTCGTCGAGGAGTCTGCCGCGTACTTGGCGGACGGCGGCTACTGCCAGCTGCTCGCCAACTGGGAGCACCGCGAGGGCGAGGACTGGCGGGACCGGGTGTCGTCCTGGGTGCCCGCCGGCTGCGACGCCTGGATCGTGCAGCGGGAGGTGCAGGACGTCATGCAGTACGTGGAGCTGTGGCTGCGCGATGCCGGTGACCATCTGACCGATCCGGCGGAGTACGCCGCCCGCTATGAGGCGTGGCTGGACGAGTTCGAGAAACGTGGCACGAAATCCATCGGGTTTGGCTGGATCACGCTTCGGGCGACGGATGCGGAACTCCCGTCGGTGATCGCCGAAGATTGGCCGCATCCGGTCGAACAGCCACTCGGTGAGGTCGTCCGTGCCCACTTCGACCGCCAGGACTTCCTGCGCGGCACCGATGACGCCGCTCTGCTCACCTGGCACTTCCAGCTGGGTGACCAGGTCGTCCAGGAGCAGGTCGGGCTGCCCGGGGCGGAGGATCCGGAACATGTGGTGCTCCGGCAGCACCGCGGCATGCGCCGGGCCACCAAGGTCGACACCGTCGGCGCCGGATTCGCCGGAGTGTGTGACGGC
Source organism: Streptomyces gossypii (assembly GCF_025165795.1). GTDB lineage: Bacteria > Actinomycetota > Actinomycetes > Streptomycetales > Streptomycetaceae > Streptomyces > Streptomyces gossypii. Next base: position 418,631 of record NZ_JAJAGO010000003.1, read on the forward strand.
TCACTGCCGGCGGGCCGGATTCTGGACGCGATCGCCCAGCTTCTCGGCGAGGACCCGGTGCGGCTGCGCGACCGTACGCCGGAGGCGATCAGGCTGCTGGTGGAGCAGGGCTTCCTGCTGCCCGTCCCGGAGCCGGCGTAGCGTTCACCCGGCGTTCGTGAGTACGTCCACCGCGGGTGCCAGGGTGGTGCCCATGGAGAGCGGACCTGCGGTCCTGGCTGGGTTGTCCTTCGCCGTCTTCGGCGCCGGGCTGCTGTTGTGGACAGCGACACGCGCATGGCGGGGCCAGCCCGTCGCCGACGGTGTGCAGCCCCTTGCCGCCCTGGCCCTGACCGGCGGATTCGGCCTGCTGTCGGCCATCGGCGGTGCCTGGATGCTTCTCTCCGGCTGATCCCGGCCGGCCCTCGCGGCGGCAGGAATGGCGGTTGTCGGGTTACCGTTCGAGGCGTTGCGGAGTTTTCCCGTTTGACATGAGGGCGGGAGGTACCGTCACACTCCGCAGCGAAACCGATGCCGACCGGAGAGAAGAGCGAAGTTGTCCCCGACCAGCGAGACCGCGAACGGCGGGCGCCGACTCGTGATCGTAGAGTCGCCCGCCAAGGCCAAGACGATCAAGGGCTATCTCGGCCCTGGGTATGTTGTCGAGGCCAGCGTCGGGCATATCCGCGATCTCCCCAACGGTGCCGCCGAAGTGCCGGCCAAGTACAAGGGCGAGTCCTGGGCCCGCCTCGGCGTGAATGTCGACCACGACTTCGAGCCGCTCTATGTCGTCAACAGCGACAAGAAGGACCAGGTCAAGAAGCTCAAGGCGCTGCTGGCCGAATCCGACGAACTCCTTCTCGCCACGGATGAGGACCGGGAGGGCGAGGCCATCGCCTGGCATCTCCGCGAGGTGCTCAAGCCCAAGGTCCCGGTCCGCCGGATGGTCTTCCACGAGATCACCAAGGACGCCATCCGCGAGGCGGTCAACAATCCGCGCGACCTCGACCAGAAGCTCGTCGACGCGCAGGAGACCCGCCGCATCCTGGACCGCCTCTACGGCTACGAGGTCTCACCGGTCCTGTGGAAGAAGGTCATGCCGAAGCTCTCGGCGGGCCGTGTCCAGTCCGTGGCCACCCGGCTCGTCGTCGAGCGGGAGCGCGAGCGGATGGCGTTCCGCACCGCCGAGTACTGGGACCTGACCGGCACTTTTGCGACCGGCGCTGCTCAGGGAAGCCGGGAGGGCTCCGACCCTGGCACCTTCGGGGCACGACTGTCCGCCGTCGACGGCCGCCGCGTCGCCCAGGGCCGGGATTTCGGTTCCGACGGGCAGCTCAAGAGCGCGAGCGCCACCGCCCAGGTTCTCCAGCTGGACGAGGCCGCGGCCCGCGAGCTGGCCGCCGGGCTCGCCGACGCCTCCTTCACGGTCCGCTCGGTCGAGTCGAAGCCGTACCGCCGCTCCCCGTACGCACCGTTCCGTACGACCACCCTGCAGCAGGAGGCGAGCCGCAAGCTCGGCTTCGGCGCGAAGGTGACCATGCAGGTGGCACAGAAGCTGTACGAAAACGGCTTCATCACTTATATGCGTACGGACTCCACGACGCTCTCGGACACCGCGATCAACGCGGCCCGCGCCCAGGTCACCCAGCTCTACGGGGCCGACTACCTGCCTACGAGGCCGCGGACTTACACCACCAAGGTCAAGAACGCGCAGGAGGCGCACGAGGCGATCCGCCCGTCCGGCGACCGCTTCCGCACCCCCGCCGAGACCGGGCTCACCGGTGAGCGCTTCAAGCTCTACGAGCTGATCTGGAAGCGGACCGTCGCCTCGCAGATGAAGGACGCGACGGGCCAGTCGGTCACCGTCAAGGCCGGCGGGCGCAGCGTGGACGGCCGGGACGCGGAGTTCAGCACCACCGGCAAGATCATCAGCTTCCACGGCTTCCTCAAGGCATACGTCGAGGGAGCCGACGACCCCAACGCCGAACTGGACGACCGCGAGCGGCGGCTGCCCCAGGTGACCGAGGGCGACCCGCTGACCGCCGACGAGATCAGCGTCGACGGGCACGCCACCAAGCCTCCGGCCCGCTACACAGAGGCCACCCTGGTGAAGGAGCTGGAGGAGCGGGAGATCGGCCGCCCGTCGACCTACGCCTCGATCATCGGCACGATCCTCGACCGCCGCTACGTCTTCAAGAAGGGCACGGCACTGGTCCCGTCCTTCCTCTCCTTCGCCGTCGTCGGCCTGCTGGAGAAGCATTTCGGGCGGCTCGTCGACTACGACTTCACCGCCAAGATGGAGGACGACCTCGACCAGATCGCCTCCGGGGACGCCGAGTCCGTGCCATGGCTGCGCCGCTTCTACTTCGGCGTCGGCCACCCGGACGACACCGCAGCCGGCTCGCCCGCCGGATCCGCCGCCGACTCCGGCAACGGAGACGGCGACCACCTGGGCGGCCTGAAGGAACTGGTCTCCGACCTCGGCGCGATCGACGCAAAGGGCATCTCCTCGTTCCCCATCGGCGAGGGCATCATGCTCCGCGTCGGCCGCTACGGCCCGTACGTGGAGAAGGCCTCCGAGAACCCGGACGAGCCGGGCCAGCGCGCCGACGTACCGGACGATCTGCCGCCGGACGAGCTGAGCGTCGCCTACGCCGAAGAGCTGCTCGCCAAGCCGAGCGGCGACTTCGAACTGGGCACGGAGCCGGAGACCGGGCGGCAGATCATCGCCAAGGACGGCCGCTACGGGCCGTACGTCACCGAGGTGCTGCCCGAGGGCACGCCGAAGACGGGCAAGAACGCCGTCAAGCCGCGCACCGCCTCACTCTTCAAGTCGATGTCACTCGATTCGGTGACGCTCGAGGACGCGCTGAAGCTGCTGTCGCTGCCGCGCGTGGTCGGTACGGACCCGGAGTCGGGCACCGAGATCACCGCTCAGAACGGACGCTACGGGCCGTACCTGAAGAAGGGGACGGACTCGCGTTCGCTCGAGTCCGAGGAGCAGCTCTTCACCATCACGCTCGACGAGGCGCTGGCGATCTACGCGCAGCCCAAGCAGCGTGGCCGGGCCGCGGCCAAGCCGCCGCTCAAGGAGCTGGGCACCGACCCGGAGAGCGAGCGCCCGGTTGTCGTGAAGGACGGCCGGTTCGGTCCGTACGTCACCGACGGCGAGACGAACGCGACGCTGCGGCGCGACGACGAGGTCGAGACGATCACGCCGGAGCGCGGCTTCGAGCTGCTGGCCGACAAGCGGTTGAAGGCGCCGGTCAAGAAGAAGACGGCGGCGAAGAAGGCTCCCGCGAAGAAGGCTCCGGCCAAGAAGGCGGCAGCCAAGAAGGCTCCCGCGAAGAAGGCACCGGCGAAGAAGGCTCCGGCCAAGAAGGCAACGGCCAAGAAGGCGGCAGCCGAAGGAGAAGCGCCGCCGGAGTAACCAGGAGTCCGCGACTGTGTGTCAGGGCTCTCGCCGGGCGCCCTGCGCGCTCGGCACCCCGCCCTGGTACGGCCACGGCCCCGCCCAATTGTTCGGGCGGGGCCGCTTCGTGTCGGCGGCTCCCTATACGCTGGCAAGATGACGCGTCCAGAGCAGCCAACAGGCGTGGCCCCTGGTGGCCCCGCCGCCGACGACGCACTCGCCGCGGAATCCCGCGAGCGCGCCGTGCGGGCACTCCTGCGCTACGGGCCGCTCCGGCGGCTGTGGAGCGCGCAGTTCACCGGCGGGGTCGGCGACGCACTCGCCGTTCTCGTGCTGCTGCTGCTCGCACTCCAGGCGGCCATCCTCGCTCCGCTGACCGGCAGCGACCCGATCTTCGGCGGTGGCTACCGCGGCATCGCCTTCGCCGTCGCGGCCGTCTTCGGCGCGCGATTGCTGGCGACGTTCCTCTTCGGTGCGCTGCTGCTCGGCCCGCTTTCCTCGCTGACCGCGCCCGGCGGTGCTCTCGATCGCCGCTGGACCATGATCGGCGCCGACGGCTTCCGTGCGGTCGCCCTGGTCATCGCCCCGCTGTGGATCGAGTGGACTCCGGAGAACGCCTTCGCCGTCCTGCTCATCACCGTGTTCGTCACGGGCGTCGCCGAGCGCTTCTGGACGGTGGCGAAGGACGGCGCCGCTCCGGCGCTGCTTCCCGCACCGCCCCCCGAGGGCGCCGCCGTCCGGCCGCTGCCCGACCACCATGACGCCCTGCGGCGCCTGTGGCTCCGCACGGGCTTCGTCGCGGTGCCGGTCGCGGCCGCCGTGCTTGTCGTGGTCTCCCTCGTCAGCAATCTGCTCGGCACCGGCATCGACTGGTTCGACACCCATCAGGCTGCCCTCGCCGCCTATATGGCAGCCGGGCTGTTCGCCGCCTCGCTCTCCATCCTGTACTTCCTGGAACTCCCGGACGCCGAGACGCCGCGCCCCCGCTCCCCGCTGGAGGGCCTGCGCCGTCCCAGCACGGGCGCCGGGCCGGACAAGGGGCGTACGGGCTCCCTCGCGCTCTTCGTACTGGCCTGCGCGGCGGTCGCCGCCGCCATCGCGGCCGCCGTGTCGCTCGCCGCACTGCAGGCCGCCGACCTCGGGGGCGGCCCCGTCAGCTTCGGCCTGCTCGTCCTGGCGCTCACCGGCGGCACGGCAGCGGGCATCCGTCTCGCGCCGCGTACGCTTCCCGGCCTCTCCCGCCGCAGGCTGCTCGCACTGGCGATCGGACTCACCGGCATCGTGCTGCTCGCCGCCGGGCTCACCCCCGACCCGGCGACGGTCCTGGCGCTGGTCTTCGGCTCGGGGCTCGCAGCCGGTGTCTCCGCGCACACCGGGCACACCCTGCTCGACCAGGAGACCGAGGCGTTCCGCGTCCCCCGTACGACCGAGCACCTGCAGGCCGTCGTCCGGCTCTCGATAGCGCTGGCCGCCCTCCTCGCGCCGGTGCTGGCCGGGATCATCGGCCCGCACCGGATGGAGAACGGCGAGTTCGTCTTCGAACACGGCGGCGCCGCCTTCACCCTGATGCTCATCGGCGCGCTGCTGCTCCCCGTGGCGGCACTCCTGCTCGGGCGGGCGGACGACCGCCAGGGTGTCCCGCTCCGGCACGACCTGCGGGACGCATTCGGCGGATCAGCGCCCGCTCAGGGCCCCGCAGCACAAGGCTTCTTCCTCGCGATCGAGGGCGGCGACGGAGCCGGCAAATCGACCCAGGCCGAGGCCGTCGCCCAGTGGATACGGAACAAGGGCCATGAGGTCGTGGTCACCCGCGAGCCGGGTGCGACCCCGATCGGCAAGCGGCTCCGCTCCATCCTGCTGGACGTCTCCTCAGCAGGTCTCTCCGACCGCGCGGAGGCCCTGCTCTACGCCGCCGACCGCGCCGAGCACATCGACTCGGTGGTACGGCCCGCGCTCGAGCGCGGCGCCGTCGTCATCACCGACCGCTATATCGACTCCTCCGTGGCCTACCAGGGCGCGGGCCGTGAGCTGTCGCCCACCGAGGTCGCCCGGATCTCCCGCTGGGCCACGGACGGCCTCGTTCCGCATCTGACGGTGCTGCTCGACATCTCGCCGGAGACGGCGCGTGAGCGCTTCACCGAGGCCCCGGACCGGATGGAGTCCGAATCCGCCACCTTCCACCAGCGGGTGCGCGCCGGATTCCTGGCGCTGGCCGCGGCCGACCCCGCGCGCTATCTCGTGGTGGACGCCGGGCAGGAGGCGGAGTCCGTCACCACCGTCGTACGGCACCGCCTCGACCAGGTGCTGCCGCTCTCCGAGGCCGAGATCAAGGCCCGTGAGGAAGCGCGCAAGGCGGCCGAGGAGGAAGCCCGCCGCCGGGCGGAGGAAGAGGCGGCGCGGAAGGCCGAGGAAGAGCGCCTCGAGCGCGAACGCCAAGAGCAGATCGCCCGGTTGCGCGCCGAGGAGGAGGAGCGCAAGCGCCGCGAGGCCGAGCTCGAACGGCAGCGTGAGGAGGCCCGCCGCGCCGAAGAAGCCCGGCAGCGGGCAGAGGAGGCACGGCTCCGCGCGGAGGAGGAGCGCAAGCGGCGCGAGGCCGAGGAGCAGCGGCACCGGGACGAGCAGGAGCGGCTGCGGCGCCGGGCCGAGGAGGAAGCCCGGCTGCGTGCCGAGGCCAACGAGCGGCGCTTGGAGAAGCAGCGCAAGGCGGAGGAGGCGCTGCTGCGAGCGGAGCGGCTGCGGGCGGCCGATCGGGAGGCCGAGGCCGAAGCCGCTGCGGCGGCGCACGCGGCTGCTCGCGCGGCGGAGGCGAGAGCGGAGTCCGGCACTGGCGCGGAGGCCGACAACGCCTCCACGGCGCAGATCCCCATTATCGGCGGGAGCGAGTGGCCCGCCCGGGACGCGGAGGACGCGCAGAGCACCCAGGAGGTCCCGCACCGGCAGGCTGCCGACGACGCCTCGCAGACCGTCCAGATCCCGCGCGTCGACCCCTCGGCGGGTGCGCGCCCGGACAGCGAGGATGAGACCACCCAGTTCCCGCAGTACGGCGGTGCGAGCTCCGGTGGTGCAGGTTCTGGTGGTGCGGGCTCCGGCCGGGAGGACGAGACGACCGTCATGCCCGCCGTGCAGCCGGAGCAGCCGGGCGAGGCGGAGCGTACCCGTGAGCTGCCGCAGATCCCGGAGGGGGGCGCCCAGGAGGCCGAGGAGTCCGAGGAGTCCGATCGGCCGCAGCGGCGCCGTCCGGAGTGGGCCGAGGAGACCCCTCTCGACGATGTGCCGACCCTCGCCGACGAGCTGCTCGGCCCGCGCGAGGAGCCGGGCGAGCCCTGGCCCGAAGACCGCGGGGAGGACGGGCGCCGCCGCCGCTGACGGACGCGCGGCGCCGGGCTGTCCTCGCGTTGTCGGTGGCGTCGCGCACAATGGTCGCGGTGCGGCAGGCCCCGCGGTTCGTGCAGCACACGAGGGCCTGAGAGGGCATGAGCAGCCGAGCAGAGCAGACCTGAGCAGAACGAGCAGCGGCGGGAGCAGTCGGGAGAGCCATGGCGGTATGGGACGACTTGGTCGGGCAGGACCGGGTGACCGCGCAGCTGACCACGGCGGCCCGTGACGCCGACGCGTACGTCACCGGCGCCGGTCAGGGCGGCGGAGCATCCTCCATGACGCACGCCTGGCTGTTCATCGGCCCGCCCGGCTCCGGCAGATCCACGGCAGCACGTGCCTTCGCCGCCGCACTGCAGTGCGTCAGCCCCGACCGCGCGCTGGGCGGTCAGCCGGGCTGCGGCTTCTGCGACGGCTGCCACACCACCCTGGTGGGTACACATGCCGACGTCGAGTTCGTCCGTACGGATCTGCTCACCATCGGCGTCAAGGAGACCCGGGAGCTGGTGCGCAGGGCGCAGCTGTCGCCGGCGGGAGGGCGCTGGCAGGTCATCGTCATCGAGGACGCCGACCGGCTCACCGAGGGCGCGGGAAACGTCCTGCTCAAGGCCGTGGAGGAGCCCGCACCCCGTACGGTCTGGCTGCTGTGCGCACCCTCCACGGAGGATGTGCTGCCCACGATCCGCTCCCGCTGCCGCACGCTTGGGCTGCGGACTCCGCCGGTCCAGGCGGTAGCGGAGACGCTCATCCGGCGGGACGGCGTCGAGCCGGAGACGGCGGCGGTCGCCGCCCGCGCCACCCAGGGGCACATCGGGCGCGCCAGGCGACTCGCCACCGACGAGCGGGCGCGGGCCCGCCGGTCCGCCGTGCTGCGGCTGCCCGGGCGGGTGGCCGATGTCGGTGAAGCGCTGAAGGCGGCGCAGGAGCTTGTCGACGCCGCCGGGGAGGACGCCAAGCAGGCCGGTGGCGAGCGCGACACCCACGAGACGGAGGCGCTGCGTACCGCACTGGGCGGCGCCGAGGGCAAGCGGATGCCGCGGGGTACGGCGGGAGCGATGAAGGAGCTGGAGGACCGCCAGAAGAGGCGCTCGACGCGGACGCAGCGCGATTCGCTCGATCTCGCTCTCACCGATCTGACGAGCTTCTACCGGGATGTGCTCGCATGGCAGCTGGGGTCGGCGGTCGCGCTGGCCAACGAGGAGGTGCGGCCGGCCGTGGAGCAGCTCGCGGGCGCGTCGCGGCCGGAGCACACGCTGCGGCGCATCGAGGCCATCCTCGACTGCCGCCGGGCGCTGGACCGCAACGTCGCGCCGCTGCTCGCGGTCGAGGCTATGACGATGTCGTTGCGCGCAGGCTGACACCCCGTGCGGATACGCTCCTCGGGACTGCTCCGCACCGCTGCGTCCGTTCGCCCCGTCTGACGCGTCCTGCACACGTCGCACGGTGCCGCACTGCTAGGGATTGGGCTCTATGGACACCAGGCGACTGCTTCGCACCACCTCCACCGTGTTCGTGGCGGCCGTGCTGCTGATGTCCGGCTGCACCTCCGGCGGCGAGGACTCGGACGGATCCGAGCGGGAAAAGGAGGGCAGGACGAAGGAGGCGCCCACCAGCACCCGTTCGCCGGGCGGGGACGCTGAGCCGCTGAAAGCGCTGCCCGCCGAGATCCCGGCCGAGCTCAAGCCGTACTACGGCCAGAAGCTCAAGTGGCGCGAGTGCGGTGTCGTCGGCTTCGAGTGCACCAGCCTCACCGTGCCGCTCGACTACGAGCAGCCGGCGGGCGACGAGGAGCTGAAGCTCGCGGTCTCCCGCAAGAAGGCGGAGGGTGACGGGAAGCGGATCGGTTCGCTGATGGTCAACCCGGGCGGGCCGGGCGGCTCCGCGATCGAGTACCTGCAGCAGGCGGCGGCGATCGGCTTCCCGGGCGAGCTGCGGGAGCGGTACGACCTCGTGGGCATGGACCCCAGGGGTGTGGCCCGCAGTGAACCGATCGAATGCCTGTCCGACCGCGAGATGGACTCGTACACCCGGGTGGACCAGACTCCCGACAGCGGCAAGGAGACCGACAAGCTGGTCGACGCCTACAAGAGCTTCGCCAAGGGCTGCGAGCAGCGCTCCAGCGGCCTGCTCGGCCACGTCTCCACCGTCGAGGCGGCACGCGACATGGACGTGCTGCGGGCGGCGCTCAGCGACGACAAGCTCTACTACTACGGGGCGTCGTACGGCACCTACCTCGGAGCCACCTACGCCGGGCTGTACCCCAAGCGCACCGGGCGGCTCGTACTGGACGGCGCGATGGACCCGTCGCTGACCGCGCGCGAGCTGAACGTACAGCAGGCGGGCGGCTTCGACACCGCCTTCAATGCCTTCGCCGAGGACTGTGTGGAACAGTCCGACTGCCCGCTGGGCAACAAGGACCCCAAGGACGCCGCAGCCCGGCTCAGCGCCTTCTTCAAGAAGGTCGACGCCAAGCCGCTGATGACGGGCGGCTCCCGCACGCTGACCGAATCGCAGGCCACCACGGGTGTGATCCAGTCGATGTACGCCGAGGCGCTCTGGCCCCAGCTGCGCGAGGCGCTGGCGGCGGCGATGAAAGGCGACGGGAGCGGCCTGCTCGCCCTGGCGGACTCCTACTACGAGCGGGAACCAGACGGCTCGTACGGCAACATCATGTTCGCCAACCCGGCCGTGAACTGCCTCGACCTGCCTGCGGCCTTCTCCGGCCCCGAAGAGGTGGAGAAGGCGGTACCCGAATTCGAGAAGGCCTCCTCCGTCTTCGGCCGCGGATTTGCCTGGGCCTCCCTGAACTGCGCCTACTGGCAGCAGGACCCCACCGGCGAGCCGCACCGCATCACCGCCGACGCAGCCGCCCCGATGATCGTGGTCGGCACCACCCGCGACCCGGCCACGCCCTACATCTGGGCCCAGGGCCTCGCGGGCCAGCTGTCCACGGCGAGGCTCCTCACCTTCGAGGGCGACGGGCACACGGCCTTCATGGGCAACGAGTGCATCGACTCCACGATCACCAGCTACCTGCTGGACGGCAAGGCCCCCAAGGACGGCAAACGCTGCTCCTGACCCACCCCACCGCCGCCGACCCCGGGCGGCGCCGACCACCCCCGAGAGCTGTGTAAACTGGTCCCGCTGCGCCCGCCAGTCGGCGCACGCGGCAAGCCGCCTTAGCTCAGTCGGCCAGAGCGACGCACTCGTAATGCGTAGGTCGGGGGTTCGACTCCCCCAGGCGGCTCCGTGAAAGCCCCAGGACTCACTCGCCGTGACCTGGGGCTTTTGCCTATTCGGGCGCCGCTGGGCACACCAGAAGGAACGCCGATGAGCAGTACGGCGGCTCGGGGGTGGGTGCCGGTGGTGGCGGGAGCTGGTGCCCCGGTGTCTTATGTCTCGCGGGATGGGGCGTATTCCTCCGGTTGGAGGCCGAAGGTCCAGGCGACGCCCGCCCTGGCGGTCTGGGTGGAGGGTGGGACGCGGAGCCAGTAGGTACGGCTGGTGCCGTCGGGTTCCTGGGGTGGAGTTGATGACCTTCACCACCACTTCATCAGTGAGGCGCTCCAGCAGCGCTTCCGGTATTCCCTGGAGAGCGCCGACGTGACCCTCGACCTCGATCATGACGATGCCGACGAGGGCGGGTGGGACGGCCGCGTCTTTCGTTGCGTGGCCGTCGGCGACGTGCGGCCCGGCCTCACCGGGATGCCGGGCGGCGGCGCGGAGGGCCTGGACACCTACGCCGCCCAGGTCGCCGCCATGCGGGCGGGGGAGGGGACCGCACCACAGGAGAGGAATCACCCTGCGGCCGACCGTGCCACCGCCCGTGTGGCCGGCCGGTCCACCGAGCATGCCACCGAAAATGCCTCCGTTCGTGGTGCCGGGCGCGCCACCGGCCGCTCCGCCGCGTGAGGTCGTCCGGCTCACCAAACCGTTTCCGCACCGGCTGCCTGACATGAACCAGGTCGTCGGCCGGGACGACCTGCTCCTGATCACCCTGGACACCCTCCGCCACGACGTCGCCGCCGGGCGCATCCCGCATCTCGCCCACCATCTCCCCGGCGGCCTCTGGGAGACGCGCCACGCGCCCGGAAACTTCACCTTCGCTTCCCACCAGGCGATGTTCGCTGGGTTCCTGCCCACCCCGGCCGCTCCCGGCCCGCACCCCCGGCTGTTCGCCGGGCGCTTCGCGGGCAGCGAGACGACCGCCGGCCGCACCTGGGTGTTCGACACCCCGGACCTGGTCTCCGGACTCGCCGCGGCCGGATACCGCACGGTGTGCATCGGCGGTGTCAGCTTCTTCAACAAGCAGGGGGCGCTCGGCAGCGTGCTCCCCGGCATGTTCCAGGAGAGCCACTGGCAGCCCGCGTTCGGCGTCACCTCGCCCACCTCCGTCGAAGCGCAGGCCGTGCACGCCGAACGGATCGTCGCCCGACTGCCCAACGAGCAGCGCCTCTTCCTCTTCGTCAACGCGTCCGCGCTGCATCAGCCCAACTGGTTCCATCTGTACGGCGCCTCCCGCGAGGCCGGAGACACCCGTGCCACCCACGCCGCCGCCCTGGAGTACATCGACCGGCACATCGGGCGCCTCTTCACTGCGATGAGGTCCCGCCGCCGCTGCTTCGTCATCGTCTGCTCCGACCACGGCACCGCATACGGCGAGGACGGCTACACCGGCCACGGCCTCGGCCACGAGGCGGTGGCCGGTGCCGTACGCCCACTTCTTCCTGGAGCCGCCCGCATGAACGCCTCAGCCGCGAACCCGGCACGTCGACTGTTTCCCCCCGGGCCCCCGCATACCGTTCTGCGAGGTCCGCTCTGGCTTTCTGCAACCTCTTCACCCGGAGCGTGCCCCCGACGGGCTCACCGGCCGCTACCTCGACGCGTGGGAACGCCAGGCCAGGATGACGGCGTGGCCTGCTGAGGCGGGGTCCAGGTCAGGTGGCCCGTGCTGCGTCCGGCGCGGTGACGATCGCCTGGGCTGCCCGGCTGGCTTGGGCGGCTATGCCCAGGATGCTGGAGGTGATGAACGGGCCGCCACCGGCGAGGTCTCCGACTACGTGCAGCCGCGGGTCGGCCGGGAGGAGACCACCGGAGGGGTGGAGGTCGGCCGCCCCGTCGGACAGCAGGGCCGTGGCCAGCTGTCCGGCCGCGCGAGGAATCGCGCGCGGCGGCGGATTCATGGCGTTGACGACGACATCCGGAGTGCGTTCGCCGTCGTCGCCTTGCACCCGGAACTGCCCGTTCGCCGCTTCGATCTTGCGCACGCCTGGGGCGAGGACGAGTTGCCCGGAGTCCAGCAGCCGCATCATGACCGCGGCGTTCACCGGGACCATCGGTGAAGCGACGCTGGTCGCCAGGCGGAAGTGGCGCCGCAGCCGCAGGCGGTCGGGCTCGGGCAGCAGCCGCCACGCGTACGGGCCCACGGCGTGCGCGGTCTCCTGGAGGACCCGGCGGCCGATCCTGGAGTCGTCGACAGCGGCCAGCTGGGCACGCAGACGCCGGGCGGGGTCTTCGGTCTCGGTCGCCAGCAGTTCGGCCACGAAGCCGTCGAAGTCCTCTCCTGCCTCCGCCAGTTCGGCGCGGAGCAGGCCGATGAGGTCCTCAAGGGTGACGACGCCGTGCTTCCGGTGCAGCGCCCCGACCCGTTCGGCGGTCACCTGCTGCGGCCGGTGGCCGACCGGCCGCTGCCAGACGTGGGGCAGTACGCCGCTGCGGGACAGCAGAGTGATCTGACCGGTGTGCCCGCGTGCGGCGAGTGACACGACGACGTCGACCGCGGTCAGGCCGCTCCCGATGACCGCGACGTCGCTGCCGGGCGGGACCTGGCCGAGCGTGCGTGCCAGCGGGTAGGGGTCGCCCACGAAGCCGGGGGTTCCGTCGAGACCGTAGGGGTCCTGGGGTGTTCCTCCGCCCACGCACAGGGCCACGTGGTCGGCGTCGTGCGCACGCCCGTCCTCGGTCTGGAGCGACAGGCGGTCCCCGGACCGGGCCGCCCCGGTGACGCGCTGGGTGACGACCCGCACCCGCCAGCCGCCTGCGCGCAGGGTGGCCATGGCCGCCTCGGCAGTGTGCTCCAGGTACTCGCCGTAGAGGGCGCGCGGGACCAGTGGCTGTCCCAGCGCCGGGTCGAGATGGGCGGCGCCTCGAGTGCCCAGCCATGCCTCGTAGTGCCCGAAGTCCTGGTAACGGATCGACATGATGGCGGGTGGAGCGTTGACCAGCACCGTGTCCAGATCCGGGCCGTACGGGCGGCCTCGCCAAAGATGCGGCGAGGGCTCGAACACCGTGATGCTGCCAGAGGTGCCAGAGGTGCCAGAGGTGCCAGGGGTGCCAGGGGTGCCAGTGGTGCCAGGGCCGCCGGGATTGCCTGCGGTGGTGGCCGCCAGCGCGTCCAGCAGGCCGACCGCGGCAGCGCCCGCTCCCACGATTGCGATTTCCATGTTCTTCCTCCGCGTGCTGGGGCCTGTGCCCGAGGTCGCCCGCCGCGAACACCGCACGGGGCTGGGTCTCTTCGAGCCTCGCCGCTGCCGGAGCCGGGCCCCATCCCCCGCGAGCGGTGACCGGCTGGGAGCGGCCCCCTCAAACGGGGGATTGGCGCAGGCGGAGAGATCCGGCAGGCTGGGGGCATCCGGACCACAGGAGGCCATCCATGCCCGACGCGCGCGGCCACGCCCAGGTGCTGTCAGGTGCGGAGCGGGCCACCGACGCTCTCGACCTCTTCAGCCGTACGTCCGCCAAGCTGGGCCGGCTCGTCCCGTTCGACTCGGCCGTGTGGGCGGCCACCGACCCGGAGACCGGTCTCATCACCGCGCCGATGCTGGTGGAGAACATGGGCTCCGGCGCAGGCTGCGCCGACTACTGGGAAAGCGAACTCCTGGAGGAGAACGTCGTCCCGTTCCGGGACCTCGCCCGCGCCGCCGTCCCGGCGGCCGGCCTGCGCGCGGCCACCGGCGATCTCCCCGGGCGCAGTTCGCGCTTCCGCAGGCTGCTGGAGAGTCAGGGTGTGGACGACGAGCTACGGGCCGTGCTGCGGGTCGGCGACCGGCCGTGGGCCGTGGTGAGCCTGTTCCGCAGGGGTGGTGGAGCGGCGTTCGGCCCGGCCGAGACCTCGCTGCTCGCCGGTCTGTCCGGTCCGCTGGCCGCATGCCTGCGCCGGTTCGCCCGCCCGTCGGCATCCGGCGGCAGAATCGACGCGCCGGCGCCCGGACTTGTGCTGTTCGACCCTTCCGGGGAGCCGACATCGATCAACGAGGAGGCGCGGCAGCACCTCTCAAGGCTCCCTGACGGCCCCTCCATCCCCTCGCAGTTGGGCCTGAGGCTGCCGATCTGGGTGGTCGCCACGGCGTTGCAGGCGCGGGCGATCGCCCGGGGCCGCGACCGGGGCGGCGCGAGGGTGCGTATCCGCACGGTCGACGGTCACTGGCTGACCTGCCATGCCTCCTGCCTCAGCGGCCCCGCCGGGCGGCCCGGTCCGGTGGCGCTCGTCATCGAGCCGGCGGCCGCCGCCGATCTGGCGGCCCTCATCGCCGAGGCCTACGGTCTGACGCCGCGTGAGTTGGAGATCACTCAGCTCATCACGCGCGGGCTGCCCACCACGGAGATCGCCGCAGAGTTGTTCATCTCCCCGCACACCGTGCGCGACCATCTCAAGGCCGTGTTCGGCAAGGTGGAGGTGTCCAGCCGGGGCGAACTCGTGGCGCGGCTGTTCGCCGAGCACAATGCACGCCCCGCGAGCGCCGTGGCCGCCGTTCGCCGAAGGGCCGAGCAAGTGCCTGCCTGATGTGCCCCGTTCCGGCCTACGCCGGTCCCGCGGCCTCCGTCGGTCACGCGGTCATGTGATCACGTTGGTGACGAACGCGGCGACGTTCGTCACCGTCCGGTGGATCTTCTCGTCCAGTGTCATCGCTTCGGGGAGCCGTCCGCCGGCGCCCGCGTCCTTCCTGCCGCGGACGTACAGCGAGCAGGAGAGGTCACCGCAGAGGTAGATGCCCACCGAGTTGCCCTGCTGCCCGGCCTTTCCCGCCTTCGGCGCGACCATCAGGGAGACGCCCCCGGTGTGGGTGGTGAGGCATACCGAGCACATGCCGCGCCGCGGCTGCCAGGGGGCGGGGCTGGGGCAGCGCAGTGCGAGTGCCTTCGGGCGGCCGTCCAGTTCGGTGACGAGGTAGGCGCGCTCGCGGGCCTGGGGGTCTCGCCAGCCGAGAAAGTCCAGGTCGTCCCAGGGCCGCTCGGCCAGGTCGCGGGGGATGGACAGTCGCTTGGCCTGGCCCTTTGTGCAGTTCACGAAGGCGGCACGGATCTCTTGCTCGCTCAGGGGTTTCATAAAAGCCAGGCTAATTTGCCTAAAGATGTTAGGCAAATGCATAATAGCTACACTGAACGGAAGGAGGGGTATGGCACGCGCAGGGCTGACCACGAACCGCCTGACCCGGGCAGGAGCGGAGCTGGCCGACGAGGTCGGCTTCGACGGGGTGACCGTCTCGGCGCTCGCCCGACGGTTCGACGTCAAGGTCGCGAGTCTCTACTCGCACGTGAAGAACTCCCAGGACCTCAGAACCAGGATCGCCCTGCTCGCCCTGGAGGAACTCGCCGACCGGGGCGCCGCCGCCCTGGCAGGGCGGGCCGGGAAGGACGCGCTGGCCGCCTTCGCGAACGTCTACCGCGACTACGCCCGCGAGCATCCCGGCCGCTACGCCGCGGCCCAGTTGCGCCTCGACCCGGAGGCGGCGGCCGCCAGCGCCGGCAGCAGGCACGCACAGATGACGCGAGCGATCCTGCGCGGATACGACCTGACGGAGCCGGACCAGACGCACGCGGTCCGGCTGCTGGGCAGCGTCTTCCACGGCTACGTCAGCCTGGAGGCGGGCGGAGCGTTCAGCCACAGCACACCCGGTACGCAGGAATCCTGGGAACGGACGCTGGACGCCCTCGACGCCCTGCTGCGGAACTGGCCCGCGACCTGAGCAGCATCCCGCAGGCGCAGGCAGGGGGAGACATGAGACAGGTTGAGGTAATGCACACCAAGGACAACTGGGTCACCACGCCCGTCACCGCCGGCCTCCTGCGCGGCGCTCTCGACGTGGAGCACACCGAGCACGGGGTGCTGCCGCACCGGCTGCCCGCCAGGGCGCGCGCCCAGTGCGCCGACGCGCAACTGGCCATGGCAGAGAGCCAGCCGTCCGGCGTACGGCTGGTGTTCCGCAGCCGGGCCACCGCCGTCGAGTTGGACGCGCTGCCCACCAGGCGGGTCTACGCGGGTGCCCCGCCTCGCCCGGAAGGCGTGTACGACTTGTTCGTCGACGGCCGTCTGGCCTGTCAGGCCACTGGGACGGGCGGCAACACCCTGGTCATCGACATGGCCGCCGGGACGACCGAGACGCGGCCCGGCGCCGTCGGCACCGTCCGGTTCACCGGCCTGCCCGACCGCGTCAAGGACATCGAGATCTGGCTGCCGCAGGGCGAGACCACCGAACTCGCCCTCCTGCGCACCGACGCCGCCATCGAGCCCGCACCGGAGGGGGACCGCCGGGTGTGGCTGCATCACGGCAGCTCGATCAGCCACGGCTCCGACGCCGCGAGCCCCAGTAACATCTGGCCCGCCCTGGCAGCCTCTCTCGGCGGCGTGGAGCTGATCAACCTGGGCCTGGGCGGCAGCGCCCTGCTCGATCCGTTCACCGCCCGCGCCCTGCGCGACACCCCCGCCGACCTGATCAGCGTCAAGATCGGCATCAACCTCGTCAACACCGACCTGATGCGCCTGCGGGCCTTCGGACCGGCGGTGCACGGCTTCCTCGACACGATCCGCGAGGGGCGGCCCAGCACACCGCTGCTGGTCATCTCACCCGTCCTGTGCCCCATCCACGAGGACACGCCCGGCCCCAGTGCCCCGGACCTCAGCAACCTCAGCTCGGGGAAGATCAAGTTTGAGGCCATGGGCGACCCGGCGGAGCGCGCGAGCGGGAAACTGACCCTGGGTGTGATCCGCGAGGAGCTGGCCCGGATCGTGCGGCAGCGGTCGGCCGATGATCCGCATCTGTACTACCTCGACGGCCGCGAGCTCTACGGCGAGGCGGACCACGCCGAGCTGCCTTTGCCCGACCAGCTCCACCCGGACGCCGCCACACACCGCCGCATGGGCGAACGCTTCGCCCGGCTGGCCTTCGCCTCCGGCTGCCCGTTCGCCGCCGAGCGAGGCTGAACCCCGGCCGCCCGCTCTGTCCTCGCGGTGCGCGCGGCCGCGTGGAGGGTTTCGCCAGCGGCGCCGCGATCGCCGGGCAGGTGCTGGCCGCCGCCATCGCCGCGACGATCGCCCTCGTCTGACTCGAGAGGGTGGTGATCGGCGGCGGGGTGCATGCACCGACCCCCGCTGGCGTGGGAGGCCCTGGGGTGCCTCAAGCTCCGCCTTGCAGCCGCACGCACCAGCATCCGCCAGCACCGCCCTCCGGGTAAACGGCGCTACTTCGAGGGCACCCCTTAGCATCGTGGCACGGCACGGTGGGATGCCCTGGACCTGAACTGCACCGGCCGGAGAACCCATTGGAGGAGTCACCCTCATGCCGTTCACCGACCTGCCGCCCGAGCAACTGGAAAGCCTGCGCGAGGAGATACCGGAGCCGGAGGACTTCGACGCCTTCTGGGAGGAGACTCTGCGGCTTTCCCGCGAGGCAGGCGGCGACCTGCGCGTCACGCCCGTCGAGGACACCCTGTTGTCCACCGTCGATGTCCACGACGTGCGGTTCCCCGGCTGGCACGGCCAGCCCGTCGCCGCCTGGCTCATCCTTCCGGCCGGGGCCGGCGGCCCACTGCCCACGGTGATCAGCTACATCGGCTACGCGGGAGGACGGGGGCTGCCGACCGACCACCTGGTCTACGCGTCCGCCGGATACGCCCACCTCGTCGTCGACAGCCGTGGTCAGGGCCACGACACTCCGGACCAGTACGAGGCCAGCGGCCCCCAGTGGGTGCGCGGCTTCATGACGCGCGGTATCCAGGACCCGCGTGAGCACTACTACCGGCGCTTCATCACCGACTGCGTCCGCGCAGTGGACGCCGCCCGTTCCCTGCCGCAGGTCGATCCGGACCGGATCATCGTCCGCGGCAACAGCCAGGGCGGCGGCCTCTCCATTGCCGTTGCCGGGCTGGCGGGCCAGGACGTCGCGGCGGCACTTCCCGATGTGCCCTTCCTCTGCCACTTCAGGCGCGGAGCACAGGTCGCCACCGAGGGGCCCTACGTCGAACTCGTCGACTATCTGCGGAATCACACGCGGGACGACCCCGAGCGGGCCTTCGCCACGCTCAGCTACTTCGACGGTGTGCACTTCGCGCGGCGGGCCCAGGCCCCGGCGCTGTTCAGCGTGGGCCTGATGGACCCGGTCTGTCCGCCGTCCACCGTGTACGCGGCCTACCACCGCTACGCGGGGGCCACCGCCATCAAGGTCTGGCCTTTCGCCAACCACTCCGGGGGCCAGGGAGGCACCGCTCCGGCGCACCTGCGCTGGCTGCGGGACAAGGGCCTGTCACCTGCGCCCGGGTAGACGCTGCGGCAGCGGAGACCCCGGAGCTGTGCCTCGTCGCGTCTATCCGCGCTTCGGCGCCGCCGTGGAGCCGCGGGGCGTGAGCGAGGGTGTGGGCACCTGGAGCGACCCGCTGTGCGAGCCGGCGATCACCTCGAACAGGGTGCGCGCGACCTGCTCACCGAAGTGGTGCACGTCGTGGCTCATCGCCGAGAGGGTCGGATGCGTCAGACGGCACAACTGCGAGTCGTCCCACGCCAGCAAGGACAGGTCGTCGGGTACGACGAGGCCCATCTCGGCCGCCACCGCGGCGCCTGCGACGGCCATGATGTCGTTGTCGTAAACGATCGCCGTCGGCCGGTCGGGCGACAGCAGCAGGCCGCGCGTCGCCCGTGCTCCCTCCTCGCCCGCGAATCCGGTGGCCACCTGGCGGTGCCCCTCCAGGCCGAGTTCGGCCATCGTGGACTGGAAGGCGGTCGCCCGGATGCCGCTGTGGCCGAGCCCCGCGGGGCCGCCGACGCGTGCGATACGGCGGTGGCCCAGCGCGGCCAGATAGCGCACCGCTTCGGCGCTGGCCGTGGCGTCGTCCGTCCAGACCGACGGGAACGAGCCTGTCAGGGACGGGTGTCCCACGGCCACGGCCCGCAGCCCGACGGCCTCGAGCGCCGGGACGCGCGGGTCGTCCTGGTGGAAGTCCACCAGGATGGCACCGCCGATCATCTTGCTCTGCCACCAGTTCTGGTAGAGGGCGATCTCCTCGTCGAGGTCACGCACCAGACGCAGCAGCAGGGAGCACTGCTGTTTGGCCAGGACGCCCTCGATGCCGGAGATGAACTCCATGTAGAAGGGTTCGAGGCCGAGCAGCCGGGCCGGACGGCAGATCGCGAGACCGACGATGTCGACGCGCTGGCTGGAGAGGCTGCGAGCGGTCCGGTGGGGGGCCCAGCCGAGTGCGCGGGCGGCTTCGAAGATGCGTTCCCTGGTGGCCTGTGAGACCCCCGGCCTGTTGTTGAAGGCCATGGAGACCGCACCCTTGGACACCCCTGCCCGAGTGGCGACATCGTTGATCGTGACGCGGGTGGCCGAGGTCTTCACACCGGGTCCACGCTGAACAACGCGGCCCGGACGGCGTCCGTACCGGCGGTGCTGCTGTCGGTGCTGCTGTCGGCTGTGCGGGCATCGGTGTCGGCGTCGGTGTCGGCGGGCGGCCAGCCGCTCACCCGGATGCGTACCTCTTCACCGGGCAGCAGCGTCCGCAGACCGCAGTCCGCACTTGCCCCGGGAGCGAGCCGGTCAGCCTGCAGGAGAAGATCCCTCACCAGGGTATGTGCCGTCACCACGACGTCGACCTTGTCTTTTTCGCCCCGCTCGCCGGGCTCCTGCCCGTGCACCGGCTCCAGCCGGATGTCGAACTGCGGCTGCGGGTAGGCGAA
Source organism: Streptomyces gossypii (assembly GCF_025165795.1). GTDB lineage: Bacteria > Actinomycetota > Actinomycetes > Streptomycetales > Streptomycetaceae > Streptomyces > Streptomyces gossypii. The sequence continues at coordinate 438,346 of NZ_JAJAGO010000003.1, forward strand.
CTCCTTGTCGGTCACCGGGAAGTGCACCGCCCGCAGTCCGTCCGCGTCGGCAACCAGAAACTCCTTGGGCGACCGCTCCGCCGGTGCCAGCTCCGGCGGCACCGGCAGGCGTACGACCGACCGGGGCCCGGCCACCACGTCGAGGACGTCCTCGCGCACCACGGCACCGTCCGCCTCCAGGCGCCGCAGTGTGACGGCCGTCCGCCACTCCTCGGCCGACTGGTTGATGACGGCGAGCGTGAGCCCGTCGGCTTCCGGCGCCAAGGTCAGCAGCCGGTCCGCGTACACCCGGCGTACCTCGTGGTACAGCGGCTTCTTCCGGCCGTCACCGTCGATCGCGGCCCAGGAGCTGACCGGCCAGCAGTCGTTGAGCTGCCAGAAGACGGTGCCCGCGCAGACGGGCCAGTGCGACCGCCAGTGCTCGATGCCGGCGGCGACGGCACGTGCCTGCACAACCTGGGTGAGGTAGTGCCAGCGGTCGAAGTCGCCCTCGGGAAGGCCGAAGTGGTGTGCCACGCCGCGGTTCAGCTTCGCGTTGCCGCCCTCGGCCTTCTGGTGGTGCAGCATCCCGGGGGAGTCGGGGGCGAGTTCCTCGCCGGGCAGCGCTCGGCGCAGGGTGGCCATCGCCGGTGGCGCCTGCCAGCCGAACTCGGCGACGAAGCGCGGTACGTCGGCGCGGTACTCCGTGTAGTCCAGGCGGTTCCACACATCCCAGGAGTGGTACGTGCCGTGCTCGGGGTCGTTGGGGTGGTGGTCCCAGGAGCCGGACCACGGGCTGCCCGCCGCGTACGGTCGGGTGGGGTCGAGTTCCGCGACGACGCGTGGCAGCAGCCCGAGGTAGTACCCCTCTCCCCAGGAGTCGCCCGCGAGGGCGGGCTCCCACTCCCAGTCGCGGAAGCCCCACAGGTTCTCGTTGTTGCCGTTCCACAGGACCAGGCTCGGATGGGGCATCAGGCGGACGACGTTGTCACGCGCCTCGGCTTCGATCTCGCCGCGCAGCGGCTGCTCCTCGGGGTAGGCGGAGCAGGCGAAGAGGAAGTCCTGCCAGACCATCAGGCCGAGTTCGTCACAGGTGTCGTAGAAGGCGTCGTCCTCGTAGATGCCGCCGCCCCACACGCGTACGAGGTCGATGTTGGCTTCGGCGGCCGCGGTGAGGCGGGCGCGGTAGTCCTCCGGGGTGACGCGGGAGGGCAGCACGTCGTCGGGGATCCAGTTGACTCCGCGGGCGAAGATCCGCACGCCGTTGACGGCGAGGGTGAACCCGGTGCCGTGTTCGTCGGCGGAGCGGTCCAGCTCGATCGTCCGGAAGCCGATCCGGCGCTGCCAGGTGTCCAGGGTGCCCGCTTCGTCCAGCAACGTCAGGTCGAGGTCGTAGCGAGGCTGTTCGCCGTACCCGCGGGGCCACCACAAGTCGGGCTCGGCGACGGTGAGTCGGAGCACGGTCTCGTCGCCGTCGAAGGACACCTCGGCCTGCGCCCCCGCCAGGCTCGCGCGTGCGATGAGCCCCTTGCCTTCGCCCTGCTCGGTGCGTTGCACCCGCAGGTGGATCTCCACCCGGCCGGTTCCGTCCTCGTCGACCGTGACCAGGGGGCGTACCCGGGCGATGCGGGCGGTCGACCAGTGCTCCAGCCGTACGGGCCGCCACATGCCCGCCGTCACCACCGTCGGGCCCCAGTCCCAGCCGAAGTTGGCGGCCATCTTGCGGATGTACTGGAACGGCTCCGGATAGACGTTGGGCCGCTCACCGGTCAGGCTCCGGACGGCCGAGGCCTCGTCGTAGGCGGAGGCGAAGCGGATCTCCAGCGCTCCGGTGCGTCCGGTGACGTCGAAGCGGTAACCGCGGTGCATGTTGCGCGTCTTGCCGAGGACCTCACCGGCGAGGGCGATCTCGGCGGCGGTGTCCAGGCCGTCGAACACCAGGTCGGTGCGCTCATGTGCACTCTGCTCGGACAGGTCCGTGAGGTAAGTCCAGGGGCGCCTGCCGACCCAGGCGACGTCGGTCTCGTTGAGGCCGATGAACGGGTCGGGGATGAGGTGGGCAGCCAGCAGATCGGTGTGGACGCAGCCGGGAACCTGGGCCGGGAGCAGCGCCTCCTCGTGGCGCAGACTCCAGCCCTCGGCCAGTTGGGTGACGTCCTTCATCGGGTGGCTCCAATCGCCTGACTCGGACCAGGTGGATCTACGACGCAGCTCAATCTAGCGTCAGCCCCGACGCGTTGTCCATAAACCGGTAAAGCTGCGTCCAGCTGAAATTGAGTCCTGCAAATGTTGCCGTTTCACCGAGTTTTGCGATGAAAGCTGGCGCTCAGTGTCATGGTGGGCCATCGCATGGGAAGACAGTACTTTACCGGTTTATATCTGGGATCAGACAAGCGGCTCACGCCAGGGGCCCTCCCGCACCAGGGAAGCGACAGTGGCCCTCAACTGCGGCGGTTCGAGCCGATCCGGCAACGACTCCAGTGCGGGCGGCGCGATCCAGGCATGCCGGTCGAGGCTTGCCTCTTCGTCGGGGAGCAGACCGGTACGCACCAGCGCCGGCTGCTCCTCGGTGAAGCAGGCGAGGAAGAAGCGCTCCGTCCCGACGTACCGCTTGCCCTTCCACCACACGTCACGCTCCACCGGCACCGACCGGTCGATGACCGCGGCCGGGTCCAGCCCGGTCTCCTCGGCCAGTTCGCGTCGCGCCGCCACCAGCGGCGTCTCGCCCGCCTCGATGCCCCCGCCCGGCGGCTCCCAGAGCCACGACCCGTCGAACGGATCACGCCAGCGGAGCAGCAGCAGGCGGTGGGCGGCGTCCAGGCAGATGACCCGCGCGGCGGGCCGAAGCGTCGTGTCCACACCCAGGACACTAGTGCTGCGCCGTGCAGGCTGGTGGAGGACGCAGCACTACCGGCCCGGTGTGCTCCTGCCGTACGCGGCGATCAGCGGGAGCCGCATCGTCGGTACACCGTTCTTGCCTCAACTGCCCGTGGGATGCTGGCCCGTATGGGAGACCGCGCGCACCACGACTCCGTACGCCGCAGCTACGACACCGTGGCCGAGGAGTACGCGACCAGGCTGCACGGCGAGTTCACCGAAAAGCCCCTCGACCGGGCGCTTCTCGCCGCCCTGCTGGAGCAGACCGAACCAGGGAGCCCCATCGCCGATCTCGGCTGCGGCCCCGGCCACTTGGCCGCCTGGCTCGCCGATCGGGGCGCGCGTACGGTCGGGATCGATCTGTCCGCGGGCATGGTCGAGGCCGGTCGCGCCCGGTTCGCACAGGTGGAGTTCCGAGAAGGCGACCTGCTGGAACTCCCCGCCGAGGACGGCGAATTCGGCTCCGCTGTCGCCTTCTACACGATCATCCACCTGGATCCCGCCGATCTGCGCCGCGCCGTCGAGGAGGCGCGGAGGGTACTGCGGCCCGCCGGGCTTCTGCTGCTCGCCTTCCATGTCGGTGAGGAAGTCCGGCACCTGGACGAATGGTGGGGCCACGACGTGGACATCGACTTCCGCTTCCTTGAGCCCGCACATGTCGCGGGACTGCTCGAAGCCGCCGGGTTCGCCGTGGAGATGCGCATGGAGCGCACGCACTATGCCCACGAGGCCGAAACCCGCCGCGCCTACCTCCTCGCCCGCCGCATCTGACGTCCCGCCCCCGGGCCGACGGGGCACCGTCACGAGCCCGGCCGGTGCCGGGCTCGCATCTTCGGTGACCACGGCTGCCGCGGTGACCTGCCCGATCACGCGGTCGAGCTCCGCTCTGACCTCTGCCAGATCTTCGATTCCAGGAGGGCGGCGATCGTCCAGGGCCTGGACAGACCCTCGGGGCGGTGCTGTCATGTCCAGGATATTTCTAACGTTATACAACTCTCCCCCTGGAGGCCCCCATGAGATCCCCCGCACGATTAGCCGCGCCGCCCCCGATCCTGCGGCGAACGCTTTCCCTCCTGCTGCTGAGCGGTCTGCTCGCCATGCTGCTGCCCGGCGTCGGCGGCCTGGCACACGCCCGGCCAAGCCCCGCTGCCAGTCCTGACGCCAAGGCCGATACCCAGGCCGACGCGCCCCCCGGCGCCCAGGCAGCCGAGCTGACCACGCCGTGGACGGCAGAGGTCTCACCGGACAACGCGCTGCCCGAGTACCCCCGGCCGCAGATGACACGGCAGGACTGGAAGAACCTCAACGGCACCTGGCAGTGGCAGCCCGCCGCAGAAGGGGAGCAGCCGCCGTTCGGACAGACCCTGGACCGCGAGATCCTCGTGCCCTACCCCGAGGAGTCGGCCCTGTCCGGCATCCGGGAGAGCCACGACCGCATGTGGTACCGCCGCGCCTTCACGGTGCCGCAGGACTGGCAGGGCCGACAGGTGCAGCTGAACTTCGGCGCCGTCGACTGGAAGGCGGACGTCTGGGTCAACGGCACCAAGGTGGGCGCCCACAGCGGCGGCTACGACAGCTTCACCCTGGATGTCACCGACGCCCTCCGCGCGGGGGACAACGAGTTGCTCGTCGGAGTCCACGATCCCACCGACGGCGGCGGCCAGCCGGTCGGCAAGCAGCGCGACAACCCCGGCGGCATCTTCTACACCTCCGCCTCCGGTATCTGGCAGACGGTCTGGCTGGAGCCGACCGCCGCCGCTCACGTCACCAGGCTGGACACCGAGCCCGACGTCACGGGCGAGCGGCTCGCCGTCACCGCCCGCACCGCAGGCGCCACGGGCACGACGGTCCGGGTGACCGCTCGCGACGGCGACCGGGTCGTGGGATCGGCCACCGGCGCACCGGGCGAGCCCGTGCGGGTGCCGGTGCCCGACCCGCACCTGTGGTCACCGGACGACCCCTTCCTCTACGACCTGGACGTGGCCCTGGAGCAGGGCGGCCGGCAGGTCGACAAGGTCACCGGATACTTCGGCATGCGCTCGATCGGCAAGGCGGTCGTCGACGGCGTGCTGCGTCCGGTACTGAACGGCGAACCCGTCTTCCAGCAGGGGACGTTGGACCAGGGCTACTGGCCGGACGGCATCTACACCGCGCCCACCGACGACGCGCTGCGGTTCGACCTCCAGGCGCACAAGGACCTCGGCTTCAACACCGTGCGCAAGCACGTGAAGGTCGAGCCCGACCGCTACTACTACTGGGCGGACCGGCTCGGCCTGATGGTCATCCAGGACATGCCCTCGATGGACGGCGAGCCGACGCAGGATTCGCGTACGCAGTTCGAGCGGGAGCTGCGCGCGATGGTCGACCAGCACCGCAGCTTCCCCTCGATCGTCAACTGGGTCCCGTTCAACGAGGGCTGGGGCCAGTACGACGGCGCGCGCATCGCGGACATGGTCAAGGGGTGGGACTCCTCCCGGCTGGTTACCGGCGCCTCCGGCTGGCACGACACCGGCAACGGCGACATCGTGGACTCCCACGTCTACGTCGGGCCCGGCAGGCCCACGCCACCCAGCAGCACCCGCATCTCGGCGCTGGGCGAGTACGGCGGCCTCGGGCTGGTCGTGCCAGGGCACGAATGGAGTCCGGGCGACGGCTTCGGATACGAGATGGTGGACGACGAGCAGGAACTCACCGACCGCTACGTCGGCCTGACCGTCGCCGTCCAGCAACTGCAGCGCGGACAGGGCCTGTCCCAGGCGATCTACACCGAGATCACCGACGTGGAGAACGAGGCGAACGGGCTGTGGACATATGACCGCCGCGAACTCAAGGTCGACGCCGCCCGGGTGAAGGAGGCCAACCGCGCGCTCATCGAGGGCCGACGGGTGGGCGGCTCGGTCGACCTGCCCCGGGACGCCTACCGCTCGCTGCGTGTCACCACCCCGGGCTTCACCGACCGCTACCTGCGCCACTACGACGCACTCGGCTTCACCGAGCCCGTCGACGCGGGCAGCCCGGACCTGCTCAAGCAGGACGCGACCTGGAAGATCGTCCCCGGCCTCGCGGACCCGTCGTGCTATTCGCTGGAGTCGCGCAACTACCCCGGCGAGTACCTGCGGCACCAGGAGTCGCGCGTCCAGCGTGCCGCGCCGGACGGCTCACTCCTCTTCCGCGAGGACGCCACCTGGTGCGCGGTACCCGGCCTGAGCGGCACCGCCGACGGAGTGTCCTTCCGGTCGTACAACTACCCGCAGAAGTACCTGCGCCACTACGACACGGAGCTGTGGCTCGCCGGGAACGGCGGCTCCACCGCACCGTACGAGACCAGAGCGTCCTTCGCCGACGACGTCACCTGGGCAGTGGAGAACCCCTGGGCGGGATGACCCGTCCCGGCTTCGTCAACGCCCGACCCGTCGGTGGCGGACCGGCCGGACCAGGCGTGTACCGGCAGTTGATCTTCAATGTGGGCGAAGACGGTCGCGGGGGTAGCGCCCGGCGGCCGTCTTCCCAACACTGGTGCCGTACAGGCGACGGGGGCGCAGACATGGCGGCGTACACAGAGTCGGCGCAGGCGCCGTTACCGGAGCGGCGGCCGGAGCTGGACGCGGTCCGGACGCTGGTCGTGATCGGGCTGGTCTTCTTCCACTCGGCGCTCGTATTCGCTGCCGACGACGACTTCTACGTCAAGAACACCGAGACCACCGAAGTCATCGTGATCATCGCCGGGTTCGGGGTCGTCTGGGCTATGCCGCTGCTGTTCCTCATCTCCGGCCTCGGTGCCTGGCATTCGCTTCAGCGCCGCGGCGCGGGCGGCTTCGCCAGCGAGCGGCTGCTGCGGCTCGGTGTTCCACTGGTCTTCGCGACCCTCGCGCTGAACCCGCTGCCCCAGTGGCTGCGGCTGCGCTCGGCCGACGCCGGCTACCACGAGTCGTACCTCGGCTTCCTGCCCCGCTTCTACGACGTGCACCTGGAGCCCGAAGAGTTCCCCTTCCTCGTCCAGGGCGAGCACTTCGAGACCGGCCATCTCTGGTTCGTCGTGCTCCTCCTGGCGTTCTCCCTCATGCTGGCGCCGTTCCACCGGTGGTTGCCGCGCGAGCGCGCCCGCCGCCTCAGCGACCGGGTGGCGGAGGCGACCCTGCACCGGCAGGGCGTCGTGTTCCTGCCGGCCCTCGCCTTCGCGGCGATCTGTGCCTTCGCACGGCTGGAAGAGGAGTACGCGGGCTGGCACCGCTGGTCGTACCTGCTGTTCTTCGCTGCCGGTTTCGCCCTCGCCGCCGACGACCGCTTCCGCACCGTGATGCGGCGCGACGCCGGGACCGCAGCCTGGCTCGGCGCCTTGCTGTTCGCGGCAGCCGGCCCCGGCTTCGCCCTGGCCGACGAGCCCTTCACGGAGATGACCGCCCTGGCCACCGCCTCACGGGCGCTGTTCGGTGCGGCCGGATGGTGCCTGGTGGTCGCCATCCCGGGCCTCCTTGACCGTCGGCGGCCAGAGCAACCGCGTGCGGCGCCGAACCCGGCTCCGACGACGCGCCGACGCGTCTACGGCTATCTCGCCGCAGCCGTGCTGCCGCTGTACGTCCTGCACCAGCCGCTGGTGGTCGCCGTCGCATACCTCGTGGTCGGCTGGTCGGCGCCGATCCTGGTTGAGTACGCCGTGATCGTGGCGATCGCCCTCCTCCTCACCCTCTCCGCGTACGAGCTGCTGGTCCGCCGCACGCGGGCGACCCGCTTCCTGTTCGGGATGCGGTCCTAAGGGCTGTCCCGACAGGGCTGACGGGACAGCCCTTGGGGTCTGTCGTTTGGCCGCCTCGCGGGCGTCCGCCGGAAGCAGCGATGGGGAAGAGTCGACGAACATTCTTCACCGCGACACCATTGGCCAAGGCATCGCCACTCGCCCTCGCATACCGCGGTTGGTGTGGGTCCTTTGGCGGACTTGCTACGTGACCGGGAGGTCCTGACATGGCCAGTAAGTTCACCGAGCTTGCGATCGACTGTGCCGATCCCGGCGGTCTCGCCCGGTTCTGGTGCTCGGTTCTTGACTACGAGGTGCAAGACGAAGACGAAGAGGAAGGAATTGTCACCATTGGGCCGCCTGTGGAGCCTGAAGGCAAGAACCCTCGTGGCCCAGTGCCACCGCTGTTGACATTCGCGCACGTGCCCGAGGGCAAGACCGTGAAGAACAGGCTCCACATCGACGTCAACCCGGCAGACAGGGAGCAAGACGAAGAGGTCCGTCGCCTGGTCGGCCTAGGTGCTCGTCACGCCGACGTCGGCCAAACGGGTGAGGAGAGCTGGGTCACACTTTTCGACCCGGAGGGGAACGAGTTCTGCGTCCTTGCGGCCCGCCGCCCCTGACCGGAGGCCGCTGTCAGCGGTGGAGGAAAGGGGTTGACGGGGATCTTGCGGGCAGCAGACTGAGTTGATGACCGCATGGGATGCCAAGGCTGATCTTCGCTTTTATCTGCAGTCCGCGCGTGATGCGCTGGTGTGGAAGCTCGACGGGCTCTCGGAGTACGACATTCGCCGTCCGTTGACGCCGACCGGGACGAACCTCCTCGGTCTGGTGAAGCACGTGGCCACCGTGGAGCTGGGCTATCTCGGCGACACCTTCGGGCGGCCGTCCGGTGAGCTGCTGCCCTGGCTCGAAGACGCTGCCGAGTCCAACGGGGACATGTGGGTCACCGCGGAGGAGTCGCGCGAGGACATCGTGGGGCTCTACCGCCGGGCGTGGGCGCACGCGGACGCGACGATCGACGCGCTGGCGTTGGACACGGTCGGCAGAGTGCCGTGGTGGCCCGACGACCGGGACGAGGTGACCTTGCATCACGCCGTGGTACGCGTGATCGCCGATACGCACCGGCACGCCGGGCACGCCGACATCCTCCGGGAACTCATGGACGGTTCCGTGGGGATGAACAAGAGCAACGACAGCATGCCGCCGGGCGACGCGGCCTGGTGGGAGGAGTACCGGAGCCGGCTGGAGCGTGCAGCGCAGGAAGCCGACCGGCTTTCGTCGGGACACTGAGACGGTCAGGGCTTGGACGGTGCCAGGTGGGCGCGTTCTCCTTGTGCGCCGAAGAGGGCGAGCAGCTCCGCGGGCTGACTGTCGGCGCTGCCGATCCAGTGCGGTGTGCGGGTGTCGAACTCCGCGGCCTCGCCGACCCCGAGTCGGAACTCCTGCTCGCCGAGCACGAATCGGACGTGTCCGTTGAGGATATAGAACCACTCGTAGCCGTCGTGAGTCTGCAGGTTCCTCGTGGATGCTCGACCGGCGGGCGGATAGATCACCTTGTAAGCCTGGATGCCGCCGGCCCGCCGGGTCAGTGGCACCATCACCAGCCCGGATCGCCGCACGGGTCGCAAGTGGATGCGCGGGTCGCCGGTGGGCGGCGCCGCGACGAGATCGTCGAGTGGGACACCGTGCGCCCGGGCAAGCGGAAGCAGCTGCTCCAGCGTGGGGCGGAGCTTGCCGTTCTCCAGCCGGGACAGAGTGCTCGCCGTGAGCCCGGTTTCGTCCGCCAGCGTCGCCAGCGTGGCGCTCCGCGCCCTGCGCAGAGCACGCAGATGCGGCCCGACTCCGGCCAGAACGTCTCCTGCGGGTATTTCCATGCTGTCCCTGTCCATGCCTCGATAATGCGGATCCGCAACTTTTCTTGCAAGGACGGAACAGCGGTGGCGATGCTGTCGGTACATCACCGGCGGCGAAGGTGCGTATCCGATCACGCTCGGCACGCCGGTCGACGAAGGGGCAACTCTGATGGATTCCACACGCTCACGACCCGACGCCGCCGCAGGCGAGGAGCCCGAGGTGTTCTGGGAGCGGCACTACCGCACCCAGCGCACCTGGGGCGCACGCGCCAACCCGCTGCTCGCCGAGACCGCCGCGCCGCTGGACCCCGGCGCCGCCCTGGACCTGGGCTGCGGTGCAGGCGGCGACGCCATCTGGCTCGCCCAGCAGGGGTGGCAGGTCACCGCAGTGGACATCTCCACCACCGCGGTCGAAGGGGTGCGGGAACGCGCCCGCGAGCTCGGCCTCGCCGACCGGACCACCACCGAGCAGCACGATCTGGCCAGGAGCTTCCCGGCCGACAAGTTCGATCTCGTCTCCGCCCAGTACTTCCACACCCCGTTCGCGCTGCCCCGCAGCCGAGTCCTGCGCACCGCAGCACGGGCCCTGCGACCCGGCGGCCTCCTACTGATCGTCGACCACGGCTCCACCGCGCCCTGGTCATGGAACCAGGACCCCGACACTCATTACGCCACACCGACAGAGACCGCCGCCGAACTGGACCTCGACCCCGCGCGCTGGTCCGTCCTGCGCGCCGACATGCCCCACCGCCAGGCCACCGGACCCGCTGGTGAGACCGCCACCGTCATCGACAACGTCCTGCTCGTACAGTTCACCGGAACGGACTGACTCGATGCCAGCCAACGCCGGACCTCCGTCGACAGGCGCCGACGAGAAGGCCACCCTGCAAGGCTTCCTCGACTATCTGCGGGCGTCGGTCGCGGACAAGGTCGCGGACGTGCCGGAACCGCAAGTCCGTACGGGCGGAGTGCCCTCGGGCACCAACCTTCTCGGCCTGCTCAAGCACCTGGCGTGCGTCGAACGTTTCTACTTCCTCGGTGAGGACGTCGCCAACTGGCCCGCGACCCTGCGGCCGTCAGCAGAGGACACAGCCGACGGCGTGCTCGCCGACTACCGGAAGAGCGTCGAGCAGGCGAACCAGGTAATCGACGCCTGCCCGGATCTGGCTCTCCCCGCCCCGCGACCCCCGCGCCGGGGCCAGCCACCATCGATGCGATGGGTCCTGGTGCACATGATCGAAGAGACCGGCCGCCACGCGGGCCACGCCGACATTCTCCGCGAGCGGATCGACGGCTCCACCGGCCGCTGACGCGTCGGCTAACCGCGCGTCTTGACGGCCGTGATGAACGCTGACCAGCTGTGTGTGCCGAAGACGAGTGCGGGGCCGTGCGGGGACTTGGAGTCCCGGACGGGGACGCCGGACGGGTGCCCGTCCAGCACCTCGACGCAACTGCCGCCCTCGTTCCCGCTGTAGGACGACTTGCGCCAGCCGGTCAGGGAGGAAGAGAGCGGTATGGTGCAGTCACTCATGACGTTGGTATTCCTTTGCTGTCGCTTGCATCAGGGCAAGGGACTCGTTCAACGGCAGTGCGTCGCCTAGCGCGAGATCATAGGCGCCCCGGAGCCGTTCGACGGTGGCCGGGGCATCGTGGATCTTGCCGATCTGCAGGCCCTCAGAGTAGGCAACCGGGGGCTGGTCCTCGAACCACATCAGGGTCAACATGCTCTGCATGAGTGGGTGGATGCCCAGCCCGAACGGCACCACGTGTACGCGGACGCGCTCGTCCTCCACCAGGCGGACGAGATGCGTGATCTGTGCCGCCATGACCTCTGGGCCGCCAGCAGGGCGGCGTAGTACCGCCTCGTCCAGCAGCGCCCACACTACGGGCTGTACTGGGGCGGAAAGGATCTTCGATCGCTCAAGCCGTGTGACGACGAGCCTGTCACGTTCCTCTTCGCTCAGAGGAGGGAAGCCGACACGCAGAACCGCGCGTGCGTACGGCTCGGTCTGGAGAATGCCGGGCACGAAAGACAGCGCGAACTCGCGGATTACTGTCGCCTGCTGTTCGAGTAGGCGAGCCGTTTCGAAGTAGTCGGCTACGACCGCGTCCGTCTGCGGGAGAAAACTGCTCAGCACGTCACCCGTGTTCAGGGCCTTGTCCAGGCGGCGGGCGTCCTCCTTGGAGGGGACGCGCCGGCCCGCTTCGATGTGGGAGATGTGCGAGCGGGTCATGATGACCGCGTCGGCCAACTCCTGCTGGGTCAGGCCCGTCGTCTCGCGTTGGGCTTTCAGCCATTCCCCATAGGTATTACTCACCGTCAACTCCTGTGAGACGAAGGCGTTGTCACATCAAACCCCCGGTGAGCGTAGCCCGACTCGTCTCACTCTGTGAGTGGATTACTACAGCGTGGTCCGGCCACTCGGCTGGTCGTCCGCACGCGAAAAACCCCGCGACCGCTGCACACGGTCCGGGGCGTGGCCATCAACTAACAGAGTGGAGTTGACGACGTGCTGAACCTTATCGCCCGTCTCCTGGAGCCGCTGCTGCGCCTCCTGTGGCCCCCGCCCGGCCATCATCGGGCGCTCGAAACCGAGCGCCTCGGCACCCGGCCGCCACCCGTAACCCCTATGCCGCAGCCTCGCCCAGCGCCCGCGGAACCCGTCCTGCGGGGTGAGGACAGCGCACTCGTACGGCCCTACCTCGTCGCGTACGAGCGTGAGATGGCGTGCTGGTGCCCCGTTCACGGGGTGGGGGTGCCCGCGTGATCAGCCATGCAGGGCAGACGGGCGCCCACAACAGCCGACTGCTGCCGTGGTGCAACCCCGAGGGGAACCCGTGCTACGTCATCGGTGACGGCACCGGGTATATCTCGCGGGTCGCTGACAATGTCGAGAGTGTGCAACTCGACATGGCCGCCGATCTGCTCGACCACGTGGCGGACCTGCTCTCCGACGGCACGGCCACGCCCGAGCAGATCCGCTTCGTCGCGGCGCGCATGACCGAGTCGCTGCGCGAGGTGCACCGCATCGCGCGGAGCAGAGGCGACCGGATCCCACGTCTTGAGCAGGGGGTGCCCGAGGAGCAGGAGGACGGGAGTGATGTCAGCGGTGGGTGAGTACGTTGATCACTCGGCCGCTGGGGTCGCGGACGAAGAATCGCCGTACGCCCCACTCCTCGTCCTGCAAGGGGTGGACGATCTCCGCGCCGCTCTTCCGTACGGCCGCATGGACCGCGTCGACGTCGTCCACCTCGACGCTCATGTCGGGGGTGACGGGTGCGGTCTTGTCGCTGGGCATGATGCTCACCTGGGCCGTCGGGTGGGACGGGGAGGCGAGCGTCATGATCCAGCCGAGGTTCATGACCTCCTGGAAGCCCAGCAGGCCGTAGAACTCCCGGTTCTCCTGCTCGGCCTCCGACTGGATGTTGGGCACGACACGGCGAACAGACATTGCTCACTCCAAGCGAGAAGAGATGTGTCCCTGTGATCTCCAGGAGTACCACTGTAGGCCCTTCATCGCACACAAGTTCGAAGCGGGCGTGTCTCAGCAGCGGACGGCCGCCGCTGGGGCGAGGGTCGTGCCCTGCTGGAAGGACTCCGTGAAGGCGGCTTGGCCGAGGGTCGCGGTCGCAGTGGCCGTGATGCGGTCGACGTCGGCGCGTTCGGCCCGTGGCAGTGGGGCGTTCACGCTGTGGCGGGCGGCGTGCGCTGCGCCGAGGAGCAGGGCCGCGCGCGCTGCCGCTGCCGGGTCCCCGGCAAGCGCCGCCGCGCCCGCCAGGCCCTCCAGGGAGAGGGCCAGGGCGCGCGGGTCCCCGATGGAGCGGGCGAGGTCGAGTCCGCGGAGGTGGTGGGCCGAAGCCTGGGCCGCGTCGCCGCGCTGTTCGGCGAGGAAGCCCAACTCGGCGTGAAGCAGATGGTCGCCCACCGCCGAGGACACCTGGCTGTGGCGGTCGCGGATGTGCAGCAGATGCCGCTCGGCGCCGTCCAGGTCGCCGGAGCGGCGGGCGCCGAGGGCGAGGCCCATCTCCGCGTGGATCTCGCCATACCGGGAGCCCTGTGTGGCGGCCAACTGCCGTGCCCGCTCGTGCAGTGCGCGGGCCCGGTCCCATTCGTGGGCGAGCAGCGCCAGGCGGCCGAGGCCGGAGAGGCGGGTGGAGACCTCCGCTTCGAGGCCCAACTCCTCGGCGATGTGCAGACCTTCGCCCTGGAGGTGTGCGGCCTCCGCGTAGTCGCCCTTGATCTCGGCCAGTGCGGCGAGCGGCTGCACCGTCTGCAACTCACCCCAACGGTCACCGACTTCACGGTGAATCCCGGCGCTGCGCAGCCCGTCGTACTCCAGAGTGGTGAGATCGCCCCGTGTGAGTGCGTGCATCGCACGCAGACCGAGAGTCGCGGCCGTGCCCCATCGGACGTCGGCCGGGTCGGCCGGGTCCGCTGCGTCGGGGGCGCCGCTGGTGAAGAGGTCGAACGCGCGGGCGTTGGCGTCCTCGCTGGCGGCCGGGTCGCCCGCGTTGAAGAGCCCGTACGCGAAGAGCCAGAGGGAACGGGCGTGCCGCAGGGCGTGGGCCGGTGCCAGGGACGACTGGGGCGCGTCGGCGGCGGGCGCAGACGTCCGGTCACCTGTGAGCAGGGCGAACGCCTGGCGGAGGAGGGGAAGTTCGCTACGTACGGCGTCCTCCGGGGCGGCGGAGAGTACGGCCGCAAGGCTGCGGTGGGCCTCGCTGAGGCGGCCGCGCAGCAGCCACCACCAGGCGAGGGCGGTGGCGAGCCGTACCGCCTCTTCCGTGCCGCCCGCCTCGTCGAGCGCGGCCCGCAGGTTGGCGGACTCGGCGTCGAGGCGGGCGAGCCATGCCTGCTGGTCGCCGCCGCGAAGACGGGGTTCGGCGCGTTCGGCCAGCTCCAGGTAGTAGCGCAGATGCCGTACGCGTACGCCGGTGAGGTCCTCCCGCTCGCGCAGGCGCTCCGTCGCGTACGCGGCGACGGATTCGAACAGCCGGTAGCGGGGGGCCGTACCGGCGGAGCCTCCGTCCACCATGACGACGAGGGACCGGTCGACCAGCCGCGTCACCAGATCGAGGACTTCCTCGCGGGGCACGCCGTCGCCCGCGCACACCGCTTCGGCCGCCTCCAGAGTGCAGCCGTCGCGGTGCACGGCGAGGCGGCTCAGCACGACGCGCTCAGGGGTGCTGAGCAGTTCCCAGCTCCAGTCGATGACCGCCCGCAGCGTCTGCTGCCGCGCGGGCGCGCCGCGTCGGCCGGAGGTGAGCACCCGGAAGCTGTCGCCGAGGCGGGCCGCCAACTCCCGTATGCCCAGGCCACGGACGCGGGTCGCTGCCAGTTCGAGGGCCAGCGGGATGCCGTCCAGGCGGCGGCAGATCTCCGCGACGGCTTCCCGTGTCGCGGCCTCGTCCGGTGCGAAGCCGGGTGCGGAGGCGGCGGCGCGGGCCGTGAACAGCCGTACGGCGTCGGCGGTCTGGAGCGGTTCGACCAGATACACCGCCTCGCCCGTGAGGCCCAGCGGTTCCCGGCTGGTGGCCAGCACACGCAGGCCGGGTGCGGCGCGCAGCAGGAGTTCCGCGAGTTCGGCGGCCGGGCCGACCACCTGTTCGCAGTTGTCGAGGACGAGGAGCGTGCGGCGGTCGCGCAGGGCGGCCGCGAGCCGGTCGGCGGGGGCCGGGGGAGCGCCGCCGAGTCCGGGCAGGCCGGAGGGCGCGTCGTCGCGGACGCCGAGCACGGTGGAGATCAGCTGTACGAGCTCGTCGACGCCGCCCCCGCGCTGACCTGCCAGCTCGACGAGCCACACGCCGTCAGGGACATCCGCTTCGGCTTCCGCGCCCTGGGCGAGGCGGGTGGCGGCCTCCACGGCGAGCCGCGTCTTGCCGACACCGCCGGGACCGGTCAGCGTGACCAGCCGCGGCGCCGACGCCGCCGGACCGAGGAGCTGACCGAGCTCGCCCAGCGACCGGTCGCGGCCGACCAGCGCCGTGAGCGAAGCCGGAAGGTTCGAGCGGGGACGAACGGGGGTGGGCGGTGCCTGCTCCAGGGCGGACGCGGCGACCGGCGGCGGGGCGAGTGACACGTCCTGGCGCAGGATCGCCTGGTGGAGCGCGGCCAGTTCGGGGCCCGGATCGAGGCCCAGCTCATCCGCCAGGCGCTCCCGCAGTTCCGCGTACGAGGCGAGCGCCTCGTTCTGGCGACCGGCCCGGTAGAGGGCACGCAGCTGGACGGCGCGCAGCCGTTCCCGTAGCGGATGGTGCGCGACCAGATCGGCCAGTTCCCCGCTGAGCAGGGTGTGGTCGCCCGCCGCCAGACGGGCCTCGGCCTGCTCCTCCAGGACGGCGAGCCGCAACTCCGCCAAGCGGTGGGCGGCTGCGCGGACGAACTCCTCGTCCGCGAAGTCGGCGTACGCCGGGCCGCGCCACATCTCCAGCGCCTCGCTGAGCTGTGCCGCTCGGGCGCCCGGATCGGGCAGGAGTCGGGCGCGGGCCGTCAGGGAGCGGAAGCGGTCCGCGTCCACCTCGGCCTCGGTCTCGGGCTGTCCGGCGCCGTCGAGGCGAAGCCGGTAGCCGGGCGGCTGGTGCAGCACGCGGTCGCGGCCGAGGGCGCGGCGCAGCTGGGAGACCTTGGCCTGGAGCGCGTTGGCGGGATTGCCCGGCGGCTCCCCGCCCCAGAGGTCGTCGATGAGCCGGTCGGCGGAGACGGGCCGCCCCTCGTGCACCAGAAGATCGGCCAGCAGCGCCCGCACCTTCACCTCGGGAACCCTGACCGGCCGGCCTTCGCCGTCCCACACCGCCAGCGGACCGAGCACCCCGAACAGCATGCGTGAACCGTACACACGGCGGAGCGGCCTGCTGCGGCCGACCGTCAGCGGACCATCAGCGCCTCCGAAGCGCTCGCGGGCACTGTCGTCACCACACCCGGAGCACAGAACGGACACCACAACGATGCGTACCGCAGCGAAGACCGCAGCGAAGACCACCGCACCCACCACCGGTGCCCAGGAACAGGAACAGGAACAGGAACAGGAACAGGAACAGCAGAGACTCCCCGTACTGGCGCTGCTGGCGCTGGCCACGGCCGTCTTCATCACCAGCCTCACCGAGACGCTGCCCGCCGGGCTGCTGCCCGCGATGAGCGCCGAGCTCGGAGTCAGCGAGTCCGCGACGGGGCAGACCGTCACGGTCTACGCGATCGGTACGGCGCTGACCGCGATCCCGCTGACCGCGGCCACCGCCGCCTGGCGGCGCAAGCGGCTGCTGCTGACGTCGATGGCGCTCTTCGCCGTCGCCAACACCGTCACCGCCTTCTCCTCCGCCTACCCCCTGACCATGGCCGCCCGCTTCGTCGCCGGGGTGGCCGCGGGCCTCGCCTGGGCGCTGCTGGCCGGATACGCCCGCCGGATGGCGCCCGCACACCTCCAGGGCAAGGCGATCGCCCTCGCCATGGCGGGCATCCCGGTCGCCCTGGCGCTGGGTGTGCCCGCCGGGACCTTCCTCGGCGAGACGCTGGGCTGGCGGGTGGCCTTCCTGATCATGACGGTGCTCACGGTCGTACTGCTCGGCTGGATCACGGCGGCCGTCCCGGACTTCCCCGGTCAGCGGCGGGAGGCCCGTACCCGGATGCTGCCCACGCTGCGCATCCCGGGCGTGGCCCCGGTCCTCTTCGTCACCCTCGTCTTCGTGCTGGCCCACACCATCCTCTACACCTTCATCGCCACCTACCTGGACGAGCTGGGCATGGGCGGCTCCACGGACGTCGTGCTGCTGGTCTTCGGTGCCGCCTCGCTGGTCAGCATCTGGGCCGTCGGCTCCCACATCAACCGCCGGCTGCGCGCGCTGACCCTTGCCAGCACCCTGCTGGTCGGCGTGGCGGCGGCGCTGCTCGCCGTACTGTCCGACAGCCCCGCCATGGTCTACCTCGCGGTGACGCTGTGGGGTCTGGGCTGGGGCGGCGCCCCCACCCTCCTGCAGACCGCCGCGGGTGACGCGGGCGGTGACTCCGGCGACGCCGTGCAGGCCATGCTGGTCACCCTCTGGAACGCCGCGATGGCCGGTGGCGGAGTCGCGGGCGGCATCCTCCTCGGACTGGTCGGCACCACGTCCTTCCCCTGGACGATCCTGCTGCTCCTGGTACCGGTCCTCGCCGTGGTGATCGCCGCACGCACCCACGGCTTCCCCGCCATGCGCGGTAGCGCGATCCGGTGAGTGACACCGGGACGGAATCCCGCGCCGCCCCCCGGCACCGCATCGGCGGCCGGAGAGACGGGTTACACGGACTGTTCCGTGCTGGCTGTCCCGTGAGTCCGTGTGCGAGTACGGCCACCAGGTGGCCGTACTCGCACACGGTCTGACGAGGGGGTGTGCTCCGGGGCGAGGGTGAGCAGGAAGGACAGCAGCATCAGGGCGCCGCCCGCCAACGGGACGAACCGGATGTCGGCGGTGGCGATGACGATGCCGCCCACCGCCCCGGCCACCCCGGTGCCCAGGTACAGCCCCGAGATGTTCAGCGCCAGCGCGGGCATGGCGGCCTCGGGGCCCGCCGCGGCCATGATGCTGCCCTGGATCGGCGGGTTGAGTGCCCAGGCGAACACCGACCAGAAGGCGATCAGTACGACCAGCACCGCCGGCGCGGCCGTCCCGTCCATGCCGCTGAAGCCGAACGCGGCGGCGAGCAGCAGCGTCAGCGCGTGTCCGCCGATCACCACCCGCAGACTCCGCCGGGGCCCGAAGGCGTCGGCGGCCCGGCCTGCCAGCAGCGCGCCCGCCAGGCCCGCGAGGCCGACGACGAGCAGGACGACGGACAGCAGGGTGCCTGAGCCGGAGGCGGCCTCGGCCACATAGGCGGACAGGTAGGTGTAGAACATCAGTCCTCCACTGCCCGCCAGGAAGGTCACCGCGACCAGCCGCAGTACGGCGACGCGGCGCAGCGGAGCGAGCCGTTCGCGCAGCGGCGTGCTCGGGCCGCCCGGCACCGAGGGGGCCGTGGTCAGCAGGCCGATGACGGCGAGGGTGCCGACCGCGGCGAGAAGCCAGAAGGTGGCGCGCCAGCCCAGGGCGCCGCCCAGCCAGGTGCCCAGCGGGACGCCGGTGAACAGCGCGGCTGTCATGCCCGCCGTGGCGACGCCGAGGTAGCGGCCCTGCTGGCCTTCCGGGGCCCGCATCGCCACCATCGTGAACGCCGCCGCGGTGACCACGGCCGCGGCCAGGGCCGCCGCGATCCGGGCCGCCAGCAGCGAGGCGTATCCGGGGGAGAGCGCCGCCGCCACGTTGGCCAGGACGAACACCGCCAGCCCGGCCACCATCACCGGGCGCCGGGGGAAACGGGCGAAGACCAGCGCGAGCGTCGGTGCGCCCAGCGCGTACACGACCGCGAAGACGGTGACCAGCTGGCCCGCGGCCGAGACGCTGACCGAGAGGTCCCCGGCGATCTCCCGCAGCACACCCGCGATGATGAACTCGTCGGTGGCGGTGGCCAGCAGGGTCAGGAACAGTACGTACAGCCAGCCGGGCAGGGCGGCGGATCGCGCCATGGGGCACTACCTCCTACGTGGGTCATGGGATCGATCCGCACGCTAGGCAGTGACACCGGTGTCAAGGTCAAGCGCCGGAGCGCAGCAGCTCCGAGAAGTGCTCCGTGTCCGCCGCCCCGGCCCGCAGCCGCGCGATGCGCTCCACCAGCTCGGCCCGGTACCGCTGGAGCTGGGCCGCCTTCGCCTCCACCTCCGCGAGCCGTCCCTCGTACATGGCGAGCGTCCCCTCATCGGGGCTGTCGCAGGCCAGGAAGTCGGAGGTCTTCATCTCCAGGCAGGGCGCCACCTGGCGGATGTCGTCCAGCAGCAGTCCGGCACGCAGCAGCTCGCGCAGGTTCCGCACCTGGTTGACGGCCCGGTCGTCGTACTCCCGCCAGCCCTTGCTGGTGCGCCGCGCCTCCAGCAGGCCCTGCTGCTCGTAGTAGCGGATCGAACGGCGGCTCGCGCCGGTGCGTTCGGACAGCTGGCCGATCTGCATGCCGACTCCCTTCCTGTGGCCCGCCGTACGCGGCTCCACACGACGGTACTGCGGGGCTCACGGCGTGGGCAGGGGCCCGGGAACGGGAACGGGACCGGGGCCGTCAGACGCGCTCGCCGCCTCCGCGCCGGTGCGGGATGTGCGGGCCCTTCGCGCGGGCGATGACGAGCCCGGATTCGTACGCGGTCATGACCGCCTGTGCCCGGTCGCGCAGTCCGAGTTTGCGCAGCAGACGGCTCACATGGGTCTTCACCGTCTCCTCGCCCACCACCAGCCGGGCGGCGATCTCGGCATTGGACAGCCCCTCGGCGATGAGGCACAGCACCTCGGTCTCGCGCGGTGTCAGCTCGCCCAGCGAGGGAGCCACCGGGGGCGGGCGGAGGCGGGTGAACTCGCCGATCAGGCGGCGGGTGATGTTCGGGGCGAGCAGCGCCTCACCGGCCGCGACGACCCGCACGGCGTCGAAGAGCCGTTCGGCAGTGACGTCCTTGAGGAGGAAGCCGCTGGCGCCTGCGGCGAGGGCGTCGTACACATGCTCGTCGAGGTCGAAGGTGGTCAGCATCAGGACGCGCGGCGGATCGTCGTGGGCGGTGGCGGCCACGATGCGGCGGGTCGCCTCGATGCCGTCGACGGTGGGCATGCGCACGTCCATCAGGATCACGTCGGGGCGCTGGTGGTGGCAGAGCCGGATCGCTTCCGCGCCGTCGGCGGCGGTGCCGACCACGGTGAGGTCCGGCTGGGTGTCGAGCAGGGCGGCGAATCCGGCGCGTACGACCTGCTGGTCGTCCGCCACGGCGACGCGCACGGGACCGAGACCGGGGCCGGGGCCGGGGCCGGGGGAGGAAGCGGGGGAGGAGGCGGTCATGCGGCGGTTCCTTCCCGCTGGGCGGGACCGGTCTCGGTGCTGTCGGTGCCCGGTGTGGTGGGCAGGGTGGCCTCGACGAGGAAGCCGCCCACCGGCGCCCGACTGGTCCGCAGTTCGCCGCCCACGGAGGCGGCGCGCTCGCGCATGCCCAGCAGGCCGTGACCCTGGCTGTCGCCCCGGTTCTCGCCTCTCCGGGCACGACTGGCCGTGGGCCCGGGGCCGTTGTCGCGTACCCGCAGGTGCAGCGTGTCCGGGCCGTAGACGATCTCCACATCGGCGGCGGCGCCGGGCGCGTGGCGGCGCACGTTGGTCAGCGCCTCCTGGACGATGCGGTATGCCGTCAACTCCAGCCCCGGATCGAGCGCGGTGACCCGGCCCGTGACGATGAGCCGGGTGCTCGCGCCCGCCGACTCCCGGGTCTCGTCGAGCAGTTCGAGGAGCTGCTGAAGTCCCGGCTGCGGCTGCCGGGTCGGTTCGGCTCCGGCCCCGGCGTCCTCGCGCAACACCCCGAGCAGCCTGCGCATTTCGGTGAGCGCGGTCCGGGCGGTGTCGCCGATGGCGAGCAGTTTCTTCGCGCCCTCCTCCGGCATTCCGGGGGTGGTCAGCCGTGCGGTCTCGGCCTGCACCGAGATCATCGAGATGTGGTGCGCCACCACGTCGTGCAACTCGCGTGCGATCCGGGCCCGTTCGCCGCGCGCGGAGAATTCGAGGAGCCGGTGTTCGATGTCCTGCCGGGAGGTGTCCCGCTCGGCGGCCTCGGCACGGACCCTGCGCACGCGGCGCCGGGCGAGGACGGTCCAGACGGTGAACAGGGCGACCAGGCCGGTGGCGAGCGGCCCACGGTGGAGTACTGCGGCGGGGACGGTGGCGGCCGTGATCACCGTCGCGGCGGCCCCGGCGTGGTGGCGGGCGGCGGTCAGCGGTGCCGTACAGCACAGCCCGACCAGCAGGGCCAGCGGCAGGAAGACGGCGGAGCCGTCGGTCTTGGCCACCGTGGTGCGGAGTACCGTCTCGGCGATCGCGAGCAGCGCGAGCACGACCCCGGCCACCAGCATGCCGTCGCGCGCCGCGCCGCCGCCCCTGTCCGCCGGACTCGTCGACGCACCCCCGTAGGGCACCCCCGTCTGCCTCATGGACGCCATTGTGACCGCCCGGACGCCGCCCGCGAGTCCCCCGTCACCGGATCGCCGCGTCCCCCGCCAGGGGGACGAGCCCGGCGCCCGTCCCCAGGGCAGGGCCGCCGGGAATGCCCCCGCACGGTGACGACCCGGCACCCGTCCGGTTCGTAGCCTCCGGGTATGGAAGCAACAATCGAAGTCCGGGGGCTGCGCAAGCGGTACGGGCAGACAGTCGCCGTCGACGGACTGTCCTTCATGGTTCGGCCGGGCCAGGTCACCGGCTTCGTCGGCCCCAACGGGGCGGGCAAGTCCACCACGATGCGCATGATCATGGGCCTTGACCGGCCCGAGGAGGGCACCGCGCTCATCGGCGGCCGCCCCTACCGGTCGCTGCGCACGCCGCTGTGCGAGGTCGGCGCCATGCTGGACTCGGCGGCCGTACACCCCAGCCGGGGCGCCCGTCATCATCTGCTCTGGGTCGCCCACGCCAACGGTCTGCCCGCGCGGCGGGTGGACGAGGTCATCGACATCGTCGGGCTGTCCGGCGCGGCGGGCAGGTCCGCCGGGGGCTTCTCACTCGGGATGCGGCAGCGGCTCGGCATAGCGGTCGCGCTCCTGGGCGACCCGCCGGTGCTGATCCTGGACGAGCCGGTCAACGGCCTGGACCCGGAGGGCATCGCCTGGATGCGCGGACTGCTGCGGTCACTCGCGGCGGAGGGCCGCGCCGTGCTCGTCTCCAGCCATCTGATGAGCGAGCTGGAGGACAGCGCGGACCATCTGGTGGTGGTCGGCCGTGGCCGTCTCGTCGCCGACACCAGCGTGCGTGAACTGCTGGCCGCGGCCTCGGGCGACCGGGTGCTGGTGCGTACGGCGAGCCGGTCGGAGGCAATGACCGTGCTTGCGGGCGCCGGCGCGGTGGTGGCCGCCACCGACCGGGAGGCGCTGACCATCGTAGGGATGACCGCCGAGCGGATCGTCGCGCTGCTGGGAGAGGGCGGTGTGCCCTTCTCGGGGGTCGCCGAACACAGCGCGTCGCTGGAGGAGGCGTACATGGAACTCACCAGGGACGCGGTCGACTTCAGGGGTACGGCGGGGAGCAGCGGTGAGTGACGTGACGGGAGGGGCGGCGGCACCGGACGCGGCACCGGACGCGGGCGCGGACGCGGGCGCGGCGTCCGCGACGGGAAGTCCAGCGCCGTACCGGAGTTCGGTGCAGGGCGCGCGGGACGGCTTTCCGCAACTGCTGCTTGCCGAGTGGACCAAGCTCAGGTCGGTCCCTCGCTGGGCACTGACCATGGCGGCGGCCGTCGTGCTGACCATCCTGGTCGCCCTGATCACCGCCGGAGGGGCGAACGCCGACCACGCGGGCGGCGACGGCGAGACCAACGCGCGGGCGAGCGTGCTCCGCGACGACCAGGACCGGGGCCACCTAGTGCACCGGCCGCTGACCGGGGACGGCACCCTCGTCGCCCGGGTGACCGCGCAGAAGAACAGCGACCCGTGGGCCAAGGCCGGGCTCATGCTCAAGGAGAGCAACCAGACGGGGGCTTCGTACGCGGCGGTCGTCCGTACGCCCGACCACGGCGTCCGGATGCAGACGGGCTTCAGCGGCGACACGACGGGCACCGCGCGCGGTGCGGACGCCCCGCTGCCCCGCTGGCTGAAGCTGACCCGCGCGGGTGACTCCGTCACCGGCCATGTCTCGGCCGACGGCGCCGACTGGCACAGGATCGGCACCGTCGAACTCGGCGGACTGCCCCGTACGGTCAAGGTCGGGCTGTTCGTCGGCTCGCCCGACGACGTGGAGGTGACGCGGCAGTTCGGCGGCGAGGCCGTCGAGGGGCGCCCCACCGACGGCAAAGCCACCTTCGATCAGGTGCGGGTGGAGGGGCAGGCGGGAGGGCCGCAGTCCGTGCCGTGGCGCGACCGCGAGCGGACGGCCGGGCACGCGGGAGGCGGCTTCACTCAGGCGGACGGCACCTTCACCGTGACCGGAACGGGTGACATCGGACGGGACGAGTTCGTCGACGACCTCACCCGGGACACGCTCTCCGGTGTGCTGATCGGGCTGATGGCGGTCGTCGCGCTCGGCGTGCTGTTCATCACCGCCGAATACCGCCGCGGCATGATCCGCACCACCTTCACCGCCAGCCCGCGCCGCGGACGCGTCCTCGCCGCCAAGGCCGTGGTGATCGGAGCCGCCACGTTCGCCGCAGGGCTCGTCGCCTCCTTCGGCGCGTTCCTGCTCGCCGCGCCGGTGCTCCGCTCGGGCGGCCGTCAACCCGTGCCGCTCTCCGAGGGCCCTGTCCTGCGCGCGGTCCTGGGGACGGCGCTGCTGCTGGCCGTCATCGCCGTGTTCAGCCTGGCCGTCGGTGCGCTCCTGCGGCACAGTGCCGCCGCGATCACCACTGTCCTGCTGCTCGTGCTGCTGCCGCTGATCGTGGCCACCGGACTCCCGCTGTCGGCCGCGACCTGGCTCGAACGCCTGACGCCTGCTGCCGGGTTCGCCATCCAGCAGACCGTGCACCGGTACGACACCGTGATCGATCCGTGGGCCGGGCTCGGCGTGCTGTGCGGCTACACCGTGATCGCGCTGGCGCTGGCGGCCCGTCGGCTCCGGACACGTGACGCATGAGCGCGCGGGAAGACGCGCTGGGCCCGCAGCACGCGGTACGTGCCGGGCACGCGGTACGTGCCGGGCACGCGGTACGTGCCGGGCACGCGGTACGTGCCGGGCACGCGGTACACGCCGAGTGGACGAAGCTGCGCACCCTGCCCAGCACCGGCTGGCTGCTGCTCGCGCTGGTCGCTTCGACCGTGCTGGTGGGCGCCGCGGCCACCGGCACGGTCGGTACGGAGAACTGCCCCACGCCCGCGCAGTGCTTCGAGGACACCGCCGAACTCAGCCTCACCGGCGTACGGCTCGGACAGGCCGTGGTCGTCGTACTCGCCGTACTCATGATCAGCGGCGAGTACAGCACCGGGACCATCAGCGTCACCTTCGCGGCGACCCCCCGCCGGGTCACGCTGCTGCTCGCCAAGGCGGCCGTCGTCGCGGGCGCCGTGCTCGGCGCCGGGGCTCTCGCGGTGCTCGGGTCCCTGGCGGCGGGCCGCGCGCTGCTGCCCGGCAACGGCTTCACCGAGGCCCACGGCTATCCGCCGCTCTCCCTCGCGGACGGTCCGACGCTGCGGGCGGCAGTCGGGACGTTGCTGTACCTCGCCCTGGTCGCGCTGCTGGCGCTGGGGGTCGCCGCCGCCGTACGTGACACGGCCGGAGCCCTCACCTCCGTACTGACCCTGCTGTACCTCGCCCCCGTGCTCTCCGGGCTCATCGCCGACCCGCAGTGGCAGGAACGGATCCAGCGGTACGCGCCGATGCCCGCCGGGCTGGCCGTGCAGGCCACCACGCATCTCGAACGGCAGCCGATCGGACCCTGGGCGGGCCTGGGCGTGCTCGCCGCGTACGCCGCGGCGGCCCTGCTGGTGGGGGCACTGCTCACCGTACGCCGCGATCCGTGACCCCGGAGCGGCGAACGTCCGAGCGGTGAACGTCCGGCTCCGCATTCGGTGTCACCCTGGTGAACCCGCGGGGACGACACCGCGCGCGGAGAGCCGAGAGCCGAGAGCCGAGAGAGGAACCGGATGAGGGCACGTTTCGAGGAGATCGACTGGCAGCCGACGCCGATGGGGGAGATCAGCCTCCGGCGCCGGGCCGACCCCTCGTCTGGTGAGCAGGTGTACGAGGTCAAGCTCGGCGACGAGTTCCTGATGTCCAGCATGTTCACGGCAGGGGAGATCGCGCTGGCGCGGCTCGGGCTGGCGCAGGCGGCGGGCGGGGAGCTGGACGTCGTGGTCGGCGGGCTCGGGCTCGGCTACACCGCCGACGCTGTGCTGGACGACACGCGGGTCCGCTCGCTGACCGTCGTGGAGGCGCTGGGGGAGGTCATCGGATGGCATGAACGCGGGCTGGTGCCGCTGGGGGAGCGGCTGGCGGAGGACGCGCGCTGCCGTTTCGTCCACGGCGACTTCTTCGCTATGGCCACCCACCCCGACGGCCTCGACCCGGATACCGCCGGGCGCCGCTTCCACGCGGTGCTGCTGGACGTCGACCACTCACCGGAACATGTGCTGCACCCGAGCCACGCCTCGCTCTACCGCCCCGAGGGCCTGCGGGCGCTGGCGGAACGCCTCTACCCGGGCGGTGTGTTCGCGCTGTGGTCGAACGACCCGCCGGAGGAGCGGTTCAGCGCCGTGCTCGCGGAGGTCTTCGCGGAGTCGGAGGCGCGCGTGGTCACCTTCGCCAATCCGCTCCAGGAGGGCACCGCGACCAACACGGTCTATGTGGCGCGGCGGTGAGGGGGAGACTCAGCGGAGGACGCGGCCGAGGAAGCCCCGGATGTAGCCGGTGATGGTGTCGAGGTCGCTCTCGAGTGCGAAGTGCCCGGCGTCGAGCAGGTGGATCTCGGCATCGGGAAGGTCGCGGGCGAAGGCGCGGGCCCCGTCGGGGACGAAGATCTCGTCGTTGGCGCCCCAGACGGCGAGCAGCGGCACCTGGCTGGTGCGGAAGTACTCGTGCACCTGCGGATACCGCTCGACGTTCGTCGCGTAGTCGCGGAACAGCCGGAGCTGCACCGCCTCGTTGCCGGGCCGGTGGACCCTCGCGTGATCGTGCTCCCAGGTGTCGGGGCTGACCAGGCTGGGGTCGGGCACGCCGTGGAGGTACTGCCAGCGGATGGAGTCGAGTTCGAGCGCGCTTCGCACGGCCGACTCGGTCTCGGGCCCGGGGTTTGCGGCGTAGGCCCAGACCGGCGGCCAGAAGGACGCGTCGAAGCCCGCCTCGTAGGCGTTGCCGTTCTGGGAGATGATCGCCGTGATCCGCTCGGGGTGGGCCAGGGCGAGCCGCCACCCGATGGGTGCGCCGTAGTCCTGCACGTAGAGCGAGTAGCGGTCCACGCCGAGGTGTTCGAGGAAATGGCCGGTGACGCTTGCCAGGGAGTCGAAGGTGTAGTCGAACTCCTCGACGGTGGGGGTGCTGGAGCGGCCGAACCCGATGTGGTCCGGTGCGATGACGTGGTACCGGTCGGACAGGGCGGGGATCAGCTCGCGGAACATGTGTGAACTGGTCGGGAACCCGTGCAGCAGTACGACGGAGGGGGCTTCGGGGTTGCCTGCCTCGCGGTAGAAGACGGTCTGGCCGTCGACGAGGGCGGTGCGGTGGTGGATCTTCGACATTTCTAACCCCTGTAAATGCTTTGACTGGTTAGCGCTGACGTGATCAGGAGACCATGCCGACGCTAACCTGTCAAACGCATTTAAGGGGTTAGTTCGCGTGGTGCGCCGCTGCGGCCCATC
Organism: Streptomyces gossypii; assembly: GCF_025165795.1. GTDB lineage: Bacteria > Actinomycetota > Actinomycetes > Streptomycetales > Streptomycetaceae > Streptomyces > Streptomyces gossypii. Next base: position 465,133 of record NZ_JAJAGO010000003.1, read on the forward strand.
GGCTGCGGCCCGGCCGTTACGGCCTCCCGGCCAGCACCTCCGCCGCCGCCAGGCCAGAGACCCTGGTGGCCCCGTGCGTGAGCAGGTGCACGGCGCCGGGTGCCAGTCCGTTCGGGACGCCCATCTCGACGACCACCGCGTCCGGGCGGCTGCGCAGCATCCGGTGCACCGCGTCCTCCATCCAGGGGTGCCTTGCCGCGTCGCGGACCACGACGACCAGTGGCCGTCCGACCGCGGGTGCCAGCGTGGAGCGCTCCAGCAGGCCGTCCGCCCCGGCCAGTTCCGTTTCGGCCAGTTCCGTTTCGGTCAGCCGGACGGAGGTGGTGCCCGGCAGCAGTTCGCTCAGCGGGGCGGCCACTCCCCACGGAGTCACGCCGCCTATGGCGAGGTTCATCGTCGGGGACAGCTCCACGACATGAGGAGCGTCGGGCAGCGGCAGCAGTGATCCGGACCCCGATGCGCCGAGCACCCGTACGGCCCGCCGGGCGGCGACCAGTCCGATCTGCGGCCCGGCCACCGCGCCGGTGCCCGGGGCTGCCTCCGCCGCGCGGGTGCGGCTCGCCGACCAGGCAGCGAAGTGCCGTACCCGGCCCGCCGCTTCGGCGAGCCGCTCGGCGTCCAGCGTGCCGCCCTCCACGGCCTTCACCAGCGCGGCCGAGAGCAGGTCGAAGGTCGACTCCTCGGCGTCCTCGCCTCCGACGCAGACCGCGTCGACCCCGTTGACCACGGCGCGGACGGTCGCCCCGTCGATGCCGTACCGCTCGGTCACCGCGCCCATCTCGATGGCGTCGGTGACCACCATGCCGTCGAAACCGAGTTGGTCACGGAGCAGGTCGACCAGGATGCGGCGGCTGAGAGTGGCGGGCAGTTCGGCGTCGTAGGCCGGTACCAGCAGATGCGCCGTCATCACCGCCCGTACGCCCGCCTCCATCGCGGCGGTGAAGGGCGGCAGGGCGGTGGCCGCGATCTCCTGGGCGCTCGCGGTGACTTGGGGCAGGCCGTGATGCGAGTCGACGGCCGTGTCGCCGTGGCCGGGGAAGTGCTTGGCGCAGGCGGCGACACCGGCCTTCTGGAGCCCGCGGACCCAGGCGGCGGTGTGCCGGGCGACGGCGCCGGTCTCCGCGCCGAAGGAGCGTACGCCGATGACCGGGTTCCTGGGATTGGAGTTGACGTCCGCGCTCGGCGCGTAGTTGAGCGAGACGCCGACGCTGCGCAGCTCGCTGCCGATGTCGTACGCGACGGCCTCGGTGAGTTCCACGTCGTCGACGGCGCCGAGCGCGAGGTTGCCGGGCCGGGAGGCTCCCGTCCACGCTTCGAGCCGGGTGACGTCCCCGGCCTCCTCGTCGATGGCGATGATCAGATCCGGATTCTCGGCGCGCAGCGAGTCGTTCAGCCGGGCGACCTGCTCGGCATCGACGATGTTCCGCCCGAACAGCACGACGGAGTGCAGTCCTTCGGCGATTCTGCGGCGCACCCAGTCGGGGGCGGTGGTCCCTTCGAACCCGGGTTGCAGTACGCAGTTGGCCAACTGCGCCGTTTCCCGGCAGCGGCTGTTCGACTCCATGGCAGAGACCTCCCATGGCGCGCACGGAGGCCCGCCAGTTGGTCGACGCGGTGACAGGGGGGGACTTGGTACAGTCCAATTTGGATGTTGGCGTAGGCCAATACGGGTGTCAAGGAGACCTGTCGCCGTGCTGGGCCTCCGCGTCCAGGGGGCTGGCGACCGTGCTGCCGCACGGTGCCGCCCCCCGGCGCACCGGCGCGGTTTCAGATGCCGCCGGCCGTTCCCAGGCTGACCCGGCAGGCGCTCAACCGATGATCCCCGAATGGGCGGTTAGGCTGGGTGCCACAGTCCTCGCGAAGGAAGGAGCGCCCGGTGCCCCGGCAATCCGAGACCGACCCGCGGCCGCTGACCGGCGAGCCACTGTCGGTCGACCTGCTCAATACGCGCTGGAAAGACGCCGGCGGCGCCCACGACCTGCTGGAATCGACCGGCGGCCTGGCCCGCTGGCTCGACGGCTCGCCGCTGCGCAAGGCCCTCGGTGACCGCACCGTCTCCGTCGGCGGCTCCACCGGCGACGGAGACGGCGCGGTCACCGCCGACCGCGCCACCCTGGACCGGCTGCTGCTGGCGCGGACCGGGCTCGCCTCGCTCATCGACGCCCCGGCCCCCTGGGAGCCCGGCCTCGCGGACACGCTCAACTCCGTGCTCGACCGGGGACGGCTCCGCCGACTGCTGCCCCCGGACGGCGAGCCGCGCACCGAGGTCGAGGTGGACGCGGCGTCCTGGCTGCCCGCCTGGCTGGCCGCCGAGGACTTCCTCCGGCTGCTCGCGGACCGCCCCGAGCGCATCCGGGGCTGCACGAACGAGGACTGCGTCCTGCACTTCTACGACGTTTCCAAGAACGGCACCCGCCGCTGGTGCTCGATGGCGGGCTGCGGCAACCGCGCCAAGGCCCTGCGGCACTACGCGCGGCACGGCTAGCGCCGGGTCGGCGGGTCGGCGGGTCGACCGGCGCGTATCGGTCGGTGTGTCGCGTGGTGATCCTCGCTCAGCTGGTCGAGCACCGGCCCCAGCCGCGGATCGTCCCGCCGCAGATGTCAGCCGTGGGGCAGGATCACCGCGCGGCCGCTCACCTGCCCCTCCTGCAACCGCTCGTACACCTGGGGAGCGTCGTCGAGCGCGTAGGACTCGACCTGCACTTCGATCACCCCGGTCCGTGCCAGCTCCAGCACCTCGATCAGCTCCGACCGGCTGCCCCAGTACGGTGCGCGCACCGCCGCGTCGTACGGGGTGATGCCGAAGCCGACGGACGCCGTACCGCCGCCGATGCCGACGACGGACACGTCGCTCTCGACGGCCGCGCAGCCCGTCGCGATGTCCACGGTCGCCGGGGCGCCGACGAAGTCGAGGACGGCCTCGGCGCCGTGACCCTCCGTCATCTCCAGGATCGCGTCGGGCGCTTCGAGGTCGGACTGCAGCGCCGCGTGCGCGCCGACCGCACGGGCCAGCCGCAGCTTCTCCTCGGTGACATCCAGGGCGAACACCCGGGCGGGAGTGAGCGCCCGCAGCAGCTGAATCGCCACATGGCCGAGACCACCGGTGCCGATCACCACGGCGCTGGTGCCCGGGACGAGCTTGGGCAGCGAGGTCTTCACCGCGTGGTACGGGGTCAGTCCGGCGTCGGTGAGCGGGACGGCTGTCACCGGGTCCAGTTCCCCGAGCGGCACCAGGTGGCGCGGATCGTCGACGAGCAGGTACTCGGCGAGGGCACCCGGCGCGCCCAGCCCCGGCGGGTAGATGCCCAGCTCGGCGGCGCGGCGGCAGTAGTTCTCCTGGCCTCGGGCGCAGCTGAGGCAGCCGCCGCAGCCCCACGGGCCGTACACCGCCACCGGCGTCCCCGGCGGCAGCGTCTCGACGCCCGGCCCAGCGGCCTCGATGGTGCCGGCGCCCTCGTGGCCGAGAGTCAGCGGCAGCGGGAAGGGCAGGTTCTCCGCCGACCAGCTCATCACGACGACGTCCGAGTGGCAGACCCCGGCGGCGGTCACTTTGAGCAGCACCTGCCCGGGGCCCGGCTCGGGGGTGGGGACGGTGACCACCTCGGGGGCGGCGCCCACACTCCGGTATTGCACGGCCTTCATGGGCGACTCCTGACTCTGGTCGCGAAGCGGCCCCTCCTCGATTGTCGCCCCGCACCGTCTCCGGCGCAGGCCGGACGCGGCGGTGGCGACGCCGGGCCCGAGGACCCGCGGAGGTGGCGGCCCCGTCGGCCTGCGGATGTCCGTGGCGGGTGCCACGCTGGTGGCATCGGTATCCGTGAAGGGAAATGATCATGATCACGACTGATTTCGTTCCCGGCTCGCCGTGCTGGCTGGATCTGGGCGTGCGGGACGCCCGCGCGGCAGCGGCGTTCTACGGTGCGGTGTTCGGCTGGCGGATCGAGCCGTACGAGCCCGCGCCGGACGGATTCGGCTTCTTCCAGCTCGACGGCAGGACGGTGGGCGCGCTCGGCCCGCTGAGCGGTGAAGAGGCCCGCTCTTCCTGGATGATCTACTTCAGCACCTCCGACGCGGACGCGGCGACGCGTGCGGTGGAGCGGCTGGGCGGCTCGGTCCGCGTCCCGCCGATGGAGGTGGAGGGCGCGGGGCGGCTGGCGCAGTACACCGATCCCGTCGGCGCCGAGTTCGCGGTCTGGGAGGCTGCCGGGGTGCGGGGCATCGAGGCGGCGGACGAGGCGGGCACGCTGACCTGGGTCGAGTTGTGCACGACGGACGCCTCCGCCGCGCGGGGCTTCTACCGTGGTCTCTTCGGCTGGGAGACCAAGGACGTGGCGATGCCGGGCGACAGCGAGGGGACGTACACGCTGCTGACCCCGGCGGGCGTCAGCGAGGAGCGGATGCACGGCGGCATGGTCGAGGTGCCTGCCGAGTACCTCCAGATGACCGGCGGCACGCCGTACTGGCACCCGGTGTTCGGCTCGGACGACTGCGACGCCACGGTGGCCGGCGTCACCGCCCAGCGGGGCACGGTGTCGATGGGCCCGGAGGACGCGCCCGGCGTCGGCCGGCTGGCCGTCTGCGCCGACCCGTCCGGGGCGGAGTTCGTGGTCCTCACCCCCGCCCCGGGGGAGTGAGGACGGCCCACGGCTGGGGCGGCACCGCTCGGCACACCCAGGAATGGCTCATTGGGGAGATAACACCCGAGTATTCAGGGGCGAGTTGGTGCTGCGCGGGAATGTGCGGAAGAGCCTGATCCAGGATCTGGTCAGGCTCTGTCGGCGCGGTTAGGCTCCCTCTTGGTCACCGCGTTTCCGGTGGTCACCGCGGCCTTTACCGGGACCATGCGGTAGCGGAGGGTGTGTGCGGCGAGACTCAGCGCAAGCCGGTGCGGCCGCAAATCCTTCCCGCCGGATCGGGTGTTTCGCGGCATGGCCCGGGTGGGTAGCCAGGAGGGGCGTGTGATGGACGAGATGAGCTCGGTGTTCGCCGAGGTGGACGCATTGCGGAAAGGGCTCCCGGAGCGTGCCTCGTACCGCTCGGAAGAAACCCTGAAGGAGCTGGCCCGTCAGATCGAGGGCACCCGGCATCTTTCCCGGCAACCGGCCGCTCAGGCATTCCTGGAGGATATCCGCTCGTTCACTCCCGGTGAGCGTCTGCGGGCCACGAAGGAACACATCAACAGCCGCCGGGACAACCATCTCTTCTCGCTGTTCGACGCCTCCTACTTCCCGAAGCTGTCGCTGGACTACCTGACCTACGAGGAACTGCCCGCGGACGCGCATCTGGCCGAGCGGTACGCGAGCAACACCGCCCCGGTGCGCATCACCGGGCGCTCGGCGGGATTCCATTCCCGGGTGGTCGTGGCGCTCTTTCCGGAGAACCACCTCGACGGGCTCCAGGACCCGGACGACCTCATCTTCTACTTCATCGACAAGTTCGTGGAGCGGCACAACCGGATCACCCGGGGCATGATCGACGCGGTGATGGCCGAGGGCAGCTTCCCGCTGATCCAGGGAGCGCCGGACGCGACGGTCGAGCAGGCCTCGTCCTGGTGGGTGCGGCTGCACGAGTACCACCACCGGCAGGGCGACATGCCCATACCGGACTTCCTCGACGCGAAGAAGTACAAGCCGCTGGCCGGGCTCGAGGAGTTGCGGGTGGACGTCTCCGCGATGCTCGCCCTGCTGGGCGACGAGAAACTTCCGCGCGAGGAGGCGCTCACCGCCTACGAGTACATCCTCTCGGAACGGCTGCTGCGCTACGCGGTGGAGGGCATACCGCGGCCGAACTACGACGCGGTGGCGTCACAGCTGCTCTTCGGATATCTGGAGCAGCACGAAGGTATCCGGGTCAAGGACTCGGTCATACAGCTGAGTCCGGAGATCCCCGAGGTGCTGGCACGGTTCCTCGCCGAGATCCACGCAATCGAGGCGCACATACGGGAGGAGCCGGTGGCGGCGGTTCGCAAGCGACTGCTCGCACTCACCGACAAGTACACCGACTACGACCCGGTGGCCCGTGACTACCGCTACGTGCCGTTCTTCGCCGAGGTCAAGAAGAAGCTGGGCATCTAGGACAGGCCCTAGGCCCCGCCCCGGGGCTGTCCGCAGGAACTCTCACCAGTATCAGGAGTGATTGTGACCACTGCCGTTGAATTCTCCACCACCGACCGCGACGCGCTCGACGAGCGGGTGGACAAGGAAATCGACAGGGCGCGTCTGCGACGTGCCGACAACAATTTCTTCGGCAAAGCGCGAAGTGTGGATTCCGTCACCCCGCAGGCCGCGCTCGACGTCGCCGTCTGGTGGCGGATGATGACGAAGAGTTTCATGTTCAGCACCCTCGCCGGACTGGGCACCATGGCCCGTGCGTTTTCCACTCGGGAGGCACCGACGCGCGATCTGCTCGGCGCCTTCCAGACGGTGTATCAGGTCATCGGTGACGACTTGGACAACGCGGCCCCGGAGTTCAGCGCGGTCGCCCCGAAGGGCCCCGCGGGAATTCACTACATCTGGTGGGACGACACCATCGTCGCCCCGCTGGCCTCACGGCTGGGCCCGGCGGCGCAGGAGCTCGCGGAGGAACTCCCCGCACCTGTGGCGGACTTGCTGACGAACATGGAGCGGCTGGCCGACTCCCCGCTGGGCGCCGCCGTCCAGCTGCGGGTGGTGGAGACCATCGCGCTGGACATCGCCGTGGGCTTCCGCCGGATGTACGCGAAGGTGTGGGTGGAGGGAGAGAAGGTCTTCGGAGAGACGCCCCAGTTCGCCTGGATCGACGCACACATCAAGGCGGAGACCGTGCATGCCGCGCAGGTCAGCGACGAGGAGACCGGCATGACGATGATGGTCACCACGGAGGCGGAGGCTGCGGAGTTCGAGCGGCTGGTCGGCGAGTACGTGGACAGCTGGTCCGGTGCTCTGGAGTGCTTCGCGGGCAGGCTGGCCGGGGCTTCGCCGGAGTCCGCCGCGGCGACGGCCTGAGCGGGGAAGACCATTGGAGGTCGTCGACCGATACGGTCTCGCGCTGGCACTGATCGAGGCCAGGGAACTGGCGGACGAGCCCTGGCTCGGCGCGGACCGGCCGGTTGACGTCGTCCGGGTGCCGGATCCGCCCGCGGCGAGCTGGGCCGAGCTCGCCGAGCGGGGCTTCGTCCACAAGCCGTCCGTGCTCACCTGGGTGTCCGCGCTGGGTCCCGACGAGGACACCCACCTGGCCGGGCTGAACCGCACGGCGCGCAGGTCCGTACGGTGCGCCCGCCGTGAGGCGGCCGCGGCCGGGCTGCGGGAGGTGGTGGAGGATCCGGTGACGCCGGATTCGCTCGACCGGTTCTTCGCGCTGTACCAGGACCGGGTGTCCGAGATGCGTTTCGGCGTGCCCTTCGCGCTGGACTACCGGGACGTGGTGCTGCACGGGCCGCGGAAGTTCTTCGGCGTCTTCAGCTATGAGGGTGACGAAATGGCGGGCGGCGTTCTGCTGCTGGAGTGCCCGGCCGTCGACCTGGTGGTGCTCCGCTTCTCCGCGGTCAGCGCCCGGTGGCGCCGCTCCAGCCTGGCCCGCCCGCTCTATCTCGCGGCGATGCGGGCCGGGCGGGAACGCGGATACAGTAGGGCCTCCATGGGGAACGAGCCGAACCTGCTGGGCCATCTCACCCAGCCGGGGCTGCTGCGCTTCAAGACGGCGCTGGGCTTCCGGGCGGTGCCCTCGCAGGAGTGTGCAGATCCGCAGGGCGGCGACGAGGCGGATCTGGTGCTGCGGCTGGACGCGCTGAACGACCCGACGCTGATCCTCGGCTACGCCGGGCCTGCCGCGGGCCGGCCCGGCCGGAGCCTGGCGGGCCATCTGTTCTGCGAGGCACTCGTCGACGCCGAGCTCTACCACGCGCCGTTCCTGGAGTCCCTGACCGTACGGGCCCCTGGGGGCCCTGGCCGCACGCCACCGGCGTGACCCGGCACGGGGTTGTTCGCACGAGACCGTGGACCACGTGCGGGCCCTCCAGCGCCGCCGCGCCGGTCTCCGTCCGGCCGCCCCGCCTGCGCGTCGCGCACGGTGGCTCCGCTCTCCGCGGGTCAGGCCGCCGCGGTCCGCTCCTCGACCCAGTCGTACACCCCGCCCAGCACCTGCCGGTGCTGCTCCCGCCCCATCAGGGCGAGGAAGCCGGGGATGGGGTTGACCTCGAGGATCAGATAGCCGTCCCGGGTCGGCAGGACGTCCAGCCCGGAGAGTGTCATCCCCATGGCGCGGGTGGCGCGCAGGGACAGGTCGACCAGCTCCTCGGGGGCGTCGAAGCGCTCGTAGCTCGCACCCTCCATCGTCTTGCAGCGCCAGGAACCGGCGGCCGGCAGCTTGAGGAGGTTGAGCGGGGTGGCGTCGCCCGCCACCACGATCCGGTACTCGCCGCCCTCGGTCGGGCAGTACGGCTGGCACACCAGGGTCGGGAAGCGGGCGAGCAGGTCCTCCACGACCGCCTTGTCGGCGCTCGGGTCGACGATGCGCTCCACATCCATCCCGCGGTAGCCGAAGGACGGTTTGAGGATCACCGGCCCCCACGCGGCACAGGCCGACTCGACGTCCGCGAGCGACATCACGGACCGGATCGGTGGTATGGGCAGCCCGGCCGCGGCCAGCCGCTGTGCCATCAGAAATTTGCTGTAACCGGTGACCCAGGCGTCCGCGGGGTCGAAGAGACTGACGCCTGGGACGTTGCTGAGCATGGTCAGCCGCTCGACCCGGTCCTGCCAGTCGTCACCGTAGAGCTTGCACCTGTTGATGATGGCCTGAAACGACTCTGCGGGCTCACCGCGGAGCGTCAGTGAGGGGCCCTCGGGTCCCGGGTGGTAGGCGATGTCCTCCAGCGTGAAGAAGGAGGTCTCGTGCCCGCGTTCGCGGCCGTAGTCGACGAGGTGGTGGCCGTCGGGATCGATTCCGGAGTAGTCCCAGCCGAGCACGCCGATCTTCACGCTGCCTCCCAGAACTGACGTGCCGCGCTGCACGCTCGTCGCACTCACGTGCTGTTCGGGTGAGCCTGACCTGCACCCGAAGCGTTGTCAAGGGGGCAAGCACCGCCGGGAGTTGGGTTCTGCAAGTGACTAAACGGTGCTCGCGCACGGGGCTTCCGCGAGCCTTCGGTCATCCTCTAGGCTCAGCCGCTCGGTTGGGTTGCTCAGGTGGAGTTGCTCGCGTAGGAGAGGTGCCGCAGTGGGTAAGTGGGACACACTGGTCTTGCCGGAGCCCGAGCGGGCCGCCGCGTACCGGGCGGCCGGCTGGTGGCGCGAAACCACCTTCCTGGACGACCTGTCGGCCGCGGCCCGCGACCGGGGGGACCACCCCGCCGTGATCGCGTACGAGGACTCTGCCCCGGCTCGGGAACTGAGCTATGCCGACCTCCAGTTGTACGTCGAGCGATTCGCAGCTGCACTGAGCGAACTCGGGGTAGGCCGCGGTGATGTGGTCGCGCTCTACCTGCCGAACCGCTGGGAGCTGACGGCCCTGTACCTGGCCTGCTACCGGATGGGCGCCGTCGCCACTCCGGTGATCCCCGCCCTGGACGTGCGCGAGCTGGGCCATGTGCTGCGGGAGAGCGAGGCGCGGGTCTGCGTGACCGTTGACCGCTTCCAGGACATCGACTACGGCGCCCGCCTCCAGGAGGCCGCCCCGCAGACCCTCGCGCACCGGGTGGTGTGCGGCGACGCCGAGGCGACCGGCGCGCTCGGCTTCGACGCCTTCTTCGTCCGTACGCCCTGGGAGGAGCGCAGCAGCGTCGACGAGGCGGACCGGCTGGGCCCCGACGACCCGGCGCTGCTGCTCTACACCTCCGGCACCACCGGGCGGATGAAGGGCGTGGTGCACAGCCAGAACACCCTGCACGCGGCAGTGCTCGCGGTCTCCGTCCCGCACCGGCTCACCGGCGACGACGTCATCTCCATCCCCAACTTCGCCACCCACATGGCGGGGCTGTCGTACGCCTGCTTCATGCCGCTGCTGCTCGGCGCGACCTGCGTCGTGCAGGACACGAACCGCGACATGGAACTGCTGCTCGACCTCATCGCGCGGCACGGCATCACCTGGGCGTACGCCTCGCCCGCCTATCTCCTCGACATGCTGGACGCGCAGGGCAAGGAGCCCCGGGACACCTCCAGCGTGGTGCAGATCGTCTCCGGATCGGCGCCGATCCAGCCGCAGTTGATCGCCCGGATGCGGGAGGTCTTCGACATCCCGGTGCGGGCCCTGTGGGGGATGACGGAGAACGGCGCGGTCACCGTCACCCGGGACGACGACCCGGAGGGGTGGGCGGGGCACAGCGACGGGCGCGCGGAGCCGTCGATGGAGGTGCGGATCGCGCCGGAGACGGGCGCCGAGGAGGCCGGGGGCCCGGCCGGCACCGGCGGGGACACGGACGCCGGCGGCGGGCGGCTGCTGGTGCGCGGCGCCTCCCAGTGCCTCGGCTATCTCGGCCAGCGCGACGTCTACGAGGCGTGCCTGGACGAGGACGGCTGGTTCGACACCAGCGACCTGGCCCGCGACGACGGCCGCGGCGGCATCCGTATCGTCGGCCGGTCCGTGGACCAGGTCACCCGGGCCAGCGGCCAGAAGGTCTCGACGCTCGAGGTGGAGTCCGTGCTGATCCGGCACCCGGGCGTGCGGGAGGTGGCGCTCGTCGGCTACCCGGACCCGCGCGTGCCCGTCGCGGAACTGGTCTGCGCCGTGGTGGTGGCCGAGGGGGAACCGCCCACTCTGGAGGAGCTGCGGCGCCATCTGGCGGAGGAGAGGATGGCCGAGGTGCTCTGGCCGGACCGGGTGCAGTTCGTCTGGGAGCTGCCCAAGAACTCCCTGGGGAAGGTCCTCCGGCACCCGCTGCGTCAGCGTCTCCAGATCGAATACGCCACCCACCGATGACCACGGACGGAGCCCGGCGGCGGGCGATCGCGCTCGCCGTCATCTCCGTGGCCCAGCTGATGTTCCTGCTGGACGCCACCATCGTCAATGTCGCGCTGCCCAGCATCCAGGAGTCGTTGCGGCTGAGCGGCTCCGACCTGGAATGGATCGTCGCCTCCTTCTCCGTCGCCTTCGGCGGGCTGCTGATCCTCGGCGGCCGGGTCGGGGACATCCTGGGGCGGCGCCGGATGTTCACGGCGGGTGTGGTGCTGTTCACCGCCGCCTCGCTGCTCGGCGGGTTCGCGGAGGAGCCGTGGCTGCTGATCGTCTGCCGTACGGCGCAGGGGGTCGGTGCCGCAGCCGCCTCGCCCGCCGCGCTGTCGCTGATCGCGGTGACCTTCCCGGAGGGCCCGGAGCGCAACCGGGCGGTGGCCTGGTACACCGCCGTGGCCACGGCGGGCGGCGGCGTGGGGCTGCTGGCCGGGGGCGTGATCACCGCCTATCTGTCCTGGCGCTGGGTGATGTTCGTGAACGTCCCGGTCGGCGTCGTCGTTCTCGCCCTCTCCCGGCGGGTGCTGCGCGAGACGCCCCGCCAGCACGGCACGTTCGACGTGGCCGGGGCGCTCACCGGCACGCTGGCCGCACTGCTGCTGGTGCACGGCCTGATCAGCGGGGCCTCGGAGAGCGGCCAGTGGAGCGACCCCTCCGTGCTCGCGGCGCTGGGTGCGGCGGCCGTGCTGCTCCCGGCGTTCGTGGTGATCGAGAAGCGCGGGAGCCAGCCGCTCGTGCCGCTGCGGCTGTTCGCCGACCGCACCCGCTTCGGCACGTACGCGGTGCTGGCGCTGACCAACACCGCGATGTTCGGCATCTTCTTCTTCCTCACTCTCTTCCTCCAGCAGGTCTGGGACTACAGCCCGCTGGAGACCGCGCTCGTCTACATCCCGCTGACCTGCCTGCTCGTCGTCGGCGCACGGGCCAGCTCCCGCCTCGTCACGCTCGTCGGCGCCCGCAGGCTGGTGTGCTGCGGCCTGCTGACCGCCACCGTCGGGATGCTGTGGCTGTCCCGGATCGGCGAGTCCGGGGGTTACGCCACCGGGATGCTGGTGCCCACCGTGCTGACCTACGCCGGGCTCGCGGTGACCGGCGTGCCGCTGACGCTGGCCGCGCTGGCGGATGTGGCCGACGAGGACTCGGGCGCCGCCTCCGGACTCCTCAGCATGGCCCGGCAGATCGGCGGCGCGACCGGGCTGGCCGTGCTCGGCACCGTCGTCTGGTCGACGGTCGGCTCGGCGGCCGATACCACCTCCGCCGAGGACGCGCTCGCCACGGGCATCGGCCGGGGCTTCCTGGTCGCGGCCGGAGTCGCCGCGCTGTCGCTGCTGGTGGCGTACCTGACGATGCCCCGGGACGCGGCGCGCTCCGGCGGCACGGCCGTGCCCGGCACGGCCGTGCCCGATTCCGCCGCGGCCGACACCGCCGCGCCCGGGAAGGGGTGAACGCGGTGTCCGGGAGATACGGCACCAGCCCCGGCACGGCCCGCGGTGCGGCGGACTTCCTGGTCGTCGGCGGCGGCATCGCGGGTGCTGCGGCAGGCTACTTCCTCGCCCGGCACGGCCGCGTCGTCCTCCTGGAGGCGGAACGGTCCCCGGGTCTGCACGCCACCGGACGGTCCGCCGCGCTGTTCTCCGAGTACTTCGGCAACCCCACCGTACGGGCGCTGACCATAGCCGCACGGGGCTTCTACACGGCCCCGCCCGACGGCTTCACCACCGCCCCGCTGCTCACCCCGCGCGGCGTGCTCGCACTGGAAACCCCGGGCACCGCCGCGCAGTTCGAGGCCGCCAAGGTGTCCGGGGCCACCGCCCCGCAGCCGGTCGTCGAACTCGACGAGGAGCGCGCCCTGGATCTCTGCCCGGCGCTGCTGCCCGGGGCGTTCGGCCGCGCGCTGTACAAGCCGGGCGCCTGCGACGTCGATGTGGACGCCACCCACCAGGGCTTCCTGCGGGGCCTGCGCGCCGCCGGCGGCAGCGTGGTGACCGGCGCACGGGTACACGCCCTCCGCCGGGACGCCGGGGAGTGGCAGGTGTCCACGGCGGTGGGGGAGTTCGCCGCCCCGGTCGTGGTCAACGCCGCCGGCGCCTGGGCCGATGAGCTGGCACGGCTGGCGCGGTCGGCGGGCGTACGGGCGCTGGGGCTCGTGCCGCGCCGCCGCACCGCCGCACTCGCCCGGACACCGGACGGGGCCGATGCGTCCAGCTGGCCGATGGTCTCCGACGTCGCGGACACCTTCTACGCCAAACCGGAGTCCGGCGGCCTGCTGCTCTCCCCGGTGGACGACACCCCCGAGCCGCCCGGCGACATACGGGCCCGCGACCTCGACGTCGCCACCGCCGTCCACCGCTTCGAGCAGGTGAGCACCCTGCGCCTGCGGCACGTCGGCCACATCTGGGCCGGGCTGCGTACCTCGACCCCGGACGACACACCCGTCATCGGTACCGACCCCCGGGCCCCCGGCTTCTGCTGGCTGGCCGGTCTGGGCGGCTACGGAATCCAGACGGCCCCCGCGGCCGGCGCGCTGCTGGCCGCGCTCGCCACCGGAAACGCGCCGCCGCCCGCGCTCGCCGCGCTGGTCCCGGGCCTCACCCCCGCCCGCGACCACGGACCCGATCGCGAGGAGCCGTGAACCCACCTCCCCGCGCCCCCACCCTGTCACCCGCAGAGAGGTCGGAGACATGTCGGAAACCATCTGGCAGACCGCCGGCAGCCGTGTCGACCACGGCCCGTACCGCCCCGTGCACAGGCTGATCGAGGAACAGGCCGACCGGACACCGGACCGCATCGCCCTGATCCACCGGGGAACCGCCCAGACGACCCTGACCTACGCGGAGTTCGACGCGCTCGCCAACGGCCTGGCCGCCGAACTGGCGGCGGCCGGTGTCGGCCCCGGCGCCATGGTGCCCGTCGTCACCGGCAACAGCGTCGAACTCCCGCTGTGCATGGTGGCGCTGATGAAGGCGGGCGCGGCCTTCGCGCTCTGTGACCCGGCCTGGCCGGACGAGCGGCTGCGCTCCGTGCTGGAGGAGCTGGACCCGCCGCTGGTGCTTACGACCCTGTCGGCGACAGCCAGCGGGCTCACGGCGGCCGGCACGTCGCCTGTCGCCGACAGGGTCGTCACCTCCGGGCCGCTGGTCCGCACGGACCGGCCCGCGCTGGTCGTCTCGGCCGGGCGGATCACGCCGAGCACCGTGCGCCCCCGTCCGACGCCGGGCCCGGAGCAGCCTGTCTACGGGGTGTTCACCTCGGGCACGACGGGGACGCCGAAGTGCGCCGTGAATCTGCACGGGGGACTGACCAACCGCTTCCGCTTCATGTCCCGCTACTTCGGCGCCACCGGCGAGGAGGTGGTGCTCCAGAACAGCCGCCACACCTTCGACTCGGCGATCTGGCAGCTGCTGTGGCCGCTGACGACCGGTGGCCGCACGATCATCCCCGAGCAGGGCGAGTTCCTGGATCTGGAGCGGACGGTCGAGGCGATCCACCGCTACCGGGTCACGGTCACCGACTTCGTCCCGGCGATCCTCGGCATGCTGCTGGCCTTGCTGGAGGCCGAGCCCGCGGCGGTGCGCAAGGTGACCTCGTTGCGTCATCTGGTCGTCGGCGGCGAGGAGATCATCCCGCACGCCGTGCACCGGCTGCGCGCCCTGCTCCCCGGCCTGGAGATCACCAACGGCTACGGCCCGTCCGAGACGTCCATCGGCGTGGTCTTCCACCGGATCGACGGCAGCGAGGGCGACCACATCCCGCTCGGGCGCCCCATCGACAACTGCTACGCCGTCGTCATCGACGAGCAGCTGCGCCCGCTGCCCGCGGGCACCACCGGCGAGATCGTGATCGGCGGCGCCTGCGTCGGCGCCGGCTACCTTGGGGACCAGGCGCGCACCGCCGAGGTGTTCGTGCCCAACCCGTTCCCGCGGATACCCGGCGACACCCTCTACCGGACCGGTGACCTGGGCTGGTTCGACCAGGCCGGACTGCTGCGCTTCACCGGCCGCCGCGACCGGCAGACCAAGGTGGACGGCGTACGGATAGAACTGGCCGAGATCGAGACCACCGCCGAAGGCTGCCACGGCGTCATCCAGGCCAAGGCCCTGACTCTCCGGCGGCACGGGCGCAACCGGCTGGTGGTCGCGGCGGCGGCCGAGGAGGGAACCACCCCGGCGGCGCTCCGCGCCCACCTGGTGGCCATGCTGCCGCGCATCCAGGTGCCGCAGCACTGCTTCGTGGTGGAGAGCCTGCCGCTCTCCGACAACGGCAAGGTCGACCTGCGGGCGCTCCGGCTGCTCGCCGAGGAGAAGCTGGAGTCGGAGGCGCGGCCCGTCCCGCCGGCCGGCCCGGCCGCCGCGGATGACCCGGAGGCCCCCGCCGCCTCGGTGCCCCGGCCCGGCGGCTCCCTCGCGGAACGCATCGCCGAGGTGATGCGTACCGTCCTCGACCTCCCCGCCTTCGGGACGCGGGACGACTTCCTGCTGCGCGGCGCCGACTCGCTGACCGCGCTGAGCGCGATGCTGCGGATCAGGGAGAGCGCGGCACCGGGGACACGGGCGGTGGGTCTGGCCGAACTGTACGAGCACCGCACCCCGGAGGCCCTGGCGGCGGTGCTGTCGCAGGCAGGGACACGAACCGGGCCGGACGCGGGCGGCGGGGACGCGTCCGTCGTGGCCTCCCTCATGGAGCGCGACTCCGGCCTGCCCGCCGATCTCGCCGAACTGGCCGCCCGCGCCCAGCGGTTCACGGGCACCGGCACCGGCACCCCGGTGGCGCTTCCGCCACGCACCGTCCTGGTCACCGGCGCCACCGGCTTCGTCGGGGCGAGGACCCTGCACCGGCTGCTGTCGGCAACCCCGGCCCGTGCCGTGTGCGTCGTACGGGCCCGCGACGACGCCCACGCCCGGGACCGGATCGTACGGACGCTGCGCGCCCAGGGCCTGTGGGAGGAGTCCCTCGGGGAACGCCTCGACGCACGCGCCGGCGAACTGGGCGCCCCCCGGTTCGGCTGGGCGCGGGAGACCTGGGAGACGTACGCCGCCAGCTGTGACGCCGTGCTGCACATCGGGGCCCTTGTCAACTTCCTCCTCGACTACCGGGCCCACCGCGCCGCCAACGTCACCGGCACGGCCGAGGTGCTCCGCTTCGCGCTCTCCGTGCGGCCCAAACCGCTGCACCACGTCTCCACCCTCGGGATCCTCGAACAGCACGCCTCCCGTACCCCGGGCCGCCTCCGGGAGGACTTCGACCCGGCCACAGCCACCGCACCGAACAGCGGGTACAGCCGCTCCAAGTGGGTGGCCGAGCGGCTGCTCACCGCCGCCCGGAGGCGGGGCGCGCCGGTGACCCTCTACCGGCTCGGCGAGGTGATGCCCGCCGCCGACAACGGCGTGCCCAACCCGAGGGCGCTCACCCATCTGCTGCTGTCCGCCGTGCTCCGGCTCGGCATCCGGCCCGACGTGCCGATGCGGTCCGACTACACGCCGGTGGACGAGGCGGCCGCTCGGCTGGTCGCCGGGCTCGCCGAGCCTTCCGACGGCGCCGTCTACCACGTCTTCCGGGACGGCAGCGTGGACTTCGCCGCGCTCGACCTGGGGGGCGGTCCGGAGCGTGGGGGCGCCCTGCGTACGGTGCCGCCCGCGGAGTTCATGGCCGCGCTGCGGGAGAGGGCGGCCGGGGGCGGGGAGCCCGCCGTGGCCGTGCTGCACGGTCTGCTGACGGCGCTCCCGGCCACCGGGCCGGGTGGCGTACCGGACTTCCGGCGGCTGCTGGCGGACAACCCCGGGTTTTTCACCAAGGAGGCGTGCGCCGCCCTGGACGCGCGGCACGGCTTCCGGGAACGGCCGCTGGAGGCGGCCCTCCACGCCTACAGCACCACGCTCACCGCTGGAGAGCCTGCCGGGCTCTGAGCACGCTGCGCGGCTACCGCGCAGACCCGTACGAAACGAGAGGACGACCGTGCACTACCGCACCATGGGACGACTGGGCTGGCAGGTCAGCGAGATCGGCTACGGCATGTGGGGGATCGGCGGCGGCCCCGGAGGATTCACCGGCTGGGACTACGACGTGGCCCCGGACTGCCTGGACCTCGCGGTCGAGGACGGCTGCACGTTCTTCGACACCGCCTGGGCCTACGGCCGGGGTATCAGCGAACAGATGCTGGGCGCCCTCCTCCGGCGGCACGCCGACCGCACCGGCAGCGAGCGGCTGCGGGTGGCGACCAAGGTCCCGCCGCTGAACCGGGAATGGCCGCCCGGCCCGGACGACACGCTGGACGACGTCTACCCCGCCGCCCACATCCGCGAGTACGTCCACCGCAGCCTGGAGAACTTCGGGACCGACCGGATCGACCTGCTCCAGTTCCATGTCTGGGAGGACCGCTGGAGCGGCGAGGAGAGCTGGCAGCGGGTGGTCGCCGACCTCAAGGCGGAGGGTGTGATCGACGGCTTCGGCCTCAGCGTCAACCGCTGGGAACCGGTCAACTGCCTGCGGGCACTGGACACCGGCCTGGTCGACGCCATCCAGGTGATCTACAACATCTTCGACCAGGCGCCGGAGGACGAGCTGTTCGCACGCGCGCTGCGCGACGACATCGGCATCATCGCCCGCGTCCCCTTCGACGAGGGCGGCCTCACCGGCACCCTCACCCGCGACACCGTCTTCCCCGAGGACGACTGGCGAGCCGTCTACTTCGGCCCGGAGAACCTCGGCCCGACGGTGGAGCGCGCCGAACGGCTGAAGAAGGTGCTGCCCGAGGGCATGTCGCTGCCGGAGCTGAGCCTCCGCTTCATCCTGCACCATCCCGCCGTGAGCACGGTCATCCCGGGCATGCGCAGGCCCGAGCACGTACGCGCCAACCTGGCGGTCTCCGGGGCGGCGCCCGCGCTCGACCCCGCCCTGCTGGACGAACTGCGCGGCCACCGCTGGGACCGGCTGCCCACGGCATGGTCGATGTGACCGTCATCGCCCTGTGGGCCCACCCGCGTGCGGTCTCCACGGCATTTCTGCGGATGATGGCCGAGCGCGGTGACGTCACGGTGGTGCACGAGCCGCTGGTGCTGCTCACCGACCACGGCGAGGTCACCGTTCCCGCTGTGGACGCTGTGGACGCTGTGGACGCTGTGGACGGTGCGGAGGGCGCGGAAGGGCGTACGGTCACCGTCCGCACGCCCGCCGAACTGCTGTCCCAGCTGGCGGAACTGGGCACCCGGAAACAGGTCTTCTTCAAGGACACGCTGGAGTACCACTACCAGCATCTCTTCGACCACCCGGAGCGGATCGCCTCCTTCACCCACACCTTCATCGTCCGCGAACCGGCCCGTACGATCGCCTCCCACCACGCGGTAAAGCCCGAACTGGCCTGCCACGAGATCGGCTACGAGCACCAGTACGCGCTGTTCGAGCTGGCCTGGAAGGCGACTGGCCGGCGCCCCGTGGTCGTCTCGGCCGAACGACTGCTGGCGGACCCGTCCGCCGTGGTCGCCGGCTACTGCGAGCGCGTCGGCCTGCCCTTCCTGCCCGAGGCGCTGACCTGGCGGCCGGGCGAACGCCCCGAGTGGCGCCAGAACGAGCGCTGGCACCGGGACGCGAGCGCCAGCTCGGCCTTCCGTGCCCCGGCGCGGGAGTACGAGGTCACCGTCGAGAACGACGCGCGGCTGCGCGGCTTCTACGAGCACCACCTCCCCTTCTACGAGCAGCTCATCGCGCATGCCTACTGAGCAGTTGCGGCACCGGACCCAGACCCAGGAGACCTCCATGACGAGCACGACACCGGCCACCCCGGGCGAGGAGTTCGCCCGCGCCTATCTCGCCGACCCCGAGAAGGCCGAGGTGCACTTCCAGTTCACCCTCACCGAGGCCTTCGCGGTGGGCAAGCAGCGGCCGCGGATGACGGCCCGCAACCTCTTCCGCGCCCAGCGGGCCGACACCGAGCAGGTGCGCTCCTGGCATGAGACCAGGCCGGACGGGACCAGGCCGGACGGGACCAGGCCGGACGGGACCAGGCCGGACGGGGCGACTGCGGCCGGGGAGCAGCGCGAGGGGCGGCTGCGGGAGGAGAACTTCCGCTTCTCGCTGGCCGAGTACGGCATCGAGCCGATCACCGCCTGGGCGCAGATCCCCGAGGGCCTGGCAGCCGAACCGGAGGGCCTGGCCTCGTTCATCGACCGCAGGCTCATGGTGCGGCTCGGCACCGCCGAGAACCGGGCGCTCACCCTCGACGTGCTCCGGCACCCGGATGTGGCGCGGCTTCCCTACACCGGCTCCTACACCGACGGGGTGCTCGCCGCCTTCAACGAGATAGAGCAGACGGGCGGCACCGGCCGCGCCCTGATGGTGAACCCACGCGACTACTACGCCGAACTGGTGGGCGCGGGGAGCCTGCTGGCGGATCTCGACCGCGAGGACGTGCAGATCTGCCGCCACCGTCATGTGGCGCCCGGCTGCGCGCTGGTGGGGGACTTCGCCATGGCCGCGCGGCTGCTCGAATCCGGCCAGTCGGTGATCAAGGTCGCGGAGCCGCCGGAGGGCACCTTCGACCGGCCGGGCACGGCGGTGTGTGCGCAGGTGCACGAATCCGTCGCCGTCCAGCTGCCCACGCACTTCTTCCACGTGGTCCCCGCCTGACATGTGAGTCCCGCCTGACCGGCCGGTGGCGGGCCGCAGGTGGAGGCGTGTCTGCCCGGTAGGCCGTAGTTGCCAGGAAGACTGGCCTACTCTGGCGCGTATGCAGTCCTACACCATTGGTCAGGCGGCGCGGCTGCTCGGCGTCAGCCCCGATACCGCGCGGCGCTGGGCGGATGCCGGGCGGGTCGCGACGCACCGGGACGACGCCGGGCGCCGGGTGATCGACGGCAGGGACCTGGCCGCCTTCTCGGTCGAGGCAGGCCAGGGCGGCGCCGAGGACGAGCCGTCCTACACCTCGGCGCGCAACGCCTTCCCCGGCATCGTCACCGCGGTCAAGCTCGGCGATGTCGCCGCCCAGGTGGAGATCCAGGCGGGGCCGCACCGCCTGGTCTCACTGCTGACCAGGGAGGCGGTGGAGGAGCTGGGGCTGGAGGTCGGCATGCGGGCGACGGCCCGGGTGAAGTCCACCAGCGTCCATATCGACCGCACCTGACGGCATGTCCGCCTCGCGTCAGCCGCTGGCGACCTCACTGTCGGCGGGGACGACGACAACGGGAAGATGCGCGTGATGCACCACCTCGGTGCTTGTCGACCCGAGTGTCAGCCTGCCCCACATGCCGGAGCCCCGGGAGCCGACGACGAGCAGACCGGCGTCACGGCTCACGTCCAGCAGCACCTCCGCCGGCCGGCCGGGCTCGGCCATGATCTCCACGTCCACCGTGGGGCCGCCGATCCGCTCCTTCAGCCGGGTTACCGATTCGTGCGCCTCCGCGAGAGCGTTGTCCCGAAGCTGTGTGTACAGGCTGCCCTCCGGGTCCGGGACGGTCATCCAGCCGTACGTCGTGTAGCGGTCAGGGGTGTAGAAGTACGCGCAGACGGCCCGCAGGCCGACCCCGCGCAGCTGGGCCTCCCGGAGCGCGAAGAGCACGGCCTTGTCGGCGTGCGGCGAGCCGTCCGTACCGACGACGATCGGACGGGCTTCTGCGGGGGGTCGAGGCGTGCCGGTCATGGTGCCCTCCTGGTGTCGGTTTCCCCAAGTCCCGTGACCAGGCGCTGGTGCCTGGCCTGCGGGGTCAGCTCGATATCCGGGCGGTGCAGGTCGAGCGCAGGGGATTCGGAACGGATGCGCGGCAGTGCGCGGAAGTTGTGCCGTGGCGGCGGACACGCAGTCGCCCATTCGAGTGAACGCCCGTAGCCCCACGGATCGTCGACCTCGATCTTCTTGCCGTACCGGCCCGTCTTCCACACGTTGTACATGAACGGCAGCATGGAAAGCCCGAGCAGAAACGAGCTGACCGTCGACACCGTGTTCAGAGCCGTGAAGCCGTCGGCCGCCAGATAGTCCGCGTACCTGCGCGGCATCCCTTCCACTCCCAGCCAGTGCTGGACGAGGAAGGTGCCGTGAAAGCCGGTGAAGAGCGTCCAGAAGGTGATTTTCCCGAGCCGTTCGTCGAGCATCTTCCCGGTGAATTTGGGCCACCAGAAGTGGAACCCGGCGAACATCGCGAAGACGACCGTGCCGAATACCACATAGTGGAAGTGGGCGACCACGAAATAGGTGTCGGACACCTGGAAGTCCATCGGCGGCGACGCCAGGATCACCCCGGTCAGACCGCCGAAGAGGAAGGTCACCAGAAAGCCGATCGACCAGAGCATCGGTGTCTCGAAGGAGAGCGACCCGTGCCACATCGTGCCGATCCAGTTGAAGAACTTCACGCCGGTCGGTACGGCGATCAGAAACGACAGAAGCGAGAAGAACGGCAGCAGCACACTGCCGGTGGCGAACATATGGTGCGCCCACACCGTCGCCGAAAGGCCCGCGATGGCGATGGTGGCGCCGATGAGACTGATATAACCGAAAATCGGCTTACGGCTGAAGACGGGCACGATCTCGGAAATGATGCCGAAGAACGGCAGCGCGATGATGTACACCTCGGGATGTCCGAAGAACCAGAACAAATGCTGCCACAGCAGTGCGCCGCCGTTCGAGGCCTGGAAGACGTGCGAGCCGAATTGCCGGTCCGACTCCAGCATCAGCAGCGCGGCAGCCAGTACCGGGAAGGCCAGCAGCACCAGCACGCCGGTCAGCAGCACGTTCCAGACGAAGATCGGCATCCGGAACATCGTCATGCCCGGGGCGCGCATGCAGATGATGGTGGTCAGAAAGTTGACGGTGGTGAGGATGGTGCCGAAGCCGGAGAAGGCCAGCCCCATGATCCACATGTCGGGACCGACGCCCGGTGAGAACGACTCGCTGTTCAGCGGCGCGTAGGCGAACCAGCCGAAGGAGGCGGCCCCGTCCGGGGTGAGGAGGGCGCCGACGACGATGAGCGAGCCGAAGAGGTACAGCCAGTACGACAGCATGTTCAGCCGAGGGAACGCCACATCCGGAGCACCGATCTGGAGCGGCATGATCCAGTTGGCGAAGCCCGCGAACAGGGGAGTGGCGAACATCAGCAGCATGATCGTGCCGTGCAGCGTGAAGGCCTGGTTGAACTGTTCGTGCGAGACGAGCTGGATGCCCGGCCGGGCGAGTTCGGCGCGCATGATGAGTGCCAGCGCCCCGCCGAAGATGAAGAAGGCGAAGGTCGTCACCAGGTAGAGGGTGCCGATCGTCTTGTGGTCCGTGGTGGTCATCCACTGGATGACCTTCCTCCCCGGACTCGTCGGGACCGGCCCCGGCCGCTCCCGCGGTGGCTCCGTCTCTGTGCTGCCGGTGGTCGTCACGGCGACAACTCCTCGCCTCGATGGTCGTGCGCACCGCACCGGACCACAATGGTCCTTTCTGGTTGCTTAACAGCTGTATTGCGGCACGGCGAGTCGAGTGCCCCGACGGCCGTGGCAGCGCCCGGCGTACCCCGTGGACGTGCGCACATGCCGGTGAGCCTCTCGGCTATGGCCCGGCGCGCGGGCCAGGGCTGTACTGGACACATGACACCGGACAACGCGAACCCTCAGCAGGCCGCACAGCGGAACACACTCGTCATCGGCGGCACCGGCAAGACCGGCCGCCGCGTCGCCGAACGGCTGACCGCACTCGGCCGCCCCGTACGGATCGGCTCACGGTCCGCCGAACCCCCGTTCGTCTGGGAGGACCCGGCCACCTGGGAGGCCGCGCTGGAAGGTGCCGGCGCGGTCTACCTCACCTACTATCCGGACCTCGCCTTCCCCGGCGCCGCCGAAGCCGTGGGCGCGTTCTCCGAGTTCGCCGTCAGCAAGGGAGCACGGCGGCTGGTGCTGCTCTCCGGCCGGGGCGAGGAGGGCGCGGAGGCGAGCGAGCGCGCCATGCGGGACTCCGGAGCGGACTGGACGGTTCTGCGCGCCAGTTGGTTCAACCAGAACTTCAACGAGAGCTTCTTCCTGGAGCCGGTGCGCGCGGGCGAACTCGCGCTGCCGACCGGCGAAGCAGCCGAGGCGTTCATCGACGCGGACGACATCGCGGACGTCGCCGTCGCCGCGCTGACCGAGGACGGCCACGTCCAGGAGGTGTACGAGCTGTCGGGGCCCCGGCTGCTGAGCTTCCGCCAGGTGGCCGCGATTCTCTCCGAGACGACCGGCCGCGAGGTGCGCTATGCGCCGGTCAGCGCCGACGAGTTCCGGGCGGAGCTGAAGCGACAGGGCCTGCCGGAGGACTTCGCCGCCCTCTTCCAGCTGATCCTGGACGGCCGCAACGCGCATCTCACCGACGGTGTGCAGCGCGTGCTGGGGCGGGAGCCGCGGGACTTCGCCGACTTCGCCCGGGACGCGGCGGCCACCGGCGTATGGGACGCCTGAACGAGGAGGGTGCCTCCGGCGCGCCGGAGCCTGGGCGGTGGCGTCCGGAGCGGTGGCGGCCCGGGGCCGAAAGCGCTGTGCGCAGCGCCGATCCGGCGTCTACGCTCCGTTGCATGGACAGCTTCACGGGACTGCTGGACGGACCCAAGGCGAGCGGGGCCTTCCTGCTCCGGTCGATCCTGAATCCGCCCTGGGCCCTGCGCATCGAGGACGGGGCACCGCTCTCACTGGCGACAATGGTGCGCGGCGAGGCATGGGTGCTGCCGGACGGCGGCAGCCCCGTGCGGCTGCGGCCGGGGGACGTCGCGCTGATGCGCGGGCCCGCCCCGTACACCCTCGCCGACGACCCGGGCACACCCGTCCAGGTCGTCGTCGGCCCCGACCAGCGGTGCAGCACGGGAGCGGGGGAGGACGTCACGGATGCGAGGGCGCTGGGCGTCCGCACCTGGGGCGACGACTCCGGCGGGGCCGCCGTGCTGCTCAGCGGGACGTACCAGCTGGACCGCGAGATCGGCCGACGGCTCCTCGGTGCGCTCCCCCCGCTGCTGATACGTCCCGCGGGCTCCGGTGAGACGGCACTCGTGGGGCTGCTCGCCGAGGAGATCGGCCGGGACGAGCCGGGGCAGGAACTGGTGCTGGACCGGCTGCTGGATCTGCTGCTCGTCAACATCCTGCGGTCCTGGCTGGCGGGCCCGGACTCCGGCGCACCCGGCTGGTACCGGGCGCAGGGTGACCCGGTGGTCGGCCCGGCGCTGCGGCTGCTGCACGGCAGCCCGGCGCATCCGTGGACGGTGGCGGCGCTGGCCGCCCGAGTCGGCGTCTCCCGGGCGGCACTCGCCCGCCGCTTCTCCGAACTGGTGGGCGAGCCGCCGATGACGTACCTGTCGGGCTGGCGGCTGGGGCTCGCCGCGGACCTGCTGCGGGAGCCGGACGCTACCGTGGCCCGGGTCGCCCGGGAGGTGGGCTACAGCAGCGCCTTCGCGCTCAGCACCGCCTTCAAACGGCTGCACGGCGTCAGCCCGCAGGAGTACCGGAAGAGGGAACGCGGCACCGCGCCCAGAGTGGGCACGCCGCCGAGCCCGCTCACGGGCCCCGCCGTGCTGACCGGTTGACCACCAGTATGTACATGCGTACATACGTGCCAGGAAGAGGTACCACCATGCGTGTTGTCGCGTTCGATCATGTCGTGCTCAACGTCGCGGACGCCGAGCGTGCGCTCGACTTCTACTGCGGGCCGCTCGGGCTG
Organism: Streptomyces gossypii; assembly: GCF_025165795.1. Lineage (GTDB taxonomy): Bacteria > Actinomycetota > Actinomycetes > Streptomycetales > Streptomycetaceae > Streptomyces > Streptomyces gossypii. The sequence goes on from NZ_JAJAGO010000003.1 coordinate 489,698, forward strand.
GAGCCCGTGCGCGTCGAGGAGTGGCGGGCGGGCAAAGCGCCCTTCCCGTCGGTGCGGGTGAGCCCCACCAGCATCATCGATCTGGTGGAACAGCCCCGGGGCGAGACCAACGTGGACCACATCTGCCTGACCGTCGAGCCGCTGGACTGGCAGGAGGTGGTGGATTCGGGAGTCTTCACCGTGCTGGACGGCCCCGGCCGCCGCTTCGGCGCCCGGGGCACAGGGGAGTCCCTCTACATCGGTGACCCGGACGGCAACACCGTCGAACTGCGCTGGTACCCGCAGGACGCCGAGGACTCCTGACGGGCCGCCGTCAGCGGGGGCCGAACGCCCGGAGTGCCGCCTCGGCCAGGCTGTCCGCGTACTCCGGGGTCAGCGGGCCCGTGCCCAGCAGCCAGCGCTGGTACAGGGGGCCGTAGAGCACCTCCAGTACGAGGTCGAGGTCCGCCTCCGGGTCCAGCTGGCCGGCCTGCTGGCCGGAGCGCAGCCGCTCCTTCTTCGCCTCGTCGACCGGCTTCGCTATCTTCTTGCGGTAGGCGTCGGCCAGCGCCGGATCGTGGATGATCTCGGCGTTCAACGCCCGCACGGGGGCCTCGAAGGCAGGATCCGCGAACTCCGCGACCGTCGCCCGGAGGATCGCTTTGAGGTCCGCTTCGAGGTCCCCGCTGTCGGGAAGCGCGATGCCCTCGCCGGAGCCGCCGGAGCCGCCGGAGCCGCCGGAGCCTCCGGAGCCGCCGGGGTCGCTCAGGGCCAGGAACGCGTCGAAGACCACCGCGCCCTTCGACGGCCACCAGCGGTAGATCGTCTGTTTGCCGACACCGGCGCGGGCGGCGATGGACTCGATCGTCAGCTTGCCGTACCCCGCCTCGGAGACCAGCTCGCGGGTGGCGGCGAGGATCGCCCGGCGGGAGGCTTCGCTGCGGCGTGTGGGATCGGGCTTCTTCTCATTCGACACGGCACCAGGGTAGCGCACAGGCGAGACGCGACGGTCCGTCTTGACGCGAGGATCGAGGCGGGACTAACGTCAGCATCGTGACGAGACGCGACGTACCGTCTCGTTGTTCACCGTCCTGCCTTCCCAGCCAAGGAGTGACATGCTCACCAACACCAACACCAACACCAACAGCAGCGCCGGTTCCCGCGTCTGGTTCATCACCGGCGCCTCGCGCGGTCTGGGCCGCGCCCTGACAAGGGCGGCGCTGGCCGGGGGCGACCGCGTCATCGCGACGGCACGCGATGTCTCACCGCTCGCACCGCTCACCGCCGAGTACGAGGGCGCTCTCGTCACCTTCTCGCTCGACGTCTCCGACCGCGCGGCGGTGTTCGCCGGGGTGGAGCGCGCCGTCGCCGTGTTCGGGCGGCTGGACGTCGTGGTCAACAACGCGGGCGGGCTCCTCTTCGGGATGACGGAGGAGGTGACGGAGGCGCAGGCCCGTGCACACTTCGACACCAACTTCTTCGGCGCGCTGTGGGTCAGCCAGGCCGTCGTGCCGCAGTTGCGGGAGCAGGGCTCGGGGCATCTCCTGCAGATGTCTTCCATGGGCTCCGGCAGCGGCTTCGCCTCCGTCGCGCTGTACGGCGCGGGCAAGGCGGCGCTGGATTCGATGAGTGAGGGCCTGGCGATGGAGCTGGAGCCCTTCGGAATCAAGGTGACCATCCTGCAGCCGGGCGGATATGCCACCGGCTTGTTCACCCAGGGCACGACGGCGACGGCGGAGCGGGAGGAGTACGCACAACTGCGCGCCAAGCTGGCCGCGATGTGGGCGGACACCGTCGATCCGAACCCAGAGGAGGCCGCCCCGGTGATACGCGAGGTGGTCGCCATGGAGCGTCCGCCCAATCGGCTCGTCCTCGGCGGGCTCGCCTATGACCAGGTGTGTCAGATGGCGGAGGCCCGTAGTGAGGAGCTTGCGCGAGGGGAGGCGATGAGCCGCCGGGCGGGCTGAGGGCCTGTCGGGTGCGGCGCGGAATAGTCAATGAGCCTGGGTTCCCGTGTATTGCCGGGGAGGGTGGGGAGCCCCAAGCTGTGCCACATGGATCTGGAGCTGCGGCACCTGAAGACGATCCGGGCCATCGCCGACGCGGGCAGTCTCACTGGGGCTGCTACGGCACTCGGAGTGGCGCAGCCCGCGCTCAGCGCACAGCTGAAGCGGATCGAACGGACCCTCGGCGGGGAGCTGTTCCAGCGGAGCCGCCAGGGTGTGCGGCCCACGGCACTCGGCGAGATGGTGCTGGAGCGGGTCCGAGTCCTGCTGCCGACGGTGCGTGAACTCCAGGAGGAGGCCGTGCGGTTCACCCAGGCGACGCAGGGGATGCCGCGCTTGCGGCTCAGCGGCACACATGGGCCGCTGCTCGGCGGCGTACTGGACCGGCTGGCCGGCAGCCATCCTTCCGCTCCGGTGACGACACACACCTCCTGGTCGGAGCGGGAGATCGCGTCGATGGTGATCGAGGGGCGGGTCGACTTCGCGTTGATCGGCGCCTGCGGGCAGAGCCTGCCGCCGGAGGCGGACCGGCTGGTGTGGCGGGAGATCGGGATCGACCCGGTGTTCGTGATGCTGGGCAACGGCCATCCGCTGGCCGGGCGTACGGAGATCGATCTGCACGAACTGGCGGGTGAGTCGTGGGCCGACGTACCGGGTGACGGCTGCTTCGCGGACTGCTTCGCGGCGGCCTGCGCTCGCGCCGGGTTCACCCCCGCCTCGGTGTACGAGACGGACACCGCGTCGTGTGTGCATCTCGTACAGGTGGGGCGGGCGGTCGGGCTGTGCCGGGCGACCTTTCCGCCGACGCCCGGGATGGTGACCGTACCGCTGGCCGGAGTGCCGTTGAAATGGCGGCACTTGATCGGCTGGCACTCCGAAGCCCCGGCGGCGGAGGCGGCTCCTGAGGTAGTCGCCCATGCACGGGCGGCTCACGCGGAGGCCGCGGAGCGCAGCGTCAGCTATGCCAAGTGGCTGGCGGCACATCCGGACGAGGAGGGGGGAGGAGGGGGTCATAACGCGAGGGCAGGGGCCGACTGACAGCTCCTCCGGAGGCCGTACCCGCCGCTACGGTTTCGGCACCCCCGAAACCAAGGAGATTCGCATGCTCCACAGACGTGTCATGGGTGCGTGTTCCGCCGTGGTGGCGGTCGGCGCACTCGCGCTGGCCGGACTGCCGGGCACGGCAGCCGCACGGCCCGCAGAATCGCCACCCCCCTCGGCGTCCGCTCATGCGCCGGAGGTGTCTCCCGGAATGCTCAAGGCCATGAAGCGGGACTTGGGCCTCAGCACCGCAGAGGCCAAGACCAAGCTCGTGAACGAGCGGGAGGCGGGTGCCACCGCGGGCAGTCTGCGGCTCGCGCTCGAGGGCGATTTCGGTGGTTCGTGGGTCAGCGGTGACACCTCGAAGCTGACGGTGGCCACCACCGACGCCTCGGCCGTCTCCCGCATCGAGGGCCAGGGCGCCCGCGCCAAGGTGGTCAAGCACAGCCTGGCCGAGCTGGAGGCCGCGAAGTCCGCCCTGGACCGCGCGGCGAAGCGGCACGCGCCGGACGCCACCCCCGTCTGGTACGTGGAGGTGCGCACCAACACCGTGGAGCTGCTCAGCTCCAAGCCGTCCGAGGCGAGAACCTTCGCCGAGGACGCGGGTGTGGCCGCGGACGCCGTCTCCGTGAAGCGGTCGCACGCCAAGCCCCGCGCGCTCTACGACATCCGCGGTGGCGACGCCTACTACATAGGCAGCGGCAGCCGCTGTTCGGTCGGCTTCTCCGTGACGAGGGGCGGCCAGTCCGGCTTTGTCACGGCCGGCCACTGCGGTCAGCCCGGCCAGACCACCACCGGCTCCAACCGCCAGGCGCAGGGCAGCTTCACCGGCTCCAGCTTCCCCGGCAACGACTACGCCCATGTCGCGGCCAACAGCCAGTGGACCTCCACCCCCACGGTGAACAGCAGCCCGCAGCAGGTGGCCGGGTCCACGGTGGCACAGGTCGGCTCCTCGATCTGTCGCTCCGGTTCCACCACCGGCTGGCACTGCGGCTCCGTCCAGCAGCTGAACACCAGCGTCACCTACCCGCAGGGCACGGTCTCGGGCGTCACCCGCACCAATGTCTGTGCCGAGCCCGGTGACTCCGGCGGCTCGTTCATATCGGGAGATCAGGCCCAGGGCATGACCTCCGGCGGTTCCGGCAACTGCACCTCCGGCGGCACCACGTACTTCCAGCCGGTGAACGAGGCGCTTCAGGTCTACGGCGCCACACTCACCACGACCGACGACGGCGGCGGTCCTGACCCGGAGCCGCCGGGCGGCACCTGGGCGGCGAGCACCGTCTACCAGCCGGGTGACAGCGTCACCTACGGCGGCGTCACCTACCGATGCCTCCAGGGCCACCAGGCCCAGGCAGGCTGGGAGCCCCCGAACGTACCCGCGCTCTGGCAGCGCGTCTGATGTAGCGCCGGCCTCTTCACCCCCGCCTCCCCCCTCGCGTGCCGGCGGGCACCGTGGCCCCGGCGGCCGGAGCGCACCTCCCGCGCGTCCGGCCGTCGGGTTCGTCGGGGTCGTCGGCAATGGATTTCGCATTCGGTCAGGCGTGCCGTAGAGTTCATTTCAACGACGCGGGGTGGAGCAGCTCGGTAGCTCGCTGGGCTCATAACCCAGAGGTCGCAGGTTCAAATCCTGTCCCCGCTACTGCATAAGAAGGCCCGGCAGCCAGCTGCCGGGCCTTCTTGCTGTTCTCTCACCAGGCGACGAGGCGGGGGTCGATCCTCGGGTCCGGTCGGCCGGGCGGCGCCAGGGGCAGGGCTGCGGGGATGCGGGCCGCCTGCCGGATCCACCGCGCGACGCTGGTCACCGCGCTCTCGTCCAGCTCCGCGAGCGCTTTGATGGTCCGCAGATCGCCGGGGTGCGGCGGCACACCCGCCCGGATCAGCTCCGTGTGCAGCCGCATCCGGTGCTGATCGGTGAGACCTCGGGCGCCGAGTGCGGCCGCACCCTCGGTCACCGGAGGAGGCAGCGCGGGCAGCTGAATCACCGGCACCGTGATGGCGTGCGGGTCGGCCATCGTCGATCGCCTCAATCTGTATCTGTACGGACTCCACGGAGACAGCAGCACCAGGTCGGTCACTGTTGGTGACGAATGGCGGCCCGTTGTGGTTACGGTCGCGCGGGGCGTGTCACCCCATTGGCGGCGTGGGCGGCCGGTGCGCCGGGTCGGCGTGAAGCGGGCATCCGAGGCTTGGCTAGATACCCCCTTGGGGTATACGTTGTCGTCAACAGGCGCACCAGTCGGCACTCAGGGAGCACGGTATGACCACCGCATCGCCCGTCGTCCAGCATGAGGTGGAGCTCGCCATCGGCGGGATGACCTGCGCCTCCTGCGCTGCCCGCGTCGAGAAGAAGCTCAACCGGATGGAGGGCGTGCAGGCCACCGTCAACTACGCCACCGAGAAGGCCAAGGTCACCTTCGACGCGGCGGCGGAGGTCGCGGTGGACGACCTGGTCGCCACGGTCGAGGCGACGGGCTATTCGGCCACCCCGCCCGCCCCGGCCCGTCCGGACGGCACGCCCGGTCCGCCCGGCGGCGACCATCCGGGGGCCGAAGCCGCCGATGTGCTGGCCCCCCTGCGGCAGCGGCTGATCACGGCGGCGCTGCTGGCGGTCCCGGTGATCGCGATGGCGATGGTCCCGGCCTGGCAGTTCGAATACTGGCAGTGGCTCTCGCTCACCCTCGCCGCCCCGGTTGTCACCTACGCGGCCTGGCCCTTCCACCGTGCGGCGTTCACCAACGCCCGGCACGGCGCGGCGACGATGGACACGCTGGTCTCGGTGGGCACCTCGGCGGCGTTCCTGTGGTCGCTGTGGGCGCTGTTCTTCGGGACGGCCGGGACACCCGGGATGACGCACGGCTTCGAGCTCACCGTCACCCGCAGCGACGGGGCGGGGAACATCTATCTGGAGGCGGCAGCCGGGGTCACCGCGTTCATCCTGGCCGGGCGCTACTTCGAGGCGCGCTCCAAGCGCACCGCCGGTGCCGCTCTGCGCGCACTGATGGAGCTGGGTGCGAACGAGGTGACGGTGCTGCGTGGCGGCCGCGAGGAGCTGATCCGCACCGAGGACCTCACCGTCGGCGAGCGCTTCGTCGTACGGCCGGGGGAGAAGATCGCCACTGACGGGCGGGTGATCGAGGGCAGTTCGGCAGTGGACGCCTCCATGCTGACCGGTGAGTCGGTGCCGGTAGAGGTCGCGGCCGGTGACCCGGTGACCGGCGCCACCGTCAATGTCGGCGGCAGGCTGCTGGTCGAGGCGACCGGCGTCGGGGCCGACACCCAGCTGGCCCGGATGGCGAAGCTGGTGGAGGACGCGCAGAACGGCAAGGCGTCGGTGCAGCGGCTCGCCGACCGGATCTCGGGCGTCTTCGTGCCCGTCGTCATCGCACTGGCGCTCGGCACCCTCGGCTTCTGGCTGGGCAGCGGCGCGGGCTGGACGGCCGCGTTCACCGCTGCGGTGTCCGTGCTGATCATCGCCTGCCCCTGCGCGCTCGGTCTGGCGACGCCCACCGCACTGATGGTCGGCACCGGCCGCGGCGCCCAGCTCGGCATCCTGATCAAGGGGCCCGAAGTACTGGAGACCACCCGCAGCGTGGACACCGTGGTGCTGGACAAGACCGGCACCGTCACCACCGGCACCATGACACTGCTTGCCGTGCGCACGGCCGCCGACGGGCAGCGGGGTGACGCGGGCGCCCAGGAGGAGCTGGTGCTCCGGCTGGCCGGTGCGCTGGAGCACGCCTCCGAGCACCCCATCGCCCGTGCGGTGGCCCGTGGTGCCGAGGAGCGGGTGGGTGCGCTCCCTGCGGCGGAGGACTTCAGAAACGTCCCCGGCCTCGGCGTGCAGGGCATCGTGGAGGGCCACGCGGTGCTCGTCGGACGGCAGCGGCTGCTGCGGGAGTGGGCGATGGAGTTGCCCCCGGTGCTGCGGCGCGCTGCCTCGGAGGCGGAGGCGGCGGGCCGTACGGCGATCGCGGTGGCCTGGGACGGCGAGGCCCGCGCGGTGCTGGAGGTGGCGGACGCGGTCAAGCCCGGCAGTGCGGAGGCCGTCCGCCGCCTGCGTGAACTGGGGCTGACCCCGGTTCTCCTGACGGGGGACAACAAGGCGGTCGCCGAGTCCGTCGCCGCCGAGGTCGGTGTCGAAGAGGTGATCGCCGAGGTGATGCCCGAGGAAAAGGTCGACGTGGTGAAGCGCCTGCAGGCGGAGGGCCGCAGTGTCGCCATGGTCGGTGACGGGGTGAACGACGCCGCCGCCCTCGCCCAGGCCGATCTCGGGCTGGCGATGGGCTCCGGCACTGACGCCGCCATCGAGGCGGGTGACCTCACGCTGGTAAGGGGAGACCTGCGGGTGGCCGCGGACGCCATCCGGCTCTCCCGGCGCACGCTGGGCACCATCAAGTCCAACCTGTTCTGGGCCTTCGCCTACAACGTCGCCGCGCTGCCGCTCGCCGCCGCCGGGCTGCTCAACCCGATGCTCGCCGGTGCGGCCATGGCCTTCTCCTCGGTGTTCGTCGTCGCCAACAGCCTGCGGCTGCGGCGCTTCCGGTCGCTCACCCCGACCGAGGAGCCGGCAGGCACCGTGGGCGCCTGAACCAGCCGAGCCCGCTGACCGGTCCCCCGTCTGGAGTAATTTGCGGCGGGGGACCGGCCCTTGTCCTGCCGGGCCTCCAGATGATTGCCCAAGGCGCCCGTCTCGTCCGAACTGCCTCCGAACCGCCCGCCGTAACGTGCTTCACACTCCGCTCCATACCGCTTCCGACCAGCATCGCAGCAGCGTACGAAGGTGCGCGCGGAGCAGCCTCCCGCCATGGCAGGAAGTGGACAAAATCTGATAACCGAATCGCTGGCACACAGGGCTTATGGGAGGCACTATCGGCGGTAAGAACAACTGGGTCCGCCCCCTGATTGGCATCTGGAGGAACCCATGCGCGCATCCTGGACGGCGATGGTCCGTGTGTGCAGGGAAGTGGCTTACGGCATCGATTCGATGAACGCGGTGTGGCACGGCAAGCATCCGTCCCCACCCCCGTATACGTCACGGTCAGTTCACAGCGTCCCGATGTCCCTGACAACTACTCCGCAACCTCAGCGCATGCGCCAGCCCAGCGCCTGACGCCGGCTGCGGACCGAACCGGAGGCGTGGTGTCCAGCTCCCAGCTGGCCCACGCCTCCGCCGCGTTTTCCGGGCCGTCAGGGCTTCTGGACTGTCAGGGCGTTCTGGGCTGTGGAGGCGTCCGGGCTGTGCGGGCTGTGCGGGCTGTGCGGGCTGTGCGGGCTGTGCGGGGGATGCGGGGGATGCGGGCGGATCAGCGGCAGCCGTGCACCGTCAACGGCCGTGCGTTGCCTTCCATCATCGCCGCCAGCCCCCGCACCGCGCAGCCCGCGGGGTCCTCCGCGATGTGCACGCTCATGCCGGTGCTCTCCCGCAGCCGGGCGTCCAGACCGGGCAGCAGCGCCGTGCCACCCGACAACACCATGCCCCGTTCGGCCAGATCGGCGACCAGGTCCGGCGGGCAGTTGTGGAGTACCGAACGGATCGCGTCGATCAGCGCGGTGACGGGTGCCTGGACGGCGTTCCGTACGTCCTGCGGATCGACGCTGACCGTGCGGGCGAGGCCGGTGACCACATCGCGCCCGTGCACCTCGGTCGGTACGGAGGAGGCGGCGGCGGCGTCGCTCAGCGCGATGTGCAGCGGACGTACGGCATGGCTGGGCAGCAGCAGTTCGTGGTGGTTGCGCAGGTGCTGGACGAGCGTGTGGTGGATGGTGTCGCCGCCCATCGGCACAGTGGCCGCGGAGACGATCGCGCCCAGCGACAGCACCGCCACCTGGGTGGTGGTGGCACCGCAGACCAGGATCATGGTGGCCTCCGGCTGCTCCACCGGGAGCCCGCAGCCCACCCCTGCCGCAGTCGGCGCGTCCACCAGTTCGACCCTGCGAGCACCCACCCCCGCCAGCGTCTCCACCGCCGCCCGCCGGGCGAGCGGGTCCGCGTTCTGCGGTACGCACACGGCGGCCCGCAGCATCGGGCGCCGCCGCCAGGCCCGCCGTACCTTCTCGCCGACCAGGGCCCGCAGCATCCGCTGGGCCATCTCGATGTCGACGACCATGCCGCCCGTGACGGGGTGCACGACCCGGATGTGCGCGGGCGTGCGACCCGCCATCCGTTCGGCGCCGGCACCGACCGCGATCAGCGCACCGGAGAAGGTGTTGACCGCGACGACGGACGGCTCGTCGACGACGAGTCCGGAGTGTTTGACGTGGACGCGGGTCCGGGCTGCGCCGAGGTCGACTGCCACGGTGCAGCGACGCAGCTGGTCAAGGCTGAAGGTCACGGCGGATCGGGTCCTTCCCGGTGGACGGACTGACGGACCGCCCACCCGGCGGCCCCTCCGCTCATCGTGCGGGCGGCACGAAGGCCCCGCCCGCCGGGAGGGTCCGGTCGGGCGAGGCCTGTGGAGCGCCTGATGACGGCCAGTCAGCTCGTACGCGTCGCCGTGCCGCTGCTGCCTGCGCCGGCTCAGCCGCCGGCCGGGGTCAGCTCCGCACCGGGCTGGTCTTCACCGGCCCGGCCTGCGCCCGTGCTCCCGGAGTCGTCCTCCTCGCTGAACTGTGTCCTGTACAGCTGCTCGTACCGCCCCTGCGCCGCGAGCAGTTCGGTGTGCGTTCCGCGCTCCACGATCCGCCCCTCCTCCAGTACGAGGATCAGGTCGGCCGCCCGCACGGTGGACAGCCGGTGCGCGATCACCACCGACGTGCGCCCCTGCAGTGCCTCCGACAGCGCCTCCTGTACCGCCGCCTCCGAGGTCGAGTCCAGATGGGCGGTAGCCTCGTCCAGGATCACCACCTGCGGCTGAGCCAGCAGCAGCCGGGCGATGGTCAGCCGCTGCCGCTCACCGCCGGAGAGCCGGTAGCCGCGCTCTCCGACCACGGTGTCCAGCCCGTCCGCCAGCCCCGCGATCAGCCCGTCCAGCCGGGCGCGGCGCAGCGCGTCCCAGACCTCCTCGTCCGTCGCCTCCGGCCTGGGCAGCAGCAGGTTGGCGCGGATCGTGTCGTGGAAGAGGTGTCCGTCCTGGGTGACCATGCCCAGGGTGTGCCGCACCGAGGCGGCGGTCAGATCCCGTACGTCCGTGCCCGCGAGCCGGACGGTGCCGCTGTCGGTGTCGTACAGCCGCGGGGCGAGCTGCGCGATCGTCGACTTGCCCGCGCCCGAGGAGCCGACGAGTGCCACCATCTGGCCCGGCTCGGCGCGGAAGGAGATGCCGTGCAGCACTTCCTCGCCGCCCCGGGTGTCCAGCGTGGCGACCTCCTCCAGGGAGGCGAGGGAGACCTTCTCGGCGGACGGGTAGGCGAAGCGGACGTCGTCGAACTCGACCGAGACGGGCCCCGGCGGCACCGCCTTCGCGTCCGGCTTCTCCGCGATCAGCGGCTTCAGATCCAGCACCTCGAACACCCGCTGGAAGCTGACCAGTGCGGTCATCACCTCCATCCGCGCGCTGGCCAGTGCGGTCAGCGGGGCGTAGAGCCGGGTGAGCAGCATCGCCAGCGCGACGACGGCGCCCGGTTCCAGGGAGCCGCGCAGGGCGAAGAAGCCGCCCAGGCCGTAGACCAGGGCCAGTGCGAGGGCGGAGACGAGGGTGAGCGCGGTGATGAAGTAGTGCTGCACCATCGCCGTACGCACGCCGATGTCCCGGACCCGGCTCGCCCGGTCGCCGAACTCCGCCGACTCCTCGTCCGGTCGCCCGAAGAGCTTGACCAGGGTCGCGCCCGGGGCGGAGAAGCGCTCGGTCATCTGGGTGCTCATCGCGGAGTTGTGCTGGGCGCGCTCGCGCTCCAGCTGGGCCAGCCGGGCGCCCATCCGGCGCGCGGGCAGCACGAAGACCGGCAGCAGTACGAGCGCCAGCAGCGTGATCTCCCAGGAGATCCGCAGCATCACGACCAGCGTCAGCAGCAGCGTGACCAGATTGCTCACCACTCCGGAGAGGGTGTCGCTGAACGCGCGCTGGGCGCCGATCACGTCGTTGTTGAGGCGGCTGACCAGTGCGCCCGTACGGGTGCGGGTGAAGAAGGCGACGGGCATCCGCTGCACGTGGTCGTAGACCGCGGTGCGCAGTTGGAGGATCAGGCCCTCGCCGATCCGTGCCGACAGCCAGCGCGTGCCGATGCCGACCGCCGCCTCGGCCACCGCGATGAGGGCGATCACCCCGGCCAGCCACAGCACCACGCTGGTCTCGCTGCCGTCCACGATCGCGTCGACTACCTGGCCCGCGAGCAGCGGTGTCGCGACGGTGAGCACGGCGAGCACACTGCTCAGCGCCAGGAAGAAGCCGATCTTCCGGTGGTGCGGGTGGGCGAAGCGCACGATGCGGCCCAGCGCAGCCTTGGAGAAGGGGTGCAGGTCTTCCTTGGCGTTGCGTGCGTGGTGCAGTGCGCTCCACGCGGTCATTTCCATGCTCATGTCCGTCGCCCCTCGAGTAGTGAATAGGATGACCGTAGAAGTTCAACGGCACTTCAAGTCAAGTGCTTCCCGCGCCGCTCAGCGGGCCGTGTAGACGACCCAAACCGGCCCGCGGGCGAACGTCATCCGCTCGTCGCCCTCCGGCAGCGTGTACGTGGTGCCGGAGTCGTCCGTGGGCCGCTTCCACTCGGTTGCGTACGCCTTGCCGTCACGCAGCACCGTGGCCTTCCCGGTGCCGACGGTCTCGATGTACGGGGTGACCGCCCCGGCGACGTCGCGGAAGCGTGAGGCTCTGACCGTCACCCGCTGCTCGATGACCGTCGGCGCGCCGAGCCGCTCGCCGTCCGCCGTGCGCGCCGCCGTACCGTCCATCGAGACCAGCCAGCGCCCCTCCCCGGGCGACCAGTCGAAGCGGAAGGAAGCCGCCGGATAGCGCACGGTGTGCTGGGCGGCCGGCTCGCCGCCCGCCGGTGCGGCACCGAAGCGGAAGCCTATGTCCCGGGGCGCGCTCACGCCCGGTGCGGACCGCAGCGCCTCCTCGGGGCGGAGGAAGAGGTTGTGGGGTGCCGCACGGGTGTCCGAGCGGGAGTAGGCGGCGGGTGCCTTCGAGGGTGGCAGCCGCCGCACAGGAGCGCGGCGCAGGTCGTCCTGGAGAGCGGAACGCACACCGGAATAGGCGAGCGCCGGACGGCCGAACTGGCCCAGCAGTTCGATGTCCGACTCGCGCGCACTGCGCACCGGGCCGACGGAATCCGGCAGTCGCCGGGAGTAGACGGCCATCAGCCTGCTCGATCCGCCCTCCACCTGCTCGACGAAGACGAGGTCGGCCTTCTCGAGGCCGGTGGGCGGGCGCGCCCCGGGCGCGTTGTCTATCTTGACGGCCAGCACGGGGCCGAGCCGGCCGGACACGTCGGTGAACGGCGAGCGGCCGTGCGTCGGCGCCTGGTCGCGCTCATGCGGATCGCGCTGCGAGTCGTCCTCGGAGGTGTCGCAGGCGGCGGTCACGCAGAGGAGTGCCGCGGCCGTCAGCGCCAGCAGGCGGCGTGCGGCCCGCCGCGCCTGCCCTCGTGCCCGCCGGGTCGGCGCTGCCCGCTGTGCGGTCCAGGTGTCACGGGCCTGTCTGCCCGCTGTCCATGCGGCCATCCCGGCCACCTCCCAGGGTCGGCGGACGCCTCTGCGCCCTGCCTGCGTCCTGCCCTCGCGGCGGCGCACGCACCACGCCAGCCGAGCCTTCTTACGATGATGCGCCCGCGCGCGAGGTCGCGCCGTACGCCCTCCGCTGCCCCCGTACTCGTGGGCTATATCTTTTTCCGGATCGCTGGAGGCAGACGGGCGTTAATTGCGTCTTTCCGTTCGTGCGAACGCCGGTGAGTTTTTCCTGAGACATGACACAGACCGTCCGTCATCGGATGCGTGCACATCGAATTGATAGCGATAAGAGGTATTCCGCTTGTGACGCTGGCATATGCATACGCTTCTGACCGGCTGTGATGACCTAGCGACTGGGGGTCGTGCACGTGCATTGACGCATGCATTGGCACGTGAACAGCGTTATGATCCGGGAGAGTTGGAGGTGCCGCTTTCTCGTGGGCACCAGACGCAGTGCCACCCCCCAGGAGACTCCAGTGCCTCACGCGTACAACGGAATGGCCGCCAGAGACCTCCGAGGGGTCCAGTGGCAGAAGAGCCGGCACAGCAACTCACAGGGCACGTGTGTGGAGTTCGCCAAGCTGCCGGGGGGTGATGTGGCCGTGCGGAACTCACGCTTCCCGGAGGGGCCCGCGCTCGTCTACACGCCGGCCGAGGTGCAGGCGATGCTGCTGGGGATCAAGGACGGCGAGTTCGACCACCTGGTGCAGGGCTGATTCCATCCCCCTCCGGCGGGACTTCTCAAAACACGCCCTGAGGGCTGTCCCGTGATCCCTGGTGGATCAGCGCGCGGCGTCAGATGCGGTGCTTCGCAAGGTGGAGGGGCGTCCTCATGCTGGGCGTGTCCGGGCGTTCCGGCAACGCAGCGAGGTGCCGTGGCTGTCGTCGTGCGCCCGCCAGGGATTACGGGACAGCCCTCAGCTGCAGGAGCTGAGCCGGAACATCGCCCAGACGACCTTCCCCGGCAGCATGCCCGCCAGCGGGTGCCAGCCCCAGCAGTCGCTGAAGGAGTCGACGAGGCACAGCCCACGGCCCGACTCCGCCGCGAAATCCACGAACTCACCGAAGCCGCTGTCCTCCACGGCGGTGACCTCGGGCGCCTCGGAGCTCGGATCCCGCACGGCGCACACCAGACGCGCGGACCAGCGCATCAGGTGAAGCCGTACCGGAGGTTCGAGCTCCGGAAGCGCACTCGATGGCACGCCGTGCCGCATGGCATTGGTCACCAGTTCGGAGACCACCAGCGCCACGTCGTCGAACTCGGCCGTAATGCTCCAGCGGTGGAGTGTCCTGCGGGTGAACTCCCGCGCGTTCTTGACGGCTTCGTAGCGAGCCGGGAGCGCGCATGACGCCGCCCCGGACAGGGCGGCGGCATCGAGTGCGGGGAGTCCATGCCGTAACGGCTCGAGCACGGTCGATGCTTCGGTCCCCATGGCGAGCCACTCCTGGGCATTTGCGGCTGTGATGATCCTCGCGGATCCCGGTCCTCGGTGCTCCCCCGTAGAAAGCTCAAGACCATTGGTCGTAGAGTCTTCAACTTCCTTAGCACCGCGTGCACTTGTGCGATCCCTATGGTTCCCAAAGACTTGGGCGGATGCAAGGGCAGATGCACGTGCACGCGCTACTTTCGATCGTGTGTAATCACACGAGCACGCAACGAAGCCCGGAGATGGCAGACTGCCCCCGAGTAAGGGGTGGAGGGTTAATCGAAATGAACACAAGACCGGCAAACAGTGAGAGTTACGGCGTGAACGGGACGAGTAGTTCAAGCGGATCCATGGTCCGCCGTATCCTGCTCGGCTCCCAGCTGCGGCGACTCCGCGAGGCACGCGGGGTCACCCGTGAGGCAGCCGGTTACTCGATCCGCGCCTCCGAGTCCAAGATCAGCCGGATGGAGCTGGGCAGGGTGAGTTTCAAGGCGCGTGACGTCCAGGACCTGCTCACGCTCTACGGCGTGACGGACGAGGCGGAGCGCGAGCCGCTGCTGGGCCTCGCCCGGGACTCCAACAAGGCCGGCTGGTGGCACAGTTACAGCGACGTGCTGCCCGGCTGGTTCCAGACATACGTGGGCCTCGAGGGCGCCGCCTCGCACATCAACACCTACGAGGTGCAGTTCGTCCACGGCCTGCTGCAGACCGAGGACTACGCCCGCGCCGTCATCAGCAGCGGTCACAAGACGGGTCTGCCCGACGAGGAGATAGACCGGCGGGTCGCGCTCCGGCTGGAGCGGCAGAAGCTCCTGCTGTCCGAGCAGGCCACCCAGCTGCTCTGCGTGCTGGACGAGGCCGCGCTGCGCCGCCCGTTCGGCGGCCGGGCCGTGCTCGACGCCCAGCTGAGGCATCTCGCCGAGATCTCGGAGGCCTCGAACGTCCGGCTGCAGGTCGTCCCGTTCGAGCTCGGCGGGCACGCCGCGGAGAGCGGTGCTTTCACGCTGCTTCGCTTCCCGGAGTCGGACCTGTCGGACGTCGTCTATCTGGAGCAGCTGACCAGTGCGCTGTATCTCGACAAGCGCGAAGAAGTCGACCGCTACGAGGCCGTGCTCAACCGGTTGGCCGAAGTCAGTCTCTGTGCGGACAAGACGCGGGATCAGCTTCAGAAGATCCGCCAACTTGCCTGAAACAGAAGTACGATGACATGCCATCAAAAGTTGAATCCGGCCTCTTCCGACCCCCCCGAAGGAATGGCATGTCCTACTTCACGGACTTGGCGCTTCAGTACATCGACGGTGAGTGGCGTCCCGGGAACGGCTCCTGGGACATCATCGACTTCAATCCGTACAACGGAGAGAAGCTCGCCTCGATCACCGTGGCCACGACCGAAGAGATCGACCAGGCATACCGCGCGGCCAAGCGCCACCAGCCCGCGTGGGCGGCCACCAACCCGTACTCGCGGCGGATCGTCTTCGAGCGCGCGGTGCGCATCATCGAGGACCGCGAGCAGGAGTTCACCGAGGCGATCATCGCCGAACTCGGCGGCACCCGTCTGAAAGCCGCGTTCGAGCTGCACCTCGCCAAGGAGTTCCTTCGCGAGGCGATACAGCTGGCGCTCCGCGCCGAGGGCAGGATCGTGCCGTCCCCGGTGGACGGCAAGGAGAACCGCGTGTATCGCGTCCCGGTGGGCGTGGTCGCGGTGATCTCCCCCTTCAACTTCCCCTTCCTGCTCTCCATCAAGTCCGTCGCCCCCGCGCTCGCCCTGGGAAACGCGGTCGTGCTCAAGCCGCACCAGAACACCCCGGTGTGCGGCGGCGCGCTGGTCGCCAAGGTGCTGGAGGAGGCGGGACTCCCGCCGGGTCTGCTCAATGTCGTCGTGACCGACATCGCCGAGATCGGCGACTCCCTCATCGAGCACCCCTCCGCGAACGTCATCTCCTTCACCGGCTCGGACAAGGTCGGGCGCCATGTCGCCACGGTCGGCGCCTCGCACTTCAAGAAGGTCATCCTGGAGCTGGGTGGCAACAGCGCGATGCTGGTGCTGGACGACGCCGACGTCGACTACGCGGTCGACGCCGCCGTGTTCAGCCGCTTCGTGCACCAGGGCCAGGTCTGCATGGCGGCCAACCGGCTGATCGTGGACCGCAGTGTGCTGGAGGAGTTCACCGAGAAGTTCGTCGCCAAGGTGCGCACCCTGAAGGTCGGCGACCCGCAGGATCCGACGACGCACATCGGCCCGCTGATCAACTCCGGTCAGGCCGAGAGCATCACCGCCGTCGTCGACCAGACCATCGAGGACGGTGCGACCGTCCTGGTGCGGGGCGGCACCGAGGGCAACGTCGTCTCGCCCACCGTGCTCACGGACATACCGGCCGACTCCGCGGTGCTGCACCAGGAGGTCTTCGGCCCGGTCGCCCTGATCATCCCGGTGGACGGCGAGGAGGAGGCCGTACGAGTCGCCAACGACACGCCGTACGGGCTCGGCGGTGCCGTTCACACTCGCGATGTCGAGCGCGGCATCGCGGTGGCCCGGCGCATCGAGACAGGGATGGTCCATGTCAACGACTCGACCGTGGGGGACGAGCCGATAGTCCCCTTCGGCGGCGAGAAGCACTCCGGACTGGGCAGGCTGAACGGCGACCAGATGGTGGAGGCGTTCACCGTCACCAAGTGGATCTCCATCCAGCACGGCCGCAGCGCTTTTCCGTTCTGACGCCGTCCGGCGCTGTGGTGCGGACAGGAGGCCGGGCAGACGGATGCCGACGCCGGGTGTGAGGGGGCAGACCCCGCACCCGGCGTTTTGTGCGTCCGGGCCCGAGGACCTGATGCATGAGAAACCCCTGCTTGAGAATCCCTGCTTGAGAACCTCCCGTGAGGCTCCTGCTTGAGGACCAGAGCTGTCCGCATGACCGCATAGCTTTGGAGTCATCAGGAACGAGGCCCCGACAGGGCCCTGACGAGAGGTGACGCCCATGCCCACTCTGGTTGACGCCGAGACCGCCGGTGACGAGCGCGGTGCGCTGCTCGGCTATCTGGAAGCCCAGCGCGGCGGCATGCGGCGCGCGCTGCACGGACTGAGCCCCGAGCAGGCGGTGAGCGCTCCGAGCGCGAGCAGCCTGTCACTCGCCGGGCTGCTCAAGCATGTCGCCGAGGTCGAGCAGGGCTGGCTGCGCGACGCCTGCGGACTGCCGCACGCGGTGGCCCGTGACGAGACCAACTGGGACGGCTGCTTCCGGCTCGAAGGTACGGAGACCGTCGAGAGCGTGCTCGCCTTCTACGAGGACGTGGCCCGGGAGACCGAGGAACTGGTACGTGCGGTGCCCTCGCTCGACGACGTGTTCGACCTGCCGCAGGCGCCGTGGAACCCCGACGAGCCGCGCTCCTGGCGCTGGATGCTGCTGACCCTGATCGTCGAGGTGGCCCGGCACGCGGGCCACGCGGACGTTATCCGCGAGTCGATCGACGGCCGGACGGCCTTCGAACTGGTCTGGGAGACCGGCGCGGCACCGAAGCCGGACTTCGGCTGAGCCGGGGCAGCGACGCCGCGCCCGGCAGTGCGCTCTAGGCTGGGCCGTGCCGGATCACGGCCACCCGGTGGCCGTCGTCCGGCACGATTCGGGAAAGAGGACGCGAGATGTCAGCGATCCGGCTGCTGGTGCTGGGCGCGGTCCGCCAGCACGGGCGGGCGCACGGCTACCAGGTCCGCAACGACCTGGAGTACTGGGGCGCGAACGAGTGGTCCAACGCCAAGCCGGGCTCGATCTATCACGCGCTCAAGCAGATGGCTAAGCAGGGACTGCTGCTCGCCCACGACGTCGCACCCAGTACGGCGGGAGGCCCGCCCCGCACCGAGTACGAGCTGACCGAGGCGGGCGAGGCGGAGTACCTGGCGCTGCTGCGGAGCGCGCTGACAGCCATCGACGAGAAGCCCGACATGCTCACCTCCGGCGTGGGCTTCATCGTCGACCTTCCCCGGGACGAGGCGATCAAGCTGCTCCAGCAGCGGGTGGCGCTGCTGGATGCCTGGCGCGACGAGGTGGGCGAGCACTGGACGCCGCGGGGCAGTGACCCCGAGGAATGGGGCCACATCGGCGAGATCATGAGGCTCTGGGTGAGCACCGCGGAGAGCGGTGCCCAGTGGGCCCGCGGTCTGATCGAACGGCTTTCGAGCGGCGCGTACGTGATGGCGGGGGAGAGCGGCGCCCGCCCGGAGGTGCTGGCGCCCGAGTCGGGCAACCCGTACGCGGACGAGAACGGCTAGCTCTCGGCAAGCCCGGTAATCAAGTTTGACTACAAGGTGGCGAGGCGCTAACCTCTGGCCGAAGTAGTCAAATTTGATTACTCGTGCGAGCTGCACGACCTGGGAGGAGATGCTTTGACGACTGGCGATCACGCGATCGTTGCCGAGGGGCTGCGCAAGGAGTACGGCACCAAGCACGCGCTCGCCGGGCTGGACCTGACCGTCCCGCGCGGCACCGTCCAGGGCGTACTGGGCCCGAACGGCGCGGGCAAGAGCACCCTCGTCCGCATCCTCGCCACCCTGCTGCGGCCCACCGCGGGCCGCGCCGAGGTCGCGGGAGTCGACGTGGCCCGGCACCCGGACGAAGTGCGCCGCAGGATCGGGCTGCTCGGCCAGCACGCGGCCGTGGACGAACACCTGAGCGGAATGCAGAACCTGGAGATGTTCGCCCGGCTGTACCACCTGGGGGCCCGGCGGGCGCGGAGCCGGGCGGACGAACTGCTGACGCGCTTCGGGCTGGCCGACACCGGCCGCAAACCCATCGGCAAGTACAGCGGCGGCATGCGGCGGCGGCTGGACCTCGCCGCCAGCCTGATCCTGGACCCGGAGATCCTCTTCCTGGACGAGCCGACCACCGGCCTCGACCCGCGCGGCCGTACGGAGGTCTGGGAGGCCGTGCGCACGCTGGTGGGCGGCGGCACCACGGTGCTGCTCACCACCCAGTATCTGGAGGAGGCCGATCAGCTCGCCGACGCCCTGTGCCTTGTCGACGACGGGCGGATCGTCGCGGAGGGTACGGCCGACCAGCTGAAAGCCCGGCTGGGAGGGGACCGGATCGACGTGGTGGTGCGCGACCGCGAGGGGCTCGCTGCGGCGGCCTCGGTCGTCGGCATGGCGGCCCGCGCGGACACGGTGACCACGGACGCCGACCGGCGGCTGCTCAGCGCCCCGGTGACGGACCGGATGACGGCGCTGGCGGAGACCGTACGGGCCCTGGCCGCGGCCGGTATCGAAGCGGAGGACATCGCCCTGCGGCGGCCCACCCTCGACGAGGTCTTCCTGCACCTGACCGGCGCCACCGGCACCGTCACCGGCACGTATGAGGAGGCGAGCGCATGAGCGCGGCGTACATACTCTCCGACTCCTGGACGATGACCCGGCGCGGCCTGGCCCACTGGGGGCGGCAGCCCGTGGCGGTGATCGTCGGGCTGGCCTTCCCCGTCATGATGATGGTGATGTTCGCCTACCTCCTCGGCGGCGGAATGGAGGTCGGGGACTATCGCGAGTACCTGGTGCCCGGGATGTTCGCGCTGGCCATGGCGTTCGGCCTGGAGGCGACGATGGTCGAGCTCACCCGGGATCTCGACAAGGGCGTCATCGACCGTTTCCGCTCGATGCCGATGGCACCCTCGGCGGTACTGATCGGCCGCAGCATCATCGACCTGCTCCAGTCGGCGCTCGGCCTGCTGGTGCTCATCGGCACCGGGCTCGTGATGGGGTGGCGCTGGCACGGCGGCCCCGCAGCCGCACTGGCGGCCGTCGGGCTGCTGCTCCTGCTGCGCTTCGCGATGCTGTGGGCCGGGATCTATCTCGGCATGGTGGCGGGCAGGCCGGAGATGGTCCAGGCGGTGCAGATCCTCATCTGGCCGGTCGCCTTCCTCTCCAACGCGTTCACCTCGCCGGACACCATGCCCGGCTGGATGGGCACGATCGCCGAATGGAATCCGATGTCGGCGACGGCACAGGCTGTGCGGGAGCTGTTCGCCAACCCGGTCTGGGGCGGCGGTGACTCCTGGGTCACGGATCACGCGGTGCTGATGGCGGTGGTCTGGCCGGTGGTCATGCTGGCGGTCTTCCTCCCGCTGGCGGTGCGGCGGTATCAGCGGCTGGGTGACTGAGCTGCTTGCACCCCACGCGGCGTGAGGCAGCAGGCTGGGGCTCACATCCGAGAGAGGAGACGGACGTGAGCTACTCCGTCGGTCAGGTGGCCCGGTTCGCCGGCATCACGGTGCGCACGCTGCACCACTACGACGGGATCGGCCTGCTCGTCCCGTGCGGGCGCAACCACGCGGGGCACCGGCGGTACACCGACGCCGACCTGGACCGGCTGCAGCAGATCCTCTTCTACCGGGAGCTGGGCTTCCCGCTGGACGAGGTCGCCGTGCTGCTCGACGATCCGGACGCGGATCCGGTCGAGCATCTGCGCCGTCGGCACCGGCTGCTGGAGACGCGGATCGGCAGGCTGCGGGAGATGGCCACGGCCGTCGAACACGCAATGGAGGCACACAAGATGGGGATCAGTCTCACACCTGAGGAGAAGTTCGAGGTCTTCGGCGACTTCGACCCCGAGGAGCACGCCGAAGAGGTGGAGCGGCGCTGGGGCGACAGCGACGCGTACCGCCAGTCGCAGCGGCGCACCGCCGCGTACGGCAAGGAGGACTGGCTGCGGATCAAGGGTGAACAAGAGGACTGGCAGCGCCGCTTCGTCGCCCTGATGGACTCCGGCGCAGCTTCGGAGGGCGAGGCTGCGATGGATCTGGCCGAGGAGGCCCGGCAGCAGATCTGCCGCTTCTACTACGACTGCGACTACGAGATCCACACCGGGCTCGCCGGAATGTATGTGGGGGACGAGCGCTTCCGCTCGTATTACGAGGACATCAGGCCGGGCATGGCCCGCTATCTGCATGACGCGATCCTGGCCAACGCCGTACGGAGCGTGTAGCGGTAGGGGGCCGTCCGCCCGGTCCGGCGGACGGCGACAGGGGAGGGGGCTCGCACCCATGGTGCGGGCCCCCGGCGCATGCGCCTTTCGCGCCCCCCTCGGGCGGGTCGAGGTGAACCCTCCTATGCTGCCAGCAGGCGGCGGTTCACCGGCTGAAACGTTTGTTTCCGGCCGGGGAGCGGGAACGCCGGAGGCTTGTCCGATGTTGAGGAACTCGTCGGCCAAGGGGGTTGCGTACGTAGACGAGGAGCAGGAGGACAGTGGCCGGGGAGTCCCAGCACGACGGATCCGGGTCCGGGAGCGAGCCGGAGCCGGCAGACGGCGCACCACATCCGGACGAGGTGCACAGCGCGTTCACGCCACCGTTCGGCGTACCGCTGCCGCCGCCGCCCGAGGAGGAGCACACCACTTCGGAATTCGCCGTACCCGAGGGGCTGCTGGCCTCGCCCCCCGCCGAGCCCTCCAGCAGTTTCACTCCGCCGGAGGGCATTCCGCGCCTGGGGGCCCGCCCGTTGCCGCCCTGGCAGGACCGGATGCGCACGATGGTCCGGATGCCGCTGGCGGAGCGGCCCGCTCCGGAGCTGAGCAGCCGCGGCGAGGAGGAGGGCACGGTCGGCCCGTCGGTGCCCCGCGTGCTCGACCTCACCCTGCGTATCGGTGAACTGCTGCTCGCGGGCGGCGAGGGCGCGGAGGACGTCGAGGCGGCGATGTTCGCCGTCGCGCACGCGTTCGGTCTGGACCGCTGCGAGCCGACGGTCACCTTCACCCTGCTGTCCATCACCCATCAGCCCTCGCTGGTGGACGACCCGGTGACGCTCAGCCGGACCGTACGGCGCCGCGGCACCGACTACACCCGACTGGCCGCCGTGTTCCGGCTGGTCACCGATGTCACCACCGGCGAACTGACGCTGGAGGAGTCCTACCGGCGGCTCGCGGACATGCGCCGTAACCGTCACCCGTTCAGCAAGGGTGCCCTGTCGATGGCCAGCGGCCTGCTGGCCGGAGCCGCCTCGATGCTGGTCGGCGGCGGCTGGCTGGTTTTCGTGCTGGCGGCGATCGGCGCGATCCTGGGCGACTGGCTGGCCTGGTTGTGCTCCGGGCGGGGGCTGCCGGAGTTCTACCAGTTCGTGGCCGCGGCGATGCCGCCCGCCGCGATGGGTGTCTCGGTCGTGCTCATCGAGACCAACGTCACCGCCGAGATCCAGGCCGGTGCCGTGATCACCGGCGGTCTCTTCGCGCTGATCCCCGGCCGGGCACTCGTCGCCGCCGTCCACGACGGTCTCACCGGTTTCTACATCACCGCCTCCGCCCGGCTGCTGGAGGTCATCTATCTCATCGTCGGCATCGTCTGCGGTGTGCTGATCGTGCTGTACATCGGTGGAGAGCTGGGCGCGGAGCTCGACCCGGAAGCGCTGCAGCACCAGGAGCGGCCGGAGATCCAGTTGTTCGCCGCGATGCTGCTGGCGCTGGCCTTCTGCGTGCTGCTCCAGCAGGAACGTCACACTGTGGTGCTGGCCACCTTCAACGGCGGCGTCGCCTGGCTGATCTACGGGGCGATGCGGGACGTCGGCGAGCTCAACCCGGTCGCCGCCACCTTCGCCGCGGCCGGTCTGGTGGGCCTCTTCGGGCAGCTGATGTCGCGTTACCAGTTCGCCTCCTCGCTGCCGTACATCACCGCGGCCATCGGCCCGCTGCTGCCCGGCAGCGCCACCTATTTCGGTCTGCTCAACCTGGCCCAGGGGAACATGGACCCGGGCATCGAGAACATCTCCCAGGCCATCGCGCTCGCCCTCGCCATCGCCATCGGCGTCAACCTCGGCGGGGAGCTCGCCCGGCTGTTCATCAAGACCCCGGGTGTGGAGACCCCCTTGCCGGGCCGCCGTGCCGCCAAGCGCACCCGTGGATTCTGACCTCCGCCGCCCCCGGCACCCCCGGCCGGCCCTTCGCGTGTCAAGGTGCGGGTGGCGGGAGAAACGTAGCGACTCCGTCCCCTGGGATCGGCAGCGGTGTCACGGACAGGATCAAGAGCGTCGAGAAGGGGTTGCACCCGCCGTGACGTGGCTAACATGGCGATCCCCGGCGGGCAGCGGTTCCGCCGCGGGGACACACTTGAGCCACGAGTCGTCGAGGGACGGGACGGGAGGCCGGCACGGTGAACCGCGGCAGCCGCGATCGGCGCCTGTCCGGATGGGGCGGTGAATCCGGTCGTTCCGGTGAGCCTGGTGGCCCCGGTGAGTCCGGTGACCAAGGTAAGTCCGGTGAGTCCGCAGGTTCCCGGCTCTCCCAGGTCTCCCGGCGGTTCCGACTGCGCCGCAAGGCCGCCGCCCTCGCCGACCGCTTCGGCGAACGCAGCCGCCTCGCCTGGCTGAACGACGCGAGCAGCAGGATCGGGACCACCCTCGACCTGGAGCAGACCGCACGGGAACTCGCCGAGTTCGCCGTGCCCCGGCTCTCCGACGGCTGCGCCGTCGACCTGCTGGAGTCGGTGCTGCGAGGCGAGGAGGGGGAACGTTCCACCAGTACGGGCATCCCAGTCACCCGTGCCATAGCGGTCGCCTCGGTCCCGGCGCTCGCCGACCTGGAGCCGGACCCGATCGGCGACGTCGCCGTACATCCCGGCGCCCTCTCCACCGACCGGTGCCTGATGCGCCGCGAGTCCGTCATGGTCAACCTGGAGGCCCCCGCCGACTTCCTGAAGGTGGCGCCCTCTCCCCGCCGGGCGGACAAGCTGCGCGAGAAGGGTGTGCACAGCTTCATGGCGGTGCCGCTGATGGCCCGCGGAGTGCTGCTCGGCACCGCCGACTTCGTACGGGCGGGCAGCAGCCCGCCGTTCACCGAGACGGATGTCGCGCTCGCCGAGGAACTGGCGTCCAAGGCGGCGGTCTTCGTGGACAACGCCCGGCTCTACGGGCGGGAGCGCGAGCATGTCGTCTCCTTGCAGCGCAGCCTGCTGCCACGGGTCACGCCCAAGACGCCGGGCCTGACCGTCTCCGCCGACTACGCGCCCGCCGCCGACGCGCACGGCGTGGGCGGCGACTGGTACGACGTGGTGTCGCTGCCCAGCGGCCGTATCGCCCTGGTGGTGGGCGACGTGATGGGTCACGGGCTGCCCGCGGCCGCCACCATGGGCAGGCTGCGTACGGTGGCACGGACCCTCATGACCCTCGACATCGCGCCCGAACGGGTGCTCGCCCGGCTGGATCTGGCCACCCGTGACCTGGAGGACGAACAGGTCGCCACCTGCCTGTGCGCGGTCCACGACCCGGCCGAGGGGACGTACACGCTGGCCAGTGCGGGGCATCCGCCTCCGCTCCTGGTGGACGCGGAGGGCCGGGCGACCTTCCTCGACGTCCCGGTCGGCGCGCCGCTCGGCGCAGGGGTCATCCCCTACGACGCCCTGGAACTACCGGTGCGCGACGGCGACCGGCTCGTCCTCTACTCCGACGGCCTGGTCAAGGACCGGCACGAGGATGTGGACATCCAGCTCGACCGGCTGCGCGACTCCGCGGCCGCGATGGCGTTCGGAGAGCTGGACGCGGCCGGGCTGATGGCCTCCGAGCATGACGCCGAAGGCCGTTTCGACGAGGCCGTACTGCTGGTGGCCACCAGCCGCAGCACCATGCCGGACGCCGAACTGCGCGTCTGGGAACTGCCCGGGGACGGGACGGCCGCCTCGGCCGCGCGCAAACTGGTGACCGAGCAGCTGGAGCTCTGGGGACTGGCCGACCTGTCGGACATCACCGAACTCGTCGTCAGCGAGCTGGTCGCCAACGCGCTGCGTTACGGCAGCGGCCCGGGGCAGCTGCGGCTGCTGCGGGACGACCGGGTGATGGTCGAGGTCTCGGACACCGGCCCCGACCTGCCCCAGATCCAGCACGCCGACCTCCAGGACGAGGGCGGACGCGGCCTCCAGCTGATCAACATGCTCTGCCGCCGCTGGGGTTCCTGCCGCACGACGACCGGCAAGGTCGTCTGGGCGGAGCAGGACATCCCGAGCTGATCGGCGGCACCCGTCTGCTGCCGGTGCACGCTGGCCCCGGTGCGGTGACCGTGCCGCCGATCGCCCGGCAGGGGCTCTCGTAGGACAACAGCTTCCCAGCGGTCAGTGACCGCCCTGGGCCTCCAGGCGCTTGCGGGACGCCTCGACCTCCGCCTCTGCGTCCGTACGGCCGACCCAGTTCGCCCCTTCGACGGACTTGCCGGGCTCCAGGTCCTTGTAGACCTCGAAGAAGTGCTGGATCTCCAGCCGGTCGAACTCGCTGACGTGATGGATGTCGCGCAGATGCTCCACCCGGGGGTCCGACGAGGGCACGCACAGCAGCTTGTCGTCGCCGCCTGCCTCGTCGGTCATACGGAACATACCGATTGCCCGGCACTTGATGATGCAGCCCGGGAAAGTCGGCTCCTCGAGCAGCACCAGGGCGTCCAGCGGGTCGCCGTCCTCGCCCAGGGTGTGGTCGACGAAGCCGTAGTCGGCCGGGTACACGGTCGAGGTGAAGAGGTGGCGGTCAAGTCGGATGCGACCGGTTTCGTGGTCCACCTCGTACTTGTTCCGCGACCCCTTCGGGATCTCGATGACGACGTCGAACTCCAAGGGAGGCTCCTCCGTGATCAACACATGTTCTGGTGATTAAGTGTCCCCTACGCACATGTGTGCTTGCGAAAGGGGCTGGTCCGAGGTGCGTGACAGGGCTGTACGGGCAACCGCCGCCACCGTCGAGACCGCCCGTGCCGCCGTACGGCGGACCCGGCGGCGTTGGCGGGCCGCCACGCCGCAGCAGCGGCAGACCTGGCGGCTGACGGCGGGTTCCGCCGCCGTCGGACTGGTGGTCGCGATCGCGGCGGTGACCGCGGCAGGACCAT
Source organism: Streptomyces gossypii (assembly GCF_025165795.1). GTDB lineage: Bacteria > Actinomycetota > Actinomycetes > Streptomycetales > Streptomycetaceae > Streptomyces > Streptomyces gossypii. Next base: position 515,586 of record NZ_JAJAGO010000003.1, read on the forward strand.
GGGACTCGGGCCAGCGTACGGCCGAGCGCGCCCGCGCGGCCGACCGGGAGGACGGGAGTGGCGCGGACCACACCTCGGACAAGGGCCCGGGCATGGTCGCCCCCGCCCCCAGCGCCCACCCGGTGCTGCCCGCGCTGGGCGGCGAGCCGAAGGCCGGGCCGGGCCGCGAACGCGGCGCGGGCGTCCCGCCGCCGCCCACCCTCGAGGGGCTGGCGGACGCCCTGGAACCGCTGATGGAGGATGCGGCGCTGGGGCCGGTGCGCACGGCGTCCGTGGTGGACGCGGCCAGCGGCAGGCAGCTGCTGGACGTCGACTCCGGGCGGCCCGTCACCCCCGCGTCCACGATCAAGCTCGCAACGGCGGTGGCCGCGCTGTCCGCACGCGGCCCCGAGTACCGGATCGAGACCCGGGTGGTGCGGGCCGGGGAGGGCAAGGTCATCCTCGTCGGCGGCGGCGATCCCACGCTCTCCGCCGAGCAGCTGGACAAGCTCGCCCGGGACACCGCCCGCGCACTCAAGGACGGCGGCGGCGAGGGCGGCGCCGTGGAGGTCTCCGTCGGCTACGACACCTCGCTCTACTCCGGCCCGGCGCGGCACAGCATCGGAGTGAACGAGAACCTCGCTCTCGTCACCCCTCTGATGGTCAACGAGGGCCGGCTGGACGAAAGCCGCCACGGCCCGGCGCCCCGCGCCGTCGACCCCGCTCCGGCGGCGGCACGCGCGTTCACCCAGCGCCTGACGAAGGCCGGAGTGAAGGTCACCAGGACCGCGACCCGGCCTGCGACGGCCCCGAAGGGCGCCGAGGAACTGGCCGCGCACCGCTCCGCTCCGCTCGCGGCGCTGGCCGAGCAGGCGCTGACGCACAGCGACAACGACATCGCCGAGGCCCTCGCCCGGCAGACCGCCCTGGCGGACGGCGCGCCGGCGAGCTTCGAGGGCGCGGACGAGGCGGTGCGGAAGCGGCTGGCCAAGCTGGGCCTGCCGGTCAAGGGCGCGCGCTTCGCGGACGGGAGCGGGCTCAGCCGGGACGACCGGGTTCCGGCATCGCTGCTGACCAGCATCCTGGCGCAGGCAGTCGGAGGGGAGCATCCGGAGCTGCGGCCGGTCCTGAGCGGCCTGCCGGTCGCGGGCTTCACCGGCACCCTGAAGAGCCGCTACCCGGACGCGGAGCGCGGCGCGGGTCTCGTTCGGGCGAAAACGGGGACCCTCACCGGGGTCAACACGCTGGCGGGCACGGTCGTGGACGCGGACGGGCGGCAGTTGGTCTTCGCGTTCATGACCACCGGCACCACGGACCGGCAGGGAGCGGGGGCCGCGCTGGACAAGCTCGCCTCCTCGCTGGCGAACTGCGGCTGCCGCTGAGCGCCGCGCGTCCGGTCATTACCGTCGTCGGCTCCCGCCGCGAGGCCGTGGCACGTACCGTGAAGCTATGACGAGCCTCGGTGGTGTGGAGATGGTCGACTGGAATCTCGCGGTCGCGACCGCGACCCGACTGGTGCGGCCGGGGCCCGAGGTGAGCCGGGACGAGGCGCGCGCCGTCGTCGCCGAGCTGCGGCAGCACGCGAAGGTGTCCGAGGAGCATGTGCGCACCTTCACCCGGATGGGTAACCGCACGGACGCGGAGGCCGCAGCCTCGGGCGACACCCCGCCCCCGGTCCTGGTCGTGGACCGGGCCGGCTGGGTGAAGGCGAACGTCGCGGGCTTCCGCGAGCTGCTGTCACCCCTGCTGGGCAAGATGCACGAGCGGCGCACCGGCGGTCCCGGCGGCGCCATGCTCGGTGCCGTCGGCGGCAAGGTGACGGGCGTCGAGGTCGGCATGCTGCTCTCCTTCCTCGCCTCCCGGGTGCTCGGGCAGTACGAGACCTTCGCACCGGCGACGCGGGAGCTGCCCGCGTCCTCGGAGGGCGGCGGCCGACTGCTGCTGGTCGCGCCCAACATCGTGCACGTGGAGCGCGAGCTGGCCGTCTCCCCGCACGACTTCCGGCTCTGGGTCTGCCTGCACGAGGAGACGCACCGCACGCAGTTCACCGCCGTGCCCTGGCTGCGGGATCACATCCAGGGTGAGATCCAGTCCTTCCTGAGTGAGACGGACGTGGATCCGTCCACACTCCTCGAACGACTGCGCGAGGCCGCGCAGTCGTTGACGGGTGCCAGGCCGTCCGGGGAGGAGGGCGAGGAGGCGAGCGACCGCAGCTTCGTCGAGCTTGTGCAGACTCCCGTGCAGCGCGAGATCCTGAACCGCCTCACCGCCGTGATGTCGCTGCTGGAGGGCCACGCGGACTACGTCATGGACGGGGTCGGGCCGGAGGTGGTGCCGACCGTCGCCGAGATCCGGGAGAAGTTCCAGAAGCGGCGCGCGACCGGGGCGGGGCGGCTCGACCAGGCGCTGCGCAAGCTGCTCGGGCTGGACGCCAAACTGCGCCAGTACCGGGACGGCGAGCGGTTCGTGCGGGCCGTCGTGGAGGAGGTCGGTATGGACGGTTTCAATCGGGTATGGACTTCGCCGAACACGCTGCCGACCAAATCGGAGATCGCCAAACCGGCGGACTGGATTGCGAGGGTGCACCGCAAGGCTGACTGACCCTGCCGAGTGCTTCACCAATCACCCATCCGAGGGACCGTTAGTCACGGGTCAGCGTGCGATGCTCAGGGACGCAGCCCGTCTCTGTCACCATCAATCCACTCAGCGTGACAAAACTCCCTTCGAGGAAGTGAATCGGACATGGGTCCCCATCCCGCGGTCGCCGCAATACGCCTGGCGGTCCGCCGCGTTCTTCGTGACGTCCTGCGCGAGCACTCCGCGCGCTCCGGCCAGCAGCACTCCACTCACTCCACCCACCCCGCTCACTCTGCTCAGCCCGGCCAGTCCGGAAACACCGCCCACCCGGTGCCGCCGCTGGTCCTGGTCGCCTGTTCGGGCGGGGCCGACTCGATGGCCCTCGCCTCCGCCGTCGCCTTCGAGGCCCCACGGCTCGGCGTCCGCGCCGGGGGGATCACCGTCGACCACGGTCTGCAGTCCGGCTCGCCCGAGCGCGCACTCGACGTCGTCGCCCGGCTGACCGCCCTCCGGCTCGACCCTGTCGAGACCGTCACCGTGGCCGTCGGCCGCGAGGGCGGGCCCGAGGCTGCCGCCCGGGAGGCGCGCTACGCCGCCCTGGACGCCGCCGCCGAGCGCGCCGGAGCGGCCGCCGTGCTGCTCGGCCACACCCGCGACGACCAGGCCGAGACCGTGCTGCTCGGCCTGGCCCGCGGCTCCGGCACCCGCTCGCTGGCCGGCATGGCCGCGGTGTCCGGGCCGTCCGGGCGCTATCGCCGCCCCTTCCTCGCCATCGACCGGCAGACGACCCGCCGGGCCTGCATGGTCCAGTCGCTCCCCGTCTGGGACGACCCGCACAACGCGGATCCGGCCTACACCCGCTCCCGGGTCCGCCACGAGGCGCTGCCGACTCTGGAGAAGGCCCTCGGCAAGGGCGTCATCGAGGCTCTCGCACGCACGGCAAGGCTCTCCCGCGACGACGCGGACGCCCTGGATGCCTGGACGGACGAGGCCGAGCGCTCCGTCCGCGGCCTGCCCGTCGGCGAGCTGCCCGTCGGTGAGCCGGCCGTCGGTGAGCTGGATGTCGCCCGGCTCCACGCACTGCCACCCGCCGTTCGCCGCCGAGTGCTGCGCCGTACGGCCATCGCCGCCGGTGCACCCGCCGGCTCGCTCTTCGCCCGGCACATCGAGGAGGTGGACCGGCTGATCACGGCCTGGCACGGCCAGCAGGCCATCAACCTGCCCGGGCTGGTGGAGGCGCGCAGGCAGGGTGGCAGACTGGTCATCCGGCAGAGCTGACAGCGCCGGCTGGTCCGGCATCGAGCGAGAGCGGCACGGGTGAATGAGAAAGACATGAGCACCGACCTGGAGTCGGTGCTCATCACCAAGGAAGAGATCGACGCGAAGCTGGCCGAGCTGGCCGCCGGGATCGACGCCGAATACGCGGGCCGGGATCTGCTGCTTGTCGGGGTGCTCAAGGGCGCCGTCATGGTCATGGCGGATCTGGCCCGGACGCTGTCGTCTCCCGTCACCATGGACTGGATGGCGGTCTCCTCGTACGGCGCCGGGACGCAGTCCTCCGGTGTGGTCCGCATCCTCAAGGATCTGGACACCGACATCCAGGGCAAGCACGTGCTGATCGTCGAGGACATCATCGACTCCGGCCTCACGCTTTCCTGGCTGCTGTCCAACCTGGGCTCGCGGGAGCCCGCCTCGCTCAACGTGTGCACGCTGCTCCGCAAGCCGGACGCCGCCAAGGTGGCGATCGACGTGAAGTGGGTCGGTTTCGACATCCCCAACGAGTTCGTCGTCGGCTACGGCCTGGACTACGCGGAGAAGTACCGGAACCTGCCGTTCGTGGGCACCCTGGCGCCCGCGGTCTACGGCGGCTGACGGGGCCGGCGGGCCCGTCCGTCATCCGGGAACGGATCCGGGCCGTCCACCGTTGGTACAGACGGGAACGGGACTAGTTGACTGTCCTCGGCGGCGCCGGGTGACAATGCTGAGGTACCGTCCGAAGGTCAGTCTTTTTCAACTCACTGTGGCAGGAGGGACGGGGCGCCACCGCGCTCCGTATGGATGGACGTGAAGCGATACTTCCGTGGGCCGGTCATGTGGATCGTGCTGGCCGTCCTCGCCGTAGTCGTGTTGATGCAGGTCGTCAGCTCTTCCGAGGGCCACAAGACGGTGGACACCGGTCAGGTTGTCCAAGCCATCTACGACGACAAGGTCAAGTCCGCGCAGCTCACGACGGGCGACGAGCACGTCGTCAAGATCGAGCTGAAGGACGGCGCCAAGGTCGAGGGCAGCGACAAGGTCAAGGCAAGCTATATCGGCGACCAGGGGGTCGCCCTCGCTGAGAAGCTGCGCACGCAATACGAAGCCGAGAAGATTCCGGACGGCTACACCGTCTCGCCGCAGAAGCAGAACCCGTTCGTCGGGATGCTGCTCTCGCTGCTGCCTTTCGTGCTGATCATCGTCGTGTTCCTGTTCCTGATGAATCAGATGCAGGGCGGCGGCTCCCGCGTCATGCAGTTCGGGAAGTCCAAGGCGAAGCTCATCACCAAGGACACCCCGAAGACGACGTTCTCGGACGTCGCCGGAGCGGATGAGGCGTGCGAGGAGCTCGAAGAGATCAAGGAGTTCCTGCAGGAGCCTGCGAAGTTCCAGGCAGTGGGCGCCAAGATCCCCAAGGGCGTACTGCTCTACGGGCCCCCCGGCACCGGCAAGACGCTGCTCGCGCGGGCTGTCGCGGGTGAGGCGGGTGTCCCGTTCTACTCGATCTCCGGGTCCGACTTCGTCGAGATGTTCGTCGGTGTCGGCGCCTCCCGGGTGCGTGACTTGTTCGAGCAGGCGAAGCAGAACGCCCCGGCCATCGTCTTCGTCGACGAGATCGACGCGGTCGGCCGCCACCGAGGCGCCGGCATGGGCGGCGGCCACGACGAGCGCGAGCAGACGCTGAACCAGCTGCTGGTCGAGATGGACGGCTTCGACGTGAAGGGCGGCGTCATCCTGATCGCCGCCACGAACCGCCCCGACATCCTGGACCCGGCGCTGCTGCGTCCCGGCCGGTTCGACCGCCAGATCGCGGTGGACCGCCCGGACATGCTGGGGCGCCTGGAGATCCTCAAGGTGCACCAGAAGGGCAAGCCGGTCGCGGACGACGTCGACCTGAGCGCGGTGGCACGGCGTACTCCGGGCTTCACCGGCGCCGACCTGAGCAATGTGCTCAACGAGGCGGCGCTGCTCACGGCCCGCAGCGACAAGAAGCTTGTCGACAACCACTTCCTCGACGAGGCGATCGACCGTGTCGTGGCCGGTCCGCAGAAGCGGACCAGGATCATGAGCGACAAGGAAAAGAAGATCACCGCGTACCACGAGGGCGGTCACGCCCTGGTCGCGGCAGCCTCGCCGAACTCCGATCCGGTGCACAAGATCACGATCCTCTCCAGAGGCCGTGCCCTCGGGTACACGATGGTCCTGCCGGACGAGGACAAGTACTCCACCACGCGGAACGAAATGCTCGACCAGCTGTCGTACATGCTGGGCGGCCGCGCGGCCGAGGAGCTCGTCTTCCACGACCCGACGACGGGCGCGGCGAACGACATCGAGAAGGCGACCGCGACGGCTCGTGCCATGGTCACGCAGTACGGCATGACCGAGCGGCTCGGCGCGATCAAGTTCGGCTCCGACAGCTCCGAGCCGTTCCTCGGCAAGGAGATGGGCCACCAGCGCGACTACTCCGAGGAGGTCGCCGGGCTGGTGGACGAGGAGGTCAAGAAGCTGATCGAGACGGCGCACAACGACGCCTGGGAGATCCTGGTCGAGAACCGGGACGTCCTGGACAACCTCGTGCTGGCGCTGCTCGAGAAGGAGACGCTGAACAAGGAGCAGATCGCCGAGATCTTCGCCACCGTCGTCAAGCGTCCGCTTCGCCCGGCGTGGACGGGCTCCTCGCGACGCACGCCCTCCACCCGGCCTCCGGTCACCACTCCGCCCTCCGTGGCCAACCCCAACGGGGGGCCCCCGGCGATCGAGAAGGGCAAGGAGATCGGCCCGACCGACCCCCTCGGGGAGTCCGTCGACCTGGTCGAGGAGCCCCGCCCAGAGGCCTGACACCGCACCGGGCCGTCCTGCCCGGAATTCTGGCCGCGCCCCTCAGGTTCTTCAGCCTGAGGGGCGCGCGCTTTTGCAGCGCGTACGCGCGTGAGGAACGAGGAAGACATGACCGACCCGGTGACGCTGGACGGCGAGGGGCCGATAGCCGAGTTCGACGAGAAGCGGGCTGAGAACGCCGTGCGTGAGCTCCTTCTCGCGGTGGGCGAGGACCCTGACCGGGAGGGCCTCCGGGAGACGCCGGCCCGCGTGGCGCGTGCCTACCGGGAGCTGTTCGCCGGTCTCCGGCAGCGCCCGGAGGACGTGCTGACCACCACCTTCGATCTCGGCCATGACGAGATGGTGCTGGTCAAGGACATCGAGGTGGTCAGCCAGTGCGAGCACCACCTGCTGCCGTTCCACGGTGTGGCGCATGTCGGATACATTCCGGCGTCCAGCGGGAAGATCACCGGGCTGTCGAAGCTGGCGCGGCTGGTGGAGGTCTTCGCCCGCCGCCCCCAGGTCCAGGAGCGGCTGACCACCCAGATCGCCGACTCCCTGCTTGAGATCCTCGAACCGCGCGGCGTGATCGTCGTGATCGAGTGCGAGCACATGTGCATGTCGCTGCGCGGCGTCCGCAAGCCCGGCGCCAAGACACTGACCTCGGCCGTACGGGGCCAGCTGCGGGACGCCACCACGCGTGCCGAGGCGATGAGTCTGATCATGGCCCGCTAGGGACGTGACAGAGTCGAGGGGCATGGCCCGCTAGGGACGTGACAGAGTCGAGGGGCATGGGCCCGCTCGGCGGTCAGAGCCTGCGGAGGCCCGCGAGTACCTGCTGGAGGAGGTCGGTGTCGGGCAGCCGTCCGCCCGCACCGGCCGCGTCAGGCCGTGGATGGCGCGCGGTGATCCGCCCCGCCGCCAGCAGGTCGCTCAGAAGTATCCGCACGATGCCGACCGGCAGGTCCAGGTCGGAGGCCAGCTCCACCACCGCGGTGGGTGCGCGGCAGATCCGCAGGATGGCGGAGTGTTCGGACTGCATGCCCGGCGCCGGGTCGCACGCGCCGACGACGAGCGTCACGAGGTCGAACACCTGGGTGTCGGCGCGGCTGCGGCCACCGGTGAGGGTGTAGAGCCGGTCCGGGACTTCGTCACGGCCCGGCCTGGTCATCGTGGACCGCAGCTGTCGACCTGTCGGCGCGGGGTCGCGCGGAGGCGCTCGCCCAGCTCTTCCAGGAGCCCGTTCCCATGGCGGCCCTCGGAGTGGCCGGTCGTCCGGCGGAGCCTGAGACCGTCACGTAGGAGGAGGCGTGCGTACCGGGTGCCGGTGATCATTCAGCCCCCTCCTCCGGACGTGGACGGGCGGACGCGGGCGGGCCGCTGGGAGTGGACGGGGTGCCGCCCTGCCAGTCAGGCCCATCAGCCCCGTCCGGCCCGTCAACGCGTTCCCGTCCGGCGCGGCGGAAGCCGGCGAACCGTGCGCCCGACTCCTCGGGGGAGCGCGCCTCCCGCGGCTGAGCGGCGGGCGGGGTGGCCGGCGGACGCTGGGCGGCGGCCGGTTTCCGTACGGAGCGCCGCAGGGGCAGGCCGCTCTCCTCGTCCCGTACGGCGCCACCGTGCTCCGCCTGCGGCTCGTCCGCGCCCCTCGGGACGACGGGGACCTCCGGCGCGTCCTGCAGATCCTCTACGCCCCGCACGTCCAGGATGCCCTGCACGTCCCGCATGCGCTGCACGTGCCGGGGATGCCTCGGTTCCCGTACGGCGGCCGCTCTCGTCGGGGTGTCCGTGTCCGTGTCCGGGTGCGGATGGGTGATCAGCGCCTGCGGTATCCGCAGCAGGACGCCGGTGCCGCCGTGCGCGGACGGTCGGTAGGAGACCGTCAGGTCGTGTCTGCGGGCGAGCAGTCCCACCACGGTGAGCCCGAGCCGGGCGGCGGAGCGGGTGTCCGGTGCCACGGCACCTGAGTTGACCGCTTTCTGGGCGCGGCCGAGCGCCGCCTCGTCCATCAGCAGGCCGCCGTCCTCGACGGCGATGACCACACCGGAGGAGACCTCCTCCACATAGACATGGACCTCCGCTGTGGGCGGCGAGAACGTGGCCGCGTTGTCCAGCAGTTCGGCGAGTGCGTGCATGACACCCTCGGCCGAGTCCCCGTCGACTGCCGCGGTGCAGGTGGAGTGCAGCCGGACGCGCCGGTAGTCGTTGATCCGCCCCATCGCGCCGCGCAGGATGCTCTCCATCACGATGGGCTTGGCCCAGCGCCGTTCCGAGCGGGCGCCGGCGAGCACGGCGATGGAGTCGGCGAGCCGCCCGGTCTGTGCAGTGCGGTGGTCCAGCCGCAGCAGATCGCCCAGCACGTCGGCGTCGTCGTGCTGGTGCTCCATCTCCCGCAGGTCTGCGGCCATGCTGGTGGTGAGTGCCTGCGCCCGGCCCGCCGCGGTCGCGCAGGCGGCCATCGCCGTGGCCCGGGCGGTCTCGCTGCGGTGCAGCTCGGCGGCGAGCGTGCCGAGCACCCGTCGTTGCGCCGGGTCCGACGGTGCCGGGGATAAGCCGGCCAGCGCGGTGTCCGCCGAGGCTCCGCCACGCAGCCGCGTCACCAGGGCCGGTACGGTCTCTTCGGCGAACCGGAGCGTGCCGTCGCGGAGGGCGTCGGCCTCCGCGTGCTGGGCGGCGAGCAGGACGCGCAGGCGACGGCCGGCCAGGAGCTGCCAGGCGGCGAAGCCGACGGCGGCACAGAGCGCGAGCCCCGCCGCTCCGCTGCCCCAGGCGATTCCGGCCCTGGCCGACTGCGGTGCCGCGTACACCGAGAGCAGGCAGGCGGGGGCGGTGACCAGCAGTGCGCAGAGTGCGGCGAGTGCGGTGCGGGGGCCGATGCCGGTTGGGCCACCGTCGGCGCCGGTGATGGCGTGGGTGGGGGTGGGGGTGGGGGTGGGGGCTGGAACCGGGTCCGGGGACCGCGATGCGTCAGATGTCATTTCTCACAGTCCTCATGCACAGGTCAGTTCCGGACGGCAAAAAACTCTGGCCAATACCGCATCAATATAGGCGAGTTGGCTGTGACGCAAGGGCGTCTCGGAGGGGAATGGCCTCCGAAAGTGGCTGACCGGGAGCGGAGGGTGACTCCGGCCACCCGACGGCTGGAGCCTGCCGGGTGGCAGGCTCAGCCTTCGATGTCCTCCTCGTCCGGTTCGTCCTCGCCCTCGACCAGCACCGGCGAGCCGTGGTGGGACCACACCTTCCAGCCGCCGTCCTCCGCCCTGCGGAAGACGTTGGTGGCCACCACCAGGCCGCCGACCAGTGGCCCCGCCGAGCCGTCCTCCTCAGCCGGGCCGCCGCTGAGGATGTTCTCCGTGCAGCTGACGAGCGCGGTGTCCCCGAGGACCGTGACCTCCACATCGGTGAGGAAGAACTGGATGTAGTCGGTGTTCGCCATGATCAGCGCGTAGGAGCGCATCACCTCGCCGCGCCCGGTGAGGACCGGCCAGCCGGGATGGACGACGCTGATCTCGTCGTCGAGCCACAGCTCCGCCAGGGCGTCGAGATCGCCGCGTTCCACCGCGTCGTAGAGCGCGGTGTTCGCCGCCTCGACGGCTTCGCCGTCCGCGGTCGCCCCGCTCACGCAGCGCCCTCGACGGCACGGGCGACGCGTACCGCGTCCGCGCTGGCGCGGACCTCGTGCACCCGGACCGCCCAGGCGCCCTCACGGGCGGCCAGTGCGGTGACTGCGGCCGTGGCCGCGTCCCGCTCCCGGGCCGGGGGCGGGACGGTGGCCCCCTCGCCTGCGAGCACATCACCGAGGAACCGCTTACGGGAGGCCGCGACCAGGATCGGACGTCCCAGCTCGCCGCGCAGCCGGGACAGCGCGGCCACCAGTGCCAGATCGTGCTGGGCGCGCTTGGCGAAGCCGAGGCCCGGGTCGATGACGATCCGCTCCGGGGAGATGCCGCCGGAGACCGCATGATCCAGTGTTGCCCGCAGCTCCGCGATCACCTCGGGGACGACCTCTCCGTACGCTGCTCGGTTGTTCATGTCGATCGACTGTCCGCGCCAGTGCATCACGACGAAGGGCACGTCGGCGGCTGCCACCGCGCGGATCATGTCCGGGTCCGCCTGGCCGCCGCTCACGTCGTTGACCAGGACCGCGCCCGCCTCCACCGCCAGCTCGGCCACCGCGGCGCGCATGGTGTCGACGCTGACGCGCACGCCGTCCGCCGCCAGGCCGCGCACGACCGGCAGCACCCGGCGCAGCTCCTCCGCCTCGTCCACCCGCGCCGCGCCGGGCCGGGTGGACTCTCCTCCGACGTCGACGAGATCGGCGCCCTGGGCGACCAGATCCAGCCCGTGCTTGACGGCGGTCTCGACGTCGAACCACCGGCCTCCGTCGGAGAAGGAGTCGGGCGTGACGTTCACCACGCCCATGACCGCGCACCGGTCCAGCTCCGGCAGACCAGTCACCCGGCCACGCAAGGTCGTCATGTCGCCAGCCTAGTGCTTCGCCGCACAGGTCCCGCGAGGGTCGGTGCGGCGTCGGATGGCCGTACCAGGCGTCACCAGGCGTCCACCCGCCGCAGGACCTGTGCGGCGAGGCACCGAGTGGTGACCGCGGAGGGCGCAGCGGCGCATTCGCGCAGTGGCGCAGGAATGTGGTGCCGGTGCCGCGTGGTGCTCTCGTCCGGGAATGGTGGAGTGGCTCCAGGTGTCGAAGGGTAGAGGCCGGGAGCCGCGTGATCGCGCGTCGGTGTCCGGGCCGCGGACGCATACGGGCCGGACCCCCGCGGGCAGGGACTGTCAGTGCCCGCAGGTAGATTCGACAGGTCAGCGTGCACCGTACGGTCCGCCGACCCGCCGACAGACAGACCGAAGAACCGGGATGACCGACCGGGATTACCGACGGGAGTGATGCGCGTGGACCGCGTCGCACTGCGCGGACTGAGAGCCCGTGGGCATCACGGCGTGTTCGCGAGGGAACGTGAAGAGGGACAGACGTTCATCGTCGACCTCGACCTGGGTCTGGACACCCGCCCCGCCGCCGCGAGCGACGATCTCTCGAAGACCGTCCACTACGGCATCGTGGCCGAGGAGGTCGTGGCCCTCGTCGAAGGTGAGCCCGTCGATCTGATCGAGACGCTCGCCGAGCGGATCGCCGAAGCCTGCCTCGCGCACGAGGCCGTCCGTGAGGTCGAGGTCGTCGTCCACAAGCCGGAGGCACCGGTCACCGTCCCCTTCGACGACGTGACCATCACTATCAAGCGGAGCCACGTATGACACCGAACAGCGACCCGACCGTGCAGCCGGTGCCCGCATCCGTGGTGCACCAGGTCGATGCGGCGGACACGACACTGAGCAATCCGCAGCGGGCAGTGATCGCGCTCGGCAGCAACCTCGGCAACCGCCTCGAGACCATGCAGAGCGCCGTCGACGCGCTGGCGGACACTCCCGGCCTGCGGGTCAAGGCGGTCTCCCCGGTGTACGAGACGGTGCCCTGGGGGGTCGAGCCGGGCAGCCAGCCCACCTACTTCAACGCGGTGGTGCTGATCAGGACGACACTGCCGCCCTCCTCGCTGCTGGAGCGCGGGCAGGCGATCGAGGAGGCCCTGGAGCGGGTGCGCGACGAGAAATGGGCCGCGCGCACCATCGACGTCGACATCGTGGCGTACCAGGACGTCGTCTCCGATGATCCGGTCCTCACGCTGCCGCATCCGCGTGCGCACGAGCGGGCTTTCGTGCTCGCCCCGTGGTTCGACATCGAGCCCGCGGCCGAGGTGCCGGGCCGAGGCGCGGTGGCCGACCTGCTGACCGCGGTGGGCAGAGAAGACGTCTCGCCGCGTGCCGACCTGGAACTGAGCCTGCCCGACTGACGTTGGTGACCTGTGAGACAACTGCGAATCAGGACACTGGCGGGGCTCTTCGCCATCGCCGGGGTCCTCTCCTGGGCCGGCGCCCGGATGCTGGACGCGCTGGGCTCGCTGCCCAGCGTGCCGGTCGAGGCGCCCATCGTGCTGACGGCCATCGCCGCGGTGCTGCTCGCCACGGCGCTGTCGCTGCGTTCCCGGCTCAAGGCGCAGCGGGAGCGGCAGCCGGGCGCGAAGGGCGTCGATCCGATGATGGCCGCGCGTGCGGTGGTCTTCGCACAGGCGAGCGCGCTGGTGGCCGCCCTGGTGTCGGGCATGTACGGCGGCACAGGGGTCTTTCTGCTGCTCAGCGAGATCGATCTGCCAGCCCGTGGCGATCAGGCGCTGTACGCCGGGCTGTCGGTGGCGGCCGGTGTCGCGGTCTTGGCGGCGGCGGTCTATCTGGAACGCGTGTGCAAGCTTCCGGAGGACGAGGACGACGACAACCCGACGGCGACGCCCGCCTGAGGGCTGTCCCGTAATCCCTGGCGGGCGGAGGACGACAGTTACGGCACCTCGCTGCGTTGCCGGGACGCCCGGACACGCCCAGTATGAGGACGCCCCTCCGCCTTGCGAAGCACCGCATCTGACGCCGCGCGCTGATCCACCAGGGGCTACGGGACAGCCCTCAGGGTCTGTCGTTCGGATCGTGCTGGATCGGTGAGCGGGGTCAGGCGGTGGGCTTCGCCGCCTCGGTGGGCACCTGGCCGGCCGTGCCGGTGACGTTCACGTCCTCGCCGATGGAGCGCCGCAGCGCCTCGTGCAGCCCCGCAGGGGTGAGGACGCCTTCGAAGCGGTCGCCGTCCAGGACGGCGATCCACCCCGCGTCGTGCTGGAGCATGGTGCTGAAGGCATGCTTGAGCGAGGAGCCCACGGCGAGCCACGCCTCCATCCGCCGTGCGTACCGCTGCACCGTCGCGTCCTTGTCCGGCGACGCCGCCTCTGAGCCCAGCGCCGACGGATCCAGCGTGTCGGCCGAAACCCAGCCGTGCAGCCCGCCCGCGGCGTCCAGCACGACGGCCCAGCGGGCGCCCTCGGCGCGCATGCGGTCCGCGGCGGTCTCCCGCAGGTCGTCTAGGCGGACGACCGGTGGCTGCTCCAGGTCGCTCCGCCGTACGGGCGTCACCGACAGCCGTTTCAGCCCTCGGTCCGCGCCCACGAAGTCCGCCACATAGGGGGTTTCCGGGGCGCCGAGGATCTTGGCGGGTGCGTCGAGCTGTTCGATGCGCCCGTGCCCGTACACGGCCATCCGGTCGCCGAGGCGTACCGCCTCCTCGATGTCGTGCGTGACGAAGAGCACGGTCTTGCGCACGGTCTCCTGGAGCTTCAGGAATTCGTTCTGCAGGTGCTCGCGCACGAGGGGGTCGACGGCGCCGAACGGCTCGTCCATCAGGAGGACGGGGGGATCGGCGGCGAGGGCGCGCGCCACGCCCACCCGCTGCCGCTGGCCGCCCGAGAGCTGGTCGGGGTAGCGGTCCCCGTGCGTGCCCGGATCCAGCCCGACGAGTTCGAGCAGCTCCGCTGCCCGCGCGCGGGCCTGCGAGCGCCGCCAGCCCAGCAGGTGCGGGACGGTGGCGGTGTTGTCCAGGACGGTCTTGTGCGGAAACAGCCCGACCTGCTGGATGACATAGCCGATCCGGCGGCGCAGCTCGACCGGGTCGACGGTGGAGATGTCGGCCCCGTCCAGCAGGATGCGGCCATCGGTGGGCTCGATGAGCCGGTTCACCATTTTCATGGTCGTCGTCTTGCCGCATCCGGACGGACCCACGAGCGTGACCAGTTCGCCTTCCGCCACTTGGAAGGAGAGATCGTTCACTGCCCAAGTGCCGTCGGGGTAGCGCTTGCTGACCTGTTCGAAACGAATCACACTTCATCATGACAGCTGTGTCGTGTGCAGCTCGGAAAAGGTCCCTGACTGCTATGGATGTGAGCGAGTGTGACCACGGCAGGCTGCATGGCGGCCAACGAGTGGATCTGCGGTGAGTACGTACGTTCCCGCCAGGAGGAGTTGTTCGACGCGACGCTGCAGCATGTGGGGATCGCCTTCTCGTCCGTGCTCCTCGGCCTGATCGCCGCGTTTCCGCTGGCCCTGGCCGCGCGCCGCTGGGGCGCGGGGCCGGTGCTGACGCTGACCACGGTGCTCTACACCGTGCCCTCGCTCGCGATGTTCGCGCTGCTGCTGCCTCTCTTCGGCATCTCGGCGTCGGTCGTCGTCACCGGGCTGGTCCTCTACTCCCTGACCGTGCTGGTCCGCAACATACTGGCGGGCTTCGCCTCGGTGCCCGAGGAGGCGAGGGAGGCCGCGCGCGGCATGGGTTACGGGCCGCGCCAGCTGCTGCTGGGCGTGGAGCTGCCGCTGATGGTGCCTGCCCTGATGGCGGGCGTGCGCATCGCCACGGTGTCGGCCATCTCGCTGACCACGGTCGGTGCCATCGTCGGTTACGGCGGGCTGGGCAATCTGATCTACAGCGGCATGGAGGGCTTCTTCAAGGCGGAGGTGCTCACCGCCTCGGCGGTCTGCGTGCTGCTCGCCGTACTGGCGGACGTCCTGCTGCTCGGGCTCCAGCGGCTGCTGACACCATGGGCCCGGCACCGGACACGAGCCGCCCGGGTGCGGCCGGGAAAGGCGGGTTGAGCCGGTGGACATGGTCTCGGGGGCCTGGGAATGGCTGATCACAGGTGCCAACTGGTCCGGTGAGGGCGGCGCGTGGCAGCGGCTCAGTGAGCATCTGGTCCTGACGGTGGTCAGTCTCGGGCTGGCCTGTGCGATCGCCCTCCCGATCGCCTTCTGGCTCGGTCATATCGGCCGGGGCGGCGCTCTCGCCGTCAACATCTCCAATGCGGGCCGGGCCGTGCCCACCTTCGCGGTGCTGGTGCTGCTCACGCTCAGCCCGCTGGGCGAGTACGGCAGCTGGCCCACGATCGTCGCGCTGGTGCTGTTCGCCGTCCCGCCGCTGCTGACCAACGCCTATGTGGGCCTGCGCGAGGCCGACCGGGACGTGGTGGAGGCCGCCCGGGGGATGGGGATGAACGGGCGTCAGCTGCTGGTGCGAGTCGAGCTGCCGCTGGCCTTCCCGCTGATCATGACGGGTGTGCGGTCCGCGTCGGTGCAGGTCGTCGCTACGGCGACGCTTGCAGCGCTGCCCGGCGGGGGAGGACTCGGGAGGATCATCACGGCAGGCTTCAACACGTACGACACGCCGCAGGTGGTGGCGGGTGCGCTGCTGGTCGCGGCGCTGGCGCTGCTGGTCGAGGCGGTGCTGGTGGTGGCGAGCAGGCTGTTCGATCCGGTGCGGAGGCGGGCGGGAGCGGAGCGCAAGGCAGCCCGGCCCGGCCCCGGAGCGCCGTTGCACGACGGGGAAGAGGGCAAAAGGCCGTCCGAAGGCCGTACAGCCCTTGTGTAATGCTGTGCTTCTCATATTCGAACACTTGGACGGTGAAGTTGTGAACGCACCTAGGAGCTCCTCCCGCCTGCGGCGCGGAGCACGCGGCACTCTCGCCCTCGCCACCACGGCGGTACTGGCGGCGGGCATCTCCGCCTGCGGGAGCGACAGCCTGGAGGAGGAAGGAGGCAGCGGTGCGGACGCCGACGCCAAGGGCTCCCTGACGATCGGTTCGGCCGGATTCACCGAATCGAAACTCTTGGCGAACATGTACGAGAAGCTGCTCTCCGACGCGGGTTACGACACCACGATCAAGACGGTGAACAACCGCGAGCTGTACGCACCCGCCTTGGAGAAGGGCCAGATCGACGTCGTTCCGGAGTACGCGGCCACGCTCGCCGAATTCCTCAACACCAAGGTGAACGGCGCGAAGACCGCCGCCGAGAAGCCCGTCGCCTCCAGCGATGTCGACGAGACCGTCGCCGCATTGAAGAAGCTGGCCGGCCCACGCGGCCTGAAGGTCCTGGAGGCCGGTGAAGCCGTCGACCAGAACGCCTTCGCGGTGACCAAGGACTTCGCGGAGAAGCACAAGCTCAAGACGCTGTCCGACCTCGGCGCCACAGACGTCTCCGTGCGGATCGCCGCCGGTGACGAATGTGAGGAACGCCCCTTCTGCCGTCCCGGTCTGGAGGAGACGTACGGTATCGACGTCGCCGCTGTCGACCCCAAGGGCGTGGGCACCGTCCAGTCGAAGCAGGCGGTCAAGGACGGCAAGGACCAGATGGTGCTCACCACCACCACCGACGCCACGCTCCCCGACTTCGACCTGGTCGTGCTGGAGGACGACAAGAAGCTGCAGAACGCCGACAACGTCCTTCCGGTCGTGAACGCGAAGGACGCGGGGAGCAAGGACATCGCGTCCGTGCTCGGCAAGCTCACCCGCGTACTCACCACCGACGACCTGATGGATCTGAACCGTCAGGTCGACTCCGAGCGCAAGAAGCCCAAGGATGTCGCGGAGGAGTATCTGAAGTCGAAGGACCTGCTGGGCGGCTGACGGGAACCGACCGGACCCGCGACGGCGTCTGTACGGTCCGTGGCGTGGAGAGGGCAAAGGATGACATCGCACGGTGTCGCGGACCGGGGTGAACCCGGTAAATTTCAGGCCATGTCACGAGGAC
The DNA here is from genome assembly GCF_025165795.1 of Streptomyces gossypii. Lineage (GTDB taxonomy): Bacteria > Actinomycetota > Actinomycetes > Streptomycetales > Streptomycetaceae > Streptomyces > Streptomyces gossypii. The sequence continues at coordinate 532,671 of NZ_JAJAGO010000003.1, forward strand.
GCCATCGCCATGCGCCGTCTCTGCACCGGCTCCTGCCACCGACGGCCATAGCGGCCTTCGGACTGGCCTGTGCGGGTGGCGCCTGGCTGGTCGGTGATCCCGGCCTGGGAGATCCGGACACCGTGCTGCTCCGCGGCCTCACCGCCGCCGCCGCGCTGGCCGGGGTCTCGGCGGCGGTGCTGGCGCGCAGGTGGGACCGGCGCGCGGGCCGCCGCCTTGCCGAAGTGAAGGCGCGGCAGACGGGCGTGGAATGGCGGGCCGAGGAACGCCAGGCCGATCTGGAGGGTGACCTCGAGGAGGCCCGCGAGCTGCGCGCGGCCCTGGAGGCGAAGCTCGGCGACAAGCGCGCCGAACTGGCCGGATTGCGCAGTGAGCACGCGGCGCTGCTGCGGCGGTACGCCAAGGCGGAGACCGGGCGGGCCAGCGCACTGGAGGGACGGCGGCAGCTGGAGATAGAGGCCGGCGCAGCGGCACCCGCACTGACCGCACAGGTGACGGACCACCGTGCCGCCTCGGGAGCCCCGACCCCGCTGACGTATCTGCAGGCGAGTGAGGCGCTCCGGCATCTGAAGCGGAGCGCCGCACGGCAGCGGGAGCTGCGGCTGGCCCAGCAGGAAGCGCCACGGGCGCAGTCGCCGGAACAGCATCCGGAACAGCATCCGGAGCAGCACCCGGAGCAGCACCCGGAGCAGGCGCGGGTGCAGTCGCGTCCGGTGCCGGAGCCCGGGGCGGGCGCGACGGCTTCCGCGCTCGTCCCCCGCACCCCTGCTCCTCGGCCGCAGTCGCAGCAGACGGAAGGCCAGTTCGACTTCTTCGGGTCACCCAAGGAGGCGAGCGCCGAACCGGCTGAGGACACGTCCGGGCCGGGGACAGCGGTCGCGGTGGCGAGGCCCTCGCCGCCCGGCGGCGCGGGGAAGGTGATCGATCTGGCCGAGCCCGACGATCCCGGCCCCGACGACGACGTCTATGGCGAAGGCGCCGTCGACCGGGTGGATCGTGTCGAGCGCGTGGACCGGCCGGGGCACCAGGACGGCAAGCCCGCTGCGGACAGCTCAGAGCTGGGCGCCTCCGCACTGCGCCGCGCGATCTGATCCCTCGCCCTCGGGTCTCACGCGCAGCACTGCGCCTGCCCGGAGCCGGAGGGTGACGCCGCCTCCGGCCGACGGGCACGCGGCGTGCGCGTCACCCGGCGTGCCAGGCGCCCGAGAAGTCCCGCGCCCTTCGGCCCGTCGCCGCCGCGCCTCCGTAGCCGCCGGGAATCCAGGTGCGCGTCGCGCAGCTCCCGTACGGTCCGCCAGTCGTGGGTGCCGGGGGCGGGCGGGGGCGTGGTGCCGTGCTGGGTGGAGCGGTAGAGGTCGAGTGCGTACTGCTGGGTGACGCTCATGGTGTCCTCCTGGTCCGGCGTGGACAGACATCGGCCGCTGCGGACCGCTGCGACCGACGCGGCCCGAGGTGATCCGAAGCTGCCCTCGGGTGGGCTGAGCACCACCGTGCAACCTGCCCGTCCGGCCCGTCGTGCCGATTGACCGAGGCAGTCAAACGAGGCCGTCACTCGTTCGGGTGCCATGCATCATGGCGTCATGAGCGTGGACATCGACATCACCGGCCTGCCTGCCGAGCGGATCGTCTTCAGCCCCTCCCCGCTGGCCGAGCTGGGCAACGCCCTGCACGCACTCGCGGCGCCGGGCCACCATCCCGGTCTGCACGGCTGGACCGCCGCTACCGCCGCCGGGCTCAAGCCGGACCTCGCCGACCGGCTGTACGAGGCGCACTTCCTGTGGAGTCCGGGCTTCTCCGACATCCTGATGGCGTTCGCGGCGGTGCCGGACCGGCAGGGGCAGCCCGGTGCGACGCTGGCCGAGGAGCTGGACATCCTGGACCAGCTGGACGACGAGCGTTTCGTCGCGTCCGCGCTGGAATTCAGCTGCTCCGCCACCTACAACTCGGGCGGTCCTTCCCCGTTGATCGACCCGCCCGGCCGGGAGCGCGCACTGCAGACAGCCGCGGCGCGCGGTCCGCGGCAGGAGGACTTCACCCGTCGGCTGCTGACCGATCCGCCCGCCATACGGGCCTGGATACGGCGCCTCCTGGAGGACTGCGAGCAGGCGTTCTTCGCGGACACCTGGCAGCGGCTGCGCGTACAGCTGGCCGCCGACGCGCGTCACAAGGCGGATCTGCTGCGCCACAAGGGGCTCGCCGAGGCGCTGGCCGCGATCTCGCCCGCGCTGAGCCTGACGGGCGAGGGCCGCATCTCCGCCGACAAGCTGACGGACGGGCTCGCCACGGCCCTGGACCCGGCCGTCGGGGCCGGGATCACCTTCGTGCCGACCACGATGGGCTGGCCGCACCTGCTGGTGCTGCACGCGGCGGGCTGGCGTCCCGTCGTGCACTATCCCGTGGACGAACCGGACCTGCCGCGGCCGCCGTCCGTCCAGATCGTGCGGCAGCGGCTGGAGGCGCTGGCGCACCCGAGGCGGATGGAGCTGGCCCGCTTCCTGGCGCGTGGCGCGTATTCAACGGTGGAGCTGGTGGAGGTGGTCGGGATGAGCGCGCCGGAGGTCTCCCGGCATCTGTCGACGATGAAGAAGGCGGGACTGGTCACCACCCGGCGGCGGGGGCGGTACGTGCTGCACCAGCTGGACCTGACGGTCGCCGCCAGGCTCGGCAGCGATTTCCTGGCGGGCATCCTCCGCTAGCCGCCCGCCCGCACCAGCCCCGTCTCGTACGCGAGGACCACCGCCTGCACGCGGTCGCGCAGCCCCAGCTTGGTCAGTATCCGGCCCACATGCGTCTTGACCGTGGCCTCCGACAGGGTCAGGTTGGCCGCTATCTCGCCGTTCGACAGGCCCTGCGCGATGAGGACCAGCACCTCCCGCTCCCGGGTGGTGAGCCGCTCCAGTTCCCGGGCGAGCGGTTCGGGCACGGTGGCGGGCAGCACGCTCGAGAAGCGGTCGATCAGCCGCCGGGTGGTGCTCGGCGCGACCACCGCGTCACCGCTGTGCACGGCGCGGATGGCGCTCAGCAGCTCGTCGGGCGGCACGTCCTTGAGCATGAAGCCGCTGGCACCGGCCTTGAGCGCGCTGAAGGCGTACTCGTCCAGGTCGAAGGTGGTCAGGATCAGCACCTTCGGCTCGTGGCCGCCGCTGCCGTCGCAGATGCGGCGGGTCGCCTCCACTCCGTCCAGATGCGGCATCCGGACGTCCATGAGGATCACGTCGACCTTCGTGCCGCGCAGCACCTCCAGGGCCTGCACGCCGTCTCCGGCTTCGGCGACGACCTCCATGTCCGGCTGCGCCGCGAGCACCATGCGGAAGCCGGTGCGCAGCAGCGCCTGATCGTCGACGAGCATCACGCGGATGGCCATGCGGAAGTCCCTAACTCTCGGTACCCGCTCGGCGCGGGCTGGTGCGTGCGGATCTGGTGCGTGCGGATCTGGTGGCTTGGGGGCGGTGCGGGCCTGGGGCGAGCGAGGGCTGATGCGACAGGGTCGGTGAGGTGGGTGCGGGGCGTGTGCGGCCGTGGCCGCGTCAGTGCGCGCCCTTCAGCGGCAGCACCGCGCTGATGCGGAAGCCGCCGCCCGGCCTGGGCCCCGCCTCCAGATTTCCGCCGACCATACCCACCCGCTCCCGCATACCGATGAGCCCGTGGCCGAGACCGTCCGTCCCGCCGTCCTCGTAGAGATCGCGCTGCGAGCCGCGCCCGTCGTCCTCGGCGAGGAGGGCGAGCTCGCCGTCACCGTAGGTGAGTCGCACATTCGCGCCGACGTCCGGACCGCCGTGCTTGCGGGTGTTGGTCAGCGCTTCCTGGACGATGCGGTAGGCCGTGAGTTCCACGCTGCTGGGCAGCGGACGCGGCGTTCCCTGGATCTTGAAGCTCACGGTGAGCCCGGCCCCGCGCACCTGGTCGACGAGGTCCGCGAGCTGCTCGACCCCGGGCTGCGGTACGTACTCGCCGCCGTCCTTCGCCGGTTCACCCGTCCGCAGCACCCCCAGCAGGCGGCGCATCTCGGCGAGCGCCTGGCGGCCGGTGCCCGAGATGGTCTCCAGCGCCTGCCTGGCCTGGCCTGGAGCGGCGTCCAGGACGTACGCGGCGCCGTCCGCCTGCACGACCATCACCGACACGTTGTGCGCCACGACGTCGTGCAGCTCGCGTGCGATCCGGGCACGCTCCGCGGCGACCGCGACCTTTGCCTGCGCCTCGCGCTCCTTCTCCAGCCGGGCGGCGCGCTCCTCCAGCTGGTCGTAGTAGGCGCGCCGGGTGCGCATCGAGTCGCCGAGCACCCAGGCCAGCAGGAAGACCGCGGTGAGCAGCAGGCAGGCGAACACGGCCTCGGTGGTGTCCTGCTTCGGTGAGGGCCACCGGACGGAGGCGATGGTGGGCGCGGCGAAGGCGCTGGCCAGGGCGAACCGGGACGCCCACTGCACCGACCGGGAGGCCACGGTGAAGATGATCACCAGGAAGGCGAAGTCTCCGAAGAACTGCGGGACGTCCACGACGAGCTGGACGCACCCCGTGCCCGCGGCGAGCAGCAGCATGCGCTCGGGGGCCCGCCTGCGCCACGCCACCACGGCGCTCAGCGCAAGTGAGATGGGTACGGCCGCCGCCTGCGCCACGGGGCCCTGCGGCGCACCCTCCAGGTCGGCCTGGGTGCTCGCGATGATCCAACCTGCGGACGTCAGCAGCAGCAGGACGGCCCAGAAGACGTCCACCCCTGTCGGGTGTCTGCGGATGAAATCATAGATGCGGTGCACGTAACCCAGCGTATGTACGGGAAGCGGGTGGATGGGTCAGCCGGACGGCCGATCCGTAAAACGTTCACCTACTCCACAAGGTGGAGGCCGCGCCGCCGGAAGCGGCCGTCCCCGTACCGTATCGGCGTGAGCGGGCAGCTGAACAGCGATGGAGACGGCGGGCACGGCGGGGGCGGGTGCCCTTGCGGCTGGCGGAGGGCGATGGACCGGGCGCTGTACGGCCCGGACGGCTTCTTCATGCGGGAGGAGCCCGGGGCCCACTTCCGTACCTCCGTGCACGTCTCGCCGCTCTTCGCGGAGGCGGTGGCCCGGTTGCTGGCCCGGGTCGACGCCGCGCTGGGGCACCCCGCGGAGCTGACCCTGCTGGATGTCGGCGCGGGGCGAGGGGAGCTGTTGCGCGGAGTGCTGGACGCGCTGGCCGAGACGGACGGTGCGGACGGGGGCCCGGCGGCGGGCCTCGCCCGCCGGGTGCGGCCGGTCGCGGTCGAGCGGGCATCGCGGCCGGAGGGGCTCGACCCGCGGATCGGCTGGCGGCGCGAGCTGCCGCCGCCGGGCTCGGTGACGGGGCTGGTCTTCGCCAACGAATGGCTGGACAACGTGCCGGTGGACCTCGCGGAGACGGACGCGGTGGGCGTTCCGCGCTATGTGGAGGTGGACCGTACGGGCACGGAGCGGCTCGGCGGCCCGGTAGTCGGCGAGGATGCCGACTGGCTGGCCCGCTGGTGGCCGCTCGGCGGCCGGGACGGGGCTCCTCCCGTCCCGGGAGGCGCTCCCTGGCCGGGGCTGCGGGCGGAGATCGGCAGCCCGCGCGACACGGCCTGGGCCGAGGCCGTGCACACGCTGGACGCGGGGCTGGCCGTCGCCGCCGACTACGGGCACACGCGTGCGGACCGTCCGCCGTTCGGCACCCTCACCGGCTACCTCGACGGACGCGAGGTGCGGCCCGTCCCGGACGGCGAGCGCGATCTGACCGCACATGTGGCACTGGACGCCTGCGCGGCAGCCGCGGCGGGTGACGGTGACGGTGGCGTCGGCGCCGTGCACACCCAGCGCGCCGTGCTGCACGCCCTCGGTGTGCACGGCGGCCGCCCGCCACTGGCTCTGGCGTCCGCCGACCCGGCAGGCTACGTCCGTGCCCTGCGCACTGCGGGCGAGGCGGCTGAGCTGACCGACCCGCACGGCCTGGGCGCCTTCAGCTGGCTGGTGTGCCCGGTGGGTGTAGCCGACCCGTTCGGGTGACGCGGTGCGGCGCCCGCCACCCGTAAGCTGATCAGGACGAGACCCACCGAGAGAGGTGTCGCCATGGCTGTGGCCTACGCGCGGATGCGCGAGATCGCCGAAGAGATGTCCCATGTGCCCGAGGCGTGGGCCGTCGAGGTCTCAGGGGGAGAGATCACCATCATGATGAGTCCGGCAAAACGTCACGAGTTCATCGTGGCCCTCACGGCCCGTCAGCTGAACCATCAGCTGGACGACATCGATCCGAGCCTGGTCGCCCATGGCGGTGCGGAGATCGAGGACCCGGCCGCAGGCGTGATGCGCCGTCCGGACCTGTTGGTGCTCCCCTTGGACTCCTTGGACGAGCAGGGCGACTACGTGGACCCCAAGGAGATCCGTGTCGCCATGGAGGTCGTCTCGAAGTCCAACCCGGAGAACGACTACACGGGCAAGATGCGCGACTACCCGAGGATCGGCATCCCGTGCTATGTCATCGTCGATCCGCGCCTCGGCACCGGCGTCGTGCTCTCCGAGATCGGCCCTGGGGAAGACGGCGGGCCCGCATACCAGCACCGCGAGTCCTTCACCTTTGGTGAGACCGTCAGTGTCGGCGAGTGGACCATAGACACCTCGCAGTTTCCGCTCTACTGAGCCGGTCCCGTCAGCCACCGCTCCGGGCCCGCCTCGCGGCGGCCCGTGCGGGAGCGTTCTGCCTGAGCGGCGACGAGTGCCCGTGCCTCCTCCTCGTCGCGCAGCCGCGCCTCCGCCCAGCCGTTCGCACCGTGGTCGACCGAGACGTTCGCCAGCCGCATCCGCCGCTGCCACGGCCCCTGCCCGAAGCGGACGCTCTGCACCTTCGCGTGCGGCACCAGCTCCGTACGGCGGCGCAGCAGTCCGTACCGGGTGACGAAGACGGTGCCGGTCACCCCGTGCGCGTAGCCGCACCGGCGCACCGGGGCGCACCAGCGGGACCGCTTCGGCGGCGGTGTGGCGGCACCGGCGGCGGCGGCCAGGTCGACCCCGGGCAGCACCCGCGCCAGTACGCCCGCCGCGTCCTCACGGGTGGCGACCGGCAGCAGCACGCCGCCCTTGCCCTTCGCCGCGCCCGCGATCTCCAGCTCTACCCGCACCCAGCCGCGCCGCCGCCACAGCAGCGGCTCGCTGATCCGCACATACTGCACGCGTCCCGGCGGTACGGTCGCGTGGTCCCGGTCCAGCAGGCCGTGGTCGATGCGCAGGCCGTCCGGTGATTCGGCCACCGTCCAGTCGTACTCGGTGAGGAAGCGGCCGATGCTGCTCGCCCACACGCCGCCGAGCAGCGGCAGGGCGACGGCGAGCGTGGGCCACAGGCTTTCGGTGGCCAGATAGATCAGCGTCGGTATGACCAGTACGGCCGCCAGCGCTGCCCACACCCCGCCGAGCAGCAGCAGCCCGACGATCAGCGTGCCAGAACGCACCCGCAGCAGCTCCCTGGCCGGTGCCTCGCCCACCTCCGGTGCCGCGTCGGGCGCCATACCGCCCGCCCGCGCGAGCAGCTCGGCGCGCAGCGCCACGGCCTCGCGTTCCCCCAGATAGGCGAGTTCGTCCTTGGCCTCGGTGCCGACGACGTCCAGCTTGAGCTTGGCGACCTGGGCGATACGGGCGAGCAGCGGGCGGCTCACGTCGACCGCCTGGATCCTGTCCAGCCGGATGTGCGCGACCCGCCGGAAGACCAGTCCGGTGCGGATGCGCAGCTCGGTGTCCGTCACCACGTAACTGGTGAACCACCAGGAGAAGAAGCCGTACGCGGCGGCGGCCGGGATCACCGCGGCGAAGCCGAGGATCAGCCAGCCCACCGTCAGCTCCTCGAACCACCCGCGGGTGCGCTCGAAGTCCTGCACGGCGAACGCGGTGAGGCCGGCGATGGGCGCCCAGGCGCGGCGCCAGGGGGTGATCGGGTGCAGCCGGTTGCCCTCCGGGCGCTGCGGGAGCCGGGACCTTACCGTCATGCGTCCCGCTCCGCTCGCCGTCCGGCCGCTCACAGACCCGCCGAGCGGGCCTCGCCCAGTTCAGTGAGGCGGTCCCGGAGCCGCTCGGCCTCGGCGGGCGTCAGGCCGGGAACCGTCGCGTCCGTCGTCGCGGCGGCGGTGTGCAGCTGGAGCCGGGCCAGCCCGTACCGCCGCTCCAGCGGGCCCGAGGTGACCTCGACAAGCTGCATCCGCCCGTACGGCACCACCGTCGTCTTCCGCCACTGCACGCCGTGGGCGATCAGCAGGTCGTCCGCACGCTCCGCGTATCTCCAGGAGCGCCAGTTGCGGGCGAGTGCGCCCCAGCCCCAGGCCGCGCCGGCCAGCGGCGGCAGCGCCCACAGGGACCACACCGCGCCCGCCAGCAGACCGGGCAGCAGCCCGGCGAGCAACGCGAGCGGCAGCAGGGCGCAGAGCAGCACGAGCCGCCGCAGGCGCAGCAGTGCACCCTCCACACCGCGCCACCGTTCGCCGGGGGAGCGGTGGGCTTCGGTGGCCGTCGTCATGGCGTCAGGGTATGGGGTTCGATGCGCTCGGTACTCCTCAGAGGGGAACGGAAAACCGACGTCGGTGGGCAGCGGTGTCCCGAGGGAGCGGAGCGCATGAGGCGAACCGAGCGCATCACGGGCGAACCGCGCGCATCGAGAAGGCTGTCAGACTATGGCCATGACGGAGACGACGGTCGGTATCGGAGGTGCCGCGGAGAGCACGGACATGGTGCTCAACATCGGCCCTCAGCACCCCTCGACGCACGGCGTGCTGCGGCTGCGGCTCGTCCTGGACGGCGAGCGGATCGGCGCCGCCGAACCGGTGGTCGGCTACATGCACCGGGGCGCCGAGAAGCTCTTCGAAGCACGCGACTACCGCCAGATCATCGTGCTGGCCAACCGGCACGACTGGCTCTCGGCGTTCTCCAACGAGCTGGGTGTCGTACTGGCCGTCGAACGGATGCTCGGCATGGAGGTCCCCGAGCGCGCCGTGTGGACCCGCACCCTGCTCGCCGAGCTGAACCGCGTGCTGAACCACATGATGTTCCTCGGCTCCTACCCCCTGGAACTCGGCGGCATCACGCCCGTCTTCCACTCCTTCCGTGAACGCGAAGAGCTCCAGAACGTCATGGAGGAGGTCTCCGGCGGACGCATGCACTACATGTTCAACCGGGTCGGCGGCCTCAAGGAGGACCTCCCGGCGGGCTGGGCGGGGCGCGCCCGGCAGGCCGTGGCGGCCGTACGCTCCCGGATGGACGTCTACGACCGGCTCGTGCTGGGCAATGAGATCTTCCGTGGGCGCACCCGCGGCGTGGGAGAGCTGGCACCCTCGGTCGTACACGCTTACGGCGTGAGCGGGCCCATCGCACGGGCCTCCGGCGTGGACTTCGACCTGCGCCGCGACGAGCCCTATCTCGCCTACGGCGAACTGCAGGACGTACTGCGGGTCGTCACCCGGCGGGAAGGCGACTGCCTCTCCCGCTTCGAGGTGCTGCTCGGGCAGGCGCACAACTCCCTCGACCTGGCCGACGCCTGCCTCGACCGGCTCGCCGAGCTGCCCCCCGGGCCGGTGAACCAGCGGCTGCCCAAGGTGCTGAAGGCTCCCGAGGGCGCGACCTACGCCTGGACGGAGAACCCGCTCGGGCTGAACGGCTACTACCTCGTCTCCAAGGGCGAGAAGACGCCGCACCGGCTGAAGCTCCGCTCGGCCTCGTTCAACAACATCCAGGCCCTGGTGGAGCTGCTGCCCGGCACGCTCGTCGCCGACATGGTGGCGATCCTGGGGTCCTTCTTCTTCGTGGTCGGCGACATCGACAAGTGACGCCAGGCTTGGATCCGGCGGCGTGCGCCGCCGCCGGATCCGGGTCGCTGACGCGCTCACGTAGCATGGCCGGGCATCGTCCGGTACCCACCGCGGACCGGAACGGAAGACGGAAGGTCATGGCTCCGTGAACGCTCAGCAGCACCCCGCACCCGCCCTGCGGGCCGAGGACCGCCCGGCACGGCTCAGCGTCGGCGTCGTCGGTACCGGCAGGGTCGGATCCGCCCTCGCCGCGGCGCTGCGGCTCGCCGGGCACCGTCCGGTCGCGGCCTCCGGCGTCTCCGACGCCTCCCGCAGGAGAGCGGCGGCCCTGCTCCCCGGTGTCCCGCTCGTCGGTCCCGCGGAGGTACTGGCCCGCGCCGATCTGGTGCTGCTCACCGTCCCCGACGACGCGCTGCCCGGCCTGGTGGCGGGGCTCGCCGAGACCGGTGCCGTCCGCCAGGGGCAGCTCCTGGTGCACACCTCCGGGCGGTACGGGGCCGCGGTGCTGGAGCCGGCGACGCGGGCGGGCGGGCTGCCGCTGGCGCTGCACCCGGCGATGACCTTCTCCGGTACACAGGTGGACGTGGAGCGGCTCGCGGGCTGCTCGTTCGGCGTGACCGCGCCCGAGGAGCTGCGGCTCGCCGCCGAGGCGCTCGTCATCGAGATGGGCGGCGAACCGGAGTGGATCGAGGAGGAGGCCCGCCCGCTCTACCACGCGGCGCTGGCCATCGGCGCGAACCACCTGGTCACGCTGGTCGCACAGTCCCTCGAACTGCTGCGGAGCGCCGGCGTGTCCGCCCCCGACCGGATGCTCGGCCCGCTGCTCGGCGCCGCGCTCGACAACGCGCTGCGCTCCGGGGACGCGGCCCTCACCGGGCCGGTGGCCCGCGGTGACGCGGGCACCGTCGCGGCGCACATCACCGAACTGCGCGCGCACGCGCCGCACGCCGTCGCCGGATATCTGGCGATGGCACGTACGACCGCGGACCGCGCGCTGGCGCACGGGCTGCTCAAGCCGGAGCTGGCGGAGGACCTGCTCGGAGTGCTGTCCGCGCCGCAGCCCCCGGCCCCCGGCCCGGCGGGCGGCGGCGGCGAGCCCGGCGGCGGCGACGACGGTAACGACGGCGACCGAGGAGGAGAGCAGTGACACATCCTTCCGCCGCAACGGCGAGCGGCCATGCCGAGGGAGATCCGGCGGCACCGGAGATGACCGGCAGTCTCCCGCGACTGGCCCGTACGGCAGCGGAGCTGTCCGAACCGTCCGAGACGCCCTTGTCGGAGCGCGCGGTCGTGATGACCATGGGCGCACTGCACGACGGTCACGCCGCCCTGATCCGAGCCGCCCGCCGAAGGGTCGGCCCGGACGGCCAGGTGATCGTCACGGTCTTCGTCAACCCACTCCAGTTCGGAGCGGGCGAGGACCTCGACCGCTATCCCCGCACGCTGGACGCCGATCTGCGCATCGCCGGCGACGCGGGCGCCGACACCGTCTTCGCGCCCGCAGCCGAGGAGGTCTACCCCGGCGGCGAGCCCCAGGTGCGGATCACCGCCGGGCCGATGGGCGAGCGGCTGGAGGGCGCCGCGCGGCCGGGCCACTTCGACGGCATGCTCACGGTCGTGGCCAAGCTGCTCCATCTGACCCGGCCCGGAGTCTCCTTCTACGGCCGCAAGGACGCCCAGCAGCTGGCCCTCATACGGCGGATGGTGCGCGACCTGAACTTCCCCGTCGAGATCGTCGGGGTCCCCACCGTCCGCGAGCCCGACGGACTCGCGCTCTCCAGCCGGAACCGCTACCTCTCGGCGGCGGAGCGGGACACGGCGCTGGCGCTCTCCCGCGCCCTGACCACCGCCCGTTCGGCGGCGGACGGGGGGCCGGTGGCCGTACGGGAAGCGGCGCGGCGGGTGCTGGACGAGGCGGCGGCCGGTGCCGGACCATCCCTCGCCCTGGACTATCTGGCGCTCGTCGACCCGGCGGACTTCACCGGGGTCGCGGACGATTTCGCGGGCGAAGCGCTGCTCGCGGTTGCCGCCCGGGTCGGCGCCACCCGGCTGATCGACAACATGCCCGTCCACCTCCCCGGCACGGCGCCCGCCCCGGCCGGTCCCGCACCCGGCACCACCGTCCCGGCCGTCTCACCGGGAGCCCACTGATGACAGCAATCCCCGCGCGCAGCCGCGGCGGGCCTGGGGCGTGCTGGAGAAGTCCCGCCTGTCTCGCGGGGTCCGGCACGCACGCTCGCTGCGTTGTCCGTCGTCGGCGCAGCCCGCTGCGCTCTCCTCCCTGCGCCTTGCAGCCGCACGCGCCTGCCGCCATCCCGCGCCGCCCTGACGGGCGCCACGGCGCTACCTTCGCAGTACGCCCCCGTGCTGGAGCGTTTCTGCACATGCTGTGGACAGACCGCGCACCCGCACGCCGCCGCGCAGAGCCAGGAGGCGCCGCATGACCCCCGACGACACCCCCGACGCGGAGACCGAGACCCCGACCGAGACCGAGATCCCGACCGGGACCGGCAGGGCACCGGCACCCACCGCGCCCGCACCACGGGTGACCAACCTGCCCGCCCCCGCCCCCGGCTGGACACTGGACGCGGATGTCGTCGTGGTCGGCTCCGGTGTCGCCGGGCTCACCACCGCGCTGCGCTGTGCGGCGGCGGGCCGGCGCACCGTCGTGGTCACCAAGGCGCGCCTGGACGACGGCTCGACCCGCTGGGCGCAGGGCGGGATAGCCGCCGCGCTCGGCGAGGACGACACCCCCGAGCAGCACGAGGCCGACACCCTGGTCGCGGGCGTCGGCCTGTGCGCCGACGACGCCGTCCGCGCGCTCGTCACCGAGGGCCCGGCCGCCGTACACCGGCTGATCGCCAGCGGCGCACGCTTCGACACGTCCCCCCGCACCGGCACCGTGGCGCTCACCCGCGAAGGCGGCCACCACCGGCGCCGCATCGCCCACGCGGGCGGCGACGCGACGGGCGCGGAGATATCGCGCGCCCTGGTGGAGGCGGTGCGGGCCCAGCAGGGGCAGGGCATACGCACGGTCGAGAACGCGCTCGTCCTCGACCTCCTCACCGGTCCCGACGGGCGCACCAGGGGCGTCACCCTCCATGTCATGGGCGAGGGGCAGCACGACGGCGTCGGCGCCGTCCACGCCCCGGCCGTCGTACTGGCGACCGGAGGCATGGGCCAGGTCTTCTCCGCGACGACGAACCCGGCCGTCTCGACGGGGGACGGTGTGGCGCTGGCGCTGCGCGCGGGGGCGGAGGTGAGCGACCTGGAGTTCGTGCAGTTCCACCCCACCGTGCTCTTCCTGGGCCCGGACGCGGAGGGGCAGCAGCCGCTCATCTCGGAGGCCATACGCGGAGAGGGCGCACATCTGGTCGACGCGGACGGTGAGCGCTTCATGCTCGGCCAGCACGAACTGGCCGAACTGGCACCGCGCGACATCGTCGCCAAGGCGATCACCCGGCGGATGCGCGAACAGGGCACCACCCACATGTATCTGGACGCCCGGCACTTCGGCGCGCCCATGTGGGAGCAGCGCTTCCCGACGATCCTGGCCGCCTGCCGCGCCCACGGCATCGACCCCGTCACGGAACCCATACCCGTCGCCCCGGCCGCGCACTACGCGTCCGGCGGCGTCCGCACCGACCTGCACGGGCGTACGACCGTCCCCGGGCTGTACGCCTGCGGGGAGACCGCCTGCACGGGGGTGCACGGGGCGAACCGGCTGGCCTCGAACTCCCTGCTGGAGGGCCTGGTCTTCGCCGAGCACATCGCCGAGCACATCTCGGAACTGAGCACGGAGCAGGCCACCGGGCAGCCCACCGGGCAGAGCGGCCCGGCGCCCGCGCTCTCCCCGGCCGACAGCGCCGACAGCGCCGACAGCGCCGACAGCGCCGACAGTGCCGCCACCGTGACGCCGCTGCTGCCGCCCGCCGCCCGGACCGCACTCCAGCGGATCATGACCCACGGCGCCGGCGTACTCCGCTCCGAGGAGAGCCTCACCCAGGCCGCCGCCCAGCTCGCCGCGCTGCACGCGGACACCGAGGACAAGCCCGCCGAGCCCGGAGTGGACACCTGGGAGACCGCAAACCTCCAGCTGGTGGCGCGGGTACTGGTGGCCGCCGCGATCCGCCGCACCGAGACCCGCGGCTGCCACTGGCGCGAGGACCACCCGGAGCGCGACGACGCCGCGTGGCGGCGCCATCTCGTCATCACCCTGCGCCCGGACCAGCAGAGCCCTACGCTCGACACGCTCGCGTTTCGTACGACCGACGCGACCGCCTTCCCGCCCGTCACCGCAGCGGCGGCCGATCCGGCCGCCCGCAAGGAGAAGTCTTGACCAGCCCCACCTCCGACGAAGAGCGCCGCCCGCAATCGGTGGACGTGCCGCTGCTCCACATCGGCGCCGCCCCCGAGGCCACCACGGGGGGCTGCGGCGACAGCTGCGGCTGCGGGGACCGGGAGGGCGGCCAGGGCCGCGACTACGGTCTCGACCCGCTCGACTGCGGCCTCGACCCCGGGCTCGCCGAGCTCCTCCAGGACGCGGGTCTCGACCCCGTCCAGGTCGAGGACGTCGCGCACCTCGCCGTCGAGGAGGATCTCGCCCACGGCGTGGATGTGACCACGGTGGCGACGATCGCCGAAGACGCGCGGGCCACCGCCGACTTCACCGCCCGCGAGGCGGGCACCGTCGCCGGGCTCCGGGTCGCGGAGGCCGTCCTGTCGGTCGTCTGCTCCGACGAGCTGGAGGTCGAGCGGCACGCCGAGGACGGCGACCGGGTGGCCCAGGGCCAGCTGCTGCTGACCGTACGCGCCCGCACCCGCGACCTGCTGACCGCGGAGCGCAGCGCGCTCAACCTGCTCTGCCGCCTGTCCGGCATCGCCACCGCCACCCGCGCCTGGACGGACGCCCTAGCCGGGACGGACGCGCGGGTCCGCGACACCCGTAAGACCACCCCGGGGCTGCGCGCCCTGGAGAAGTACGCCGTCCGCTGCGGGGGCGGGGTCAACCACCGATTCGCGCTCTCGGACGCGGCGCTCATCAAGGACAACCATGTGATCGCGGCGGGCGGCGTCGTCCAGGCCTTCAAACAGGTACGCGACGCGCTGCGGGAATCCGGCGCCGGCGACCTGCCCATCGAGGTGGAGGTCGACCGGCTCGACCAGATCGAACCCGTCCTCGGGGAAGGGGCCGAACTGCTGCTGCTCGACAACTTCTCGCCGGAGCTGACCGCCGAGGCGGTGGCACTCGTCGCGGGCCGCGCGAAGCTGGAGTCGTCCGGCCGCCTCACCCTGGACAACGCACGCGCGTACGCGGAGACCGGCGTCGACTACCTCGCCGTCGGCGCCCTCACCCACTCGTCCCCGATCCTCGACATCGGACTCGACCTGCGGGAAGACGCGGCCGAGGCCGAAGGCCAGGACGCCGGACGCGACGGCGGGGGCCGCTGACATGCTGCTGACGATCGACGTCGGGAACACCCACACCGTCCTCGGCCTCTTCGACGGCGAGGAGATCGTCGAACACTGGCGCATCTCCACCGACGCCCGCCGCACCGCCGACGAACTGGCAGTACTCCTCCAGGGTCTGATGGGCATGCACCCGCTGCTCGGCGAGGAGTTGGGCGACAACATCGAGGGCATCGCGATCTGTTCGACGGTGCCGTCCGTCCTGCACGAGCTGCGCGAGGTCACCCGCCGCTACTACGGCGACATCCCCGCCGTACTCGTCGAACCGGGGGTGAAGACCGGGGTGCCGATCCTCATGGACAACCCGAAGGAGGTCGGCGCCGACCGGATCATCAACGCGCTGGCCGCGATCGAGCTGTACGGCGGCCCGTGCGTCGTCGTCGACTTCGGCACCGCCACCACGTTCGACGCGGTCTCGGCACGCGGAGAGTACGTCGGCGGCGTCATCGCCCCCGGCATCGAGATCTCCGTCGAGGCGCTGGGCGTGAAGGGCGCACAGCTGCGCAAGATCGAGCTGGCACGGCCCCGGAGCGTGATCGGCAAGAACACGGTGGAGGCCATGCAGGCGGGCATCCTCTACGGCTTCGCGGGCCAGGTCGACGGTGTGGTCCGGCGGATGTCGGTCGAGCTGGCCGACGAGCCGGACGATGTCACCGTCATCGCGACGGGCGGCCTCGCGCCCATGGTCCTCGGCGAGTCCCCGGTCATCGACGAGCACGAGCCCTGGCTCACGCTGATCGGGCTGCGCCTCGTCTACGAACGCAACGTCGCGCGCGGCTGAGCGCGGCCTGCTCCGCTGACCCGCCCGGACCCGGCCTGGGTCTGGCGCCACGCCATAGGCCGGTTCATAAGGCGATTTAGTGGCCAAAACACCTAAAGTCACCCCATGCCCACGCCATACGGATCCCGAGGCGGCATGGCGTTCAGCGCTGACGAGCTGCGTGTGCTCCGAGGCGCCCTCGCCGTCGCCCTTCAGCCCGCACCGGTGCACAGCTCCGACACCGGCGACACCGGGGCCTACCGCCAGCTAGCCGAGGCTCTGGACGAAGCCGTCCGCGAGGGGAGCAGACTCCGCTCCTTCGTGCTGGCCGACCTGGCCCGAGACCGCGCAGCCCTGCCCGGCTCCGCGGCGGGCTATCTCGAGCAACTGGAAGACGCCCTCGCCGCGGGCTATCTGCCCCGTCCCGACGATCTGGCCGCACTCCGACTGCTGTGTGCGGATCCCGCGGGCCCGGTGGAGGCGGCCCGCCGTGCGGAACTGCTCCGGCGCGGTGAACGGCTCGCCGCGCGAGCGGTACGGGCGCGGCTGCTCGTACTCCCCGGGGGCCGTTCCGCGCTCTCCGCGGAGCGGACGGCCGGGGGCAGCGGGCACCCGCGCGCCGGCGGCCCGGACGAGGCCCCGGAGGAAGCGGGGGAGGAGACCGGGGAACAAGCACCGGGCGAGAACCCTGCCGAGCCGCCCGCAGTCGCACCTGCGTCCGCTCCCGAGGAGCGTCCGGACGAGGCCCCGG
This sequence comes from Streptomyces gossypii, assembly GCF_025165795.1. GTDB lineage: Bacteria > Actinomycetota > Actinomycetes > Streptomycetales > Streptomycetaceae > Streptomyces > Streptomyces gossypii. The sequence goes on from NZ_JAJAGO010000003.1 coordinate 549,417, forward strand.
AGAAGCCCCCCGCCAAGCGTCCCGCCAAAAAGCCCGCCGCACCCCCGGAGGCCCCCGCACCGTCCCGCCCGGTGCCCACCCCGGCCGAAGTGTTCCCGCCCCGCAGGCGCCCGGCGGAGCCCCCGCAGGAGGCCCTCCCGGACTGGGGGTGCCGCCGGAGCTCCTCCCCCTGGGCTCTGCCCGCCCAGGAAGTACCCCCCTTTCTCCCACCCCCCGACCCGCACCTCTGCTGTGCGGCAGCGGCCTCCGAGTAGCCCCTGCCCAAAACGACCTCCCCCCTGTCGCGGGGGAGGTCGCGAGCACCCAGCCGCCCAGCCACCCAGCCACCCAGCCACCCAGCCACCCAGGCCCCCGGCAGCCCCGCGCTGCCGGGGGCCTGGGTGGCTCCGCCCGGTCCCGCACGCCCACGCGCCTCACCGCGTGCGGCGTTCCGCGCATGAGCCGAGTTCGCCCCGGTTCCCCGGCGAACCGGGGGGCCGGAGCCGCGCCGCGCGCGGGGCCGCAGATCGGGGGCAGCGGGTATGGGCGGGTCACCGGAGCGGGTCGCGCCCGGCTGCGCACAGTCGGGCGGGGCGTTTCCTGCGTGAGTCCGCTCGGGTCGGGGCCGGGTCAGCGGTGGTCGGGGCCGGGTCAGCGGTGCAGTCCCGCCGCGCGGCGGAGCCGTAGAGCGGCGGCAGTGGGGAGGGGCGGTTCAGGGGATCAGGCCGTGGCCGGCCACGCGCACACCCGCCGCGCCCCGCCGCGAATGCGCTGCGCAGCGGGCGATCGGGTCCGGGCCGTCAGGCCCAGGGGCACGCCCGGGACCGTCCCGCCCGGGGGTTAGGCTGAGGAAAGCCGCACACCGAGGAGGCCGACGGCCATGGATTACGTCTCTGCTCTGACCCCGCCGATCGTGATGGCGATCGCCTTCACCGCGCTGGTCGTGACCATCGTGAAGAGCCAGGGCGGCGCGAACAAGGCCAAGGAGGATGCCATCGTGGACGCGGCCGCACGCAAGACGGACGGCTGAATTCGCGACATCTCCGCCTATTATTCTCCTGTGCCTCGGCCATTGGGAGAGTTGGAAGACGTCGTCATGACACGGGTATGGCAGTGGAACCGCCCGGTCACTGTGCGAGAAGTGCTCGAAGACCTGCAACAGGAACGGTCGATCGCCTACACGACAGTGATGACGGTAATGGACAACCTGCATCAGAAGGGTTGGCTCCGGCGCGAACAAGAGGGCCGAGCCTATCGATATGCCGCCGTCTCCACCAGGGCCGCCTACTCGGCCGCGCTGATGCACGAAGCGTGGTCGGCCAGTGACAACCTCGCGGCCGCGCTCGTGGACTTCTTCGGGATGATGTCGGCGGAAGAGGGCGACGCGCTCCGGGATGCTCTTCGGGTCGTACAGGTGAGCGGCGTGCGCTCCGATGTGCCGGAGAGATAGCGTCCTGGTATGCCCGATCATCTGACCCGCGCGAGTGCGGTGACCGTGCGGCGCGCGCGTACGGCTGATGTCCATGCCGTACGCCGTCTCGTGGACTCCTACTCGCGCGATCGTATCCTGCTCGACAAAGCGACCGTGACCCTTTATGAGGACATCCAGGAGTTCTGGGTCGCAGAACGCGACCATGACGCCGAGGTGGTCGCCTGCGGTGCGCTGCATGTCATGTGGGAGGACTTGGCTGAGGTCAGAACTCTCGCGGTCGACCCGGCGCTGAAGGGCTCCGGGGTGGGGCATCTGCTGCTGGAGAAGCTGTTGCAGACGGCTCGCTGGCTCGGCGTGCGCCGCATTTTCTGTCTCACCTTCGAAGTGGAGTTCTTCGTCAAGCACGGCTTCACCGAGATCGGCGAGACGCCGGTCGACGGTGATGTCTACAGCGAGCTCCTGCGTTCCTATGACGAGGGTGTCGCCGAGTTCCTCGGTCTCGAACGGGTGAAGCCCAACACCTTGGGTAACAGCCGGATGCTGCTGCATCTCTGACTGATCCGCTATGTCCGAAAGATCCCGTGAATCCCCTCGGGGTGGGAGGGTAAACTCTCATCGAGGGTTTGTGTTTCTCGCGGAAAAGCGGTTTGCTTTCGTCGGCAGTATCCGTAATCGGTTTTCGATGACGAATGGGAGTTACCGGTGGCACAGAAGGTTCAGGTTCTTCTGGTCGATGACCTCGAAGGCGGCGAGGCCGATGAGACCGTGACGTTCGCGCTCGACGGCAAGAGCTACGAGATCGACCTCACCACCGCCAACGCGGACAAGCTCCGTGACGCACTGGCGGACTTTGTGAAGGCCGGCCGCCGCACCGGCGGCCGTTCCGCGCGAGGAAAGGGCCGTGCTGCGGCAGCGGCGGGTGGCTCTGGTCAGGACACGGCAAAGATCCGTGCCTGGGCGAAGGAGCAGGGTTACGAGGTCAATGACCGCGGCCGCGTCCCGGCCAACATCCGTGAGGCTTACGAGAAGGCCAACGGCTGAACCGCCGCGGCGACAGCCGAAGCGGTAGGGAAATGCGTACGCCGCAAACGAGCCCGGTGGCTTTCTGCCGCCACGGCGTCGACCAGGCGTACGAGATCGGGTGCGGGATCGGATTCGGGTGCCGCACCGATCGAGATCCAGCGCGGGCAGGGTTCGGTGGGCTCGCTCGCCCTTGCGTCCCCGTGCGGGAGGCCGCAGCCAGACGGCGGCCTCCCGCCGCTCACGTCCGGCGGGCCGGCCGGACGGGCCTTCGCGCCTCATTCCCGGCTTTCCGGCCCGCCCCGGCCGAGTTCCTCGTTCCCCGCGGCACCAGCGGACGTCCGGGTGTCCGGCGTACGGCCGTGGGATCGTGAGCTGAGCGGGTAGGAGTCGTGCGGGAGGTGGCGTATGCGAGTCGACCGCGGAAGGCGTCCGGGTGACGAACAGTCGGGGCCACGGGACGCAGCGTGTGCGCAAGCTTGTTCGCTCGCAGCGGATGCATACGGTCACCCCGCATGGACTGTCAGTGTCAGCGGGTAGGAAGTTCCTAGTGGAACGGGGGTCAAGTGGCGATGGGCAGGGGAGACGGGCGTGTCGGCGGTGCAGCGTTCGCCATCGGCGTACGTGATCCAGGTGAATACGCCTGGCCTGCGGGAACATCGTCTCGCACCATCGGGTTGGAACTGTTGTCAGCTGTTCGGGGCAGGAGGCCCGGGACGGGCGTCGGCAGTTGGAATGAGCGGTCCCCCGTTGCGGGACTAAGCTGCGGAAGGACAGGGAGGGGACCGACCCCTAACTGCCTGACCGCTCTGAGGAGCGATTAACGATGTTCGAGAGGTTCACCGACCGCGCGCGGCGGGTTGTCGTCCTGGCTCAGGAAGAAGCCCGGATGCTCAACCACAACTACATCGGCACCGAGCACATCCTTCTGGGACTGATCCATGAAGGAGAGGGTGTCGCCGCTAAGGCACTGGAGAGCCTCGGGATTTCGCTCGAGGCGGTCCGCCAGCAGGTGGAGGAGATCATCGGCCAGGGCCAGCAGGCGCCCTCCGGCCACATCCCCTTCACTCCCCGTGCGAAGAAGGTCCTGGAGCTGTCGCTCCGGGAAGCGCTTCAGCTCGGCCACAACTACATCGGCACGGAGCACATCCTGCTCGGCCTGATCCGCGAGGGCGAGGGCGTCGCAGCCCAGGTCCTGGTGAAGCTGGGCGCCGATCTGAACCGCGTGCGGCAGCAGGTGATCCAGCTGCTCTCCGGTTACTCCGGCGGCAAGGAGGCGGCCACCGCGGGTGGCCCTGCCGAGGGCACCCCCTCCACCTCCCTGGTGCTGGACCAGTTCGGCCGCAACCTGACGCAGGCCGCCCGCGAATCCAAGCTCGACCCGGTCATCGGGCGCGAGAAGGAGATCGAGCGGGTCATGCAGGTGCTGTCCCGTCGCACGAAAAACAACCCGGTGCTCATCGGTGAGCCGGGTGTCGGCAAGACCGCGGTCGTCGAGGGCCTGGCCCAGGCGATCGTCAAGGGCGAGGTGCCCGAGACCCTCAAGGACAAGCACCTCTACACCCTGGACCTGGGTGCCCTGGTCGCCGGTTCCCGCTACCGCGGTGACTTCGAGGAGCGCCTGAAGAAGGTGCTCAAGGAGATCCGCACCCGGGGCGACATCATCCTGTTCATCGACGAGCTGCACACCCTGGTCGGCGCGGGCGCCGCCGAGGGCGCGATCGACGCCGCCAGCATCCTCAAGCCCATGCTGGCCCGCGGCGAGCTGCAGACGATCGGTGCCACGACGCTCGACGAATACCGCAAGCACCTGGAGAAGGACGCCGCCCTGGAGCGTCGCTTCCAGCCCATCCAGGTCGCGGAGCCGTCGCTGCCGCACACCATCGAGATCCTCAAGGGTCTGCGCGACCGTTACGAGGCGCACCACCGGGTGTCCATCACGGACCCGGCCCTGGTCGCCGCCGCCACGCTCGCAGACCGTTACATCTCGGACCGCTTCCTGCCGGACAAGGCGATCGACCTCATCGACGAGGCAGGGTCCCGCATGCGGATCCGCCGGATGACGGCGCCGCCGGACCTGCGCGAGTTCGACGAGAAGATCGCCAACGTCCGCCGGGACAAGGAGTCGGCGATCGACTCGCAGGACTTCGAGAAGGCTGCCTCGCTCCGCGACACGGAGAAGCAGCTGCTCGCCCAGAAGGCGAAGCGGGAGAAGGAATGGAAGGCCGGCGACATGGATGTCGTCGCCGAGGTGGACGAGGATCTGATCGCCGAGGTCCTGGCAACCGCCACCGGCATCCCGGTCTTCAAGCTGACCGAGGAGGAGTCGAGCAGGCTCCTGCGCATGGAGGACGAGCTGCACAAGCGCGTCATCGGTCAGAAGGACGCCATCAAGGCGCTCTCCATGGCGATCCGCCGTACCCGTGCCGGGCTGAAGGACCCCAAGCGTCCCGGTGGCTCGTTCATCTTCGCGGGCCCGTCCGGCGTCGGTAAGACGGAGCTGTCCAAGACGCTCGCCGAGTTCCTCTTCGGCGACGAGGACGCGCTGATCTCCCTCGACATGTCGGAGTTCAGCGAGAAGCACACCGTCTCCCGGCTGTTCGGCTCGCCCCCGGGATACGTGGGGTACGAGGAGGGCGGCCAGCTCACCGAGAAGGTGCGCCGCAAGCCGTTCTCAGTCGTCCTCTTCGACGAGGTCGAGAAGGCTCACCCGGACATCTTCAACTCACTGCTGCAGATCCTGGAGGACGGTCGGCTGACCGACTCCCAGGGCCGGGTCGTGGACTTCAAGAACACGGTCATCATCATGACGACCAACCTCGGCACCCGGGACATCTCCAAGGGCTTCAACCTCGGCTTCGCGGCCCAGGGCGACGTCCACACGGGCTACGAGCGGATGAAGAACAAGGTCAACGACGAGCTGAAGCAGCACTTCCGCCCGGAGTTCCTGAACCGTGTCGACGACACGGTGGTCTTCCACCAGCTCACCCGGGAAGACATCATCCAGATCGTCGACCTGATGCTCCACCAGGTGGACGAGCGGCTGAAGGACCGGGACATGGGCATCGAGCTGTCCACGGAGGCGAAGGAACTGCTCGCGAAGAAGGGCTACGACCCCGTGATGGGCGCCCGGCCGCTGCGCCGGACGATCCAGCGCGAGATCGAGGACCTGCTCTCCGAGAAGATCCTCTTCGGTGAGCTGCGGCCCGGCCACATCGTGGTCGTCGGCACGGAGGGTGAGGGCGACGCGAAGACCTTCACCTTCCGGGGCGAGGAGAAGTCGCCGCTGCCGGACGCGCCGCCGGTCGAGTCCGCGGCGGGTGGCACGACGCCGAACCTCTCCAAGGAGGCGTAAGCCGCACGCTCACCGTCAGGGCCCCTGCCACCAGGCAGGGGCCCTGACGTGTGGGTACCTCGCGGCGAGAGGTCCCGCACGGTCAGGAGATGAGGCGGATGCCCTCCGGGATGCCGGTGACGCGGGGGAGCCGCGGATTCACCCGCAACGTCGTCAGCTTCGGGAACGCCTCCAGCCATTCCAGGCCGCCCGCGCCCAGGTCGTACGCCAGCCACAGGTGTGTCAGCCGCTCCCGTACCAGCCCCTCCCGCAGCTCGTCGACCGTGAAGTGCCCCGCGATCTGTACGCACTCCCGTCCGCCGAGTTTCGCCAGCACCGCCAGTTCCACCCGTTCCGTGACGGGGAAGTAGAGGCCCTCCGGGTCGAGGTGCCGGATGACCTCGTCCGCGTACCGCTCGGTGTCGAAGTTGCGCCAGCCGCGTGCGAGTTCCGCCCGCAGCGGCAGCGAGGAGCGGTCCCGCAGGCTGGCCAGGTAGTGGACGGCCGCGTCATCGTTGATCCGGGTCACGGTGACGGCGAGCCGGTGTGCCTCGTCGTCGGAGACCGTCCCGGGGTCGGGCAGCATCTCCAGCACGATCGGTCCGACCCAGCCCAGCCCGCGCGCGGCGGCGATGTTCGAGGGCCGCACCATGTTCTGGGTCTCCCGGCGGATACGGGCGTGCGTCTCCGGGTCCAGCTCGGTTACATGCTCCAGGCAGGCGGCTGCGAGCAGCCGCCGCCGGTTGCGCTGGAAGCCGGTGTATCCGGGGGCGATCAGGCCCTCCAGCAGCTCGGCGCACTCACTGGGGCGTGCGTGCGCGACGGCCATCCGGATCACCTCCTCCCACTCCGGCTCGTGCGCGTGTTCCAGCAGCAGGCCGAAGGCGCGGCGTTCGACGGCCTCCTTGGCGGCCAGGTAGTCCTGCACGGTCCGGTGGACGAACTCCACCGCACCGTCCTGCTGGGCCCGCAGCAGACCGGTGCGCTGGAGCAGATGGCTGAAGATCTCCTCCGGCGAGCCCTGCCGGGCCAGTGCCGGGATCGCGGGCAGATGGCGGGCGATCTCCCCGACCGCGGCGGCCTCGTCCAGTACGGGCCGCTGGTCGACGAGCATCCGGTAGGCGAGCTTCCGCAGCAGCCGCTCGCGCGGTGCCCGCTGGACGGACACCTCGTCCGCGTACAGCACCCGCCGCTCCGGGTCGCGCCGCTGGAGCAGCATCTCCATCGCCGCCTCGTACAGTTCGCGGCGGCCCTTGGGCAGGGAGCCGGAGCGGTCCCGGTTGAGCGCGCAGATCAGGCCGCACATCAGCGGGTTGGTGGCCAGCCCGCGCAGCTCGCGGTAGAGCGGAATGGACTGGACGAGCTTCTCCCGGTAGTCGTCCAGCTTGCGGTGGTCTTTGCCCTCGTCGGTACGGGCCGCGTGGTGCCAGGCGGTGATGAACGAGGCGACCTGGTCGCGGGTCATCGGGACGAGGGAGAGTTCGTTGAAGCCCTCGTCGGCCAGCCATTCCGCGCCGACGGCCGGCGGGCGTGCGGTGACCAGGCAGAAGTTGCCGCTGTAGATCCGCAGCACTCGGCGCAGTTGGTCCCGCAGCTCATCCCGCCGCCCCTCCGGCGCCTCGTCGATCCCGTCGATCAGCAGCAGCGCCCGCTCCTCCGCCAGCACGCGTACCACCCACCCCTCGGGGGCCTCGGCCGCGAGGGGATGGCCGACGGCGGTCAGGAAGTCGTCGGGGTTGGGAAAGCCGTCGCGGGCGAAGCGGCGCACGGGCAGTACGAAGGGGATGCGTCCGCGCAACGGCTCCAGCTCCTCCGGCAGCTGTCCGCGCGCCGTGGAGACCGCCAGCCACTGCACAAGGGTGGTCTTTCCGGAACCGGCGACGCCGCGCAGCAGTACGCGCTCCTGGCCCGCCAGCGCTCTGTCCGCCGGCATGACGGGCTCCGGCGGCGATGGGTCCTCCGTGGCGTCGAACTCGGCGCCCAGGCTGAGGTAGGTGGCGTCCAGGGGCCAGTTGTCGGGGGTGTTGGGGTTCGGCAGGTCGATGCCGTAGATGGTGACCCGGTTGTACTTCCCGACGATGCTGCGCAGATACCGCTCCTCGAACTCCGCGTCCTGCGGTGACGGCGCGGGGCGCCGCCGTACGGCCGCCACGTCGCCGAGGTCGACCAGCTGCCGGATGCGGTGGCTGCGCTCCGGCAGCCGCTCGGCCAGCCCGGGGGAGCGGTCGATCAGCAGGTTCAGCACGTGCAGGCAGACGGCCACCAGCAGGCTGTCGTGGAAACAGGCCGACTCCTGGGACAACTCCCGAGCCGCACCTGGGACTTCGGCACGCAGTCGGCGCGCGTAGTCCTGCGGGCCCAGCCGTACGGCCAGCACGTCGGTGGTGTCCAGCTCGCCCATGATGGCGAGAGTGCGGGCCAGTACCGACGCCACCTCGTCGGCCTCGGTGCCGGGCAGCTCTCGCCCGGCCAGGCCGAGCCGTACGAACTCCGCGGCCAGCCGGTCCAGGTCGCCGTAGCTGCACTGCGGGCTGACGCCTCGGAAGGAGACGAGCCCGGCGATCAGTTCGTCCGTGTCGGCGGTCGGCGGTTGGGCGCCGAAGAGCTTTGCGACGAGCGGTGCGGTGGCGCTGGAGGGCAGGCGTACCGGTTCCATGAGGCTCCCCCGGGGGCCATCTGGCAGGCGTACGGCGTAAGTTGACGCCGACATCGGTGATTGCGCGGGTACCTTGAGTACCCGGCTCCAGGGTAGGGCCTGTGCGGCGGATCGACTCCGGGTACAGGTACTCGGTGGGTGCCGTGGTCCCAGGCCACCCGACAGGCCCGTACGTCCGTTCGGGCCTGAGGGCGGGAGGACGCGACGAGACGTAGGTAACCGTACGCGTGCGCAATACTACCGAGCGTATTAATTCGGAGTCGGATCAACCAGCGCGTGTGCGGGGCACGGTGAGTGCATGGCACCTCAGACGCAGCGCCAACCTTCGGTTACCGTACGTGTGTTCAATCAGCGGTTCAGCTCCACCCGACGCGGTGCGCGGCTGGCCCGGCTGTTGGCTCTCCACCAGCTCGACAGCTGGCTGATCCCCTACCGCAGCTCGCTTTCCGAGTCCGTCGGGCTCATCGTCGCCGAGTTGGCCACCAACGCCGCCACGCACGGCTGCGTGCCGGGGCGGGACTTCGAGCTCGGCCTCTTGCTGACCATGGGTTCGCTGCGCGTCGAGGTCTCCGACACCCGTGGCGACCGCGTACCGCCGGGCCCGGACCTGCTGGCGCCGCCGTGTCCGCTCGCCGACGCGGGCCGCGGGCTGTGCCTGGTGGACGCGCTCGCCACCCGCTGGGGCATCGCCTCCCGGACCCCTGCGCCGGGCAAGACGGTCTGGGCCGAACTGGCGGTGGGGCCACCCGGCGGACACGTGGCCGGGCGGCCCCTGGGATGAGAACAGCCATGCTGGTCGTACCGGTCGTCCAGCCGTGCGGGTCCCGTCAGGCGGAGGAACCGCCGTCGATCACCAGGTCGACGCCGACGGCCGACCCGGCCTCCGGCGAGGCCAGGAAGAGCACCGCCGCGGCGACCTCGGCCGTCGTGGAGACCCGGCCGACCGGCGACTGCTCCTTCATGCGCACGGCCCGCTCGGCTTCGCTCTCACCGGGCTGCAGGGACATGAGGGTGTCCGAGGCACCGGGGCTCACGGCGTTGATCCGGATGCCGTCGCCGATGTGGTCCAGGGCCCCGGCGCGGGTGAGCGCGCTGACGGCGGCCTTGGACGCGATGTACCCGGCAACACCGGGAATCCTGATGTGCGCTCCGAGATTGGAGGAGAGGTTCACGATCGCGCCGCCGCCGTTGGCGCGCATGTGGGCGATCTCGGCCTGCATGGAGAGCAGCACGCCCGTGACGTTGGTGTCGAGCAGCGCCTGCCAGTCCTCCTCGGCCAGATCACCGAGGGGCTGGCCGCCGCCCCGGAGAAGTCCGGCGTTGTTGACGGCGATGTCGAGGCCGCCGAAGTGCTCGACCGTGCGGGCGACCAGGGCCCGTACGTCGGTGGCGCGGGTGACGTCGGCGGTGACGGCGAGGGCGGTGCCGCCCGCCGCCTCGATCAGGGCGGCGGTCTCGTCGAGGGTGGCGGCGGTGCGCCCGGCGACGGACACCCGCGCGCCCTCTGCGGCGAAGGCGAGGGCGATGGCACGGCCCAGGCCGGACCCGGCGCCGGTGACGAGGACACTGCTGCCGTCGAAACGGCCGGGGCCGGTGGTGGGAGCGGTGGTGGCGGGCGTGGACATAGGGGTCTCCCAGTGGGTGGTGTGGGTTTCGTCGGTTCGTTCGGTTGGTTCGGTTCGGTGGTGCGCTTCAGGTGGTCCGTCGGGCGGCGCTCGGGCTTCGCAGGCGGTGCGGGCGGCCGCGCAGGGTGGTGATGCCGAGGGCGGTGAGCCCCAGGCCCGCGCCGGCCGCCGCCAGCGGGCGCGCGTCGCCGCCGAAGGTGAGCAGCAGGGCGAGGACCACCGTCGGTCCCAGCTCCATCGCGGTGTTGAGCACGCCTCCGGCCAGGCCGGTCTGGCGCGGCGGCACGTCCGCGGCGGCCAGCACGGCGGCCCCGGCGAACGCGGCGGCGGCCCCGGCGGCCAGCAGGACGAGGCCGGGCAGCAGCCCGAGTGCGTACGGGAGTTCGGGGTCGAGCCCGGTGGCCGACAGCAGGGCCAGCCCCACCGCGCCGACGGCGAGGCCGGTGGCGGTCACGGCGACGGTGCCCCGGCGGGCGATCAGCGGCCCGGCGGCACGGGAGGAGCACAGCAGCGCGACGGCGAACGGCACGAACGCGCCGGAGTTCTCCAGCGGTGACCAGCCCCGCACCTGCTGGAGGTGCAGGGAGAGCAGGAGAAAGGTGATCGCGGTGCCGGTGGCGGTGAGCGCGATGGCGGCCAGTGCCAGCGCGCGGCGGGGCCGCAGCAGGAAGCGCGGGGGCAGCAGCGGGTCGGGGGCCCGCAGTTCGGCGAGGAGGAAGGCGCCGAGCAGGACGGCACCGGTGAGCAGGGGCACCAGCACGGCCGCCGAGGACCACGCCCGCGCGTCGGTGAGCACCAGGCCGTAACTGGCCAGGATGATGCCCGAGGTCGCGAGCAGGGCCCCGGTCAGGTCCAGTGCGGGCCGCTTCTCGTGCGGGGGCGGCGGGGCGGTTGCGGGCAGCAGCCGGGGTCCGAGCGCGAGCCCGGCGACCGCGACCAGCAGCGGTACGGCGAAGGTCCAGCGCCAGGACACCGAGGCCGAGATGGCGCCGGAGAGCAGAGTTCCGGCGGTGGCCCCCAGCAGGGAGAGCCCGCCCCAGGTGGCCAGGGCGCGCCCGTGGGCAAGGGGGTCGGGGAACAGTGCGCGCAGCAGTCCCATGGCGGCCGGCGCGAGCAGTGCCGCTCCGGTGCCCTGCGCGAAGCGGGCGGTGAGCAGGGTGGGATAGCCGGGCGCGAAGGGAGCGGCGAGCGAGGCGGCAGCGAACACCAGCAGGCCCGCGGTGAGCACGCGCCGCGCGCCGTGGCGGTCGACAAGCCTGGCACCGAGGAGCAGCAGCCCGGCGAAGGTCAGACCGTAGGCGGAGTTGAGGAGGATCAGGTCGGCCCGTCGGAGGCCGTACTCGGCGCCGATGCGGGGCAGCGGCACGGCGAGGGCGGCGAGCGTGAAGATCAGGACGGCCTGGACGGTACCGAGCAGCGCGAAGGCCCACGCGGTGCGGGCGCTGCGCTCGGCGCCGGCCGGAGGGCTGTCCAGCGTGGGTGGGCTGGCGGCTTTCATGCTGCTGGACCCTCCTGATAATTGACCGAGCGTTCTAGTATTTGGGCATGCGGGTCCGCTGCGCGGCGCGGCAGCGGAGGGCGTGCGGCGGTACGGGGTGTGCGGGCTCAGTCCAGCAGCGTGAGTGCCTGCTCGGCCGCGTCGTGCACCCGGGCCGGGTCCGCCGATGCCTTCCCGACCACCCGCATGCCCTGCATCAGGACGATCAGCATCCGCGCGAGCGGCTTCGGGTCACGCCCGGGGGGCAGCTCGCCCTGCATTCCCGCCCGCGCCAGGGCCGAGTGCATCAGGGTCTCCAGATGACTCCAGCTGGCCTCCACCCGGCGGGCGGCCTCGCGGTCATGGGCCGCCAGTTCGGCGGCGGTGTTGGTGACGAAGCATCCGCGCGAGCGCTGCTCCGAGCCCGCCTCGGCGGCGAAGCGGCGCACCAGCTCCCGCACTGCGGGCAGCGCGGCGCCCGGCTGCGACAGCGCTTCGAGCAGCCCCGGGTCCTGCTTCTCGCCATAGCGGTCGAGTGCCTTGAGGTACAGCTCGTGCTTGTTCCCGAAGGTGGCGTAGATGCTGGCCCGCCCGATGCCGAGCTGCTCCACGAGATCGCTCATCGACGTCGCCTCGTACCCGCGCCGCCAGAACAGCTCCAAAGCTGCCTGCAGCGCGGCATCGGGATCGAATTCCTTTGTCCTGGCCACGGCTCTACGCTACGCGTACTCAGAACGATCAGTCAAGAAAGGACGTGTTGGTGTCCAGAGAAAGGCGTGTGTACGCACTACTGTGTACATTTTCCCCCATGGACGACACCGTGACAGTCCGCGAAGCCCGAGCCCACCTCGCTGAGATCATCGACCGCTCGGTGAGCGGCGGGTCCACCGTCATCACCCGCGACGGCAAGCCCGTCGCCGCCGTGGTCTCCATGGACGACTACAACGCGCTGGAGGATGCCATCGACGAATACTTCGCGCGCCAGGCCGAGGAGACCGCTCGCACCGAGGAGGGGCAGGCGCATTACACGATGTCCCAGGTCGTGGCCGACATCTTCGGAGAGAACGACCAGGGGCACGCGGCGTGAAGTACCGCTTCGCTTTCACCGCGCACGCGCGTCGCCAGCTCCGTGCCGTCGACCCGCATGCGGCGATGCGCATCCTGGAGGCCCTCACCCCGCTTGGTGAGGACCCGTACCGGCCGGACGTGGCCGTGCGCAAGCTCACCGGCCACGGTGACCGCTACCGCCTGCGGGTGGGCGACTACCGCGTCATCTACCGCGTTGACGAGGGGCAGCTCGTCATCGAGGTGATTGGCCTCGGTCATCGGCGTGAGGTCTACCGGGGGGTCTGAGGCCGGAACTGGTCCACGTCTCGCCGGGGGCGGGGCGTCCGGGTGACCTCCACCTCCGGTGGGAGACGGTCGGCGTGCAGCGTGCGGCGCACGCGGAACAACTCGACCCGCCGCAGCCGTGCCAGCTCAGCCAGCGGGCCCAGGTGCACGGTGGCTCCGTCGAGTAGGTCCGGATGGACGCCGAGCGTCGTGAGGCGGGGGCGTCCCGTCATCGCTGTAAGTGACAGCGATGTGCGGGGCGAGCATGGGGGCGGGGTCGGATGCGGATTCCGGCGGAAGGCGGAGACTGCGCAGGTCGGGGAGGTCGCGCAGCCACTCACCCCGGTCGCCCGGGGGGAGGCCGCCCGGCAGCCAGAGATGCGTGAGCGGGAGAGCGGCCAGTTCGGACAGGTCGAACGCTCCCCGGAGCTGGATGCGGCTGCGCCCGCCCAGTTCTCGTAGGGCCCGAAGCCGGGCGGTGTCCTGCACCGCGAAGTAGAGGTCGTCCTGCGGCAGATGGCCGATGATCTCCTCGGCGTAGGTCCGGGTGTCGAAGCGGTGCCAGGTCCAGGCGAGCTGGCTGCGCACGGCGAGTGACGGGTGTGTGCGGAAGCGCCTGAGCACCGGGAGGGCGGCGTCGGTGCCGATGCGGCTCGCGGTGACGACTACCGCCTCCGCCTCGCTCTCCGTCAGTCCGGCCGGACCGGGGAGCAGACTCAGCACCATCGGGCCGCAGTCGGCGAGCAGCAGCGCCATGGAGACCCTGCTGGGGGGCAGGAGACCCGCGGTGGACCTCAGGGCGCGTTGCCGTACGTCCGGATCGAGTTCGGTCGCCTGCTCCAGGCAGGCTGCGGCCAGGACGACGGAGCGGACAGATGACTTGTCGAGCAACCCCTCCATGATCCGGGCCCGCTCTGCGGGGCGCGCGTGGGCGACGGCCATGCGGATCACGTCTTCCCACTGCTCGTCGTCCCCGTGGCCGACGAGCAGTCCGAAGTCGCCCTCCTCCACCGCCGCTTTGGCGCCCAGGTAGTCCTGGAAGGTGCGGTGTACGAAGTCGACGCGCTCCCAGGCGGGTTCACGCAGCAGGCCCGAGCGTTCCAGCAGCAGTCGGTAGACCGTCTCCGTGTCCGCCTCGATGTGCGCCATGTTCCGCAGCGCCGCGGTGAGTTGGGCCAGTGCGTCCGCACGGCTCATCTCTGCCTGGCCGTTGCGGATGAGCCAGTACGCCAGCCGTTGCAGCAGCTGGACCTGGGTGTCCTTGGAGAGCCGCAGCTCCGACCTCGCGCCCACCGCGCGTTCGACGTCGCGCCGCTCCAGCAGCATGGACAGGGCCGCGTCGTAGAGGTCCTTGCGGCTGTGCGGCAGGAAGCCGCGCCGCTCGCGGTGCAGCGCGCACAGCAGGCCGCACATCAGCGGGTTTACGGCGAGACGGCCGAGGTCGCCACTGGTGCGGATCGCGGCGAGCAGATCGTCCGCCAGTTCCGTGCCGGCCCCTGCGGCGGTGTGCCAGCGGCCTACGAAGCCCGCGACATCGTTTCGCGACATGGGCGAGAGGGTCAGTTCCGTGAAGTCCTCTCCGGCGAGCCAGTCCTCCCGTACGGCCGAGGGGCGGCAGGTGACCAGCCACAGGTTGCCGGGGAACTCGCCCATCAGCTCGCGCAGCCAGCGCCGCACCTCCTCCCGCTCGTGCTCCGGGATCTCGTCGACCCCGTCGACAAGCACCAGCCCCCGGCCCGCACGCAGCACCCGGTCCGCCCAGCCGGGCGGCTGTGCTCCGGCCGTGCTGCTGCGTACGGCGTGCAGGAAGTGGTCGGGCGTGGGCGGCAGTCCCTCCCGTACGACCCGGCGCAGCGGCAGCACGAAGGGCACCCGGCCGACCAGGTGGGCGAGGTGCGGGGAGTAGGTCCGGCGGGCCGCCGTGACCGCGAGCCACTGCACCAGTGTGCTCTTGCCGGAGCCCGCTGCGCCGCGCAACAGCACCCTGTCCTGCCCGGTCAGGGCGCGTTCGGCGGTCGTCGGCGTGCCCGCGCCGTTCGTGGCCTCCAGCGGGATGTACGCGGCGTCCAACGGCCACTCGCGGGCGTGCTGGAGGTCGAGGCCGTAGATGGTCAACTCGCCGTGCCCACGGATGATGTGCTCGGCGTACCGCTGCTCGAAGCGGGCGTCCTCGGCGCTCTGCGAGGGCACGCGCGCGATCAGGAGGTCGAGTACGGCGGTGTGTTCGGCGAGCTGCCGGGTCTGCTCCGCGAGGGTGCGGGGTACGAAGTCGGAGCGCTGGGTGAAGAAGTTCAGGATGTGCAGGGCGGCGGTGTCCACGAGTCGTTCGTACAGCCCCGTGGCGTCCGCACTCAGGTGTCCGGCCGACGGCGGGGCGTGGCGCCGCAGTTCGCGGGCGAACTCCCGCGGGCCGAGGCGCACCGCCTGCGCGTCGTCCATGGTGAGGGTACCGAGGGCCTGGAGGGTTCCCGCCAGCGCGTGGGCGACGGCCGTCTCCTCGTCGGCGGGAACCGGGTGTTCGTGCGGCCCGGTGGACTGTATGGCGCGGTGCGTCAGTTCGGCGGCCAGCCGCTCCAAGTCGGCCTCCTCCAGGGTGCGCTGCTCGCCCCGGAAGGAGACGAGGGAGGAGATCCGCACGGGCTCCGCGACCAGCCCCGCTCCGGGGCCGGGCCGTGCGAACAGCTTCTTGACCAGGGGCACTACGGCGGTGGTGGCGAGTCGTACGCCGAGGGTCGCGGGCTCCATACGGTGATGCTATGGCTTGGGCAGGGGGAGGCGGAGAGGTGAACGGACTCTGCGGTCTTGGGCGTTGCCCCTTCAGCGCGCCGGGGGCGGGGGCGGAGCCGGGTCCGTCAGGTCCAGGCTCCAGTCGTTGCAGTGCATGATGTTGCCCGTTTCCGGCGGGTATTCGAGGTCGCACTGGCCGCTCAGCGTGAAGCCGGCCTTGCGGCAGATCGCGTTCGAGGCGGGGTTGCCGGTGGACGGGAACGCGTGGATGCGGGCGTGCCTGCGCTGGGCGCGTGCCGCCGCGATTGTCCGTACGGCCGCCGCGACCGCGATGCCCCGGCCCTGGAGGTGGGGGAGCACGCCCCAGCCGGTCTCGTACACGGTCTCGCCCTGCCACTCGCGTTCCCAGTAGCCGATGATGCCCGCCGATTCGTCGTCCGGGAGCAGGGCGATGCGGAACATGCAGCTGACGCCCGGGTCGGTGGGCTGGAGATAGCGCTCGTGGCGGGAGAGGATCTGCTCCTCGCGCTCCGGTCCTCCGAGGTGTGCGCGCATCTCGGGGGTGTTGACCTGGTGCAGGAGGTCGAGATCGTCCTTCGACCACAGGGCGAGGCGTATGCCGGTGGCGGTCTCGGATTGCGGCATGGTCGTGCACCTCTCTTCGGGCCGGGCTGCTGATCCGGACCGTACTCCTCCGGACGGGCGGGTGCCGGGTGAGGTCAGTCGCCGTGGTGCGCGGTGGTGATCAGTTCGTGCGCCACGAGGAGGTGCGCCTCCTGCCGCTCCTTGAGGTCGTCGTCCGTCTGCAGCATGGCGAACATGCCCGCGTGCATGGCGAACAGCGAGGTGAGCGCGCGGACCCGGTCGATCAGTTCGGCGTCCTGCTCCACCAGCAGGCCGGACAGCGCGAACATCCGCTGCTTGATGCGTTCGCCGAGGCTCAGTTCGCGGATGGAGGCCTGGTTCTCCTGCATGAAGCGGAAGAGCGGCTCCGCGTCGTAGAGCGCCTGGCCGTACCGGCGGAGGATCTCCTTCTTGGTCTCCAGCGTGCGGGGCTGCTGCTCGCCCCAGGCGATCAGCTCGACGATCGGCCGGTTCAGGTCCTCGAAGATGCTGAGGAGGATGTCTTCCTTGGTCTTGAAGTGGTAGTAGAGCGCGGCCTTGGTGACGTCGAGCTGCTCGGCGATCTCGCGCAGCGACGTCTTCTCGTAGCCCCGCTCGGCGAACAGTTCCAGCGCGACGTCCTGAATCCGCTGGCGGGTGTTTCCCCTGCTCATGGCTACCCTCTCAGATACTTACTTGACGCCCGGCTAGTAGCGCTCTAGTTTCTCCACTGTACTCAACTAGCCGGGCGTCAAGTAAGTCGTGGCTCTCCGTGCTAGCCGCCAGCCGCCAGCCGCATTCCTGAACCCGGTGGAAGAAGATCATGAGTGACGCAGCCCTGAAGACCGAAGCGCCACCCTCTCACCTGCCCGACCAGCGCAGCCTCCGTGTCATGCTCTCCGCCCTGATGATCGCCGTCATGCTGGCCATGCTCGACAACATGGTGGTGGGCACCGCGATGCCCACCATCGTCGGCGAGCTGGGCGGCCTGGACCACCTGGCGTGGGTGGTCACCGCGTACACCCTCACGACCGCCGCCTCGACCCCGCTGTGGGGCAAGCTCGGCGACATGTACGGGAGGAAGGGCACCTTCCTCATCTCCATCGTCATCTTCCTGGTGGGCTCCGCCACCTCGGGAGCGGCGCAGAGCATGGGGCAGCTGATCGGCTTCCGGGCGCTGCAGGGCCTGGGCGCGGGCGGTCTGCTGGTCGGTGCCATGGCGATCCTGGCCGACCTGGTGCCGCCCCGCGAGCGCGGCAAGTACATGGGCATGATGGCCGGGGTGATGTCGTTCGCCATGATCGGCGGGCCGCTGGTCGGCGGCACCCTCACCGACCATCTGGGGTGGCGCTGGGCGTTCTACATCAACCTGCCGCTCGGCATCATCGCCATGGTCATGGTCGTGACGCTGCTGCACCTGCCGAAGAAGCGCTCGGAGGGGCGCATCGACTATGTGGGCGCGGCGCTGCTCACCACCGTCATCACCGCGACCGTGCTGGTCGCCAGCTGGGGCGGTACGGAGTACGCGTGGGGTTCCGGTGTGATCATCGGGCTGTCGGTGCTGGCGCTGGCCTCCCTGGCCGGTTTCGTCTACGTCGAGCAGCGCGTCCCCGAACCGATAATGCCCTTCGGGATCTTCCGGAACCGGAACTTCTCCCTCGTCATCGTCATCGGCTTCCTGCTGGGCTTCGTGATGTTCGGCTCCATGACCTTCCTGCCGCTCTTCCAGCAGGCGGTCCAGGGCGCCTCCGCCACCAACTCGGGGCTCCTGCTGCTGCCGTTGCTGCTGCCGCTGATGATCGTCTCCGTCTTCGTCGGCCGCGCCACGACCGCCACCGGCAAGTACCGCGTCTACCCGCTCATCGGTGGCGCGCTGATCCCCGTCGGCCTCTTCCTGCTCGCCCAGATGGACACCGGCACCAGCCGGCTGACCGCCGGGCTCTACATGGCCCTGCTCGGCACCGGGATGGGCTTCCTGATGCAGCTCACGATGCTGATCGCGCAGAACAGTGTGGAGCCGAAGGACCTGGGCGTCGCCTCCTCCTCGGCCACCCTCTTCCGTACGATCGGCGGCTCCTTCGGCGTCGCGCTGATGGGCACCCTCTTCGCCGGCCAGGTGGAGGACACCATGACCGACCGGCTCGGCAGCGCCGGGGCGGAACGAGCGGCGGGCGGCAACAGCCAGCTCGACGCGGCCTCGCTGGCCAAGCTGCCCGACGGGGTGCGCAGGGCGTACGAGCAGGCCGTCTCCAACGGCACGCACACGGTCTTCCTGCTGGCGGCCTCGCTGACGGTGCTGATCTTCGTCCTGGCGTGGTTCATCAGGGAGACCCCGCTGCGGGGCGGCGCCGACTCGCCCGCCGAGGACTCCGGCGGCACCTCGGGCGACACCTCCGGTGAGACGGCCGGCGGCGCCTCGGGTGACGCGCCCGAGAATGCTTCAGGGGTGGCAACCGGCAAGGAGTCCGGGGAGGGCCCGCTGTCAGAGGGGCGTGTCACCGTGGAGGCATGAGTACGCCCGGCGTCGCGCGGCACCAGGGTCTTTCGTCGGGAGCGGGCGACTGCGTCAGCGGCGGCGGATCATGAGGGGGACCCCACCGGGCGGGGTGGAGGGCTCGGTCGGGGGCGACTCCGGCAGCCACAGCACGGCCACCGCACCGGTGCCGCCCCCGGCGCCCGGCTCCCCGGTCACCTCCCCGCTCTCCCCGGTTGCCTCCCCGTTCTCCCCGGTGCCGCCCCCGGCAGTCCGGGCAACCCCGGCCGCCTCCTCGCCGGGCGCGGCCGGCTCGTCCGGCTCCGCGTTGCGGAACGTCAGACGTGCCCCCAGCACCCGGGCCTGACCTGCCGCGATGGTCAGCCCCAGCCCGTACCCGGACTGCGAGCGGTCGGTGCTCCCGGTGCGGAACCGGCTCAGCCCCTCCTTCAGCAGCCGCTCCGGAAATCCGGGGCCGTGATCCCGTATCCGGATGCGGCGGCCGTCCACGGTCACGACGACCGGGGGGCGGCCGTGCCGGGCGGCGTTCGCCAGGAGATTCCCCAGGATGCGCTCCAGCCGCCGGGGGTCGGTGGTGACGATGGCGTCCGCGACGATCCGTACCCGCGCCTCCGGTGCCGCGACCGAGACCCGGCGCCGTACGAACGCCCCGAGCGCCACCTCCTGGAGCTCGGCCCGCTCCCGCGCGCCGTCCAGCCGGGCGACTTCCAGCACGTCCTCGACCAGCTGGCGCAGCGCCTGCGCGCGGTCCCGTACCAGCTCGGCAGGGCGGCCCTCGGGCAGCAGTTCGGCGGCGGTGAGCAGGCCGGTGACCGGGGTGCGCAGTTCGTGCGCGATGTCGGCCGTCACGCGGCGCTCCGCCTCCAGCCGGGCCTGGAGGGCGTCGGCCATGGCGTCGATGGCGTCGGCGAGTTCGTCCGCCTCGTCGCGTACCCGCAGCCGCCGCCCGCCGATGGCGTCCCGTACCCGCACCTCGGTGTCGCCGCCCGCGACCTCGCTCGCCGCGTCGGCGGCCTTGCGCAGGCGGCGTGAGAGCTGGCCGCCGACCAGCACTCCCAGCGCGCAGCCGCCCAGCACCACCGACAGCGAACCGATGATCAGCGAGCGGTCGAGGTCGGTGAGCACGTCGTAGCGGTCGGCGAAGCGGGTGCGCAGGGACATGATCCGGTCGTCCGGCAGCGGGGTGGCCGCCCACACGACGGGCGGGCCGCCGCCTCGCTCCTCCAGGTAGGTCGCCCGCCTTCCCTGCTCGACAGCCCCACGCAGCGCAGCGGGAAGTGCGGGATCGTCGATCCGCGCCCCGAAGGGGATCTGCCCCGTGGAGTCGTAGATGCGGCGCGCGTACTGCAGCCGCTCGTCCTGCACATCGCGGCTGCTGTCCTGCATGGTGCCGCGCGCGGCGTTGTGCACGACGAGGCTGAGCGCGAGCGCGACCAGCGCACCGACCAGCGCGATGGCGGCACTCAGCTTCCAGCGGAGACCGGTGCGCAGGCCGTTGCGGAGGAAGCCGTGGCGGAGCGGGCCGGGGAGGGGGAGGCGCTTCATCTGCGTGGCGGGACCGAGCCCTCAACCCTTCAGCTTGTAGCCGAAGCCGCGGACCGTCTCGATCCGGTCCTGGCCGATCTTGCTGCGCAGCCGCTGCACATGGACGTCGACGACGCGGGTGTCGCCGCCCCAGCCGTAGTCCCACACGCGCTCCAGCAGCCGGTCCCGCGAGAGCACCGTGCCGGGCGCCGCGGAGAACTCCAGCAGCAGCCGCATCTCCGTCGGCGTCAGGGACACCGGACGGCCCGCGGACCGTACCTCCATGCCCTCGGTGTCGACCTCCAGGTCGCCGAAGCGCAGCACCTCGTCCCCCGCGCCGGGTCGCTCGGCCGCCGCCGCGTGGTGCCCGCTCTGCCCCGGATGGGCACCGTAGCCGGTATGGGCGCCGTGGCCGCCCGGTCCCCCGTGCCCGCCCTGGCCACCGTGCCCGTGTCCCGGGGGAACCCCGTTCGCGTGCCCGAAGCGCCGCAGCACCGCACGGATGCGGGCAACCAGCACCGCCCCGTCGAAGGGCTTGGTCACATAGTCGTCCGCCCCCGCCTCCAGCCCCAGCACCACATCGATCGAGTCGGCGCGCGCGGACAGCATGATCACCGGGACGGTGGAGGCGTCCCGGATGCGGCGGCACAGGCTGACACCGTCCAGACCCGGCACCATGACGTCCAGCAGCGCGATGTCGGGCCGGTCGGCGCGGAACGCCTCCAGCCCGGTCAGACCGTCGGCCACCGCCGTCACCACGAAGCCGTCGCGCTCCAGCGCCAGCTGCGTCGCCTCCCTGATGACGTCGTCGTCCTCGACGAAGAGCACGTGGGTCTCGGCCATCTCCTGCTCGCCTCAGTCCTTCCGGGGTTCCACCGACGGGGTGGCCCTCGCCTCGCTGTCGGTGCGCTCGCGCTTCAGTTCCTCGAACACGCCGTCCCGCCACGCGTATGTGATCACGTCGCGGCCCGAGGGACAGCAGATGGGCTCGTCCCCGATGTAGACGTCCCGGGTGACCACCAGCATGCCGCCGTCGCCGAGCTCCGCGGAGACCGGCGGGCGCTCGGCGGCGAAGACGTTCACCAGCGCCCCGCTCGTACTGCGGCGGTAGACGTACGTCCCGACGCCGACGCTGTCCGCGCAGGACGAGACGTTCACGACCAGATCCGCCTGCTTGCCCCCGGTCATCCGCCCGTACTCGACCCCCACCGGATACTGCTCGCCGTCGCACGGCGCCAGATCCCGCTTCACATGGCCACTGACCTTCGGATCACGCCTGAGCACCGAGATCACGGTCGTCTCGTCGACCTTGCGGACCTTGCCGTTCTCCGTGTACGCGGCTTCGTCATCCCCCGACGCCGTGCCGCTGCCCACGCCCGGCTCGGGCTTCGTGCTCGGCACCGGACTGCCGAGGGGCGGGCCTTCGGAGGCGGAGGCGCCCTCGGGCGTCGACGAGACCGCGGGGTTCGGAGCGGCCGAG
Organism: Streptomyces gossypii; assembly: GCF_025165795.1. Classification (GTDB taxonomy): domain Bacteria; phylum Actinomycetota; class Actinomycetes; order Streptomycetales; family Streptomycetaceae; genus Streptomyces; species Streptomyces gossypii. The sequence continues at coordinate 571,100 of NZ_JAJAGO010000003.1, forward strand.
GCGGTCGGCGATCCCTCCACCCGCACCCCCTCGCCGCTGGCGGCACACCCCGCGACCAGGGTCAGGACGCCCACCGCCAGCGCGAGTGCGGACCGTCGGCTCCCCGTGTGCTCCACCGCCGTCAGGCGGCGCACTCCACGGTCCTCCGCTTCAGCTCCTCGCGCAGTCTGGCCAGTGCGCGGTGCAGCGTGCTCTTCACGGTGCCCGGCGACATGCCCAGCGCCCGAGCAGTGTCCTCGGTACTCATCTGCTCCCAGTGTCGCAGGACCACGACACTGCGCTGCTTGGGCGCCAGTGTGCCCAGCACCTCCATCAGCAGCTCGCGGTCGGCGCGCTGCTCGGAGCCGTCCTCGACGCCCACGACGTCCGGCAGGTGCTCGGTCGGCACCTCCTGGAGCCGGCGGGAACGCCACCACTCCGTACGGGTGTTGATCATCACCCGGCGCAGATAGGCATCGGCGAGGGACTTGTCCGCTATGCCGTCCCACCTGCCGTAGGTGCGGGCAAGTGCGGTCTGGAGCAGATCCTGGGCCTCCATGGGGTCGGTGACCAGCCGGCGGGCGCTGCGCAGCAACGCGTCCTGCCGAGTCCGCACGTACTCCTCGAAGTCCAGCACCTCTGCTGCCACGTCCGCCTCCCGAGCCTGTGAAGTGGGTCGCCCCCCGGTATACGAGGAACATAGGCAGCGGGTGTTGCGGGACCGTGTGCAGCGGGCCTTCGGGAAGCCGTCGGCTGCCCATCGGTTGTGTAACGGCGCTGTGTCGGCCCGTACGCACAGGGGCATCTCCATCCGCCGCCGGGCAGCGTGCCCGAGGGCGGGGCCGACGGCGGGCGGGAGCCTGGGGCCTGGCTGGTCAGGGATCAGGCAGGGGCCGGTCAGGGTCAGGTCTGCGGCAGCCGGTACGCGCCACCCTCCAGCGGCTCCACCAGCCCGTCGGACACCAGCCCGTCCAGCGCCCGCGCCCGCTGCACCGGCTCGTGCCACACCCGGTCCAGCGCCGCCTGCGGCACCGGACCCGCCGAGTCCCGCAGTACGGCCAGCAGCCTGCCGCGCACCTGGCGGTCAGTCCCGGCGTAGCTCTGCGTACGGCGCGGCGGGCCTTCGTACTCGGGCGCGCCCGCCAGCTGCCAGGCGCACTGCGCGGCGATCGGGCAGCGCTCGCACTCCGGCCCGCGAGCCGTGCACACCAGCGCGCCCAGCTCCATCGTGGCCGCCGCCCAGCGCGCGGCAAGCGCCGCCTCCTGCGGCACGAGCGCGCGGGCGAGCTTCCGCTCGGCGGCGGTGGTGGCGTTCGGCGGATACTGCCGCCCGGTCACGGCACGGGCGAACACCCGGCGCACATTGGTGTCCAGCACCGCATGCCGCTGCCCGTACGCGAAGGACGCCACCGCGGCGGCCGTGTACTCGCCGACGCCGGGCAGCGCGAGCAGCTGCGCGTGCTCCCCGGGGACATCGCCGCCGTGCCGTTCCGCTATGGCGGCCGCGGCACCGTGCAGCCGCAGCGCCCGGCGCGGATAGCCCAGCCGCCCCCAGGCGCGTACGGCCTCGCCGGACGGCTCGGCGGCCAGATCAGCCGGGCGCGGCCAGCGTGCGAGCCACTGCTCGTACACCGGGAGCACCCGGGCGACGGGTGTCTGCTGCAGCATGAACTCGCTCACCATGACCCCCCAGGCGCCCGCCTCGGGGCGGCGCCAGGGGAGATCACGGGCGTGCGCGTCGAACCAGTCGACGACGGTTGTGTGGAGGTCTGTGTGGTCGCGGCCGGGGCCGTTGTCGTGGTCCGGTACGGCGTTCGCGGCGTCTTCAGTAGTCGCAGTCATGGCACCGCCGATCCTGGCACGGAGCACGGCACGGCCGAAACGACCACGCCAGGGGAGCGCCGCCGTGATGCAGATAATCCGGATCTGGATGTTGGTCGGTCGACGCTTTGCCCGCTCACGGGGCGGTTTCCTGGTCGAAGCGTCGACCGGTGAAGATCCCCCGCTTTCGCGCGTCCCAAGACCTGACCTTCGTCAGAGGGCGGGGGCGGGAAGCGTCGGTAGCGTCGGGGTGAGGCAGGGGCGGGGCAGGCGGGTGGGTGAGGAGCGGAGCGGGATGGCGGAGAGCGCGGGCGGGCGCGCTGGTGTGGCGGTGCGTGACGGGCTGGTGTGGCTGCTGGTCGCCGTGTGCACCGTCGTCGGAAACGGAATCGACGGCGAGGACGCACCGCCGTCATGGCTGACCGTTCTCGAACTCGTGGTGCTCGCCTTCGCGGTCGTCCTGCTGCGGCGCCGTCCACTGCTGGGGTGGCTGCTCGTCGCGGTCCTCGCGTTGTGCGTCTCGCCGGGGATGCTCAGCCTGGCCGCCGCTCTCGCCGTGGCGAGCTGTCTGCTCGGCCGGCGCAGCGAGCGCACCCGCCCGGCACTGCTCGCGTTCGGCGGCATCGCGCTGCTCGGCACGGTCGGGGTGCTGGTGGAGGTCGGCCAGGGAGTGCGGTACGCCGATCCCGTGTTCGGCTGGCTGATGATGGTGGGCACGCTGCTGTTCGTCGCGGTGTTCCCCTGGCTCGTGGGCCGCTACCGCTGCCAGGACCGGGAGCTGGTGCGGGCGGGCTGGGAGCGGGCGGAGCGTCTGGAGCACGAGCAGCGCATCGTGGCGGCGCAGGCGGGACTGCGGGAGCGCGCCCGTATCGCCGAGGACATGCATGACGCGCTCGGCCACGATCTGAGCCTGATCGCGCTGCGCGCGGGCGCGCTCCAGGTCGCGCCCGACCTGCCGGACGCGCACCGGGCCGCCGTCGCGGAGCTCCGTGCGCAGGCGGCTGCGGCGACCGACCGGTTGCACGAGATCATCGGCGTTCTGCGAGAGCGGACACTGCCGGAGTCGGAGTTCGAGTCGGAGTCCGAGCCGGGACCGGGGCCGCTCGCGCCTGTCGGGGAGCCGCTTCGCGCGCTCGTCGAGCGGGCTGTCTCCTCCGGCCTGCGGGCACGGCTGGTCACGGTCGGGGGCCCGGAGGAGGAGCGGCCCGGTTCGGGGACCCTGCCGCCGGCGGTGGACAGGGCGGCGTACCGCGTGGTGCAGGAGGGGCTGACGAACGCGGCCAAGCACGCGCCGGGCGCGGAGGTGACGGTGACGGTGAGGGCGGCGTGCCCGGAGGGCGCGCGGCCCGGTGCGGTGGCGCGGGTGAGTGTCGCCAACGGGCCGTCGCCGGTGCGGCCCACGGAGCAGTGCGCGCCGGAGCGGACGGTCGCCGGGCGTGCCGGGACCGGGCTGATCGCACTGCGCGAGCGCGTACGGGTGGCAGGTGGCGGGCTGAGTGCGGTGGCCCGGGACGACGGCGGGTTCGTCGTGACGGCCTGGTTTCCGGCGGATCGCGTGAATGGTGCGGGCGGGTCGGACGGTGCGGGGGCTCCGGCCGCCTCCGCCGGTGCCGGTGCCGGACAGAGTGCCGCCGTGCGCCAGTTCGCCCGGGCGCGGCAGGTCGCGCGGCGGCGGATCGCAGTCGCCTCCGCGTGTGCGGGGACGGCCGCCGCGCTCGTCACCGTCGCCGTGCTGGGCTGGTACGCGTACACGACCGCCGAGTCCGTACTGCCCGTCGCGGCCTATGACCGGCTGCGGGTCGGCGACCCGGAGGCGCGGGTGCGGGCCGGGCTGCCGGGGCGGGAGGACGTCGGGCCGCCCGTCGACCGTGCTCCCGCGCTGCCGCACCGGGCGGACTGCGCGTACTACCGTTCGAGCGGCGACCTCTTCACCAGTGTGGACATCTACCGGCTGTGCTTTCGTGACGGCCGGCTGATCAGCAAGAACGTGATCGAGAGGGCGGGGGCGGAGCGATGAGCATCCGGGTGCTGGTGGCGGACGACGAGGCGATGGTGCGCGCGGGCGTACGGGCGATCCTCGGTGCCGACCCGTCCGTCGAGGTCGTGGCCGAGGCGGCGGACGGGCGGCAGGCCGTCGAACTCGCCCGCGCACACCGCCCCGACGTCGCGCTGCTCGACATCCGGATGCCCCGCCTGGACGGCCTCACCGCGGGCGAGGAGATCCTGTGCGCCGGACTGCCGGGTACCGCCGTCGCCATCCTCACCACCTTCGCCGAGGACGCCTACATCGCCCGCGCGCTGAGCGGCGGTGCCACCGGCTTCCTGCTGAAGTCCGGCGATCCGCACGAACTCCTCGCAGGCGTACGGGCGGTGGCCGAGGGCGGCGCCTTCTTCTCCCCGAAGGTGGCCCACCATGTCCTCACCGAGCTCGGCGGCGGCGCGGGCGGGCGCCTCTCCCGCGGCGCGCGTGCCCGTGCCCGTACGGATGAACTCACCGCACGGGAACGCGAGGTGCTCGCGCTGGTGGGGCAAGGGCTGTCCAACGCGGAGATCGCGCGGCGGCTGCATCTGGTGGAGGGCACGGTCAAGGGGCATGTGAGCGCGATCCTCGAACGCCTCCAGGTCGGAAACCGGGTGCAGGCCGCCATCGTCGCCTACGAGTCGGGGCTGGTCTGATCGCGCGGCTCGGCTCGTACGACCGGAATCGGGGACCGGGAGCCCAGAGGCGCCCACGGCCGCGGCAGCAGCCGGACCGCCAGTGCCACCACGCCCGCGCCCAGTACGCCGCCCGCCAGCACATCGTGCGGATAGTGCACACCGAGGAACACACGCGAGACGGCGGTCAGCAGCGCGACGGGCAGCGCCAGCCAGGCCATCGCGCGCCAGAGCAGCAGCACACCGGTGGCGGCGCCCAGGGCGAGCGTCGCGTGGTTGCTGGGGAACGACCAGTCGCCGGACCCGGGGCAGGGCACCAGCGATGGCGCCGCACCCGGCACGGCCCGGCACGGGCGCTCCTCCGCCACCAGCACCTTCGTCAGTTCGCTCAGCCCGTAGGCCACCGCGAGGGCGCCGAGCGCGAGCAGCGCGGACGTTCCGCCGCGTACGCCGCCCGCCTCGCGTAGGCCGTGCTGCCGTGCCGCGCGCCAACAGGCCCATGCCAGCAGGGCGATCAGGAGCAGCAGGCTGCCCTCCGTGCCGTACTCGGCGAGGGTGTGGGCCCAGGTGGGGGAGTCCTCGGCGAAATCGGTGACTTCCCGGTAGAGACCATCGGGCGTGCTGGCCGCGCTCTCCGTGCTGGCGGGGCTCTCGTCGTTCATCGGGTCTCCTTCGTGGATACCCCGTGCATTAGCTGGGGGAGGAAACGATGCTCCTGCGGAGCAGGGCAACGGGCTGGGTTTCGCCGCCAGGGCGGATCGCAGTGCGGTGACCCGCAGGAGTGATCTTTACCTGCGGTCACGCTAGTTTGTGACGCATGGCGACTTCCCACGTGAAGCGGGCTTTCAAGTACCGCTTCTATCCGACCGATGCGCAGGCGGCTGAGCTGTCGCGCACGTTCGGGTGTGTGCGGAAGGTCTACAACCTTGCGTTGGAGGCCCGTACGCGGGCCTGGTAGCAGGGTGAGCGGGTCAACTACAACGCCACATCCGCCATGCTGACCTCGTGGAAGAAGACGGAGGAGATGGCCTACCTGGCCGACGCCTCCTCCGTGCCGCTCCAGCAGTGCCTTCGGCATCTGCAAGGCGCGTTCGTCAGCTTCTGGGAGAAGCGGGGCAAGTACCCGCGCTTCAAGTCCAAGAGGAAGTCGCGAAGGTCGGCGGAGTACACATCCTCCGCGTTCCGCTACCGCGACGGTGCCCTGACGCTGGCCAAGATGCGCGAGCCGCTGGACATCGTCTGGTCCCGCTCCCTTCCCGGGGGCGCTGCACCTTCGACGGTGACGGTCTCCCAGGACAGCGCGGGTCGCTGGTTCGTCTCGATGCTGTGCGAAGACCCGACCGTCAAGCCGTTCCCGAAGACGGATACGGCGGTCGGCATCGACGCGGGGCTGACCCGTCTCCTGACCCTCTCCACCGGTGAGAAGATCGCCAACCCGAGGAGCGAGCGCAGGGACCGCGAGCCGTAAGAACCTCCCCCCTCCGGGGAGGGAGAGCGTCAAGCCGAGAAGCTACGGAGCGGTATGGGCCCCGCGCAGCGTACGAAGGTCAGGTCGCGGGCCTGACTTCCGTCAGGTGTCCGTCAGATGGAGGTGCGGCCGAACACGGGACCGGACAAAGCGCGGGAAACCGAACCCCGCAGCCGCCGGAAACCGCACAAGAACCGCTCATCATAAAAGTCATGGGGCCCAAGCGGTGGGTACCGCCCTGCGGGACGGGTGAAGTCTCGTAAGGTTTCCACGTGGGATCACTGCGCAATCCGATCGGACCTCTTCCCTCCACCATCTACTGGCGGCGGAGGGTCATCGCGCTGTCCGTGCTGGCGCTGCTCGCGCTGCTGATCGTCTGGGCGATGAGTCTCGGCGGCGACGGCGGCGACCAGCGCGCCGAAGCCGGCCGAAAGGACGACAACAACGGCCAGGGCCCGACCGACGCGATCACGCCCGGTCCGTCCGACTCCTCGCCGAGGGTCAGTCAGCGCCCCGGCGGCCGGGACGAGGCGGACGGCGGCGCGGGCTCCGGCGGCGGCGACAGCGACGGTGCTGACGGCGGCGCCGGCGACGCCGACGGCGGAGGTGACGGAGAGAGCGGCGGTACGGGCGGTGGCGACCGCGGCGGTGCGCTCGGCGGCACCGGCGGGAACGTGACCGGTGGCGGTGGCACACCCGGCGGTCCGGGGCTGCCCTCCTGCGGCTCGGGCGTCACCGTGACACTGACCAGCGTCGAGAACGACTACGCGCCCGGTGAGAACCCGAAGCTGGAGCTGACGGTCAAGAACAGCGGCGACAGCGACTGCCGCATCAACCTCGGCCGGGTGGCGACCGTACTCACCATCAGCGACGGCGAGGGCGAGCGGATCTGGTCCTCCGCGGACTGCCCGCCCGACCGCTCCTCGGCCTTCGTCGAGGTCCCGGCGAACGGCGAGACCGTCCAGGACCTCAAGTGGAACCGCAAGCAGAGCAAGCCGGAGTGCGCGAAGGCGCCGTCCGGTTCGCCGAAGCCGGACACCTACCTGGCCGAGGTGAAGGTGAAGGGCCTGCCCGCCGCCGAGGCGTCGTTCGTCCTCACCAAGGACTAGGACCTGCCGGAGCAGGGCCCGTCCGGCGGCGGGAAGCACTGGAGGCACCGGCGCGGAGCCGGTGCCTCCAGTGCTTCCCGAGCGGGAGTGCTTTTCGTGCGGGTCTCGTGGGAGGGCTCAGTGCCTGCCCAGCTCGCCGTCGATCCGGCGCCAGAGCCCGTCCGGGTTGCCGTCCGCCACCGCCGAGGGCAGCAGTGCGGCCGGGACGTCCTGGTAGGCGACCGGACGGAGGAACCGGTCGAGAGCCGAGGTGCCGACCGAGGTGGTCCGCGCGTCCGAGGTGGCGGGGAACGGGCCGCCGTGGACCATCGCGTGCCCCACCTCCACACCCGTGGGCCATCCGTTGAAGAGCACCCGCCCGGCCCGTAGCTCCAGTACGCGCAGCAGCGCCCGTGCCTCCGCCTGGTCGCTCGTGGTGGCGTGCACGGTCGCCGTCAGCTGGCCTTCCAGCGCGTCGGCGACTTCGGTGAGCTGGACGGCGTCCCGGCAGCGGACAACCAGCGAGCAGGAGCCGAAGACCTCCTGCCGCAGCTCCTCCGTACCGAGGAACGCCTCGGCGTCCGTGGCCAGCAGGGCGGCACGGCAGCCGTTGGGCTGCCCGCTCTGGTGGCCGCGGGCCAGGACCGACACCCCGTCCTGTGCGGCGAGCGCGGAGACCGCGCTGTCGTAGGAGCGGGCGATGGGCGGCGTCAGCATCGTGGACGCGGTGCTCTCCTGGACCGCTGCCGCCGCCGCGTCCAGGAACCTGTCCAGCGCGGGCCCCTCGACAGCGAGTACGAGCCCGGGGTTGGTGCAGAACTGGCCGGAGCCGAGGGTCAGCGAGGCGGCGAACTCCGCACCCAGTTCCGGGGCGCGGTCGGTCAGCGCACCGGGCAGCAGGAAGACGGGGTTGACGCTGCTCATCTCGGCATGGACGGGGATCGGCCGTGGCCGCCCGGCTGCGGCCGACATCAGGGCCAGCCCGGCCTGGCGCGAGCCGGTGAACGCCACCGCGTGGATGCGGGGGTCGGTCACCAGCTCGATGCCCAGTTCCGGTCCCAGACCGAAAAGCAGCGAGAAGGTGCCCGGCGGCAGGCCGCAGGACGTGACGGCGTCCGTGACCGCCCTGCCCACCAGCTCGGAGGTACCCGGGTGCGCGTCATGCCCCTTGACCACCACGGGGCAGCCCGCGGCGAGCGCGGAGGCGGTGTCGCCACCGGCGACCGAGAAGGCAAGCGGGAAGTTGCTCGCCCCGAAGACGGCGACCGGGCCGAGCCCCACCGCGCGCTGCCGGATGTCGGAGCGCGGCAGCGGGGTGCGCTCGGGCCGGGCCGGGTCGATGCGTGCACCGGCCCAGCTGCCCTCCCGTACCAGCTCGGCGAAGAGCCGCAACTGGCCGGTCGTACGGCCCCGCTCACCCGTGAGGCGGGCGACGGGGAGCCCGCTCTCGGCGTGGGCCCGTGCGATCAGCGGATCGCCGAGCGCCTCGATGTTGTCGGCGATCGTCTCCAGGAAGTCGGCGCGCCGTGCGCCGGTCGTGTGGCGGAAGGCGTCGAACGCCGCGTCCGCCGCCTCACACGCCTGGGCGACTTCGGGGGCACCGCCGTGGCCGAAGGGCGGCTCCAGTTCGGCGTCGGTGGCGGGATTCACCGCGCGGACGTGCCTGCCCGCGCCGAATACCGGCGTACCGGCGATCAGCATGTGTCCGGTCGGTTCGGTCACCGTGGCCATTTCCGTCCTTTTCTGAGCAGGTCGACCGTCTCGCGGCAGCTCATGTCGGTTCGGGCCGACAGTAGACTGGCCCGTCAATGCGCGTCCAAATCAATTAAGGCATTCACTGATACCGGAAAAGCATCGATGTTCACCTTCAGCCAGCTGACCAGCTTCGTCGCCGTCGCCGAGGAACTCCACTTCGGGCGGGCCGCAAAGCGCCTGCGCATCACCCAGCCGCCGCTGAGCCGCCAGATCCAGCAGCTTGAGCGGGAGCTGAACGCGCAGCTGCTGGAGCGCGGCAGCCGGGCGATCCGCCTCACACCGGCCGGACAGGCGTTCCTGCGGGACGCCCGCCGGCTGCTGCACGAGGCGGAGAGCGCGGCGCTGGCGATCCGGCGGGTGAGCGCCGGACGGTCCGGGCTGGTACGGATCGGTTTCACCGCGACCTCCGCGTACGAGGTGCTCGGCGGGCTGCTCGGTGCCGCCCGCGGGCGGCTGCCGCACGTCGACGTGGTGCTGAGCGAGCTCGTCAGCCGTGAGCAGCTCGAACTGCTGTCCGCCGGAGCGCTCGACCTCGGGCTGATGCGCCCGCCCGTCGCCCGCGCCGACCTGGTCTCCCGGCCGATCGTCTCCGAGCCGCTGCTCGCGGCGCTGCCCCCGGGCCACCCGCTGGCCGAGGAGAACGGACCGCTGCGGCTCGCGGACTTCCAGGACCAGGACATGGTGATGTACTCGCCGACGGAGGCGCGCTACCTCCACGAGCTGGTCGTCAGCGTCTTCCGCGGCGCGGACGTCACCCCCGTCTACACGCAGTACGTCACCCAGATCCACACGATTCTGGCCCTCGTACAGGCGGGGCTCGGCCTCGCGCTCGTCCCGGCGGCGGCGGCCCGGCTGCGCTTCAAGGCGGTTGCGTTCCGCCCGGTCGCCCTGCCCGAGCCGTACCCGGTCGAACTGTCCGCCACCTGGCGGCAGGGCAACGACAACCCGGCACTGGCCGCGCTGCTCTCCCTCCTCGACTCCATCGACCTCTCCGAAGGCCGCACGGGCCGCTCACTACCGCCGCTCGACACCCCGAACGAACCAGGCCGCACCGCCTTCCCGTGACCGCGTGCCCGGCCGGTGCGGGCGGGGGGACGCCGCGCCGCTGTCCAGCGGGCGCGGGGCGTCGGAGTCGGGCCGGCCCGCACGGCCCGTGACCGCGTGCCCGGCCGGTGCGGTGCGGGGTACGGCGGGCTGCCGCCCAGGTGGACGTGCGGCTTGGCGCAGGCCGCCCCGTAGGCCGTGCCGCACAGCCCGCGCGAGCACCGGCCGGTGCGTGAGGTCGTGGCCGTCCTTCGCCCGCCCTGCGGGTGAAGACGGTCCTTCGACCCCCTACCCGCCCGCCATCGGCGGGGCGGGGGCCGGGCCGTCGGCTCAGCGCCGTACGGCAAGATCCAAACGAGAGACCTCAGGGCGTGCCGGACCCCGCGAGACAGGCGGGACTTCTCAAACACGCCCTAGACGTAACGCTCCAGGATGGAGGACTCCGCCAGCCGCGAGAGCCCTTCGCGGACGGAGCGTGCGCGGGCCTCTCCGACGCCGTCCACCGTCTGGAGGTCGTCGACGCTCGCGGCGAGCAGCTTCTGCAGCCCGCCGAAGTGGTCGACCAGCCGGTCGATCACCGCGCCGGGCAGTCTCGGCACCTTCGCCAGCAGGCGGAACCCGCGTGGCGAGACGGCCGAGTCGAGGATCTCGGGGGAGCCTGAGTAGCCCAGCGCCCGCGCCACCGTGGAGAGTTCGAGCAGCTCGGTGTGGCTGAGCCGGTCCAGGTCGTTCAGCGCTTCCGCGACCGTACGGGACCTGCGCCCGGTGCCGGTGGGCTCCGGCACGTAGTCGCGGGCGACCAGTTCGCGTTCTGGTTCGACGCCCGCGATCAGCTCGTCGAGCTGGAGCGACAGGAGCCTGCCGTCGGTGCCGAGTTCGACGACGTACTCGGCGATCTCCGTCGCGATCCGCCGCACCATCTCGAGCCGCTGTGCGACGGCCGTCACATCGCGGACCGTCACCAAGTCCTCGATCTCCAGCGCGGAGAGCGTCCCGGCGACTTCGTCGAGCCGCAGTTTGTACCGCTCCAGGGTCGCCAGTGCCTGGTTGGCCCGGGAGAGGATGGCGGCGGAGTCCTCCAGGACGCGCCGCTGCCCGTCCACGTACAGAGCGATCAGCCGCATGGACTGGCTGACCGACACCACCGGGAAGCCGGTCTGGATGGAGACACGCTGGGCGGTGCGGTGCCGGGTGCCGGTCTCCTCGGTCGGGATCGACGCGTCGGGAACGAGCTGCACCCCCGCTCGTACGATCTTGGTCAGTTCCCGGTCCACGATGAGCGCGCCGTCCAGCTTGCACAGCTCGCGCAGCCGGGTCGCGGCGAACTCGACGTTCAGGACGAAGCCGCCGGTGCACAGCGATTCGACGGTCTTGTCGACTCCGAGGACGATCAGTGCGCCGGTGTTCCCGCGGAGGATCCGCTCCAGGCCGTCGCGCAGCGCCGTACCGGGCGCGACCGCGCTCAGCGTGGTGCGCATCAAGCCGTCGGCGCGGGAGCTCCCCTGGCTCCCACCGGCCCTGCCGGGAGCTGCTGCCCGGTCGTTGGCTGCCACTGCACTCCTTCGGTCGTGCGGGTGCCTGTCGGCATCGGTTGCCGTCTTCGGCGCTGCCCGCAAATGCCCGGCTTCGCCCCGTGAACTGCCCGGGACTGGTGCCGGGCGGAATCGCCGCGACACAGCCGCGGCACCCCATGTCCTTACCGAGGCATCGCCGTGCCCATTACTTCGTCGACAGGCTGGGTACGTCCAGTGTCTGGGCCGGGTTTCGCGTCGCGGGCCCGGTGCGAAACCCGGAACAGACCCTAGACCGGGGCAAAGTCTACCGGCGGGCCGCCTCCTCGTGTGGCGCGCTCCGCGCGGGGCGGGACGGCAGCACTCCCAGCGCCTCTCCGACGTTCGCCACCACCTGTACCCGCATGCCCTCGGGGATCTTCCCGGGGTCGGCCGGTACGAGTGCGTGCGTGAAGCCGAGCCGGGCCGCTTCGGCCAGCCGCCGCTGCACGCCGGTTACCCGCCGCACCTCTCCGGCCAGCCCCACTTCGCCGACGGCGACGAGGTTCTGCGGCAGTGGTGAGTCGCTCGCCGCGCTCGCCAGTGCCAGTGCCACCGCCAGGTCTGCGGCGGGTTCCGTCAGCTTCACGCCGCCGACCGTGGCGCTGTAGATGTCCCGCTTGCCCAGCGCGCTGATCCGGCCGCGCTGCTCCAGCACGGCCAGCATCATGGACACCCGGGAGGTCTCCAGCCCTGAGGTCGTACGGCGCGGGGAGGGGATCTGGCTGTCGACGGTCAGCGCCTGCACCTCGGCGACCAGCGGCCGCCTGCCCTCCAGGGTGACGGTCAGACAGGTGCCGGGCACGGGGGCGTCGCGCCGGGTGAGGAAGAGGCCCGACGGGTCGGCGAGGCCGGTGATGCCCTCGTCGTGCAGCTCGAAGCAGCCGACCTCGTCCGTCGCCCCGTAGCGGTTCTTCACCCCGCGCACCAGCCGCAGCCGGTTGTGCCGGTCGCCCTCGAACTGGAGCACCACGTCGACGAGATGCTCCAGCAGCCGGGGCCCGGCGATCCCGCCGTCCTTCGTGACATGGCCCACCAGGATGGTGGACATGCCGCGCTCCTTCGACGCGCGGATCAGCGCGGCGGCGACCTCGCGCACCTGGGCGACCCCGCCGGGCGCTCCGTCGATCTCCGGCGAGGCGACGGTCTGCACCGAGTCCATCACCAGGAGTGAGGGCTGCACGGCGTCCAGATGGGCCAGCACGGCCGAAAGGTCGGTCTCGGCGGCCAGGAACAGGTCGTCGTTGATCGCGCCGATGCGGTCGGCCCGCAGCCGGACCTGGGCGGCGGACTCCTCGCCCGTCACATAGAGCGTGCGGTCCTCGGGGCCGGCCGCCTTCGCTGCGACGTCCAGCAGCAGCGTCGACTTGCCGACGCCCGGTTCGCCCGCGAGCAGCACGACCGCTCCGGGCACCAGCCCGCCGCCCAGCACCCGGTCCAGCTCGGGCACGCCGGTGCCGCGGGCGGTGGCCTGCTTGCTGTCCACCTGCCCGATCGGCAGCGCGGCGGCGGAGACCCGGCCGGGCGCGGTCGTACGGACGGCGGGGGTGCCACCGGTCTCCTCGACCGTGCCCCATGCCTGGCACTCGTGGCAGCGGCCGAGCCACTTGGCGGTAGTCCAGCCGCAGTCGGTGCAGCGGTAGGAGGGTCGGTCCTTGGCGGACGACTTACGGGGGGCAGCCATGGCGCCACCGTATCCGCGGCCACCGACACGGCAGTCGTCGCCGTCGGATGCCTGCCGGTTCCCCAGCAATCCCGGTCGACCCCCGTCGATCCCCGTCGGTTCGGCGCCGCGCGCGAGTGGCAGTTTGAGTCCCGGTCTTGTCCCCTTTTGAGGGAGATGTTCACCCATAAGGATTAAACAGCCGCCTGCTGGTCCGATGAACGACGTCTGCCGCCCTACGGTCGCCGGATGAAGAGCAGCAGGCGCGAGCACCCCACGCACACCACCGGCGCCCACCGAGCGCACCCGGTGCGGCGGTCGTCGCACGCCCAGCGCTCCGAACGCTACGGGCCCTATCTCGACGGACTGTTCACCTACTGCCTTTCGGTCATGTGCGAACACGACGCCGCTACCGCCGCCCTCGGCGAGGCGCTGGCCGTAGCTGAGCGGCAGCTCGACCGCGGCCGGGCGCCGTCCGCGCAGGCCCGCCGCCGCCCCTGGTTCTACGCGCTGACCCGCTGGGCCTGTCTGCGCAGGCTCGCCGCACGCAGCGCGGCCGACGGCGGCCGTACGGGCACCGCGGCCCCGCAGCTCTCGGCCGCCGCCACCCACCAGCGCCGCCGTGAACTGGCCGCGCTCGCCTGGCCGGAGGCCGCGGGCACCGCACCCGACCAGCGCGAGGCGCTGGAGCTGGCCGTGCGCCACGGGCTGCCGGTCAGCGAGGTCGCCGCCGTCCTCTCGCTTTCCACCGAGGCGGCGGGCGAGCTGCTCACCAGCGCCGCCTGCGAGGTCGAACGCACCCGTGCGGCGCTCGCGGTCGTCGAGTCCGGCGGCTGCCAGGCGGTCGCCCGGCTGGCCGGGGACGACCGGCTGCTGCTGGGCACCGCGCTGCGCCGTGAACTGGTGCGCCATGTCGACGACTGCGCGGAGTGCCGCCGGGTCGCCGAGCGGGCGATGGCCGGGATCTCCTGGCCCGGTACGGCGCCGGGCGGCGCGGCGCCGCTCGCCGTGCTCCAGGCGCCGCGTCCGGCCGTGCACGCGGCCCAGCGTGCGGCACAGCGCGCCCGCTGCGTCCACAATCCCCGCTTCGACAGGGACGGCTTCCCGGTCGAGCTGAAGGACCGCGCCGCCCGGCGTGACCGCCTGCGCAGCCGGGCCGTCACCACCACCGTGGTGGCGACGGTCGTCGCGGCACCCGTGCTCGCCCTCTGGGCGGCGTACCGGGGCGCGCCGGTCACGGGCGAGGGGCATGAGGCGTCAACCATCTCCGCCACCGACCGTGACGACGACGGTCTGGACGGACGCCCGTACGAGAACGCGGGCCGCGCCGACCGCGAGCAGGGCAACCGCTACGGGCCCCGTACGGACGGCGTCTCGGTGGCCGTCGAGAACCCGGACGGTTCCGCGGGCGGCGACCGCTCCGGCAGCGGGCGGCTCGACGTACGGGCCCGGCACATCGGCAACGGCGCGGTGATCACCCTCACGGCGACCGGCCGGAGTGCCGTGCGCTGGTCGGCGTCAACGGACGCGGGATGGGTCTCACTCAGCCACACCTCGGGCACCCTGCGGCCGGGCGCGTCGGTCTCCTTGACGGCGTTCGTCGACAAGGCGGCGGAGCCGTCGGGTGCGTGGGCCGCACGCCTCCGCATCGCGCCGTCGGGCGCCGTGATCACGCTGGAGGGCCACGGTGAGGCAGCCCCGGCCCCGGGCGATCCTCCGCCGCCCGGCTCGCAGGCGCCGGCGGAGCCCGATCCGCCGCCGGCCTCCGACCCCGATCCGGACCCCGGGCCGGGGAACCCTGGCGGCCCGGAGGATCCCGGTCCGTCGGCAGAGCCGACGCCCTCCCCGGATCCCACCCCGAGCCCCTCCGAGCCGCCCCCGTCCGAGCCGGAAGACCCCGAGCCCCCCACCGGTTCGGAACCCACCTCCTCCTCCGCCTGAACCCCGTCCGCCTGACCCCGGTCGGGCTCAGGCGGATCCGGTGCCCGGGCGAGTGTTCATGCAGACCCGACAGGGTCCGCAGGGTGGGGCGCGAGAAGGGGCAGCTGGGAGGCGAGTCGCTCCGCGCACAGGGCTGCCAGCCGCTCGTACCCCTCCGCTCCCATCAGCTCCGTCAGCTCCGGCCGGTACGACTCGTACACCGGCTTGCCCGCCCCGTGCGCCGACGGCGCCGACGTGCACCACCAGTGCAGGTCGTGGCCGCCGGAGCCCCAGCCCCGGCGGTCGTACTCCCCGATGGAGACATAGAGCACCTGCTCGCCGTCCGGCCGCTCCACCCACTCGTAGGTGCGCCGGATGGGCAGCTGCCAGCAGACGTCCGGCTTGGTCTCCAGCGGTTCGCGGCCCTCCCGCA
The DNA here is from genome assembly GCF_025165795.1 of Streptomyces gossypii. GTDB lineage: Bacteria > Actinomycetota > Actinomycetes > Streptomycetales > Streptomycetaceae > Streptomyces > Streptomyces gossypii. The sequence goes on from NZ_JAJAGO010000003.1 coordinate 586,476, forward strand.
GTGCGAGAGTGTGCAGCGCGCACCCCTGGCCGCCGGGGAAGCCGGGGCGGTTGTGGAAGATGCAGGCGCCCTTCCAGCGGCGGGTCTGCCGCTCCCCGTCGTCGTCGACCTCCGTCCAGCCGGAGGCCGTACCCGTCTCGTGGAACTGCCAGCTCTCGGGGGTCAGCCGTGCCACGTGCGTGGCGACCCGGGCCTCGTCCTCCTCGTCGGTGAAGTGGGCCCCGAGTGTGCAGCAGCCGTCCGAGGCGCGGCCCTGCTGGATGCCCTGGCAGCCCTGACCGAACACGCAGTTCCACCGGGAGGTCAGCCATGTCAGGTCGCAGCGGAAGACCTGTTCCGGATCGGCCGGGTCGGGAAACTCCACCCAGGCCCGGGTGAACTCCAGCGGAGTCTCCTCGGCCCGCGCTTCGGCCTCCGGCTCGGCAGGGCCGCCGCCCTTCCCGCGCGGTTCGCCCTGCTCGTCCCGCTTCTTGCGCTTCGTCGCTTTCGTCTTACCCACGCCCCCAGCGTAACGACCTGCGCCGGGTCGTTACGACCTCGTCCGCGACAGGGTGTAAGTGTGATGTCCACGCGCGTGGGCGGATAGCGTGCTGTGTATGAGACTCGGTGTCCTCGACGTGGGTTCGAATACGGTCCACCTCCTCGTGGTGGACGCGCATCGCGGTGCGCGTCCTCTGCCTGCCTATTCGCACAAGGCGGAACTGAAGCTCTCCGCTCTGCTCGACGAGAACGGCGCCATCAGTCCGGACGGCATAGCCCGGCTGACCGCGACGGTCAACGAGGCGCGGGAGGTCGCGGAGGACAAGGGCGTCGAGGATGTGCTGCCGTTCGCCACCTCCGCCGTACGCGACGCCGCGAACGCCGAGAGCGTCCTCGCCCGCGTCGCGGAGGACACCGACGTGAAGCTCCAGGTCCTCTCCGGCGAGGACGAGGCGCGGCTCACCTTCCTCGCGGTCCGTCGCTGGTTCGGCTGGTCGGCGGGGCGGCTGATGGTCATCGACATCGGCGGCGGCTCACTGGAGATCGCCTACGGCCTGGACGAGGCGCCGGACGCCGCCGTCTCCCTCCCGCTGGGCGCCAGCCGCCTCACCGGGGACCGGCTGCCCGGCGACCCGCCTTCGACGGAGGACGTACGGGCGCTGCGCCGCCATGTGCGCGCGGAGATCGCCCGGGTGGTGGGGGAGTTCAGCCGCTTCAGCCCGCCCGACCATGTGGTGGCCACCTCCAAGACCTTCAAGCAGCTCGCCCGGCTCGCGGGCGCGCCCCGCTCTGGCGAGGGCAGTTACGTACAGCGGGAGCTGGACCGCAAGACGCTGGTGGAGTGGGTGCCGCAGCTTGCCGCGATGACCGCCGAGCAGCGGGCGGAGCTCCCGGGCGTGTCCGAGGGCCGCGCTGACCAGCTGCTGGCGGGAGCGGTGGTCGCGGAGGCGGTGATGGATCTGTTCGGCGTGGAGACGCTGGAGGTCTGTCCGTGGGCGCTGCGCGAGGGCGTGATCCTGCGCCGCCTTGACCAACTGGGTACGGCGTGAGGGGCGGGGCGCGGGCCCGCCGTAGGCTGTGACGCGTGGTGCAACCATCGGTGCGTATGCCAGCGGCCAAGGTCGCGCTGTCCACGGCGTCCGTATATCCCGAGTCGACTGCGGCGGCTTTCGAGATCGCGTCCCGGCTCGGCTTCGACGGTGTCGAGGTCATGGTGTGGACCGATCCCGTCAGCCAGGACGTCGAGGCGCTCCGGCGGCTCGCCGACGCGTACGGTGTGCCGATCCTCGCCGTGCACGCCCCCTGCCTGCTGATCACCCAGCGTGTCTGGTCCACCGATCCATGGACGAAGCTCCAGCGGGCCCGCTCGGCCGCCGAGCGGCTCGGTGCCACCACGGTTGTCGTGCACCCGCCGTTCCGCTGGCAGCGCGCGTACGCGCGTGACTTCGTCAGCGGCATCTGGCGGATGGCCGAGGAGACGGACGTACGCTTCGCCGTCGAGAACATGTTCCCGTGGCGCTACCGGGACCGCGAGATGATGGCGTACGCCCCCGGCTGGGACCCCACGGACGAGGATTACCGGCACTTCACGATCGACCTGTCGCACACGGCCACCTCCCGTACCGACACCCTCGCCATGGTCGACCGGATGGGCGACCGGCTCGGGCATGTCCACATCGCCGACGGACAGGGCTCCGGCAAGGACGAGCATCTGGTGCCGGGCCGGGGCGACCAGCCGTGCGCCGAGCTGTTGCAGCAGCTGAGCGCGAACCGCTTCGGCGGGCACGTCGTGGTGGAGGTCAACACCCGGCGCGCCATGTCCGCCGCCGAACGGGAGACCGATCTGACGGAGGCGCTGGAGTTCACCCGCCGCCATCTCCTGCGCGGCGAGTCGTGCGACAGCAGCCCCGGCGGCCGGGCGGCGCGCCCGTGACCGCCCGGCCGGCGGCCGGGCACGGCCGCAAGCGGGGCCGCCCCTCGCTGGCAGCGCGGGTGGCGGGAGAACCGGCGGCGCCCGAGCGCATCCTCTCCTCCGCCCGCACCGAATTCGCCGCACGCGGCTACGACAAGGCGTCGATCCGGGCGATCGCCCGGGGGGCGGAAGTCGACCCGGCACTGGTGCACCACTACTTCGGCACCAAGGAGCAGGTCTTCGAGAAGGCGGTGGAGACCGCCTTCTCACCCGCGGTGGCGGCCCGCGACCAGGCGCTCGCCGTTGATCTCGACCAGGTCGGCGAGACGATGACCCGCTTCATCTTCCGGGTCTGGGGCAACGCCGTCACCCGCGAGCCGCTGCTGGCAATCGTGCGTTCGGCCGTAAACAACGAGACGGCCGCCGCGATCTTCCGCCGGCTGGTGACGCGGCAGCTGCTGTCCGTACTGGCGGGCAGGCTGACGGCCCCGGACGCCGAGCTGAGGGTGGAGCTGGCGGTCGCACAGCTGGTCGGTACGGCGATGCTGCGCTATGTGATCAAGGTCGAGCCGTTGGCCTCCACGGATGCGGAGGTCCTGATCGCGCGGCTCGCACCGGTGGTCCAGCACCATCTGACGGGGGCGGACCTGGGGATCGCCGGGGCAGGCCGGGAGCTGACCGGGACTGACCGGGACTGACCGAAGCTGCCCGGTACTGCCCGGAACCGACGGGCGGCCCCCTTTCGAGGTCTCACCATCCGGGCGAGGTGTCCGGATCCCGGATTCGGGGCGTAGTCTCGAAAATCCGCAGAACCGTACGCACCACAGAGAGTGGAGCAGTCATGCCCGAGCTGAGGTCCCGCACCGTCACCCACGGCCGCAACGCGGCGGGTGCCCGCTCGCTACTCCGCGCCGCGGGCGTGGAGCGCGAGGACTTCGGCAAGCCGATCATCGCGGTGGCGAACAGCTTCACCGAGTTCGTGCCCGGGCACACCCACCTCCAGCCGGTGGGCCGGATCGTCTCCGCGGCCGTCAAGGCGGCGGGCGGCATCCCGCGCGAGTTCAACACCATCGCGGTGGACGACGGCATCGCCATGGGCCATGCCGGAATGCTCTACTCCCTGCCGTCCCGCGATCTGATCGCCGACTCGGTGGAGTACATGACGGAGGCGCACTGCGCCGACGCGCTGATCTGCATCTCCAACTGCGACAAGATCACCCCCGGCATGCTGATGGCCGCCATGCGGCTGAACATCCCGACGGTGTTCGTCTCCGGCGGCCCGATGGAGTCGGGTACGGCGACGCTCGTCGACGGCACGGTCCGCAAGCTCGACCTGATCTCCGCCATCGCGGACTCCGCCAACGAGGCGGTCTCCGACCAGGACCTCGCCCGGATCGAGGAGAACGCCTGTCCGACCTGCGGCTCCTGCTCCGGCATGTTCACGGCGAACTCCATGAACTGCCTCACCGAGGCGATGGGCCTGTCCCTGCCGGGCAACGGCTCCCTGCTGGCCACCCACACCGCCCGCAAGGAGCTGTACGAGGCGGCGGGCCGTACGGTCGTGGAGATCACCAAGCGCTTCTACGAGGAGGACGACGAGACCGTCCTCCCGCGCCAGGTCGGCTCCCGCGCCGCCTTCGAGAACGCGATGGCCCTGGACATCGCCATGGGCGGCTCGACGAACACGATCCTGCACCTGCTGGCCGCGGCCCAGGAGGCCGGGTTGGACTTCACCATGCCGGACATCGACGCCCTCTCGCGCCGCCTGCCCTGCCTCTCCAAGGTCGCCCCCAACGGCGCGTACTACATGGAGGACGTCCACCGGGCGGGCGGCATCCCCGCCATCCTCGGCGAGCTGTACCGCGGCGGGATGCTCGACGAGGACGTGCACAGCGTCCACAGCCCCTCGCTCGCCGACTGGCTCAAGGAGTGGGACATCCGCGGGGGCTCGCCCTCGCCCGAGGCGGTCGAGCTGTTCCACGCGGCGCCCGGCTGCGTCCGGTCGGCCACCGCCTTCTCGCAGTCCGAGCGCTGGGACACCCTCGACACCGACGCGGCCGGCGGCTGCATCCGCGACATCGACCACGCCTACTCCACCGAGGGCGGCCTCGCCGTCCTGCACGGCAACCTCGCCGAGGACGGCTGTGTGGTGAAGACCGCGGGCGTCGACGAGTCCGTGTGGACCTTCGAGGGCCCCGCCGTCGTGTGCGAGTCGCAGGAGGAGGCCGTCGAGAGCATCCTCACCAAGCGGATCAAGGCCGGCGACGTCGTCGTCATCCGCTACGAGGGGCCCAAGGGCGGCCCCGGCATGCAGGAGATGCTCTACCCCACCTCCTTCCTCAAGGGCCGCGGGCTCGGCGCCAAGTGCGCGCTGATCACCGACGGGCGGTTCTCCGGCGGCACCTCCGGCCTCTCCATCGGGCACGTCTCGCCGGAGGCGGCGTCCGGCGGCGCGATCTCCCTGGTCCGGGACGGCGATCTGATCCGCATCGACATCCCCGAGCGCGTCATGGAGCTGAAGGTCCCGGACAGCGAGCTGGCGGCCCGCCGCGAGGAGCTCGGTGGCCGGTTCGCCCCGCGCAACCGGGACCGCAAGGTCTCCACGGCGCTGCGCGCGTACGCCGCGATGGCCACCAGCGCAGACCGCGGAGCCGTGCGCGACCTCTCGCAGCTGGACGGCGCCGCGCAGTAGGCCGGGCTCTCCCAGCACGTGGTCCGACGAGGGGCGGGGCGTATGGCGAAACGGGACGAATCGGCTGAGGCGTACGTCCGGGCATTCCGGGAGCGGGCACAGCGCTGGACCGGGGCGGGCATCGGCGTGCTGATCCTGGCGGGCCTGCTCTGGCTCTGGTTCATGGGCTGGCTGCTGCTCGACTACCACGCGGACGACGGGGGCGTCCCGTGCGAGGCGCCGATATCCCGGGAGCCGGAATCCAGCTTCGACGCCTGCCTGGAGGAGCGCGACTGGCCCGCCCTCGTGCTGCTCGGCGGAGTCGCGAGCTGCCTGTCCGTCGTGGGCGCGGCCTCCCTCGTGTACGGGCGGCTCAGTCTCCTCATCAACGAGCACCGGGCGACGATGGCCCTGCTGCCCCCGCCATAATCGAGGGTATGAGCGACACGCAGCGCCCCGACGGGCCCGAAGAGACCGGCGAGCAGGGTCTGCCGGGCCTGCCCGGTCTTCCGGGGGAAGAGGGCCCGGACGCCGACCGGCCTCTCCCCGAGCCGATCCGCTTCTTCGGCACCACCTGGGTCGACCACACCGGGGGCTACGCCCTGCGCCGCATCGGGCTCGGCCTCGGCTCTCTCCTCCTCGCGGTGGTGGGCGCCTACGCGCTCCGGCTCGCGTACGAGGGTGTCGCCATCGCGGAGCTCGGCGACTGGGCCCGGCTGCTGATGATCCTCGCGTTCGCCATCTGCAGCTCGATCGGCTTCTCCCGCACGCTCACCGGTTTCAAGCGCCGCCCGGAGACCGAGGAGGACGCGGCGCGGGAAAGGTCGATGCGCAGCTTCCTGCTTGTCGGCTTCGTCGGGGTCCTGCTCGCCTACGCCGTCCGCACGCTGATCGAGGCACCGGGCGAGAAGCTGCACCGCACCGAGCACGAGGCCGCGCTCAAGAGCCACGAGCGCCGGCGGACCGCACGCACCGGCAACCCGGCGAAACGGAAGCGGAAGCCCAAGCGCAAGCCCCGGAACTGACCCGCACCGGTCCCCGGCGCCCGCGGTGGCAGCCGCTCTCAGGGCTGACCCTGAGCCGACCCTGAACTGACCCGGACATGTGCCAGTTTCCTTTACAGCTGATGGCCGCAGGTGTCAGCTTTTTCTTACACACGGGAAGGGCGTCGCGATGGCCGCGGTCGGGAGTCCGACGGGGGACGAATTGCTGAAGGCCCTGGCGGCTCTCGGCAATCCGCACCGCATGCGGATCATCCAGGCGCTGTACGGGAGCCGGAACTACGTCAGCAGGCTCGCCCGCGAGATCGGCATGAGCCGTCCACTGCTGCATATGCACCTGCAGCGGCTGGAGGCGGCCGGGCTCATCGTCGGGTCGCTGGAGGTGGGGGAGGGAGGCAAGACGGTGAAGTTCTTCGAGGTCGCGCCGTTCGCCTACGAGCTCACTCCGCATGCGGTCGCCGAGGCGGCCCGCACCCTCAGCGACGACCACGCGGGTTCGCCCCCCACCGGGAAGCAGCGCGGAAGCGTGCGTGAGAAAGAGGGAATGCAGTGAACCAGCAACTGGCGGACGAATCCGAGGCGGTCGCCGTCTGGGCGGCGGGGCTCGGCACGGCCGGGGTCTTTGCCCTGATGATCGTCATCGTCTGGCAGGTCGCCGCGACCTGGCGGGCCCGCATGCTCGCGGCGCGCGAGGGGCAGTACAAGCAGCTCGCCACGAAGTACGCCCAGCTCCTGGAGGACAACGTGGAGCTGCACCGCCGCAGCATCGACGAGCTGACCGAGGCACGCAGATCCATCGCCTCCATGGAGAAGATGATGCGCGAGATCGAGTGACCGGGCGTCCGGCGGGAGTGCTTCCGGAAGACCGCCGGGGAGGTTGCACGGCAAGCCGGGAAGAGTTATGCATGAGTCATGCATGAAGGAGCTCGCACAGCTGATACGAACCGCACGGCGAACCTCCTGGGAGCCACAGCACTCGCTGTCACCGACAAGGCTCTGGCGGGGATCACCGGCGCCGCCGCCGTCAGCACCAGCGGCGCCGCAGCGCTCGTCGTGTTGTCCGCGGCGCCCGGCCTGAGCGTCACGGAGCTGGGACGCCGCGTGGGGCTTTCGCAGTCCGCCGCCGCCCGCATGGTCGACTCGCTCGAAGCCGAACGCCTGGTGGATCGGCGTTCCGGCGTCGGCCGCTGGGTGTCGGTGACGGCCACCGAAGCCGGTCTGCGGACGGCACACGAGGTGCTGGCGGCGCGCGGTGCACCGCTGGCGGAGGCCGTCGCGGTGCTCGACGAGCAGGAGCAGGCCGCACTGGGCGCCCTCCTCGGCAAGCTTCTGACGGGGATCTACCAGCAGGTCGGCAGCGCCGAACGGGTGTGCCGCCTGTGTGATCGCGGCGCCTGCGTACGAGGCGCGGTCTGCCCCGTCGGCCAGGCCGAGCGGCACGCGAAGGAGAAGAGCGCGCGGGAAGCCGCCGCGCCGGAAAGTGAACCGCGGGAGAGCGGCTAGCGGCATGGGCCTGCTCTTCGCTCTGGCCTCGGCAGGCTTCTACGGCGCCGCCGACTTCTTCGGGGGCCTGCTCTCCCGGCGAGCGTTCTTCGCCGCCGTCGCCCTCCTCGGCCAGGTGGGCGGACTGCTGTTCAGCCTGTTCGCCGCGCTGCTGCTCACCCCCGGCCCGGTGAACGCCGAGAGCCTCGCCTGGGGCGGACTCTCCGGCTTCGGCACCGGCCTGGGCATGGTCTTCCTCTACCGGGGGATGAGCCGCGGCGCGATGAGCGTCGTGGTCCCCCTCAGCGCCATCACCGGAGTGGCGCTGCCCGTGCTGGCGGGGGTCGCGCTGCTGGGGGACCGCCCGACCGTCTTCTCCTGGATCGGAATCGTCGTCACCCTGCCCGCCCTGTGGCTGGTGGCCCGCCGGGGGCCCCAAAGCGGCCCGGTAGCCACCGACGACGGGGCCGACGGGTCCGCCGACGCGCTTGCGGCCGGCTGCGGGATCGCCCTGCAGTACCTCGCACTCGCCCAGGCGGGCGAGTCTGCCGGTTTCTGGCCGGTGGCCGCGGGGCGGGTAGCCGCCATTCTCACCATCCTGCCGCTCGCGATGCGTTTCGGAACGCACCCGCGCATGTCCTGGGCGCCCCTGCGCATGCCGCCCCGCATCGCCGCCGCCTCGGCAGCCGCCGGCATGACGGCGACCGCAGCCCTGCTCTTCTACACGCTGGCGCTCCATCAGCAGCTGGTCACCGTCGCCGTCGTCCTCTCCTCCCTCTATCCGGCGATCCCGGTCGTGCTCGGCGTTCTCGTTCTGCGGGAACGGCTGAACCGGACGCAGGCGATGGGGCTCCTCGCGGCCGGTTCCGCCATCGTCCTGCTGGCCATGGGGTGACGCACCTCCGTGGCGCCCGTACGTACTCCGAGGTCCTCGCTGCTTGACGCGGGCGGGCCGGGCGTGATTATTCTACAGGTGATGAATATTTCACCTCCCGCCATCCGCGCAGCCGGTCTCCGCGTCGTACGCGGCGGCCGTACGGTGCTGGACGGGCTCACCTTCCAGGTCCCCGCAGGCACCGTCACGGGCCTGCTCGGCCCCTCCGGCTGCGGAAAATCGACCCTGATGCGCGCCCTCGTCGGCACCCAGTCGCACGTCACCGGCACGCTCGACGTGCTCGGCGCACCCGCCGGATCCCCCGAACTGCGCGCCCGCGTCGGCTACGTCACGCAGTCACCGTCCGTCTATCTCGATCTGACGGCACGCCAGAACCTCGACTACTACGCCGCCGTCCTCGGCATCAACCGCCGTGACCGCGCCGGGCAGGTCGAGCGGGCACTCACCGATGTCGATCTGACCTCACACGCCGACGCGCTGGCGGGAAACCTCTCCGGAGGCCAGCTCAACCGCGTGTCGCTCGCCGTCGCCCTGCTCGGCTCCCCGGACTTGCTGGTGCTGGACGAACCCACCGTCGGCCTCGACCCCGTACTCCGCCGCGACCTGTGGGACCTCTTCCACCGGATCGCCGCCGACCGGGGCGCCACCCTGCTGGTCTCCTCCCATGTCATGGACGAGGCCGACCGCTGCCAGCGACTGCTGCTCCTGCGCGCCGGCCTGCTGCTCGCCGACGACACCCCGGACAACCTCCGCGCGCACACCCGCACCGCGACCATCGAGGACGCCTTCCTCCACCTGGTCGACGCAGCTCGCGAAGAGGAGGAATCCCGCGCATGAACGCCTCCCGCACCTTCGCCACCGCGCTCCGCGTGCTGCGCCAGCTGAGGCACGATCCGCGCACGATCGCGCTGCTCCTGCTCGTGCCGGTCCTGCTGCTCGTGCTGCTCTTCTATGTCTTCGACGCGGACCGGCGCGCTTTCGACGGCATCGGCGCCTCACTGCTCGGCATCTTCCCGCTGGTGACGATGTTCCTGGTCACCTCGATCGCCACCCTGCGGGAACGCACCTCGGGCACCCTGGAGAGGCTGCTGGCCATGCCGCTCGGCAAGGGCGACCTGATCGCGGGGTACGCGCTCGCGTTCGGGCTGCTCGCGGCCGTGCAGGCGAGCGTCGCGACCGGCGTCGCCGTCTGGCTGCTCGACCTCAGCATCGCCGGATCGCCCTGGCTGCTGCTGCTCGTCGCCCTGCTCGACGCTCTCCTCGGCACCGCCCTCGGCCTCTTCGTCTCCGCCTTCGCCGCCTCGGAGTTCCAGGTTGTGCAGTTCATGCCTGCGATGATCTTTCCGCAGATCCTGCTCTGCGGGCTGTTCGCGCCCCGCGACTCCATGCAGCCGGTGCTGGAGGCGGTCTCCAACGTCCTGCCCATGTCCTACGCGGTCGACGGCATGCGGGAGGTGCTCCGGCACCCCGACGCGACGGGCGACTTCGCCGTGGACGCGGTGGTCGTGGCGGGCAGCGCCGTCCTGGTCCTCGTCCTGGGCGCGGCCACCCTCCGCCGCCGCACGCCCTAGGTTTGTCGCCGGTCGCCAGCGCACTCGTCGACTCCCTCCTTGGCCTTCTCGCCCCTGCGGCACAGTTCGCCCCTGCGGCATAGTGGGCGCATGCAGACGCCGATGAGCGAGCCGATGAGCGCGGAACTGGCCGAGGCGGTCGCGCTGCGCGAGCAGGGCAGCCTCGACGAGGCCCGGATCCGGCTCCTCACCCTGTCCGCTCGCCACCCCGAAGACCCGCAGACGGCCTACCAGACCGCCTGGGTCCACGACGCCCTCGGTCTTGAGCTGGAGGCCCTCCCGTACTACGAACGTGCCGTCGCCACCGGGGGACTCTCCCCCGAGGACCGGCACGGCGTGCTCCTCGGCCTTGCCAGCACCCACCGGGTACTCGGGGCCCACGGCAGCGCGCTTGCCGTCCTGGAGACGGCGCTCCAGGAATTCCCGGGGAATCCGGCGCTCCGGGCCTTCCGCGCCCTGGCACTGACCAACGCGGGCCGGGCGGAGGAAGCACTGTCCGACCTGCTGCATGTCCTCGTCGACACGACGGCCGACCCGCAGCTGCGGGAGTACGCTCGCGCGCTCTCGTATTACGCGGACCACCTGGACGAGACGGCGGGCTGACACGGCGGGCGGACGCGGCGCGCCGGTGTCCCGCCCAGTGGACGCCAGCGCACCGGCGGGGCCAAGGTGCGAAGATGGAACACGCACCGTACGCACTCGGGCAGCCGGATACGACGAGGTGAAAACCCGCCATGAGCCAGAAAGTCGCCGTGCTAGGCGCAGGCAAGATCGGTGAAGCGCTGCTGTCCGGCATGATCCGGGCGGGCTGGGCACCGGCCCACCTTCTGGTCACCACCCGGCGGGCGGAGCGCGCGCAGGAACTCCATGTGCGTCACGGCGTCGAGTGCGTCTCCAACGCGGAGGCCGCCAAGCTCGCCGACACGCTGATCCTGACGGTCAAGCCACAGGACATGGGCAGGCTGCTGGACGAACTGGCCCCGCACGTACCGGCCGACCGGCTGATCATCAGCGGCGCCGCAGGGCTGCCCACCACCCTCTTCGAGGAGAGGCTGACCACCGGTACGCCGGTCGTGCGGGTCATGACGAACACGCCCGCGCTGGTCGACGAGGGGATGTCCGTCATCTCGGCGGGCACCCACGCAGGTGAGCCCCACCTCCTCCGGACCGAGGAGATCTTCGGCGGCGTCGGCAAGACTGTCCGCGTCCCGGAATCCCAGCAGGACGCCGCGACCGCGCTCTCCGGCTCCGGGCCCGCCTACTTCTTCTTCCTGGTCGAGGCCATGACCGATGCGGGCATCCTGCTCGGCCTGCCCAGGGACAAGGCACACGAGCTGATCGTCCAGGCGGCGGTCGGCGCGTCCACCATGCTGCGGGACGGCGGGGAACACCCGGTCACCCTTCGGGAGAACGTCACCTCGCCGGCGGGGACGACCATCAACGCCATCCGTGAGCTGGAGAACCACGGCGTGCGCGCGGCCTTCCTCGCCGCCATCGAGGCGGCCCGCGACCGCAGCCGCGCCTTGGCCTCCGGCGAGGGCTGACCGTCCGCGAGCTCTCCCTGCCTGCCACCTGGCCGACGCGAAGTGGTCGCACCAGGCAGGTTTGAAGGCCGTGTGCTGGTGGTGTAGTGTTCTTCGAGTTGCCACGGAGTCTTCACGACTCCGGGTGGCCATCCCGCCGTCTTCGTGACGGCACTCATCTCATAGTGCGATCTCCTTCCGGGAGATGATTTCGGCATGCCGGAATCACTTCGGGAAGCCCGGTTTTGAATTCGGGTGGCTGAT
>NZ_JAJAGO010000030.1 GCF_025165795.1 Streptomyces gossypii
TCTGGGTGTGGCCTCGGGTAATGGCAAGGGTCAGATCTTCGTGAAGGGTGAGGTGATCAAGACGGTGCCGGAGTCGAAGATCGTGGAGACCCTGATCGAGGAGGCCATGAAGATCGCCGAACAGATGGAGAAGGACGGCATCGCCTCCGGCACACCGGTCGTCACAGCGGCAGGCGAGCCGGAGCCCTCCGCCGTCGGCTGACCATCGGGCCGGGCGGCGTCGGCGTCGGCACGGGGCGGGCAGGCGGGGGCAGAGGGCCGGAAGGCTGGCCGCCCGCCCCGGAGGTACAGTGCGGGGAGATCGTTCCTACGCCCACGAGCAGCACGGCGAGGCAGCCAGCACGTGTTGACGACCACCACCCTGAAGGTCCTCGAGCCCAGCGAGCTCGACGAGACCCTCGCGCTCCTGCGCCGTGAACCCGTGAACAACGCGTTCGTGACCGCCCGAGTGCAGGCCTCCGGCCTCGATCCCTGGCGGCTCGGCGGTGAGATGTGGGGCTGGTACCAGCAGGGGCGGCTGGAATCGCTTTGCTACGCGGGCGCCAATCTCGTCCCGCTGTGCGCCGGCCCGGAGGCCATAAGGTGCTTCGCCGACCGGGCCCTGCGCCAGGGGCGCCGCTGTTCTTCCATCGTGGGCCCCGCCCGGCCCACCGCTGCGCTCTGGTCCGCGCTCGAGCCGCATTGGGGCCCCGCGCGCGATGTGCGCCCGTACCAGCCGCTCATGGTGACAGAAGCGGTCCCCCTGGACATTCCGGCCGATCCCCTCGTCCGGCGGATACGCAAGGACGAGATGGACCTCATCCTGCCCGCGTGCGTGGCCATGTTCACCGAGGAGGTCGGGATCTCGCCGATGGCGGGTGACGGAGGTCTGATCTACCAGTCGAGGGTCGCCGAACTCGTCGGTTCCGGACGCTCCTTTGCCCGGGTCGAGAACGGCCGGGTCGTCTTCAAGGCCGAGATCGGCGCCGCGACGGCGCACGCATGCCAGATCCAAGGAGTCTGGGTCACCCCCGAACGCCGCGGTCAAGGCCTTTCCGAGACCGGGATGGCCGCGGTGCTCCGCTATGCGCTCACCGAGGTCTCACCGGTCGTCAGCCTCTACGTGAACGACTTCAACGCCGCCGCGCGGGCCTCGTACCGGCGCGTCGGCTTCCAGGAGAGCGGCGCGTTCATGAGCGTGCTGTTCTGAGCAGACGCAGACGCAGACGCAGACGCAGACGCGGAGACGGACGCCCCGCAGGCGATCCTCCGCCTGCGAGTTGCCCCCTGCCTGCGGCGGTGAGGACCTGGCGCCGAACGCCGCGGGCTTCCCGGTAATCCGTCCCGGTCACCGCACTAGTAGCCTCCCCGCCATGCAGCATTCTCCCGGGGAGTACGCCCCGGACCCCCGGGACGTGTCCATCGAGCCGCTCGACCTCGCCGCACGGGTGGACGACGCGCTGGCCGTACAGGCCATCGCCTTCGGTCTTACCGATGACGAGATCAGCGTGCGCCGGCACATCGTGCTCCGGCACGCCGCAGCGCCGTCCGCGCGGGCGCTCGGGGCCACCACCGAGGAGGGAAGGCTGGTCGGATTCGGCTACGGGATGTCCAACGACCGCACCCAGTGGTGGTCCACCGTCGTCCATCCCTACCTCCGGCAGGAGGGCAACGACGTCTGGCTCAGCGAGTCTTTCGTCATCACCGAGCTGCATGTGCACCCCGCCTTCCAGAACCGCGGCATCGGACGGGAGCTGATCACCCGGCTCACCGACGGAGCGGCCGAGCCGCGCTCGCTGCTCTCCGCGATCGACACCGAAAGCCCCGCACGCGCGCTCTACCGGTCGCTCGGTTATCGTGATCTTGCCCGCCGGGTACGCTTCCCCTCCGCCACCAGCCCCTATGTGGTGATGGGCGCGTGGCTGCCGCTGTACAGGCGGTGAGAGCGCGGAACTCGTTTCGTGACTGCCCGCACCACCGGATAACCTCCTGACCTCACCACAAACCGTCAGCAGGAGATCCCCATGGCAGCCCGTGTCCAGCGCATGTCCCAGTCGATGCTGAAGACGCTGCGCGACGACCCGGCTGACGCCGAGACGCTCAGCCACAAACTGCTGGTACGTGCCGCCTACGTTCGCCGTACAGCTGCGGGGATCTGGGCTTGGCTCCCCATCGGCAAGCAGGTGCTGGAGAACGTCACCCGCATCGTGCGCGAGGAGATGGACGCGATCGGCGGCCAGGAGGTGCTGCTCCCGGCGCTCCTGCCGAAGGAGCCCTACGAGGTAACCGGGCGGTACACGGAGTACGGCGAGCAGCTCTTCCGGCTCCGGGACCGCAAGGGCGGCGAATATCTGCTCGGCCCCACGCACGAGGAGATCTTCACCCAGGTCGTTCAGGACCAGTGCAGCTCCTACAAGGACCTGCCGGTCCGCGTCTACCAGATCCAGACGAAGTACCGGGACGAGGCACGCCCGCGCTCCGGGATCCTGCGGGGCCGAGAGTTCACCATGAAGGACTCCTACTCGTTCGACGCGACCGACGAGGCTCTCGCCGAGTCGTATGCCCTGCACCGCGCCGCGTACCAGCGGATCTTCGAGCGCCTCGGGCTCGACTACCGCATCGTCTCCGCGGTCTCCGGGGCCATGGGCGGCTCCGCGTCCGAGGAGTTCCTGGCACCCGCCGCTGCGGGCGAGGACACCTTCGTCGACTGCCCGGCCTGCGACTACGCCGCCAACACGGAAGCCGTCACCTTGCCCGTGCAGCCTGTGGACGGCTCCGCGCACGCCGCGGTCCAGGAGCTGGACACCCCGGACACCCCGACCATCGAGTCGCTCGCCGCGTTCCTGGACGTCCCGCCTTCCGCCACGCTCAAGAACCTGCTGGTGAAGGTCGACGGCGAGATCACCGCAGTCGCTGTCCCCGGTGACCGCGAGGTCGATCTGGGCAAGCTCGCCGAGCACCTGGCACCGGCGGTCGTCGAGCTGGTGACCGCCGAGGACTTCACCGACCGCCCGGACCTCGTACGGGGGTACGTCGGCCCGCAGGGCGGTATGGCGGGCAAGGCGTTCCGGTACCTCGCCGACCCCCGGATCGCACCGGGCACGGCGTGGATCACCGGCGCGAACAAGCCCGGCGTTCACGCACGCGACGTCGTGTGCGGGCGCGACTTCGAGGTCGACCGCTATCTGGACGTGGTCGTCGTCGAGCCCGGCGATCCGTGCCCCAACTGCGGGGCCGGGATCGAGCTGGGGCGGGCGATCGAGATCGGCCATATCTTCCAGCTCGGCCGGAAGTACACGGACGCCTTCAACTTCGATGTGCTGGGCCAGAACGGCAAGCCCGTACGCGTCACCATGGGCTCGTACGGGGTGGGCGTCACGCGCGCAGTCGCGGCGCTGGCAGAGCAGACGGCGGACGGACAGGGGCTGTGCTGGCCCCGTGAGGTGGCACCAGCGGACGTACATGTCGTGGCGGCGGGCAAAGCCGCCCAGACGGAGCTGGCACTGGAAACCGCCGAGCAGCTCGGGGCCGCCGGGGTACGGGTCCTGGTGGATGACCGCGCGGGAGTCTCACCCGGGGTCAAGTTCACGGACGCGGAACTCATCGGCGTGCCGACGATCCTGATCGTCGGCCGAGGGGCCAAGGACGGCTTGGTCGAGCTGAAGGACCGGCGTACGGGGGAGCGGGAGGAACTGCCGGTGGCCGAGGCGGTCGCCCGCCTGGCCGAGGCGGTCTGAGGCTGGTAAGAGGACGGCGAGCGGTCGAGGCGATGCCCGGTCGCTCGCCGTACCGCTGTGCGGTGGTGCCCGTCGCTGTGGCCTGGCCGCACGGCGCCATCTGCCGTCAGACCCAGCCCGCGAACTCCAGCAGGGCTTCGCCGTCCGCACGACTGCCCCGGGAAAGATTGCGCACGCCCGATTCGACCGCGCGGTAAAGCGTCCAGCCTCGCAACCGTTCACGGTCGACCTCGAGCGAATCCGCGAGGCGGTGGATACGGCGCCGGGTGACCGCCGGTGCGCCCGCCGAGGCCAGTAGATCGTGCAGCCGGTCCCGCACCAGCCGTGCCAGGTCGAACGCCCGCTCACCGATCAGCGGCTCCGGGCCTACTGCCAGCCATTGCGCACGCTCGCCACCGGCGGCCAGCACCGCACCCTGCCGGAAGTCGCCGTGCAGCAGCACGGCCTCGGGTGCGCCGGCCACCAGGGACGCTCGCAGCGCGAGCGCCTCGTCCACCAGCGGGGCCACCTCGGCTGGCGCTTGGGCCAGCAGTGTGTCGGCCGCGGCGGCCGTGTGCTTCTCGACGGTCCCGAATCCATGGCCCTCCGGCGGGGCGACCCACAGCCGACGTACGGCCGAGGCGGCCTCCAGCATCGCCTGCGTTTCGGGCAGCGAGCGCAGCGAGACCTCGCCGTGCAGTCGCTCCAGCAACAGTGCGCCGTCGCAGGTACGGGAGCGCAGCACGCGGACCGCGCCCCAGCCGTCCCAGTGGGCGAGGGCCGCCTGCTCCAGCGTCGCCGAACTGCCGGGCGCCGTCAGCTTGAGCGTGCCCGGCGTGCCGTCCGGCAGTCGTACCAGGACGATCAGGGAGCTGCGCCCCCCGGGTGACACCACCCGCTCCGCCGTCAGGTCCCACTCCTCCAGCATCTGCTCCAGGAGCCGAGGGAGGGCGGTGAGCCAGTCAGCGGCGGCGGCGCCGTTGGGGCGGCCCTCCAGGGAGTGTACGAGCCGTTGCGGGGGGTCGAGGGGGAGAACGGGGGGCATTTGCAGGGCAGAGCCTTTCCGGACGGGCCGGGAACTGGCGGGAGCTGAGCGGGCGGATGGCGGATGCGGAGGGAGACGGACGGCCTTCGGGACCGACTGGCCGCTGGGCCCGGGCTGTGCCGCGGGCCTGGCAGCCGGTCAGAGATCGCGGGTCTCCTCGTTCGGCGAGGCCGAAGGGTTGCGAGATGCTGATGCGGCGCGTTCGGGGAGTCCCGGGAAGGGTACGCCGGTGCCGCGCCACCGGACCGCGCGGATAGCTGCCTCACGCAAGGCACCCGCTGCCTCCCGCCGCCGCGCGCCCTCGCTGGAGCGCACGAGGTCGGCGTACACGGCGGCGACGCGATCCTCCAGCTCCGCGGCCAGCCGCACCGCCGAAGGGCTGTCGGGTACGGCGAACGGCAGCGCGTACGCTGCTGCGGCGGGTTCGGGCTCGCCGCCCAGATCGCGCACCGTTCGCCGCAGAATGTCCCGACGTGCACGGTGCGCCTCGTACGCCGCACGGGCCTCGTCCTGACGACCGTCCGCTATCCGGCCCCCGACGACTCCGTAGCCGTAGACGAGGGCGTGTTCCGCTGCCAGAGCCGCCTGCGCGGCGGCCAGTTCTCCGGTCGTCATCTGTCACCCTCCGTCAGGAGATAGGCGTGTGCCGCGCCGGACGCCGCCACGGAGGCGAGCAGGCGGGCGAGTTCGGGCGGGACGTCGGCCAGCGCGCGGGTACGGTCCTCCGCGGTACGGCGCTCCGCGTCGGCGAGGGCCGCGAGCGCTCCCCTCTCGTCGGCAGGAACCGCCGACGGACCGTCCTTCTTTTTGCCGCTCTTCCCCTTTCCGCCCTCGGTGGGCTCCCGTTCCCACGTTGCACCGATCAGCTCGTCAAGGTGGCGGGCGACCTCACCGCGCAGCGGCTTGAGGCGCTCAGCGAGGCCGGGGTGGGCGGTGGCGGTCCCGTCGTAGCGCGCGAGCAGCTCCGTGCTGTCCCCAGCCGCCGTCCGCAGCACTCTCCGGGCCTCCGGGGCGAGCTCCGGCCCTGAGTCCGCCCCGCCGCCGGTACAGCCACTCAGCAACCCCGTGCCGCCGACGGCGTACAGGGCACCGGCCAGCAGTGACCTTCTGCGGGGTCCCGAGTCCCCGCTCGTCGGGGTGAGCGGCATGGTGCACTCCCTGGGCATGGTGCGTCCCCTGACGGGGAGAGCCGGCGGTGCCGGCGCGCGGTGCCCGACGGACAGGGCAGGGATCCGGCAGGTCCGCGGGCCGGCGCGCGACGGTGATCGCGCCAGGTGAGAGTACCTGTGTGATTTCCGGCTTAGCCGCCCGGATCCCTGCGGCGCGCCCGCGGCGCACTCCAGCGGCGCAACGGCCCAGTGCCGGGCGGCTGGCGGCTGGAGGCCCGGTGCGAAGGGCCCCGCCACTCTCTCCGCTTCGCCCCGTACGGTGCTGCGAGCGCGTCGGAGGCCCGACGGCACGCGCCCATGCCCGGCAGCCGCGCGGTCGGCGAGGCCCGTCGCAGGCGATAGGCTTTGGTCCCGACACGTGACGTTCCCCTACAACAGCACACGCGGCCGAGGAGTCACCCGGATGAGCACGACCCAGAGCGAGAGGCTTCGCGGACTGCTGGAACCACTCGTCGGTGGCAGAGGGCTGGATCTCGAAGAGATCACCGTGACCCCCGCCGGGAAGCGGCGGGTGCTCCGCGTCGTCGTCGACTCGGACGACGGGGTCCAGCTCGACACCTGCGCGGAGCTGAGCCGTGAGCTGTCCGAGCTGCTGGATGACTCGGACGTGATGGGCGGAGCCCCGTACGTCCTCGAGGTGACCTCACCCGGTGCAGAACGCCAGCTGACCACCCGGCGCCACTACGACCGCGCCGTCGACCGGCTGATCAAGGTGCAATCGCATGACGGCGATGAGCTGGTCGCCCGGATCATCGCCGTGGACGACGAGGGTGTCGATCTGGAAGTGCCGGGAGTCAAGGGGCGTAAACCCACCCGGCGCCGCCTCGCCTTCGACGCGATCGAAACGGCGCGGGTAGAGATCGAGTTCAACCGCAAGGCCGCCGAGCACACTGCAGACCATTCGTCCGCGGCCGCCGACGAAAAGAACGAGGAGGAGGCGTAGCCGTGGACATCGACATGAGTGCCCTGCGGGGACTCGTCCGGGAAAAGGAAGTCTCCTTCGAGCTGCTGGTGGAGGCGATCGAGTCGGCCCTGCTCATCGCGTATCACCGCAGCGAGGGAAGCCGCCGGAACGCCCGGGTGGAACTGGACCGCAAGTCCGGGCATGTGACGGTCTGGGCCAAGGAGAGCCCCGAGGAGCTTGCGGAGGGCGCCGAGCCCCGCGAGTTCGACGACACGCCCACCGGCTTCGGCCGGATCGCCGCGACCACGGCCAAGCAGGTAATCCTGCAGCGGCTGCGGGACGCCGAGGAGGAGATCACCTTCGGCGAGTACGCGGGCCGTGAGGGCGATGTGGTCGCGGGCGTCGTGCAGCAGGGCAGGGATCCCCGGAGCGTGCTGGTGGACATCGGCAAGCTGGAGGCGATCCTGCCGCCCCAGGAGCAGGTGCCCGGTGAGGATTACGCGCACGGGACCAGGCTGCGTGCCTATGTGGTGCGGGTGGCCAAGGGCATGCGGGGCCCCTCGGTGACTCTCTCGCGTACCCATCCGAATCTGGTCAAGAAGCTCTTCGAGCTCGAGGTCCCCGAGATCGCGGACGGCTCGGTGGAGATCTCGGCCATCGCTCGCGAAGCGGGGCACCGTACGAAGATCGCGGTGCGGTCGACACGTTCCGGGCTGAATGCCAAGGGAGCTTGTATCGGCCCTATGGGCGGCCGGGTGCGGAACGTGATGGCGGAGCTGCACGGTGAGAAGATCGATATCGTCGACTGGTCCGACGACGCGGCCGATCTGGTGGCGAACGCTCTGTCACCGGCCCGGGTGAGCAAGGTCGAGATCGTCGATCTCGCGGCCCGTTCGGCGCGGGTGATCGTGCCCGACTACCAGCTGTCGCTGGCCATCGGGAAAGAAGGGCAGAACGCTCGTCTCGCGGCCAGGTTGACTGGTTGGCGGATCGATATCCGTCCGGATACGCCACCCGGTAGCGAATCGGATGCCGTCCGTGACCAGGGGCAGGCCGCCGAGCAGGCTTGATTCAGCCAGTGCGCCTCACCCCTGCAGGAGTGAGGTGTCGCGGGGAGGTAGACTTCACAGTGTCTGGCCGGACGCGAGTCCATGCATGCCCTCAGCGGACTTGCGTGGGCTGCAGGAAGCACTCAGGGAAGGGCGACCTGCTGCGTGTGGTGTTGATGGGGGAACGCTGTGTCCCCGATCTTCGCGGTACGCTGCCCGGCCGGGGTGCCTACGTGCATCCTGTACAGGAGTGTGTCGATCTGGCGGTCCGCCGCCGGGCGTTCCAGCGGGCCTTCCGGGCCCCGGGTCCGCTCGATACCGCGGAACTGCGGACCACACCGCTGGCAACACCGTAGGACAGCCCGCGCGGAGCCCCGCGCGGGTCAGGTACCTCGCGAGTCGGAAGTAGGTCGAGATTGCGATGAGCAGCACTCGATGAGTACGCGATGAGTACGCCCATGCATAAGTAGCGAAGGTCCGGCGGACACCCACCCCGGACCGTATAAGGAGCGAAGTGGCTAAGGTCCGGGTATACGAGCTCGCCAAGGAGCTTGGAGTGGAAAGCAAGGTCGTCATGGCCAAGCTCCAAGAACTAGGTGAATTCGTCCGTTCGGCGTCCTCGACGATTGAGGCGCCTGTAGTACGCAAACTGTCCGACGCCTTCGACGGCGGCGGCGCCAAGAAGTCCGCCGCGAAGCCCGCGGCGCCCAAGCCGGGCGCGGCCCCCAAGCCTGGCGCCCCCCGGCCTGTTACCCCGAAGCCGGGTCAGACGGCGCCCAAGCCCGCAGCGGCTGAGACGCCCGCCGCAGCGGCCGAGACGCCTGTTGCACCGGCCGAGGAGACCGCCAAGCCCGCCGCGGCGGGGCCGAAGCCAGGCCCGAAGCCGCCGGCACCCAAGCCGGCCCCGGTTCAGCCCGCAGCCCCGGCGAAGCCGGAGTTCACCGCGCCGCCCGCCGCACCGGCAACCCCCGCGGCCCCCGCGCGGCCGGGCGCCCCGAAGCCGGGTGCACCGAAGCCCGCTCAGGGTGCCAGGCCAGGTCAGGGCGGTCAGGGTGGTGGCCAGGCGGGAGCGAAGCCCGGCGGCCGTCCGTCCGGCCCGCGTCCGGGTAACAACCCCTTCACCTCCGGCGGCTCCACCGGTATGGCGCGCCCGCAGGCGCCCCGTTCCGGCGGTGCTCCGAAGCCCGGTGGCCGTCCGCCGGCCTCCGGTCAGGGCCAGGGTGGCCAGGGTCAGGGACCGGCCGGTCCCCGTCCGCAGGCACCCGCCGGCGGCCGGGCAACTCCGGGCAACATGCCGCGTCCGCAAAGCGCGGGTGCCGGCCAGGCAGGTCCGCGCCCCGGCGGCGGCAACCGCCCGAACCCAGGGATGATGCCGCAGCGTCCCGCTGCTGGTCCCCGTCCCGGCCCCGGCCGTAGCGGACCTGGTGCCGGCGGCGCCGGCGCGGGTGGCCGTCCCGGCGGTGCCGGCGGCGGTCGTCCCGGTGGCGGCGGCGGTGGCTTCGCCGGTCGTCCCGGCGGTCCCGGTGCTGGTCGTCCCGGTGGCGGTGGCGGCTTCGCCGGTCGTCCCGGTGGCGGTGGCGGCGGGCGTCCCGGCTTCGGCGGTCGCCCCGGCGGCCCCGGTGCCCGCGGTGGCACTCAGGGCGCCTTCGGCCGTCCCGGCGGTCCGGCCCGTCGTGGCCGCAAGTCGAAGCGGCAGCGGCGCCAGGAGTACGAGCAGATGCAGGCGCCGTCCGTCGGCGGTGTGATGCTGCCGCGCGGCAAGGGCGAGACCGTCCGGCTCTCGCGTGGCGCTTCGCTCACGGACTTCGCGGAGAAGATCAACGCCAACCCGGCGTCGCTGGTCCAGGTGATGTTCAACCTGGGCGAGATGGTCACCGCGACCCAGTCCGTGCCTGACGAGACGCTGCATCTCCTCGGTGAGGAGATGAACTACCTCGTCCAGATCGTCAGCCCGGAGGAGGAGGACCGCGAGCTTCTCGGTTCCTTCGACATCGAGTTCGGCGAGGACGAGGGCGGTGAGCAGGCACTCGTGCCGCGTCCGCCGGTGGTCACCGTCATGGGTCACGTCGACCACGGCAAGACGCGTCTGCTGGACGCGATCCGCAAGACCAACGTCATCGAGGGCGAAGCCGGCGGCATCACCCAGCACATCGGTGCGTACCAGGCCAAGACCGAGGTCAACGGTTCCGAGCGCAAGCTCACCTTCATCGACACCCCCGGTCACGAGGCCTTCACGGCCATGCGTGCCCGTGGCGCCAAGTCGACCGACATCGCGATCCTCGTGGTGGCGGCCAACGACGGCGTCATGCCGCAGACGGTCGAGGCGCTGAACCACGCCAAGGCGGCCGAGGTGCCGATCGTCGTCGCGGTCAACAAGATCGACGTCGAGGGTGCGGACCCGACCAAGGTGCGCGGTCAGCTGACCGAGTACGGCCTGGTCGCCGAGGAGTACGGCGGCGAGACCATGTTCGTCGACATCTCCGCCAAGCAGGGCGAGAATATCGAAGAGCTGCTGGAGGCCGTGGTTCTGACCGCGGACGCCGCGCTCGACCTGCGGGCCAACCCGGAGCAGGACGCACAGGGCATCGCCATCGAGGCCCACCTCGACCGCGGCCGCGGCGCCGTGGCGACGGTCCTGGTCCAGCGCGGCACGCTGCGGGTCGGCGACACCATGGTCGTGGGCGACGCCTACGGCCGGGTGCGCGCGATGCTCGACGACAAGGGCGAACAGATCAAGGAAGCTACTCCCTCGTCCCCTGTCCTGGTGCTGGGTCTCACCAACGTGCCGGGTGCGGGCGACAACTTCCTGGTCGTCGACGAGGACCGTACGGCCCGTCAGATCGCCGAGAAGCGCGCGGCGCGCGAGCGCAACGCGGCCTTCGCCAAGCGGACCCGCCGGGTTTCCCTGGAGGACCTGGACAAGGTGCTCAAGGCCGGTCAGGTGCAGCAGCTCAACCTCATCATCAAGGGCGATGCCTCTGGTTCGGTTGAGGCCCTGGAGTCCTCGCTGCTCCAGCTGGACGTCGGCGAAGAGGTCGACCTGCGTGTCCTGCACCGTGGTGTGGGTGCGGTCACCGAGACCGACATCGACCTGGCGACCGGCTCGGACGCCATCGTCATCGGCTTCAACGTGCGCGCCGAGGGGCGTGCCACGCAGATGGCCGACCGCGAGGGTGTGGATGTCCGCTACTACTCGGTGATCTACCAGGTCATCGAGGAGATCGAGGCGGCCCTCAAGGGCATGCTCAAGCCGGTGTACGAGGAGATCGAGCTCGGCACCGCGGAGATCCGCGAGGTCTTCCGCTCGTCCAAGCTCGGCAACATCGCGGGTGTCCTCGTCCGCTCCGGCGAGGTCAAGCGGAACACCAAGGCGCGACTGCTGCGCGACGGCAAGGTCGTCGCGGAGAGCCTCAACATCGAGGGTCTGCGTCGCTTCAAGGACGACGTCACCGAGATTCGTGAGGGCTTCGAGGGCGGTATCAACCTCGGCAGCTACAACGACATCAAGATCGATGACGTCATCGCCACCTACGAGATGCGGGAGAAGCCGCGCAGCTGACGCTGCGATGCTGCGACCGGGTGCGGCTGTGACAGCCGCACCCGGGCCTTAAGGCGGTGAGCGACCCGGGGCCGGTCGATGGAGCGGAAACTCCGTCGATCGGCCCCGGTATTACGCGTACGATCGCCGGGTGTATGTGGCGACTCTTTCTTTTGACCTGTTGCTGGGTGATGTGCATTCGCTCAAGCACAAGCGATCAGTCATCCGCCCGATAGTCGCCGAACTTCAGCGCAAATACGCGGTGAGTGTCGCGGAGGTCGGTGAGCAGGATCTGCACCGCCGGTCCCGGATCGGCCTTGCGGTCGTTTCGGGCGACGCGGCGCATGCGAGGGATGTACTGGACGAGTGCGAGCGCATGGTCGCCGCCCGGCCGGAAGTGGAGCTGCTGTCCGTGCGGCGGCGGTTCCACCGCGATGAAGACGAATAGCAAGGAGACGGACCAGTGGCCGACAATGCGCGGGCGAAGAGGTTGGCAGACCTCATCCGTGAGGTGGTCGCCCAGAAGCTGCAGCGTGGCGTGAAGGATCCGCGGATCGGTTCGCATGTGACGATCACGGACACGCGAATCACCGGCGACCTGCGGGAGGCGACTGTCTTCTACACGGTGTACGGCGACGAGGAGGCCCGTGAGCAGGCCGCTCAGGGGCTGGAGAGCGCCAAGGGCGTGCTCCGCTCGGCGGTGGGCGCCGCGGCGGGGGTGAAGTTCACCCCGACGCTGACCTTCGTCGCGGACGCGCTGCCCGACAACGCCAAGGCGATCGATGATCTTCTGGCAAGGGCGCGGGCCTCCGACGAGGAGGTACGGAAGGTGTCGTCCGGGGCGGCGTACGCCGGAGACGCGGACCCGTACCGAAAGCCTGCCGACGAGGATCCGGACGAGGGTCAGGACGAGGCGGCGGGCGAGGCTCCGGGCGGGACCGCGGGCGCCGACGATGCCCGGGACGAGGCTGGCTGAGTGAAGCGCGGGAACTCGCAGGAGCCCGGCGGGCTTGTCCTTGTCGACAAGCCCGCCGGCTTCACGTCGCACGACGTCGTCGCGAAGATGCGCGGCATCGCCCGTACGAGACGGGTAGGCCATGCGGGAACGCTGGATCCGATGGCCACCGGAGTGCTGGTGCTCGGCGTCGAACGGGCAACCAAGCTCCTCGGCTACCTGGCGCTGACGGAGAAGGAGTACGTCGGCACGGTACGCCTTGGGCAGACGACGCTGACGGATGACGCAGAGGGCGAGATCATCGAGGCCACGGACGCCTCCGCCGTGACGCGGCAGGGGGTCGACGCCGGGATCTCGGCGCTGACCGGCGACCTGATGCAGGTGCCGTCCAAGGTCAGCGCGATCAAGATCGATGGAAAACGTTCGTACAAGCGGGCGCGGGAGGGCGAGGATTTCGAGATCCCGGCCCGCCCGGTGTCGGTCTCGGCGTTCGCGGTGCATGATGTCCGCGAGGAGCACGCGGCAGACGGGACGCTCGTCGTCGACGTGCTGGTCTCGGTCGTCTGCTCCTCTGGTACGTACATTCGCGCCCTCGCCCGTGACCTGGGCGCCGGTCTGGGCGTCGGCGGGCACCTCACCGCGCTGCGGCGGACCCGGGTCGGCCCCTACGGCTTGGACGGCGCCCGCACGCTGGAGCAGCTCCAGGCGGCACGGGACGAATCCGACGAGGTGCCTCTGCTGCCACTGGGCGAAGCAGCGGCGGCGGCCTTCCCTCACTGGGATGTCGACGCTCGGCAGGCTGGGCAGCTGGCCAACGGCATGCAGATCCCGATGCCCGAGACGCCTGGCGGGCCAGTGGCGGCCTTCGGCCCGGAGGGCAGGTTCGTCGCACTCGTCGAGCCGCGTGCGGGCCGGGCGAGGAGCCTCGCGGTCTTCGGTTAGTCGTCTGCGGCTCCCGGACGGTGGTCGGTGGCTGGGAGTCCCGCCTCGGCCGGGGAGGGGTGGGGGTGGTGAGATACCGCCCCCATCGCGTCCTGGGCCACGAGGTTCACTCCTTCCCCCTGCCTCCCTATCCGTTCGGCACCCAAAATTCACTCGAATGGCGGGGCGCTCGGAGCGAAGTGAGGGCGCAGCAGGGGGCGCGTTGGGCTTGTGGCTGTCCATGCTGATCATTTCCGTCCTACCGTCGGAGCACGGCGGGTGTACGGGAGGGTTCGGGCGATGGCTGCGGTGAGCGCGGAGACCGCGCTGGCGCGGGTCTGCGACCTGGCAGGACGGCCGCGCGGCACCGCCTTCACGGCGGATGATCACGGCACTCTGGTCACCAGTCACGAAGCGGTGGACGGGCTGAGCCGGGTTGTCGTGCACGCGGCCCACGGCCGGACATGTCTCGTCGAAGCCGAGCACATCACGCCTCTCCCCGACGGGAATCTCGCGCTGGTACGCACCAGCGGCCTGGACCTGCCGCCCCTGGTGATCGGCGCCGATCGCACGCCGCCCGAGGGTACGCCCGTCCGGCTGTGGGACGGCCACTGGCTCGAGGCGCGGATCGCGGGCACCGCGTCGGCCATCTATACCTCCACCGAGCGTTACCACCCGCTGGATGGCGTGCTCGTACTGGAATTTCCGGAAGCCGTCGCCGCGCAACTGCGGCTCAGCAGGCGCGCATCCGGTACTCCTGTGCTGGACGCGGCGACCGGCTCGGTGCTGGCCGTGCTGGGTACGGCGCTGCACGCACCTCGCGGCCGCCGATCGGCGTTCGCGGTACCGCCCCATACGGCGGGCCGCCTGCCGCACCGTGACGGCGCCGTGGCGCGGCTGCTGAGACGCAATGGCGCGACGGTCCCCGGGTTCGGACCCGATCTGAACCTGGCGGGTGTGCTCCAGCTGACCACCGTCCCGGTGCGGACGCCTCCGCGAGGTGGGGGCCGGCTCGTCGCCCGGCCCGAGATCGCGGAGGAGCTGCGGCGGTTCGGGGCGAGCGAAGCCTTGGTGACCGCTCTCGTCGGCGCACCGGGCACGGGCCGTACGACGGAACTGGCGGCGTACGCGGACCGCCGGGTCCAGGGCGTCGCCCCGGCACCGACCATCTGGCTTCGGGGCGCGGAACTGAGGGAGGGGGACGACAGCGTGCGTGCCGCGGTGGCGCGGATGCTCTCGGGTGCGGGGCGGGTCGTGCTGGCGCAGGCCGGCGCCTGCGTGGGGACGGGCATGGCCGTTGGCGGTCCCCCCGTCGGCCATGCGTGGGCCGCTCCGGCGGCGGACGCTCCCGGATCAGGCGACCCGTCATCCGTGCAGGGTGGGATAGCACCGGAGGCCGGTTTCTGCCGGTGGGGCGATCTGCCCACCGTCGGGGATCCCCGCGAGGTCGATCCCGACAGCGTGGCCAGGCTGGCGCGGCAGGCGGGGCGGGCGCTGCTGGTGGTGCTCGACGCGCCGGAGGAGATGCCGCCGCCCCTCGCGCGTGAACTGTGCCGCTGGACGACGGGCACCTCGGGCTGGCTGCGGGCCACAGGCGCCCGGCTGGCCCTTGCCTGCCGGCCCGAATTCTGGGAACAGGCAGCGGTGAACTTCCCCGCCGGAACGCTGTACCTGCCCGGTGGGGAAGCGGCCGTCGGCGGAGCCGCGAGGCAGCCCACGGTGCGGGGCACGGGCGGCGCGTCACCACCGCCGTGTGAACCGTCCCCGCCGCCCTGCGTACGAGTCGGCGACCTGACACCCGAACAGGCAGCCCGGGCGCGCGAACGCCACGGGCTGAGCGACGGCGCCGTCGCTTGGGCGGACGCCGCGCACCCCCTGGCGCTTCGGATGCTCGCGGAGGTGAAGCGCGCGCAGCGGGACGTTCCGATGGCGGACGCGACGACGGAGCAGGACGAGGCTGCGAACGCCGACGCTGCGACGCGGAAGGCGGCCCCGGACCCAGAGGACGGGCCTGTCGCTGCCCACGCGCCCGGCCGGCCCGAGATCTTCTCGGCATACCTTGACCTCGTCGCTCTTAGGGTTGCTCTTCGGCTCGCTGCGGCCGACCGGCCTTCGCCCCCGTGCGGCGCGGTGCGCCGCCTCGCCGCACGGGTCGCGGGCCAGTTGCACGAGGCAGCCCGGCACTGCCTGGGGCCGGGGCAGGGTCAGCTGGACCGGATGACCTTCGAGCAGATCTTCCCCGGGGGTGGCGGCTGGTGCGAGGCGGTGCTGGCTGAGGGAGTGTTCGCCCCCGCAGGTGACGGCTACCGCTTCGAGGACGAAGAGTTCGCCGACTGGTTTCAGGGCACACATCTGCAGTTGGACACCGCGCTCGCAGCCCTGGTGCACCACTCGGGCGACGGCTCGGGCTCTGACGAAGCGGGACACGCCCCGGTACCGCGCCATCGCATCGGTCCCGTGGTCCAGGCGCTGCTGCTCTGCGCCGACAGGGAGGGCCCGGACGCTCTTGCGCGCCGCCTGAATCAGCTGGTGGCGGCGCTGCGAGCCGCAGTGCCGCCCGCGCCGTCGGAGGCCACCTCCGCCCAGGCCGAGAGGGGATGGTGGGCGGCGCGGCTGCTGGGTGTGACGTTGCCCCGTGTTCCCGATGCCGAGCCGTACGCGGATGTACTCCGAGCGCTGGCCGAGCACATCGTGGCGGTGGGGGGCAGCCCCGGCTTCGGGCCGCCGTTCTGGCTGAGTCTGTCACTGAGCATCCCCGCGCGGCTTGAGCTGCTGCGCCGTCTTCTCCCGGCTGACCCTCCCCCCGGCGGCGCTGTCGGCGGGCGCGGCCGGTACCTCGATGCCGTCGGCGAACTGCTCGTCGCCGCACCGCACACGGTGCAGCCCCTGCTGTGTTCGTGGTTCGACGACGTCCGTGCCCTACGAGGGGACCGTACGCCGCCGTCCGTCGGGCCGGTACGCAGCGGCGGTGCTGGCGCCGTGGGCGGACCGCCCACCGTCGCCGATGCCGCGCAGGCACTGCTGTACACCCATCGTGCACCGGACGCCGCCGTGCTGCTGGAGACACTGGCCGACGCCACCCATCCGCGCGCTGGTGAGCTCCTCGCCGAACTGGCCCACGACGAACCGTCCGCGCTCTGCCGGGCAGTCGCCCGCTGGGCCCGCGACCCTCGTGCGGAGCGTCGGCGCACCGCCGCCGTCTACGGGCTCCGCACGGCCCGGTACGCGACGGCGGATGCGGACCGGGACCGTCTGCGAACCACCGCCCTCGCGCTGCTGAGCCGGCCCGGCGACCACGCGTTGCACGGGCACGCACTGGCCCTGCTGGTGCGGGATCCCGCCCGCCGTGCGCGGCACCTGGACGAGGCTCTCGCACACTTCACCTGGTCCGGCTCGCCGGAACTGGCGAGCGCGCTCGGTACCGCCCTGGCTACTCATCCCGAGCCGGTTCTCGCGGCGTTCCGGGTACGCCTGCGGCAGCCGGGAGCAGTGGCGCGCGAGGGACTGCGCGTACTCGCGGAGGCGAGCGGCACGGGCCCGGTACTGCGCGCGGCAGGTCTGGTGCGGGAATACGCGGAGCTGGAGCCGCAGGCCACGGGCGAGGCGGTCGCCACCTTTGTGCGGCGCCGGCTCTCGGCGGGCACCGCTGAGCACAGTGTGCTCCGTCCGCTGGTCGACGAGCTGCTGCGGGCCCGCCCCGCCTCTGTGCGAGTGCCGCTGGCCGGGGTGCTGGGGGCCGCGGAGGGAAGGCCGGGAGAGGAGCTGCGGGCGGCGTTGCTGGCAGGTGAGAGCGAGCCGGTGGTGCTGGACGCGGTGCTGGACGCGTTCGTGCGGCACGGCGGCCTGCGGCACGGTGCGGAGCAGGTGCGTCATCTCGCCCTGCTGATGGGGCGTACCGCTGAGGGGGCTGCCCTCTTCGGCCAGCGGCTGATAGCGCTGTCCCGCCACCTGCCGGAGTTCGCCACCCGGCTGCACTCGTGGACGCAGGCGGATCCCGAAGCGTGGGCCGCACTGGTCGGGCCCAGCGCCCCGCACACCTGTGCCGCGCCGACGGAGAGCCCCGGAGCCTGATCCGCTCCATCGCCGCGCCGCTCCATCGTCGCGCCGCGCCGTGCCGTCCAGCCGCGCCAGTAGCCCCAGCCGCCATGGCCCGTCGCCGCATCGGCCCGCCTGCCCTGTGCACTGCGCCCACCGTACGGAGTAATGCCGGGTCTGGTGTGGACGGTGCTCACGACCATGGCACCCTTGGACCGGCATGGTCACCTAGGTATCGGCGAGGAGCAGGCAGAGTGCAGCGCTGGCGTGGTTTGGAGGACATCCCCGAGGGCTGGGGACGCAGCGTCGTCACCATCGGCTCGTACGACGGAGTGCACCGAGGGCACCAGTTGATCATCGGAAAGGCGGTGCAGCGCGCCCGGGAGCTGGATGCACCGGCAGTGGTGGTGACGTTCGAGCCGCATCCGAGCGAGGTGGTGCGCCCCGGCAGCCATCCGCCGCTGCTCGCCCCGCACCACCGGCGCGCCGAACTGATGGCCGGTCTCGGAGTGGACGCAGTCCTCGTGCTGCCGTTCACCGCCGAGTTCTCCAAGCTCTCGCCCGCCGACTTCGTCGCCAAGGTTCTTGTCGACAAGCTGCACGCGTGTTCCGTGGTCGAGGGCCCCAATTTCCGTTTCGGACACCGCGCGGCCGGAAACGTCGACACACTTGCCGAGTTGGGTGCCTCCTACGACTACGAGGTGCTGGTCATCGATCTCTACGAGAGAGGCGAGGCGGGAGCCGGGGAGCCCTTCTCCTCGACCCTGGCCCGCCGTCTCG
Source organism: Streptomyces gossypii (assembly GCF_025165795.1). Taxonomy (GTDB): domain Bacteria; phylum Actinomycetota; class Actinomycetes; order Streptomycetales; family Streptomycetaceae; genus Streptomyces; species Streptomyces gossypii. The sequence continues at coordinate 18,092 of NZ_JAJAGO010000030.1, forward strand.
TCGCCGACGGAGAGATGCGCGGCGCCGCCGAGATCCTGGGCCGCCCGCACCGGGTGGAGGGCATCGTCGTACGCGGCGCCCAGCGGGGCCGGGAACTGGGTTTCCCGACCGCCAATGTGGAGACGCTGCCCCATACCGCTGTCCCGGCCGACGGCGTCTACGCGGGCTGGCTCACGGCGGACGGCGAGGTGATGCCCGCCGCCATCTCGGTCGGCACGAACCCGCAGTTCGACGGCGTCGACCGCACCGTCGAGGCGTATGCGATCGACCGTGTCGACCTCGAACTGTACGGCCTGCACGCAGCCGTCGACTTCCTCGCCTACATCCGTGGCCAGGAGAAGTTCGACACCCTCGATGCGCTGCTGCGGCGCATGGCCGAGGACGTGCTGCAGTGCCGTGATCTCGTCGCCGCTGCCGACGCGGAGCGTGCCACGCCGTAGCGGGCCAGGAGCACCGGCAGCACCGAGAAGGGCGGCGTGGCGGCTGGGCAGGCCGCGCCGGGAAGAGCGAGCAGAGCCGGGTCGGGGCCGGGCGGTGCCCGCCACCATGTGGCGGTCACCGCCC
>NZ_JAJAGO010000031.1 GCF_025165795.1 Streptomyces gossypii
AATCCGACTGTTCACAGCGTCCTCGCTGTCTTTTGTACTTCAAAGGAACCACCACTCCCGGCCTGGAGGCCGGAAGCAGGGGTATCAACATTTGGCGTTGACTTTTGGCACGCTGTTGAGTTCTCAAGGAACGGACGCTTCCTTTGGTTACCGTCTCCGGCACCCTCCGGGCTTTCCCTTCGGCATGTCCACTACGTTAGCGGGTTTCCCACCCGATGCATAATCGGGAATTTCAGAGGCATATCTCGACACGCGAAATAGACCCCGTTTGGGGAATCGTCAGTAGTGGTTGGCCACTACGAGGCGTCTCCACCCGACCATATCGATCGCTGTGTCAACCTGCACCCGTCCAGCGGCTCGTACAACTTTAGGGGGCCGACCGAGCAGAGTCAAGTGCCGTCAGGCCTCTGCCCGGCGGCGGGGCTTGTGCGGCCGGTAGGGGCTCACCGTCGGGTCGCCGTCCAGCCAGAAGCGCCACGGGTGGCCGGCGCCGTCGCCCCCCACACCGGTGCGCGGGCCGCTTCGCAGCGCTCCCGTCCCGGCGGCCTGACCGGTGAGGATCCGCAGCGGCGCGTCCTCGGCACCGCCGCACACGTCAGTGCCGTCCAGCTCCCGGTCGATCCCCAGCCCGGTCGCCAACCGGGCCGGTCCCTGGGCCAGCTCGGTGCCCTTGCGGGCCTTCGGCCGACGTGCCCAGGCTTGTTCCTCGCCCTCCAGGATCTCGCCGCCCCGCAGCAGCACACCGCTCGCGTGCCCCTCCGGACCGCAGACCAGGTTGAGGTTCCACCACATCCCGTAGATGAAGTAGACGTACGCGTGTCCCGGCGGCCCGAACATCGAGGCGTTCCGCCTTGTCTTCCCCCGGAAGGCGTGCGAGCCGGGGTCGATCTCTCCGGCATAGGCCTCGACCTCGGTGAGACGGAGCTTGATCGTCCCCTCCGCCGTGGTTCGAACGAGCACGCGTCCCAGCAGATCCGGTGCGACTTCCAGCACGGGGCGGTCGAAGAAGGCCCGCGGGAGCGGGCTGCTCCAGTCCCCCGCGTCCGGCGTACAGTCTCGGCCAGCAATCATGCCGTCGGAGCGTAGTCGACGGACGGGAACCGGTGACGTCGCAGGTGCGTCAGTCACCAGCAGTTATCCATTGATACAGCCGATCCTGGAGAGGATGAGCATGGGCTTCAAGAAGCTGCTTGCCAGTGTGGGAGCGGGGGGTGCGTCGGTCGAGACGGTGCTCACCGAGCCGAACGTGCTGCCGGGCGGGATCGTGCAGGGCGAGGTGCGTGTCCAGGGCGGATCCGTCGCCCAGCAGATCGAGGGCCTGTCGGTCGGCCTGCAGGCTCAGGTCGAGGTCGAGGGCCAGGACACCGAGGTCAAGCAGGACATCGAGTTCCACAGGGAGCGGCTCGGCGGGGCCTTCGAGGTGCAGCCGGGCGCGGTGCACGCGGTGCCCTTCGGCCTGGAGATTCCGTGGGAGACGCCCATCACCACGTTCATGGGCCGTCAGCTCACCGGTATGCACATCGGTGTCGTGACCGAGCTGGAGATCGCCCGCGCGGTCGACTCCGGTGACCTCGACCCGGTGAACGTGCACCCGCTCCCCGCCCAGCAGGCACTGCTGGACGCCTTCGGCGCCCTCGGCTTCCGCTTCAAGAGCGCGGACATGGAGAAGGGCCAGATCCGTGGCACCCGGCAGCGGCTGCCCTTCTACCAGGAGATCGAGTTCTACGCTCCGGAGCAGTACCGCGGCCTGAACGCGGTGGAGCTGAGCTTCGTCTCGGACGACCGGGAGATGGACGTCGTCCTGGAGATGGACAAGAAGCCCGGTCTCTTCAGCGAGGGCAGCGACTCCTACCGCTCCTTCAAGGTGAGCCTCGCCGACTACCAGCAGACCGACTGGAGCGCCTATCTCAACCAGTGGCTCTCCGAGGTCGGTGGGAAGCGCAACTGGTTCTGAGGCCATCGGCTTCCGCCGTTCGGCGGGTTCCCGGTCCTGCCGGGTCCCGCCGGGTCCCGCCGGTCAGAGCCTGTGTGGCAGCCTGCCGGTCACCCGACCGGCTCTCAGCCGAGCAGTACGGCCAGGGGCGTCTCGCGTACCGCCCAGTAGCCGACGGCCGCCGCGAGAATGGCGGCGGCCGTGTCGGCGTCCCGGGGGGCGGCGCGCGCGAAGTCCGGCCAGCCGCTCGTCAGTACGAGGTAGCCGCGGGTCTCACCCCACCAGGAGAGATCCGTGAGGCAGTCCGTGAGCGTGTCCCAGTTCCGCTCGAACCACTCGGGCAGCTCAAACCCGGCGACACAGCTGTCGAAGAATCCGTCCCTGCCGGTGACCCCGCCCAGGTCGAGTACGGCCGCCTGCCAGCCCTCCGCGTCCGCCTGGAGCAGTGCCTCCGGCCCCACCGAAGGGACCAGGTACACCCCGGGTGGCACCGTGCCCTCGAAGATGCCGTTCAGTCCGTCCTCCGGCAGTTCGGGCAGTTCCACAGAGCTGGTCACGATTGCACCACCGCTTTGAAGGTCTCGTAGTGGTCACTGGTGTCATGGGGCTCGCCCCGCCCCGCGGGTGACGAACCGCCGCGCGCGCCGCGGAAGGAGCGGACTGCGGGAGGAGGAGCTCCACGGTGGCCACGGCCGTGCGGTCCGCCCGGACAGTGTCTTTGGTAGCACTCAGCCATGCTGCCAGCCAGGGAGACCCGCCCTGGTTAGGCTGGCCGACGCCGGCCGATAACGACCTGATGCGTGGACCAGGTCGTCGGCGATGCACCCGATCCAGGAGGTTCCCAGTGACCGAATACGAGCGGCGCCCGCTCCCCCACGACTTCCACCCGCCCGTGCCGGCGTTCAGCGTCGAAAGCCGTGAGGTGACGGAGGGGAAGCCTCTCGGATCCGCACAGCTGCACGCCGAGGGGAACATCTCTCCCCACCTGCGCTGGGAGGGCTTCCCCGCCGGGACCAAGAGCTTCGCCGTCACCTGCTTCGACCCGGACGCCCCGACCGGCAGCGGCTTCTGGCACTGGTCGGTCTTCGACATCCCGGCCACGGTTACCGAGCTGCCGTCGGGCGCCGGGACCGGGGACATGAAGGACATGCCGGCGGAGGCCGTGCACGTACGGAACGACTTCGGCACCCGGGACTTCGGCGGGGCGGCGCCTCCGCCCGGCGACGGGCCGCACCGCTATGTCTTCACCGTCTACGCCGTGGACGCCGAGAAGCTCGGCCCGGACGCGGACGCCTCACCCGCGGTCGTCGGCTTCAACCTGCGGTTCCGCACGCTCGCGCGGGCGCAGCTGATCGGCGTACACGAGGTGCCCGCCGGCGGCTGAGCGCAGTGTGCTCCGCCGGGCCCCGCCGCCTTCCCCTGTCACACAACGTGCGGAAATTGCGTTGTACGGCCGTGCGTGCACCGGCACAGTGGAGCCACCTCGCCGACGCGAGCGGGGCCGACCGGGGAGGTGTGGGGGATGCGCGAGACGCTGGTCCTTAACGCGAGCTTCGAGCCGCTGTCGACGGTGTCGCTGCGGCGTGCGGTGGTCCTGGTGATGCAGGACAAGGCCGTCGTCGAGCACGCGCACCCCGGAATGCGGCTGCGTGCGGCGAGCGTCGACCTCCCGGTGCCGCAGGTGATCCGGCTCTGCAGATACGTACGGGTGCCGTTCCGACAACGGGCGCCGTGGTCGCGGCGCGGCGTCCTCGTACGGGACCGTCACCGGTGCGCGTACTGCGGCCGGCGCGCGACCACGGTGGACCATGTCGTCCCGCGCTCGCGCGGTGGCGGCGACACCTGGCTGAACACGGTCGCGGCCTGCACGACGGACAATCACCGCAAGGCGGACCGCACTCCCCCGCAGGCGGGCATGAAGCTGCTCGTACAACCCTTCGAGCCGACCCCGGCCGACACCCTGCTGCTGGCACTGGGACTGCGGGATGTCGAGGGGCTGCCGGAGTGGCTGACGGTGCCCGCTCCGGCGGTCTGAGGGGCAGCGATCCGAGGGGCGGCGGTCCGAGCGGACCGTGAGGCGGTCAGCGCAGCAGGAGCTGGACGATCGCCACGATGCCGACGGCGACGATGACCGCCCTCAGCACGGTCGGCGGCAGCTTGCGTCCGATACGGGCGCCGAGCTGGCCGCCGGCCGTCGAGCCCACCGCGATCAGGAGTACGGCCATCCAGTCGAAGTCGGCGACGAAGAGGAAGAAGACCGCGGCGGTGCCGTTGACGATGGCGCCGAGGACGTTCTTGACGGCGTTGATCCGTTGCAGGTCGTCCGGGAGGAGCAGGCCCATCAGGGCGAGGTAGATGACCCCCTGGGCGGCGCCGAAGTAGCCGCCGTAGGCGCTGGACGCCGCCATGCCGCTGAGCAGTACCGGTCCGCCGTCGGGGTGCGGCTGGTCGCCACTGCGCTCCCGCCGGCTCCGGATGATCCGGGCGAGGCGCGGCTGGGCGATGACGAGGATCAGCGCGAGCCCGATGAGCACGGGCACGATCAGGGTGAACGCGCGGGACGGCAGGGTGACCAGCAGCACGGCACCGGAAAGCCCGCCTACGAGCGCGACGCTGCTGAGGCGCAGCACCCGCGAGCGCTGCCCGCGCAGTTCGCGCCGGTAGCCGATCGCGCCGCTGATGGAGCCGGGGACGAGGCCGAGCGAGTTGGAGACGTTGGCGGTGACGGGCGGCAGGCCGACCGCGAGGAGTACCGGGAAGGTGAGGAGCGTCCCGGAGCCGACGATGGTGTTGATGGTGCCCGCACCGACTCCGGCGAGGCAGACGGCCAGTGCCTCCCAGATGCTCATGCGTCAGCGCCCCTCGAACTGTCGGTGCTCGGTGCACCGATCATGCCCGAGAGGCGTACAGGAGAGCGAAGCGGGTCACTCAGTGAGACGGGCGGCGGGTGACGCGGTCAGTCGCGCGACGGCTTGGACATCGAGTCGCCGCCACCGCCGCCGTTCCCACCGCCATTGCCGCCACCGTTACCGCCGCCGTTCCCACCGCCGCGGAAGCCGTCCAGCGCCCCGCCGAGGCCCTTGAGCGCGTCGCCCAGTTCGCTCGGCACGATCCAGAGCTTGTTGGCGTCGCCCTCGGCGATCTTCGGCAGCATCTGGAGGTACTGGTAGGAGAGCAGTTTCTGGTCCGCGTCGCCGGCGTGGATGGACTCGAACACGGTGCGGATCGCCTGTGCCTCGCCCTCAGCGCGCAGCGCGGCGGACTTGGAGTCGCCCTCGGCGCGCAGGATCGCCGACTGCTTCTCGCCCTCGGCGGTGAGGATCGCGGACTGCCGCACGCCTTCCGCCTGGAGGATCGCGGCGCGCTTGTCACGGTCGGCGCGCATCTGCTTCTCCATCGAGTCCTGGATGGAGGTGGGCGGCTCGATCGCCTTGAGTTCGACGCGGTTCACCCGGATGCCCCACTTGCCGGTGGCCTCGTCGAGCACACCGCGCAGCGCCGCGTTGATCTCCTCGCGGGAGGTGAGCGTCCGCTCCAGGTCCATGCCGCCGATGATGTTCCGCAGAGTGGTGACGGTGAGCTGCTCGATCGCCTGGATGTAGCTGGAGACCTCGTACGTGGCGGCGCGGGCGTCGGTCACCTGGTAGTAGATCACCGTGTCGATGTTGACGACCAGGTTGTCTTGGGTGATGACCGGCTGCGGCGGGAAGGGCACGACCTGCTCGCGCAGGTCGACCCGGTTGCGGACCGTGTCGATGAACGGCACGACGATGTTGAGACCCGCGTTCAGGGTGCGGGTGTAGCGGCCGAAGCGCTCGACGATGGCGGCGCTGGCCTGCGGGATGACCTGAATCGTCTTGATGAGGGCGATGAACACCAGCACCACGAGGATGATCAGGACAATGATGATGGCGTCCATCCGCCAGTCCCCCTGCTCGTCGGTAGAGATCCGCCGTGGCGGTTCGCTGTGTGGAATCCGCACTGTGTGGAATTAGCGAGAATCCGGATGGTCCGTACGGGGACCCCGCGTCGTACAGTCGTTACCCGACCATCACATCACGACGGCGGTCGCCCCGTCGATCTCAGCCACATCGACCTGGCTTCCCACCTCGTAGCTCTCACCCGGATCGAGCGACCGGGCCGACCAGACCTCTCCGGCCAGTTTGATCCGCCCACCCTGCCCGTCCACTCGTTCGAGAACGAGGGCCTGCCGTCCCTGGAGCGCGTCAACACCGCTGCGCAGTCCGGGATGCTGCAGCCGGGAGCGCCTGGCAAGTGGTCGTACCACCAGGATCAGCGCTGTCGAGACCAGGGCGAAGACCGCGACCTGTGCCACCGGCCCCCCACCGAGCCCTGCCGTGACGGCGGCGGCAACACCGCCGACCGCGAGCATGCCGAACTCCGGCATCGCGGTGAGTACGAGGGGGATTCCCAGCCCTACGGCGGCGATCAGCCACCACACCCATGCGTCCACGGCTCCATGGTAGGCGCGCGGTCAGCGCAGCGGCAGACCCTGTGCCGTCCAGCGTTCGCCTCGCTGCTCCACCACGAGCGGCAGTCCGAAGCAGTGCGAGAGGTTTCGGGAGGTCAGCTCCGTCTCCACCGGCCCGGCGGCGGTCACCTTGCCCTGCCGGATCATCAGAACATGGCTGAAACCCGGGGCGATCTCCTCGACATGATGGGTCACCATCACCATCGACGGGGCGAAAGGGTCACGCGCGAGCCGCCCCAGCCGCCGCACCAGATCCTCCCGGCCCCCCAGGTCGAGCCCTGCGGCAGGCTCGTCGAGGAGCAGCAGTTCGGGGTCGGTCATCATGGCGCGGGCGATCATGGTGCGCTTGCGCTCGCCCTCGGAGAGCGTGCCGAACCTCCGCTCCAGGAACTCGCTCATGCCCAGCCGGTCGAGGAAGGCGAGGGCCCGCTCCTCGTCCACCGCCTCATAGCGCTCGCGCCAGTGCGCGGTCATGCCGTACGCCGCGGTGAGCACGGTCTCCAGCACGGTCTGTCCGCGCGGCAGCTTCTCGGCCACGGCCATACCGGCGACCCCGATCCGCGGGCGCAGCTCGAAGACGTCGACGCTCCCGAGCCGGTCGCCGAGGATGGTGGCGGTCCCGGTTGTGGGGAAGAGGTAGCTGGAGGCGATGTTGAGCAAGGTTGTCTTGCCTGCGCCGTTGGGGCCGAGGATGACCCATCGCTCGCCTTCCTTCACCGACCAGGAGACCTCGTCCACCAGAGCACGGCCCTCGCGGACCACGGATACGTCCACCAGCTCCAGTACATCGCTCATGAGCGCGCGTCTCCCATCGCAGTCGCTGTTGCCCGTGCCAACCGGCACAGTCCCCAGGGCAAAACCTACGCCACGTGGTCGGGAGCACGTTCCCTAGGCTGGGGGTCATGCTGGAGGAACCGCGTTCGGGGCGCTTGGCCGCCTGGGGGAACGCCCTGTTTGCCCAAGAGATCTCGCCCGACGAGGCCGCACAGCGGATCGTCGGGGACGACGCAGTGCACCGGGTGGCCGGGCTGCCCGAAAGGAGCAGGCAGGAGGACAGACGGGAGGAGGGGTACGCGTTTCCCCTTGAGGGCGTGCACGACGACGGGCGGGCGGTCGACGGGCGGGCGCACGCGCCGGAGCCGCCCCCGGTCGGGCTGACCCTGGCGCTCGGGCGGCTGCGCACGCTCGGCGCCTCGGGGCTCCGGGTCGCGCTGCCCGTGCCGGGGCATCCGCTGGGGCTCAGCGGGCCGCCGGTGTTCAACAGCCGGGCGCTGGACGCGGGTGAGGCGGTGCTCGCCGTGGGTGCCGCGCTCGGGTTCGTGCCGGAGGTGTCCGCGGCTGGGCCCTCCGGGGCCGGAGTTCACCCGGACGATACTCATGTCGAGGTGGTCTGGCGCTGCTTGCCCGTACGCGAGGCGCCGCCCGCCGACGTCCCCTCGCTGGGCGAGGCGGAACGCGAACTGGCGGAGGCGATGCGGGAGGCCACCGAACTGCTGACCCGGCTGGACGTCGCCGGTTCGGGACCGGCCTCGGACGCGGCGCTGGCGGCGTACCGGGCGCGGATGGAGGCTGGGCGGCAGCTGCTGGCTCCCGGCTACCCGGCTCGCGCGGTCCGGGTGCTGGAGCTGGCGCAGCGGGTGACGGCGCTGGTGTCGATCGCCCACACGCGCGGTGGCGACGGGCGGGAGCACGGCGGAGCGGTCAGCGCCTCCGAGATGGAGGTACGGGCGCGGGCGCTGCGCCCGGTGGAGCGTACGGCCAGGCGGGCCCAGGTGGCCGCCTACAACGCGTACGCGGAGGAGCTGGAGCGCAGGCGGGCCTGACCGAGCACGGGAACGCCCCGCGGCCTGGTGGCCGCGGGGCGTTCTCATGCTGTGCTCAGGCGTTGACGCAGGTGTTCCCGAACGTCGGGTTCAGCAGGCCGATCACGCTGACCGAGTTGCCGCAGACGTTCAGCGGCACGTGGATGGGAGCCTGGACCACGTTGCCCGAGAGAACGCCGGGCGAGTGTGCGGCGACACCCGCCGCGTGGGCTCCGCCGCCGGGCGTCACGGTCGCCGAGGCGGCACCGGCACCGGCGATGACGAGCCCGCCCGCGGTCATCGTGATGGCGGCGATCCTCTTGATGTTCTTCACTTCTGATCCTCCTGTGCGAACCGCCGCGGCAGCTGCCGCGGCACGCCCTGAAAACGGCTCACAGCCCGCGAGGTTGCGCCATGTGGGTGAGAAACACACGACTGGATGAATCTTGAACTGGCTTCAGTCGGTCAGACCGTGGCGTACCGCCCACAACGCCGCCTGGGTGCGGTCCGCCAGATCGAGCTTCATCAGAATGTTCGAGACATGGGTCTTCACCGTCTTCTCGGAGAGCACCAGGGTCCGTGCGATCTCCCGGTTGGAGCGGCCGTCGGCGATCAGCCCGAGCACCTCGCGCTCGCGTTCCGTCAGTGCGGGCCCCCGGCCCCCGCCGCCCGCCCCGCCGTCCGAGAGCAGCGCACCGGCAACCTCCGGCTGGAGCAGCACATGCCCGGCGTGCACGGAGCGGATGGCTCCGGCGAGCGCCTCCGGGTCGACGTCCTTGTAGACGTAACCGGCCGCGCCCGCGCGCAGGGCCGGGACGACGGTGCGCTGTTCGGTGAAGCTGGTGACGATCAGGACACGCGCGGGGTTCTCCAGTTCGCGCAGCCGCCGCAGCGCCTCGATCCCGTCGGTGCCGGGCATCTTCACGTCCATCAGCACCACGTCGGGGCGCAGCTCCTCGGCCAGCTCCACGCCCTGCGCGCCGTCCGCGGCCTCCCCCACGACCTCGATGTCGTCCTGGACCTCCAGGAAGGTGCGCAGTCCGCGCCGGACGACCTGGTGGTCGTCCACCAGCAGGACCTTGATCGTGCCCGGTTCAGCCACCGGGTACCTCCATCTCGATCGTGGTGCCCTTGCCGGGCTCCGATTCCACGGTCAGCCGCCCGCCGACACCCCTTGCCCGGTCCCGCATCGACACCAGGCCGAGATGGCGCCCCGCACGGCGCACCGCGGAGGTGACGAAGCCGCGTCCGTCGTCCGCCACCCGCAGGACGACTCCGGCTCCCCGACGGGTGAGCGTGACGGCCAGCCGGGTGGCGTCCGCGTGCCGCAGTGCGTTGTGCATCGCCTCCTGCGCCACCCGCAGCAGCGCCTCCTCCTGGGCGGCGGGCAGCGCCCGTACGCCCTCGCAGACGAACGTCACACGGGCCGAGTGGGCGCGGTCGAGCACCTGGGTCTGGGAGCGCAGGACGGCGATGAGTCCGTCGTCGTCCAGCGCCGCGGGGCGCAGTTCGACGACGGCGGCGCGCAGTTCGTCGGCCGCTTCCGCAGCGAGCCGGGAGACCTCGTGCAACTCCTCCTTGGCGCGGGCCGGGTCCCGGTCGACGAGTGCGGCCGCCGCCTGGGCGGTGAGACGGAGTGAGAAGAGCTTCTGGGCGACGGCGTCATGGAGGTCGTGCGCGATCCGGGCCCGCTCGCCCGCGATGGTCAGCTCGCGGCTGCGCTCGTACAGGCGTGCGTTGGTGAGGGCGAGGGCGGCGTGCTGGGCCAGTACGCGCAGCAGGTCCTCGTCCTCCTCAGTGAAGCCGCACGCTCCGGAGGGGCATGGGCCCCGCTTGTTGGCCGGGCCGCGCTTGTTGGACAAGAAGAGCGCGCCGAGCACCTCGTCCTCGGCGGCGATCGGCATACCGAGGAAATCGGTCATCTCGGGGTGTGTGGAGGGCCAGCCCTCGAAGCGCGGGTCGTCGCGGACGTCCGCGAGCCGCTGCGGGGTCGCTTCGCGCAGCATCGCGGCGAGGATGCCGTGCTGGCGGGGCAGCGGGCCGATGGCGCGCCACTGCTCGTCGCTCACCCCGTCCACCACGAACTGGGCGAAGCCGCCGTGATCGTCGGGCACGCCGAGGGCCGCGTACTCGGCGTCGAGCAGCTCTCGGGCGGAGGCGACGATCGTCTGGAGGACGTCGCGCACTTCGAGATGCCGGTTCATCGCGAGCAGGGCCGCGCTGACGGCGGCCAGCCCGGTGCGGGGGACCATGCTGATCACCGTACCGGCGCCGGGGTGCCGGAGGATCGGCCCGGCGTGGTGGGAGGGCGGGACGCTGGGCGTAGGCCCTTCGCCGTAGGCGGCCGGACCCGCGGTCAAACACGCCTGAAGGGCGGCACCGGGGTGCCGCCCTCCGGGCGCGGTGGCCGCAGCCGCCGTGGCGCGGGTGCCGCACTGATCCAGCCTGACTCAATCGACAGACCCCAGGCCCTGTCCGGGCGATCTTTGAGGACCAGCGAGGCGCGGTGCCGGGCGTCGCAGGCCCGAGAAGACCGCCCGGACAGCGGCCTAGTCGCGCATGACCTCGGGCTCGTGCCGCCGGAGCAGTCGGGCGACCACGATGCAGCACACGACGCCCATCGCGATCAGGATGCTCATGTCCAGCAGGTAGATCCCGAGGCTGTGCTCCCACAGCGGGTCGGGATCGCCGCCCTGCTCCCAGGGAGGCATCACGGTCGCCAGGTCCATGGAGGCACCGGCCGCGCCGATCGCCCAGCGCGAGGGCATCAGCCACGCGATCTGTTCGACGCCCAGCGAGTCGAAGAGCTGGAAGAGGATGCCGGTGAAGACGACCTGGATGATGGCGAACATGACCAGCAGCGGCATCGTCTTCTCGGCGGTCTTCACCAGCGAGGAGATGATCAGACCGAACGCCATGGAGGTGAAGCCGAGCGCGATGATCGCCGCACACATCTCGATGGCCGCCGGCACCACCAGACCTTCCTCGGGAAGGTCACGTACGGAGAATCCGATGCCGCAGAGGATCACGCCCTGGAACGCGGTGATCAGCGTGAGGACGAGCACCTTGGACATCAGATACGCCGAACGGGAGAGGCCGGTCGCCCGTTCCCGCTCGTAGATGACCCGCTCCTTGATCAGCTCACGTACGGAGTTGGCGGCCCCGGAGAAGCACATGCCCACCGCGAGGATCAGCAGGATGGTGCCCGCGGCCGAATTGGAAAGCTTCGGATCGTCCGGATGCTTCCGGAAGCCGTACTCCGCGGGGATGACCGTACTCACCACGCCCAGCAGGACGGGCAGGGCCAGCATCAGCGCCATGAAGCCCTTGTCGGAGGCGATGACGGAGACATATCTACGGGTGAGCGTCCACAGCTGACTGCCCCAGCTCTGCGGTTTGCGCATCCTGGTCGGCACCTGCGGCATGCCCTGCTGGACCTGCGGCTCGACGGCGTCGATGTCCGCGGCGTACATCTGGTAGTGCTGCGAGCCCTGCCAGCGGGCCATCCAGTCGTAGTCGCGGTAGTTCTCGAAGGCCGAGAAGACGTCGGCCCAGCTGTCGTAACCGAAGAAGTTGAGCGCCTCCTCCGGCGGGCCGAAGTACGACACGCCGCCGCCCGGGGCCATCACCAGGAGCTTGTCGCACAGCGCCAGTTCCGCGACGGAGTGGGTGACGACCAGGACGGTGCGGCCGTCGTCGGCGAGGCCGCGCAGCAGCTGCATGACGTCGCGGTCCATGCCCGGGTCGAGGCCGGAGGTCGGCTCGTCCAGGAAGATCAGCGACGGCTTGGTGAGCAGCTCCAGGGCGACCGAGACCCGCTTGCGCTGGCCGCCGGAGAGCGAGGTGATCTTCTTGCCCGCGTGGATGTCGAGCTTGAGCTCGGCGAGCACCTCCTCGATACGGGCGTTGCGCTCGGCCTCGGCGACGTCACCCGGAAAGCGGAGCCGCGCGGCGTAGCGCAGCGCCGTACGTACCGTCAGCTCCTTGTGCAGGATGTCGTCCTGCGGGACCAGACCGATGCGCTGGCGCAGCTCGGCGAAGTGCTTGTAGAGATTCCGGTTGTCGTAGAGGACGTCGCCGACGTCCGCCGGACGGTAGCCGGTGAGGGCCCGCAGCAGCGTGGACTTGCCGGAGCCGGACGGGCCGATCACCGCGACCAGCGACTTCTCCGGGAGACCGAAGGTGACGTTGTTGAGGATCACCTTGCCGTTGTCGACCTTGACCGTCAGGTGGCGGGCCGAGAAGGAGACCTCACCGGTGTCGACGAACTCCTCGAGCCGGTCCCCCACCAGCCGGAAGCTGGAGTGACCGACACTTACCGTGTCCTGCGGGGTGATGACCGCGGAACCGGCCTTCTGCAGCGGCTGCCCGTTGACATAGGTGCCGTTGTGGCTTCCGAGGTCGTGGATCTCGAAGCGGCCGTCGGGCGACGCACGGAACTCCGCGTGGTTCCGGGAGACCTGGAGGTCGGAGACGACGAGTTCGTTCTCCAGTGCGCGGCCGATCCGCATCACCCGGCCGAGGGCCACCTGGTGGAACGTCGTCGGGCTGCGCAGGTCGCCGTGCGGCGGAACCTGCTGCGGCGGAGGACCCTGCTGGTGCGGCGGGCCCTGCTGGTGCGGCGGCGGGCCCTGCTGCGGCACCTGCTGCTGCCAGCCGGCCTGCTGGCCGTGCGGCTGCTGCATCGGCCGCTGCAGAGGCTGGTGCTGCTGCTGGTGCTGCTGGTGCTGCTGTTGCTGCGGCTGCATGGGCTGCTGCGGCTGCTGCCCCCACCCCGGAGGGCCGCCATGCTGCGGCGGCGCCTGCTGTGCCTGCTGTGCTTGGTGCGCGTGCGGCGCCTGCTGTGCGTGCGGTGCCTGCTGCTGCACCGGTGCGCCGCCCTGCGCGCTGTACGCGTCGGCGGCGGGAGCCGCAGCGGCGGCCGGAGCGCCGGAGAGGCTCATGCGCGGCCCGTCGGTGGCATTCCCCAGATACACACTCATTCCGGGGCCGATTTCCATCTGCTGAATCCGCTGACCATGCACATACGTGCCGTTCGTGCTGCCGTGGTCTTCTATGAGCCAGGCGCGTCCCCCCCATCGCACCGTGGCGTGCCGCCAGGAAACCCTGGCGTCCTCGATCACCACGTCCCCCTGCGGATCGCGTCCCAGGTTGTACGCCCTGGACGCGTCAAGCGTCCAGGTCTGTCCGTTCAGTTCCAGTACGAGTTCCGGCACTCCATGCCCCACAAAGTTGTCCCCCGAGCTTCCCCCGTCGAAGGGGGTCTAGGGATGGTGAACATCGGGGGGAACTATTTCAGGCTCTGCCGCCAGACAGGAAGCCACCCCGTGAAATGCCCTCGTCAGGCACGACGAAACCGATCCAAACCCCCCGTGAAAGCCGACGGCCTCCACTTCTCCACACAGAAAGCGAAGGATACGTACACCCGCCCTCCGGAGTCCACCATGCGGCCCCTCAGGAGAGGCCCCCGCATGAGGCCGGAGGCGCTCAGCGATAACGTGAACGCACCATGACCCCATCGAAGGCCATTGCCACCTCGCTCTCGCCCGATACCCCGACGTATCTCGTCAAGATCTTCGGCAAGGACCGCCCCGGCATCACCGCCGGACTCTTCGACACACTCGCCGCGTACTCCGTCGACGTGGTGGACATCGAACAGCTCGTGACCCGCGGCCGGATCACCCTGTGCGCCCTGATCACCGCGCCCGCGACCGGCCCGACCATCAGCGGCACCAACGAGGGCGCGCTCCGCGCCACCGTACACAGCTGGGCCGAGTCCATGGGGCTGGAAGCCGAGATCATCTCCGGCACCGGCGACAACCAGCCGCGTGGCACGGGGCGCTCCCATGTCACCGTGCTGGGCCACCCGCTCACCGCCGAGTCGACCGCCGCCATAGCGGCCAGCATCACCGCCACGGGCGGCAACATCGACCGCATCTTCCGCCTCGCGAAGTACCCCGTCACCGCCGTGGAATGCGATGTCTCCGGCGCCGACACCGCCGCCCTGCGCACCGCGCTGGCGCTGGAGGCCGCCCGCTACGGCGTCGACGTCGCGGTCGTCGCCTCCGGACTCCAGCGCCGCGCCCAGCGGCTGGTGGTGATGGACGTCGACTCGACGCTCATCCAGGACGAGGTGATCGAGCTCTTCGCCGCGCACGCCGGCTGCGAGGCGGAGGTCGCCGAGGTCACCCAGCGCGCCATGCGCGGGGAGCTGGACTTCGAGGAGTCCCTGCACGCCAGGGTGCGGCTGCTCGCCGGACTCGACGCGTCGGTGGTGGACAAGGTCCGGACCGAGGTACGACTCACGCCGGGCGCCCGCACCCTCGTCCGTACGCTCAAGCGGCTCGGCTTCCAGGTCGGCGTCGTCTCCGGCGGATTCACCCAGGTCACCGACGCGCTGCAACGGGAACTCGGGCTGGACTTCGCCTCGGCCAACACGCTGGAGATCGTCGACGGCAAGCTCACCGGCCGGGTCACCGGCGAGATCGTCGACCGGGCGGGCAAGGCCCGGCTGCTTCGCCGCTTCGCCGAGGAGGCGGGCGTGCCGCTCGTCCAGACCGTGGCGATCGGCGACGGGGCCAATGACCTCGACATGCTCAACACCGCGGGCCTCGGCGTCGCGTTCAACGCAAAGCCGGTTGTACGGGAAGCCGCGCACACCGCGGTGACCGTGCCCTTCCTGGACACCGTGCTCTATCTGCTCGGCATCACCCGGGAAGAGGTCGAGGCCGCGGAAGCCGCCGAACCCGCTTCCTCGCCCGGCGAGGACGGAAAGCAGCAGGCACCAGCGTAATCCGGCGCCGTCAACTCGCGCGGAGAGCCCGGGGACATGCCTCCGCGCGAGTTCGCGCTACTCGCGCGGGGACCAGTACCCGGCCAGTGTGCCCATGCCCGGCTCGACGGACTTCCAAGGGCCGGTGAAGCGAATGACCGCGAGCGCCGAGGTGGGGAAGCCGCCACGCGTCATACGTGTCAACGCGTCACCCTCGGCGCTGCCCGTCAGCGTTTCGGCGAGCGTCTGCATGCCGGGATTGTGACCGACGAGGAGCAGATCCTGGACGTCGGCCGGAGTGTCATTGATCAGCGCGATGATCTCGCCCGCGGAGGCTTCGTACAGCCCGTCCTCGTACACCGTACGGGGACGGTGAGGGAGGTGGGGGACCACCAGTTTCCATGTCTCGCGGGTACGAGTCGCGGTGGAGCAGAGAGTGAGTTGGGGACTCACGCCGTTCGCGGCGAGCCACTCGCCGACAGCCGGGGCGTCCCTGCGGCCCCGGTCCGCGAGCGGACGGTCGTGGTCGGCCACATCAGGCCAGTCTGCCTTGGCATGCCGGAGAAGGACGATACTGCGGGGCACGTCGACGCTCATGCGTCCCAGCTTCGCATGAAACGCGCCGCCGGGCGCGAGCGGTTGACGAGGCGCCCGCCACGGACGCACAGCCCGGACATCAGCCCGGCAGCGCCGCCTCGATCCTCTCCAGCAGCCGCGTGCCCGGCTCGCCGTACTCCGCGGCATCCGCACCGCCCCCGCTCACGATCAGCAACAGCAGAGCGAAGAAGGTGACGGCGGGAAGCGCCACCGCCCACCACGGCAGTCTCGCCCCCACGTCGCCACGGCGGCGCGGGGAACTGGTGATGTCCGTAAGAGCCGCCATGGGGCTCGCCTCCGTGAGTAGCCTTCGATCCCGATCCTGTCCCGGTACTCGAAGCTACGGGCGCACACAGCCCGATCCCATCCGGTGACCCACCCAGTTCCCCCTGAGCCTCACCCCCTAGGGGACGGTGGTGCTAGCCCCCCTTTTTTTGCGCTCTCTCGCCTCCGGGCGCTCGTACCCGGTGTCGACACTCCTCGACACTGCACTCGCTCGTACCTCGCTCACTTGGTCTCGTCACTTTCGACACCGGCGCGCCCTTCGGCTCGCTCGCTGAGGCTCACTACGTTCGCGTACCGGTACCGCACCGTCTCGGCGTGCGGGCTTTGACGGTC
>NZ_JAJAGO010000032.1 GCF_025165795.1 Streptomyces gossypii
GGGGACCGGGTTTGTGGAGTTGGCGGTCCGTGCTGGTGATGAGGTCGGCTGCGATCTGGTGGAGGAGTTGACGCTGGAGGCGCCGTTGGTGTTGCCGGAGCGTGGCGGGGTGGCGATTCAGGTGCGTATCGCCCCGGCTGACGACTCCGGCCGGCGGATGTTCTCGGTTCTCTCTCGTGGTGATGCTGATGGTGGTGTGGGGGAGTGGAGTCGGCATGCCAGCGGCAGCCTGACCACCGGGTCTCCGGCATCTGGCACAGCAGACCTGACGGTTTGGCCGCCGCCGGGTGCTACCGCGATCGACGTGGACGGTCTGTATGAGCGCCTGGGTGACCTCGGCGTCGAATACGGTCCCCGCTTCCAGGGGCTGCGGGCCGCCTGGCGACGCGGTGACGAGACCTTTGCCGAGGTCACACTTGCGGACGAGGTCGAGACCTCGCGATTCATCCTGCATCCCGCGCTGCTGGACGCGGCGCTCCACGCGATCGCGATTCAGCAACCGGTCGGCGACGAGGAGGAGCCCGCTCAGGCCGCACTGCCGTTCGCCTGGACTGGTGTGTCGGTGACCGCCTCCGATGTGTCAGCACTGCGCATCCGGCTTGCCACCACCGATTCCGGCGGCGTTTCTCTGGAAATGGCGGACGAGCACGGCCAGTCCGTTGCTTCGGTCGAGTCCCTTACGCTTCGGCCGATCAACCGGGAGCAGCTCGACGCCGCACGCACCTCCGTACATGAGTCACTGTTCCGCATTGAGTGGACACCTGCGCCTGTTGCGGCCGACGCTCCGGCACCGGCCGGTCGCTGGGCGGTCCTGGGCACCGGGCCCGACCTCTCCGCAGTCGGCGACGTGGCTACCTTCTCCGACCTCACCAGCCTGGGAGAGGCGGTCGCGGCAGGCACAGCAGATCCGGAGTCGGTGTTCTTGTGGCGCGCACCCCAACAGACTGCGGGCACCGACGTCCCCACCGCGGCCAAAACCACGGTGGGCGAGGTCCTCGGTGTTGTGCAGGACTGGCTTGCCGACCGCCGGTTCGACTCCGCCCGCCTGGTCGTCGTCACGCGGGGAGCGGTCGAGGTGTCACCGGACGGCGGATCTGGCGGGAATGCCGACCTGTCCGCGGCGTCGCTCTCGGGACTGATCCGCTCCGCGCAATCGGAGAACCCGGACCGGTTCACGCTCGTCGACCTCGACGACCACGACGATTCACTCCGCGCCTTGCCGGCAGCGCTCGCTTCGGGCGAGCCCCAGCTCGCCGTACGTGCCGGGACCGTCTACATGCCCCGGCTGGCTCGGATCCCCTCCTCGCCAGCTCCCGCCGGTGGGGGCGGCGGTCTGAATCCGGACGGGACGGTGCTGATCACCGGTGGTACGGGAGGGCTCGGAGGGCTGACGGCCCGGCATCTGGCAGCCGAGTACGGGGCCAGGCACCTGCTGCTGACCAGTCGGCGCGGCATGAACGCACCGGGTGCCGAGGAGCTGGCCGAGGAGCTGGCCGAGTTGGGTGCCTCAGTCACGGTCACCGCGTGTGATGTCGCCGACCGGGATGCGGTGGCCGCGCTGCTGGCCGAGGTCCCCTCCGACCACCCCCTGACCGCGGTCATCCACACGGCGGGAGTGCTGGACGACGGCGTGATCTCCTCGCTCACTGCCGAACACGTCGAGCGCGTGTTCCGCCCGAAGGTGGATGCCGCGTGGCATCTGCATGAGCTGACCGCGGACCTGGAGCTGTCCGCGTTCGTGTTGTTCTCCTCGGCCGCCGGCGTGCTGGGGGGACCGGGGCAGGGCAACTACAGCGCAGCCAATGCGTTCCTGGATGCCCTGGCGGCACATCGCAGGGCCGCCGGTTACCGCGCTTCGTCGTTGGCGTGGGGACTGTGGGACGAAGCCGGGGGTATCACCGCGCAGCTGGACCGGGCCGACAACGCCCGCCTGTCTCGTGGCGGCATGGTGCCGATAACGCCGGCCGAAGGACTGGCACTGTTCGACGCCGCGCTGACGCTGTCCGAACCGACAACGGTGCCCATGCGGCTCGACCTCAAGGCGGTGCGCACGGCAGCCCGCGAAGGCACACTGCCTCCGCTGTTGCGGAACGTGGTGCGGCTCCCGGCCCAGCGGCCGAGCAGGGGCGGCACGTCTTCCCGTGCCTCGTCCGCGCTGGCCGATCGGTTGGCCGGGTTGTCCGAGACGGAGCAGGACCGGCTGGTGCTGGAACTGGTTCGGTCTCATGCAGCCACCGTGCTGGGTCACGCCTCGGCGCACGACATCGAGATCCGCCGGGGATTCCTCGAGCTCGGCTTCGACTCTCTGATGACCGTCGAACTCCGCAACCGGCTGAACGCGGCCACCGGGCTGCGCCTGCCGGCGACCCTGGGTTTCGACTACCCCACGCCATCGGCTCTGGCTGAGCACATCCGTGGAGAGTTGGCTGGTACGGAGGCCGAGGTCACGGCCAGTCGGGCTGTTGCGGTGTCGGTGGCCGAGGATCCCATTGCGATCGTTGCCATGAGCTGCCGGTATCCGGGCGGCGTGACAGGACCGGACGATCTGTGGCGGCTGGTCGCGGACGGTGTGGACGCGATCTCCGAATTCCCGACCGGCCGGGGATGGGACATCGACGCTCTGTACGACCCGGACCCGGATCATGCGGGCACGAGCTATACCCGCGAGGGCGGGTTCGTGCACGACGCGGAATACTTCGACCCCGGCTTCTTCGGTATCAGCCCGCGTGAGGCTCTGACGATGGATCCGCAGCAGCGGCTGCTGCTGGAAGCCACGTGGGAGACGTTCGAAAACGCGGGTATCGATCCGCAGTCGCTGCGGGGGACGCCGACCGGCGTGTTCGCCGGTGTCATGTACAACGACTACATTTCCCGCCTGCCCCGGACACCGGAGGGCCTGGAGGGCTACCTCGGCACAGGTAGCGCAGGCAGTGTCGTCTCGGGCCGCGTTTCCTACACCTTCGGTCTGGAGGGGCCGGCGGTGACGGTGGACACGGCGTGTTCGTCGTCGTTGGTGGCCATGCATTGGGCGGCACAGGCTCTGCGGTCGGGTGAGTGTTCGCTGGCGCTCGCTGGCGGAGCCACCGTCATGTCTGACCCCATAGCGTTTGTGGAGTTCAGCAGGCAGCGGGGTCTGGCTGTCGACGGGCGGTGCAAGTCGTTTGCGGCGGGTGCGGATGGCACCGGCTGGGGCGAGGGTGTGGGTCTGCTGCTGCTGGAGCGGTTGTCGGATGCTGAGCGCAACGGGCATCCGGTGCTGGCGGTGTTCCGTGGCAGCGCGGTGAATCAGGATGGTGCGAGCAGCGGGCTGACGGCGCCGAACGGTCCGTCGCAGCAGCGGGTGATCCGGCAGGCGTTGGCGAATTCCCGGTTGTCCGCTGCTGAGGTGGATGTGGTGGAGGCGCATGGGACGGGGACCTCGTTGGGGGATCCGATCGAGGCGCAGGCACTGCTGGCTACCTACGGTCAGGGGCGGTCGGAGGAGCGTCCGTTGTGGCTGGGGTCGGTGAAGTCGAACATCGCGCATACCCAGGCTGCGGCCGGGGTGGCTGGTGTGATCAAGATGGTGATGGCGATGCGGCACGGGGAGCTGCCCCGGACGCTGCATGCGGAGGAGCCGTCGTCGCAGGTGGACTGGTCGGCGGGATCGGTGGCGCTGCTGACCGAGGCGCAGCCGTGGCCGGAGACCGATCGGCCGCGGCGGGCCGCGGTGTCCTCATTTGGGATCAGCGGCACCAACGCCCACGTCATTCTCGAACAAGCCTCACCGGGCGAGCCGGAATCCGCGCCCGCCGAAGACGAGATCGACGGTGGGACTGTCGATGTGCCGGTGGTGCCGTGGGTGCTCTCCGCGCGATCTGAGGGCGGGTTGCGTGCGCAGGCGGAGCGGCTGCACCAGCACATGACCAGTCACCCGGAACTGGCCGTCGGCGATGTGGGTTATTCGCTGGCCACCACACGGGCTGTCTTCGATCACCGGGCAGTGGTATCGGCCACCGAACGCGACGGTTTGCTCACCGGCCTGGATTCTCTGTCGCGTGGTGAGGGTGCCGCGGGTGTGGTGTCGGGTGTGGTTCGCGGTGATGCCCGGACGGTGGTGATGTTCCCGGGGCAGGGGTCGCAGTGGGTAGGCATGGCGGTCCGCCTGGCTGAGGAGTCGCCGGTGTTTGCCGGGCGGTTGCGGGAGTGTGCGGATGCGCTTGCTCCGTATGTGGAGTGGGATCTGCTCGATGTGCTGCACGGTGCTGCCGGTGCGCCTGGGCTGGATCGGGTGGATGTGGTCCAGCCGGTTCTGTTCGCGGTGAACGTGTCGTTGGCTGAGTTGTGGCGTGCTCACGGTGTGGAGCCTGCTGCGGTGTTCGGTCATTCGCAGGGTGAGATCGCCGCGGTGTGTGTGGCCGGTGGGCTGTCGTTGGCGGACGCGGCGAGGGTGGTGGCTCTGCGCAGCCGGGCGTTGGTGGCGTTGTCCGGTGGCGGTGGGATGGTGTCTGTCGCGTCGGGTCTTGAGGCGGTGAGCGGGCGGCTGGAGCGGTGGGCTGATCTGTTGACCGTCGCTGCCGTCAACGGCCCGAACTCGGTGGTCGTCTCCGGTGACGATGCGGCGTTGGACGAGCTGCTGGCCGAGTGCGCCGATGACGGTGTTCGGACGCGGCGGATTCCGGTGGATTATGCCTCGCACTCGCCGCAGGTCGAGCAGATCCGGGACGAGCTACTGGAGGTCCTGGCGGGAATAGAACCCAAAACCTCTCGTACTCCGTTCTTGTCCACGGTGACCGGTGAGTGGATGGACACGGCCGAGTTGGACGCGGACTACTGGTTCCGTAATCTGCGGCAGCCGGTGCAGTTCGAATCGGCTACCCGGACGTTGCTGGAGGATGGCTACAGGGTCTTCGTCGAGGCGAGTCCGCACCCGGCGGTGGTCGTGGGTGTGCAGGAGACGATCGACGATGTCGGGGCGTCTGCCGCGGCTGTGGGGTCGCTGCGCCGGGACGAGGGCGGGCTGGAGCGGTTCACCACCTCGGTGGCCGAGGCGTTCACCCACGGCGTGCCGGTGGAGTGGTCAACGGTGTTCGCCGGGGCAGGGTCGCGGCGGGTGGAGTTGCCGACGTATGCGTTCCAGCGGGAGCGGTTCTGGTTGTCGGTTTCGGGTGGGTCGGGTGATCCGGCGGAGCTGGGCCAGGGGTCGGTGGGGCATCCGTTGCTGGCTGCCGCGGTTGAGGTGGCTGATGGCGGTGTGGTGCTGACTGGGCGGGTTTCGGTGCAGTCGCATGGGTGGCTTGCTGATCATGTGGTTGGCGGGTTGGTGTTGATGCCGGGGACCGGGTTTGTGGAGTTGGCGGTCCGTGCCGGTGATGAGGTCGGCTGCGATCTGGTGGAGGAGTTGACGCTGGAGGCGCCGTTGGTGTTGCCGGAGCGTGGCGGGGTGGCCCTCCAGGTGCGTGTCGCCCCGGCTGACGACACGGGCCGGCGGATGTTCTCGGTTCTCTCCCGCGCTGATGCTGATGGTGGTGTGGGGGAGTGGAGTCGGCATGCCAGCGGCAGCCTGACCACCGGCTCGATGGAGAGCGCTCCGTCGGCTCCGGAGGATCTGACGGTTTGGCCGCCGCCGGGTGCTACCGCGATCGATGTGGAGGGGCATTACGAGCGGGTGGCCGAGGCGGGCTACGGGTACGGTCCGGCGTTCCAGGGGCTGCGGGCTGCCTGGCGGCGTGGTGATGAGGTGTTCGCCGAGGTCGCTCTCCCTGACGCGCAGCGGGATCAGGCCGGACGCTTCGGTATCCACCCCGCACTGCTCGACGCTGCGGTGCAGGCGAGTGGGCTGGGGGACTTCTTTCCGTCCGGGGGTGAGGTTCGGCTGCCGTTTGCCTGGAGTGCTGTGCGGCTGTTCGCCTCGGGTGCCACCACGTTGCGGGTGCGTCTGGCGAAGACGAGCGAGGATGGTGTGTCCGTCGCGGTCGCTGATGGCACCGGTGAGCCGGTGGCGCAGGCGGACTCGTTGATCCTGCGGCCGGTGGCGCTGGAGCAGTTGGCGCAGGCGGGCCGTGCTGAGCAGGAATCTCTTCTGCATCTGGAGTGGGCCACGCTCTCTGATGTGGAGTCCGCGTCTGCTGAGGCTCTGTCCGGCCGGTGGGTGACGGTGGGTGAGGATCCGCATCAGGTTGGTGAGGGGTTGCGTGCGGCGGGTGTCGCGGTGGAGGCGTTCGCGGATCTGTCGGCGTTGGGCGCTGCGGTTGAGGATGGTGCGCCGGTTGCGGATGTGGTCGTGCTGGTTGGTGCGCCGGATGTGCAGGTTGCGGAGACGGGCGGGGTTGCTGGGGCTGCGCACCGGGAGGTGTCGCGGGTCCTGGGGCAGTTGCAGGAGTGGCTGGCCGATGAGCGGTTGGCCTCCACTCGGCTGGTCGCGCTGACGCGTGGGGCCGTGGCTGTCGGCACGGATGACGAGGTCGCCGATCTGGGCCAGGCCACAGTGTGGGGTCTGTTGC
>NZ_JAJAGO010000033.1 GCF_025165795.1 Streptomyces gossypii
TCAGAACAACACAGTGGACGCGAGCAGAATCTATGGTCAAGCCCTCGGCCTATTAGTACCGGTCAACTCCACCCCTCACGAGGCTTCCATATCCGGCCTATCAACCCGGTCATCTACCGGGAGCCTTAACCCCACAAGGAGGTGGGAGCCCTCATCTCGAAGCAGGCTTCCCGCTTAGATGCTTTCAGCGGTTATCCTTTCCGAACGTAGCCAACCAGCCATGCCCTTGGCAGAACAACTGGCACACCAGAGGTCCGTCCGTCCCGGTCCTCTCGTACTAGGGACAGCCCTTCTCAAGACTCCTACGCGCGCAGCGGATAGGGACCGAACTGTCTCACGACGTTCT
This sequence comes from Streptomyces gossypii, assembly GCF_025165795.1. Classification (GTDB taxonomy): domain Bacteria; phylum Actinomycetota; class Actinomycetes; order Streptomycetales; family Streptomycetaceae; genus Streptomyces; species Streptomyces gossypii. The sequence goes on from NZ_JAJAGO010000033.1 coordinate 347, forward strand.
AAACCCAGCTCGCGTACCGCTTTAATGGGCGAACAGCCCAACCCTTGGGACCGACTCCAGCCCCAGGATGCGACGAGCCGACATCGAGGTGCCAAACCATCCCGTCGATATGGACTCTTGGGGAAGATCAGCCTGTTATCCCCGGGGTACCTTTTATCCGTTGAGCGACGGCGCTTCCACAAGCCACCGCCGGATCACTAGTCCCGACTTTCGTCCCTGCTCGACCCGTCAGTCTCACAGTCAAGCTCCCTTGTGCACTTACACTCACCACCTGATTACCAACCAGGCTGAGGGAACCTTTGGGCGCCTCCGTTACTCTTTAGGAGGCAACCGCCCCAGTTAAACTACCCACCAGACACTGTCCCTGATCCGGATCACGGACCCAGGTTAGACATCCAGCACGACCAGAGTGGTATTTCAACAACGACTCCATCACCGCTGGCGCGGCAATATCACAGTCTCCCACCTATCCTACACAAGCCGAACCAAACACCAATATCAAGCTATAGTAAAGGTCCCGGGGTCTTTCCGTCCTGCTGCGCGAAACGAGCATCTTTACTCGTAGTGCAATTTCACCGGGCCTATGGTTGAGACAGTCAAGAAGTCGTTACGCCATTCGTGCAGGTCGGAACTTACCCGACAAGGAATTTCGCTACCTTAGGATGGTTATAGTTACCACCGCCGTTTACTGGCGCTTAAGTTCTCAGCCTCGCCACACCGAAATGCAGCTAACCGGTCCCCTTAACGTTCCAGCACCGGGCAGGCGTCAGTCCGTATACATCGCCTTACGGCTTCGCACGGACCTGTGTTTTTAGTAAACAGTCGCTTCTCGCTGGTCTCTGCGGCCACACCCAGCTCAAGGCGCAAAGCCCATCACCAGACATGGCCCCCCTTCTCCCGAAGTTACGGGGGCATTTTGCCGAGTTCCTTAACCATAGTTCACCCGAACGCCTCGGTATTCTCTACCAGACCACCTGAGTCGGTTTAGGGTACGGGCCGCCATAAAACTCGCTAGAGGCTTTTCTCGACAGCACAGGATCATCCACTTCACCACAATCGGCTCGGCATCAGGTCTCACCCACAAGTTGCACGGATTTACCTGCACAACGGGCTACACCCTTACCCCGGGACAACCACCGCCCGGGCTGGACTACCTTCCTGCGTCACCCCATCACTCACCTACTACAAGTCTGGACCGTCGGCTCCACCACTCCCCTCAACTCCGAAGAGATCAGGGCGGCTTCACGGACTTAGCATCGCTTGATTCAATGTTTGACGCTTCACAGCGGGTACCGGAATATCAACCGGTTATCCATCGACTACGCCTGTCGGCCTCGCCTTAGGTCCCGACTTACCCTGGGCAGATCAGCTTGACCCAGGAACCCTTAGTCAATCGGCGCGCACGTTTCCCACGTGCGTATCGCTACTCATGCCTGCATTCTCACTCGCGAACCGTCCACAACTCGCTTACGCGGCTGCTTCACCCGGCACACGACGCTCCCCTACCCATCACAGCCCCCGTTAGAGGTACATGCTGCAATGACACGACTTCGGCGGTGTGCTTGAGCCCCGCTACATTGTCGGCGCGGAATCACTTGACCAGTGAGCTATTACGCACTCTTTCAAGGGTGGCTGCTTCTAAGCCAACCTCCTGGTTGTCTCTGCGACTCCACATCCTTTCCCACTTAGCACACGCTTAGGGGCCTTAGTCGATGCTCTGGGCTGTTTCCCTCTCGACCATGGAGCTTATCCCCCACAGTCTCACTGCCGCGCTCTCACTTACCGGCATTCGGAGTTTGGCTAAGGTCAGTAACCCGGTAGGGCCCATCGCCTATCCAGTGCTCTACCTCCGGCAAGAAACACACGACGCTGCACCTAAATGCATTTCGGGGAGAACCAGCTATCACGGAGTTTGATTGGCCTTTCACCCCTAACCACAGATCATCCCCCAGGTTTTCAACCCTGGTGGGTTCGGGCCTCCACGAAGTCTTACCTCCGCTTCACCCTGTCCATGGCTAGATCACTCCGCTTCGGGTCTTGAACACGCTACTCAACGCCCTCTTCGGACTCGCTTTCGCTACGGCTCCCCCACAACGGGTTAACCTCGCAACATGCCGCAAACTCGCAGGCTCATTCTTCAAAAGGCACGCAGTCACGACACAAGGAGACAAGTCTCCCTGTGCGACGCTCCCACGGCTTGTAGGCACACGGTTTCAGGTACTCTTTCACTCCCCTCCCGGGGTACTTTTCACCATTCCCTCACGGTACTATCCGCTATCGGTCACCAGGGAATATTTAGGCTTAACGGGTGGTCCCGCCAGATTCACACAGGATTTCTCGGGCCCCATGCTACTTGGGTGGCCATCCAATGAGTTGTGAATGTTTCAGCTACGGGGGTCTTACCCTCTACGCCGGGCCTTTCGCATGCCCTTCGCCTACACACACAATTTTTTACTCACCGACCGTCCGGCAGAACGATCAAAGACAACTCCCACAACCCCGCATGCGCAACCCCTGCCGGGTATCACACACATACGGTTTAGCCTCTTCCGGTTTCGCTCGCCACTACTCCCGGAATCACTGTTGTTTTCTCTTCCTGCGGGTACTGAGATGTTTCACTTCCCCGCGTTCCCTCCACACACCCTATACATTCAGGTGCGGGTGACAGCCCATGACGACTGCCGGGTTTCCCCATTCGGACACCCCCGGATCAAAGCTCGGTTGACAGCTCCCCGGGGCCTATCGCGGCCTCCCACGTCCTTCATCGGTTCCTGGTACCAAGGCATCCACCGTGCGCCCTTAAAAACTTGGCCACAGATGCTCGCGTCCACTGTGCAGTTCTCAAACAACAACCAGCCACCCGCCACCCCACCCGAAGATGAGTACACCAGGACCGGCACCGAGAAGAAACAGGCTCACACCCGCACTCTCAGACACCCAACAGCGCGCCCAGCCGACTCAGCTTCACCCTCCTCCGTTCCACACCCTCAAAAGAGAGCAGTACCAGGACGAGAGATCCGCGGACCCCACCGAATAGTCAACGTTCCACCCATGAGCAGACCACCGTCGGACATACGCCGACGAAATGGTGCTGTGCTCCTTAGAAAGGAGGTGATCCAGCCGCACCTTCCGGTACGGCTACCTTGTTACGACTTCGTCCCAATCGCCAGTCCCACCTTCGACGATTCCCTCCCCACAAGGGGGTTGGGCCACCGGCTTCGGGTGTTACCGACTTTCGTGACGTGACGGGCGGTGTGTACAAGGCCCGGGAACGTATTCACCGCAGCAATGCTGATCTGCGATTACTAGCGACTCCGACTTCATGGGGTCGAGTTGCAGACCCCAATCCGAACTGAGACCGGCTTTTTGAGATTCGCTCCGCCTTGCGGCATCGCAGCTCATTGTACCGGCCATTGTAGCACGTGTGCAGCCCAAGACATAAGGGGCATGATGACTTGACGTCGTCCCCACCTTCCTCCGAGTTGACCCCGGCAGTCTCCCGTGAGTCCCCGTCACCCCGAAGGGCACGCTGGCAACACAGGACAAGGGTTGCGCTCGTTGCGGGACTTAACCCAACATCTCACGACACGAGCTGACGACAGCCATGCACCACCTGTACACCGACCACAAGGGGGCCCCTGTCTCCAGAGGTTTCCGGTGTATGTCAAGCCTTGGTAAGGTTCTTCGCGTTGCGTCGAATTAAGCCACATGCTCCGCCGCTTGTGCGGGCCCCCGTCAATTCCTTTGAGTTTTAGCCTTGCGGCCGTACTCCCCAGGCGGGGAACTTAATGCGTTAGCTGCGGCACGGACGACGTGGAATGTCGCCCACACCTAGTTCCCAACGTTTACGGCGTGGACTACCAGGGTATCTAATCCTGTTCGCTCCCCACGCTTTCGCTCCTCAGCGTCAGTATCGGCCCAGAGATCCGCCTTCGCCACCGGTGTTCCTCCTGATATCTGCGCATTTCACCGCTACACCAGGAATTCCGATCTCCCCTACCGAACTCTAGCCTGCCCGTATCGAATGCAGACCCGGGGTTGAGCCCCGGGCTTTCACATCCGACGTGACACGCCGCCTACGAGCTCTTTACGCCCAATAATTCCGGACAACGCTCGCACCCTACGTATTACCGCGGCTGCTGGCACGTAGTTAGCCGGTGCTTCTTCTGCAGGTACCGTCACTTGCGCTTCTTCCCTGCTGAAAGAGGTTTACAACCCGAAGGCCGTCATCCCTCACGCGGCGTCGCTGCATCAGGCTTTCGCCCATTGTGCAATATTCCCCACTGCTGCCTCCCGTAGGAGTCTGGGCCGTGTCTCAGTCCCAGTGTGGCCGGTCGCCCTCTCAGGCCGGCTACCCGTCGTCGCCTTGGTAGGCCATTACCCCACCAACTAGCTGATAGGCCGCGGGCTCATCCTGCACCGCCGGAGCTTTCCATCACCAGACCATGCGGCCGGTGATCGTATCCGGTATTAGACCCCGTTTCCAGGGCTTGTCCCAGAGTGCAGGGCAGATTGCCCACGTGTTACTCACCCGTTCGCCACTAATCCACCACCGAAGTGGTTTCATCGTTCGACTTGCATGTGTTAAGCACGCCGCCAGCGTTCGTCCTGAGCCAGGATCAAACTCTCCGTGAATGCTTTGACATCACACGGGAGCGGAACAGTCGGAGGAATAATCCGACTGTTCACAGCGTCCTCGCTGTCTTTTGTACTTCAAAGGAACCACCACTCCCGGCCTGGAGGCCGGAAGCAGGGGTATCAACATTTGGCGTTGACTTTTGGCACGCTGTTGAGTTCTCAA
>NZ_JAJAGO010000034.1 GCF_025165795.1 Streptomyces gossypii
AACGCCTCAGCAAAAACCGGGAAAGACCCATACAACTCCCGGCCCATCCCCACCCACTGCGACCCCTGCCCCGGAAACATCACCACCGTCCGGGCACCACCACCAACCACACCCGACACCACACCCGCGGCACCCTCACCACGCGACAGAGAATCCAAACCGGTGAGCAGCATCTCCCGGCCATCTCCGACCACGACCGAGCGGTGGTCGAGAGCCGCCCGTGTGGTGGCCAGCGAATAGCCCACATCGCCGACAGCCAGTTCCGGGTGACTGGTCATGTGCTGGTGCAGCCGCTCCGCCTGCGCACGCACGCCTGCTTCAGACCGCGCGGAGAGCACCAGGGGCACCACCGGAAGTTCGCCTGTCCCGCCGTCATCGTCACCGACCCCCACCTCACCTGCAGGTGCAAGCGATGAAGCCTGCTCGAGGATGACGTGGGCGTTGGTTCCACTGACACCGAACGAGGACACCGCGGCCCGCCGCAGCTGGTCACTGTCCGGCCACGGCTGGGCCTCGGTCAGCAGCGCCACCGACCCCGCCGACCAGTCCACATGCGACGACGGCTCCTCGGCATGCAGCGTCCGGGGCAGCTCCCCGTGCCGCATCGCCATCACCATCTTGATCACACCAGCCACCCCGGCCGCAGCCTGGGTGTGCCCGATGTTCGACTTCACCGACCCCAGCCACAACGGACGCTCCTCCGACCGCCCCTGACCGTAGGTGGCCAGCAGCGACTGCGCCTCGATCGGATCCCCGAGGGTGGTGCCCGTCCCGTGTGCTTCGACGGCGTCGACGTCGGATGTGCCCAGACCCGCGTTCGCCAGCGCCTGCCGGATCACCCGCTGCTGCGACGGACCGTTCGGCACCGTCAAGCCACTGCTCGCACCGTCCTGGTTGACCGCGCTGCCACGGATCACCGCCAGCACCGGATGCCCATTGCGCTCAGCATCCGACAACCGCTCCAGCAGCAGCAGACCCACACCCTCGCCCCAGCCGGTGCCATCCGCACCCGCCGCAAACGACTTGCACCGCCCATCAGCAGCCAGACCCCGCTGCCTGCTGAACTCCACAAACGCCTTCGGGCTCGACATCACCGACACCCCACCGGCCAGAGCCAGCGAACACTCCCCCGAGCGCAGAGCCTGCGCCGCCAGGTGCATGGCCACCAACGACGACGAACACGCCGTGTCCACCGTCACCGCCGGCCCCTCCAGACCGAAGGTGTAGGAAATGCGGCCGGACATCACACTGCTGGCGCCGCCGATCATCGTGTAGCCGTCGGTGCCCTGCGAGAAGATGCCCGGGACGCGGCCGTAGTCGCTCGGGGCTGCGCCGATGAAGGCCCCGGTGGGGGTGCCGCGCAGCGACAAGGGGTCGAGTCCGGCGCGTTCGAACGCCTCCCACGTGGTCTGTAGCAGCAGCCGCTGTTCCGGGTCCATCGCCAGGGCTTCACGGGGCGAGATCCCGAACAGAGAGGCATCGAATTCACCGACGTCGTCGAGGAAGCCGCCGTGGCGGCCGTACGTCTTTCCCGGGCTGTCCGGGTCCGGGTCGTACAGTCCGTCGACATCCCAGCCGCGGTCGGTCGGGAACTCCGACACCGCGTCCCGGCCCTCAGAAACCAGCGTCCACAGATCCTCTGGTCCCGTCACGCCACCGGGGAACCGGCACGCGACTCCTATGATCGCGAGGGGTTCGGTCAGAGCGGCGGTCAGTTGCTCGTTCTCCTTGCGCAGCCGCTCGGTTTCCTTCAGCGAGCTGCGCAGAGCTCCAACGATCCGGTCGTTGTCAGTCGTCATGGCGGGCTCCATTGTTCGAGCGGTTGCTGCCATTCCCGTGGGCCACGCGGACGAGATCGTCGATGCCCATTTCGTCGATCGCATTGCTGTCGTACCGGTCCGCTGCCGGTGACGATTGGTCGGGCTCGACCAGCTGTAGGAGTAGATCCAGTACGCCGGCCTGGTTCATCCGGGCGAGGGGTATGGCGTTGATCACCCGCCGGATATCGGCCTCACTGGCACCGCCCCAGTCGGAGGCGACGGTCTCCGATGCAGTGGGGGCGAGTTCGGCCCGCAAGTAATCTGCCACGGCGGCCGGTGTGGGGTGATCGAAGATGAGAGTGGCCGGCAGTTGAAGGCCGGTGGCCGCACCGAGCCGGTTGCGCAGTTCCACCGCGGCCAGCGAGTCGAACCCGAGGTCGGTGAATCCTCGCCCTGTGTCGATGGCGTCTGCGGTGTCGTGTCCCAGGACGCTGGCAGCGTGACCACGGACCAGATCGGTCATGATGCGCCGCTGCTCGGCCTCGGACAGTTCGCCCAGCCGCTCCATCGGATTTGAGGTGTCCGCAGCGGCACTGGCGGTCGGCCGCGACGGGGCCGGCGCCAGCCTCCGCAGCATCGGCGGCACCGTACTGCCGAGCTCGCGTATCCCGGCTGTATCCACCCGGGCGGCCACCACCAGCGCCTCATCGGCGGCCACTGCCGCATCAAACAGTCCCAGCCCCTGTTCGGTGGTCAACCCGGCCAGACCAGACCGGGACAGGCGCGCCATGTCCTGCCGCCCCAAGTGCCCGGTCATCCCACTGGCCTGCTCCCACAGCCCCCACGCTATGGAGGTGCCGACAAGCCCTTCCGCCCGCCGACGCGCCGCCAGACCGTCCAGGAACGCATTCGCCGCCGCGTAGTTGCCCTGCCCCGGCGAGCCCAGCACCCCAGCCGCCGAAGAGAACAGCACGAACGCCGACAGGTCCAACTCCGCAGTCAGCTCATGCAGATTGAGCGCCGCATCCACCTTCGGCCGCAGCACCTCATCCACTTGCTGTTTCGTCAGCGATCCGACGACTCCATCGGCCACCACTCCTGCCGCGTGCACCACCGCAGTCAGCGGATACTCATCGGGAATCTCCGCCAGCAGCCGGGCCAACGCCTCCCGATCGGCTACGTCACATGCCGCCACCGTGATCTGGGCGCCCAGTGCGGTCAGTTCGTCGTGAAGCGCCGCCGCGTCTGCGGCATCCATCCCCCGTCGGCTGGTCAGCACCAGATGCCGCACCCCGTGCGACTCCACCAGGTGCCGGGCCACAATCGACCCCAGCGTTCCCGTACCACCCGTCACCAGCACCGATCCCGTTGTGTCCAGTGACGGCGGAATGGTGAGCACGATCTTGCCGGTATGACGGGCCTGGCTGAGGATCCGGAACGCCTGCCGGGCTCGCCGCACATCCCAGGTGGTCACTGGCAGAGGCTCAAGGTGTCCGCCCTGCACGAGTTCCGCAACCTCGGTCAGCATCTGCTGAATCCGATCCGGGCTCGCCTGCATCAGGTCGTACGCCTGGTGCACTACACCCGGAAACTCTTCGGCTATCTGCTGAGGGTCACGGATGTCGGTCTTGCCCAGTTCCATGAAGCGGCCGCCGCGCGGCAACAGACGCGCGGAAGCGTCTATGTATTCACCGGCCAGGGAGTTCAGAACGACATCCACACCACGGCCTTCGGTGGCCTCCAGGAACCGCCCTTCGAAATCCAGGTCGCGGGACGAAGCCCGATGGGACTCGTCGATCCCCATCTCTTCCAGCGTCGGATGCTTGCCGAGGCTGGCGGTGCCGTAGACCTCGGCACCCAGATAGCGGGCGATCTGCACCGCCGCCATGCCCACACCACCGGCCGCCGCGTGTATCAGGACCGACTCGCCCTTCCGCAACCCGGCCAGATCCACCAGCCCGTACCAGGCGGTCAGGAACGCTACCGGCATCGAGGCGGCCTCCTCGAACGACCAGCCCGCGGGCATCTTCGCCAGCGACCTGCGATCCGCCACCGCCACCGGCCCGAACGCATGCTGCACCAGACCGAACACCCGGTCGCCCACGGCCAACCCGCTCACACCCGGTCCGACTTCAGTGACCAGGCCCGCCGCCTCGGTGCCCAGGATGGCCTTGCCCGGATACATGTCCAACGCGATCAACGTGTCGCGGAAGTTCAGACCGGCGGCGCGTACCGCGATCCGGACCTGACCCGGCTCAAGCGACTGGCCGGCTTCAGGACAGGCCACCAGCGCCAGACCCTCCAAGCCCACGACCTTGGCCCGCACGTCCAGCCGCCACGGGACACCCGCCGGAGGCGAAAGCACCTCAGCACCCGCGCGGGCAAGCCGCGGCACCAGCACCTCACCCGCACGCACAGCCAACTGCGGCTCACCACTGTCCACCACAGACGGCAGCACACCAGCAGAAGCCGTGTCATCCAGATCTACCAGCATGATCCGGTCACGGTTCTCCGACTGCGCGGAGCGCATCAGCCCCCACACCGCCGCCTGAGCGAGATCCGACACATCCTCACCAGCAGCCGATACCGCCGCCCGCGTCACCACCATCAACCGCGACGAAGCCCAACACCCATCGGCCAGCCACTCCTGCAACTGCCCCAGGACCCGCGACACCTCCCGGTGCGCAGCCCCAGCAACCCCGCCCGTCTCCGCAACCTGCACATCC
>NZ_JAJAGO010000035.1 GCF_025165795.1 Streptomyces gossypii
TGTTCACTGACCGTCTAGGACGGTTTCGGTTCCCTTCTGCATGCAAAAGTGATTCAGGTCACTAAGGGCGCGTGCTGAATGGTCATACATGTCTGCTTTGGTGGCGTAGATCAGTTTACTTAACTTCCCTTAACGTCAAGCCACTTGTTTCTTACGAGATCTTCAACTTGTGGGTGGGGTGTGGGGGTTATGGGGAGAGCTCTGCGCAGACGCAGACGCAGACGCAGACGCAGTCTGCGCAGCGGGTGGGTGGTCTCTGTGCTGGGTCTCGCCTTGGCCGCAGGGCTGCTGCCGGGCAGCTCCGCAGCCAGCCCCCCGGGCCGGTCACCCCAGCAACCGCAGCCGACGTCGGCGGCCACCGCTGGGGACGAGTCGGGCGCGGAAGCGGCGCCCCGCTCCGAGGAGGAAGCCCTCGCCGAGGCGGAACGCACCGGGGAAGCCGTCGAGGTGACCTCGCGCCGCGGCGAGAGCAGCGAGCTGTTCGCCACCCCGGACGGCAAGTTGGAGGGGCGGGAGTATCTGCGCCCCATACGGGCGCGGGTGGACGGCGACTGGCAGCGGGTGGACACCGATCTTGCCGCCTCCGAGGGCGGGATGGTCGCCCCGAAGGTGGCCACCATCGGCCTGGAGTTCTCCGGCGGCGGTGACGCTCCCCTCGTCCGGATGGAACGCACCGGGCGTGAACTGGAAGTGCGCTGGCCGAAAGGCGAGTTGCCCACACCGCAGCTGACGGGTGACACAGCGGTCTACCCAGAAGTACTGCCCGGTGTGGATCTGCGGCTGTCGGCGCAGGTGGACGGCTTCTCGCAGTTGCTGGTGGTCAAGTCGGCGCAGGCTGCGGCCAGTACGGAGCTCTCCGAACTGCGGCTCGGTCTGGACGCGGCGGGCATGACCGTACGGGAGACCTCGTCCGGCGGGCTGGAAGCGGTGGACGCGGGAGCGAGGACCCCGGTGTTCGAGGCGTCGACCCCGCTGATGTGGGACTCCAGCGAGGGTGCCGGCGGGGCAGGGGACGCGGCGCCTTCGGCGAAGCGGTCCGCTGCCCTGGAGGGCGAGGACGGCGGAGACGGTGAGCCCGCGCCCACCGAGTCCGGAAAGCTCGCCCCGGTCGGCGTGGAAGTACCCGCAGCGGGGGATGAGCTGGTGCTCACCCCGGACGAGGACGTCCTGCGCGGTGAGGACACCGCCTACCCGGTGTTCATCGATCCGCAGTGGCATTCTCCGCGCGCGTCGGCGTGGACGATGGCTTCGCGCTACTGGTCCTCGTCCCCGCAGTGGAAGTTCAACGGCGAGTCGAACGCCGGGCTCGGCTACTGCGGTTGGGCGTACTGCAAGCCCCAGGACCTTAAGCGCCTCTTCTACCGCATTCCGACCTCCCGTTTCGCGGGCAAGGACATCCTCTCCGCCGAGTTCGTGGTGCGGAACGTGCATTCGGCCTCCTGCACGGATCGTGAGGTGCAGTTGTGGCGTACGAAGGGGATCAGCTCGTCGACGACCTGGAACTCGCAGTCGGCGTCCGGCTTCTGGGTCGAGCGGCTGTCGTCGAAGTCGTTCGCCTACGGCTATGAGGGCTGCGCGTCCAAGGACGCCGAGTTCTCCGTCAAGGCGGCTGTGCAGGAGGCCGCTTCGAAGAAGTGGTCGTCGCTGACCTTCGGCATGAAGGCCACCAGTGAGTCCGACAAGCTGACGTGGAAGCGCTTCTCCGACAAGGCGCATCTGCGGGTGAAGTACAACCGTCCGCCCTACCAGGTGCGGATGTCGCAGCTGACGATGGAGTACGGCGGTGTGTGCAAGAGCTCGGGCGACAAGGCTCGGGTGCGCACGCTGGGCAAGGTGTACGCCAGCAACATCAAGGATCCGGACCGCGACCATGTGGCGGTCCAGTTCCAGGCGAAGTGGGACACGGGGGATGGCAAGGGCCTGATCGCCCGCTGGAAGCCGGGCCGGACGACGTACAAGAAGTCCGGATCCGACTTCGCGGTCTCCCTGCCCTCCTCCGTGCCGGAGAACAGGACGGTGCACTGGTACGTCCGCGTCTATGACGGTGCGCAGTACTCGTCCTGGTCCGCCGCCGGTTCGCCCACGGCCTGTTACTTCGTCAGGGATACGAAGGTGCCCAAGGCGCCGTCGATCTCCTCGGGTGAGTATCCGGCGTCCGATCCGGGGGATCCGGACGATCCCTGGTACGACGGCGTGGGCCGGTACGGTTTCTTCGCGCTGGACGCCTCGGACAGCGACGTGAACCGGTACCGGTACGGCATCAACGGCGATCCGAGCGCGAAGCGGCAGCTCAGCACCTCAGGCGGCGCCGCGAAGTCGGCGAAGGTACTGCCGGGGAAGCCCGGACTGAACTTCGTCACCGCGCAGGCGTTCGATGAGGCGGGCAACGGTTCGGAGATCCGCACCTACCAGTTCCGGGTGAAGGCCGGCCAACCGGAGCGTGCGACCTGGCAGTTCGACGAGGACGCGGGCGGCACCGAAGCCGAAGGGTCCACCCCCGGCCGCAAGGCAACCGTCCACGGCGGGGTCAGTCCCGGCGACGAGGGTGCCATCGGCACGGCGGCCACCTTCAACGGCACGGACGGCTACGCGACCACCGACATCCCCGTCGTCAACAACCGGCGGGGCTTCACGGTCTCGGCCTGGGTGAGGATGTCCGAGCTGACCGACCGTGCGGCGATCATCGCCGCCCAGCCGGGAAACCACGCTCCGGGCTTCGAGTTGTACTACTCGGCCGCCCACAACCGCTGGGTGTTCAACCACTACGCCTCCGACGACATCGACGCCAAGGTCGTCCGGGCCATGGCGGACCAGCCGGGCGACGCGCATCCGGGGGAGTGGACCCACCTGGTGGGCTCCTACGACGGAGTCGAGAAGCACCTGCGGCTGTTCGTGAACGGCAAGCTGGCCGGCCAGACCGACCACCCCAGCGCGTGGGAGGCCCGCAGGGGCCTGCGCATCGGTGCGGGCTCCTACGGTGAGCTGACGAAGAACTTCTTCCCCGGCCAGATCGACTCCCTGCAGATCTTCGACAAGCGCATCGCCCAGTCGGAGGTCGACACCCTCCACGCCAAGGGCCGCGTCGGCGATCCGGGGCGGCCCGCGATCGCGGTCTTCGACATGGAGGAAGCGCCCGGAGCCACCGAACTGGCGGCGCACGGCGACGTACTGCCCGCCAAGTACCACGGCGGAGTCACCGCGGGCGCCGACGGAGTGGCGGGCAAGTCCCTCAGTCTCAACGGCACCGACGGGCATGCCCGGGTGGCCTCCCCGCACGTCAACTCCTCCCGCAGCTTCTCCGTCTCAGCTTGGGCGAAGCTGGAGCACAAGACCAACGTTGCGGCGATCATCACCGCCCAGGCGGGGGAGCACCGTCCGGGCTTCGAGCTGTACTACTCGGCTGACCTGGACAAATGGGCCTTCAACCAGTACGACGCCGACGACCCCGAAGCCAAACCCGTACGGGCCACCCAGCTCGACGGGCAGAGCGCGCACCCAGGCGACTGGGCGCACCTGGTCGGAGTCCACGACACGCTCGCCAACACCCTCACGCTGTATGTGAACGGCACCGAGGCCGGATCCACGGAACTCAGCGGCGCCTTCTACGCCGACGGCCCGCTCCAGATCGGCGCCGGCAACTACAGCGGCGAACCCGGCCGCCACTTCCCCGGCCAGATCGACGACCTCCGCCTCTTCGACCGCCCCGTCTCCGCCCACGAGGCACAGCAGCTCTTCCAGCAGCGGCCCGTCCTCACCGGCCGGTGGCAGATGGACGACGCCAGCGACCCGGCGAACGGAACCGGCACCACCCCGGACGCCGGACCGCTGAACAACGACGCCACCCTGCACGGCGACGCCCGGATCGACCCCTCCGGCGCGTTCATGGGCGACAACGGCCTGCTGCTGGACGGTGTCGACGACTACGCGCAGACCGGCGAGGTGCCGGTCGACACGAGCAAGAGCTTCACGGTGACCGCCTGGGTGCGAGCCGCGGCGGAGCTGGACGAGGCGAAGACGGCCGTGAGCGCTACGGGAGACGAGCAGAGCGCCTTCACCGTGGGTTTCGTACCTGACCCGGCAGCTCCGGGCGGGGCAGGGCTCTGGCAGATGGGCATGTCCGGCAGCGACAGCGACAAGCCAGCCCG
>NZ_JAJAGO010000036.1 GCF_025165795.1 Streptomyces gossypii
GGAATTTGCGGCAGCCGGTGCAGTTCGAATCGGCAGTCCGGGCTTTGCTGGGTCGTGGTCACCGGGTGTTTATCGAGGCGAGTCCGCATCCGGTGTTGACGGTGGGTGTGCAGGAGACGATCGACGACGCTGATATTCCCGCTGCGACATTCGGGTCGCTGCAGCGAGACGAGGGCGGACTCGACCGCTTCACCACCTCCCTCGCCGAAGCATTCGCCCACGGCATCGACCTCGATTGGCGTGCCGTATTCTCCGGATCCGCTGTCCAGAGCATCGGCCTGTCCTTCGAGCACGCCGGTTCCGAGCCCGCATCGGCGAACGCAGCCGAGTCGCGCTTCTGGCAGGCTGTCGAAGAGGGGGATATCGCAGCACTCAACGACACGCTCGGCTTCACCGACAGCGACACCGCCTCCTCGTTCGATTCGGTCCTGCCGGCCCTGACCTCCTGGCGCCGCCGCCAGCAGGCCCGTTCCACCGCGGACGCCTGGCGATACCGCGTCACGTGGAAACCGGTCCCCACCACCCAGGGCCCTGTACCCCCGGCGGGGTCCTGGGTGGTGGCCACCCCTGCCTGTCCAGACGGACAGGACATGGCCAGCGCCACCATCCGTGCGCTCACCGAGCGAGGTGTCGACGTTCGCCCCGTCGAGATGGATCTGGCCAGTACCAACCGCGAGCAGCTGAGCAGGCAGCTGAGCGAGCTCACCCAGGACTGCTCGGAGCTGAGCGGAGTTCTGTCACTGCTGGCTTTCGATGAGGAGCCGCACCCGGCACACGCCGCCGTCACCCGAGGGCTCGCCGGCAACGTTGTGCTGCTGCAAGCTCTCGGAGACGCTCACGTTGACGCCCCACTGTGGTGCGCCACCCGCGGCGCGGTGTCCGCCGACGGACACGAGGGCGTCGACCGGCCCGGGCAGGCTCAGACATGGGGAATGGGCCGGGTCGCCTGCCTGGAGCACCCGGAGCGCTGGGGTGGGCTCGTGGATCTTCCCGAGCACCTCGACGAAGACGCCGCCCAAGCGTTCTGCGCCGTCCTCGCCGGCATCGACGGGGAGGACCAGCTTGCCGTCCGCTCCACGGGCGTGTTCGCGTCGAGGCTGGCTCGCGCGCCGCTTGCCGACACGGTGCCCACCCGGACGTGGACACCACGCGACACCGTGCTGATCACCGGTGGCACCGGCGGCGTCGGCGCCCACCTCGCCCGATGGGCGGCTCACAACGGCGCCGAACACCTGGTACTGGCCAGCCGGCGCGGACCCGAAGCCCCCGACGTGCCCCAGCTGCAACAGGAACTGGAGGAGCTCGGCATCCGCGTCACCATCGCCGCGTGTGACGTCGCAGACCGTGCCGCGCTCGCCCAGCTCATCCACAGCGTCGAGGCCGACGGGCCGCCCATCCGTGCTGTGGTGCACGCCGCCGGCGCCGCCCAGTTCCGCGCGCTGAACGACACCACCGTCGCCGACCTCGAGCACATCCTTGAGGCGAAGGCGGTCGGTGCCGCCAACCTGGACGACCTGCTCGGCGACTCGGTGGACGCCTTCGTACTCATCTCCTCCATCGCCGGAGTGTGGGGAGGCGGAGACCACGGTGGCTACGCGGCCGCCAACGCATACCTGGACGCACTGGCCGAGCACCGTCGCGCCCGCGGCCTGCCGGCCACGTCGGTCGCCTGGGGCATGTGGGCCGATGGCGGAATGAACCAGGCCGAAGGCGTCGAGCAACTGCGCAGGCGCGGTGTGCTGGGCATGCCGACCGAACTGGCCACTGCGGCCCTGTCCCAGGCCCTGGACCACGACGAGACGAGCGTCACCGTCGCCGACGTGGACTGGGAGCGCTTCGCGCCCTCCTTCGTCATGTCCCGGCGGCAGCCGCTGCTGGAAGACCTCCCCGAAGTCCGGCAGGCCCTCGGTCTCGACGGCACCGGACGCGACGAGGCCGCATCCGACTCCGAATGGGCACGACGCCTGGCCGCCCTGTCGGCAACGGAACAAATCCGCTCGTTGCTCGACCTCATCCGCACCCACGCAGCCGATGTGCTCGGCCACGACACCCCGGACACGGTGCAACCCGACCGGGCCTTCCGGGAGCTCGGCTGCGACTCGGTCACGGCGGTACAGCTGCGCAACCAACTCACCGCGGCAACCGGGCTGCGACTGCCGGCCACGCTCGTATTCGACTACCCCACCCCGGACGTCCTCGCCCAGCACCTCCAGGAAGAACTGCTCGGCGGGCAGAGCGCACCCGTCGCTGCCACCCCGGCGCAATCCGGCACCTCCGAGGAGCTCGTGGCGATTGTCGGGGTGGCGTGCCGTTACCCGGGCGGTGTCGAGACGCCGGACGACCTGTGGACGCTGGTTTCTGAGGGCCGGGACGCGGTGTCGGAGTTCCCGACCGACCGCGGCTGGGATGTCGACGGACTGTACGACCCGGACCCGGACAGTCCGGGCAAGACCTACCTGCGCCACGGCGGGTTCCTGGATGTAAGCGAGTTCGACGCGGCGCTGTTCGGGATTTCCCCGCGTGAGGCGTTGGCGATGGATCCGCAGCAGCGGCTGCTGCTGGAAACCGCATGGGAGCTTTTCGAACGCGCCGGAATGGATCCCTTGTCGCTGCGTGGCACCGACACCGGCAGCTACGTCGGCGCAGTCGCCTCCGACTACGTCACCGGGGCGCCCTATGTGCCCGAAGCGGTCGAGGGCTACGCCGTCACGGGCAGTGCCAGCAGCGTCATCTCCGGCCGCGTTTCCTACACCTTCGGTCTGGAGGGGCCGGCGGTGACGGTGGACACGGCGTGTTCGTCGTCGTTGGTGGCGTTGCATCTGGCGGCGCAGGCTCTGCGGTCCGGGGAGTGTTCGCTGGCTCTGGCCGGTGGGGTGTCGGTGATGTCGAGCCCGAAGGCGTTTGTGGAGTTCAGCAGGCAGCGGGGTCTGGCTGCTGATGGGCGGTGCAAGTCGTTTGCGGCTGCGGCCGATGGATTCGGGCCCGCTGAAGGTGTGGGTCTGCTGCTGCTGGAGCGGTTGTCGGATGCTGAGCGCAATGGGCATCCGGTGCTGGCGGTGATCCGTGGCAGCGCGGTCAACCAGGACGGTGCGAGCAATGGGCTGACGGCGCCGAACGGTCCGTCGCAGCAGCGGGTGATCCGGCAGGCGTTGGCGAATTCCCGGTTGTCCGCTGCTGAGGTGGATGTGGTGGAGGCGCATGGGACGGGGACCTCGTTGGGGGATCCGATCGAGGCGCAGGCACTGCTGGCTACCTACGGTCAGGGGCGGTCGGAGGAGCGTCCGTTGTGGCTGGGGTCGGTGAAGTCGAACATCGCGCATACCCAGGCTGCGGCCGGGGTGGCTGGTGTGATCAAGATGGTGATGGCGATGCGGCACGGGGAGCTGCCCCGGACGCTGCATGCGGAGGAGCCGTCGTCGCAGGTGGACTGGTCGGCGGGATCGGTGGCGCTGCTGACCGAGGCGCAGCCGTGGCCGGAGACTGATCGGCCGCGGCGGGCCGCGGTGTCCTCGTTCGGTGTCAGCGGCACCAACGCCCACGTCATTCTCGAACAAGCCGCACCGGGCGAGCCGGAATCCGCGCCGCCGGGCCAGGACGACACCGACGGTGGGACGGTCGATGTGCCGGTGGTGCCGTGGGTGCTCTCCGCGCAATCCGAAGCAGGCGTCCGTGCGCAGGCGGAGCGGCTGCACCAGCACCTGGTTGCCGACCCGAGCTTGCGTCCGAACGATGTGGGTCGTGCGTTGGCTACCAGCCGCGCGGCTTTGGAGCATCGTGCGGTCGTGGTCGGAGATGGCCGGGAGATGCTGCTCACCGGTTTGGATTCTCTGTCGCGTGGTGAGGGTGCCGCGGGTGTGGTGTCGGGTGTGGTTGGTGGTGGTGCCCGGACGGTGGTGATGTTTCCGGGGCAGGGGTCGCAGTGGGTGGGGATGGGCCGGGAGTTGTATGGGTCTTTCCCGGTTTTTGCTGAGGCGTT
>NZ_JAJAGO010000037.1 GCF_025165795.1 Streptomyces gossypii
GCACCCTGCTCCAGGGGACCGTCACCGCGACGACCGCGACGGCCGACGCCGGCACGGGGCGCCCCGACCTGCCACAGGCGGAACGGCCCGTCCCCGGAGCCGACGCACCCAAAGCCAAGCCCCGCACGGTCGAGAAGGGGCCGCGGACACCACGCGAGGCACCGAAGACCTCGTGGCCGAAGCCGGGCGCGGCCACGGTGAAGATCCCTGACGCCGCCACCGGTCGCTCATCTGCGACGAAGCCGGCGAAGGCCAAGGGCCTGCCCATCGAGATAGCCTCACCGGGCAGCCTGCGCGCTGCCGGCCCGGCCGCCAAGACCAAACCGGCCGACAGCGCGGTCTCGGGCCCCGTCAAGGCCCGTGTGCTGAGCCGGAAGGCGACGGCGAAGGCCGGCGTCCGCGGTCTGCTCTTCACGCTGGACCCGGAAGAAGACCAGCAGGCAAGCAAAGCATCCCCCCGGAGCGCGGGTGTCCGGGTGGACTACTCAAGCTTCTCCCAGGCATACGGCGGCGGTTACGCCTCCCGGCTCTCCCTCGTCGAGTTCCCCGCCTGCGTCCTGACCACACCGGGCAAAAGCGGCTGCTCGGACAGCCGGCCGGTGCGGACGGTGAACGACACCGAGAAGCAGACCCTCACCGCCGACTCCCTGAAACTGCGTGCAAGCGGCGCCACCGTACTCGCGGCCGTCGCCGAGGAGGAGGGCGGCAAGGGTGACTACAAGGCCACCAAGCTGGCGCCCTCCGCGACCTGGAAGACGAACCTCAACACGGGTGACTTCTCCTGGGCTTACGACATGCCCGCACCGGAGGTCCCCGGCGGCCTGAAGCCCAGCGTCGGGCTCTCCTACTCCTCCGCGCAGATCGACGGCCGCACCGGGGGCAGCAACAACCAGTCCTCATGGGCCGGTGACGGGTTCGACCTTTGGACGGGCTTCATCGAACGGAAGTACCGGCCGTGCTCTGACGACGGCATCGAACACGACGACGGTGGGAAGCCTGCTGACCAGTGCTGGAAGTACGACAACGCCTTCCTCTCCTTCAACGGCAAGGCCGGTGAACTGATCCCCGTCGGGGATGACGAGTGGAAGCTCCAGCGCGATGACGGCACCCGCATCAAGCGCCTCGCCTCCAGCGAGCGGCACAACGGGGACGACAACGGCGAGTACTGGCGGCTGACCGACCCCGAGGGCACCCGCTACTACTTCGGCTACCACCGGCTGCCCGGCTGGTCGGAGGGTGACGAGACGACCGGCTCCGCCTGGACCGCCCCCGTCTTCGGTGACGACTCGGGCGAGCCGTGCCACGCTTCCACGTTCAAGGACTCCTGGTGCCAGCAGGGCTGGCGGTGGAATCTGGACTACGCCGTCGACACGCACGGCAACGCGGTCGCCTACTACTACGACCAGGAGAAGAACTCCTACGGCCGCAACCTGAAGGAGGACGACGACACCCGGTACGTCCGTGGCGGCAGCGTTGACCGCATCGAATACGGCCTGAAGTCCTCTTCCGTCTACGACACGGAGCCCCTGGCCAAGGTCGACTTCACCAGCACGGAACGCTGCATCGCGAAGGAAGGCGTCACGTGCGCCGCCGACACGATCGACGACAAGGCCCAGTACTGGTACGACACGCCCTGGGACCTGAACTGCGATGCTGGCAAGAAGTGCGATCAGGGCCGCTTCTCGCCCAGCTTCTGGACCCGCAAGCGCCTCACCGGCGTGACCAGTTACGTCCGGGACGGCACCGCGTACGAAAAGGTCGACTCGTGGAAGCTCCGGCACCGCTGGGGCACGGCGGACGTCGACTACCAGCTGCTCCTGGATTCCATCCAGCACACCGGCCACAGCGCAGACCCGGCGATCACCCTGCCGAAGACCACCTTCGCCTATACCCAGCTGGAGAACCGGCTCGACAAGACCGGCGACGGCTACGCCCCGTTCATCAAGGCACGCCTCTCCACCGTCGCCGACGAGTACGGCGGCCAGACAGACGTCAACTACTCCGCACCCGCCTGCAAAGCCGCCGACCTTCCCACCCCGGAAACGAACACCACCCGCTGCTTCCCGCAGTACATCGGCGGATCGTCCTCCGATGACGCCGACCGCGAGTGGTTCAACAAGTACGTGGTCACTTCGGTCACCAGCACCGACCGTACCGGCGGCGCCCCTGATCAGGTCGCCCGCTACTCGTACCTGGGTGGTGCGGCCTGGCACTACGACGAGAGCGGTCTGGTCAAGAACAAGGAGCGGACTTGGTCCGAGTGGCGCGGCTATGGGCATGTCCGGGAGCAGACGGGCGGCCAGGGCGGCAGCGCGGAGATGAAGTCGCAGGAGGACTCGTACTTCCTGCGCGGCATGCATGGCGACCGGGAGAACAAGGACGGCGGCAGCAAGGACGTCAGCGTCACGCTGGGCAGCGGCGAGGGTGATCCGATTACCGACCACCGGTCGGCGAGCGGGTTCACCTACAAGATCGCCACCTACTCGGCGCCTGGCGGCAAGATCCTCTCGAAGATGGTCGACCGCCCCTGGCACCACGAGACGGCCAGCAAGAAGCACTCCTGGGGCACCCTCAAGGGGTACTTCGCCGATACGGGGCACAGCAAGACCTGGACCTCGCTGGACAAGGGTGCGGGGGACAGCTGGCGGGTCGTCTCCCAGAGCAATACGTACGACACCGTCGCCGGGCGGCTGGTGAAGGTCGACGACTACGGCGACAACTCCACCGGCGGCGACAACCGGTGCACCCGCACCACCTTCGCCACCAACACCGCAATGAACATCCTCGGCCTCCCCTCCCGCGAGGAGACCCTCGCCGTCAAGTGCGACGCCACTCCCGACCGCGCCGAGGACGTCATCACCGACACCCGCACCGCCTACGACGGCGCGGCCTACGGCGCGGCTCCCGCCAAGGGCGACGCCACCGCCACCGCCGTCCTTGAGAAGCACGACGGCACCACGGCCCGCTACCTCGAATCCGACGCGACCTTCGACGGCTACGGCCGCCAGCTCACGGCCACTGATCTGACCGCCGACGTCACGGTGACCGGCAGCGGCACTCCCGCCCGCGACGAGCGTGACGACGGCCGCACCACAACCACCGCCTACAGCCCG
>NZ_JAJAGO010000038.1 GCF_025165795.1 Streptomyces gossypii
ACCCGACGCGACAGACACCATCCCACCACCACCGGACAACGCCACCAACGCCCGGCTGCGCAGAGCCACCACCCTCGCCGCGTCCGCCAACGACAACCCACCGGCCACACACACCGCAGCGATCTCACCCTGCGAATGACCGAACACCGCAGCAGGCTCCACACCATGAGCACGCCACAACTCAGCCAACGACACCATCACCGCAAACAGAACCGGCTGCACCACATCCACCCGATCCAGCCCAGGCGCACCGGCAGCACCGTGCAGCACATCGAGCAGATCCCACTCCACATACGGAGCAAGCGCATCCGCACACTCCCGCAACCGCCCGGCAAACACCGGCGACTCCTCAGCCAGACCGACCGCCATCCCCACCCACTGCGACCCCTGCCCCGGGAACATCACCACCGTCCGGGCATCACCGCGAACCACACCCGACACCACACCCGAAACCACGTCACCACGCGACAGAGAATCCAGGCCGGTGAGCAGCATCTCCCGGCTGTCTCCGACCACGACCGAGCGGTGGTCGAGAGCCGCCCGTGTGGTGGCCAGCGAATAACCCACATCGCCGACGGCCAGTTCCGGGTGACTGGTCATGTGCTGGTGCAGCCGCTCTGCCTGTGCACGCACGCCTGCTTCAGATTGCGCGGAGAGCACCCACGGCACCACCGGCACATCGACCGTCCCGCCGTCGGTGTCATCCTGGGCAGGCGCGGATTCCGGCTCACCTGATGCGGGTTGTTCGAGGACGACGTGGGCGTTGGTGCCACTGACACCGAACGAGGACACCCCGGCCCGCCGCGGCCGATCGGTCTCCGGCCACGGCTGGGCCTCGGTCAGCAGCGCCACCGATCCCGCCGACCAGTCCACATGCGACGACGGCTCATCGACATGCAGCGTCCGGGGCAGCTCCCCGTGCCGCATCGCCATCACCATCTTGATCACACCAGCCACTCCGGCCGCAGCCTGGGTGTGCCCGATGTTCGACTTCACCGACCCCAGCCACAACGGACGCTCCTCCGGCCGGTCCTGACCATAGGTAGCCAGCAGCGACTGCGCCTCGATCGGATCCCCGAGGGTGGTGCCCGTGCCGTGTGCTTCGACGGCGTCGACGTCGGATGTGCCCAGACCCGCGTTCGCCAGCGCCTGCCGGATCACCCGCTGCTGCGACGGACCGTTCGGCGCCGTCAGCCCATTGCTCGCTCCGTCCTGGTTGACCGCGCTGCCACGGATCACCGCCAGCACCGGATGCCCGTTGCGCTCAGCATCCGACAACCGCTCCAGCAGCAGCAGACCCACACCCTCGCCCCAGCCGGTGCCATCGGCCGCAGCCGCAAATGACTTGCACCGCCCGTCAGCAGCCAGACCCCGCTGCCTGCTGAACTCCACAAACGCCTTCGGGCTGGCCATGACGGTGGCTCCGCCAGCGAGCGCCAGCGAACACTCACCCGACCGCAGAGCCTGCGCCGCCAGGTGCATGGCCACCAACGACGACGAACACGCCGTGTCCACCGTCACCGCCGGCCCCTCCAGACCGAAGGTGTAGGAAACGCGGCCCGAGACGACACTGCTCAGACTGCCCGTGACCGCGAATCCTTCAGCGCCTTCGCTGGAAGCGATGCCGAGTACGTAATCCGAAGCCATCGCCCCAGCGAAGATGCCTACATGGGAGCCCCGCAGCGACAGCGGATCCATTCCGGCGCGTTCGAACACCTCCCACGTGGATTCCAGCAGCAGCCGCTGCTGCGGATCCATCGCCAACGCCTCACGCGGGGAGATCCCGAACAGGGCCGCGTCGAATCCTCCGACGCCGTCCGTGAATCCGCCGTAGCGGGTGTAGGACTTCCCCAGGCTGTCCGGGTCCGCGTCATACAGGCCGTCCACGTCCCAACCCCGGTCGGACGGAAACTCTGCGACCGCGTCCTGGCCGGAGGCGACCAATCGCCATAGGTCGTCCGGCGTCTCCACTCCTCCCGGATACCGGCAGCTCATCGCGACAATCGCGATCGGCTCCCGAGCTTGCTTCTCCAGCAGGCTCAACCGCTCGCGGGTCTGCACGAGCTCCGCCATAAGCCGTTTGGAGTAGTCGAGGAGTTTGCCCTCTTCGTTAGCCATCTGACAATTACCTCCGACGTGAAGGATGGGCGGCGGCGTGGGGTCGGATCAGTTCAGGCCGAGCTCTTTCTCCATCAGGGCGATCATTTCCGCACTGGTCGCGGACTCGATGGCTTCCTGTTTGTCGGCAGAGTCCGCCTCGTTCGGCGCGTCATCCAGCTTCCAGAGGAGGGCCCGCAGCCGGGTGCTGAGCGCGGTTCGCGCGTCGCCAGTCGGCTGCACGGTGGAGAGGGCCGCCTCAAGTCGCGATAGCTCCTCGATAAGGCGGGTTTCGGCGGCTGCGCCATTACCACCGCTGCTCACCAACTCCCCTCGGATGTGCTCAGCCAGGGTCTCCGGAGTGGGATAGTCGAAGACCATCGTGGCCGGCAGACGCAGACCGGTGGCAGCGCCGAGACGATTACGCAACTCCACCGACGTCAAAGAATCGAACCCGATGTCCTTGAACGCTTGACCCGCACCGATCGACTCCGGCGAACCATGCCCCAGAACACCGCCCGCCTGAGTACGCACAAGGTCACTCAGAAAACGGCGCTGTTCAACCTCCGACAACCCGACCAAACGCCGGACCAACCCGTCACTGTCAACAGCGGCACTCGCGATACGCCGCGACGGCGCCCGCACCAGCCCCTGCAACAACGGAAGCACCGACCCAGAAGCAGCCTGAGCACGAAGCCGGGCCACATCCAACCGCATAGCCACAACCAGCGCCTGGTCAGTCCCGAGCGCCTCATCAAGCAGACCCAACGCCTGCTCCGTCGACAACCCACTGAACCCGCTACGACTCATCCGAGCCAGATCCTGCTGATCCAGATGCCCGGTCATCCCACTGGCCTGCTCCCACAGCCCCCAGGCGATGGAGGTACCGACAAGCCCTTCCGCCCGCCGACGCGCCGCCAGACCGTCCAAGAACGCATTCGCCGCCGCGTAGTTGCCCTGCCCCGGAGCACCGAACACCCCAGCCGCCGAAGAGA
>NZ_JAJAGO010000039.1 GCF_025165795.1 Streptomyces gossypii
AACGCCTCAGCAAAAACCGGGAAAGACCCATACAACTCCCGGCCCATCCCCACCCACTGCGACCCCTGCCCCGGAAACATCACCACCGTCCGGGCACCACCACCAACCACACCCGACACCACACCCGAAACCACGTCACCACGCGACAGTGCATTTAGTCCGGTGAGCAAACCGTCGCGTTCGGTGGCCGATACCACTGCCCGGTGATCGAAGACAGCCCGTGTGGTGGCCAGCGAATAACCCACATCGCCGACGGCCAGTTCCGGGTGACTGGTCATGTGCTGGTGCAGCCGCTCCGCCTGCGCACGCACGCCTGCTTCAGACCGCGCGGAGAGCACCAGGGGCACCACCGGCACATCGACAGTCCCACCGTCGATCTCGTCTTCGGCGGGCGCGAGTTCCTTCGTGTCCGGTGCGGCTTGTTCGAGAATGACGTGGGCGTTGGTGCCGCTGATCCCAAATGAGGACACCGCGGCCCGGCGCGGCCGATCAGTCTCCGGCCACGGCTGGGCCTCGGTCAGCAGCGCAACCGATCCCGCCGACCAGTCCACCTGCGACGACGGCTCCTCGGCATGCAGCGTCCGGGGCAGCTCCCCGTGCCGCATCGCCATCACCATCTTGATCACACCAGCCACCCCGGCCGCAGCCTGGGTATGCGCGATGTTCGACTTCACCGAGCCCAGCCACAACGGACGCTCCTCCGACCGCCCCTGACCGTAGGTGGCCAGCAGTGCCTGCGCCTCGATCGGATCCCCCAACGAGGTCCCCGTGCCGTGTGCTTCGACGGCGTCGACGTCGGCCGTGCCCAGAGCCGCGTTCGCCAGCGCCTGCCGGATCACCCGCTGCTGCGACGGACCGTTCGGCGCCGTCAGCCCATTGCTCGCTCCGTCCTGGTTGACCGCGCTGCCACGGATCACCGCCAGCACCGGATGCCCGTTGCGCTCAGCATCCGACAACCGCTCCAGCAGCAGCAGACCCACACCCTCGCCCCAGCCGGTGCCATCCGCACCCGCCGCAAACGACTTGCACCGCCCGTCGACAGCCAGACCCCGCTGCCTGCTGAACTCCACAAACGCCTTCGGGTCGGACATCACCGTCACCCCACCGGCCAGAGCCAGCGAACACTCACCCGACCGCAGAGCCTGTGCCGCCAGGTGCATGGCCACCAACGACGACGAACACGCCGTGTCCACCGTCACCGCCGGCCCCTCCAGACCGAAGGTGTAGGAAATGCGGCCAGAGATGACGCTGCTCGCGTTGCCCGTGCCGAGGTAGCCCTCCAGGCCCTCCGGTGTCCGGGGCAGGCGGGAAACGTAGTCGTTGTACATGACACCGGTGAACACGCCGGTCGGCGTCCCCCGCAGCGACTGCGGATCGATACCCGCGTTTTCGAACGTCTCCCACGTGGCTTCCAGCAGCAGCCGCTGCTGCGGATCCATCGTCAGCGCCTCACGCGGGCTGATACCGAAGAAGCCGGGGTCGAAGTATTCCGCGTCGTGCACGAACCCGCCCTCGCGGGTATAGCTCGTGCCCACATGATCCGGGTCCGGGTCGTACAGAGCGTCGATGTCCCATCCCCGGCCGGTCGGGAATTCGGAGATCGCGTCCACACCGTCCGCGACCAGCCGCCACAGATCGTCCGGCGTCTCCACGCCGCCCGGATACCGGCAGCTCATGGCAACGAGCGCAATGGGATCCTCGGCCACCGACACCGCAACAGCCCGACTGGCCGTGACCTCGGCCTCCGTACCCGACAGTTCCCCTCGGATGTGCTCAGCCAGGGTCTCCGGAGTGGGATAGTCGAAGACCATCGTGGCCGGCAGACGCAGACCGGTGGCAGCGCCGAGACGATTACGCAACTCCACCGACGTCAAAGAATCGAACC
>NZ_JAJAGO010000004.1 GCF_025165795.1 Streptomyces gossypii
CGGCGCGTTCAACGTGTCACCACGCCGCTCCACCCGCCGCACCGCCGCATGCGCGGTGAAGGCACCCTCACCGGTGGTGACCTCACGGGCCTGCGCCGCGTAAGAGGCCTCAACACCCTCACGCATCCGCCAAAAGCCGTCAGTGAACATCATCGGTAGGGCTCCTCTGGAAGTCGAGCCGCGCCAGACGGACGGGCCCGCGCAGCCCTACGCGCAGGTCCCGCACACCGGAAGCGGTGAAGGCAGCGGTGCGGGGTGTGTAGTCATACGTCCCACCGGTCGGATCGACGGGCTCCAGGATGGTGGTCGTGGTGCCGGTGGTGACCGAGACCGCTCCCCCGCCCGTCGCCTCGACAATGACGGCGGTGACGCCCGTATTGAAGTCGCAGTCACGGAAGAGCAGTTCACCCTTGGAGTGGGCCGGCGTCACCGCGTCGCCGGAGGCTTTGGTGTGGTCGACGATCTCGGTCCCGACCTGTTCGTCGTACGCCACCGCCGCGAGGCCCTGCTCCCGCACCGGACGGGGGCCGATCGGATCGCCGTCGACCTCGATGGAGGAGGTGATCCGGATGTCCGCGCTGGAGGCTCCGGCAAGCAGTTCGTATGTGCCCGGTGGCACCGTCCAGCGGTCGTGCGCGACGTCGAAGATTCCCAACTCCGCCAGCGGAACGCGGAACTCCAGGTGCCGCGCCGCCCCGGCCGCGAGGTGGAGGCGACGATGCCCGGCCAGCTGCCGGGAGGGCCGGACGACCGGACCGCCCACTGCCCGGATGTAGAGCTGGGCCACCTCGTCGGCGTCCAGGGAACCGGTGTTGGTGACGGTGAACGAGATCGTGAGGACGTCGCCGTCCCAACCGGCCTCCAAGCCCCGGTACATGAAGGAGGAGTAGCCCAGGCCGTGCCCGAACGGGAAGAGCGGCGTGCCCTCAAAGTAGAGGTAGGTCTGGCGGGAGCCGATGATGTCGTAGTCGAGCAGGTCCGGCAGATCGGCGTCGGCCGCGTACCAGGTCTGCGGCAGCCGTCCGGCCGGGGAGACGTCTCCGGCCAGCACGCGCGCGAGTGCGGTGCCCGCCGCCTGGCCGCCGTGCGCCGTCCACAGAAGTGCGGGCAGCGCGGCGTCCGCGTCGCCGACCGCGTACGGATAGGCGGAGACCAGGGCCAGCGCGGTACGGGGGTTGGCGGCGTGCGCCGCGCGCCACAGTCGCTCCTGCTGAGGTGGCAGCGCCAGTGTGGTGCGGTCCTCCGTCTCGCGGCCGTTGATGTGCGGGTCGTTCCCGGCGACGACGAGGACGACTTCCGCGTCCGCCGCGGCACGGGTCACGGCCTCGGCACCGCGCTCCAGGTACTCGATCTCAAAAACCTCGCCCCGCGCGGCAACCCGCACGCCGTCGGCGGCGACAGAGACGTACTGACCCGTCCCTCTGTGCTTGAGGAGGCAGCCCTCCCCGTGGCGCTCCCGTGTGAACGTCTCCTGGACCACCCATCCGCCCGGATCGTCCGCCGATGCGCGGAGGAACCCGTCCGCCGCGACGGAGAGATACCGGCCGTCGGGTGCCCGCAGCGTCCATGCCCCCTCGCCCCAGTCGATCAGGGCAAATGCTGTGGCCTCGCTGCCCACGGTCAGCGGCGGCAGATCAGTGCGGCCCTCCAGCAGCGCCGGGTCCAGCGCACCCTCGGCGTCACGCCCTGCTCCGGCCCCAGCCCCGGTCTGAGGGGCAGGCACCTGGAGCCAGCCCCCGGCGCACTTCAGCCGGACCTGGTCCGCGCCTTCGGCGAAGGTGACGTTCCCGGCGCCGAAGCGCTCGCGCAAGCCGTCGAGCACCGTGGAGCGGCGGATCAGTGTCCCGCTGTACCAGTCGGTCTTGCACACGTCCGCGAGCAGCCCGACGACCGCGATCCGGGTGCCCTCCGCGAGTGGCAGCATCCCGTCGTTCTTGAGCAGCACGATGACCTGCTCGGCGGCCTCGCGGGCGAGGTCCCGGTGTCCGGAGGTGTCGAAGTCCCGCGAGGTGGTGGCCGCGTACGGGTCGAGATGCGGGTCGAACTCCCCGAGGCGGAACCGGACGGACAGCTGCCGACGCGCCGCCATGTCGATGTCGGTCTCGCTGAGCAGGCCCTGTTCCAGGGCGCCGTGGAGCCGGCCGGTGGTGACCGAGGGGTCGGTGCCGTGGTCGGTGAAGCTGTCCACGCCGGCGCGGAGCGCGGCGGCGGTTGCCTGCTCGTGGGTGTCGAAGTACTTCTCGGAGACGACGAGGTTGGTGGGCGCGCCCGCGTCGGAGCAGACCAGCAGTTCCTGGCCGGTCCAGCGGCGCAGATGCTCGCGCAGATACGGCGAGACGTGGTTGGGGCGTCCGTTGACCAGGTTGTAGGCGGGCATCACCCCGGCGACGGCCCCCGCCTCGACAGCCGTACGAAAAGCCCGCAGGTCGTACTCGTGCAGCACGCGAGGGCGCACGGAAGAGGACGTGGTGTCCCGCCGGGTCTCGTTGTTGTGCGCGAGCCAGTGCTTGAGGACGGGCGCCGTGCGCCAGTAGACCGGGTGGTCGCCGCGCAGTCCGCGCGTGTAGGCGACGGCGAGCGCGGAGGTGAGCCCGGGGTCCTCCGAGTAGCCCTCCTCGCCTCTGCCCCACAGCGGGTGGCGCAGCAGATTCACGGTCGGCGCCCACACGTTGAGACCCACGCGCTCGTCGCGGGAGCGCATGGCCCGCGCCTCGGTGCCGACCGCCTCCCCGATCCTGCGCACCAGGTCGTCGTTCCAGGTGGCGCCGAGACCGACCGCCTGCGGGAAGACCGTTGCGGGCCCCATCCAGGCGACGCCGTGCAGGGCCTCCTGACCGGTGCGGAAGGGGCCGATGCCGAGCCGTGCCACTCCGGGCGTGAACTGGTGCAGCAGGGCGATGCGTTCGTCGAGGGTCAGCCGGGACAGCAGGTCGTCGATGCGCCTGTCGAAGGACAGTTCTGGATCTCGGAATGGCGGCGAACTCTCGATCACGGCGAATCCCTTCAGCGAGGTGGTCGAGTGGCCGAGCGGATCTTCGAAGCGCTTCGAACTCGCTTCGGAGCCGTTATAGCACCTGTATCCCTTGAGGAATATAGAGTCCGCGCCTTGTGACGGCCCAAGCCTTCACTTACTCTCGCACCCAACATTGAAGCGCTTCGAAACTTCGACAACCAGCCGGGCGATTCCGCCCTGTGTCCTGGCATGCCACGAAGGGTTGACGCAATGACGCCGAACTCCTCCTCCCCCAGCTCCGCTCTGAGCCGCAGAGGTTTTCTCGCCTCCTCGGCCTTCGCCACGGCCGGGATTGCCGGCGGAATTCCACTGCTCACCGCCTGCGGCGGCAGCGGGTCGAAGAACGAGGGCACCACGACGGGGGAGAACCTCAAGGATCTGCTCCCGGCCTATGTCGCCTCCGACCTGGTCGCCGCGGACATCCCGAGCAAGAACGGCTCGGCCGCGGGTTTCACCACCGCCGTCCCGGCCGGTGAACTCGCCGTCTCCGTGCCCAAGAAGCTCGGCAAGGGCAGCGAACTGACCATCATGGCGCCGATCTACGGCACCTCCCCGAAACAGGGCAACCCGTACTGGACGGCGATGGACGAGGGGGCCGGAGTCTCCGTCAAGTGGGAGAACCAGGAGGGCACGACGTACGGCCAGAAGCTGGGCGCCGTCCTCGCCTCCAGCTCCATACCCGACGCCGTCGTCATCCCCGGCTGGGAGCTGATGGGCAAGATCCCCAGCGCCATCAACAACAAGTTCGCCGATCTGGGCCCGTATCTGACCGGCGACAAGGTGAAGGACTACCCCAACCTCGCCGCCATCCCCACTGCCGCCTGGCAACGCGCCGTGTTCGGCGGCAAGCTGCGCGGCCTGCCGATGCCGGGCGCCGACACCCCGAACATCGCGGCGTTCTACCGAGCCGACCTCTTCAAGGAGCGCGGGTACGAACCGCCCGGCACCACCAAGGAGTTCTACGACCTCTGCAAGGAACTCAACGCACCCAAGAGCCGGGTGTGGGCCTGCGGCGACATGACCTGGGCGGCGTGGAACTTCTTCGGTGTGCTGCCCGAGAAGCCGTACTACTGGAGACTCGTGGACGGCAAGCTCGTCAACCGCTACGAGACCGACGAGTACCTGGAGGCCCTGGCCTGGTCCCGGACTCTCTACTCGGCCGGCTTCGTGCACCCGGACGCCAAGTCCGAGAGCAGCGACATCGGCAACCTCTTCTCCAGCGGCAAGGTCATGATGTACAACGCCGACCTCTCCGACTGGTACGGCAAAACCGTCGTGCAGCGCGTGGACAACCCGAAGTTCGCGATGGCCGCGATGGACTACTTCGCCCACGACGGAGGCGACCCCACCCTCTACACGAACGCGCCCTCCAACATGTGGTGCTTCGCCAGCGAGAAGGCCGACGAGAAGACCGTCGTCGACCTGCTCGCACTCGCCAACTTCACTGCCGCGCCCTACGGTTCCAAGGAGCAGCGGCTGCGCCAGTTCGGCGTCGAGGGCGTCCACCACACTCTCGCCGACGGCGTGCTCAGCAAGAACGGGACGGGCAACAACCAGGTGTTCGGGACATACGAGTACCTCGCTTCCCCGGCCGCATTCCTCGCCTACCCCGACCACCCGGACGTGGTCGAGGGCATGACCGGCTGGCAGCAGCGCCAGGGAGCGCATCTGACCAGACCGCTCTTCTACGGCATGCAGATCCAGGAACCGAACCGCTACACCGCGCTCAACAGCCAGTTCGAGGACCTGGAGAAGGACATCGTGCGCGGCCGCAAGAAGGTCGGCGACATGAAGAAGGCGGTCTCCGGCTGGAAGTCCAGCGGCGGCGACAAGCTACGCGACTGGTACAAGAAACTGCTCGACGAGACCGGCGACTCGGCGTCCTGAGGTGGCGCCGCCCTCCGTCAGAGCGGGCACGCTGCGGCACCGGTTGCGGCGGGACCGCCTCCTGCTGCTGATGGTCCTTCCCGCCCTGGTGCTTCTGCTGATCTTCAACTACGTGCCGCTGATCGGCAATATCGTCGCCTTCCAGGAGTACGACCCCTACATCGCGGACAACGCCTTCCGGGCCATCGGGCAGAGCCCATGGGTGGGATTCGAGCAGTTCCAGCGGATGGTCGACGACCCGCTGTTCTGGCAGTCGGTCCGGAACACCCTGGCGATCTTCCTGATCCAGTTGACGCTGTTCTTCCCGATACCGGTTCTGCTCGCGCTGTTCATCAACAGCTTCGTGCGTCACCGGGTGCGCGCGATCGCCCAGGCGATCCTTTTCCTGCCGCACTTCTTCTCCTGGGTGCTTGTCGTCACCATCTTCCAGCAGATGTTCGGCGGCGCCGGTCTCGTCGCGCAGACCCTGCGCGACCACGGCCACGGCGGATTCGACCTGATGACGAATCCGGGGCTGTTCAAGTTCCTCATCACTTTCGAGATCATCTGGAAGGACGCGGGCTGGGGGGTGATCGTCTTCCTCGCCGCGCTGGCCGCCGTCAGCACCGATCTGTACGAGGCCGCCGCGATGGACGGCGCGAACCGCTGGCGGCGGATGTGGCACATCACGCTGCCCGCCCTGCGCCCGGTCGTGGCGCTGCTGCTGGTGCTCCAGGTCGGCAACGCGCTCACGGTCGGATTCGAGCAGATCCTGCTCCAGCGCACGGCGGTCGGACCGACCTCCGCCGAAGTCCTGGACACCTATGTCTGGAACGTCGGAATCCAGAACGGCGATTTCAGTTACGCGGCCGCCGTCGGAATCATCAAGGGCGTCTTCGGTCTGCTGCTGGTGCTCGCGGCCAACAAGTTCGCCCATCTGCTGGGCGAACAGGGGGTGTACAAGCGATGAGCACGCTGACCGGAACCACCGAGGGGCGCTTTGTGCGCGGCCGTCTCCGCCCGGCGTGGGAGGAGGAGCCCAGCAGGGCCGGACTCGCCACGAAGGGCGTGACGCTGACCCTGGTCTGCCTGGCCGTGATCTTCCCCGTCTGGGTGGTGGTCGTCACCAGCCTCTCCTCGGTCAAGACGATCACCGAGACCGGCGGCCTGGTGGTGATCCCCAAGGGCATCACCTTCGTCGCCTACCAGGAGCTGCTCAGCGGCGGCCAGGTCACCCGTGCGGCCACGGTCAGCGTAGGCGTCACCGTCGTCGGCACGCTCTTCAGCATGGCGGTGTCCGTCCTGTGCGCGTACGGGCTCTCGCGCACCGGGTCCGTGCTGCACCGGCCGATCCTGGTGTTCCTGATCGCCACGATGTTCTTCGGGGCTGGCTTGATCCCGACGTATCTGGTGGTACAGGGCCTCGGCCTCACGGACACCTATCTCTCCCTCATCCTGCCGAGCGCGCTGAACGTCTTCAACATCCTCGTCCTGCGGGCCTTCTTCATGAGCACGGCACAGGAGCTGATCGAGAGCGCCCGCATCGACGGCGCGGGCGACTTCCGCATCCTGTGGCAGATCGTCATGCCCCTCTCCCGGGCCGTCATCGCGGTGATCACGCTGTTCTACGCGGTCGGCTACTGGGGCGCCTGGTTCAACGCCTCCATCTACATCAACGACCCCGACATGCTGCCCCTGCAGAACATCATGCAGCAGCTGGTCATCAAGCAGACCCGGCCCACCGGCCTGGCACAGGCGATCAACACCGGTCATCTCTCACCGCTGGCCATCCAGATGGCCGTGATGGTGCTGGCACTACTGCCCGTGGCCGTGCTGTCGCCCTTCGTCCAGCGGCACTTCAAGCAAGGCATGCTCACCGGCGCGATCAAGGGGTAGGCGGATGCCCGCACTCGACGACACCACTCGCGGCCGGATTCTCTTCGGCGGCGACTACAACCCCGAGCAGTGGCCCGAGGCGGTCTGGCACGACGACATACGCCTGATGAGGGAAGCGGGCGTCAACTCCGTGACCCTCGGCGTCTTCTCCTGGGCCAAGCTCGAACCCCGGCCCGGTGCACGGGAGTTCGGCTGGCTGGACCGCCTGATGGATCTCCTGCACGACAACGGCATCGGCGTCGTCCTCGCGACCCCGACATCCGCTCCCCCGCCCTGGCTGGGGCGGCTCCACCCCGAGACGCTGCCCCGAGACGAGAACGGGCAGACCGAATGGTGGGGCTCACGCCAGCACTTCTCGCACTCCAGCGAGGCCTACCGGCGGCATGCCGCCGCCCTCACCGAGGACCTGGCCGCCCGCTACGGCACCCACCCGGCCCTCACCATGTGGCACATCAACAACGAATACTGCACCTACGACTGGGGCGACGAGGCCGCCGCCGCCTACCAGGGAGGTGCGCTGGACGGGCTGCCCGCCGTACTGCGCCACGGCCGCACCTGGTACGTCTCCACGCTGCCCGAACCGACGGCCCTGCGCGCCCTGCTCGCGCGCGTGTCCGCGGAAGCAGGCGTACGGCCTCCGCTCGGCGGCCTCCCCCCTGGCGTGGAGGCCGTACGCCGCGGTCAGCTGCTCTTCCTCCTCAACCACCGCCGGGACGCCGTCACCGTCGACCTGCCGGACGGCCACCACCTCGACGTACTGACCGGCGAGACCTTTGAGGGCACGCTCACCCTCACCCAACGCGGGGCCGCCGTGCTGGAGCCGCACACCCCCTGACACGGCACCGGGCCGCAGGCGTCAGACGGGCACCGGTCCGGTGCTTGCCCGGACGGTCAGTTCGGGGGCGAGCAGCACCACCTCGTCCTCGTCATGGCCCGCAAGCTTGGCGACGACCCGCTCCACCGCCTGCCGGCCCATCGCCTCGGCGGGGATGGAGACGGAGGTGAGCCGCACGGACGCCTGGAGCACCACCTGGTCCGGGCAGACCGCGATCACCGAGGCGTCCTCCGGGACGGCCCGGCCCTGCTGGCGCAGCAGGCCGAGCAGCCGCTCGACCGCCGACTCGTTCTGCACGACGAATCCCGTCGTGCCGGGGCGCTCCTCCAGGATCCGGGCGAGCGTGGCCATCGTCGGCCCGTAACCCGTCTCGCAGGGGCGGTGCATCAGCCGGAGGCCGAGTTCGCGGCCCTTCTCGCGCAGGCCGTCCAGGGTGCGCTCCGCGAAGCCGGTGTGCCGCTGGTAGACCGCCGGGGCCTCGCCGATCACCGCGACATCGCGGTGGCCGAGGCCGGCCAGATGCTCGGCGCACAGCGCGCCGGTGGCCGTGAAGTCGAGGTCCACACAGGTCAGCCCGGCCGTTTCGGCGGGGAGCCCGATGAGCACCGCGGGAAGCCCGCTTTCGCGCAGCAGCGGCAGCCGCCCGTCGTCGAGCTCGACATCCATCAGGATCACCGCGTCGGCGAGGCCGCTTCCGGTGACGCGGCGCACGGCGGGCGCGCCCTCCTCGCCGGTCAGCAGCAGCACGTCATAGCCGTGCGTACGGGCCGTGGTGGCGATCGCGACGGCGATCTCCATCATCACGGGCACATACATGTCGGTGCGCAGCGGCATCATCAGCGCGATGACGTTGGACCTGCTGCTCGCCAGTGCGCGGGCGCCCGCGTGGGGGTGGTAGCCGAGCTCCTGGATGCTGCGCTCGACGTGCTCGCGCGTGCCGGCGGAGATCTTGCGCTTGCCGCTGAGGACATAGCTGACCGTGCTGGCCGAGACTCCCGCGTGCTTGGCGACCTCGGCAAGGGTGACCATTCGGCTCTCCTGGTCATGGCAGCACACGATGAGATCCAGATCTTAAAGCGGCACTCGCGGACCTGTCCAGAGGGCGCGTCGAAGCGCTTCAACGCCCAGCTTCAACGTCCGCTCGCAGCACACCCGTCGGCGCCGACGGGGGTGGCTCCCCGCCGGCGCCTCGCGTGCGTTACAGCGCCGGGTGCGCGTTCTTCAGCAGCTCCTGGAACTGGGCGGAGAACCAGTGGCCGGAGATCGGTGCGTCCGGCAGCGCGCCGGACGGGTTGTACCCGTTGCGCGGGTTGCCGTTGTACGTCGGGTCACACATGCGGTCGAAACCCTTACCGTCGGGGTTCGGGATCTCCTTGCTCGATCCGTCGGACTCGCCCGGAGGCTTCATCCATACGTAGGCGTCGATGCCGGACTCGGGTGCGGCCTGCGGGCGTTCACCGAGACCCGCGCCCGACTGGTTGCACCAGTTGCCGATGTGGATGCGGCGGTCGTAACGGCCCTCGTCCACATAGCTGTCCACGTTCGTCTGCGGCCCCGGTCCGCTGGGCCGCTCCGAGCCGCCCCAGCCGTTGCGCGAGGTGTCGATCAGCATGCCGATGTCGGAGTTGAAGCCGGTGGAGACCAGTTGCCGGCGGAATGCCTGGGTGAAGGAGAGGGTGTCGGTGTAGCGGTTCCAGTCGACCCACTGCGACTCGCGGACGGACCTGCCGCCGACCGAGTCGTTGATCGTGAAGTTCTCCTCCTTGAGGGCGCTGTAGTTGGCCGTGTTGGTGATGAAGCCGTGCACGTCGTCGACCGTGCTGCCCTCCGCGGTCGCGGCCTGGTGGAACACCCGGGCGGAGGTGGCGAAGTTGTCGTCCCAGCCGATCCAGCCGTGGTGGCCCGCGTCCACGTAGTTGTAGACGTTGCCGACGTCGCCGAGCTTGTTCAGCGCGTAGCCGACCCCCTTCACGTAGTTGCCGTTGGCGAGCATCGTGTCGCACTCGGGAGTGGCGGTGGCGCGGCCGCCGGTGTTGGTGACCAGGTTGGGCAGCGAGTCGATCTCGACGGTGGTGACGATCCGCAGGTCCTCGTACTTGGCGTCGTCGAGGATGCGGGCGATCGGGTCGATGTACTCGGTCTTGTACCTGCCGATCTCGGTGGGACCGAGCTCTCCGTTGGAGGCGAGGGCCGCGCAGTCGCGTCCCGGCAGGTTGTAGATGACCAACTGGATGACGTCGGCGTCCTGCTGGAGGGCGGTGTCGAGGTGGTCGCGCAGGCCCATGGTGTCCCCGGCGCCCTCGATCGCGGCGATCCGGTCGAGCCAGACACCGGTGGGCTCACCGGCCACGGCGCCGCCACCGGGCTCGGCGGCGGCCTTCGCGGACCACTCGGGGTTCACGTACTGCTTGGCGCCCACATACGGGTTGTCGACCCGCTCGGCGGCCTGGGCGCTGGCGGTGCCGGTCGCCGCGATCACGCCGCCGCCCGCCGTGACGGCCAGGGCGCAGAGCGCGGCCCCGAGCGTGCGCCGCCTGCGGTGCTGGGTATGAGTGCGTTTCATTATGGGGGTGTTTCCTCTCAGTTGAGGGCACGCGGATGCTCGCGCGGCCCGGTACCGAATGCGGTCGGTGTGCCGTCGTGAGAGCTGTTCAGGGAAGGGCCCGATGAGCGACCGGTGACGGCTGCCGTTTCGGCAGGCACCCCGGCGGGGCGTGTTGAAGTTCTGGACGTACCGGACCGCGGCGGGCTGCGGCGGGCTGCGCGCAGGCCGGCTCCGAGCCGGTGGGTGCTCCCGTCCTCGCCGACGGACTGGTTGCCCTCGGCCTACAGGACAGGTGGGGGTGCCGCGGCGACCCGTGCGGTGCCCGCCGTCGGCAGGACGGCGGGCACCGCCAGACCAGGCGGTGGTGAGCACGACACCTGCGGGCCGCCAGGATGCGGAGCAGGCGTGGGGGGTGTCGCATGAGCGACTCCTTGTCGGTCAGCCGTGGCGTGCCGTCGTCCGACGGCGCGTCACGCAAGATCAACTAACGGAATCGCTCCCACTGGTAAAAGCGGAAGCTAGCACTGTGCCGCCGCCGTGAACAGATAGGTTGAACGGGTTTCTTGGATTTTCCTGTCGAAGTTGTTCGATAGTTCAATTCACGCGAACGCCCTTGACATCTCTTCGGGACACATGGACTTTGGGAGCGCTCCCACTGGTTCGTTGCTCGCCGCACAGAGCTCACCCCCCATCGACCCGACAGGAGAGTCCAGCGCATGCGCGCCTTACCCGACCCCCATGAATCCCCAGGGCAGTTCAGTCGCAGACGCCTGCTCGCCCTGGGTGCCGCAGCCCTCGCGACACCACTCGCAGTATCCCTGAACCCCGCAGGTCAGAGCGCCCACGCTGCCTCCGCCGGCGTCGCGGCCACCGAGTACGAGCAACGCTTCCTCGATCTCTACGGGAAGATCACCGACTCGGCGAACGGCTATTTCTCGCCCGACGGCATTCCCTATCACTCCGTCGAAACACTGATCGTCGAGGCCCCCGACCACGGCCATGAGACGACCTCGGAGGCGTACAGCTATCTGATCTGGCTACAGGCCATGTATGGCAAGGTCAGCGGCGACTGGAGCCGGTTCAACGCGGCATGGGAAATCATGGAGCAATTCATGATCCCGACTCATGCGCAGCAGCCGACGAACAGTTTCTACAATGCGTCGAAACCAGCCACCTACGCCGGCGAGCACGATCTTCCGTCGGCCTATCCCTCCCAGCTCGACCCGTCGATCGCGGCCGGCTCCGACCCGATCGCGGCCGAGCTGAAGAGCGCGTACGGCACCGACGACATCTACGGCATGCACTGGCTGCAGGACGTCGACAACGTCTACGGCTACGGCGGCGGCGCGACGGGCCCGGTGTACATCAACACCTTCCAGCGCGGCCCGCAGGAGTCGGTCTGGGAGACCGTCCCGCACCCCACTCGCGACGAGTTCGCCCACGGCGGCCCGAACGGCTATCTGGACCTCTTCACCGGCGACGCCTCCTATGCGAGGCAGTGGAAGTACACCAATGCGCCGGACGCCGACGCCCGCGCCGTCCAAGCCGCCTACTGGGCCCATGTGTGGGCCTCGGCCCAGGGCAAGGAGGGCGAGATCGCGGGCACCGTCGCCAAGGCGGCGAAGATGGGCGACTATCTGCGCTACGCCATGTTCGACAAGTATTTCAAGCAGATCGGCGACTGCACGGACCCCTCCGGCTGCACACCGGGCAGCGGCAAGAGCAGCTCCCACTACCTGCTGTCCTGGTACTACGCGTGGGGCGGCGCGACGGACACCTCGGCGGGCTGGGCCTGGCGCATCGGTTGCAGCCACAGCCACGGCGGGTACCAGAACCCGCTGGCCGCCCACGTGCTCAGCTCGTACGCCCCGCTCCAGCCCAAGTCGGCGACGGGCAAGGAGGACTGGGCAAAGAGCCTCACCCGCCAGATCGAGTTCTACCGCTGGCTGCAGTCCGCCGAGGGCGCCATCGCGGGCGGCGCGACGAACAGCTGGCGGGGCCGCTACGCCGAACCTCCGTCCGGCACCGCCACCTTCTACGGCATGCACTACGACGAGAAGCCCGTCTACCACGACCCGCCGTCCAACCAGTGGTTCGGCTTCCAGGCATGGTCGATGGAGCGCGTCGCCGAGTACTGCCACGAGACGGACGACACGGACGCGCGGGTCGTACTCGATCGGTGGGTGGCGTGGGCACTCTCCGAGACGACCGTCAACGCGGACGGCACGTACAGCTTCCCGTCCACGCTGCGCTGGTCCGGGCAGCCCGACGACTGGGACCCGGCCAACCCCGGCGGGAACGCGGGTCTTCACGTGTCGGTCGCCGACTACACCGACGACGTGGGGGTGGCAGCCGCGTACGCCAAGACGCTGACGTACTACGCGGCTGCGTCCGGCCACACCAAAGCGGCATCCACGGCCAAGGCGCTGCTGGACGGCCTGTGGGAGCGCTACCAGGACGACCTGGGCGTGGCGGTGCCCGAGGAACGGGCCGACTACCGCCGCTTCTCGGACCCGGTGTACGTACCGGGCGGCTGGTCGGGAACCATGCCGAACGGCGATCCCGTCGACTCCTCCTCGACCTTCGCCTCCATCCGCTCCTTCTACCAGGACGACGAGGACTGGCCGAAGGTGGAGGCCTATCTGGGGGGCGGTCCGGTGCCCTCCTTCACCTACCACCGCTTCTGGGCCCAGGCGGACATCGCACTGGCCCTGGGGGTGTACGCGGAGCTGCTGGAGTAACGGCCCGGCCCTCTCTCCGCGTACCGGGCCGGACCGGGCCTCGGGCCCTGTCCGGTCCTCCCCATGCCAGCACAGACGGACAGGCTGTGAAGGGAACTCCCCATGCCTCCTGCGCTCCGCGCGCCCCGAGCGCGCGCCCTACCCGCCCTGCTGGGCCTCCTCGGCGGGCTGCTCGCGGGCAACTCGTCGGCGTCCGCCCAGCCGAGCACCGCACACTCCGCACCCGCCGCGGTCGCAGCGACCGCCGAGACCGCCGAGACCGCCGAGACCGCCGCCGAGCCGTACGACTGGAAGAACGCCCGCATCGACGGGGGCGGCTTCGTCCCAGGCATCGTCTTCAACCGGACCGAGCCGAACCTCGCCTACGCCCGCACCGACATCGGCGGCGCCTACCGCTGGCAGCAGTCCTCCAAGACCTGGACGCCCCTGCTGGATTCGGTGGGCTGGGACGACTGGGGCCACACGGGCGTGGTGAGCATCGCCTCCGACTCCGTCGCCCCGGACAAGGTGTACGCCGCCGTCGGCACGTACACGAACGACTGGGATCCGGGCAACGGCGCCGTGCTGCGCTCCGGCGACCGGGGCGAGAACTGGCAGAAGGCCGACCTGCCGTTCAAGCTGGGCGGCAACATGCCTGGCCGCGGCATGGGCGAGCGGCTCGCCGTCGACCCGAACGACAACAGCGTGCTGTATCTCGGTGCGCCGAGCGGCGAAGGGCTGTGGCGTTCGACGGACTCGGGCGTGAGCTGGTCCGAGGTGACGGCCTTCCCCAACCCCGGGAACTACCAGCAGGATCCGTCCGACAGCTCCGGCTACGCCTCCGACAACCAGGGCGTCGTCTGGGTCACCTTCGACGAGTCGACGGGCACGGCGGGCGGCGCCACCCAGACCGTCTATGTCGGGGTCGCCGACAAGGAGAACGCCGTCTACCGCTCGACGGACGGCGGCGCCAGCTGGGAGCGCATGGGCGGACAGCCCACCGGCTTCCTTCCGCACAAGGGCGTGCTGGACGCCGAGAACGGCTATCTGTACGTCGCCTACAGCGACAAGGGCGGCCCCTACGACGGCGGCCAGGGGCAGGTCTGGCGCTATGACACCGGCAGCGGCGAGTGGAAGGACATCAGCCCGGTCGCCGCGGGTGACACCTTCTACGGCTTCAGCGGACTCACCGTCGACCGGCAGCACCCGGGCACGGTCATGGTGACCGGCTACAGCGCCTGGTGGCCGGACACCCAGATCTTCCGCACCAAGGACAGCGGCGAGAACTGGACGAACGCCTGGGACTACACGTCCTATCCGAACCGCTCGAACCGCTACACCATGGACGTCTCCTCGGTGCCCTGGCTCTCCTGGGGCGCGCATCCGTCGCCGCCGGAGCAGACCCCGAAGCTCGGGTGGATGACGGAGGCGCTGGAGATCGACCCGTTCGACTCGGACCGGATGATGTACGGGACGGGCGCGACGGTCTACGGGACGGAGAACCTCACCAACTGGGATGACACGGGAGGCCAGTTCACCATCACGCCGATGGTCGAGGGCCTGGAGGAGACCGCGGTCAACGACCTTGCCTCTCCCCCGTCCGGGGCGCCGCTGCTGAGCGCGCTGGGCGACATCGGCGGCTTCCGGCACACGGACCTCACCAAGGTCCCGTCGCTCATGTACACCTCGCCGAACTTCAGCACCACGACGAGTCTCGACTTCGCCGAGTCGAATCCGGGCACGGTGGTGCGAACCGGCAACGTCGACACCGGCCCGCATGTGGCCTTCTCCACGGACAACGGCGCCAACTGGTGGGCGGGCAGCGACCCTTCGGGCGTCTCGGGCGGCGGCACGGTGGCCGCGGCCGCAGACGGCAGCCGCTTCGTGTGGAGCCCGGAGGGCACGGGCGTCCACCACGCGTCGGGCTTCGGCAACTCGTGGTCGGCATCCGACGGCATCCCGGCGGGCGCGGTCGTCGAGGCGGACCGGGTGAACCCGCGGAAGTTCTACGGCTTCGCCTCCGGCTCCTTCTACGTGAGCACGGACGGCGGCGCGACGTTCACCGAGCGGGAGTCGGACGGCCTCCCGTCCGGCAGCTCCGTCCGCTTCCGTGCCGTCCCCGGCGAGGAGGGCGACATATGGCTCGCGGGCGGCAGCGGAGGGACGTACGGGCTGTGGCACTCCACGGACTCCGGCGCCAGCTTCACCAAGGTCCCGGGTGTCGAGGAGGCCGACACCATCGGCTTCGGCAAGGCGGCGCCGGGCGCCTCGTACCAGACGCTCTACACCAGCGCGAAGATCGGCGGTGAGCGCGGCATCTTCCGCTCCACGGACGCAGGCGCGTCCTGGGTACGCGTCAACGACGAGGAGCATCAGTGGGGCTGGACCGGCGCGTCGATCACCGGTGACCCACGGATCTACGGCCGGGTGTACGTCTCCACGAACGGGCGCGGCATCGTCTACGGCGACACGGCGGCGCAGCACCAGTGACCTCGCACGTATGCGCGCCTCCCGTTGTCCGGGAAGCCCCGCGGTGCCGCTGTGGCACCGCGGGGCGGGAGACCGGGACCGCGCCTGCGTGCTCTCCGGCGTCTGACCACTCTCCGGGCGTCTTCACTCACGCGGCGTGCGCGTCGAGGACCGGCGGAGCGTTCACGGCGCCCCGCCGGGTCGTCGTCACTTCTCGCGGCCGACCTTGCGACTGGTCCTCATCGCCACTGCCGCGCATGCCAGTCCGAGCAGGAAGGTGAGGCCGCCGATGATGGCGTTGTTCCAGATGATCCCCGCGTCGGGATCGGTCCCCACGATCCAGGAGGACAGAACCAGCCATGCGCCGATCGCGCACATGGCCCAGCTCAGGCCGTACATCCTCTCCGGCGC
The DNA here is from genome assembly GCF_025165795.1 of Streptomyces gossypii. GTDB lineage: Bacteria > Actinomycetota > Actinomycetes > Streptomycetales > Streptomycetaceae > Streptomyces > Streptomyces gossypii. The sequence goes on from NZ_JAJAGO010000004.1 coordinate 15,756, forward strand.
CACGGTGAACCCGAGGGCCAGCAAGCCGAGCGCGACGCCCACGATGAGGTGGTGTGTCGCCAGCTCGGGCTGGGATCCGGAGAAATGGATCGTCCAGGGGGAGACCGCACAGTAGAGGCCGACCAGGAAAACCGGCCCGTCGACAAGCACGACATCCCGCCCGTTCAGCATGCGGGAGTAGCGTGCGCGCATTTCAGGCGCATCGGGGTGACCTGCGATGTCACCTCTGGTCTGCGAGACGTTGCTCACAGGACTCGCCTCCTTATGATCTCGCAAGTCGGGTCTGACCACGCCGGACGCCTGTCGAGCCGTCCGCATTCTCATTGTGCGCGCATTGCGCCCTTATCGGTAGATATGGGACAGATTTCATCGAGTTCATCTCGTCCGGGTCTGCCGGGCAGTGGTGCCAGATACACCTCGGTCAGGGGGCCGGTCCCCGTGACCTGCGGCCCCGCGCACAGGAGACTGGAGCCATCCTGGAACGGACCGGCGGGATGCCGCCGGAGGCCCCGGGCGGAGAAGGAGCACGCAAGTGAGCATCGTGGACACGTCGGCAGGGCGACGGCGACCCTCCATCCGCAGGTCACTGCTGGCGGCGGCGCAGGGCCTGGCGCTGGCGCTGCTGTCGATCGGCGTCTCGCTCGCGCTGTTCATCCTCTCGGTCGTCTCGATCGCCTTGATCGTGACCGGAGTGGGCGTCTTCACCACCCCGGTGGTGCTGTCCTGGGTGCGGATGCACGCCAACCAGCGGCGCCTGCTCGCCTCCCAGTGGTCCGGCGTCGCCATCCCGCCGCCCTACCGGCCACTGCCACGCGACATGCGGCCGGGCGTGACCGGCGTGGTGGAGCGGCTGATCTTCCTCCTCAAGGATCCCGCCACCTGGCGGGACATCCTCTGGCTGCTGGTCGACGCCGTCGCGGGCTTCGTCACGGCGCTGTTTCCGCCCGCCATGATCGCGTACGGCGTCGAGGGCCTCCTGATGATGCTGGGGCTGTGGCGGGTGATGGGCGATGGCTACTGGTACGGCTTCATCCGCGTCGAGGGCTTCGTCAGCGGCGTGCAGTGCGCACTGCTCGGCGCCGCGCTGCTCGCGACCGCCATGTGGGTCAACCCGTATCTGGTCAAGGCGCACTTCCTGATCGCCAGGAGTCTGATCGCGCCCACCCGGGGCGCCCAGCTCGCCCGCCGCGTGGAGCGGCTCTACGAGACCCGGCACGACGCGGTGGACTCCTCGGCGGCCGAACTGCGCCGCATCGAGCGCGATCTACACGACGGCGCACAGGCTCGGCTGGTCGCCATGGGCATGAGCCTGGGCACCATCGAGGCGCTCATCGAGAAGGATCCGGCCAAGGCCAAGGAGCTGCTGGCCCAGGCCCGTTCCTCGTCCGCCGAGGCGCTCACCGAGCTGCGCGACCTGGTGCGCGGCATCCACCCGCCGGTGCTCGCGGAGCGCGGTCTGGGCGATGCGGCCAAGGCGCTGGCGCTGCGGATGCAGATCCCGGTCGAGGTGGACGTGGAGCTGCCGGGCCGGTTCGAGGAGCCGGTGGAGTCCGCCGCCTACTTCGCGATCAGCGAGGTGCTCACCAACGCGGCGAAGCACTCCGGGGCCTCCATGGTGTGGCTGGACATCCACCACAGCCGCTCGGCGGGCGACATGCTCCGCATCGCCGTCACCGACAACGGGCGCGGCGGCGCCTCGCTGGACAAGGGCACCGGCATGCGCGGTATCGAGCGGCGGCTGGGCTCACTGGACGGCGTTCTCGCCGTGAGCAGTCCGCCGGACGGGCCGACGATGGTCACCATGGAGATCCCCTGCGAGATCGTCGTAGCGGGCCCGACAGGGTCATAGGCGGCTTCGCAGGCGGTAGATTCTTCGTGATCCGGCCCCCGGTTCAGCAGTCCGACGATCCAGCCGCCCTGATGGAGTTTCCGTGCGCGTTGTCCTCGCAGAAGACCTCTTTCTCCTGAGAGACGGCCTCGTCCGGATGCTGGAGGCGTACGAGTTCGAGATCGCCGCCGCGGTGGACAACGGGCCGGAGCTGACCCGGGCACTGGCGGAGCTGCAGCCCGATGTCGCGGTCGTCGACGTACGGCTGCCCCCGTCGTTCAGTGACGAGGGCCTGCAGTGCGCGCTGGAGGCCCGCCGCAACCGGCCCGGCCTGCCGGTACTGGTGCTCTCCCAGCATGTCGAACAACTGTACGCACGGGAGCTGCTCGCCGACGGGAACGGCGGGGTCGGCTATCTGCTCAAGGACCGGGTCTTCGATGTGGAGCAGTTCATCGACGCGGTCCGGCGGGTGGCCTCCGGCGGCACGGCGATGGACCCGCAGGTGATCCAGCAACTGCTGTCCCGGCGGGCGCAGGACAAGCCGATGGCGAACCTGACGGCCCGGGAGAAGGAGGTGATGGAGCTGATGGCCCAGGGCCGCTCCAACGCCGCGATCGCGGCCCAGCTCTTCATCACCGAGCGGGCCGTCGCCAAGCACACCTCCAACATCTTCGGGAAGCTGCGGCTGCCCCCTTCCGACGACGACAACCGCCGCGTGCTGGCGGTGCTGGCCTACCTCGACCGGGGCTGAGGGCCTGTCCGGATGCCTGGGACCGGACGCGCGCCTGTGCAAACGCCCGTGCAGGCGCCCGTGCAACTCTGTCCGGATTCCGCCGGGTCCGTACCCCCGCAGGGTTACCGGGCTCGTTAGGGTTATCCCCATGACGACCACCCCGACCACCGGTGCACGCCGCAGGATGGGTGTCGAGGAGCGACGGCAGCAGCTGATCGCCGTGGCGCTGGAGCTGTTCAGCCGCCGTTCCCCGGAGGATGTCTCCATCGACGACATCGCGAGCGCAGCAGGGATCTCCCGGCCGCTCGTCTACCACTACTTCCCCGGCAAGCACAGTCTCTACGAGGAGGCGGTACGACGGGCGGCCGAGGAGCTCGCGTCCCGGTTCGCCGAGCCGCAGGAGGGCCCGCTGAGCGAGCGGCTGCTGCGGGTCATGCGCCGCTACTTCGACTTCGTCTCGGACCACGGCCCGGGTTTCTCCGCCCTGCTGCGCGGCGGTCCGGCGGTGGGCTCGGCGGAGGCGAACGCCATGATCGACGACGTGCGGCAGGCCGCGCACGCACAGGTCCTCGCACACCTCGGCATCGCCGAGCCCGGCCCCCGGCTCGCGCTCGTCGTCCGCTCCTGGGTCGGCCTCGCCGAGACCACCGCGCTGACCTGGCTCGACGGCCGAAGCCTGCCGCGCGAGGAGCTGGAGATCCAGCTCGTCCACGACTTCCTGGCGCTGGCGGCGGTCACGGCGATGCAGGATGCGGAGACGGCCGGCGTCGTGCGGGCCGTGCTCGCGCAGGAGCCGGCGGACGGCCCGATCGACGGCCTGGTCAGCGAGGTGCTGGCGCTGGCCCCGCGCCGCGTCCCGGTGCCCGGCCCCGTCTGAGCGGGGGGTCAGCGGGCCTTGAACACCGCCACCGTGCGCGGTGGCACGGTGAAGGTGCCGGTCGCCTCGTCGTAGGAGGAGGCTTTCACCGTCCGGTCCGCACCCCTGGCCTGCACCGGGTGCAGCGCGTAGTCCCGCCCGGCGAGGGTGCCGACGGACGGGCGCTGCCGCTCGGGCGTCGCGTTGAAGACAACGGTGAGGTCGCCGGAGCGCATCACGATGACACCGGGCGTCTGTCCCTCGGTGCCCGACAGCGGGAAGGACACCTGGCGCTGCACCTCGGCGGCGCTGTCCAGGGAGAGGGCCGCCTCGGTGGCCCGGATCCGCGTCAGATCCTGGTAGGCGGCGGAGGCGGCCTCGGTATCCCGGCAGGAGGGGACGAGCGCCGGGCCGGCCAGCAGCGGCTTCGCGTACGGCCACTTGTCCTGATTGTCCCAGGCGGGCGACAGGCCGCGGCCGAAGCCGTTACCCGCACCGTCGCGGCAGTCCCACCGGATCGCGTTGAACCAGTCGCCGGAGTCGAAGGAGTTGCGGTCCAGCGATTTGGAACGCAGCCGCTCGCTGCCCGCCTGGCTGAGCGCCGGGCCCTGGGAGAGGGCGGCGGTGCCCATCGCGAGCACCTGCGTACGGGCCCGGTCGGCCGCCGTCGTGTCCTGCGGCAGCTTGTAGGCGAGGGCGTCGTAGAGCGTCTCGTTGTCGTGCGCGTCGGCGTAGGCGACGGCCTCCTCGGGGGACGCGGTGTATCCGGCCGGTGCGCCGTTGTAGTCGACCTCGGAGCCCTTCACCCGCTTTCCGGCGGAGTTGGTGAAGCTGTAGCCGGCGAGACTGCCGGTCAGGCCGACCTTGATCAGATCCTGGTAGTGCAGCAGGCGGGCGCGCTGCTCCTGCCGGGTGCCGTTCGCCTCCGAACCGTTCGGGTCGGTGTACAGGCCGCTGCCGAAGCCCTGGACTCCGGGATCCTCGTCGAACGGGCCGCCGCCGCGCACCGCGTCGCGGGCGCGGTCGGAGAAGGTGGCCACGCCGGTTCCGGCCATGTTCGGCTGGGTGGCCTGGACGAAGCGGGCGTCACCGGCGACCTCCCCGAAGTCCCAGCCCTCGCCGTACATGATGACGTTCCTGCCGTCGACGCCGTCCTTCGCGGGCGTGAGCCTGTCCAACGCGGCCCGCACGGCAAGGATGTTGGCCTTGGGGTGATGCCCCATCAGGTCGAAGCGGAAGCCGTCGACCTTGTACTCCCTGGCCCAGGTGACCACGGAGTCCACGATCAGCTTGCCCATCATGGTGTGCTCTGGCGCGGTGTTGGCGCAGCAGGTGGAGGTGGCGACCGAACCGTCCTTGAGGAGGCGGTGGTAGTAGCCGGGCACGATCCGGTCCAGCACCGACTTCGGGTCCTGGCCGGCGGCGTACGTGTGGTTGTAGACGACGTCGAGGACCACCCGCAGCCCGGAGCGGTTCAGGCCGCGCACCATCTCCCGGTGTTCCAGGGTGCGTCGGGCGCCGTCCGGGCTGGTGGCGTAGGAGCCCTCGGGCACGGTGTAGTGCAGCGGGTCGTATCCCCAGTTGTAGGCGTCCTTGCCGCGTACCTCCCCCACGCACTCCTGCTGGCGCGGGGAATCGGCGGGCAGGGCGGCGAGGTCGCAGTCCGGTTCGGCCTGGTCGCGCCTCCGTTCCGGAATGCTGGCGATGTCGTAGGTCGGCAGCAGGTGGACATGGGAGGTGCCGGAGCGGGCCAGTTCCCGCAACTGCCGCATGCCGTCCGAGCGGCGGTCGGTGAAGGCGAGATAGCCGCCCCGGTGCCGGGCTGGAGCCGAGGTGTCGGCTACGGAGAAGTCGCGGACGTGCAGCTCCTGGACACGGGCGTCGCGCAGCGGGGTCGCCGCCGGTTTCCGCAACCGCTCCCAGCCGCGGGGCGTGAGCTCGCGGGCACTCAGGTCGACGAGCAGACTGCGCTTCGAGTCCGCGGTGAGCGCGGTGGAATAGGGGTCCGTCACCTTGTTGGTGACAACTTCGCGCACGGACGGCGCCCACACGCGCACCCGGAAGCGGTAGGGCTTGCCACGCCAGTCCCGGTCACCCCGGACGCTCCACACGCCGGTGGCTCCGTCGCGCCGCATCCGTACGGTCTCGCCGTCCAGTTCCAGCGCCACCTGGCGTGCGGTGGGGGCCCATACGGAGAGGGTGGGCCGCCCTTGCCGGTCGAAGACGGGGCCGAGCCGGACCTCCGCGGCCTTCTCACCGTACAGATCGTCGAGCACTCCGGGGATCTGCACGCCGGTCGACTCCAGCGTGGTGCCGTCGGCCGCCCGCCGGGTGACGATCAGGCTTCCCCTGGTCGCCTCGCGGATGCGGTCGCGGTCGCGCCGGTCGACGGTGAACGCCGAATAGCCCTTGAGATGCGGGTACTTCGCGCGCTGCGCCTCGGACAGCCCGCCGTCGACGAGGTTCAGCCGCAGTCGCTCGTGCCTGCCGTCGCCGTAGTCGAGCTGCCGCCGGGTCCCTTCGGTGGCCTCGGAGGGGCTGGAGGCGTCGGTGTCCCAGACCACGGTCTCGCGGTCGATCCACTGCGCCTCGGCGGCGGGCTCTGGTGCGGGCGCGGGTGCGGGTGCGGGTGCGGCCTTCGCGGAGTCCCGTACGAGGGCACCGGCGGGGGCCGCCGCGCCGATGAGCGGGGTGAGCAGGACAGCCGCCAGGGCGGCGGTCAGGCCGCGGCGCACGGAGCTTCCGTTCACGGAGCGCTCTCCTTCCGGTGGTGGGTGGGGGCAGGGGCGGGGATGTGACGGGCCGCCCGGCGGGCGGGGAATCCGGAAAGGCGCCGGGCGGCCCGAGTTGCTGCGGCCAGCTGGTCATGCGGTCCAGCTGGTCAGGCGGATCGGACCCATGCGCGTCAGCTGCGCCAGCTGTCCGTGACCTTCACACCGCCCTCGCTGGGCACGGTGAACGAACGGTTGCCGCCGCTCTCCCACTGCACGGTGCCGTTCCCGTCCTTGCGGATGTACTTGTACTCGCACGACGTGCCCGCGGGCAGGTCCAGCGACAGCTTCCACCGGGGGTAGTCCGCGGGGTCGAGCTTCGGAGCGCGGCCGGTGTCCCAGTTGCCGAGCGCCTCGCAGCTGCCCGCGACATGGACGTTCTGGCCCGGCACGGTGGTGGCGTTGACCTGGAGGTCGACGCCCTCACCGGCCGGCGGGTCCGGGTCCGGGTTGCCGCCGGAGCAGTCCCGCGCCCCGGTGTGCAGGGCGAGGGCGGTGTTGGCGCCGAGTGTGGCGCTGAACCGGCCGGAGCCGTCCACGGTGACGGTTCTGCCGCTCTGCACCTCGCAGTAGTCGCCGCCGGGCAGCGAGGTCTGGAAGGTGCGGTTCAGTGAGCCGCCCTCGTGGTTGATGGCCACGAAGCCCTTGTCGCCGCGGCTGAAGGCGATCGCGTCGTTTCCGTTGTCCCACCAGTCGGTGACGGACTGGCCGCGGGTCTCGCTGCGGAAGCCGACCATGGACTCGATCTCCGGCCAGGCGTGCTGGCACTTCCAGCCGTCCTCCCAGCAGGCGTTGACGGTGCCGCCCCTGGGCGGTCCGGCGTCGTGACCGGAGAACTCGTACCCGGAGTGCACGTCGGGGGAGCCGTAGGGCCAGGCCAGCATGAAGACGTTGGCCAGGGTGTAGTCGGCGCCGTCCTTGTAGCTGAGCGTGGAGCCGTTGCGCTCGGTGTCGTGGTTGTCGACGAACACGGCGGACTTGCCGCTCTCCATATAGCCCCAGCCCTCGCCGTAGTTGCCGAGGGAAGAGAGCTTCTCGTGTCGGAAGACCCGCTTCAGGTCGCGCCCGTAGCGGAACTCCTGGACGTCGCCGGTGCCGAGGTACTCGTCGGGCGAGACGGCCTCGCCCGCGCCGTGGATGACCTCCATCTTCCAGTAGACGTCCGGGTTGCTCAGCCGGGACTTGATGTCGGCGAGGTCTCCGGCGGGCATGTGCTTGGCGGCGTCGACGCGGAAGCCGTCCACGCCCATCGACAGCAGGTCGTTGAGGTACTCGGCGATGCGGCCGCGTACGTAGTTCTCGCCGGTGTCCAGGTCCGCCAGGCCCAGCAGTTCGCAGTGCTGGACGTTGTAGCGGTCCCCGTAGTTGTTGCCGATGTCGGTCCGGCAGTCGTCCATGTCGGCGGACGAGTAGGTGCCCGGGTAGTCGTAGTGGGTGTACTGGGAGCCGCCGGTGCCGGTGCCGGACCCGGCGGTCATGTGGTTGATGACGGCGTCGACGGTGACCTTGACCCCGGCGCCGTGGCAGGTGTTCACCATGTCCTGGAACTGCTGCCGGTTGCCGAGCCGCCCGGCGATCTCGTAGCTGACCGGCTGGTACGAGGTCCACCACTGGCCGCCCTGGATGTGCTCCTGGGGCGGTGAGACCTGGACGTAGCCGTAGCCGGCCGGGCCGAGCCTGCTGGTGCACTCGCGGGCGATGGAGTCGAAGTCCCACTCGAACAGCACCGCGGTGACGTCCTTCTCACCCTGTGGTGCCGCCTGGGCCTGTGGTACCGCGATCAGTGACGCTGCCACGCCCGCGACGGTCGCGAGCAGGGCGGTGACGGTTCTTCGGGCCACGATGCCTCCTGAGAGATGAAGCTGATGTCGTGTTTCAGCCCCGGGGCAACGCGCCGCGCCCGTAAGGCGGTTGAACCAATCCGACCGGCCGGGCGCGTGGGGCCCTTGCGGGGCCCCCGGCCGGCCGGACCGGAACAGTGGCGAACGTAACAGCTTGCAGAAACTTCTGGAATAGATTGCACCGAGGTTTCGTGGGTTTGCACGAGCTGTCCCGCAGTGCGGCGCAGAGAAGCGGGGGGGCGCGCCCCCGGCGCCGGGGGGGGGGCCCCCCCGCTTCTCTGCGGCCTGCAGCGGCCTGCTGCGGGCTGCTGCGGCCTCGGACTCTAGGGCGCGGGGAGCTCCGCCCCTGCTCGCAGGGACGGGGCCTGGGCGGTGGAGCCGCGCACCACCAGCTCCGGCTGGAAGACGAACTCCGCCCGCGGCACCGGGTTTCCGCCGATCTCCTCCAGCAGCGTGTGCACCGCAGCGTTGGCCATGGCACGGACGGGCTGCCGGACGGTCGTCAGCGGCGGGTCGGTGAAGGCGTTCAGCTCCGAGTCGTCGTAGCCGATCACCGAGACCTCGCCGGGCACCAGCAGACCTCGCTGCCGGGCCGCCCGCACGGCGCCCAGCGCCATCATGTCGCTGCCGCAGACGATGCCCGTACAGCCGTGGTCCAGCAGCGCCCCTGCGGCGGCCTGGCCGCCCTCCACCGTGAAGAGGGTGTGCTCGATCCGCCCCTTCACCGCTCCGTTCGAGGCGCGTACCGTGTCCTCGAAGCCCTCGGCCTTGCGCCGGGAGGGCACGAACCGCTCGGGCCCGACGGCCAGTCCGATCCGCTCGTGTCCCAGATCGCGCAGGTGCCGCACCGCGATCCGGGCCGCGGCCCGGTCATCGGGTGAGACGAAGGGCGCGCTGATCCGGTCGTTGTAGCCGTTGACCAGCACGAACGGCACACCACGGCCCGCCAGCCTGACATACCGCCCGGGGTCGGTGGAGAGGTCGGCGTGCAGTCCGGAGAGGAAGATGATTCCGGTGACGGCACGCTCGACGAGCTGGTCGACAAGCTCGTCCTCGGTGGCGCCGCCCGGCGTCTGGGTGCCCAGCACCGGGGTGTAGCCGTATCCGCTCAGGGAGTGCTCGATGACCTGGGCGAAGGCCGGGAAGATCGGGTTGGTGAGTTCGGGGATGACCAGCCCGACCAGCCCGGCGCTGCGCTGTTTCAGCCGTACGGGCCGCTCGTAGCCGAGCACGTCGAGTGCGGCGAGCACCTTCTGCCGGGTGCTCGCCGCGACGCCCGGCCTGCCGTTGAGGACCCGGCTGACCGTGGCCTCACTGACCGCGGCGTGCTGGGCTATGTCGGCGAGCCGGGCGGTGGGCAGAGCCGTCATCCGGTGGTCCACCAGACCGTCGTGTCGGCGGGCAGGATGCTGCCGCCGTCGTACGCGCCGCTGGTCAGCAGCACTCGGGCGCCGCCGGGCGGCCAGGCCGCGGCGGGCAGTTCCACGGCGGCGGTACCGGTGTTGGCCGCGCATACGAAGGCGCCGCGCCGGAAGGCCACCACCTCGGCCGGGGCGTCCAGCCACTCCACGGCGTCCCCGGCCCCCAGATCGGGGTGCGCGCGGCGGAGGCTCAGCGCGGTGCGGTACAGCTCCAGGGTGGAGTCCGGGTCGCCGGTCTGCGCCTCGACGCTGAGTGCCGCCCAGCCGTCCGGCTGCGGCAGCCAACTGCCGTCCTCACCGAAGCCGTACGAGGAGCCCTCCCTCGTCCAGGGCAGCGGCACCCGGCAGCCGTCGCGCAGCCCGTCCTGGCCGTCGCTCTTGAAGAAGGACGGGTCCTGGCGCACCTCGTCCGGCAGCTCGGTGGCCTCGGGCAGGCCAAGCTCCTCGCCCTGGTAGACGTAGGCGGAGCCGGGCAGCGCCAGCATCAGGAGCGTCGCCGCGCGGGCCCGCTCCAGGCTGCCGCCGAGCCGGGTGAGGTGCCGTACGACGTCGTGGTTGGAGAGCACCCAGGTGGTGGCGGCGCCGACGGGGCGCAGCGAGCCGAGGGACTCGTCGATTACCGCGCGCAGTTCGGCCGCGTCCCATCCGGCGTTCAGATAGTGGAAGTTGAACGCCTGGTGCAGTTCGTCGGGGCGCAGGTAGAGCGCGGTGCGCTGGGCGCTGGGTGTCCACGCCTCCGCGACACCGATGCGGTCGCCGCCGTACTCCTCGAGGATCGCCCGCCAGGAGCGGTAGATCTCGTGCACGCCGTCCTGGTCGAAGAAGGGCAGCACCTGGCTGCCGAGCAGTCTGAGCTGCTCACCGTGGCCCATGTCGGGCAGGCCGTCGGCCTTGACCATGCCGTGTGCGACGTCGATACGGAAGCCGTCGACCCCCTTGTCCAGCCAGAAGCGGAGCAGGGAGCGGAACTCGTCCCGTACGGCGGTGCTGTTCCAGTTGAAGTCGGGCTGCTCGGGGGCGAAGAGGTGGAGGTACCACTCGCCGTGGCTGCCGTCCGGGTTCTTGCTGCGGGTCCAGGCGGGGCCGCCGAAGATGGACTCCCAGTCGTTCGGCGGCTCTTCGCCCCCTTCACCGCGGCCCGGCCGGAAGTGGTAGCGCTCGCGGGAGGGCGATCCGGGGCCCTCGCTCAGGGCACGCTGGAACCATTCGTGCTGGTCGGACGAATGGTTCGGGACGATGTCCACGATGATCCGCAGGCCCAGGTCGTGGGCGTCGCTGATCAGTGCCTCGGCGTCGGCGAGTTCGCCGAACATGGGGTCGATCACCCGGTAGTCGGCGACGTCATAGCCGGCGTCCGCCTGCGGGGAGGCGTAGAACGGGCTCAGCCATACGGCGTCGATGCCCAGTTCGGCGAGGTAGGGCAGGCGGGCCCGGATGCCCGGGAGGTCTCCCATGCCGTCGGCGTTCCCGTCGGCGAAGGAGCGTGGATAGACCTGGTAGATGACGGCGTCGCGCCACCACCCGGCACCGTCGTCCGGGCGGCGCACTGCGGGGCCGGTGCCGACGTGGGTGGAGGGCGTGGCGGATGAGTGCTGGGTCATGTCTTCCCTGGGTTCGAGGAGTTGGGGGCCCAACCCGGCCATCAAGATTTGACCGCGCCGGCGGTGAGGCCGGACACGAGGTAGCGCTGGGCGAAGCCGAAGACCACTGCTGCGGGGACCGCGATGATGACCGCTGCGGCCGTCATCGATCCCCAGTCGGCTCCGTACCGGTTGACGAAGGTCTGCAGCCCGCCGGCGAGGGTGAGGTTCTCCTCGCCGGTCATGAAGGCGGTGGCGTAGGCGACTTCGGCCCAGGCCGTGACGAAGGTGTAGAAACCGGTGACCGCGAGACCGGGCTTCGCGAGCGGCATGATCAGCCGCCAGAAGGTGCCGAACGGGTTGAGCCCGTCGACTCTTCCGGACTCGTCGATGGAGACCGGGACGGTGTCGAAGAAGCTCTTCATCATCCAGGCGCAGAAGGGCACCGCGATGGTGAGGTAGGTGACGATCAGACCGACCGGCTGGTTGAGCAGGCCGAGCTTCGCCATCGTGTTGTAGAGCGGCACGATGAGCACGGCCATCGGGAACATCTGGGTGATCAGCAGTACCCACATCAGCGGGCGCATGCCCGGGAACCGGAAGCGGCTCAGGGCGTATCCGGTGGTGGAGGCGATGAAGACACCGATGAGGGTGGTGCTGAACACGACGATCAGCGAGTTGCCGAACCAGTCGAGGAAGTGGGTGTCGGCCAGCACGTGGTCGTAGTTGCCGAGGGTGAAGTCCTTCACCAGCGCGGTGGAGAACGTCTCACTCGAGGGCTTGAAGGAGGTCACCAGCAGCCACAGCGGCGGGAACAGCGCCACCGCGGCACCGGTCAACAGGCCGGTGTGCAGGGCGATGGAGGCCGGTTTGCTTCTCTTCCTGGTGCGCATCGTCACCACACCTCTCCCTGCTTGCGCAGCGCACGTCGGTAGAAGATCGTGAAGAGCGACAGCATCAGCAGGATGAGGACACCCCAGGCTGCGGAGGTGGCGAAGTCGCGCGGGCTGTTCACGAAGGAGACCCGGTAGGCGTAGGTCACCAGGATCTCGGTCTCGTCTCCCGGGCCGCCGCTGGTGAGCAGATAGATCACCGGGAACATGTTGAAGGTCCAGATGGTGCTCAGCAGGATCACCGTGGTGCTGACCGAGCGGATGCCGGGCAGAGTGATGTTGACGAAGCGCTGCCAGGGGTTCGCACCGTCCATCTCGGCGGCCTCGTACAGCTCGTCGGGGATGGACTGCAGTGCGCCCAGCATGGCCACGATCATGAACGGGACGCCGAGCCAGACGTTGACCGCGATGACGGCGATCTTTGCCCAGGTGGGGTCGCTCAGCCAGGGCACGGCGTCGATTCCGCCGCCGTCGAGCACCTCGTTGAGGATGCCGTACTTCTCGTTGAACAGCATCTTCCAGGCGAAGACGGAGACGAACGCGGGGATACCCCACGGCACGATCATCGCGATCCGGTAGAAGGAGCGGCCCTTGACCTCGCGGCTGAGCATGTTGGCCAGCGTCAGACCGAGCAGGAAGGTGACGCTGACGCAGCCCACCGTCCACACGAGGGTCCAGCCGAGCCGGTCCCAGAAGACGCTGTCTGCGAGGATCGCGGTGTAGTTGTCGAGGCCGATGAAGTCGTATGTCGCCGGAATCTCGTTGACGCCGATACTGCGGGCGACGTTCGCCTCGTCGGCGTCGGTGAGCGACAGATAGATGCCGCGCCCGAGCGGGTAGCCGACGATCACGCCGATGACCAGCACCACCGGGGCGACCATCGTCCAGGCGTACCAGTGCCGGGAGAGCACGCGGCGCAGCCGCCCCGGGGTGTTTCCGTTTCTGGCGGTCGTGCGGCGGCGGCCGCGGACGGAGTCGTCGTCTCCGTCCGCGGCCTTCGCCACCGACCGGCCGGTGTCCACAGCCATGGGTCGGGGGCCCTTTACTTGTAGTCCTTGAGCAGCTTGCCGAACTCCGAGCCGATCTTGTTCGCACCGTCCTCGGGGCTGGTGCCGCCGAACAGCACCGCGTTCATCTGGACACGCACCGGCTCGAAGAGGGAGTTGGTCTCGGGAATCCAGGGCCGCTGGTGCGCCTTCGCCACGGCGGGCTTGAAGAACTGCACCATCTCGTTCTTCTTGACCGAGGGCTCCTCGTAGACCGACGTGCGGGTCGGCAGCAGGCTCAGCTCCTCGGTGGTGCGCTTCTGCACCTCGGCGGAGCTCATGTACTTGGCGAACTCGTAGGAGGCGTCGAGGTTCTTGGAGCCGGCGTACACCGAGAGGTTCCAGCCGCCCTGCGGTGCGGCCTGGCCGGCGCTGCCGGCCGGGACGGGAGCGACGCCGAAGTTGCTCTTGTCCTTGAACTCCTTGCCCTCCAGTGCGCCCGCGATGTCCCACGGCCCGTCCACCATCATGGCGACGTCGCCGTCCTTGAACGCCTTGAGGCCGTTCTCCTGGCCGTTGTTGGCGTCGCTGACCGCGGCCTTGGAGTCGACGAGGTCCTTCATCGCCGCGAGCGCCTTGGCACCGGGGCCGTCATCGACGGTGATCTTCTTCGACTTGACGTCGACGAGGTCACCGCCCTCGCCGTAGAGGTAGGGGAGGAACCAGTACGGGTCGTCGCCGCGCAGGTAGAGGCCGGTGGCGCCGGTCTCCTTCTTGATCTTCGCGGAGGCGGTCTTGAGCGCGTCGAGCGAGGCGGGGACCTCGACGCCGGCCTCCTTGAGCAGCTTCTTGTTGTAGAAGAGGCCCAGGGTGTCGGTCACCTGCGGGACGGCGTACGTCTTGCCCTCGAACTTCGTGCTGCCGGCGGCGGCCTTGAGGTAGTCGTCCTCGTTGTCGAGGGCGGGTGTGCCGTCCAGCGGGGCGAGGTAGGAGAGGTTGGCGAAGTCGGCGACCCAGGCCACCTCGGTCCGCATCACGTCGGGGGCCCCGGAGTTGCCGCCCGCCGCGTTCTTGAACTTGGCGTTCGCGTCGCCGAAGTTGACGTGGACGTACTTGACCTTCACCTTGGGGTGCTTCTTCTCGAAGTCCTCGGCGATCTTCTTGTACGTGCCCTTCTCCGCGTCGTTCGAGGTGTCCCAGTATGTGACGGTGCCGGTGATCTCGCCGTCCGCGCCCTTCTCGCCGCCCTCGCTGTCCCCGCCGCAAGCTGTTGCCGCAAGCGCGAGAGCCGCTACCAGAGCGGTGGCCCCTATGCCACGCCGCATGTCTGATCCTCCCAAGGTGTTCCCCGGCGCCTCTGCGGCGTCCAGTTGCCGAGGAACGTAACAGCGCCTGAAAGTTTCCGAAAGACCTTGCGGCAACCTTTCAGAAACTTGACCGCAAAATCTTACGCAAAAACTTGCGCGCTGTGCAGCGTGGAACCCGGCCGGTACAGTCCGGGGCGTGACCGCACGGCTAGCTGACATCGCAGCCCAGGCGGGGGTGAGCGAAGCGACGGTCAGCCGGGTCCTGAACGGCAAACCAGGCGTCTCCGCGACCACCCGCGAATCAGTGCTCGCCGCACTCGACGTACTCGGGTACGAGCGGCCTGTCCGGCTGCGCCGGCGGAGCGAGGGCCTCGTCGGGCTGATCACCCCGGAGCTGGAGAACCCGATCTTTCCCGCCTTCGCACAGGTGATCTGCCAGGGTCTGACCCGCCAGGGGTACACCCCGGTGCTGGCCACCCAGACGCCCGGCGGCTCGACCGAGGACGAGCTGACCGAGATGCTGGTGGACCGCGGAGTCGCCGGGATCATCTTCGTCTCCGGCCTGCACGCCGACACCACCGCGAGCACCCAGCGCTACGACCGACTACGGGCCCAGGGCGTCCCGTTCGTCCTGATCAACGGCTTCTCTCCAAAGGTGCGGGCCCCGTTCATCTCGCCCGACGACCGGGCGGCGATGCGGCTTGCCGTGACGCATCTGGCGTCGCTCGGTCACCGGCGGGTCGGCCTGGCGCTCGGCCCCGAGCGATTCGTCCCCGTACAGCGCAAGACGGACGGGTTTCTGCAGGCCGTGCAGGAGCAACTGGGCCTCGCGGAAGCGGACACGAGGAAGCTGATCCAGCACTCGCTGTACAGCCTGGAGGGCGGTCAGGCGGCCGCCTCGGCGCTGCTGGAGCAGGGCTGTACCGCGCTGGTGTGCGCCAGCGACATGATGGCGCTCGGGGCGATCCGGGCGGTACGCCAGCGGGGCTTGAGCGTCCCCGAGGATGTCTCGGTCATCGGTTTCGACGACTCCCCGCTGATCGCCTTCACCGATCCGCCGCTGTCCACGATCCGGCAGCCGGTGACGGCGATGGGGCAGGCCGCCGTGCGTGCGCTGCTGGAGGAGATCGGCGGTACGCCCGCCCCGCACAGTGAGTTCGTCTTCCTCCCCGAACTGGTGGTTCGCGGTTCAACTGCCTCGGCGCCGCCTGCCTGATCCGACACCAGATTTCTTTGGGCAGAGTGTGGCCTGGCGTCACGAGGGAACACAGGAGACGACGGGGAGAAAGTGCTCCATTACCCGACCGGAGGATGATCGGACCACCTCCGAAGTCTGGCAGACTACTGCCCTATGGGGGCACCGACTGTGAGGACCAAGACAGCCGGCCGGTCGGCCGCCGCGACTACTCACGAGGAGTCTCGCGGGGCTGATTCGGCGGTGAAGCGCACACATCCGCTGGTCCAGCGGATGAGGGCCCCCCGCAGACCTCGCCTCTGGTTCGAGATCGCACTGATCGCCGTGAGTTACTGGGTCTATTCCATGATCCGGAACTCCGTACCCGAACAGCGGGCATCCGCGCTGCGCAACGCCGACTGGATCTGGGAGACGGAGCGCAGTCTCGGCCTCGCTTTCGAGGAATCGGTCAACCACTCGGTAAACGGCGTGACCTGGCTCATAGTCTCGGCGAACTACTACTACGCGACGCTGCACTTCGTCGTGACCATAGGTGTACTCGTCTGGCTCTACAGATGGCAGCCCGGCCGGTACGCGGCCACCCGGATGGTGATCTTCGCGACCACCGGCACGGCGTTGCTCGGCTACTACCTCTTTCCTCTCGCCCCGCCCCGGCTGATGGAGGGCATGCACTTCATCGACACGGTGCAGCTGCACCAGACCTGGGGCTCGATGGCCTCCGGCAACCTCGCCGACATGTCGAACCAGTACGCGGCGATGCCGTCGATGCACATCGGCTGGTCGGTGTGGTGCGGCATCACCATCGCGACACTGGCGAAGCCGCTGTGGGGAAAGCTGCTGGGCGCGCTCTACCCGCTCGCGACACTGTTCGTGATCGTGGCGACCGCCAATCACTTCTGGCTGGACGCCGTCGGCGGCCTGCTCTGCCTCGCTCTCGGCTTCGCTCTGTCCCGGCTGTACTACGGACGGCTCGCGCACCAGATGCCACGGCGGGTGACACTCGGTCAGCACGCCGGGCGCGGCGGCCTGAGCACCGCCCCTGCGGCGTCGAGTCCCGCGGTGCCGCAGGTCTCGCCGGTGCCGCAGGTCTCGCCGGTGCCGACTGCTGAGGCATCACCGTCCGTACCGGACCCGGCGCCGTCGGCTTCCGCGCCGTCACCCACCTCGCACTGAGGCGGCCACGACCTGCCGTGGCCTGCCGTGGCCTGCCGTGGCCTGCCGTGGCCCAGGCTCACGCCCCGTAGAAGAGCCGTTCCATCACCGCACGCGCGCGCCGGGTCGTCCGGCGGTAGTCGTCCAGCATCTCCCCCACGCCGACGCTCTCCCCCTCCGCCCGCCCCGCTGCGACCGCCGCGCTCGCTCCGGCGTCGTCCGCACCCCGGTATCCCAGATAGCGGCCGACCGCCGCCAGCTCGCGCGGCCCGGACGGGAAGGTGTCCGAGGGGCGCCCCCGTACGAGCATGGCCGCGTTACGGACCCTGGTCGCCAGCAGCCATGCCTCGTCCAGGGTGCCGGCGTCCGCCGCGTCCAACAGGCCCGCCTCCCGCGCGGCGGCCAGGGCCTCCCGGGTGCGGGCCGTACGCAGCTCGGGCACCGCTCCCGCGTGCCGCAGCTGGAGCAGCTGCACCGTCCACTCCACGTCCGAGAGGCCGCCCCGGCCCAGCTTGGTGTGGGTTGTCGAGTCGGCTCCGCGTGGCATCCGTTCCGTTTCCATCCGGGCCTTCAGACGGCGGATCTCGCGTACGGACTCCTCACTCGGCCCGCCCGGCGGGTAGCGCAGCGGGTCGATCAGCTCGATGAAGCGCGCACCCAGCTCCGCGTCCCCCGCCACCGGACGCGCCCGCAGCAGCGCCTGGCTCTCCCACACCTGTGACCAGCGGCGGTAGTACGCGGCATAGGAGGCGAGCGAGCGCACGAGGGGCCCGGACTTCCCCTCCGGCCGCAGGTCGGCGTCGATGAGCAGCGGCGGGTCGGAGGTCGGCAGCTGGAGAAGTCTCCGCATCTCGTTGGCGACGGCGAAAGCGGCCTTCGCCGCCTCCTCCTCGCTCACCCCCTGGCGCGGCTCGTGCACGAACAGCACGTCCGCGTCCGAGCCGTATCCCAGCTCGTGGCCGCCGAAGCGGCCCATGCCGATGACGGCGAAACGGGTGGGCAGCTCGTCGCCCCACCGCCCCCGGACGGCGGCGCGCAGTGCGCCCGCCAGCGTGGCGGCGTTGATGTCGGAAAGCGCGCCGCCGACCCGCTCGACGGCTGGGCCCGGGTCCTCCGGGATGGGTGTGTCCTCGGTGCCGTACGCCTGGATGATGTCCGCCGCCGCCGTACGGAACAGCTCGCGCCGCCGTACGCCGCGCGCTGCCGCGACCGCCTGCTCCGGGCCGTCCGCGCGCCCGACGGCGCTCAGCACCTCCTGGGTCAGCGCGGCCCGGTCGCGCGGCTCCAGCTCGCGAGCGGAGCCGAGCAGCGCGACCGCCTCCGGGGCGCGCAGCAGCAGGTCAGGGGCGAGCCGCCCGGCGGACAGCACCCGGGCGAGATTCTCCGCCGCCACGCCCTCGTCCCGCAGCAGCCGCAGATACCAGGGGGTTCTGCCGAGGGCGTCGGAGACCTTGCGGAAGCCGAGCAGCCCGGCGTCCGGGTCGGCCGAGTCCGCGAACCAGCCCAGCAGGACGGGCAGCAGGGTGCGCTGGATCGCCGCCTTGCGGCTGACGCCGCTGGCCAGCGCTTCCAGATGCCGCAGTGCGGCGGCGGGGTCGGCGTAGCCCAGGGCCTCCAGCCGCTGCTGAGCGGCGCGGGCGGAGAGCCGGTTCTCGCCCGGGGCGAGCTGGGCGACGGCGTCGAGCAGCGGCCGGTAGAAGAGCTTCTCGTGCAGCCGCCGCACCGAGGTGGCGTGCCGCCGCCATGCCCGGTGCAACTCGGTGACGGGCTGCACGCGGAAGCCGAGCGAGCGGCCCAGGCGGCGCTGGTCGGCCGGATCGTCCGGCATCAGGTGGGTGCGGCGCAGCCGGTAGAGCTGGATGCGGTGCTCCATGGTGCGCAGGAAGCGGTACGAGGCGTCGAGCGCGGCGGCGTCCTGCCGCCCGACGTAACCGCCGGCGGCCAGCTCGGCGAGCGCCACCAGGGTCGTCGGACTGCGCAGTGTGGCGTCGGACCGCCCGTGCACCAGTTGGAGCAGCTGTACGGCGAACTCGACGTCCCGCAGCCCGCCGGGGCCCAGTTTCAGTTCCCGTTCCAGATGGGCGGCGGGGATGTTCTCCACAACCCGGCGGCGCATGCGCTGGACGTCGCCGACGAAGTTCTCCCGCTCGGATGCCTGCCACACCAGCGGCCCCACCGCGTCCATATAGGCCTCGCCGAGCGCCCGATCACCGGCCACCGGGCGGGCCTTGAGCAGCGCCTGGAACTCCCAGGTCTTCGCCCAGCGCTGGTAGTAGGCGAGATGGCTGCTCAGGGTGCGGACCAGGGGCCCGTTCCGGCCCTCCGGCCGGAGGTTGGCGTCGACCGGCCAGATGGTGCCCTCGGCGGTGGTGTCGGAGCAGATCCGCATCATGCGGGAGGCGAGCCGGGTGGCGGCCCGTACCGCCTCGGCCTCCTCCATGCCGCCGGTGCCGCTTCCGTTGCCGTTTCCCCCGTTGCCGCCCGCCGCGCTTCCGGCGCCCGGGGCGCCTTCCGGGAGTTCGCCGACGAAGATCACATCGACGTCGGACACATAGTTGAGCTCGTGGCCGCCGCACTTGCCCATGGCGACGACGGCAAGCCGGCATGCGGCGGCGTCGCCAGGCTCCTCGGCCCGTGCCAGCGCGAGAGCGCCTCGCAGGGTCGCGGTGGCGAGATCCGCGAGTTCGGCGGCGGTCTCGGCCAACTCGGTCGTACCGCACACGTCGCGGGCGGCGATGGAGAGCAGGCAGCGCCGGTAGCCGACGCGCAGGTCGTCGGGGCCGGCGACGTCGGCGAGCGCGGCCTCGAACTCCGCCACGCCCGGGTGCAGGTCGGCGGCCTCGTAGGTGACCAGAGCCCGCCAGTCAGAGGGGTGGCGGGCGAGGTGGTCCGCGAGCGCCTCGGAGGCGCCGAGCACGCCGAGCAGCCGGTCGCGCAGCGGTTTGGCGGTGAGCAGGGTGTCCAGCAGGATCTGCGCCTCGGCCCGTCCCCGGTCGCCTTCGGGCTTCGCCATTCCCCCGGGCTTCTCGGGGCCCATCGCGAGTGCCTCGACGAGCCGTACAACCCCGAACAGCGCCAGGTCGGGGTCGGCTGTCGCGGCCAGGGCGTCCAGGAAGAGGGTGTCCTCCCGCACGGTCTCCAGCTCCACCATGTCGAGCAGCGCCCCGGCGGCGGCCGGATCGGTGAACCCCCGCCGCAGCAACTGCCCGAACCTGCTGTCCCGCCGCCCGCCCTGCGCCGCCACGTGTACGCCCTCTCCGGCCGTGCGTCTGTCCTCACCCGTCGGCCGCGTGCCCGCGCCGGTGGCCCATCATCCCGGCGACACCGCCCCGCCGTCGACTGGCTCGCGGGGCCGCGCGGCGGCCGGCCCCGTCCGACAAGCCCCGGGGGAAGGCTCCGGTTCCCGGGCATCCTCCCGCACGGGCCCTCGAAGGCTTGCGCGGCGCAGCACTACAGCACCGGGAGGGACTTGCGGAGCTCGAAGGCGGTGACCTCGGAGCGGTACTCCTCCCACTCCTGCTTCTTGTTCCGGAGGAAGAAGTCGAAGACGTGCTCGCCGAGGGTCTCGGCGACCAGTTCGCTGCGCTCCATCAGTGCGATCGCCTCGCCGAGGTTCTGCGGGAGGGGCTCGATGCCCATCGCGCGACGCTCGGAGTCGGAGAGCGCCCACACGTCGTCGTCGGCACCGGCCGGCAGTTCGTACCCCTTCTCGATGCCCTTGAGCCCGGCGGCGAGCAGCACGGCGTATGCGAGATAGGGGTTGGCGCCGGAGTCGAGGGAGCGGACCTCGACCCGGGTGGAGCCGGTCTTCCCCGGCTTGTACATCGGGACCCGGATCAGCGCGGAGCGGTTGTTGTGGCCCCAGCAGATGTACGAGGGCGACTCGCCGCCCTCACCGGCGGTGCGCTGGGAGCCGCCCCAGATCCGCTTGTAGGAGTTGACC
Organism: Streptomyces gossypii; assembly: GCF_025165795.1. Taxonomy (GTDB): domain Bacteria; phylum Actinomycetota; class Actinomycetes; order Streptomycetales; family Streptomycetaceae; genus Streptomyces; species Streptomyces gossypii. Next base: position 36,262 of record NZ_JAJAGO010000004.1, read on the forward strand.
CACTGGTTGGTGACGGCCGAGATCTCGCCCGCGTAGCGCAGCAAGCCGGCGATGAAGGAGCGGCCGACCTTGGACAGCTGGTATTCCGCGCCCGATTCGTTGAAGGCGTTGCGGTCGCCCTCGAAGAGGGAGAGGTGGGTGTGCATGCCGGAGCCGGGGTATTCGGAGAACGGCTTGGGCATGAAGGTGGCCTGGACGCCCTGCTCCAGCGCGACCTGCTTCATGACGAGCCGGAAGGTCATGATGTTGTCGGCGGTCGACAGCGCGTCGGCGTACCGCAGGTCGATCTCCTGCTGTCCCGGCGCGCCCTCGTGGTGCGAGAACTCCACCGAGATACCCATCGACTCGAGCATGGTGATCGCCTGCCGCCGGAAGTCCTGGCCGACGTGCTGCGGGGTGTGGTCGAAATAGCCGGAGGAGTCGGCGGGGGTGGGGCGGGTGCCGTCGACGGGCTTGTCCTTGAGCAGGAAGAACTCGATCTCGGGGTGGGTGTAGAAGGTGAAGCCGAGGTCGGAGGTCTTGGCCAGCGTGCGCTTGAGGACGTAGCGCGGGTCGGCGTACGAGGGGGACCCGTCGGGCATCAGGATGTCGCAGAACATCCGGGCGGTGCCGGGACCCTCGGCGCGCCAGGGCAGGATCTGGAAGGTGCTGGGGTCGGGCTTGGCGATCATGTCCGACTCGTACACGCGGGCGAAGCCCTCGATCGCTGAGCCGTCGAAGCCGATACCTTCATCGAACGCCTGTTCAAGCTCGGCGGGTGCGACGGCGACGGACTTCAGGAAGCCGAGGACATCGGTGAACCAGAGCCGGACGAACCGGATGTCGCGCTCTTCGAGCGTGCGGAGCACGAATTCCTGCTGCTTATCCATATTCACCCATCCTCGCTGGTCGAGCCCAGGGCCCTGACGAGCCGGAACACGCGTCAAGGCATACGAGCATCCCACCACACGTTTTCGAACGTGTTACGCACCCGGGCACCCCGCGGAGGAATCGGAGGTCCGGAGGCCAGAGTGACAGGGCCGGGGCCGGAGGAACAGGGCCACTCGGAGTAGTGGGAACCGGGAAAAGGGGGCTGGGCTCGGCGAGTCAGGGCTTCAGCTTGTCCGCGCCCTTCAGTGCGGCGGCGAGGCGTTCCACCACCGGGGCGTAGCCCCGGTAGCTGCACCGCTCCTCCATCGCCCAGGGAGTGGTCTGCCCCGCCTTCACGGCGGGCAGTCCGGCCCAGACCGGCTTCTTGGCGAGTTCGGCGGCAGGGAGTGCGGAGGCGCGGTTGTCGACCATGATCAGGTCGGCGTGGTACTTGTCGGCGTTCTCCCAGCTGAGGAACTCCCAGAAGCCGAACTCGTCGCTCTTCTTCCCCTGCACGAACTCGACGCCGAGATCCTTGAAGTAGTGCAGGTCGGTGTAGGACTCGGGGACGGCGACATACATCTGGTCCTGGTCGCCGGTCATCGCGAGGACCTTCAGTCCGCCCCTGGCCTTGGCAGCCTCGCGCAGCGTCCGCTCGGCCTTCTCGAAGCGGGCCCGCGCTTCGGTTACCTTTTTGGCCTCCAGGTCGGCGCCGAGCGACCGGGCAAGCTTCTCGTAGCGCTTCAGCGGATCGAGGAGGGTGGTGTGCGCGACGCTGATCCCCAGCGTGGGGGCCAGCGAGTCGATCTTCTTCGCGCTCTCCGGCGGGACGAACCACAGGTCGGGCGGCGGGAACATGTTGCTGATCAGCAGGTCGGGCTTGAGCCCGGCGTACTTCTCGATACTGAACTCTCCCCAGGCGTTGCCGAGGCTGGTGAGCCCACCGAGGTCGAGTTCTCCCGTCTGCGGGTTGCGCTTTCCGTCGACGGGCTCGCTGGGGCCGAAGATGCCGGTGCACTCGATGCCGTAGTCGTACAGCGCCGCGGCCGAGCCGACGAAGGCGACGATGTTGCGCGGACGCCGGTCGGCCTTCAGCTTCTCACCCCGGTCGTCCGTGAAGCTCCAAGGGCCGGATCCGCCCCCGCCGGGGCTTTTGCCGTCGTCGGCACTGCCGCCGCAGGCGGCGAGGAGGCCGCCGAGGCCGAGGGCGCCGCCCGCGGCGAGCAGGCCGCGCCGGGACAACGGGGGACGGGGAGCGTTCTTCATGGCTCGGACTTCTCTCGGATCGGAGTGAATTAGGTGAGGCTAACCTAATACAGACCGTCCCGGTAGTGCCGCCCGCCGCCGCACCTGCGCAGACACGGCGCACAGACCGGACCGCGGCCCGGACGGTGCCGGACCGCGGCCGGTGCGCGTCTACTCGGCTCCGCTCACTCGACGATGTCGAGCAGCAGGTTCGGCGAACCCCTGCCGGCGTCGCCGACGACACCGGAGGAGGCACCCTCGGTGAGGGCCGTGGCCACCTGCGAGGGCGTGGCGCTCTGGTTGCCCGCCAGATAGACCGCCGCGGCCCCCGCCACGTGCGGCGCGGCCATGGACGTACCGGAGAGGGTGCGGGTGGCGTTGTCGCTGCTGTTCCAGCCCGCGGTGATGCTGACGCCGGGGGCGAAGAGGTCGAGCGACCGGCCGAAGTTGGAGAAGCTGGCCCGGTCGTCCCGCTGGTCGGTGGCACCGACCGTGAGGGCCTCCCGTACACGCGCGGGCGAGCTGTTGCCCGCGTCGTCTCCGTCGTTGCCCGCCGCCACCGCGTACGTGATCCCGGCCGAGATGGAGTTGCGCACCGCCTCGTCCAGGGCCTCGTCCGCGCCGCCGCCCAGCGACAGGTTGGCGACCGAGGGGCCGGATGCCTTCCCTGTCGCCCAGTCGATACCGGCGACCACCTGGGCGGTGGTGCCGGACCCCTCGTCGTTGAGCACCCGGACGCCGACCACGTCCGCCTTCTTGGCGACCCCGTGGGTCCCGCCCGCGATGGTGGTGGCGACGTGGGTGCCGTGGCCGTTGCCGTCCTGGGCCTCGCTGTCGTCGTCGATCGCGTCGTACCCGCCGGCGACACGGCCGCCGAGGTCCGCGTGGCTCTTGCGGACCCCGGTGTCGATGACGTATGCGGTGACGCCCTCTCCCGCCGTGTCGGGATAGGTGTAGGTGCCGTCCAGCGGCAGCCTGGGCTGGTCGATGCGGTCCAGGCCCCAGCTGGGCGGGTTCGGCTGCTCGCCCGTGATGCTGTGCCGCTGGTTGGCGTAGACCTTCTCGACCGCCGGGTCGGCGGCCAGCTCGCGCGCCTCCCCGGCGGGGATGGCGATGGCGTAGCCGTTCATCGCGTGGGTGAAGGTTCTCCGCACCTCGCCGCCGTGGCCGGTGACGACCGACCTGCCCTGGGCGGAGTCCGCCTCGAAGGAGGACTTCTTCAGGGTCACGATGTAGCTGCCCTGGACGGCTGTTCCGGAGTCGGCTCCGATCACCCTGCCTTCCGGGGCACCGGCGTTCGCCGGGAGGGCGGCGACAGTACCCATCGCGGCCGCGGCGACCGCCGCCGAGACTCCGACGGCGAGCTTCCTGCGCATTGCTGCCATATCGAGGATTCCTTCTCCTGTGGGGGGTGCGCTGTGGGGGCGCATGCGAGCAGCACATCGCATGGACGCTGCCGGACCAAGGCATCGTCCGGGCAGGTCATTACGGAATATGAGTGAGACTCGGGCACGAGTCGCCGGCGCAGATCGCCGCTGTCGGCGTCCATCGGCCCTCAGCGCTGGTCCCTGACCCGTCACACCCGCGCCGGTCAGACCGTCCACAGGCCGTCGCCGATCCCGTCGCAGCCGGTGATGATCCACCCTGGACGCGCCGCCCGCAGGCCGAGTCGGAAGTCGGGGCGGCACCCAGACGGTCCATCAGGGCACGCAGGCGGCACCGGGAAGCCACGAGTGCCGGGGTCCGCGAGCTGACGGCGTCTCACCTCTTCTGGAGGGGCCGAGCCGGGGGCGGACCCGAGCCACCGGGCCCAGGGCCGGTGGCAGCACTCACACCGGCCGTCCCGCATATTGCGTCAGGAAGACGATTAGAGTGGAGGTGTGCCTCAACTACGTCTCGCCCTGAATCAGATCGACTCCACCGTCGGGGACCTCAGCGGGAACGCCGAATCCGTCCTGCACTGGACTCGGCACTCCGTCGAGCAGGGGGCGCATCTCGTCGCGTTCCCGGAGATGATGCTCACCGGCTACCCCGTCGAGGACCTGGCGCTGCGCGCCTCCTTCGTCGAGGCCAGCCGCGCCGCGCTCCGCGGTCTGGCGGAGCGGCTGGCGGCCGAGGGCTTCGGCGCGGTCCCGGTGATCCTGGGCTATCTCGACCGGGCCGAGCACGCACAGGAGCGGTTCGGCCAGCCCGCCGGCGCTCCGCAGAACGCCGCGGCGGTGCTGCACGGCGGCGAGGTGGTGCTGACCTTCGCCAAGCACCACCTCCCCAACTACGGCGTGTTCGACGAGTTCCGCTACTTCGTGCCCGGCGACACGCTGCCCGTCATCCGGGTGCACGGCGTCGATGTGGCCCTCGCCATCTGCGAGGACCTGTGGCAGGAGGGCGGCCGGGTCCCGGCGGCCCGTACGGCGGGCGCCGGACTGCTCGTCTCGGTCAACGCCTCCCCCTACGAGCGCGCCAAGGACGACACCCGGCTCGAACTGGTGCGCAAGCGCGCCCAGGAAGCGGGCTGCACCACGGCGTATCTGGCGATGATCGGCGGCCAGGACGAACTGGTCTTCGACGGCGACTCGATCGTCGTCGACCGCGACGGCGGGGTGATCGCACGGGCGCCGCAGTTCGAGGAGGGCTGCGTGGTGCTCGACCTGGAGCTGCCCGCGGCGGGCCCGGCGCCTTCCGGGACGGTGGACGACGGACTGCGGATCGAGCACGTCACCCTCTCCGCCGACCCGCTGGAGGCGTACGAGCCTGAGGTCACCGGGAGCGAGGCACCCCGGCTGGAGGACGAGGAAGAGGTCTACACGGCGCTCGTCGTCGGTCTGCGCGCCTACGCCGCCAAGAACGGCTTCCGTTCGGTGCTGATCGGCCTCTCCGGCGGCATCGACTCCGCGCTCACCGCCGCGATCGCCTGCGACGCGGTCGGTGCCGGGAACGTCTACGGCGTCTCGATGCCCTCCCGCTACTCCTCCGGGCACTCCCGCGAGGACGCGGCGGAGCTCGCGCGGCGTACGGGGCTGAACTTCCGTACCGTCCCGATCGGCCCGATGTTCGACAGCTACATGGAATCGCTCGGCCTCACCGGCCTGGCCGAGGAGAACCTCCAGGCCCGGCTGCGCGGCACCATGCTGATGGCGCTCTCCAACCAGGAGGGGCACATCGTGCTGGCACCGGGGAACAAGTCGGAGCTGGCCACCGGATACTCCACGCTCTACGGCGACTCCGTCGGCGCCTACGGCCCGATCAAGGACGTCTACAAGACGACCGTCTTCAAGCTGGCGAAGTGGCGCAACAAGGCCGCCGGCGAGCGCGGCCACACCCCGCCCATCCCGGAGAGCTCGATCACCAAGCCGCCCAGCGCCGAGCTCCGGCCGGAGCAGGCCGACTCCGACTCGCTGCCGGACTACGACGTCCTGGACAAAGTCCTGGAGCTGTATGTCGACCGTGACCGCGGCCGCGCCGAGATCATCGCACAGGGGTTCGACCCCGGGCTGGTCACCAGGGTCCTGGGGATGACGGACACCGCCGAGTACAAGCGCCGCCAGTACCCGCCGGGCACCAAGATCTCGCCGAAGGGCTTCGGCAAGGACCGCCGGCTCCCCGTCACCAACCGCTGGCGGGAGACGGGCTGAGCAGCTCGGAGGCTCTGCGGCCCACGCGCGGGCCCCGTCCGCCTCCTCCTGCTCAATGTGCGCGTTCTGTCACAGGGCGCACAGGAAGGGCCGGAACCGGAACCCGGGCCCCCGCACCGCTCGTCCTGTTCTCCAGTGCCGTGCCAAGGCGCCGAGCGGGGCGTTCATCTTGCCTGACACGGCACTCGTACGGCCTGGCATGATCAGGGTGACGAGCGGCAGCGACCGGCGGGCCGGTGCCCGCACCGCGCGGGCGGGTCCGCCTCTCACCTATCGTTCTCCAGGCGGCACCACGGGTAATGAGGACGGCGGATGGCACGGGTGTTCACGACGGAGACCGAGGAGACCGACGAGGCACGTCGGTCACGCTCCCGGGCGCCGGCCCGGCTACTGCGCCGGGCCTTCGGCGGCTGGGGCGGCGAGGAGGGCTGGCGCAGCGCCCGCACCTGGCGACGTGGCTGGGTGACGGCCGTGCTCGCCGTCTTCCTCGGGCTGGCCCTGATGCTGCACTCGGTGATCCCCAACACGATAGGCAACCTGGGCTCACTGTGGGAGACGTTCCTCCCCTGGGGCGGGTTGTTCATCCCCGTACTGCTGCTGATCGCACTCATCCGCCGGTCGGTCACGGCGCTGGCCGCGCTGCTGGTGCCCCTGATCGCCTGGCTGAGCCTGTTCGGCGGGCTCCTGACGGACCGGGGAAGCACCGGTGGCGACTTCACCGTGGTCACCCACAACGTCAACGCCGGAAACCCTGATCCGGTCGCCACCGCGCGACAGCTCAAGGGCTCGGGCGCGGACGTCATCGCGCTGGAGGAGATCGCGGGCCGCCGGATCAAGGTCTACGAGAGGGAACTGGCGGACGCCTACCCGTACCACGACGTACGGGGCACCGTCGGGATCTGGAGCGCGCATCCGCTGCGGGACTCCGAGCCGGTGGACATCGGCATGGGCTGGACGCGGGCGCTGCGCACCACGGTGGAGACCCCGCAGGGGCAGGTCGCGGTCTATGTGGCGCACCTGCCGTCGGTGCGGGTGCAGTTCCGCTCCGGGTTCACGGCGGGGCGGCGGGACGTCAGCGCCGAGATGCTCGGACAGCGGATCGAGGACGACCCCGTCCCGCGGCTGGTGCTGCTCGGTGACCTCAACGGCACGATGAACGACCGCGCGCTCGCGCCCGTCACCTCGCAGCTGCGCTCCACGCAGGGTGCGAGCGGAAGGGGCATGGGCTTCAGCTGGCCGGCCTCCTTCCCGATGGCGCGAATCGACCAGATCATGGTGAAGGGTCTGGAGCCTGCTTCGTCCTGGACGATGGAGCCGACGGGCAGCGACCACCTTCCGGTGGCGGCGTCCATGAACTTCCCGAAGTGACGGCGGTATCGGGACGGCGGCATCGGGACGGGCGGCATCGGTGAGCGCCGGACAGCTGTCACGCTTCGGGGGCACACCCCAGCGCTCTGTGACGGGCGGCTGCCGGCCGTCTGCCTCCCCTTCCCCCGCCGCGCCTGGCGTGCCAGCATGGTTGGGAGATCCGGGGACGCCGTAAGGGCGCCTCGAGACGTCGACTCTCAGGAGCATGTGCCATGACGCCTGCCCAGAACTCCCAGGGTTCCCAGAATTCCGTCAAGACGCTGTACGGAGGGGCCCAGAACCGCCGGGTCACCATCCGCGACCTCGCCGCCGCCAAGGAGCGCGGCGAGAAGTGGCCGATGCTCACGGCCTACGACGCGATGACGGCCTCCGTCTTCGACGAGTCGGGAATCCCCGTACTGCTCGTGGGCGACTCGATGGGCAACTGCCACCTCGGTTACGAGACGACCGTCCCGGTCACGATGGACGAGATGGCCATCCTGTCGGCCGCCGTCGTGCGGGGCACCAAGCGCCCGCTCATCGTCGCCGACCTGCCCTTCGGCTCGTACCAGGAAGGGCCCGCCCAGGCGCTGGGCAACGCGACCCGGCTGGTCAAGGAGTCGGGTGTGGGCGCGGTCAAGCTGGAGGGCGGCGAACGGTCACTGCCCCAGACGGAGCTGCTGACCTCCGCCGGGATACCGGTGATGTCGCATCTCGGCCTCACCCCGCAGTCCGTCAACTCCATGGGCTACCGCGTGCAGGGGCGCGGCGAGAGGGACGCGCACGAGCTGCTGCGGGACGCCAAGGCGGCGCAGGAGGCGGGCGCGTTCGCCGTGGTGCTGGAGATGGTGCCCGCCGGGGTGGGTGCGGAGATCACGCGCTCGCTGGAGATCCCCACCGTCGGCATCGGCGCCGGGCCCGACTGCGACGCGCAGGTGCTGGTCTGGACGGACATGGCCGGGCTGACCCCGGGCAAGCTGCCCCGCTTCGTGAAGCAGTACGCACAGCTGCGCGAGAGCCTCGGCGGGGCGGCGAAGGCGTTCGCCGGTGAGGTGACCGGCGGTACGTTCCCCAGCGAGGAGCACAGCTTCACCTGAGGCCCCCACTATGAGCTGACCGTGTGTGATTCGCGTCACTTTCCGGTCTCTGGACAGCCCGCCGACGCTCGCGTGTAGGCGGGCTGTCGGCCGTTTGTCGGTGGCGGCTGGCATCTTGTACTGCATGACGCGACAGAACACCACCGGCCACGGCAACAACGCCGTCGAAGTCCGCGGCCTGGTGAAGCATTTCGGGGACACCAAAGCAGTGGACGGCATAGACCTGGACGTGCGCGAGGGCACGGTCATGGGCGTACTCGGGCCGAACGGCGCGGGCAAGACGACCCTCGTACGCATACTCTCCACGCTGCTCCTGCCCGACAGCGGCAAGGCCACGGTCGCGGGGTACGACGTGGTGCGCCAGCCCCGGCAGCTCCGCCGGACGATGGGCCTGACCGGTCAGTACGCCTCGGTCGACGAGAAGCTCGCGGGCTGGGAGAACCTCTACATGATCGGGCGGCTGCTCGATTTCTCGCGGGACGGCGCCCGCAAGCGCGCCGACGAGATGCTGGAGCGCTTCTCGCTCACGGACGCCGCGAAGAAGCCCGTCATGCAGTACTCCGGCGGTATGCGGCGGCGGCTCGACCTGGCCGCCTCGCTGATCGGCCACCCGAAGGTGCTCTATCTGGACGAGCCCACCACCGGCCTGGACCCGCGGACGCGTAACGAGGTCTGGGAAGAGGTGAAGCGCATCGTCTCCGAGGGCAACACCGTGCTGCTCACCACGCAGTACATGGAGGAGGCCGAGCAGCTGGCCACCGAGCTGACGGTGATAGACCAGGGCAAGATCATCGCCGAGGGCAATGTCCCGGAGCTGAAGGCCAAGGTCGGCGGCCGGACCCTGGAGATCCGCCCCAGCGACACGGGTGAGCTGAACCGCATGGTCGGTGCCCTCGCCCAGGCCGGTCTCGACGGCCTGGCCGGCGCGACGGCCGACGAGGACAAGGGCGTCGTCACCGTCCCGATCATCAGCGATGAGCAGCTGACCGCCGTGGTGGGCCTGCTGGGTGAGCGCGGCTTCGCGATCTCCGACATCGCCACCCACCTGCCCAGCCTGGATGAGGTGTTCCTGGCCATCACCGGCCAGAAGGCCACCCACCAGGACGACGAGGAGACCAAGCTCAAGGAGGTAGCGGCGTGACAACCGCCACCGCTACAACCAAGGCACCCGACTCGGAACCCACCCCGCCGTCGCCCAAGCAGGGCGAGGACGAGGGCCGGATCGGGCTGCGCGCCAACCTGCGCCACATCGGCGCACTCGTGCGCCGTAACGCGCTGCAGATCAAGCAGGACCCGGAATCGATGATGGACGCATTGCTGATGCCCATCATCTTCACGCTGCTGTTCGTGTTCGTCTTCGGCGGCGCGATCGGTCCCGGCGGCGACCGCGACCAGTACACCAACTACCTGATGCCCGGCATGATGGCCATGATGGGCATGAACATCGCCATGGCGGTGGGCACCGGCATCAACGAGGACTTCCGCAAGGGTGTGATGGACCGCTTCCGGTCCATGCCCATCGCCCGGTCCTCGGTGCTGATCGCCAAGGTGGCGGTGGAGATCTGCCGCATGCTGATCGCCATAGTCGTGCTGCTGACGGTCGGCTTCCTGGTCGGCCTGGACATCGAAGGCCGGTGGCTGGAGATGCTGGCCGCGATCGGCCTGACCACGATCTTCGGCGCCTCACTGGTGTGGATCTTCATGCTGCTCGGTCTCACCATGCGCACCGCGCAGGCCGTGCAGGGCGTGTCGTTCCTGATCCTGATGCCGCTGCAGTTCGGTTCCTCGGTGTTCGTCCCGGTCGGCACCATGCCGGGCTGGCTGAAGGCGTTCACCGACGTCAATCCGCTCACCCATGTGGCGGATGCCTCGCGAGGGCTGATGCTCGGCGAGGGCGCGATCGCGAGCCCGGCGATGTGGACGGTCATCTGGGCCGTCGGCCTCACTGCGGTGGTGGCCCCCATCGCGATCAACAAGTTCCGCAAGAAGACCTGACGGGGGCGCCCCGGAAGGCACGCGTCGCGTCAGCTGAGCAGGGTGGCGGCCTCTTCGACGGAGAGGCCGCCACCCTCGCGGTGCAGCTCCTCGTACCGCTGCTCGCCCAGCGCTGCACTGGCGACGCGGGCGGCACGCCCGCGGCTCTCCCGGGCGGCGAGAGTCCCCGAGCCGAGCGGCACCTCCTGCACGTCGAACGCGCCGAGCAGTCGCGCCGCATCAGCGTGCCGGCCGAGCTCCGCGAGCGCCTCAGCCGCGGACGCCAGCTGCCAGACGGTGAGCTGCGGGGCGACGAACTGGGTCAGCGGATCCTCGCGCGTCACCGTCACGGCCGTCAGGAACTTGGGCAGCGATTCCTGCGGTCTGCCCGCACGCACGTCCAGCCAGCCGTCCACCCCGGCGAGCATGCCGAAGAAGAGCGGGGGTGCCACGCCTTGGAGTTTCTCCCGCAGCACGGCGAGATGCTGCCTGGCCTCGTCGGTCCGGCCCACCCGGCCGAGGCGGAGCGCCAGCCCGACCCGCGCGAAGTGCCCCGCGTCCCCGCCCGAGCGTTCGCCGTCCTCGACCGCCTGGTAGAGCATGCGTTCGCCGTCCTCGCCCTGCTCGCCGATGTCCTCCTCGGAGTCCAGCAGCGCCCCGGCCAGCCGGGCCCGCAGCATCGGCACCTGGGCATGGGCGCCCAGCTCCTCCGCGATGGCGGCGGCCCGCCGGTAGTCGGCCGCCGCGCCGGCCAGGTCACCACGTCTCTCGCGCGTTTCGCCGCGGCCCGCGAGTGCCTCGGCGACTCCCCACTGGTCCCCGATCCGCGTGAAGATCTCCAGACTCTCGTCGGCGTCGAGGGCGGCACGGTCGAGTGCGTCGGTCCGGTCGTTGAGCACCTTGCTCCGCAGCTGGAGCACTGCGGCCAGTGCCCAGTCGTCGCCCAGTTCGCGGGTGCCGCTCACGGCGGCGTTCAGGATCTCGCCGAGCCGCGCGTAGTCGCCCAGCAGGATCATCGCGAAGAACCAGGAGATTCCGGGCGGGCGGCAGACCTGCGGCTGGCCGGGCTGGTAGGTCTGCGACAGAGCCTCGAGCCTCTCCCGCATCTCGGGCGAGTTGATCACGATCATGTCGGGCTGGGTGCTGGCGAAATGGATGAGCCACGCGCCGCGTCGGGCCTCCTCCAGCTGCTCGGGCGGCATCGGAGGCGGCCTGTCGGTGCAGCGCTCCCGCAGCGAGGGAGCAGGCTTGCCGGGCGGCAGGAAGGGGTGGGGGCCGAGGTTCAGCGCGGCCTGCGACCACATGCTCGCGTCCGAACGGTGCCCGCGCAGCTCCCAGAACCAGTGCAGCGACAGCACCAGGCAGAACGCCTCCTGCTCGTCGTGGGCGGTCACCGCCCACCGCAGCGCGGTGCGCAGGTTGTCGTGTTCCCGCTCCAGCCGCTCCAGATGCTCGCGCTGGCCGGGGCCGCGCAGCAACGGGTCAGTGGTGCGGGCGAGTTCGCGGTAGGCGACAAGATGCCGCCGCTCGGTGGCCGGCCGCTCGGCCGCCTCGTCCAGCCGCTCGGCCGCGTATTCGCCCACCGTCTCCAGCAGCCGGTAGCGCATCGCGCCGTCCCCCGCCGGGGCAGCCACCACCAGCGACTTGTCGACAAGTGCGCCGAGCAGCGCGGGGATGTCACGCGGGTCGACGGGCGTGCAGCCCGCCGGGTCGGCGCAGACCTCCTCGGCCTGGGCCAGCCCGCAGCCGCCGGAGAAGACGGCGAGCCTGCGCAGCACCGCCCGCTCGGCATCGTCCAGCAGATCCCAGGACCAGTCGACGACCGCGCGCAGCGCCTGCTGCCGGGGCAGGACGGTGCGGCTGCCGCCGGTCAGCAGCCGGAAGCGGTCGTCGAGCCGGTCGGCGAGCTGGCGCGGGGTGAGCGAGCGCAGCCGGGCGGCGGCCAGCTCGATGGCGAGCGGCAGTCCGTCCAGCCTGCGGCAGATCTCCGCGCACGCCTCCAAGTCCTCCTCGACCCGGAATCCGGCGCGGGCGGACCCGCCCCGGTCGGCGAGCAGCCGCAGCGCCACCGGATCGGGCAGCGGCTCCACCGGCCGCACCCGCTCCCCCGGCACGCCGAGCGGCTCCCGGCTGGTGGCCAGGACGGTGACGCGTGGGCACTCCGTCAGCAGGGTCTCCACCAGCCGGGCCGCCGCGTCGATCACATGCTCACAGTTGTCCAGTACGAGCAGCATCCGCCGGGCGGCGCACCGTTCGGCGAGCTGGGCGAGCGGGTCGAGTGCGTGGGGGTCGGTGGCGGCACGCAGCCCCTCGGCCGTCGTGCCCCGGATGACCGTCTCCCGGCCGCCGAGTGCGGTGAGCACGGCCTCGGCGAGAGCCTCCGGGTCGCGGACGGGCGCCAGTTCGGCGAGCCAGACGCCGTCGGGCCATGCGCTGCCCAGGGCTTCGGCGGCCTCCTGGGAGAGCCGGGTCTTCCCGGCGCCGCCGGGGCCGAGCAGGGTGACGAGCCGGGCACCGGACAGGTCGCCGCGGAGGGCCTCCACGTCCGTCTCGCGTCCGACGAAGGAGGTGAGCCGTGCGCGGAGGTTGCCGGGACGGACGGATCCTGCCGGGTCCTGCCCCGTCGGGTGCGCTGTGGCGTCGGGGGCGCCGGAGGTGCCGAGCAGCTCCCCGTGCAGGGCCCGCAGTTCAGGCCCGGGGTCGGTGCCCAGGCGGTCCGCGAAGGTGACCCGTACCTCCTCGTAGGCGGCCAGTGCCTCCGCCTGGCGGCCGGTGTCCCGCAGCGCCCGCAGATACAGCGCCCACAGCGGCTCGTCCAGCGGGTGCGCCGTGGCCAGCTCGCGCAGTGCGGGCAGTGCCGTTTCGGCGCGGCCAAGTGCGCATTCCGCCTCCAGCCTGCTGCGCCGCGCGGCAAGCTGCCGGGCCTGTGCCCGTGCGGCCACCGTGTCGCCGTCGGGCAGATCCGCCAGCGCGGGCCCGCGCCACAGCGCCAGCGCGTCGTCCAGTTGTTCGACCGCCTTGCCCGGATCGCCGTCCGCCAGGGCCTGTGCGCCCTCGTCGGCAAGCCGCTCGAAACGGAAGAGATCGATGTCGTCCCGTTCGGCCACCAGCTGGTAGCCGCCCGCGCCGGAGGCGACCGCCTCGCGGCCCAGCGCCCGCCGCAACCGTCCCACCAGGGCCTGGAGGGCGGCGAGTTCGTCGGTCGGCGGTTCCTCATCAGCCGCCCATACCTCGCTCACGAGCGTGTCCGTACGGACCGGGCGTCCTCCGGCCACCGCCAGCGCTGTCAGCAGCGCGCGCAGCCGTGCCCCACCGAGCGGCACCGAAGTGCCGTCCGCGCGAAGTGCCTGCGTAGTCCCCAGAACGCGATACCGGTAGCGCACCTGTTCATACTGCCAGGTCACGACTGGCCGGGCGCTAAGGGCTGTCCGCTCTGCCCTCACCCGGCGCCGGTCTGCCGCAGCGTCCAGCCCGGCCTCTCCCGGATTCTGCGCAGCACTTCCGGGTAGTCCAGCAGGTCCCCGTAATTGGTGTCCACGATTCCCCTGGCATCGGCCAGGCAGCGCCCCAGGAGGGCCCGCGCGCAATCCATGTTCTGGTATTCGATGAGCAGCGGTTCGAATTCTCCCAGCCGCTCCCGGATCTCCCGCAGTTCGTCCTCGTCGTAGTCCTGGAGAACGGATCCGCTGGTCCCGACACCGAACACGCAGTCACCGAGTGTGAAATACCGGAAGTGCTCGTCACCCGTGATCTCGTCGAGCGCGAGAATGCGGCCCTGCACCCCTGCGGCGTCCTCCTGGGCGGTCAGCAGGACAAAGGTGTCTCTCACGGTGCGATGACTCCCATCAGTGTTTCCTTGTCGCGGGTGACCATGATGCCCGCCTCTTCCAGGGAGCGGACCACGCTCCCCTTGCCCGTCGGCAGATAGACGATCACCGGCCGGTCGGTGAGTGCCTGGGTTCGCAGCGCCTGGTCCAGCGCGCCCTTCCCGCCGCCGCTCTTCACCTGGATCACGGCGTTCTCGGTGACCAGGTCGAAGTCTGTCAGCGGCTTTCCGTCCGGGCCCATGATCTCGATCCCCTCCGCCTTCACGTGACCGGGATACCGGGCATGGATTTCGTCCGCCAGCTCCGGGACGATCGGGTCGTCCCCCTTGCCCACGATCCAGGGCCGGCAGGGGGTGAGTCCCTGCGGGTCGGTCCACGCGTGCGGGTTCCGTACATAGGCGGCCGGGTTCGGGGCCGCGGCGAGGCCCAGCGGGTCCGGGCTGGTGTAGCGGGCCGTCTCGGGGTCGTAGTAGCGGTGGAAGTTGTAGTGGAGGCCGGTCTCCGGGTCGTGGTACTGGCCGGGGAAGCGCAGCGGGGTGTAGGCGGTGGCGTCCCGGTTCCAGGTGGTGGTGCCCCACAGAGTGCGCTGGGTGTGCCAGGCGATGCCGCCGCTCTCGTCGACCAGCTCGGTCGGGGTGCCGACCAGGTCGGTGACGATCGCGAAGAAGCGGGAGTCGATCTCGGTCTGCGAGGCGGCGTCGCAGAGGCGTTCGGTCTGGCAGAGCGGTGTGAGCCCGTCGTGGTCCCAGGTGAGGGTCACCGGGTGGAGCAGGCCGGGTGCGGTGGTCGTCTGTTCGACGAGGGTGGGGCCGTCCCAGGTGAAGTCGACCTGCTCGGCGACCTGTTCCGAGCTGTCGAGCCGCTGCTTGGCGGTACGGCGGCCGAGCGCGTCATAGCGGTACCGCCACACCGTGCCGTCGGGGGTCACCACCTGCGTCAGGCGGTCCTCCGCGTCCCAGCGGTACCGCCAGGTGTCCGGCTTCTTGGACAGCCGCGCCTTCTGCCGCAGGACGATGCGGCCCGCCTCGTCGTACTCGTAGCGGACCTTCCCGGCCGTATGGACCCGGGTACCGGTGTAGCTGCGCGCCCCCCGGGCCTCCGGCGAGGGGTGCCGGCCAGGCCAGTCCGCATGCGTTTGGTTGCCCGCCTCGTCATACGCGTACGACTCGCTCCAGCCGGCCGCGTGCACCGCGGTCACCCGGCCCGCCAGGTCCAGTTCGAAGCTGCGGTCGCCCCCCAGCTTGTCGGTCAGGGCGGTCAGATGGCCGTCCGGCCGGTAGCTGTACGACCGCCGCTGGAGCGTGCCGGTGTCCTCACCGGTCAGAGCCTGGCTCGTCAGGGTCTGACCGGTCAGCCGCCCCACCGGGTCCCAGTCCTGCTGGAGCGTGGTGCCCGGCCCGATGCTGCGCTCGGTCTCACGGCCCGCGGCATCGTGGGTGAAGCCGAGCGTGTGGCCGGAGGCGGTCAGCGTGGTGCGGTTGCCCGCCAGGTCGTAGCCGAAGGTGGAGACCGCACCGCTGGGGGTGACCCGACGGGTGCGGCGGCCCGCGGGGTCGTAGGAGTGGTTCAGCACCCTGCCGTTGACGAGTTCCGACTTGACACGGCCGAGCTTGTCACGGTGGTAGCGGAGTTCGGCGTCGGGGCCGAGGGCCTCGGTGAGCCGTCCGGCGGGGTCGTAGCCGTAGGTGGTGACATGGCCGTCCACGTCCTTGCGAACGATCCGGCCCTGGATGTCCCGCGCGAAGGAGACCGTCTGGCCCGCCGGGTTGGTGCGGCTGACCAGCTGTCCGGCCGCGTCATGGGCGTACGTCAGCGTGCGGCCGTCGAAGTCCGTCTCGGACACCGGCCTGCCCGCCTCGTCGTATACGTAACTCCACGTCAGGCCCTGCGGGTTGGTGACGCCGGTCAGGCGCAGATCGGTGTCGTGGTCGAACTCGTAGCGCGTACCGTCCGGATCGGTGCGGGCGGCGAGCAGGTCGAAGTGCGTGTACTCGTAGGAGGTCACGCCGCCCGAAGCGTCCACGTGCTGGACGCAGTTGCCCTCCCCGTCATGGGTCCAGCGCTGCTCGGCACCGTCCGGATCGGTGCGGCGGGTGAGTCTGCCCTCCGCCGACCACTCCAGCCGGGTGACGGCGCCCCGCGGATCGGTCAGCGCGGTGACATGGCCGAACGCGTCCCGTGCGTAGCGGGTGACCCCGCCTCCCGGGTCGGTCACCTCGACGGGCAGCCCGGCCGCGTCGCAGCGGACCCGGGTCTCCGCGCCCGACGGGTCCTTGACCGAACTCAGGTGGCCGAGCCCGTCGTAGCCGTACCGCGTCACCCTGCCCGAGGGATCGGTGAGCGTGGTGCGGTTCCCGTACGCGTCGTACGTAAGGGCCCACCGCGCGCCGTCCGCCCCGGCTGCGGAGACGGGCAGACCGAGCGCGTTGTACTCCATCGCCAAGGAGCACCCGTCCGGCCGGGTGACGCCGGAGAGCCGCCCCTCCTCGTCGTAGTGGAAGCGGGTCGTACGGCCCAGCGCGTCGGTGCGCGAGAGGACCCGGCCCCGGTGGTCACGGCGGGTGCGGACCACAGCGCCGGTCGGGTCGTACGCGGCGATCACCTGGCTGCGGTCGTTGATCACATAGCGGCTGACCCGGCCCCGCACGGTGGTGACCGTGGTGACCCGGTGACCGGTCGACGGGTCCGCCGCCCCGTAGCCGATGCGTACCTGGAGGTGGCCCGCGGTGCCGCCCTCCGCGATGCACCGGTCGCGGTTGTCGTACACGTAGTCATAGCGCCGGCCGTTGGTGTCCGTCCAGGCGATCACCCGGTGCTCGTCGTCGTAGTCGAAGCGCAGCGGCAGGCCCGAGGAGCGGACGACCTCGGTCAGGTTCCCGTCCGTGTAGCCGTAGCGGACCAGCTCCCGCTCCTCCAGATGCAGCGCGGTGATCCGGCCGTCCTGGGTGGTCAGCCGCAGGCGACGACCCGAGCTGTGCACGATGCCGGAGGGTGCGCCGGTCTCGTCGTACTCGAAGTCGATCCGGTGCCCGTTGCGGTCGCTGATCTGTTCCAGCCGGGCCTCACCGTCGGCGCCGCCCGCTCCGCCGCGCGCCTCGCCGCCGGTGCCGTCGTCGTCCGGGGCGCGGAAAAGCCAGGTACGGCCGCTGTCCGGATCGCTCAGCGTGTAGTCGCCTTCCGGTGTGCGCTCCAGCGGCAGCCGGGGCCCGCTCTCCGGCAGGGTCGGCACGCCCGGCGCGGGATGCGGGTAGGCCAGCAGCAGCCCGTCCGCCGTCACCAGGACCACGCCACGGGAGTCGATCTCCAGCCGCTGGTCCGCTGTCGAGGACCAGGACGGGCCGAACCAGCGCCCGGCCCGGTAGCCGGAGTCCAGCCGTCGTGCGAAGACGAGTGGCAACGCGCCTGACAGCGTCACGTCCGTCTGCGGGAGATACATACGGCCGGTCGCCAGGTCCACCGGGTCGGTGCCGCCGGACTCCCGGTCAGCGTCCGGCCGGTCGTTCGTTCCGGGGCTGTCCTTGTCCAACTGGCTGCGCCCGGGCGGGCCGTCGTCGGCGTGCCGGCCCACGGTGGCGGTTTTCTTGGCGGCCCCCAGCCCCTTGGTCCCCAGCAACTCCGGGAGCAGTCGGCCGACTCCCTCGGCGGGGTCCTGCTTGAAGGTGTCCCACATGTTCTGGGCGGTGCCCACCGGGTCGTTGGCCACCTGCACGAGACCGGTGACGGTGCTGTTCAAGTTGGTGAGGTACTCGGCCGGGTGGGTCACGTTGTACGGGTCCGTCGGGTTCACGCTGCGGACGAAGCTGACCAGGCCCGCACTCCCCTTGATGACGCCGCCCAAGGCGTGCGACACGTCCAGCCCCACACCGGTGAGCCCGTCCTGCACCTGTTCCGAGTAAGAGGGCTTCGCCGGTGCCTCGTCCCGGGCCTCGCTCACCGCCGTCTCCGCGGTGGTGCGGGCCGTGTTCCGCTGGGTCCGGGCCTCCTTCAGAATCTCCTCGGCCTCATTTCGCCCTGCGATTCCGGGGTCCTTGAACTCTCCCGGCTGCACCGGCCGTGTCCCCGGGTCCTCCCCGGCGCGTGCCTTGGCGTTGTAGGTCTCGGCGGCGGTCGTGTACTCGTCCACCTTGGTGTTGTGGGCGGTGCGGGCCTCCTCGGACTCCTTCTTCGCCGCCTTGTACTTCTCTATCGCGGTCTTCGCCCGGCCCTGTGCCCACTCGACGGTGTCGGCGAAGTCGCCAAGTGCCTTGGACGCCTTCTCGCAGGCTCCGGCCGCCTTGAACCACTTCTTCGGCTCGATCGAGACCTTCTCCCGGAAGGTGTCTGCCGCCTTCCCCTTCAACTGGTCCGACTCCAGGCCCTTCAGACCGTTCCCGACCTTGTTGAAGGCGTTCTTGAAGTCCTTGAGATGGCTGGAGTTGGAGCGCAGCGTGGAGACGCTGCCGTGGATGAGCTTCTTGGGGTCCTCCGTCTGGCCCAGCTGCATCTCGCCGACGTCCGCGCCCAGCACGTTGGCCGCCGAATCCGAGGTCTCCCGGACCCAGTCGGCGCCGCTCTCCCAGCCGACGTCTTCCAGCCGGTCCGCCGACCAGTCACCGAAGTCGTCGACACCCTCGCCGACGACCTCGGCACCGTCCTCGAAGAAGTCCTCCACCGGGTCGGGGATGAAGTCGCCGATCCCCATCAGCCGGTCCCCTCCTGCGCGGCGCGCTCCTCCGGAGACGGCCCGTAGACGTCGTCCACCATCTGGTCGAACCGCTCCTGATCGATGCCCAGCGCGTCGTTCATCTGCTCGGCCTGGTCACCGCCGCGCCCCTCGGTGAGCAGCGCGCGTCCGGTGTCCTTCCAGTCCTGCTCGATGTCCTGCCCGGCCTGATCCCAGGACTCGCCGCTGTAGTCCGGCGCGTCCGGCGTCAGGAGGCCGCCCCAGTTCTGCTGGGTGACCTCCTCCTCCGTCGCGTGCGGGTTGCCCACCAGGGAGTTCACCCCGATCTTGAAGGTGCCGTCCCAGTACTGGTCCTCCGACCAGATCATGCCCGCTGCCAGGCCCAGCCGCTGCGCGATCGCATTGGCGTCCTGCACCAGCGCACGGACCCCCCACTCCCAACGCTCGCAGTAGTCCTCGAAGTTGTCGGCCAGACCGCCCCCGCCCGCCTCCATCCCCGTCATGGCCATCGACTCGAAGCCGCTGCCCTGCAACGCCCCGGTGCTGGTCCCGATCTCCTTGAGCTCACCCATGGCCGCGTTCAGCCCCTTGGTGATCAAGTCCAGCGAGGTCGGGCTGATGTTCAGATCGCCGTCGGCGCTCATCGCACGGCCTGCCCGGCGAGTCCGGGCTCCGCGTCGACGGCCACCGCGTCCGGCACGATCCCCCTTGCCGGGGGGAACAGCATGGCCCCGTCGGCGTCGGCGACGTTCACGGCCACCCCGGCGGGCCGGTCCAAGGAGGGGACGACCGTGTCCAGCAACCGCGCGCCCAGCACGGACTCGTACCCGCGCGGCTGGTCGGGCATCGCTGTGCGGGCGAGTGCGAAGCGTGCCAGCGCGGCCTCGTCCGTGAACGCGTAGATCCACCGCACCCCGCCGTACACAGCCGTCGTCAGACCACCGTCCGTTACGGGAACCAGTACGGCGGCCCGCCGGAACTCCCCCACCAGCGCCCGCGGGTCACCCGTCCCGGCGCGCCTCGCCGCGATTTCGTCTGCCAGCTCCACCGCGAACCCCCGGTAGTTCGTTTTCGGCCATCGGCACCCAAGGTAGCCACGGCTTGGGAGATATCCGCAGGTCTGGGGATGTCTGTTGCACGATTGACGAACTGACCGCACCTGGCGCGGACACGCACACGGCGTCCGCCCGAGCGCGAGAGCTACCGCGGGTCGACCCGCGCGGCTCGGGAGCGGCGCAGGTAGTACAAGGCCATGTTGGAGGTGAGCCCGGCCAGCAGCAGCCAGACGACGCCCAGCCAGCTGCCGTTGACGAAGGAGATCACCGAGGCGACCACGGCGAGCACGCAGAGGACCGTGACGTAGAGGGCGATACCACGAGGAAGGCGGGACGACGGCCGGGACGACGGCGACGACAGCGGGGCGGCGGGCATGGGGGCGGGCTCCAGTCGGCGGTGCGGGCGGGTGGACGTGCTGCCGCCATTCTCCCCCATGCCGCCCGGCCCCCAGATGTCGGTGAGGCTCAGCTCGCTGGGGCTCAGATGTCGGTGAGCCGGACGCCCGCGTGCGCGCTATAGCGGCGGTTCACGGAGATCAGGTTGGCGACGAGCGACTCGACCTGGTGCGCGTTGCGCAGCCGACCGGCGAAGACGCCCCGCATGCCGGTGATGCGTCCGGCCAGCGCCTGCACGATCTCGCAGTCCGCCCGCACCTCGCCCAGCACCATCACGTCCGTCTCGATCTCCTCGATCTCGGGGTCGGAGAGCAGCACGGCCGAGAGGTGGTGGAAGGCCGCGGTCACCCGCGCGTCCGGGAGTATCGCGGCGGCCTGCTCGGCGGCGCTGCCCTCCGGCGGGGTCAGGGCGTAGGCGCCCTTCTTGTCGAACCCGAGCGGATTGACACAGTCGACGACCAGCTTGCCGTCCAGCTCGGGCCGGACCGCCTCCAGCGTCTTCGCATGCCCGTCCCAGGGCACGGCCACGATCACCACGTCGGCGCGGCGCGCGCACTCGGCGTTCTCGGCGCCCTCGATGCCGAGGCCCAGTTCGGCTGCCGCCTGCTGAGCGCGCTCGGCCACGCGCGAGCCGATGATCACCGACTGGCCCGCCCTTGCCAGCCGGTAGGCGAGCCCGCGTCCCTGGTCTCCGGTGCCGCCGAGCACACCGACGGTCAGCCCGGAGACGTCCGGGAGGTCCCAGGGGTCCTTCTTGGGTGCAGGTGCTGCGGGAGAAGTCATGGCAGTGATCCTGCCAGCCCGTACGGCCTCCCGCGCGGCCCGGCGGCAGTGAAGGTGATCACTCCGGGGCGGTCCTGCGGCGGGGCCGGCCCGATATTCGGTTGCTCCGGCCGTCCGGCGGGCGAAAGATTACGGCTCGTGTCGTCGAAGCTGCGGGATCTGTTGCCCGACCTCTCCCCGTGGCGCTCTTCGCGCGATTTCCGCCTGCTGTGGATCGCGGGGGCCGTCACCGTCTTCGGCAGCTTCCTCTCCTTCGTCGCGCTGCCCTTCCAGCTCAAGGAGCTGACCGGCTCGCCGGTGGCGGTCGGCGCGCTGGGTGCGGTGGAGCTGGCCCCGCTGATCGTCTTCGGGCTGTACGGGGGAGCGCTCGCGGATGCCGTCGACCGGCGCAAGATCATCCTCTGGAGCGAGTCCGCGCTCGGTGTCGTCGCGCTGGGCCTGCTGCTGAACACGCTGCTGCCGCAGCCGATGATCTGGCCGCTGTATGTCGCGGGCGCGCTGACCAGCGCACTCGTAGGCATCCAGCGACCGGCACTGGACGCGATCATTCCGCGGATCGTCCCGCACAGCCAGCTCAGCGCCGCCGCCGCGCTGAACGCCCTGCGCTGGCAGATCGGAGGCGTCGCCGGACCGGCGCTTGCCGGAGTGCTCATCGCCTACGCCGGGCTGAAGACCGCCTACGCCCTCGACACCCTCACCTTCGCCGGGTCCGTCCTGCTGGGGCGAGGACTGGCCCCCTCCCCCGCCGCGCACGACGCGGAGAAACCCTCGCTGCGGGGCATCTGGGAGGGCGCCCGCTACGCCTGGAGCAGGAAGGAACTGCTGGGCACGTACGCAATCGACCTGTCGGCGATGCTCTTCGCCTTCCCGCTTGCGCTCTTCCCCTTCCTCGCGGACCAGCTCGACGCCGAATGGGCGCTGGGCCTGATGTACGCGACGCTGCCGCTGGGCGCCATGCTGGTGAGCGCGACGAGCGGCTGGACGGGGCGCATACACCGGCACGGCCGGATGGTGGCCCTCTCCGCGGTGTGCTGGGGCGCCTCCATGGGGGTCGCCGGCCTGATGGGGAACATCTGGCTGGTGCTGCTCTTCCTCACCATCGCCGGCGGATTCGACATGGTCAGCGGCATCTTCCGTACGACGATGTGGAACCAGACGATCCCGGACGAGCTCCGCGGACGGCTGGCGGGCATCGAGCTGCTCTCGTACTCGGCCGGACCTCAGCTCGGTCAGCTGCGCTCGGGCGGCATGGCGGCGATGACCTCCGTCCGTACCTCGGTGTGGAGCGGCGGGGTGGTGTGCGTGGCGGCGGTGGGCCTGCTGGCCCTGGCGCTGCCGAAGCTGATGGCCTACGACGCACGCACCGACCCGCACGCCCGTACGCTGCGCGAACGCAAGGCGGGGGAGGCACCGGCGGAGGCGTAGCGCGCCGGGGGACGATCAGTCGTCGTCCTCTGCCGCCGCGCGGCGCGAGGCGTCATGCCAGCGGGAGTCGGTCTCCCACTGCAGATTGCGCTCGTGCGCGGTCTCCATCGCGTGGGCCGCCTCCTCCCGGCTCGCGTAGGGGCCGAAGCGGTCCTTGCCAGGGCATTCGGGGCCCTCCTCGACCTTCTGGTGCTCCAGGCAGTAGAACCATTCGCCGGGCTTGCCGACCGTCTTGCGTTTGAACAGGGCCATGCTCCCCATGCTCCCCCAGAGCAAGGCCCCGGACCACTCCCGCGCGGGCCGGGCACCCCGTTCCGGTCGCAGCACTAGACTCGCGGTCATGTCAGGCCAGCCAATTCTCGTACCCGGCACGCTCACCCCTCCGCGCACGGTGCCGTCCTCGATCCCTCGCCCGGAATACGTCGGCCGCAAGGCCCCCGCCCCGTACACCGGGCCCGCGGTGCAGGACGCGGAGACCATCGAGCGGATGCGGGTCGCGGGCCGTGTCGCGGCGCGGGCGATGGCGGAGGCCGCCCAGTACATCGCGCCCGGGGTGACCACGGACAAGCTCGACGAGATCGCGCACACCTACCTCTGCGACCACGGGGCGTATCCGTCCACCCTCGGCTACCGGCAGTTCCCGAAGTCGCTGTGCTCCTCCGTGAACGAGGTCATCTGCCACGGCATCCCGGACTCCACCGTGCTGCGCGACGGCGACATCGTGAATCTGGATGTGACCGCGTTTCTCGGCGGTGTGCACGGGGACAACAACGCGACCTATCTGTGCGGCGAGGTCGAGGAGGAGTCGCGGCTGCTCGTGGAGCGGACGCGCGAATCCCTGAACCGTGCGATCAAGGCGGTCCGGCCGGGGCGCCAGATCAATGTGATCGGCCGGGTCATCGAGTCGTACGCCAAGCGCTTCGGTTACGGCGTGGTCCGTGACTTCACCGGGCACGGCGTCCACACCGCCTTCCACTCCGGACTGGTCGTCCCGCACTACGACGACGAGCGGGCCACCACGGTGATCGAGCCGGGGATGACCTTCACCATCGAGCCGATGCTGACCCTTGGCACCTATGAGTGGGACATGTGGGACGACGGCTGGACGGTCGTCACCAGGGACCGCAAACGGTCGGCGCAGTTCGAGCACACGCTGCTGGTCACCGCGACCGGGACGGAGATCCTCACGCTGCCCTGACCTGGGGCGGGTGCACCGGGTACGGCGTCGGGGATTCGGGTGCCGCGAGCAGGGAACTTGCCGACAGTGCGTCGGCAAACCATTGACTTAGGTAAGCCTAAGTAAGAGTATCGGTCCAGCGTCGGCTTCCCGTCGGCGCCTCCCCTGCCCCACGTCCCCCGTTCCCCGTGCTCCCCGCATCGCTTCCCCGGAGGACCGCCATGGCCGCGTCCGATCCCGCACGCACCCCGTTCTCCACCCTGATCCGCACCGCCTCGCACGAGCAGCACACCGAGGCCGAGTCCACGTCCTTCATGGCCGACCTGCTCGGCGGGCGGCTCGGCGTGGACGCGTACCGGCGCTACACCGAGCAGTTGTGGTTCCTCTACACGGCGCTGGAGGAGGCCGCCGGTCCGCTGGCCGACAACCCGGTCGCAGGGCCGTTCATACGCACCGGCCTCTTCCGCCTGCCCGCCCTGGAGCGCGATCTCGACCACCTCCACGGGCGGTCCGGCTGGCGTACGGAGATACGGCCCCTCCCCGCCACGCGCGCCTACGCCGCCCGCGTCTCCCAGGTCGCCCGCGACTGGCCCGGCGGCTATGTCGCCCACCACTACACCCGCTATCTCGGTGACCTCTCCGGCGGCCAGATCATCCGGGGCAAGGCGGAGCGGACCTGGGGCTTCACGCGCAAGGGAGACGGGGTGCGCTTCTATGTCTTCGAGCAGATCGGCAACCCCGCGGCGTTCAAGCGGGACTACCGCGAGCGGCTGGACGAACTGGCGGCGGACGACCTGGAGAAGCAGCGCGTCGTGGACGAGTGCAAGCGGGCCTTCGCACTCAACACCGCGGTCTTCCGGGAGTTGGGCGAGCAGTTCCCCTTGAGCGCCTGAGGCGGAGCGCTCCCGGGCAGCAGCCCGCCCGGCCGGGCGGCCCTCAGGGCACCACCGCGGGCTCCGGCGCGCCCGCCCATCGCCCGAGTGCGACCTCCGCGGTGATGCCGGGCCCGAATCCGGCGATCAGCCCTCGCGCGGACTCCGGGACCCCGCCCTCCGCGAAGAGCCGGGCCAGCGCGTCGAAGACGACCGAACTGGCGACGTTCCCGTACTCGGTGAGCGTGGCCCGGCTGAAGCGGAACATCTCCGGCGCGACGCCGAGATACAGGCACAGGTCGTCCAGAATGCGCGGCCCGCCCGCGTGCACGATGAAGAAATCCAGCACCGAGACGTCCCAGCCGTGCTGCTTCGTCAGCGACCGCAGGGCCGGGGCGAGCATCTCCATGGTGCCGGGGACCCGCTTGTCGAGGAGGAAGTGGAAGCCGGTGTCACGCACCGCGTAGGAGATCCACTCCTCGGTGCCCGGGACCAGATGGGAACCGTTGCGCTCCAGCCGGATGCCCACGCCGCCCCGGCCGCGCACGACCGCCGCCGAAAGCGCGTCACCGAAGAGGCCGTTCGACAGGAGGGAGCCGACTCCCAGGTCCGTCGGCTGGTAGAGGAGCGAGCAGAACTCGCAGGAGACGATGAGGACGTTCGCCTCCGGGTACGCCATGCAGAAGTCGTGCGCCCGGCTGATGGCCGCACCGCCCGCCGCGCAGCCGAGCTGGGCGATGGGCAGCTGCCTCGTCTCCGGCCGGAAGCCCATGGTGTTGATCATCCAGGCGGTCAGCGAGGGCATCATGAAGCCGGTGCAGGACACATAGATGATCAGGTCGATCTCGTCCGGCTCCAACTCGGCGTGGCCCAGCGCCCCGTTGACGACACCGGGCACCCGGGCTTTGGCCTCGCTCTCGTAGAGCAGATTGCGGACCTCGAAGCCGGGATGGCGGAGCGTCACGTCCAGCGGCTGCACGAGACGACGGGTGCGGACGCCGGTGTTCTCGATCAGCCGCAGCGCCAGGCCGAGCTGCGGGTGCCGTGGGTGTATCTCCCGCGCCAGCTGCAGAGTCTGCTCCTGCGTGACCACATGCTCCGGTACGGCGACCGCTGGCCGGCACAGGGTGGGCGCGGGGCGGACTTCTCCACCGGCACCGGCCGCTGCCCTCACCAGGTCACCGGCAGTGCCAGCGGATGCCGCCAGATCGACGTCGTGTTCCATTGCACCTCGGCGGGCGGGACCGCGAGACGCAGGCCGGGAAAGCGCTCCAGCAGGGTGCCCAGGGCCACTTCGAGCTCCATTTCGGCGAGCGGCGCCCCAAGGCAGTGGTGCGCGCCCCAGCCGAAGGTCATATGGCCGGTGGCGGACCGCTCCAAGTCCAGCTCGTCCGGGCGCTCGAACTTGGCGGGGTCGCGGTTGGCGGTGAGATAGGAGACGTGGACGACATCGCCCTCGCGGATGGTGACACCGCCCAACTCGACGTCCTCGGTGGCGATCCGCGGAATTCCCACCCCCTTGCGGAAGGGGATGAACCGCAGCATCTCCTGGAGCGCGCGCGGCAGCAGCTCCGGGCGTTCGCGCAGTGCGGAGCGCACCTTTGGACGGGTGAGCACGGTGTAGGCCAGATTGCCGATCTCGTAAGTTGTGGTGTCCTGGCCGGTGATGAGCAGCACCATCGCCATGACGGCCAGCTCCTGCTCGTCGAGGAGGTCCGCGCCGTCACGGGCGGTCGCCAGCGTACTGATCAGGTCGTCGCCGGGGGAACGGCGCCGCTGGGCCGACAACTCGGTGAAGTATGAGCGCAGTTCGGCCTTGGCGACCACTGCGGCGTCCTTGCTCGCCGCACCGATGTTCATCATCGTCAGGGCGCGGGTGCGCAGGCCGGGCCGGTCCGCCTCGGGGATGTCGAGGACTTCGCAGATCGTGGTCAGCGGCAGTGGCGCTGCCAACTGCGCGATCAGGTCGGGCTGTTCGCCGGACTCGGCAATGCGCTCCAGCAGTGCGTTCACCACGCTCTGGGTGTGCGACCGCATGCGGTCGACCTGCCGGGCGGTGAACCCCTTGGCGACCAGGCCACGCAGGCGGCTGCTGACCGGCGGATCCATCAGATTGATCGCCTCGGACTGGACGATCGGCGCGGGCGTCATGCGCGGGAAATCCCGGCCGGCCACGGCGCTCCGGCTGAAGCGGCGGTCCGTGGTGACGGTACGCACGTCGTCGTACTTGGTGACGAGCCACGCCTCACCCTCGCCGTACGGCATGCGGATACGGGCGACAGGCTCCTCGGTCAGCAACCTCTTGAGCAACGGGTCGAATTCGAGGGCCCGTGCGAAATCGAACGGACAGGACCACACGGCATCGGCGACATCCACGGCGGAGCTCCAGGACACAGGGACGGAGGGACGGAGACCGGCAAGCGGATCGGCCGGGCAGGCCCTTCCTCCCCACGCGGGAGCTGAACACTCACTCATACGCCACAATTAGCTGATTTGAGTGAATAGTCCGAGAGGATATTCGGCACCCGTGCCCGCCGCCCGGAGGGGGCGACGGCCGCGCCGGCCAACAGGCCGGTGGTGGGGATGCCCGAGCCGCCGGTGTCGGTACCACCGGTGTCCGTACCACCGGTATCCGTACCACCTGAACCGGCGCCCGGGAGCTGCGCGTTCTCGTCCACGGAGACGGTGGCGGTCGCCGGCCGGATCGCGCTGGAGGGCACGCTCCTCCGTGCCTGAAGGGGGCTGCCCCGAGCGCACGGGGTCTGCGAAGCTGGGCCGATGAAGCCCGACGCACGCGTGACGCTCGGCCGCACCGGACTGCAGGTGACCCCGCTGGGGCTCGGACTGGCCTCCATCGGCGGCCTGTTCACCCCAGTCAGCGAGGAGCAGGCCCGCGCGACCGTCGACCGTGCCTGGGAGCTGGGCCTGCGCCTGTTCGACACCGCGCCGGTCTACGGATACGGACGCTCGGAGGCGCGCGCCGGCCGGGCGCTGCGGGCACGGCAGCGCGCGGAGATGGTGCTCTGCACAAAGGTGGGCAGACTGATCGAGCCGGGCGGGCCGGACACCCAGCCGATCTGGGCCGACCCGCCGCCGGGTGTCGGGCCCCGGCGCGACCACTCCTACGACGCCGTGCTGCGCTCGGTGGAGGAGAGCATGGAGCGGGTCGGCGTGGACCGCTTCGACGTTCTGCACATCCACGATCCGGACGAGGACTACGCGACGGCGCTGCACGGTGCCTACCCCGCGCTCGCCGGGCTGCGCCGGCGGGGCGCGGTGCGCGCGGTGTCGCTCGGTGTCAATCACGCCGATGTCGCCGCCCGCTTCCTGCGCGAGGCACCCGAGCCCGGCCCCGACTGCGTGCTGCTGGCCGGCCGTTACAGCGTGCTCGACCAGTCGGGGCTGGAGGATCTGCTGCCGCTCTGCGAGGAGCGCGGTGTCGCCGTGATCGCGGCGGGTGTCTTCCAGGGCGGCCTGCTGACCGGCACCACGGCGGCGCCCCCCGCGCTCGCCGCGCGCATTCAGGCCCTGCGGGCGGTGTGTGAGCGCTACGGAACCTCGCCGCTCGCCGTGGCGACGCAGTTCCCGCTCGCCCACCCCGCGGTCAGCACCGTGCTCGTCGGTGCCCGGACGCCCGCCGAAGTCAGCGCGAGCGCCGAATACTTCGCACACCCCGTACCCGACGCGCTCTGGGCCGCTCTCAAGTCGGAGGGTCTGCTCCCCCGGGAGGCGCCGGTTCCGGGCTCGGGCGGCTGAATTGGCCCCGGTCACCCTTCGTGGGTGTAATGGATCGTTTCTCCGCCTCCGCAGTCGTCCCCGCCGGCACCACCGCGCCGACCCGCGCGCCCGTACGGCGGCCGGTGCCGCCCGTACGGCCGTTGCCGCCCGTATACCTCGGACCTCTTCCGGCGTCCGGTGACGACAGATGGCTCCCGAGGTGCCCAGCGCACCGAACCGGCCGCCGCCGCGCGGCTCTTCTCACTCCCTCGCAGCGGTACCCACACCAGCAGGAACGCGCCCGCCGCGATCCATGGCACGAACCACGCAACCGACCACCACTCGGCCCCCGGTGCGAGCAGGGCCTCCACCCCGCTCGTCACCATCCCGGCCGCGACCATCCAGCAGACTCCCGCACCCGCCCACGCCCCACCACGCCGCACGCGACCCATCGCCCACTCTCATCCTGGCCCGCCGGTGCGCCGCAGGCGAGCCTTCGTGTCACGGACGGCACAAGTCAGCCATCTCGCATATCACCCGCACATCGCACAGATGTCTGCATCTCGGAGGCTTTTCGTCACTTCCCGCCCCGCACTCAAGCATCCCAGACACCAGGGCGAGCAAAAAGAACCAACCTATGACGGATCATGACCCCGAACTCCGGGCATGCAACCAGAAATCACCCCAACTCCCCACCCGGAGCCCAGCCGGTCGACCCGCGCAACGTATCGGGCGAATTTTGAACAAACAGAGGTGGAACCACGCCGATATGACTTAAGGTCTCCTTCACATCAGGGGCGCGTCCCACTTGGGGAAGTGGACATGACGCCGTCTGGGGGTCTTCTCCGTACCTGGGGGGTACATGCGGCGCGACGCCATGTTTCTGTCCGGTGGCCAGAGACCCGTGGAGGAACCGGAGATCCCGGCCGGACCCGGGAGGGAGCTGCCCCCGATCCGGGACAAGGCAGTGTGGTACGTACCTCTGGCTCTGGCCACGGACGTGATGGGGACCGGGTTACCGGTCCTTTTCGTGTTCCTGGCGACCGGCAGGCCGCACCCCGTCCTCGCCGCGGTGACCGCCACGGCCGTGTGGACGGCGGTCCAGCTCGCCCGCAAGCGCTACAGCACCCGGTCGCTGGGCGAGGCGCGCGGGCTGCTGTCCGCCACCCAGGACTGGCTGACGCTGGTGGGCCTGCTGGCGGTGATCCGGGTCGCCACCTCCGAGAGCTCCGCGCCCGCACACGCGCTGCTGGCCCTGACGCCCGCGCTCGTACTCACGGCAGCATGCCGGGCGCTCACCCATCACCATCTGGGCGGGCAGCGGCGGGCGGCGCAGTCGGTGTGCCGGGCGCTGGTGGTCGGCGAGGCGCACCCGGTCGACGAGGTGGTGGGGCAGCTCGCTGCCCGTACGGACCACGCGTATGTGGTGATCGGCGCGGTCGCGGTCGGCGAGACGGAGCTGCGCAGCGGGGTCCCCGAGTTCGGCAGGCTGACCGGCCGGCGCCCGTCGGCGCCGAGAGCGGCACCGCCGACGGCATCGCCGGCCGCACGTCCATCCCCGGCACCGGCCAATGGCCCCGCCGAGGAACCCGCCGGGGACGGCCGCGGCCTCCCGCCGCACAGCGAGATCACCCTGAACCTCAGCATCGCCGCGCACTGCGGACCCGGCCGCCAGGACGACGGCAGCGCGGTGCTGGACGCCGCCCAGCGGCTCGGCGCCGAGGTGGTGCTGATCGTCCCCGGGGCCCGGCTCACCGGCGAACGGCTGCGGCAGCTTTCCTGGGCGGTACAGGACGCCGGGCTGCCGCTGGTGATCGCCTCCGGGCTGACCGAGGTGGCGCTGCGGCGGGTCCGGCTGGCCACCGCCGCCGGGCTGAACCTGCTGCACATCTCCCCGCCCGTCCGGCGGGGACCGCAGCTGGCGTTCAAGAACGTGCTGGACCGGGTGGGAGCCGGGCTCGGACTGCTGCTGCTGGCACCGCTGTTCGCGCTGCTCACGCTCGCCGTCCGGCTGGACTCGAAGGGCCCGGTCTTCCACCGGCAGGCCCGGATCGGGCAGCGGGGCACCCCCTTCCGGATGTGGAAGTTCCGCTCCATGGTGGCGGACGCCGAGTTGCTGCGGCCCCGGCTCGCGGCGGCGGACGAGCAGGACGGTCCGGCGTTCAAGATCCGCCGCGACCCCCGGGTGACCCGGGTGGGGCGGCTGCTGCGCCGCTCCTCGCTGGACGAGCTGCCGCAGCTGGTGAACGTGCTGCGGGGGGAGATGTCGCTGGTCGGCCCGCGCCCGCCGCTGCCCGACGAGGTCGCCGCATACAACGCCGTGGAGCTGCGGCGGCTGGGCGTCAAGCCGGGGATGACCGGGCCGTGGCAGGTGGGCGGGCGCTCGGATCTGTCCTGGGACGAGAGCCTGGCGCTGGATCTGCGGTACGCGGACAACTGGTCGCTGACCACGGACATGGATGTGCTCGCGCGTACGTTCCGCGCGGTCGTCGACGGACGCGGGGCGTACTAGTGCTGGGCCGCGCAAGTTCGTGGAGGGGGCCGCGGTGCCCGGTGCGGTCAGCTGCAAGGCGGAGGATCGCCCTCGTACCGGGCCGTACTCGGGCGGCTCCGACAACGCGGCAGATGGCCGTACCGGGCGCTGCGGCCCCCACGAACTTGCGCGGCGCAGCACTGGTGCTGTGCCGAGCAGCGCTGGTGCGGTGCCCGTCAAGCCTGCTGCGCCTGCGCGTCGAGCCACCACCGGTAGGTGTCGCGGATGCCGTCCGCCAGCGGGACGCGCGGCGCGAAGCCGAGCGCGCGCAGCCGGGAGACGTCCAGCAGCTTGCGCGGCGTGCCGTCCGGCCTGCCCGTGTCGAAGGAGATGCCTCCCCCGAAACCGACGACCTCCCGCACCGTCTCGGCGAGTTCGCGGATCGTCAGGTCCTCGCCGCAGCCGATGTTGACGGGCGAGTCCTCGTCGTACTCGCGCAGCAGCAGGGAACAGGCCCGCGCGAGATCGTCCACGTGCAGGAACTCCCTGCGCGGGGTGCCGCTGCCCCACAGCACGACCTCGTCGCAGCCGTCCCTGGCGGCTTCGTGGAAGCGGCGGATCAGCGCGGGCAGCACGTGCGAGGTCTCCAGATCGAAGTTGTCCCCGGGGCCGTAGAGGTTCGTCGGCATCGCGGAGATGTAGGAGGCGCCGAACTGGCGCCGGTAGCCGCGGACCTGGGTGATACCGGCGATCTTCGCGAGCGCGTACGGCTCATTGGTGGGCTCCAAGGAACCGGTGAGCAGCGCCTCTTCGGGGATCGGCTGCGGCGCCAGCCTGGGGTAGATGCAGGAGGAGCCCAGGAACAGCAGTCTGTCCACCCCGGCAGCGTGTGCGCCGGCGATCACGCTGAGCTGGATGCGGAGGTTGTCCTCCAGGAAGGCGACCGGGAAGTTCTGGTTGGCCATGATGCCGCCCACCCGGGCCGCCGCCAGCACCACCGCGTCCGGACGTGCCTCGCGCAGAAAACTGCCCGTGAGCCCGGAGTCGCGCAGGTCGAGTGCCGCGCGGTCCTGGGTGATCACCTCGTGGCCCTCGGCGGCGAGGCACCGCGCCACCGCCGAACCGACGAGCCCGCGGTGGCCCGCGACGAAGATCCGGGCGCGGGGCGGCAGCAGCCGCTTCGGTGGGGTCATGCCACCGGATTCTGCCAGCGTGCCGCGCCGCGCGGGCGAAGTATCCCGGCTCAGAAGCCGTTGTTTCACCCCACCCATCCGACACAGGGGCTCGACCTATGAGCAAGAGTGCTCTCATCACCGGCATCACCGGCCAGGACGGCTCCTATCTGGCGGAACTGCTGCTGTCCAAGGGCTATACGGTGCACGGCCTGGTACGCCGCTCCTCGTCCTTCAACACCGCCCGGCTGGACCACATCTACCAGGACCCGCACGAGGCGGAGCGGCGGCTGATCCTGCACCACGCGGATCTGACCGACGGCGTCGCCCTGGTCAACCTGCTGCGCGAGGTCGGCCCCGACGAGGTCTACAACCTCGGCGCCCAGTCGCATGTCCGCGTCTCCTTCGACTCACCGCTCTACACCGGGGACGTCACGGCGATGGGTGCACTGCGGCTGCTGGAGGCGATCCGGGCGAGCGGCATCGACACCCGCATCTACCAGGCGTCGTCCTCGGAGATGTTCGGCTCCGCCCCGCCCCCGCAGCACGAGCGCACCCCCTTCCACCCGCGCAGCCCGTACGGCTGCGCCAAGGTCTTCGGCTACTGGTCGACCGTCAACTACCGCGAGGCGTACGGCCTCTATGCGGTGAACGGCATCCTCTTCAACCACGAGTCACCCCGGCGGGGTGAGACCTTCGTGACCCGGAAGATCACCCGAGCGGTGGCCCGCATCAGCCAGGGGCTGCAACAGCACCTGTACCTCGGCAATCTGGATGCGGTACGGGACTGGGGTTACGCCCCCGAGTACACCGAGGCGATGTGGCGGATGCTCCAGCACGACGAGCCGGACGACTATGTGGTGGCCACCGGTGAGGCGGCCTCCGTCCGGGACTTCCTGGGCGCCGCCTTCTCGGCCGCCGGACTGGAGTGGCGGGACCATGTGCGCTTCGACCCGAAGTACGAGCGGCCCAGCGAGGTCGACGCGCTGATCGGCGACGCGACGAAGGCGGAGTCGCTGCTCGGCTGGAAACCGCGGGTCCGATGGCCCGAGCTGGCACGGATCATGGTCGAGGCGGACATCAGCGTCCTGGAGGCCGAACTCACCGGGGCCACCGTACGGATCGACCGGTGAACGGCACGGCAGAGGGCACGGCAGCGAGCATGGCAGGCAGCACACGGAAGCAGACGAGGTGGGGTTCGGTGAACGGTACGGCGGGAGTGAGCGGGGGGAAGGTGCGAGGAGCCAGAAGGACGGTCGCCTTCGGCGTCGCGTTCTTGGTAACCGTCGCGTCCTGGACGGGCGTGCAGTTGGTCAGCCCCACGGAGGCGGGCGCCGTGACCCCGCCGGTCGGCATCACGGCCGACGATCTGCCCACCTGGCAGACAAACGGCGTGGTCTGGGCCATGGCGCAGCACGAGGGTGTCGTCTTCGCCGGGGGCACCTTCTCGGCCATCCGCCCGCCCGGCGCGGCGGCGGGCAGTGACGAGCGGGACGCGCTCAACTTCGCGGCGTTCAACGCCGCCACGGGCGCGCCGACGGACTGTGAGCTGTCCTTCACCGTCGGGTCCGGCACCGCCACGGTCCGGGCCCTCGCCGTCTCCCCCGACGGCAGCACGCTCTACGCGGGCGGCCGGTTCGGCGCGGTCAACGGCACCTCGGTGAGCAACGTCGCCGCGGTCGACCTCGCCGACTGCTCGGTCAAGTCCGGCTTCAAGGTGTCGGTCTCGGCGACCGTGCGGGCGCTGGGCGTCACCGACGACACCGTCTATCTCGGCGGCGACTTCAGCACGGTCGGCGGCCAGAGCCGGGCCCGGTTCGCCGCCGTCAGCACCTCGGGCGCCGTCACCTCGTGGAACCCGAGGGCCGACGATGTCGCCCGTGCGCTCGAAGTCACCCCGGACGGCAAGAACATCGTGCTCGGCGGGGACTTCGACACCATCGGCGGCAAGTCCTCGCACGCGCTGGCCGTCGTCAACTCCTCCTCGGGCGCGACCACCAAGACCTACGGCTCGACGTTCATCCACCGCTCCTCGGTGGTCAAGGGGCTGGCCGTCGACGCGAGCGGCGTCTACACCGCCAACGAGGGCACCGGCGGCGGGGTCTTCGACGGACGCATCGCCCTCGACCTGAGCGACTTCAACCAGCGTTGGCGCGACACCTGCCTGGGCGCCACCCAGGACGTCACGGTCTACGACTCGGTGCTCTACAGTGCCTCGCACGCCCACGACTGCGGCAGCATGGGGCAGTTCCCGCAGATGAACGACCGCCAGCACCTGCTTGCCGAGTCGGTGGGCAACCCCAAGCCGCTGCTCTCCTGGTTCCCCGACACCGACGACGGTCCCTCCGGCACCGAACAGATCGGGCCGCGCACGATGATCACCTCGTCCCGCTCGGGCACCGACTACATGTGGGTGGGCGGCGAGTTCACCCGGATCGTCACCCACGGGAACATGCGGCAGCAGGGCCTTGTCCGCTTCGCCAGCGGCCCCGACACCGGCGCCCCGAGCGTGCCCGACCAGGTGACCGCCGCCAACGTCACCGGCGGCAAGGTCAAGGTCAGCTGGCGCGCCGGCCTGGACGAGGACGACAGCAGGCTGACGTACCGGATCTACCGGAACGGCTCCAGCACACCCGTCCACACGATGACGGCGGACTCGGTGTTCTGGAAGCGGCCCACCGTCAGTTTCACCGACGCGGACGCCCAGCCGGGCACGAAGTACACCTACCGCGTCACCGCGAGCGACGCGGGCGGCGCCAACACCAGCAGCCAGTCGGCGGGCGCCTCCGTGACGACCCCGGGCACGCCCGCGCAGACGACGGTGGAGCGCGCGGCCACGGCCGACGCCTATGTGAACGGCTCGGCCGCCACCTCCACCTACGGCACGCACCAGCAGCTGGCCGTACGCGGCAGCTCGGCGTACGAGACCTACGCGCGCTTCAGCCTGCCCGCCGCACCCAGCGGCATGAAACTGACCGGAGCGAAGCTCGCCGTCCGCACCAGCAGTGAGACCTACGCGGGCTCGGCGGACGACGCACGGGTACGGGCGGTCACCGGCGACTGGTCCGAGTCCGATGTCACCTACGCGACAAGGCCGGCGCTGGGCGGCACCACCCTGGGCACGCTGAGCGGGGCGTCCGGACCCGACAGCGAACAGTCGGTGACCCTGGACACCGCCGAGATCGCGGGATCGCTGAACGGCACCCTCGATCTCGCGCTGACCAGCACGGGCACGGACAGTCTCTGGCTGTGGGCGAGCGAGTCCGGTGCCGCCAAGGGGCCACGGCTGACCCTCACCTTCGAGGCGGCATGAGGCTGAGCACGGGCGGGGCACGGGGCACCATGACGGCCGTACTTCTGACGGCCGTCATGGTGCTCGGCGCGGGATGCAGCGGCGGTGGAGAGGGGGACGGCGAGGACGGCGACGGCAAGCCGGATGCGAGGGAGAACTCCCGGACCGCCTCCGACCCGGCGTCTCCGCTCCCTTCCTCACCGTCCACGTCAGCGCCGTCCTCCTCGTCCGTACCCTCGCCCTCGGACGGGCAGGGCGCCCCGGGCCCGGACGACGAGCCCGAGGACGCCGTCAAGGGCCCCAAGGTGCCCGCCGCCGAACTCACCCCCGCCACCGGCACGTTCACCAAGCGGCAGAAGGAGTACCTGGTCGACCGGGTCCCCCAGGGCACCGATCCGGCAGCCATCCTGGAGGCCGGAAAGGCCGCCTGCGACCGGATCGGATCCACGGCCGACGGGGACCGCAAGGCGGCCGTCAGCGCCCTCAAGGCGGGCGAGATCGCCAACGCCGAGGACGCCGTCCGGCACCTGTGCCCCACATTCAAGCCGCTGCTCAAGGCCGCGGGCCTCGGCTAGTGCTGCCGCCCTCCCACCCACCGCACGATCGGAGACACCTCGTGGAAGCCGCCGCCCTGCCCATCGTCGTCGCGATACCGACGAAGAACGAGGCCGAGAACATCACCTCGACGGTGCGTTCCGTCCTCGGCCACTTCGCGGCGGTCGTCGTCGTCGACTCGGACAGTACGGACGACACCCGCGCCCTGGCGGAGAAGGCGGGTGCCGAGGTCGTGCCGTACACCTGGGACGGCGGCTACCCGAAGAAGAAGCAGTGGTGCCTCGACAACGTGCACACCGGCACCGACTGGCTGCTCTTCCTGGACGGCGACGAGACGCCCAGTCCCGAACTGATCGCCGAACTGCGGCGGATCTTCACCGTCCCGGCGGGCAGGACGCTGCGGCCCGCCGCCTTCGACATCCCGCTGGGCTACTGGTTCGCGGGGCGGCGGCTGCGCCACGGCTACACCATCGTCAAGCGCGCGCTGCTGGATCGCACCCGCTGCCGCTTCCCCGAGCCGGACGACCTCGCCGCACCGGGGATGGGTGAACAGGAGGGCCACTACCAGCCGTTGGCCGATCCGGTCATGACCCTCACGGCGCCCATCGAGCACCAGGACCTGGACCCGGTGCGCACCTGGTTCGACCGGCACAACCGCTACTCCGACTGGGAGGCATGGCTGGAGCAACACCCGCTGGTGCGCGAGCAGATCCGGCAGGCGAAGACCCGGCAGGGGCAGCTGTTCCACCGGGCGCCGTTCAAGCCGCTGGTGTCGTTCGGCTACGCCTATCTCTACAAGCGCGGCTTCCTGGACGGGCGGGCCGGTCTGGACTACGCGCTGGCGATGAGCTTCTACCGGTGGCAGATCGGGCTCAAGGCGAGGGAAGCCGCTGCCGCCGGGCGTGCTGCTCGATGACCTCGCCGTAGATCCCCCGCAGCGTGTCCACCACGCCGTCGATGGTGAAGCTCTCCTGGACCAGCCGCCACGCCGCCTCGGACGCCGCCGCGTTGGCGGCCGGGTCCAGCAGCTCCAGCACGGCCTGCCCGATCAGCTCCCCGTTGTCGGCGTCCGGGCGGCTGTCCACCACCCGCCCCGCGCCCGCCGCCGCCACATCCGGTGAGAGCCCGCCGGTGCGCGCCACGACAACCGGAAGGCCCACCGACATCGCCTCCAGCACGGAAACCGCGAACGGCTCCACCACGGACGGCAGTACGTACACGTCGGCGCTCCGCAACCGCGCCAGCACCTCGCCGTGCTCCAGCGGCCCGGCGTACTCCAGCGCGTGCCCCACCCCCAGACCACGGGCCATCGCCAGCATGTCCTCCGCCATCGCCCCGGTGTCGGGGCCCGCCAGCACGAAGCGGGCGTCCGGGTGCTTCTGCAGCACGGTGGGGATCGCCGTGACGAAATCCTGCGGACGCTTGCGCTCCTGCACCCGCGCCACGTACAGCACCGTCGGCGGCCGCCGCTCGCCCGCGCCGCCGCCCGCCCCACCGACGGCGCCGCGTACGGAGCGTCGCTCCTGCGGACGTACGCCGTTCACCAGCCGGTACGCGGGCGCCATCGGTTCCGGGGCCACCACCGCGGCCGTGTCCAGCCGCTCCTGCTCGGTCAGATGCAGCACCGCGTCGGCCCGCTTCAGCACCCGGCGCAGCCCCAGCACGTCCACCGCCTGGGCCACCCGCTTCTCGGTCGGATCGATCATGCCGTGCGTCTGCAGCACCAGCGGACGGCGGCACCGCAGCGCGGTCAGCGCCACCGGCAGCGTGATCAGATCGCGCATCAGATGGACGTGCACGACATCGGCCGAGCGCACCATCCGCCCGGCGCCCGCCAGCAGCGCGGGTGAGGTGATGCCGCTGACCTCGAACTTCGGCAGCACATGCCGGGCCTGGAACAGCCGCACCGGCACGCCGTCCACCTCCCGGGGCAGCGGGCCCGGCCCCTCGAAGCCGTCGCCGAGCGCGACGACCACCGCCTGCTCCCCGCGTGCGCGCAGGCCGCGTGAGAGGTTCAGCGCGACCCGCGTCGGACCTCCGAAGTCATGGGTGGGCGTGTGCAGCGTGACGACATGCAGGACCTTCACGGCGTTCCCCTCCCCTGGGCGTGCGGCTCAGCCTAGACGTGTCAGCGGGCTGCGGAGTGGTGATCGCGCGGGCCGTAGACTGCGATCCGGTCTCCGGGGACGCGGAGGGGGGTGGCCCGGGTGAGCGTTGACATCCCGATGGGCGGCTCGCCCGCGCCCGTGCGGGAGCCCGTCGAACTGCGCGACGCCACGCCCCGCGCCCTGCTCTCCCGCGCCCTCGCGGTGCCGCTCGTGGTGGGCATGGTGGGGGTGCTGCCCGTCGCCGTCGCCTCCCAGGACGGGCCGGGCTTACGGGACGCCGCCTTCTGGCTCCAGCTCACCCTGTGCTGCTACGCGGGAGCCCGGCTGTCCGCCATGGTGCTGACCGCCCGGCGGCGCCTCGTACAGGGCTCCTTCTGGCTGTTCGTCTATATCGCGATGGGTATCGCGCCACTGGCTCAGACGGTGCTCGCCCGTACGCCGACGCCCGTCGTCGGCCCGGGCGAGCACACGGTGCTCGCGATCGCGCTGGTGCTGGGCGGGGTCGTCGCCTTCGACGTGGGGGCGCTGCTCGCCCGGCACCGCCCCTCGCTGCACGGGCTCGGGCGCCGTGAACGTCCCGCCTCCACCGTGCACCGCCACCGGCTCTATCTGCTGGTGGCGCTCGCCTACGCGGGCAGCGCGGTGATGATCGTGCAACTGGGCGGGGTCGGCGTCTTCTTCAGCAGCCGGCAGGGCATCAGCGAGAGCCTTCAGGCCGCGACCGGTGCCGAGTCGGGCGGGGCAGCCGCCTCGCAGGCCGGCTCGGCCTTCCTGCGCGGCTTCGGCACGGTACCGGCGCTGCTGGCACTGCTCTTCCTCACCCGCTGGCTGGTCACCTCGCGGACCGCCCGGCGCAAGCCCTCCGTGGTGCTGATGTGGGCCGGGCTGCTCGGCCTGAACGTCATCGTCAACAACCCGGTCTCCAACCCGCGTTACTGGTTCCTGACGGTGCTCTTCGCGCTGCTGTTCACGGCGTTCCCGCGCAGCCCGGTGATGTACCGCAACGCGCTGGCGCTGGGCGTGGTGATCGCGCTGCTCGTCTTCCCCTTCGCCGACCGTTTCCGATACGAGGAGGACGGCGCGCGCCAGCCCGAGTCGGACTCCCTGCTGGCGCCGCTCACGCTCAAGGACTACGACCAGATCGGCATGTTCGCCAACACCATCTCCTTCGCGGAGGCGGGAACCGGCCACACCTACGGCGGCCAGCTCTCCTCCACGGTCCTGTTCTTCGTACCGCGGTCGCTGTGGCAGGGCAAGGCGGAGGACTCGGGGGTGCGGGTCGGCGAGTGGATGGGCATGAAGAACACCAACCTGTCCTCCCCGCTGTGGGCCGAACTCTGGCTGGACTTCGGCCCGCTGGGCATGCTGGGCGGCTTCCTCGGCATCGGCTACCTGGCGTCCCGCGCCGACCGCCGCTATGTCCGGCACACCCTGGACGACACCGGACCGGGCAACATCCCGGCGGTGGTGATCCCGCTCGTCGCCGGCTACAGCTTCATCCTGCTGCGCGGCCCCCTCCTCCAGGCTTCGGGCCGCATAGCCATCGCCGCCCTCTGCCTCGCCCTGGTCACGACCTTCCGCCACCAGCCGCAACGCAAGCGCCTGCGGTAGCTGGCGTGGGCCCCCTCCCGCGGGCGGAATGCCTGCGGAAGGGGGCCCACGCGCTCACGGAGCAAGAGCCTCCTGCTGCCTCCTTACAGCTCCTTGATCCTGATGTCGCGGTACGAGATGACGTCCGTGACTCCGTGGACCTGGAGGCCGACATAGCCGGAGGCATAGCGCCTGCCGTCGGTGCCCGGGTCGTCCCCGCGCGGCGGGGTGAACTCCTGGCCGCCGGTGTTGTCGAACTCGTTGATCAGGACACCGTTACGGAAGATCTCGTAGTGCTGGTCGACCACGCGGATCTCGTAGTCGTTCCAGGTGCCCTTCGGGGTGACCCCCGCGCCGCCGAGCCCGACACGGTCGAAGCCGTACACGGAGCCCGACTTGTACATGTCGCCGTCCGGGCGGTCCAGGATCTGGAGTTCATGCCCGTACTTGATGGCGACCCACTCGGGCCGTGACTCCTCCGGGTGGTCGTGTACCTGCGGGAAGCGGGCGAACACACCGGCGTTGGCGTTGCCGCTGCCCGGGGCGTCGTCGCGCCACTGGAGCTTCATCGAGAAGTCCCCGTACTTCCGCTCCGGGAACCACAGCATGCCCATGCCGTCCACCTCGGTGGAACTGGTCATCGAGCCGTCCTCGTTGAGCTCGAACTTTCCGCCGCCGACCTGCTCCCACTTGGCGAACGTGTCCTTCGTGCCGTCGAAGATCTTGCGGTAGCCCTTGTTGTGCCCCGGCTTGCCGATGTCGGAGCGCTTGGCCGCCTTGGTGATCTTGCGGAACTCGCGCCGGTCGATCTCGCCGTCCTTGAGGAGCTTGTCCAGGACGCCGTCGACGTGCTTGAGGAAGAGGGCGCGGGAGGTCCACTCCTTCTCGTCCTCGATCAGCTCGTTGATCCGGCAGCGGTTGCCGGTGACCCGGTTGGGCACACCGGTGTCGACGTCGCCGACGATCACCGTGAGGCGCTCGTCGAACTCGGCGCACGACGGCGCCGGGACGCCGCCGCCCTCCGCGACGGTGAAGGAGACCTCCTTCGCCTCGGAGGTGTTGCCCGCCTTGTCGGTGCCCCGGTAGGCGATCGTGTGCCGCCCCACGCGGTCGACGAGGACCGGATCGGCGTAGGCCAGGTACGGGCCGCCGTCCAGTGAGTACTCCGTGCCGGCCACACCCGAGTCGTCGTCGGTGGCGCTGAGCGTCACCTCGGCGCTGGTGATGTAGGCGCCGTCGGAGTTCTTGGAACCCTCGACCTTCGCCGTCACCTCCGGCGGTGTGGTGTCCTCGGCGGGCGGCGTGACCACCGCGAACTCCGCGCTCTTCTCGGCCGCCGCGTTGCCCGCCTTGTCGGTCGCCCGGTAGCGGACCACGTGGTCGCCCGGCTCGTGGATCATGACCGGGGCCGTGTAGGGCTGCCAGGCGCCGTCGGCACCCAGCGCGTACTCGATGGTGTTGACGCCGGAGCCGGTGTCGGAGGCCGTCACGGTGACGGTCGCCATGTCCTTGTACCGGCCCTGGTCGTCCTTCTCACCGCTGACCGTCGCCGAGGTCTCCGGCGCGGTCGTGTCGTCCGTGGGCGGACTGACGACCGTGAAGTCCTCCTGCTTCACCTCGGCCGTGTTGCCCGCCTTGTCGGTCGCCCGGTAGCGGATCGAGTGGGTCCCGACCTGGTCGACGACGACCGGGTCGGTGTACGGCTGCCACGCGCCGTCGGCGCCGTCCGTGTCGAGGGCGTACTCGACCTTGTCGACCCCGGAGCCCGCGTCGGTGGCCGTGACCGTGGTGGTCGCGGAACCGACATAGCCGCCGTCGGCGTTCTGCTGCCCCTCCACCTTCGCGGAGGTCTCGGGGGCGGCGGTGTCCTCGCCGCCGCCGCCCTCGGTGACGACGAGGGTGCCCTGCATCGACCCGTGGCCCGGGAAGGCGCAGAAGTAACGGTAGGTGCCCGGGGTGAGGTTCACCTCGGCCGTGTACTTGCCGCCCTGCGCGTCACCGGGGTTGGCGCTGATGTTGAGGTCGACGTCCTGGTTGTACTCCGGGTTGCTGGTGTCGAACGTCAGGGTGTGGGGCATCCCGGTCGTGTTGCCGGTCGCCTCGCTGTTCTCGAAGACGATCGTCGCCGGCCCGGCGACGGCCGTGGTCGGCGCCGACTTGTAGGCGGTGATGCTGTTGTCAGCGGTCCAGGTCAGGGTCTGGTCGGCGGCGGTCTCGGCGGCGGCGGAGTCGCCCGACCGGGACTGTCCGGCGGCCGTGGTCGCCGTCAGTCCGACGAGCATGAGCAGTGCGGCGGTCAGCGCCGTCCACAGCTGCGTGGCCTTCCGCCGGGATCGCCGTCCCGCACTTCTCTCGTTCGCTGGTCTCGTTCCCGGGCTCATCGGCGCCCCTTCCTTGCCAGGTCCTTGACGGCGGGTGTGGCTCCGCCGCCCTCATAAGAGACACGCCACAGAGCAGACTTGGCGTCCGAGGTGAAGAAGCCGCGCCCGTAGTCGAGGACGTAGAGCGCGCCGTCCGGACCGAACTTCCAGTCCATGAGGTTCCTGATGCCGTCCTCACCGATCGGCACGATCTTCTTCAGGGTCTCGGCGTGCACCGGGATGCCGCCCTTGCCGACCGTCTCGGGATCCATGAGCACGGCGTGCCGCGGCTGGTCGGCGTCGTAGAAGTCACCGACGAACCACTTGCCGTCCCAGTACTGGGGCCACTTAGTGGAGCTGTCACTCTCGGCGTCGTAGCGGTACAGCGGTCCGTTCATCGCGGCCTGCCCGCCGCCCTTGAGCCACGGCATCGAGTACGTCGCCTCCTCCGCCTTGTAGGAGGGGATGCCGTTCTCGTCGCGCGGGAAGTCCGCGCCACCGCCGGACGGCGAGTACCAGATGTTGTTGGCGCTGACGGGCGGCAGGTTCACCAGGCCGTCGTTGTTGGGGGATTCGTTCTTCGGTGCGTCGCAGTCGTACCAGCCGAGCGGCTTCGTCGGGTCCGGCAGATTGCGGTCGCGGTAGGGCTGCTTGTTGCCCATGCAGTACGGCC
Source organism: Streptomyces gossypii (assembly GCF_025165795.1). GTDB lineage: Bacteria > Actinomycetota > Actinomycetes > Streptomycetales > Streptomycetaceae > Streptomyces > Streptomyces gossypii. The sequence continues at coordinate 78,544 of NZ_JAJAGO010000004.1, forward strand.
AGCCGTGGTTGCCGGGCTTGGTGATGGCGGCGAAGGTGTCGTACTTCGCCGGGCCCCAGGTCGTCGAGGGCTCGGCCGCGTCAGGGCCGACCCAGCCCGCGTACAGCGTGTCGGTCTTCTCGTCGATCGAGATCCGGGCGGGGTTGCGCACGCCCATCACATAGATCTCGCCACGGGTCTTGCCGCCGCCCTCGTCCGGCTCCTTGCCGGTGAAGAGGTTCCCGTCCGGCATCGTGTAGGTGCCGTCGTCCTCGGGGTGGATGCGCAGGATCTTGCCGTTGAGGTTGTTGGTGTTGCCCGCGGTGCGGCGGGCGTCGGCGAACGAGACGCCCTTGAAGTTCGGCTCCGGGTTGTTGCCCGAGTAACCGTCGCTGAACCGCGAGGAGTTGTTGTCACCGGTGGCGATGTAGAGGTTCTCGTCGGAGTCCCAGGCCATGCCGCCGCCCGCATGGCAGCAGCTGTGGATCTGGACCGGCCACTCCAGCAGCACCTTCTCGGAGTCCTCCGACAGCTTCGCGGTGGACTTGTCGAAGGTGAAGCGGGAGACCCGGCGCTCGGCCATGTGGGTCTCGCGGTTGATCTCCGAGTGCGGGGTGTAGTGGAGGTACACCCAGCCGTTGGCCTCGAAGTCCGGGTCCAGCTCGATGCCGAGCAGGCCCTCCTCGTTCTTGACCAGTTCGTCGCCGCCGCCCTTGTTGCCGAAGACCGTCAGGGAGCCCGCCAGGGACACCTTCTTCGTCTTCGGGTCGTAGACGTGGATCTGGCCCTGGCCCTTGCCGGTCTCGGGGTCGTCCCAGTCGGTGACCACCGGCTGCGAGGAGTCGGCCCCGCCGCGTCCGATGTAGAAGACCCGGCCGTCCTCGGCGGTGACCATGCCGTGCGGCTCGCCGATCTGGTCGTTCTGGCCCGGCTGGTTGGGCTCGGTGAGCCGCTCGGCCTTGTAGTTCGAGTCGATGGCGGCCTTGCAGTCGGCCTGGACGATCCTGCTCGTCCAGTTGAGCGCGCCGCGCAGATGCGTACGGAGGTCCGTCTCCGCGTAGCTCGACGCCGTGCCGCCCATGCCGGTGTAGAAGGAGCGGCCGCCGTCGTAGTCGCGGCACCAGGAGACCGGGTGGTCGGCGCCGTTGGCGCCCTCGCCCGGCTTGTAGGTGGACTCCCGCACCCTGGCGACTGTGTGCACGTCGCCGGACGGGTTCTCCTCCCAGTTCAGCCACTTGTCGGGCCGCTTCCACTCGAGCGGCAGGCTCTTGGTGGCCGGGTGCTTCCGGTCACCGACCTCGACGGTCGCCCGCTGGACGCTCGCCCCGCTGCCGTCCTTGGCACGGGCGCCGATCAGCTCCCCGAACCACTGCGAGTACGGCTCGGTGCGGGCCGCGTCATGGAGGCCGACGAAACCGCCGCCAGCCTCCATGTACGCCTCAAGGCCCGCTTCCTGCTCGGGGTCGAGGACGTCTCCGCCGCCGGTCAGGAAGACGACGGAGTTGAAGCGTCCGAGCTTCTTCTCGTTGGTGAACACCGAGGCGTCATCGGTGGCCACCGTCTTGAAGCGCTGTTTCCGCGGACCGGAGTTGCCGATCTTCTCGATCGCCCGGATGCCCGCGTTGACGGTCGGCGGTTCGTCACCGGCCGAGCCGTGGAAGACCAGGACCCGCACATTGGACCCGCCCGGCGGGGAGGGGAGTGACATCGTTGTCGATACTCTGTCGGACGGATCCGGGTACGGCTGCGGCCGCGCCTCGGCCGTACCTCCCGCGAGCAGACCGGTGATCATGGCTCCGGCCAGCACCGCAGCGGCTCCGGCGCGCCGTCCGGCTTGTCGGGACATCGTTCTCGTTCGGCTCAACCCTTGTGGTGGCAAGGGCTTTTGATGCGGTGTGAGCCGCATGTGTTCACCCACCTCGTCGGTCGTAGCAACGGCGCGGCTGAAACTAGACCCCTTTCTTCGGTTCGCCAATACCTATGGACGAAATCCATCGAACTTTGTCCTGCATGTGGATAAACGGAGAACCCGGGGCTACCGTGTGGGCCGTCCCCAGGGGTCACTCGTGGCCCGGCAATCCGCTCAGGTTCCAAAGGAGTTCGGTGAGATGAGTGAAGAGGCAGGCGCACTCGGCAGGCGGGGCTTCAACCGGCGCTTCCTCGCCGGCGGCGCAGTGGTTGCCACTTCCGGCCTGACAACGATGTCCACCGCCGAGGCCGCCCCCAAACCGGACAGTTCCGCGAAGACCGCTCGGCCGGGCGGCGAGGTCCGGCACCTCAAGATGTACGCCGAGAAGCTCCCCGACGGGCAGCTCGGCTACGGTCTGGAGAAAGGCAAGGCGTCGATTCCCGGCCCGTTGATCGAGATCGTCGAAGGCGACACCCTGCACATCGAGTTCGAGAACCTCCTCGACGTCGACGCCAGCCTCCACCCGCACGGCGTCGACTACGACATCGGCAGCGACGGCACCCGGATGAACAACAGCCACGTCGAACCGGGCGGCACCCGCACCTACACCTGGCGCACCCACAAGCCGGGCCGCCGCAAGGACGGAACCTGGCGGGCGGGCAGCGCGGGCTACTGGAACTACCACGACCATGTGGTGGGCACCGACCACGGCACCGGCGGCGTCCGGAAGGGCCTGTACGGAGGTCTGATCGTGCGACGCAAGGGCGACATCCTCCCGGACAAGACGTTCACGATCGTCTTCAACGACATGTCGATCAACAACAGGCCCGCCCATGGGGGGCCCAACTTCGAGGCGACGGTCGGCGACCGGCTCGAAGTAGTGATGATCACGCATGGCGAGTACTACCACACGTTCCACATCCATGCCCACCGTTGGGCCGACAACCGCACCGGAATCCTCACCGGCCCCGACGACCCCAGCCAGGTCATCGACAACAAGATCACCGGCCCGGGAGACTCGTTCGGCTTCCAGTTCCTCGCGGGCGAAGGGGTGGGCGCGGGCGCCTGGATGTACCACTGCCACGTCCAGAGCCACTCCGACATGGGCATGGCCGGCCTCTTCCTGATAGCCAAGAAGGACGGCACGGTCCCCGGCTACGACCCCGACCACGACCATGGCGGCGACGACCCCGGCCACCACTGATCCGGCGGCTCCCTGACGCGTGACGGCGGCCCGCCGCCGCGCGGGACGACTTCCCCCGCCCCGCGCGGCGCCGCCCGCCGTCCTCCGGGGCTGCGAGCCCGGAGAGTGCGCGTCAAGGGGGCCCGGTCCCCCGGACCGGGCCCCCTTGCTGTTGCGCACCCCACACGGCCGTGGCCAGATGTTCAGCTGCGCGCAACTGCCATCAGGACGACGTCTGTTGTGCGCTCAGCAGCCGCCGTTCGTGTGGTATTCGACGCTCGAGCTCCACCCCGTGCTGCCGTATACCTGGAAGTAGATGTGGTACTTCTCGTACACATTGCGCTGCGTGCGGGTGTACCCGTCGGCTACTGCGATCGGATACTTCCACGTGTCGTCGACGCCCTTGTAGTGGAAACGCGCACGGGCGTACTGGTTGTCGTTCACGTTGTCCCAGAGTTCCCACACGTCCCCGCAGGGCGTGAACTTCACCCCGGCGGCATTGCTGGGCGCCTGGTTCCAGTTGCGGTAGGGAGTGGCGGCTGCCGATTGCGGCGCCGTGCTGAGGACGAGACCTGCCGCCGCGGCGGCGACGGCCGCCGTCGTGAGGGCTCTCCGCCAACGGGTGCCACCCCTGCGTCCCACCTCATGCTGTGCCTCCTGAGCAGACATCTGCTCCCCCTTCTTGTGTGATCGAAACTGCCACCGGCGCTCCGGCGCCGGCCTGGCTCGATTCACGATCCGTTTCCGTGGAGCACCCCGGTGGTTGCGCCCCGGCACGCGCTTCCCCATCAAGCACGTGCCGGTGTCTCCCACGCGTAGTGACTCAGTCTTCGCGTCGGCTGAGCCGGACATCGACGTGATTCGGTCTGGGGCGAACAACGGCATTCCCGGAGAATCGCCCCGACTGTTCCGCTCGGAGTTGGGGGAACTCGTGGTCTACCGCATTCATTTCACCGTTGAAGATCTGGCCAGAACGCGAGTGGGGCAGCCCCCGCCACTGCTGGAACTGAGCGCCGCGGTGCGCAGCCTGCAGAGTCGCAGCCACCCGGTGCGCTTCGACGCATGGCGACGCGCCGCCTGCGGCAGTCTGGATCCCAGGGCGCGCATGGTCCTCGACCTGATACCGCCCGAAGGCTGGGCACCCACGTTTCTTACCTCTGCCAGTGCCGGCGGCCCGCAGGAGTTGCTGGAGCAGGTGCGTGCCACGCCACAGTCCCGGATCCGCAGGGATCTGGCCCACGCGGCGGAGCGGCAGGCGTTCCCGCCGTGGGCGCGTCGGCTGGCCGACGACTCCGGCCTGCTGCGGCAGCTCTGCGACAGCCTGGACCACGTCCACGCGGTGCTGCTGGCGCCCCACTGGGCGCACGTCACCAGCGAAGCGGCGGCAGACCGGGGGATACGGACACGGCAGGCGCTCACCGGCGGTGTGGAGCGCCTCCTCGCCTCGCTCCACCCGCGGCGGATCCGCTGGAATCCGCCCGTCCTGGAGTTCGCGATGGTCTCCGGCTTCGACGGTGACCTGTACCTCGAGGGACGCGGACTGCTGCTCGTCCCCTCGGTCTTCGGAGCCGGATCACCCGCCATCGATGTCGACGCCGAGCCGCAGCCCGTGATGAGGTACCCGGTCGGCCACGATCAGCCCGCCGGCTCGCTGCCTTTCTGCGCCTCACCCGCGCTTCCGGCCCCGCCCGGGACCCGGTCGCCACTGGCCCTTCTCCTGGGCCGGACCAGGGCCGCCGTTCTCCACACCATCGCCGAGCACCCGGGGTGCTCGACCAAGGAACTCGCCACCTTCACGAGCCTCGCGTCTCCCAGTGCCAGTGAGCACGCGACCACCCTGCGCGGTGCCGGGCTGATCAGTACCATCCGGCACCACAACACGGCACTCCACAGCCCCACCGCCCTCGGGCTCGCCCTGCTCAACACCCCGACCGCCGGTCCATCACCTGTCGGGTAGCCCCCGAGTTGGGGGCTTCTCCGGCAAGCGCCGCCACACGAAGTGGCCCCCGCCTCCTCCCACCCTTCGCGCGAGGGCGGCCTCGCCAGGGCACACCACAGATGCGTGGTGCTCTCCCGGCGCAGCGATGCCTGCCGACAACCCGCAACTGCAGGGCGTTGCCGAGGTTGTTCAAAAGCCCTCAAGGTTAAGGGCTGTCCCGTGATCCCTGGTGGATCAGCGCGCGGCGTCAGATGCGGTGCTTCGCAAGGCGGAGGGGCGTCCTCATACCGTGCGTGTCCGGGCGTTCCGACAATGCAGCGAGGTGCCGTAGCTGTCGTCGTGCGCCCGCCAGGGATCACGGGACAGCCCTTAGATCCCCTAACAGAATGGGCGGCATCAGATCGCTCTCGCTGATGGTGTATGTCAGCAGGGGGTAGATGAAGTCCGACTCATTGTTCTCACGGCGCCGTAGTCGGTAGAACTCGCGCCGCTGCTCATCGTCGGCCGACATGAGGCGCGCACCCTGCGGGAGGTATACATGTCCGTCGCGAAACCGAACGGAGGTCTTGGACGTTCGAAAGGTTACGCCCAACCATTGGTTGTCCGCCGTCTGGACGGGCGTGTCCAGTACGATTTTGTGCCTGAGCCGCCGATTCGAGTCGACGGAAAACGCGACGATACTGTTGTGGGCGAGAGGGATCTCGAGCTTCTCGCCACCGGATTCCTTTGATTCGAAGATCAGCTTCCTGGGCGGGCTCGCTTCGGGATGTTGGTAGCAGGAGAAGACGGCGATAAACGACTCGTCGGCCAGATCGAGGGCTTGGTCGGAATGGCTGCCCATGGTTGTGTAAGCGTTCGTGTAGCTCTCGATGAGAGCGCTGTTGAAGCCGACCGAAAGCGCCGCACGTTCTTGAATCTGCTGCGCCAGCCGTTCGTGCACCGCCCGGAAACGCTGCGGCGGGCTGCTGTATCGAGTGGTAGTACGTACGAGAGGCACACCACCCGCCTCGTCGCCCTTGGTAAGCGCGGCGCCTCGGCGGCCTTTTCCTACGTCTTCCAAACGAGCCGACGCAGACAGCTCCCCGAAGAGATTCTCCTCGGTTGGCAAAGCGCACGAGAGGATCTCATCCGAGATCCTAGACTCGGGGGGCAACATAGTCTCCCGTGTTCATACTGAAGAGAAATCCATCGCCGTAATCGATGAAGGACGAGGTGCTGTTCTCCTCGGCATACAGCCTGCGCAGCTCGTTCATGCCGGCCGGTGCGGGTTGCCCCAGCTCCACCAAATCTCCGGCCACTTTGAGGAACGTGTGGCCGTTCTTGTGAACGGCTTCGGCGCTCGAACAGCGCGCCACGTATCCCAGGCGGGTCGGGAGCAACTCGGCGTCCAACGTTGAGGGCCGGATTTCGTGCGTATACAGGCGGTTGGTGGACAGCGGCATGAAGAACACGGAGCCGGGGTAGAGAGTCAGGGTGAACTGCGCGGGGAGCGCGACCCCGTCGCGTTCTTCGGTCGGCTCCTTGAGGCGAAAGTGGAGTCTGGTCAGCCCGCTGGCACCCTTCACGCCGTGGTCGAAGGCGTCTTCGGCCAGGGGCTGCAGCCTGTCGAGCCGGTCATAGAAGGTGCAGAAGGCCATGATGCCATTGACGGGCATGTCCTTGGTCTTGTCGGCATGGGCCGAGATCTTGGCCTTGGACTGCTTGCGCTCGGCCGTGGCAAGGGTGTTGTGGTAGATCTGAGCGAGGACGTGATTTAGCGGTGCCTGGTTCCGGAAGACGGCGGCGGCCTCGCGGTTCAGATCCTCGACGATGCGCGTGTCGGTCGGGCGAAAACTCTCGGTCGGCCCCGAGAGATTCGTGGAGCACCGGAGCAGGTGGAAATTTAGTTCATCACCGTTTCGTGTGACGGGCGTCAGATAGATTCCACTGCGATGGGCCGTTCCAGGCTTGGTGGACTCCGTCAGGGACTGGAACTCGTGCTCCGCACGGATCCGTTGGAAGTGATCGGCGCCGAGTCCGAAAAAGCGGCGATAGTACACGCCGACGCCGTGTACGCGGATGGGGACTCGGCCGAGGCCGACGAGGGTCCAAGATTTGCCGACGTCCTCGTGGTAACCGTGTGATAGCTCCCGGATAACGAATACCCGGGCAGCCGCATGCAGTTGGCGGCCGCTGATCCCGGATATATCGCCACACAGGTAGACGGTCTTCTGCACGAGGCTGGGAGAACCAGAAGCAAGGTCCTCCGGCGTGATTGTGGACCCGAAGAAGTCCCTGATCAAGTCATTATCTTGCAACATCGAAGGCGCAACCAAAATGTTGCTCGCATCCTCGATGCAGGCTTCTGCTGGCTCTGTTGTGTACGTCAAACGGTACCTGCCATTCACAGATCTTGATGGATTGCTCAAAACCGTGGACATGGCAACGGCCCGCACTCTTTCGTTTGCGTTGCGAAGCGCAAACGAAAGGATACGGACCATTGAACCTTGATGCTCTCACGGGGCTCGACAGCGGGCAACGGGTTCTGCTGTACGGGCGGGGTGCGGTCAGGGGGGAGGGTGGAGGTGGGTGCGCTGGCCGTCGTTGTCGAAGATGGCCAGGATCTCCGCAGGGCCGCCGTGGGCCCTCATGGCGTGGGGGGTCATGGTGGAGAACTGTGCCGCCTGGCCGGTCTCGACGAGCACGCGCCGCTCTCCGAGCAGCAGGAGGACGGTCCCCGACAGGACGGTGAACCAGTCCTTGCCCGGGTGGACCCCCAGCTCGTCGGTTCCGCGCGGATCAGCCTGCTGAGTGAGGCGGATCTTGGCGACGGTCATGCCCTGCGGTCCACCCTCGCCGCTCAGCAGCCAGGTGGTCAGGCCGCGCTCCTGGTCCCGATGCGGCCTGATCACCACGTCGTCGTCATCGGCCGACTCCACCAGCTGGTCCAGGGAGGTGCCGAGGGCGCGGGCGAGCGCGGTCAGCTGGTCCAGGCTGAGCCGCCGGTGGCCCGTCTCTATGCGGCTCAGGGTGGACGGGCTCAGATAGCAGCGTGCGGCCAGGTCATCGAGTGACCAGCCACGGGCCAGCCGCAGCCCCTTGATGCGCTGGCGCACGACACTGTCCACATCGCCTTCTTGCGTCATACGCAAGACCTTATGCCATCACCGCAAACCGCCAGTACGGTCGGAGTATGACGAACCAGGAACACCACCCGCACCACGCGGCGGCCGCGCCGAGCGAAGCAGCCATGGCCGAGGTTCTGGACCTCGACGCCGAGGTACTGCACACATACCAGGCGGACGTGACCGCCTGGCTCGCCGACCTTTCCGACGGCAGCCCGCCCCGACGGATTCTCGATCTGGGCAGCGGGACCGGCACGGGCACCTTCGCTCTGCTGGAGCGTTTCCCGGAGGCCCACGCGACCGCGCTGGACGTTTCCCCCCAGATGCTGCACCGCCTGCGGGACGGCGCCTGCGCGCGCGGCCTGGACGAACGGGTCCACACCGTCCTGGCGGACCTGGATGCACCATGGCCCTCCCTGGACCCCGCCGACCTGGCATGGGCGGCCTCGTCCCTGCACCACATGGCAGATCCGGACCACATCCTCACCGAGGCGTTCAGGACGCTGCGCCCCGGCGGGCTCCTGGCCATCGCCGAGATGGACTTCTTCCCCCGGTTTCTGTCCGATCACCTCGGCCTGGGCCGCCCCGGACTCGAAGCACGCGTCCACGCCGCCCTGAACGAGGATCACGGCGGTGACCTGAACCCGGCGCTGCTGGATGCCGGATTCACCCTGGAGACGAAGCGTCCCTTCGTCATCGACTTGCAGCACCCCCTCCCGGCGGCCACCGGCCGCTACGCCCAGGCGTGCCTGCGGCGTCTGCGCGCGCACCTCGACGGCCTGATGGACGGCGAGGACCTGGCCACGCTCGACACCCTCATCGACAGCGACGGCCCCGACGGCGTCCTGCGACGCCAGGACCTCACCGTCCGCACGACCCGGACCGTCTGGGTGGCCAAGCGGCCACAACAACGCCCGTCGCAGTGACCTCAAGCCTCGCCAGAAGCGGTAAAGTAAGATGCAATCTACGTAAGAATTTATCTACGTAAGCTGTGATCGAGGAGAGTAGCGTGGAGTTTCAGGGCCGCACTGGAGACCTCACGGTGCTGGCTGAGCAGTATCGCGCGGTCGCAGCAGGCGAGGGTGCCACGCGGGGGCGGGCGGTCACGGTGACAGGGCGACGGCGAGTGGGGAAGTCTCGGCTGGTCCAGGAGTTCTGTGATCGTTCGGGGGCGCCGTACGTGGTGTTCCAGGCCACCCGGGGACGTAGCCCGGTCACGGAGCGTGCTGACTTCATCGCGGCGATGGCGCAGTCGGCCCTGCCCGGGGCGGCGCTGGTCGCGGGTCTCCAGGCGCAGGACTGGAATCAGGCCCTGCGCTCACTGGCGCTCGCAGTCCCCGATGACTCACCCAGCATCGCGGTGATCGACGAGGTGCCCTGGCTGGTGGAGCAGGATCAGGAATTCGAGGGCGCACTCCAGACCGTCTGGGACCGTCATCTGTCGCCCAAGCCGGTGCTTCTGTTGCTGGTCGGCAGCGACATGCCGGTGATGGAGGCGTTGCAGTCGTACGGACGCCCCTTCTTCGGGAGGGCGGCGAGAATGACCGTCCAGCCTTTGCATCTCGCAGACGTGCAGGCCATGACCGAGCTCGGTGCCGCAGACGCAGTGGATGCCCAGCTGATCACCGGCGGGTTCCCGGAGATCGTGCAGTCGTGGCGGCCCGGGATGAGCCGGACGGACTTCCTGCGGGCCTCCTTCGCGAATCCCCTGTCCCCACTGCTGATGGCCGGTCAGCTGTCCCTGCTGGGGGAATTCCCCGAAACGTCGCATTCGCGGGCTGTGCTGGAATCAACCGGCAGCGGTGAGCGTACGTTCAGCACAATCGCCGCCCGGGCGGGTGGCAGCAGCGCGCTGCCGTCCGGCACGCTGTCCCCGCTGCTGACCATGTTGCAGGCGAAACGCGTCCTGGCTGCCGACCTACCGCTCTCCACCAAGCCGGACAGCAAGAACAAGCGCTACCGGATCGCCGACCCGTATCTGAGGTTCTGGCTGGCGTTCCTCCAACGCGGGATCCCGCTCATCGAGCGCGGCCGGGGCGATCTTGCGCTGGAACGCATCGAGCGGTCCTGGACGGCGTGGCGTGGCCGCGCGGTCGAGCCACTGATCCGCGAGTCCCTGCTGCGGCTGCTGCCCGATGACGAGTGGCCCGGGACCGAGGCAGTCGGAGGTTGGTGGAACCGCCAGAACAACCCCGAGATCGACCTGATCGGTGCGGACCGCGAACCGGTGGCCCGGCAGGTCCACTTCGTCGGATCGGTCAAGTGGCTGGAGAACCACGCCTTCGGCCGTCATGAGTACGACGCCCTGGTGCGCGACATGCTCGCCGTCCCCGGTGCCACACCCGAGACGCCACTGGTCGCGGTCTCCCGTTGCGGGGTGGCCGACGACCTGCCGCTGGCCGCGCGCTGGGGCCCGGAAGATCTCCTCCGCGCCTGGCAACCCCTATAAGGGCGTGGCGATCTTCGCCGGTCGATGCTGTGGACATGATTTCGTCCTCACCATGTCAGTTCCGTCGACGGATGAAGATCAACCGGACAATCAACAGGCGCGGTCCGTAGTGCGGAGCACACTGCGGACGCGGAGCCAGGTGGCTGCCGCCTTGCAGGCGGAGCCGAGGCAGAGGCCCCAGGCCGCGCCCAGTACGCCGCCCCAGGCGTAGCCCACCAGCAGGGCGCAGACGGAGAGCGCGGAGAAGACCAGCTGGAGGGGGAGCGTGGTGCGGGGGCGCAGCACGCGGAGGGTGAGGAGGCCGCAGGTGCCCAGGGCCATCACCGCGTACTGGCTGCCGGTGGCGGGCAGCAGGGCGGAGGCCGCCGTCCAGGTGTCACCCAGCAGCATGCGGCCGAAGCGGTCCGGGAGCAGGATGAGTACGGTCGCCCACAGGGCGGCGACGGCGGCCAGCACGCCGCCTGCCACCGCGGCGGTGCGGGCCGTACGGCGGTGGTCGCCGCCGCGGCGGTTCAGCAGCGGCGGGCCGAAGCCGGTCGCGGCGTTGTAGAGCACGTTCATCGGGCCGAACAGCGTGGTCGCGCCGCGCAGCGCGCCGACCGCCAGCGGGGTGGCCCACAAACCCAGTCCGATGACGGCGAGTTGGGTCCCGGCGTTGCCGACGGCGAACTCGACCGCGAAGCGTCCCCCGAGGTGCCCCCGGCGCAGGTAGCGCCGCGTCCCCGGCAGCGCGCCGCCCGACTGCGCGCGGCAGCCGCCCCGTACCAGCGGTGCCAGGAGGGCCAGCCCGAGGGCCAGGGCGGGCAGCGCCGACACGCCCCAGACCAGCACCAGCCGGTCCGCGCCCGCGCCGTGCGGCTGCACTGCCAGCAACGGCAGGGCGGCGGCGAGCCGCAGCAGGTCGGACGCGAGGGCCCGGTGCGGCGCACCGAGGGTGGAGAAGGCGTAGCGCAGGCAGTCCTGGGTGAGTACCAGGGGCAGTACGGCGGCCAGCGCCGCCAGCCCCGGGGCGAGTTCGCCGCGCAGTCCGGTGGTGAGCCACAGGGGCAGGAGAGCGAGGGCGCCCAGAGCGGAGGACGCGCAGCCGGTGAAGGCGACGGCGGACCGGCAGGCGGCGCGCACCTGCTGCGGCTCGCCTCGCTCCAGCACCAGCGCCTGGCCGACGTACGCCACGAACAGTCCGAGTGCCAGCGCGAAGACGGTGTAGACGACGGAGAAGACGGCGAACCCGGCGGCGGTGGACTGCCGGGCGGCGACCACCAGCACCGCGATGTTGGTGAGCGCCGCCACCCCCTGGTCCGCGACGGAGCAGAGCACGGCGGTGCGCGCCCGCAGCGGGGTCGGATCGGCTGGTGCCGCTTCAGGCATGGTTTGCCCCATAGCGAGGCGTCCTGGTGCGGTCAGGCGCAAGGCGCCTGACCGGCCTCGTAGTGGGCCTGCTCGGCCGATCGGGCAACGCGGCGCATGGCCGTGCCAGGGCGGCGAGGGGGGTGAACCTTGCCTGACGCGGCACCGGCTCGTGGAGCTGCGCGGTCACGGGCGCGGGGTGGGCTCTTCGAGGTCGGCGGGGTCGACGATGCGCAGTCCGACGGTCTCGGAGCCGATGTCGCGGTGCGGTACCGGCGCGCGGTCCCATCCCGGTGGGCGCCCGCCGGCCGGCTCGTCGGCTGCCGGAGGCGGTTCGGAGCCGCGCTGGGAGCGCTTGGAGCCTTTGCGGCCCTTGCCGCCGCTGTCCTTGGCCTCCGCGTTGCCGTGGGAGTGGAGCACCGCGCCGAGCAGCACGCCCCCGGCGCCGACGATCAGTTCTCTTATACGGCTGAGGTCGTCCCGCCGTACGTCGCTGGGGTCGCAGACGACGAGCACGCCGTCGACCCGGTCGGTCAGCGCGATGGCGTCGGCGTAGGAGAGGACCGCGGGGGCGAGGACGACGACCACCGCGTTGCGGGCGTCGGCCTGGCTTATCAGCTGCGTCGCGGCCGAAGAGGTCAGCGCACGCGGCACGTTGCGCACCCGGCGGCCGGGGACGAGGTCGAAGACACCGGACTCGCCGGCGTCGATGGGCACCCGCCGCCCCGTGGGCCAGCCTCCGGTGCCCTGCTCGGGCGCCCGCGCCCAGCCGGGCCGTACACCGTCCGCGTGGTGCAACTGCTCGGTCAGGGTGGGGGTGCGCAGGTCGGCCTCGATCAGCAGCACGTCCTTGCCCATCTCGGCGAAGGAGGCGGAGAGGTTGACGGAGGCGGCCAGTGCCGTCTCGATGGTGCCGCGCGGGGCGACGACCAGCAGCCTGCGGCGCTGGGCGAACTGTTCGTCGTAGGCGAGCCGGAAGGCGACGGACCGGTACTCCTCGGCGAGCCGCCCCTCCGCGAGCAGCACGCCCGGGTGTCCGCGCCTGCCGCGGGGCAGTGTGCCCAGCACGGGTGCGCGCAGTGCGCGTACGACGTCGCCGGAGGAGCGGACCGTCGGGTCGAAGACCAGGCGGACCCAGGCGGCGAGCAGTCCGATGCCGATGCCGACGGCGGCGCCGAGTCCGAGCAGCAGGGCCAGGCCCGGTCCGGTGGGTGAGGCGGGCGGGGTGGCGGCGGAGACGACGGTGCCGGGTGTGGTGTCGAGCGCTTCGAGCTTGCTGATGTTGCTGTCGATGTCGGCGATGCGGCCGAGGAGGGAGGAGTGGGAGGAGACGGAGGCGTCCAGGACGCGTCCGTCGGGCAGTTCCCTGATCTCGGCGGCCAGCCGGTTCCGTTCCTCGACCAGCGGTGCCCGCTGCTCCTCGTAGGCGACGACAGTGTTGACGATGAGCCGGTCGGTGTCCTTCTGCCGGTGGTCCAGGTATGCCTGGGCGAAGGCGTTGGCCCGCTTGGCCGCCGTTTTCGGTGTGCCGGCGGTGTAGGCGAAGCGCAGCACCACGGTGTTCGGCGGATTGGTGACCTGGAGGTCGCGGGAGAGGGGGACGGCGCGGGTCGGGACGCCCAGTTCCTTGGCGGCGCGTTCGGCGACGACGCGGCTGAGCGCGGTGCGGCGTTCCGATCCCATGCTGATCTCGGCCCTGGAGCCGCCGGAGTCGCCGAGGGGGTCGGCGGTCGTCGCCCGCAGGGTGACCTCGGTGGAGGCGGCGTAGGAGTCGCCGCCGGAGACGCCGAGCCAGCCGCCGCCGAGCAGACCCGTCAGCAGCCCCAGGACGATGAGCGTCCGGTAGCGCAGCAGTTGCCGGAACTGCTCGCGCAGCAGGTCCGGTTCCTCGTACGCGGAGGAGGTCCGGCCGTCCTCGCGCGTGCCGCTCCCGGTGCCGGGCCCGGCTCCGGCGCCTCCTCCACTTCCGCCGTCCCTCATGCTGTGGCCCCCCTCTGCCCGGTGTGCTCCGCCAGTGCCTCGTCCAGCAGTCCGGTGATCCGCGCGAGCCCGGCCCGGCGGCCGAGACGGGACTCCGCGTAGGCGGGCCCCCGGGCCCCCAGGGCGTCGGCGGCGGCCGGGTCGGCGGACAGCGCGCGGATCGCGCCGGCCAGTGCCGACGGGTCCTCCGGTGCCACGAGTCTGCCCGCACCGGAGCGCCGTATCTCCTGCGCGGTGCCGCCGCTCTCGGCGACGGCGGCGACGACGGGACGGCCCGCCGCGAAATAGGAGGTGAGCTTGGAGGGCACGCTCATGTCGAGTACGGCGGCGCGCTGGGTGACGGCCAACACGTCGGCGGCGGCGAGGACATCGGGGAAGTCGGCCTCGTCGGCGGGGGGCAGGAACTGCACGTTGGCGAGCCCGGCGGCGAGCGTGCGCAGCCTGCGGTGCTGGTTGCCGTCACCCATGAGCACGATGCGCAGTCCCGGGTCGAGCCTGGCGGTCTCGATCAGCACGTCGAGCCCCTGTTTGAGGCCCATGTTGCCGGAGTGCAGGACGACGGTGCGGTCCCCGGTCCAGCCGAGGCGCTGGCGGGTCTGCGCGCGTGGGGCCGAAGGGGCGGCGACATGCGACCAGTTGGGCACCAGTCTGACCCGCTCGCTCGGTACGCCCATGGCGGCGACCTTGTCGACGAAGCTCTCGTGGATGACTCCGACCAGGGTGGCGGCGCGCAGCACCCGGCGCTCGACCGCCGCGGCGGCGTGGGCGGCACGGTCGCCGCCCCGGATTCCGCTCTGGGCTGCGGCGGCGCCCATCAAGTCCTGGACGACGGGCACGAAGGGCACCCGGTGGCGCCGGGCGAGCCGGGCGGCGAGCACGCCGCCCGCGAGACTGGGCAGTTGGGCCACCACGGCGTGCGGCGGGCCGCCGGTGCGGGGCGGTACCAGGAGGCCGTGCCCGAGAATTGACGCCTCGTAGAGCGCGCGGCGCAGTGCGGTCTGCCGGGGCGGAACGGTGTGCCGTCTGCGGTGCACCCGTACGCCGGCGCGCAGTTCGGCCGTCCGCCAGTTGCCCCGGTAGGCGGGGTCGACGCGCCAGGAGGGATAGTGCGGCATGCCGGTGAGGACATGCATCTCGGTCTCCGGGTCGGCCGCCCAGTGTTCGGCGATCTGAGTCGCGTACGGGCCGATTCCGGCCTGCTCCGGTGCGTAGTTCGTGGAAACCAGCAGTAATCGCCGTACCGGCAGCGCACCCACGCGCGGTCCCCCCTCAATATCCCCCGATGGCGCACCTTACGTCCTGGTGCAGGATAGTGAGTGGTTACCGGCACATCGTCCACACAAGCTACCCCCATCCTCTCCGGGTTGTGGTTGGATCGGCGCCATCTGCGGCGTCGGCCGGGCCGGGGCCGGGGTCCACCGTGTTCGCCGAGTTCCGTGGGGGGATCGCGAATGAGTCAGACCGTGGGTTACGCGCCGGGGGCGTACGACCTCTTCCATGTGGGGCATCTGAATCTGCTGCGCCACGCCCGCGACCGGTGCGACTACCTGGTCGCCGGTGTGGTGTCCGATGAGATGGCGGCCCGCGCCAAGGGGCGTCAGCCGGTGGTACCGCTGGTGGAGCGGCTGGAGATCGTGCGCAGCATCCGCTTCGTGGACGCCGCGTTCGTGGAGACAGTGCCGGACAAGCTGGACACCTGGCAGCAGATACGTTTCGACCTGCTCTTCAAGGGCGACGACTGGCGCGGGACGGCCAAGGGCGACCGATTAGAGGCGGATTTCCGCACCGTCGGTGTGGAGATCGTCTACTTCCCGTACACCATGCACACCTCCAGCACCCAGCTGCGGCGCGCGCTGGACGCGCTGGACGGACGCACGGCGGCGTCGCGCGTCAGCCCGCGTTCGGGGCGGACAGCTCCCGGAACCACTTGACCAGGAAGGCGACGAGGAACAGCGCGTGGGCGGCGAAGAAGGCCGCGTAGCCGCCGAGGAAGGCCCGCTCGCTGCCCAGCAGCAGGAAGACGGCACAGAAGACGCCGTAGTCGACGGGCAGCAGGGCGACGGCGCGGAGCCGGGACGGCGGCGGTACGGCGGGCCGGGTCGGCGGCGCGGCAGCGCCCTGCCCCGCCGGCCCGCGCGGCTTCAGCTTGTCGGTGAGCAGACCGCCGAAGAAGATCAGCACCGCGGCGAACTGGAACGCGAGCGGCAGCAGCAGCCAGCCGGAGGAGGGCAGTTCGAAGAACCGGTGGAAGGAGACGAGCACCGCCGCGTGCAACGCGGTGATCTTGGCGCAGTCCACCACATGGTCCAGCCACTCCCCCGCCGCGCTGCTCTCGCCGCGCAGCCGGGCCAGTTGCCCGTCCGCGGAGTCGAAGGCGAAACCGACGGCGAGCGCGGCCCACACGCCCAGGGCGAGCGGCCAGGACGGGGAGAAGAGGGCGAGCGCGGCGATTCCGGCGAAGCTGCACACCGCGCTGATCAGCGTTACCTGGTTCGGGGTGAGCCGCAGCGGATAGGCACCCGCCGCCAGCACACGACCGGCGGGCCGGTTGAGATGGCGCGAGTAGAGCGACACTCCCTTCGCCGTCTTCTGCGCCCCGCGCAGTTCACGCATCGCCGTGCGGAACTGCCGCCGGTATTCCCCCCGGTGCGTCACCGAATCCCCCTGACATCCACCCCGATCCGCCGCATGATCCCATACCGCCCCGCCTCGCCGGGTCCCGCCCTTCGCGGGCTTCCGGGCAGCGGTAGGGTTTCGAAGCCTGGAATGCCTTGTGGGAGGACGCAGGATGAGAGCCCGGTTGCTGACGGCGACGACCCTCGCGACGGTGCTGGCCACGACGCTGTCGGGGTGCCTCACCGTGCACGGCGAGACGGCCGTGGTCCCCGCCGTCGGCAAGTCCGAGGCGAAGAAGGTCCTCGAGAAGTTCGCCAAGACGCACAACAAGTCGAACAAGAACCAGGACGCGAAGCTCAACGCCACCATCGAGGGGGGTGCGCTCGGCGCGATCGACCAGGCGGGTCTGAAGGCCCGCAGGGAGGTCGACGGGGCGGAGAACAAGGACTTCAAGCCGCTCGAGCTGACCGACCCGCGCTTCCTCATACCCCAGCAGGCGGGCTGGCCGAAGTCCTTCGTCGCCGACACCGAGAGCAACCTCAGCCGCGGCGGACGCTGGCTGCTGGTCTTCCAGCGCAACAGCGTCGACGCGGACTGGAAGGCGACCTATCTCGGGGTGGTCCCGGACGGTGACATGCCGAAGTTCGCCACCGACGAGGACGGTTACGCCGAGGAGGTGCCGGACACCTCCGGCTCGAAGCTGGCGGTCCCGCCCAGCAAGCTCAGCGCAGAGTACGTGCGCTACCTACAGGAGGGCGAGGGCGACTTCGCGCCCGGCCCGCACACCGACGCATGGCGCGACCAGCGGGAGAAGGCGGCGAAGCAGTCGGGCGTCCGCAGCGAGTGGGCCGATCTCGCCGCCAAGCCGCCGCAGTTCGCACCCTTCGGGCTGCGGACCGAGGGCGGCGGCGCGCTCGTCTTCTTCGCCTCGCACCACCAGAAGAAGCAGACAGTCGCCAAGGGGTACTCACCCAATGTCAAGGACCCGTACGTCAAGGCGCTGATGACCGGGACGCCGAAGCAGTCGATCACCTATGTGCGGGTCTCGGGGCAGGCGGTGACGGTGCCCACCGCGAAGGAGGGCGGCGACGTCGCCTTCGTCAGCCGGATCACCGGTCTGATCAGCGCCCGCGGCGAGTGAGCCGGCTGGCGCGGCCCTAGCGGGCGGGCCAGGGAGCCACGGTGTCCTGGTCCGGCTGCTCCCCCGCGTACACCGCGCAGGCATCCGTCAGGGGCTCCAGCAAGGTCAGCGGCTCGGGCAGTACGGCGCCCGGCACCGGCGGCCGTACCCAGCGCACCAGCGCCTCCGGCGCGTCGCCCGGCAGCCTCGCGGGCGGGACGAGTACATAGCTGCCCCGGCAGTGCCAGCGCAGCCCCGGATGCTCGTCCATCGTCTCCGGGTGGCAGTCCAGCTCACACGGCCACCACTCGTCCTCGTCCTCCGGCGTGCCCCGGGTGGCGGTGAAGAAGAGCATCCGGTCGCCGCCGGAGACGGCGACCGGCCCCGTGCCGGTGCCCTCGTCGTCGAACCGCTCCAGCGCCATCCGCCCGGCCGGAACCGGTACGTCCAGTACGTCGTGGGTGCGGCCCGTGGCGGTGATGAAGTTGGCCTCGGGCTGGCCCTGTGCCCAGCGCGCGATCTGTTCGGGGTCGGTCGTCGCCTGGGTCTGCCAGGCGAAGGAGACCGGGTGCCGTCCGGGGGTCGGACAGCCGATGCGGACGCAGGAGCAGCCGTACCCCTCCGGATACGCGGCGGGTGCCAGGGGGAACCCCGCTCCGGCCGCCGTCAGCAGCAGATCCTCGCGGGCCTGCAGGTCGCCCGCCGTGGCACCGCCGCTCGCACCGCTGCCGCCGCGCCGCCGCAGCCACCGGGAGAGTCTGCCCTCGCGTTCCATCTACCGCCTCACTCTCGCGACCGGGACCGTGAATCCTGATCCCCGGAGGCGGATCCCTCGCCCCCGGATATGTCGAGGGTACGCAGCGAGGCGGCAGTGCAGGACCGAATCCGGGTCACGATCAGCGATCACGGGCAATGATCACTCTCGGCGCTCGGGCTCGCGGGCGGCTCCCGCCGGTCGTGATCTCGTCCCCGGCGGGCCCCGGTCTCCGGTTGTGATCGGTCCTGACCGGTCCTGATCTCCGGTCGCCGACCCGGGACCAGGCCGGTTCCCGCCCGCTCGCAGCTCGCCTCTCGTTCACCTTCCTCTTCTTCGCACGTCAGCCGCGCGGCGGCGTGCGAAGCGAGACGCTGGCCTTCTTTCCGTCCGAATCCCGGCGAACGGGCTCCGCACAGTGGACTATGGCCACGACAGTGCACGGCGACCCCGTGAGGAGCTCTCGTTGTTCAGTGCCCGCCGCTATCTGATGTGCCCACCCGAGCACTTCCGTGTGACGTATTCCATCAACCCCTGGATGGACCCCGGCAAACCCGTGGATCTTCCGCTGGCGATCGCACAGTGGGAACATCTGCGCGACCGCTATCTCGAGCTCGGCCATACGGTCGAGGTGCTGGAGCCGCAACCGGACCTGCCGGACATGGTGTACGCGGCGAACGGTGCGACCGTCGTCGACGGCCGGGTGCTCGGCGCGCGCTTCGCACATCCGGAACGCGCCGGTGAGGCGGTCGCCCACCGGGACTGGTACCTCTCGCACGGCTTCGCGGACGTGCGGGAGCCGGAGCACATCAACGAGGGCGAGGGCGACTTCGCGATCACCGCCTCCTGGCTGCTGGCGGGGCGCGGCTTCCGCAGCAGCCCGCTCTCGCACGGCGAGGTCCAGGAGTTCTTCGGCCGCCCGGTGATCGGCCTGGACCTTGTCGACCCGCGCTACTACCACCTCGACACGGCGCTGTGCGTGCTGGACGACGCGGTGGACGGCGCGGTCATGTACTACCCGGAGGCGTTCTCGCCGGGCAGCCGGGCCGTACTCGCCCGGCTGTTCCCGGACGCGATCGTCGCCGACGCGGCGGACGCGCGGGCGTTCGGCATGAACTCGGTGAGCGACGGCCACCATGTGCTGGTGCCGCAAGCGGCACAGGGCCTGTTCGAACCACTCCGGAAACGGGGGTTCGAACCGGTCGGTGTCGACCTGGGCGAACTGCTGAAGGGGGGCGGCAGCGTGAAGTGCTGCACGGCGGAACTGCGGTCCTGAGCGACCCGGCGCCCTAGTCCGGGCCCCTGGCACGGTCCGGCACGGCCCCAGCCCGGTCCCCGGAAGCTCCGGGGGCCGGGTCAGGGCTCGTCCGGGCCCTGCTCCGGCGGCCAGACGCCGCCCCACGCGGCCTCGCGGGCCTCGCGGTACAGCGCGCCGTGCCGCTTGCTGACGGTGGTACGGCCCATCACCTCGCCGGCGCCGCAGAGATCCAGCAGCACCTGCCCCTTGCGCAGCTGCGGTTTGCGTACGATGCGCGCCCCGGCGGGCGTGCCGTTCACCGCGCCGGGGCGCATCGCCGCGACATAGCTGAACTTCTCGTCCTCGTAGGGCAGCGAGCCGCCCTTCACCTGCCGGTGCAGCGAGGAGCGGCTGACCCGGGCGGCGAAGTGGCACCAGTCCTCGCCGGGGGTGAGGGGGCAGGCGGCGCTGTGCGGGCAGGGTGCCAGCACCGTCAGTCCGGCGTCGACCAGCAGGTCACGGGCCTCCCGGACGCGCAGATAGCCGTCCGGTGTGCCGGGCTCGACGACCACCACGGCGCGCCCCGCCCGGGCGGCGGCGGCCACGGTCTCCCGCCGGTCCTCGGCGGTCAGCTCCCCCAGCACGTACGAGACGGTGACCAGCTCCACGGGGGGCGCGGGTGCGGGCGTGCGCTCCGTCCGGGCCGCAGCGGCGAGCGCCGTCGCGGACAGCTTCCCGGTCTCCCACCGCGCGGCGCGCAGCGAGGCGGACGCGGAGCCGCCCGCCAGTTCGCGCCCGAGCGCCAGCGCGGGCTGCGCCCAGTCGAGCACGGTGGTCCGCCGGACCGGCAAGACCTCGCCGGAATCCGCGCCCGGGCCGTCGCCCCACACCAGGGAAGCCGCCCAGACGGCCGCGCCCGTACCGCCGCCGACGTCCAGATGGGAGGCGGGCGACCAGTGCGGCGCGCGGTCCGCGAAGGCGGTCAGCGCCGAGACCACCGCCTCGAAGGTGGCGGGCATCCGGTACGCCGCGTACGCCACGACGTCGGCGTGGTCCCGCAGCACGGGGGTGTGGGTCGGCGTGGTCCCCCGGTAGTGGGCGATCAGACGGTCCACCGCGGTGGACGCCTGCCGCGCGGGCAGCCCGTCGACGAGCCCGGCCAGCGCGACGCGCAGCTGCTCTTCGACCGGTGGGGAGCTGATGTCGTGCACCAGTGCAGTCTAGTGCGCGTCAGGTGGTCCGCCCCGCTCGCCGCCCTGGCCCTGACGGCAGGGCGCCTGCCCCTCCCTCCCGCCCCACCCGGTCGTTCACCTGGCCCGACACGGCACGGGGGCGGTGACCGGGAGGGTTGCCGGGGAGTTCGCGCCGGACGGTGCGGCGACGGCGGACGCCGTCACCGCACCGCGCGGGCCAGGTGGGTCGCCGCCGCCGCGCGGGGCGTCGAGTCGGCGGGGCGGCGGACGGGGTGCACGGTGTTCGCCAGCAGCACCAGGAACGTGTCCGTGACCGGATCGAGCACCAGGCTCGTCCCGGTGAAACCGGTGTGTCCCGCCGCTCGGCCCTCGCTCATCGGGCCCGCCAGCTCCCCCATGAACCAGCGCTGCCCGACGCCGAAGCCCAGTCCGGGCGGCGCCAGCAGCTGCGCGACCGAGGACGGTGCGAGGATGCGCGCGGGCCCGTACGCGCCGCCGCTCAGCAGCGTGCGGCAGAAGACCGCGAGGTCACCAGCCGTGCCGAAGAGGCCCGCGTGGCCCGCGACGCCGCCCAGCGCGTACGCGTTCTCGTCGTGGACACGGCCGTGCAGCATCCCCCGGTCGAGCTTGGCCCAGGGCTTGCGCTGATCCTCGGTGGCGGCGATCCGCGGGCGCCAGCCGGGGGGCGGGCGATAGCGGGTGCGGCTCATGCCGAGGGGGCGGGTGATCCCCTCCTGTACGAGCACGTCCAGCGGCTGCCCGGTCACCAGTTCCAGCACGCCCTGGGCCAGCAGCAGGTTCAGGTCGGAGTAGCAGTAGGCACTGCCCGGCGGGGTGAGCGGCTCCTCGGCCCACAGCAGGTCCGTACGGTTCCGCGGCCCGTAGTCGTAGAGCGGCAGTTCCGGGCGCAGCCCCGAGGTGTGGGTGAGCAGGTGCCGGACGGTGATGCCGTGCGCCGGAAGCTTCCGCCGTCCGAACTCCTGCGCGTAGCGGGCGATTTCCGCGTCCAGGTGGAGGGTGGACCGCTCGACCTGCTGGAGCAGCGCGATGGTCGTGAAGAGTTTGCTGAGCGAGGCCAGGTCGAAGACGGTGTCGGGGCGGGCGGGCAGCTGCCGGTCGCGCGGCAGCTCGACCCCGCGGTCCTGCTCCGGGTCGTACGCGGCGTAGCGCACCGCCCACCCGGCGGCGTGCTCGAGGGCGACGTACGGGCCGCGCCCGGCCAGTACGACCGCGCCGGAGCACCAGCGGCCCGGCAGCCGGTCGACGCCGTGCGCCAGCGCCGCCAGCTCATCCGACCGCAGCCCCGCCCGCTCGGGCGAGGCCGCGTGTCTCAGTCTCGCGTACGCCACGGGCGGCACAGTCCCAGGAAACACGCCCCCGCCACAAGCAGCGACCCGAGCTGTACGAGAGCCATGGGTACCGCGGTCTCCTCGCCCGCGATGCCCACCAGTGGCGAGGCGATCGCGCCGACGAGGAACTGCGAGGCGCCCAGCAGCGCCGAAGCAGACCCGGCGGCGTGCGGGGTGCGCATCAGTGCCTGCGAGTTGGCGTTGGGAAGGATCAGCGCCATGCCGGACATCAGCACGAACAGCCCGGCGGCGACGGGCACCAGTCCGGGCTCGCCGAAGATTCCCAGCGTCATCAGGAGCAGGGCGACGGCGGCGGCCGTGACCACCCACAGGCCGAAGTGGATCACCTTGTCCAGCGAGACCCGGCCCACCAGGATCTTGCCGTTGATCTGGCCGACGCCGACGAGTCCGACGGAGTTGGCCATGAAGAGCAGGCTGAAGGTCTGCGGCGAGGCGCCGTAGATCTCCTGCATGACGAACGGAGAGGCGGCCACGTAGGCGAAGAGACCGGCGAAGGTGAAGCTTCCGGCCAGCAGGTAGCCGGTGAACACCCGGTCGGCGAAGAGGCCCCGCATGGTGCGCAGGGCGACGGGCACGCCACCCCGGGTGCGCTTCTGCGGCGGCAGCGTCTCGGGCAGCTTGCGGAGCACGACCGCCATCAGCACCAGGCCGATGGCGGTGAGGATCAGGAAGACGCCGCGCCAGTCGGTGAAACGCAGCACCTGTCCGCCCAGCACGGGGGCCAGGATCGGGGCCGCGCCGGAGATCAGCATCAGCGTGGAGAAGAACCGGGCCATCGCGAGCCCGTCGTACAGATCGCGTACGACCGCGCGGGCGATCACTATGCCCGCGGCCCCGGCGAGGCCCTGGACGAGGCGGAAGAGAGTGAGGGTGCCGATCGTCGGCGCGAGCGCGCAGGCGGCGCTGGCAACCACGTAGACGGCCATCCCTGCGAGCAGCGGGCGACGGCGGCCGAACTGGTCGCTCATCGGGCCCACCACGAGCTGGCCGATGGCCAGGCCGAGCAGACAGGTGGTCAGCGTGAGCTGGACGGACGCCGCCGGGGCGTGCAGGGCGGTGCCGACGTCGGGGAGCGCCGGGAGGTACATGTCCATCGACAGCGCGGGGAACGCGGTGAGGCTGCCGAGTATGAGGGTGACCAGCAGACCGGCCCGTTGCCGGGGGGTGAACTGTGGTTCGGTGGCGGGTCCCTCGATGGCGCTGGCGGCGACCGGGGAGCGGGCGGCTATGACGGCCGAAGTTGACGGGCCGGGGTTGGTCATGCACCTCTCCAGGAGATTGTTAACGGCAGACACATTCTCCCAGGGAAACCCACCCCGGCCCAACCATTTACATCCCGGAAGGTCAGGCGGGTTTGAGACCTGCGTCACCGGCCAGGGAGACGAAGGACGCGGCGGTGCTGACCGTACCGCCGGGGGTGGTGACCTTCGACACGACGCGGTAGTCAGCGCGCAGCCGCTGCTCGTCGAGGGTGACCAGCACATAGCCGCGGCGGCCGTCGTAGAACTTCATGTGCGCGTTGGCCGCGCGCATCTGCTCCCAGTTGCCCGGGTGTTCGGCGCCGTCCTTTCCGCTGGTGACGGAGGTGGTGACGATTTCGACGCCGCGGGTGCGGGAGCCGGGGTCGTCGAAGTCGTCCTTGATGTCCATCGCGTAGTGGACGTGGACGTCGCCGGTGAGCACCACCAGGTTCTCGACCCCCGCGGCGCGCGCGCCGTCGAGCACCCGCTGCCGGGATGCGGGATAGCCGTCCCAGGCGTCCATGGAAAGCGGGTAGGGGCCCTCGGTCCGGTTCCGGCGCCGGGAGAAGACGACCTGCTGCGGGACGACCTTCCAGAGCGCGTCGGACTTCTGCCAGCCCTCGGTCAGCCAGCGTTCCTGCGAGGTGCCGGTGAGGGTGCGGTCGGCGTCCTCGGATTCGGGGGTGGGCACCTTCCAGCCGTCGCCGTTCGCCTGGTTGTCGCGGTACTGGCGGGTGTCCAGTACGTCGAACTGCGCGAGCCGCCCGTAGCGCAGCCGCCGGTAGAGCTGGAGATCGGGGCCCTCGGGGCGCTGCGGGAGGCGCAGCGGCAGGTTCTCGTAGAAGGCGCGGTAGGCGGCGGCGCGGCGGATGAGGAAGTCCTCGGCGGGGCCGCCGCTCTCCGGGGTGTCGTCCGCGTAGTTGTTCTCGGTCTCGTGGTCGTCCCAGGTGACGATCCAGGGGTGGGCGGCGTGCGCGGCCTGCAGGTCCGGGTCCGCGTGGTAGAGCGAGTAGCGGAGGCGGTACTCCTCCAGCGTCTCGGTCTCCTTGTTGAAGTGGTCCGGCAGGACGGTGCCGGTGTACTTCCGCTCGCCGCCGGCGGAGTCGACCGCGTACTCGTAGAGGTAGTCGCCGAGGTGGAAGACCACGTCGACGTCCTCCTCGGCCGCGAGGTGCTTCAGGGCGGTGAAGTAGCCGTGGTGGTATGCCTGGCAGGAGACGGCGGCGAAGCGCACCGAGCCGGGCTGGTCGCCGTCGGCGGGCGCGGTACGGGTGCGGCCGACGGGGCTGGTCCACTCGCCCACCCGGAAGCGGTAGTAGTAGCGGCGGCGGGGCTCCAGGCCGTCCGGCTCCACATGCACCGAGTGGTGGAACTCCGGGTGTGCGGTGACCTCACCGCTGCGGACCGACCGGCGGAACTTCTTGTCGCGGGCGAGCTCCCACGTGACGGTGACCGGTTCGGCGGGCAGCCCGCTGTCCGCCTGGTACGGCTCGGGGGCGAGTCTGGTCCACAGCACCACGGAGTCGGGGAGCGGGTCACCGGAGGCCACGCCGAGGGTGAACGGGTCCTTGCCGATGCGGCGTGGATCGAGGGCGGGGGCGGCGTGGGCGGTGTTGGGGAGGTTCGTACCGAAGGCCAGCGCGGCCGCGGCACCCGTGACTGTGAGGAACCGGCGGCGGCCCAGATGACGGGCCGCGGCACGGAGTTCTCGGTCGGCGCTCACTGTGTGCGTCATGAGGCCGACTGCATCGGCGCGGAACGGCGCCCTGTTGGCGCGTACGCGACAGGCATATGTCCATCCGATGGCAACATGCGTGCCCTCCCCACGCACCCGCGGGGCGGGCGGGGCCCTGCACGGCGGCACGCGCGCGCGACAAAGCCGACTTTATCGGGCAAGGAACGCGCACCGGTGCACGGCAGGCGCGTTGCCGGAGCGCGACACGCATGGCGCAGCGCGGCGCGGAATAGGGCCGGGGCGGGGGCCGTTGTGGGGGCCATGACCATGAACGACGCCGCGAACGAGACGGCCGCCCCCGAAGCGGGCACCGCAGCTGCCACCGCCGAGCCCCTCCGCTACACCGCTTTCTCCAGCAGCCCGGAGGGCGGCAACCCCGCCGGAATCGTGCTGGACGCACGGGGGCTCAGCGACGAGGCGATGCTCGCGATCGCCGCCGAGGTCGGCTACTCCGAGACCGCCTTCCTCACCCCTCCCCCGCCCGGCCTGACCGGCGCGGAGCCCGGTCGCGCGTACACGATCCGCTACTTCAGCCCGGTCGCCGAGGTCCCCTTCTGCGGGCACGCCACGGTGGCGACGGCCGTCGCGCTCGCCGAGACCGCCGGTCTCGGGGAGCTGCTCTTCGCCTCGCCCGTGGGCACCATCCCGGTATCCGTCACCGAGAACACCGAGAACACCGAGGGCGCCACCGGCCCGCGCGCCACGCTCAGCAGCGTCGAGCCGCACTCGTCTCCGGTCGCTGACGCCGACCTCGCGGAGGCGCTGGAGGCGCTGGACTGGCAGCAGTCCGATCTGGACCAGGCGATTCCGCCCCGTATCGCCTTCGCCGGTGCGCGGCACCTCGTGCTCGCGGCGGCCACCCGCAGGCGGCTCGCCAGGCTGGACTACGACTTCGAGCGGGTCAAGGCCCTGATGCTGCGTCTGGATCTGACCACCCTCCAGCTGGTGTGGCGTGATCCGGCAGCCGAGTCGGGCAGCGTCTTCCACGTCCGCGACCCGTTCCCCGTCGGCGGCGTGGTGGAGGATCCGGCGACCGGCGCGGCGGCTGCGGCCTTCGGCGGCTACGCACGGGAGCTGGGCCTGGTGGCGGCGGATGCCACGCTCACTCTGCACCAGGGCGAAGACATGGGACGCCCCGGCGTCCTCACCGTCGAACTGCGCCCCGGCGACCCGCGCGTCCATGTCTCCGGTACGGCGGTCCGCATCGGCTGACCCCGGCTGAGAAGCCGCCGGGCGGCGTACGGAATGCGGGTGCCGTTGTCAGTGCCGCCGCCTAGATTGAACTCATGCCAAGCACCGCTCAGCCTCGCCCGCACCTTCCGTCCGCAGCTGAGGCGAACGCCGCGATCCGCGCGTTCGTCACCGGGCGGACGGCATGGTCGCCCGCCGCGCTCACGGAGCTGGACAGACTCCGCATGGTCTGGCAGGCGGCCGTCCGTGCGGAGCTGACGAAGGCCGCCTGAGAGCCTGTCGGGAGGCCCTCGTCATCTGTCGTCCGCGTGGGGCTGGCCCGGTGGGATCTTGGTGTGGAAGCACTGCGGGCACACGTATCCGCCCTGTGGCCCAGTCTGCACGTCGCCCCATCCGCAGTGGGCGCAGTTGAGTGTTGCCCGGTCGGAGATGTACCGGGGTGACTCTTTGCTCATCCGCTCGCTCCGCAGTTATTGCATGACCAGTCGCCGTTGGGCCCCTGAAGAACCGGGGCTCCGCACTTTGTACAGTTCATGATCCCCCCACCTCATTATGTGGTCTGGACCACCGTACCGGCTGTAAAGGCCACGAAACCAGACCGTCGGCCCCCGCGCGTCACACCATCCGAAGCATCAAGGGTTTTCCCCTGTGCCGCCCTGGGCGCGTGCGGCGCTCACACCGGAGCACGGGGGCGCGCGGCAGCTCACGGCCCGCTGCTCACAGTCCGGCCAGCTGGCCACCGTCGACGACGACCGTCGTGCCGGTCTGGAAGCTGAGATCGGAGGAGGCCAGCGCCAGCGCGGCGGTGGCCATCTCCTCCGGCTTGGCCATCCGCTTCAGCGCGTCGACACCCGGGGCGGCGAATTCCTTCTTGGCCTCCGCCCACTCCTCGTCGGACAGGCCGCCGGGGCGGTGGACGTCCAGCATCGGCGTGTCCGTCGTGCCCGGGGCCAGCGCGACGACGCGGATGCCGTGCCCTCCGTTCTCGATGGCCGCCGCCTGGACCAGGCCCGACACGCTGTTCTTGCTCGCCGTGTAGGAGCCGAGGCCCTGCCGGGTGGCGAACTGGTTCGACGACCCGGTGACCAGGATCACCCCGCCGCCGTTGCGGCGCAGGTGGGGGATCTCGTACTTCATGGCCAGGAACACGCCGCGGGTGTTGGTGTGCGTGACGTCGTCCCAGTCCGCCACGGACACCTCGTGCAGATCGGTGAAGGGCTTCTGGATGCCCGCGTTGTTGAGAGCGACGTCGAGACCGCCGTACTTCTGCACCACGCGGTCGACGAAGGACTCCACCTCACCGGCACGCCGCACATCGGCCCTGATGTACGTCGCCTCGCCGCCTGCCTCGCGAATTGCCCGCTCCACCTCCCGGCCCAGCCGCTCCCGCCGCCCGCAGAAGCCGACCTTCGCGCCCTCGGCCGCGAAGGCCATGGCAGCGGCCCGTCCGATGCCCGAGGTGGCCCCCGTGACCAGCACCGTCTTTCCCCGGTAGCGGCGGCCTCTTCCGCCGCGTTCGGCGGACGGCGCCGCCGCGGCCGCCGGGCGGCCGAACGCGAAGCCCGCCGCCGTGGCGGCCGCCGCGCCGCCCAGCACCGTGCGGCGCCTGGTGGATCCGGTCCTGTCCTGCATGCGTGTTCCTCCTCGTACTGCGGATACGCGCCCACTGTCCAACCGGGCGGCACCGCGTACATCCGCCACAAGTCGGCGGAGAAGAGCCGACGAACGGCGGTGGTACGGCACCGAACCATCGACTTTCGTCGCATGCGCAGGGCACTCCACGCTGCCTACGATGCGGGTATGACCACCCCGGAACAGCCCCAGCGAGGCCGCTTGCTGACGCCATGGCAACGGAAGTCGCTGCTGGCCGCGGGGTTCGCCTTCGTCGTGTTCAAGTCGCTGCGCACCGCGCTGGACGGGCGCGAGGGGCTCATCGCGGACCCAGGGGTGAGCGGCCTCGTCACCGCCGGGCTGTGCGCCGTACTGCTGCTGTGCCACCGGCTGCCGGTCACGGTGGCGCTGGTGACGATCACCGGATTCCTGCTGGAGAGCCAGATCTGGCCCGCGTTCGTCGCCCTGTACGCCGTGACCCTGTGGCGCCCCCGCGCCCTCGCGCTGGGCCTGACCGCCATCGCCTTCGTCCCCGCCGCACTCGACCCCTTCCGCACCCTGGTCAACATGCCGCAGGTCACCTTCCTGCCGTGTGCCGTGCTGGCCGTGCCGCTGGCCTTCGGGCTCGCCGCCCGCAGCCACCGCGACCTCGCCCTTTCGCTGGCCCGGCAGTTGGAGCACATCCGAGCCGCCCACCAACTGCGCGACGACCAGGTGCGGCTGGCCGAACGGGCCCGCATCGCCCGGGAGATGCACGACGTGCTCGCCCACCGGCTGAGCCTGCTGGTCCTCCACACCGGGGTACTGCAACGGCGCGGCGAGGAGGTGCCGGAACCGGTGCGCGAGCGCCTCTCCCTGCTGCGCGACACCAGCGCGCACGCTCTGGACGACCTGCGGGACCTGCTCGGCGCCCTGCGCGACCACGAGGGCCCGGCTCCCCTGGCACCCACATCCGACGATCTGCCCGCCCTGATCGCCGAGTCCGAGGCCGCCGGCATCCGGGTGCATGCCCGGCTCGGCACACTGCACGGGCTGTCCGCCGCCGTACGGCTGGCCGTCCACCGGATCGTCCAGGAGGCGCTCACCAACGCACGCAAGCACGCCCCCGCGGCGCCGGTCGACCTCACCGTCACCGTGCGGCGCGGGCGGGTGGAGATCCGCGTGGAGAACGCCTGCCCGCCGCCCACCGCCCGGCACGGCGACGGCGCGCACCACGGCTACGGTCTGGTGGGCATCGCCGAACGCGTCTCGGCACTGCACGGTGAACTGACCACCCGCCGCACCGACGAAGGCCGCTTCGTCCTGCGGGCCGAACTGCCCGTACCCGCCCATCCGCTGGAAGAGACGGCACCGATGGCGGAAGCGGTGAGCCCGCGATGATCCGGGTGCTCGTCGTCGACGACGACGCGTTCGTCCGCGCCGGACTCACCGACCTCATCGCCACCGACGACGGTCTCCAACTGGTCGCCGAAGCGGCGAACGGCCGCGAGGCGGTGGAAGCCGCCCGCAGGCACCGCACAGACGTGGCACTGGTGGACATCCGCATGCCCGTCATGGACGGCATCGCGGCCACCGGCGCGCTCCGGAAGCTCCCCGACGCCCCGGCGGTTGCCGTGCTGACCACCTTCGACCTGGACGAGTACGTGTACGGCGCGCTGGAGGCGGGCGCGGCGGGCTTCCTGCTCAAGGACACCCCGCCGGAGGAGATCCTCCGCGCGGTACGGATCATCGCGGGCGGCGCGGCCCTGCTCTCCCCCACCGTCACCCGTACGGTGATCAGCCGCTTCCACCGCCCCGACACGGCCCGCGCCCAGGCCGCGAGAGCGGCGGCGGCTAGGCTCACCCCGCGCGAACGCCAGGTGCTCGCGGCACTGGCGGACGGGATGACCAACGCGGACATCGGCAGACTCCTGCACCTGCGCGAATCGACCGTCAAGGCCCACGTCAGCCGCATCCTCACCGAGCTGGGCGTCACCAACCGCGTCCAGGCCGCCATGGCCGCCCGCGACCTCGGCTGACCTCGGGCGGCTGGGTGCGCGGGCGCGGGCGCGGGCGGGCGAAGCGGCGCATGAAGGGGCGCTCGACGGACACGTAGAGCAGCCATGCCATGAGCAGCGTGAGCGTCAGCGCCAGGGTGAGTGCGGGCCCGCGCGACCATCCGTGCTCGCTCGTGACGTGGTGGGTGAGGATGAGGATCTGGAAGTGGACGAGGTAGAGGGCGTAGGAGATCTCGCCGAGGAACACCGCCACCCGTGTGCGCAGCAGTGACCACTCTCCGCGCAGATCCAGCCCCGAGACGGCGTGGATCAGGAGGGCCAGGGAGAAGGTGGTGACCGCGGAGCACATGAAGGCGTCCGGCAGCCATGCGGAACCGGCCAGCAGCGTGACGGTCAGCAGCCCGCAGACACGCAGCACCCCGATCCGTGGCAGCTCGGGGGCCAGGACGGACAGCCGGGCCACCACCATGCCCAGAAGAAACTGAGGGAGCCGGGCTGCGGGCAGCACATACAGGAACCAGGAGGCGTCCGAGCCCTGCGGGATGCCGTCCATGGTGTGCGGGTCGATGAGGAGCGCGCAGAACAGGGGCAGGGACCACAGCACCACCAGGGACACCGCCGCCAGGGCCAGGCAGCCTCGCCGGGTCAGCCGCAGGACGAGGGGGATCAGGGCGGGGAAGAGAAGGTAGAACAGTGCTTCGGCGGCCAGGGACCACGCGACGACGTTTCCGGCGAGCGCGTATTCGGGGCTGACCCAGGTATGCACCAGCAGCAGGGCCGCCACATCGGCCAGGGCTCCGGGGTCGCGGGGCGTCAGGGCCGTCCCGACGACCGCGGTGACGAGCAGGGCCCCGCCCCACGTCAGTACGTGGTTGGGCAGCACCTTGGCGGCCCTGCGCCGCCAGAACGCCCGTGCCGTGTCCCCCGGCCGCCAGGAGTGCGTGAGCACATAGCCGCTGAGGATGAAGAAGAGCGTCACCGCGCTCATGCCCAGCCAGCTGACCACCTCCGGGGCAGGACCGTCCGCGCCGAACGTCATGGCGTGCGCGAAGACGACGCCGCTGGCGGCGAAGAAACGGACCCCGGTCAGGGAGTCCAGCCGCGCCGGGCGCCCCCTCCCGCCGCCGCCCGCCGGGACGGGCAAGGGGGTGGAATCCCGCCGCCTGCCCCCTACTTGTTCCTGAGCCATCCGCCTGCCCCTCCGGTTCCGGCGCTGGCTGCGGGTGCGGGGAGGGAGCCCGTGCAGTCGGCCGAGTGGTGTCGTCGTGCCCGTACGGCGTGGACTGCCCAGCGGGAGCCCTCCGCCACCCGGCCCGAGAGGGAGCCACCCGATCTGGGGACGAAACGGAAGCAGGCAGGGGCGTGAGGGGCACCCGGGTACGCGTGGGGGCCCGCGTGGGGGCGGACGAAAAAACGGCCCCGCCCCTGGTGAGGGGTGGGGCCGGAGGCGAGCCGCGCTCTACGCCGGGTTCTGTCTCGGGCGGACCTCGCGGTCCGCCCGGAGGCGGTCATCCATCTACGGTCGCCGTCGCCGACGACCTCTAGCGGTCTACCCGCGGACTCGGGCGGGCCGCCCTCGGACATCCGCGCAGAGCCGCCGTCCCCTACGGAATGACGGCTCCTCTTGACCTTGCTCCGGGTGGGGTTTACCGAGCCGGCCAGGTCACCCTGGCCGCTGGTGGTCTCTTACACCACCGTTTCACCCTTACCGGGCGCCTCGCGGCCCCGGCGGTCTGCTTTCTGTGGCACTTTCCCGTGGGTCACCCCAGGTAGGCGTTACCTACCACCCTGCCCTGTGGAGCCCGGACGTTCCTCGGCGGAACCCTTGCGGATCCCGACGCGACCGCCCGCACGACTCGTCTCCAACCCTCATCCTACCCGGACGGTCAGGCCCTCCGCGGCCCAGCCCGTCAGCCGAACGCGGAGGTGTCCAGGTCGAAGGAGAACGGCGCGGGCAGCGCGAGCGGCTTGCCGAAGGGGTGGGTGACCACGTCCCCGTAGTCGCCGTCCGTGGGGTCGCTGAACAGCGTGACCGCGCTCCGGCTGCGGTCCACCAACAGGTAGAGCGGGATCCTCCCCTGCGCGTAGCAGCGGCGCTTGGCCTCTCGGTCGCGGTCCGCGCGACTGGAGGTCACCTCGGCGACCATGGCAACCCCTTCGGTGGGCATCCATGACTCCGCCCCCCGGAAGAGGCGCCGGTCCGTCGGCGTCCAGGTCCCGTCCGGGATGACGCGGTGGGTGAGGCCCGACGGCCCGCGAGTCACCTTGAGACCCTTGTTGGCCGAGAAGTCCATATCCGTCGAGGATTCCCTGACCACCTGCTTGAGGATCAAGCTGATGTAGTCCTCGTGGTCGCCGTCCGGCGGTGGCGTCACGACAATTTCCCCCTCGATCAACTCGGCCCGGAAGCCTTCCGGCGTGTCCAGGGCCAAGAAGCCCTCCAGCAGGACTTCTTCCTGCGAAAGCGGCTCGTGTGCCATGACAGTCATGTCACGCCCTTTCCTTGGTCACGACCATGCTGAGGCGCCGAGGGGGTCGGCACCGCGTGCTGCGGGGTCTTTCACCCGATCGTGGCACACCAAGACAGGTGGCGTCAGGCGGGCGCGAGGGGGAGTCCTCGCGGGTCATCGCGGGTCGTAGGCTGCGGGGCGGGGCGCTGCCCCGTCCGACCCGCCTGTTGAAGGAGAGCCCGTGCTCGTGCTGCTGCCGCCGTCCGAGGGCAAGGCCGTGGTGCGGTCCAGGTCCGTGCTGGATCTGGCCGCGTTGTCGCTGCCGGGTCTGACGGAGACGCGCGCGTCGGTGCTGGCGGAGCTGGTCGCGCTCTGCTCCGGTGACGAGGGCAAGGCTCGTGAGGTGCTCGGTCTGAGCGAGGGGCTGCGGGGGGAGGTCGCCAGGAACGCCGGGCTGCCGACCGCGCCGGTGCGGCCCGCCGGGGAGATCTACACCGGCGTGCTGTACGAGGCGCTGGGCCTGTCGGCGCTGAGCCCGGCGGCCAAGCGGCGTGCGAACCGTTCGCTGCTGGTCTTCTCCGGGCTGTGGGGTGCGGTGCGGCCCAAGGACCCGATTCCCGCCTACCGGTGTTCCGGCGGCGTGCGGCTGCCGGGGCTGGGTGCGCTGGCGGCTCACTGGCGGCCGCCGATGGCGGCGGTGATCCCGGAGGCGGCGGGTGACGGCCTGGTGCTGGATCTGCGTTCGACTGCCTATGCGGGGATGTGGAAGCCGGAGGGCGCGCTCGCGGAGCGGACGGCGACGGTACGGGTGCTGCAGTCCCGGATGGTGGCCGGTGCGGAGAAGCGGAGTGTGGTCTCGCACTTCAACAAGGCGACCAAGGGCCGCCTGGTGCGGGACCTGCTGGAGGCGGGCGCCGCACCGCGCGACCCGGCGGCGCTGGTCCGTGCCCTGCGGGAACTTGGTTACACGGTGGAGGGCGATGCCCCGGCGGGGCGGGGGAGGCCCTGGTCGCTCGATGTGATCGTGCGGGATCTCTGAGGCGCCACCCATTCCTCGCGGTTGCACGAAGCGCAACGCTCGTTGCGGATAACGCACCCCAGGGGGAGGATGGCCGCCATGACCACCTCGTCGCACCCGCCGCAGCACCCCCTGCCGTCCGTGCTGGATCTCGCCCCCGTCGTCCCGGTCGTCGTCCTCGACGCCGTCGAGGACGCGGTGCCGCTGGCGCGGGCGCTGGTGGCGGGCGGGCTGCCCGCGATCGAGGTCACGCTGCGTACGGACGCCGCGCTGGACGCGATCACGAGGATCGCGGCGGAGGTGCCGGAGGCAGTAATCGGCGCGGGGACGCTGCTCACGCCCGAGCAGGTACGTGCCGCTGTGGACGCCGGCGCCCGCTTCCTGGTCAGCCCCGGCTGGACCGACCGACTGCTGGACGCGATGCGTGCGCCGGGCGTGCCGTTCCTGCCCGGGGTCTCGACGACCTCGGAGGTCGTCGCACTGCTGGAGCGAGGGGTGACCGAGATGAAGTTCTTCCCGGCGGAGGCCGCGGGCGGGGTGCCGTATCTGAAGTCGCTGGCGGCGCCGCTCCCCCGGGCACGGTTCTGCCCCACCGGCGGCATCGGCGCGGCATCGGCCCCGGACTATCTCACGCTGCCCAACGTGGGGTGTGTCGGCGGCACCTGGATGCTGCCCTCAAACGCGCTGGCGGCGAAGGACTGGTCACGGGTGGAGCGTCTGGCCCGTGCGGCTGCGCAGTTGCGCGTCTCCGCCTGACGCGGGCGTGGGACATCAGGCGCGGGACATCAGGCGCGGGGCATGAGGCGTCACGGTCAGGGTGTGCCCGGTACCGCGTGACCGTGCTCCCAGGCCCAGGCGGCGATGGCGACCCGGCTGGAAACGCCCAGCTTTCCCTGGATGTTGGCGAGGTGGGTCTTCACCGTGCCCGCGCTGATGAAGAGTTCCGTGCCGGCCTCGGCGTTGGTGAGGCCGCGGGCGACCAGGCGGACGATCTCCATTTCGCGGCCGGTGAGCGGGTTCGGCTGCGGCACGGCCGCCCCGGCCGCACCCGCCCCGGGCAGCTTCCCCGCCGACGCTCCGCCCGTGGCGGAGAGTTCGCGCAGCAGGCGGACGGTGATCTGCGGGCTGATGAGCGTGTCCCCGGCCATCGCGGCGCGTATCCCCTCGATCAGCAGCGTCGGCCCCGAGCGCTTGAGCAGGAAGCCGCAGGCGCCGTCGCGCAGCGCGGTGCGCACATAGTCGTCCATGTCGAAGGTGGTGACCACGACGACGCGGGTGGTCGGCGCGAGCCGCCGGGTCACCTCCAGTCCGTCGAGGCGCGGCATGCGGATGTCGGCGAGGACGACATCGGGCTTCAGCTCGTGGGCGAGGGCGATGGCCGCTTCGCCGTCGGCGGCCTCGCCGACGACGGTCATGTCCGGCTGCGAGTCGAGGACCAGCCGGAAGCCGCTGCGGATGTCCTCCTGGTCGTCGGCGATCAGGATGCGTGTGGTCACCCCGGCCATGATGCCGCCTCGGGCGATGGCCGGGCGGACGCCTCGGGGAACACGGCAGCGACCCGCCAGCCGCCGCCCTCGGAAGCGGCGGTGAGCCTGCCGCCCGCCGCCTCGACGCGCTCGCGCAGCCCGGCGAGCCCGCTCCCGCCGCGCCGCCGCAGCGGTGAGGGCCCCGCACCGGCCACCCCCCGTGGTGCGTCGTTGGTCACCCGGACTTCGACGGCGCCGGACTTGGTGGACCGCCCCAGCGTCACCTCGACGCGGGCGCAGCCCGGTGCGTGCCGCCGGATGTTCGTCAGCGCCTCCACGACCAGCCGGTAGGCGGCCACCCCCGCCTCGCGGGAGAGTGCTTCGGCCGCGCCGGACTCGGCGGCGAACCGGCAGTCGGCGTCCCGCTCGGCCGCGAACCGCTCCACCAGCTGCGGCAGTTGACCAGCCCCCGGCGGCGCGGACGCGGCCACGGTCCGGCCGTCTGCTTCGTGCAGCGTCCGTACCGTCCGGTCCATCGACGCCAGCGCGCTCAGCCCCGCCTGCTCGATGCGCTCCAGCGCGAGGACGGCCTGCCGTGGGTCGCTGTCCGCGACGAAGCGCGCGGCCTGCGCCTGTACGACGATCGCGCTCACGTCGTGTGCGACGAAGTCGTGCAGATCGCGGGCGAGTTCGAGCTGCTGCAAGCGACGGGCATCGGTGACGGCCAGCCGCGCCCGGCGAGCCGCCCAGCGGGGGTATCCCCCGGCCACGACGGCCGCCAGCGCGGGCAGCGACCACAAAAGCGCGGCACCGGCACGCTCGAGCACGGACGGGCCGACCAACGGCACGGTCCACAGGGCGACCGCCGCGAGGGCCGTCCCGGCGCCGAGCACGGCGGGCCGCCGGGGCGACCGCCGCACGACCATGAGCAGCACGGACAGCAGTGCGAAGACCTCGATCAGCTTCCACCCCGCCTCGTCCGCCACGTCGGACGGCTGGAGGAAGGTAGTGAGCAGGGAGAGCGCGGAGGCCCCGGCGAGCGGCCACGCCAGACGGCACCGGGAGTACGGCCAGCAGCCGAGCGCCCATACGGCCACGGCCACCGCGACGGCGGCGGACAGCATGCCCGACGGGCTCGGCCCGTCGACCGTGAGCACGGTCCCCAGCGCCGCGAGCCCGGCCGCGGCGCCGACTCCGTACTCCCGCACCGGACGTCTTTCTCCGCAGGTTGAAGGCATGGAAGCGAGACTAAGCGCTGTCCCCACTCGGCGGCATAGCCCGATCGGCCGGGGCGGGGGCGGGTGCGGGCGGCATGATCCGCCGATCGGCAGATGGTCCGGGAAGCCGGTGGCGACAAGGCTTAGGCCATCGCACCGATCCACTCCTTCCGGACAGGGGACCACCCATGACGCTCACCGCGACCGGCGCACCGGCCACCACCGCAAGCAGCCCCGAGACCCAGCTGCGGGCCGAACTCCCGGACAGTACGCATCTGGTGTCCCGTCCGGTCAGATGGGCCGCCACGGCCGCCGCACTCACCGTGCTGCCCACCGGGTTGTGGCGGGTCTCCATCGCTCTGGGCGCACCGTCGGGCTTCGCCGAGCCGAACGCGATGCACGACGTCCAGCCCGGCAGCTTCTTCTCGTGGTACATGATCGTGCTCAGTCTGGTGGCGGAGTGCTTCGGGGTGCTGGCGCTGGGGCTCGTCCAGCGCTGGGGAGAGGTGCTGCCGCACTGGGTGCCGCTGCTGGGCGGTCGCCGCGTTCCCACCTTGGCGGCCGTGATCCCGGCCTCGGCCGCCGCGCTGTTCCTCACTCCGTTCACGATCCTGTGCGCCCTGCGCTGGAACGAGCCGGACACCATGGGCTCCCCCGATGCGCCCACGGGTACGGCCGCGACGATCATGAACGCCTGCTACGCCCCGATGCTGCTGTGGGGCCCGCTGCTGGCGGTGGTCACGATCGCCTACTACCGGCGCCGCCGAGCTCATGGGTGACTGGCTCACGGCGGGCTGGTTCACAGCCGGCCGGTTCACGGCTGACGGACGGCCGTGCCCCGTCCTCCGCGGCGCGCCGGTCCAGCGTGCCGTGGAGGATTCGGCTGACCTCCTTGAGGGTTTCCAACTGCTCGGAGGTGAGCCCGTCGAACAAGCAGGCCCGTACCTCGGCGACGTGGCCGGGCGCGGCGGACTCCAGAGCGGCGAACCCGGCGTCGGTCAGCTGGGCGACGGAGCCGCGCCGGTCCCCGGCCGTCGCGCAGCGGCTGACCCAGCCCTCCTTCTCGAGAGCGGCGACCGCGTGCGAGAGGCGGCTGCGCGAGGAGTTGCAGACCTCGGCGAGGCGGCTCATGCGCAGTGAACGGCTGGGGCTCTCGGAGAGCATCGCGAGAATCTCGTAGTACGCGACGGGCATTCCCGCGTCGATGCGGAGCCGGCGGTCGAGATGTGCCTGGAGCTTGAGGTGGGCCGTCATGTACGAACGCCACAGCTCCTGTTCACCGTCTGTCAGCCATTCGTTCTGCTGAGACCGCCGAGCTTGCTCAGGTTTCCGCAGGTGTTGTTGCTGGGGGTCGTACACCGACATGCAGCCAGTGTACAAGTAGTTGAGCACTCAATACGAAGCTGATACTTTCACACCGAGATCCATCACTGAGTGTGCAACCACCGTCATTCTGGGAGATTTCTGTGTCTGTTTCTGTCCCTCCCGGCTACACCGCCGGTACCTGGAACATCGACCCGATCCATTCCGAGGTTTCCTTTTCCGTCAAGCACCTGGGCATAGCCAAGGTCCGCGGCCGGTTCGACTCCTTCGAGGGCCAGATCGTCACCGGTGAGAACCCGCTGGACTCCTCGGTCACGGCGACCATCCAGGCGTCCTCCGTCTCCACCCGCAGCGAGCAGCGCGACGCGCACCTGCGCACCGCCGAATTCCTGCACACCGAGGAGTTCCCGGAGATGAAGTTCACCTCCACCGGCGTACGCGCCAATGGAGACGCGTTCCTGGTCGACGGAGATCTCTCGCTGCGCGGCGTCACCCGGCCCGTCACCCTCGCCCTGGAGGTGAACGGCTTCGGGAAGGGCTACCAGGGAGGTGCCATGGCTGGCTTCTCGGCGTCCACCGAGATCAGCCGCACGGAGTTCGGCATCACGGGCGGTCCCGCCGGCTCGATGATCGGCGAGACCATCACCATCACGCTGGAGGCCGAGGCCACCCAGCCGTGAAGGTGACGGTCCCACGCCCCCTTCAGCGCAGGTGCGCCGTGTCGTTGAGCAGGCGCAGGGAGGCGTTACCGTCCGCGTAGTAGGCCACCGCTGACAGGGAGGCGGCGGCGAGCTCCATCCGGAAGACGGATTCCGGCGGAGCGCCCAATGCCAGCCGGGCCAGTGTCTTGACCGGGGTCACATGCGTGACCAGCAGGACCGTA
The DNA here is from genome assembly GCF_025165795.1 of Streptomyces gossypii. Lineage (GTDB taxonomy): Bacteria > Actinomycetota > Actinomycetes > Streptomycetales > Streptomycetaceae > Streptomyces > Streptomyces gossypii. The sequence continues at coordinate 116,856 of NZ_JAJAGO010000004.1, forward strand.
CGCCCCGGATGGCGGGCAAGGACCTTGTCCCGGGCACGCGCGACCCGGCGAGCCACCGCCGCGAAGCTCTCGCCGCCCCCTGTCGGTTCGGCCTCCGGCGAGGCGAGCCAGGCATCGAGATCCTCCGCAAAGCGCTCCCGCACCTCCGCGAAAGTCAGCCCCTCCCAGGCCCCGAAGTGCGTCTCGCGCAGGCCGTCCTCGGTGCGGACCTCCAGGCCCAGACGACCCGCGACAGCCGCCGCCGTCTCCTGGCAGCGGCGCAGCGGCGAACTGACCACCACCTGCACGGTGCCGCGCGCGGCGAGCGCCGACGCGGCGGACTCCGCCTGGCGGCGGCCCACTTCGGAGAGTTCGGGATCGGTACCGCCACTGCCCGAGAACCGCTTCTCGGGAGTGAACACGGTCTCCCCGTGCCGCAGCAGGACCAAGGTGGTGGGCGGCCCGAGGTCGGGGCCCCAGCCGGCGGCCGGCGCGGGCGGCGCCGAGGGCTCCGAGAGGGCGGACGGCGCGGGCACGGACGGCGCGGCCGCAGCCGCCGTCGCCACCGGAACGCCCGCGTCCAGCTCAGCAGTCGACCCGCCCGGTGACCACTCCTCGCCCCGCTTGCCCGCGTCCATCGCCTCGTTGGCGAGCCGGTCGGCGTGCTTGTTCTTCTCTCGGGGGAACCACTCGTAGCTCACCGCCCCCACCGGGAAGATCTGCTGTGCCTCGGCCGCCAGCGGCCGCATCGCCGGGTGCTTGATCTTCCAGCGGCCCGACATCTGCTCGACCACCAGCTTGGAGTCCATCCGGACCCGCACCGCCGCCGAGGCGTCCAGCTCGTACGCCGCCCGCAGCCCGGCCACCAGACCCTTGTACTCGGCGACGTTGTTCGTCGCGCGCCCGATGTACGCGGCCGTCTCCACCAGCGTCTCGCCCGTGGACGCGTCCTTCACCACCGCGCCGTACCCAGCCGGGCCGGGGTTGCCGCGCGACCCGCCGTCGGCCTCGACGACAAAGCTGCGCGCCGCCATCAGAGGCCGGACTCGGGCGTACGGACCAGGATCCGGCGGCAGTTCTCGCACCGCAGCACCGTGTCCGCAGCCGCCGCCCGTACATCATTGACCTCGGTGATGTTCAGCTCCAGACGGCAGCCCTCGCAGCGGCGCTGGAAGAGCTTGGCCGCACCCACGCCGCCCTGCTGCTCACGAATCTTCTCGTACAGCTTGAGCAGGTCGGCGGGCAGCGAAGCGGACACGATCCCGCGCTCCTTGGCCAGCGTCCCGGATTCGGCGTCCAGCTCCGTCAGCACCGCATCCCGGCGCACGAGCGCGTCGTCAGCCCGAGCCTGCACCGACTCGACGCGCTCGGTGAGCTCGGCCGCCCGCTCCTGCGCGGACTCGCGGCGCTCCATGACCTCCAGGACCACGTCCTCAAGATCCCCCTGCCGCTTGGCGAGCGAAGCGATCTCGCTCTGCAGGCTCTCCAGGTCCTTGGGGTTGGTGACCATCCCCGAGTCGAGACGCTGCTGATCGCGGGCGGCGCGCTGACGCACCTGGTCGACGTCCTGCTCGGCCTTCTTCTGCTCGCGGGCGGTGTCGCTCTCCTCAGTCTGCGCGGCCACCAGCAGGTCGCGCAGCTGGTTGAGATCGGCCTCCAGCGTCTGGATCTCCTCGTGCTCGGGCAGGTTCCGGCGCCGGTGAGCGAGCTGCGCGAGCCGTGTGTCGAGGTCCTGTACGTCGAGGAGGCGGATCTGGTCGGCGGGGGCGGCGTTCAGTTGGGGGCTCCAGAGGTTGTCGAGTTGGCGGCGGAGAGGGCGGGGCGGGCGGAATCCGGGGAGGAAGCCGCGTGCGCCGTCCACGGGTCGGTGACCATACGGGATACATGCGTGCGCAGGCCCCAGCCGTGCCGGTCCGAGATCGCGTCCAGCTGCGCCGCGGCCTGCTCGCACCACGGCCATTCGGTGGCGAAGTGGGCGGCGTCCACAAGCGCCAGCGGCGACTGCTCGCGTGCCTCGGAGGCGGGGTGATGCCGCAGATCGGCCGTGACATAAGCGTCCACGCCCGCAGCCCGCACCTGATCGAAGAGGCCGTCCCCGGAACCGCCGCAGACCGCCACCGTACGCACCGGACGGGCCGGGTCTCCGGCAGCGCGGACCCCCTGGACCGTCGCCGGAAGCCGCTCGGCGGCGAGCCGGACGAACTCCTCCAGCGGTACGGGCCGGTCCAGTTCGCAGATCCGGCCCAGGCCGCGCCGCTCCTGCGAATCATCCGGATCGGGCACCAGGGGACCCACCACCCGCAGGCCGAGGGCGCCCGCGAGGGCGTCGGAGACGCCGGGAGCAGCCCGGTCGGCGTTGGTGTGCGCAACGTACAGCGCGATGTCGTGCTTGATCAACGTGTGCACGACCCGGCCCTTGAAGGTGTCGGCAGCCACGGTCGTCGTCCCGCGCAGATAGAGCGGGTGATGAGTGACGAGCAGTTGGGCGCCCAGCTCGACGGCCTGCCCGGCGATCTCCTGGACCGGATCGACAGCGAAGAGAACACTGGTCACCTCGGTGCCCGGATCACCGCAGACCGTCCCGACCGCATCCCACTGCTCGGCCCGCTCACGTGGCCAGAGGCCGTCGAGCGCGGAGATGACTTCGGAGAGAGCTGGCACAAGTGAAGGCTACCTTTCTTATGCGCTCGGCTCGCCTCCGCGGGCTCGTACCCGATGCCGACACTCCTCCTGTGCGCTCGGCTCGCCTCCGCGGGCTCGTACCCGGTGTCGACACTCCTCAGCGCTGCACTCGCTCGTACCTCGCTCACTTGGCTTCGTCACTTTCGACACCGGCGCCCGCTTCGACTCGCTCGCTGGGGCTCACTACGTTCGCGAGCCGGTACCGCACCGTCTCCACGTGCGGGCTTTGACAGTCACCCCGGCCCCGTCCGTGAGCCACACGGCACCCGCCTTGCCTCGCTGCGTGCGCATGCCGGTACCGCGCCGTCCGCGCCTGCGGTACCGGTGTCCGATTGCGGCCGCGCAGAACCGCCCTGGGCAGCGGTGTCCCGAGGGAGCGAAGCGAGTGAGGCTCAGCGAGTGAGCCGGAGGGCGCGCCGGTGTCGAAAGTGACGAGACCCAGTGAGCGAGGTACGAGCGAGTGCAGTGTCGAGGAGTGTCGCCTCCGGGTCCAAGCGCCCGGAGGCGAACCGAGCGCACAAGAAAAGCCACTCATACGCGTGAAGGCACCCAACTCGCTCTGTTCGACCCGACGCATGGCGCATAGCTTCCTCACTGGAGGTGATCGCTTCATGACTGTTTGCGCCAGTGAGATTGTCGTGGGCAAGGCAGCACCGGTGGTGCGTGCCGGTTGTGTGATCTCGGCCGACGGTGCGTACGCGGCGCGGCTCACCAGGGCGTCTGGTGCGGTGCGCGGCTGGTATCCGGAGCGCTGGACGCTCGACGGGCCCGAGCCGTATGCGGTGCCCCTGCCGGGCGACCGCCCGGAGGAGCCTGCCAGCCAGGTGCTCCCGCTGTCCGACGGACGGGTGCTCATCGCCCGCCACCGCCGGCGCGGGCGGTACGAGCTGGCGCTGCTCTACCCGACCGGCCCGGACACCGGGCAGGTGGCGCTGGGCAGCCTCGATCTCGCCGCCCTCGGCGCCACCCGGCTGAGCCTGCTGCCGCCCTCACCGGGCGGGCAGTTGGCGTACGCACTGGCCTGCGGGCCGCGCACCAGCACGGTCTGGCTGGTGGCGGGCGGTACCGCTGCCGGGCCGCAGCGGGTCGCCACCGTGCGGGGCCGCTGCTCGGGTGGCGCCTGGCTGGACCAGGAGGGGCGGCTGCTGTCGCTGGACCGGACGGCGCCAGGGGTCGGCGGAGCGCCTGCGCCGGTCAAGAGCGTCGTCGTCGACCTGCTGCGCGGCGGCGAGGTGACTCCGCTGCTGCAGATCACCGAGCACAGTGACGACCGGCTGCTGCTGGCGAGTCCTGCGAGCGGACTGCTGCTCGTCCGGTCCGATGCGGCGGGCACGGACCGGCTGGGCTGGGGCGTGCTGGGGAGCCACCGGCCGGTTCGTTTCCCGGAGGCACTGTGCCCGGCGGGTGTCCGGCTGACGCCGTTCGCCCTTCAGCCGGGGCAGATGCTCCAGCCGGAGAACTGCTCTGTCGCCCTGCGCGCGGACGGACCGAACGGCACCTGGGTCGCGGTGTGGCGGCCGGGCCGCAAGGCACTTGCACACCTCCCGGCGCCGGAGGGCTGGCTCGCGGGCACGGGGCTCTGGACGCCGGGCGGGGAACTGCGGCTGCCGTACGCGACGGCGCAGACGGCGTGCGGGGTGGCGACGCTGCGGGCGTTCAGGCCTGCGGTGCGGCAGGCACCCATGGCGGAGGCGGCAGACGACGCGGAACCCCCGGACGCGATGCCCCTGCGGGAGGGACCACCGCCCGGCGCCGCAAGGGGAGGACGGGCACCCACATCGGCGCCCGTCCTGCCCCTGCGCCATGCACCCATGGCACGGGGCGCCTGACCCCACCGGTATCCGCTCCCGTGCCTCTGGCACGGTCTGCGGGGGCGGAGGTGGGATATCCGGGTGCGCGCGGTGGTGCGGGTGGCGCAGGCTGGCGGGGTGACTCTGTCGACCGCCGATGTCGGGCTGCCGCCCTCTGCCGTAGTCGCCGCCTTCGGGCTCACGGGGCGCCCCGTGCGCTTGTCCGGAGGCCAGGGCCACAGCGTGCGGGTGGGCGACGCCGTGCTGAAGCCCGCCGAGGGGGGCGATGAGAGCGAGTGGGCAGCGCGGCTGGTGGAAGGGCTGCGGCAGGGCGAGGGGCACGGGTTCCGGGTGCCGCGGCCGCTGTGTTCGGTCGGCGGGAAGTATGTGGTCGAGGGCTGGGCGGCTTCCCGTTTCGTCTCCGGCGCGCCACGCCCGGCGGGCGACTGGGCTGCCCTGCTGAACGCCGGGCGGGCCTTTCACCGGGCCCTGCGGCAGGCGCCACGCCCCCGTCTGCTGGACGCGCGGCGGCATCCGTGGGCGGTGGCGGACCGGGTCGCCTGGGGCGGGCGCTCCCGCTTGGCACCGGCGGGCGGCGTGCCGTCCGAGGCCCGGCGGCTGCTGCTCCGGATCCTGTCGCTCCGGCAGCCGGTCGAGGCACCCTGCCAGCTGGTCCATGGTGACCTGACCGGCAATGTGCTTTTCGCGGCCGGTCAGGTGCCCGCCGTCATCGACTTCTCGCCGTACTGGCGGCCGGTGGCATACGCCGACGCGATCGTGGCGGTGGACGGGACGCTGTATCACGGCGCCGGGCCGGAGCTGCTGGAGCGGGCCGCCCCGGGTGCCGAGGGCGCCCAACTGCTCGTGCGGGCGCTGGCGTTCCGGCTGGCGGTGCTGGTACGGCAGCCGGAGCCCGGAGCGGCATCATCTGCGGCGGACGAGGTGGCCGGGGACGAGCTGGCCCGGTTCGCCCGTGTCACCGAGCTCGTCCAGGAGCGGATCGACGCGGGACGGCAGCGCCGGACGCGCTGATCCGGGGCACCGCGTGGCCGGCGCGCCGGGTGGCCGGGATGGCCGGGATGGCCGGGAGCCCAACGGCCCCGCCCCGCCATGCGTCAGCCGTGTTCCACCCACGTGTCCGCGAGCACCGGCGCGCCCGCGCGCTGGGGTGCCGTGGCCTCCAGCCGGATGCGGCCCCGCCCCTGCCGCCACATCGCCAGACGCAGCGTCTCGCCCGGATAGGCGACCCCGGCGAAGCGTGCGGCGTAGCTCCGTACCTTCGCCACCTCGCCGTCCAGAAGCGTGTCGACGACCGCCTTGAGGGCGATGCCGTACGAGCACAGGCCGTGCAGGATCGGCCGTTCGAAGCCCGCGCGCCGGGCGAACCCGGGGTCGGCGTGCAGGGGATTGCGGTCGCCGGAGAGCCGGTAGAGCAGCGCCTGGTCCTCCCGGATGCCGCGTTCGACGACCCGATCGGGCTCGCCTTCGGGCGGCGGCAGCCGGACGGAGGGGCCGCGAGTGCCGCCGAAGCCGCCCTCGCCGCGTACGAACAGCTGGAAGTCGCTTGTCCACAGCGGCCCGTGGGCGTCGGCGGTCTCGGATCGCAGCGCGATCACGGCGGCCGTGCCCTTGTCGTGGACGGCGGTGACGGCCGTGGTCTGGACGGCCTCGCCGTGTACGGGGATCGGCCGGTGCAGCGTGAGCGTCTGGCCACCGTGCAGTACGGCGGCGAGGTCGACATCGATGCCTGGCGCGTCCAACTCGCCGACGACCCCCGGTCCGCCGCCCGCGACGGTGGCGAACGCGGGCAGCACCCGCAGCTCGTTCTCCAGCGTGTAGCGCAGCTCGGCGGGGTCGGTGGCCGGGATTCCGGCGCCCACTCCGAGGTGGTAGAGCTGCACGTCTTTCGGCTCCCAGGTGATCCCGGTACGGCGCGGTGGGGCGGCCAGGGCCTTCGCGGGATCGATCGGCATGGGACGCGCTCCTGGTGAGGGCAGGGTGAGGATGCGGGGGAACGTCCTCGGTGCTGGCGACTACGGTAGGCGTGGTGCCCCTGCCATGGGCAACGGCCGATGGCGATCGCGGGCGACAGGTCGCCGTAGCCGCCTGGACGAACTGACCGCCGCCTGTGCCCCGCTGGACGCCAGCAGCGCCGGTGGGGGCCGGGTCAGATGCGGGCCGGGTCAGGTGCGCAGGTACGAGGCGCCGTTGAGGTCGAGCACCGTGCCCGAGCTCCACTCCGCCGCCGGGGAGGCGAGCCACAGCACCGCCTCCGCGATCTCCTCCGGCTGGGCGACCCGCCCGTACGGGCTCTGCGCGCGGATTGCCGCCCCCTCGTCGCCGGTCAGCCGGTGCGCGACCCGCTCCGTCTCGAAGAAGCCGGGTGCGACGGAGGCGACCGCGATGCCGTGCGGTGCGAGCGCCACCGCCAGCGACTGGCCGAGCGCGTGCACGGCAGCCTTGGTTGCGGCGTACGCGGGGTGGTCCGGCTCGCCGCGGAAGGCGCCGCGCGAACCGATGTTGACGATGCGGCCGCCCCTCCCGGCGGCCATCTGCCGGGCCGCCTGGTGCGAGAGGTATGCGGCGCCCAGCAGGTTCACCGCGGTGTGCTGCTGGAAGGCGGCGGCCCACTCCTCGTAGGAGGTGCTCAGCGGCGGATGCGCGACGTTCGCCGCGGCGTTGTTCACCAGGACGTCGAGGCCGCCCAGCGCTCCGGCGGCCTCGGCCACCAGCCGCTTCGCGTCCCCTGGCTCGGTGATGTCCGCCTCGGCGAGGGTGTGCCCCTCCCCGGGCAGCCCGGCGAGGGTCTCCTCCGCCTCGGCGCGGCGTGAACGGTAGTGGACGGCGACGTGGTCGCCGTTTGCCGCGAAGGCATGCGAGAGGGCGCGGCCGAGGCCGCGCGAGGCGCCGCTGACGAGCACCCGGCGGCCGGTCGAAGGAAAGTCACTCACCGTGGGCACCCCGCTCCTTGACGGCGCGGTTCCCGCTCCGTTCGAAATTCTCCGCATGCGGGTCTGCTCCCGTATGCCGGTCCTCTCCCGCCTGCGGGTCCTCCTCCGCGGGCGGGTCCTGGTCCCGCTCGCGGCCGCCCGGCAGCGTGAGCATCATCAGCAGCGCGCTGCCGATCAGTATCCACCCGCCCGTGCGGAAGGCGAGCGCGTGGCCCGATGCTTCGGCGACCGGCCCTGTCCGGTCGCCGATACGGGAGGCGGCGACGGTGGAGAGCGCGGCGAGGCCCAGTGCGCCACCCATCGTGCGGGAGGTGTTGATCAGCCCGGAGACCAGCCCGGCGTCGCCGGGGGCGGCACCGGAGGTGGCGATGGAGGCCAGCGGGGTGGCCGACAGCCCGGCGCCGAGCGCCATCAGCAGGCCGGGGCCCAGCACGCTGTCCAGATAGCCGCCGTCCGCCTGCATGCCGCTCTGCCAGAAGTAGCCGGCGGAGGCCGTCAGGGTGCCCGCGATGGCGAGGTTGCGGGCGCCGACCCGCTGCATCAGCGGGGGTGCGAGCTTCGATCCGAGGACGATGGCCAGCGACTGCGGCACGAAGCCGAGCCCTGCCTGGATCGGCGTGTAGTCCAGCACGTTCTGCATGTAGAGCGACATGAAATACCACATGCAGAACATGGCCGCGCCGTTCACGAACATCGCCACGTTGGCCGCCGAGACCGACCGCATGCGGAAGAGCTTCAGCGGCATGAGCGGCGCCCGCGTACGCGCCTCCACCGCGACGAAGGCTGCCAGCAGCAGGATCCCGCCGAACAGCGGCAGCAGCGCGCCCGCCCCCGTCCAGCCCTTCGACTCCGTCTCCACGATGCCGTACGCCAGCGATCCGAGCCCGGCTGTCACGAGCAGCGCACCCGGTACGTCCAGGCGCCGCCGCTCCCCCGCCCGGCTCTCCGCCAGCCACAGCCATGCCGCGAACAGCACGACGGCACCGACCGGCACGTTGATCAGCAGCACCCAGCGCCAGGACAGTGCGTCCGTCAGCACCCCGCCGACGAAGCCGCCCGCGGCACCGCCGCCCGCCCCGACCGCCGTCCAGGTGCCTATCGCTCTGGTACGGGCCGCGCCCGTCGGGAAGGTGGTGGTCAGGATCGTCAGGGTGGCCGGGGAGAGCACCGCGGCGCCGACGCCCTGCGCGGCGCGTGCCGTGACCAACTGCCAGCCTTCCTGGGCCAGGCCACCCGCCAGGGAGGCGACGACGAAGAGCCCCAGGCCGACGAGGAACATGCGCTTGCGCCCGAAGAGGTCACCGGCCCGGCCGCCGAGCAGCATGAAACCCGCGAAGGTGAGGGTGTAGGCGTTCAGCACCCACTGCAGCCCCGGTCCGCTCAGCCCCAGGTCCGACCGCATCGACGGCAGCGCCACATTGACTACCGACACGTCGAGTACGACGAGGAACTGCCCCGCGCACGCGGCGAGCACCACCGCCCAGAGCCGGGGGGCGGGGCGCCGGTCACGCGCCTCGGGCGAAGCTTCAGCTGAGGGAGGGGTCTGGGCCATGCCCGCCATGCTCCCACCCGCCACTGACGCCGCACACCGGGATTCCGACCCAGGGGCGGGGTGCTCCGGTCCTAGGCCCTGCGGTCCGGCCGCCGCACGGCGTCGAGGACGAGGCCGAGCAGCCGATCGGGTTCCTCCAGGTCGTCGCCACGCGCCGTGGACAGGGCGATGCCGGTGACGAGCCGGAGGAGATCGGCGGGGCTCACGTCGGTGCGGGCGGTTCCCTGGCGCTGGGCCAGGGTGAGCATGCCTGCGGCGGCGTCGAGGATCAGCTGGTGGCAGTCGATGCCCAGCGCGGCCGGTTCCTCCAGCATGAGCGCACCGCCGAGCCCCTGATTGACGCGTGCGTGCGCCAGGAAGGCGCGCAGCCACTCCGCGAGTGCGTCGTCGGCGGCGGTATGGACGGCGGCAGCGGCAGCGGCCTCCTGGAGTGTGACGGCCCGCGTGCACAGCGTCTCGATCCGGTTCCTGAGTACCGCCGTCAGCAGCTCGGTCCGGGTGGGGAAGTGCCGGTAGAGGGTGCCGGGCCCCACCCCGGCCCGCCGCGCGATCTCGTTCAGTGACGCCTCCGGGCCGGCCTCGGCGTATGCCTCCCGGGCCGCCTCGACCAGGCGCTCCCGGTTGCGCCGTGCGTCCGTACGCTGCCGCCGCGCCACGGCCGTGCCGTCCTGCGGTGCCGTCATCGCCGCTCCTCGAACTGCTGGTGGCCCGTGGCCTGTGAGCTGGGCCGGGTCCTGGGAAGCCCTCCGGCTAGCCAAACGGAGAGTCTCTCCGTATCGTACCGGTCAACGCATCCGGAGAACCTCTCCGGAACAGGCGGCAGGCGACAGACACAGCTGGGGAGCAGGAATGACAGACGGCACGCGGGGAACGCTCGGCCCGGTCGGGATCTGGACGTCCGCCTTCGACGGGCAGCCCGCCCCACGGGTGCGCGAGGCCGCGGCGGAGATCGAGGAACTCGGTTACGGAGCGATCTGGTTCGGTGAGGCGTTCGGCCGCGATTCGGTGGGGCAGGCATGGCTGCTGCTTTCCGCGACCCGGCGTCTGACGGTCGCGGCGGGCATCGCCAACATCGCCTTCCGTGACCCCATCGCCACCGCCGGGGCGGCCCGTACGCTCGGCGAGGCGTTCCCCGGACGCTACGTACTCGGACTCGGCGGCCATCGCGTCGACGACACCGTCCACCGGCTGGACGGCTATCCCGTGCCGGCCCGGGGCAAGGCGGTCACGACGATGCGCGGCTACCTGGACTCGATGGACGCGGTGCCCGCCCACGGTCCGGACCCGGACCCGGCCCCGCGCCGGGTGCTTGCCGCGCTCGGCCCGAAGATGCTGGAGCTGGCGGCCGAGCGCACCTGGGGCGCGCACCCCTACTTCGTGCCCGTACGGCACACCGCCCAGGCGCGCGAACTCATGGGGCCGGACGCCTTCCTCGGGGTCGAGCAGGCCGTGGTGCTGGATACCGACCTCACCCGCGCCCGCGAGACGGCCACCGCCCACGTGGCCGCTTACGTCTCCATGGCGCCGCACCAGGAGGCGAGCGTACGGCGGCTCGGCTTCGGCGATGACGAGATCGTCGGGGGACCGAGCCGCAGGCTCGTGGACGCGATCGTCGCCTACGGTGACCTGGAGGCGGCCCGCCGACGTGTCCGAGAGCATCTCGACGCGGGGGCGGACCATGTCTGCCTCCAGGTCCTGACAGCCGAGCCGGGGCTGCTGCCGGTGCCCGAGTGGCGCGAACTGGCCCCGGTCATGCGTGAGTTCGTGTGAGCGGCAGGCTGCGATGAGCCGGGACCGAAGCTCGGCCTCCGGGCTGACGGCCCCGGATCGGCGCCGCACCGGGCGGATTCGCCGACAGCAGAACGCCACCGGCTCCCTGCCCGGGCTCTGCACTCCTAGGCTGAGGGGGTGAGCAGCCACGCGTCCAACCAAGCCCGCGTTCTTCCCCTGCGCCCGGTTGCAGCGGCTGCCGAACCAGCCCCGCGCCCGGCCCCCGCCGCCAGAGAACCGCTGTGGCGGCATGTCGTCGGTGACGTCCTGCGCCGCGAGCGCCTCGCGCAGGAGCGCACGCTCAAGGATGTCGCCGAGGCCGCCAGGATCTCGATGCCCTATCTCTCCGAGCTGGAGCGCGGGCGCAAGGAGGCCTCGTCCGAGGTACTCGCGGCCGCCGCCCACGCGCTCGGCCTGGGACTGGCGGACCTTCTCGTCCTGAGCCACGGCGAATTGGCCCGGCTCGGCCGTGCGCGGCCCACCGCGTCCCGCACCGCCCCCGCACCGGTCGTCCCGGTCACCTCCGTCACGTCGGTCACCTCCGTCGTCCCCGCTGCCCGCCCCGGATCGGGGCGTGCCGCCACGGGCCAGGGGGACGACGTGGTGACGTCCGTCGTGGAGCTGCGCGCCCGGCGCACCCGGACGCGACTGCTCTCGCACCGAGGCGAGACCAGGCTCGCCGCCTGACGTACGGGCGGGCCGGTCGGGCGGCCGGGCCGCGGCGGTCAGGCTGCGACGGCCCGCCTGCTGAGCACCTCGTCGGCGAGCCCGTACGCCACCGCCTGCTGCGCGGTGAAGATCTTGTCCCGGTCCATGTCGGCCCGGAGGGTGGCCACTTCGTGGTGCGTGTGCCGGGAGAGCACCTCCTCGACCTCGGAGCGGATCCGCAGCATCTCCTTGGCCTCGATACTGAGGTCCGAGACGGTCCCCTGCCTGCCGCCGCTCGCGGGCTGGCCCAGCAGCACCCGCGAGTGCTCCAGCACGAACCGCCGCCCGGGGTCTCCCCCGGCGAGGAGCACCGCCGCCGTGGAGGCCGCCTGCCCGACGCAGAACGTCGAGATCGGCACACTGACGAACGTCATCGTGTCGTAGATCGCCATCAGCGAAGTGAACGAGCCGCCGGGCGAGTTGATGTAGATCGCGATCTCGCGGTCCTGGCTCGACGATTCGAGGTGGAGCAGTTGCGCGATGACGACGTTCGCCACTCCGTCGTCGATCTCGGTGCCGAGGAAGATGACCCGCTCGGACAGCAGGCTGCTGTAGATGTCGTACGCCCGCTCACCCTGCGGCGTGCGCTGGACGACGGTCGGGATCGTGTACTGGGCCATGTCAGAGTCCCATCCTTCGCTGCGAACCGGCCGGGCGGACGTCTTCGAGGGATTCGACGACGTGGTCGACCATGCCGTACTCCTTGGCCTGTTCGGCCGTGAACCACCGATCGCGGTCGCCGTCACGGGAGATGGTCTCCTCGGCCTGACCGGTGTGCTCCGCGGTGATCCGTTCGACCGACCGCTTGGTGAATTCGAGGTTCTCGGCCTGGATCGCCATGTCGGAGGTGGTGCCTCCGATACCGGCCGACGGCTGGTGCATCATGATCCGCGCGTTCGGCAGCGCGAAGCGCTTGCCCGGCTCCCCGACGGTGAGCAGGAACTGGCCCATGCTGGCGGCGAATCCCATGGCGAGGGTCGCGACGTGGTTCGGGATCAGGCGCATCGTGTCGTAGATCGCCAGCCCCGCCGTCACCGAGCCGCCCGGAGAGTTGATGTAGAGGCTGATGTCGGTGCGCGGATTCTCCGCGGAGAGGACGAGCAGCTGCGCGCAGACGCGGTTCGCGGAGACCTCGTCCACCTGGGTGCCGAGGAAGATGATCCGCTGCATGAGGAGCTGTGCGGCGAGGTGGTCGTCGAAGCGCGTCGCGGGGGTGTCGTCGGCGGCGGCGCGTACGTTCAGGGCGGCGGGCCGCACGTTCGGGGCGGTCGAGGTGTGCGGAGCCGGGGTGTGCCAAGCCGGTTCGGGGCCGGTGAGGAGTGGTGTCATCGAGTCCTCCTGGTGGGGTGGCCGCCGCGACTGCCGTCGCCGCGGTCTCCTCACTCTCGGCCCCGATGAGGCGCTACGGCAGTCTTCTTGGCCCGCAGCAGATTCGCTCCGGGCAGAGCCGGCGGAACAACACCCACCAGGACGGCGCCGGGAGCACCCCGCCTCCCGCTCCCGCCGTCTTCCGCTTCCGTCCCCCGCTTCCGTCTCCCGCTTCCGCTTCCGCCTCAGCCGACGTACGTGCCCGCGCGGGCCGCCACCACGGCCGCCTCGGCCGCGCGGTCGGCGGCGGCCTCGTCCAGCGGGTCGCCGCTGACGACGAACCGGTAGTAGAGCGGAGCGGAGACGGCGCGGATCACCTCGTGCGCATCCGTGCCTGCGGGGATCTCGCCGCGCTTGGCCGCCGCCTCGACACAGCCCGCCCACTCCCCGATGCGGGTCGCGTAGAAGCGGTGCAGTGCGTCGGCGGTGTGCGCGTTGCACAGCGAGGCGGCTATCACGGACTTGAACAGCGCGCCCTGGCGCGGATCGGTCAGGGTGCGGAGCACAAGCCGGGCGTTCTGTCTGAGGTCCTCCTCCAGGGAGCCGGTGTCCGAACGGGGCAGTGACTGCTCGGCCATGTCGAGCAGCAGATCGGAGACCAGCCCGGCAGCCGTGCCCCAGCGGCGGTAGACGGTCGTCTTGCCGACGTCCGCGCGGCGGGCCACTTCGGCGAGGTCAAGCCGGTCGAACCCATGCTCGACAAGGGCGTCCCCGGCTGCCCGTAGTACCGCTGCCCGCACCCGGGCGGTCCGCCCACCCGGCCGGACCGTGCCCGGCACCACACCCTCAGAACCCTCAGAACCCACAGTGGGTCTCCCGTCTCCTCAACCAGTCTTCCGCTGCCATCCGCTTCCCCTCAGTCATCTTAACGGAACAATAGAACCGTTAGAGTCATTCTCTTGACCCTTCCCCGCCTCGCCCCCTCACTCGCCGGCCTCCCCTCACCCCGAAGGCGTGGGGGCGGAAACGGGTGCGGGCGAGGCGTCCGGCCCGGCCGTCGCCGTCGCCGCCGTCGTCGTCGCCGCCGCCGCCACGAGGATCGCGCCCGCCGTACGGGCCCGCAGGGCGGCCGACGGAGCGCCGGTCATCGCGGCGGCGGTGATCGAGCCGTCGACCAGCAGCACCAACTGCCCGGCCAGCTCCGCCGGATCCCGGACCGGCAGGACACGTACGAGATCGGTCAGATACTCGAGGACGGCCAGCTTGTGATGCCGGGCCGCCCGGGTCACCGCGTCGGAGACGGCGCCCAGCTCTCCGAAGGCGTTGATGAAGGCACAGCCCCGGAAGTCCGGTGCCGTGAACCAGGTGTGCAGCCAGTCGAAGACCACCAGCGGGCCGTCCTCAGGCGTGCGGGCCTGACGGGCGACGTAGTCCGCCAGTTCGGCGCGCCAGCGCGCGTCACGGCGCAGCAGGTAGTCCTCCACGAGATCGTGCTTGGCCGGAAAACACTGGTACAGCCGCTTCAGCGACACCCCCGAGGCGGCACGCAGTTCGTCCATGCTCACGGCCTGGATGCCGCGCTCGTAGAAGAGCCTCCCGGCCGCGTCGAGCAGGCGTGTGCGGGCTTCCTCGTGATTCACAGCATCTCCCACTACCGCCGAGAACGATCGTTCTCTAGACTAGCCGAAACCCGGAGAACGATCGTTCTCTACGGGATACGAGATGAGGAGCCCGTCATGGCACCACGGCCGCCGTTGCCACCGTTCGACGCGAAGTCCGCGGCCCAGAAGGTCCAGGCCGCCGAGGACGGCTGGAACTCCCGTGATCCCGAGCGCGTCGCGCTCGCCTACACCCAGGACTCCGTCTGGCGGAACCGCGACACCTTCGTCACCGGCCGGTACGAGATCGTCGCCTTCCTGCGCGACAAGTGGATCCGAGAGCTCGACTACGCACTGCGCAAGGAACTGTGGGCGTTCACGGGCAACCGCATCGCGGTGCGCTTCCAGTACGAGCACCACGACACCGCAGGCCAGTGGTGGCGCAGCTACGGGAACGAACTGTGGGAGTTCACGGAGGACGGGCTGATGAGCCGGCGGGAAGCCAGCATCAACGACCTCGCCATCACCGAGGCGGAACGGCGCATCTTCGGCCCGCGCCCCCCTGCGGAACAGGGCACGCTCCTTCCCGTCCGCTGACACGGACCGGGCGCGTCGCCTGCCACTGCCACTGCCACTGCCCTTGGCCGGCGACCGGCGACCCGGCGTACGTAAGCCGTACGTCAGCAGCCGAGCGCGGCGCGTGCGTCCATCAGCGCGAAGCCCAGGAGATTCAGCCCCCGCCACTCCGCGGGCCGGGCGGCGCGATCATCGTCCGCGGCGAGCCCGATACCCCAGATCCGGTCAACCGGGCTGGCCTCCACGAGCACGCGCCGCCCCGTCGTCAGCAGATAGTCCCGCAGCTGCGGATGCTGCCCGAACTTGGCAACGTTCGCCCGGACGACGATGGCGTACCGGTGCGCTTCCCAGGTCTCTTCGTCGAAGCGGGCGACCTGGCGCCCCAGCGCCTTGATCTCGCCCGGATCGCGGGCCGCCAGGATGCGCGCCGCCGTCCGTTCATCGCCGAACAGCCACGCCTTCTCGGCCATCATGCACTGCTCGGCGCTGCGGTACGTGACGCCTTCGACGGCGAAGTCCGCCTGCCACCACTGGCTGAGGCACCCGCTGCCGATGCCGCCGCCCCGTGGCGGCCGGTGGCCCCAGAAGTACAGGAACTTCAGCCGCTGACCGCGCTGTTCGAGGCGCCGCAACTCCGTGACATCACGCGGCACCACCGGTGCGGATTCGGACATGCGGGCGAGTCTGCCAGCTCTCCCGCTCCAGAGGCCACGGAGTTACCCGACCTTGGCTTCCCCGTAGTAACAGGTGACCTGGCGGCCCGAGCCCGAGCCTGAGTCCGTGCCCCGCGCACGCGGTCGGATCAGTCGACGGAATAGTCACTTCCACCACTGATCCGTGGTCATTGCGTCGACCGATACCCCAGACGTCATCCCCGCCCCCGCCTGCTGAGGGCGTTGGCGGCAGCCACGGACGCCGCCAGCCGCTCATCCGGGGTGGCGGGGCGGACCCGGGCCGGAGCCGCGTCCCACTCCCGACCGCCGCGCAGGGGCCGAAGCTGGAGATACGAACCCTCGCGGCCACACACCTCGCCGACCCACCCAGTGCGCTCGTCCACCACGACCATGCCCACGGTCACGGAGGATGCGGCCAGCGCGGGCCCGTCATGCTCCCCGGTCACCGAGGGCACCTCCGCAGCACGGCCGCGAGCTCGTGCGCCGTCACGAGATTGCAGCGCCCCAGCGCCACCAGCGGGGCCGGACCGACGTCCCCGGTGCAGGACAGGAGATCGACGGACAGGGACGGCAGGGTCACATCGACCGCCCGCAGCGCGTCCCGCAGCAACTCGACGGCCTCCTCCGCCGCGAACAGCCCTTCACCATGGCGGGGGGAATCCGTGGGGGAATCCATGCGTCACACCCACAGAGGGGCGTTGGTCAGCATGACCTTGCCGAAGACCCTGGACCCGTACAACTCTCCCCGCGCGTTCTACGGAGCGGAGCTGCGCCGCATAAGGGAAGCGGCGGGCCTCTCACAGGGCCAGCTGGGCGAGCGCGCGTTCTGCTCGGGCACGTACGTGGGCCAGTTCGAGTCGACGGTCCGGCGCCCGCAGCCCGACCTGTCCCGGACGTTCGACGAGGTGCTTGGCAGCGGCGAGCACCTCCAGCGCCTGTGCAGGCTGGCCCGCAAATCCAAACACCCCGAGTACTTCGCGGACGCGGCGGAGTTGGAACGCCTCGCCAAGACCATCAGCGAGTACGCGCCGACCCTGGTACCGGGGCTCCTCCAGACGGAGGAGTACGCGCGGGCACTTACGCGGTACGAGGCGGTCCTGCGGGCGCCGCTGGGCGGCTTTGCCGTGATGAAGGAGCAGCTGCTCCACCTCGTCGACGCGGCCCGGACACGACGTGCCATCGTGCAGGTGTTGCCCTTCAGCGCAGTGGACGATGCCTTTATGAGCAGCATGGCGTCCGTGATGACCTTCAGCGATGCTCCCCCCGTCGTGTACACCGAGGGCTCACACGCTGGCCAACTGATTGAAGAACCGACGTTGGTAGAGCGCTACCAGAGGTCATACGATCTGGTCAGGGCCGCCGCGCTTTCACCAAAGGCATCGCGGTGCCTGATCGACTCGGCGACGAAGGACTTCACAAGATCATGAACACCGCACCCGGCCTGGGCACCGCTGTCTGGCGCAAGTCCTCTCACAGCAATGGGGAGGGCGGCAGCTGCGTCGAGGTCGCCGACGGCTACCCCGGCGTGCTGCCCGTCCGCGACAGCAAGACGCCCGACGGCCCCGCCTTGATCTTCCCCGCCGACGGGTGGACCAGCTTCGTCACCGCAGTCAGGAGCGGGGCACTCTCCGCCCGCTGAACAGCCCCGTCAGATCACGGGGCGGGGCTCGGCGTCACGGGGCAGCCCGAGCAGCCGCTCGGCGATGAGGTTCAGGCGGATCTCCAGGGTGCCCCCGGAGATCGTGAGGGAGCGCGAACGCAGCAGCTCCCGCACCGCGTCTTCGCCCGGCCCCTCACAGAAGGCGCCTGCCGGGCCCAGCAGTTCCAGTTCCAGTTCCGCGAGCTGCTGCAAGTGCCGGGATTCCACGACCGTACGGATGCCGCGTGCACCCGTCTCCTGGCCCGCGATCTGCTGAAGTGCCCCACGCAGATCCATGCAGCCCAGCGCGTGCGCCTCGGCCAGAAGCCGACCGAGGCGCTCCCGCACGGAGGCGTCCGCGCCCCAGGCGCCTCCAGCGTGAACGAGGAGGGATTCCAGCCTCTCCCCGAAGGGCAGCCGCTCAGGCAGACGCACCGGTTCGTTGCGGGGCGTGTGCCCGGCGGTCTGCCAGCCCCGGCCCACCTGCCCGAAGGCGGCGTCTTCCGGTAGTACGGCGTCCTCGAAGGAGACCTCGTCGAAGGGCGCGTCGCCGGTGATGTCCTGGAGCGGCCGTACCTCGACGCCAGGCGTGTTCCTCATGTCGACGAGGAAGCAGGTAAGCCCCTCCGTCCCGGCTGCCGCCGGATCTGTGCGGGCGAGGAGGATGCCCCAGTGCGCCTGTTGCGCACCCGAGATCCACGCCTTCTGGCCGTTGACCCGCCAGCCGCCGCCCTGTTCGGCGGTCCGCCGTTCGGCCCTCGTGCGCAACGAGGCGAGGTCCGAGCCCGCGTCCGGCTCG
This sequence comes from Streptomyces gossypii, assembly GCF_025165795.1. Lineage (GTDB taxonomy): Bacteria > Actinomycetota > Actinomycetes > Streptomycetales > Streptomycetaceae > Streptomyces > Streptomyces gossypii. The sequence continues at coordinate 134,882 of NZ_JAJAGO010000004.1, forward strand.
GAGAAGAGCTGGCACCACTGCGACTCGCCGCGCAGCGTGGGCGGCAGGTGCCGCTCGCGCTGGGCCGCCGTGCCCAGTTCGGCCAGCAGGGGCACCGCCCAGGTGGTGACGCCCAGCCCGCTGATCCACACCCCGGCCTCCCGCGCCTCCTTCCGCACCGCCAACTGCCGTACGGGCCCCGCGCCGAGCCCGTACGGCTCGGGCAGTTCGGGCTCCGTGTATCCGGTGAGCGCCAGGACCCGTCGGGCGGTGGCCGGGTCGAGTCCCTCGGCGCGCGCGATGATCTCGCGTGCCTGGTCGCGAAAGGGCTGGGCCTCCGGCGGCAGCTCCAGCCGCAGCGGGCGCCTGGCACCGCCTGCGGCCAGCCGGGCGGCCCGCCGAAGGTGTGTGCCGCCGCCGAGCAGCTGCCGTGCCACCAGGGCGCGGCGGAGCGAGAGATGGGCGTCATGTTCCCGGGCGAAGCCGGTGGCGCCGAGGATCTGGAGGCAGTCCTGGGCGGAGCGGTACGCCGCCTCCAGCGCTCCGGCAGCGGCGAGCGAGGACACCAGGCCACGCACCGGTGCGGCTTCGTCCATAACGCGCGCCGCGTCCCAGGTCAACGCACGGGCCTGGTCGAGGCGTACGGCCATCTCGGCGCAGCGGTGCTTGACCGCCTGGAACGCACCGATCGGCTGTCCGAACTGGACGCGGAGTGCCGCGTGCCCGGCCGCCGTCTCCAGTGCGCGCGCGGCCACCCCGCAAGCCTCGGCGGCGAAGAAGGTCCGGGCGAGATCGTCCACCTGGGCGGAGTCCAGGGCGAGTACGCGTCCGCCCGGCACGGTGACGTCCTCGGCGGCCACTTCGGCGGTCGACCGCAGCGGGTCCGCGCTCTGGTGCGTCCGGGTGCGGAGGTCTGCCGCGTCGACGCTCAGCCAGAGCGTCCCGCCGGCGGACGCGGCCGCCAGCACCAGGACGTCCGCGTCCGCTCCGCCGAGGACGGGCGGTGCCGTGCCGTTCAGCAGGTGGCCGCCTCTCTCGGCGGGCGTGGCGGTCAGCGAGCCGGTGCCCAGCGCGACGGCCCCGATCCGCGTCCCCTCTGCCAGGGCTGTCGCCAGCTCGGCCAGCCCGCCCCGCAGCAGCAGTTCGGCGGCGAGCACGGTGGGCAGATACGGGCCGGGCAGCAGCGCGCGGCCGGTCTCCTCCAGTACGACGGCGAGATCCGTCAGCGTGCCACCCCCGCCACCGCACGCCTCGGGCAGCTGCGGCCCGATCAGGCCCATCCCGGCCAGCTCGCCCCAGTACGGCGGGCGGGCGGCGGCGACGGGCGGCACGCCGTCCAGGAGCTCTTGCCGCCACCCGGACGGCACGGCCCGCTCCACCCACCCGCGCACGGCCTCCGTCAGCTCCCGCTGCTCCCGCGTGATCCCGAGTCCCATACGGAAAACTAGATCACAGCCCCTGAGGGCAGAAGCAATCAGCCGATCGCCGGTATCTCCATCTTCAGCGGGCCGCATCCGATGCGTTTCGCTTCGGCGGCGACGTACTCGGAGAACAGGGCGCGGGCCGTGGCCGGCTTGAGTTGGACGCTGCCCTGGCTCAGCATGAAGACCACCGGGCCGGTCTGACAGGACGCTTCGAAGGCTGCCCGCGCGGACCCCAGCGTGCCGTCGCCGTCGTCGCTCTCGATCCGGGTGCCCGAGCCCCGCACCGCATGGGTGAGGCTCCGTGCGAGTCCGGGGTGTTCGACAGTGATGAGGTGCACGTCGTCGATGTCGTAATCGCTGTACCCGAGGTCGCAGCTGCGAATCGGCCCGCCGCCCCCAGATCGCCGCTCAAGAACCAGCTGTTCGTCGGCCGAGGAGGGGGTGTTGAGTCCTTCGATGCCGCAGAGCGCCTCCGGCCGCGAGTCCTGCGCCTGGGTGAGGGCGGGGAGTTCGCCGGGATCCTCGAACCTGCCGTCGCATCCCAGCCTGTCCATCGTGCCGTTGGCCACACGAGTGACGGCGCGACCGAGCACCCGGCGCATCTCGTCGTCCTCCGGACCGGAGTACCGGCCCGAACCACCGGTGTCGACATCGACGATGGTCGGGGGCGGGTCCGAACCGGCGCTCGAGCCGCTGGCACACGACTGCGGCAGTGTCAGCCACGCTCGGGCGGGCGAGGTCATCCCCAGGAGCTCACCGCCCAGCGGGGCCATGTCGGAGGCGAGGAACTTCTCGTGCCAGTCGTTGGGTTCACTCCCGTAGTCACCGCCCGGGGTGTGCACACGGAATGTCACCGCCCAGTCGGCGCGGCCGTAGCGGTCCCCCGTCAGGCGGCACTCCCCGCTGACCTCCACGCCGTCGCCCGGAGACAGCTCCTGTGCTCTGATCTTCTCGCTGCCGAGCGGCAGCGCTTCGAGGTCGTCCTCGCTCAGCGTGCCCCAGCAGGCGTCCTCATCGAAGAACGGCGGCGCGCCGGTCTGCCACGCCATGGTTCCGGCGCCCAGCAGGACACCGGCGACAGCGGCAGCGAGGACGGCGCCCGGCTTCCCCCGCAGCACGCGCCGCCACCACTGCCACTGCCGCCAGCGCGGGCGCGGGCGCGGTGCGGGCCACGCTGCTGCGCTGGCGGCGTGCGGCGCAACGGGCGCCTCCGCCGAGCTCGGCTCCGGCGCCGACGTGTCATCGGTCATCTCGCCACTCTCCTTGCCTGTTTACCGGTGACCGGGTGCAGGGCTCACGGCGCCACGGCCGCGCAGCCGATCCGCGCGGCCACTTCGTTCGCGGAACGGGCGAAGACCCGCTCCGGACTGGGCCGCGCGGCGGCGCGCAGGGTCTCGTCGAGCTGCTGGAAGAACACCGTGGGGTGGCCCGCGCAGTCGGCCCGAACCACCTGGTGTCCGGCCTTGAGTTCGCCCTTGCCCCGCCAGTCCGGGCCGGGCGCCCGCTCGCCGGTCAGCCCGTGGAACAGGGCCACCAGCCGAGGTTCGCGGACCATGACGAACTGTCCAGCCGGCGTCGGCGCGGTACCCCGGCTCCGCAGGGTCAGGGAACAGGTCTGCATCCGGTCCGTGACCGGCCCGCGCTGCACGGCCAGTCCGCCGAACTTGCCCACGTCGAACCGCTGGCCCGGGATGCGGCAAGCCGTGAAGTCCTCCCGCACTCCGTCCGCGTCCCCACTGGTGGCCGCGACCGGTGACGTCACCCGGTACGGCTCCTCCGGCGCGCAGCCGACGCTCTTCATGCCTTTCTCGGCCACCGCGAGCATCAGTCGCGCCACCTCTGAGCGGCTGCCCACGGTGAACGGCATCTCGACGACACCGAGGTGACCGTCCCCGGTCTCGCCCCCGGCGAGGGTGACGGCGGAGGGGCGCCCGTCGACGTCACACGCCTTCGGCAGGACGACCATGCCACGGTTGCCCGCGACCACTCCCGGCACTCCGTCGGGGAGCGGTACGGCAGAGGCGTCCAGGAAGCCGGCGAGCCACTTCCGCCGTTCCGCCGCCTTTCGCGGGACGGGCCCGAACTCGACGGTGACCCGCGATTCGAAGGTGAGCGTCTCCTGCGCCTCGCCCGCCTCCTCGCCGTACTGCTCGGTGCCGGTGCCGGTGTGGCCGCCGTGGTCGTCCGGGACCTCGGAGGTCATCACGACGGAGCACTTGCCCTGCGGGCGGTCCGGTGACGGCACGTCGCTCGCCGTGCCGCTCCGTTCGGAGTCCGTGCGCTGCAGCACGGCGTCGCCCAGCAGGCGCGGGCCGCTGTCCTGCTTCCAGGCTCCCCAGCAGTAACGGTCCTTGTCGAAAGGCCAGGTGCCGGTCGCCTGGGCGGTCACGGCGGTGCTGCCCAGAGCCAGGGCCAGCGCTGCTCCGCCCCAGGCCAGCCGCCTTCGCCGGGAGAGCCGTCCGAAGCGCCGCAACCAGGTGGGTCTGTCATCGGTGTGGTCCGGACCGTGGGCTGGTTCCGCTCCCACGAACTCCCCCTCTTCGACGCTTGCCAGTCGATCGATGCTATCGACCGGCAGTGACAGCCGGATTTGGTGGGGCACCATGGCCCTTCGACGGGAGCGCCGGATTCACGGCCCGCAGGACCGTCGGCATCCACGCAAACGACAGGACGGACACCGGGGTGAGCCAGACATGAATCAGGACCAGGTGCCCAGAGTTGCGGCACGAGAGCCGGCGGCGCCAGAGCCGGCGGTGCTCGCCGCCTTCGAGACGGCTCAGGGGTTCATGCCCCTGGACGAGGGGCTCGCCCTCCACGAGGCGGCCGTGGAGGCCGGACGGCTGGGGCTTCCGCTGCTGGAGATCGGGACTTACTGCGGACGTTCGACGATTCTGCTTGCCGATGCCGCCCGCAGGGCCGGTGTGACGACTGTCACTGTCGACCACCACCGGGGCAGCGAGGAGCAGCAGCCCGGCTGGGAGTACCACGACCCCGCGCTCGTCGACCAGGCGACCGGGCTCATGGACACCCTGCCCGCCTTCCGCCGTACCCTGCACGCCGCCGGACTGGAGGAGTACGTGGTGGCCGTCGTCGGACGGTCGCCGCAGGTCGCCGCCGTATGGAGTGGAGCGCTCGGGCTCGTCTTCGTCGACGGAGGGCATACCGATGAGCACGCCCGTGGCGATTACGAGGGCTGGGCACCGCACTTGGCCGCGGGCGGTCTGCTGGTGATCCACGACGTCTTCGAGGACCCGGCGGACGGCGGCCAGGCCCCTCACCGGATCCATCGCCGGGCACTCGATTCGGGGGCCTTCACCCAGGTGTCCGCCACCGGTTCACTGCGCGTACTACGCCGGACGGGCGCGGGAGACTGACCCGCACCGCTACGATCGCGAACCGTGTCCTACGGAAGCCCGTCCCGCCGTGCCGGGACCCTGATGATCGCCCTCGCCACGCTGGTGCCCCTCTGTTTCGCGGGCTGGCTGGTGTGGAAGTCGGTGCGGGGACCGGAGAAGGAGGCGGACCCGGCCCCCGCACTCATGCCCGTGCCGTCCGCTGCGGGCAGCAACGATCCGGACAGACCGGAGGATTCCGGAAAGCCGGATGAGAACGGGAAAGACGGGGAGCAAAAGGAAAACGGGAAGAAGGACGAAAGAGGCGGAAACCGCGAGAGCGGTGAAGGGAACGAGGAGAACGAGGAGAACGGGAAGAGAGATCCGGGGATGCCGCTCAGCGGCCGGACGGTGGTGCTCGATCCCGGTCACAATCCGAACAACCGGCATCACCCCGGGGAAATCAACGCGCAGGTGAATATCGGGACGAACATGAAAGCCTGTGACACCACCGGCACCCAGACCAACGCCGGTTACACGGAAGCGTCTTTCACTCTCGATCTCGCGCACCGGGTCCGGCAGGCACTCGAAAAGCAGGGTGCCAACGTGAAACTCACCCAGGATGCCGACCGGCCGTTCGGCCCCTGCATCGATGAGCGTGCCGAGATCGGCAACGAGGCGGATGCCGATGCCGTGGTGTCCCTGCACGCGGACGGATCGGGGCAGGGGAACCGGGGATTCCATGTGATCCTTCCCGCATCCGTACGGGACGGTAAGGCCGACACGGCCAACATCGTCGGGCCCTCACGGATGCTCGGCGCCGAACTTGCCGCGAGCTACCGCGCCGCCACCGGAGCGGAGCCCGCCAACTATCTGTCCGCCGAGAACGGCTTGATGACCCGAAGCGACCTGGGCGGTCTCAACCTCAGTAAAGTCCCCAAGGTCTTCCTCGAATGCGGCAACATGCGGGATCCGCAGGATGCCGCTCAGCTCACCGATCCGAAGTGGCGGGGCCGGGCCGCCGACGGAGTCACTCGGGGGCTCGTGGCCTTCCTGACGGGGAGGCGTTAACACAGAACGGAAACAAGAAGACGGCCCGCCACAACAGGCCATAGTCTCGCCCGTACGATGGGGTGCTCACCCCCGGCAGACAGCTCACACCCACATCAAGACCGACAAGGACCCCACGTTGAACATCCGCTCGCTCACACGAGGCGACGGCGCGGTGATCGGAGCAGCCCTTCTGCTGTTCATCGCCTCATTCCTCGATTACTACTCTGCTGACTGCGATGGCCCCGATGAGGTCTGCGACGCCATCGAGATGCCCAACGCGTGGGACACGGACGCACTCCAGCTGGTTCTGCCGGCGGTAGTCCTGATCGGCGTGATCGGTGCCGCTCTCATCGTCCTCGGGCGGCTCCTGCCGGAGCGCCGTGTCGCCGGTCTCACCATTCCCCAGTGGGGCACGGGTCTTGCCGTCGCCACCGCGTGGAACGCCCTCTGGTCGCTGTTCCTCATGCCCGACCAGGCCGGCCTCGCCATCGGCTCCATTCTCGCGGTCCTGGCCTCACTCGTCCTCGCGGCGGGCGCCATCATGTCCGAGGCGGTTCCCGCTCTGAAGGCGCCGCTCCTGCCCTCCGGTGGCGGCATGAACCAGCCGAGCCCGTACGGCGGCCAGCCGCAGGGCGGCTACGGCTACCCGGGTCAGCCGCAGCCGGGCCAGCCGCAGCCCTACGGCGGTCAGCCCGCCGGGCAGCAGCCTTACGGCGGCCAGCCCCAGCCGGGCCAGCCCCAGCCGGGCCAGCCGCAGCCGGGCCAGCCGCAGCCCGCTGCTGCCGCACCGGCCGGTGGCGGCGACTTCCAGGCGTTCTGGTTCGCGGTCCCCGTGGCCCGTCCGCTGTTCGCCGAGGACGGTTCGCCGAACCCGATCGCTGAGCTCGCACCCGGTACCTGGTACCTGGCGGTCGAACAGCGCGGTCACACGCTGATCGCCCAGACGCAGGACGGCCGTCGTGGCGTGCTGCAGGACAGCTCCGGCATACAGCGCGGCTGAGTCCGCGCGCCCGAACCGACGCGCACACCGCGCGCCGCGATCCGGTGGATGAAGGCCCCTCTCCCTTGCGGGAGGGGGGCCTTCGCCATGCGGCTGACAGCCGTCAGAAGCCAGAAGCCAGCCGTCAGCAGCAGTCCAGCGCGAGGCCGGGCGGGAGGCCCCCGTCGTCGAAGACGGTGACCGTCGGCTCGTCACCGCCCAGTGCCGCGACTGCCAGCAGCAGCGACGCCGCCGTCCAGGTCGTCTGCTCACGGGGCCAGACCGCGTCGTCCTCGAAGACGTACCCGGTCCAGTACATCCCGCCCTCGGCCCGCAGACACTGGATCCACTTCAGGATGTCCAGCGCCCGGTCCGACTCCCCCACCGCCCACAGGGCCAGGGCCAGTTCGGCGCTCTCGCCCCCGGTCACCCAGGGGTTGGGCACGACGCAGCGCACCCCGAGGCCGGGCACCACGAAGCGGTCCCAGCCCTCTTCCAGACGTTCCTTGGCGGCGGCTCCGCGCACCGCTCCGCCCAGCACCGGGTAGTACCAGTCCATCGAGTAGCGGCTCTTGTCGAGAAAGCGCTCCGGGTGGTGGCGTACGGCATGCCCGAGACTGCCGACCGCCAGTTCCCAGTCGGGCTGCGGCTCCTCGCGGTGCTCGGCGAGAGCAAGTGCGCAGCGCAGCGCCTGGTAGACGGAAGAGGAGCCGGTGAGCAGGGCGTCCGGGCAGGCGGTGCCGTCCGGTTCCCGCTTCCAGCCGATCTGGCCGCCGGGTTGCTGCAGTGCGAGCACGAAGGCGACGGCACGGCGCACCATCGGCCAGGTCTCCTCCAGGAACGCGTCGTCACCCGTGGCGAGATAGTGGTGCCAGACGCCGACGGCCGGGTAGGCGCAGAAGTTGCTCTCGCGCGCCAGGTCCGTGGGCCGGGCGGAATCACCGTCGGCGTATGCCGCATACCAGGATCCGTCGGGCAGTTGGTGAGCGGCGAGCCAGCGGTAGGCGGCCTCCGCCGCCGCGTGCTCCCCGGCGGTGTCCAGGGCCATCGCGGCCTCCACGTGGTCCCAGGGATCGAGATGGTGCCCCGTGAACCACGGGATGGCGCCGTCCGGACGCTGCGCCGCCAAGATCCCGGCGACCGTCTCGGTGGCCTGCTCGGACGTCAGCACACCGGGCAGGACCAGCCGGTCGGTGGGCTGGGGGCTCGTCACGCGGGACCCTGCGGCACGGCGGCGGGCAGTCCCGACTGGCGCGCCTGTTGCGGCTGTTGCGGCTGCTGCTGCCGACGCAACTCGTACGAACCGTGCGGCTGCCGGGGCTTCGTCGCGTACGCCACGAAGCTCTTGCCGATCAGCGGGTCGAGTGCCCGCTCGGCGAGGCGGGTGGCGAGGGGCTTCTTCATGATGTCCCAGACCAGCAGCTTGTGATACGCGCGCACCGGCAGCGCCTTGTCGTTGTCGACACCGACGGCGCACTTGATCCACCAGTACGGTGAGTGCAGCCCGTGCGCGTGGTGCGTTCCGTACGGACGCAGCCCCGCCTCCCGGATGCGCTCCAGGAGTTCGTGGCCACGGTAGATGCGGATATGGCCGCCCTCGACCTCGTGGTACGCGTCGCTGAGCGCCCAGCAGACCTTCTCCGGCCCGTAGCGGGGCACGGTGACCGCGATCCGCCCGCCGGGGCGCAGCACCCGTACCATTTCGGCCAGTACACCCTTGTCGTCGTGGATGTGCTCCATCACCTCAGAGATGATCACGACGTCGAAGCTGTCGTCGGGGAAGGGCAGCGCGAGGGCGTCCCCCTCCATCGCCGTGGCCGCGGCACCAGCCGGTGCCTCTCCGGCCTCCTCCATCGCGGCGAACCACTTCGCGACCTCGCGGATTTCCTCCGCGTTCCGGTCGAGCGCGATGACGCGCGCACCGCGCCGGTAGCACTCGAAGGCGTGCCGCCCGGCGCCGCACCCCAGGTCGAGGACACGATCTCCGGGGGCGAGCGGGAAGCGGGAGAAATCGACGGTCAGCACGTGGTCTGCCTTCTCTGTCGGCTGGCGACGGTTCGTTGCGGTGGTGGCGGGCGGGCGGGGGCGGCGGGCCGCCGTGGCGTCAGCCGCCCGCCCCCGGCGGCTCGTCCCGCCCTGCGGACGCCTGCGCGGCGGCGGCCACTTCCGATGAAACGGCCGGCGCGGTCTGCGCGTGCCGCGCCAGTGGCCGTACGGGGTCGGACGCCGGACCCGTCCCCACCGAACCGACAGCGCACGCCTGCCGCTCGGCGGCACCCGCCTCCGACGGCACGTTCGGCACATCGCGCGCCGGGGACAGCGCGTCGTCCGGGTCCGGACCCGCCGCGGACGTCCGCCGTCCGGCAGCGGCGCGCACGGGCGCGGGGTGCGCAGGCCCGGACGCGGACGCGGCGATCGCGGCGCGGTACCGCTCGACCGTGCCGCGGGCCGCCGCCTCCCAGGTGAAACGGTGCAGCACCCGCTCCCGCCCGGCAGCCCCCAGCCGCTCCCGCAGTTCACGGTCGCCGAGAAGGCGGCCGAGCGCGGCGGCGAGCGCGCCCGAGTCGCCGGGCGGTACCGCCAGACAGGTTTCGCCGTCCGTGCCCGCGACCTCGGGAATGGCCCCGCCGGTCGTGGCGACCAGCGGCGTCCCGGTGGCCATGGCTTCGGCGGCGGGCAGCGAGAACCCCTCGTAGAGCGAGGGCACGCAGGCGATCTGAGCACTGCGCACCAACCGGACCAGTTCCGGATCGCTGATGCCCTTGACGAACTCGACGGCGCCCGTCAGCCCGTACTCCTCGATGGCCGCGGCCACCGGCCCCTCCTCAGACCGCTTGCCGACCACGACCAGATGCGCCTCGGGCCGTTCCACGCGCACCTTGGCCAGCGCCTCCACGAGATGGACGAGGCCCTTGAGCGGGACGTCGGCGCTGGAGGTGGTCACGATCCGGCCGGGCACCTCGGCGACCGCCGGGTCCGGGGAGAAGAGCCGCGCGTCGGCACCGATATGGACCACGTCGATACGGTCCGGGCGTACCCCGAGGTGCTCGACGATCTCGCGCCGTGAGGTGCCGGAGACGGTCAGCACGGAGGGCAGCCGCCGGGCGACCCGCCGCTGCATCCGGGTGAAGCCGTACCAGCGGCGGACGGAGGCGCGGCGGCGGCGCCCCTCGGCCGCGTCCAGCTCCAGCCGGCGGTCCACGGTGATCGGGTGATGGATGGTGGTGACCAGCGGGAAGCCGGAGCGCGGCAGGCCCAGCAGGCCGTAGCCGAGGGTCTGGTTGTCGTGCACGACGTCGAAATCAGCACGCCGCCCGGCCAGGTGGCGCCGGGCGCGCAGCGAGAAGGTCAGCGGCTCGGGGAACCCCCCGGTCCACATGGTGCCGACCTCCAGGAGGTCGATCCAGTCGCGGTACTCGCCCGGCCGCGGGGTCCGGAAGGGGTCGGGCTGCCGGTAGAGGTCCAGGCTGGGCAGTTCGGTGAGCGTGACGCCCTCGTCCAGCACGGGGTAGGGCTGTGCACCGATCACCTCGACGGAGTGCCCGAGCCGGGCCAGCTCGCGGGACAGATGCCGCACATAGACGCCCTGCCCGCCGCAGAACGGATTGCCCTTGTACGACAGCAGCGCGATGCGCAGCGGCCGCTGTCCGTCCACGTCGCGGCTCGTCGGCCTCGGCTGGGGGCCGGACTCTGCGTCCCGTACGGCCTCTGCGGTCACTCGCGGCCCCCTTCTTCACTGCACTTCGCCGGAGCGTAGCCGCTGGCGCTAATCTAGAACAAGTTTCAGGATTGCCATCCTGCCGCCTGCTGAGCCACGAATCTACCGGCCGGTCACATCTGCGGACGTACCGGAGCGGGTGATTCGCGCCACCCGTCGCCGCCTGCGAGGATGCACCGATCCGGTAGCGCGGGCCAGCCGCCGGGGAACGGGGAGGGGACCGATGGCGACACACGCCGAACCGCCGTCCTCGCCGCCGCTGACCGTGCGCCAGGAGGCCAGACGGCGCCGCATCCTGGACGCCAGCACGGAACTGGCCAGGCGCGGCGGCTTCGACGCGGTGCAGATGCGCGAGGTGGCCGAGCTCTCGCAGGTCGCCCTGGGCACGCTCTACCGCTACTTTCCTTCCAAGGTCCATCTGCTCGTCGCCACCATGCACGACCAGCTCCAGCGGATGCACGAGGACCTGCACCGGCACCCGCCGTCCCAGCCCGATCCGTCCGCCCGCGTCGCCGGAACCCTGATGCGCGCCTTCCGTGCCATGCGCCGCGACCACCACCTCGCGGACGCGATGGTGCGGGCGCTGACCTTCGCGGACAGCTCGGTCAGCGCCGAGGTCGACGCGGTCTCCCGGCTGACGACCACGATCATCCTCGACGCGATGGGGCCGGATTCCGCACCCACCGCCCGTCAACTCTCCGCCGTCCGGGTCATCGAGCACACCTGGCACGCCGCGCTGATCACCTGGCTCTCCGGCCGCGCCTCGATCGCACAGGTCCAGATCGACATCGAAACGGTCTGCACCCTCCTCACCACCCCGAAACGCGGCCCCCGCAGCGGAGCCTAAGCCTCGGGCACGCGCCCAGGGCGGTGCCGGACGAAGTCCGGGCACCTGCCTCTGGGCTCCGGAGCAGAGCCGGGGTCCCATCGGCCCGGGACCCAAGGCCGGAGACCGGGGACACCGGGCGGGATCCGGGGCGAAGCCCCAGCTTCGGCAAGGGGCAGCCCAGGGGCAAAACCCGCCACAGGCACCAGCGGGCGGGCGGAGCCCGAGCACCAGAGGTCCGGAGCCAGCGCAGGGATCCGAGCCGGGCCAAGGACCCAGGGCCGCAGGCCGGAACACCAGGCGGGATCCGGGGCGAAGCCCCAGCTTCGGCAAGGGGCAGCCCAGGGGCAAAACCCGCCACAGGCACCAGCGGCGGGCGGCCAGAACCTAGCGGACCGCCCAGAAGCGCACCGCCGTGCCGGGCGGCGCCTGCCCCGCACCCGCCAGCGCTTCCTCCGGCACCACCCCGATCACCGGATAGCCCCCCGTCACCGGGTGGTCGGCGAGGAAGAGGACGGGCCGCCCCTCCGGCGGTACCTGAAGCGCACCGAGTGCCATGCCTTCGCTGGGCAGTTCACCCTCGCGTGCGCGTTCGAGCGGCGGCCCTTCCAGCCGGAGTCCGATGCGGTTGCTCGCGGAGGCCACCCGGTAGGTGCCGGTGATCAGGGTCCGGTGCGCCGCGGCGGTGAACCAGTCGGCGCGTGGCCCGTAGACGACCGGGAGCACGAGTTCGCCGGGCGGTGCCTGCCAGTGCGCGGCACTGGCGGGTGCGGGCGGGGCGGACGGCGGTGTGCCGAGGTGCAGCAGGGTGCCGTCGCGGAGCGGCTCGGGACCGAGCCCTGTGAGCAGGTCGGTGGCGCGGCTGCCGAGCACGGGTGTCACGTCCACGCCGCCTTCGAAGGCGAGGTAGCCGCGTAGCCCGTGGGTGACGGTGCCGGTCGCCAGCACGGCACCGGCGGGCAGGCGTACGGGCGTTCCCCAGGCGGCGGGCCGTCCGTCCACGGTGACCGGGCAGGGCGCACCGGTGACTACGGCCGTGGTCGGGCGCAGTGCGCGGACGGTGCAGCCGGTGAGCGTGGTCTCCAGGGTGGCGGCCTCTGGCGGGTTGCCGAGCAGCCGGTTGGCCAGCCGGTGCGCGGGCTCGTCCAGGGCGCCGGAGCGGGGTGCGCCGAGATGCGCGTGCCCGGGGCGGCCCAGATCCTGCACGGTGGTGAGCGCGCCCGCCCGTACGATCTCCAGCGCGGCGGTCACCGCGTCTCCTCCGGTACGAAGCGGACGTGGGTCCCTGGCGTCAGGAGTGCGGCCGGGGTGCGTTCCGGGTCCCACAGGACGGTGTGGGGGGCGGTGCCGATCAGCTGCCAGCCGCCGGGTGAGGCACGCGGGTAGACGCCTGTGTACGCGCCGGCCAGCGCCACCGCGCCTGCCGGGACGCGGGTGCGCGGGCTGGCGCGGCGCGGTACGTGGTATTCCTCGGGCAGTCCGGTGAGATAGCCGAAGCCGGGCGCGAATCCGCAGAAGGCGACTCGGAATTCGGTGGCCGCGTGCATCCGTACGACCTCGTCCGGCGGGACCCGCCACAGCTTGGCGACCTGCTCCAGGTCCGGACCGTCGTAGCGGACGGCGATCTCGAGGGTCGCGTCCTGTCCCGGTGTCAGTGGCGGTATGGCCCACTCCGGCAGTCGGGCCGCCAGCCGGGCGGGTTCGGCCAGCCCTTCGAGCAGTACGGTTCGGGCGCCGGGGACTATTTCGCGTGTGGCGGGCAGTTCGCCCGCAGTGCGGCGGCGCAGCAGTTCGGCGTGGAACGCCTCGGCGGCCTCGGCGGTGGGGAGTTCGACGAGCAGTCCGTGCCGCCCCACCGGCAGGACGCGGAGGCCGTGCTCCTCCTCACCGGTCGCTCGGGCACCGGTCATGCGGGCACCGGTCATGCGGGCACCGGTCATGCGAAAGCCCGGAGCGTGACTCCGGCCGCCGTCAGCTCCTCCCGTACGAGACGGGCGAGCCGCGCCGCCCCGGGGGTGTCCCCGTGCAGGCACAGCGAGCGGGCGCGCAGGGTGAGCTGCTGCCCGTCGGCCGCCGTCACCCGGCTGTCGCGGGCGATTCCGACGGCACGCTTGACGACCTCGGCGGGCTCGGTGACCACGGCGCCGGGCTCGGAGCGCGGCACCAGGTTGCCGTCGGGCCGGTAGCCCCGGTCGGCGAACGCCTCTTCCACGATGGACAGCCCGGCCGCCGAGGCGGCTGCGTGCAGGGCGGAGCCGGGGAGGCCGAGGACCGGCAGCGGCGTACCGGACAGGCGTACGCCCGCCACGACGGCGGCGGCCTGCTCGGCGTCGCGCGCGGTGCGGTGGTAGAGCGCGCCGTGCGGTTTGACATAGCTGACCGTGGCTCCGGCCGCGCGTGCGAAGATTTCCAACGCGCCGATCTGGTAGGCGACTTCGGCTGCCAGCTCACCGGCCGGGACGTCCATGGCGCGGCGCCCGAAGCCTGCCAGGTCACGGTAGGAGACCTGAGCACCGATCCGCACACCGGCGGCGGCTGCCTGCTCGCAGACGCGTCGCATCGTGGCCGGGTCGCCGGCGTGGAAGCCGCAGGCGATATTGGCGCTGGTGACCGAGGCCAGCAGCGCCTCGTCATCGGTCAGTTCCCAGCGGCCGAAGCCTTCACCGAGGTCCGCGTTGAGGTCAATCACCTCACCCAAGCTATGGGATTGTTCAACAATTTGGCAAGAGGCTTGTTGTTACGTTCCGCTTTCTCCGCTTGACTGGATCACTGGATCAGCATCCGCCCTGGGCCGCCCGAACAACTCAGAGAGGCACCATGACCGACGCCGGCCTCGCGCTGGAGGAACTCGCCGCCGACCGCGCACTGCTCGGCCGCACCAGCACGGCGGAGCGCGTCGCGAGCATCCTGCGCGACCGGATCGCCCAGGGGCTCTTCCACCCCGGGGTCCGGCTCTCCGAAGAGCGCATCGGCGGCGCGCTCGGCGTCTCCCGGAACACCCTGCGGGAGGCGTTCCGGCTGCTGACCCACGAGCGGCTGCTCGTCCACCGCCTGAACCGCGGGACATTCGTGCGCCGCCTCACCGAAGCAGACATCCTGGACATCTACCGGGTTCGGCATCTCATCGAGTGCGCGGCCATCCGGGGGCTCGGCACCCCTCCGCACCGGCTGGACGAGGTGGCGGCGGCCGTCCGGTCCGGCGAGGAAGCGGCGGCGAAGGGCGACTGGAAGGATCTCGGGACGGCCAACATCCGCTTCCACCGCGCGATCGCGGGCCTGGCCCAGAGCACCCGGACCGACGACATGATGCGCGCCGTACTGGCCGAGCTGCGCCTGGCCTTCCATGTCATGGACGATCCGCGCCGCTTCTACGAGCCCTACCTCAGCCGCAACCGCGAGATCCTGACCGCGCTGGACTCCGGTGACACGGAGCGAGCGGAACGCCTGCTGGGCTTCTACCTGGAGGACTCCCGCCGCCAGCTGGTCGAGGCATACCCCGACCGGCCCGCCGAGGACGACTGACGGGCCGGCCCGCCCCCACTCCCCGCACCCGACCCGCGCCCGACCTGCCCAGCAGCCGCCCGCCCGCGACTCACGGCACGGCTGGCCCAGGACTGCGCCCGGGACTTCACCCGGGACGGTCTCAGGACGACCGGTACGGCCAAGGACGGCCAGAGGCACCCCGGGACGACACGACACCAATCGATTCCGCATCACTCCTCGTAACACTCTTGTCGGATCGTTGAACAATCCTCTAGCCTCCCAGCAATTCGCTTCTCGTACCCCTGAGGCGCAACTGCTCGTACATCGGAAGGCCGAGGCGACATGATCGTTCTGCTCGGCGTCCTCGTGGTGGTCCTCGGATTCGCCACACGACGCAACCCCCTGCTGGTGGTCGGAGTGGCCGGGATCGTCACCGGACTGCTGGGAAAGCTCTCACCCGTCGAGATCCTCCGGACCTTCGGTGACAGCTTCGCTTCCAGCCGTTCGGTGACGATCTTCGCCATCACCCTGCCCGTCATCGGACTGCTGGAGCGCAACGGCCTCCAGCAGCAGGCCCGCACCCTCATCGGCAAGTTGGGCAAGCTCACCACCGGGCGCTTCCTCACCCTCTACCTGTTCCTGCGCCAGCTGACCGCAGCCGTGGGCCTGCAGACCATCGGCGGCCCCGCGCAGAGCGTGCGCCCGATGATCGCCCCGATGGCCGAGGCCGCCGCCGAGCGGCAGAACGGCGGACGCCCGCTGCCGGAGCGGCTGCGCGAGAAGGTCCGTTCACACGCGTCCGGTTCGGACACCGTCGGGCTCTTCTTCGGCGAGGACTGCTTCCTGGCCGTCGGCTCCATCCTGCTGATCACCGGCTTCGTCAACAGCACCTACGACACCCATCTAGAGCCGCTGCAACTCGCCCTGTGGGCGATCCCCAGCGCCGTCTGCGCCTTCCTCATCCACGGTGCGCGGCTGCTTCGCCTGGACCGGACGCTGGAGCGCGAACTCGCCGCCTCCAACGCCGGTTTCACCGCCCACGACGGCGGCAACGCAGCCCAGGAGAAGGTCACATGATCCAGTCCGAATGGTTCTTCTGGCTGGTCGGCGGGGTGTTCCTGCTGATGGCACTGCAGATGTCCGTCGACCGCAGCAACCCCAAGCGCCTTGGCTCCACGGTCTTCTGGGGGTTGCTGGGCGCGTGCTTCATCTACAGCAGCTGGGTCACGGACAAGACAGCGCCCGCGGAACCGCTGGGTGTCGCCGTCCTCGTCATGATCTGTGTCGGCGGCTTCGGCCTCACCGGCAAAGGCGTGCCGCGCACCACCGACGAGAAGGAGCGCACGGCCCTCGCGGCCCGCTGGGGCAACAAGCTCTTCCTCCCCGCCCTCACCGTCCCGCTGGTCGCGGTTGTCTGCGCCACCCTCGTCGACAAGGTGCGCATCGGGGGCGAACCCGTCCTGGAGGACGGCAGCGAGACGATCCTCGGGCTGGGCCTCGGTGCGCTGGCCGGCCTCGGCGTCGGCATGTGGGTACTGCGCGAGCGGAGGATCAGCGTGCCGGTGCACGCGGGACGCGGCCTGCTGGAGTCGATGGGCTGGGCACTGCTGCTGCCGCAGCTGCTGGCCGTGCTCGGCGCCATCTTCCAGGAGGCCGGGGTCGGCACCCAGGTCGGGAAGATCACCGAGTCGGTGCTGCCCGACGGGCAGCGGCTGGCAGCCGTCGCGCTCTACTGCGTGGGCATGGCGGTGTTCACCCTCATCATGGGCAACGCCTTCGCGGCCTTCCCGGTGATGACCGCCGCCGTCGGCTGGCCCGTACTGATCGAGCAGATGGACGGCAACCCCGCCGCAGTGCTGGCCATCGGCATGCTCGCGGGATTCTGCGGCACGCTCTGCACCCCGATGGCCGCGAACTTCAACCTGGTGCCCGCCGCACTGCTGGAACTGAAGGACCAGTACGGCCCGATCAAGGCCCAGGTGCCGACCGCCATCCCGCTGCTCGGATGCAACATCGCCCTCATCTACTTCTTCGCCTTCTAGAGGTGCCCCGTGTCCGCTGAATCCTCCACTTCCAGGGTCCTCGTCACCGGCTTCGAGCCGTTCGACGGCGAGGCGGCCAACCCCTCCTGGCAGGCGGTCCGGCTGCTCGCCGAACAGCCGCCGGACGGGGTCGAGATCACCGCCGTCGAGCTGAGCTGCGTCTTCGGCAGGTCCCTCGACGAGCTGCGCGCGGCCGTACGGGAGGCCGACCCGGCTCTCGTCCTCTGCGTCGGCCAGGCCGGAGGCCGCACCGGTCTCACCGTCGAACGCGTCGCCCTCAACGTCGACGACGCGCGCATACCGGACAACGCGGGCCACCAGCCCGTCGACGAACCGATCGCCGACGACGGGCCCGCCGCGTACTTCGCCAGCCTCCCGGTGAAGGCCTGCGTCGCGGCCGTACGGGAGGCGGGCCTCCCCGCCGCCGTCTCCCAAACAGCGGGCACCTTCGTGTGCAACCACGTCTTCTACGGGCTCGCGCATCTCATCGCCACCGAACGCCCGGCCCTGCGCGGGGGTTTCGTGCATGTGCCGTACGCCACGCACCAGGTGGTGGACGGCGCGGCACCCTCGATGTCGCTGGCCGACATCGCCACCGGCCTCGGCGCGATCCTCACCACGGCCGTCAGCCGCACAACTGACCTCCGGCTGCCGGGCGGAGCGACACATTGAGCGACATCGGACACCTCACCTCATCCGGCACCGAACCGCACGCCGCCCCAGGCGGCACCGGGAGCCGGAACCCGCCCCGCAGCGCCGCGCTGGCCGCACGCGCGGACACCTACACCCGGCTGGCCCTCGCCAACATCACCCGGGAATACCCCTACTCCCCCGCCCACCTGCTCCGCGGCCCCCAGGACCTGGTCCCACCTCGCACCTGTCACCCGGCGTTCTACGGGGCCTACGACTGGCACTCCTCGGTGCACATGCACTGGCTGCTGCTCCGGATGCTGCGCCGCTACCCCGACCGCGTCGGACGAGCCGACGCGGCAGCGGTCGCCAGCGCGCTGGACACCCACCTCACCCCCCGCGCGCTGGCCACCGAATGCGCCTATGTCCGCGCCCACCCCGGCTTCGAACGGCCCTACGGCTGGGCGTGGTCGCTGGCGCTGGCCGCCGAGAGCAAGGCGCTCGGCACCGAAAGCTGGTTCACCGCCCTCGAACCGCTCAGCTTCACCGTGGCCGAACTCCTGCTGTCCTGGCTGCCCCGGGCCACCTGGCCCGTACGGCACGGGACGCACGCCAACAGCGCGTTCGCCCTCGGGCTGATCCTGGACAGCGCCGAACAGGCCGGGGTGCCGGAGCTGATCGAGCCCTGCCAGGAGAAACTGCGGGAGTGGTTCCTCGCGGACCGCGGCCCGTCCCTCCGCTGGGAGCCGTCGGGACAGGACTTCCTCTCCCCCTCACTCTGCGAGGCGGACGCGATGCGCCGGGTCCTCCCCGGGCCGGACTTCGCCGGCTGGCTCACGGTCTTCCTTCCCGAACTCTCCAGCGAACCGAGCGCGTTCCTCACCCCGCCCCGGGTCTCGGACCCCTCCGACCCCCAGATCGGGCACCTGCTGGGACTCTGCCTCAGCCGCGCCGCCGCCCTGCGGGGGCTCGCCCACGCCCTCCCCGACGGCGACCCGCGCCTCGCCGCGCTCACCTCGGCGGCGGACACACACCTGGCGGCCGGTCTCCCGGCGACGGTCTCCGGCGACTTCACCACCGACCACTGGCTGGCCACCTTCGCGGTCCTCGCGCTGGAGCAGGACACCCCGCCGACCTCTCCTGCACGGGCGGCACCACCGGATCGCGTACGCGGGTGACGTACCGGGGGCCTACGACCTGGTGCACGCGGCGGGGCGCACGCGCGGCGGCCCTCAGCGCCTGACCGACGGCGCCGGGACGTGCAGCACCACGAGGGCGATCGCGACGGTCAGCTCCCGCTCCGCGTCATCGAGCCGCGGTGAGACCGCTGCCGCGGGCCCGGCGGAATGGCCCCGAGCGCACAGCGGCAGCGCAGCGTCATCCCCGGATCGTCCGAGGGGCGGTCCTCGCCGCGGTCGCCGTCAGCGCGTAGGAGCACCGGAGGCGGGCCCGCTAAGGTGGGCAGCGAATCGAATGCCTTCGATCGGGAGAAGCCGGTGCGAATCCGGCGCTGACCCGCAACCGTGATGGTGGCCGAAGCGCGCCCTGCCGCAGCGCGCGCACGGACACCCGAGCCGGAGCCCCCGGTCGCAGGCAGGCTTTCGGAGCCGCGCTCCCGCCGCAGGGCGGAGCCGTGGCTCCGGCACCGTCGAGGTATACGGAGCTGAGCCGGGTGTGCCGCCGCGTGAAGTGTTGCCGCGCGACGGGGCGGCCGTGTCTGCTGCGTGCCGTCCCGTCTCCACCGAAAGGCACCCGTCATGTATCTGCGCCGAAGCGCCGCGGTCCTCGCCGCCTCCACCGTGCTGTGTACGGCAGCGGCAGCAGCGGTGTCCCCGGTCGCGTTCGCCGCGCCCGCCGCCGCCGGTGACGACGACGGCCTGTACGGCAAGGGTGACCCGAAGTACGACGGTGTGTGGCGGCAGTCGGTGGCCCTGCTGGCGCAGGACACCGTGGGCGTCACCCCCGGGGCCGAGGGCGAGAAGTGGCTCCTGGGCCAGCAGTGCGCGGACGGCTCGTTCGCCGCCTACCGTGCCGACCCCGGCGAGAAGTGCGGCAAGCAGACACCGGCGGACATCAACGCCACGGCGGCGGCGGTGCAGGCACTGGCGGCGCTGGGCGGGCACAGCAAAGCCGTGGAGAAATCCGTGAGCTGGCTGGAGTCCGTCCAGAACGAGGACGGCGGCTGGGGGTACAACCCGGGAAGTCCCTCGGACGCCAACTCCGTCTCGATCGTGATCGGCGCCTTCGCGGCAGTCGGCCAGGACGCGTCGAAAACGGTCTCGGAAAAGGACAATACGCCCTTCGACGCGCTGGCCGGCCTCCAGCTCCGCTGTGACGCCAAAGCCGCCGAGCGGGGCGCCTTCGCCTACCAGCCGGACAAGAAGGGCGCACTGGCCCCGAACGCCGACGCGACCGCCGCGGCTGCGCTGGCCGGGCTCGACGAAGGACTCGTCGTCGAACCGCTGGAGAAGGACGACGAGGAAAGCCCCGAACCGCTCAAGTGCGGCGGGAACGACGGCGGAGACGACAAGGACGGCGGCAAGGGCGGCGCCGAGGAGCCGGAAGACGCGGCGGAGGCCGCCGCGGCCTACCTCGCGGACGTCCTGGAGAAGAACGACCACCACCTCGACTCCGTCACCCCTGGTGCCGAGGACCAGCCGGACTACGGCAACACCGCCGACGCCGTGATCGCGCTGGCCGCGGGCGGCCACGGCGACGAGGCCCGCGCGACACTCGGCTGGCTGGAGAAGCACGCGGCGGACTGGGACAAGTCCAAGGCGGACCCGGCCGCGCTGGGCAGCCTCGTCCTCGCCTCCCGGGCGGCGGGCGCCGACCCCCGCGACTTCGGCGGTACGGACCTGGTCAAGCGGCTGAACGCAACCGGCCCCACCCCCAGGAAGGTGGCCACACCGGAGGAGACCGCGGCAGCCACGAAGGAGGGCGACGATGACGGCAAGGACGACGACGACAACAGCACCGTCCTGACCTTCTCCCTGATCGGCGCCGGGCTCGCGGCGGGTGCCGGAATCGGCTTCCTGCTCTCCAGCCGCCGGAAGCGGCAGGGCCTGTGAGCGGCGCCGCCAGATTCTCGCTGGTGGCGGGTCTGCTCGGAAGCCTGCTGGCCCTCACCGCCACTCCCGCCCACGCGGACGGGTACCGCTACTGGTCCTTCTGGGAGCAGCAGAGCAGCGAGAAATCCGAGAACGGCAAGCAGGACGACTGGAAGTACGCCACCCAGGGCCCATCCCTGCTGCGTCCGGACGACGGCGCGGTTGTCGGCTTCCGCTTCTCCGTCAGCGAGGACTCCGCGGACGCGGCCAAGCCGCGTGGTGCGGCCGACTTCGACGCGATATGCGCCGATACGCCGGAGAAGTCCGGCAGCAAACGGATCGCCCTGGTCGTCGACTTCGGCACGGCAGCCGACGCACGCTCCGGCGAACAGCCGCCGGAGGCGCGTACGGCCTGTGCACGGGTCGGCGGCGACGCCTCCGCCGCCGACGCGCTGGCCGCCGAGGTGAAGCCGCTGCGCTACAGCTCCGACGCGCTGCTGTGCGCGATAGCGGGCTACCCGGAGTCGGGCTGCGGCGAACAGGTCTCGGGCTCCGGCAAGGACGCGGACGGCGCGGACGGCGCGCAGGGGAAGCAGGACGCGCGATCGCCGGACGACTCCGCCGCGAGTGACGGCGGCGGTGACGGCGGCGGCCTGCCGACGGGCCTCGGCGTCGCCGCCGGAGCGGGCGCGGTGCTCCTCCTGGCGGCCGGCGCGGTCTGGCAGTCGCGGCGCCGTCGCGGATGACCGCGTGACCTCGCGGCGCACGAAGGCAACGGCAGGCACGGCAGGCGACGTGCCGCTCGCGGCCCCCGCCCGCTCCCGAGACCGCGCACGGCGGCTGCGCGCGCCGGAGGCGACCCGTGCCGGTGCGCTGCACGCCGGTGCCTGGTGGCTGTGGGCACTCGGACTGGCCACGGCGGCGTCCCGCACCACCAATCCGCTGCTGCTGGCCCTGCTGATCGCGGTCGCCGGTTATGTGGTCGCCGCCCGCCGTACGGACGCGCCCTGGGCGCGCTCGTACGGCGCGTTCCTCAAGCTCGGGCTGCTCGTGCTGCTGATCCGGATGGTCTTCGCCTTCTTCCTGGGCTCCCCCATCCCCGGCAGCCATGTGCTGGTCACCCTTCCCGAGTTGCCGCTCCCCGACTGGGCGCAGGGCGTGCGGATCGGCGGCCGGGTCACCGCCGAGGGCATGCTCTTCGCCTTCTACGACGGGCTGAAGCTCGCCACGCTGCTCATCTGCGTCGGCGCGGCGAACGCCCTGGCGAGCCCCGCGCGGCTGCTCAAGTCGCTGCCCGGCGCGCTGTACGAGGCGGGGGTCGCCGTCGTCGTCGCGATGACCTTCGCACCGAACCTCGTCGCCGACGTGCAGCGGCTGCGCTCCGCCCGCCGTCTGCGCGGGCGCAGCGACCGGGGCGTCAAGGCGCTGCTCCAGGTCGGGCTGCCGGTGCTGGAGGGCGCGTTGGAGCGCTCGGTGGCGCTGGCCGCCGCGATGGACGCGCGGGGGTACGGCCGCACCGCGCACCTCCCACGCGCCGTACGGCACACCACCACCGCACTCACCCTCGGCGGACTGCTGGGGATCTGCGGGGGCTCGTACGGGCTGCTCGCCGCAGAGGGTGCCGGTCTCGGACTGCCGGTGCTGCTGGCCGGAGTCGCCGCCGCGCTGGGCGGACTCCGGCTGGGCGGACGGCGCAGCGTACGCACCCGCTACCGGCCCGATGTGTGGGGAGTACGGGCCTGGCTGGTGGCCGGGTCCGGGGCGGCGGTCGCCGCGCTGCTCATCGGGGCGAGCGGACAGTACCCGGAGGGCCTCCACCCGCCGGCCATCCCGCTGGCCGCGCCACCGCTCCCACTGTGGCCCGCCGCGGCCCTGCTGCTCGGGCTCCTCCCGGCGTTCGTCGCCCCGGCCCCGTCCCCGTCCCCGTCCCAGGAAACCCCCGTGCGACCGGGCGCGGACGCCGAGGACACGCTCCCGGCAAGCCGCCCCCACGCCGCCCGCCGCCCTTCCGCACCAGCCCCGGACGCCACCGGCCTGCCCACACCCCCTCCGCGCCCGGGACGGAACGTTCACGCACCGGCCACCTCCGCCCGCGCACCCGCACCCGCACCCGCACCCCGCGCAGCGGACCGCAGGCCCCCCGCCCCGCCGCCGTCCCACGAGGAGGCATCGCAGTGATCCGGTTCGAGCAGGTCTCCGTGACCTACGAGGGCACCGCCGAGCCCGCACTGCACGGTGTGGACCTCGCCGTGCCCGAGGGCGAGCTGTGTCTGCTCGTCGGCCCCTCCGGAGTCGGCAAGTCGACACTGCTGGGCACTGTTTCCGGGCTGGTACCCCACTTCACCGGCGGCATCCTGCACGGCCGGGTCACCGTCGCCGGGCGCGACACCCGTACCCACAAGCCTCGTGAACTGGCCGACGTCGTCGGCACCGTGGGACAGGATCCGCTCGCCCACTTCGTCACCGACACCGTCGAGGACGAACTCGCGTACGGCATGGAGTCGATCGGCCTCGCCCCCGACGTGATGCGCCGCCGGGTCGAGGAGACGCTCGACCTGCTGGGCCTTGCCGCGCTGCGCGACCGTCCGATCGCCACCCTCTCCGGAGGCCAGCAGCAGCGGGTGGCCATCGGTTCGGTGCTCACCCCGCACCCCCGGGTCCTGGTGCTGGACGAACCGACCTCCGCACTCGATCCGGGTGCCGCGGAGGAAGTGCTGGCCGTGCTCCAGCGGCTGGTCCACGACCTGGGCACGACGGTGCTGATGGCAGAACACCGGCTGGAGCGGGTCGTGCAGTACGCCGACCGCGTGCTGCTGCTCCCCGCCCCCGGCGCCCCTCCCCTGCTGGGCGATCCGGCCGAGGTGATGGGCTTCTCGCCCGTCCACCCGCCGGTCGTCGCGCTCGGAAAGCTCGCCCGCTGGTCGCCGCTGCCGCTGACCGTACGGGACGCACGGCGCCGGGCGGGCCCGCTGCGTGAACGGCTGGGCACCGTCACGGACGCCCCGCAGCAGGCCGCCTCGCCGGAGCCCGCCCCGTCACCGCAGCGCGCCGCACAAGCCGACCGGCTCACCGTGCGCCGTGGCCGCGCCGAGGTGCTGCGCGGCATCGGCCTGACCGTGCGGAGCGGCGAGGCCGTCGCCCTGATGGGACGCAACGGCGCCGGAAAGTCCACCCTCCTCAACACCCTGGTCGGTATGCACGAACCGGCCGCCGGTTCCGTACGCCTGGGGCCTCTCGGAGGCACCGCCGTCGTCCCGCACCGCACCAGGCCCGCCGAACTGCTCCACCACATCGGCCTCGTCCCGCAGGAGCCGCGCGACCTGCTCTACGCGGACACGGTCGGCGCCGAATGCGAGGCCGCCGACACGGACGCCGACGCCGCCCCCGGCACCTGCCGCGCACTGGTCACCCGGCTCCTGCCGGACGTGCCGGATGCCACGCATCCGCGTGACCTGTCCGAGGGCCAGCGGCTGGCGCTCGCCCTGGCCGTCGTCCTCACCGCCGCTCCCCCGCTGCTGCTCCTCGACGAGCCGACCCGTGGCCTGGATTACGCGGCGAAGGCGCGGCTGGTCGGCATCCTGCGCGAGCTGGCCGGCTCGGGGCACGCGATCATCCTCGCCACGCACGATGTGGAACTGGCCGCCGAACTCGCCCACCGAGTCGTGATCATGGCGGAGGGTGAGATCGTCGCCGACGGTCCGGCCTCCGAAGTCGTCACCGCCTCGCCCGCCTTCGCGCCGCAGACCGCCAAGATCCTCGCCCCGCACCGCTGGCTGACCGTCCCCCAGATACGGGCCGCGCTCACCGCGCGTGACGCGACCGCGGAGCCCACCCCACCTGCCTCGGAGGTGACGGAATGACGCCCGCCGAGCACGGCACCACCACCGACCGCCAGGCGCGGGCCGTACGCCTGGGGCCCCGCTCCGTCGCCGCGCTCGCGCTGGTCTCCGCCATCGGTGTCGTCGCCTTCGGCTGGCCACTGCTCGCCGACTCCACCTCCGGGCTCGCCCACTCGAAGGACGCCCCCTGGCTCTTCGCGGGACTTCTGCCGCTGCTCCTCGCCGTCGTCGTCGCGACGATCGCGGACACCGGCATGAACGCGAAGGCGATCGCCATGATCGGCGTCCTGGCGGCGGCGGGGGCCGCGCTGCGCCCGCTGGGCGCGGGTACGGCGGGGCTGGAGCCGATGTTCTTCCTGATGGTGCTCTCGGGACGAGTCCTGGGCCCCGGCTTCGGCTTCGTCCTGGGGGCGGTCTCCATGTTCGCCTCGGCCCTCCTCACGGGCGGAGTCGGCCCCTGGATGCCGTTCCAGATGCTCGCCATGGGCTGGGTCAGCATGGGCGCCGGGCTGCTGCCAGGCCCCGACACGCTGCGCGGTCGCGGCGAGTTGTGGCTGCTCGCCGCCTACGGGGCGGCGTCCGCCGTGCTGTACGGCGCGGTGATGAACCTCCAGGGCTGGACCTACATCGCCGGGCTGGGCTCGGGAATCTCCTTCGTACCGGGCGACCCGCTCGGCGAGAACCTGACCCGCTTCCTCGCGTACAACATGGCGACCTCGCTGGGCTGGGACCTGCCGCGCGCGCTGCTCACGGTCGTCCTCACCCTCACCCTCGGGGCGACCGTCCTCAAGGCCCTCCGCCGCGCCACCCGCCGCGCGGCCTTCGCCGCCCCGGTCGCCTTCCGGCCATGAGGTGGCGGCGTGGGCGCGCGACCACGCTTGACCGACATCGTGTACCAATACGGCCACCTGGTGGCCGTATTGGTACACGATCAGCCGACATGTCCAAACCGACCGCCCTTGATTCCCCGGATCAGCGCGGCGACGCGGACTGCTGGCGGAAGGCGGCTCGCCGCTCCATTCTGTGCGCGACACGAGCATCGAGCTCTCGTTGGGGCAGCTCGGCAGTGAGGCCGTTCTCGAACACCGAGCGGGCGTGAGCTTCCGTCTGAAGGAGGCCGGGAATCTGCGTGACCTCAACGGTGCGGACATACGAGGCGTGGTGCTCAAGCTCGGCGAGATCGAGGAAGCCGCGGGGAAGCAGGTCGCTGTACGCACGCCACCATCCAACTGTCCGTTCTAGGGCCATGACTGCCAGAGCATCGACCAAGCCATGGTCGGTGACTCCGTAGCCGGTTGCCAACGACCGCACGGTGGCATCGCCGACGGAGATGCGGCCCGCCTCAATGTGGGTCATCTTCGCCTGATCGACAGCGATGAGACGGGCGGCGTCGCGAGCCGTGAGCCCGGCATGCTCCCGGAGCCGCTTCAAGCTCGGTACCCAAACGCACTTGCCGAGCCGTCGGCTGGCTCCTGAGTGACATGTACTCACTCCTCTTCTCATGGGCGCCGTCACAGTCCCACGACGTACACACATCGGGGAAGCTCTACGGAGCGGGGTTACAAGAGGCCAACATTGGCCCCCTACCTTAGGTATTTCGTCGCTCACACAGTGGGTTTTCGGTCAGCCGGAAGCGCGCCGTCACCACGTCCGTGCCCGCTGCCTCGGCACCGGTATGGCCAGTGGCGGCAATGCCACCCGCCGCAAGGGCGTCACCGTGCGCGGAGGCGCGCCGTACGGCTCGATTCCACCCCTTACCTCCCCCTCACCCCGGGAGTTCGCATGGCCCGGACCTGTGCCGCACCTGCGATCGTCGGCGACGTCGCCTCGTTCGAGTACCGCTTTCACCTTCCCCGCGATCCGCGTGCCGTCGGCGTCACCCGGACCTCCGTACGGGCCTCCCTCACCGCGCACGCAGTGCCCGAACTCATCGACCGGGCCGAGCTACCGGCCAGCGAACTGCTCACCAACGCGCTCCCGCGTGATGTTGATCGGTGGACGCTTCTGCCACGTACGAAGGCGATCGGTGGTCATCGCGTCGACGGACTCGCGCGGCGGAAGTCGCCCGGCGTGATGCCGTAGCAGCGGACGAACCAGCGGTGGAAGTGGCTCTGGTCGGCGAAGCCGGAGGCGGCCGCGGCCTCCGAGGCCGTGCTGCCCGCGGCCAGCAGGCGCCGCGCGCCGCGCAGGCGCAGTTGCCGCCGGAAGTCGCTCGGCGACATCCCGTACTCGGCCCGGAAGGCGCGGTAGAGCGCGAACCGGCTGCATCCGGCGCCCTCCGCCAGCCGCTCGGCGGAGACCTCGGCGGCGAGGTCCTCCGCGGCGGTCTCCACCATCAGCGCGCGGGCCCGCCGCGCCGCGCCGCGCCCCGCGCCGCCCGGCGCCGTACGGAGCGGGCCGCTGGCGCCGCGGCACACCATCGCGGTGACCGCCTCCGTCAGCCGCTCGTCCCGTACGAGTGCGTCCGCGCCGCCGGTCAGTGCGGGGTGCAGCCGCAACAGCGCGGCACGCAGCACCGGATCGGTCCGTACGGGGGTGGGGAACAGCGGCATGGGGGTGCTGCGGCCGGCGGCGTCGTCGAGGACGGAGCGGACGACCTCCGGGCCGATGTGCATGATCCGGTACGTGAAGCCGAGGTCCACGGCGGTTTCGCCGTCATGCGGGTCGTCCGGGTTGAAGGCCATCACCATGCCCTCGGCGCTCGTGTGGTCACCGCCCCGGCAGCGGAAGCGCTGGGCGCCGGACTCGGTGACCGCGAAGGAGTACGCGTCGTGGCTGTGCCGGTGGAAGACATGCCGGACGAAATGGGCGCGCATCGCTTCCAGCGGGCGCTCCGGGTCGCGCCAGTACTGCGCCCAGTCACGATCATGCTCCCTGGCCTGGCCCATACGCCCAGTCTGCCACCGGGCGAGAAAGTGCCAGGTGGCAGACGTGGGGCGCACGAGCGTTCAAGACGGGGCGCCGGTTCGCTGCGACGCTGAGCGCATGCGTTTTGACACCAAGATCGCCCTGGTGGTCCATGAGGACCTCGCCCAGTGGCAGAAGCTGAACGTGACCGCGTTTCTGGCCAGCGGAATCGCCCGCGCCGCCGAGGACATCATGGGCGAGCCGTACGAGGACGGCTCGGGAAACCGGTATCTGCCGATGTTCCGCGAGCCGGTGCTGTGCTTCGCGGCGGACGGCGAGCAGCTGGCGCGCGCCCGCGAGCGGGCCCTCTCCCGGGGGCTCGCCACCGTCCTGTACACCGAGGAGCTGTTCAGCACCGGCAACGACGCCGACAACCGCGCGGCGGTGCAGGCCGTCGAGGCGGAGAAGCTCAGTCTGGTGGGCTTGGGACTGTACGGTCCGCGGAACTCCGTGGACCGGGTGTCGAAGGGGCTGAAGCTGCACGGGTGACGCCCACGGCGGGCTCAACGGGCTCAACGGGCTCGGCCGACTCGACGGGCCCCGCGGGCTCGCCCGAGGGCGCGGCGGCGACGGCGTCCGGGACCAGTTCGGGGACGGGCTCAGGGACCAGTTCCGGAACGGGCTCCGAAACCAGTTCCGGAACGGGCACTGGCACCGTCGCCGGGACCAGCGGCGCCGGTTCCCTGGCGTGCTCGTCGGCCTGATCGCCGGCGTGCGCCTCGGCCCGTTTCTCGGGCGCCGCCGCGTCCGCCGGCACCTTCGGCAGGATGCGCAACCGCACCAGCGCCTGCTGGATGGCGAAGCCCGCCGCGACGACGATCGCACCACCCACCGCATCCAGCAGATAGTGGTTCGCGGTGGCCATCACCACGAACGTGGTCAGCAGCGGGTAGAGCACTCCCAGCACCCGCAGCCACACGTTCGGTGTCAGCCGGATCACCACCACCGCGCACCACAGCGACCAGCCCACATGCAGCGACGGCATCGCCGCGTACTGGTTGGACAGCTCGGTCAGGGCACCGAAGTTCGGATCGTTGAGATCCTGCGGGCCGTGTGCCGTGTCCACGTAGCCGAGGCCGGGCATCAGCCGCGGCGGTGCCAGCGGGTAGAGCCAGAATCCGACCAGCCCGAGCAGGGTGGCGAAGGCCAGCGCGGCACGGTCCCGCCGGTAGGACGGTGGGCGCCGGATGTAGAGCACCGCGAGCAGCGCGATGGGCACCAGGAAGTGGAAGGTGGAGTAGTAGAAGTTCGAGATGACCTCCACCCACTGCGTACGGGCCGTGAACTGGTTCAGCCAGTGCTCCATGTCCAGCCGGAGGAAGTGCTCGAAGTCCAGTATCTGGCTGCCGTTGCCCTCCGCGGTGGCGCGGTTCTCCGGCGAGTGGTCACCGCGTACGTACGAGTACGCCCAGTAGCCGACCCGGATCAGCAGCAGTTCCAGCAGCAGGTTGGGCCGACTGAGCGGGCCGGTCGGCTCGGGTGCGTCCCACTTCGCGGAGTCGCGGGTGAGGAACGGCACCACACACGCCGCCGCCAGGGCCGCGAGCAGCGGGGCGTTGTCCCCGATGAGCCTGACCCCTGCCATGTCGGGGACCAGCGCCTCGCTCTCCAGCGACATGACCAGGACGACCAGCACCGGCCACATCAGCCGGTCGCTCGTCCGCCGCCCTATCCGGCCGACCACGGCGAGCAGGATCCACAGCAGCTGGTGCTGCCAGGCCGTCGGTGACACCGCGACGATCGCGCAGCCCACCAGCGCCGCCGCGAGCAGCGCCTGCCCGTCCTGCGCGTAGTGCACGGCACGGCGCAGCGCCAGCCAGCCGACGCCGCACGCGAGGACCACGAGCAGCGCCACCTCGAGCGGGCCGCTGAGCCCGATCCGCAGCAGCGCGCCGTGCAGCGACTGGTTCGTGACGGCGTCCGAGGGGTCGCCCAGCCCGGCGCCCGCCACGTGGTGCACCCAGTACGTCCAGGAGTCGCCCGGCACCGTCAGCCACGCCAGGGCCGTACCGGCGGCGAAGGTCCCGCCCGCGGTGACCGCCGCCGAGCGGCGGCCGGTGAACCACAGAAGAGGTACGAAAAGCAGGACCGCGGGCTGGAGTGCGGCGGCGAGACCGATCAGGACACCGCTCGCCCGCCGGTCGCTGAGCATGAGCCAGCCCACCAGCGCGAGCAGCACGGGCAGGATGCTGGTCTGCCCGAGGGTGAAGGTGCTGCGGACGGGCACCGACACGACGAGCAGGCTGAGCGCCACGGGCACGGCGAACAGCTTGGTACGCGGCGAGACCGGGGCCGGGAGAGCCCGTGCGGCGACGACGCCGACGGCTGCGACGAGCAGCAGGGTGCCAAAGGTCCATGCCACTCCGAGGCCCTGTTCGGCCGCGCTGGTGAGCGGCTTGAGCACCAGGCCCGCGAAAGGTGTACCGGTGAACGGGGTCGCTCCGTCGTAGAAGGAGCCGCGCACCTGCAGCACGCCGTTGTCGCCGATCCAGCCGAGCAGGTCGGTCAGCCGTTCGTCCGGTGGCTGCCGCAGCACGGCGACGGCCTGCCGGACGACCAGCGCCCCCGCCAGCAGCCACAGCGCCACCAGGGCCATGCCCCCGCGTGAGCCCAGTTGCCCGGCGAGGCTCGGCCGGGTCACACCCGCGCCGCCTCTCTGTGCCCGCTCCCCAGACGTATCCGCCCTCACGCGCCGCCGTCTCCCGTTCGTTCCGCAACCATTGTCCCGCCCCATCATCCCCGTGGTCAGACGCGGGACATTCACCGGCTACCTGACACGCCCCGAGACTCACCGTCAATAGGACAATCAACCCGTCAACGGCAATACCATGCCAAAGTCCCAGAGTACCGACAGGGAGCGGCACTTGTCGTCCCGAAGCCTCACGCACGCGCTTTCACCGCCCCCTCAGCAGGGCAGCTGCCGCTCTCCGGCAACCAGGCGTGGAGGGACCGGCACACGGGGTCGTCGCGAGTATGAAAGCACGCGCCGCACCCCGTGACCGCACCGAAGGAACTCCCGTGCCCGCAGGCGTGACAGGTCGACTCCGGTGACCCACGGTGGACGGCGCATCACCACCCCAGGGCGGGAGCAGGCCAGGGCCCAGGTCGGGGAGCAGGGAGTGGCCGGGGGACCAGGACAGCCCACGGACGCGCGGGGAGCGGCCGTGGGCTGTGGGTGACGACCTCCCCCGCGACGGGGAGCCCGCTCCCGATCGCGGGGGGAGGTCGAATGGAGTGCTGAGAAGGTGTCAGCCGCCGATGTTCACGTCGATGCAGGCGTAGAAGGCGTTGGTGGTGTCAGCGATGTTCCAGACCGCCAGCACCTTCTGCTTGCCGGACAGGCCGCCGAAGTCGACGTTGTGCGTGACCGTCGAGCCCGGCTGCGCACCGCCGTCGTCCACCTCGGCGATCTTCTGGCCGCCGACGAAGTACTGCCAGGTGCTGGTGGAGTGCCGTGCGGTCAGCCGCCAGGTGAAGTCCTGCGAGCTGCCGACGTTCGTCACCCGCCAGCCCTTGCTGTCGTCGTCGAGCTCGGCGAACGCCTCGTTGCCGCCGCTGCAGCTCTTCAGGCCCTTGGGCCCCTCGACGCTCTGCGGCTCCCACTTGATCGGGCCACAGGGCACGGAGCCGTCGGCGCACTGGGCCTGGCGGCTCGGCGGGTTGTTCACATAGCCGTGCGCGCTTGCCGTGTTGGCCGGGAGGGCGACGGCGATGAGGGGAGCGATGCCCGCGCCGATCACTGCTGCCAGCTTGGTCTTGTTCTTCATGCAACTCCTTCACGTGGGGGCCGCCGGTCAGGGTGGGGGCGGCACCAGCTCGGGGAGCTGATACCTGTTGGCGGCCTGGTCGTGCGTGGCGCTGCGAAGACGGACACTCCGGCAACGGTGGCCGCCTCGTTTCACAGCGCCAAGGTCTAGACCTATTGCATTGTCTGTTCGCGGTCAAGACCTCTGGCGGAACCGGCAGTTCACGCGGCCCGCGCACCCCAAGTCCGGGCGAATCGCCATCACCTCACCCGTCACACCAGGTCAGCGCCCGCACGAAAGCGGAGCGTCGACAGGAAGGGAACCGAGCGCAGCAATACGGCAGGATGGGCGCATGAGCATCGTGAAGATCAATGTGCTGTCGGTCCCGGACGAGCAGCGGGAGGTGCTGGAGCAGCGCTTCGGCGCCCGGGCCGGGACGGTCGAGAACTCGGACGGCTTCGAGTGGTTCGAACTGCTCCGCCCCGTCGAGGGCACCGACCAGTACCTCGTCTACACCCGTTGGCGCGACGAGGAGTCCTTCCAGGCGTGGATGGAGGGGCCGATGAAGGCCGCCCACCAGAGCGGCCGCCCGGCGGGGGAAGGGGCGCCCGGCGGGGCGGCCGAGGGGGCGGAGAAGCCGAAACCGGCGGCCTCCGGGTCGACGCTGTGGTCCTTCGAGGTCGTGCAGCAGGCGGCGCCGAAGGCGGGCTGAGGCCGAGCCACCGGCGGAGGCGGCCGGACCGGGCGGCCCGGCGGCCCGGTTGCCCGGCCGCCCGGTGGGAAGCTCAGCAGGACGTTCCGGGGTACAGCGGTGACGATGGAAGGGCACCTCGTACCCGAAGGAGCGTGGTCGGCTCATGACGGCGCAGCCCGCCGCGTCCGGCGCGGCACCCACAGCGCCTGGGGAGGGCGAGCGTCTGAGCTCGCGCTCGCTGCTGGTGGCCATCGGCGCGCTGCTTCTGGGCATGCTGCTCGCCGCCCTCGACCAGACGATCGTCGCGACCGCGCTGCCCACGATCGTCAGCGAACTGGGCGGTCTGGACCACCTGTCCTGGGTGGTCACCGCCTATCTGCTGGCCGCGACCGCCGCGACCCCGCTGTGGGGCAAGTTGGGCGACCAGTACGGGCGCAAGCGGCTCTTCCAGGCGGCGATCGTGCTCTTCCTGCTGGGCTCCGCGCTGTGCGGGATCGCGCAGGACATGGCGCAGCTGATCGGCTTCCGTGCGATCCAAGGGCTGGGCGGCGGCGGGCTGATGACGCTGTCGATGGCGATCGTGGGCGATCTCGTGCCGCCCCGCGAGAGGGGCCGCTACCAGGGCCTGTTCGGGGCGGTGTTCGGGACGACCAGCGTGCTCGGCCCGCTGCTGGGCGGCTTCTTCACCGAACATCTCGACTGGCGCTGGGTGTTCTACATCAACCTGCCGCTCGGCGCCATCGCCCTGGTGGTCGCCGCGACCGTACTGCACCTGCCGGCCCGCTCCAGCAAGCACCGCATCGACTACCTGGGCACGCTCCTCGTCGCGTCGGTCGCCACCTGCCTGGTGCTGATCGCCTCGCTGGGAGGCACCAGCTGGCCCTGGATCTCCGTACAGACGGCCGCGCTGGCCGTCCTCGCCGTGGTCCTGCTGACGGCGTTCATCCGGGTGGAGCGGAGGGCGGCGGAGCCGGTGGTGCCGCTGGAGCTCTTCCGTGTCCGGACGTTCACGCTCTGCGCCGTGATCGCTTTCGTCGTCGGCTTCGCGATGTTCGGCGCGATGACGTATCTGCCGACGTTCCTCCAGGTCGTCCACGGCGTGACGCCGACGATGTCGGGCGTCCACATGCTGCCGATGGTCGCGGGCATGCTGGTGACCTCCACCCTCTCCGGGCAGCTGGTCAGCCGTACCGGCCGCTGGAAGATCTTCCCGGTGCTGGGCACGGGAGTCACCGCGCTCGGCCTGCTCCTGCTGCACCGGATGGGGCCGGACAGCTCGACCCTGGCCATGAGCGTCTACTTCACCGTGTTCGGGCTGGGTCTGGGCCTGGTGATCCAGGTGCTCGTACTGGCGGCGCAGAACTCCGTCGACTACCGGCATCTGGGCGTCGCCACCTCCGGCGCCAGCTTCTTCCGCTCCATCGGCGCGGCGTTCGGGGTCGCCGTCTTCGGCACGGTCTTCGCCGGACGGCTGGGCGACAAACTCACCGGCGCGCTGAGCGGACGGCGGATACCGGAGGGCGTCTCGGCCGAGTCGCTGCAGAACGATCCGCGCGCGGTGGGCGCGCTCCCGCCGGAGACCCGGGGCGCGGTGCTGAGCGCGTATTCGGACGCCATCACCAATGTGTTCCTGTTCGGCGCGCCCGTGGTGCTGCTCGCCTTCGTGCTCTCCTGGTTCATCCGGGAGGATCCGCTGCGCCGCAGCGTCCAGACGCCCGACGAGAGCGAGACGCTCGGCCTCAACCCGGTCGAGCGGTCCTCGGCGGACGAGGTGCGGCGGGCGCTGTCAGTGCTCAGCACCCGGGAGGGGCGGCGCGACCTGTACGCGCGCATCGCGGACCGTGCCCATGTCGAACTGCGCCCCGCCTCCTGCTGGATGCTGCTGCGCCTCTACCACCACCTCCCGGTCGAGCCCGCGCTGCTGGCCGACCAGGGCGTGCTGCCGTGGACCGTGGTCTCGGATGCGGCGCGTGAGCTGGAGGAGCGCGGGCTCGCCGTACGTGAGGGACTGCAGCTCGTCTTCACGCCGGCCGGCCGGACCGCGGGAGGGCGGCTGGCACAGGCCCGTGAGGAGGAGTTCGCCGAGCTACTGGGCGACTGGTGGACTGCGGAGCGCCCGCGTGAACTGACCGAGCTGGTACGGGAACTGAACGCGATGACCGGCGGCTCACCGCAGGAGTGCCCGCGCCGCCCCGGCCGTTCGGGCGGATCACCCGGCGGGACGGGGTGGCCGGGGCGACGGCGGGGGCCCCGGCACGGGAGCACACGAAGGCCGCCGACATCGGTGTGAGCGAGCCGGTGCACATGAGCCGCAGGTCACTGGGGAACGCACTGGCGCGAACCC
This sequence comes from Streptomyces gossypii, assembly GCF_025165795.1. Taxonomy (GTDB): domain Bacteria; phylum Actinomycetota; class Actinomycetes; order Streptomycetales; family Streptomycetaceae; genus Streptomyces; species Streptomyces gossypii. The sequence continues at coordinate 168,928 of NZ_JAJAGO010000004.1, forward strand.
CTCCCATTTTGTACCTTGTAGAAACAAAGTGGTTCCGCCCGTGCCCCTCACCTGACGGATGGGGCGTCCCTGACCGGCGGGCGGGGCCACCTTTGCCTACGGAGGCGACGCAGCGGCGGAGTGAGGCCGAGGTGAGGGTGACGGCCCCTCAATCCACCGGCCCGAAGCGGGCGATCCGATCGCGCACGCACCGGGTCTCGTTGTCATCCAGCCCCAGGACCGCACCAGATCGGGCAGGGCGGCGCGGCTCTTGCGCCGTGAGCGGCCGGGCTGGGTGTTCTCGGTGTCAGTCAGTCCAGCACTCTTGGCGGCAGCCATGGAGCAGACGCGTCGTAACCCGACTCGGCCTGTCCGCGCAGCGCCTGCGGGTCGGGGCGGTCGGCGGGGCCTTTGGCCAGGCAGCCGCTGATCAGCTCTCGCAACGCCTCCGGTACCCCGGCCGGGCCAAGCTCCTCGTCGGCCACCCGGTACATCAGCGCGAGCGCCTGCTCGTCCGCGACCTCGAACGGCGACCGCCCCGTCCGCCGTCAGCCCCGTGGCCAGGGAGGAGTTGAGGGCACGGGCAATGCCGAAGTCGATCACCTTCGGGCGTCGAGAGTCATCATCACGTTGGACGGCTTCAGATCGCGGTGGATCAGCGAGGCGTGAACGTCCGTCAGCGCCTGGGCCAGCCCCATCGCCAGCGCCCGCACCGAATGCTCCTGCGAGGGCCCGTACCGGCTCACGACGTCGCGCGGCGTCGGAACCGCGATGTAAGCGGCCGCCACTCATGGCACCCCCGCATCCGGGTCAGCCGCCAGAACCTGAGCGGTCCACCGTCCGCCGACCTGCTGAGCGGCGACGGTCTCCCGCGCGAAGCGCTTTCGGAAATCCGGAAGGGCCGCCAGTTCCGCACGGATGGTCTTCACCGCCACCGGGCGGCCCCGGGCGTCCGGGCCAGATGGACAACGCCCATCCCGCCCTCGCCCGGACGGCCGATGAGTCGGTACTCGGCGATGCGGTCGGGATCCCGATCGCGCAACGTCTCCATAGTCAGCTTCCCCCTTGCACTCCCCCGCAAGGCCAGCCTCACCACGCACCCCCTGCCGGGGGCGCTGTCAGGCTCCGCGCGTGCCACTTTGTACCCTAGGCAAACAAAGCAGTGCGCGACCAGCGGAGGAGTTCATATGCGCAGCTCGGAGCCCATAGATGCGGTCAAGGCGGTGCTCCTCGACATGGATGGCACCCTGGTCGACTCCGACGCCGCAGTGGAACGCACCTGGCGTGGCTGGGCCACCACGCACGGCCTGGACCCGGAGTCGGTACTGAAGGTCGTGCACGGGCGACAGGGCTACGCGACGATGGCCGCGCTGCTGCCCGACCGCCCCATGGAGATCAACTACGCGGAGAACCGCGAAATGCTGGCACTGGAGACCGCCGACCTCGACGGCGTGGTGCCGATCGCGGGTGCCGCCGCCTTCCTCGCCGCCCTCGGCTCGGGCGCGGTGCCGCACGCGCTGGTGACCTCGGCGGACGTCGCCCTGGCCACCGCCCGGATGGGCGCGGCACGGCTGCCGATGCCCCGGGTCCAGGTCACCGCCGAGTCGGTGAGCATGAGCAAGCCGGATCCGGAGGGCTTCCTGAAGGGCGCGGCCGAACTGGGCTACGCCCCGGCCGACTGTGTCGCCTTCGAGGACTCCGGGGCGGGGATAGCCGCCGCGCAGGCCGCGGGTATGCGCGTGGTGGGCATCGGCCCGCGCGCCGCCGCCCACGGCCCGACGGTGAGCCTGCCGGACCTGGACGGGATCCGGATCGAGCCGCTCCCGGACGGCACGGTACGGCTGAGCTTCACGGCCTGAGGCGGGGCGGCTGCGCCGCGCGTCGGGCGCCGTTCATGGCGTGGTGCGCCCGGCGCCGCGTTCCGCAGTTGAGGCGGACGCCGCCAACCCGCACTCGCGGCGCCTCGCGTCAGCCCGTGATCGCCTCGATGAGGCTGAAGACGCCCAGCGCCAGCATCAGCGTCGCCGCCACCTTGGTGATCAGCTTCAGCGGCACGTGCTTCATCAGGGTGCGCCCGCCGACGATGCCCAGGCCGGCCACCGCCCACAGCGCCAGCAGCGCGCCGGTCGCGACCGAGAGCGGGTCGTCGTAGCGGGCGGCCAGGTTCGCCGTCATGATCTGGGTGAGATCGCCGAACTCCGCGACCAGGATCAGCATGAAACCGCTCGCCGCGACCTTCCAGAAGGTCTGGCTGGCGGGCGCCCTGGCCTCGCCGTCCTCGTCCTCGTCCTTGCGGAAGAACAGCACGGCCGCCCCGGCCAGGAAGAGCGCGGCGACGACCCCGTCCACCAGCCGGGAGGGCAGCAGCGTCAGCACGCTGCCCGCGGCGATCGCGAGCGCCACGTGGACGGCGAAGGCGGCGGCGACCCCGGCGTAGACATACGAGGCGCGGTAGCGGGCACCGAGCATCACCCCGGCCAGCGCCGTCTTGTCAGGCAGTTCGGCCAGGAAGACGACACCGAAGGTCATGGCGGCGACGGTGGGACTGAACACGGGATCCTCAATCGGTCGGGGCCGCCGATGCCGGAGGGGCCCGCGGGGAGTGCGCGCACGCTTCGGCTCGGCAGCGTCGCGGCGTACGGACACTGCGGCCGAAGGTCTCGCTGGCGCGCGCACCGGCCCGCGCACAACGCGGGCCCTGCACACGCTCCGGGCGCCGGGGCAGTCGCGCTGCCCAGTATGTCGACGGTCCGGCGAAGAGCTACTCCCCTTCAGACGCCGTCAAGCGTACGCGATGCAGCCGCCCGCGCGCGATCAGCTCCAGTGCGACGGCGACGGCGACCACCTGCACCAGCATCAGCGCGATCAGCACGAAAAGCTGCACGGCTCCCGCCAGCAGCGGGGATGCGCCGCCCATCAGCATGCCGACGAAGGCGCCCGGCAGTGTGACGAGTCCGACCGTCCGGGTCTGGTCGAGTCCCGGCACCAGCGCACCGGCGGCGGCCGGCCGTACGATCTCCAGCCGCGCGTCGCGGTCCGGCAGCCCCAGCGCCATCGCCGCCTCGACCTCGCCCCAGCGCGTCTCCAGTTCGTCCAGCGCGCGCCGCCCCGCGAGCGCCGTCGCCGTCAGTGAACCGCCGATGAGGATTCCGGCCACCGGGACCAGCGCGATGCCCTCCAGCGGCACCAGCCCGGTCAGCAGCAGCACCAGCAGTACGGGCAGCACCCCGGCTGCCAGCGGCAGCGCGGCCCACCGCCAGGTGCGGTTGCCGGTGACCCGGCGCCCGGCGGTCCACACCGCGACGGCGTACATCAGCACCACGAAGCCGAGCAGTGTCGGGAGCGCGCCGACCACCCAGCCGATCACCCAGGAGACGGCGGCCAACTGCACGGTGGCCCGCACCCCGGCGCCCGCGATGGCACGCGCATGGCCCCGGCGGCCGTCGTGCGTCAGATGGGCGGCCGCGGCGACACCCATCGCGGCCAGCAGGAGCACGCCCAGGACGGCCCCGAGGACGGGATTCACCGGAAGCAGCGTGTCGGCGGCGAGCACGGGCTCACCTTACGACCGCCCCCGCGACAGGGGGCGGTCGTCAGGGTCGGCCAGGCTCGGGCAGCTGCGCCGCGCGCCCGTGGTGCGGGCCGTGCGTGCGTCCCCGTACGGCGCTGTGCCGCGTGCGGTGGGGTACAGGTGACGCCAAAGCCTTGATGTGACGTGCACATGTCGTCACGCTGTTACCTGTCGACCGCCGGACGGACATCCGGCCGGCCGAGCATGTGCTCTCCGAGTCCTCACGTCCCCCCACCCAGAGGAGTTCGTATGCACCGCATACGCAGCAGCGTCTACGCGCGTCGCACCCGCCACGCCCCTCACGCCCGCCGCACGAAGGTCACCGCGGCCCTGGCCGCACTGCTGGCCGTCTGTGCCACCCTGCTGACGGCCAACGGACCGGCCCAGGCGTCCCCGCCCGCACCGCCCAGCGCCGCCGAGGCGCGCACCCAGCTCGGTGCGCTGACCGAGCGCACCGAAGGGTCCATGGACGGCTACGACCGCGACAAGTTCCCGCACTGGAGCAGCCAGGGTGACAACTGCAACACCCGCGAGGCCGTACTCAAGCGTGACGGCGACGGCGTCGAGACCGGCAGCGACTGCTACCCCACGAGCGGCAGCTGGTTCAGCGAGTACGACGGTGAGACCTGGACGGAGCCCAGCGACGTCGACATCGACCACCTCATCCCGCTGGCCGAGGCATGGCGCTCCGGTGCCTCCGGGTGGACCCAGGACCAGCGCGAGGGCCTGGCCAACGACCTGGACGTCGCTCAGCTGATCGCGGTCACCGACAACGTCAACCAGTCCAAGGGCGACAAGGACCCGGCCGACTGGATGCCGCCGAGCACCGGCTACCACTGCACGTACGCGCGGATGTGGGTCTGGGTGAAGCACACCTACGACATGACCGTCGACGCGGCGGAGAAGCAGGCGCTGAGCGGAGTACTGACGGGCTGCTGACCCGTACTCCCCCTGCGGGGAAACCACCAGTCACAGGAAACTACCGGTCTCCCTCCATCGTTCCGTACGGTTACGGGGCGAATGGAGGGAGACCGCGATGACCGCGCTACGCCTGGGCCCGCTGCTCCGGTACGTCGATGAGGACACGGCGACCGTGTGGGTCGAGACAGACGGTCCCTGCGAGGCCGAGATCCGCTGCGAGGGTTCCGCCGCCGGTGGCACCGCGCTCACCTGGCAGGTGTCCGGGCACCACTACGCCCTGGTCACCGTTGTCGGGCTGCAGCCCGGGACGGAGACGGCCTACCAGGTGCTGCTCGACGGCGCGCAGGTATGGCCGCTGCCCGCGTCTCCCCCGGCGATCGGCGGCCGGCTTCCCCCGAGCACCATCCGCACCCCGGCCCCCGACGGGCGCGACGCGCTGCGGCTGGCCTTCGGCTCCTGCCGCTGGGCCTCGCGCCCGGCCGACAGCTCCCACGACCCCGTCGGCCCCGACGCGCTGGAGGCGCTGGCCCGGCAGGCCGTCGCGGGCGGTGAGCTGCCCGACGTCCTGCTGCTGCTGGGCGACCAGGTCTACGCGGACGAGACCTCGGAGGCCGTACGCGCCCTGCTCGCCGAGCGGCGCGACCTCTCCGAGCCGCCCGGGGACGAGGTCGCCGACTACGAGGAGTACACGGCTCTCTACTACGAGTCCTGGCTCGCGCCTGAGGTCCGCTGGCTGCTCTCCACCGTGCCCAGCTGCATGATCTTCGACGACCACGACGTCATAGACGACTGGAACACCAGCGAGTCATGGCAGCGGGACATCCGCGCCACCCCCTGGTGGCGTGAGCGGCTGCTCAGCGGGCTCACCTCGTACTGGGTCTACCAGCATCTGGGCAACCTCTCACCGGGCGAGCTGGCCGAGGACCCGCTGTTCGCCTCCGTGCGCGCGGCGGAGGACGGCACCGCCCTGCTCCGCGAGTTCGCGGCGCGCGCCGACACCGACCCGGAGACCGTCCGCTGGAGTTACCGGCGCGACTTCGGCCGGGTCCGGCTGCTGATGGCCGACACCCGGGCGGCCCGGGTGCTCAGCGAGGAGAAGCGGGCCATGCTCGACGCCGACGAGATGGCCTGGCTGCGTGAGCAGGCGCTGACCGGGCCGGAGGACTACGACCATCTGCTGATCGGCTCCTCGCTGCCCTGGCTGCTGCCACCCGCCATCCACGACGCCGAGTCGTGGAACGCGGCACTGTGCGCGGGCGTGCGCGGACCGCGCTGGGCACGCTTCGGCGAGAAGCTGCGGCGCGCCTCCGATCTGGAGCACTGGGCTGCCTTCCCGGAGTCCTTCGGCGCCCTGAGCGAGCTGATCGCGGAGGTGGGCAGCGGCGAGGGCGCCCCGGCGACGGTCTGCGTGCTCTCCGGCGACGTGCACCACGCCTATGTCGCGGAACCGCTCTTCGCACCACCGCGGTACGAGGGTCCGACGGACTCACGGGTGCTCCAGCTGACGTGTTCACCGATACACAACAGCATTCCCGCCTTCATGCGCGGAGGCTTCCGCTTCGGCTGGAGCGGCGCGGGCCGCCTGCTGGGGCGGATCCTCGCCCGGCACGGCAGGGTGACGCCCACCCCGCTGAGCTGGCGGCGTACGGGCGGCCCGTGGTTCGGCAACCACCTGATGACCCTGACCCTGCACGGGCGCTCGTCCCGGCTCGGCATGCACCGCGCCCGGGTCACCGAGCAGGGCGTACGGCTGGCTCCGGTGCTGGACCGAGCGGTGACCGCGGGGGCGAGTGAGTCTTCCCACACCGGAGGCTGATCTTCCGGGCGGAGGGTCGGCTCCGGGCGGCGAAGCGGCATGATGAAGGCCGCACACCACCGTGGCAGGCAACGCCGCCGCAGGCCGGTGTGCGGATTCGCACGCAGCACATCGCGCCGCACGGACCGGACCGGGAGACGACTCGTGGCCGCCCAGCACCATGCCCGCGCTGCCCCAGGCCCTGACCGGGCGATCTTCTCGGGACAGCGACGCCCGGCACCGCACCTCGCCGCGTTGTCGGACCCGCCCCAGTACGCCCAGTACGCCCAGTACGAGGACGATCCTCCGCCTTGCGATCCGCAGCACCGGACGCCGCAGGCTGATCCTCAAAGACCGCCCGGACAGGGCCTGGTGGGCGCAGCGCACCCCTGCCCTGACCAGGCCGTCGCGGTGGTCGGCGCCGGGCCCCGCGGTACGAGCGTGCTGGAGCGGCTCTGCGCCTCCGTTCCGGAACTGCTCCCGGCGGGCGCCCGGCTGACCGTGCATATCGTCGATCCGGCGCCGCCCGGCCCCGGCCACGTGTGGCGTACGGCCCAGCCGGGCGAGCTGCTGATGAACACGGTGGCTTCCCAGGTGACGCTGTTCACCGACGACAGTGTCCTGGCCGAGGGACCGGTCCGTCCCGGACCGAGCCTCTACGAGTGGTACGCGCGCACCGCCCCCGGCACGCTGGGCCCCGACGACTACCCGAGCCGGGCGCAGTACGGCGCCTATCTGGAGTGGGTGTTCGCCGAGGTGCTGCGCCGGGCGCCCCGCACGGTGACCGTCACCGTCCACCGGGCGCTGGCGGTACGGCTGGCCGACGCGCCCGACGGCAGCCAGCTGCTCGAACTCGCGGACGGTACCGGGATATCCGGCCTCTCCGCCGTCGTCCTGGCCCAGGGCCATCTGCCGTCCACGGCCTCCCCGGAACAGCGGCGGCTCACGGAGTTCGCGCACACACACGGGCTGCGCCACCTCGCCCCGGCCAATCCGGCTGACCTCGCCGCCGAGTTGGACGCGATCGCCCCCGGCGAGCGGGTGCTGCTGCGGGGGCTGGGCCTCAACTTCTTCGACCACATGGCACTGCTGACCAGCGGCCGGGGCGGCCGGTTCGTCGGGCAGGGACACGGGCAGGGACACGGGGAGAGACACGGGCTGCGCTATCTGCCGTCCGGCCGCGAGCCCCGCCTGTACGCCGGTTCGCGGCGCGGCGTCCCGTACCACGCACGGGGCGACAACGAGAAGGGCGCACACGGACGGCACCTTCCGCTCCTGCTGACACCACCCCTCGTCGCCCGGCTGCGCGCGCGTGCCGAAGCGGGCGAGCCGCCGGACTTCCTCACCGAGATCTGGCCGCTGGTGGCCAAGGAGGTCGAGACGGTCTACTACGAGGCGCGGCTCGCCGCCGCCGGTGAACCGCCGCGGGTGCGCGGGCGGTTCCGGGCCCGGTTCCTCGCCGTGGCGCACGGCAGCGAGGAGGAGTCCGCCGTGCTGGACGCGTTCGGCTTCGGCGGGGGCAGCGGCAGCGGCAGCGGCAGCGGCGACAGCTGCACTGGCAGCGGCACCCGCGCGGCCCGCTGGGACTGGGCCGCGCTGGCCCGCCCGTACGGCGGCACCCGCTTCGACGGCCCCCGGGAACACCGCCGCCTGCTGCTGGAACGGCTGCGCCAGGACATCGCGTACGCCCGTGAGGGCAATGTGCACGGCCCGGTCAAGGCCGCCCTCGACGTACTGCGCGATCTGCGCAACGAGTTGCGGCAGATCGTGGACCACGGCGGCCTCGGCGGACCGTCCCGGCGCGATCATCTGGACCGCTGGTACACCCCGCTCAACGCCTTTCTCTCCATCGGACCGCCGCGGCGCCGGATCGAGGAGATGGCCGCGCTGATCGAGGCAGGGGTGCTGGAGGTGCTGGGCCCCGGCCTCGACGTACGGACCGACACGGCGTCGGGGCGCTTCACGGCCCGCTCGCGCGAGGTGCCCGGCTCGGAGGTCACGGTCAGCACGCTTGTCGAGGCGCGGCTTCCGGAGCCGGATCTGCGGCGCACCGCCGACCCGCTGCTGGCCGGGCTGCTGCGCGCCGGAGCTTGCCGTCCGCACACCCTGGGGGGTTACGAGACGGGCGGGCTTGACGTCACAGAGCGCCCGTACCGGGTGCTCGACCGTCAGGGGTGGGCGCATCCGGCGCGGTTCGCGGTCGGCGTGCCCACCGAGGGGGTGCACTGGGTGACCGCGGCGGGTGCGCGCCCCGGGGTCAACTCGGTGACGCTGACTGACACGGACGCGGTGGCCCGCGCCGCGCTGGGCAGCCTCTGCGGGCCGCTCACAGTGGCGGCGGGCGTGCGGAACCGCTCCGTCAGCGCTGCCCGACACCCATGAACGGCACCGTGAAGCACCCGACCGGCGCACCCGCCGTACCCGCCTCACCGGGCTCCGTACTGACCGCGTGCTCGTGCAGTACGACCGACCCGGCCTCGCCCCTGCGGAAGTCCCATGAGTGCGAGACTGACGAACCGCCGTCACCCCGCCCGTCGGTGCGGAAGTCGAGCCAGACCTCGTTCTCCGGATTTGCGTACTCCGGGTCCGCCGAGGGCTGGTCGGGGGCCTTGACGTGCCGGTAGTGCGGCCCGGAGTCCTGGGGACGGGGCCCGCACGGTTCGGTGTGCACATGGACGCCGAAGGCGTGATCCGGCGCCAGCCCCCGTACGGCGAGACCGACGGTGGTGCCCTCGCCGTCAACACGCTGCCGCACTGTGATGTGGGCCCCGGCGGGCACCAGTTCCTGGTCGTAAGTGAGCGCGGACGAGGGGACGAACGCCTGCGGCGGCGCGAACCGCGCACTCCGGTGCATCCGGAGGTCCCCGCCGCCCTGCGCGCCCCCGTCCGCGCCCGCCACGCCGCTCCCGGCGGCCACCAGGGCCAGCGCCGCGCCCACTACGGCCGCCCTCACCCCGGCCGTCCTCGCCCCGGGGCCCCTTCCTCCCGGCACGCCCGTCACCTCTGCCACCTCTGTCACCGCACCAGCCACCACACCAGTCACGTCCGCTTCTCCTCCTCCGGCGCCGTACGACGCGTCACACGTCGATCCCGTGCATGTGTATCCCGGTTGCTGTCGAGATCGACGCCACTCCCACCCGGGCGATCCGTGCGGATGACCTCGGCGTACGCTGTACGGCGGTAAGCGGCGGCTGAAAACGGAGTGGAACGGGGGAGCCAGCTGTGCCGGAAGCTCTGGGCTCTTTCGTCGGTACGCCCTGGATCTACGCACTCATCGCGACGTCCGTCCTCCTCGACGTCTTCGTGCCCGTGTTGCCCAGCGGCGTGCTGGTGATCGCCGCGGCGACCGCTGTCGCCGGGACCACCGCCGCCGAAGCGGCCCAGGGTGCCACGCACTTCGCGGAGATGCTCACCCTGGTGTTGTGCGCCACCACCGCCTCGGTGCTGGGAGACCTGGCCGCCTACCGGCTGGCCTGGCGCGGCGGTGAGCGCTTCGACCGGGTGATCGCCCGCTCCCGCCGCCTGACCACGGCGCACGAGCGGCTGGGCTACGCGCTCGCACGCGGCGGCGGCGCACTGGTGGTGCTGGCTCGCTTCGCGCCGGCGGGCCGCTCGGTCGTCAGTCTGACGGCCGGAGCAGCACACCGGCGGGCCAAGGACTTCGTGCCGTGGTCGGCCCTGGCGGGCCTGACCTGGGCCGCGTACAGCGTGGGGCTGGGCTACCTCGGCAGCAGGTGGCTGGACGCGGCCTGGCTGGGCACGGCGGTCTCGGTGCTGGCGCTCTTCGCGGCGGGCTCGCTGGCGGCGTACGTCATACACCGGAAGCCGGTGCCCGCGTAACACGCAGGCACCGGGCCGACTCTGGTTGCCGTGTCCGAGCACCGGTACTGCTCCTTGCCAAACGAGAGACCCTAGGGGCAGTTCACTACCTGACCCGCCCAAGAGAGCCCGCCCCCGAACGCGAAGAGCAGCACCGGTGCGCCCGAGGCGATGTCGCCGCGCTGCACCAGTTTCGACAGAGCGAGCGGCACCGAGGCGGCGGAGGTGTTGCCGGATTCGACGACGTCGCGTGCCACGACCGCCCGCGGGGCGTCCAGCTGACGGGCCAACGAGTCGATGATCCGGAGGTTGGCCTGGTGGGTGACGATGCCGCCGAGTTCGCCGGGGGTTATACCGGCCCGTGCGCACGCCTCCCGGATCAGCGGTGCCATCTCGGTGGTGGCCCAGCGGTAGACGGTCTGGCCCTCCTGCGCGAACTGCGGCTGCCAGGCGCCGAGCAGCCGTACGGCGTCACCTCGGGTGGGGTCGGAACCCCAGACGACCGGACCGATGCCGGGACGGCTCGCCCGCCCGGCGTGCCCGTCCGCCGCGTGCTCATCCCCCGCGTCTCTGTCGCCCGCGCTGACTTCGGCCCCGCTCACCACGGCGGCCCCCGCCCCGTCCCCGAGCAGCACGCAACTGGAGCGGTCGGTCCAGTCCACCACGTCCGACATCTTCTCGGCGCCGATGACGAGCGCATGCCGGGCGGCACCGGCCCGCACCGAGTGGTCGGCGGCGGCGAGGGCCGTGGTGAAGCCCGCGCACCCGTTGTTGAGGTCGTAGGCCGCCGCCGCGGGGATGCCGAGCCTCCCTGCGACCTGCGCCGCGGTGGAGGGGCAGCGGTCGATCGCGGAGCAGGTCGCCACGCTGACCATGCCGATCTCGGCAGGTTCCAGCCCGGCGGCGGCGAGGGCCTTCCCCGCCGCCTCGGCGGCCATGTCGGCCACCGACTCGGTACGGGCGATGCGGCGCCGTACGATCCCGGTGCGCTGGCGTATCCACTCGTCGCTGGTGTCGACGATCTGGGCGAGATCGTCGTTGGTGAGCACGTGTTCGGGCTGGTAGTGGCCCAGCGCGGCGATGCGGGTGGTCATCGCCGGCGGAGTCGGCAGAGTCATCATCGCGCCAATATAGCGTCCGACCGATCGGACGCTATATTGGCACCCGGTTCGGCTAGGATGCTCGCATGAGCCCCCGCAAGTCCGCCGCAGAAGCCCAGCAGACCCGTGAGCGAATTCTCGAACGCAGTGTCGAGGTCGCCTCCCTCGAAGGTCTGGACGGGCTCACGATCGGGCGTCTCGCCACCGACCTGGGGCTCAGCAAATCCGGTCTGCTCGGCCACTTCGGCACCAAGGAGGCCCTGCAACTCGCCGCCCTGGAGCGCGCCTCCGGGATGTTCAGCCGGGAGGTGTGGCATCCGGCCTCCGGCACCCGCCCCGGGCTCCCCCGACTGCGCGCGATCTGCACGGCCTGGATCTCCTACCTGGAGCGGGGCGTCTTCCCCGGCGGCTGCCTCTTCACCAGCGCCACCTTCGAGTACGACGGCCGCACCGGGCCCGTACGCGATTTACTGCGGCGGCAGTTCACCGCCTGGCGGCACCGGCTGAACAGCGACATCCGCACGGCGGTGAAGGCGGGCGACCTGCCCGGGGACACCGAACCGGACCAGGTGGTCTTCGAACTCAACGGCGTTCTGATGAGCCTGAATCACGCGCTCCAGCTCTACGCCGACCCGGTGGCCGCGGAGCGTGCCCGGCGCTCGGTGTCCCGGCTGCTGGGCACCGCGCCACCGGACTGACAGGGCCTGTGTCAGTCGTGGAAGGACCCGTCCCGGCGACGGGCGTGGTTGCTCAGCAGATGACGGCACTGGGGGCAGTGACGCATGAGCCCACGCTTGACGACGAAGGCGATCCCCGCAGTGAGCAGGTAGAGCGCCCCGACCGCCCAGCTCTGGAACAGCCGCACCAGACCGGGCTTCGTGCATGTCGAACAATCGCGGCAGCCAGACGCCATAAGTGACCCCCATGGAGATATCGGGCGCGCCTCCCCGGCGCGCTGCCACGACCCTAGATCAACGGTCACGATGCTTCTGTCGCCGCCCTGCAACCGTTCGGCAACCGACGCTGCCGTCATTCCCCGCCCTGCCCCGTTGCAGTGGCCGCGGCGCTGGCGGCGCGGGGTCCGGCTCACGGAGTCAGGTAGTTTGTCCCCCGTCCCTGTGCCGCCTCCGGGCGTGCCCGCGCCCACCGGTGACAGCGACCGGCGTTCTACACACACAGAGAGCTGAAGCGACGTGAAGAGCAGGGGAGGCGCAGTCCGGCGAGCGACCGGCGCGGCCGGGCTTCACCACCCCACCCAGGTGATCAGCACCGGGTTCGCGGGCGCTGTGCTGATCGGCTGCGCGCTGCTGTCGCTGCCCGTCGCGACCGAGTCCGGTGAGCGCGCCGATCTGATCGACGCCCTGTTCACCTCCACCTCCGCGGTGTGTGTGACGGGGCTGATCACCGTGGACACCGGCACCTACTGGTCAACGTTCGGCGAGATCGTCATTCTGGTGCTGATCCAGGCGGGCGGGCTCGGCATCATGACGCTGGCCACGCTGCTCGCGGTGCTGGTCTCCCGGCGCCTCGGTCTGCGCGCACGGCTGCTGGCGCAGGTGGAGACCAAGTCGCTGACACTCCGGGACGTACGCCGGGTGGTGCGCAACATCGTCCTGTTCAGTCTCGGTACCGAGGCGGTCATCGCCGTGATCCTGACGGCGGTGCTGCTCGTCGGGCACGACCGGCCGTGGGGCAGCGCGGCGTACGAAGGGGTCTTCCACGCGATCTCGGCGTTCAACAACGCCGGATTCTCCCCCCACAGCGACAGTCTGATGAGCTATGTCTCCGACCCGTGGGTGTGCCTGCCGATCGCCTGTGCGGTCATCCTGGGCGGGCTGGGTTTCCCCGTGATCTTCGAGCTGCGCCGCTCCTGGCGGCGGCCCCGCGGATGGTCGGTGCTGACCAGGATCACCCTCGCCATGACTCTCGTGCTGCTCGCGGTGGGCACGCTCACCCTCACCGCCGCCGAGTACACCAACCCCAGGACGCTCGGCCCGCTGGAGACCTCGAACAAATGGCTCGCGGGTTTCTTCGCCTCCGTGATGGCCCGCACCGCAGGTTTCAACAGCATCGACACCTCCGCGCAGGGGCCGGAGAGCCTGCTGGCCACGGACATCCTGATGTTCATCGGCGGCGGCAGCGCGGGCACGGCAGGCGGCATCAAGATCACCACCTTCGGGCTGCTGGCCTATGTGATCTGGGCCGAGATGCGCGGCGAACCCGGAGTGCGGGTGGGCCGCCGGCGCGTACCGAGTGCCAACCAGCGGCAGGCTCTCGCGGTCGCCCTCACGGGCATCGCCGCGGTCGTGGTCTCGACCTTCATCCTTCTCGGCCTGAGCACATACAGCCTGGACCAGGTCATGTTCGAGGCCACCTCCGCGTTCGCCACGGTCGGCCTGTCGACCGGGATCACCGACGACCTGCCCACCGGCGGGCAAGTGGTGCTCATCGTGCTCATGTTCATCGGCCGCATCGGCCCACTCACCGTGGCATCGGCTCTGGCGCTGCGAGACCGCGTCCGGCGCTACGAACTGCCGGAGGAAAGGACAATCGTTGGCTGACCACAAGGACGAACCCGTCGTCGTCATCGGGCTGGGGCGTTTCGGCAGCGCGCTGGCACTGGAACTCGCCAGCCGGGGCACCGAAGTCCTCGCCGTCGACAGCAGGGCCAAGGTGGTGCAGAGCCTCGCGGGCGAACTCACGCACACCGTGACGGCCGACTGCACCGACATGGAGGCACTGCGTCAGCTCGGCATCCCGGACTTCTCCAAGGCGGTCGTCGGCATCGGCACGGACATCGAGTCCAGCATCCTGACGACCTCACTCCTCGTCGAGCTGGAGATAGAGGACATCTGGGCCAAGGCGATCAGCCGCCAGCACGGCCGCATCCTGGACCGGATCGGTGCGCACCATGTCGTCTTCCCCGAGAACGACATGGGCGAGCGGGTGGCACATCTCGTGTCGGGACGCATGCTCGACTACGTCGAGGTCGACGAGAACCACGCGATCGCCAAGATCAAACCGCCTCGGGAACTCGTCGGCGTCCCGCTGCGCGACACCCGCATCCGCAGCCGCTACGGCCTCACCGTCGTCTCCGTCAGGACCGGCGACGCCGGGTTCACGTACGCCACGCCCGACACCGTGCTCACCTACTCCGACGTCATCCTCATCCTCGGCAAGATAAACGACGTCGAGCGCTTCGCCGAGAACAACTGACGCTCACGGCCTCGCCTGCCGCGGGGGAGGTCGTAAGGGCTGCCGCGTGTGCAAGGCCATGCTCAACCGGGGAGATACCAGAGGGAAGAGAGATCGTCCGGGCGACGCACCGGGCGAAGGAAGCACTCTCGACCCGAACCCGACAGGAGAAAACCATGGCCGTGCACGTCTGCTCCCTCATCCGCAACACCGCCCAGACCATCCCCGCCGACGGCTACCACATCGTCCGCTTCCCCTTCGGCAGCGCCGAGTCGCTGGACCGGCACGGCATGCACCAGATCGAACAACCCGACGGCCACCGGATCGGCGACTGGGACGCCGAGGACCGCTCCGGGCTGATCTGGCCCTCCGTGGACGGCTGGGGCGGACTGACCGCGATGATCCAGTGGGAGGACGGCGGTTACACCGAACTGCGGGACCAGTACATACGCGACCCGCTCAACCTGTCGACCGGCCCGGACACCACCGCGACCGATCACCGGCCGCCCTCGCCCGGGATGCAGTGCTACACCAAGAGCCACGAGATCATGGTCCACCCCGGCACGCCGCTCGCTCTCCGCGTCCACCACAACGACAGCCGGGCACGGCGCCTGGTGCACGCGCAGTTCAAACTCGCCGTCCACACCTGAGAGCACGCGCCCGAGCCCTGAACGCGGCTGACGCCACCCTCGATGAGATACGCGAATGCACCCAGCGCAACGAAGAAGTACCTCCTCCCCGGCGACACGGTGCCCTGGTTCACCCTCCGCCTTCCCTGACCCAAGTTCCGACTGACCGCATCGGTCGACGCAATTGCCGCTTCCAGCCACGAATCCTGGTCGAAGCGTCGACCGATCGAGCGAGCTGGGGACGAGTGGGGCTGCGGCTTCGTTACTGGTCGACCTGGGGTCGAGCTGGTGGGCGCAACAGGGATCGAAGCTGTGACATCTGCCTTGTAAGTTCGCTCGCACCCGACGTATGGCCGCTGCGGCACGTTGCTATGACGGCCTGTCGTGGGTGCTCACGTACGCCCTCATCTGGTGCCGTTGATGTCAGACGGAGATGTCAGCACTCCGGGTGCAGGCATAACCCCCCAGTCCCGCAGATCATCCGCGCTCCCCCAGGCCAGGCCGGTGCAACGTGGGTCACCCCCTGCCGACGTCTGTCACCGCTGGCCACCCTCGCACGGCCCACAGACGGCCCAGGCGTCCCATGATGGCCCCGAACACAAAGAGTGCCTATACGACTGCATGGAGCAGCGATAGAGTCCCACCAACGTGGTTCCCGATCATGAGGGAGAAAGCATGGGCAACATTGAGCGAACAGTGGCCTTCTTTGAAATCGTACGAGGAAAAGATGCCGACAACGCTCGAATGGAGAGAGTTCCCTGGCAGCAGTCATTATCCGCTCTGGCGCACCGAGAACCTCGCAGTCGCATCTATAGCAGCGACAGCGGAAACTACCTCGGACAGACTGTCGAACTCAGCAATCGACAGCATCTCCTCGTGGGGCGCATCACCACGGGACCGCTACAAACCGTCGACCTAGACCGACTTCTGATCGAAGAAATGCGACTGGAAGGAAACAAAGGAACAATCGATACAACTGCTGTTTGCTTCCTTGACTTCGGCAACATTATCGGCATCATGCAAAGCAAGCAGGGTTCTCCTCGCGCTTCGGCAATCCAAAATTGGATGAATGCCTGCGGATTAGCCGATGAGGAGATTGCCCTATGGCCTGTAATCAGCGACCACACCTGGGAAAAGTTGGAAAATGCCAGCGCAGTACATAGTTTCGAGTTCACCTACCGCCCCAACCCTCTCGCTCCCCCACCAGAAGAGGTAGGGCTAAGCACTTACAACAAAATCTCCAATGAGCGCTACCCTGACCATAAGATTACCGTGAAACTTGAGGTGCCAAAGAGGGGTGGCCTAAGCCCCATGGCCAAACTTCGAGGGCATCGAAGAATGCAAGAAGACATCCACTCCTTTATGGCGGAGTTGGGTTACCTGGAAGGACCGACAGGAGTTGAGCGAGCCCGCGCCATCGTAACGGTAGAGAATTCAGATGGCGAGTACGTAGAGGAACCACTTGACTTCATTAAGCATCATGTGACAGTAAAGACGCGCGTAGAGGTGCACAGCGGTGACTCCCGCCCAAGCCCACACGCATCCATCGACGGGATCATGGAGGCGGCGCGCCTCCACAAAGACTCACTGAAGGCCGCTGTCAGTGCTGACGACTAGGCTAGTACCCCTCGGAGCTAGGAGGGGACATGAGGGCTGCATTACGCCGGTTGTCAGACTTCTGGAGTGAGCACCCCCGGACCGACTGGGTGTTGGCTCTTGTTTTGATCGGCTGCCATGCCCTATCTCAGGTGGCACTCAGCCATGAGACGTTCGGCCTAGCACAGCTAAGCGCGGAACGCCGGAAAGATATTTACACGACGACTGCCTCAGTCGCCGCTTTAGTCGGAGGCTTCGGAACTGCTGCAATCGCCCAATACGCAAGTGCCAACGGCAGAGGTATCCTGAAACTGCGACGCTGGTTCGGCGACAAGTTGCGAAGAAATTGGTCAAGCATATTGACCAGCATGCTGGCAGTTTCTGGCGGATGCCTGCTGGCCCTTATCGTGGACCGTTCAGCCCACGCGGGATTATCGATTTGGCTATTTGAAATCCTTCTGGGGTTGGGGATTTTTCGAGCACTTCGACTAGTATGGCTATTCAACCTGCTCATCCGCTTTGCTGATCGCGATGCCCTCGACACTCCCCGTTCTCCAGGCGTTCGGATTCCTGAACCTCCACCACGTCAGGGACGGTAAGCCACCAAGGCGTAGCGGCTTTGGGCTGGAGCTGGCTTGGGGCGAGAGATCGGGGCCCGTAAGCTTGCCGCGACTCGGGCAGCTCCTAGCCTGCCCGCAATAGCCCGAAGTGGGCCCCGATCTTAGAGGCTCGCCCCAAGGTGGCTGCCTAACCTCGAAGTTTCATGACGGTCCGCCGACGGAGTCGGTGGACCGTTTTCGTGCCGTGGGCTGAGAGTGGGCAGGTCGAGGGCCCGCGTGTCGCCTCGGGGAGGCGCCGGGTTCCACTGCTCCGGTGTCGGGCTGCTGTCGTGGGGACGGGAAAGTTGCTGGTCAGCCGGGGTTTGGCAGGAGTGCGAGCTGGTCGAGTGCGGCGGTGATGTGGCCGGTCCAGGGCCAGTGCCGGGTCAGGCGGAGAATCCGGCGGCGGCCGGTAGTGACGAGTTGTCCGGCCGCGGTGAACAGACGGAGCCGCAGGCGGCGGGGTTCCCAGAGGCGGGCCTTGCCGGTCAGGGCGAGCATCGGCATCCAGGCCAGCAGATCGAGGGCGATCTGCACGATCTCCAGCCAGATCCGGTTCTGGTCGGTGCGGTGCAGGGGAAGGTTGCGCAAGCCGGTGGCGCGGGCGTTTCGGATGCGGTCCTCGGCCCGGGCCCGCAGCCGGTGACGAAGTTCGAGTTCGGCGATCGGCCGGCCCGAGGTGTTGGTGGCGAAGCACGTCAGCCGCATGCCGTCCGCGTCGGTGATCCGCAACTGGGCCCCGGGGTGCGGTCGTTCCTTCCTGACGATCAGCCGCATGCCCTTGGGCCAGCCGTCCAGGAGGTCGCCGGTGAGTTCGGCGACCCAGGCACCGTCGCGGATCTCGCCGTCCGCCTCGACGGCCGGGGTCCAAGCCGTGGCCGGGACGTTCAAGACGTGTTGGTGGATCACTTCGGTGATCACCATGCCGACTGAGTAGGACAGCCACCGTCCTCGCCGGGCGAGCCAGGACACGAAGTCGTGGGTGCCGCCCGCGGAGTCGGTACGGATCAGCGTTTGCCGTCCCCGGCGGTACTTCTTCGGCAGTTGGGCTAAGGCCAGCTGAGCGGTGGTGATGTGGTCGGCGGCCGTATTCGAGCCAGCATTCCCCGGTCTGAGGAGAGCGGCGACCGGCTCACCCGTCCCGCCGGATCCGTGGTCGACGAAGGCCATCAGGGGGTGATGGCCATAGGTCTTCTTCCAGGTCGCGGCCGCATCCTCCTTGTCGGAGTGCGCGATCACCAGGACGCCGTCGAGATCGACTGTGACCTGCCCATCGGCATCCGGCGCGTTCCGGTCCGCCAACCACCAGGTGCGAGAACGGGCTTCGGACCGTGCGGACCGGATGGCCTGCAGGGCCTTCTCGCCGGAGGCGGCGAGACTGTTGATCAGTCGGGATACGGTCGGGTCAGAGGCGACTGCGCCGAACATGGCCGGCTCGCACCGCAGCATCGCGACGTCCGCAAGACAGTCCCCGCCCAGTGCGACTGCCAGGGCCACGTCCAGGAGGGCCTTGCCGGGATCGTGGACGGCCCGCGGTTTGCGCCACGGAGCGAGAGCCTGGGATATGGCGGTTTGCGCCACGGAGCGAGAGCCTGGGATATGGCCTGGTCAAGGCCGGTCTTGCGGACCGTTTCGACGAGCAGGACCGCCCCGGCTTGGGAGACGACCTGTCGGCCGTCGCCCTGGACTCGGACGCGGGGATAGGGCCCGATACGCTTCTTCACTGGAAGAGTGCTTCCTTCATCGTGCCAACAAGGCTCTCAACATGCTCTACCGGTGCGGGCCAGGAGTATTTCCCGCCCACTGCGAGCGGCCACCCACACCTCGGGAGACTTCGACATGGTGCACGCTCTAGCACTTGGGGCCATCGTGGCACTCTTTGGGCTTTCCTTCTTCGTGTACGTAGCCCTCCGGGCACTGTTGGGTATTTTCGTCGAAAAGGTACGACTCGGTACACGGGGCGTGCGTGCCCGAGGGACGTGTGTCGGATATACGAGCGGCCGATATGGCAATGGTGTCATTGTTACGTTTGCGAACTTCTCTGGCATGACGAATCAAATGGTAGCCAGTGCGTGGGAGGGTGTTTTGCCGGAAAAAGGCAGCGAGGTAGAGGTCGTCTACCTGCCGCAAAACCCGAAGGTAGCGGGGGTCTGGCCGGTTCGCGCACTCATTCCCAACGCCATCTATATGACGGTGGCGGTCCCGGTGCTTCTGGCGGCGGGCATGGCGTGCTTGTTGGCCATAGCCTGGATCGCCAGAACTGTGTGGTTCTCCGGCTGACCTCGACTCGGTGGGGAGTTCCTCCACCTATGGCTGCGGGTGGGCGCCGGACGACCACGGCCGACCCCACCTGAGACGATCTTCCTCGATCAATCGGAAGGCTGTCGGCGGGATCCCACGGCCACCCGTCACGGTCACCATGCCCCACGGGCAGGCTGATGTCGTTTCAGCAGTTCCGGTGTAGCGGGACCACGAAGGCAAGGGCGGCCACGAGGGTGTCGCATGGGTTGCGGGTACCCCGATGCTGTCTGGCGACTGCCCGCCGCCACCAACGTTCAGCCCGGTCTGGGTAGTCACTCCACAACCGTTGCTTTACGCGGACATGCATGTGCGATCCGACGCAGCGATTCACCTGAGAAGTGCTCTTCGACTCTGCGGTCGTAGCGTCTTCAGAGATCCTGTCGTTGCAGGTCAGCCCTACCTCTACCTCTCATGCCCACGCCACGAATAGCACCCTTCATGAAAGCGCGAGGCTAAAGCCGTGGAGCCGACCGTCCCAGCAACGATGGCGCCCATTCTCTGGGCTCGCTGCCGCGCGCGGACCGGCGGTCGGGCCGGAGTGGGGCGGAGACAGGAACGTCGGCCCGGCGGCAAGCCGGGCCGCGCGGCGAGCGGAGCGAGCCCTTGATGACGTAGGGAAACTCTGACCGCGCAGTGGCTCACGTGGGGCTGATCGCAGGTGCTCTGCTCGGCTGCCGTGGCTGTATGCCCTCATCGCTGGACACCCCTCAAGGAGCTGCCGAGCTAGCCGGATCGCTGTTGCCGCGGCTCGGGAACCGTTGGCTGCACACGCAGGCGGTTGCGGAGCGTGCCCGCGAGGCGTCGACAGCAGTGCCGGACCCGCCGCCGGGAAGTGCACAGAGATCGTTGTCGGTCTTGTGGATGAGCAAGAGCTCTCCACCCTCGTTGAGCGCGACAGTGGTCACGGACGGACCGATGCTGTTCGCCTTCGGTGCCTGCGGATCATTGAAGTAGTCGACACGGACCATGCACCCAGGGTGCCATGGCTGCCCAGCAGCGTTACGCGGGCGATCACCGACGTTCGTGCTGTCCTTGGAGTCATAGCCACACGGTTGGTCCGCCGCCCCGCCACTCGATCAGGTGAGGATCGTCCAGCCGCACGGCCTCTGGGTCGAGGCCGACGCGGCGGAGGAACTCCAGCAGATCGGCCGCCGAGTGGGCGATGCCGATGGCCTCCCCATCTGCCCGCACTCGCCTGCCGCCGGTGGGGCTGGGCGGGTATACGACGATCCGGGCAGCGTGGGCCATGAGGCCAGAGTGCGGCCGGACCGTACCGCGCGCACGCTGGGCGGGCCGGGCTCTGGTCATGGCGATGGCCCCCACCCATACCTGGTGGAGGCCAATCGCTACCCGCCGCAATGTCACGGGCGTACCGTTCTGAGTGTCTGCTCGACACGAGAACGAGGAGCACCAGTATGCCTGACGACACCGAGGTGAGCGCGCTCGCATTCGGCCAGCGCGTGCAAATCCTGCGCACTCGCCGAGGCATGACCCGCCCAGTCCTGGGCGGGCTGCTCGGGAAGTCGCCGAGCTGGGTGAAGCAGGTGGAGCGGGGCGTCATCCACGTGCCGCCGCTGCCGATGATCCTGCGGATCGCCGAGGTGCTGCGGGTGCGCAACCTCAGCGATCTCACGGGAGACCAGTCCATGCCCATGGAGCTGTTCATTGGCCCCGGCCACCCCCTCCTACCCGCAGTCCGCGCGGCCGTTGACGCGTTCCCTCTGGCCGATGACCGGCCCGCACCGGACGCTGCGCATCTGCGCGCGCGCCTCGCGCACGCGTGGACGGCCCGCCACTCCGCACCCAACCACAGGGACGTCATTGGCCGACTGCTGCCGAATCTGATCCTGGACGGGCAACTCGCGGTGCGTCAGGCAGACACCGCCGCCGATCGCCGAGCGGCACAGTCCCTACTCGCCGAGGTCTACAGCCTCAGCCAGTTCTTCCTTGCGTACCAGCCCGACTCCGCGCTTCTGTGGCGCGTCGCCGAGCGAGGCATGGTAGCCGCCCAGGAGAGCGAGGACCCGCACGCTCTCGGCATGGCCGCCTGGCTGGCAGCCGAAGCACACCGCGACGCCGCCCACTACGACGGCGCCGACGCGGTGGTGCAGCGATGCTTGCACCACCTCCAGCCCCAACTCGCCGACGGCAGCGACCAAGTGCTCGCGATCGCTGGTGCACTCCAGGTCGCAGCCGGGTATACAGCAGCCCGTCGTGGGGACACTGGGACGGCGTGGGGCTGGTGGGATAAAGCCGACAAGGCGTCGAAGGCTCTGCCCGAGGGCTACTACCACCCGGTCACGTCCTTCTCCCGAGCCATCATGGGCGCTCACGCGGTCACGCTCGCCGTAGAGCTGCATGCGGGTGGTGAGTCCGTACGGCAGGCGACACGGGCGGACGCGAAGTGCATTCCGTCCCGGCCGCGTCGTGCTCGCCACCGCATCGAAGAGGCGCGGGCGTACCAGCTGGACGGGAAGCCGGAGACAGCGCTGGAGACTCTGGACAAGGCGCACACGAATGCGCCGGAGACGGTGCAGTACAACGGCTATGCCCGCCGGATCATCCTGGAGGAGACGGAAGCGAAGGCGCCGGGGCGTCGGCAGCGCGCAGCGGACCTCGCCGTGAAGGTGGGCGTACTCGCCGCGTGAGCCAGGGAAAAGGGAGGGGCAGGATGCCTGCCCCTCCCCGGCATTCGGTGTCCGTACCTTCGGTGACCACCTGATCACCGAACCGGGAGGGTCACCGTGTCAGCCATCCACGGCAGCAGTCCGCAGGATCACGCCCGCCGTACGGCGTCCGACTCCCGCCAGGGGGCCGCACGGTGAACGCCGTACCGAACACCACCGCCCCGGTCGACACCGCTGCGGTGCGGGCCGCGATCGAGCGCGCCCAGGAGATCCTGGCGCTCCCCGGCCGCCCCGACCTTGCCCCGATCGAAGCGGAGTTGCGCGGCTACGCCGAAGCACTGCTGCCCGTGGCCGAGGCGGGGACCGCCAAGCTGTGGCGCGGCAGCCTGAAATGGTGGCAGCGCCGCTCACGCCTGGACATCGTCCACCGCACACTGGCCCAGCCACCCCCCACCGACCCGCTGGCCGCACACGCCCACCTCTTCCACCTCACCGCCGACTGCCGCGTCCTCCTCAACCAGCTGGCAGGGGAAGAGTGGTGACCCGCGCCCGCGCGGCGGACCTCCTCAAGCCCGCCGGACCCTGCTGCCACTGCAAGCAGCACGCGGAAGAGCGCATAGCCGTCGACTACGTCGAACGCGCCTCCGGCCCCGCAGGTGAGGTGCTCGGCTGCCTCCCGTGCGCCCGGTCACTCCTGCGGTGGGGCACCGGCCACCCCTGGCTGGCCCAGGACCTTGCCGCCATCGACAGGGAGCGCAAGCGGTGAGCGGCCACGAGATCGTCTACGAGACGCTCACCGTCACTGCCGACTCCGTCCGCCTCGGCGACCTGGTCCACGTACACGGCGCCGAGCGCCCCGTGCGGAACATGCGCTCGATCGCCGGAGGTCACAAGGTCCTCCTCTTCGACGACGGAAAGCCGTACCGCCTTGCGGTGAGGGCCGAGCTGCACGCCCGCCGCCCGTACGCGCCCTTCCCCACCTGAGACCGGTTCCGGCCGTCTGCTCCCCCGTAGCGGACGGCCGGAACCACCACAAGAGATCCACCCGAGAGAGGAACAGACATGACCGAATTACTCTCCCCGGACCAGATGAGCCGCGTGCTCGTGACCATCCGGGACAACAACCCCGGCATGACCGAGCCAGTCGCCCGCCGCATCATCGGCGAAGCAGCGAAGTTCGTCGCGGCTGGCGCCCAGTTCGACACCCCCATGGCGCCGTCCCGAGTGGTGGATGAGGGCTGGCATGCCCTGATCCTGCACACCGCCCTGTACCGCGACCTGTGCCAGCGGCACGGCCGGTTCGTGGACCACCACCCCGGCTACGACCCCACCCACTACGACCCGGCGATCCTGGACCGCACCCGAGACGCGATCGTCCGGGCCGGGTACGAGGTCGACACCGGCTTGTGGACGCCGACCCCGCAGCCTCCTGTCGCGCCGAGCGTGGACGCGTAGGCTCGGCCGCACCAGCACGAGAAGGGACGATCCCGTGACCGAATCCGAGGCCCGCAGGGTGGAGCGGATGCTCCACCGCATGGAGCGGCCCGGCGTCGCCGCCCCATCCGACCCGCTTCAGGCGGACGGGGACTGGCGGATCTACGACCGGCCCGAACCGGACCTGCGCCGGGACATCACAGCCGAGGTACTCGACGCTCTGGGCGGCGAGCAAGAGGGCGCGGCCACGCTACCTGTCGGCGGCCGTGCAGTCCGCGGATTCATCGTCCCGGCCTGACTCCCGACCGAGCCCCCGGCCACCGCCCTCATCGTGGCGGCTGGGGGTGGCGCTGCTGGCGTACACCGCCGCCGTCCGCTGACAGTTCGTTCACGGCTGGCCTACGAGGTCGGCCAGATCCGTGTCAAGGGAGTCCGCGATGGAGATGGGCCAGTCGATCCGTGCGGAGATGACGCCCAGTTCGGTGCGATAGACCATGTGCCGGAGAGGCTGGCGTTCTCGGCCAACCGCTCCTGGCTGCGGTTGGCCCGCACCCGCGCCTCTGCGACATTGCGGCCGATCTGACGGCGGGCGCGGAGCACTCTCTCGGAGGGCGGATCGGCCCTCCCGGGCTCGGCACGGCAGACAAGCCGGGCAAAGGCGCCGGGCAGCAGGGGCGTTGACGTGCGTCGGACGTCGCGCTCGCTACGGGGAGCGTCCACATCGCTGTGGACGCTCACACCTGTGGTGACGCGGGGTCCGCGTGGGAGAGATTCGGGAGACGATCTTGGTTCCCGAATGTGCTCGGACGTTCCCCAACGTGCCTGACGCTCGGAAGAACGTGCAGGTCATTTAGTCAAACCAGTGGGCGCAGCAGGGATCGAACCTGCGACATCTGCCTTGTAAGGGCAGCGCTCTACCGCTGAGCTATGCGCCCTGGGTGCGGATGAGCCCACAGGATACCTTGTCCGCACGGCCTGGACGCAAACTGGCGGCTACCGGCCATCACCGGGGGTAGATCGTGAACGGAATGACCCGTGTGTTCGTTGTCCCAGGGTGGGAGAATGAGCACTGATCCACCGGCTGCGGCACACGGGGAGAGGATTTCGTGGCGATGAACGGCGGCGGCACCCGCCGATGGGGCTGGGGCAGCGGCCGTGCCGACAGCCTGCGGGCCGATGCGCAGGCCGCCAAGGACGCTGCGGCGGCGGCCTTCTATGAGCTGGACACCGCGCAGCGGGACTTGCGGATCTCCATCGAGACGATCACCGCTGTCGAGGATTCGCCCGCAGGCCGCAAGGCGGTTCAGGATTTCGCCGTGCTCGGCACCCGTATCGATCAGGTGAGTCACGAGTACATCACCGCGGTCGACGCCCACGATCTGGACCGCGACGACCTCGATTCGGGCACCGCGGCGCGGGCGCGCGCCGAGCTGAACAAGACGACGGAGGATCTGAAGCGGGTCAAGGGCGATCTGGACCGCTTCGAGCGCGGTCTCGGCAGGCTGCTGGACAAGGCGGAGACGCAGCTGGCCCGGCTCGCCCCGGCCGTCGAGCGGGGGCGGCAGGGGCTGCTGGCGGCGTCCAACGCGCTGGATGCCGTACGCGCTTCGGGCCTTGCGGCCGATGATCTCGCGGCCCGCCTGGCCGCGCTCTCGCCCGAGCTGACCAAACTCAACCAGGGCGCGGCCCAGCACGGCGTGGCGGAGACGCTGCACCGTGCCGAACGGGTCGCGCGGGAGGCCGAGGCGATCCGGGGGGAGGCCGAGCGGCTGCCGCAGACGGCGGCGGAGACGGACAAGCGGCTCAGTTCCCTCCGCACTCGTGCGCAGGCGCTGCACACCCGCGCGGGCAAGGTCGAGCCGGTCCTCAGTGAGCTGCGCAGACGCTACAGCGCGGCCTGCTGGCAGGACCTCCAGCAGGTCCCGGACGAGGCGGTGCGTACGGTACGGCAGGCCGAGGAGAAGCTGCGGGAGGCCCAGAAGGCGCGCGACGAGCAGCGCTGGCCGGACGCCACCGCCCAGCTGTCGACGGTCCGGGCCCTGCTGAACACCACCGACGAGGCGGTGAAGGCGGCGGGAGACCGGCTCCAGCGGCTCAACGAGGTGAGCTTCGACCACACCTCGGAGGTGGAGCGGGTGCGGTTCGCGATCCGTGACGCCCAGCGGCTGGCGATGGCTGGCCGCAGTACGCCCGATCCGCGCCACGCGCGCCCGCTGGACCAGTCGGTGGAGCGGGTGGACCGCGCGGTGGCGGGGCTGACCGGGCGGCATCCGGATTACTGGCACTTCCTCACCGAGCTGGATTCGGTGAAGGAGACGGTGCAGGGAGTGGTGGAGCAGATCCGGCAGGAGCGCGGGGCAGGCGCCCACTAGGCTCTGTTCGGGCGGTCTTTGAGGATCAGTTCTGCGGCGTCCGGTGCCGGGGTCTCCCCGCCGCAGGCAGGGGACGGATCACAAGGCGGAGGATCGCCTTCGTACGGGGCGTACTCGGGCGAGTCCGACAACGCAGCGAGGATGGGACCTCCTCAGGGCCGAGGGGACGGGTGCCGGGCGTCGCAGACCCGAGAAGACCGCTGGGACAGAGCCAGGGCCGTCCCGGCCCGGCCCCCCGGGGCTCTGCCCGGTCCCGGGGCGTCGCGGCTATGCTTCGGGCATGCCGCGATACGAGTACCGCTGCCGCCAGTGCGGCACAGATTTCGAGCTCCGCCGTCCGATGGCCAGCTCGGGTGACCCCGCCAGCTGCCCGGAGGGTCACGGGGACACCGTCAAGCTGCTCTCGACCGTCTCCGTGGGCGGTGCCGCGGCGAGCGGTGCGGCACCGAGTGGCGGCGAGGCGAGCGGCGGCGGATGCTGCGGGGGCGGCTGCTGCGGTTGAGATCGGCCGGGCGAGGGCGGATGCTGGAGGGATTACCGTCCGGTGAGGAGGGCCGCTCATGGCTGCCATCCGCTCATGGCGCCACACGGCGCTTGATGAGCATCTGCCCGTCGACCACAAGCTGAGCCAGGTCTACCGCATCGGTGCCGGGCTCATGGGTCTGTTTCTGCTGGTATTCGGCGTCCTGGGGCTGATCGACAGGATCGGCTTCTTCGACCGGGGCGGCGACACCGTCGCGGGGCTGAACACCAACGGCGCGCTGAGCGTCCTGTCCATCGTCGTCGGGCTGCTGCTCTTCTTCGGCATGGTGCGAGGGGGCAACCTCGCCTCGACGCTCAACAGCGTGCTCGGGGTCTGCTTCCTGCTCAGCGGCTTCGTGAATCTCGCATTGCTGGAACGGAAGTTCAATCCCCTCGCGTTCGACATGGAGAACGTGATCTTCAGCTTCGCGGTCGGACTGCTGCTGCTCGTCTTCGGCATGTACGGACGGGTGAGTGGCGCTCTGCCGCACGACAATCCGTACTGGCGTGCCCGCCATCCCGATCAGGCACAGTTCGAGGAGCGCGGCCGTGAGCTGTTCCGGGAGCGTGCCCGGCGGCGCGCGGAGCTGGAGCGCAGTGCCCGCGGTGATGACGTCCGGCGCCCGAGCCATGAGCACGCGGGACGCAGGTAGCCCGGCGGACCGGCCGGCGCGCGGCGACGGCGCGGCTACCGCGTGAGCCGGAGCGCCTCCCGCAGGATCCGCTCTCCCGCCGCCACCCCGCGCTCGGCGAGCGCGGTGATGTGCGGGGCGGACCAGCCGCTGTCGGCGAGTTCGCCGTGGCCGGGGCGCCAGCCCGCGTCTGCGGCGAGCAGCAGGTCGGCGTCGAGGTGGGAGTCCCCGGCGGCGTACGTGCGGGTGGCTTCGACGCGGCGGGCGACCTCGGCGACGGCGGCGCTCTTGGTGAGCGGACGCGGCACGGCGTAGATCTTGCGGCCCTGGAGGGAGACGGTCCAGCCGCGCGGCTCGGCCCAGTCGGCCAGCTCCTTCGTGTACGCGTCGGGCAGCCGGTCCCGGTCGACGACGAGGTAGGCGAACAGGTCTTCGGCGGTCCGCTCCTTGAGCAGCCAGGCGGGATCGGCCGTGGCCAGCAGATGGGCGCGCACCTCGGCGAGCGGAGCGCAGTCGGTCAGGTTCCGGCGCACCTGCGCCTGCCAGCCGGTGTCGGGTTCGCCGTCGATGAGGAGGTGGCCGCCGTTGGCGCAGACGGCGTACGGGGCGGGCGGGCCTGGCAGCCTGATGCGGGCGTACTGCTCGCGGGTGCGGGTGGTGGCGGGCACGAAAAGGGTGCGCCGGGAGTCTGTGCCGCCGGAGCCCGTGCCGCCGGAGCCGTCGCCGCCGGACAGCTTCGTGAGCAGCCCCGCCGCGGTCTCGGTCAGGTAGGAGAGCGGCCGCCGCTCGTACACCTCCACGCACAGCAGCCGGGGAGCCTCCCCGTCCGGCATGGTCAGCGCCAGCGCACCGGCGGAGTAGATGAGGGTGCGGTCGAGATCGCTGGCTATCAGCGTGGTGGGGGTGCTCACTGGACGGCCTTCCCGTCGGCGCCGGTGGCGCCCCTCGTGTATCTGGGGTGGATCAGGCCGACGCAGCTGTAGGGCAGCTCGTCGACCTCCTCGACGGGGACGCCGCGCTGCCCGGCCAGCAGTCGTACGTGGTCCAGGTCTCGGCCCGCGCCGCGCCGGGCGAGCACCCGCCAGGGCACCCGGCGCAGCAGCACCCGGGTCGTCTCGCCCACTCCGGGCTTGACCAGGTTGACGTCACCGATTCCGTACTCCTCGCTGATCCGCTCCACCGCCCGCCAGCCCTCCCAGGTCGGCGTGCGGTCGGCGGCGAGCAGCTCGCGCACGTCTGCGGCCACCTCGTCGCGCACCTCGTCGAAGCGGGCCTCGACCGCCTCCAGGAAGAGGCGTGAGACATCCGCTCCGGCCAGCTCGCGGTAGAACTTCCCGCCGTGGAAGTCGTCCGGGCCCACCATGTCGTCGCGCAGGACGGTGCGCGAGATGAGTCCGGAGACGGTGGAGTTGAGGCAGGCGGAGGGGATGAGGAAGTCCTCCCGGGTGCCGTACGTACGGACGCAGCCGCCCGGGTCGGCGAGCACCGCGATCTCCGGGTTGAAGCCGCCGAAGGAGGCGACGGCGTCGGCCAGCTCGCGGGTGATGGCGCCCTTGCCCGTCCAGCCGTCGACGAAGACGACGTCGGCGGGGTCGTGATGCGCGGCGAGATAGCGGAGGGCGGTGGTGTCGATACCGCGTCCGCGCACGATCGACACGGCGTAGTGCGGCAGTTCGACGCCGTGCACGTGCCGCGCCCAGCGGCGCATCAGGACGCCGACCGGTGTCCCGGCGCGGGCGAGCGAGACCAGTACGGGGTGCGGGCCGCGCTCGGCGAGGACGGTCTCGGTGACCGCGCCGACGGCACGGGCGATGCGGGCGGCGGAGACGTCCAGCGCACTGTGGAAGAGGCGCTGGTAGTCCTCACTGGGCTGGTACTCGACGGGCAGCGACTCGGCGTAGTGCGCGCCGCCGCTCTGGATCGCCTCCTCGCGTTCCTCGGTCGGGGCCTCCAGCTCCGCCTCCGAGACGTCCTGGAGGAGCCAGCCGACGTCCTCGGGCTCGTAGGAGGAGAAGTGCGGGCCGCGCAGCGGCTGGGGCAGGGGTACGTAGCTGGGCACGACGCCGAGCAGCACGGTGCCGGTGTGCGGGGCGAGCCGTGCCAGCAGACCGCCGGGGGCGTGCAGGGCGGGCGTGTCGGCGGTGGAGTCGACAACCGCGACCACCGCGTCGAACCGGCGGGCGGGGTCGCTGCCCGGGGCGACGTTGTAGGCGTAGCGCTCGCCGGGGCCGTCGGCGGGGTCGTCGTGGGCGGGGAAGGCGAGCCGGGTGCGGATCGCGTAGGCCGGGTCGTCGACGGCGAGGACGGGCGAGCGGGTGGTGGTGGAGAAGCGGACCTCGGCGGTTTCGCCCAGGCGCTGTTCGAGCGCGAAGGCGAGGCGCAGCGGCGCATACATCAGCTCCTCGCAGCCGAGCACCAGCACCCGGGGCACGGGTACGGCGGCGGCGGCGGGCGCAGGATCGCCGGGTGCGGCGGGTGCGGCGGGCAGGGCGCCCGCGCCGGTGAGGGCATCGGCAAGCCGTGCGGCCATGCCCGGCAGCGCACCGTCCAGCCGCTCCCGGTGGGCGAAGGTGAAGCCGTGCCGCCCGCCGTCGGGGAGGCCGGAGGGCCAGCCGAGATCGACTCGCAGGGCGTCCGGGTACGAGGCGGCGGGCTCCGGCTGCGCCTCCTCGGCCGCCGCGGCGTGGCGGGCGACGAGTTCCCGGCCGCGTTCGAGTACGTCCGCGGGCAGCTGTATCCGGCCCGAGGCCAGCGCCACCACGTCCACCCGGGCGCCCAGTTCGGCGCCGAACTTCTCCAGCGCGGCGGTGTCCTGCGCCGAACGCATGTCGACGAGGGCGACCACCACGTAGCGCGTCCTGGGATGGCTGCGGTGCACCGCGGCGATCGTGTTCCGTACGGTGCGCCCAGTGGAGAACTCGTCGTCGACCAGCACCAGCGGGCCGTCCCCCGCGAGCAGTTCCCGGTTCTCCGGGAGCAGCAGGTGGGAGGAGGCGTGCGAGTGCTCCTCCTCGAAGCCGCCCACCGCCGTCATGCCGCGCACCGGCCGCCGGGTGGAGTGCAGGCAGGTGACGGAGGTGACCGGGCCGTCGCCCATGGCGGCTGCCATGCCGTCCGCGACGCTGTGACCGAGGCCGGTGGCCGTCTCGGCGTATCCGAGCACGACCGAGCGGCTCGCGGATTCGCCCAGCAGTTCGCGCACCCGGCGCCCGAGTCGGGCACCGGCGCCCAGTACGAGCATCGGACGCTGCGGCACATGCTTGCCGAGCACCTGGGAGACCAGCAGGTGTGCGCGCTTCGGGTTCTGCCGCAGGGCCAGGCCGACCAGGCGCTTCACCTCACCGGTGACTTCGGCGCCGAGCCGCTCGGCGACCCACTCACCGGGCCACACCGCTTCGTCGGCGGGCGCCGCCGCTCCGTCCGGCCGTACCGATTCCCGCACTCGCTCCCGCTCTCCGTCGTTCATTTGATCCCCGCCGCCAGCAGATCCACGAAGCCCACGCCCTCCCGTGCCACACCGAAGACCTCGCCGCGCAGCAGGGTGCGTTCGGCCCAGGCGCGGTGGGGCTTCACCTCGTTCATCTTGTTCGTGTAGGCGGAGCGCAGTACTCCGCCACCGCCGCGCTCCGGCCGCAGCACGTCGGTCGCATCGCTGTACTCCTCGTGCGAGACGACCGACAACGCGTGCACGGGCGCGACGTGCGAGGGGTGGATGCAGGTCTTGCCCAGCAGTCCGTTCGCACGGTCCATCTCGATCTCGCGCAGCAGACCGTCGATGTCATGCTCGATCAGGGCCGTCCGCAGTTCCTGCGCGCGCCCGCTGAGGAAGGGGCTCTGGCGCAGCTGAGGCTTGAACATTCGTTCCTGCAGCCGGAAGTACTCCCACACCGGGCCGGTCACGGTGAACCCGGTGCCGTCCGCCCGGCCCAGCACATTGACAACGTCCCCGATCACGGACGCGACGAGCTGCACGTCGTACGCCGTCATCTCGGGCGTACGGCGCAGCCCGTAGGCCGCGCAGAAGTCCGTCACACCGAGCCGCAGCGCGAGCACCCGCTCGCGGTGCTTCTCCACCGCTCGGCCGATGCCCGCCAGGGTGGCCGCGCGGGTCTCCAGATGCATCAGCTCGGGCGACTCCAGTACGGGCATGGCGAAGAGCCGTTGGCCGCTGGACGCCTCCGCGTCGGCCAGGGCCTCCAGGAACGGCAGACCGGTCTCGGCGGTGAACTTCGGCACGACGAAGCCGGACAGCAGGCGTACGGCCGGGCCGAGCCGCTGGACCAGGTCCGGTATCTGCTTCGGGGTGCGGACGCGGATGAACAGCAGGGGCAGCCCGCCGTCGGCGTAGGAGTCGGAGGCGAGGTCGGTGAACTGGCGCACCAGATTCTCCTCGGCCCCGGGCACCTCGCTGTCGTCGATGGAGTCCTCCAGGCAGAGCACCATGGAGACCACTCCGCGCCCGGCCTGTTTGAGCACGTCCTCGGCGAGCGAGTCGCGGGTGGCGGGGCTGTAGAGCGTGGCGCCCAGCGCGGCGGCGAGCGTACGGACCGGGGATTCCGGGCCGAACTCAGCCGGTTCCTGGTGGAAGAGGGTGTGCCGGACCTCAGGCGGTAGGTGCCTGAAATGCCGCATGGGATTCCCGTCTCTGCATGTCGTCCATGACCTGTCCCGGCCCTGTCCCCGGTCCTGTCTCCGGTGCCTCCGACCCCCCGCCCGGCCGCTCACGGGCCCGTTCCTGGCAGGTCCCGCTCACGTTCCGCAGCCCCGAAGGGCGAGATCCGGCCACTCATCGTACGTTCGAGTGGGGGTCAAGTGTTCCCCATGGAGATGAAGAGCGCATTACCGACAAGTACAAGCGGTCGCCCCGCGTTGTCCGCTGTGGCGTCCGGAGGGCAGGATTGAGGGTATGACCCACGAGATGATGAAGGGCTCGAACATTCAGCTCAGCACGACGGCGGTGCGCGCCGTGCTGCGCTGGACTCCCGGGCCGGGCGGCGTACCGGATGTCGACGCCTCCGCCCTCGTTCTGGGCGAGGAGGGGCGGGTCCGCTCGGACGACGACTTCATCTTCTACAACCAGCCGCGCCATCCCTCGGGCCTCGTACGCCACCTGCCGAAGGCCCGCGAGGCGGACGGCCTGACCGACACCGTCGAGGCCGATCTGGCGGCACTGGAGAGCTCGGTCAGCTGCGTGATGCTCTCCGCCTCGGCGGACGGCGGCACCTTCGCCGACGTACGCGACCTGCGGCTGACCCTGCACGACGCGGCGCCGGGCCCGGCCGGCGGGGCGGGTGCGGACGGCGGTGACGGGCGGGGCGAGGTGCTGGCGTCGTTCGCGATAGCCCCCGAGACGGGCGCGGAAACGGCACTCATCTGCGGGGAGCTGTACCGGCGGGGCGACGGCTGGAAGTTCCGCGCACTCGGGCAGGGCTACGACACCGGACTGATCGGACTGGCGACCGAGTTCGGCATCTCCGTGGACGAGACCGGCGGGGACGGCGGGGACAGCGAGGACGGCGAACCGGCAGGGCGGACGGCACGGACGGCGCAGCCCGGCGGAAGGGTGCCGGAGCCGCCGGCGGAGCCGGACTTCCCGGAGCCTTCTCCGGTGCCCGAGCCCCGGCCGGAGCCTCGACCCGGTCCTCGGCCCGAGCCGGAACCCGCACCGGAGCCCGTGCCGGAACCGCCAGGCCCCGGTCCTCGGCCTGTACCGGACCCGGTCCCCGGGCCCGGCCCCGCTCCTGGCCCTGGCCCCGGCCCGGCTCCGGAGCCGCCCGCTCCCGAGCCCCATCCGCAGCCCGCCGGGGCCTCTGCCTCCGTCTTCTCGGTGCCCGACGACCAGGCGACCCAGGCTGCCTACGGCTTCCCGCAGCCGCCTCAGCACCCGCCGTCCGTCCCGCCCGCGTACGGCTATCCGCAGCCCGTGTACGGATACCCGCCGCAGCAGCCGCAGCAGCCGCCGGCCGCGGCGAGGGCGCCGGGCAGCGCGAGCACGGGGGAGCTGCCGCCGCAGGGGCCTCAGTTCCTCAACCAGTGACCCGGCTCCCGGGAGCGGGTCAGGAAGTCCCGGTCTTGTAGCCGCGCCCCCACTGCAGCCCCCAGCCGTACAACCGGTCCAGTTCCGACTGGAAACCGTAGACATAACGCACCTCGCGGCGTACGACGAAGTCGTCCTTGTCGTGCTCCAGCATCAGCACCGCGCACGAGCGAGCCTGCGGTGCCCGCTCGTCGACCGGTACCTCGATCCGCGCACCGTTGCTGGGTATCAGCGTGACCAGCGCGTGCGCGCGGTCGAACGCCGGGGTGTTGTCGTAGATGTAGACGAAGACGAGCAGACGCTTGATCTGCTCCTTGTGGTCGAGATTCACATGCATCGTCTCGCCGGACGGGGAGCCGAACCGGTCGTCACCGCTGAGCTTCACGAAGGGCGGGGCGTTGAAATCCCCCAGCAGTTTGCCGAGCGGCTGGACCACGCCCTTGCTGCCGTCCACCAGTTCGTACATACAGGCGAGGTCGAGGTCGAAGTTCACCACGCCGCGGGTGTGCGCCTGCACCACCTGCGGCTTGAATGCCTGGAGCGGATGCCGCAGCGACGCGCCAAGAGGAGGGCGGCTGGAGAAGTCGGCGCTTCTCGACCGCCAGGAGAGGTTGACCTGAAGGCCTCCGGTGTCCGCGCCCTGCTTGGTCAGCGACACCACCGGGTGGCGCCGGCTCAGTTCGACCGCATAGGTCGACGGTCCGCCGGCCGTGTCGAACTTCGGCCATTTGCCCATGCCCTGCCGCCAGTTCTCCCAAAGGGAGACCATCCCCACCCCCACCGCACCCTGGTCAGTCCGACAGCCACGGGGCGGTGGCGAGCCGGGCTCGCCACCGCCCCCGCTGAGAGCGTTCCGCAATCGGACCGTGATGACACCCCTCGGGGGCACGGGATCGCTCCCGTGCCCCCGGCGTTCCTTGGTCAGCGGTGCCTCACACTCCGGAGGAGACCTCCGATTTAGCCGTGGACTCGCCACCGCCGTCGTCGCCGCCCTCCGCCTCCATCAGGCGGTTGCGCCGGACCGAGGACCAGAACGAGGCGCCGATCAGGGCGATGCCGATCATTCCGGTGATGACTTCGTGGATCTCGTACTTGATGGTGATCAGCAGGATCGCGGCGAGCGCGCCGATGGCGTAGTGCGCGCCGTGCTCCAGATAGACGTAGTCGTCCAGGGTGCCCTGGCGGACCAGGTAGACGGTGAGTGAACGGACGTACATCGCGCCGATGCCGAGGCCGAGCGCCATCCAGAAGATGTGGTTGGTGATGGCGAAGGCACCGATGACCCCGTCGAACGAGAAGGAGGCGTCGAGCACTTCGAGGTAGAGGAAGAGGAAGAACGCGGCCTTGCCCGCGACCCCGACCAGGCTGGGGTCCTTGCCGGCGCGCTTGGCCGCCTCCTCCGCCTCGTGTTCGCGCTCCTCTTCTTCTTCCAGTTTCCCCTCGAAGTGACCCGAGAGCCCGGCGACCAGGAGATACGTGATCAGTCCGAGGATGCCGGAGAGCAGCACGGTGGACGCCTTGTCGGCATGCTCCCCGCCATGCTGGTGCGCGCTGGTGGCGAGAGTCGTCGCGGTGACTGCCAGGATGATCAGAGCGATGCAGACGGACAGCATGTCCACCTTGCCCAGCTTGGACAGCGGGCGCTCCAGCCACCCGAGCCACTTGATCTCCCGCTCCTCGAAGATGAAGTCGAGGAAGATCATGAGCAGGAACATCCCGCCGAACGCCGCGATGGACGGGTGAGCGTCGGTGACCAGCTGCTCGTATCGGTCCGGCTCGTCCAGGGCGACCTGGACGGCATCGATCGGGCCGATCTGAGCGCTGATCGCGACGATCACGATCGGGAAGACCAGTCGCATTCCGAAGACCGCGATCAGGATGCCGATGGTGAGGAAGATCTTCTGCCAGAAGGCGTTCATCTTCTTCAGGACACCGGCGTTCACCACCGCGTTGTCGAAGGACAGCGAGATCTCCAGGACCGAGAGGATCGCCACGACGGCGAAACCCTCCCACCCCCAGAAATACGCGGCCAGAGCCAATCCCGCGGCTGTGACGCCGAAGGACCAGCCGAAGGTTTTCAGGACCACTGGTTACCCAATCTCTCTACACTGCTACACCGAGTCGCGCTTTACGAAACGTTGACCCCGAAGTCTAGGGCGATGCCCCGCAGACCCGACGCGTACCCCTGCCCCACCGCCCGGAACTTCCACTCACCAGCATGGCGGTAGAGCTCGCCGAAGATCATGGCCGTCTCCGAGGAGGCGTCCTCGGTGAGGTCGTACCGAGCCAGCTCCAGCCCGTCGTCCTGGTTGACCACGCGGATGTACGCGTCGGTGACCTGGCCGAACGTCTGGTGCCTCGGCTCCGCGTCGTAGATCGAGACTGCAAAAACGATCTTGTCGATCTGCGCGGGCACCTGAGACAGGTCCACCAGAACCGTTTCGTCGTCGCCCCCGGAACCACCCGTCAGGTCGTCACCGGTGTGCTCGACCGAGCCGTCCGGGCTCTTGAGGTTGTTGTAGAAGATGAAGTACTCGTCCCCCAGGA
This sequence comes from Streptomyces gossypii, assembly GCF_025165795.1. Classification (GTDB taxonomy): domain Bacteria; phylum Actinomycetota; class Actinomycetes; order Streptomycetales; family Streptomycetaceae; genus Streptomyces; species Streptomyces gossypii. The sequence goes on from NZ_JAJAGO010000004.1 coordinate 204,604, forward strand.
CCCTGCCGTTTCCGCACAGCAGCGCGCTGGCGTCCAGGTCGAAGTCCACACCCGTAGTGGAACGTGCCTTCCACCCCAGGCCGATCTGGATCTGCGTCAGGTTCGGTGCGGCCTTCGAGAGGGAGACATTTCCCCCCTTGGCGAGCGTCACGCCCATGTTCTTACTTCCTCTCCCCGATGTGATGCGCCCAGTGTGCCGAAGAAGTCGGCGCCGCACACTTCCCTGACCAGGAAGTGTGCGGCGCCGTACCGTTGCCGAGATCAGGTGGTCCAGCGGACAGACCGGTCAGACGTTGACACCGAAGTCCTGCGCGATCCCGCGCAGCCCGGAGGCGTAGCCCTGGCCGATGGCACGGAACTTCCACTCGGCACCGTGCCGGTAGAGCTCGCCGAAGACCATGGCGGTCTCGGTCGAGGCGTCCTCGCTCAGGTCATAACGAGCCAGCTCGTTGTTGTCCGCCTGGTTCAGAACGCGGATGTAGGCGTTGCGAACCTGGCCGAAGCTCTGCTGACGCGACTCGGCCTCGTAGATCGACACCGGGAAGACGATCTTCTCGATGTCGGCGGGCACTCCGGCGAGGTTCACCTTGATGACCTCGTCGTCGCCCTCACCCTCACCGGTGAGGTTGTCACCGGTGTGCTCCACGGAGCCGTCGGGGCTCTTCAGGTTGTTGAAGAAGATGAAGTTCTGGTCGTTGGTGACCTTGCCCTCTGCGTTGGCCAGCAGTGCACTGGCATCGAGGTCGAAGTCACTCCCGGTGGTGCTCCGTGCGTCCCAGCCCAGACCGACGATAACGGCCGTGAGGTTGGGTGCTTCCTTCGTCAGCGAGACGTTGCCGCCCTTGCTGAGGCTGACTCCCACGAGTCCTCCTGAGAATTGTTCGTAAGGAGCACTTCGTGCCCCGTTTTTCGGATTCGATGGATCAACGACTCGATCCTAGTGAGCGGTTCCCGCCCGTCCCAGAGGGACGCTCACAGAGATTCGAGAGCCTTGACGTAGTCGTTCAGGTCGCGGGCGTCCGGCAGGCCGTTGACGACCGTCCAGCGCACCACGCCCTCCTTGTCGATGACGAACGTACCGCGCACCGCGCAGCCCTTGTCCTCGTCGAACACGCCATAGGCGCGCGACACCTCGCCGTGCGGCCAGAAGTCCGAGAGCAAGGGGTACCCGAAGGCCTCCTGCTCCGCGAAGACGCGCAGCGAGGCAGCCGAGTCGTTGGAGACGGCGAGCAGCTGGACCTCGTCGTTGACGAAGTGCGGCAGCTCGTCGCGGAGCGCGGACAGCTCACCGCTGCAGACGGGGGTGAAGGCGAAAGGAAAGAAGAGCAGTACAACGTTCTTCCGGCCCGCATAGGCGGAGAGCGAGACGCTCTCGCCATGTTCGTTCCTCAGGGAGAAGTCCGGGGCCTTGACGCCGGCCTCGAGAGCCTTCATGGATCGGATCCCCTCAGTCGCGGTGAGTGACGCACCCCAGCCTACGCACCCCGGGTACGGGTGTCCCCGGCAGCCTGAGGCTGCCGGGGACACCCGCCTCCCGATTGCCGGCCCGGGGCCGGTGCGCCGAAGGGTGGCGAAGAGGATGGGACGGCGAAGAGGTACCGCGGGCGGCGCGCTACCGCTTGCCCGACTTCGCGGCCTTGGGCGTGACCAGCCGCGAGCCCGTCCAGTCCTTGCCCGCGTTGACGTTGCTGGTCTGGGCGAGGCCGGCTGTCTGCGCAGCCTCACCGATCTCGCTTGCCTCGACGTAGCCTGCACGGCCGGTCTTCGGTGTCAGCAGCCAGACAGGGGCGCCTTCGTCGATCATCGTGGTGGCGTCCACCAGCGCATCCGTCAGATCGCCGTCCTCCTCGCGGAACCAGAGCACCACGGCATCGGCCACATCGTCGTGATCTTCGTCGACGAGCTCCGTGCCCGTGACGGCCTCGATTCCCTCGCGGAGGGCCTGCTCGGCATCGTCGTCGTAACCGAGCTCCTGGACCACCTGCCCGGGCTGGAACCCCAGCCTTGCGGCGGGGTTGGTCCGCTCCTCCGCGTGGTCCGCGGTCGCGCTCACGGATTGCCTCCTGTCATCTTCTGATTATCAGTGTTTACCAGCCTCGCGTACGCGAAGCATGGCCCGTAGTCCACACGGACGGGGCGGATCGCGCAAGTACCAGGCTCTCCAGCCCGCCCAAACGTTGACGTGTCCTCCCACAATGCACGATCCCCAGGGCTTCGCACCACATCGTCCCATCGGACATATGACCGATATACCCCGGTTAGCCCTGAGCGAAGCCGATGATTACCCATCGGTAGAGATGACGTTTCCGCGACGGCAGTACACGATGGAGGCGGCGCAGCACTGGCAGCGCCCAGCACTCTCGCCCGGCCCGTACCGAACCCTCGCGGGCGCAGCAGCGGGCGCACAGCAGCCCGTACCAGACCGACAGCGAAGGAACAGCGTGGCTTCCGGATCCGATCGCAACCCGATCATCATTGGCGGTCTTCCCAGCCAGGTCCCGGACTTCGATCCTGAAGAGACCCAGGAGTGGCTCGACTCGCTCGACGGCGCTGTCGACGAGCGCGGCCGGGACCGCGCCCGGTACCTCATGCTCCGGCTCATCGAGCGCGCGCGCGAGCAGCGCGTGGCCGTGCCGGAGATGCGCAGCACGGACTATGTCAACACCATCGCGACCAAGGACGAGCCCTTCTTCCCCGGGAACGAGGAAATCGAGCGCAAGATCCTGAACGCGACCCGGTGGAACGCCGCCGTGATGGTGTCGCGCGCGCAGCGCCCCGGCATCGGGGTCGGCGGCCACATCGCCACCTTCGCCTCCTCCGCTTCGCTCTATGACGTCGGCTTCAACCACTTCTTCCGCGGCAAGGACGACGGCAAGGGGGGCGACCAGATCTTCTTCCAGGGCCACGCCTCTCCCGGCATCTACGCCCGTGCCTTCCTGCTGGACCGGCTGGCCGAGTCCCAGCTGGACGGCTTCCGCCAGGAGAAGTCCAAGGCTCCGCACGGCCTCTCCAGCTATCCCCATCCGCGGTCGATGCCGGACTTCTGGGAGTTCCCGACCGTCTCCATGGGGCTGGGCCCGATCGGCGCGATCTACCAGGCCCGGATGAACCGCTACATGCAGGCACGCGAGATCGCCGACACCTCCGCCTCGCATGTCTGGGCCTTCCTGGGCGACGGCGAGATGGACGAGCCGGAGTCGCTGGGGCAGCTCTCCATCGCGGCGCGCGAGGGTCTGGACAACCTGACCTTCGTCGTCAACTGCAACCTGCAGCGCCTGGACGGCCCGGTCCGCGGCAACGGTAAGATCATCCAGGAGCTGGAGTCGGCCTTCCGCGGCGCCGGGTGGAACGTCATCAAGCTCGTCTGGGACCGCTCCTGGGACCCGCTGTTGGCACAGGACCGGGACGGCGTCCTTGTCAACAAGCTCAACACCACTCCCGACGGGCAGTTCCAGACCTACGCGACGGAATCCGGCGCCTACATCCGCGATCACTTCTTCGGCGGCGACCAGCGGCTGCGCGCGATGATCGAGGGCATGTCCGACGACCAGATCCTGCATCTGGGGCGCGGCGGGCACGACCACCGCAAGGTGTATGCCGCCTACAAGGCCGCCAAGGAGCACAAGGGTCAGCCGACGGTCATCCTGGCGCAGACGGTCAAGGGCTGGACCCTCGGCCCGAACTTCGAGGGCCGCAACGCCACGCACCAGATGAAGAAGCTGACGGTCGAGGACCTCAAGCGCTTCCGCGACCGGCTGCACCTGCCCATCCAGGACAAGGAGCTGGAGTCCGGCCTGCCGCCCTACTACCACCCGGGGCGGGAGTCCGAGGAGATCCAGTACATGCATGACCGCCGCCAGGAGTGCGGCGGCTACGTGCCTACCCGGCTGGTGCGGGCGAAGCCGCTGCGGCTTCCCGAGGACAAGACCTACGCGGCGGTCAAGAAGGGCTCCGGGCAGCAGTCGATCGCCACCACGATGGCTTTCGTACGGCTGCTGAAGGACCTCATGCGGGACAAGGAGATCGGCAGGCGGTTCGTGCTGATCGCCCCCGACGAGTACCGCACGTTCGGAATGGACTCCTTCTTCCCCTCGGCGAAGATCTACAACCCGCTCGGGCAGACCTACGAGTCGGTGGACCGCGAGCTGCTGCTCGCCTACAAGGAGACGCCGAACGGGCAGATGCTGCACGACGGGATCTCCGAGGCCGGCTGCACGGCCTCGCTGATCGCGGCGGGCTCGGCCTACGCCACCCACAACGAGCCGCTGATCCCGATCTACGTCTTCTACTCGATGTTCGGCTTCCAGCGCACCGGCGACCAGTTCTGGCAGATGGCGGACCAGCTGGCGCGCGGCTTCGTGCTGGGAGCCACCGCGGGACGCACCACGCTGACCGGTGAGGGGCTCCAGCACGCGGACGGGCACTCGCAGCTGCTGGCCTCGACGAACCCGGCCGTGGTGGCCTACGACCCGGCGTTCGGCTTCGAGATCGCGCACATCATGCAGGACGGCCTGCGCCGGATGTACGGCGAGGACAGTGAGGACGTCTTCTACTACCTCACCGTCTACAACGAGCCGATCCAGCAGCCCGCCGAGCCGGACGACGTGGACACCGAGGGCATCCTCAAGGGCCTCCACCGCTACCGGGCCGGGGAGCGGGGCGCACACGCCGCGCAGATCCTCGCCTCCGGTGTGGCGCTGCCCTGGGCGCTGGAGGCCCAGCAGATCCTGGCCGACGACTGGGACGTACGCGCGGACGTCTGGTCGGCGACCTCCTGGAACGAACTGCGCCGGGATGCCATCGCGGTCGAGCAGCACAACCTCCTGAACCCCGAGGAGGAGCAGCGCACCCCCTATGTCACCCGGAAGCTTCAGGGAGCGGAGGGGCCCAAGGTGGCCGTCTCCGACTGGATGCGTGCGGTGCCGGACCAGATCGCCCGCTGGGTGCCGGGCGCCTACCAGTCGCTCGGAGCCGACGGCTTCGGCTTCGCGGACACCCGTGGGGCGGCCCGGCGCTTCTTCCACATCGACGCGCAGTCGGTCGTACTCGGAGTCCTCACCGAACTGGCGAAGGAGGGCAAGGTCGACCGCTCGGCGCTGAAGCAGGCGATCGACCGCTACCAGCTGCTGGACACCTCCGCTGCCGAGCCCGGTGCGGCGGGCGGCGACGCGTAGGGCTCTTCCGCGGCCACGGCGGGCCGTGCGGAGAGGGTGGTGAGGCCCGGCCCGCACGGCCGGGCTCCGCCGCATCTCAGCGCTCCCAGATCTTGAACGCCCGCACCTCATAGGCGGACTCGGGAGTCCAGGAGCCGCCGGGATGGGTGTGGAACTCGCCGGTCGAGGCGCACTCCGCGCTCTGGTAGACCGTCACCGGCCGACCCGTACGGTTGGCGTACGAGTCGGCGGTGAAGCCGGGTGGCAGCGCCACACAGCTCTCGATGTCCGTCCCCGCCAGGTCGAACGTCAGCCGTTTGGCCTTGAAGTCCGGACGCTCCCAGAGGCAGAGCTGACCGGCCGCGCAGCCCCCGAGACGGCCGCTGGCCCCTCCTGGGCCCTGCTGCCGTGCGGCTGCGCCGCCGGGCCACGCGAGGGCGGCGAGGAGGGCCAGGACCGTCATCACGAGGACGGCAGCGATGAGGCCCGGCCGGGCACGGAGCCCCGGCTCAGTAGGCCGGGCCGCTTCCTGCGCGGCGCCGGGCAGGCTGAGGATGACGGCTTCAGGCATGGAGAATCTCCCCCCGCTGTGGCCGAGCGTGGTCGCCCGGCGTCGTGATCAGCTTTGCGCCGCGAGCACGTGGCTGCCAAGGGAGATCCGCTCGATTCACCAGGTCAGGTGGCCGAGTTATGCACAGGTGGCACTTTGTCCACAGGCCTCCACCGCCACCACCACCGCGTACAGGAAAGCCATCAGGGGTTACGTCTTGAGGGGTACGGACCGGTCCCGGATCCGTACCCCTCATGCCCCTCATGCCTGCCGGGCCTCAGATGTGTACGGACGGCCCCGTGTCGGACTTGGCGCCCTTGGTGAAGAGGGCGACGCCCGCGGCCAGCACCGAGACGGTCCCCGCGACGGTGAAGGCGAGCCCCATGCCGGAGACGAAGGAGCCGTGCACCACGTCGGCCATCGTGTCGGCGACGCTCTGCGGTGTGCCCTTCGGGGCGGGCGGTACGACCCCCACCTCGGCGGCGCCCGTCAGCTTCGCCGCCATGTCCTCCCTGAGTGGCGGGAGCCCGGCCTCCTGCCACTGCTGGGGCAGCGTGGTGTCCACCCGGGATGCCATGACGGCTCCCAGTACGGCCGTGCCCAGGCTGCCTCCGACCTGCATACCGGCCTGCTGGAGTCCCCCGGCGACGCCCGCGTGCTCCAGTGGGGCGTTGCCGACGATCACTTCCGTGGCACCGACCATCACCGGGGCGAGCCCGAGACCGAGCATGGCGAACCAGATGGAGGTGATCACGCTGCCGCTGTCGACGTCCAGGGCGGACATCCCGAACAGCGCGATCGCGACGAGCACCATGGCGCCGAGCAGCGGGAGGCGCGGCCCGGTCCGCGTGATCAGCGCAGCCGCCGCAGGTGAGGCGACGATCATCATCGCCGTGAGCGGGAGCAGGTGCAGGCCGCTCTCCACCGGCGTCATGCCCTGCACGTTCTGCAGGTAGAAGGTGACGAAGAAGAGTCCGCCGATGAAGCCGAAGGCCATCAGGACCATCAGCACCGTGCCCGCCGTCAGCGGCACGGACCGGAACATCGACAACGGCAGCAGCGGCTCCTTCGCCCGCTTCTCCCAGAAGCCGAAGAGCACGAAGCAGGCGAGGGAGAACAGCAGGAAGAAGATCGTCTTGTTGTCGCCCCAGCCCCAGGCAGGTGCCTTGATCAGGGACCAGATGAGGCAGAACATCGCGCTCGACAGCAGCACGATCCCCGGTATGTCGAAGGATCGCGGCGCCTTCTCGGCCCGGTGGTCGATCAGCAGCACCAGCCCCATCACCACCGCGATGATCCCGACCGGGACGTTGATGAAGAAGACGGACTCCCAGCTGACATGCTCCACCAGCAGTCCGCCGACGATCGGTCCGGCGGCGGTGGAGGCGCCGATGACCGCGGCCCAGATGCCGATGGCGGCGTTGAGCTTCTCCGCCGGGAAGGAGGCCCGCAGCAGCCCCAGCGCGGCGGGCATGAGCAGGGCGCCGAACAGGCCCTGGAACACCCGGAAGACGATCACCATGGACACGCTGCCGCCGAATCCGATGGCGGCGGAGGAGGCGGCGAACCCGACGACGCCGATCAGGAAGGTCTGGCGGTGGCCGAAGCGGTCGCCGATCTTCCCTGCCGTGATCAACGCGACGGCGAGCGCGAGCAGATAGCCGTTGGTGATCCACTGCACATCGGCGAGGCTGGCACCGAGGTCGTCCCGGATGGCGGGATTGGCGATGGCGACGATCGTGCTGTCCAGGGCCACCATGGTGACGCCCAGGGCGACGGTGAGAAGGGTCAGCCATGGATGGCCGCGCCATCCGTTTCGGGCACTGGCCTCCGTGGTTGGTTCCGGAGGTTCCGGGGCGTCCTTCGCGACCGGAGATATCGAGGAACTCATAACCCGAGGTTAGTGTCAGCTTCTGTCAATTGACAAACCAATCAAAGAGTCGGTAAGTGTCAAACACCTCACGTTTGGCGTGGGCGACAAGTAACTGGAGGTGACTGACAGTGACCGGCCTGCGCGAGCGCAAGAAGCAGCGCACACGGGATGCCCTCGTCCGGGTGGCACACGAGCTCTTCGTCACCCACGGCTACGAGGAAACGACCGTCGACGAGATCACCGAGGCGGTGGACGTATCCCAGCGGACCTTCTTCCGCTACTTCGCCGGCAAGGAGGCCGTCGCCTTCGCGGTGCAGGACGAGGTCGAGTCCCGCTTCTACGACGCCGTCGTGGCCCGCCCGCCGGGAGAGTCCCCCGCCCGCGCCCTGCGCAATGCGCTGAACTCCACCTGGGCGAGCATGGGCGAGGCGATCCAGGACGTCGTGCCGATCGGCCTGCACATGCGGATGTGGCAGGTCATCGAGACGACGCCCGCGCTGGTGGCGGTCCACATGCGGCGCTCCACCGAGATGGAGGACCAGTTGGCCGCCGTCCTCGCGGTCCGCGAGGGCCTCGATCCGCACACCGACCTGCGCCCCCGGGTACTGGTCGCCACCTTCTCGGGTGTCATGCGGACGGCAGGACGCCAGTGGGGCAGCGGCGAGGACCTCACACTGGAGGGTGCGCGGCAGGTGATGGACCACTGTCTCGACCTGATGGGCCCGGTGCTCAGCGACGACTGGAGCAGCTGCGCCGGAGAGTGACGGTCCCCCGGCCGGGTACCTGACCGGCGGAGTGGCGTTGCTGCGTTTGTCTGAATTTCATATGTCATGCAGCGTGACATCCCTCACCAAAGCCGCAGGTCGGGCATGAGGGCTCCTACGCTTTCGCCTCAGTGATCTCGTTCTCCGCATTCAGCTCCCGCCTCGAAGGTGCGCCGTTCCGCACGCTCCCTTCGTTCCCCGCGACGGATGCCCCGGACACCACCGCCTGGCGTGCGCTCCTCACCCTCGCGGTGGTCTTCGTGCTGCTGCTGACCACCGGGTGGACAGTCGCCCAGGGAGACAGCCAGCCCGGGGCACGGGCCGCCGCCCTCACCGCATGGGAGCAGGGCAGTATCGCGGGCCGCCCTCTGCCGGACCCGGACGCGTCTGCGCGCGCCCTCACCGGCTTCTTCGGCTCCCTGGACGCCGGCCAGCAAAAACGGCTGGCCGACCGCTACCCCCTGGTGGTGGGCAACCTCGACGGTGCGCCGGTGCCACTGCGCTACCGCGCCAACCGCGCCGCGCTCGCCGACGCCCGCGAGGCCGAGCGGGCCCGGACCCACAGCCCCCAGCTCACCGAGCAGGGCCGTCAGACGGCCGGACGGCGCATGCACCGGTTCGAGTCGATACTCAGCGGGGACCGGCAGATCCTCGCCTTCGATCCGACCGGCAACGGCCGGGCCGCCGAGGTCTTCGGCGATCTCTCCCGCGCCGAGCGGGTCTCGGTGGTCGTGCCGGGGATAGACACGGAACTGCTGACCTTCGAACGGACCCAGCGCCCGCACAGCGCCCCCGTCGGCATGGCCCGGGCGCTCCAGGACCAGCAGCGCGAGCGCTACCCCGGCGTCCGTACCGCGACGGTCGCCTGGGCCGACTACACCGCCCCGCGCGGGCTCGGGCTGGACGCCGCCTCCGCCAAGCTGGCACAGGACGGCGCCGAACGGCTGATCGACTTCGTCCGGGACGCCCTGCCCCGCCACTCCGGCGGCCTGCCCGAGGTCGCCCTCTTCTGCCACAGCTACGGGTCGGTGGCCTGCGGGCTGGCCGCGGAGGGGCTGCCGCCCCGGGTCACCGACATCGCGGTGGCGGGAAGCCCCGGGATGCGTGCCGACAACGTCGGGGAACTGCACACCGAGGCACGGGTCTGGGCGATACGGGACGACGACGACTGGATCGCGGACGTGCCGCATCTGGAGTTCGGCGGCCTGGGGCACGGCGCCGATCCCGTCGCACCCGAATTCGGCGCCCGCCGGCTCTCCGCCGAGGGCGTCTCGGGGCACGCCGGCTATTTCGTGCCGGGCACCACGAGCCTCGCCGGCTTCGCATCCGTCGGCGCCGTCGGTACCGGCGGAAGTGCCGCGGCCGGCTGAGCGAGCCGGCGCGGTACCGTCCGGCGGAACTCGTCCCGCGGCCACGGATTAACGCGCGTAGCGCGGAGAGGGGGGACGCGCGGGCAACCGCCGCATACGATGGCCCACATGGGTGACGTACTGGCTGGAATCCACTCCACCTGGGAGTTTGACTCGGACTCCGTGCTCATCCGCTTCGAACGGGGGATTCGCACGCCGAAGCTCTTCCATGTGCTCGGGGAACGGCGCATTCCGTATGAGGCGCTGAGCACGGTGGAGCTGACCCCCGGAGGCAAGCGGGGAACGGTGGTGCTGCGCGCCGTGCCGAGGGCGGGTGCCGATCCGCTGCTGGAGGCGGCCGACGGGCAGCTCAAAGAAGGCAGCGATCCGTACCGGCTGGTGCTTCCGGCTGAGCGGGAGCTCCTCGCCGAGTACTACGCGACGGAATTGCGCAGCGCGCTGGGCCCGGACGCCGGAAGCCCCGCCGAGCGCCATCTGGTCGCCGCTCCGGCGGCGCCGCTGCAGTTCAAGGCGTACGACGGAAAGGCGTCCTTCGACGGAAAGGCGGTCACCTTCCGCTGGTTCTGGACGGGCGCGTCGTCGGCGAAGTGGCGGGCGGGTGACCAGTCCTTCGCGGTGAGCGAGCTGGAGGGCGTCGAATGGTGTTCGCCCGAGGTGTTCAGGGGGCATCTGCGGCTCCGACGCCGTGACGTTTCCGCAGGCGTCGAGGAGGCCCCCGCCGAGGAGGCGGATCAGGACCCGGCGGCGGTTGTCTTCGGGCTCGGCTACGGACTGGTCTACGAGTCGCTGCCGTTCGCGGCCTCGGTGCTGGCGGCACTGCGCGACGCGGACCCCGTCATGGCCCTGGAGGGCGCCGGGACGATCTCGCACGGCGGCGTACGTACGGCGCAGGTGGGCCGCGCCGACCCGGCCGACATCGCGGAGCGCATCCGGCACCTCGGTGAGCTGCACGGGGCGGGGCTGCTGACCGACGACGAGTTCACCGGCAAGAAGGCCGAACTCCTCGCCGAGCTCTGACGGGCACGGCCGTGTTCGGGCACGGCCGCGTCAGAGCACGGCCAGCACCGCGTCCGTGAACCGGGGCCACGCCTCGACCGCCCAGGGCCCGAACGCACGGTCGGTGAGGACGACACAGGCGGCGGACGCCGCCGGGTCGACCCACAGGAAGGTCCCCGACTGGCCGAAGTGCCCGAACGTACCCGGCGAGGAGGAGTCCCCCGTCCAGTGCGGGGCCTTGGCGTCCCGGATCTCGAAGCCGAGGCCCCAGTCGTTCGGGGACTGGTGCCCGTAGCCCGGCAGCACACCCTTGAGACCGGGGAAGGCGACGCTGGTGGCCTCTCGTACGGTCTCCGGGGCCAGCAGCCGGGGCGCCTGGAGTTCGGCAGCGAAGCGCACGAGGTCACCGGCCGTGGAGACGCCGTCCTTGGCGGGCGACCCGGCGGGCTCGGCAGCCCCCGAGGTGCCGGAACCGCCGGTCAGCCCCGTGCTGGTCATGCCGAGCGGCGACAGCACCGCCTCGTGGAGGTACTCGGCGAACGGGATGTCGGTGGCCTTGGCGAGGTGATCGCCCAGCGCCTCGAAGCCGGTGTTGGAGTAGAGCCGCCTGGTGCCGGGGGGCGCCATGACGCGGTCCTCGTCGAAGCCGAGCCCGGAGGTGTGGGCGAGCAGATGCCGGACGGTGGAGCCCGCCGGACCGGCGGCCTCGTCCAGCTCGACCGCACCCTCCTCGACGGCGACGAGCGCGGCGTACGCAGCCAGCGGTTTGGTCACGGAGGCGAGATCGAAGCGGTGGTCCATCGGCCCGTGCGTCCCGGCGAGGGTGCCGTCCGCTCGTACGACGGCCGCCGCCGCGGTCGTCACCGGCCAGTCCTCGATCATCTGCAGCGCGCTGTCCATGCTCAGCAGCCTAGTGCTTCCGGCTGCGCCAGCGGCTTGCAGAAATTGCTTCCCGGAGCCACTTGCTTAGAGTGCACTCTAAGTCCGTAGCGTGCACGTATGAGCCTGATGGACACGGAAACGCAGACGGAAACGGATCAGGAGCTGTACGCCATCAGCGAGGTCGCCGCACGCACCGGGCTGAGCCCGCACACCCTGCGCTGGTACGAACGGATCGGGCTGATGCCGTACGCCAGCCGCTCCCACACCGGGCAGCGGCGCTTCACCGAACGGGACCTGCGGTGGCTCGCTCTGGTCGGCAAGCTGCGGCTGACGGGCATGCCGGTCGCGGCCATGGTCCGTTACGCCGAGCTGGTGCGTGCGGGCTCCGGGACCCTCGGGGAGCGGCAGGAACTGCTGGAGGCCACCCGCCGTGAGGTGGAGCAGCGCATCGCCGAACTCCAGGACTCCCTCACCGTCCTCAATTTCAAGATCGACAACTATGCCGAGGCCAGGACGAGAGCGCGCGCCGAAGAGCACGCGGAGCGGCCGGAGCAGACACCCCGGGCAGCACAGCCAAGGCAGCCCGGGCAGTCAAGAAGCAGCAACGGAAAGAGGCAATGCACGTGAGCACGGAGAAGATCGCGACAGCGCAGCTCGGCAACGGCGGCCCCCGGGCCGGCGTTCAGGGTCTCGGCTGCATGGGCATGAGCTTCGCCTACGGCCCCACCGACACCCAGGAGGCCCAGGCCACCCTGGAGCGGGCGCTGGAGCTGGGAGTCACCCTCTTCGACACCGCGGACGCCTACGGCCAGGGTGAGAACGAGAAGTTCCTCGCGCCGTTCGTGCAGCGGCACCGCGACGAGGTGACGATCGCCACGAAGTTCGCTCTGGGCATCCCGGCGGACGACCCCACCGCACGGGTCATCCGCAACGACCGCGCCTACATGCGGGAGTGCGTCGAGGCCAGCCTGCGCAGGCTCGGCGTCGACGAGATCGACCTCTACTACATGCACCGCAAGGACCCCGAGGTGCCGATCGAGGAGACCGTCGGCGCCATGGCCGAACTGGTGCGCGAGGGCAAGGTCAAGCACCTCGGGCTCAGCGAGGTCAGCGGCGGCGAACTGCGTGCCGCGCAGGCCGTGCACCCCATCGCGGCGCTTCAGTCGGAGTGGTCGGTCTTCAGCCGGGACATCGAGGAGAACGCCGTCGGCGCCGCCCGCGAGCTCGGCGTGACACTCGTCGCCTACTCGCCGCTCGGCCGCGGCTTCCTCACCGGCGCCTTCGCCGACGCGGACAAGGACCTGAGCGGTGACGACTTCCGGCGCCAGCACCCCCGCTTCACCGGCGAGAACGCCCAGCGCAACAGCGGACTGCTCGCGCCGGTACGGCAGATCGCCGAAGCACACGGGGCGACGCTGGGGCAGGTCGCGCTCGCGTGGGTGCACCAGCAGGCGACGGTGCACGGACTGACCGTGCTTCCGATCCCGGGCACCCGCAAGCGCACCCGCGTCGAGGAGAACACCGCTGCCACCAGGGTCGAGCTGACCGGGGCGGAGCTGGCACTGCTGGAGCCGATCGCGGCCCAGGTCTCGGGCCCGCGCTACGCGGACATGAGCTTCTCCTCCGCCGGGCGGGAGTAGCGGCCAGGTCCGGCTTCACCCGTACCCGGGCTCCGCGTGCATCTCCCACAGGAGCAGCTCGGCGTCGGGCACGTCCGGCTCGCGCGCCCACAGGCCCCGGGCGCGGGTGATCCGCGCCGCGTCCCCGGGGCCGAGCCGCTCCCCGCCGATCTCCACCGCCCCCCGCACGACGTGCGCGTACACCCAGGGCGCATCCGGCAGCGCCGTACGACCGCCCGCCCCGAGCCGTCGTACGTGCAGCACCGCGTCCGTACGGGGCATGCGGTACGGGGTGCCGTCCGCGATACCGGATACCACCTCGTAATCGGGGGCGGAGGGGGCAGGGGAAGCAGCAGGGGAGGCGGCGGCGCCCGCACCGGTGCCACCGGGCCCCGGTGCCAGCCACATCTGGAGGAACCTCAGCTCCTCGTCCCCCGCGTTCCGCTCGGCGTGCCGCACGCCGTCGCCCGCGCTCAGCCGCTGCACGTCGCCGGGCAGCACCCGTGAGGTGTGCCCCGTGGAGTCCTCGTGCTCCAGCACGCCCCGCAGCACCCAGGTCACGATCTCCACATCGCGGTGCGGGTGCGGTCCGAACCCGGCGCCGGGTGCCAGCCGCTCCTCGTTGCAGGCGACCAGCGATCCGAACCGCACGTTGCCGGGGTCGTAGAAACCGGCGAAGGAGAACGCGTGCCGGGTGTCGATCCCCGCAGCCGCGTCACCGCCCCGATACCGGTCGTCGGCCCGCCACACCTGAAGCATGTAACCACCGTAACCGCCCCCGGACCCGCACCTCCTGTCGCATGAGGCAGTCTGGTCACGTGCCCGAACCCACAGAATCCGCCGCCACACCGCCCAGTAACCGCCCGGAACACCCGCATCCGCACACGCTCAGACGGCTGGAGCAGTCGTCCGGCAAGCTCGCCGCGGCGGCTATCGCACACATGGACGAGCAGCTGCCGTGGTACCGGGCGATGCCTCCGGAGAACCGTTCCTGGATCGGGCTGGTCGCGCAGGCGGGCATCGCCGCCTTCACCGAGTGGTTCCGGCACCCGGAGACCCCGCAGGCCATCAGCACCGACGTGTTCGGCACCGCGCCCCGTGAGCTGACCCGTGCGATCACGCTGCGGCAGACCGTGGAGATGGTGCGCACCACGATCGAGGTGGTCGAGGCGGCGATCGACGAGGTGGCCGCCCCCGGTGACGAGGCCGTGCTCCGCGAGGCCCTGCTCGTCTACGCGCGCGAGATCGCCTTCGCCACCGCACAGGTGTACGCGCAGGCCGCCGAGGCCCGCGGCGCCTGGGACGCACGCCTCGAATCGCTGGTCGTCAACGCCGTGCTCTCCGGTGAGGCCGACGACGGCACCGTCTCGCGGGCGGCGGCGCTGGGCTGGAACGCGCCGGAGCATGTGGCGGTCGTGCTGGGCACCGCGCCCGACGGCGACAGCGAGCTGACGGTGGAGGCCATCCGCCGGGCCTCGCGGCACGCCAAGCTCCAGGTGCTGACCGGGGTGCTCGGCACCCGGCTGGTGGTGATCGCCGGCGGCTCGAACGACCCGCTGCGCGCCGCGAAGTCCTTGATCGGCCCGTTCGCCCGGGGCCCCGTGGTGGCCGGCCCGGTCGTCGGCGACCTGCTGTCGGCGACCCGGTCCGCGCAGGCCGCGGCCGCCGGACTGCGGGCCAGCGCGGCCTGGCCGGACGCGCCTCGGCCGGTGCTCGCGGACGATCTGCTGCCCGAGCGCGCGATGGCCGGAGACCCTGCCGCCCGCGATCTCTTGGTGGAGGAGATCTACAGACCACTGGAGGAGGCCGGGTCCGCCCTCCTGGAAACCCTGAGTGTCTACCTCGAGCAGGCGACGAGCCTCGAAGGCGCGGCCCGGATGCTCTTCGTCCACCCCAACACCGTGCGCTACCGGCTGCGACGTGTGACAGATGTCACCGGGTGGTCGCCCTCTGACGTTCGGTCCGCCTTTACGCTACGTATCGCTCTTATCCTGGGACGCCTCACGGATGGAGAGCCACAGCTCTAGCCCGAGTGACTCTTTTGTCGTGAGCCTACAAAACCCCTGACCGTTCTTCGTATCGGTCCCCACGGGCGGGAACCGTTACTCACGAGAGAGAGTGTGAGAGTGCTCGTACTCGTCGCTCCCGGCCAAGGCGCCCAGAAGCCTGGTTTCCTCATCCCCTGGCTCGACCTTCCCGGCGTCACCGAACGCCTCCGGGAGTGGTCGGCCTCCATCGACCTCGACTTGATCCACTACGGAACGGAGGCGGGAGCCGAGGAGATCCGCGACACCGCAGTCGCCCAGCCGCTGCTGGTCGCCGCCGCCCTGGTCTCCACCGGCGCGCTGCTGGAAGAGCGGGACCCCCGCCACGTACTGGGTGCCACCGCCGGCCACAGCGTCGGCGAACTGGCCGCAGCCGTCACCGCCGGTGTGTTCACGCCCGAGACCGCGATGTCGCTGGTACGCACTCGCGGCGCCGCGATGGCCGAGGCCGCAGGCGTCACCGAGACCGGCATGGCCGCGGTCCTCGGTGGCGAGCAGAAGGTCGTCATCGCACATCTGGAGGGGCTCGGACTGACCGCGGCCAACATCAACGGCGCTGGGCAGATCGTCGCCGCGGGTACCGCCGAGCAGCTGGAGGCGCTGGCCGCCGACAGGCCCGAGGGCTCCCGCGTCATACCGCTGAAGGTCGCCGGGGCGTTCCACACCCGGCACATGGCGCCGGCCGTGGAAACCCTGGAGGCCGCCGTCGAGGACGTCACCGTCAGCGACCCGGTGGTCCGCTACGTCTCCAACAGCGATGGCGAGACGGTCGCCTCCGGCGCGGAGGTCGTACGGCGACTGGTCGGTCAGGTGGCGAATCCGGTCCGCTGGGATCTCTGCATGGAGACCTTCCAGACCCTGGGTGTCACCGCACTGATCGAGGTCTGTCCCGGCGGCACGCTCACCGGGCTGGCCAAGCGCGCGCTTCCGGGCGTACGCACGCTGGCACTGAAGTCCACGGACGATCTCGATGCGGCCCGTGCGCTCGTCGCTGAGTACGCCTCCACGGCTGGATAGGAGCCTTGAGAGCATGACCGCCAAGATCAAACCCGCCAAGGGCTGGCCGTACGCGCGCATCCGCGGCGTCGGAGGCTACCGGCCCACCCGGGCGGTGCCGAACGAGGAGATCCTCAAGCACATCGACTCCTCTGACGAGTGGATCCGCTCTCGCTCCGGCATCGTCTCCCGGCACTGGGCCGGGCCGGACGAGACCATCGCCGAGATGACGCTCGCCGCGTCCGGCAAGGCGATCGCCGACGCGGGCATCACCGCGGACCAGATCGGCGCAGTGATCATCTCGACCGTCTCGCACTTCAAGCAGACGCCGGCGATCGCCACCGAGATCGCCTACCGCCTCGGCACCGCCAAGGCCGCCGCGTTCGACATCTCCGCCGCCTGCGCGGGCTTCGGCTACGGGCTCACCATCGCCAAGGGCCTCGTCACCGAGGGCAGCGCCGAATACGTGCTCGTCGTCGGCGTCGAGAGGCTCTCGGACCTGACGGACCGGACCGACCGCTCCACCGCGTTCCTCTTCGGGGACGGCGCGGGAGCCGTGGTCATCGGGCCGTCGAAGGAGCCCGGCATCGGCCCCGCGGTCTGGGGCTCGGAGGGCGACAAGAAGGAAGCCATCGAGCAGACCTTCTCCTGGGAGGAGTACCGCGAGGGCAGCCCCGAGCAGTTCCCGGCGCTCCGCCAGGAGGGCCAGACCGTCTTCCGCTGGGCTGTCTTCCAGATGGCCAAGATCGCCCAGCAGGCGCTGGACGCCGCCGGCGTGAAGGCGGAAGACCTGGACGTCTTCATTCCGCACCAGGCCAACATGCGGATCATCGACTCGATGGTGAAGACACTCAAACTGCCGGAGCATGTGAAGGTCGCCCGTGACGTGGAGACCACCGGCAACACCTCGGCCGCGTCCATCCCGCTCGCCATGGAGCGCCTGCTGGCGACGGGGGAGGCGAAGAGCGGCGACACCGCGCTGCTCATCGGCTTCGGGGCGGGTCTCGTGTACGCGGCGACGGTCGTTACCCTCCCCTAGGGCAGGTGCGCCGGGCCACCGCGACACGGTCGGCTCCGGAGCACAGTGCCCGAAGCACCCGAACCACACGAATACAGGCAGTACCCAGCAGTAACCCGCGGTACACGCAGTAACCCGCAGTACAGTTGAGAATTTTCAGATAATTCGCACAGCAGAACCCAAAAGGAGCACCTCACATGGCCGCCACCAAGGAAGAGATCATCGAGGGTCTCGCCGAGATCGTCAACGAGATCGCCGGGATCCCCGCCGAGGACGTGCAGGAGGAGAAGTCCTTCACCGATGACCTGGACGTGGACTCGCTTTCCATGGTCGAGGTCGTCGTCGCCGCCGAGGAGCGCTTCAGCGTGAAGATCCCGGACGACGACGTCAAGAACCTGAAGACGGTCGGCGACGCCACCCAGTACATCCTGAGCCACCAGGGCTGAGACGGGCTGTCGCCGCTCCGCGGTGGCGTCGACTCGTCACCGCACCCTTCCAACTGTGGAGAAAGTATCCCGATGAACGCGACCCACCACGCCGTGGTCGTCACCGGTATCGGCGCAACCACACCGCTGGGTGGCGACAGTACGTCGACCTGGTCGAACATGGTCGCCGGCCAGTCCGGTGTCAGCAGACTCGAACAGGACTGGGCCACCGAGCTCCCCGTCCGGATCGCGGCCCAGATCGCCGTCGAGCCGACGACCCTCATCCCCCGGCCGCAGGCACGGAAGCTGGACCGCTCCGGGCAGTTCGCGCTGGTGGCGGCTCGTGAGGCATGGGCCGACGCCGGCTTCTCGGGCAGAGCCGGCGAGGCCGTCGTCGCCGACGACGGCTCCTCGCCCCTGCCACTGGTGGATCCGGACCGGCTCGGGGTGGCCATCGCCTCCGGCATCGGCGGGGTCACCACCCTGCTCGACCAGTACGACGTGCTCCGGGAGAAGGGCGCGCGCCGCGTCTCCCCGCACACCGTGCCGATGCTCATGCCCAACAGCCCGTCCGCCAACGTCGGGCTGGAGGTCAACGCTCGCGCCGGGGTGCACACCCCGGTCAGCGCCTGCGCCTCGGGCTCCGAGGCAATCGGGTACGGCATCGAGATGATCCGCACCGGACGGGCCGACGTGGTCGTCGCGGGCGGCACGGAAGCGGCGATCCATCCGCTGCCGATCGCCGCCTTCGGCAACATGATGGCCATGTCCAAGGACAACGACAACCCGCAGGGCGCCTCGCGGCCGTACGACACGGCACGCAACGGCTTCGTCCTCGGCGAGGGCGCGGGCGTGATCGTGCTGGAGTCCGCGGAGCACGCCGCGCGGCGTGGCGCGCGGGTCTACGCGGAGGCGGTCGGCCAGGGGATCTCGGCCGACAGCCACCACATCACCCAGCCCGAGCCCAGCGGCCGGGGCATCGCACACGCACTGCAGAACCTGCTGGACGGCAGTGACCTCAAGCCCGCCGAGATCGTGCACGTCAACGCGCACGCCACCTCGACCCCGCAGGGGGACGTCGCGGAGCTCAAGGCGCTGCGCAAGGTGTTCGGTGACGATGTCGACCACATGGCGGTCTCCGCCACCAAGTCGATGACCGGTCATCTGCTGGGCGGCGCGGGCGGCGTCGAGTCCGTGTGCACCGTGCTGGCGCTCCACCAGCGCCTGGCGCCGCCGACGATCAACATCGAGAACCTCGATCCGGAGGCGGACGCGGACGTCGTGCTGGACAAGGCGCGGGCACTGCCCGAGGGCCGGATCGCCGCGCTCAACAACTCGTTCGGCTTCGGCGGGCACAACATCGTGCTGGCCTTCCGTACGGTCTGAGCAACCGTCACGGCACGAAGGCCCGCTCGCATCCGGTAACCGGCATGCGGGCGGGCCTTCCGGCGTACGGCCGCGGGACTGGTGGCCCGTCAAACCCGTTTAACCCGTTAAAACACTGTCAGACCACCTGGTGCAACCAGCGCACCGGGGCTCCTTCACCGGCGTGTCGGAACGGCTCCAGTTCGTCGTCCCAGGGCTTGCCCAGCAGCCGGGAGATCTCCGCCTCCAGGTTGCTCTCACCTCGTGAGGAACGGGCGGCGGCGGCGCGCAGCCGGTCCTCGGGGATGAGGATGTCCCCGTGGATGCCGGTGACGGCGTGGAAGATGCCCAGCTCGGGTGTGGAGCTGTAGCGCTCGCCCTCGGCGGTGGCACAGGGCTCGGCGGTCACCTCGAAGCGCAGCAGATGCCAGCCGCGCAGTGCGGAGGCGAGCTTGGAGGCGGTGCCGGGATCGCCCTGCCAGGAGAACTCGGCGCGCCAGGTGCCGGGGGAAGCCGGCTGTCTGATCCAGTCGAGGCTGACGCGGGCGCCGAGAACGCCCGCGACGGCCCATTCGACATGCGGGCACAACGCGCGGGGCGCGGAATGCACGAACAGGACTCCACGTGTCGTCGTCACCGGGACCTCCAGTGCGGTTCGAGGTTCGCCTTCCCCAGGTGGCCTCGATTTCTACCGGTCACACGCCGGATCGGCGCCTGACATTTTTCACCATCGGGCACGCCTCCACCAGCTCCCGAGGTTACGAACAGTAAACACCATTGCGGGCAATTATCCCTTAAAGGGACATGGGGTGACGTCGCGTAATATTCGTTTGCCGACGTCCGCTCGCAGGCACACCTCTGGAGAAAAGCTACCCTGCGGCGGAGGAAGGCGAGTGACGTACCGTCGGACAGGGGACCGAGAATCAAGGGGAGTCGGATGCGGCGCAGCCCGGGGGCAAAGACGGACGGCTCGGGCCGGACCCGTGTCACCGCAACGGGGGCGGCAGTCGCCCTCCTCATCGGCGGACTGTCGTTCGCCGCCTGCGGCGACGACGACTCACCGGGCAGAACCGACGCCCAGCCAAAGGCGCGCCGCGCGCAAGCCTCGCCGCGCCCCTCCCCCACTCCCCCGACCGCCTGGGATCGAACTCCGGAGTCCCTGGCCGCAGTCGGCGACTCCATCAGCCGTGGGTTCGACGCCTGCTCGCTGCTGTCCGACTGCCCCGAGGTCTCCTGGGCCACCGGGGTCGACCCGGACATCAAGAGCCTCGCCCGTCAACTGCTGGAGCGCCCCCGCAAGCAGAGCTGGAACGTCGCGAAGACGGGAGCGGTCATGGCGGATCTCCCGGCGCAGATGGAGAGGGCCGCGGCACACGACCCGGACATGGTGACCGTGATGGCCGGCTCCAACGACGCCTGCCAGCCGAGCGCGGCCGAGATGACTCCGGTGGCGGAATTCCGCACGGACTTCGAGGAGGCACTGCGGACGCTGCGGCGGGAGCAGCCGAAAACGCAGGTCTATGTGTCGAGCGTGCCGAACCTGAAGCGGCTGTGGTCGGAGGGGCGGAAGGACCGCATCCGGATGCAGGTCTGGAGGCTGGGAATCTGCCAGTCCATGCTCCAGGACCCGAACGCGACCGGCAAGGCGGCGGTGGATCGCCGCCAGCAGGTCTACGACCGCGTGGTGGCCTACAACACCGTGCTCGAGGAGGTCTGCGCCGAGGACGAACTGTGCCGCTACGACGGGGGCGCCGTCTTCGACTACCGCTTCACGGGTGACGAGCTGAGCAGCTGGGACTGGTTCCACCCCAGCAAGCAGGGGCAGCGGAAGCTCGCCGAGCTGGCCTACCGGCAGATCACCGCATCCTGACGGCTCAGCCCTGACTGCCGCTTTCGGCCCCGCCCGCTGAACGGCTCTCCGGCGGGGGGCCGCCGAGCATGCGCTGGAGCAGATCGCGCAGCAGAGTGCGCTCCAGCGGGGTGAGCCCGGCGAGCGGCTCACGGGCGAAATCCAGCGAACCGCGCAGGAACCCGGCGGTGGCCCGGCCCTCCTCCGTGGCAGCCGCGACCTTGACCCGGCGGTCCCCCGGATCGGGGCGGCGTTCGACCAGGCCGCGCACCTCCAGGCGGTCGACTATGCCCGTCACGTTGGACGGCTCGCACTTCAGCGCCTGGGCGATCTTGCGCATGGGCGTGGGCTCGCGCGCCAGGAGTGCCAGCACGCGGGCCTGGGCACCGGTGAGCGCATGCTCGGCCGCAGCCAGCTCGTACTCCTCGTGGTAGCGCGCGACGACGCTGCCGATGAGGTCGACGACCTCGAGGGTGAGCGGATCGGTAAGCGGTGTCCGGGATGCCATGCCGACAGTCTACCCAATTGCTTGACAGCATGAAATATCCAAGGTCTTATTGTTTCAGTATCTGAAACAGTTGGAGGCATCGCATGACCCCGCCGATCACCCCGCCCCCGTCGCCGGAGTCCGCTTCCGCGGCGGAGCCTCTCCCCACCACCGGCCGCGAGTGGCATCTGACCGCCCGGCCGCAGGGCTGGCCGGAGCCCTCCGGTTTCGCGCTCCGCGAGGCCCCCGTCGCCGCGCCCGGTGACGGGCAGATCCTGGTGCGCAATCTCTATCTCTCCGTCGATCCGTACATGCGCGGTCGGATGGATGACGTGAAGTCCTATGTCCCGCCCTTCCAGCTCGACCACCCGATGGACGGCGGAGCGGTCGGTGTCGTGATCGCCTCCCGCGCGGCGGGCTTCGCCGTCGGCGACCACGTGCTGCATGGCCTCGGCTGGCGCGAGTTCGCCACTCTCGACGCCCGTCACGCGGTCGTGGTCTCGCCCGACGCGGCGCCGCTGAGCGCTTATCTGGGAGTGCTGGGCATGACCGGGCTGACCGCCTACTCGGGGCTGCTGAGGGTGGCCTCCTTCAAGGCGGGCGACGCCGTCTTCGTCTCCGGCGCCGCGGGCGCCGTGGGCAGTCAGGTCGGCCAGATCGCCCGGTTGAAGGGAGCCTCACGCGTCATCGGCAGCGCGGGCTCCGACGACAAGGTGCGGCTGCTGACCGAGGAGCTGGGCTTCGACGCCGCCTTCAACTACAAGCACGGCGATGTGAAGACCCAGCTCAAGGAGGCCGCACCGGACGGCATCGACGTCTACTTCGACAACGTCGGCGGCGAGCACCTGGAAGCGGCGATCAGCTCGCTCAACCTCCACGGACGAGCCACCATCTGCGGCATGATCGCGCAGTACAACGCCACCGAGCCGCCCGCGGCACCGCGCAATCTCGCTCTGGTCATCGGTAAGAGGCTGCGCCTGCAGGGCATGCTCGTCAACGACCACTCGGACCTCCAGCCGGAGTTCGTCGAGGAGGTCTCGGCCTGGATCCGCTCCGGCGAGCTGAAATACCGCGAAACGCTCGCGCAGGGCATCGACCACGCGCTGGACGCCTTCCTCGGCATGCTGCGCGGAGAGAACTCGGGCAAGACCGTCGTCCAGCTGGACAGCCCGAACGCCTAGGATCGAGTAGAGCCTGGGGTTGGTGGGCGCGAACCCCCCGCTCACCGCACTGCAACAGGAGGATTCATGTCCATCCAGCCGATCGACGTCAAGTACACCGCCGTCGCCACCGCCGAGGGCGGCCGTGACGGCCGCGTCTCCAGCGATGACAACCAGCTCGACGTCATCGTCAATCCCCCCAAGGAAATGGGCGGCAGCGGTGCGGGGACGAACCCGGAGCAGCTTTTCGCCGCCGGCTACAGCGCCTGCTTCCAGAGCGCGCTGGGTGTCGTCGCCCGCAGGGAGAAGGCGGACATCACGGGTTCCACCGTGACCGCCGAGGTCGGCATCGGCAGCACGCCGGAGGGCGGCTTCGGGCTGACGGTCGCGCTCAGCGCCAGCATCCCGAACGTCGACGCGGCCACCGCTCAGGAGCTGCTGGAGAAGGCGCACCAGGTGTGCCCCTACTCCAACGCCACCCGCGGCAACATCGAGGTCTCCCTCAGCATCGTCTGATTCGGGGCCGTTTGGGCCGTGGGGGGGGGCCCCCCGCCCCGGGGGGGCCCCCCCCCCCCCACCCCCCCCCCCCCCCCGCCCAAACGGGGGGTTGTTTTGTTGGGGGGCTTTTGGGGCGGGGGGGCCCCCCCGGCCGCGGGGGGCGCCCACCACGGCACCATCACCCACCGCGACAGGACCTAAGGTGTGAGCAGCACCTTGCCGACCGCCGGATCTTCGCTGCCGACCAGTGCCATGGCCTCGCCGAAGGCGGTGAGCGGCAGCTCATGGGTGATCAGCGGGACGGGGTCCAGAAAACCGGCTTCCCATGCCCGGACGGCATGGGACCAGGCCGAGGGCGGCGCACCGAAGACGGCCCGGACGGTGAGCTGGCCCTCGACGAGATGCTCCGGGTCGATCCCCTCCGCTCCGGGCCCGAACATCCCGGTGAGGACGACACGCCCGCCGCGCCGCACCAGCAGGCACGCCTCCTGCGCCGCGCTGAACGCGCCCGCCGCCTCGACCACAAGGTCGAATCGCCCGTACGAGACGCTGTTCTCCCCCGGAGGGCCAGCCTGGGTCGCTCCCATCCTCAGTGCCCGTTCGCATCGCTGGACGCGGGGGTCGATCGCCACTAACTCGGCGGGTGAGCAGGCAGCGAGCAGCTGTAACGCCAGCAGGCCGAGGGTGCCCGCACCCACCACGGCGATCCGGTCGCCCGGCCGGGGCACCCCGGCGAGCACGGCCGCAGCGCTCACCGCCGCGGGCGCCAGCAGAGCCGCGGCCCGCAGATCGGCGCAGTCGGCCAGGACATGAAGCAGCCGGGCGGGCACCAGCAGAGAGTCGCCGAAGGCGCCTGGCCGGGTGAAACCAGTCTCCTCGTAACCTCGTGTGCACAGGTTGCCGGCGCCCTCCCGGCAGCGGTCGCAGACCAGGCAGGCGCGGAAGCCCTCGGCCACCACCTTGCGGCCGAGCAGCTCCGGCGGTGCCCCCTCCCCCACGGCGTCGACGGTG
Source organism: Streptomyces gossypii (assembly GCF_025165795.1). Taxonomy (GTDB): domain Bacteria; phylum Actinomycetota; class Actinomycetes; order Streptomycetales; family Streptomycetaceae; genus Streptomyces; species Streptomyces gossypii. The sequence continues at coordinate 228,665 of NZ_JAJAGO010000004.1, forward strand.
CCGGACCACTCGTGGCCGGGGATGACGGGGTAGCGGACGAGCGCCGGGGGGCGGGTGCCGTCGTACAGCTCCCGGTCACTGCGGCTGACGCCCGCGGTGTGCACGGTGACTCGTGCCTCCCCGGGCCCCGGTTCGGCCTGCGGTCCGCTCACCAGCCGGTGTTCGCCGGGTCTGTCGATGACGATCGCTCGGGCGGATGCGCTCACTTGGGGCCTGCCTTGTCGAGGGGGTTGTGTTCTCCCAGCCACCGGCCCGTCATGCCGAACCGGGTCTGCTGGTGGGGGAATTGTGCCGCCGCCCGCCGCCCCGCCCGACCAGCCGCCCGGCCAGCCGCGTGCCATCCGCCCCGGCCATCCATCCGTTGGCCGCACGCGGCCCCGTACGGCTCCTGCCCCTCAGCCTGCCGGAATCGCTCCCAGTTCTCCCCGCAAGCGCATGGTCCGCAGCGCCAACTCCAGTTCGAACCGGCTGTCCGGGTCGTCGATGTCCTCGCCCCACAGCTCGCGGATCTGCCGCAGCCGGTAGCGCACCGTCTGCGGATGTACGCCGAGCCGTCCGGCGACCTCCGGCGCACCGCCCCTGGTCTCCAGCCAGGCGAGCAGTGTCTCCGCGAGCCGACGGCCGTGCGTGGGCCCGCAGGAGGCCAGTGGTGCCAGCCTTCGCCGGGCCAGGTCCTCGATCAGCTCCTCGGGCGGCAGCAGTACCAGGGCTTCGGTGTGCTCGGTGCAGTGCAGCAGCCCACCGCTCGGCAGCAGGCCCCGCTCCATCAGCGCGACCGCCGACTGTGCCCAGTGCAGCGACTTGACTGCCTGGGTCAGCGGCACCTGCGGCCCGATCGCGCCGGACCATCCGGCGGTGGCCCGCCGCAGGAGTTCCGCCCGCCCGGCGGCGTCCGGGTCGGGCACGACCATGCGCGGTTGGTCGTAGTCCATGTCGAGCAGCACCTCCTCGCCGACGGCGGGCGCCACCGCGGAGCGGGCCGGCCGTACGAGCACGGCGACGCCGACGGTGCGGGGCACCGTCCAGCCGATCCGTGCGGCCCGGTCGGCGAGGAGTTCGTTGAGGTCGCCGGGGGGCCGGGGGTGTTCGGAGAGCAGCAGGTCGAGGAGTCGCCGCTGTAGCCGGAGCCGCTCGCCGGCGCGGCGGGCGGCGGCCTCGGCGTAGCCGCGGACGGATTCGGCGACCAGTCCGTCCAGGAACTGGAAACCGGCGTCCGCCAGCTCGTACATCGCGGGCGCGGGGATCTCCATCTGGGTGCCGATGACCGCGAGGCGGCGCCAGGAGAGGCGGATGCCGAGCCGGTAGATCGCCTGAAGTGAGTCGAGACTGCGTCCCTGCAGCACCTCTCCACGGCCGAAGTCCTGGAAGACCCGGGTCGGCACCTCGGGGGCGTCGAGCCCCTGGCCCAAGTGGTCGACGAAGTGTTCGAGGGCCCGGCGGATGCCGATGAGCGCCCTCGGCTCGCCGGACTCGTCGAGGGCGAGGGGAACGGTCGGGTACTCCCGGCGGATCTCGCGGAGGATGTCCTCGGCGAGCACCGGCACCTCTGCGAGGGCACGTTCGGCGAACTGCTGTACCCGCAGCTGGGGCATGTCCTGCCAGGCCGATCGCATCGTGCCGGCCGTCACCGGGTCAGTCCCCGGAGTCCGGAGACGCGGAAGAGGACCCCGACGCGGACGGCGAGGAAGACGGCGACGAGGACTCCGAGGGTGATGCCGCCGGAGACTCCGAAGGAGACGGTGACCGGGGCTCGCCGGAGGGCGAGCCGAAGTGCACCAGCGGAACGTTGGGCTGTTCCGGCGTGGCGCTGAGTGCCGCGACGATACCGAAGGCCGCCCCGACCGCCAGTGCGGCGGCGGCGACACAGGTAAGGGCAGCTGCGAGAACTCTCTGCATGGCGCGACAAACCTCTCTCATGAATGCGCACCTGCCCCGCCCCAGGGGCCAGAATTACTAAGTTACCCGAGTGTCAATTAAGCATTGACGTCATGTCAAGGCGTCGCCTACGTTTCCGGCTCATAAAGCTTCACGGTCTTCCCGAACGCGCACCGTTCCCGCGCAGCATCGCCTGAACCCCGGAGAGCCCTACTATGCGCCGTTCCGCCATTCCGTCAGCCGGTCAGCCGTCCCCACCGACGCCGCCCCGGTCCTCGGCCAGGAGAGCCTCGCCCCTCTCGCTGGTCCTGCTGGGACTCGGCGTGTTCCTGCTCGTGCTGGCCCCGCTGCTCGCCTGGTACGTCGAGCCCCGTGCGAAGCGCACGCCGATCGACATCAACTCGACGACCGTCATGACCGGCACCGGCAGCTACTTCGACCAGGAGACGACGGCCACCAAGGAGGGCGAGAAGCTCACGGTCACCCGCCGGGTGCTGGGCGATGTGGCCAAGAGCGAGGAGGACGACGTGGCCGTCTGGAACGTCTCCCAGACGATCGACAACCCCAAGACGCTCAAGCTCGACGACCCGCGCCGGTCCTTCCAGTGGAAGAAGGAGCGCTGGGTGACCGACCGCAAGACCAACCGGCCGGTGCACTGCTGCGACGAGTCGCCGGGGGCCTTCGCCGGCGAGGGGTACCTGAAGTTCCCCTTCGACATGGAGGAGCGCGGTTACACCTGGTGGGACAGCACTCTCGGAGACACGGTGCCGCTCCGCTTCGAGGGCCGGAAGAAGGTCGCCGGCTATGAGGGCATGCACTACAAGGGTTCGGTGAAGAAGCAGGTCAAGGTAGGCATCCGGCAGGTTCCGGCCGTGCTCGTGGACGATTCGGCGAGCGGTCAGATGAACGCCGAGGAGTGGTACTCCAACGAGGAGATCCACATCATCGCCGACGAGCGCACCGGCCGGATCATCTATGCGAGCATCGCGCCGAAGCTCGCCCTGCGCCCCCCGGGCGGGGATGAGGACAAGGTGACCCTGCTCCAGAGTGACAAGATCGAGTTCACCGAGAAGACCAGCCGCGAGCAGGTCGAGCTGGCCCGCGACGACAGCGACCGGCTCAAGCTCGTCGGCGAGACCCTACCGGTGGCGGGTGCCGCGGTGGGCGGGCTGCTGGCGGCGGCCGGTGCCGTTCTGGTCGTACGGGGCAGGCGGGGCCGGGGCCTCGAAGGGCATCCGGACGGGGAGAACGCCCCCCGGAGCGCAATGTGATGAAGCTTCAAGCTGCAGGATCCCAGAAATTGTCATGTCGGTGAGTAGCCCCGACGCCCGGCTGAGCGAACACTGAGCCAACCACAGCGCATCCCGCCCCGGATCCGCCCCAGCCCGCAGCAGCTCCGGCGGGCACCCTCAGCACCGCCTTCACACCCCGAACTCTTATCCCGGGCGCACAGCCCGGACCACGCACCCAGACCACGCTTCCCCCTCACACCCGAACAAGTCCCGTATGAACCGCACCCTGAGACGAGTTGGAGCGCAGATGCCCCAGCACGTACGACCGTCACCGGTACCGCCGCTCGGCGCCACCCCCAAGGCCGCCGTGCGCCAGCAGCGCGCCACCGAACCGGCGCACCCGCGACGGATCGTCTTTCTGGCCCGGCGTGACCTCGGCAATCCGGCTGCGGGCGGATCCGAGCTGCTCATCGACCGGATAGCCGAGGGCCTCACGGCCTACGGCCACCAGGTCACGCTGCTGTGCGGCGGCCCGGCCGCCTACCGCGACTACCGCGTCGTCTCAGCGGGCGGTGACGCCGACCACTTCCTGCGCGCCCGCCGCGCCTTCGCCCGCCAGGTCGGGGGCTGCGACCTGCTGGTCGAGGTCTCCAACGGAATGCCGTATCTGGCTCCGCTGTGGCATCACGGCCCGACGCTGTGCCTGGTCAACCATGTGCACACGGACCTGTGGAGCATGCGCTACCCGGCTCCGGCCGCCCGGCTTGGCCGCCGCCTGGAGCACTGGGCGCTGGCCGGAAACCACCGCCGCAACCTCAAGATCGCCGTCTCCGGCTCCACGGCCGCCGCGCTCACCGCGCTCGGCGTGCCGCAGGACGAGATCCGCATCGTGCACAACGGCGTGGACGACCCGGGGCCACTGGTGCCCAAGGCGCCCGAGCCGCTGTTTCTCGCGATGGGCAGACTCGTCGAGTACAAGCGGGTCGATCTGCTGCTGCGCCTGTGGGAGCGGGTGCGTCCGGTCACCGGCGGCCGGCTGGTCATCGTCGGCGACGGCCCGGAGCGGGCCCGGCTGGAGGCGATGGCAGGCCCCTCCGTCACCTTCACCGGTCATGTGAGCGAAGCCGAGAAGCACCGGCTGCTCTGCCAGGCGTGGCTGCTGCTGCATCCGTCGATGGTGGAGGGCTGGGGTCTGGTCGTCACCGAGGCCGCGGCCCGCGGCACCCCGGCCGTCGGCTTCGACATTCCCGGCCTGCGCGACTCGATCGAAGACGGACATACGGGGCTTCTCGCGCGCGGCGACAGCTCGTTCGCCGCCCACTGGTGCGCGCTCGCCCTCTCCGCGCGGCGGCGTACGGCGCTGGGCCGGGCTGCCGAGCTGCGGGCCCGCCGGTTCCGCTGGGCCAACACCGTCAACAGCTTCCGCGCCGTCGCGGCGGAGGCGTACACGCGGGCCGGAGGTGCCGCCCCGCCTGCCGGTGCCGCCGCGGCAGGCGCCGCAGCCCCAAACCCAGCCCCAAACCCAGCCCCGAACGCCGCCCAAGGTACTGGCACCCCCGGTGTCCGTGCCCGTGGTTCAGGTGCCGGACGGGCCACCCCGCCCGTACCCGCCCGGGTGACGGCGGCCCACGCACCCACGCGTGCGCTCTCCGGAACCCCTCAAGGCGGCACCCGCATCCCCACCCCCGGCCAGCAGGGATGACGACAGCCGTGCGCGACCCCTCCTTCAGACGATCCGCCGCCCTCTTCCGTGCCTTCATGCGGGAGCAGACCGAGCCCGAGAAGTGTTACGCCCTGCTCGCCCGGGACGCCGCCCAGCAGGTCGAGCGCTACGGGCCGCTCAAGGGGCAGACGGTCGTCGACATCGGCGGCGGCAGCGGGCACTTCACCGAGGAGTTCCGCCGCCGGGGCGCCCACAGCTTCCTCTTCGAACCCGACCCCGCCGAACTGCTCGCCGGCGGGCGCGCCCCGGAGGGCGGCGTCCTCGCCGACGGCTATCTGCTGCCGCTGGCCGACGGCGCCGCCGACGTGTGCTTCTCCTCCAACGTCCTGGAACACGTGGCGGATCCGCAGACCTTCCTCTCCGAGATGGTCCGGGTGACCCGCCCCGGCGGGCTGATCTATCTGTCCTTCACCAACTGGTACTCCCCCTGGGGCGGGCACGAGACCGCCCCCTGGCACTATCTGGGCGCCGACCGCGCCCGCGCCCGCTACCGGCGTCGCACCGGCCACGACGCCAAGCACACCCTCGGCGAGAACCTCTTCGCCGTGCACATCGGCCCCACCCTGCGCCAGGTACGCGCCCGCGACGACGTGCGAATCCTCTCGGCGCGCTCCCGCTACTGGCCCTTCCTTCCAGGTGTCATCACCCGCGTACCGGTTCTCCGCGAGATAGCCACCTGGAACCTCCTCCTCATTCTCCGGCGGTGCCCACGATGACCTCCAGCGCAATCAGTCCGCCCGCCCCCGTGGATCCGGGACGGCCGCATCATGCCAGGGCGGCCGGAACGCCTCCGCCGGAGGACCGGCCGCGCGACAGGCGCTGGCTGCTCGGCTTCTGGCTGACCGCCCTCGTCGGCTTCCTGGTCAACTCGCCCGGGAAGATGACCTTCGACACGAAGCTGGGGGTCGTCACCGACCCCTGGCGCTTCATCAGCGACCTCGGCGGCCTCTGGCAGGACCAGGCGGGCTTCGGCGGTATCAGCGACCAGTACATCGGTTACGCCTTCCCGATGCTGCCGTACTACGCGCTGACCGACCTGCTGCAGATTCCGACCTGGCTGGCCGAGCGCCTGTGGCTGTCGCTGATCGTGACCGCCGCCTTCTGGGGCGCGCTGCGGCTGGCCGAGCGGTTCGGCATCGGCACCCACCGCTCCCGGCTGGTCGCCGCCGCCGCGTACGCCCTGTGGCCGACCTTCACCATCGTCATCGGCTCCACCTCGGCCGCCGCGCTGCCCGGCGCCGTACTGCCCTGGGTCATCCTGCCGCTCACCTCGCTCACCGCCATCCCGCGCGTGGCCGCCGCCCGTTCGGCGCTGGTGATCCCCTTCATGGGCGGGGTCAACGCCGCCTCGACACTGGCCTCCCTGCTGCCGGTCGGGCTGTACATCCTCAGCCGCACCGGCCGCAGGCGCCGTACCCTGATCGCCTGGTGGACCCCCGGTGTGGTGCTGGCCACCCTGTGGTGGATCGTGCCGCTGCTGCTCCTCGGCGCCTACGGCGAGGACTTCATGCCGTACGTCGAGCAGGCCGACGCCACCACCGGCACCATGTCCGCCACCGAGATGCTGCGCGGCGCCGGGAACTGGACCGCCTATCTCAGCTACGGCGAGCCCTGGCTGCCCGCGGGCTGGGCCGTGGCCACCGGCGTCGTCGCCATCCTCGGCAGCGCCTGCGCCGCCGCGATCGGGCTGGCCGGGCTGGCCCGCCGTGATCTGCCCGAGCGCCGCTGGATGCTGCTCACCGTCGTCACCGTCGTCGCGATCACGCTCGCCGGCTACGCGGGCGGTCTCGGCGGCCCCTTCGCCCAGACGGTGCAGGACTGGCTGGACGGCGGGCTGCGGCCGTTCCGCAACATCTACAAGTTCCAGCCCGGACTCGCCCTCGCGCTCACCTTCGGCCTGGCACACCTCATCGGATGCCTGGCACGTGCCCAGAGCCCGGCGGCGGACGCGACCGGCGGCCCGAGCGCCCGCTCCTGGTGGCAGACCTCCGGACGCAGGCTGATCCCGGGAGTGGCAGCGCTGCTCATCCTGCCCGGCCTGCTCGCCCCCTTCCTCAAGGGCGACATCCTCCAGCCCGGGGCCTTCGACAAGCTCCCCAAGCACTGGGAGCAGACCGCGGACTGGCTGGAGAAGAACTCACCGCAATCCCGCGCCTACGTCACCCCCGCCACCGCACACGGCATCTACGAGTGGGGCTCCCCCATCGACCAGCCGCTGGACGTGCTGGCCGAATCGCCGTGGGCGCAGCGCGACTACGTCCCGTTCGGCACCCCGGGCAACCGGCGCGCGCTGGACGCGGTCGAGAAGGCCCTGGCCTCCGGCGGTGAAGTGCCGGGCCTGTCAGCCTTCCTGGAGCGTGCCGGGCTGTACAACGTGGTCGTACGGAACGACCTGGACCCGGACGAGGTCGGCTATGTGCCGCCGCAGGTTGTCAAGCACACCCTGGAGGAGTCCGGCTACCGGAAGGTGAAGGGCTTCGGTCCGAAGATGACCGGCGGCACCATTCCCTCCGGCGCCCCGGTCGAGATCACCGGCCTCTACTCGCGGCTGCAGGCCGTGGAGATCTACGAGCCGAAGGGCGTCTCCCAGCCGGGCGAGGTGGCGCTCAAGCCCGTCGGCGACACGGCCGTGCTCAGCGGCGGCCCCGAGTCCCTGCTGCCGCTTGCCGCCGACCCCCGGATCGCCGGGCGGCCGACCGTACTGACCGGGGACGACCATCCGGGGATCTCCAACCCGACCCTCCAGGTGCAGGCGGACGGGCTGCGCCGGGCGGACACCCGGTTCGGACTGGTCAACAACAACACGTCCGCGACCTACGGGCCCGAGGAGCGCAACCACTCCGACAGCGCCCAGGACCCGGGTGAGAAGCCCAAGCAGATCCTGCCGACCGAGGGCGTCAAGCACCAGACGACGGCCGAACTGCGCGGCGCGAAGTCGGTGACCGCGTCCAGCAGCGGCAACTGGCTCTTCCACCTCCCGCAGTTCGAGCCGGTCAACGCCTTCGACCGGAACCCGGACACCGCCTGGGCAGAGGGCACCGCCGGAGAGGCCGAGGGCCAGTGGGTCCGGATCGACTTCGACGGCACGCACGACATCCCCTCCCGGTTCAAGGTCACCCCGCTGCCCGGCGGCGAGGTACGGGCGATGCCCACCAGCGTGCGCGTCGAGACCGACAAGGGCACGGCGGACAGCCCCCTCCAGCGGGGCGGCGGAGAGCAGGAGATCAAGGCCCCCGCAGGCGCGGCGAAGTGGCTGAAGGTCACCATCACCGGCACCGAGGGCGCCCAGCCCGGCCTGGCCGGGGCGGGCTTCTCGGAGATCAGCATCCCGAAGCTCGAGATCGCCAAACTGCTGAAGCTCCCCGAGGCCGCCGACAACGGCGACGCGGGCAGCGAACTGGTCTCGCTGCACCGCACCACCGACCCGGGCGGCCTGCTGGGCGCCCCCGAGGAGTCCGGGATACGCCGGCAGTTCACCACCGAGCGTGCGGACGACTACGAGCTGAACGCGAGCGCGCTGGCCGTCCCGGGCGAGGCCCTGGACAAGCTGCTCGACGAGTTCGCACCCGGCTCCCGGAACCGGCTCACCGCGACGGCCGAGTCGACGAGCCGGCTGAGCCCGTCGACAAGCCCGCGCAGCCTCGTGGACACGGATCTGACCACCGCCTGGATCGCCGGCAGTGATCCGACCGTGCGGCTGCAGTGGCCCGAGAAGACGGAGATCACCGAGATCGTGCTGGCGGGCGCGGGCGGCATCACCGCACGCCCCACCGAGGTACGGATCAGCTCGCCGGACGGCGCGACGACCACGTCCGTCGACGAGAACGGCTGGGCCCGCTTCGATCCGATGGAGACGGACTCGCTGGAGATCACCGTCACCGAGACGGAGCAGAAGACGGTGTACAACCCGTACGCCGACAAGGACCTCCAGCTCCCGGTCGGACTCACCGAGATCCACATCCCCGCGCTGAAGGACAAGCTCCGGGCCCGTCCGGCAGATCGGGACGAGGAGTTCACCATCCCCTGCCGTGAGGGCCCCACGGTCCGGATCGACAAGAAGCTGCACACCACCAAGGTGTCCGGCAAGATCAGCGATCTGACCGAGCGCAAGCCGATCGACGTGGAGCTGTGCGCCGGCAGCGAGGAGGACGGCTCGGTCGCCCTCGGCAGCGGCGAGCACACCGTCGAGACGGGCGGCGCCGGCCCCCTCGCGATCATGGACCTCACGCTCTCGCGCGGCACGGTGCCCGCCGGCTCTGCCGGGTCCTCACCGGCGGCCGGGGACGGCCGCGAGGTGTCCGCGACCGACTGGAGCGGCGACCGCCGCAAGGTCCAGGTCGGCGAGGGCGGAGCCTCGTACCTCCAGACGCACCAGAACGTCAACGACGGCTGGAAGGCCACCCTCGACGGTAAGGAGCTGACCCCGCTGCGCATCGACGGCTGGCAGCAGGGCTTCCTGATCCCGGAGGGCAAGGGCGGTCTGGTCGAGCTCGAGTACGAGCCCGTGCGCTGGTACGAGGGCGGGCTGATCGCGGGCGGCATCGCACTGGCGGCGCTGCTCGGGCTCGCCTTCCTCCGCCGCCGCGAGGGCACACCTCTCGGCGAGGACGAGACGCCGGGCACCTCGGTGCCCGCACCGAGCTGGGTGCTGGGCACGCTCGCGCTCACCCTGGTGCTCGCGTTCGTCGCGGGGCCGTACGCGCTGATCGTCCCGGTGCTCGCGCTGGCCGCGTGGTTCCGACCGGGGCTGCTCGTGCCGACCGCACTGTTCGCCATGCTGGGCGCGGGCGTTGCCGCCGCGATCGGCGCGGGTACGGGAGACGGGGGCATCGGCGACGGCGAAGGCACCTTCGGGCACACCGCGCAGGCACTCGCACTGCTGGCGGTCGCCGCCGCGCTGGTCACGCTGCCGAGGCCGGACGAGGAGACGGGCCGGAAGTCCGACCCCGTACTGTCCCCGGACGTGTACGGGCCGCCGCCCACCGGTTTCGACGGCGCCCAGGCACCCACCGTCGTGCTGCCCGGCGCGCCCACGCCGCCGCTGGGCACCCCGTACACGCCGCCGCCGCTGCCCCAGCGGCAGGCTGGGGAGCACCCCCAGCAGGACCCGCAGCAGGACCCGCAGCAAGGGGAGGAACCCGGTCGATGACGGCAGCACAGCAGGGGTTCGACGGTACGGCCGCCCCGGAGGGGCGGCCGGCCTCCCCCGGTACCGGCGCGCCCCTCCCCGGCGCCGGGCCGGGGGAGGGCCGGGTTCCCCCGGGGGGCGGGCGGACGAGAGCGCGAGCGACCGGACGGGTGCCGTTCCCGACCGTCGACGAGATCACCCGGCACTGCCTCGACGAGGCCGAGCCGGATACCGTCCACATCGAGATCCATCTGCCGCGACGGCCCGACCCCGACCGGCTGCGGCGCGCCGTGTCCGAGGCACTCCGGCGGCACCCGCGGATCCTCGTACGGCAGACACCGTCCCGCTGGTGGCACCGGCGCTACGTGTGGGAGCTGACCGACGGGCCGGACAGCGATCCGGTGTCCTACCCCGGCGGCACCCTGGAGGAGAGCCGCCGACGCGCGCTGGCCTTCTGCCCGCCGATGAACGCCACTCCCCCGATCCGGGTGGAGGTGATCGAACACCAGGGCGGCTGGGTGCTGCTGACCACGATCAATCACACCGCGCTCGACGGCCCGGCTTGTCTCCGGGTGCTGGCGACCGCAGCCGAGTGCTACGGCGGTGCCGACAACTCGCCCGCCCCGCCGCCCGTACGGAGCGGGGCCTCCGCTCCCGATACGGCGCCGCCGCCCGCGACGTCGCCGTGGGCGCGCCCGGCGCGCATGGCCCCGGAGACCGGGGAGCCGGGAGACCGCCGAGCGCAGCGCGGGGTGACGGGGAACGGCATGCTCGTCACCGACCTGCCCGTCCCCGCCCGGCCCCCGCGCACACCGGACGGGCGGGCCGCGTACACGGTCAACGATCAGCTGCTGGTCGCCACCTGGATCATGTCCGCCCGCTGGAACCGGCAGCACGAACAGCCGCGCCGCCCGGTACGGATCACCATGCCCGTCGACGACCGGCCCCGTACCGCGGACATGCCCATCGGGAACGGCACCCGGCTGGTCGAGGTCACCTTCGGCAGCGAGGAGGCGGAGCTGTACGACACGCTCACCGCGTCCGGCGCCCCCGACCGGGCGGCCATCGACCGGCTGCTGCGCGCGACCGCCGCGCGTACCCGTGCGCTCAAGCAGGCCGACCGTCCGCAACTCGGCTTCAGCGGGGACCTGCTGACGACCCCCCTGCTGCCGGTGGGGCTGCGCGCGGCGTACACGCGGGCACTGCGGGCGGGTGCCGGGCCCTGGGCGTCCACGACGCTGCTCTCCAACATCGGACGGGTGCCCTACGCGCTGGACTTCGGCGACGCGGGCCGGGCCACGGGCGTCTGGTTCTCCGCACCGGCGCGTTCGCCGCGCGGGCTGTCGGTGACCACCGTCTCCACCGGTGGGCGGCTGCAACTGGCGCTGCGCTGGGCGCACGCACGGTTCGACGATACGGCGGGCCGTAAGCTGGGCGAACTCTTCGCCCAGGCACTGGAGTCGACCTCGTACACACCGGGAGGTGACGGCGGATGACAACGCAGCTGCGCGACCTCTACGAGGACCCCTCCACTCCGGTCGCCTCCGGGCCGGACCGCAGCCGCCGCCAGGCCGCGATCCTGGCTCGCGCGCTGGGCCCCGTACCGCAGACGGTGCTCGACGTCGGCTGCGGCGACGGCTCGGCGGCGGCCACGGCCGCGGGCGTCCTGGGCCGGCACCGGATCGTCGGCGTCGACTGGTCGCAGGACGCGCTGCGCCGGGCCAACCGCCACCTGACGGCGGTACGCGGCGAACTCACCGATCCCGGACTGCCGTTCGCGGACGGGGTTGCCGACGCGGTGCTCTTCAGCGAGGTCATCGAACACCTCGTCGACCCGGACTCCGCCTTGGACGAGCTGCGCCGGGTACTGCGACCCGGCGGCCACCTGCTGCTCTCCACCCCCAACCTCGCCGCCTGGTACAACCGCGGCCTGATCCTCGCCGGAGTGCAACCGGTCTTCTCCGAGGTGAGCCTGCGGGGCATCCACGGCCGTCCCGGCTCGCAGGTCGTCGGCCATCTGCGCCTCTACACCGCGCGGGCGCTGCGCTCCCTGCTGCCCGCCTCCGGCTTCGAGATCGTACGGATCACCGGGGCGCCCTACCACGATGTGCCCCGCCCGCTCCGTCCACTGGACCGGCTGGCCTGCCGGGCACCGTCACTGGCCTCGATCCTCCTCGTACACGCGCGGCGGCTGTGATGAGACGGATAGCCGCCCGGAACGGCCGTGGTGACTGACAGCCTCCCCCGCGACAGGCGGAGGCACATGACACCGGGAGCCCGCCCCCTGTCGCAGGGGAGGCCGTAATGATCTGGGGGGTCGCCTCGGCGCTGCTGGCCAACCTCCTCTTCAGTGCCGGTTTCGTGATCGAGAAGCGGGCGCTCTCCTCGCTGCCTCCGCTGTCCGCCGGGCAGCCGGGGCAGCTGGTGCTGCATCTGCTGCGCAGCCCGCTGTGGATACTGGGCGCCGCCTCACTGCTGCTGGGCTTCACCGCCCAGCTCGCCGTGTACCGGACGCTGCCGCTGATCGCCGCCCAGGGGTTGTTCGTCACCGGCCTGGTGATGCTGCTGCTGCTCTCGGCGCGCTTCCTGGGTGAGAAGTCCTCCGGCCGGGAACGCCAGAGCATGGTGGCGATCGTGGCCGCCCTCGTCATGATCGTCTTCTCCCTGCGCGGCAGCCCGGAGGAGATCAGCAGGCTGGCCCCGGCGCCGGTGCTGCTGCTGATCTGCGTACCGTCGCTCGCGCTGGGGCTCGGCATCTTCTTCACGGCGGAGCGGCGCTCGAGACGGCGCCACCGGCTGCCGACGGCGGGTGTGCCGTACGGCGTCGCCGTCGGCTTCCTCTACGGGGTCAGCTCGCTGGCCATCAAGGGGGTGGCGGGGCTGCTGGACCTCGGCGATCCGGGCGGCACCGCCGCCGACGTGCTGACCTCGCCCTACCCGTACCTGCTGCTGGTCACCGGCTCCACCGGGCTGGTGCTGTCACAGACGGCGCTCCAGCGCTGCCGCGCGTCGCTGATCGTGCCGGTGTGCACGACGGTGACCTTCCTCTACACGGTCGTCAGCGGCACGGTCGCCTTCTCGGAGCCACTGCCGGACGAACCGCTGCGGCTGGCCCTGCGGGTGGGCGGGGCGGCGCTGGCGATCTCGGTGCTGCTGGCGCTGCCGCGCCACGATGAGCCGACGGAGACGGACGGGCCGGACGGGCCGACCGAGACGGACCGGGCGGCAGCCGCGTCGGGCGAGGGCGCGCCGGGCGGAGAGGGCGCGTCGCAGGGCAAGAGGGCCGAGCAGGCCGGAGCTACCGCGCCGCCCGCAGACCCGGCGCGGCCCGCAAACCCGGCACTGCCCGCAGACCCGGCACTGCCCGCAGCCGGGCGCCCGATCTCCGCGACGGGCCCCACCGGGGTGCCGGAGCCGAGGGCAGGCGGCGCGTTCCGTCCGGCATCCCGGCCGAGCGACCGGCCGGAACCCACCGCAGATCCCGAGCCCACGCCGGAGGCCGGGTTCTGGCCAGTGCCACCGCCGGAAACCCGCTCTCCGTCCGGGCCCGCCACCCGGCCCGCAGCCTCCCCCGGCCCTCCACGAGAAGACGCCGCCGACGAGGCGCCGGACGCCCCCGGACCCGGCACCCCGGCTGAGTCCGGGCCCGCTGCTGCCTCTGCCGCCGGGCCCGCCACCGGCCCGCAGGCCGGGACCGCCTCCCCTTCCCCTTCCCCGTCCCCGTCCCCGTCCTCGCCCTCGTCCTCGTCCTCGTCCACAGCCGCGGGCACATCCCCGGTCACACCCGCAGCCACACCGATACCCGATACGGGCCAGCGCCCGGTTCCACCACCCGGACCGGCGTCCGAGCTTCGCCCGCGCCCCGGCCCGGACCGCACGAAAGGCCGTCCCCATGTCTCCCGATGACCCGATCCTGAAGATCCTCGCCTGCCCTCTCGACAAGGGCCCGCTCACCCTCCTCCTGCCGGAGGACGCCCTCTACAACCCCCGGCTCCGCCGCCGTTACCCCATCCTCGACGGCGTCCCCCAGCTCCTCCCGTCCTCCGGGGAGCAAATCTCGGACGAAGAACACGAGCGCTTGCAGAAACAACATGCCGACGTCCCCGAGGAGCCCCCCTCGTGACCCTGGCCGCCCGTCTCGCCCCCCATCTGCCGCCACGCGTCCTCGCCTCGGCGACCGACTTCCTCTACCCCCGCTTCGAGCCCGAGCTGCGGCACCTCGCCGACTTCTGCCCGCGCGGCGGCACCGCAGTGGACATCGGCGGCTGGTACGGGCCCTGGTCCCGCCGGATGGCCGCACGGGCGGACCGGGTGGTCACGATCGAACCCGTACCGCATCTGGCCCGCCGTCTGCGCGCCACCACTCCCCCGAACGTCGAAGTCCTCCAGGCCGCCGCCACCGACCACAACGGCACGGCCACGCTGTGGCTGCCGCCGGACGGACGCGGTGACCGTGGCATCTCCTCCCTCGTACGCCGGGAGTTGCATGACGTCGCACTGGACGTGCCATGCCTGGCGCTGGACGAACTGAGCCTGGGAGATGTGTCATTGCTCAAGGTGGATGTCGACGGCAGTGAACTCGCCATGCTGCGCGGCGCGGAGGCGACCATCCGCCGTGAGCGGCCCGCGCTTTTCATCGAACTCGAGGTACGCATCCAGCCGTTGGAGCCGGTGATCGATTTTCTTGCCGCGCTCGCCTACACGGGCTGGGTGCTGCCCGGCCGTGACTGGACCCCGCTCGCCGAATTCGACCTCGCGGCGCACCAGCAACGGACGGTGCACGTCGCCGACGACGGGCTGCTGCGCCGCTCCCTGGCGCCCCATCGCCGGTACGTCAACTCGGCACTCTTCCTCCCGGACGCCCGCACCCCCGGCTCCTGAACTCCCTTGTCCCGCCGTCACCACGGGGCGGCCCGCCGGAGGGGGTCAGGCCCAGTCGACGGGCGTCGCCTGGTGGAAGTACAGCCGCCACCGCGCACCGCCCCCGTCCTCGCCCTCACGGCCGGTGCCCTGAGCCCTCCAGAGCGAACTGCGCCATGCGCGGTGACCGTTGTCGTCGGACACGTAGGTCAGATGCACGATGCCTGGCGCCAGCAGCACACCGGCCATGCCGGTTACGGTGATCGGTGATTCCGCCGCACCGCCGCCGGACGGGCGGGGCGCGACGGCGCCGAGGATGGTGACGCGGTCCCAACGGCGGCCGGACCTCCCGAACTCCACGAAGCCGGGATCCAGCAGTTCGGCGACCAGCTCCGGGGAGACCCGCACCGCGGGCTCCAGCAGCCGCAGCTCTCCCTCGACGGCGGCCTCCACCGACCGCTCGCGTTGCGCGTCCATGCGGGAACGATAGGCGACCGCACGGCGGGCGCGGGCGACGCGGAAGGTGCGGGAGGCGGGACAGGTGCGGGAGGCGCCGGAGTCGGGGAAGGCGCGGCAGCAGCCGAGTCGGCGCGGATCTCCGTCACGTCGGCGGAAGTTCGGCGATGGGGCTGAGGTGGATGCAGGCGAGCTGCCATTGGCCGCTCTCGCACACGAGGAGCTGTGTCACCCGGAAGTGCCCGTCGACGTCCCGGCCTTCGTAGATGCTCTGCTGGCTCTGCACTCCGTTGGCGACCGCCGCGTTCTCGTAGCGGCGCAGTTCGACCCGCTCCCAGTCGAACGAGTCGTGGACCAGGCTGCCCGACTCGTAGCGCTCCAGCCACTGTTCGCGGTCGATGATGAAGCCTCGAGGTCCGATGCCGTGGAAGTCGTCAGCGAGCAGCGCGTTCAGGACTTCGGTGTCTCCGAGGAGTTCCGCCTCGGCCCAGCGCCGGCCGAACTCCGCCAGTTCCTGGTCCATTCCATGGCCTCCTTGGCCTGCCCGGTTACGTTGTGTCCCCCTAGGATCCGCCGAGAGTACTCACGCGTACATCACTCGCCAGAAGGTGATGGACGTACTCCCGCTGTCATCCTGCCTGTTTCCGGATACCCCACTGGGAGTAGTCCACCCTGGCCATTAATTGGACTTCAGAATGCCAATTAGCTAGGCTCCGGGCGTGCGACTCACCAAGAGCACCGACATCGCCCTCCGCATCGCCATGCGACTCGCCGTACTGGAAGAGGCACCGACGACCCGCGAGGTGGCGACCGCCGTCGAAGTGCCGTACTCACACGCCGCGAAGGTGGTCAGCAGGCTTCAGCACCTTGGCATCGTCGAGGCACGACGCGGCCGGGGCGGCGGGCTGGCGCTCACCACGGCCGGCCGGACCGGCTCGGTCGGCCACCTGGTCAGGGAACTGGAGGGGGCCGGGGACGTCGTCGACTGCGACGGCGACCAACCCTGCCCACTGCGGGCCGCGTGCCGCCTGCGAGCAGCACTGCGGACCGCACAGGAGGCATTCTTCGCCTCGCTCGACCCGATCACGGTCGGCGACCTCGCGAAGTCCCCGACCGGACCCGTACTGCTCGCACTCAGTGCGCGCCCCGGCGACTGAGCCGCACACATCACCGCCCGCCGACGAGCGGATGACGCACTCCACAAAATACGAATCTCGCATGCATATTCTCTGCTGGATGCGGGGAACCCGATGTACGAGGAGCTGCAGATGCCGCTGTCACCGAAGTCCACCGAAACCGTCCGCGCCACCCTCCCGCTGGTCGGCGCGTCCATCGGGGAGATCGCCTCACGTTTCTACGAGAGGATGTTCGCGGCTCGGCCCGAGCTCCTGCGGGACTTGTTCAACCGCGGCAACCAGGCCAACGGCAACCAGCAGCGCGCCCTGGCAGGCTCCATAGCCCAGTTCGCGGCGCGGCTCGTGGGACCGCCGCCGGACCCGCACAGCCACGGGACGCCGGACGGCGGCCCCGCCCTCTCCCGCATCGCGCACAAGCACGCCTCCCTCGGCATCACTCCCGACCAGTACGAGATCGTGCACGAGCACCTCCTCCCGGCCATCGCGGACACCCTCGGGAACGCCTGCACGGCGGCGGTCGCCGAGGCGTGGAGCGAGGTCTACTGGCTGATGGCGGACACCCTGATCGAGCAGGAGCGGAAGCTGTACGCGGAGACCGGCACCTCGTACGGCCAGGTCTGGCGCCCGTACCGGGTGACCGGCCGGATCGAGGAGACGGCGGACGTCGCGACCTTCCTCGCCCAGCCCGCCGACGGCGCACAACTGCCACCCGCCCTGCCCGGCCAGTACGTCTCCGTACGGGTCGAACTGCCCGACGGCGCACACCAGATCAGGCAGTACAGCCTCTCCGGCTTCCCGGACGACGCGCTCCGCTTCACCGTGAAGCGGGTGCAGGGGGACCGGCCCGGCGAGGTGTCGCACCACCTGCACACACATCTGCGCGAGGGCGCGACGGTCGAGCTGAGCGCCCCACGCGGTGACCTCACACTCGCGCCTGGCGACGGACCGGTGCTGCTCGCCTCCGCGGGCATCGGCTGCACCCCGATGACCGGGATGCTGTCCCGCCTCGCCGCCGACGCGTCACCCCGGCGGGTGCTGGTCGCCCACGCCGACCGCAGCCCGGAGACACACGCGTTCCGGGCGGACCTGGAACAGTTCGCGGCCAAGCTGCGGAACGCCCATGTCGCACTCTGGTACGAGCACCCGGCGTCCGACGGCGGCCGGCCCTCAGCCGCCCGCACGGGGCTGATGGACCTGAGCGTGCTGGACATCCCGGAGGGCACCACGGCCTACCTGTGCGGGCCCGTCGGCTTCATGACGGCCGTGCGCCGGCAGTTGACGGACGCGGGGGTACCCGCGGCGCGCATCCGCTACGAGTCGTTCACCCCCGGCCCGGACCTCTGAACCCGGGCGCGGCGTCAGCCGTCGGCGGAGTCCCTGTCGGCGAGCTCTGTGCAGCGGGGGGCGCCACCGGCAGCCGCGCGACCATGCGACCGCTCTCGTCCTGGACGAGAAGCGTGGTGATGTCAGGCCGGGGCATTGCCGTCACCATGCGGGTGCGCATGGGCGTGTCACCGTCGCCCGCGCGCACGCTGCCCGCCGACTGACGCCTCCCCTGCGCGTCGCCGGTCATGAGGTGGTACGTCTCACCGGGCTGGAGCCCGGACAGGGACACCGGAACCTCCGTACCCCAACTGTGCGCGATCATCGGCTCCTTGCGGGACAGCGTCACCTCTGCCACCGCCGGCGCCCCGTGGTGGTCACCGGGCACCACCGTCGTCAGCACCGCACAGGCGGCAAGCACCACTCCGGCGGCCACGGCCGCGGCCCGCCGCCGTTTGACGCCGCCCTTCGGCGCCCGCGACGGCTTCGGGTGGTCGGCGTCGGGCACCTCATCGGACCGATCGACTCCTCCGTCAAGCGCGAACCAGGCACCGCGCGGCTGCCCGGCCGGCGGCAGGCCGGAGTCGGGACCGGGACCGGAGCCGGAGCCGTCAAGAGGCGGGCCGGCCCGTCCAAAAGTCCTGATCACCCGGCGCACCCCCGCCAGTTCGGCGGAGCAGCCCGTGCAACACGCGAGATGGCGGGCCAGAGGAGCCGGCAGCGGCCGGTCCAGCAGGAGCAGCTCGGTGAGTTCGACGCGGATCGCGTGGCAGGAAGGTGTCACGGGGCCAGCCATCCTTTCTCCTCCAGGATCCCGCGCAGAGCGCGCACTCCGTAATAGAGCCGGCTTCGCACGGTGGAAGCCGGGATATCGAGTTCGGCAGCGAGATCGGCGCACGTCCGGCCGAGGAAGTACACGTCCAGGACGATTTGCCGGTGCTCGGGCGAGAGCCGCCGCAGCGCCTCGTCGAGTTCTATGCGCGTCAGCAGCTGATCGAACTTGTCGGACGGATCACGCTGCTGCTCGCCTTCCTCCGCCGGTCCGGCGAGCGGCTCCCGTGCCGCCCTGCGCCGCCTTGCGTCCGTCACGACGTTGCGGGCGATCGCGAACAGCCAGGTGCGCAGGCTGGCACGACGGTGGTCGAAGGAGTCGGCGGCCCGCCAGGCCCTGACGAACGTCTCCTGCACGACGTCCTCGGCGAGTTGTTCGTCAGCGAGGGCGCTGTACGCGAAGCCGAGCAGCTCCTTGCCGTGCCGGTCGCAGGCGAGCCGCATGTCCTGCTCGCTTTCCAGGGAGCTGAGGGCCTCCTGCCGGGCGGCGGACCGCCCCCCTGACTTCCATAGCCGGGCCACCACTACACCGACCCGCCGCATGCCGCCTGCCGACTGCACTCCTCCACTACGAGCGCCCCTCCACCGCACCGGACGATGTGTCACAGGGGATACGCGCTCCAGAGGAGAAGCGTCGAACACCCTCTTCGTGACCTGGGTCACATATCCGGCTGGGAGCCTCCGCTGGGCCCCGCCGGGGCGGCGGACTGCAACAGCGGGCCCGCCAGGGATCACCCGCCAGACCTTAGGCGGACTTCCGTGGTGTCCGCTTCTGCGCGGCCCGCTTTCCCGCGGAGCCACCTTCGCCCGCGCTCCCGGACGACGCACCAGCCTTCGCGGTGCCCTGCTTCGCGGCGGTGCCCTTCTTCGCGGCCTTCTTCGCGGCGGTGCTCTTCTTCGCGGTCTTCCCTGACGGGGCCTTCTGCGATGCGGTCTTCTTCCCGGCAGGTGCGGCCTTCTTCTTCGCCGCGCCCTTCCGGCGCATCTCATGCACCGTCCCGCCAGGCCCCGACTCCGCCTCCTCCGACCCCGCGGCCGCCCCCGGAACGTCCTCGCGCGACTCCTTCGCCGCCTGCACCGAGCTCTCCAGCACCGACATCAGGTCCAAGACCTTCCCCTTCTCGGCCGGAGCCCGCTTCTCCGCCGCCGGCGCGGCGCCCTGCTCCTTCGCCGCGACCAGCGCCTCCATCGCCTCGCGATAGTCGTCGTGCAGCTCGCCCGTGTCCAGCTCACCCAGCGTCGCCATCAGGGTGTCCGCCAGGTCCAGCTCCGCGTCGCGCACCTCCACCTTGCCGCTCGGGGCCATACCCTCGGCCGACCGGATCTCGTCCGGCCAGAGCATCATGTGCAGAGTGAGCGTGTCCTGGTACACCCGCACCATCGCCAGGCTCTCCCGGCCGCGCAGCGCGAACTTCGCTATGGCGACCTTCCCCGAACGCTCCAGCGCCTCCCTGAGCAGCACGTACGGCTTGCTGGCACCCTGCCCGTCGCCCGACAGGAAGTACGAGCGGTCCAACCGGATGGGGTCGATCTCCTCGGCGGGCACGAAGGCGAGGATCTCCACCGTCTTGGCCGTCGGCAGCGGGAGGGAGGCGAGGTCCTCGTCCGTGAGCTGGACTGCCGTCCCGTCTGCCGCCTCGTATGCCTTGCCGATCTCCTCGCCGGGTACCTCGCGCTCGTCCAGCTCGCACACCTTCCGGTAGCGGATACGACCGCCATCCGTGGTGTGTATCTGACGGAACGAGACGCTGTGACTCTCGGTAGCAGAGAACACCTTGATCGGGATGGTGACCAGACCGAAGGATATGGACCCTTTCCAGATGGAACGCATCATTTGTCCCTTCCATGGGACTCTCAGGGTATGCCCATGGCAGAGATCGAGGGCCGCAAAGTGGCGCTCAGCAATCTCGACAAGATCCTGTATCCGGCCGCCGGATTCACCAAGGGTGAGGCCGTGCACTACTACGCCTCGGTCGCCGACGCCGTCCTCCCCCACCTCTACGGGCGCCCCGTCTCCTTCCTCCGCTTCCCGGACGGCGTGGAGGCGCAGCGGTTCTTCGCGAAGCACGTGCCGCCCGGGACCCCCGACTGGGTGACCACCTGCAAGGTCCACCGCAGCGGCGGCAAGACGGGGCAGCAAGTGCTGATCCAGGATCTCGCGAGTCTGATCTGGGCGGCCAATCTGGCCGCACTGGAACTGCACACCCCCCAGTGGCGGATCGAATCCGAACGCCAGGCGGACCGCATCGTCTTCGACCTCGACCCCGGCGACGGCGACGGCGCCACCGTCCTCGACTGCCGCACCGTCGCCGTCTGGCTGCGCGAACGGCTCGCCGAGGACGGCTTCACCGCCCATCCCAAAACCTCGGGCTCCAAGGGCCTCCACCTCCTGGCAGCCCTCGTACCCACCGACAGCCACGCCGCCTCGGCCTACGCCAAGACGCTCGCGCGGGAGGCCGAGGCCGCCCTCCCCGACCTCGCACTGCACCGGATGACCAGGTCACTGCGCGCCGGGAAGGTGTTCGTGGACCACTCCCAGAACTCCTGGGCCAAGACCACCGCGACCCCGTACACCCTGCGCGCCAAGGCCCGTCCCACCGTCTCCACACCCGTCACCTGGGAGGAGCTGGAAGCCGCCCGCACCCCGGACGACCTGGTCTTCCTCGCATCGGACACGCCCGAGCGGCTCCAGCAGCACGGGGACCTCCTGGCCCCACTGCTCGACCCCGCGCAGGCGCGGCCCCTTCCTTCGTGATCAAGGACACATGCGTGACCAAGCACACACTTTTCCGTGCTCAGGTGTTGCTGGTGCCCCAGTCGTCGTCTGCGGGGACGCCGCGGTCGCGCATCGCGTGCACCTTGTCGCTGACCAGGGGCGGAAGCCGGTGCCCGACCCTGTCGTTGACCGTGTCGAAGGCCCTGGTCGCCATGGAGCGCCCATTGAGCGCGGCGGCCTCCGCGGCGTTGCGCACGGCCGGGTTCTGGGCGAACTGTTCCGCACCCTGCCGAATCTGTTCGTAACGCTCCCTGCCGGAGCGCGTGCCGAGCACGTATCCGATGGCCAGTCCGACGACGAACGTCAGGCGGTACCGCATGGCGCAACCCTTTCCTTGTCCTGTCTGGGGGCGCGCGCAAAACCGATTTCGGCGCAGCCCCGGGCATGCGCTAATGTATTGCTCGCAGCGAGGGAACGCCCCCGGAGGCGGGTAGGCGAGTCCGAGCAGTGCAGTCCCCTGTAGCTCAATCGGCAGAGCAGCCGGCTGTTAACCGGCAGGTTACTGGTTCGAATCCAGTCGGGGGAGCAGTATCAAGGGCCCCGCGAGGGGCCCTTTCTCATTGCCCCGGCCGCCTCCCGGCGGCGCCTCGGCACCTCCCGGCAGCGTTCCCGGCAAAGCGAACCGCCGAACCGGGAACCGCGCGGGCCAGGAACGATGTCCTGATCAACAGCGGTCTCCACCCGGCACGGGCGGGAGATCGTATGAGCAGCTATGCTGCGGCAGACGGCGCGCACACTTGTGCGCGGCACGCCGTTTCGGGGCGGTAGCTCAGCCGGTTAGAGCAGCGGACTCATAATCCGTCGGCCGTGGGTTCGAGTCCCACCCGCCCCACTCTGGCTCCCCAGCCGACCTCCCCACCGGAGCTGGGGCCTTGGCTCAGCAGCACCTCTGCGTTGCCACTGTGAAGATCACCAGCTCGGCCACGGGCGCAGACGATCACGCCATGCCACGAAGAAGCCCCGACCCCTGCCGGTATCGGTGCGCCGCTCCTGCTCGAGCACGCTGTCGATGATCGAATCCCGCCACGCGCCACGACCGTGAACGTGATCGCGGATGCGCCTGGCTCGGCAAAGGAAGGGGATCTTTCGTTCCGTTAGGGGGTCAGGCTCTCGTCAGCCGCCGCGAGCGCCAGATGCCACGGGTACGCCTCGGGACGCCCCTGCCCTGGCGCGCACTGGGCATGGACCCGCCAGCCTCCCTTAAAGCACAGCCAAGCCGGGCACACCGCCCGCCCCGCAGCCTGGGCCTCTCGGGAATCGGTTCACCTCTGCTCAGGCGGGGGTGTTCCAAGGGTCGGTGGGGCAATGCCTCACCGCGCCGGTCCGTGCACGGCAGGGTGCCAGCGTCGCTGACGGCCACCGTTGGAGTGGAGGTGCCCCCTGTGACGCGGCGGCTCGCTCAGTCGAAGGTGTAGTTGTAT
Source organism: Streptomyces gossypii (assembly GCF_025165795.1). Lineage (GTDB taxonomy): Bacteria > Actinomycetota > Actinomycetes > Streptomycetales > Streptomycetaceae > Streptomyces > Streptomyces gossypii. The sequence continues at coordinate 251,426 of NZ_JAJAGO010000004.1, forward strand.
TTTCCGGCGAGGGCCGTCATCGCCTGGACGTCGGCGTCGTTCAGAGGCGGTCCGACCACGCCGCGAGTGCCGGGGGATCCGATTTCGGCGAACATGCCGTCCATACCGGCGGGTGCGTACAGGAAATATATGCGGGCCGGTGTGGTGCGGCTCAGGTTCCTGAATGAGTGGCGCACACCTTTCGGCACGTATACGACCCCACCGGGCGCAACCTCGTACGAATCGTCGCCCGCGGTGATGACGAGTTCGCCCTCCATCACGATGAATGTCTCCGATTCACCGTGATGCGTGTGCGGTGGGGGCCCGGCATCGGCGGGCATGATTGCCTCGATCAGCGAGAACTCCCCGCCGGTCTGCCCCGAATCGAGGAGCGTCGTGTACGTGTCACCCACGAGGTGGACAGCCGAGCCGCCCTCCACGGGCACGTGAACCGGGGGTAAGCCGAGTGACATGAGGCTCCTTCGGTGCTCAGTGACCACGCGTCGGCACAGGGGGCAAGTGAGCGCGGGAGCAAGCCACTTCTGGCCGCGCCCTGCACTCACATTATGGTCGGAAACGGCCACTCAGGGCCAGTACGCCGACGCTCACCCGCTGTGACGGCCCGCCATCGCGACTGCGCTGGGAGCCCTTCGCCGTCCCGGAGGAGGCTCCGCGCCCGCTGGCGGGGGTGCCGGACGCGGGGGTGCCGGACGCCCATGGGCCTCCACCCGCTGGAGCGCCTGATGGTCCTCGGCCCCGGCGGAGGGCGGCAGAGCCTCTTCTTCCACGCGCCCGACCACGAGGTCCTGGACGAGCGCGACGAACGCGTCAGCCTCTTCACGGTCATCGAGTCCCTCTACGCACCACGGCGCGACGGGGCGTTCTCCAGCAGCAGGACTTGCCCTTGACGCTAGTGTCAGCGTCCTACGGTGCCCGCATGATTGCTGATGCGAGTGATGTGGTGCGTCCGCGCGGGCCGGGGTGGCTGGTGTGTCTGCTGCTGACGACCTTCGTGATCGGTACGGACGATTTCGTGATCGCGGGGCTGCTGCCTCAGATCGCGGAGGATCTGCAGGTGAGTGAGGCTGCGGCCGGGCAGCTGGTGACGGTGTTCTCGGTGACGTATGCGGTGGCGGCGCCGGTCCTCGCGGTGCTGACGGCCCGGCTGCCGCGCAAGGCGCTGGTGGTAGGGGGCCTTGTCGTGTTCGCGGTGGCCAACGTCGCCACCGCGCTCGCACCCGGCTACGGGCTGCTGATGGTGATGCGGGTGGTGGCCGCGTTGGTCGCGGCCTCCCTCACCCCGGCGGTGTTCGCGCTCGCGGGCCGCCTCTCGGCGCCGGAGCGGATCGGCCGCTCCATCGGCACCGTCGCCGCCGGCCTCACGGTGTCGCTCTTCGTCGGCGTGCCGCTGGGCACGCTGGTGGGCGACGCGTTCGGCTGGCGGGCCACCTTCCTGGCCGTCGCCCTGCTCACCGTCGTGGTCGCCGCGGCGGCCGCCTGCTTCCTGCCGCGCCTCTCGGGCGCCACCGAAGCCACCGTCGCCCAGAAGCTGCGCATCCTGAGCCGCCCCGCCCTCCTGATGTGCGTGGCCGGGACGGTGCTGGGTGCCAGCAGCGGGCTGATGATCTACACCTACATCGCCCCGGTCACCGAGAACCTCACCGGGAAGAACGGCGCGGTCCTCGCCCTGTTCATCGCCGTGATCGGTGTCGCCGGCGCCGTGGGCACCTTCGCCGGAGGCCGCCTCACCGACAGCTGGGGCGCCGACAAAGCCCTGTTGGCCACCTTCACCGGTCTCGTCGTGGCGACCGCCGGACTCGCCCTCATCGGCACCACCGCCCAACAGGACGCCCCGGTCTGGCTCGTGGCCCTCGCCCTGGCCCTGTGGGGCTTCGCCGCCTGGGGCTTCAACCCCCCTATGAACACCCGCGCCCTCCACCTCGCCCCGGATGCCGGAACCGAAGCCGTCGCCCTCAACACCAGCGGCCTCTACCTCGGCATCGCCCTCGCCGGCGCTGTCGGCGGCGCCGCGCTCAGCACCCACAACGGCACCGGAGTCTCCCTCACCGCCACCGGTACCGGCCTGGCCGCCCTCCTCCTCATGACCGCCGCCATCCGCCGCCACCCCACCGCCACTCCCCTCGCCAAAACCCCTGCCGCCCGGGTCACCGTCCCGTGAAGACCTGCAGGAAGATGCCTAAGGGCTGTCCCGTTGCGGCACGACCGCCTCTTCCAGTTCGGCACAGTGCTGGACCAGCCGGTCCCTGACCTGTTGCAGCCGGGCGATCCTGTCCTCCAGTCCCGCCAGCCGCCGCTGCGCCGTTTCCACTTCGGCCGCACAGCGGGGGGAGTCGGTCAGGCGGTGTTCCAGGCAGCCCGCAGAGAGGTAGAGCAGGACGTCATCGGTGGTCAGTCCAGCGACGAGCAGATCCTTGATGTTGCGTACCCGGTCGAGAGCGGCTTCCTCGTACTCGCGGTGCCCGTTGGCGTCCCTGGAAGGCGAAAGGAGCCCTTGCTGCTCGTAGTAACGCAGGGAGCGAGGGCTGACGCCGACTCGTTCGGCGAACTCTCCGATGCGCATGTTCCGCTCCGTAAGCATGTCGGCTCTCTGAGAGGTTGGCCTGGCACCTGCGTAAGACCAACCGCTGCCGCCGTATTCCAGCAAGGGGGTCTTCGCTCCGGGCGACCCCCCGCGAGTCGGCTCGGCCGCCGAAGGCGAGACCTGGACGGGGAGGCCGCGGCGGCGGCAGCGAACCCCACGTCGCCGCGCCGGTATGCCGCCCTGCCCGCACCCCCGTCAGCCGCCGACCACGCCGCCGTCTTCCCTGGTGATGACGATCGTTGCTGACCGGGGACGTCCGGTGGCGCTGAAGTCCGGCCAGTTCGAGCTCGCCCGGGGGTCCTGGGGCGTGCCCGAGTCGCCGGGGTGCTGGATGTTGACGAACAGCGACCGGCCGTCGGGCGTGGAGGTGATGCCGGTGATCTCGCAGCGCGGCGGCCCGACCAGGAAGCGCCGGATGTCACCCGTGCGCGGATCGGCTGCCAGCATCTGGTTGTTCTGCTCGGCGCCGTCGACCGTGGGCTGGGTGCCGTCGGTCTGGATCCAGAGCCGCCCCTCGGCGTCGAACCAGAGACCGTCGGGCGAGCCGAAAGCCTGGTCCGGCGGGACGGTGGCGCCGCTGGCCTGGTCCCCGGCGAGGAGGAACACGTCCCAGTCGAACGTCTCCGCGCCGGGGTCTCCGCCCTCGTCGATCTTGATGATGTGGCCGAAGCGGTTTTCCCGTCGTGGATTGGCCGCGTTCACCGACTCGGTCCGGGCCGTGTTGTTCGTGCAGGTGAAGAACACCGCGCCGGTGCCGGGCTGCACGGTGCACCATTCCGGGCGGTCCATCGGGGTCGCGCCCACGGCGTCGGCCGCGAGGCGGGTGCGGATCAGCACCTCGGCCTGGTCTGCGAAGCCGTCGGCCGCGGTCAGGCCCGGCTCACCGTGCACCAGCGGAAGCCAGCTGCCGGTGCCGTCCTCGTCCAGCCGCGCCACATAGAGGGTGCCCTTGTCGAGCGGGCTGCGTCCGCGCTTGTGCGCCTTGTGGATCCGCTCCGCGCCCACGAACTTGTAGAAGTAGTCGAACTGCGTGTCGTCGCCCATGTAGACGACGGCCTCGCCGCGCCTGCCGCGTACGACGACGGCGTTCTCGTGCTCCATACGGCCCAGGGCGGTCCGCTTCTTCGGTGTCGACGTGGGGTCGAAGGGGTCGATCTCCACCACCCAGCCGAACCGGTTGTACTCGTTGGGCTCCTCCCTCATGTCGAATCGGGCCTCCGTGGTGTGCCACGGATACGGCTCCTCCGATCCGATGCCGTAGCGCTCCTCGACGGAACCGGCCGCCGGTGGCTCCTCGCCGAAGTAGAAGTACTTGTTGATCGTCTCCTCGCACGTCAGATAGGTGTCCCAGGGCGTCGGCCCGCTGGCGCAGTTGTTCAGGGTGCCCAGCACCCGGACGCCGGTGGGGTCCGCGTGGGTACGCAGCAGTGGGTGTCCCGCGGCGGGTCCGGTGACCTCGGCGGACGTGGTCATGGTCACCCGGCGGGCGAACTTCGACTCGACGAGGTGCCACCGGGCGTCGCGGTCCCGCTCGACCTCGATGATCGACACTCCGTGCGCGGCGAGCGACTTGGCGGTCTTCTCCGGCGACCAGTCGGCCCGGCCGTCCGTGTGCAGCAACTGCTCGCTCGTCGCCTCGTGGTTCACGCAGAGCAGGCCCGAGCGTCCAGAAGGTCCGCCCTTCAGCGGAAAGAACCACATGCCGTCGTGGTGGTCACCCGCCTGATGCGCCTGCTCCGCCGCGCTGTTGCCTGCGTCCTCGGCGAACGCGGGCCCGGAGGGCACGATCGGGTGGCCCCAGGGGAAGAGCACCTGGTGCTGGTATCCGGGCGGCAGCACGACCGTGTCGGCGACGCTCGGCTGGACCGCGGGGAACCCGAGCAGCCCCGGCCTGCCGTGGCCGGCGCCGGGCGTGGCGCCCGGCTGGGTGCCGGCCGCAGCCTCGGGCGTGGCCGTGGCGCCGAAGAACGAGGCCGTGGCGGTGGCGAGCCCGCCTGCCAGGACCGTCCGGCGGGACAGGCGGCGCCGGGCGAGCTCGGACATCGAGGGTGAAGCGGCACTGTCGGGGCGCACGGAGGGCCTCCAGCCATGGAAGTGGACCGCGAGGTTGGTTGCCGCGGTCGGGGCAGCCGTAACCCTAGGAAGCGGAGGTGGCCCGGTCTTCGTGCGCACGTGAACAGGGGCCCAACACTGCGGCGGCACCGGCTGGGCCTTCGCGGCGAGGCCACGAAGGAGAGTGCCGGGCCGCCAAGCGGAACGCAACGCCCGTGGTGCCGGGCGCGCGGACAGGGCCCGCGCGCCCGGCACCGGTGCGGTCGCCGCCAAAGGCTACGGCTTCTCCGCAGCGTTGAGGGCGCTCACCTCCTCGGCGGTGAGTGCCTTGTCGTAGGCGTGCACCTGGTCGATCGCGCCATCCCAGAAGTCGCCGTGCTGGCCGTTCCACTGGGCGCGGCCGAGGGAGAGGGGGCCGGTGCTGACGTCGGCCGGGCCGGGTTCGGCGGTGGCGACCAACTTGCCGTCGAGGTACAGCTTGATGTCGTCACTCGCGGTGTCCCGCACGCCGACGAGGTGGTACCAGCGGTCCAGTTCGGGCTCCGTCTCCACGCGGGCACGGTTGCCGCCGGGCATGCTGAACGCGAAGGCGCCCTGCCCGTACTGGAGGTAGAACGGGTTCTCCTGGCGTCGCCCGTCCTGGCTGACCGCGGTCGCGTAGTTGTCCGGGACCGAGTCGAGCGTGACCCAGGCCGACACCGAGTAGCTCTTCGTGGTGTCGAGGACGGGCCCGCCGGTCTGGGCGTACTGGCCGTCGCCGTCGAAGCTCAGTGCGCTGCCGCTGACGCCGGGGGTCCAGGTGGTGCCGTCCGTGAGCGTGAGTGTGCTCCCGTTGGGGCCCTCGTCCTGTGCGGTGGTGCCCTTGCCCTCGTCGAGGGGCCAGGATCCTCCGCCGCTCAGTTCGTCCCGCTCACCGGCGGCGGCGCCGGCCTCGATGACCTTGCGGTTGATCTCGCGCACCTTGGACGGATCGACCTTGATGTCCCGTCTGTCATAGGTGTAGAAGCCGTTGAGCTCGTTCTCCAGGTCGGTGATCTGGGTGTAGACCGAGCCGGAGAGCTCGGCACCGGCTGCCTCCAGGTAGAACGTCTCGGTGTTCTCGACGTACTTGCGGGTGAGCGCGTCCTTGTCGGCGACGCCACTGTAGATCGCGGCGGGCGCGCCCGGCCACATGTGTCCGGGCGTACGGAGGGTGAAACCGCCGTGCTCACCGTCCATCGCCGCCCGGTTCTCGTCCGGGAAGGGAGGGTCGGTGTTCGTGTAGTCGTGGTGGTCGATGACGTCGCCCTTGCCGGAATCGCCCTTCGAAGCACAGCAGTTCACACCGCTGTGGGCGTTCACGACACGGGAGGGGTCGGCGGCCTTGACGGACTCGGCGATCCGGCCGGACTCCTCGCGGTTCCACTCGCCCCAGCCCTCGTTGAAGACGACCCAGCCGATGACCGACGGCGAGTTGTGCCGCTGCCGCATCATCTCCTTGCCCTCGGCGACGAAGGCCTTCTGGCCGCTCTCGTCGGGGAGGTCGCCGGAGACGAAGTCCTGCCACACCAGCAGACCGAGCTTGTCGGCGTGGTGGTACCAGCGGGCGGACTCCACCTTGATGTGCTTGCGCACGGCGTTGAAGCCCAGCCGCTTCTGGGCCTTCAGGTCGAAGGCGAGGGCGGCGTCGCTGGGCTGGGTGTGCAGGCCGTCGGGCCAGAAGCCCTGGTCCAGCATGGCGAGGGAGAAGACCGGCTTTCCGTTGAGTACGAGCTTCTGGTAGCCGCCGACCTTCTCGATCCCGACCTTCCGCATGCCGAAGTAGCTCTTGATCTTGTCCTTCGACTTCCCGTCGGTCAGCTTGACGTCGAGGTCGTAGAGGTACGGATCGTCGGGGGACCACAGGTGCTGCCTGCTGACGGGCAGGCGCAGTTCTTTGTTCGCCGGCCCGCTGACCGAGCCGACCTCCTTGCCCTTGGCGTCGCGGGCGACTGCCTTGACGCGGGCGCTGGAGGAGGCGTCCTCGGAGTTGACCGTCACGGCCAGGCTGCTGGAGTCGATGTCGGGCGTGGTCTTGATGCTGTCGACCGAAGCGGCGGCGGCGACCGGCTCCATCCAGACCGTCTGCCAGATGCCCGACGACTGGGTGTAGACGATGCCGCCCGGATCGGTGGACTGCTTGCCCTTCGGCTGGTTCGCACCGCCGGTGTCGGTGACCGCGACCACGATCTCCTGGGGTCCGGTGCCCTTGAGCGCGTCGCTGATGTCGGCACTGAAGGCGGTGTAACCCCCGGTGTGCTCGGTGACCTTCTTGCCGTTGACCCATACGCGGGCCTGGTAGTCGACGGCGTCGAAGTTGAGCTTCAGCCGGTTGCGGCTGCCGACCTTCCAGTTCTTCGGCACGGTCACGAGCTTGCGGTAGAACATGTGGTCCTCGTGCCGCTCCAGCCCGGAGAGCTGCGACTCGACCGGGAAGGGCACGGTGATCTTCTCGTCGAGGTCCTTGCCGAAGACCGGCTTCTCCCCCGAGTCGGCACCGGTGAACTGCCACGGGCCGTTGAGGTTCTTCCACTTGGCGCGGACCTGCTGCGGGCGGGGGTACTCGGGCAGCGGGTTCTTCTTGTCGAGCTCGTCTCCCCACTTGGTGGTGAGCCGGTGGGTGGAGTCGTTCTGCGCCGAGCGCCGGATCTCCGGCACGGTGTCGGAGCCTGCCGTGAGACCGCCCTCCCCGTCGTACGCGACGCGGATCTGCTGGTCCTTCTGGATGGGCGCGGACAGGGTGGCGACCAGGGAGTTGGGGTCGTCCGGAGCGACGGCTGCGGATTCGACCGGAATCGCGGTCGTGTCGGCCTCGACCTCCAGGTGGTCCTTGACCGCCTCGGTGCCGCCGACCTCGTTCTCGAACGTCGCCTTCAGACGCAGACCGTCACCGGAGACGCCGAGGTCCACCGGGTAGATCTCGAAGCCGGGGGGCGGGGTGAACGCCGTCTCCGGCACCAGTTGCTTCGCGGTGTCCGGGCCCGACCAGCGAAGGAACATGTTGGCGCCGCCGATGTCCTGGAACATCTCCATCCGGAACTCGTGCGACTCGCCCGCGGTCAGCCGGACCGCCGCGCTGGTCTGTTCCTTGTCCCAGTCGGGAACCCAGTGGTCGATCACCGGCTTGTCGTCGATGAACAGCCGGAAGCCGTTGTCGCCGATTCCGTAGAACGTGTAGTCGCCGGTGGCCGGCGGGGTGATCTGGCCGGTCCAGCGCGCCGTCGTGTGCTCCTGACGCCCCGTCATCGACTCGAAGGTGCCGGTCAGTCCGGGGAAGTTGATCTGGGGGTCGAGCGCTACGCCACCGAGGTCGGCGAAGTCGCGCGCGCCCGGCTCGGACATGCTGAAGTATTCACCCTTCAGGCCGTGGGCATCGGCGGACGCGGGGGCGCGGCTCGGCGGTTCGGCTGCCGAGGCCGCGGGGACAAGGGTGCCCGTCAGCGCCAGCGCGGCCGCGGTCAGCAGCGCCCAGATTCTGGATCGTGGGCGGGCGTGATGTCGTGTCATCGGAAGTTTCCTCGCACAGCGGGATCGGAGACGGACCTGCGTGGAGTGCGTGCGGCGACTGACGAAGACCCGTGAGGTGTCGTCTTCGCCCTCAGGGCACGGGTGTCTGGGGTACGACGGGACTACGGGACTACGCGAATACGGGACTACGCGAATACGGGACTACGGGACGCCGGAGCCCACAGCGGCGGCGGCACGCACCAGCGGTCGTTCCATCGTTGGAAATTTGGCCTGCAGCGGAATGACAGCACGCCCGGGAGTGGGTGTCCAGACCCGTGCGCCATCCGGCCGCCACCCCACCGCCACGACCCGCCGCCACGAGCGGACGCCGACCGCATCACATTCCGGAAACCTCACGCAACCCCCTTGCCGACCCCCGCGGAGCGGCTATATAACGTTGTAAACCAGAGCGGCCGACGGGCCGAACAGACGCTTTGGGGTCCTAGTTTCCGCTGGTCAGAGCGCCTTTTGCCGACCCCTGTCCTACCCCGGCACAGGCTGACTCTCCATACCCACGTTGCCCGGCCGCACCCACTCGGCGGCGCTGTCACCCATGCACGGGAGTGTCCCCAGATGATCAACTCGAACAGATCCCACACGCGGGCTGTCGCCCTGCTGCTCGCCACCACCGCCACGCTGGCCTTCTCCGGCTGCGCGAAGTCGGAGTCGTCCGGCGACACCGACGGCGACACGGGCCAGGCACCCCAGGCAGCCGAGACGGCGGGCAGTTCCGGTCCGGGCTGCTCGCTCAAGAGCTACGGCACGCCCGAGCTCGACCTCAAGGACGCGGTCGTCGGCTTCTCCCAGTCGGAGAAGGAGGCCAACCCGTTCCGCATCGCGGAGACTCAGTCCATCAAGGACGAGGCGAAGAAGGTGGGCGTCAAGAAGCTGCTCACCACCAACGCCCAGTCCCAGCTGTCCAAGCAGAACAGTGACATCCAGGCCATGCTGGCGCAGGGTGCCGACTTCCTGATCGTCGCGCCGCTGAACTCCGACGGCCTGGAGCCCGCCTTCAAGGCCGCCGCCGCGAAGAAGGTCCCGGTGCTCACCATCGACCGCGAGGTCAACGCCAAGTCCTGCGAGGACTATCTCGCCTTCCTGGGCTCCGACTTCGTCGAGCAGGGCAAGCGTGCCGCCGACGCGATGATCAAGGCAACCGACGGCAAGGGCAAGGTCGCCATCCTCCTCGGTACCTCCGGGAACAGCGTCACCACCGACCGCACCAAGGGCTTCGTCGACCAGGTGAAGGCCGAGGCCCCGGGTCTGAAGATCGTCGCCAAGCAGACCGGCGAGTTCGCCCGCGACAAGGGCCAGGAGGTGACCGAGCAGCTGATCCAGTCCAAGCCCGGCATCACCGCCGTCTACGCGGAGAACGACGAGATGGCGCTGGGCGCCGTCACCGCCCTGAAGGCGGCGGGCAAGAAGCCCGGCGATGACGTGAAGGTCGTCTCCATCGACGGCACCCGCAACGCCGTCAAGGCCCTGGCGAACGGTGAGCTCAACGCGGTGATCGAGTCCAACCCGCGCTTCGGTCCGCTCGCCTTCTCCACCGCGCAGAAGTTCTACGACGGTGAGGAGATCCCGGCCAAGGTGCTCATCAAGGACCGCGCCTACGACAAGTCCAACGCCAAGGAGTCCATCGGCGGCGCCTACTGACCCGCCCGGCGGGCCGCCACGGGCCCTGCCGTGGCGGCCGCGGAACCACCATCCGAACTCCGGAAGGCCAGCTCTTATGAAACCCCCCGAAGCGGCAGCGTCCGCGGCGGCCGGTAGACAGTCGCCGGCCCCACCGCCGGTGCTGGAGGCTCGCGGAGTCAGCAAGCACTTCCCGGGCGTGGTCGCCCTCGATGACGTCTCGTTCACCCTGGAGGCGGGCGAAACCCACGCTCTGGTGGGCGAGAACGGCGCGGGCAAGTCCACCTTGATCAAGGTACTGACCGGCGTCCACCGCCCGGACGGCGGCGAACTCCGGCTCTCCGGGCAGGAGGTGCACTTCGCCCGCCCCTTCGAGGCCCAGCAGGCCGGTATCTCCACGATCTACCAGGAAGTGAACCTGGTCCCGCTGCTGAGCGTGGCGCGCAACGTCTTCCTCGGCCGCGAGCCCAGGAACCGCTTCCGCCTGATCGACTTCCCGCGCATGAACAGCGAGGCCGCGGCACTGCTCGACGGGTTCGGAGTACGGGTCGACCCGCGCCGTCCGCTGCACACGCTCGGCGTCGGTGCCCAGCAGATGGTGGCGCTGGCCCGTGCCGTTTCCGTCAACGCCCAGGTCGTCGTGATGGACGAGCCGACCTCGTCCCTCGAACCGCGCGAGGTCGAAACGCTCTTCGGAGTCATCGCGGACCTGCGCCGTCAGGGCATCGCCGTCGTCTACGTCAGCCATCGCATGGACGAGCTGTACCGCGTCTGCGACCGCGTCACCGTGCTCCGCGACGGCCGGCACATCCACACCGGCGACCTGGCCGAACTGGACCGCATGCAACTGGTGTCGATGATGCTCGGCCGGGAGATCACCGAGGTCCGCCGGCACGGAGTGACAAGCTTCAGCCAGGAGGGGCACGACGTCGAGCGCCGGCCCGTCCTGAAGGCGGAGGGGCTGGCCCGACGACATCAGCTGGACGGCATCTCCCTGAACCTCCACCCGGGCGAAGTGCTGGGTCTCGGGGGCCTGCTGGGCTCAGGCCGGAGCGAGACCGCCAAGGCGCTGGCCGGGGCCCTGACGCTGGACGCGGGAAAGATCAGCATCGACGGCAGCGTACAGCGCCGCCATTCCTCCGCGAGCGCCATCCGGGCCGGGATCAGCCTGCTGCCGGAGGACCGCAAGGCGGAGGGCGTGGTGCCCGGACTCTCCGTCCGGGAGAACATCGTGCTCGCCGCGCTGCCCCGGCTGTCCCGCGCCGGCATCGTCTCGCGCGGGCGGCAGGACCGCATCGTCGAGATCTTCATGAAACGCCTGCGCATCAAGGCGTCCAGTCCGGAGCAGAAGGTCGGCGAACTCTCCGGCGGCAACCAGCAGAAGGTCCTGCTGGCCCGGTGGCTCTGCCTCGAACCCAAGGTGCTGCTGCTCGACGAGCCCACCCGGGGCATCGATGTCGGTGCGAAGGCCGAGGTGCAGGCCCTCATCGACGAGCTCGCCCAGCAGGGGCTCGCCGTGCTGCTGATCTCCTCCGACATCGAGGAGCTCATCGAGGGGGCCGACCGGATCCTGGTGCTCCGGTCGGGGGCCTCGGCGGGTGAGCTCACCGGTGACCAGGTCACCGAGGGCGCCCTGCTCGAAGCGCTCGCCGACCACTCCCCCGCGGCGCCGGAGGCCGGGACCACAGAGAACGCCGGCGAGGAGGCTGCCCGATGACGACAACCCAACCGGCCGCGACGGCGGAACGCCCCCTGTCGAAGTCCCGCGCTCCCGCCTGGTTCCAGGAGTACGGCGTGTACGCGGCGGTGGCCACGCTGCTGGTCTTCAACGCGTTCTTCACCGAGCACTTCCTCACCGTCGACAACCTCCGCACCCAGCTGATCCAGGTCGCCCCCATCGTCATCGTGGCGCTGGGCATGGCCCTGGTGATCGGCACGGAGGGTGTGGACCTGTCGGTGGGGTCGGCGATGGCGCTCTCGGCCGCGCTGCTGCCGCTCTATCTGGGCTACGGCCTGGTGCCTGCCCTGTTCATCGCGCTGCTGGCCGGTGCCGCCGTCGGCGCCGTCAACGGCACCCTGGTGTCGGTGGTGGGGCTGCAACCCATCGTCGCCACCCTCGCGCTGTTCGTCGGCGGCCGGGGAATCGCACTGGTCGTGGCCGACGGACAGCTCAAGCAGATCACCAACCCCGACGTCCTGGCCCTCGGCACCGGCAGCTTCCTCGGCGTCCCGCTGGTCGTCCTGATCGCCGGTGTGCTGACTCTCGCCGTCGCCTTCCTGGTGCAGCGCACCACCTTCGGGCGACAGGTCGTCGCGATCGGCGGCAACCGTTCGGCCGCGGCCCTCGCGGGCCTGCCCGTCAAGCGGGTCCTGACCGGCGTCTACGTCCTGTGCGGTGTGCTGGCCGCGCTGGCCGGGATCCTCGCCACAGCCCGCCTCACCGCCAGCGATCCCTCCTCCCTGGGCAACCTGATGGAGCTGTCGGCGATCACCGCGGTCGTGGTGGGCGGGACCCCGCTCAGCGGCGGTTCCATCCGGGTGCTGGGCACCGTCGCCGGAGCGCTGCTGATGCAGCTGCTGACGGCGACCCTCGTCAAGCACAACCTGCCCGACTCGACCGCCCAGATGGCCCAGGCGGTCATCATCATCATCGCCGTCTACGTCGCACGGGAGCGCCGGTCCCGATGAAACTCATGTCAGCACTCGGTTCTCCGAAGACCGCCGCCCCTCTTCCCTCCGCGCCTCTCGGCAAGGGCGGCCCCAGCCCAGGGTCCGCACCGGCCTCCCAGACGTCCGGCAAGGACCGGCTCGCCTCGTTCCTCCAGAGTCAGGGCGCGCTGGCGATCCTGATCCCCCTCATACTCATCTCCTCCTTCATCTATCCCACCTTCGCCACCCTCGACAACGCCCGTGGCGTGACGGTGCAGGCTTCGTTCCTCGCCATCGTGGCGCTGGGCGTGACGATGGTGATCATCACCGGCGGCATCGACCTGTCGGTCGGCTCGGTGTTCGCCCTCGGCGGCGTGCTCGCCGCCTGGGCCTCGCAGTGGGGCATGATTCCCGCGCTGCTGGTGCCCCTCGCGGTGTGCGGAGCGATCGGCGCGGTGAACGGCCTGCTCATCGCACGGGCGGGCATGGCCCCCTTCATCGTCACGCTCGCCTCCCTGCTGGGCGCCCGGGGACTGCTGCTCGCGATCACCGACGAGGGCGCCACCACCTATCTGGTGCCCAAGGACTCGGCGTTCGCCACGCTCGGCCAGGGCAGCATCTGGGGCTTCGGCTATCCGATCCTGATCGCTCTCGCGCTCTTCGGGGTGATCGGGGTGGTACTCCAGCGCACCTCGTTCGGCCAGACGGTCTTCGCCGTCGGCGGCAGCAAGGACGCGGCCACCCTGATGGGTCTTCCCGTCGCCCGCGTCAGAATGACGGTCTATCTGATGAGCGGGCTGCTGGCCGGGCTCGCCGGGGCGATCAACGCGGCACGGCTGTCCTCCGGCGTCACCATCATCGGTGTCGGAATGGAACTCGACGCGATCGCCGCCGTCGTCATCGGCGGAACGCTCCTCATCGGCGGTGCCGGATCCGTCAGCGGCACGCTGTGGGGCGTGCTCCTGCTGGCCGTCATCCAGAACCTCATCAACCAGATCGGTTCGCTCAACTCCTCCTACCAGTCCGTGGTCAGCGGCGGCTTTCTCATCCTTGTGGTGGTCTCGCAGCGGTATCTGACCGCGCGCACTCGCAGAGGGGCGGCACCGTGATACTTGGCTACGGCCTCGCCCACGTCCCATCGCGGGCGAGGTCGTTATCCGGGCGTGCCGACAGCGCGGCGAGATGCCGCAGCCGTCATCGTGCGCCCGCCAGGGACGAAGGGCCGGCCTCCAGGGCCTGAAATCCCGCCGGGTGGCCGCGTGGACACCCCCGCACAGCGGCCCGGCGCGCACCACCCCGGAGCCCGGACATCGCCGAGGCCCGATCCCGGTCGACGCATGTCGAACAGAGCCGAATACGAGGAGTGCCGTGGGCGTCAGCCTCAAAGACGTCGCGCAGCGAGCGGGCGTGTCGATCAAGACCGTTTCCAATGTGGTGAACAACTATCCCCACGTCACGCCGCAGATGCGCGCCAAGGTGCAGCAGGCGATCGACGAACTCGGCTACCGCCCCAATCTCACCGCGCGCCATCTGCGCAAGGGGCGCACGGGGATCGTCGCCCTGGCAGTTCCCGAACTCGGAAACCCCTACTTCGCGGAACTGGCCGGAGCCGTCATCGACGCCGCCGCGCGGCACGACTACACCGTCCTGGTGGACCACACCGCCGGCCTCCGCGAGCGAGAACTGCTGGTCTGCCAGGAATTCCGGTCCCATGTCATCGACGGACTCATTCTCAGCCCCATCCACCTGGAGACCGCGGACCTGGTCGCCAGGCAGGAGACCTCCCCGCTGGTGCTGCTCGGCGAGCGGGAGTACGAGGCGCCCTACGACCAGATCGCGATCGACAACGTGGCCGCCTCCCGTCTGGCGGTGCGCCACCTGCTGGACCTGGGACGCAGCCGGATCGCCTTCCTCGGCTCGCGCACCAGCCGGGAGCGCAGGCCCGCGCATCTGCGGCTGCGCGGATGGCGCGAAGAGCTCACCGCGGCCGGGCTGGAGCCCGACGAGACGCTGGTCGTCGCCACGGAGGGCTACGGCCGCGCTGACGGCGCTACGGCGATGACGACGCTGCTGGAGCGCGGCGCACCGCCGGACGCCGTCTTCGCCTACAACGACCTGATCGCCATCGGCGCGATGCGCACCCTCGCCGAACACGGCCTGCGGGTGCCCGACGACGTTGCCGTCGTCGGCTTCGACGACATCGAGGAGAGCAGCTACGGAACGATCACGCTGACCACCGTCTCACCCGACAAGCAGGCGATCGCCCGGCTGTCCGTGGACAGGCTGGTCGAGCGGCTCGCCGGGAAGCCGGTATCCGAGCCGCTGAGGATCAGGCCCGGATACCGGCTCGCCGTCCGGGAGTCGACGGGGTCCGTCCCCACCGGCGCGCACGGATCCGGCAACGGTACGGAGAACGCCACGCGAACCGACCCACTGCTCCCCGCCACCCCCCGCCATCCGGACACCCCCAGCCATCCGGACACAGCTCGCCACGAGGACTGATCATGCCCCGACCCACCGTGCAGCACCGGCCGTTCGGCACCGCCCCCAGCGGGGACGACGTCGTGCTCTGGCGTCTGGAATCCGGCACGGGAGTGCACGCCGAGATCCTCACCTACGGCGGCATCCTGCACACCCTCGGCGTGCCCGGCACCACCGGGGAGACGACCTCCGTGGTCCTCTCCCCCGCCTCCATCGAGCAGTACGCCGAGAAGAGCTCCTACTTCGGCGCCATCGTCGGCCGCTACTCCAACCGCCTCGCCCACGGCCGCTTCACCCTCGACGGAACGACCCACCACATACCGACGAACGACCGCGGCCACGCCCTGCACGGCGGCCCGGAAGGGTTCAACACCCGGATGTGGCAGGCCACTCCGCTGCGGGACGGCGACACTGCCGGGGTGCGGCTCTCGCTGCACAGCCCGGACGGCGACATGGGCTTCCCCGGTGCCCTCGACACCACCGTCACCTACACACTCGACGCCTCCGGAACCCTCTCCCTCGACTACACGGCGACCACGGACCGCCCCACCGTGGTCAACCTCAGCAATCACGCCTACTTCAACCTGGCCGGGCAGGACGACATCCTGGGTCACACCCTGGAGGTCGACGCCCCCGCCTATCTGCCGATCGACGCGGACGGCATCCCGCACGGCCCCGTCGCCGACGTGACCGGTACCCCCTTCGACCTGACGTCGCCCCAGTTGCTGCGGGAGCCCCTGCAGTCCACCGACAGCCAGATCCGCGCGACCGACGGCTTCGACCACTGCTGGGTGCTGTCCGGCCCCCCGGACGTGCTCCGGCGCGCCGCCCGGCTCACCGCGCCTGCCTCGGCCCGTGTGATGGAGGTGTGGACCACCGAGCCCGGCGTGCAGGTCTATACGGCGAACCAGCTCGACGGCTCGCTCACGGACGACTGCGGCCGACGCCTGGACCGCCACGGTGCCGTCTGCCTGGAGACCCAGCACCTGCCCGACACGCCCAACCGTCCCGACTATCCGAGCACCGTGCTGCGCCCTGGTACGACCAGCCGCAGCCGCACCGAACTCCGCTTCCCCCACCTCCCGGTGTAGCCCCGACGCGCCGCGAAAAAGGGACAGCGTCCGATAACCGTGGATCACGCAGGCTCGGAGCGCGGCTGCGCCATGCCCGCTCACTACCCGAAGCGCCACACTCGGAAGGATGTCCAGACATGGAACGTCGCCAGTTCCTCGCCGGCACACTCGCTGTCTCCGGCGGTATCGCGCTCAGCGGCATGGCGGGGCTTCCCGCGCAGGCCGCGGCTCCGCGTCCGCCGGTCGAACTCGTGGGGCCGACCCGCAAGGCGGCCCACTACCCCGTCAACCGCGCCCCTCTGCAGTCGACTCCCTTCCTGCGCCTGCCTCCCGGCAGCATCAGCACCGGAGGATGGCTGCGCGAGCAGCTGAAGCTGCAACTGGGCGGCCTCAACGGGCGCCTGCCCGAGATCTCCGACTTCCTCGACCCGGCCACCAGCGGCTGGTCCCTGCCCAGCAAGGGGGGCTGGGAGGAACTGCCCTACTGGCTCCGCGGTTTCGGGGACCTCGCCTATGTGACCGGGGACGCGAACGCGCTGGAGCAGACCCGCGCCTGGATCGACCGCATCCTCGGCACCCGCCAGTCCGACGGCTTCTTCGGCCCCACCTCGCTTCGCACCGCATTGAACGGCGGCCCCGACTTCTGGCCGTACGTGCCGGTGCAGGACGCCCTGCGCAGCTGGCACGAGTACAGCGGCGACGAACGGGCGCTGTCGGCGCTGACCGGCTGGCTGAAGTACCTCAACGGCCAGAAACCGGAGCAGTTCGGGCACGGTTGGGGCACCTTCCGCTGCGCGGACGTCATCGAGAGTGCGTACTGGCTGTACAACCGGACCGGGGACGACTGGCTGCTCGACCTGGTCCGCAAGGTGCACACGCACTCCGCCGACTACACCACCGGCATCCCGAACTGGCACAACGTCAACCTCGCCCAGGGCTTCCGCGAGCCCGCCCAGTACGGCCTGCTCGACGGCGCCTCCTCGCTCCGTTCCGCCACCTACCGCAACTACGAGACCGTGATGCGCCGCTACGGGCAGTTCCCCGGCGGGGGTTTCGCCGGAGACGAGAACTGCCGGAGCGGCTACGCGGACCCGCTTCAGGGCTTCGAGTCCTGCGGCATCGTCGAGTACATGTACAGCCACGAGCTGCTCACCCGGATGACCGGCGACCCGGTGTGGGCGGACCGCTGCGAGGAACTGGCGCTCAACATGCTGCCGGCCGCCCTGGATCCGCAGCACCAGGGCATCCACTACGTGACCTCGGCAAACGGCGTCCAGCTCGACAACGGGGCCAAGAACCACGGCCAGTTCGACAACGACTTCGCCATGCAGGCGTACATGCCCGGCATCCACAACTACCGCTGCTGCCCCCACAACTACGGCATGGGCTGGCCGTACTACGCGGAGGAACTCTGGCTCGCCTCCGCCGACGGCGGCCTCTGCGCCTCCCTCTACGCGCAGTCGTCCGTCCGGGCGAAGGTCGGCGACGGGACGACGGTCACCTTCACCGAGGACACGGCATACCCCTTCGAGGAGACCATCACCTTCACGCTGAGCACACCCCGGACGGTGAACTTCCCGCTCTACCTGCGGCTCCCCGGCTGGTGCTCCGCTCCCTCCGTCCGGCTGAACGGCCGGCCGGCCCCCCGCCGGACCAGTGGCGGCTATCTGGTGCTGAACCGCGAGTGGCAGGACGGCGACACCCTGGAACTGCGGCTGCCCATGCGCACCAGCGTGCGCACCTGGAAGGACAACAACGACGCCGTGTCCGTCGACCACGGCCCGCTCACCTACTCCCTCCAGATCGACGAGGACTGGAAGCGCTTCGCGGGCACGGAGGACTGGCCGGAGTACGAGGTGCACCCCGCCTCCCCGTGGAACTACGCCCTCGAACTCGACAAGAACTCCCCGGAGAAGTCGTTCACCGTCGAACGCACCGGCGCCGACGAGGCCAACCCCTTCACCCACAGCGGCACCCCGGTGCGGATGCGCGCCCGGGCCCGCCGCGTCCCCGCATGGCGCACCGACGACCAGGACGTCATCACGCCGCTTCAGCAGAGCCCCGTACACACACGGGAGCCCGTCGAGCAGGTCACCCTCATCCCGTCGGCCGCCGCACGGCTGCGCGTCACCGCCTTCCCCTCGGCCGGTACGGGGCCGCGCGCCCATGAGTGGATCTCGTGCACCGCGTCGTTCAGCGGCGTCGACACGCCCCAGGCTCTGATCATGAACGCCGGGACGGAACCGGCGAGTTCGAGCGACCACTCGATCGCCCGCTTCACCTGGTGGGACCGCAGGGGGACCACCGAGTGGGTGCAGTACGAGACGACCGGGGCCACCCGCCTGGACGAGGTGTCCGTGTACTGGTTCGACGACACCGGCGTGGGAGCGTGCCGCGTCCCCGATACCTGGGAGCTGCTGTACCGGGACGGCGCCGGTGACTGGAAGCCGGTGGAGAGCCCTACGGAGTACGGCACGGCGACGGACCAGTTCAACCGGGTGGCGTTCAACCGGGTGACGACTACCGCCCTGCGCCTGCGGGTTCACCTGCGGGCCGACTACTCCGGCGGCGTGCTGGCCTGGCGGACCGGACCCGCCAAGCGATAGGCGGCGAGGGTGACGCTCGCGCGCCGGGGCGCGGCACCGTGCGGTGCCCCGCGGTGCGCCAACGGACCACGTGCGCCGCCGCTCCGTGCGGCCCAGCAGACCGTGCAACCCAGCAGCCCCCGTTCAACCCAGCGGCTCCAACACCCCAGCAGCTCCAACACCCCAGGTACACACGTACGTTCTACCGGGAGGTTCTGTTGCGTATCCCCCATCTGAGTGCGCCCAGACGTGCTCGCGCCCGTTCGGCATCCTGGCTGATCGGTATCGCCACCCTCGCCCTCGTCAGCACCGCCGTCGTGCCCGGCGCCGCCGCCTCGGCGGCGGAGGAATCCGGCGTGGCACACGGCCTCAAGGGCGAGTACTACACCCAGTCCGCGACCGGGGCCTTCGACTTCGACGAGCTGAAGGCCACCACGGTCGACCCGAGTCTCGACTTCGACACTCTCGAAGAGCGACTGCAGGCACGCACCGGCCAGGCCGACGACGCCACCGTGCGCTGGACCGGGAAGATCACCCCGGAGAAGACCGGCGACCACACCTTCTCGATGTCCGGTGACAACGGATTCAGGCTCTGGATCGACGGCAACCCGGTGATCGACCACTGGGTCGACGACTGGGACAACGAGCAGAATTCCGAGCCGGTCCCCCTCGAGGCGGGCCGGGCCTACGACATCAAGGTCGAGTACTTCGAGCACTACGGCGGCTCCAACCTGCACCTGCGCTGGACCCCGCCCGGCGGCGCGAAGACGGCCGTCCCGCAGTCCGCGTTCACCCTGCCCGAGGGCATGGACTACAACGGGCCGACCGGGGTTGCCGTCGAAGCCTCCGGCCGCACCCTGAGCATGGAGTTCCCGGAGGCCCTCTCCGCTCCCCCCACGGGTTTCCTGGAGCACGTCGAGGCCGTCATCGGCGGCGCCGAATGGCCGCTGGACAAGGCGCGCCTGGACGCCGGCAACTCGAAGAAGCTCCTCGTCACGCTCGAGGAACCGGTCGTCGGACAGGGCGGGCTCGCCGATGTCCGATACGACGGTGAAGGCGGTCTGAACACCGCGGACAGCGAGGCGATCGACGAGTTCTGGACCTCCGGCGCGAACAAGTCCGAATACCAGCTGAAGACGAAGTGGGCCGACGAGGTGGGTCCGGACAACGCCCTCCCCGAGTACCCGCGCCCCCAGCTGACCCGTGACGCATGGAAGAACCTCAACGGCGAATGGCAGTTCGCCGGTGCGGAGGAGGGCGAGCAGCCGCCGTTCGGCAAGAACCTCGACGAGCGGATCCTCGTCCCCTACCCGGTCGAGTCCGAGCTCTCCGGCATCGAACGGCACGAGGAGCGCATGTGGTACCGGCGCACCTTCACCGTGCCCCAGGGATGGAAGGTCGGCGACCGCAAGCGGCTGAACCTCAACTTCGACGCCGTGGACTGGAAGGCCGACGTCTACGTCAACGGCACGAAGGTCGCCGGCCACAAGGGCGGCTACGACCGGTTCACCGCCGATGTCACCGACGCGCTGAAGCCGGGCAGGAAGCAGGAGCTGGTGGTCGGCGTGTACGACCCCACCGACTCCCGCGACGGCGAGAACCAGCCCGTGGGCAAGCAGCGCCTGAACCCGCAGGGCATCTTCTACACCCCGTCCTCCGGCATCTGGCAGACGGTGTGGATGGAGCCGGTGTCGGCTGATCACGCTACGGACGTGAAGACCACCCCGGACGTCGCGGGCGAGAAGGTCGGCGTCCAGGTCCGCGGCGTACGCGACGGCCTGCCGGTGACCGCCGTCGCCTACGACGGCAAGCGGGAGATCGGCAGGACCACCGGCGTCTCCGGGGAGGACATCGCCGTACCCGTGCCCGACCCGCACCTGTGGTCCCCCGATGATCCGCACCTCTACCAGCTGAAGGTCACCGTCGGGGAGGGCAGGTCGGCGGACAAGGTCGGCAGCTACTTCGGCATGCGCACCATCGCGGTCGAGACCATCGACGGTCAGCAGCGCACCGTGCTCAACGGAGAGCCGGTCTTCTCCATGGCCACTCTCGACCAGGGTTTCTGGCCGGAGGGGCTGCACACTCCGCCGACCGACGAGGCCCTCGCCTACGACCTGGAGATGCACAAGAAGCTCGGCTACAACTCGGTACGGAAACACATAAAGGTCGAGCCCGACCGCTGGTTCTACCACGCGGACAAACTCGGCCTGCTGGTCTGGCAGGACATGCCGTCCATGGCCGAGACCCCGAAGAGCGACGCCGCCCGCAAGCAGTACGAGAAAGAGATGAAGGAGATGATCGAGCAGCATGACAGCCACCCCTCGGTCATCATGTGGGTGACCTTCAACGAGGGCTGGGGCCAGTACGACCAGGCACGGATCGCCGACTACGCGAAGGCGCTCGACCCGACACGCCTTGTCAACAACATGAGCGGTCACAACTGCTGCGGGGCGGTGGACGGCGGCAACGGCGACATCTCGGACGCCCATGGCTATCCGGGCGCGCAGCTGCCCGAACCGGACGGCGAACGGGCACTGGTCAGCGGCGAGTACGGCGGTCTCGGCCTGGCGGTTCCGGGACACGCCTGGCCCGTCCGTCACACGTACGTCGGCGTGGAGCGGGAGACCTATACCGACAAGTACCTGGAGCGGCTCGAGGAGGTCGAGGAACTGGCTGCCTGCCGGGGCAGCAGCGGTGCCGTCTACACCCAGATCACCGACCTGGAAGGCGAGTTGAACGGCCTGCTCACCTATGACCGCAAGGTCGTCAAACCCGATGTGGACCGGCTCAAGGCAGCCCACGAGGCGCTGATCGAGGGGGCGTCCGAAGGCACCTTGACCTGTTCGACGTCCTCAAAGGGCCTGGCGGACTGACAGCTCGTGAAAGGCGTGCCTCCCCCGGGCGGGGAGGCACGCCGTACGAGCCTGAGGTTCCGGCCGGGTCAGGTCGGTCGTCAGGGCACCGGATCTGGTACGGGGCCGGTGACGGGCGGGATGGTGTCGGGGTTCGCGAGCGGGGCTTCAGGCGCCGATGGCTGCGCCGTCACGCCGAGCAGTTGCAGCGCAGGCCCCGCCATGGCCGTGGTGACGACCGCCAGGATCACCATCATGGTGAACATGTCCGCGTTGATGACCCCGAGTTGGCGCCCGATGTCGAGCACCACCAGCTCGGTGAGTCCTCTCGTGTTCATCAGGATTCCGAACGCTCCCGCCTCCCGCCAGGACATCCCCGACATCCGGGCAGGCAGCCCGGCGCCCGCGAGTTTGCCGACGACCGCGACCGCCAGAAGGAACAGCAGGATCAGCAGGCCGGAGGGGGCCAGGGTGCCCAGATCGACTGTCAGCCCGGTGACGATGAAGAAGACGGGCAGCAGCAGAGAGACGATCTTGCTCAGCGGCGCGGCGACATGCTCGTGCACCTCGCGCGAGACCGTGCGGGGCATGGCGAGGCCGAAGGCGAACGCGCCGAAGATCGCGTGGATGCCGATCCAGGAGGTCACCCAGGCGGAGAGGAACACACCGGAGGCGATCAGCGCGAGGTACATGCCGCCCGCCACCGGCCGGGACGAACGTGCCGACCGGCTTATCAGCGTGCGCAGCAGCGGACGCACCACGCAGGCCATCAGCAGCGCGTAGGCCACGGTCAGCGCGAGCACCGCGACGAACCGGCCCGCGCCGTCCGCCTGGGACACCGCGACCACAAGGACGAGAACGCACCAGGCCAGCACGTCACCGATGGCGGCGCAGGCCATCGCCATGGTGCCCACCTTCGTCCCGGACAGCCCGCCGTCCTTGATGATCCGGGCCAGCACCGGGAAGGCGGTGATGGAGAATGCCGTGCTCAGAAAGAGAATGAAGGTGCTCAGCTGGACGTCGCCGCCGCCGTAGCGGTCGAACAATAACGCGGCGGCTCCGGCACCGAGCGCGAACGGCACCGCCATCGAGAGTCCGGCGAGCGTGGCGACGGCTTTACCCCGGCCGTGCAGCCGGGTGAAGTCGAGCTCCCAGCCGGCGAGGAACATGAAAAACACCAGTCCGACCTGGGCGATCACCGAAAGCGCCGGCCGGGCGTCAGTGGGGAAGAGCTGCTGTGGCAGGTCACCGGGCAGCAGGCCCAGGACGCTCGGGCCCAGCATGATGCCGGTGGCTATCTCCGCGACGACGGGTGGCTGTCTGAGCCGTCGGCTCAGCCTGACCACCACGGCGCCGGCGATCAGCACGATGGCGATGTCGGCCATGACGACCGCTCCCAAGGGAAGCCCGGAGCCTGTCAACTCGCCTCCACGGTAGTCGAACCGGGTTCGAGAACCCCCGGCGAACGGTCCACCCCGCCCTTGCCGGAATCTGCAGAGGGGGGAACTCCTCATTCTCTTCGAATGCGGAGTTCCCGCAGAGTCCATTATTAGCCATTGGGAACTTGATCGGACCTCTTCATCGGAGCAGGACCAAATGAAGATAACCATATTTTCCAGCGAATTTTATGGCCTCGCGTTTCGCAGCGGGCTCGCGGCGGTCATTCAGCAAACGGGCAGCAAACGGGCAGCCGACTCACAGCAGGCGGTCGCGGAGCCGGGGAATACGGTCACCCGCCGCCACACCCCCGACCGCTCCGGCGACAGAATGTACCGCCTCCCCGGACGGCTCGGCAGGCCGCCGCTGGCGACGGGTCGCCACGGTCGCCCGGTAGTCTCGTTCCCCCCGGGCCAGGGACCCGGGCCGGCGTGCGCACCACGTCGCCGGTACCCCATGCACATTCCGGAGCTGGAGGGCATCCACGGAGCATGAGCATCGTCGCCGGGCTGGACAGCTCGTCCGCGTACACCCGTGTCGTCGTGTGCGACGCCGACACGGGCGCGGTCGTCAAACAGGGGTACGCCGAACATTCCGGTGAGCGGGACGATCCACAGTCCTGGCTGATCTCACTCGGCGAGGCCGCGGGCGGCGGACAACTCGCCGACGTACGGGCAATCGGCGTCGCGGCCCAGCAGCAGGGCGTCGTCGCCCTCGACTCCTCGGGGACCCCTGTCGGACCGGCGCTGCTCGGCAACGACCGGCGGATGCAGACCGCCGCCGCCGACCTGACCGACGCCCTCGGCGGACGGGCGGCCTGGGCACAGGCCGTGGGTGCCGTACCGCAGGCCGCGCATCCCGTCTCCAAGCTCCGCTGGCTCGCGCGTCATGACCCGGCAACGGCGCGGCAGGTGGCCGAGGTCCTCCAGCCGCACGACTGGCTGGTCTGGCAGCTGCTGGGCCGCCCCGACCGGCGTACGACCGACCGGGGCGACGCCTCCGGCACCGGCTACTGGTCGGCCGCGCAGGAGTCCTACCGGCCGGACCTCGTCGAACTGGCCCTGGGCCACCAGGTGTCCCTGCCGCAGGTGATCGGCCCCGCCGACAGCGCCGGGCACACCCCGGAGGGCCTGCTGATCTCCGCGGGCACCGGCGAGACCATGGCCGCGTCCTTCGGACTCGGCGTCGGCCTCGGCGACGCGGTGATCTCACTGGGCGCCTCCGGCTCGGTCTTCGCCGTGCACCATGAGGCACTCACCGACCCCAGCGGCACCATCACCTCCTACGCCGACGCCACCGGGATGCATCTCCCGGTGGTGCGGACCCTGAACGCCGTACGGGTGCTGCGCGGCACGGCCGAGGTGCTCGGCACGGACCTCGACGGGCTCTCCGAACTGGCGCTCAAATCCACACCGGGAGCCTCCGGGATGGTCCTCCTCCCCTATCTGGAGGGCGAACGCACCCCCGACCTCCCGCACACCGCGGGCTCCCTGCACGGCCTGCGGCGCGAAAGCATGCGGCCCGAACACCTGGCGCGGGCGGGCCTGGAGGGCATGCTCTGCGGGCTGGCCGACGCGCTGGACGTGCTGCGTACGCGCGGCGTCCAGGTGCGGCGGGTCTTCCTGCTCGGCGCGGCGGCCGACCTTCCCGCCGTGCAGGCGATGGCGCCGGGGCTGTTCGGAGCGCCGGTGGTGGTGCCGCAGCCCGCCGACTACACGGCACTGGGCGCCGCGCGCCAGGCCGCCTGGGCCCTCTCGGGCGGTGGCGGCGCGCCGCCGCCCTGGCCCGCGGCGGCCGGCCAGTCCTTCGAGCCTGGTGACGAACTGGCTGTGGGCCAGGCGATCCGGCAGCAGTACACGGCGGTGCGCGAGCAGACGTATCCGGGGGCGTTCCAAGCGGCGGCGGCGAAGCCTTCGGGGGCGGCGGATGCGCCGTCGTACGGGCAGCCCTGACGCGTTCCCCGTGCGCGGCTGGCACCCCGCCGGCCGCCTCCACCACAGGTCCGGCAGGGGATTGCGGCCACGACCCGCGGCAGTCTGAGAGCTTTGACAGAATCCAGGATTCTGATTATTGTCCCTCGCATGCTTGCCGGTGAAGAGCGGTTCCTCACGCGAAACGGCCTGGCGGCCCGCCAGCTCGCCGCGGTCCTGCTGCGGTATGAGCCGGACACCCGGCTGCCCCGGCTCCGCGACTTCGCGAAGGACCTGGGCGTGGGCAACGGCACCGTACAGACCGGCCTCCAGCTCCTGGAGGAGACGGGCGCCATCGAGACCAGGGCGCGCGGCCATCTGGGCACCTACCTGGTACGAATGGACCGCGCCCTGCTGTGGCGGCTGGCCGGCCTCGGCACCCTGCTGGCGGCCATGCCCCTCCCCTACTCGCGCCGTTACGAGGGGCTGGCCACCGGGCTCCGCACCGCATTCGAGGAATCGGGCGCCCCGTTCGCGCTCACCTTCATGCGCGGGGCCACCACCCGGCTTTCGGCGCTGCTGGAGGGCAAGGTCGACCTGGTCGTACTGTCCCGGTTCGCCGCCGACCGGATAGCCGCGGAGCACGAGGTGCGACTGCTGGCCGACCTGGGGCCGGCCACCTACGTGGGCGCCCACGGGCTGCTGCTCCGGCGCGGCGTGCCACTGGAGACCGAGGGACTGCGGGTCGCCATGGACTCCTCCTCGGAGGATCTGCGGTTACTGGCCACCCGCGCCTTCGCCGGCCGCCCCGACATCGCCTGGCGGGAGGCTTCCTACATGCAGCTGCGTGACCTGTTCGCGCGCGGCGAGGTGGACGCCACGGTCTGGAACCTGGACGAAGTCCGGGACCACCTGGGGCCGGATGTCGAGGTCCACCCGCTGGGGGACGAGATCACCCGGGACCTGGCGCTGCGCAACTCCAGCGCCGCAGTGATCAGTCGGCCCCAGGGCGCCGGGCCGCTGGAGGCGGTACGAGACGCACTGGACTTCTCCCTGGTCACGGACGTCCAGGCCGAGGTACTGCGGGGCGAGCGGGTCCCGCTGTACTGACCGGCCGCCACCCCTTCACGCCGACTCCCGCCCCGCCCCGCAGCCGCACGCCGCCTCCACCGAGGCGTCGGCACCTGCGGCGGCACCGCAGGTCGTAGCCCCGAACTGCCCGTTCCTCGGTACGAACGACGCAGGGGCTTCTCAAAAACCAGAATCCTGACTACTGTTCCGATTCCCGCTCCCCGTTAATGGGAGCAACCATCACATAATGGCTGCGCCACCGGACACGGGCGGCACCGGACACGGCCGGCAGGAGCCCCGCGACACCGCCGATGCCCCGCGAACCGCACCCCGGCCCCCGCGCAAAGCATCCGGCACCAGACACCCGGCACCGCACACACGGAAGGACGGACAGACCATGGAGGACAGGCTCGCCGAGCGCATCCGGCTGTTCCGGGAGAGCGGTCAGGTACGGCCCGCGGTCGCCGACTTCGTCTCCGCCGAGCTGGAGGCACTGGCCGCCGAGGAGCTGCCGGTCTCCGAGGAGACGGCGGGCATGCTCACCAGCCATCTGATGATGGCGCTCACCCGCCTGCTGAACGGTGAGTCCATCGACGAGTTCCCCGCCGACGAGCACATCGCCGACGAGCTCGCGGAGCAGCCGGAGGCGGTCGCCCGCGCCCGGGCGGTGACGGAACGGGCCCAGGGCACGCTGGGCGCCGCACTGCCCCAGTCCGAGATCAACTTCCTCGCCCTGCATCTGGCCGTCCTGGCCCAGCGCTCGGCCACCCGCTGAACCGGAATCCCCTCGGAAAATCGGAACGGAAGGACATCACCATGACCAAGATCCTCACCGGCGGCGTCGCCAAGACCGAGGTCGCGGACACCCTCGGCGCACAGGGCCTCACCGCGCTCCAGGTCACCGTCTCCAACGACATGGACGCCGCGATGCAGCTGCGCTCCGGGCAGGCCGACTACTACCTGGGCACCTGCCACACCGGTGCCGGGGCCTCGCTCGGCGTGCTGGTGGGCCTGCTGGGCAGCGGCGCCTGCCACACCTTCGGCCGTTCGATACCCACCGAGGCTCAGGTCACCGCCCTGCTGGACCAGGGGAAGAAGGCGTTCGGCTTCGGCATGGACCAGCTCGCCGACACCGCACCCGTCATCGCCCGTGCCATCGCCGCGCGCGCCGCCTGACCGCCGCCCGGGCACGAAGGAGCCTTTCGTGAGCACCCTACTGGCCTCCGCGGCGGACGCCGGGAGCACAAGTCTCGACTTCTCGCTCGCGCAGGAGATGACGGTCATCGGCCTCTGCGCACTGACCGCCTTCATCGCACATATGGCACTGGCCGTCTTCAACGACGGCGTACGGCCCTTCCTGCTCGACTTCATCCAGGGCCGCACCACCCGCAGCGCCACCGCGGCGGTGTCCTTCGGGCTGTCGGCCGGTTTCATCTTCGGCCTGGGCGCCCCGATGGCGCTGTCCACCGGGGTGCTCAACCCCTGGCTGCTGTTCCTGCCGACCGACGTGCTCGGCATCCTCTCGCCGAAGAGGTGGCTCGCGCCCCTTCTCGGCGGGGCCTGGGGTGCCGTCGTCGTCTTCGGGCTGGGAGGGGCGAACGACCTCGCACACGACCTGCCGGTGGACTTCCTGACCGCCCTGCAGCAGATGTCCACGCCGATCCTGTTCCTCTTCACGCTCTTCCCGATGCTGGCCATCACCAAGCAGTTCGGCCGGCTGCGCGGCGGTATCGCCGGGGTCGTGGAGCTGGTGCTGGTGGTCTTCACCATGAAGATGTGGCCGGACGTCTTCCCGGGCGCCATCGCGATGGCGGTCGGCGTCCTGATGCTGATCGGCTTCGCCACCACCAAGGACCTGGGGCAGCGCCGTCAGCAACGGGCGGAGGCCGCCAAGGCCGCTGTCGGCGGCGGCGGTTCCGCGGGAGGCGACTCCACGGGAGCCCCGGCCGGTACCGGTGCGGCCACGGAGCCGGAGGACCCCACTGCCTCGCTGTTCAGCGCCAGCGCGGCACGGATGCGCCGGTACCTGCCGCTGTACATGGTGCTCGGCGCGGGAGTCTGTCTGCTCGCCCAGATGCATGTCTTCGGCGGCGGGGAGGCCACCAGCTTCCTCATCGCCAAGGGCGACTACTCGGGGGCCGCACAGGTCGACTTCTACCGCGTCTTCGGGTTCATCCCGCTGATCGCCACCACGGCGCTGGCCTCCGGGGCGTACGCGATCGCCGGCTTCACTCTGGTCTACCCGATCGGCTACCTGCTGCCGAACCCGTGGCTCGCTCTGATCGTCGGCGCCCTGGTCTTCGCCGTCGAGGTGCTGGCGCTGTCCTATCTGGGACGGCTGCTGGGCAAGCTGCCGTCGGTACGCGACTCCTCGGAGCATCTGCGGAACGCGATCAGCGAGAGCCTGTGGCTGGCCATCCTCTTCGGCTCCCTGATGGCGGCCAACGCCATGGGCGGCGGTCTGGGCATCCTGATAGTCGGCGGGCTCTACCTGCTCAACGAGGCGATGGGTCGCATCGTGGTCCGGATGGCCGCCGCACCGGCCGCCGTGATCGTCGGCGGCGTGCTGCTCAACATCCTGTACTGGCTCGATCTGTTCACCCCGGTCAAGGGCTGAGGCGTGTTTCCCGGACCGCCGCAGGGTGGTCCGGGAAACACGCCTGGTGATGCGGTCGGTGAGCGGCACCAGGCAGGGCCGCGCGGCACCGCGCCAGGAGGGGAGCCCGCCGGGACCTTCCCTCGTACGCCCCCGACAGGCACTCTTCGTCAGGAAGGCCACCCTCCATGCACGCACTGCGGACCGTCGCCGGTCCCCTCTCCCCTGCCCGGATCCGCGGGCCGGTGCTCGCCCACGAGCACCTGGCACTCGACCTGGGCCGCGCGGGCGACCCCGAGGCCCGGCTGGACCCGGCCCGCCACGCCGAGCCGGTCACGGCCGAACTGGCCGCCCTCCGCGAGCAGTACGGGCTGGCGCTGGTCGTCGAGCTGACCTGTCGCGGCATGGGGCGCGACGCCGGGGCACTGCGGCGGATCGCCGAGGCCTCCGGGGTCGCCGTGGTGGCCGCCACCGGCTGGTACTACGCCGCCTTCCACCCGCCGGAGGTCACCGGCGCCGGTCCGGGCGGCGGGACGCGCGCCGAGGACCTCACCGAACTGCTGGTACGGGAGATCACGGGCGGGCTGGACGGCACCGGCGTGCGCCCCGGCGTGCTCGGCGAGATCGGCAGCCACGGTGAGCTGCCCAGCCCCGCCGAACACCGGGTCTTCGCCGCCTCCTCCGCTGCCGCGCTGGCGACCGGGCTGCCGGTGAGCACCCATGCCCAGCTCGGCCGGGGCGGCCTCGCCCAGCTGAAACTGCTCACCGACGGCGGGCTGCCCGCCCACCGGGTCTGCATCGGCCACCAGGATCTGCTGGACGATCCGGGCACCCACCGCGAACTGGCCGCCGCGGGCGCCTATGTCGCGTTCGACACCATCGGCAAGGAGAGCTACCAGAGCGACGCGACCCGGCTGCGGCTGCTGCTCGCCTTGGTGGAGGCCGGACACGGCGACCGTGCGCTGCTGAGCTGCGACATCTCCCGGCACAGCTATCTGCGCGGCGAGGGCGGCCAGGGGTACGGCCACCTGTTCCGCTCCTTCCTCCCCCGGCTGCGGGCCGCCGGGGCCGATGACGACCTCATCGACCTGCTGACCCGCCGCAACCCCCTGCGCTTTCTGACCGGATCCACCGCGGAGGTGAACTGAGTTGACCCAGCAGCAGACCGGGCCCACCGGCTCGGGAGACGATGGCGCCCACGGCACCGGCGACGGCGACGGACCGCCGGCCGGCCCCCCGGCGCCCCCGCGGCTGCCGCGCACCTTCCCGCTGGCCACGGTCCCGACGGCGGACGCGGTCGCCGTCCAGCACCGGATGCTGGAGAGCGTCACCCGCCACTTCCAGGGGCCGGAACTCTTCGCCTCGGACGCCGGGGTGGTACCCGGACCGGGCCGGCCCCGTACCACCGCGCGAGTGGAGGCGGCGCTCGCCGACTTCTTCGGCGCCGAGGCCGCCGCGCTGGTGCAGGGCGCCGGCACCGGCGCCATCCGTGCCGCGCTGACCGCGGTACTCCGTCCGGGAGAGCCGCTGCTGATCCACCGGGCACCGGTCTACCGGACCACCGCGGTGACGCTGCGCGGTCTGGGCGTGGCGCTGGTCGAGGCCGACTTCAACGACCGGGCCGAGCTGGAGCGCGCCCTGGCCCTTGGGGCCGAGGGACGCCTGCGGTACGCCTATGTGCAGCACACCCGGCAGCGGCTGACCGACTCGTACGACCCCGCCGAGGTGCTGGCGGCCTGTCACGCGGCCGGCGTGCGCACCCTGGTGGACGACAACTACGCGGTCTTCCGGGTGCCTCGCTCCGGCAGCCAGCTGGGCGCGGACGCCTCCTGCTTCTCGCTGTTCAAGCTGCACGGGCCGGAGGGCGTGGGCGCCGTGGTGGGCACCCGGGACCTGGTCGACGCGGTGCACCGGGACAACTACTCGGGCGGCGGCCAGGTGCAGGGCACCCAGGCTCTGGAAGCACTGCGTGCCCTGACGCACGTACCAGTGATGTGGTCCCTGCAGTCGCAGGCCACGGGCGAGGCCGCCGAGCGGCTCGCGAACGGCGAGGTGCCCGGAGTGGCCGAGGTCCGGCTGGCGAATGTGCAGGACCGCTGCCTGCTGGTGCGGCTGCACCATCCGGTGGCACAGCAGGTGCCGGCCGCCGCGGCCCGGTACGGTGCCGCGCCCTACCCGGTCGGCGCCAACTCGCGGTACGAGATCGCACCGCTGTTCTACCGGATGTCCGCCTCCGCCCTGGACGACGCGCCGCAACTGGCCGACTGGACCGTACGAATCAACCCCATGCGGGCCGGAGCCGGGCTGGTCCTGGACATCCTCGGCCGCGCACTGACCGACCTCGACGCCGCGCACGGCCCCGCCGCACCGCGCGAGACCAAGGACTGACCGTGTTCCTCGACACCGTCCTCACCCGGAATCCGCAGCTTGTCCGGACGGCGGCGGAGCTGCACCGTACCGGCGCCGTTCCCGCGGACACCTATGTCGTGGACCGGGACGCCGTGGACGCCAACGCCGCGCTCCTCGCGGCCGAGGCCGAACGGCTGGGGCTGACCCTGTGGTTCGTGGTCAAGCAGCTCGGCCGCAACCCGGCCCTGGCCGCGACGATCGCACGCCGGCTGCCCCGGTTCGCGGCCATCGACGCGGCCGAGGCCCGCACCCTGCACGCGGCCGGTGCCCGGCCCGGCAACCTCGGCCACCTGGTACAGATCCCCCGGCGGGAGCTTCCGGAGATGCTCGGCTGGGAGCCCGAGGCCGTCACCGTCTTCGACCTGGACAACGCGCGCGCCGTCTCGGACGCCGCGAAAGCGACGGGCCGGGTGCAGGACATCCTGCTGCGGCTGGAGGGCGTGCCGGGCGCCGTGTATCCGGGGCAGGAGGGCGGTGTACCGCTGGAGACCCTGGAGGAGTTCGCCGCCGCGGCCGAGGAGCTGCCGGGGGCACGGATCGCGGGCGTGACCGCCTTCCCGTGCCTGCTGTGCGATCCGGCGACCGGCGTGCCGGAACCGACGGCGAACCTCTCCCGCCTGGTCAAGGCCCGCGAACTGCTCGCCGGACGCGGCCACACCGCCCTGAAGCTGTCCGCTCCGAGCGTCACCTCCGCGGCCACGCTGCCGCTGCTGGCCGGACACGGCGCCACCCACGGCGAGCCGGGACACGCGCTGACCGGCACCACACCGCTGCACGCCGTGGACCCGGACCAGCCGGAGATCCCGGGCTACGTCTATGTCACCGAGGTGGCACACACCCTGGCGGACGGCCGGCCCGCGCTGCACGGCGGCGGCTTCTATCCGCGTGCGGGCATCTCCGACGCGCTGCTGCCGCGCACCGGACTGCGGCTGCCCGTGCAGGACACCCCCGCCGAGCACATCGACTACTACCGGCTGCTGGACGCCCCGCCGCCCGGCAGTGGCGTACGGGCGGGCGACAGCGCCGTACTGGCGTTCCGCACCCAGATGTTCGTCACCCGCAGCAAGGTCGCGGTGGTCTCCGGGCTCTCGGACGGCACGCCCCGGCTGGACGGCCTGTACGACGCGCTCGGCCAGCCCTGCTGAACTCGTGCACCGCACCGCACCGCACCGCACCAGGGAGGAAACCTGTGAGCAGGACCGTCATCGTCGTCCTGGACGGCTTCGGTATCGGCGCCATGCCGGACGCGGGCACGCTGCGCCCCGGCGACCTCACCGCGGACACTCTCGCCCACACCCTGGACCACTGCCGGGAGGCCCGGGGCGGCAACCCGCTGCGGCTGCCCGCCCTGCGGGCCCTCGGGCTCGGCCTGCTGCACCCGCACCCCGACCTGGGGCGGGTCCAACCGGTGTCGCGGGGCCCGCAACCGGACGCACCGGCGCCCCCGCCCGGAGTCGCCCCCTCGGCAGCGGCGGCCGGCCCGGAACTGCTCCCGGTCACGGTGACCAGGGCGCCCCTCGGCTACCCTGGGGCCGACACCTACGCTGGCCACCAGACCATGATGGGCGCCGACTTCTCCGCCGTGACCGTTGCCCGGCTCGCCGAACACCTACCCGCGGTGACCGAGGCGCTGACCTCGGCCGGGCACACCGTACGGACACTGGACGGCGAGCCGCTGCTGGTCGTGGACGGGCACGTACTGGTGCACGACAATCTCGAGGCCGACCCGGGCATCAACTGGAACGCCACGGGCCGACTGGAGGACCTGCCCTTCTCCGGCATCCTCCGCGTCGCCCGTACGGTACGCGCGGTCGCCCCCGTCGCCCGGGTGATCGCGGTGGGCGGCCACGCCCCGGACTCGCTGACCGGCCATGTACGGCACGGCGACGGCGGCACCTTCGGGCTGGATACCCCGGCGACCGGCTTCTACCGCCACGACGGACTGGCGGTCCAGCACCTGGGTGCGCCGCTGGACCACACCCGACAGCTCCCGGAGCTGGCCGCGCGCGCCGGCCTGCCGGTGACCCTGACCGGAAAGGCCGCCGACATTCTGGCCTGCGAGGACGCGGTGCGCAGGCCTGCGGTGCCCACGGCCGAGGTGTTCACCCACACCCTGGCGGCGGTACGGGCGGCCGGGCGCGGGCAGCGTGCGCTGGTGGTGGCGAACGTCCAGGAGACCGACCTGGCCGGCCACCAGCAGGACGCCGACCTCTACGGCACCGTACTGGAACGGGCCGACCAGGGCCTGGGCGAGCTGATCGACGCGCTGGACTCGCCCGGCGACACACTGATCGTCACCGGCGACCACGGCAACGACCCCACCTCCGGCCACGCTTACCACACCCGCGAGTACGTCCCCGTGCTGCTGCACCGGCAGGGCGCCTCGGGCGCCCGCCGGCTGCCGGACGCCGCCGGTCTGGCGGATGTGGGCGCCACCGCGGCACGCACCCTGGGCCTCGACCCGGCCACTTTGGCCAACGGGACCCCCCTTGGCTGTTCCCCGCCCCACTGACTGGCCCCGCCCCGGTCTGCCTCCCCTGACCTGCCCCTTCCCGAAACGGGGGGGGGTTCCGCCCCGGGCCCGGGGTGATGTGGATGCCGGGTGCCGGCGGCCGACCGCTCAACCGCCCCCGCACACGCCGTCGCCCAGCTCGCTCCTGCGGTACCGCACGCTCCTTCCCGCCCGTGTCCTCGTCAGCAGGCCCGCCTCGTGCAGGACCCGCAGGTGCTGACTGACCGCTCCCGCCGTCACCCCGAGCCGGTGCGCGAGTTCCGTCGTCGAAGCGGGCTCGGCGAGCAGGAGCAGCAGTCGGGCCCGCGGTGCACCGAGCAGCCGGACCAGCGGGCGGTGCCCGTCGTCCAGGGGCTGCTTGGCGACCGACTCGGCGAGGACGGCACGGCCGCGCGAAGGGTAGAAGAGCGCGGGCGGCAGGTCGGGGGTGCACAGCGGCTGGGCGCCGCGAGCGAAGAGCGTCGGGCACAGCACCATGCCGCGCCCGGCGACCGGAACGCTCCGCTGCCACCAACCGCCCAGGTTGCCGGGCCGTCCGAGCTGCAGCACGGCCCGCTGCCCGTCCCAGCTCAGTCTCGGATCGAGCCCCGCGAAGAGCGCCTCCACCCCCTCTTCGGCCAGTACCCGCCCCCGGTGGGCCAGGTCCGCCTCGAAGAGGGACTGCACCCGCGCCCACCACTCCCCGGAGAGGCATCCGGTCCAGTACGCCTCCAGGGCGTCCGCGACGCGGGCGCGCAGCCGCTCCGGGTCCCCGGACAGCACAGCGGGAAACACCTCGTCACCGTAGGCGTCCCGCAGCCCGGCGGCGAGGACCTCCGGACCGGTCGCCCTGAACAGGGCCAGCTCCGCCGCGAAGGTGGGCCGGGCGCTGCTCGGCCGCGGTGTGAGGCAGTCCGGTATCCACAGCCGCCGGGTGACCATCGCGTCGAGGACCTGCCGGTCCAGGCGGTCGTAGACGGGCCGCATCCGCCGCAGCCAGGGCCGCATGTGCGGATAGCGGACCGGGTCGCGCCAGGCCCGCAGCGAGAAGGCCGCCTCCTGCAGCGGCGAGTACGCGAACGAGGTGCGCGCCAGGTCGTCCACGCCGAACACGAACTCGATCATTGAGCGTCAGGCTAAAGGAATGCCGCGGGCCTGGGGAATGCCCTGCAATGTGGCGGTGACCACGTCAACCACCCCGTCCGGAAGCAGTCCCCCTGCCGAGCGTCCCGCCCTCACCAGGATGGGCGGCTTCCTACCCGTCGACCCGGTGCTGCGCCGTCTCTCCCTGCTCACTCTCCTCAACTCCTTCGGCCGCGGCCTGTTCTTCTCCCTCTCCGTCCTCTACTTCACCCGGATCGTCGGCCTCTCCGCGACCTCGGTCGGTCTCGGCCTGACGATCGCCGGGCTGTTCGGGCTGGTCGCCGGCATTCCGGCGGGCCGTGTCTCGGACCGCTTCGGCAGCCGGCCCACGCTCACCGTGCTGTGGCTGGCCTGCGGCGCGGCGATGGCCTCGTACACGCTGATCGGCTCGTACGCGGGCTTTCTCGCCGCGGTGATCTGCTACGCGGTCGTCAACCAGTCGGGCGTCGGTGTGCGCAGTGCGCTCTTCGCCGACGTCCTGCCGCCGGAGGTGCGGGTCGAGGGGCGGGCGCATCTGCGCATGGTCACCAATGTGGCGATGGGTGTGGGAGGTTCTCTGGGCATGCTGGCGCTGCAGGCCGACAGCCGGGGCGCGTACACCGTGGTCATTCTGGCCAACGCCGCCGGGTTCGCGGTCGCCGCGCTCCTGGTGTGGCGGCTTCCGGTCCGCACCACGGCCGCCGGACTGGCCGGCTCCTCCGACGAGCCGGTCAGCCGCTGGCGGGCGGTGCGCGACCTCCCCTTCATCACGGTCACCGTCCTCAACGGTGTCCTGGTCCTCCAGTACAGCCTTCTGGAGGTCGGTCTTCCGCTGTGGATCGCGCAGCACACCGACGCCCCTCGCTGGTCGGTCGCGCTGATCGCCATCCTCAACTGCGCGCTGGTGGCGCTGCTCCAGGTCCGGATCACACGCGGCATCGACGACCTGCCGCGCGCCGTCCGCGCGATGGGCCGCTCCGGTGTTCTGCTCGGCCTGGCCTGCCTGGTCTTCGCGCTGACCGCGGATCTCTCCCCGATGTGGGCGGTCGCCGTGCTGGCGCTCGGTGCGGTGATCCAGGTACTCGCCGAGGTACTGACGGCAGCCGGCGGCTGGACGATCGGCTACGCGCTTGCCGACGCCCGCGCCCAAGGCGTCTACCAGGGGGTGTACGCCGCCGGATTCTCGGCCGCCACCATGGCGGCGCCGGCCCTGATCACGTTCACCGCGATCGAGCACGGCACGGCCGGCTGGGTCTTCCTCGCCGTCCTCTTCACCGTCGCCGGTCTCGCGATCCGCCCGGCCGTGGCCTGGGCACGCCGCACCGGCGAGTGGCGCGGCGAGCCGGCGTAGCCCGGCAGGCCCGGAGACCGACGGTGAGCCGGTGAGCCGGTGAGCCGGTGACGGTGACGGTGACGGTGAAGAGGATGGTCCGACGGACAAGCGCCGGTGCCGGGGCGAACCTTGCCTGACGAAGCACTAGTCGAGATAGCCCCGCAGTTGGTCGGCGAAGGCGTGGTCGCGGAGTTTGCTCAGGGTCTTCGACTCGATCTGGCGGATGCGTTCGCGGGTGACGCCGAAGATGCGGCCGATCTCCTCGAGCGTGCGCGGACGCCCGTCGGCGAGCCCGTAGCGCAGTTGGACGACCTTCCGCTCACGCTCTCCGAGCGTGGAGAGCACCGCCTCCAGGTGCTCGCGCAGCAGGAGGAAGGCGGCCGATTCCACGGGTGAGGGTGCGTCGCCGTCCTCGATGAGGTCGCCGAGGTTGACGTCGTCCTCCTCGCCGACCGGCGCGTGCAGCGACACCGGTTCCTGTGCGAGCCGCAGCACTTCGGTGACCCGCTCCTGCGTCAGGTCGAGTTGTGCGCCGACCTCTTCGGCCGTCGGCTCGTAACCGCGCTCCTGGAGCATGCGGCGCTGCACCCGCACCACGCGGTTGATCAGCTCGACGACATGCACCGGCACCCGGATGGTGCGGGCCTGGTCGGCCAGCGCGCGGGACATCGCCTGCCGTATCCACCAGGTCGCGTATGTGGAGAACTTGTAGCCACGCGCGTAGTCGAACTTCTCGACGGCCCGTATCAGGCCGAGGTTGCCCTCCTGAACCAGGTCGAGCATGGTGAGGCCGCGCCCGACATAGCGCTTGGCCACGGAGACGACGAGCCGGAGATTCGCCTCGATGAGGCGGCGCTTGGCCATCCGGCCGAGCACCACGACTCTGTCGAGGTCCAGCGCGAGCCGGCTGTCCAGACTGGTGGCCGTGCTCAGCCGCTCCTCGGCGAAGAGCCCGGCCTCCACTCTCCGGGCGAGCTCGACCTCGTCGGCCGCGGAGAGCAGCGGGATGCGGCCGATCTCGCGCAGGTACTGCCGGAAGAGGTCCGCCGACGGACCGCTTCCCGTGCCGGTGCCGGGTTTGGGGGGCGGGGGTCCGTCCAGGTCCGGTTCGGGATGTCCCGCCTGCGGAGGCACCGTCTCCGGGCGGGGGCGCTGCGGTGTCGCCTGGGACGTGGGTGTCGCCTGGGACGTGGGTGTGCTCTGGGGCGTGGGTGAGGCCGGAGGCGGGGCGGGGACCGTTGATGCGGTGGGGGCCGCACTCGTCAGGGTCTGGGTCTGCACGGGGGCGACCTCCAAGGTGATCGCTGCCGGTTCGGGGACGGCGTGCGGTACGGGAGCGGTCGCG
Organism: Streptomyces gossypii; assembly: GCF_025165795.1. Lineage (GTDB taxonomy): Bacteria > Actinomycetota > Actinomycetes > Streptomycetales > Streptomycetaceae > Streptomyces > Streptomyces gossypii. The sequence continues at coordinate 288,573 of NZ_JAJAGO010000004.1, forward strand.
GCCACGCCACGTTCCGTCCCGTGAACGATGTGCGGATCCGCGGAGGGCTGTGGCCCCTCCCGGCCAGCACCGCCGCGCTCCGATGACTCAGGCACCGTCCACCAGTGTGGGGTACGACACACTCCCGCCACGAGGGTCGTGCGTCCGCTTTTTTCTCGGAGGGTTACCGGCTGGAAACCGCCGCCGGGGGCCCGTCGCCTGTGCCCGGTGGAAGTGCGCACACTCCGGAGCCTCCTGCAACGGGACCTGGAGAGGTCACGCGAACAGCGCACAGCGCCACCCTGAATGTCTGAAATGTGATAATTGTGGGCGTCCTCGGGCGCCCACACCCGCGCGCCGTACGCCGTCCAAGGAGGCATCAGTGAAAGCCGTGGTCTACCAGGAGCCGTTCCGCGTCACCGTCGAAGACGTCGAGGACCCGCGGATCGAGCAGCCGACCGATGTGGTCATCAAGATCACGACGTCCGCGATCTGCGGCTCCGACCTGCACATGTACGAGGGGCGTACGGGCGCGGAGCCCGGCATCGTGTTCGGGCACGAGAACATGGGTGTCGTGCAGGAGACCGGCTCCGGCGTCACGCGGGTCCGCAAGGGCGACCGCGTCGTGCTGCCGTTCAACGTGGCGTGCGGGTTCTGCCGGAACTGCCTGGGCGGGTTCACCGGCTTCTGTCTCACCGTCAACAAGGGCTTCGCGGGCGGAGCGTACGGCTATGTCTCCATGGGCCCCTACCGTGGCGGGCAGGCGGAGTACCTGCGGGTGCCGTTCGCGGACTTCAACTGCCTGCAGCTGCCCCAGGGCGACGAGCACGAGGACGACTTCGCGCTGCTGGCCGACATCTTCCCCACCGGCTATCACGCGACGGAGCTGGCGAAGGTCTCCCCCGGAGAGACGGTGGCCGTCTTCGGCGCCGGTCCGGTCGGGCTCATGGCCGCGTACTCCGCGCTGATCCGGGGCGCCTCCAAAGTCTTCGTCGTGGACAAGCAGCCGGACCGGCTGCGCCTCGCCGAACAGATCGGCGCGATCCCCGTCGACTTCAGCCAGGGTGACCCGTCCGAGCAGATCAAGGACGGCACACACGGCGAGGGCACCGACAAGGGCATCGACGCCGTCGGCTACCAGGCCACCGCGGCCGCCGGGGGCGAGCAGCCCGCGGTGGTGCTCAACACCCTGATCGAGACCGTACGTCCCACCGGGATGCTGGGAGTCGTGGGACTGTACGTGCCCGCCGACCCGGGTGGCCCGACCGAGGCCGCGAAGATCGGCGAACTGCTCTTCAAGACGGGCAAGTTCTTCGAGAAGGGCCTGAAGATGGGCACCGGCCAGGCGAACGTCAAGACCTACAACCGCCAGCTGCGCGATCTGATCGTCGCCGGGCGGGCCACTCCGAGCTTCGTGGTCTCGCAACGCCTCCCGCTCCACGCCGCACCGGACGCCTACCAGCGCTTCGACAAGCGCGAGGAGGGCTGGACCAAGGTCCTCCTCCAGCCCGGCCGCACCGGCTGAGCCGGGGTAGCGGGCACGATCGAGCCGGGGCACCGGACACGCCACGGACCAGCCGCTACAGTGCCGCCGCGCCCCGCTCGCGCAGGCCGCGGCCGTACTGCTGGAGCTCCCACAGCTGTGCCCGTACCGGCGCCGAGCCCTCCAGGTCTCGGCGGGCCTCCATCCGGCGGGCGACGCCCTCGAGTTCGGCGATCCGGGCGTCGACGGCGGCCAGCCGGACGGTGACCAGCTGCATCCCCGCATACACGTCGTCCACAACGCGGGCGCTGTGCAGCGGTTCGACGGCAAGCTCGGTGATCAGGGATTTCACGGTGTCGTCCGGTGCGGCGGCCCGTACGCGGGCCAGGAACTCGCCGTCCGCGTCGGTGACGCCGCCCGCGGTCTCGATGGTCTCGCGGACCACGGCGTAGGGCGGGGCGGTGAACTCGTCCGCCCCGTACGCGTCGAACGCCGGGGCGACCAGCTCCGGCCGTTGCAGCGCGAGTTTGAGCAGCTCGCGCTCCACCCGGTGCGCGGGGCTGCGGAGGTTCAGCGCCGGACCCGGCGGCCGGGTGGCGGCCGGGGGCGCGGACGAGGCGCCGCTCGGCGCGGCGGCCTGCCCGGAGCCGTGCCGCTGAGCGCCCGCTCCGTGACCTCCAGTCCGCTGAGCCCCGGCCCCGTGACCGCCGGCCCCCTGCCCGGCCGGACCGCCCGCACCACCGCCGGGCCGTCCGCCACGCTCCCGCGCCCACCGCGCGAGCTTCCCCACCCGGCCCACCACGAACTGTTCGTCCGTGATCCCGAGCAGCCCGGCGAGCTGCACGGCGTGCCCGTGCTGGATCGCACCGTCCTTGATCCGGGCGACGATCGGCGCGGCCTCCTCCAGGGCGGCCGAACGGCCCTCCGCCGTATCGAGGTTGTGCTGCTCGACAACCGACCGGATGGCGAACTCAAAGAGCGGGGTGCGGCTCTCCACCAGTTCCTTGACCGCCTCGTCGCCCTGGGCCAGCCGCAGATCGCAAGGGTCCATCCCGCCCGGAGAGACGGCGATCCAGGTGCGGGCGGCGAACTTCTGATCGTCCTCGAAGGCGCGCAGCGCGGCCTTCTGCCCGGCGGCGTCGCCGTCGAAGGTGAAGACGACCTCCGAGAAGGAGTTGTCCAGCAGCACGCGCCGGAGGATCTTGACATGGTCGCTGCCGAAGGCCGTGCCGCAGGTCGCGATGGCGCCGGTGACACCGGCCAGATGGCAGGCCATCACATCCGTGTACCCCTCGACGACGACCGCCTGGCCCGCCTTGGCGATCTCGCGCTTGGCGAGGTCGATGCCGTAGAGGACCTGCGACTTGCGGTAGAGGGGGGTTTCCGGCGTGTTGAGGTATTTGGGCCCGTTGTCGTCCTCGCGCAGCTTGCGGGCGCCGAAGCCGACGACCTCCCCGGTGATGTCCCGGATGGGCCACAGCAGGCGGCCGCGGAAGCGGTCGATGGGACGGCCCGAGCGGCTGTCCTGGGCGAGCCCGGCGAGGATCATCTCCTTGTCGGAGAATCCCTTGCCACGCAGGAAACGCACAAGGTGGTCCCAGCCCGCCGGGGCGTATCCGACCCCGAAATGCTCGGCGGCATCCTGGCCGAAGCCGCGCTCGGCCAGGAACTTCCGGCCGATCTCGGCCTCCGCGCCGCCGAGCTGCTCGACATAGAACCGCGCGGCGATGCGGTGCGCCTCGACCATCCTGGTGCGCTCGCCCTGCTGGCTGGCCCGGCCGTACCCGCCCTCCTCATACCGCAGGGTGATTCCGGCCTGTGCGGCCAGCCGCTCGACGGCCTCGGAGAAGGACAGGTGGTCGATCTTCTGCACGAAGTCGAGGGTGTCCCCGCCCTCCTGGCAGCCGAAACAGTGATAAAAGCCCTTGCTCGGGCTCACGGTGAACGAAGGGGACTTCTCGTCGTGAAACGGACAGAGGCCCTTGAGGTTGCCGCCGCCCGCGTTCTTGAGCTGGAGGTACTCAGAGACGACGGCGTCGATCGGAACCGCGTTCCGTACCGCCTTCACGTCCTCGTCATTGATCCGTCCCGCCACGGAGGAAGTCTACGGCTCCCCGCCGACAGCGGGACCGGCGCCCGCTCGGCGGCGGCGGCAGGGCACCTGGCGGGCTCTCAGGACAGCAGTGATTCCAACGGGACCTCCGGGTCACCGAGCGCCCGCAGGTCGACCGCCCGGCCGGAGCGGATCAGCTCCTGGATCGGGCCGGTGACATCCCAGACGTTGCAGTTGAGCCCGGCCAGCACGCGGTCACCGCTCAGCCAGAAGGCGATGAACTCCCGCTTGCCGACATCGCCGCGGCACAGCACCTGGTCGTACGAGCCCGGCGGCGCATACCCCGAGTATTCGAGCCCCACGTCGTACTGGTCGGAGAAGAAGTACGGCACCCGGTCATAGCGCACCTCCTTCCCCAGCATCGCGCGCGCCGCCGCCGGGCCGGTGTTCAGCGCGTTGGCCCAGTGCTCGACCCGCAGCCGGGTGTGGAGCACCGGATGCTCCACGGACGCCACGTCGCCCGCCGCGAAGATGTCCGGGTCGCTGGTGCGCAGCGAGGCGTCCACCGCGATGCCGCCGCCCGGCCGCTCCGCGAGCACCAGCCCGGCCGCCTCGGCGAGTCCGGTGCGGGGCGCTGCGCCGATGGCCGCGAGCACGTCATGCGCGGGGTGTTCGGTGCCGTCGTCCGTGTGGGCGGCCTGCACCACACCGGCGTGCCCGGCGATCTCGGTCAGCCGGGCCCCGAAGTGGAAGCGCACCCCGTGCTCCCGGTGCAGGTCGGCGAAGAGGGAGCCCAGCTCGGCGCCGAGCACGGTGTGCAGCGGGGTGGGCGCCGGCTCCACGATGGTGACCTCGGCGCCGTACCCGCGGGCCGCCGCGGCCACCTCCAGCCCGATCCAGCCCGCTCCGGCGATCACCAGATGGCCGTTCTCCCGGCCGCGCGCGGCGAGCACGCCCCGCAGCCGGTCGGCGTGCGCGAGCCTGCGCAGATGGTGGACTCCGGCGAGGCCGGTGCCGGGGATGTCGAGCCTGCGCGGCTCGGCGCCGGTGGTGAGGAGCAGCGTGTCGTAGTGGATGCTGGTGCCGTCACCCAGCCGTACGGACTTGGCCTCCCGGTTGATGTGGACGGCGGGCTGCCCGAGGTGCAGCTCGATCTCGGCGCTCGCGTACCAGGCGGGCTCGTGGACGAAGACGCTGCTGCGTTCGTCGGTGCCGATGAGGTAGCCCTTGGAGAGCGGGGGTCGCTCGTATGGGTGGTCGCGTTCGTCGCCGATCAGGATGACGCGGCCGCTGAAGCCCTCCGCGCGCAGGGTTTCCGCGGCCTTGGCTCCGGCCAGGCCACCGCCGACGATGACGAACGTACGATGTGCGTCGACCACTTGATGCCTCCTCGCTGACACGCTGTCCCCCGGCGTTTACCCATACCCGTCAACAGGGAGCGTCCCGCATCGTCTCTGCTGCGGGAAGAGGCAAAGGAGTGGAGTGCGGGCCGTGGTACGGAAGACGCTGCCGGGGGTGAGGCGCCCGCTACGCCCGTAGACCCCGCGTGGGCCGGGTGAGACGGGCGTGCAGGGCGCGCGCCGAGGCGTCGGTCAGCGAACCGATCTGGTCGACGAGGACGCGCAGCGCGGCCGCCTCGCCGGGCGCCTCCTCGTACAGGGCGCGGAACTGCGGATCGAGCCCGTGCGGCGCCCGGCGCACCAGCGCGTCGGCCAGCTCGGCGAGCACGATCCGCTGCTCGCCCCGCAGGCGCTCCTGGTCGGGACGCTGCATGACGAAGCGGTCGGCGACCGCCTTGAGGACGGCGCACTCCAGCCGTACCCCGCGCGGGACCACCAGTTCGGCGGCGTACCGGGTGAGCCTGCCGGTCCCGTACGCGGCCCGGGTGGCGCCCTCGGCGGCGAGGCAGAAGCGGCCGATGAGCTGGCTGGCGGCGTCCTTCAGCCGGGCCTGCGAGAGGGCGGTACCGTCGTAGCCGTGCGGCCACCACTCCTGGGCGAGCAGCCGGTCGAGCGCGGCGGCCAGCTCCTCGGGCCCGGCGTCGTGGGCGTAGCGGCCGGCGGCGACGGCGAAGATCTCCCTGCGCTCGGGCTCCGCGAGCAGTGCGCCGGGGTCGAGGTGACCGGCGTGCAGTCCGTCCTCGACATCGTGCACCGAATACGCGACATCGTCGGACCAGTCCATCACCTGGGCCTCGAAGCAGCGCCGGGTGCCGGGAGCGCCGCGGCGGAACCAGGAGAAGACGGCAAGATCGTCCTCGTAGACGCCGAACTTGGGCGATCCGGCGTCATCCGGGCAGCCGCCGAGCGGCCAGGGGTATTTGGTCGCGGCGTCGAGCGCGGCACGGGTGAGGTTGAGCCCGACGCTCACCGGACGGTCGTCGGCGGCCTCGGCGGTGGCAGCGTCGTCGGCGACGGGGGCGGCGGTCGAGCCGGTGCCGGCTGTCGCGTTCGCGGCGACAAAGCGCTTCGGCTCCAGCCGGGAGAGCAGCCGCAGTGACTGCGCGTTGCCCTCGAAGCCGCCGCAGGGCCCGGCGATCCGGCTCAGCTCCTGCTCGCCGTTGTGGCCGAACGGCGGATGCCCGAGGTCGTGCGCGAGGCAGGCGACCTCGACCAGGTCGGGATCGCAGCCCAGTGCGGCGCCCAGCTCCCGGCCGACCTGCGCGCATTCGAGGGAGTGGGTGAGCCGGGTGCGGGGACTGGCGTCCCAGGCGCTGGAGTGCGGATCGCCCGGCCCCTCCCAGGCCGGCGGAGCGGCGGAGACCACCTGGGTCTTGCCCGCCAGGCGGCGCAGTGCGGCCGAGTGGAGCACCCGCGCACGGTCGCGCTGGAAGGCGGTGCGGCCCGGCCGCTTGTCCGGTTCGGGCGCCCAGCGCTCGGCGTCCTCGGGGTCGTACGGTCCGGCGCTGCCGCCGGTGCGTTCCGTGCCGTGGGTGCCGTGCATACGCCGACCGTACGCCGCGGGCCGCAGTCCGCGTACGACCACGGTGGCTCCGTGCACCACGGCGCGCGTGCGGCGGCCGTCGGGTGGTTCAGTGCCGCTGCGCGACGGCCAGGCCGTCGCCTCGTACGCTGCTCGCCGCCTCGTCGTAACGGTGCAGCACGAGGCGGGCCAGTGCCGGATGCGCGCCCAGCGGTGCGGCGGTGAGGCCCGGCGCCTCCCGCGTGCAGCGGGCGGCGAAGAGGCCGGGAGCGGTGAAGTAGGAGGCCAGCGCGATACGGCGGTGACCGCGCTCGCGCAGCCGCGCGACCGCCTCACCGACCGTGGGCGAGGCGGCGGAGGCGTAGCCCGGCAGCACCGGGACGCCGCCCAGCCGGGCACTGAGCAGTGCGGCCATCCGGTTCGCGTCGACGGCCGAGTCCGGGTCGCGGGAGCCCGCGGCGGCGAGGACCACCGCGTCAAAGGCGGACCCGCGACCCGTCTCGCGCAGCCGGTCGCGGAGCACCTCGGCCAGCAGCGGGTGCGGTCCCAGCGGCGCGGCCAGCCCGGTGGCCTGCCGGGGAGCGGCTGCCATCGCGTCGGGCAGGTCCTGTCGTACGTGGTAGCCGCGTCCGAGGAGGAGAGGGACGAGGATCGCGCGTCCGCCGCGCGGCAGCGCCGCCAGCGTGTCGCCCAGCAGCGGCGCGTTCAGCTCGATGTGGCCCAGCTCCACCCGGAGTCCGGGCCGCCGGGCCCGCACCGCCGCCAGCAGCGCGGTGACGGTGCGCAGCGCCTCCGGCTCACGGGAGCCGTGCGCCACGGCGACCAGGGTGGGAGGCGCGGCGGAGGCGGGGAACGGGGAGTCGTCGTGGGTGGAGCCGTGGCTGGTGGAGTCGCGGCTCGCCTGGGTACGGGTCACGCAAGGACCCTGGCACCCGGCCGTTGCCGCCGCGTTGCCCGCGCGTAACGACGCGTTGCCGCCCGCTCCCCCGCCGCGGTGCCCAGCGGTGAGTACCACGCTGGGGACCGGACAGGCCCTACTCCGCGCCGCCCAGGGCGAACAGCAGATAGAGGAAGCCCGCGATGAAGTGGCCCGCGATCAGGTAGGCGAACAGCCGCAGGGCCAAGCCTCGGGGGAAGCGCCCCTCGCCACGCTCGCGGCCCGTCGTTTCCTTGGCCATGACTTTGTCACGCCTCCGTTCCGGGTCGGTGCAGACGCTGGGGTGCCGCGCCGAGGCAGAGTTCGGCGGCGCTGCTGCGCAGCAGGGTGTGGACGAAGAGGAGGTCGACGCCGTGCGCCGTCGCCGCGGTGATCCGGTGCGGGGTGCGGGAGTCGAAGTGCGCCGAGTCCCCTGGCGCCAGCAGGTGCTCGGCTTCGCCCAGCGCCAGCCTCAGCTCGCCCGCGAGCACGTACAGCCACTCCTCCCCCGGATGGATCCGTACGAGATCGTTCTGCGCTCCGGCCGGTACGTGCACCCGCAGCGCCTGCATCGCCCGGCCGGAGCCGCCCGCCTGCCGGTAGACCCAGCCGTCGGCCTCGGCCGCTTCGGCACGGGCGGCGCGGATCACCGGCTCCCGCTCCGGGGGCGCCTCGCCGAGCAGATCGGAGACGGTCGTACCGTATGTACGGGCCAGCGTGAGCAGCATGGGCAGCGACGGCTGGCGGTGCCCGGTCTCCAGCCGGGAAAGATGCGCGGGCGAGAGCCCCACTCGGCGTGCCGCGGTCTCCAGAGTCAGGCCGCTGCCGCGCCGCAGTTCGTGCAGCCGGGGCCCGACGGAGGGCGAGGACGGCGGAGGCGGAGCGGTAACCGGGGGCTCGGGCGGCGGAAGCGGCGGCGGCTCCTGCTCGGGGTCGGATGCCATGCTCACATTGAGGCAGAGCCTGTACCTCCGGGGCAAATTCTTTGCCTGTGAGGCAAAAAAAGCCTCCGTTCCGTAGCTCACGGCTCGCGGACGACCGGGCTGAGGCAGGTTTGCCAGACGTGTAACCCGAACGGGCAGCAGCGCGTAACACACTCGGCACATACTGACCGCATGTCACATATACCCCAGGGCGCCACCTCGACGCCCGACCTTACCGAGACGCACTGTCCGTACTGCTCGCTGCAGTGCGGAATGAATCTCCAGCCGGTCACGGACGACGACACAGAGCTCCCTGGCGGCCCTGACATCCCCGCCCCCACCAGCATCGTGGACGGCACCGGCCGCCCCCAGGTGCTGCTCAAGGTCACCCGCCGCGCCGACTTCCCGGTGAACCGTGGCGCCCTGTGCACCAAGGGCCACAGCGCCCCCACCCTGCTCTCCTCCCCCTCCCGCCTCACCGGCCCGCTGGTCCGCGACCGCGTCGGCGGGAAGCTGCGCCCGGCGGGCTGGGCGGAGGCTCTCGACCGTGCGGCCGCCGGCCTCTCCCGCACCCGCGCGGCCCACGGCTCCGACGCGGTCGGGGTGTTCGGCGGCGGCGGGCTGACCAACGAGAAGGCGTATCTGCTGGGGAAGTTCGCCCGCCTGGTGCTGGGCACCTCGCAGATCGACTACAACGGACGTTTCTGCATGTCCTCGGCCGCCGCCGCGAGCAATCTCGCCTTCGGACTGGACCGGGGCATGCCCTTTCCGCTGGCGGACATCCCGCGCACGGGCTGTGTCATCCTCGTCGGCTCCAACCTTGCCGAGACGATGCCGCCCGCCCTGCGCTACTTCACCGAACTGCGGAAGAACGGCGGCAAGCTGATCGTCGTCGACCCGCGCCGCACCAAGACCGCCGCCCAGGCCGACCTGCACCTCGCTCCCCGCCCCGGCACGGACCTCGCCCTGGCACTGGGCCTGCTGCATCTGGTGGTCGCCGAGGGGCGGACGGACCAGAAGTTCATCGACACCCGTACGACCGGCTGGCCCGAGGCGCGCAGCGCCGCCATGGCGCACTGGCCGGAACTGGTGGAGCGCATCACCGGAGTACCGCTGCCCGCCCTGCGCGAGGCCGTCGCGCTCTTCTGCGACGCCGCCTCCTCGATGGTGCTCACCGCCCGCGGCCCGGAGCAGCAGGCGAAGGGCACGGACACGGTGGGGGCCTGGATCAACCTGTGCCTGGCCACCGGCCGCGCGGGCCGCCCGTACTCCGGCTACGGATGTCTGACCGGGCAGGGAAACGGCCAGGGCGGCCGGGAACACGGCCAGAAGGCCGACCAGTTGCCCGGTTACCGCAAGCTGACCGATCCAGCCGCCCGCGCACATGTCGCGGGGGTGTGGGGGGTCGACCCGGACTCGCTCCCTGGGCCGGGGCGCAGCGCGTACGAGCTGCTCGACGCGCTCGGCGGCGACGGGGACCCGGGTGCGGGCGCGGGCGCCGATGCTGACGAGAACGGCAACGGCAACGGCTCGGACGGCGCCGACCGGGTGAGCGAGGACGAACGCGTAAGAGCGCTGCTGCTGATGGGCTCCAACCCGGTCGTCTCCGCCCCCCGCGCCGCCCACGTCGAAGCGCGCATCCGCTCGCTGGACTTCCTGGTGGTGGCGGACGTCGTCCTCTCCGAGACGGCGGCGCTCGCCGATGTGGTCCTCCCGGTGACCCAGTGGGCGGAGGAGACGGGGACCATGACCAATCTGGAGGGCCGGGTGCTGCTGCGGCGCCGTGCGGTCGAGCCACCGGCCGGCGTACGTACGGATCTGGAGGTGCTGCACGCCCTCGCCGCGCGGCTGGGATGGGAGAAGGGGTTCCCCAGTGATCCGGAGGAGGTCTTCGACGAGCTGCGGCGTGCCTCGGCGGGCGGGCTCGCGGACTATTCGGGAATCACCTACCGGCGCATCGCCGAGGGCGACGGCCTGTTCTGGCCCTGCCCGGAGACCCCGGTGACGGGCGTCCCCGCGCACGGAGCGGCGGCGGCTCCGGACGGTGCGGGAGCGACCGCCGGACACCAGGGGACGCCACGGCTCTTCCTGGAACGGTTCGCCACCGCCGACGGCCGTGCGCGCTTCGCCCCGGTGACCCACCGTCCGGCGGCCGAGGAGCCGGACGCCGACTATCCCGTCCGCCTCACCACCGGCCGGGTCATGGCCCAGTACCAGTCCGGTGCCCAGACCCGCCGGATCGACTCGCTCAACAACGCCGCCCCCGGCCCCTTCGTCCAGCTGCACCCCCATCTCGCCGAACGGGTGGGCGCGGTGGAGGGGGCACCGCTAGCGGTGGTGTCGCGCCGGGGCCGGGCGGTGGGCCCGGCCCGCATCTCCGCCGACATCCGGGCTGACACCGTCTTCATGCCCTTCCACTGGCCGGGCGAGGGCCGCGTCAACACGGTCACCAACCCGGCGCTGGACCCGACTTCGGGCATGCCGGAGTTCAAGGTCTGCGCGGTCCGGCTGGAGCCGGTTCTGCCCGCTGCGGCCCCGGATTCCGCCCAGTAGCGTCAGGAGGGGCGGGGCGGAGTCGTCTCCTCGGCCACCCAGGCGAGGTAGTCCGGCGTTCCGTGGGTCACAGGGGTGGCGATGATCTCCGGAACGTCGTAGTCGTGCGCCTCGCGCAGACAGGTCTGCAACGCTTCGTACCGGGCGGCGGTCGTCTTGAGCAGCACCTGCCACTCGCGGTCCGTCTGGAGGGCGCCCTGCCAGCGGTAGACGGAGGTCACCGGCCCGTTGATCTGGGCGCAGGCGGCGACGCCCCGCTCCACCGCCACCCGGGCGAGCGCCTCCGCCCGCTCCGCGCTGCCGGTCGTTGTCAGTACGGTCAGAATCTCGTGGGTCTCGGCCATGGAGTCACCCTAATGAGGCGGTGCGCACGGCCGATTCGTTCAAGACCGGCGGCGGCGGTGCGCCTAGCGTTGCGGGCATGGCAACTCACGCACCTCGTTTTGACCTCGTCGGAATGGTGACGGCCGACATGGCCGCCGCCCTCGCCTTCTACCGCCGTCTGGGCCTGGAAATCCCGGCCGAGGCGGACACCGAGCCGCATGTCGAGGCCACCGTCCCCGGCGGGGTGCGGCTGGCCTGGGACCACGTCGACGTCATCCGGTCCATGTACCCCAACTGGGAGCTGCCTCGGGGGGAGGGCCGGATCGGGCTCGCCTTCCTGTGCGACGGGCCCTCGCACGTCGACGCGGTGTACGCGGAGCTGACCGGGGCCGGCTACCGGGGAGCGAAGGAGCCCTGGGACGCCTTCTGGGGACAGCGCTACGCGGTGGTGTACGACCCGGACGGCAACGAGGTCAGCCTCTTCGCCCGGCTCCCCTGACCCGCCCCCCTGAACCCCTCGCCCGAACTCCCTGGCCCGAACGTGCCCGCCTGGATGCGCTCCTCACCGCGAAGCCAGCAGCTGCGTGAGCGGCAGGCCCGTCAGCGCCTTGATCTCGCGGGCGAGGTGCGGCTGGTCCGCGTACCCGGCGGCCAGCGCCACCTCCGCAGGCGGGCGGCCCGCCCGCGCCAGCACCAGGGCCCGCCGCATGCGCAGCACCCGCGCCAGCGTCTTGGGCCCATAGCCGAACGCGTCCAGCGCCCGGCGGTGCAGCTGGCGCGTACTGAGCCCGGCCGCCTGCGCGAGCTCCGCCACGGAACTGCCCTGCCGTACGCCACGGAGCACCGTCTCGCGCACCGCGTCGTGTGCCGGATCCGGGCGCAGAAGCGGGCTGGCCAGCTGCTCCAGCAGGGCCGCCGGGTCGGCCGACTCGGCGGCCCGCTCCGTCAGCCGCCGCACCTGGGCGCCCGGCCACAGGGCGTCGAGGGGGACCCGACGGTCACGCAGTTCGTGTGCCGGGACGCCCAGCACCGACGGTCCGGTGCCGGGGGCGAAGCGCAGGCCGGTCCAGCTGCGTCCGGGCGCAGCGGCGTCGACATGGGGCCCGGTGTCGGGCCCGGCGACCAGGAATCCGTCGCTCCAGATGAGATCCATGCACCCGTCGGGCAGTACCCGTGACTCCGTGGCGCCGACCGCGCCCGACAGTGACCAGAGCACCGCGCCGCCGCCCAGCCGGGCGGGCCGTTCCTCGTACATGTGCCCCAGGATGCCGCACGCGCCGTAGGCGACCTCGCGCGGACCGGCTCCGCTTTGGCGCCGCCCCGGCTTGCCAACGTGCGACGGTGGGCGACGATGGACACATGAGCGACATCATCCGGCTCGCGGAAGATCATCTGGCCCGGGCAAGGGACGACCCGCACGGGCGCAGCGCGGAACTCGTCGTGCACGACGGCCCGCTACGGCAGACCGTGATCGCGCTCTCCTGCGGCGCCGTGCTCGAAGAGCACAACGCGCCCCCGGCGGCCGGGGTGCATGTGCTGCGCGGGCTCGTGCGGCTCACGGGGCCGGCGGCGAACCGGGAACTGGGCGCGGGCGAGGTGCAGAGCATCCCCCGGGAGCGGCACGGGCTGGAGGCGCTGGACGATTCCGTGGTGCTGCTGACCACGGTGACCGGCATCTGAGCGCCCGGCACATCCCGCAGGTCAGCCACGTCCGGGCCCCGGGGTCCACGTCGCGGGCTCACAGCGCGGTGCGGCCCGGGCTGAGGTCGGTGTTGCGGACGGGAAACACGAGGGATGCCCGCGAGTAACAGCAGTAGCGCAGACTGCTGCCATGAGCGGTACTCAGCGTGTGGTGGTGATCGGCGGCGGCATGGCGGCCGCCCGGCTGGAGTCACGGCTGGGCGGCGGCGTGGAGCTGACCGTGATCGGCGAGGAGCAGCACCCGGCCTATAACAGGGTGCTGCTCGCCGAGGTGCTCTCGGGGCGGTACGCGCCCGAGGTGATCGCCCTGCCGGAGCGGCCCGGTACGCGGCGGCTGCGGGGCGTGCGGGCGGTCCGTGTCGACCGCGCGGAGCGGGTGGTGCGGTGTGCCGACGGCAGTGTGGTCGGCTACGACACGTTGGTGCTGGCGACCGGATCCCGGCCGGTGCTGCCGCCGCTGCGCGGGCTCTGGACCGGCCCGACCGTATGCGGCACGGCGGGCGGCGCGGCGGATGGCGCGGCGGATGGCGGCGCGGCTGACGATGACGAACTGCCCGGCGGCGTCCACCCGTTCCGCACCCTCGACGACTGTCTCGCCCTGGGCCGCGCCGCCCGCGAGGGCCTCCGCGCCGTCGTCATCGGCGGTGGCCTGCTCGGGGTCTCAGCCGCGCGTGCGCTGGCCCGGCGGGGCGCCCATGTCGTCCTGACCCAGCAGGGCGAGCATCTGATGGAGCGCCAGCTCGACCCGGAGGCGGCTCGGTTGCTCCGCCGGCATCTGGAAGAGCTGGGCGTCGAGGTGCACACGGAATGCCGCGTCCGCGGGCTGCTCACCCGGCGGCCCGAACGTGCCGCGCCCCGTGCCGTGAAGGCCGTCACGCTCGCCGACGGCTACCGCCTCGACTGCGAACTCGTCGTCCTCGCCTGCGGCGTACGCCCCGCCACCGGGCTGGCGCGGGTGGCCGGACTGCGGGTCGGGCGCGGCGTGGTCGTCGACGACCAGCTGCGCACCAGCGACCCGAGGATCTTCGCCATCGGCGACTGCGCCGAGCACGACGGGACCGTCTACGGGCTCGCCGGAGCCGCGCAGGACCAAGCGGACACGGTGGCCGCCGTGTTGAACGCCGGGGCCGGACACCGGGCGGGGTGCGAGACGCCGCCCCGCTACAGCGGCACCCGTGCGCTCACCCGGCTGACCCTGGCGGCTCAGCCCGCCGCGCCCCTCCCGCCGTCCGCCCCGGCCACCGCCGCGCCCGCCGTCCCGGCCCCCGCACAACTGCCCCTGGACCTCGCCTCGTTCGGTGAGACCGAAGCACAGCCGGACGACGACGTCGTCCGGCTCACCGATGCCACCCGCAGCGTCTACCGCAAGGTGATCGTCCGTGGCGACCGCCTCGTGGGCGGCATCCTCCTCGGCGACCTCGGCAGCGTCGGCGCGGTCGCCCAGACCTGGGAGGGCGACGAACCACTGTCCTCCGCGCCCTTGATCCATCTGCTCACCAACGACGGAGGCCACTTCGATGTCCACACCTGAGACGATCGTGCTGGTCGGCCACGGCATGGTCGGCCAGCGTTTCCTCGAAGCCCTCGCCGACCACGGAGTCACCCGCCGGGCACGCGTCATCGTGCTCTGCGAGGAGCCGCGCCCCGCCTACGACCGGGTGAAGCTCACCTCCTACTTCTCGGGCGCCACACCTGAGGAACTCACCCTTGCCGACGAGGACTTCATGTCCCGGCACGGCATCGAAACGCATCTCGGCGACGCCGCCGCCACGCTGGACCGCACCGCACGCACCGTCACCACCCTGAGCGGCAGCCGCTTCCACTACGACACGCTCGTCCTCGCCACCGGCTCGTACCCCTTCGTGCCGCCGGTGCCCGGCAGGGACAGCGAGGGCTGCTTCGTCTACCGCACGATCGAGGACCTGCTCGCCATCGAGTCGTACGCGCAGACCGCCCGCACCGGTGCGGTCGTCGGCGGCGGGCTGCTCGGCCTGGAGGCGGCGGGAGCACTGCAGGGCCTGGGCCTGGACACCCATGTTGTCGAGTTCAGCCCCCGGTTGATGTCGATCCAGGTGGACGAGGGCGGCGGCGCCGCGCTGCGCCGCAAGATCGAGGGCATGGGCATCCAGGTGCACACGGGTGTCGGCGGCCAGGAGGTCATCGCCGGTGAGGACGGCAGGGTGCGTTCCCTGCTGCTGTCCGACGGCTCCAAGGTCGCCACCGATCTGGTGATCTTCTCCGCCGGGATCCGCCCGCGCGACCAGCTCGCCCGCGAGGCCGGGCTCACCACCGGCGAGCGTGGCGGCATCGTCATCGACGAGCGGTGCCGCACCAGCGACCCGAACACCTTCGCCATCGGCGAATGCGCGAAGGCGGTGGACGGCATGGTCTACGGACTGGTCGCGCCCGGCTACGAGATGGCGGAGACGGCCGCCGCCGCGATAGCCGACTCGCTCGGCGGCGAGGTCGGCCGGCCGGGCTTCACCGGTGCCGACACCTCCACCAAGCTGAAGCTCCTCGGCGTAGACGTCGCCTCCTTCGGTGACGCGCTCGGCACGGCCGACGGCGCGCTGGACGTCCTCTACTCCGACTCCCGCGCCGGTGTCTACAAGAAGCTGGTCGTCTCGCCGGACGGCGCGCTGCTCGGCGGTGTCCTCGTCGGTGACGCGGAGGCGTACGGCACGCTGCGCGCGCTCACCGGATCGGTGCCGCCCGTGCCGCCCGAGTCCCTGGTGCTGCCCGCGGGCATGGGGGCGCCCGCCGCGCTCGGGCCGACCGCGCTGCCGGACGAAGCGGTCATCTGCAGCTGCCACAATGTCCAAAAGGGCGCCGTACGGGCCGCCGTCACCGAGCACGAGTGCACGGACCTGCCCTCGGTCAAGAAGTGCACACGGGCGGGCACCGGCTGCGGAAGCTGCGTCAAGGTGCTCGGCCAGTTGATGGACGCGGAGCTGGAGGCGGGCGGCATCGCCGTCGACAAGGGTCTGTGCGGCTGCTTCTCGCACACCCGTGCCGAACTGTACGAGATCGTCCGCACCCTGCGGCTGACCACCTTCGCCGAGATCCTCGACTCGCAGGGCCGCCCCGAGGCCCGGCAGGGCGACGGCTGCGAGATCTGCAAGCCCGCCCTCGCCTCGGTGCTCGCCTCGCTCGCCCCCGCCCTCGGTTCCGGCGGCCATGTGCTCGACGGCGAACAGGCGGCCCTCCAGGACACCAACGACCACCATCTCGCCAACCTCCAGCGCAACGGCTCCTACTCGGTCGTGCCCCGGGTACCGGGCGGCGAGATCACCCCCGCGAAGCTGATCGTCATCGGTGAGGTGGCCCGGGACTTCGGGCTCTACACGAAGATCACCGGCGGGCAGCGCATCGACATGTTCGGCGCACGGGTGGATCAACTGCCCGCCATCTGGGCGCGGCTGGTGGACGCCGGCTTCGAGTCCGGGCACGCCTACGGCAAGTCGCTGCGCACCGTGAAGTCCTGCGTGGGCCAGACCTGGTGCCGCTACGGCGTACAGGACAGCGTGCGGATGGCGATCTCGCTGGAGCTGCGCTACCGCGGCCTGCGGGCGCCGCACAAGCTCAAGTCCGCCGTCTCCGGCTGCGCGCGCGAGTGCGCGGAGGCGATGGGCAAGGACTTCGGCGTGATCGCTACGGCGAGCGGCTGGAACCTCTACGTCGGCGGCAACGGCGGCGCCACTCCACGCCATGCGGACCTGCTCGCCCAGGACCTGTCGGACGCGGAGCTGGTCCGGCTCATCGACCGGTTCCTGATGTTCTACATCCGTACGGCGGACCGGCTGGAGCGCACCTCGACCTGGCTGGAGCGGATCGACGGCGGACTCGCCCACGTACGGGACGTGGTGGTGCACGACTCGCTCGGCCTCTGCGACGAGCTGGAGGAGCTGATGGCCGCCCATGTGGAGGGCTACCGCGACGAGTGGGCGGCGACCCTGGAGGACCCGGAGCGGCTCCAGCGGTTCGTCTCGTTCGTCAACGCGCCCGGCGCGCCCGACCCCTCCGTGCGGTTCGTCGCGGAGCGCGAGCAGATCAAGCCGGACCTCACGCTGCTGTCCGGCCCCGACATCCCCGTCCGCACCCTCGAAGGGACCTCCTCCCGATGACGACCGCCACCGCGTCGACGCCTGCCGCTACCGCCGGGGCCGTACTGGAGGTGGCGGCCGCCGGGAGCTGGCACCCGGTCTGCCCACCGTCCGCCCTTGTCGTGGGCCGCGGCGTCGCCGCCCTGCTGCCCGACGGCAGCCAGATCGCGCTGTTCGCCGACCGGGCGGGGCACACGTACGCGATCGCCAACCGTGACCCGTTCACCGGTGCCGAGGTGCTCTCCCGCGGCCTGCTCGGTTCGGCCGACGGCCGCGCCTTCGTCGCCTCACCGCTGCTGAAGCAGCGCTTCGAGCTGGCCACGGGCCGCTGCCTGGACGACGACGAGGTATCCGTACCGGTCTATCCGGTGCGCACGGTCACGGCGGCGCACCATAGCGCCAAGTAGCCCCGCGCCCTCGCCGCCGCCTCTGCCGCCCCCTGCCGCGGGGCGGCAGAGGCGTGCGTGCGGCAGGCTCCTGAGCCGTTCTGACGTGAAAGCCCGGGCACACGCAAGCCCTTGACGACGACTTGAGCTATTACGCCTATAGATTCCTTTAGTCCGTTTCACGCCTTTCAGTCCTTTCGAGGCAAATACTCTCGTCTGCGTCCGCGTGGTGACGCGACTAACAGAACCGGCCGCACCTGCGCGTCACGCACAGCCACACCCTCCTCCACTTGCGGTCAACTTGCCTGGCATGCGACGTACTTGGCGTTGCCGAAGCAAAGATCGAATTTACGGAGAGGTAACACCCCGCCGCACACCGTGCGGAGGAGCCGCTCGGAATCGCCTGATTCGACGCCCGGCAGGCGTCCCGTCCTTGCTGCGGCGATACGGGTGTGTTTTCGTGTCGAATCCCGCCGCACCTGCAGCGGGCCTCGCCGGGACGCCTAATCCTGCCGCCCGGCACAGGAGCCATCGTCACCGTCACGGCAGGAGCGGGGGACCCAGGTAAGCGCCGCGTCCTGCGCCTCACGGCGCACGGCACGGCTTGGGGTGAAGACACGCACGGTTCGGCCAGGTGCCGCACCCGCCCGTGTCCGGGCAACTCCAGCCCGAACCCGACAGCTCACCTCGCAGGCGTAGGAGAGGAAGCACCACTATGTCTGCACGCGGACGTCACCGCCGCCCCCGTACCCAACGCCTCACGCGCGCCGCGATCGCCCTCACCGCAGGCGGCGCGGGCATAGCCCTGCCCCTCCTCGGCGCGGGCAGCGCAAGCGCCGCCTCGGTCGACACCTGGGACAAGGTCGCCCAGTGCGAGTCCACCGGTAACTGGCAGATCAACAGCGGCAACGGCTACTTCGGTGGCCTCCAGTTCAGCCAGAGCACCTGGGAGGGCTTCGGCGGCACCGAGTACGCCGCCACCGCCGACCAGGCGACCAAGGCACAGCAGATAGCCGTCGCCGAGAAGGTACTGGCCGAGCAGGGCCCCGGCGCCTGGCCGTCCTGCGGCCCCAAGGCCGGACTCACCCAGAACAGCGGCGCCCCGGACGTCGACCCGGACGCCAAGAGCGAGGGCTCCGCCGACAGTGCGGACTCCGCCCCGGCCGCCGAGAAGGCCCCGGCCGCACCCGCCGCACCCGAGAAGAAGGCGCCCGCCAAGCAGGCAGCGCCCGCCAAGCAGGACTCGGCAAAGCAGGACTCCGGCAAGTCCGCCACCGACTACACCGTGGTCTCCGGCGACACCCTCTTCAAGATCGCCTCCGCCAACGGCGTCGACGGCGGCTGGGAGCGGGTCTACGAGGACAACCGCGAGGTCGTCGGGGACAACCCCGACCTGATCTACCCGGACCAGAAGCTCTCCCTCGACGGCAAGGCCGCGGCCCCCAAGGCCGAGACCTCCGCACAGCCGAAGGCCGAGCCCAAGCCGGAGCCCAAGCCCGAGGTGGAGAAGCAGGCCAAGGCCGCGCCCAAGGCGGAGACCAAGCCTGAGCCGAAGCCCGAGCCGAAGCAGGAGTCGGCCGCCCCGGCCGCCGAGCAGAGCAGCACCGGCGGCTTCCAGGCCCCGGTCAGCGGGGGCGTCAGCACCCAGTACGGCGTCGCGGGCAGCAGCTGGTCCAGCGGCCACCACACCGGCGCGGACTTCTCCGTCGGCACCGGCACCCCGGTCAAGGCCGTCAGCGACGGCACGATCGTCTCCGCGGGCTGGGGCGGCTCGTACGGCAACCAGGTCGTCATCAAGCACACCGACGGCAAGTACAGCCAGTACGGCCACCTCTCCTCCCTCTCGGTGTCGGCGGGTCAGACCGTCGGCGCGGGTGACCAGATCGGCCTGTCCGGCTCGACCGGCAACAGCACCGGCCCGCACCTGCACTTCGAGATCCGCACCGGCCCGGACTACGGCTCGGACATCGACCCGGTCGCCTACCTCCGCGCGAACGGCGTCAACCTCTGATCCCTCTCCCCTGAGCGATCACCAGACACCGAAGGGCGCCGCACCCCACCCAGGGAGCGCGGCGCCCTTCGGCGTCGCCGGGTTGGCAGCGGCCGGCTGTCACCCTCATGAGTGCCTCGGATCAGTCGATGGAAAGACCATGATCCGGCGGTGACAGTGTCCATTCCGTCGACTGAACAAGATCACCGGCAATGAGGTGGGGGCGGCCCTCCGCACAAGGGCCGCCCCCGGGCCGGGGCGTTCCGACGCCGTGAGGGTCGGGGGACGACGGGCGCCCCGGAGGTTGTCAGCTCACGTCGCCCGCCGCCGCGCGACCCGCCTCCAGGCGGGCCACGGGGATGCGGAACGGCGAGCAGGAGACGTAGTCCAGCCCCGCCTCGTGGAAGAAGTGCACCGACTCGGGGTCGCCGC
Organism: Streptomyces gossypii; assembly: GCF_025165795.1. Taxonomy (GTDB): domain Bacteria; phylum Actinomycetota; class Actinomycetes; order Streptomycetales; family Streptomycetaceae; genus Streptomyces; species Streptomyces gossypii. The sequence goes on from NZ_JAJAGO010000004.1 coordinate 308,338, forward strand.
CGTGCTCGCCGCAGACGCCGAGCTTCAGGTCGGGGCGGGTGGCGCGGCCCGCCTCCACCGCGCTGCGTACGAGCGCGCCGACGCCGTCCTTGTCGATCGTCTCGAAGGGGGAGACGCCGAAGATGCCCTTCTCCAGGTAGGCCGTGAAGAAGCTGGCCTCCACGTCGTCGCGGGAGAAGCCCCACACCGTCTGGGTGAGGTCGTTGGTGCCGAAGGAGAAGAAGTCCGCCGACTCGGCGATCTGGCCGGCGGTCAGCGCGGCCCGGGGCAGCTCGATCATCGTGCCGAGGGTGAGTCCGAGGTCGACTCCGTAGGTCTCCTCGACCTCCGCGATGACCGTTTCCGCCTCCTCCCGTACGATCTCCAGCTCCTGCACGGTGCCCACCAGCGGGATCATGATCTCCGCCCGCGGGTCCCCCTTGGCCGTGATCTTGCGCTCGGCGGCGGCCTCGGCGATGGCTCGTACCTGCATGGTGAACAGGCCGGGGATGACCAGCCCCAGCCGTACGCCGCGCAGCCCCAGCATCGGGTTCTGCTCGTGCAGCCGGTGCACGGCCTGGAGGAGGCGCAGATCGTTCTCGTTGGCGTCCTTGCGTGACTCGGCGAGGGCGACGCGTACGGACAGCTCGGTGATGTCGGGCAGGAACTCGTGCAGCGGCGGATCCAGCAGCCGTACGGTCACCGGGAGGCCGTCCATCGCCTCGAACAGCTCGACGAAGTCGCCCTTCTGGAGCGGGAGGAGACCGGCGAGGGCGGTGTCCCGCTGGGATTCTGTGTCGGCGAGGATCAGCCGCTCGACCATCTCGCGCCGCTCTCCCAGGAACATGTGCTCGGTACGGCACAGTCCGATGCCCTGGGCGCCGAAGCGCCGTGCACGGGCCGCGTCCTCGGCGTTGTCGGCGTTGGCCCGTACCCGCAGCCGCCGCATCCGGTCGGCGTACGCCATGATCCGGTGCACGGCCTTTACCAGCTCGTCGGCGTCGTCAGCGCCGGCGTGCATGCGGCCCTCGAAGTACTCGACGACCGGTGACGGGACGACGGGCACCTCGCCCAGGTAGACCTTGCCGGAGGAGCCGTCGATGGAGACGAGGTCGCCCTCCTCTATCACCGTGCCGCCCTGCGTGGTCAGCCGCCGCCGCTTGGTGTCGACCTCCAGCTCCTCCGCGCCGCAGACACAGGTCTTGCCCATGCCTCGGGCGACGACGGCCGCGTGCGAGGTCTTGCCGCCCCGGCTGGTGAGGATGCCCTCGGCGGCGAGCATGCCGTCCAGGTCGTCGGGGTTGGTCTCGCGGCGGATCAGGATGACCTTCTCGCCGGAGCGCGACCACTTGATGGCGGTGTACGAGTCGAAGACGGCCTTGCCGACCGCCGCGCCCGGGGAGGCCGCGATGCCCCAGCCGAGCTGCTGGGCCTGGGCGTCCGAGGTGAAGCGCGGGAACATCAGCTGCGCCAGCTGCGCGCCGTTGACCCGCTGAAGCGCCTCGGCCTCGTCGATGAGCCCCTGGTCGACGAGCTGGGTGGCGATCCGGAAGGCGGCGGCGGCGGTGCGCTTGCCCACCCGGGTCTGGAGCATCCACAGCTTGCCGCGTTCGATGGTGAACTCGATGTCGCACAGGTCCTTGTAGTGCGTTTCGAGGGTTTCCATGATCTGCATCAGCTGGTCGTACGAGGTCTTGTCGAGCTGTTCCAGATCCGCGAGCGGCACGGTGTTGCGGATTCCCGCGACGACGTCCTCGCCCTGCGCGTTCTGGAGGTAGTCGCCGTAGACGCCCTGCTGGCCGGTGGCGGGGTCGCGGGTGAAGGCGACGCCGGTGCCGCCTCCCCTGGAATCCGCGGCGGGGCCGAGGTTGCCGAAGACCATCGAGCAGATGTTGACGGCGGTGCCCAGGTCGTGCGGGATGCGTTCCTGGCGGCGGTAGAGCCGGGCGCGGTCGCCGTTCCACGAGTCGAAGACGGCCTGTACGGCCAGGTCCATCTGCTCGCGGGGGTCCTGCGGGAACTCGCGGCCGGCCTGCTTGCCGACGATCGCCTTGAACTGTTCGACGAGCTGCTTGAGGTCCTCGGCGGAAAGTTCCACGTCGGTGGCCGCTCCCCTGCGCCGCTTCGCCTCCTCCAGGGCCTGCTCGAAGAGTTCACCGTCGACCGCCAGCACGGTCTTGCCGAACATCTGGATGAGCCGCCGGTAGGAGTCCCAGGCGAAGCGCTCGTCGCCCGCCTGGGCCGCGAGCCCCTGCACCGACTCGTCGGAGAGGCCGATGTTGAGGACGGTGTCCATCATGCCCGGCATGGAGAACTTGGCGCCGGAGCGGACGGAGACGAGCAGCGGGTCGTCCGGCTGGCCGAGCCGCTTGCCCATCTTCGCCTCGAGGGCCTCCAGATGTGTGCTCACCTGGTCACTCAGTGCCGTGGGTGCGACGCCGGATTCGAGGTAGACCTTGCATGCGGCGGTGGTGATGGTGAATCCGGGTGGCACCGGGAGACCCAGCTTGGTCATCTCGGCGAGATTGGCACCCTTCCCGCCCAGTTGATCTTTGAGGTCTTTGTTGCCCTCGGTGAAGTCGTAGACGAACTTGTGGGTTGCTTCTTTTTCCGAGTACTCCGACACGGGACTCGACTCCTCGCGGACGGCTGCCCTGACGGCGGGGAGCGTACCCAGATCGAAGGCGTAGGAGCGCGTCCATCACCACGCCATGCGGGTGTAACCACCCATCCGCCGAATGATCAAAAGTGGCTGGAATCCCACGCCGAATGCCGAGACCTTCAGGCATCGAACACATGACTGCACTGCGTGAGGGGTCAGGGGTGAATCAATACGGAGTGCGAGTGAGTTCTTCAGCTCACATACCAAGGGATGGTAAACACTTGGGGTGCTCGTTGGAGTTCTAGAACTCACAGATGAGCGCTCACATGAGCATGCAAGTGATCAGAGTGGCGAGCATCACGCCGTCAGGGGCACCCGGATCCCACGATCCGGACACCCCTGAAGCACTTGAAGGCACTCAGTGCCACCCAAAAATCAGCTACGGCGAGACGTCAGTAGCCGACGGTGAAACGCTCGCCCCGGTGCCGGGGCTCCTCGATCTCGTCGACCAGCGCGACCGCGTAGTCCTCCGCGCTGATCCGGCTCTCGCCCTGGGCGTCGGTGACCAGGTCCTCCAACGCGGTGCGGTAGGTGCCGGTACGTTCGCCGGGTTCGATGGTCGCCGCCGGGCTGATGCTGGTCCAGTCGACATCCGTGACGGTGCGGTAGTAGTCCAGCGCGTCACCCTGCCCGTGCATGACCTGAAGTACCAGCTCGGGCAGCCCCTCGGCGTCCCACACCCGCCTGCCGTCAGCGGTCCGCAGCGACCCCGCGCCGCCGACCGCGATCAGCCGCGGCGCTTCCGCGCCCAGGGAACGCAGCCCTTCGACGAGCGCAGCCGTGGCCTCACGTACCAGCGTGGCGTGCGCGGCGCCGTCCTCGTAACCGCCGCCGACCGCGCTGACCAGCACGTCGTATCCGGAAGCCGCCGCCGCGACGGACACCGGGTCCCGGACGTCCCCGGTGGTGACGGTCAGCCGGGCATGATCCTCACCGGCCAGCTTGGCCGGGTCGCGGACGACGGCGGTGACCTCGTGCCCGCGCGAGAGCGCTTCGCGCAGGATGCGGAGGCCGATGGTGCCGTTGGCGCCGAAGAGCGCGAGGGTACTCATGATTTTCCTTAGAGGTGAAGAGGGAGAGTCACGGACAGACGACGGCGGCCGGAGCCGAGCGCGCACTTCACTCGCCGTCACACGGATCAACTCCGCAGGTCGCACCATTGTTTCCCACGGATACCAGGCACCTTCAAGTGCTATTGTCACCCTGTGGATACCATTGACCCCGACCAGCGCGGGAGCGGAACCGCCGTCCTGCTGGCCGATACGCTCGACTGCCCCAGCAGGCCCGTACTCGACCTGCTCGGCAGCAAGTGGAGCGTGCTGATCATCCTCAATCTGGCTGCGGGCACCTGCCGCTTCACGGAGCTGCGGAAGGCGGTCACCGGGATCACTCCGAAGGTCCTGACCGCCAACCTGCGCGGCCTGGAACGAGACGGTCTGGTCAGCCGGGAGATCTTCGCCGAAGTCCCGCCGCGCACCGAGTACTCGCTGACCCCGCTCGGCGAGAGTCTGCTGGTGCCCTACAAGGCCGTGCAGGACTGGGCCTGGGAGCACTGGGGCACGATCCTGGAGCGCCGCGAGGGGCAGTCCGCCACGCGCCCGGCCGCCGGCTGAGCGCCCACCCTCGTTCGTGGCGTATCAGGGCCACGCCGTGGCCCTGATACGCCACGTTCCTCCCATAACGGCACCTTCGGCCAACCGGCGGTGCTTCCGTTCGCATGCCTCCGCGTCATCGGGGCACCGTGGGGGACAGTTCTACGCCCCAGCACCTCCAGCGAACGGAGAGCGTGATGTCAGACCACACCTACCGGGTGACAGAGATCGTCGGCACCTCGTCCGAAGGAGTGGACGCCGCCATCCGCAACGCGGTGAGCCGGGCCTCCGAGACGCTGCGCGAGCTGGACTGGTTCGAGGTGACCGAGGTACGCGGCCACATCGAGAACGGGCAGATCGGGCACTTCCAGGTCGGCCTGAAGGTCGGCTTCCGCCTGGAGGAGGGCGCCGACGCGGGGTCCTGACACCTCCGGACGACGGGCCCCCGGACGAGGGGTGCCTCGCTCCGCGTCAGCCGCCGGAGGTGTCCAGTTCGGCGTCCGCGCCGACGCCCGCGCAGTCGTACGGATCGGCCAGCCAGCCGTCCGGCAGTACGACCCGGTTGCGCCCGGAGGTGCGCCCGCGCGGGCCGTCGGCGCCCGACGGCCAGGGCTGGTCCAGATCCACATCCGCCAGCAGGGCGCCCAGTTCCTCCAGGGAGGAGGTCACCGCGAGCCGCTTGCGCATCTCCGAGCCCACCGAGAAGCCCTTGGTGTACCAGGCCACGTGCTTGCGGAAGTCGATCACGCCGCGCGCCTCGTCCTCCAGCCACTCACCCAGCAGCCGCGCGTGCCGCAGCATCGTCTCGGCGACCTCCCGCAGTGTGGGCTCGGCGGACCCGGCGGGCGAATCCGGCGTGCCCGCGCCGAAGGCGTTCACCAGGTCGCCGAACAGCCAGGGCCGCCCCAGGCAGCCCCGCCCCACCACGACACCGTCGCAGCCGGTCTCGCGCACCATCCGCACCGCGTCAGCGGCCGACCAGATGTCGCCGTTGCCGAGCACCGGAATCTCGGGCACGGCCTCCTTGAGGCGGGCGATGGCCTCCCAGTCGGCCGTGCCGCCGTAGTGCTGCGCCGCCGTACGGCCGTGCAGGGCGATGGCGGTGACGCCCTCCTCGACCGCGATCCGGCCCGCGTCCAGATAGGTGAGATGCCCGTCGTCGATGCCCTTGCGCATCTTCATCGTCACCGGCAGGCCGCCGGCGCCCGTCACCGCCTCGCGCAGGATCGCGCGCAGCAGGTTCCGCTTGTACGGCAGCGCGGAGCCGCCGCCCCGGCGGGTCACCTTGGGCACGGGGCAGCCGAAGTTGAGGTCGATGTGGTCGGCCAGGTCCTCGTCCGCGATCATGCGCACCGCCTTGCCGACGGTTGCCGGGTCCACGCCGTAGAGCTGGAGGGAGCGCGGCTTCTCGCCCTCGTCGAAGTGCACGAGCCGCATCGTCTTCTCGTTCCGCTCGACCAGCGCGCGAGTGGTGATCATCTCGCTGACGAACAGCCCCTTGCCGCCGCTGAACTCCCGGCACAGGGTCCGGAACGGCGCGTTGGTGATCCCCGCCATCGGGGCCAGCACGACGGGGGGCCAGACCGTGTGCGGACCGATCCGGAGCGGAGGCGGCAGGGTCATCGCGCGGTGAGCCTTTCGTAGGGCGGCGGCTGGGAGCGGAACTGCGGCTGCGGCTGGAAGGTGGCCTCCTCATTGTCGCGTATCCGCGCGAGGAGCCGTTCCATCCGTTCGCGGGTCTCCTCGTCGTGCGGGACATAGACGCCCAGGCGCGGCCCCTGGCCGCTGCCCAGCCAGAGCCGGGTGGGGTTGCAGTGCAGCAGGCCCACCTGCGGGTGCCGGAAGCGCTTGATCTTCGTCGCGGGAGCGACCACCTCATGCCGGTCCCAGACCTCGCAGAACTCCTCCGACGCCGACTGGAGCCGCTTGACCAGCGCCTTCCAGACGGGATCGGCGACATGCCCGGCCATGGCCGCCCGGAAGTTCGCCGTCATCAGGCGGAGCGTCTGCTCCCGGTCGACGAGCGCCGCGCGCCATTCGGGGTTGGTGAAGGTGAGCCACAGGCAGTTGCGGTCCTCGTACGGAAGGGCGTCCAGATCGCAGAGCAGCTTGCCGTACGTCCGGTTGTAGGCCAGGACGTCGTAGCGGGCGTTCTGCACACAGGCGGGGTAGGGCTCCAGCTGCTCCAGCATCTGGCGCAGCGGGGCCGATACGGGACTGCTGCACTCCTTGCCGGGCGTGGGGTCGGCGGCGCCCGCCAGCGCGAACAGATGGGAGCGCTCGGTCGGATCGAGGAGCAGGGCACGGGCGAGGGCGTCCAGGACCTGCGGCGACACCTGGATGTCGCGCGCCTGCTCCAGCCACGTGTACCAGGTGACGCCCACTGCCGAGAGGTGTGCGACCTCCTCCCGGCGCAGCCCCGGCGTACGCCTGCGGCGCCCACGGGGCAGACCCACCTGCTCGGGGGCGATGCGCTCGCGGCGACTGCGCAGGAAGGCCGCCAGCTCCCGGCGGCGCACCCCGCCGCCGTCCACACCCCTGGTGCTCCCCGCCTGGTCGCCTGTCCCGTCCACAGCCATGCTCATCAGTCCATCATGCGGCCGGCGGCAGCCCGTTTCCAGGTAGCGGCAGTACCAGGATAAAGACACTCTGGTACCAGCTTGCGGCGTGCCGCAGTGTCAGCACCGTGAGCAAATCCACCGCACAGAGTCCGCCCACGCATCCCGTCCCGCACTCGGGGGCCGAGGTGCTGCCCCGTGTCCGCCGCATCCCCGCGCCCACCGCCACGCCCGGCCCGGCGCCCGGAGCAGCCACCGGCTCCCCGCTGAGCCCGCTCGGCCTGTTCACCGTGCTGTTCGGGGCGGCCCTGCCACTGATCGACTTCTTCATCGTCAATGTCGCCCTCGCCAGCATCGGCCGCGACCTGAACGCCGACGAGGCACTCCTCGAACTCGTCATCGCGAGCTACGGGGTCGCCTACGCCGTGCTGCTCGTGCTCGGCGGCAGGCTCGGCGACATGTTCGGCCGCCGCACGCTGTTCCTGGCCGGGCTGGCGGCCTTCGGAGTCACCTCGCTCGCCTGCGGGCTCGCCCCGGACGCCTGGACCCTGATCGCCGCGCGAGCGGCCCAGGGCGCCTCGGCCGCGATGATGCTGCCGCAGGTGCTCGCCACCATCCAGTCCTCCACCACGGGCGAGCGCCGGGCCCGCGCCATCGGCCTCTATGGCGCCACGGCCGGGCTGGCCATGGTCGCCGGACAGATACTCGGCGGCGTACTGGTCTCCGCCGACCTCTTCGGGACCGGCTGGCGGTCGGTGTTCCTCGTCAACGTGCCCGCCGTGCTGATCGGTCTGGTGCTGGTCTGGCGCACCGTCCCGGAGACCCGTTCGGAGCGCCCCTCCCCCATCGACGTACCGGGCACCCTGCTGCTCGCCGCCGCCCTGGTCACGCTGATGGTGCCTCTGACCGAGGGCCGGGCGGCAGGCTGGCCCCTGTGGTCCTGGCTCTCGCTGGCCGCGTTCCCCTTCTTCGCCGTCGCCTTCGCGACCGTGGAGCGCCGTGCGGAACGCGCGGGCCGTACACCGCTGGTGCCGCCGAGCCTGCTGGCCCTGCCGGGCATGCGGCAGGGTCTGCCCCTGGTCTCGCTCACCGTCGGGAGCTTCGGCGGCTTCATGTTCGTCATCGCCATCGCCTTCCAGCAGGGGCTGGACTACGGGCCCGTCGAGGCGGGCACGGCGCTGGTGCCGTACGCGGTCGCCTTCTTCTTCGCCTCGCTCGCCGGGCCACGCCTGACCAACCGCTACGGCAGCCGCGTCATCGCGGGCGGTGGCCTCATCCAGATCGCGGGCCTGACGGTCCTCGTGCTGACGGTGCTGAACGCGTGGGACGGCCTGAGCTTCCTGGAGCTGGCACCGGGCCTGGCCCTGGCGGGCTTCGGTCAGGGCTCGATCATGCCGGTGGCCGTCCGGATGGTGCTGGCGGACATTCCCAGCGAGAAGGCGGGCGTGGGCGGCGGAGTGATGGCCACGGTCCAGCAGTCCTCCATCGCCCTGGGCATGGCCCTGATCGGCGCCCTGTTCCTGGCGCTGGCCCCCAGCCTCGGCATGCGCGAGGCGCTGGCCTGGTCCCTGACCGCCCAACTGGCAACGGTGGCGGTCATCACCCTCCTGAGCCTCCGCCTGCCCCGTTCCTCCAGGTGACCGGTGACGTGGGGGAGCCGGTCCGTCCGCACTTCAGCCCGCCCTAACCGATCCGTCGCAGGGCCCTGTCGCGGCGCGCTGCCACGCTCGACCCGGACTCCCCGCGCGCCATCCGGCGCAGGACGAACGGCGCGACCGCCAGGCCCAGTAGGGCCCAGGCTCCCAGCGCGCCCACGGTCTCCAGCTGCCGCCAGGACCCGCCGATCTCGACGCTCACCGCGCTCTCCGGCAGCAGCGCGGACCGCATGCCGAGGCCGAGCCAGTAGACCGGCGAGAAGTGGGCGGTCCCCTGGAGCCATTCCGGCATCGAGGTGATCGGATAGAAGATGCCGGAGACCGCGATCATGCCGAGCACGACCAGCTGGAGCAGTCCCTGGCCACGGGAGCTGGTGAACACCGAGCCCAGGACCGCGCCGAGCGGCAGGGTCGCCAGCATGCCCAGCACCAGCACCCAGGTCAGGGTCAGCCAGGCGTCCAGGCTGCCGACCGCGAGGCCGTCGATGATCAGCAACCCGGGCAGGAGCAGGATGGCGAGTTGGACGAACAGCCCCCCGGCCACCGTGACGACCTTGCCGACGAGGTAACTCCGCATCCCGTCCGGTGTCGCCTTGGCGCGCAGCAGTGTCCCGTCCTCGCGTTCGGCGGTGAGCGTCTGAGCCATGCTGACCATGCCCATCGCGGCGTTCATCCCGAGGATGCTGGGCAGGGCCAGGGTGCCGAGCAAAAGTCCTTCGGAGCCGAACGGCCTGTCCCGCATGAAGTACAGGACGGCCAGCATCAGCACCGGCCAGAGCAGATGCGCCAGCAGATCCCCGGCGTTGGTGAACGACTGCCGCAGTTCGATCAGGCCACGGGCCCAGCCCGCCCGCAGGGCCGTGGCCGCCGGGGTCATCGCCGGGATCATCACTGTGCCGCCTTCGCTTCGCGCGCCGCGGCCTCGCCCTGCCGCACCAGCTCCAGATAGGTGTCCTCCAGCGAGGCCCGGCGGACCTCCAGGCCGCTGATCTCCTCGCCGTACGCGTGGAACAGCCCGCGCACGAACGCGGTCGATCCGGGCGTCGACGTGACGAAGTTCCGTCCGTCGCGCGTCCATCGCACCTCGTCCGCGGCCGTCGTCCGCCGCGCCAAGTCGTCCGCCGGACCGTCCGCGACGATCCGCCCTCCGGCGAGGATCAGGATGCGGTCGGCGAGCTTGTCCGCCTCGTCCAGATCGTGGGTGGTGAGGAGCACCGTGGTCTCGCGGTCGTCTGCGAGCCGTTGGACGAGGCCGTGGAACTCGTGCCGGGCCTCCGGGTCGAAGCCCGCGGTGGGCTCGTCCAGGAACAGCAGTTCGGGTCGGCCCACGAGGCCGATCGCCACATCCAGCCGGCGCCGCTGCCCGCCGGACAGCGTCCTGATCTTCCGGTCCGCATGCTCGCTCAGGCCGACCGCCTCCAGGAGTTCCCCGGTGTCCCACGGCCGCCGGATCGCGTCGGTGGAGTAGGGGGCGTAGTACGTACCGAGATGGGCGAGCAGTTCACGCACCCGCCACCGGCCGTGGTCACGCCAGGACTGGAGCACCACGCCCAGCCGGGCCCGCCACTGCTCCGTGCCGTGCGCCGGGTCCGTGCCGAGCACCCGGACCCGGCCCGCCGAGCGCGCCCGGAACCCCTCCATGATCTCGATGGTGGTTGTCTTGCCCGCGCCGTTCGGCCCGAGCAGTGCCAGCACCTCCCCCTGGCGCGCCCCGAACGTCACGCCGTGCAGAACATCGGTCGTGCCGTAACGCATACGCAGTCCCTCGACATCGAGCACGATTTCCCCGCTCGTCGCCATCAGCTCACCCCGCTCTTTCCGATCGCCGCGAAAGCTACGTTGCGTTTCCTGTTTGGTCAACGCCGAAGCTTGGAATTCAGCTGATTTATGCGTGATTTCCGGGCAGAGAATTGCAATGACCATGCGCGTTAATGCACAAGTGGACCGGCGGAGCGTTGCAATGTACTGATGGTGAACGCACACTGGGCGGACCATCGGCACAACGGGAGGCGAACGCGGATGCCGGGCGGCAGGCTGACCCAGCAGGACCGGCAGCACATCGCCTCGGGGCTGACCCAAGGGCTCCGCTACGCCGAGATCGCCAGGCAACTGGGCAGGCCCACCTCGACCGTCAGCCGGGAGGTGATCCGCAACGGCGGAACCGACAGCTACCGTGCGGACCGCGCCCAGTTCGCCACCGGACGGCGTGCCCGCCGCCGCGGGACGGCTCCGCCCGCGGAACCGCCGACCGCCCGCGACGCCCACGGGCGTGACCCCGGGGAGGTGCGTGGATTCGCCGAGCAGTTCGCCGCGATGATGGTCCGGACGGGGGTCCCCCGGATGGCGGCCCGCGTGCTCGCCCGCCTGTTCACCGCGGACTCCGGCACTCTGACCGCCGCCGAACTCGTCCGTGACCTCCAGGTCAGTCCCGCGTCGGTGTCCAAGGCCATCGGATACCTGGAGGAGCTGGAGGTGGTCCGGCGGGAACGCGACCCCCGCCGGCGGCGCGAGCGATACGTCATCGACGACGACGTCTGGCTCCGGGCCTGGACGACGAGCGCGCGCACTCACGCGATGTGGGCGGAAGCCGCTCAGCGGGGCGTCGAGATCCTCGACCCCGCCACACCGGCGGGAGCCCGACTGAACCACATGAGCCGATTCTTCGCGCGCCTGAGCGAAGACATGGCGGGCGGGCCCGCCGAAGCCGTCCTCGACGACGCGCTGACCCTCCTCGCCGCGCTCGTCCACACCCGCCCGTCACTCACGGCTGAAGAGCTGGCCGCCGCACTGGGCTGGACGCCGGACCGTGTCCACCACGCCCTGCACGCGACCGCCGGTCCGGAGCGGCTCAACAGGGCTCAGCAGGCCGCGTTGGGCCGTCTCCACGCGGACCAGCGGCCTTCCCCCGAGAACCCTTGACGCCTGCCCGCCTACGCGCCTGCCCGCCTACGCGCCCGTCCTGCCGGACGTCTCCGGCTCGGGCGCCCGCGCGGCCGGACGCGTCGCGGCCCCGGCCTCCTGACGGCTCGCGGCGGGCGCGCCCGGAGTACGCCACCACGGCGCCACCGGCAGCTCGGCGGAGGGATCGAAGGACCCGCCCGGGGCCGGTATCGCCACCCGGACGTCCGCCTCGGCGGCGGCCGTGAGCATCCGCTCGGCGGGCTCCCGCCACGGGTGCGGGGCCAGGTTGAAGGTGCCCCAGTGGATGGGGAGCAGTGCACCCCGGGAGGCCGCGCCGCCGGAGAGGTCGAGGTGGGTACGGACGCCCTCCTCCGGGGTCATGTGGATGTCGGGCCAGAAGTCGCTGTAGGCCCCGACCTGGATCATCGTCGCGTCGAAGGGACCGTACTGTGCGCCGGTGTCGGCAAAGCCCGAGAAGTAGCCGGTGTCACCGCTGTGGAAGATCCGGTGGTCCGGCCCCGCCACCGCCCAGGACGCCCACAGGGTGCGCTGCTTGTTGCGCAGGCCACGGCCGCAGAAGTGGCGGGCGGGGGTGGCGGTCAGGGTGAGCCCGGAGAGCTGCACCGACTCGTGCCAGTCCAGCTCCGTGAAGCGGTCGGGGCTCAGGCCCCAGCGCTCCAGATGGGCGCCGACACCCAGCGGGACGGCGAAGTGCACGTCCGAGCGGGCCAGCGCCCGGATCGTGGGCAGGTCGAGGTGGTCGTAGTGGTCGTGCGAGATGACGACCGCGTCCAGCCGCCCGAGCCCGGACAGCGGCAGCGGCGCCGGATGGAAGCGGCGGGGCCCGGCGAAGGCGAAGGGGGAGCAGCGCTCCCCCCAGACCGGGTCGAACAGCACCCGGCGGCCGTCGATCTCGGCGAGCACCGTCGCATGGCCGAGCCAGGTCAGCCGGAGGCCGGACGCGGGCGGGGTGGAAAGATCCGGCCGCTGGAGCGGGAGGGGCGCGTCGGGCCTGCGGCCCTTGCGGCTGAGCAGCGCGCGGAGCATCTCCAGCCGGGAGTTTCCCTCCCCGGGCGGCCTCGTCGCCGCGTGCGGCGGATTGCGGAAGCCTCCGGCCGACATGTCGTACTGCGGCGAGCGCTGTATCCGCGCCAACCGCTCCCCCGTGGGCTCGGCGCCGAACGAAGCGGGCCGCATTCCGGTCATGAGACCTCCAGTTGAACGCATGAACGGGAAACGCCGGGGCCGTGGCGGATGTTCCGGGTGGTGCGCGCCATACCGTTCAAGCCTCGCTAAGGAACTGGGTGGCCGCCAGTTCGGCGTAGAGCGGGTCGATGGCCAGCAGTTCCGTGTGAGTGCCCACTGCCTGTACGCGCCCGGAGTCCATGACCACGATCCGGTCGGCCATGGTCACCGTGGACAGCCGGTGGGCGACGACGAGCACGGTGGTGGTCCGGGCGGTGTCGGAGACGGTGTCGCGCAGCGCCGCCTCGTTCACCGCGTCGAGCTGCGAGGTCGCCTCGTCCAGCAGCAGCAGCCGCGGGTTGCGCAGCAGCGCCCTGGCGATGGCCACGCGCTGGCGTTCACCGCCGGAGAGCTTGGTCCCCCGATGGCCGACCAGGGTGCCGAGGCCCTGGGGCAGCCGGTCCACAAGCGGGTCGAGCCGGGTGGTGCGCAGGACCTCGCGCAGCTGTTCGTCAGGGGCACCGGGCGCGCCGAGCAGAAGGTTGTCGCGCAGCGAACCGGAGAGCACCGGGGCATCCTGCTCGACATAGCCGATGGCGGCGCGCAGCTCGGCGACGTGCCAGTCGCGGATGTCCCGCCCGTCCAGTCGGATGAAGCCCTCCGTCGGTTCGTAGAAGCGCTCGGTGAGCGAGAAGACCGTGGTCTTCCCGGCCCCGGACGGGCCGACGAAGGCGGTCATGCCACGGGCGGGGACCTCGAACGACACCCCGTGATGCACCGGGGGGAGGTCGGGGGCGTAGCGGAAGTGCACGTCGTGGAAGGACAGCGCGGCAGGCCGCGGCTGCGCCCCGACGGTGGGGAGCGGGGCAGCGGCCCCCGGGGCATCCGACCGCTCCGGCTCGGTGGGCAGCGCGTGCGCCTCCTGGATGCGGGCGACCGCCGCCGAGCCGACCTGGTACTCGGTGACGGCGCTGACCAGCTCCCGGATGGGCATCATCAGATAGAAGACGTACATCAGGAACGCGATGAGGGTGCCGATCTCGACCGCCCCGGAAGCCACCCGCGCCCCGCCCACGGCGAGCACCGTGAGGAAGGCGATCTGGGAGGCCATCCCCGCCGTGTTGCCGGCCAGAGCGGACCACTTGGCGGCCCGCACGCTGGCCCGCCAGGACTCCTTGGCGGCGGCGTGCAGCCCCTCCTCCTCGCGGTGCTCGGCGCCGGACGCCTTGACCGTACGCAGGGCGCCGAGCGTCCGCTCCAGGGCCGCGCCCATCACGCCGACCGACTCCTGGGCCGCCTTGCTGGCCCGGTTGATCCGCGGGACGAGCAGCCCGATGACCAGGACCGCGAAGCCGAGCACGCCCGCGGTCACGGCGAGCAGGACGAGGTCGAGCACGCCCATCATCACCAGGGTGGCCAGCAGCGTCAGCGCCCCGGTCACCGCGCCGACCAGGGAGTCCGTGGTCACGGCACGCAACAGCGTGGTGTCCGAGGTGACGCGGGCCATCAGGTCGCCGGGCTCGGTATGGTCGACGGCGGATATCCGCAGCCTCAGCAGATGCGAGACCAGCCCACGGCGGGCGGTGAGCACAACGGATTCCGCCGTGCGCCGCAGGACGAACGTGCCGAGCGCGCCGACGGAGGCGTTGAAGAAGACCAGCGCGGTCATCAGCACCAGCGCGCCCGCCACCGGGCGGTCGTCGCCGAGGTTGTCCACGAGCTGCTTGGCGGCGAGCGGGAGGACCAGGCCGGTGGCTCCGGTCGCCAGGCTCAGCAGCCCGCCGAGCAGCAGCCAGCGGCGGTAGGGGCGGACGTACCCCAGCAGGACGCGCCAGGCGGGCGGCAGCGGCGGGCCGGACTCGGCGGCGGGCGGTGAGGCCGGAGCGGTCTCGGCCCGCTCCGGCCTCGGTGCCGGTTCCGGCACCGAGGTGTCCCTGGCGGAGGCGGTGTCCCTGGCTGAGTCGGCAGCGGTGCGGGCGGCGGCATCCTGCGAAGTGTCCACTAGGTCCTCGGGCTCGTTACCGATGACGTCCAACGGCCCGGGGCCGGGCGCACCCCCGGGAAACGCTCCGGCGGCGGCAGACGTTCCTGGGGTCACTCGGGTGGATCCTCCGGGTTCCGGCACGACCCACCCGGCAGACCCCGATGCCGCAACATGCGGCGGGGCCCGGCTTCCGGAGGGAAGCCGGGCCCCGGCGCGCGCGACCGGAGAACCGGAAGCTCGTGGTCAGCAGCCGATGAGCCTGCTGGCGAGGTAGCCCTCGATCTGGTCCAGCGAGACGCGCTCCTGCTTCATGGTGTCGCGCTCGCGCACGGTCACCGCGTTGTCGTCCAGGGTGTCGAAGTCGACGGTCACACAGAACGGCGTGCCGATCTCGTCCTGACGGCGGTAGCGGCGGCCGATCGCACCGGCGTCGTCGAACTCGATGTTCCAGTGCTTGCGCAGCGCCTCCGCGAGGCCGCGCGCCTTCGGCGACAGCCGCTCGTTGCGCGACAGCGGCAGCACCGCGACCTTGACCGGGGCCAGCCTCGGGTCGAGGCGCATCACGATGCGCTTCTCCATCTTGCCCTTGGCGTTGGGCGCCTCGTCCTCCGTGTAGGAGTCGAGCATGAAGGCGAGCATCGCCCGGTTGAGACCGGCCGCGGGCTCGATGACGTAGGGAGTCCAGCGCTCGCCGGCCTCCTGGTCGAAGTACGACAGGTCCTGGCCGGACGCCTTGGAGTGCGCGAGCAGGTCGAAGTCGGTGCGGTTGGCCACGCCTTCGAGCTCGGAGAACTCGGTGCCGCCGAAGTTGAAGCGGTACTCGATGTCGGCCGTGCGCTTGGAGTAGTGCGACAGCTTTTCCGCCGGGTGGTCGTACCAGCGGATGTTCGCCTCCTGGATACCGAGGTCCCGGTACCAGTTCCAGCGCTGCTCCATCCAGTACTCGTGCCACTCCTCGTCCTCGCCCGGCTTGACGAAGAACTCCATCTCCATCTGCTCGAACTCACGCGTCCGGAAGATGAAGTTACCCGGAGTGATCTCGTTCCGGAAGGACTTACCGGTCTGCGCGATGCCGAACGGCGGCTTCTTCCGCGACGTCTGCTGCACGGAGGCGAAGTTGGTGAAGATGCCCTGGGCCGTCTCGGGGCGCAGATAGGCGACCGAGCCGGAGTCCTGGGTCGGGCCGAGGTGGGTGGAGAGCAGACCGGAGAACTGCTTGGGCTCCGTGAAGGCGCCCTTGTTCCCGCAGTGCGGGCAGTTGATGTCGGCCAGACCGGCGGCGGGCGGACGGCCGTGCTTGGCCTCGTACGCCTCCTCCAGGTGGTCGGCGCGGAAGCGCTTGTGGCAGGAGGTGCACTCGGTGAGCGGATCGGTGAAGGTGGCGACATGGCCCGATGCCTGCCAGACCTCGGGGGCCAGGATCACCGAAGAGTCGATTCCGACCACATCGTCGCGCGAAGTGACCATGGAGCGCCACCACTGGCGCTTGATGTTCTCCTTGAGCTCCACACCCAGCGGCCCGTAGTCCCAGGCGGCGCGCTGACCGCCGTAGATCTCACTGCACGGGTACACAAAGCCACGGCGCTTGCTCAGGCTGACGATGGTCTCGGTCTTGTCGGCGGCCACGGTGCTCTCTTCATCAACGACGACGGAATACCTCAGATTACCGGCGAGGGAGGGGCCCGGATCAAATCGGTTTGGTCTGCACACCGATTCGCCCGCCACGCCCCCGGCTACTCGCGTGCGCCGACCATGTCACACCCGTGGGACCCCCGTGTCAGTTGACTATGGTTTCCATTAGAGGTGAAAATGAGTGTCATGAACACCAGACGCCCTCTCATACGCAGCACCGCCACCGCCGGAGCCCTCGCACTCGCCGCCGTCACACTCTCCGCCTGCGGCAGCGACTCTTCCGGCGATGGCGGAAAGGTGAGCGTCGTCGCGTCGTTCTATCCCATGGAATTCCTCGCCAAGGAGATCGGCGGAGAGCACGTCTCGGTTTCGGCCCTGACCAAGCCGGGCGGCGAGCCGCACGATCTGGAGCTCTCCCCCAAGCAGGTCGGCGAGTTGGGCGAGGCCGATCTCGTCGTCTACCTCAAGGGTCTCCAGCCCGCGGTCGACACGGCCGTCGAGCAGTCCGAGGTCAAGTACAAGGCCGAGGCCACCTCCTTCACCGAGCTCGAAGAGCACGGCGAGGCAGTGCACGGCGAAGAGGAGCACGCTGGGGAGGAGCACGGCGAGGAGGAGCACGGCGAGGAGGAGCACGGGCACGGCGAGGAGGAGCACGCCGAGGAGGAAGAGGGCCATGAGGGCCACGACCACAGCGCGGGCAGCGCCGACCCGCACATCTGGCTCGACCCCACGCGTTATGCCGAGGTCGCCGAGGGCGTGGGCACCCAGCTCGCCAAGGCCGACCCGGAGCACAAGGCCTACTACGAGAAGCGCACCGCCGCCCTCGTCAAGCGGCTCACCACGCTGGACAAGGACTTCAAGAGCGGCCTCGAGACGAAGAAGACCGACACCTTCATCACCACCCACGCCGCCTTCGGCTACCTCGCCGAGCGCTACGGCCTGCACGAGGAGGCCATCTCCGGCGTGGACCCGGAATCCGGTTCGGTGAGCGGCGCGCACATGAAGGAGCTGCACAAGGTCGCCAGGGAGGACGACGTCAGCACGGTCTTCTTCGAGAGCAACGCGAGCGACGCGACCGCGAAGACGCTCGCCGAGGACCTCGACCTCAAGACCGGCGTCCTCAGCCCGCTCGAGTCCGTCCAGGACGCCGAGAAGGATGACTACTTCTCGGTCATGCGCGCGAACCTGGCCGCTCTGCGAACCGCACTCGACGCGAAGTGACCCGTGCGGCACCCGTACGGCACCCGGCGTGACCCGGCGCGAAGGAGACACCCCATGAAGTCACAGGAGCCCGTCATATCGCTGCGCGGTGCCACCGCGTCGCTCGGCTCGCGGCCGGTGCTGCGGGGGCTGGATCTGACCGTGGAGCGCGGCGAGGTCGTCGCACTGCTCGGCCCGAACGGCTCGGGGAAGTCCACCACCGTGCGGGCGGTCATCGGCCAGATCCCCGTGACCTCGGGCACGCTGGAGCTGTTCGGCAAGCCGCTCGCACGCTTCCGCGACTGGCGGCGGGTCGGCTACGTACCGCAGCGTTCCACGGCCGCCAGCGGCGTCCCCGCGACCGTACGCGAGGTGGTCTCCTCCGGGCGGCTCGCGCGCGCCCGGCTGCGCCCGCTCAACCGCGCGGACAAGGAGGCGGTGAACGCCGCGATGCGGCTCGTCGGGATGGAGAGCCGGGCCGGGGACTCGGTGAACGCGCTCTCCGGCGGCCAGCACCAGCGGGTCCTGATCGCCCGCGCGCTCGCGGGCGAACCCGACGTGCTGATCATGGACGAGCCCCTCGCCGGGGTGGACCTGGCCAGCCAGCAGGTGCTCGCCGACGCGCTGGCCGAGCAGACCCGGAACGGCACCTCGGTGCTGCTGGTGCTGCACGAGCTGGGTCCGCTGGCCCCGCTGATCGACCGTGCGGTGGTGCTGCACGAGGGACGGGTCGAGCGCGTCGACCATCCGGAGCGGCTGCACGACCTTGCCTGCCACCCCCACGACACGAACGAGGCCGATCCCGCCTCCAAGATCGAGACCGGGCTGCTGTCATGACCGAGATGCTCGGGTACGAATTCATGCAGCGGGCGCTGCTGGCCGCGCTCGTCGTCGGCATCGCGGCACCGGCCGTCGGGATCTATCTGGTCCAGCGGCGGCAGGCGCTCATGGGCGACGGCATCGGCCACGTCGCGCTCACCGGTGTCGCCCTCGGCTTCCTGCTCAGCACCAGCCCCGTGTGGATGGCGGTGCTGGTCGCCTCCCTCGGCGCGATGGGCATGGAGCTGATCCGCTGGTACGGCAAGACGCGCGGCGATCTCGCGCTCGCCCTGCTCTTCTACGGCGGCATGGCCGGCGGCGTCATGATCATCAATCTCGCCCCGAACGGCTCCAACGCCAACCTCGTCACCTATCTGTTCGGTTCGATCACCACCGTCTCGCAGCCCGACCTCATCAACATCGTGTGCCTGTCCGCGGCCGTGCTGCTCGTCTGCGTGGGCCTGCGGCGGCAGCTCTTCGCCATCTGCCAGGACGAGGAGTTCGCCCGGGTGACCGGCCTGCCGGTGCGGCTGCTGAACCTGCTGCTCGCGGTCACCGCGGCGGTCACCGTCACGGTGTCGATGCGGGTCGTCGGACTGCTGCTGGTCAGCGCCCTGATGGTGATCCCGGTAGCCACCGCGCAGCAGGCCACCCGCGGCTTCGCGACGACGCTCGGGCTGTCGGTGCTGTTCGGGGTGCTGGTGACACTTTCCGGCACCACCCTCTCGTACCACGCGGACGTGCCCCCGGGCGCCAGCATCGTGCTGATCGCCATCGGGCTCTTCGTTGTGGTGACGGTACTGGCCACGCCGCTGGCGCGCAGACGTGCGAAGCGTGCTGCGGCGGACGGCGGGACAGGCACCCTGGAAGAGGAGTACACACCGGTGAGGGCGTGACGGCGTAACGACTGCCACCGGTTTCCGCCCGATACACCTGGCACAATGGCGAGCCGGTCCGAAGAGCAGTCGACGAGTGGAGGAGGCGACGGTGACCACCGCAGGTCCCCCCGTACGCGGACGGTCGACCAGGCAGCGTGCTGCCGTGGCGTCGGCGCTGGCGGAGGTCGAGGAGTTCCGCAGCGCGCAGGAACTGCACGACATGCTCAAGCACCGCGGTGATTCGGTCGGTCTGACCACCGTCTACCGCACCCTGCAGTCCCTCGCCGACGCCGGCGAGGTGGACGTGCTGCGCACCGACGAGGGCGAATCGGTCTACCGCCGCTGCCACAGCGACGACCATCACCACCACCTGGTCTGCAGGCACTGCGGCAAGGCCGTCGAGGTGGAGGGACCGGCCGTGGAGAAGTGGGCCGAGTCGATCGCCGCGGAGCACGGCTTCGTCGATGTCGGCCACACCGTCGAGATCTTCGGCACCTGCGGGGACTGCGCCCCCCGGTAGACCGCCGGGCGCGGCGGCCGGTGCGAGTGGCGTGCGCGCCCTAGGCCGGCGGCTCCACCGCCGGGTCGGCCGCGCCGCCGAAGCGCCGGTCACGCCGGGCGTACTCCAGGCAGGCGGCCCACAGGTTGCGGCGGTCGAAATCCGGCCACAGCACGTCCTGGAAGACCATCTCCGCGTACGCGCTCTGCCAGAGCAGGTAGTTGGAGATGCGCTGCTCCCCGGAGGGCCGCAGGAAGAGATCCACGTCCGGCATGTCCGGGTAGTACAGGTAGCGGGCGAGTGTCTTCTCGTTGACCTTCGCCGGGTCGAGCCGCCCCGCGTGTACGTCCTCCGCGAGCGCCTTCGTGGCGTCGGCGATCTCCGCACGGCCGCCGTAGTTCACGCAGAAGTAGAGCGTCATGGCGTCGTTGTCCTGGGTCTGCTCCTGCGCGACCTGGAGCTCCTGCACCACCGACTTCCACAGCTTCGGCATCCGGCCCACCCAGCGGATGCGGATGCCCAGCTCGTTCATCTCGTCCCGGCGGCGGCGGATGACATCGCGGTTGAAGTTCATCAGGAAGCGCACCTCGTCGGGCGAGCGCTTCCAGTTCTCGGTGGAGAAGGCGTAGAGGGACAGGTTGCGGACGCCCATTTCCAGACAGCCCTTGAGCACGTCCATGACGACGCCCTCACCGACCTTGTGCCCCTCGGTACGCGGCAGCCCGCGCTCCTTGGCCCACCGCCCGTTGCCGTCCATCACCACCGCCACATGGCCCGGCACCAGCTCACCGGGGATACGGGGCGGCCGGGCACCGGAGGGGTGCGGCTCGGGGACTGCGTAGTCGGACACGCGACGCTGCCGGGACAGCATTCCGCGACGGGCCATGCGGGCTCAGCTCCATCGGGTCGTACGGGGCCTCAGGGATCAGGCTGCCGAGCCTATCGTCTGTGCGGCGCGCCGGTTCCGGGGCTCGGTGGCCCCTGGGCGGGGGGGGGCAGGGCTCAGCGTACGTAACGCAGCGAGCGCAGCCCGCGCTCCAGATGCCAGTGCAGATACGCGGAGACCAGCCCGCTCCCCTCTCGCGTGTGCCGGGCCTCGGTCGCGTCGGCCGTCGCCCAGTCGCCGGTCAGCAGCGCGCCCAGCAGGCGCAGCGCCTCGGGCGAGGGCAGCACGCTGCCGGGGACCCGGCAGTCCCCGCACACGGTGCCGCCCGCGGCGACGGAGAAGAAGCGGTTGGGGCCCGGCAGCCCGCACCGGGCGCAGTCGCCGAAGCTGGGCGCGTAGCCGTTGACGGCGAGGGAGCGGAGCAGGAAGGCGTCCAGCACCAGCCCGGGGCCGTGCTCGCCGGCGGCGAGGGTGCGCAGGCCGCCGACGAGCAGCAGATACTGCTGCACCGCTGGTTCGCCCTCCTGGTCGGTGAACCGCTCGGCGGTCTCCAGCATGGCCGTACCGGCGGTGTAGCGGTCGTAGTCGCCGACGATGCCGCTGCCGTACGGGGCGATGGTCTCCGTCTGTGTGCAGAGCGGCAGGCCGCGGCTGATCAGCTCACTGCCGCGCGCGAAGAACTGCACGTCCACATGGGAGAAGGGCTCCAGCCGGGCCCCGAACTTCGACTTGGTGCGCCGCACGCCGCGCGCCACCGCTCGCACCCGGCCGTGGCCGCGGGTGAGCAGGGTGATGATCCGGTCCGCCTCGCCCAGCTTCTGGGTGCGCAGGACGACCCCGTCGTCACGGAAGAGGCTCATGGCAGGGTGCGCCCGGAGCGGCGGGATCGGTCCCCGGAAGAGTGCGGCATGCCTGCATTCTCGCTCAGGTGGAGGCTCCCGGAGTCACCAGCCCGGATTCGTACGCGGCGATGACGAGCTGCGCCCGGTCCCGGACGGCCAGCTTGCCCATGATCCGGCTGACGTGGGTCTTGGCGGTGAGCGGGCTCAGCCCCAGCGACTCGGCAACCTCGGTGTTGTTCAGCCCCCGCGCCACCAGGCCGAGAACCTGCCGTTCGCGGGCGGAGAGCGCGGCCAGCGCGTCCGGCAGGGGGCCGCCGGGCGCGGGGGCCTCGGGGGCGCGCAGCACGCGTGCGATGAGCCGCGCGGTCGGCCCCGGCGACAGCAGCGCCTCCCCTGCGGAGACCGTGCGGATCGCGTCCAGCAGGTCGGCGGGCCTGGTGTCCTTGACAAGAAAGCCGGACGCCCCGGCGCGCAGCGCGTCGACGACATGCCCGTCGGTGTCGTAGGTGGTGAGCACGAGTACCCGCACCCCGGCCAGATCCTCATCGGCGGCGATCAGGCGGGTCGCCTCTATGCCGTCCAGGTCGGGCATCCGGATGTCCATCACGACGACGTCGGCCAAGGCGCTCCGGGCCATGGTCACGGCCTGGCGGCCGGTCCCGGCCTCGCCGACGACAACCATGTCGGGAGCGGACTCGATGAGCATGGCGAAGGCGGCACGTACGAGGGTCTGGTCGTCGGCCAGCAGCACGCGGATCGGCTGCGGCGGGCTGGTCGCGCTCATGGCGTGCCTTTCGGGGGGTCTTCTCGGACGGAGCTGGACGCGGACGCGGATGACGCGGGTCCAGAGGGTGCGGGCGGCGAGGGTGCGGGCGCGGAGGGTCCGGGGACCAGGGCGGGCTCGGGTGCCGTGCGGGCCTCGCTCGACCGCTCGGCCGTGCCCGGCACCGGCGTCAGCGGCAGCACGGCCCGCACCCGGAAGCCGGGCCCGTCCGGACACGGAGCGGCGTCCAGGGTGCCGCCGATGCTGCGGGCGCGCTCCCGCATCCCGGCGATGCCGAAGCCGGGCGGGCGGTCGGGCAGCTCGGTCGCGCGGCGTGCCGCCGGGCCGCCGTCGTCGCGGACGGTGACCCGCAGCGCGGCGTCGGCGCTCATCCGCTCCACCACCACGCTGACCGCGACCGCGGGGCCCGCGTGCCGTACCGCGTTCGTCAGGCTCTCCTGCACGATGCGGTACGCGGCGGCCCCGACAACCGCCGGGACCTGCACGGCAGGTTCGGTGGCAGCAGGATCGGCCGGATACTGCCGCAGGTCGACCCTGGCCCCCGCGCCCTCGGCCGCGCGGACCAGATCGGGCACGCCGGAGAGTCCGGGAAGCGGCCCGCCGCTGTTCACCTGCCCGCCCGACGGATCGTCAGCCCGCAGCACCTCCAGGGTGGTGCGCAGCTCGGCGCGGGCGTCGCGGCAGGTGTCGGCGATGCCGTCCAGCGCACGGGCGAGGGTCTCCCGGTCGAGCCGGTCGGGGTCGGCGACGAGGACGTGAGCCGCCACCGAGGTCTGCACGCCGATCAGGGTGATGCTGTGCGCGAGCAGGTCGTGCAGGTCGCGGGCGATGCGCAGCCGTTCCTCCGCGACCCGCCGCGCGGCCTCCTCCTCCCGGGTACGTTCCGCCCGTTCCGCCCGTTCGACGATCGCGGAAACGTAGTTGCGGTGGATGCGCACCGCCTCCCCGATCAGCACGAAGGCGAGCAGCCAGCCGAAGCTGCGCAGCATCTCGGGCACGTCGTGCGCCTGCCCGCCCGACCACATGACCATCACCATGACGCTGAGCGCCCCGCCGAGGGTGAGGAAGGTCCGCGTCGGCGGCCCGAGGATGGCGAGCGAGACCAGCGCGGCCAGTCCGGCCGGGACGGCGGCGGTGTGCACGTAATCCAGCGAGTGGTAGGGCCCCACCAGGCAGATCACGGCCATGGTCGTCAGCCAGGGCGCCCGTCTGCGGAAGATGAGCACAAGCGCGCTGGCGGTGAGCAGCGCCCAGCCGACGACGCTCGGCGGTTTGCCGTCGCTCTCGGGCAGCGTGGCGGCCAGGAGGGTCTGCACCACGAGCAGGATCGCGGCGAGGCCGAGATCCTTCCCGGGCAGGCTGCGGACGGTGGCCCGCCTCGGGATCAGCGCACGGGTGAGGGCGGCGGTGACCGGGTCTCTGGCTGGGTTCACGGGCTTCATCCTGCGTCATCGCGGGGGCGTGTGGAGGTGAATCCGTACGACTGTCCGTACGGCTGTGCGCGCGGGCAGGGCGGGGTGGACGCCTCGCGACGCCACCCCGCCCCTGGGGCTCTCCGACCCCGTCAGCCCACTTCCTGCCGGGTCGCGACCGGCCTCTCGTCGGGCACGCCGTCCGGCGCCTCGGACGCACGGGGACCACCGCGCGGGCCGGTCCTGGTGCCCTGCGTGTGGAAGAGCCGTCCCGGCCACCACACCCACCGCTTCAGCAGCAGGCTCGCCGAGGTGACCAGGTAGGTGCGCACCACGAAGGTGTCCAGCAGGACGCCGATCGCGATGATGAAGCCCAGCTCGGCCATCAGCACCATCGGCATGGTCGCCAGCACGCTGAACGTCGCGGCCAGCACGATCCCGGCCGAGGCGATGACGCCGCCCGTCGTCCGCAGCGCCTTGAGCGCCGCGTCCGGCACCTCCAGGCCCTTCAGCGACTCCTCCCGCATCCGGTGCATCAGGAAGATTCCGTAGTCGACGCCGAGGGCCACCAGGAAGACGAAGGCGAGCAGGGGCAGGCTGGCGTCCACTCCGCTGAAGCCGAAGACCGGTTCGAAGACCAGCCCGCCGATCCCCATCGCCGCACCCCAGGAGGCGGCCACGGCGACGATGAGCACCAGCGGCGCCGTCAGGCTGCGCAGCAACGCGATGAGCACGAGCAGCACCACCACGAGCACCAGCGGAATCACCTTCCACCGGTCGTCCGAGTTCGTGTCCGCCTCGTCGATCCGCTGTGCGGTGTCGCCGCCCACCAGTGCTTCCGCGCCCTCCAGCGCGTGCAGGTCAGCGCGCAGGGTCCGGACCGTTTCCTTCTCTCCGGCCGACTCGGGCCTGTCCTCGGCGAAGACCGAGATCTCCGTCCAGCCGTCGCCGCTGCGCCCCTTCTCCACATCGGCGACGCCGGGCGTCCGGCTCGCCTCCGCAAGCACCGTGTCCGCCGCGTCCGACTTCGCCATCACCGTGATCGGCTGGCTGTTGGAGCCGGGGTACGCCTCGCCGACTGTCTCCATGGCGGAGATCGACTCCGGCTTGTTGGTGAAGGTGTCCTCCTGCGCGGGCGTGCCGGGCAGGTTGAGCATGCCGATCGCCAGGGCCCCCAGCACCGCCATGCCGGTGATCAGGACCGTCGCCGGGCGGCGGCTGGCCGAGGTGCCCATCACGGCGAACAGGGACCGCCGCTGGGACGGTTCCGCGCCGTGACGCGGCACCAGCGGCCAGAAGACGCCGCGCCCGAGCAGCACCAGGATGGCGGGCAGCAGCGTCATCATCGCCACCAGCGCGCAGACCACACCGACCGCTCCGACCGGGCCGAGTCCGTTGCTGCTGTTCATGTCGGCGACGAGCAGGCACAGCAGGCCCAGCGTGACGGTGCCCGCCGATGCCAGGATGGCGGGGCCGCAGCCGCGCAGGGCTGCCGCCATCGCGTCGTACGGACGCTCGATACGGCGCAGTTCCTCGCGGTATCTGGCGACCAGCAGCAGTGCGTAGTCCGTACCGGCTCCGAAGATGAGGATGGTCATCACGCCCGAGCTGAGACCGGTGACGGTCAGGTCGAACGCCTGGACGAGGGCGTAGGTGACGGCCTGTGAGGTGAACGTGGCCGCGCCCACCACGACCAGCGGCACCAGCCACAGGAACGGGCTGCGGTAGGTGAGGATCAGCAGGATCGCGACAACGGCGGCCGTGCCGTACATGAGTGTGCCGTCGATGGATTCGAAGACGGCGTCCATGTCGGCCTCGAGTGCCCCCGCGCCGCCGACCTCCACGCTGAGCCCCTCGGGCGCGTCGCCCAGGCCGTCGCGGATGCCGGTGGCGGCCTCGATCCGCCGCTCCTCGCCCGACTCCCCGGTGATGGACATGACCGTCATCAGCGCCGTGCCGTCCTCGGAGGGCACCACCTGGGGCGTCGCGTCGCCCTTGAGCTCGTACTCGCCGGCGATCTCCGCCACCTGTTCACGGGCGAGCTCCCGGTCGGCGGCGGTCAGCCCGGCCTCGCGGTGGTGCACCAGGATGATGTCGACGGTGTCGCCGCCCGGAAGATCCTCCACCAGCTTCTGGACGCGGGTGGAGTCCGCACTCCCCGGCAGGTAGTCGACCGCGTCGTCGCGCGTCACATCGGCGAGCTTCGCGGCGAAGGGCACGGCGAGCGCGATGACCGCCACCCACAGGGCGAGAACCGCCCAGGGCACGACACGTCTGCGCCGTCGGTCTTGCTCTGGCGGCGGACCGTTCCGATCCGGCTCCGCCTCCCGGCGTGCTTCCGTTGCGGACCCCATGAGTGCCCCTCCTCGTTCACCTGACGTCTGTCGCTTAACAGATTTCCGTGCGCGAGGGGGGTCTTCATCGGCCGTGCGACCGAAGAGGCCGTTACTACCGGGGGTTGCACGGCCCGGGGACTAATCCCGGGGGAGTAACCGGGAGGCATCCCGGCGGGGCGGGAACACCGCGCCTCGGAACCCCTCGGGCGTCAGGACAGAGTGCGGGCAGCGGCGAGCAGCCGCTCGGTGTCCTCCGGGCGAATGGTCAGCGCCTGCCCGACGGTCTCGAGCACCTCGCGCTCGGCCGGCTGGTACGGCCCGTCGGCGAGCGCGACGGAGGCGCCCTGCAGCAGTAGCGCCTCCCGCCCCGCGGCGGCAAGATGCGGAGCCAGCGGGTGCAGTGCCCCGCGCAGCTCAGCCTGGGCGGCGTCGTCCCCTGCCGTCCCTTGGTCCGCGTGCAGCGCGGCGAGGAGCGTGAGCAGCTGCTCCTCGGTGCAGTCGGGGAATCCGGCGGCGCGGACCATCTCGACAGCCGCCCCGCGGCTCGCGGAGGCCTCGGTGCCGCCCGCCGCCAGCACGGAGAGCGCGACCGAGTGGACGGCGTCGCGCAGCATCGTGGAGAGCCGCTGGGTGGTGGGACCGTCCAGGCATTCGATGCCGAAGTGCGCACGGCAGGAGGCACATTCGGCTACCGGCCCGGCCGTGCCCCGGGGCAGCAGGGGGACGCCCAGCAGCACGAAGCGGCGGCGGCCCGTACGGCGGCGGTAGTTGCGGTCGCCCCCGCAGCCGGGGCAGAAGAACTCGCCGTCGTCGACGGTGCGCCATCGCGTACGGATGCCTGCGACGCGTGGGGACCAGCCTCGCCCGCCCCGGGAAAGCATCACCGCGCCGCACCTCCGTAACACTTCGGCAACGTTGCCGGATTGACGTGATATTAACCACCGACGCGAGACCGCGTCAGCACCTTGGCGCGCAGTTGTCCGAAAAGCCCTCGCACACACGGCCCTGACGTGCGGCTTCACCCCACCGGACACTTTGGGTAAATCACGCGAACGCGGTTGACGCGGCGGGGCTCGGCGCCTGTACCGACCTGTACGCATCTGTCCATGCCACGGCGGGCCTGCGACGCTGGGACACATGGCGCTAATGGTGGTGTTACTGAGCGCGGCAGCGGGCCTCATCGGCTGGAGCCTCGCCGTCCTCCGGCGCCGCGAGCGCAACCAGCACGGCGCGGCGCACCGGAGCGGCGCCGTCGCCCTGCGCGACGCGCGGCGCGACGCGCGGGTGATCTCCCGCGGGACCGCGGGCAGCGCGATCAGCGCCTTCAGCCGGAAGGACGGCCGCACCCCCCGCTGAGCGGCGTACGCGAAGACGACTCCGCCCCCACCGGCCGACCGGTGGGGGCGGAGCGGGCGGCGGGGCGGTCAGCCGCGTGCCGCCCGGTTGACTGCCGAGGTCACGGCCTTGATGGAGGCGCGGACGATGCTCGGGTCGATGCCCACACCCCACAGCACCTGATCACCGATGGTGCACTCGATGTAGGACGCGGCGAGCGCGCCCGCGCCCTCGCTCATCGTGTGCTCGACGTAGTCCAGCACCTGTACCTCGGTGTCGATGACGCGCAGCGCGTCGACGAACGCGGCCAGCGGACCGTTGCCCGTACCGGTCAGGACGGTGTCCCGGCCGTCCACCCGCGCCTCGACGGTGAGCGCGTCCTGGCCCGCACTGGTGGTGGAGGTCTGGGCGCTGCGCAGCGCGATCCGGCCCCAGCTGTCCTCCGGGGTGGGCAGGTATTCGTCCTGGAAGGCGGCCCAGATGGCGGCCGGGGTGACCTCGCCGCCGTCGGTGTCGGTCTTGCCCTGAATGATCTTCGAGAACTCGACCTGCATGCGGCGCGGCAGGGACAGGCCGTGGTCGCTCTTCAGGACGTAGGCGATACCGCCCTTGCCCGACTGGGAGTTCACCCGGATGACGGCCTCGTAGGAGCGCCCGACGTCCTTCGGGTCGATGGGCAGGTACGGCACCGCCCACTCGGCCTCGTCGAGCGGGGTGCCCTGCTCGGCGGCGGTGGCCTCCATCGCCTCGAAGCCCTTCTTGATGGCGTCCTGGTGGGAGCCGGAGAAGGCGGTGTAGACGAGGTCGCCCGCGTACGGGTGCCGGGGGTGGATCTCCATCTGGTTGCAGTACTCGGCGGTGCGCTTGATGTCGTCGATCCGCGAGAAGTCGATCTGCGGGTCGATGCCCTGGGAGAAGAGGTTCATCCCCAGGGTCACCAGGTCGACGTTGCCGGTGCGCTCGCCCTGGCCGAAGAGGCAGCCCTCGATCCGGTCCGCGCCCGCCATCAGGGCCAGCTCGGCGGCGGCGACGGCGGTACCGCGGTCGTTGTGCGGGTGCACGGACAGGCAGACGTGCTCCCGGCGTGAGAGGTGCCGGGACATCCACTCGAAGCGGTCGGCATGGGTGGAGGGCGTCGAACGTTCCACCGTCGCGGGCAGGTTGAGGATGATCTCGCGGCCCTCCTCGGGCTGCCAGACGTCCATCACGCCCTCGCAGACCTCCAGTGCGAAGTCCAGCTCGGTGTCGGTGAAGATCTCCGGGCTGTACTGGTATCCGAAGACCGTCTCCTCGCCGAGCAGTTTCTCGGCGTACTCCATGACCAGCCGGGTGCCGTCCACCGCGATCTGCTTGACCTCTTCGCGGGAGCCCCGGAAGACGACCTCGCGGAAGACGGGGGCGGTGGCGTTGTACAGATGCACCGTCGCCTGGTGGGCCCCGCGCAGCGACTTGACGGTCTGCTCGATCAGTTCCTCGCGGGCCTGCGTCAGGACGGAGATGGTCACGTCCTCGGGGATCGCGCCCTCTTCGATGATCGAGCGCACGAAGTCGAAATCGGTCTGGCCGGAGGAGGGGAAGCCGACCTCGATCTCCTTGTAGCCCATCGACACCAGCAGGTCGAACATGGCGCGCTTACGGGCGGGCGACATCGGGTCGATCAGCGCCTGGTTGCCGTCCCGCAGGTCCGTGGAGAGCCAGCGGGGGGCCTGGGTGACGCGCTTCTGGGGCCAGGTGCGGTCGGGGATGTCGACTGCCTCGTACTGGCCGTACCGGTGCACCGGCATGCCGGACGGGCGCTGGCGGACGCTCGCGGCGGTGAGGGGTGTGGCGGGGCGGACGGCGTCGGGATACACGGGGCGGGCGTGGGGAGACGCGTGCGAAGGCTGTGATGACGTCATGATGCGCTGGGCTCCTGCGGGTGGCTGAAGGGACCGACGGTGGCAGCACCGAACTCCGCGGGGAGGGTGCCGACCGATCGACTACAGACCCTCGCCGCGGCAGCTAAGGAGAAGCAGACCGAAACGCATGATGCCCACACCGTAACCGCAGGCATGCGGGATGCGCCCACGCGTATCACTATGCGGACGCGCTCGAGGGCAGTGTGCCCCGGCGGCGGTGACGGAAGGCGACGGGAGCGCGTCAATGAACTCCTTTTCGTGAATCCTCGCAGCAGCCAGTGACAGACTGATCTCCCAGTGTCACCTTGGCGGGTATGAACACACCGATCCCTCGCATCCGGCCCATCCACCCGGTCCGCTGCGGCATCGTGCCGCCGCATGTCCTGGACCAGCTTGCCCGTTCCGAGGACCCTGTCCTCGCCGGGCCCGCCCGCCGCACCCTGGAGCGGGACGCGGCGCAGCGCACCCGCCGCCAGATCACCGCCGTGCGCGGTCTCGCGGCGCCGTCCGTCCCCCGGCAGGCCGGACCGGCGGCCGCGCCGCAGCGCACCGTCTACGACGCCCGGCACAAGGAGACGCTGCCCGGCAAGCGGGTCCGCACGGAGGGCGGCAAGCCGGTCCGGGACGCCAGCGTCAACCGCGCGTACACCGGGCTCGGAGCGACCTTCGAGCTGTTCCTCAGCGCCTTCGCCCGTGACTCCATCGACGGCGCCGGGCTGCCGCTGGACGCGACGGTGCACTACGGCGAGGAGTACGGCAACGCCTTCTGGGACGGCGAGCGGATGGTGTTCGGCGACGGCGACGGCGAGGTCTTCCGCGACTTCACCCTCGCCCTGGACGTCATCGGGCACGAGCTGACGCACGGCGTCACGCAGTACACGGCCAATCTGGAGTACCTCGGGCAGTCCGGCGCGCTCAACGAGTCGGTCTCGGACGTCTTCGGTTCACTGATCAAGCAGCACGAGCAGGGCCAGTCCGCGGAGCAGGCGGACTGGCTGGTGGGCGCGGAGCTGTTCACCGACCGGGTGCAGGGCGATGCGCTGCGCTCGCTCAAGGCTCCCGGCACGGCGTACGACGACGATGTCCTCGGCAAGGATCCGCAGCCCGCCACCATGGAGGACTACGTACACACCTCGTCCGACAACGGCGGGGTGCACATCAACTCCGGCATCCCCAACCACGCCTTCTACACGCTCGCCACGGACCTGGGGGGCAATGCCTGGGAGCGTGCGGGCCAGATCTGGTACGACACGCTCACCTCCGAGGAGCTCGCGGCAGACGCCGGCTTCGCCGACTTCGCCGCGGCCACCCTCAGCGCCGCGCGGGCCCGCTTCGGAGCGGGCGACGAGGAGGCGGCCGTACTGCGTTCCTGGTCCGCGGTGGGTGTCACCCCGGCAGAGGCGACCCGGGCGGCTCGGGCGCCCGCGGCGGGCTCCAGGACCGCCGAAGAGACCCCGGCCGTCGAGGGCTCCTAGGGCCTTTGCGGTACACCCCGTACGAGGGCGGTCCTGCGCCTTGCGAGCGCGCACCGGATGCCGCGGGCTGGTCCTCAAAGGTCCACCGGAAAGGCCCTATAGTTTCCGCCCGCGGGCGAGCGAGGATGGCCCCATGCGCATCACCGTTGTCCGCACCGGCGGATTCGGGGGTCTGCCCCGCCGGGCCACCCTCGACACCAGCGCCCGTCCGGACGCCGACGAGCTGGCCTCGCTGACCCGGACAGCCCTGTCCGAGGGCCGCGAGGAACGCCCGATCGGCGTTCCCGACGGATTCAACTACGAGATCGAAGTGGACGGTGCCATCGCGTACTGCGCCGACCCGAGGCTGACAGACTCTCAGCGCACTCTGATCACCCGAGTTCTCAAGGAGGGCGCGTGAGCATGGCTCAGGAAGTACGCGGCGTCATCGCGGGCGGCAAGGACGAGCCGGTCCGTACGGAGACCATTCTCGTGCCGGACCCTGGCCCGGGCGAGGCCGTGGTGGAGGTGCGGGCCTGCGGTGTCTGCCACACCGACCTGCACTACCGGCAGGGCGGTATCAACGACGAGTTCCCCTTCCTGCTGGGGCACGAGGCCGCCGGATGGGTGGAATCCGTCGGCGAGGGCGTGACGGAGGTGGTGCCGGGCGATTTCGTCATCCTCAACTGGCGTGCCGTGTGCGGCCAGTGCCGGGCCTGCCGGCGCGGCCGCCCCTGGTACTGCTTCGACACGCACAACGCGCGGCAGCCGATGACACTGAAGGACGGCACCCCGCTCTCCCCCGCGCTGGGCATCGGCGCGTTCGCGGAGAAAACCCTGGTGGCGGCGGGTCAGTGCACCAAGGTCGACGCCGAGGTCTCCCCCGCGGTGGCGGGGCTGCTGGGCTGCGGCGTGATGGCGGGCATCGGCGCCGCGATCAACACCGGCGGGGTGGGCCGCGGCGACTCCGTCGCGGTCATCGGCTGCGGCGGCGTCGGTGACGCGGCCGTCGCCGGGGCGCGGCTGGCGGGCGCGGCCCGGATCATCGCGGTCGACATCGACGACCGCAAGCTGGAGACGGCGCTGAAGATCGGCGCCACGCACAGCGTCAACTCCCGCCGGGAAGACCCGGTCGAGGCGATCCGTGGGCTCACCGGCGGCTTCGGCGCGGACGTCGTGATCGAGGCCGTGGGCCGCCCCGAGACATACGAACAGGCTTTCTACGCACGGGACCTGGCCGGGACGGTGGTCCTGGTCGGCGTGCCCACGCCGGAGATGAAGCTGGAACTGCCGCTGCTCGACGTCTTCGGCCGCGGCGGTTCACTCAAGTCCTCCTGGTACGGCGACTGCCTGCCGTCCCGCGACTTCCCGATGCTCATCGATCTGCACCGGCAGGGGCGCCTCGACCTGGGGGCGTTCGTGACCGAGACGATCGGACTCGACGACGTGGAGCAGGCGTTCGAGCGGATGCACGCGGGCGATGTCCTGCGCTCGGTGGTGGTGTTCTGATGTGCGCCGCCCGTATCGAGAACCTGGTCACCTCCGGCACCTTCTCGCTGGACGGCGGCACCTGGGAGGTCGACAACAACGTCTGGATCGTCGGTGACGACACGGAGGCCGTCGTGATCGACGCGGCCCACGACGCCGACGCCATCGCGACGGCGCTGGACGGCCGGACGCTGCTCGCGATCATCTGCACCCACGCGCACGACGACCATGTCGGCGCGGCCCCGGAGCTCTCCCGTCGCACCGGCGCACCCGTGCTGCTGCACCCGGAGGACCTGCCGCTGTGGAAGCTGGCCCATCCGGACCGCGAGCCGGACGGCGAGCTGACGGACGGCCGGGTGCTGACCGTGGCCGGTACGGACCTGACGGTGCTGCACACGCCGGGGCACGCGCCGGGCGCCATCTGCCTGCACGTGCCTGAGCTGGGCACGGTCTTCAGCGGAGACACCCTCTTCCAGGGCGGGCCGGGGGCCACCGGGCGGTCGTTCTCCGACTATCCGACCATCCTCGAGTCGATCCGCGAACGGCTGCTGATCCTGCCCGACGACACGGTCGTACGGCCGGGGCACGGCGGCTCCACGACGATCGGTGCCGAGGCGGCCCAGCTGGCACCGCACACCGAGTGACTCACTGACGTCCTGCCCGCGCGCCACCAGGACCTGTCCGGGTCGGTGGTGCGCGGGCACCCGCGTGTGCGTGCCCGCGTGTGCGTACCGGCATGTGCGTACCGGCGTGTGCGTACCGGCGTTCCCGCCGGATGGAGCCGTTGTCAGAGGCGTGCGGTAGACAGCGGTAGGCAGGGCGCATCCGGAGACCGGTAACCGCCTCCGCCGGAAATTCATGGGCGGCCCGGGGGCGGCAGTCGCCGTACACGGGGGCACACTGGGCACAGAGCACGACGGGAGAGAGCACGGTGAGCACGGGCGACAGGCAGCACCACACACACCACCCCCCTCACGCACACGGCACGCACGCCCACGGGGCGCACGCGCGCACCGCGCACGCGGCCGTTCCACCGGGCAGCGTGACCGGGGGGCGCAGCCACCTGGACCCCCTCGCCGCGCTGCGTGCCCCGGGGGATCCGGCCTGCGACGTCTATCTGACCGGGACGGTCTTCCTCGACATCGTCTTCACCGGGCTGGACGCGGCGCCCGTGCGCGGCACCGAGTCCTGGGCCCGCGGCATGGGCTCCAGCCCCGGCGGTGTCGCCAACATGGCGACCGCGCTGGCCCGGCTCGGTCTGCGTACGTCACTCGCCGCGGCCTTCGGCGACGACATGTACGGCGACTACTGCCGGGACGCCCTGGAGCAGGGCGAGGGCATCGACCTGTCGATGTCGCACACCGTGCCCGGCTGGCACTCCCCGGTGACGGTCTCCATGGCCTACGAAGGCGAGCGCACCATGATCTCGCACGGGCACGAGGCGCCGCCCAAGGACGAGGTGCTGGAGGGGGGCCGGGAATGCCCGCCGCCGGCCCGCGCCTGTGTCGCCTCGCTGGTGCCCGGCGAGGCGCAGGAGTGGATCGCCACCGCGGCCAGGCGCGGCAGCCGGATCTTCGCCGACATCGGATGGGACGAGACGGGCGGCTGGGACTTGAGCGCGCTGCCCGACCTGGCGCACTGCGACGCGTTCCTGCCGAACGCGGTGGAGGCGATGAGCTACACCCGTACCGACTGCCCGCGCGCCGCCGCGCACCGGCTCGCCGAGCAGGTCCCGCTGGCCGTGGTGACGATGGGCGCGGAGGGCGCCTACGCGGTAGACGGCGGCACCGGCGAGTCCGCGCAGGTGCCCGCGATCGCGGTCGAGGCACTGGACACCACAGGTGCCGGGGACGTCTTCGTGGCGGGCTTCGTGATGGCCACCCTGGCGGGCTGGCCACTGGCCGACCGACTGGCGTGCGCGGGGCTGACGGCGGCGCTGTCGGTGCAGGAGTTCGGCGGGTCGCTCTCCGCTCCCGGCTGGGCCGAGGTTGCCGCCTGGTACCAGCACGTGCGGTCGTACGACGTCCAGGACCCGGCGGCGCTGCGCCGCTACGGTTTCCTGGACGCACTCCTCCCCCGCTGCGCCCGCGCCTGGCCCCTCCGCCGCGCAGTGCCCACCATCGGCTTCCGCGCATGACCCTCGGCTGCCGCACGAAGAAGTGCCCCGCAAAACCACTCGGGCATGTCGGCGGTGCGTCGTACCCTGGTCTATACAGATCCCAGCAGCGAAGAGAGGGATGAGCAGGCCCCAGAGGCCGCCCATGACGCAGACAACCACGACTCAAGACACCGCCCGCTTCGCCGTCCCGTCGAAGCACCCGATGGTGACCGTGCTGGGATCCGGCGACTCCCTGCTGCGTGTCATCGAGACGGCGTTCCCCGAGACGGACATCCATGTCCGGGGCAACGAGATCACGGCGACCGGCGAAAGCCGGGAGGTCGAGCTGATCCAGCGGCTCTTCGACGAGATGATGCTGGTGCTGCGCACCGGTCAGCCGATGACCGAGGACGCGGTGGAGCGCACGATCTCCATGCTCCGCAAGTCGGACGCCGGAGAGGGCGGGGGCCACGCCGCCCCGGCCGAGGTGCTCACGCAGGACATCCTCTCCAGCCGCGGCCGGACCATCCGGCCCAAGTCGCTCAACCAGAAGCGGTACGTCGACGCGATAGACGCGCACACCGTCGTCTTCGGCATCGGCCCGGCAGGCACCGGGAAGACGTATCTGGCGATGGCCAAGGCGGTGCAGGCGCTGCAGTCCAAGCAGGTCAACCGGATCATCCTGACCCGGCCCGCCGTCGAGGCGGGTGAGCGGCTCGGCTTCCTGCCCGGCACGCTCTACGAGAAGATCGACCCCTACCTGCGTCCGCTCTACGACGCGCTGCACGACATGCTGGATCCGGATTCGATCCCCCGACTGATGGCGGCGGGGACGATCGAGGTCGCTCCGCTGGCCTACATGCGGGGGCGGACGCTCAATGACGCCTTCATCATCCTGGACGAAGCGCAGAACACCAGCCCGGAACAGATGAAGATGTTCCTGACCAGGCTCGGTTTCGAATCCAAGATCGTGATCACCGGCGACGTCACCCAGGTGGACCTGCCGGGCAGCACGAGAAGCGGGCTGCGGCAGGTGCAGGAGATCCTGGAGGGGGTCGAGGACGTGCACTTCTCCCGGCTCACCAGCACCGACGTCGTCCGGCACAAGCTCGTGGGCCGTATCGTCGACGCGTACGAACGCTACGACGACCGCACGTCGCCGGACGGCACCGCCCCGAGTAACGGAAAACGCTGAGACCAAGCCCTCATGTCGATCGAAGTCAACAACGAGTCCGGCCGGACGGTCGACGAGCAGTCGCTCCTCGACATCGCCCGGTACGCCCTGACCCGGATGCGCATCCATCCGCTCTCCGAGCTCTCGGTGATCGCCGTGGACTCCGACGCCATGGAGCAGCTGCACCTGCAGTGGATGGATCTGCCGGGTCCCACCGATGTGATGTCCTTCCCGATGGACGAGCTGCGGCCGCCCGCGCGGGACGAGGAGGATCCGCCGCAGGGCCTCCTCGGTGACATCGTGCTGTGCCCGGAGGTCGCCGAGAAGCAGGGTGCCGAGGCGCCGACGGAGCACTCCATGGACGAGGAGCTGGCGCTGCTCACCGTCCATGGCGTGCTGCATCTGCTCGGTTACGACCACGAGGAGCCTGGCGAGCGGGCCGAGATGTTCGGTCTCCAGGCGGCGATCGTCGACGGCTGGCGTGCCGAGCAGGGCCTCGAGGGGCCCTCGCCCGCTCCCACCACCACCTCGTGACCGCGCGTCTGATCGGCGCGGCGATCGCCCTGGTGGTTGTCGCGTGGCTGGCGGCCTGCGCGGAGGCGGGCCTCGCCCGTACGACGAGCTACCGGGCGGAGGAGGCCGTCCGCACCGGCCGGCGGGGTGCGGGCAAGCTGGCGGCCGTCGCCGCCGACCCGACGCGCTATCTCAATCTGGCGCTGCTGCTGCGGGTGGCCAGCGAGATGGCGGCCGGAGTGCTGGTCACCTATGCCGCTCTGCGCTATTTCTCGGAGACCTGGGAGGCGCTGACGGTCGCGATCGGCGTGATGGTGCTGGTGTCGTATGTCGCGGTGGGCGTCTCACCGCGCACCATCGGCCGGCAGCACCCGCTGAACACGGCGACCGCCGCCAGCTATGTGCTGGTGCCGCTGGCGAGCGTGCTGGGGCCGGTGCCTCAGCTGCTGATCCTCCTCGGTAACGCGCTGACGCCGGGCAAGGGTTTCCGCAAGGGCCCGTTCGCCAGTGAGGCGGAGCTGCGGGCGCTTGTCGACGTGGCGGAGCGGGATTCGCTGATCGAGGCGGAGGAGCGGAAGATGGTCCACTCCGTCTTCCAGCTCGGTGACACCCTGGTGCGCGAGGTGATGGTGCCGCGCACCGATCTGATCACCGTCGAGCGGTACAAGACCGTCCGCCAGGCGCTCACGCTCGCTCTGCGCTCCGGTTTCTCCCGTATCCCGGTCGTCGGTGAGAGCGAGGACGACGTGGTGGGCATCGTCTACCTCAAGGATCTGGCCCGGAAGGTCCACATCAGCCGGGAGGCCGAGACCGAGGTGGTCTCCACCGCGATGCGTCCGGCGGCCTTCGTGCCGGACACCAAGAACGCGGGTGACCTGCTGCGCGAGATGCAGCAGGACCGCATCCATGTCGCCGTCGTCGTCGACGAGTACGGTGGCACGGCGGGGGTGGTGACCATCGAGGACATCCTGGAGGAGATCGTCGGCGAGATCACCGACGAGTACGACCGCGAGCTGCCTCCGGTGGAGGATCTGGGCGACGGCCGCTACCGGGTGACCGCCCGGCTCGATCTGGGCGATCTCGGCGAGCTCTACGACCTGGCCGGCCTGGACGACGAGGACGTCGAGACGGTGGGCGGGCTGCTGGCCAAGTCGCTGGGCCGGGTGCCGATCGCCGGTGCGGCCACCACGGTCGATGTCACCGAGGACCGCTCCGACCCGACGCTGACCGGGCTGCGGCTGACCGCCGAGTCCCCGGCAGGCCGCCGCAACCGCATCGTCACGGTCCTGGTGGAGCCGGTACGAACCTCCCCGGAGGCGGGCACCGGGGGCGACGCCCCCGCTCCGGCGGACAGCT
Organism: Streptomyces gossypii; assembly: GCF_025165795.1. Lineage (GTDB taxonomy): Bacteria > Actinomycetota > Actinomycetes > Streptomycetales > Streptomycetaceae > Streptomyces > Streptomyces gossypii. Next base: position 345,458 of record NZ_JAJAGO010000004.1, read on the forward strand.
GACCTGTCCCGTCGGCATACTGGCGGTATGACACCCGATGAGCTCAGGACGGCCTGCCTCGCGCTGAACGGCGCCGTCGAGGAGTTCCCGTTCCCCGGGAACCCGGAGCTGTCGACGTTCAAGGTGGCCGGGAAGATCTTCGCGTTCAGCGCGCTGGACGGCGAACCGCTCCAGGTGAGCCTGAAGTGCGAGCCCGCGCTGGCCGTGCAGCTGCGGGCGGCGCACCCGGCCATCACGCCGGGCTACCACCTCAACAAACGGCACTGGAACACCGTGACCCTGGACGGCTCACTGCCGGAGGCGATGGTGCGTGACCTGATCGAGGACTCCTGGGACCTCGTCGTCGCCGGACTCCCCCGCGCCACGCGGCACTCCCTGGACGCGAGCTGAGAGAACGCCCGGTCAGGCCGCCAGGTGCCGGTGCCACTCCGGGCCCCGTTTACGCCCACAAGTCGCCCCGCCCGCCCGCTCGTCGCCCCTCACCCGGGGCGCTACCCTGCTGACAGCCGCGGCAGATAGCGTACGGGGGAAACGTGGCACAGGGGACACAGCAGGGGCAGTTGATCGGCGGCCGCTACCGCCTTTCCCGCATCCTGGGCACCGGCGGGTTCGGGCGGGTCTGGGAGGCCCGCGACGAGACGCTCCAGACCGACGTGGCGGTCAAGGAGCTGATGCTTGAGCAGGGGCTGTCCCCGGCCGCCCGGCAGGACCGCTTACACCGGGCTGGACGCGAAGCGCGGAACGCCGCGAAACTTCGGGACCATCCCCACATCGTCAGCATCCATGACGTCGTCCTCGTGGACGGGGCCCCGTGGATCGTGATGCAGCTGGTGTCCGGGGGCACGCTCCAGGAGCGCCTCCGGAAGAAGCGCCACCTGTCCGTGGACAGCACCGCGAAGGTCGCCGAGGCGCTCCTGGAGGCCCTCCGGGCAGCACACGAACAGGGCATCGTGCACCGCGACGTCAAACCGGCGAACGTCATGGTGACCGCGGACCGCACAGTTCTGCTCACCGACTTCGGCATCGCGGTCAATCAGACCGATTCGACGCTGACCGCCACGGGACTGATCATCGGCTCGCTCCCCTACCTCTCGCCGGAGCGGGCACACGGTGAGGGGGGACGGGCCGAGAGCGACCTCTTCTCGCTGGGGACGACGCTCTACGAGGCAGTCGAAGGGAACTGCCCGTTTCACCGGGAGAGCCCGGCCGGATCGCTGCACGCGGTGGCCTACGAAGAGGTCCCTCCGATGCGGCGTGCCGGGCGCCTGGAACCGCTGATCGCAGGCCTGCTGGCGAAGGAGCCGGGCGACCGCCCGGCGGTCGACGAGGCGCTCGGCCTGCTCAAGTCCTCGAAGCAGAAGCCCAAGCCACCGCCCGGACCCAAGACGACGCCGAAGCCGGGGGCGAAGACGGCGGGCGCGGGCACCGGCACCGGCACAACCAAGACGAAGACCAAGACCAGGGCCACCATCCCGGTCAAGCCCCCACCACGGACTCGGGTGATGCCGAGCCCGACGCCAAAACCGAAGCCCAAGCCAAAACCGAAGCCGACGCCGAAGCCGACGCCCACGCCCACGCCCACGCCGCCGAGCCGGAGCACGCCGCAAAGCAGCACGAAGCCCAAGGAGTCGAGCAATGGAGGAGCGGTCGCCTTCGGCTGGCTCTGTGCGGCCGTCGTGGTGCTGGGCCTCCTCTACACCGAGCACGAGTCCTTCGCCAACTGGGTCAGCGCCGACCTGAACGGCGACCTCGCCGCTGCCCAGGTCGACGACTGCGTCCATTACGTCGCTCCCCACGCGGAGGACGGGGAGCAGGTCGCCGGTGAGTGGGTCGAGGTCCCCTGCTGGTCCGCTGCCACCAAGTACACCGTCGTGAAGCGGCTTTCGGCCTCGGCCACCTCGACCGGTCTGTCCGGCACGACGGGCTCAACCCCCACAGGCTGTGCAAGCAAGGTGGCGTGGAGAAGCAGCACCGACAGCTACCGCACCATCCCGTTCCGCGGCCCGAACGAGCAGGCGTGGGAACTCTGCGTCATGTCCCGCTGAAGAGCTCACGCGCGGGCCCGCAGCTTGTCCGCCAGACCGACGGCCACCAGCGCGGCCACCGTCACCAGGACCACCGCGTCCGCCCCCATGCCCAGCCGCAGGCCGCCCAGCAGCGCCTCGGAGGCCGAGGAGCCGTCGGCGTCCAGGGACTCGGTCCGGCTGGAGGACAGAGCGCTCAGCAGCGGGATGCCCAGAGTCAGCCCGACCTGCTGGGCGCTGGTGACCAGGCCGGTGGCCAGACCCTGCTCGCTGTCCGGGACACCCGAGGTGACCGTCAGTCCGTAGGAGACGACGGCGAAGAGGTGGCCGAAGCAGGCGAGTGAACCGGCGGTGAGGATCAGCCAGGTGCCCGCGGCGCTCTCGTCGATCAACAGCAGCACGCTGGAGAAGAGGCCCTGCACCAGCAGGCCCGCGACCAGCGTGCGTGCCGCCCCGAACCTCCCCACCAGCCGGGGGGCGACGATCCCGCCCGCCACCGCCGCCAGCCCGATCACGCCGAAGACCAGGCCGGACTTCATGGGGGTCATGCCGCGCACGTCCTGGAGATACAGGGTGGCGAGGAATATGACCGAACTCATCATCGAGAAGGCGGCGAGTCCGCCGAGGATGCCCCAGGAGACCGTACGGCGGCGCAGCATCCGCAGATCGACCAGCGGCTGTTCGGTGCGGGACTCGGCCCAGACGAAGAGCAGCAGGAGCACCGCACCCGCGACCAGCGCGCCGATCACGTCCGCGCGGCCGAAGCCGTGCTCGGCGGCGGTCGACAGGGCGTAGATCACCGACAGCAGTCCGCCGGTGATGGTGACCGCACCGGGGACGTCCAGCCGCGGTCGGCCGCTGCGGCGGCTCTCCGTCAGCAGGGCCGGGGCGAACAGGGTGACGACGGCTCCCGCCGCCGCCAGCAGCGCCATGGTGGAGCGCCAGCCGAAGGCGTCCGTGAGGACCCCGCCGAGCACCATGCCGACGGTGAATCCGAGGGCCATCAGCGCTCCGCTGACACTCAGCGCGCGGGCCCGCTGCGGCCCTTCGGGGAAGGTGGTCGTCAGCAGCGACATCCCGGCCGGGACGATGACCGCGGCGGCCACGCCCTGCAGTGCGCGGCCTGCGAGCAGCGAGGCCGGGTTCCAGGCGAGTGCGGCCAGCAGGGACGCCGCAGTGAAGGCGACGAGTCCGGCGAGGAAGAGCCGCCTGCGGCCGTACAGGTCGGCGACGCGTCCGAAGAGCAGCAGCAGGCCCCCGGACGGCAGTGCGAAGGCGGTGATCGCCCACTGGAGGTCGGCGCGGGCGAAGCCGAGGTCGGCGCCCATCGTGGGAAGGGCGACGTTCAGGATGGAGAAGTCGAGGGCCACCATGAACTGCGCGGCGCACAGGACGGCGAGGATCATCCTGTCGCGGGAGGTCAGCCGCTGTGCGTCCGGCGGGGGCGGGGGTGTGAGCCGCGGGGATCCGGCGGACGTCCCCCGGCGGGTATCTGTTGTTGCCATGCACATGAGCCTGCGGCCGGGGAACAGATCGTGGGGAGTGGGTGCTTCACCTGGTGGCCCGACCACCAGTCGAAGGGCCACCAGTCGAGGGCTACGGCCGAGGGGGAGAAACGTGGCGCGTCCGATCGCTGCCGTCACCGCGCGGGGGAGCATGCCCGCCACCAGATCACGGCGCCAGCAGGAGCTGCGCGACTTCCTGATGACCCGCCGGGCGCGGGTCAGCCCGGCCGATGTGGGGCTGCCGGACGGCGGCGGCCGTCGCCGTACGCCGGGGCTGCGCCGCGAGGAGGTCGCGGTGCTCGCGGGGGTCGGTGCCTCCTGGTACCAGTGGCTGGAGCAGGGGCGGGACATCACCGTCTCGCCGCAGGTGCTCGACGCGGTGGCGCGGGTGCTGCGGCTGAGCGACGCAGAGCGGCGCCACCTGTACATCCTGGCCGGGCTCAACCCGCCGCTGGCCCGCTCGGAGTTCGAGCCGGGCCACCTGTGCGGCGGGTTCAGACGGCTGATCGACGCCTGGATGCCGTTCCCGGCGCACATCCTCGATGCGTACTGGAACGCGATCGCACTCAACGACGCGGCGAGGCTGGTGTTCGGCCTGCACGTGGGCGACAACTGCCTCACGAGCTTCTTCACCGACCCCGTGTACCGGGGAAGGCTGACGTCCTGGGAGAGGACTGCTCCCGCGGTGGTGGCCCAGTTCCGGCAGTCGCAGGCGGAACGGCCGGAGGATGAGGGCTTCCGACTGCTGTTCGACCAGCTGACCGCCGAGAGTGAGGAGTTCACCGAGCTGTGGGCGCGCGGCGATGTGCAGCCGGGCGGGCAGCTGCGGAAGGAGGTCGAGCACCGGGTGGTCGGCGCGCTGTTCTTCGAGAGCAGCCATCTGCATGTCCCGGCCCGCCCGGACCTGACGATCGTGCTGCACAACCCCGTCCCGGACACCGGCACGGTGGGGAAGCTGGAACACCTCATCGCCTCGGAGGGGTGCCGCCCCCATCTGCGCCCGATGGCAGGCTGAGGCATCCGGGAGCTCGGGCGGTGCGGGCTCGGGCGGTGCGGGCTCGGGCGGCCCTGATCACGCCGTAACCGGCGACGCGGGCGGGAAAGCCGTCAGGAACTCGGCGATCTCCGCGCGCGTGTCGTCCGCCCGCCAGACCAGGGCCAGTTCGCACGGCGCCAGTCCGTCCACCGGCAGGTGCATCAGGTCGGGCCTCGGGTAGAGGCGCGCGTTCCCCTCTGACAGCAGCACCACACCGAGGCCCGCCGCCACCACCTCGAACACCTCGTCAGGCGATGCCGCCTCGGCTCCGATCACCGGCTCCCGGCCTTCCCGCTCGTCGAGCGCCAGCCAGAAGTCCCGCAGCACCCCGGCCGCGCGCGGCAGCGCCACGAAGGGCTCGTCGAGCAGTTCGGCGAACGGGACTGAGTCGCCGCCCGCGAGCCGGTGCCCGAGCGGCAGGGCCACCCAGCGCGCCTCGCGTACCAGCACCCGCGAAGCCAGGCCCCCGGGCACCGGCTCGGGCACCGGGAGCCACAGGAACGCCACGTCCGAACCGCCGTCGGCCAGCCCTGCGGTGGGATCCTCCCAGCTGACGAGGCGCAGCGAGAACCGCCAGCCACGCTTCCGGAGCGCGCTCAGCGCCTCCCGCTGAAGATCGCGGCCGACGGCCGTCTGCATGCCGACGGTGAGCGAGACCCCCGCCCCCGCCGTACGGGCCTCGCGGAGCGTGCGCTCCCAGCCCGCGACCAGCGCACGCGCACCCGGCAGCAGCGCCTCCCCCTCGGCGGTCAGCGTCACGGCACGGGCCTGTCTCTCGAAGAGGTGCAGCCCCAACTGCCTTTCCAGTGCCCGGATCTGCTTGGAAAGGGCGGGCTGTGAGACATACAGGCGCTCGGCGGCACGAGTGAAGTGCAGTTCCTCGGCGACGGTTATGAAGTAGCGCAGGTCGCGCACGTGGACGTCCATAACCCCTGGTTATAGCCGAAGGTCTTGGACGGCGGGCCCGGGCGGGTCCGAGAGTGGTGCGCAGCCGGGCAGCCGCCCGGAAACGGCACAACCGCCAGGAGTCTCCGTGAACCAGCTCCGCTCCCGCACCCTGGGGGATCTGACCACCTCCTCGATCGGCTTCGGCGCCATGGTGCTCTCGCCCGGCGTGTACGGCGAGATCGACGACGACCGCGCCGGGACCGCACTGCGGGCCGCACTCGACGAGGGCGCCACCCTGATCGACACCTCCGACGGCTACGGCGCGGACGGCCACAACGAGCGCGTCGTCGGCAAGGCGGTGCGCGGCCGTCGGGACGAGGTGGTCCTCGCCACGAAGTTCGGCTTCCGCATCCCCGAGGGCGCCGCACCGCACCGCTTCCCCGTCACGTACGCCTTCGGGGAACTGGCGGTGAACGCCGAGCCGAAGCACATACGCGGCTACGCCGAGCAGTCGCTGCGCAATCTCGGCACCGACGTGATCGACCTGTACTACCCGCACTTCCCCGACCCGGAGGTCCCGTTCGAGGACACCGTCGGAGCGGTCGCGGACCTCATCGACGGCGGCCTGGTACGGCAGCTGGGTCTTTCCAACGTCACCGCCGGCCAGCTGCGCCGCGCGCACGCGGTGCACCCGGTCGCCGCCGTACAGACCCAGTGGTCGATGTGGCAGCCGGTCGACCCCGAGCTGTACGCCGCCGCGCGGGAGCTGGGCGTGGGCATCGTGGCCTGGAGCCCGCTGGGCGGCGGCTTCCTCACCGGCACCGTACGGCAGCTCGACGAGGGCGACTTCCGGCAGCAGATTCCGCGCTTCGACGCCGCCAACCTGCGGGCGAACAACGACCGGTACGCCCCGCTGCGCTCCATCGCCGCCGACCTGGGCCTGACCCCGGGGCAGCTGGCACTGGCCTGGCTGCTGCACCAGTACGAGCACGTGGTGCCGATCCCGGGCAGCCGCACCCCCGCGCACATCGCGGAGAACCTCTCGGCGGCGGGGGTCGGACTGCACCCCGACACGCTCGCCCGGATCGAAGGGGCGCTGGCCGCCTTCACCCCCGAGGGGACGGGCGCGCTGCTCCGCGGGACGGAGCCCGGGGAGCAGGACTGAGCTGGGACGCCCCGTGGGAGGTGCCCGTGCCGCCGCCTATGCTCATGCGTATGAGTGACGAGGCGCTGGACCCGGAAGACCGCAAGATCCTCACCCTCGCGCGCAGCGCACGCGCCCGCAACGGCGTGCCGGAGGGCGCGGCGGTACGGGACGACACGGGGCGCACCTATGTGGCCGGGTCGGTCGATCTGCCCTCGCTGCGGCTGAGCGCGCTGCGTGCGGCGGTCGCGATGGCGGTCTCGTCGGGCGCCACCTCGCTGGAGGCGGCGGCGGTGGTCTCGGCGGAGGAGGAGGTGCCCGCCGACGACCTCAGCGCCGTACGGGACCTGGGCGGCGCGGCCACACCCGTGCTGCTGGCGGGGCCGGACGGCGTGCTGCGGGCCACCCTCGCGGCGGGCTGATCCGACCCGGCGCGCACCCCACAGGGCACGCCCCCGCAGTCGGCCGCGTGCGCCCCGCGTGCGGCCGCAGGGACCACGCGGTCGGAGCGCGCCACACGATCAGGGACAATGGTCGTCATGAGCGCACCTTCCCCCTCCCCCGACGCCCCGGACACCGCCGCGGCGCCGCACCGCTCGGGCTTCGCGTGCTTCGTCGGCCGCCCCAACGCGGGCAAGTCGACCCTGACCAACGCGCTGGTGGGCACGAAGGTCGCCATCACGTCGACGCGTCCGCAGACCACCCGGCACACCGTGCGCGGCATCGTGCACCGCGCGGACGCTCAGCTCGTCCTCGTCGACACCCCCGGGCTGCACAAGCCCCGCACGCTCCTGGGCGAGCGGCTGAACGACGTGGTCCGCACCACCTGGGCGGAGGTCGACGTCATCGGCTTCTGCCTGCCCGCCGACCAGAAGCTGGGCCCGGGTGACCGCTTCATCGCCAAGGAGCTGGCGGAGGCGCGGAAGACGCCCAAGGTCGCGGTGGTGACCAAGACGGACCTCGTCGACTCCGAGGCGCTGGCCCGGCAGCTGATCGCCATCGACCAGCTGGGCACCGAACTGGGCCTGGAGTGGGCCGAGATCATCCCGGTGTCCGCGGTAGCCGGCGACCAGGTCTCGCTGCTGGCCGACCTGCTGGTCCCGCTGATGCCCGAGGGCCCCGCCCTCTACCCCGACGGTGACCTGACCGACGAGCCGGAGCAGGTCATGGTGGCCGAGCTGATCCGCGAGGCGGCGCTCGAAGGCGTACGGGACGAGCTGCCGCACTCCATCGCGGTGGTGGTCGAGGAGATGATCCCCCGGGAGGACCGGCCGGCCGACCGGCCGCTGCTCGACATCCACGCGAACATCTACATCGAGCGCCCCAGCCAGAAGGGCATCGTCATCGGCCCCAAGGGCAAGCGGCTCAAGGATGTGGGGACGGCCTCCCGCACCCATATCGAAGCGCTGCTGGGCACTCCGGTCTATCTCGACCTGCATGTCAAGGTCGCCAAGGACTGGCAGCGCGACCCGAAGCAGCTGCGCAAGCTGGGCTTCTGACCCTCGACCCCGGCTGCACGGGGGCGAGGGGTTCAGCGGGTGTGCGCGCGCTTCGGCACCGGAATGCGCATCAGGTCCTGCGCGACGGTCAGCTCGGCCTCGAACCCCGCCTCACGCGCCTGGCCGGCGAAGGCGGTGGGGTCTCCGTAGCGCTGGCTGAAGTGCGTCAGCACCAGATGCCGTACGCCCGCCTCGGCGGCGATCCGGCCCGCCTGGCCTGCGGTGAGATGACCGTACTGCTGGGCGAGCGCGACGTCCTCGTCCAGGAAGGTGGACTCGATGACGAGCATGTCGCAGCCCTCGGCCAGCTCGTAGACCCCGTCGCAGAGCCGGGTGTCCATCACGAAGGCGAACCGCTGCCCGAGGCGCGGCTCGCTGACCTCCGCAAGCGTCACCCCGCGCAGGCTCCCCTCGCGCTGGAGCCGTCCGATGTCCGGGCCCTTGATGCCGTGCGAGGCCAGCAGCCGTGGCAGTATCCGGCGGCCGTCCGGCTCGGTCAGCCGGTAGCCGTACGACTCGACAGGGTGGGACAGCTGGCGCGCGGCCAGAGTGAAGGCGGGGCCCGCGCTGAGGACGCCGGACTCGCGCACCGGCTCCTCACGCAGGTCGACCGTCTCGCGGTAGGCCGTCGCATAGCGCAGACGGTCGAAGAAGAGCTGGCCGCTGGCCGGGAAGTGCGCCGTGACCGGATGCGGCACCCGGTCCAGGTTGATGCGCTGGATCACCCCGGCAAGGCCGAGCGAGTGGTCGCCGTGGAAGTGCGTGACACAGATTCTGTTGAGGTCGTGCGCCGCGACTCCGGCCTGCACCATCTGGCGCTGAGTGCCGTCGCCGGGATCGAAGAGGATCCCCTCGCTGTCCCAGCGCAGCAGGTAGCCGTTGTGATTCCGGTGCCGGGTGGGCACTTGGCTGGCCGTGCCGAGCACGACCAGTTCGCGTACGGACAAGGAAGCCGCCCCGAACTCAGCCGGGAGGCCAGTTGAGCCCGCGGCCACCGAGCACATGGGCGTGGGTGTGGAAGACCGTCTGGCCCGCACCGGTACCGGTGTTGAAAACGACCCGGAAGCCCGTACCGGGACCGCCCTCGGTCACCGCGATCTTCTCCTGCTCGGCGACCAGCGCCGTCTCGCGCAGCACGTCGGCGGCGAGCTGCGGGGCCTCGGCGGCAAGCGATCCGGCATCCCGGTAGTGCGCCTTGGGAATCACCAGTACGTGCGTGGGCGCCTGCGGGTTGATGTCCCGGAAGGCGAGCGTCGTCTCGGTGTCGCGGACGACGGTCGCGGGGACTTCACCAGCGACGATCTTGCAGAACAGGCAGTCGGCCTGCGGTTCTCCCGCCACGGTGGCGCCTCCCGCTGTGCTTCGTGGACCGTTTACGTAGCGGATGTTACCGGCTGCGCGGGGCCCGCGCGGTCGCAGCTGCTCAGTTCCAGCGCCCGACCCGGCCGAGGAGCAGCGCCGATGCCGCCGTGCCCGCGGTGGAGGTGCGCAGCACGCTGGGACCCAGCCGGTACGGGTCCGCGCCCGCGTCCGCGAAGGCTGTCAGCTCCTCGCGGGTGACCCCGCCCTCCGGCCCGACGACGAGCACGATGTCCCCGCTGTCCGGCAGCTCCGCCGTCGCCAGCGGCGTGCCTCCGTCCTCGTGCAGCACGGCCGCGAATTCGGCGTCCGCCAGCAGCCGCCCCAGCTGCGCGGTGGTGACCAGATCCGCGACCCGTGGGAAACACAGCCGTCGTGACTGCTTCCCCGCCTCGCGTGCCGTGGTCCGCCACTTGGCGAGGGACTTCGCCCCGCGCTCCCCGCGCCACTGGGTGACGCAGCGCGAGGCGGCCCACGGCACGATGACATCCACCCCGGTCTCCGTCATCGTCTCGACGGCCAGCTCCCCCCGATCGCCCTTGGGCAGGGCCTGAACGACGGTCAGCCGCGGCCTCGGCTCGGGCTCCACCCGTACGTCGGTGACCTCGACCCCAAGCTGGTCCTTGCCCTCCACCGAGGCCACAGTGCCATACGCCCCGGTGCCCTCGCCGTCGGTGAGCACGACCTCCTCACCGACCCGCATCCGCCGTACCGAGACGGCGTGCCGCCCCTCGGGCCCCTCCAGCAGCACCCTTCCGACGGTGAGCACGGCACGGTCGGCAAGGAAGAACGCAGCGGTCACGAGGCGCCCCGGCCGCTCATCTCCTCACGGGCCACGGACAGTTCGGCGGTCAGCATCTCGGTCAGCTGCGCGGCGGGAAGTTCGCGCGCCAGCCGGTGGCCCTGACCGGCCCACAGCGCCATGCCCTGCGGATCGCCCGCCTTGGCGGCGGCCTTGCGCAGCGTCGACGTCATGTGGTGCACCTGCGGATAGGCCGCTGGAGCGTACTTTCCGTGCTCGCGCAGGAAGCGGTTGACCAGACCGCGCGCCGGGCGCCCCGAGAACGCCCGCGTCAGCTCGGTGCGGGTGAAGAGGCTGCTCGTCAGGGCGCGCTTGTGCAGCGCGTTCGCGCCGGACTCCGGACAGACCAGAAACGCCGTACCGAGCGCCGCGGCGCTCGCGCCCGCCGCCAGCACCGCCGCGATCTGACCACCGCGCATCAGCCCGCCCGCCGCGATCAGCGGCAGCGAGACGGCCTCCTTGACCTGCGTGAGCAGCGGCAGCAGGCCCATGCCGGAGCCCGTGCCGTCCAGCTGCACGTCATCGTGATGGGTGCTCTGGTGGCCCCCGGCCTCCACACCCTGGACGCACAGGACAGCCGCCCCCGACCACTGGGCGGTCTCCGCCTCCGCGACCGAGGTCACCGTGACCACGGTGAGGGTGCCCGCCTCGGCCAGCTGCTCCAGCACCCGCTGCTGCGGGCAGCCGAAGGCGAACGAGACGACCGGCACCGGGTCTTCCAGCAGAATCGCGAGCTTGCCCTCGAACGCGTCATCGGTGCCCTGGTCCGGGTCGCCCAGAGCGGTCTGGTGCCAGGCGGCCTCACCCGCGAGCTGGTCCCGGTAGACCGTGAGGGCGGCGGCGTCTGCGTTGTCCGGCTGCGGCATGAAGAGGTTCACGCCGAAAGCACGGTCGGTCAGCCTGCGGAGCGCCCTGATCTCCTCATACATGGCCTCCGGGGTCTTGTAACCGGCGGCGAGGAAACCGAGCCCACCCGCCCCGCTGACGGCTGCGGCCAACTCCGGGCAGGCCGCTCCACCTGCCATCGGGGCCTGCACGACAGGATGCTCGATGAGCTCGAAGAGTGACGGCGCTGACATTCCCTCATCCTTCAAAACTAGCGCCCGTTGAAAGCGTCCTTCAGGCGGGAGAAGAGGCCCTGCTGGCCCGGTTGGAAGTGGCCCTGGGGTCGCTCTTCGCCGCGCAGCTGGGCCAGCCGGCGCAGGAGTTCCTCCTGCTCGTGGTCCATCTTGGTCGGTGTCAGGACTTCGACGTGGACGATGAGCTGCCCCCGGCCGCCGCCGCGGAGGTGGGTGATGCCTCGGTCGTGCAGCGGGACCGACTGGCCGGACTGGGTGCCCGGCCGGACGTCGATCTCCTCCAGGCCGTCCAGCGTCTCCAGCGGCACCTTGGTGCCGAGGGACGCCGCCGTCATGGGGATGGTGACCGTGCAGTGCAGATCGTCTCCGCGCCGCTGGAAGACCGGGTGCGCGGCCTCGTGGATCTCCACGTACAGGTCGCCTGCCGGTCCGCCGCCGGGGCCGACCTCGCCTTCGCCCGCGAGCTGGATGCGGGTGCCGTTGTCCACTCCGGCCGGGATCTTGACCGTGAGCGTGCGGCGCGAGCGGACCCGGCCGTCTCCGGCGCACTCCGGGCACGGGGTGGGCACCACGGTGCCGAAGCCCTGGCACTGGGGGCATGGACGGGAGGTCATGACCTGGCCCAGGAAGGACCGGGTCACCTGTGAGACCTCGCCACGGCCGCGGCACATGTCGCAGGTCTGCGCCGAGGTGCCGGGCGCCGCCCCCTCACCGCTGCAGCTACCGCAGACGGTGGCCGTGTCGACCTGGATTTCCTTGGTTGTGCCGAACGCGGCTTCGTCCAGTTCGATGTCGAGCCGGATCATGGCGTCCTGGCCCCGCCGGGTGCGCGAGCGCGGTCCGCGCTGCGAGGCGGTGCCGAAGAACGCGTCCATGATGTCGGAGAAGTTGCCGAAGCCCGCGCCGAAGCCGCCGCCCGCTCCGGCAGCACCTGCCGACGGGTCGCCGCCGAGGTCGTAGACCTGCTTCTTCTGCGGATCCGACAGCACCTCGTAGGCGGTGTTGATCTCTTTGAAGCGGTCCTGGGTCTTCGGGTCCGGGTTGACGTCCGGGTGCAGCTCGCGAGCCAGCCGCCGGAACGCCTTCTTGATCTCGTCCTGCGAGGCGTCGCGCTGCACGCCGAGGACCGCGTAGTAGTCCGTCGCCACTTACGACTCCGCGAGAATCTGTCCGACGTAACGTGCCACTGCGCGTACCGCTCCCATCGTTCCTGGGTAGTCCATTCGGGTCGGTCCCACCACGCCGAGTTTGGCGACCGCCTCTTCTCCCGAACCGTAGCCGACCGAAACGACCGATGTGGAACTCAGTCCTTCGTGAGCATTCTCATGCCCGATTCGTACGGTCATGCCCGATTCCGTGGATTCACCGAGGAGCTTCAGCAGAACGACCTGCTCCTCCAGTGCCTCCAGGACGGGGCGGATGGTGAGGGGGAAGTCATGCCCGAAGCGGGTGAGATTGGCGGTGCCGCCGATCATCAACCGCTCCTCGGTCTCCTCGACCAGGGTTTCCAGCAAGGTGGCCAGCAGTGCCGAGATCGTGCCCCGGTCCTCCAGATCGAAGGACTCGGGGAGATCCTGCACCAGCGGCGGCACCTCGGCGAAGCGCTGACCCGCGATCCGGCTGTTCAGCCTGGCTCGCAGATCCGCGACGGTGGTCTCGCTGACCGGCGCCGGGCAGTCGACCATGCGCTGCTCGACCCGGCCGGTATCGGTGATCAGCACCAGCATCAGCCGGGCGGGCGCGAGGAGCAGCAGCTCCACGTGGCGCACGGTCGAGCGGGTGAGTGACGGGTACTGGACGACGGCGACCTGCCGGGTCAGCTGCGCGAGCAGCCGCACCGTACGCCCCACCACGTCGTCGAGGTCGACGGCGCCGTCCAGGAAGTTCTGGATGGCGCGGCGCTCGGGGTGGGACAGCGGCTTGACGCCCGCCAGTTTGTCCACGAAGAGGCGGTAGCCCTTGTCCGTGGGGACCCGGCCCGCACTCGTGTGCGGCTGGGCGATGAAGCCGTCGTCCTCCAGCGCCGCCATGTCGTTGCGGACGGTGGCCGGGGAGACCTGGAGGTTGTGCCGCTGGGTGAGCGCCTTGGAGCCCACCGGCTCCTCGGTGCCCACGTAGTCCTGGACGATGGCGCGCAGCACCTCGAGCCTGCGTTCACTGAGCACCGCGCACCTCCTCCCGGCCGGCCGGCTGTGGTTCCGTTCGTCCTGGCACTCCTCCACCATGAGTGCCAGCAGTTCCTGAGCCAGTGTACGGCCGGGCCCCGCTGCCGGGGCAAGGGTGGCCTGCCCGACGGTATCGCGCCCCCACCCGAGTCGGGACGTGCCGGGTCGGTGCACAAGTCACGCTCCCGATAGCGTCCCCGTATGGACGCCGGATGGGAAGACACCGGGTGGGAAGACATCACTTCGGGAGTGGCTCGCAGGCGGTTGCCGCGCTGGGACGCGACGACGGGCGCGATCGCCGGGCCGGACGGCGTGCTCGTCGTCGACACGGGTGCGACGCTGCGCGAGGGCGCCGGAATCCGCCGGGCGGTACAGGCGCGCTTCGGACGCCCGGTCACCCATGTGGCACTCACGCACGGCCACTTCGATCATGTGCTGGGCACCGCGGCCTTCGCCGGTGTGCGGGTGTACGGCGCCGAAGGGCTGGAAGTGCTGCTCGCCGCCCGGTCCCCCGGCCGGGAGGCGCTGCGGGCGAGCGCCGTCCAGCACGGGGTGTCTCTCCGGGAGGCGGCCGAGGCGGCGGACGTGGTGGTCGCGCCGCGGCAGGCGGTCACCGGCGAGCTGACCGTCTCGCTGGGCGGCGACCGGCAGGTCCTGCTGGCCGGTCTGGGCCCGGCGCACTCCGAGCACGATCTGGCGGTACTGGTGCCAGGCTCCGGGCCGGGTGATCCGGCGGTCGTCTTCTGCGGCGATCTGGTGGAGGAGTCCGGCCGGCCCCAGGCGGGCCCGGACACGCATCCGGCGCGCTGGCCCGCCGCGCTGGACCGGCTGCTGGAGCTGGGCGGGGAGGACGCGCGGTACGTGCCGGGACACGGGGCGACGGTGGACGCCGCGTTCGTTCGCCGCCAACGGGACGAGCTTGCCCTGCGCTTCCGCTCGGCCTGAGGGTGCGCACGGGCGCACGGTGCGGAAGCCCGACAGCACGCGGGCTACGGGGACGTGAAGAATGGGCGCATGCGCAGCCGTGGCTATGATCCCGACCTCACCCCGCCCTGGAAGCAGTCAGGGAAGGACGCCCCCGAACTGCCCGCGGACCCCGGCCTGGTGGTCGAGGAGGTCACGACGGGCTTCTGCGGGGCGGTGATCCGCTGCGAGAAGACGGCGCAGGGGCCCACGGTCACGCTGGAGGACCGCTTCGGGAAGCACCGGGTCTTCCCGCTGGAGCCGCGCGGGTTCCTGCTGGAGGGCAAGGTCGTGACGCTGGTGCGGCCACGGGCGGGGGGCGGCGGCACCGCGCCACGCCGTACGGCCTCCGGGTCGGTGGCGGTGCCGGGAGCCCGTGCGCGGGTGGCGCGGGCGGGCCGCATCTATGTCGAGGGGCGCCACGACGCGGAGCTCGTCGAGAAGGTCTGGGGCGACGATCTCCGCATCGAGGGCGTGGTCGTCGAGTACCTGGAGGGCATCGACGACCTGCCCGCGATCGTGCGCGACTTCGGCCCGGCGCCGGACGCCCGGCTGGGAGTGCTGGTGGACCACCTGGTACCGGGGTCCAAGGAGTCCCGCCTCGCGGCGCGGGTGACGGGCGAGGACGTGCTGGTGGTCGGCCATCCGTACATCGACGTCTGGGAGGCGGTGAAGCCGTCCTCACTGGGGATCGCGGCCTGGCCGCGCGTACCGCACGGGCAGGACTGGAAGACGGGCGTCTGCTCGGCACTGGGCTGGCCGCCGAACACGGGCGCGGCCTGGCAGCGCATCCTGGGCGGCGTCCGCTCCTACCGCGACCTGGAACCGCAGCTGCTGGGACGGGTGGAGGAACTGATCGATTTCGTGACCGCGCCCGGCGGATGACACCGGGCACCCCTCGTCAGGCCAGGGTTCTGAACTCGGAGGTCTCGAGGATTGCTCCCAGGAGGTCGAGCGGGACGGGGTCACCGAATTTCGACGTCCGCTCCACTCCGTAGTCGGCGCCCTCGCCCCAGCCTGTCGGCTCCGTGAGCAGTACGCAGCGCCCGGCGATCGGGTCGACGATCAGATACGCGGGTACCCGGCCGGCCGCATAGATGGACCGCTTGACTCGATAGTCACGGTCCACGCTGGTTTTGGAGGCGACTTCGAGGAGCAGCGTCACCGCAGGTGCGGGCAGGAGACGGCCCGGGCCCTCGAACGCCCCCCGCTCATAAACCACGAGGTCAGGCTGCGGTTCGCTCGCCTCGCCCGGAATGGCGATGTCCTGAGTCTGGAGTCTGTCCCAGCGCTCCCGGGAAATCTGGTCCGCGACGGACTGGACGATCATGTTGTGGACCCAGTCAGGCCCGGCCATCATCACGATTTCCCCCCGCAGCAGCTCCGCCTTGTACCCCTCGGGTACCTCGAGTTGCTCGAAGAGCGCTATCACCCGGTCATCGACAGCGGTCATCGCCTGACCCTCCCATCCGCAGCGTGCACTCAGGGTAACGCCCCCACTTGAGGGCCGCACCCGCCGATGGCCGGAGAAACCCGTTCGGGTGACGATGCCGGACAATGGGCTTCATGCCCTCCGCACTCCCCGACGGCGAGCCCGTGCCCGAGGACGGCTCGCTTCCGGCGCACGCCCTCACCGGCGCAGCGTCCCGTCCGCTCGGCTTCTATCTGCACGTCCCGTACTGCGCCACGCGCTGCGGCTACTGCGACTTCAACACCTACACCGCCGGCGAGCTTCGCGGCAGCGACGGGACGCTCACCTCCCAGGACACCTACGCCGAGACGCTGGCCGAGGAGGTGCGGCTCGCCCGCAAGGTACTCGGGGACGATCCACGGGCGGTGCAGACGGTCTTCGTCGGCGGCGGCACGCCGACGCTGCTCCCGGCGGCGGATCTGGGGCGGATGCTCGGCGTGATCCGGGAGGAGTTCGGGCTGGCGGCGGACGCCGAGATCAGCACCGAGGCCAACCCGGAGTCCGTCGGCCCCGCCTATCTGGAGGAGCTGCGCGCCACCGGCTTCAACCGGATCTCCTTCGGGATGCAGAGTGCCCGGCAGCACGTGCTGAAGGTGCTGGACCGCGCCCACACTCCCGGCCGCCCGGAGGCGTGCGTCGCGGAGGCGCGGGCGGCGGGCTTCGCGCAGGTGAATCTCGATCTGATCTACGGCACCCCCGGCGAGTCCGACGACGACTGGCGGACCACCCTGGACGCCGCGCTGGGCGCGGGCCCCGACCACATCTCCGCATACGCCCTGATCGTCGAGGAGGGCACCCGGCTGGCACGGCAGATCCGGCGGGGCGAGGTCCCGATGACGGACGACGACGTGCACGCCGACCGTTATCTGCAGGCCGAGGAGGCGATGACCGCCGCCGGGCTGGAGTGGTACGAGGTCTCCAACTGGGCGAACGACCGGGCTGCCCGCTGCCGCCACAACGAGCTGTACTGGACGGGCGCCGACTGGTGGGGCGCCGGTCCGGGCGCGCACAGCCACGTGGGCGGGGTCCGCTGGTGGAACGTGAAGCACCCCGCCGCCTACGCCCGGGCACTGGCCGAGGGCCGCTCGCCGGGTGCCGGGCGGGAGCTGCTCGCGGCCGAGGACCGGCGGGTCGAGCGGATCATGCTGGAGCTGCGCCTCGTCGATGGCTGCCCGCTCGGGCTGCTCGCCCCCGCCGGGGCGCGCGCCGCGCAGCGCGCGCTGGCGGACGGGCTGCTGCGTCCGGAGGCGTACGAGCGGGGCAGCGCGGCGCTCACGCTGCGCGGCAGACTGCTGGCGGACGCGGTGGTGCGCGACCTGGTGGACTGACGGGACCGGTGGCGGGCGCGGGGCTGCGGCGGGCAGCGGGCCGTCAGCCCGCCTCCCCCTTCTCCTCCACCTTTCCCGCCTCGGGGCTGTCGGCCCCGCCCAGCACTGCTCGGACCAGCGCGGCCGTCCCCTCACACAGCTCCCCCGGTGACTTTCCGGCCCGCACCAGGTGCTCGATGAGGTCGCTGCGCACGGCGGCCAGCAGCGCGTGGGCCAGGAAATCCGCATCACGGTGCCCCCGGACTTCGGCAAGCAGCGCCATGAGCTGAGCGTGCCAGAGCTCGTACGCCTCGTTCTGGTACGGACTGCCGACGTCCGCGTTCTCCAGGGCCAGCATCAGCGGGCGGTTGTCCAGTTTGAACCGCAGCAGTGCGTCCAGGACGGCGAGGACGCGGACGTCCGGACGGGCGCCGGGGCCGAGCGGCGGCGGGCCCGAGACGACCTGGGCGCGCAGCCGCTCGGTGCGCTGTTCGACAAGGGCTCGCACCAGGCCCGTCCGGTCGCCGAACCGGCGGAAGAGCGTGCCCTTGCCCACGCCCGCCGCCTGGGCGATGTCATCCATGGAGACGCGCTCGGGGCCGCCGTGGTCGGCGAAGAGGCGGGCGGCGGCGGCGAGCACCGCCTCCCTGTTGCGCACCGCGTCGGCCCGCTCCTTGCGCACACCCGACATGACTCTCTCCTTGGCACGTTCGGCACGTTCGGCACGTTCGGCTCGCTCGGCTGCCGTGCGGAGGCCGCGCGGCAGCCCTGACTGGAAAAACGGACCGGCAGTCCGTATAGTTGCAAGCGGACCGCTGGTCCGCATCGTATCGCGAGGCCGACACCTGGAGGTATGCACCATGACCGTTCGTTCCCCGGCCGCCCTCTACCGGCACGGACTGGACCTTCTGCTGGCCAAGGACTTCGACGGCTGGGTCGGCCTGTGGGCCGACGAAGGCGTCATCGAGTTCCCGTTCGCACCCCCGGGAGCGCCCCGACGGCTGGAGGGCAGGGCCGCCATCGCCGCCTACATGACGGCGTATCCCGAGCACATCGACCTCACCGGGTTCCCGCATGTCGAGGTGCACCGGACAACCGACCCGGACGTCATCGTCGTCGAGATGCGGAGCGAGGGCGTCTCCGTCCAGACCGGTGCGGCCTTCGAAATGCCCTATGTGGCGATCGTGACCGTCCGGGACGGCCTCATCAGGCACTACCGCGACTACTGGAACCCGCTCGTCGCCCTCGACATCGCGGGCGGGACGGACGCCCCCTTCGCCGGTGAGCGCCCCTGACCGACCCGCGCACCGGCCCCCTGCCCACCGCAGACAGAGATACGGAAGACGCGATGAACGACAAAGCCACCGCCGCAGACCCGACCTCCCGCCCCGGCACCGTCCTGGTGACCGGCGGCACCGGCAACACCGGAAGTCTCATCGGCTCCCGGCTCGCCGCCCTGGGCCACCAAGTGCGGGCGGGCAGCAGGCGCCCCGCGCCACAGGACGAGCGCGGCTCGCTGACAAGCCCGGTGCGCTTCGACTGGCACGACGACACCACCCATGCGACGGCGCTCGGCGGGGCCCGCCTGCTCTACCTGGTGGCGCCCGACGCCGAACCCGGCCCGGAGCGCCTGATGGTGCCGTTCCTCCGCCGGGCGCGCGAGGAGGGCGTACGGCGCGTGGTGCTGCTCAGTTCCTCCGGCATCGCGGAGGGCGGAGACGGACTGGGGGCCGTACATCGGTCCGTCCGCGAACTGTTCCCGGAGTGGGCGGTCCTGCGGCCCTCGTGGTTCATGCAGAACTTCGTCGGCGACCAGCCGCACGCCGTGAGCATCCGCGAACACGACGAGATCGTGACAGCCACCGCCGACGGCCGGGTGGGCTTCGTCGACGCTGCGGACATCGCCGAGGTCGGCGTACGGGCCCTGGCGGACGACCGTCCGCACAACACCGCCCATCTGATCACCGGCCCCGAGGCCCTCACCTGCTCCGAGGTGGCCGCCACCGTGTCCACCCATGCGGGGCGCCCCGTCCGGCACCGCGCTGTGGCCGCCGACGCGATGATCGAACGCTTGGCGCGCTTCGGCATCCCCGAGGCGTACGCCGGCCTGCTGGCCGGGCTGGACCAGGCGATCGCGGCCGGGTCGGAGAGCCGTACCAGCCCCGTGGTGGAACAGGTGACCGGCCGTCCGCCCCGCTCGTTCGCCGACTTCGCCGCCGCACACGCTGCGACCTGGCAGCGGCCCGCCGAGGGAACGCAGGAAGCCTCCTGAGGCTGTCGCCCGCCGCCCTTGCCGGTGCCGGCGGCGAGGGAGCCGGACGCGACGGAGCCCGGCTGCCGCCGCACGGCACCCGGGCTCCGCTCCGCGCGCACCAGAGCGCTACGCCCGCTCGCGCCCGCCCTCGTACATCTCCTCGATCAGATGTCCGAACTCGCGCTCCACGACCGGCCGCTTCACCTTGAGGCTCGGGGTGAGCTCGCCGTGCTCCACATCCAGGTCGCGCGGCAGAACGCGGAACTTCTTGATCGTCTGCCATCGCTGCAGCTTCTCGTTGAGCTGATCGACATGGCCGTCGATCAGCTCGCGCACCTGCTCGGAGGCGACGATCTCCGCGTACGGCCTTCCCTTGAGCGCCTCCTGCTCCTTCGACCACTCCGTGAGCGAGATCTCGTCGAGCGCGATGAGCGCGGTGCAGTAGCTGCGGTCCGCACCGAGCACCAGGATGTTCGAGACATACGGGCACACGGCCTTGAACTGGCCCTCCACCTCCGCGGGAGCTATGTACTTGCCGCTCGAGGTCTTGATCAGATCCTTCTTGCGGTCGGTGATCCGCAGATAGCCGTCCGGGGACAGCTCGCCGATGTCACCGGTGTGGAACCAGCCGTCCTCCTCCAGGACTTCGGCGGTCTTCTCCGGCAGCCCGTGGTAGCCCTGCATGATCCCGGGGCCGCGCAGCATGATCTCGCCGTCGTCGGCGATCCGCACCTCGGTGCCGGGCAGCGGCTTCCCGACGGTGCCGGTGCGGTACGCCTCGCCCGGGTTGACGAAGCTCGCGGCGCTGGACTCCGTGAGCCCGTAGCCCTCCAGGATGTGGATGCCCGCACCGGAGAAGAAGTAGCCGATGTCCGGCGCCAGCGCCGCCGATCCGGAGATGCACGCGCGCAGCCGTCCGCCGAACGCCTCGCGCAGCTTCGCGTAGACGAGCCGGTCGGCGACCGCGTGCTTGGCCTTGAGCCCGGCGGGCGCGCTCGCGGTGCCGGTGCGGCGGAAGTTGTCCTGGGTGACCTTGCCGTACTCACGTGCGACGCCCGCGGCCCACAGGAAGATCTTGTACTTGGCCGCGCCGCCGGCCCTCGCCTTGGCGGCCACCCCGTTGTAGACCTTCTCGAAGATGCGCGGCACGGCGGCCATGTACGTCGGGCGCACCAGCGGAAGATTCTCGATGATCTTGTCGATCCGCCCGTCCACGGCGGTGACATGGCCCACCTCGACCTGCCCCGCCGTCAGCACCTTGCCGAAGACGTGCGCCAGCGGCAGCCACAGGTACTGCACATCCTCCTCCGCGATCAGCCCGGTCTGCGCGATGGCCTTGGCCATGTACGACCAGCAGTCGTGCGGCAGCCGCACACCCTTGGGCCTGCCGGTGGTGCCGGAGGTGTAGATCAGTGTCGCCAGCTGGTCGGCACGCAGGGCGCCGACCGCGTCGGTGACGGACTCCGGGTGCTCTGCCAGATGCGCGGCGCCGCGCCGCCTCAGCTCCGTGAGCGACAGCACCCATCCCTCGGGATCGTCCGGCGCCGCGACGGCGTCCGCCTCCTCCATCACCACCACATGGGCCAGTCCCGGCAGCTCGCCACGGGCCTCGCGGGCCTTGTCGAGCTGGACGGCGTCCTCGGCGATCAGCACCCGGCTCTCGGAGTCGGCGAGGATGTAGGCCGTCTCCTCGGTGTTCGTGCTCGGGTACACGGTTGTCGTCGCGGCACCGGAACAGAGCACACCGAAGTCGCACAGGATCCAGTCGACCCTGGTGCTGGAGGCGACGGCGACCCGCTCCTCAGGCCGTACACCCAGCGCCATCAGCCCGGCGGCGGTCTCGAACACCCGCTTCGCCGCTTCGCCCCAGGTGTACGAGCGCCACTCGTCCGGCCCTTCACCGGAGGACGCGGGCACCGGATAGCGGTACGCCTCGGCCTCCGGCGTAGCGGCCACCCGCTCCAGGAACAGAGACGCCACGGATGGCGGCCGGTCTTCGATAAGGGACTGCGTGTCGCTCACGACATCCTCCGGGCCCGCGTCATGCGCTTGATTGTGACTCACCAGTAACTACTGAGCAGGCTCAGAGTAAGTGCCGAGGTCGCCACGCGTAAGGGGGTTACCACTGATTACCCGGTGTAGAGCGGAAGGAGACGGAGGCACACACGCACGGCGAGTCTCCGCACGCGCGGGCGCCCGGAGCGGCTCCCGGACGCCTATTTCTTCGCCTTCGTCTCGCCGCCACCGCCACCGTCACTGGAGAGCGCGGCGATGAACGCCTCCTGCGGCACCTCGACCCGGCCCACGACCTTCATCCGCTTCTTTCCCTCCTTCTGCTTCTCCAGCAGCTTCCGCTTCCGCGAGATGTCACCGCCGTAGCACTTGGCCAGGACGTCCTTGCGGATCGCACGGACCGTCTCGCGAGCGATCACCCGGGCACCGACGGCGGCCTGGATCGGCACCTCGAACTGCTGGCGCGGGATCAGCTCGTGCAGCTTCGAGGCCATCCGCACGCCGTAGGCGTACGCCTTGTCCTTGTGGACGATCGCGGAGAAGGCGTCCACCCGGTCGCCCTGGAGCAGGATGTCGACCTTGACCAGATCGCCGACCTGCTCGCCGCTGGGCTCGTAGTCGAGCGAGGCATAGCCGCGGGTCTTCGACTTCAGCGCGTCGAAGAAGTCGAAGATGATCTCCGCGAGCGGGAGCTGGTAGCGCAGCTCCACGCGCTCCTCCGAGAGGTAGTCCATCCCCTGGAGGTTGCCCCGGCGAGCCTGGCACAGCTCCATGATCGCACCGATGAACTCGCTCGGCGCGATCAGCGTGGACCGGACCATCGGCTCCCGGACGCTCGCAACCTTGCCGGTCGGGAACTCGCTCGGGTTGGTCACGGTGTGCTCGGTGCCGTCCTCCATGGCCACCTGGTAGATGACGTTCGGTGCGGTGGCGATCAGATCGAGGCCGAACTCGCGCTCCAGCCGCTCCCGGACCACTTCGAGGTGCAGCAGCCCGAGGAAGCCCACCCGGAAGCCGAAGCCGAGCGCGGCGGAGGTCTCCGGCTCGTATACCAGGGCGGCGTCGTTGAGCTGGAGCTTGTCCAGGGCGTCGCGCAGCTCGGGGTAATCCGAGCCGTCCAGCGGATAGAGGCCCGAGAACACCATCGGCTTCGGTTCCTTGTAGCCGCCGAGAGCCTCCGTCGCACCCTTGTGGAGCTGGGTGATGGTGTCGCCGACCTTGGACTGCCGTACGTCCTTCACACCCGTGATCAGGTAGCCGACCTCGCCCACCCCGAGCCCCTCGGACGGGGTCATCTCCGGCGAGCTGGCGCCGATCTCCAGCAGCTCGTGGGTGGCGTTGGTGGACATCATCCGGATCCGCTCACGCTTGCTGAGCTGGCCGTCGACGACCTTCACGTAGGTGACGACGCCCCGGTAGGCGTCGTAGACCGAGTCGAAGATCATCGCGCGGGCGGGTGCGTCGGCGACCCCGACCGGGGCGGGCACCTTCCGCACGACGTGGTCCAGCAGCGCGTCGACGCCCTCACCGGTCTTCGCGGAGACCCGGAGCACATCCTCGGGCTCACAGCCGATGAGATGTGCCAGCTCACCCGCGAACTTGTCGGGCTGCGCGGCGGGCAGGTCGATCTTGTTGAGCACCGGGATGATGGTGAGCTCGTTCTCCATCGCCAGATAGAGGTTGGCGAGCGTCTGCGCCTCGATGCCCTGCGCCGCGTCGACCAGCAAAACGCAGCCCTCGCACGCCGCGAGCGAGCGGGAGACCTCATAGGTGAAGTCGACATGGCCCGGGGTGTCGATCATGTTGAGAATGTGCGGAACGAGCGCGCCGTCACTCTCCGTGGGCGCCCACGGCATCCGCACGGCCTGGGACTTGATCGTGATGCCCCGCTCGCGCTCGATGTCCATCCGGTCGAGATACTGGGCACGCATCTGGCGCTGCTCGACGACTCCGGTCAGCTGGAGCATCCGGTCGGCGAGCGTCGACTTGCCGTGGTCGATGTGCGCGATGATGCAGAAGTTGCGGATCAGCGCCGGGTCGGTACGGCTCGGCGCCGGCACGTTCGAAGGGGTCGCGGGCACGCGGGGTCCTGTCGGGTCTGTCGGTGGGGGCTCGGGTCGCTATGTCGTTCCCATCGTCCCATGAGCGGGCGGCGTCAACGGGATCCCGACCTGATTGGGAGGCCGAGCGGCCTGCTGATAGCCTGACCTACTGTGCCTCGTGCGCCTACCCGTCCATTCGACGGTACGGAACGACGGCACCGAACCCTTGTATTCGAACCCGTAAAGGCTGTTTCGTGGCGAACATCAAGTCCCAGATCAAGCGGATCAAGACCAACGAGAAGGCGCGTCAGCGCAACAAGGCGGTCAAGTCCGAACTGAAGACCGCGGTCCGCCGGACCCGTGAGGCAGTCGCCGCGGGCGACCTGGCCAAGGCCACCGAGGCCCAGCAGGCCGCGGCGAAGAAGCTCGACAAGGCGGCCAGCAAGGGCGTCCTGCACAAGAACAACGCCGCCAACAAGAAGTCGGCGATGGCCCAGCAGATCGCCTCCCTCAAGGGCTGACCTCCGCCTCGCCGTCCGGCCGTGCCACCACGGAGGGCCGGGCGACCTGACGTCGGCGCGGGCCCAGCGGGCCCTCTCTCCCGCTCCACGCCGGCAACTGCACCAACCGCGCCGCACGCGGCCTGCGTTCGCCACGCGGGTGCGGCGCCACACACTTCACTCACCGAAGGCCCCGCTGCAGCCCTTTCCCCGGGCGGCAGCGGGGCCTTCGGCGTGCGCGCACGGCGCGACCAGAGCACGGCCGGAGTACGTCAGGCCACGGTCAGGCTGCTGCGTATCCAGTCGGTGACGGACGCGTGCCGGGGCTTCCATCCCAGCTGGTCTCGTGCCGCCGAGCCGCGCACCCGGCTGTTGGAGCCGAGGGCGTACACGGCCGGCTCGAAACCCCACTCCCGGATCGCCGAGTCGATGTCCCAGGCCTGAGCGGCGCCGAGCCCGAGAGTGTCGGCAACGGACTGGACCATCTCGGCGAAGGACGCCTCACCGTTCTCGGCGAAGTAGAACGCCCCGGACGGCGCCGCGTCGAGCGCTCTGAGGTAGAGCTCGGTGACATCGTCGATGTGGACGGTCGACCAGATGTTGCGCCCCGGGCCGACGTGCCGGGCCACTCCACTGCTCCGGGCCTGGTCGGTCAGCCGGGGAAGCTGGACGCTGTCGCGCGCGATCCCCCGGCCGTGGCCGTAGATCAGGCTGTTGCACAGCACCGCCGAACGGATGCCGCGCTCCGCCCCGGCCAGGACGAGCCGGTCGATGGCCACGCGCGGCGCCTTCTCCGGATCGGGTCGCCAGGGACCGGCGGGGGCTACGTCGGCTTCGGTGAAGACCAGTTCTGACGCCTCACCCCGGGCGTCGTCACTCACGATGCTGGACCCGCTGGTGTGCAGCAGGGCCTTCCCGCTGCCTGCCAGTGCGCCGGTCAGCGCCTCCACGGCACCCAAGTGATCGCTGCTGGCGGCGTTGATCACCGCATCGGCCCGCCGCGCGGCCTGGGCGAGGACATCTCCGTCCTCCAGGGTTCCGAGGACGGGGGTGATGCCCCGCGCGAGGAGGGCGTCCGCCCGCTGCTCCGTCCGTGCCAGCCCGGTCACCTCGTGGCCCGACTCGTTCAGACGCGCGGCGACCGAACCGCCGATGTACCCGCTCGCTCCGGTGACGAAAACACGCATGGACAATCTCACCCACTCTCAGTTAGTTGCATACGCCGTATATTCTGTACGCTGGTTAACGGTCAACGCAAGTAATTCTTCGCAGGCCTCCAACGGCCACTCGATGCTCAGCAGGAGCTCCGGGCAAGCCGCGTAGGAGAGGGAAGACGCCGGACAGAGGCGCGAGCTGCTCGATAGAGTGCTGGTCATGTCAATACCGGGGGCACAGCCAGATCCCTATCAGCAGCCGCACCCGCAACAGCCGCCGAATCCGTACCAGCAGCCGCACCCGTACCAGCAACCTCCGGGGCCCCCAGGAGGGGCGGGAGGACCGGCGCAGCAGAACCCCTACGCCCAGACAGCGCCTCCGGTCATGGGCGCATACGGACAGCCCCTGCCCGGGCCGCCCGTACCGCCCGGACCACCTGGCCGTGGCAGAGCGGGCTGGCAGTGGGGGCTCGGCGGCGCCCTCGTGGCCTCCGCCGTGTGGCTGGGCACGCTCTTCACAACCGGCGTCCTGGGCGACGACGCAGCGCCGGAACCAGACCTGGCCGGTTACCACTTCCACGAGGACGTCTGCAAAGCGGCGGCGCTGGGCTCGTTCCTGGAGCACTACGACAAGCGAGACCCCTCCGACGACCCCTACCGGTACGCGTCCGAGCAGGATCGACTGGATTTGAGCTTCTGCAGCCAGAGCCTGGAGGACCCGGACGAGAGTTCCGACTCGTATGCGACCACGGTGGTGTCGGTCACTGTGGAATGGCACAAGGGCGCGGACCCCTCAGGCGAATTCGCCCCCCGCTGGAAGGGGTACGCGCAACGGGATGCCTACGACAGCTCGTACGTCGTCAAGCCCGTTGAGGACATCGGCGAGGAGGCCTTCCTCGTGACCGAGACCCGGGAGGACGACGACACGCTGGAGGGGATGACCCTCGCCGTCCGCGACGGCTGGATGACCTACGACATGTCCTGGAGTTCCTTCGGCGCCGGGGCTGACGACGACGCTTCCCAGCTGTCCGAGACAGAGGTCGCGGACATGCTCCGGTCGGACACCCGGGACGCACTGGAGCAGCTCAGGAAACCGGACGATGACAACCCGCCCGCACGCGACCCCGCACCGGACGGCCAGGAGGACATCTGAAGGGGCCGATCGGCCCGGCGGTGCGCGCTGCACGCCTGGGCGTCTCGCGCCTCAGCGCGACCGCGCCGCCCGTGCGACCGCGAGGACGGCCTGCTCCAAGGCGTACTCCGGGTCGTCCCCGCCGCCCTTGACTCCCGCGTCGGCCAGGGCCACGGCTTGCAGCGCCGAGGCCACGCCGTCCGCCGACCAGCCGTGCATCTGCTGCCGCACCCGGTCGATCTTCCAGGGCGGCATGCCCAGCTCCCGCGCGAGATCACCGGGCCGCATGCCGCGCGGAGCGGAGGCGAGCTTGCCGATCGAACGGACCCCCTGGGCGAGTGCGCTGGTGAGCAGGACCGGGGCGACGCCCGTCGCCAGCGACCATCGCAGGGCCTCAAGGGCTTCCGCCGCCCGGCCCTCCACGGCACGATCGGCGACGGTGAAGCTGGACGCCTCGGCGCGGCCCGTGTAGTAGCGGGCGACGACGGCGTCGTCGATGGTGCCCTCGATGTCCGCGGTGAGCTGGGCGCAGGCGGAGGCCAGCTCGCGCAGGTCGCTGCCCAGGGCGTCGACGAGGGCCTGGCATGCCTCCGGGGTCGCGGACCGGCCCGCCGCACGGAACTCGCCCCGGACGAACGCCAGTCTGTCGGCGGGTTTGGTCATCTTGGCGCAGGCGATCTCGCGGGCACCCGACTTGCGGGCGGCGTCCAGCAGACTCTTGCCCTTCGCCCCGCCCGCGTGCTGCAGCACGAGGGTGATCTCCTCGGCGGGGGACGTGAGATACGCCTTGACGTCCTTCACGCTGTCCGCGCCCAGGTCGTGCGCGGCGAGCACCACGACGACCTTGCGCTCGGCGAAGAGCGAAGGGCTGGTCAGCTCGGCGAGGGTGCCGGGCTGGAGGTCGGAGGCGGCGAGCTCGCGGACGTCCGTGTCCGGATCGCTGGCACGGGCGGCGGCGACCACCTGGCGCACAGCCCTGTCCAGGAGCAGGTCCTCCTGCCCCACCGCGACCGTGACGGGCGCGAGGGGGTCGTCTGCCGCGGGTGTTCTACGAGTTCCGGCCATCGCTTCACAGCATCCCATGCCCCACTGACAGCGGCGTGCCACGGCCACGGACAATGGAGGGGTGACCGACGTGCGACACATTCTGGTGCTCCCCGACCGCGACGCGGCGACGGAGGTGGCCGAGGAGCTGCGCGAGCGGTTCGGCGTCCGAGAAGAGCCGCAGCTGGTGCGCGAAGCGCTCGCCGGGGAGGACGACGCCGAGGACGCGCAGTGGCTGGTGGTGGTCGAGGACAGCGAGGGGCGTTACGCGGCGGAGGGGCTGGCGGAGCTGGCGGCGGAGTACGAGGGCTGGCGCGAGTAGCGGGCAGCGGGGGTCGGCGCGAGTCGCGGGCAGCAGGGCGGCGGCGCACCGGCGGCGGTCCCGGCTGTGCTCAGCCCCGGGGCGTACGCCCTGAGGCTGATGTACGGCTGCCGCGCGCCGCTGTTACGTTGCCGACCATGGCGGACACCACACTCGAGCCCCGCACCGGGGCCGAACGCAAGCGCGACCTGCTGGACCGACTGCGGACCGAGCACGATGTCTGGGTGGCGTCGGCCGACCGCGAAGGGGCGCCCTGCCTGGTGCCGTTGTCGCTCCACTGGGACGGCACGTGGATCTGGCTGTCCACCCGCTACGAGAACCCGACGGGGGTCAACCTGCGGGAGAACGGCGTGACGCGGCTCGCGCTGCAGTCCACCGAGTACGTCGCGATGATCGACGGCACCGTGGAGACCGTGGGCCAGGAGGAGATCGCCACGGAGACCGCGGACGCGTTCGCCGCGCGAGGCGGCTGGGATCCGCGCGAGGCGCGGCGGGGCCGCTACGTCTACTTCAAGGTCACGCTCACCGGCGTGCAGGCCTTCCAGGGCAGGCACGAGCTGCCGGGACGTCATCTCATGGTGGACGGCGACTGGTTGGTCTGACCGCCGCCCCGCCGGAGCGGGGTGTACGCGTGGTGAACCTCTCATGACAGCTCGACTCCCGGGCCCCGGCGTGCACAGAACGTTCGTACGGTTCACCCGTGGAGTGGCTGAACGCGGAGAACATACTGGGGACCGCGGGCGTCGTGGTAACCGTCGCCGTGCTCGCGTACGAGCGGCTGATCCCCGGACTCAAACGGCTCGGCTATCGCGTGCAGATGGACACCGCCATCGGCGGCGACACCCAGAACGGCCAGACGGACGTGCGGATCGGGCTGTTCGGGGAAGCCCCGGAGATGTCCGAGGCCTCCCTCGTACTGCTCCGGATCGAGAACGACGGCCTCAAAGGCATCGGCCAGAACAGCTACGAGACGGACGGGCTCACCGTCACCTTCGCCGGCCGGACCGTGATCGGCGTCGCGGTCACCGAGCCGAACCCCGACGACCTCGTCGACAGCCTCACCGCCGACCTCGGCCTCCGGCACGAGGGCAACAAGATCTACATCCCCAAGGTGCCGCTGAACAAGGGCCATCACTTCAAGCTGCTCGTCCTGCTGAACGGCTCCGGCGTCGGGGGCAAGGTCACCCTCGGCGGGATCATCAACGAGGGCAGCATCAAACGGAACCGTCAGCAGCGGCGCCCCAGCAACCTGCTGCTCGGCGTCGTCGTCTTCCTCGTCCTCCTCGTCGGCGCCCAGCAGAGCCTGCTGTGGTGGAACCAGAACCAGGCCCCGATCGGCTGCGCCGAGGGCCGGCTGACCATCACCGGCTCCACGGCTCTCCAGCCCGCCATGGAGGAGATCGGCGCCGCGTACGAGTCCGACTGCCCCGACGCGACCGTCGATGTGGCCGCCCAGGGAAGCAAGGAAGGGCTCCAACTGCTCGACGCGGAGGGCAGGAAGGCGCAGCGGGCGAACGGGGGAGCCCCGCCGATGGTCGCGGTCTCGGACGGGCGCGCGAACGGCTATCCGCAGCTCAAGGAGAACCCCGTCGGCGTCGCCGTGTTCGCCATGGTGGTCAACGAAGGCGTCGGCGTGCGGGAGATCTCCCTCAAGAACCTGCGGAAGCTCTACAGCGGCGAGATCCGCAACTGGCGCGAACTGGGCGGCCGCGACGTGCCCGTCAGGCTGGTGAGCCGCAGCTCCGGCTCGGGCACCCGGAGCATCTTCCAGGAGAACGTACTCAAGAGCTTCGAGTCGGGCGTCTCGTCGCAGGACTGCGTACGGCAGGACGACCCCGCCGCGAAGGTGCTGCGCTGCGAACGGAGCAGCACCCCTGTCGTCCTCTCCACGGTGGGACAGACGGAGGGCGCGATCGGCTACGGCGAGCGGCAGGCGGCCGCCCAGTCGGACGGCGTGACCCTGCTGCGGCTGGACGGGCAGGCGGCGGACTCGGAGACAGTCAGGGACGGCACGTACCCGTTCCGTGCCGCCGAGTACGCCTACACGTACGGGAGTCCGCCCGCCGACTCCCTGGCCTCCGAGTTTCTCGGCTACCTGGCGGACGGCGCCGCCCAGAACATCCTCCGCACCCACGGCCACCTCTCCTGTGCGGGGCTGCAGAGCGCCCAGCTGTGCTGACTCAGTCCTCCGTCAGCTTCAGCCCCGCCACACCGCCGAGGATGAGCAAGACACAGCCCGCCCGGGCCCAGGTCAGCTCCTCTCCGAACGCGGCGACTCCGGCCACGTACACGCCCGCGGCCCCGATCCCGACCCAGACCGCGTACGCCGTGCCCACGGGCAGGCTCGTGATCGCGAAGGACAGCAGGACGAAGCTGGTCAGCGCGACGGTCACGCCGAGCACGCTGGGCCAGAGGCGCGTGAAGCCCTCGGACTGCTTCAGGGCGAGTGCCCATACGAGTTCGAGCAGGGCCGCGATCACCAACAGCGTCCAAGCCGCTCCGGACGTCTTCACGCGTTCGTGCCCGCGTCCACCGTGATCTCGGCGCCGGTGATGTTACGGCCGCCGGGTCCGGCGAGATGGGCGACGGTGGCGGCGACGTCGTCGGGGCTCAAATAGCGTCCGAGCGCGGTGATTCCGCGTTCGGCGTCGGCGTGCGGGGCGTCGGCCGGGTTCATGTCCGTGTCGGTGGAACCCGGGTGGACGACGTTTGCGGTGATGCCCCGCGGTCCGAGCTCGCGGGCCAGGCCTCTGGTGAGGCCGCTGAGCGCCGACTTGCTCATGGCGTAGAGCGCGATGCCGGGGACGGGCACGTGGTGGGCGAGGTTACTGCCGATGCTGATGACGCGACCGCCTTCGGGCAGATGCGGCAGCGCGGCCTGGGCTGCCAGGAACGCGGCGCGGACGTGGATGGCCAGCGTGCGGTCCAGCTCCTCCCGAGTGACCTCCTCGACCGGGCCCGCCGGGAAGACGCCCGCGTTGTTGACCAGGATGTCCAGTCGCCCGAATTCGGCGGCCACCTGCCGTACCGCCCCCGCGACCGCGGCGGGGTCGGCCGCGTCGGCGGCGATCGGCAGCGCGCGGCGGCCGACGTCCCCGACATCGGCCAGCACCTGCTGCGCCCGCGCCTTGCCGGTGTCGCTGACGTACGTGAAGGCCACGTCCGCGCCCTCGCGCGCCAGCCGTCGGACGATGGCGGCTCCGATCCCCCGGCTGCCGCCGGTCACCAGCGCCGTCTTGCCCAGCAGTGCGTCCATGTCCCGTGTGCCTCACTTCTGCGTCGATTATTTCTGTGTCAACCAGCACAGAAAGACTGGCACGTGCCGGAACGCCACGTCAAGAGATATATTTAACGGGCGGCACAGAAAGTGAGGAGGCACGGAGACATGACACCGGCAGCACGCGGACGTCCTAGGAGCTTCGACCGCGGCGCAGCCCTGGCACGGGCGATGGAGACGTTCTGGGAGCATGGCTACGAATCGACCTCCATGACCGCCCTCACCTCGGCCATGGGCATCAACTCGCCCAGCCTCTACGCCGCCTTCGGCTCCAAGGAGCAGCTGTTCCGCGAGGCGGTGGCGCTCTACGACGCGACCGAGGGCGCATCGGTCAACCGCGCGCTCACGGAGGAACCCACCGCTCACGCCGCCGTCGCCACGGTGCTCCGCGAGAACGCGCGGGCCTACACCACGGCGGGCAGACCGAGCGGCTGCATGATCGTCCTGGCCGCGACGAACTGCTCCGAACCCAACGCCGCCGCCCAGGAGTACCTCGCGGAGTGGCGCAGAAGCGGAATCGAGGACCTGACCCGGCGGCTGGACCAGGGCGTACGGGACGGCGAACTCCCCGCCGGGACCGACGCTTCGGCGGTCGCCCACTTCTACACCGCTGTCCTCCAGGGGATGTCCGTGCAGGCACGGGACGGCGCGTCCCGGGCGGACCTGGAACGGGTCGCGGACCAGGCGATGACGGCGTGGGACGCGGTGACGGCTCAGCGCCGGCGGAGCGCTCCGTCACCCCCGCCCCCGACGAAGTGACGGACAGGGCACCGGAGACGTCGGTCCGCAGCACCACCGCGCCCCGTCCGCGGAGCGCGTCGACCGTACGTGGTGCGGGGTGGCCGTACGGGTTGTCCGCACCGCAGCTGATGAGTGCGATGCGAGGACTGAGGCGGTTCAGCAGGCCGGAGTCCTGATACGACGATCCGTGGTGGGCGACCTTGAGCACGTCCACGGAGGTCAGCTCCGGGTGCGCGGCCAGCAGCCCGCGCTGGGCGGGCGGTTCGAGGTCCCCGGGAAGGAAGACGGTCAACCCGCCCGTCCGTACGAGCAGGGTGACGCTGGCGTTGTTGGCCTCGCCGGACCCGGCGGGTAGGCCGCCGCCGTCCGGCCACAGCACCTGCCAGGACACGTCACCGGTGTCACGCCGCTCGCCGGGCCCGGCCCGGATCAGCGGAACACCCTCCCGCCGGGCGACTCGGCGCACGAACTGCGCCTGATCCCGTGGCTCCTCCAGACGGGTCGTCTGCACCGCGCCCACCGCCCGGCCTCGCAGCGCACCGGGAAGACCGGCGACATGGTCGGCGTGGAAGTGGGTGAGCAGGAGCAGCGGAATCGTGGTGATGCCCAGCGTACGGAGGCAGTTGTCGACGGCGTCCGGGTCGGGCCCGGTGTCGACGAGTACGGCTCTGCCGTCGCCCGCCGCCAAGGCGAGGGCGTCCCCCTGGCCCACGTCGCAGACCACCAGCCGCCACCCCGCCGGTGGCCAGCCGGTGAGGGTGCGGGTGAACGGCGCCGGGCGGATCAGGGCGAGCAGCAGGAGCAGCGCGCAGGCGGCGCAGAGCCAGGGATGGCGCGGCAGCCGTGGCGCGAGCACCGTGAGGGTCACGGCCAGCACGGCGAGGAGCAGGGCGCCGGCCAGCGTGTCCGGCCAGCCGATGGCGGCGCCCGGAAAATCCGCCCCGGTACGGGCGATGGCGGCGATGGCCGCCGTGGGCCACCCGGCCAGCCAGGCGAGCAACTCGGCGAGCGGCATGGCGACGGGTGCGGTGGCGAGCGTGGCGAACCCCAGCACGGTGGCAGGGGCCACCGCGAACTCCGCCAGCAGGTTGCAGGGAATGGCGACGAGGCTGACATGGGCTGCCAGCACGGCGACCACCGGCGCGCACGCCGCCTGGGCGGCGGTCGCGGCGGCCAGCGCCTCGGCCGGGCGGCCCGGGACACCCCGGCGCCGCAGAGCCGCGCTCCACCGTGGTGCGACCGTCAGGAGAGAAGCGGTGGCGAGTACCGAGAGCAGGAATCCGAAGTCGCGGGCGAGCCACGGAAGCCAGAGGACGAGCAGCAGCACGGCTGCGGCCAGGGCCGGAATGAGCGAGCGGCGGCGCCCCGTGCCGATCGCGAGAATCGTGATCAGGCCGCAGGCGGCGGCCCGCAGGACGCTGGGCTCAGGGCGGCAGACCACCACGAATCCGAGGGTGAGCAGCGCGGCGAGAACGGCCGTCGTCCGCAGCGGGAGCCCCAGTCGCGGGGCGAGCCCGCGCCGTTCGGCCCGGGAGGCGACGCCCGGCGGGCCGATGAGCAGCACCAGCAGGACAGTGAGGTTTCCCCCGCTGACGGCCAGCAAGTGGAGCATGTCCGTGGTGCGGAAGGCTTGTTCGAGATCCTCCGGAATGCGTGCCGTGTCTCCGACGACCAGGCCGGGCAGCAGCGCCCGACGATCCCCGGACAGCCCGTCGGTGGCCTCCCGGAGCCCGCGCCGCAGGTGTCCCGCCGCGCGTTGCGCGGCGCTGGGCGGCCGGACGACACGCGGTGGCTCCGTGCCTTTGAGGCGCAGCACGGCGACCAGGTCCTGGCCGCCCCGCCCCGAACCTCGGGGCGGGACGAACCGCACTTCGGCGCGCAGCCGGGTGGACGGCAGCAGCCGGAGCCAGGCCGCTCGCGCGGACGGCGGGCCGCGGCTACCGCTGCTCGGGGAACCGTCGCGATCGCCGGTGGAGGACTCACCCCTCCGGTTTTCCGGCCGGGCGGCCGCGGCTTCCCCGTCCTCCGGGCGGACCATCAGCAGGACGGGAGTACGCAGCCCACCGGTGTCCACGCCGTCGGCCGCGACTCGGCCGAGCTCGGCCGGGACGAGGACGACACCCGGTGACCGCCGCGGGCCGCGGACCCGGGGGCGGGAGAGGCGAGGATCGCCGGTGACGGTCACCTCGACGGTGCCGTGCGCGTGCGCGGCGGCCAGCGCGGGGACCGGCCCCCGGTGCAGGTCCGCCGCGTGCAGTGCGGCGGACGCGGCTGAGGCCCCGGCGCAGAGCAGCGTCATCGCGGCGGCGGTGAGCGTCCGCCGCGTGCGCCGGGAGGGACCGGGCGCAGCCCCTCCCGGCGCAACGGGCGCGGAGCGGGCTGCCGAAGCCGTCGCGTCGGCCCGCCTCCGACGGACGGAGAGCAGGAGGAGCAGCGCTGTGAGCGCGCCGCATCCCGCGACGCCTGCCGCGGCCTCCCGGCCCGGAGCGCCGAGCGCCATGGCCGCCGCCGCCCAGGCCGCGAGAGCGGGCGGAACCAGCCGCAGGTCGGCGGGCCCCTCCTGCCGTGGCTCGGCGGCGCCCAGTCCGCTGCCTGCGGCGAGATGGACAGCCGAACGGCGCCTGGCGCCGGGCCCGGTCACCGGCCCGCCGCTCACAGGCCGACCTGTGGTTCGAGATCGGCGAACCGTGCCTCGCCGATGCCGTTGACCTCACGAAGCTCGTCGACGGAGCGGAACCCGCCGCGCTCGTCGCGGTAGTCGATGATGTGCTGCGCAAGTACGGGCCCGATGCCGGGCAGGGTCTCCAGTTGCTCGGCGGTGGCGGAGCCGAGACTGATCCTGGTGCCCGTGGGGGGTGCCCCGGTGGCTCCGGGCTCCGCCCCTGGCGGCCCGCCCCCGGGGGCGGGTGCCGGGCTCGCGCCCGCCACGATCTGCTCACCGTCGACCAGGAGCCGCGCCCGGTTGAGACCCTCGGCGTCCGTGCCGGGCCGCAGCCCGCCGGAGGCCTTGAGCGCGTCCGCAACCCGTGAACCCGGTGGCAGCGTACGAATTCCCGGGCGGCGGACCTTGCCCGCGACATCCACGATGACCCGCCCGCCCGGCCGCGCGGCTGGGCCGCCCGGGCTCGCCATGCCGCCGGGGGCGGCGGACGCACCAGTCGGCCCGGCCGACGTGCCCGGTGGATGGCCAGGTGCGGCTGCCTGTGGCGCACGGACGGTCTGGGGGCGACCGCTCCAGAAGTGGTGGACGGCGAAGCCGACCGCGAGCAGCAGCACGACCGCGAGCGCCGCGAGAGTCCTCGGCTCCACCCCGCACCTGAGCTGCAGCCAGAGCGGAAGCCGCTCCCGGACTGCGAGACTCCACCGCCCGCGCCGGGGCCTGCGGCCCGCGGGATCGGCGTCCGCGGCGGTGGTCACTGCGGTGGTCACGGCGGTGTCCGCAGCGGCGTCGCCGTCGGCCGGGCCGTCGTCGTGACCGTCGCGGCTCGGCCGGACAGCGGCGGGGGCACCTGTGCCGGGGCCGCGTGGCCCCGAGCCGCGCGGCGGACGCGGCGATACGGACATCAGGCGCCGATCCGGGCCGCTGAACTGCCCGGAGAACGTGCCGGGGTCAGTGGGATCAGCCGGGCGCGCACAGCTGGGCGCCCCGGACTGACCTGACGCTCCGGGCTGGGCCCCCGACCGCTCCCGGCGGCTTTCCCGCACCGCCGCACGGGCCGCCGAGACCGCCGCGGCGCGCGGAAGGACGCGCGCCTCCGACACCTCAGGGAGCGCCGACTCCGGTGCCGCGCCTGGACGGGCCGGTCCCGGCCCCGGGCGACGGCGCGGCACCACGCGTCGGCCCCTTCCCGGACCGCTCAGGGACGGGCGCGGACCGGTCACCGCCGCACCCGGCTCCCGCGCCGGTGGCCCCACCCTCGTGCCGGGAGGCACCACGACGAGCCAGGAGGCGTCCACCGGACCGCCGTATGCCGGTGGAGGGGAGTCATCCACGCACTGGACCGGGGCGGCGGGAGGGCACTCGCCGCAGCCCCCGCAATCACCCCTGCCGCCGCAGCCGGCCGGGGACCGCTCCGGCGGGAACAGCGCCGCCGCGCGCTGGGAGCCAGGGCCGGGCACGGGAACTGGCGCGGTGGGAGCGGCACGCGCGCGGCGGTGAAGGCGGCGCCCACCGCGCCCGGGGGCACGATGCCCGGGAGCGCGGTGACCGGGGCGGAGGGTGTCAGGTCGTGTTCGCGTGGTCATGCCGACTGACGGTAGACAGGACTCGCCGAGTCAGATGATCTTGCTCGTTTTCTGGGGACAACTCACCGGTTGTGCATAACTCCCTCACTCGTTCAGTGGAGTGAGACGACCGCTCCCAGCAGCCCCGGGCCGGTATGGGCGCCGATGACCGCACCCACCTCGCTGACATGGAGAGCGGCGAGACCGCTCACCCGGCCGCGCAGCCGCTCCGCGAGCTGGTCCGCCCGCTCCGGCGCGGCGAGATGATGCACCGCGATGTCCACCGGAGCCTCCCCCGCCCGCTCCACGACGATCTCCTCCAGACGGGCGATGGCCCGGGAGGATGTACGCACCTTCTCCAGTGGGGCGATCCGCCCTCCGGCCAGTTCCAGCAGCGGTTTGACGGCCAGCGCGGAGCCGAACAGGGCCTGGGCCGCGCCGATGCGCCCACCCCGGCGCAGGTAGTCGAGGTTGTCGACGCAGAAGTACGCGGACGTCCCCTCGGCCCGCTTCACGGCGGCGGCGACCGCCTCCTCCGCCGTGCCGCCCGCGCCGGCGACGTCCGCCGCGGCGAGGGCGCAGAAGCCGAGTGCCATCGCGACCATCCCGGTGTCCACGACATGGACCGGCACCGGCGCGTCACGGGCGGCGAGCAGCGCCGCGTCGTACGTCCCGGAGATCTCCGCCGACAGGTGCAGGGAGACGATGGCTTCGGCTCCCGCCTCCGCCGCCGCGCGGTAGGCCGCCGCGAAGGTCTCGGGGCTCGGGCGCGAGGTGGTCACGGACCGCCGCTTCCGCAGCGCTTCGGCCAGCGAGCGGGCGGAGATCTCCGTGCCCTCTTCCAGCGCCTCGTCACCGAGCACCACCGTCAGCGGCACGGTGCCGATCCGGTGGGCCTCCAGTGCCGCCTGAGGCAGATAGGCCGTGGAATCCGTGAGGGTCGCGACATGGCGGGACATGAACTGGAGGTTATCTCCCGCCGTCCCCGGCCTGTGGCACAGGCCCGGACGTCTGCTGTCCGGACGACTCAGCTGGTCAGGACTCAGCCGGTCAGGACTCCGGGGCTTCAGGTTTCACGGGGGCTGCGAGCTCTCCGGGCGCCTCGGACGCCTCCGGCTTCGCCAGGCTCACCTGGTCGCGCTCCCCCGGCGGCTCTATCGGGGCAGCTCGCCCCCGCTCCGGGGCTGCGCCGAGGGGAACGCCTCCCGACGGCTCCTGCCAGCCCCGCAGCGCCCCCGATTCGATCTCGATCTGCTCCCGCAGCGACGTGAGGCCCTCCGCGTCGAACTGATGAGCGCGGTCCTGCGCCGCGAAGCGCAGGGAATCGGCCGACTCCCGGATGGTGCTGACACGCTTCCGCACCTCGGGAAGCCGCTCGGCGATCCGGACGCGGTCGGGCTCCCGCTCCATCAGGAGCCGCAGCTCGCCGTCGAGCTGTCGTGCGTGGTCGTGCAGCCGGTCGAGCAGGCCGAGTGCTTCGCGGAGCGAGGGGTCGCCGTCGGCACCGGCCTCCAGTGCGCGGCGGGTGCTGTCTATGGAGGAGCGCAGCTCCATCCGGACCCTGGCGACCTCGCCGACCGCACCGGGCTGCGCGGTCCTGGCCTTGAGGGTCGTCTCCTCGACCGTGCGCCGCACCTGCGCGCCGGTACGCTCCACGCCGCGCTTCACCGCCCGCACAGTCTTGACCGCGGCCACCACGCCGAGGGTCACGCAGACCACCACGAGCAGAGCCAGTACGCCGATGACGAATTCCACCCCGTACTCCTTCGTCCGACAATGGCGGCCTTGGTTGCTGCTCTTCCGGCCCCGGTTACTGGCTCCAGCGTAAACGGGCGGGGCCGGTCCGGGGTTCCGTACGACCCGGACCGTCCCCTCGCACCGCCCCGTAGGGGTCAGGCCGGGACGATGTTCACCAGCTTCGGCGCCCGCACGATGACCTTCCGGATCTCCGCCCCGCCCAGGGCGGCGACAACGGACGGGGCCGACAGCGCGGTGGCCTCCAGTTCGGCCTCCGTGATGGACGGGGCGACCTCCAGTCGCGCCCTGACCTTCCCCTTCACCTGGACCACGCAGGTGACGGTCTCGTCGACGACGTACGCCGGATCGGCGACCGGGAAGTCCTCGTACACGACGGACGTCTCATGGCCCAGCTTGTGCCACAGCTCCTCCGCGACGTGCGGCGCCAGCGGAGCGATCAGCAGCACCAGCCCCTCGGCGACCGAGCGCGGCACCTGGTGCTGCTTGGTGACGTGGTTGTTCAGCTCGGTCACCTTGGCGATGGCCGTGTTGAAGCGCAGGCCCGCCAGGTCCTGCCGTACGCCGTCGATCGTCTTGTGCAGGGCGCGCAGCGTCGCCTCGTCCGGCTCCCCGTCGGTGATCCTCAGTTCGCCGTCCGCCTCGTCCACGACGTTCCGCCACAGCCGCTGGAGCAGGCGGTACTGGCCCACGACGGCCCGCGGGTCCCAGGGCCGCGAGACGTCCAGCGGGCCCATCGCCATCTCGTACAGCCGCAGGGTGTCCGCGCCGTACTCCGCGAAGATCTCGTCCGGTGTGACGGCGTTCTTCAGGGACTTGCCCATCTTGCCCAGCAGCCGGGAGACCTTCTCGCCCTGGTGGTAGTACGCGCCGTCGCGCTCCTCCACCTCGGCCGCGGAGACCGCGATGCCCCGGCTGTCCCGGTAGACATACGCCTGGATCATGCCCTGGTTGAACAGCTTGTGGAACGGCTCCACCGAGGAGACATGCCCCAGGTCGAAGAGCACCTTGGACCAGAAGCGGGCGTACAGCAGATGCAGCACGGCGTGCTCGGAGCCGCCCACGTACAGGTCGACACCGCCGCTGGGCATGCCCTCGCGCGGGCCCATCCAGTACCGCTCGACGGTCGGGTCGACCAGCACGCGGTCGTTGCGCGGGTCCAGATAGCGCAGTTCGTACCAGCAGGAGCCGGCCCAGTTGGGCATCGTGTTGGTCTCACGGCGGTACTTTCTCGGCCCGTCGCCCAGGCCCAGGTCCAGGGTGACGTTCACCCACTCCTCGTTACGGGAGAGCGGGGTCTCGGGCGAGGTGTCCCCGTCGTCCGCGGCGAAGGTGCGCGGCGAGTAGTCGTCGACCTCGGGCAGCTCCAGCGGCAGCATGTCCTCCGGCAGCGCGTGCGCGATGCCCTCCTCGTCGTACACGATCGGGAAGGGCTCGCCCCAGTAGCGCTGGCGGCTGAACAGCCAGTCGCGCAGCCGGTAGTTGACGGTGCCGGCACCGACTCCCTGCGCCTCCAGCCAGGCGGTGATCTTCTCCTTGGCCCGCTCGACGTCCAGTCCGTCCAGGGCGATCCGCGGTCCGGCGGAGTTCACGATGCTCGCGTCGTACGAGACGAACGCGTCGTCCCAGGCCGCAGGATCGGTGCCGCGGCCGTCGGAGGGCTCGACGACGCAGCGCATCGGCAGCTCGAAGGCCCGTGCGAAGTCGAAGTCACGGTGGTCGTGCGCCGGTACGGCCATGATGGCGCCGGTGCCGTAGCCCATCAGCACGTAGTCGGCGACGAAGACCGGCACCGGCTCGCCGCTGACCGGGTTGGTGGCGTACGCACCCGTGAAGACCCCGGACTTGTCCTTGGCCTCGGCCTGCCGTTCGACGTCCGACTTGGCGGCGGCCTGCGCACGGTACGCGGCCACCGCCTCCGCCGGAGTGCCGTGTCCGCCCGTCCAGACCTCGTGGGTGGCCTCGGGCCAGGCGGACGGCACGATGCGGTCGACCAGCTCGTGCTCGGGTGCCAGCACCATGTAGGTCGCCCCGAACAGCGTGTCCTGCCGGGTGGTGAAGACGGTGATCGACTCGTCGGCGGGACCGCGCTCCCCGGCGCCGGTGCCGGCACCCGCTCCAGGAGCGGCGGTGTGTACCGGGAAGTCGATCCGCGCGCCCTCGCTGCGGCCGATCCAGTTCCGCTGCTGCAGCTTGATCGCTTCGGGCCAGTCCAGTCCGTCCAGATCGTCCAGCAGCCGTTCGGCGTACGCGGTGATCCGCATGTTCCACTGGCGCAGCTTGGCCTTGAAGACCGGGAAGTTGCCACGCTCGGAGCGCCCCTCCGCGGTGACCTCCTCGTTGGCCAGCACCGTGCCCAGGCCCGGGCACCAGTTCACCGGCGCCTCCGAGGCGTAGGCCAGCCGGTACTCGCCCAGCAGGTCAGCGCGCTCGGCCGCGTCCAGCTCGCGCCACGGCGCGCGGTCCTGGGGTGTGTGGCGCCGACCGGACTCGAACTCCTCGACCAGCTCGGCGATCGGACGGGCGCGCTGCGCCTCCGCGTCGTACCAGGAGTTGAAGATCTGCAGGAAGATCCACTGGGTCCACCTGTAGTAGTCCGGGTCGATCGTCGCGAACGAACGCCGCTGGTCGTGGCCCAGTCCCAGCCGGCGCAGCTGGGCCTTCATGGCGACCATGTTGGCCTCGGTCGACACCCTGGGGTGGGTGCCGGTCTGCACGGCGTACTGCTCGGCGGGCAGACCGAAGGCGTCGAAGCCCAGGGTGTGCAGGACGTTGTGGCCGGTCATCCGGTGGAAGCGGGCGACGACATCGGTGGCGATATAGCCCAGCGGGTGCCCCACGTGGAGGCCCGAACCCGAGGGGTAGGGAAACATGTCCATGATGAACTTCTTGGGCTTGGCCACCGCCTCCGGGCCGCCGCCCAGATCGCCGTCACCCGGGTTGGGCGCCTCGTACGTGCCCTGCTTCTCCCAGAAGTCCTGCCAGCGCGTCTCGATGTCGGCGGCCAGCGCCGCCGTATAGCGATGGGGTGCCGCGGTCTCGGCGGCGGTCGTCGTCTCGCTCATCGTCCTCAGGGCTCCATCGGTCGTCTCTGCTCAGGAAATGAAAAATCCCCTCGCACAGGAGGGGACGCCGCGCCGATCCGACCCCGCCAGCGGGGGTCAGAACTGATCAGCGCGGCTCGCTAAGCAGAAGGCGTACGGCACGCATGCGCTCAGGGTACCGCAAGGGCGGGCACCGCCCGTAGGTAGCGGGACACCCTCGATGAAAGAGAAACGGGCCGCCCACAGGGGGCGGCCCACTCGAATGGCCATGAAAACCACAGCAGGAATCGCTGCGGAGTTCACACTGTGGAGCTAAGGAGAATCGAACTCCTGACCTCTTGCATGCCATGCAAGCGCTCTACCAACTGAGCTATAGCCCCAAGACTTGGTCCGCGCGCAAGACGTGGGCAGGGGCACTGTCAGTGAATCGGCAGTCGCCCTGCGGCGTCCCCGCTGCGGCGATGCCCACTCTACACGTCCGCCGACGCGCTCCGCCAAATACTTCTGGCCGACAGGGGCACCTGTACGGTCGGCGCGTCCGCCGCCGCCCGCCCCCACCGGGAGACGCCCGTGAGTACTACGCACCTGTCGACAGCCGCTCAGAGCGCCTCAGTGCGGGCGGGGTCGTATCTGATGCGGCGGCCCACGGCGACGGCGGCACTCCTGTGCCTGCTGTCCTTCACCGGCTTCTGGATCGCCCAGCGCGCCACGGACGTCTCCATGATCGACCTCATGGTGTACCGCGCCCAGGGCTGGACGGTACGCAGCGGCGAGGACCTCTACTCCCTGCGCGCCACTCACGCGGACCTTCCCGCGACCTACCCGCCGTTCGCCGCGCTGCTGTTCACACCGCTCACCCTGCTCGACGTAGCCGAGATGCGCACCGCGGCAACAGTGATCAATCTGACTCTGCTGACCGCGCTCATCCACCTGTCGCTGCGACTGGCCGGCCGGCCGCTGAGCATCCCTCGCCCCGCCGCCACCATGGCGCTGGCCTCCCTGGCCGTCTGGTGCGAACCCGTATGGACGACGCTGCGCTACGGCCAGGTCAACCTGCTGCTCGCCGTACTGGTCCTGTGGGATCTCTCCCGGTCGCCCCGGCACCGATGGGTCGGCGTCGGCATCGGCATCGCGGCAGGCATCAAACTCACGCCCGCACTCTTCGCGGTCTTCCTCGCCCTGTGCGGCGTCGTACAGGGGTGGCGGCGGCTGCGCCGCACCAAGAACGCCGACGCCCTGTGGAACCCGCGGCTACGGCAGGCCGTCGTCGCCACCGCCGCCTTCCTGACCACCGCCGTCATCTCCGCTGCGCTGCTGCCACGGGACTCCCACCAGTTCTGGACCGACACCCTCTTCACCACCCAGCGGATCGGCAGCCCGGAAAGCACCGCCAACCAGTCGCTGACCGGGGTCCTCGCCCGGCTGCTGCACACCGGGCAACCCGACAGCGCGGCCCTCGTGCTCACCGCCCTCGCCGCGACCGTCGGGCTCGCCACCGCCGTGGCCGCGGCCCTCGCGGGCCCGCGCGGCCTCCCGCACGCACCTGCCTGGGCCGCGCTCGCCTGCGCCGCCACCGCCCTGCTGATCAGCCCGTTCTCCTGGTCACACCACTGGGTCTGGTGCGTCCCGATGGTGCTCCTGGTGGCCACCGAGGCGCTGCGCCGAGGCTCCCCCGCCTGGTGGTGCGGGGCAGGGGTAGGGGCACTGCTGTTCTGCTCATACGCCCTGTGGTGGGTACCCAACAGCTTGCCGCACTCCCCCCGCGTCGAGCTGCGGCAGAGCCTCGACCAGATGCTGCTCTCCGCCGTCTACCCCTTGGCGGCGACCCTCTTCCTGACGGTCACCGCGACGGTCTCCCTGCGGGCGCTGCTCGCCGGGCGGGAGCCAGGGGCACGCGCCAAGCGAACGGTGCCCGCAAGGGAGGCCGATCAGGCCGTGGCGAAGGAGTAGAAGCGTTTCAGCGTGCAGTGCTCGTCGAGCAGGCGGCCGTAGATCGGCTCACCGTCCAGCTCACGATATGTCTCGATCGGGTCGCCTTTTATGATGAGCGCCCGTGCGCATTCCTCGCACCAGTACTGGAACGCGGTGTTGACGGGCTCCATGTCCCGGACGACCGGCGTGCCACTGCCGCACCAGTCGCACTTCCGGCTGTGTGCGCCCATCAGTCAGCTCCAGGTGTGGCCACAGGCCGTGCACACGTAGGAAACTCCTCCATTGTCGCCGAGCACCTGGGCGATGTTCGATGATCCACAAGCGGGGCACTGCAGGAACGTCGCCGGCATCGCTGCTGCGCCTCCCTCAGCCCCGCCCCCCTTTTCCCGGTCGTCACGATTCTGCCACGTTCTTCCCGTCGGCAGGAGCCCCGGTCACACACG
Source organism: Streptomyces gossypii (assembly GCF_025165795.1). GTDB lineage: Bacteria > Actinomycetota > Actinomycetes > Streptomycetales > Streptomycetaceae > Streptomyces > Streptomyces gossypii. The sequence goes on from NZ_JAJAGO010000004.1 coordinate 388,577, forward strand.
CCTGCGTACGAGTCCCCCGACTGCGCCGAGGACCGCCGTCAGAGCGAGCGCGAGACTGGTCGTCCCGATGGCCTCGGAGGAGGACCCGGTGGCCTCCAGACGGTTGAGATAGAGGGTGCCCAAAGTGGCGACCCCCAGGAGCATGCCCAGTTGCGTCACCGTGGTCAGCAGCCCGCTGGCGTCGGCCGCCTCCTGCGGGCGTACGGAGCCGAGGGCGCGGGTGAGCGTCGGCCCGTAGCCGAAGCCGAGACCGGCACCGACGCCGAGGAAGGCGGCGTACAGCCACACCCCGCCGTCTCCACCGTCCCGGAGCAGCTCGCCCATCGCCGCGTACGAGACGGCGGCCAGCACGAAGCCACCCGGCACCGCCAGCCGCAGGAGCCGCTCCGGGAGCCGCTGCCAGAGCATCCCCACCGTGCCGAAGGCGATCGCCGTCGGAAGGAAGGTCACGCCGGTGCGCCAGGCGCTGTAGTCCAACCCCGTCTGCAGATGGAGCGAGAGCGCGAAGAGCACGCCCGCGTTCAGCGCCATCACCAGACCGATGCGCAGCACCGCCAGCGGTATGCCGGGCGCCCGCAGCACCTTCGGCGAGATCAGCGGGGCTCCGCCGCGCCTGGCGAGACGCTGCTCGTAGAAGGCGAAGACGGCCAGCAGCACGGTGCTCGCCGCGAGCGACAGCCAGCACCACAGCGGCCAGTCCCGCTCCTCCCCGAGTACCAGGGGGACGGTCAGGAGGCCGACGGCGGCGGCGAGCAGCAGCAGGCCGGTCACGTCCAGGCCGCGGGCGCGGTCCTCCGTACGGGCCGCCTTCTCCTCACGGGGCAGCACCCGCGTTCCGAGGATCAGCAGGAAGGCGCCGATGGGGACATTGACCAGGAAGGCGGGACGCCACCCGGTGCCGAAGAGGTCGGCGCTCACCAGGACGCCGCCGATGATCTGCCCGGCCGCCGCCCCGGTGGCGATCACGGCGGCGAAGGCACCGAGGGCGCGCGCCCTGGACGGCCCGGTGAACGTGCGCTGAATCAGGCTGAGCACCTGCGGCATCATCAGCGAGGCGCCCGCTCCCTGGACGAAGCGGAAGGCGATCAGCTGGCCGGAGTCCCCCGCCAGGCCGCAGGCCAGGGAGGCGAGGGTGAAGACGACGAGGCCCTGGAGGAAGAGGCGACCATGGCCGAACCGGGCGCCCAGTCTCGCTCCGGTGATCAGCAGCACCGCATAGCTGATGGTGTAGCCCGCCAGGATCATCTGGAGCCCGCCACCGGAGGCGCCGAGGTCGGTACGGATGGTGGGGGCGGCGACGTTGACGATGAAGATGTCGAGGAGAGCCATGAACTGGCCGGTCAGGACGGTGAAGAGCACCCAGCCACGGCGGATGTCAGTGGCGGGGCCTTTACTGGCCGCAGGGCTGCCGGCCTCAGGGCTGCCGACCCGGTCGGCAGCCGAATCGGAAGGAAGGGTCTGGGTCATGCCAACTAGCCTGTGCGCAGGGCGGTACCGGTAACGAGAGCCCCCTGATACGGGTACTGACAGCACCTGGCACAGCCTGACCGCCGGCGTGAGGATGGGAGGGATGACGTCGATGACAGCACAGCGGCGCAGGCCCGAGCTTGCCGCGTTCCTGCGCAGCCGCCGCGCCCGCGTCACCCCCGCGGATGTGGGGATGCCGCCCGGGTTCCGCAGGCGTACGCCCGGCCTGCGGCGCGAAGAGGTCGCACAGCTCGCGGGGGTGGGGGTCACCTGGTACACGTGGCTGGAGCAGGGGCGTCCGATCAACGCCAGCGCCCAGGTGCTGAACGCCGTGGCGGGCACCCTGCGGCTCGACCAGGCCGAGCGGGAGCATCTCTACCAGCTGGCCGAAGTGCCCTTCGCGCCGGATCCCGTGCCGCACCCGGTGAAGATAGGCGAGGAGTTGCAGGCCGTACTCGACGCGATGGATCCGCTCCCCGCCGTGATCTACAACTCGCGGTACGACATCCTCGCCACCAACCGCGCCTATCGCGGGCTGTTCCGCATGCCCGACGGGCGTCATCGGGGCCGCAATGTGCTGTGGACGCTCTTCACCACTCCCCTGCCGGGCTGCCCGCTGGTGTTCCGGGACGACGAACTGCCGCTGATGGTGGCGACGCTGCGCGGAGCGTACGGGCGTCATCTGTGCGTGCCCGCCTGGGAGTCGTTCATCAGGCGCCTGTCCGACGCCAGCCCGGAGTTCGCCCGGATGTGGGCAAGCGGCGATGTGGTGCCACCGGGCCCGCGCGTGAAGACCTTCCGGCACGAGGCGGCGGGTGAGATCAGGATGTCCTCGGTGTCCCTGGCGGTGAACGGGATACCGGAGGCCCGGATCGTCGTCTACACGCCGAGTGACGAGGAGAGCCGGGAGAACCTTGCAAAAATCCCGCCTCCTGAGGAGGCGGGATCAGAAGCGGTGACCGCGAATCCGGCTGTGCTGCTGTGAATCCGAGTGGAGCTAAGGAGAATCGAACTCCTGACCTCTTGCATGCCATGCAAGCGCTCTACCAACTGAGCTATAGCCCCGCGCCCTCCGGCCCCTTCGGAGCATCTGCCCTCCGGCGCCGTGAACGAGAAGAATCGTAACCGGTGCCGGGGCTGATTGAGAAATCGGCCCGCCACCGCCCTGGCCGGGTCAGTTGCCGGTCAGTCGTCGTCGCCGAAGACGGGCTCCGGAAGGGTGCCGGCGTTGTGCTCCAGCAGCCGCCAGCCGCGCAGGCTCTCACCCAGCACCGACCAGCAGCAGTTGGAGAGACCGCCCAGCGCCTCCCAGGTGCTGGGCTGGAGGCCCAGCATCCGGCCGATGGAGGTCCGGATGGTGCCGCCGTGACTCACGACGACGAGCGTGCCCTCGTCCGGCAGCTTCTCCACACTGCGCTCGATCACGGGCGCGGCCCGGTCGGCGACCTCGGTCTCCAGTTCACCGCCGCCGCGCCGCACCAGCTCGCCGCGCTTCCAGGCGGCGTACTGCTCACCGAAGGCGGCGAGGATCTCCTCGTGGGTCAGACCCTGCCAGGCTCCGGCGTAGGTCTCGCGCAGGTTCTCGTCGTGCGTCACGGTGAGGCCGGTCAGCGCGGCCAGCTCGGCGGCGGTGGCCACCGTACGGCGCAGATCGGAGGCGATGATGGCGTCCGGTCTCAGGCTGGCCAGCAGCCGTGCGGAGCGGCGCGCCTGCGCGACGCCGTCGTCGGTGAGCGGGATGTCCGTCGACCCCTGGAAGCGGCGCTCCAAATTCCAGGACGTCTGGCCGTGACGCCAGAGCACGACCTTGCGGCCCTGGCCCTGAGAACGGCCCTGGGCCCGGGCCTGGGCCTGGACCTGGCTCACGGAGCCTCCTCCTCGTATGCCGCCCCCTTGCCACGGGTGGCTTTGGCGTCCTCGCCCAGTTCGATCTCGGGGCAGTCCTTCCACAGCCGTTCGAGCGCGTAGTAGACGCGCTCCTCGCTGTGCTGGACGTGCACGACGATGTCCACGAAGTCCAGCAGCACCCAGCGTCCCTCGCGCTCGCCCTCCCGGCGGGCGGGTTTCACGCCGTGCTCCTTGAGCAGGTGCTCCTCGATGGCGTCGATGATGGACTTGACCTGCCGGTCACTGGGTGCGGAGGCGAGCAGGAACGCGTCGGTGAGGGCGAGTACCTCGCTCACGTCGTAGGCGACGATGTCGTGCGCGAGCTTGTCAGCCGCGGCCTGGGCGGCGGCCTTGATCAGCTCGGTGGAAAGGTCGGTGGCGGTCACAGGCCATGCTTTCAGTCGGAGTCGGCTTCGGCGGGGCACCCGGTCGGTACCGCCCGGACTCAGCTGCCCGGACGGGAGTACGGAGCCCGGCCGTGCTCAAGACCTCGTACACGGTAGCGAGTGGGCTACCGCACCAGGTCGTCACGCGGCAGCACCAGGATCTCACGCCGGGCGCCGCCGCCTCTTCCCTGTTGCTCCGGCCGGGAGCAACAGGGAAGAGGACCGGTTCAGACAGGACGCCCGCTGGTCACGGCGTGTAGTCGCTGCCGAGTACCACCGTCACCTCGGCGTTGCCCGCGGCCTTCCCCTTGCGCACCGCGCTCTCCGGCAGCCCCAGCGTCTTGGCAACCTCCTCGGCCCGCGCCTTCTGCCCCGCCTCCGCATAGGTCACCTGCGAAGTCGTCTGCGCGGTCTCGGCCTTCCCGCCGCTGACGACCGCGTAGCCGCCGTTGACCAGCGCCGCACGGGCCGCGGTGTCCGACTCCTGGGACCCGCTCGCGTCCTGCACGCGCACCCGCGGGGCGCCGTCCGGATCGGAGTTCTTCACGGTGCCGCCGAGCACGTCCTTGACCATGCCGTCGCTGACCTTCGCACTCAGCGTGCCGTTGGTGCGCACGGGAAGCAGCTGCGTCTTGTGGGCGCCGTTCTTGGCCAGTTCGGCGAGCTGGGCGAGGGTCGCGCCGAGCGACTCCTCCGACAGCGAGGGGTCCTGGATCTGGCCGAGCGACTTCACCGTGCTGGTCGCCGCGCCCTTTTCGCTCGACATCTTCTTCAGCACCGCGTGCATCACCTGCCCGAAACGGGCAAGCTGCTTGGCCTCCGCCTCACCGTCCGCGCGGTGGGTCGCGTAGGCGACGGCCGCCTGGCCGTCCAGCGCCTGCGCCTTGCCCTCGGGCACCAGGGGGTCGTCGCCCTTCTTGGCACCCGGCACGGTGGTGTCCGAGTCGACGGCGATGCCGCCCACGGCGTCCACGAGTATTTCCAGATACGGCGTATCCAGCCGCCAGGTCCCCTGGATGTCCGCGCCGAACAACGTGTTCAGGGCATCCCTGGTGGGCGTGGCACCCTCACTCTCGACCGACTTGCCCAGGGTGGTGGTGTCGCCGTCCAGGCCCAGGACGGCCAGTGAGTTCGGCAGCAGCAGCATGGTGCCCTGCTTCGCGGTCGCGTTGTCGACGAGCAGCGCGGTCGAGCTCTCGTCATTCTCGGTGGAGCGCAGATGGACGACGAGCACATCGCGCTTCTCCCCCGCCGCCTTCTCCTCGGGCTCGGAGTCGCCGCCGACCCCGGGCAGCTTCCCGGCCGTCCAGAGATAGCCCACGCCGCCCACCATCGCGAGCACCAGCAGCACGATCAGCAGGCTCTTGCGGAAACGGCCGCGCCGCTTGGCCTCCTCACGGCGCTCGGTGCGGCTCTCGCTGAACTTGAGCCAGTCGATGACATCTTCGGAGTCGTCCGTCTGCTCCTCGACGAAGGAGAACTGCTCCGTCTCGTACGCGGGGGCGGGCTCACCCTCCAGCCCCTCCCCTCCGTCCGGCTCCGGCAGGGACTGCTGCGGCTGCTGCTCGGCCGACGGGGGCGGGGCCTGCCGGGGCACCCGGGCGCCGGTGTCGGTGGCGACGCCGTAGGGGTCGTAGGCCGACTGCCCCTGCCCGGTGTCGGACGCCGGACCGTAGGGGTCGTAGGCGGACTGGCCGCCGCCGGTGTCGGCGGCCGGGCCGTACGGGTCGTATCCGTAGACCTGCTGCCCCTGCTGCCCCTGCTGATCCGGCTGGACCTGCTGCGGGATCCGGCCGGTCTGGTCGGCGTACGCGTCGGCGTACTGGTCCGGGTAGTGGCCGAGCCCCTGGCCCTGGCCCTGGCCCTGGTAGGGAGCCTGGCCCGGATACCCACCCGCGTCCTGCCCTGGTTCGGGGTATGCCTGGTAGGAGTACGGATCCTGCACCGGCGGCTGCTGCCCGCTGTCCGTCGCGTACGGATCGTAGGGCTGCTGATACGGGTCGTACGACGGGTAGCCCTGCTGCTGGTAGACGGGCTGTCCGTACTCGTCATAGCCGAGGAGCTGCGGCTGCTGCGGCTGCTGCGGCTGCTGCGGCTGCTGCGGCTGACCGTACGGGTCGTATCCGTAGCCGTCGGTCACGACCGCGCCCCCTCCGTGCCACTTTGGTACAACTGCCGCTTACTGATGTAGCGCACCACCCCGTCAGGGACCAGATACCAGACCGGATCGGCGCGTTCCACCCTCGCGCGGCAGTCGGTCGAGGAGATCGCCAGCGCCGGGACCTCGATGAGGGAGACCCCGCCGTCGGGCAACCCGGGGTCGGTGAGCGTGTGGCCAGGCCGGGTCACCCCGATGAAGTGGGCGAGCGAGAAGAGTTCCTCGGCGTCCCGCCAGGTCAGGATCTGGGCCAGCGCGTCGGCACCCGTGATGAAGAAGAGGTCGGCGTCCGGGTGTTCGGCACGCAGATCCCGCAGGGTGTCGATCGTGTACGTACGCCCGCCCCGGTCGATGTCACTACGGCTCACCGAGAACTGCGGGTTGGAGGCGGTGGCGATCACCGTCATCAGATAGCGGTCCTCGGCGGGCGAGACCTTCTGATGACTCTTCTGCCACGGCTGGCCCGTCGGCACGAAGACCACCTCGTCGAGACAGAAACGCGCCGCCACCTCGCTGGCCGCGACCAAGTGGCCATGGTGGATGGGGTCGAAGGTGCCGCCCATCACACCGAGCCGACGTTTGCCGCCGCTGCCGGGCACTATGTGCTCTCCCATGCGTGCCGACCTTAGCCTGCCTGGCCGCGCCGGGGGCGCGGCTCAGCGGTCCCTGTTGAAGCGGGTGGTGATCCACAGCAGCAGGAGGAGGGCGATCAGCGCGCCGCCGCCGGTGACAAAGGGGTTGAGGCTCTCGTTCTCACCGCCGTGCTCCCCACCGGAGGCGACGGCAACGAGGGAGTCGTGCGCGGAGCTGATCAGAGTCATCGTCGGCTGGACCTATCCATGAGAGGCGGGCAGGGATGCGGAATGCGCCTGTTGCTGCGCCACATCGTATGCGTGCGCCCCGCGTGGCCTCACCCCGACTCGGCCTCGACGCGTACCCGCCGCGTACCGGTGCGCACAGGCGTTTCGTCAACGCCCGTCGAGTGAGGCACGCAGCCGGTCGCGCAGATCCTCCGGCGAGGCCCGGCTGTCCACCGGCGGTCCCGTCGGAGCCGCCCGCAGCTGCTTTGCCATGACGTCCTGGATGTCCTGGGTGACAGCGGCGTAGTACGGCGTCACGGGACGGGCCCTGGCATGCTCCATCGACCAGCACAGGGCCTCCAGGAACTGCTCGTCGAGAGAGCCCTGCGGCACGCGTTCGGGCAGCGCACGACCGCCCCGGGCGCAGTCGTCGGGCAGGGAGTCCTGACGGGCGGGCACGAAGCCGCCCTCGTAGAGTTCTTCGCCCGCCGCGGCGGAGGTGAGCCAGGCGATCAGCTTCTCCGCCTCCGCCTGGTCCGGACTGCCCTCGGCGATGGCGAGGTTCTGCCCGCCGAGCGCCGCGCTCCCGGCCGTTCCGTCCTCCGCGCCCGGCAGGGCGGTCACGCCGAAACGCGGTGCGCCCTCGCCCCCGGAGGACTTTCCTGCGTGCTCCTGGAGACGGGATTTCGCGAACGGCCAGTTGCGCATGGTGGGTGCCTCCCCGGCCAGGAAGCGCTCGATGGAGCCGCTCTCGTCGCTGCTCGTCCACTCCTTGTCGAGCAGCGGCAGCCCACCGGACGTCGAGAACGCGCTGGCGAGTTCGAGGAGTCCGCCCCGCGCCTCGTCCTCGGCCACCCGGACCCTGCCCTCCTCGTCGATGATCTCGCCGCCGTTGCGCCACACCGCCTCGTAGGTGTTGACGGTCAGGCCCTCGTACGGGGCGAGCTGGGTGACCATGCCGACCTGGTCCCGGGCGTCCGCCCCGTCGGCCACCGCTCTGGTGAGGTCCCGCCAGGTACGCAGCCTGGGGTCGGAGCCGAAGCGGTCCGCCCGGTAGTAGAGCAGCCCCACATCGGTGTTCCAGGGCACCGCCCACGCCTTGCCCTCGTAGGTGACGGTCTCGCGTACGGACGGCCAGATGTACTTCGCGTCCCGCCTGTCCAGCTCGCTCAGCGGGCCCTCGAGCGGTTCGATCAGTTCCTGCTCGGCGAACTCCGCCGTCCAGGTGACGTCGAGGTTCACGATGTCGTAGGCGTCCTTGTTTCCCGCCTGGAGCGCGGCGACGAGCTGGCTGCGCTGCCGGTCCGCGTCGTCCGGCAGCTCCACGATGCTGATGTCGTCGATGCCCGTCGCCTCGGCCGCCTTCTCGATCAGCTCCCGGCGGATGCCCGTGGAGGTCAGATCGCTGCCGGTCACGATGCGGAGCACGCCGTCGCCCGGCGGCGGGGCGGCCGGCTCGTCGGGGGGTGCGTGCGTGCAGGCGGTGACCGCCACCAGCAGTGCGGCGGCGGCCACCGTACGGCGTACGCCGCGTCGGGGGCGGTACCGGCGGTCCCGCCGGTACCACCCGTACCGTGTGTACGGCCCACCCGACCCGTACGTCACCGCGGCGACCTCCCCTCGGTGAGCGCGGCCACATGCCGGGCCAGCGCGGCCGCCAGATCGCCGGAGAGCGGCTCGCACTCGCCTCCGGAACCCAGCGCGATCTGCCCCGTCTCCTTGTCCGCCGCGCAGCCGTACGGCCGCATCGACGCGACGATCACCGGCACCTGGTGCCTCCCCAGCTCGTCGGCCGCCTCTCTGAGCCTTCGTGGCCGGGGCGGTTCCCCCTCCAGGTAGTCACCGTCGGTGACCAGCAGGACCGCGTGCCGCTCGGCCGGATCCGCCTCCTCGGCGAGGATGCGTTCGGTGGTCTCCCGCAGGGCTGCGTGCAGATCGGCCTGCCGTCCGCTCTTCTCGTCGCCGAGTTCCGGGAGGTTCAGTTCGACGCGCTTCCCGTCCACCTCGGTCCAGTCCTCAACGGCCCGCTTCGTTCCCCTGCCGTCGGCACCGGTGGGGAAGGCCGTCACCCGGTAGCTGTCCGACTCGCCGAGCCGGCCCAGCGCCTGCCGTACGGCGCGCGCCGCCGCCTCGGAACGCTCGTGCTCCCGCATGGAGCCGCTGACGTCGAAGAGCACGGTGAGCCGGATCGCCCGGTGTGCGGCGCGGAACTGGGCCAGCCGGTCGATGACGTCCTGGCCGGAGAGCGGCGGGACCGGCGAGGCGCCGGGCGGCGGATAGTGCAGAGCCCCGACTGCCTTCCCGCCCTCCTTCGAACCGGCCCAGGTGCGGAACCGGGCCGTCGCCTCCTTCCGCTCCGCGCGGTCGTCGGCGGGCCAGGCCACCTCGACGAGCTGATGGTCCAGGGAGGGGCCGCCGCTGACCGTGTAGCGGTGGACGTCGGCGGCCACTGGTCCCATGGCGTCGCCCACCACACCCTCGCAGTACGCGACGGGGTTGTCCTCGTACCGCTCCGCCTGGCTGCTGCTGACCAGCGCGCCGTCGGCCTGGTGCCCGGCGGACTGCGGCACCCCGGAGGCCGCGGGGCTCGAGGGGTCGGAGGAGTTCGAGGAGCCGGAGCCCTTCAGCCCGCAGAGCGCCTGCGGGCTCTCCGCGATGGAGCGTCCCTGGCTGATCACCTCGGTTTCCAGCCAGCTGATCTCCCGCTTCGGCAGGAGCCTGCCGCTCGGGCCGGAGCCGGCGGTCCCGTCGGCCGCGTACATGCCGAGGATGTGGGCCAGGCCCACCCCCGAACCCCGGGGATTGGGACGGAAGAGCGCCGGGCGGTCCGTGGCGGGCACGGCGTGCAGCGCGGCGCGGAGGGTCTTCCAGTCGACCTTTCCCGGCCCTTCCTGGGCGGGTGCCAGCGCAAGGCGGCGGCGGGCGTCCTCGGTGAGTACGAGCGCGGGCTGGTCCGTCATCAGGCTGCGGGGACTCTTGAGGAACCCCTGCTTGCGCAGATCGCCCGGCAGGTCGCTGCTCACCCTGGAGACCGCCTCGCTGGACTGGGCGACCCAGATGTCGGGCTGCGGACCGAGCTTCGTCAGAGCCGTCGAGTGGCCCCACTCCTTGGGATCGCCGAAGAGTTCGGTGAGTTCGTCGAGGCTGGCGCCGTAGACGGTGAAGCGGGCGGCGCGGCAGTTCTCCGCGCCGCCACGGGAGTGATGGTTGGCGCTGGAATCCTCGAAGTCCCGTACGAGCTCCCGCATCGAGGTGACCTCCTCCGGTGCGGTGGCCATCCTCATCTCCAGCGGCGGCGGGCAGGCCGCGTCCGATCCGCCGACCAGCGCGTAGACGCTGCCCACCACGGCGGCGACCAGTATCAGCGACAGGGCAAGCAGGGGCGGCCGTGTCAGGAAGCGCCACAGCGCCTTGAGCAGGGTGCCGACAGGGGTCGCCTGCCCTTCCGGCTGCGGCTCGGGCTCGGGCTGCGGCTCGGGCTCCGGCTCCGGCTCCGGCTCCGGCTCCGGCTCCGGCAGCTTCGGTGCTGCTGGCTGCGTGGCCTCCGGCGGCAGTACCGTGCTGCCGCCGCCCTGCTTGGAGATCTCCCCCGGATCCCACGGCATGTACGGCGTGTGCGGTCTGTTGTCCGGGCCGTGGGATAACTCCCGAAGCCGTTCCCCCAGCTCGCTCATCATGCGCGGCCCCTCCCTCAGCGCCCGGACGAGCGCCGCCGTGAACGGCGTCAGCTCCTGCTGGGGCGGCCCCGGGGAGATCAGAAAGCCCTTGGGCGCGGACGTGAGCACGGTGAAGGGGCGATTGTCGGGCAATGCGTTCTGCGGGAAGTCGCCCGACCGGCAGCAGTCGAGAATGATCACCGTGCGGCTCGCGTGGACGTGGTCGAGCCGGACTACGAGGTCCCGAAAGGACAGCCCGGTGTGTGAGATCTCCGCTGTGGAACTCGACCTCATCGCCAGATAGAGCTTCTCCGGCTCGGCCAGATCCTTCGGGTCCGTATAACCGTGGCCCATAAAATAGAAGACGAGTACGTCCGGCGGCGCCTTCGCGAGGGGACGCAGTACGTTGTTGATCTCGTCGGCGTGTCCAGGGTTGATTCTGGAGTGCACCTGGACCGAGGCGGATCGCCCGTCCCCGGTGAGAGCGCTGGTCAGCTCCCGTACGTTGTGCGTCGCCTTGTCACCGGCGAGCGACTCGAACGAGGGGTGATCGTAGGAGTCGACCGCGGCGAGTACGCAGACCGCTGTCCGAAGGCCGGACCCCGGCTCCCCGTTCACCCCCGGCCGTCCTCCCCGCCCCGTGGGCCCTCCCCGTGCACGTCAGTGCCCGGGGCTGTCTGCTGACGCGCGATCCACCCGGCGAACCGGGTCTCGACGTCGGCCAGTTCCTCGGCGCTCATACCGGGAGTGACGACGAATGCCTCGCCGCCTCCGGTGATCTCCACCCGCTGGGTGGAATCCGGTTGCGTCCGGAGATGCCCGACGATCGCGCGTACCAGATATCCGGAGATCAGGAAGACCGCGTCCGGTAACAGCTGTCCGCCGAAATCCAGCACGATGTCCTGAAGGGATCCCAACGACTTGGGCGCATTCGCGCGCGGCTCGGCACGCACCCCGCTCCAGTTGTCCGGGCTGCCGGGACTTTGCGTCAGCTCCTCAAGCCGCCTTTGCAGTACTTCGGTTGCGACACCCACTCCGCCCGGCTCGGCGTCGGACGCGATCGCGATACTCACCTGGAACCCCATGGTTCCCCCCGCCGGTCAATACCATTTGTCAACCGGGATCCTACAGAGCGTAGCCACCAATAACAGCCCCTTGTCCGGGAGTTGTCGCAACCGGGACACGGTCTGCCGCACCCCGGGACGCCACCCTTTACTGTGGGCAGACCAGTCGACGTGGGGGAGTAGGAACATGACCAACGGTACGGACAACACCGAGCAGCTGCCCGGCCGGGACAGGCGCCGGTTTCCCGGGATCTCCTCCCGGGCGTACGAACACCCGGCCGATCGCTCCGCTCTGGTGGCGCTGCGCAAGCTGACCGGCTTCGACACCGTTTTCAAGGCGCTCAGCGCGATGCTGCCCGAGCGCAGCCTGCGCCTGCTCTTCCTCTCCGACTCGGTGCGGGTGGGCGAGGAGCAGTTCGCACATCTGCACGAGATGCTGCGGGACGCGTGCGAGATCCTGGACGTGGAGAAAGTCCCGCCGATGTACGTCAACCAGGACCCGTACCCGAACGCGATGTGTATCGGGCTGGACGAGCCGATCATCGTGGTGACGACGGGCCTGGTCGAGCTGCTGGACGAGGAGGAGATGCGCGCGGTCGTCGGCCACGAGGTCGGTCACGCGCTGTCCGGGCACGCGGTCTACCGCACGATACTGCTCTTCCTGACCAACCTCGCGCTGAAGGTCGCGTGGATCCCGCTCGGCAACGTCGCGATCATGGCGATCGTCACGGCGCTGCGCGAGTGGTTCCGCAAGTCGGAGCTGTCCGCGGACCGCGCCGGACTGCTGGTCGGGCAGGACCTCCAGGCGTCCATGCGCGGCCTGATGAAGCTGGCGGGCGGCAACCACCTGCACGAGATGAACGTCGAGGCGTTCCTCAAGCAGGCGGAGGAGTACGAGGCGGGCGGCGACCTGCGGGACTCCGTACTGAAGATCATGAACGTGCTGCCGCGCAGCCACCCCTTCACCACCATCCGCGCCGCCGAGCTGCGCAAGTGGGCCGCCAGCCGCGACTACCAGCGGATCATGGACGGGCACTACGACCGGCGCTCGGACGACAAGGAGTCCTCGGTCGCCGACTCCTTCAAGCAGTCGGCGAACCACTACGCCGACTCGGTGAAGTCCAGCAAGGACCCGCTGGCATCCCTGGTCCGGGACATCGCGGGCGGCGCAGGGGATCTCGGCGGCAAGCTCCGCGACACCTTCACCGGCCGGGGCGGCGGCGGCAGCAACGGGAACGGCGGGAGCGGGAGCGGCGGGAAGGACGGCGGCGCGGCCGGTGACGCCGGCGGCGAGAACGGGCCCGACACCTCGCGCTGAGCACCGGGGCCGCAAGGCGTCAGGCGCCTAAGGGCTGTCCCGAAATCCCTGGCGGGCGCGGGGCGTCAGCGCGCCGGATCGGCGGACTGGGGCTGAGCCGAGTCCGCCAGCACCCCGCACATCGATCCGCTGGACCGGTCCCGTACATAGGGATCGGTCCCGGCGGGTCCGCCCTTCTCCGCCCGCTCCCCCGCCGTCATCGGCCGCAGCGCCTCCGAGGGGTCGGCCGAGCAGGCCATCGGCCCGGCCCGCATGCTGACCTGCTGGACGCTCAGCTGCTGATCCCGCAGATCACTCCGGTCGAAGTGGAAGCGCACCTCGCGCCGCACGGTGAACAGCGAGGCACCGTCCGCGTTCCTGGCGGCCTTCGTCTCCTCACCCCCGTCATCTCCGGACTGGGCGGGCCGTACCGCGTAGACGAAGACATGGTCGGCGGTGACCTCCAGCACGTCCGGGGCGGTCTCCTCGACGGCCATATCGCCGTCCACTCGGACATCCCGCCCGGCCAGCGCCACCTGCGACGGGTCGAAACGCACCATCCAGCCGGTGGACGCCCGACGGGCCTCGTTCCCGGGACTCTCCACACTCCGGTCGAACTGTTCGAGCTGGCCGGTGTCGAGCAGGACCCGCACCGAGCTGACCGCGCCGCCCGTGAGCACCGCCGGATCGAGCGAACTGGCCACCACGTACTCCTTCGCGCTCGTCAGCGCCGCCAGGATCTGGTTCTCCGAGAAGTGGTCGGTACGGTGCGCGTCGGGCAGCGGTACGCCCTTCGCGCCCGCCCGGAACCGGGCCGCCGGGCTGTGCTCGAACAGATCGGCGGGCTTCCCGCCCGGCACCGCGTCCTGGGGCACCAGCGGCTGTGTGGTCACCCGCATGGGCTGGGCGGGCGTGGCCCCGGGGTCCTGGTACGGGTTGTGGATGCCCATGTAGATCGCGGTGCCGAAGGCCAGGGTGATGAGCAGCACCAGCACGATGCCCTGCCTCGATTTGCCCAGGCCCGGCCCCCGGCCCATGACCCGCCCGGCGATTCCGCCGGGGCGGCTGCGTACGGCGGCGTGCTGCTCGTCCGCCAGCCGCTCCTGCGCGGAGAACTCCTGCAGCCGGGCAGCCTCGACGAACGACTCGTCGAAGACGAGTGAGCGGTACTCGTCGTCGCCGCCCGGGGGCTCCTCGAAGGGGCCTTCGGGAGGTTTGTCACTCCCGGCCATATCAAAAGGGTAGGTCGGCAGACCCACTTGTAAACTTGCCTCGGCGCAGCAAACTTGACCAGCGTCCGTCTGCGCGGCGCCCGGCCTGCGAAGATCCACGACACGGGCCCGGCCAGACAGGGCTCGAAAGTGGACCCAGCGCCGCGCCAGGCAAGACGTACCCGGTAGCGAGGCGTCCTGGTGCGGTCAGCGGCAAGGCGCCCGACCGCACCGTAGTGGGCCTGCTCGGCCGGTCGGGCGACGCGGCCGGGGCCGTGCCAGGGTCGAGCGGCACCAGCCGTCAGGGAGCGCCGCCGGGTGCCACCCGTTCAGGCTCACGGAGTGAGCCGTTCGGCCCTTCGGAGGAGCCGGACCCGTCGGACGTCGACCCCACGTCGCTGGTCGCGGGCGGCTGCGTCGGCTCCTCCCGCTCGCTGGACGCGCCCCGGTAGACCGCGCTGAACGTGAGCGCGACCATCCCGATCCCCATCACCACCGCGAGGACCCAGGCCACCGGCCGCTGCCAGCGGGAGTGGCCCCGGTACGGACGGGGCACGTCGTCCTCGCCGTAGACATACCCGTGGTCATGGCCGTGCTCGTATTCGTAGTCGTATCCCGAGGTGTAGGCGTAACCGGCGTCCGTCGCGTACGGCAGCCCACTGGGCTCGTCATACGGTCGCGGATCGGCTTCGGCGTGGGACTCGGCATGGGACTGCGCGGCGGCGAGTATCCGCTCCACGGCAGTCGGCTCGTGGACCTCGGCGGAGCGCACGAAGTCCTCGTCGAAGACCACGGCGGCGAACTCGTCATCCGCGCCCCCGTGGTGGCGGTTGTCGGGCTCCTCGCCGTCCGGCAACGGCTGGCCCCCCACATTGTCCGGCACGACGACCAGCCTAGTCCGAACCGGTCAATTTGGGCAGGGCGGGAGGGCGCTCAGAGCAGAGGATCAGCTTCTGGTATGACCGTCACCGGTCACCACGTACTTCGTCGAGGTGAGTTCCGGCAGCCCCATGGGCCCGCGTGCATGCAGTTTCTGGGTGGAGATCCCGATTTCGGCACCGAAACCGAACTCACCGCCGTCCGTGAACCGCGTCGAGGCGTTGACGATCACCGCGGTGGAATCGACCAATGCGGTGAAACGGCGCGCGGCAGCGGCGTCCCGGGTGACGATCGCCTCGGTGTGCCCGGAGGACCACTGCCGGATGTGCGCGACGGCGGCGTCCAGCGAGGGCACCACGGCGGCGGCGATGTCGTAGGAGAGGTACTCGGTGCCCCAGTCCTCCTCGGTCGCCGGTTCGACCCCGGCGCTGTCCTCGGCCCCGGCGCCGGCCCGCTGCCACGCCTCGTCGCCGTGCACGGTCACCCCCGCCTCCCGCAGCGCGGCCAGCGCGCGGGGCAGGAAGGCGTCCGCGACGCCGGCGTGCACCAGCACGGTCTCGGCGGAGTTGCAGACGCTCGGACGCTGGGCCTTGGAGTTCACCAGGATGTCGACGGCCATGCCGAGGTCCGCACCTTCGTCGACGTACACATGGCAGTTGCCCACGCCGGTCTCGATGACGGGCACGGTCGACTCCTCCACGACCGTCCTGATCAGCGAGGCTCCGCCACGCGGGATCAGCACGTCGACAAGCCCGCGCGCCCGCATCAGCTCCCGGACCGAATCCCGGCTCTCCCCCGGCACCAGCTGCACCGCGTCGGCGGGCAGCCCGGCACCCGCGATCGCGTCCCGCAGGACGCCGACCAGCGCGGTGTTCGAGGCGTACGCGGAGGAGGAGCCGCGGAGCAGTACCGCGTTCCCCGACTTCAGGCAGAGGGCGGCGGCGTCCACGGTGACGTTGGGGCGTGCCTCGTAGATGATGCCGATGACGCCGAGCGGCACCCGGACCTGGCGCAGCTCCAGGCCGTTGGGCAGCGTCGAACCACGCACGACCTCACCGACCGGGTCGGGCAGCCCCACCACCTTCCGTACGTCGGCGGCGATGGCCGCGAGGCGCTCGGCGGTCAGGGTCAGCCGGTCCACCAGGGAGTCCGGGATCCCCGCGGCGCGCGCCCTGGCGACGTCCTCGCCGTTGGCCGCCACGATCTCCCCGGTACGGGCCACCAGCGCGTCGGCGACGGCCAGCAGCGCGGCGTCGCGTGCCGTGCGCGGCAGAGGCGCCAGCTCGGCGGCGGCCTCCTTCGCGCGGCGGGCGGTCGCGGTCACGGGTGTCGGGACGTCGGACACGGGCCCGGTGGCGGGCGGTGCGCTGGAGCTCATGCCGGGCAGCTTACGACCTGCCGCCCGGGTGACGGGCGCGCCGTCCGCCTCTGTTCCACCATGCGGACGGGGCGCCTGGAAATCGCTCCGGAGCACTGCGCCGGAGGCATCGCGCCGGGCGCCTCAGAACGGCCCGGCGCCTCAGAACGGGTGCACGCCGACCGGCGTCGCCGGTGCCGGCCCGAACCCCTGCTCGATCCGCTGGTGGTACGTCTCCCGGCCGATGACCTCCAGCCCCACGATCTCCCACGGCGGCAGGCTGGCCGAGGAACGGTGCTCGCCCCACAGCCGCAGCGCCACGGCCGCCGCGTCATGCAAGTCCCGCGCCTCCTCCCAGTACCGGATCTCGGCATGGTCGTTGGCATAGCGGCTGGTCAGGAGGAAGGGATGGTCGTGCGCGAGCTGCTCGAGCGCCTGCCGTACCTCCCGCAGCGGAGCCTCCGCGCCCGCGACACTGAGAGTGATGTGCCACAGCCGGGACACCTCACGCTCCGCCGTGGCGCCGCCGGGCTCGGGCCCGGCCCAGCCCCCGGCCCCCTCGTCGGGCCGGGTCCGGCGGGCTCCCCCGTTCCGCTGGGGAGACCCCATCTCGACGCTGGCCAGTCGTCTCACCGGAGCCCTCCTGGAGTGGTGCCGAAGTGATGTGGGTGCCGCGATGGCGGTGCCGCGCCTGTCCGTACCGGGGCCGGCCCGCCCATGTGGCCTCCCACACAAAGTTGACCAGTCCGCGAGCGACCGCGTGGCGTTTTTGCCGAAGGTGTACGCCCAAAGGCCGGACTTTCACCACCGCCGCCCTCCCGCGACGGTCGCGAGGGGCACCTGTCGCCTCCCGCGACAGAACGCTCGGCGCCGCGTCCGGCAGGACTGTCCGCGCAGGTCCTGCGACGGTGCGACGCCTGGCACGGCCATCCGCCGCGTCGCCGCCTCGCGCGAGTACGGCCGTGAGCGCGGCGGACCCCGCGAGGCAGGCGGGACTTCTCCAACACGCCCTAGGAACGCAGCAGCACCAGGTCGTCCCTGTGGACAACCTCGCGCTCGTACGCGGGCCCCAGCTCCCGTGCCAGATCACGGGTCGAGCGGCCGATCAGCCGGGGGATCTCGCGGGCGTCGAAGTTCACCAGGCCCCGCGCGACCGCCCGGCCCCGCACGTCCCTCAGCTCCACCGGATCGCCCGCCACGAACTCGCCCTCCACCTCCGCGATCCCTGCGGGCAGCAGCGAGCTGCGCCGCTCCACCACCGCCTGCACCGCCCCGTCGTCGAGGACGAGCGCGCCGCGCGGCTCCGAAGCGTGCGCGAGCCACAGCATCCGGTCGGCCGCGCGGCGGCCCGTCGGGTGGAAGAAGGTGCCGGTCGGGCCCCCGGCCAGGGCGTCACCAGCGTGTGTGGCGGCGGTGAGCACGACGGGGATACCGGCCGCCGCCGCGATACGGGCCGCCTCGACCTTGGTCACCATGCCGCCGGTGCCGACCCCGGCCTTGCCCGCGCTGCCGATCTCGATCCCGGCCAGGTCGGCGGGCCCGGTGACCTCCGCGATCCGGGTCGTGCCCGGCGTGGCCGGGTTCCCGTTGTAGAGGCCGTCCACGTCGGAGAGCAGCACCAGCAGATCGGCCCGTACGAGGTGGGCGACCAGAGCTGCCAGCCGGTCGTTGTCCCCGAAACGGATCTCGTCCGTGGCGACGGTGTCGTTCTCGTTGACGACGGGGACGGTGCCCATGGCCAGCAGCTGGTCGAGGGTGCGGTACGCGTTGCGGTAGTGCGCGCGGCGGCTGGTGTCGTCGGAGGTCAGCAGCACCTGCCCGACGCGGCGGCCGTAGCGGGCGAAGGAGGCCGTGTAGCGGGCGACCAGCAGCCCCTGTCCCACGCTGGCGGCTGCCTGCTGTCGGGCCAGGTCGCGTGGGCGGCGTTCCAGTCCGAGCGGGGAGAGTCCGGCCGCGATGGCGCCGGAGGAGACGAGCACGATCTCCTTGGCCTGGTATCTGGCCAGGGCATCCACCAGGGCGTCCACCCGGTCGGCGTCCAGTCCTCCGACTGCGGTGGTCAGGGAGGAGGAGCCGATCTTGACAACGATCCGGCGGGCCGCCGTCACCTGCTGCCCCCGCCCCGGTGCTGACGCCGACCCGGCTCCTGACGCTGCTGCTGACACTGACGTCCGTTCCTCTGCTCGCCGTTCGCCCCGGTGACCGGCCGAGTTGCCGCCGAACCGCATCCAAGTGCCGGTCACCGCAGGTAATCTATGCCAGTGGTCGGTGTGTGACGCATCCGTCCCGGCCTGTGGACACCAGTGAACCGGTCGGCACACGGTCTGCGACACGTATGGGGGTATTTGAAATGCTGTGGCTCACAGAAAATTGTCACCGGGGCTGAGACCGTCATACGGTCAGTCGTCAGCACCTCACCTCACACATTCACGCCCCCCACAGTCACGTCAGGTCCCCGATCGTTCTCCTTCCAGGAGCCCAGCCCGTGCCCTCTGCCGGCCTCTCCCCACGACGCGCTGTCCAGCTGACGGCGCTGCTCGCGCTGCTGGTGCTTTACTCCCTCCAGCTCGTGGGTGCCCTGCTGCCGAACGTGCCGGTCTTCGTCACGGCCTCGGCCGCGGGCCTCCTCCTCGATCTCTACCTCCAGCACAAGCAGGCAGGACTGCTCGCCCTGCTGGGCAGAGTCCGCTTCGACGTCGTCACCCGCCAACTGCTCCGCGACATGCTCATCGTCGTCGGCCTGGTGCGGCTGCCGGACGTCGAGCGGGTGGAGGAGATGGGTGTCGTCCCGCTGCTGCTCGGCTGTTACGCCGCGCATTTCTTCTGCCAGGCCATGGCCGTGATGGTGCGCCGCAGCCGTACGCTGCCGATCGTCACCCGGAACATCGACGCCTCCGGGCTGCGGCTGACCGCCGCCCCGCCGAGGCTGCTGCTGCGCCAGCCCAGCCGTCGGCTGCTGCGCTTCATGATCCCGGCGACTCTCGGCCTGCTGCTGACCGCCATGACCTCGCACCGGGGCTGGGCGCTGGCCGGGCTGTCGGTGACCCTGCTGCTCTCCGTGGGCGGCGCCGTCCACCTGATCGGCTGGCTGCTGCCGAAGAAGCGCACCGCGAACAGCGAGGAGGTGCTCGCCTGGCTGGACGGCTGGCTGGCCGACTACCGGCCGACGGTGGGCATGTACTTCTCCGGCGGCGCTTCCTCCGCCTACCAGGCGAACATGTGGCTGAGCACCCTCGCCTCACTGGACGGGCGCCCGCTGATCGTGCTCCGCGAGCGCTTCATGGTGCAGAAGATCGACGCAACGGACGTGCCGGTCATCTGCATCCCGAAGGTCGCCCACCTGATGCACCTCGAGCAGTCGACGCTGAAGATGCTGCTGCACCCGGCGAACTCCGGCAAGACCTCCCAGGTACTGCGCATCCCCACCATCAAGCACGCCTTCACCAACCACGGTGAGAGCGACAAGCTCTCCTCCTGCAACCCCTACGCCAAGGCTTACGACGAGGTCTGGGTCGCGGGACCGGCTGCGCGCGAGCGCTATCAGCTCGCCGACATCGGCGTCGACGACAAGGACGTCGTCGAGGTCGGACGCCCGCAGCTGGCGCCGATCCGGCCGTACGCGGGTCCGCCCTCGCCGGACGGCTTCACCACCGTGCTCTACGCCCCCACCTGGGAGGGCTGGACCAACGACCCGGGCAACACCTCGGTCATCCTGGCCGGGGAGAACATCGTCCGGGAACTGCTGGCCGACCCGGCGGTGCGGCTGCTCTACAAGCCGCACCCGATGACCGGATCCGTCGACCCCCGCGCCGGCGAGGCGAACAAGCACATCCAGGCGATGATCGCTGAAGCGAACGCGCAGCGCTCCGGCACCGTCCCCGGCCCGGAGGCCGCCGCCGAGCTGGCCCGGTGCGTCGCCGAGCTGGAGGAGCTGACCAGCACCGCCTTCCGCCGGAGCGTGGACGAGACCGAGCGGATGCTGCTCCAGTCCAGCCCGGAAAGCGACCGCGCGGCGGCCGTGGAGACGGCCCGGCGGGCGTGGGAGGACGCGTACTGGGCATCGCTCCCCGCGTGGCAGCACCAGGTCATCACCAGCTCCCGGCCTGCCATCTACACCTGTTTCAACCAGGCCGATCTCCTGATCAGCGACGTCTCGAGTGTCGTCTCGGACTTCCTGACCAGCGAGAAGCCGTACGCGGTCGCGAACACCAGCGGGCTGGCCGAGGCCGACTTCAAGGCGGGGTTCCCGACCGTACGGGCCGCCACGATCCTGTCGCCGGAGGCGGTGGAGGTCCCGGCGCTGCTCTCCAGCGTCCGCAACCCGGCCGAGGACACCCTGGCAGCCGCCCGCGCCGACCTGAAGGGGCATCTGCTGGGGCCCTCGGACCCGCCCTCGCTGGTCCGCTTCAACCGCGCCGCCCTGGAGCTGTGCGCGGAGGCGGACGCCCGCAACGCACGGGCGGCAGCCCGTACGGCCTCGGAGATTCCGGGCCAGCGCGAGCTCAGCCACGCGGCGGAGGAGGCGGAGATGGAGTCCCTGCCTCCCGCCCCGGCACTCGAGGCGGCAGCCGATCCGGAGGACACCCTCATCGGCTGAGCCGAAACCGCATCAGGCGGGGCGGCACCCGATTCCGAGGGTGCCGCCCTTCCGCGTGACCGGCTGACCGCCGGGGCTGGTGGGTGGGACCGGCGGGTGGGGGTGGCTGGTGGATGAAGCCGGCGTCACAGCCCGTGGCGGCGGTCGCCGAGTACGCGCTCGGACACCTGGCGTTCCCGCTCCCGCGAGAAGCCTTCGCCTCCGCGGCGGGCGGCGACGGCGAGACGGGTTTCCTCGGCCATGAGGTCGGCGTTGATCGCTCCCGCGGCGCGGACTCCGGCGGCGGCGGAGCCGATCACCTGCTCGGTCACGCTGGCGACGTTGCCGGCCACCCAGACGCCCGCCACCTCCGTCTCCCCCGTGGCGTCGGCGGGGAGGTAGCTGCCGATCACCGTTCCGGCCCTCTCCTGCTCGACCGGCTCCAGGCCGAGCGCGGTCAGGAACCCGGCACGGCTGACGAACCTCGGGGCGACGGCCATGGCCTGACAGGGGACGACGGTGCCGGTGGCCAGGCGCACTCCGGCCAGCCGCCCGTCGGCCGCTTCCAGCGCGGTCACCTCGCCGTCCACCACCGCGATGCCGCGAGCGGCGAGCTGCTCGTACTCCTCATCGCCGGGCTCCGGGCCGGTGTGCAGGAACAACGTGACGTGTCCGCTCCACTGCCGCCACATCAGGGCCTGGTGCACGGCCAGCGGCCCGGTGCCCAGGATCCCGATCGCCTGATCGCGTACCTCCCATCCGTGGCAGTACGGGCAGTGCAGGATGTCGGTGCCCCACAGCTCGGCGAGGCCGGGAACCTTGGGCAGTTCGTCGACGAGCCCCGTGGTCACCAGCAGCCGCTTGCCGTGGACGGTGCTCTCGTCGGCGAGCCGGACGACGAAGCCTGCCGAGTCCCGTTCGGCGGATACGACGGTGCCCTCGTCGATACGTCCGCCGTAGGAGCGGACCTCGGCGCGCCCGTCGGCCAGCAGTGCGCCGGGCGCGACGCCCTCGCGGCCGAGATAGGTGTGGACTCCCGCAGCCGGGGCGTTGCGTGGCAGGCCGCTGTCGATGACGAGCACTGAGCGCCTTGCCCGCCCCAGGGTGAGCGCTCCGCTCAGACCTGCGGCTCCGCCGCCGATCACCACGACGTCATAGTGCCGCTGGGCGCCGTCCGGCTGTGGGTCGGGCAGGGGGGCCGGCTGCTGAATCTCTGATGTGTTCATGGGTGGTACCTCCGTTTCTGAGACCGACAATGCACACGCCATCCCCGACTTGACAAAGTTCTTTGCCGTTGCGGCAAATGGAGTCATGAAGGACGACGATCAGCCCAACGGCAGCGACCAGCTCGCCCAGGCACTGAGCGCTGTCGGCCCGCGGCTTCGCTCCCTGCGGAA
Organism: Streptomyces gossypii; assembly: GCF_025165795.1. Lineage (GTDB taxonomy): Bacteria > Actinomycetota > Actinomycetes > Streptomycetales > Streptomycetaceae > Streptomyces > Streptomyces gossypii. The sequence goes on from NZ_JAJAGO010000004.1 coordinate 410,712, forward strand.
AGCGCGCGGCACCACGCTCACCGAGCTCAGCACCACCACGGGGATCTCGGTGAGCACCCTGTCGCGGCTGGAGGCTGGGCAACGCGAGCCCACGCTCAAACACCTGCTCCCCTTGGCGACAGCACACGGCGTCCCCCTGGACGAGCTGGTCGGCACCCAGACGGGTGACCCGCGCATCCACCCACGGCCCTTCACCCGCCACGGCCACACCTGGATCCCCCTGACCCGGCACCTCGGCGGTCTGCACGCCTACAAGCAGATTCTTCCCGCCCCGGAGGCCGGACGGGGGGCCATGCGGCCCGAGCAGGGCACGCACGAGGGGTACGAGTGGCTGTACGTGCTCTCCGGCCGCCTGTTGCTGGCCCTCGGCGAGCACGACCTCGTCCTCGCCGCCGGCGAGGCCGCCGAGTTCGACACCCGCATCCCCCACGGCATCGCCAACGCCGGGGACCGTCCCGTCGAATGGCTCGCCCTCTACGGGGCCCAGGGCGAACGCATGCACCTGCGGGCCCGCACCGCGGAGAGCTGAACTCCACCGGCCGATACCCCGGAGCTTCCGGCCGACCCGGCAGAAACCTCGCCGCCGCGTTCCTTGAGTGAAGGTGGCCGGAATGAGACGGTGAATCGCACTCTTCTGCGAGGAGTCTCATCGTGACAGCCACCCGGGCCATCGCCCGTGCCGTGTACGGTTCCCGCTTCGACCACGTCCCCTGGGCCCAGCGCGTCTACCTCAGGCCGGGGGAGAAACTCGCGAGAGAGCTGCAGTGGCAGCTGCGACTGCGCAGGTCACCCGCCCTCTCGCTGGATGAGTACCGCTCGCGGACCACGGCCGGCCCGATCGAGGAGTTCATCACCTGCCATCTGTGCGGCGAGTCGCGGCAGCAGCCGCTCTTCGAGCCGACGGGCCGGAAGCCGAATGGCGAGAAAGCGTGGTCGTACCGCGTGGTGCGCTGCCCGTCCTGCGGGTTCCTCTACCGCAATCCCAACGTCCGGCCCGAGCGGCTGGGTGATCTGTACGCCAAGAACTACAGCAGCTTCCTGAGCGGCACCTACGCGGAGAACCGGCAGCGGCGCTACCGGCTGACCATGGACGCCTTCGCACCGGTCTTCACCAAGGGCAACGGCCGACGGCTCCTCGACTTCGGCTGCGGCTCCGGGCTGTTCCTCGAGCTGGCCGAACAGAGCGGGTTCGACGCGTACGGAGTGGACCTCTCCCCCGACTCCGTCGAGCAGGCCAACACGCGGCTGACCTCGGCCACCGCCCATTTCGGTGCGCCCGAGGACCTCCCCGAGATCGCCTCGGGGGGCTTCGACGTCATCACCCTGTGGTCGGTGCTTGCCCATCTGCCCAGCCCCCTCGAGGACTTCGCACGCTTCCGCCGACTGCTCGCCCCCGGCGGCGTACTGCTGATCCTCACCGTCAACGCGAGGTCGCTGCTGCTCAAGGCACACGGCGCCAGGTGGAGCGGCTTCACCAGGAACCATCTGATGTTCTACTCCTCGGAGACGATGCCCGCGCTGCTCCGGCGTTCCGGGTTCGCGGGCGTGTCCTTCGCGCCCTTCTACGGCGACGGCATCGAGTCGGGCACGCAGCCGATGCCCGAACGGCTCGACCGCCGCCTGCGCCGCGCGGTCGCCACCAGCGACGGCGGCAACATGCTGCGTGCGATGGCCTTCTCCGACGAGGAGGCGGTCAGCCGCTGGGGCGGCGGCCACCAGGTGCGGCGTCTCCGCTAGGCACGTTCCTCCCTTTCCACCCTTCCTCCCTTCCCACTTCCTCACTCCGATGCGCTTGTGCCGCCGATTTTCGTCATGTGTGTGCATTGCCGGGGCGTACCCGCCTCATTACCGTCGGGTAACGCAATTCTGAACGGCCTCATCGTCAGAATCTCCCCCAGGAGGGGCCGCATGAGACGTACGTCCCTGGCCACCCGGATCGCCGTCGCAGCCGTCACCGTGGCGACACTCTCCGGTCTGGGCACGCTCACCGCACAGGCCGACACCCCCGCACCCCCGGCCCCCGCCACAGCCCCCAGCAGCAGCACTCCGGCCGACTACCCCGAGGGCGACCTCGGCACGGCCGTCAAGAACTTCCTCTTCTCCCCCGGCGCGGTCGACGGCGCGAACGACTGGAACTGCAAGCCCAGCGCGGAGCACCCCGAGCCCGTCGTACTCGTCCACGGGACCTTCTTCAACCTCGGGGCCAACTGGCCCGTCCTCGCGCCGAAGCTGGCCAACGAGGGCTACTGCGTCTACGCCTTCAACTACGGCATGAACCACCTGTCCCTCGGGCGGGTCGGCGGCCTCGACCACATCCGCGACTCGGCCCGGACCATGCGGACCTTCGTGGACAAGGTCCTCGACGCCACCGGCAGCGAACAGGTCGACGTCGTCGGCCACTCACAGGGCGGACTCCTGCCGCACTACTACATCGAGAAGCTGGGCGGCGCCGACAAGGTCGACGAGTTCATCGGCATGGCGCCCTCCAACCACGGCACCGACCTCAGCGGCCTGGTCAGCCTGGGCAGGCAGCTCAACCTGCTGGGCTTCGTCAACGGCCTGCTGGGGCGCACGGCTCCCGGCATGGTGGACCAGGAGGTGGGATCCGACTTCCAGCGAGAGCTGTTCGGCAACGGCGACACCGTACCGGGCCCCGAGTACACGGTGATCTCCACCAAGCACGACCGCGTCGTCACTCCCTACAGGAACCAGCAGCTCGACGGCGACAACGTGACGAACCTCGTGCTTCAGGATCAGTGCCCCGACAACCCGGTCGGTCACGCCGGGCTCTTCAACGACAGCCCCACCCACCAGAACATCCTGAACATCCTCGGCCCGGACGACCCCGACTTCCGGCCCACCTGCACCGGTTACGGCCTGCCGCTGTAGCCGTAGCCGTAGCCGTACGAAAAGAGAGCGCCACCCATGCGTCCTGCGCATGGGTGGCGTCCCCCTGGGGTGCCGCCCTCTTACCCCCTCGGCTCCGGCGCTGGATAGTTGAGCGGCGGCGGCGCGGCAGCACCACGCGCCCGCACCGCAGCACGGACAACCGCTCTCCCGAACCGAAGGTGGTAACGGTGAAGTTCAGCTACGTCATGCTCCCCGACTACCCGCTCCAGGACTCTCTGGCCTCCATCAGGCTCGCCGACGAGCTCGGCTTCCACGCCTGTTACGCCGCCGACGAGACCTGGCACAAGGACTTGTGGCTGCTGTTCGCCGCAGCCGCCGGGCAGACCCGGCAGATCCGGCTGGGCCCGAGCGTCTCCTCCGTCGTGCTGCGGGAGCCGACGCTGATCGCGCAGTCCCTGGCCACCCTGGACGAACTCTCCGGCGGGCGGGCGGAAGGCGTACTCTCCAGCGGGAACTTCGGGCTGCTGGCCCAGTACGGCATCGACTGGAAGCGCAGCCGCCCGCTCTCCCGCGTCAAGGAGGGCCTGCACGTCATCCGCACGATGCTGGACGAGGGTGCGATCACCCACAAGGGCGAGTTCTTCGAGTACGACGGCCTCTTCACCTTCGCCCGCCCCGTCCAGGAGCGGCTGCCGCTCAAGCTCGGCGCGATGCGCGGGCCCAAGTCCTTCGAGGCGGCCGGGGAGTTGTCCGACGGCTGCCATCACGCGCTGAGCTACACCAGGGAGGCGTACGAGTACGCCGTGCGGCACATCCGGGCCGGAGCCGAGCGGGCGGGCAAGGACTGGCGGACCCTGGACATCGGCGCCTGGGTCGTCTTCGCCACCGGGCCCGACTCCGCGAAGGCGAAGGAGGCGGCGCGCAGCATGGTGGGCATCTACGCCTCCTCGATGCCCGAGGAGCAGCTGCGCCGCAACGGCGTGCACCCGGACGAACTCGCCCCGGCCATCGAAGCGATCGGCGCAGGTGACCTCGCCCGGGGCATCGAACTGACCACACCGGAAGTGGCCGAGAAGCTGTCCATCGCGGGGACCCCGGAGGAGTGCCTGGAGAAGATCCAGCGGGAGATCGCACCCACCGGGGTCAACCACATGATCTGCGCCGTCACCGATCGCGCCCTGGTGCGGGCCTTCACCGGCCGCGACCTGGCGGGCGTAGCGGACGTGGACACCCAACTACGCCTGATTCACGACGAGATCATGCCCGCGTTCGCGTAGGCGCACGAGCGCCCCCTCCCCGCCGTCAGACGGAGCGATCTCCGGCGAAGGCCAGGAACGCGCTGAAGGCGGGGGCGGAGACGGTGAAGTGCGGGCCCTCCGGGTCCTTCGAATCCCGGACGGCGACGGCTGCGGGCAGCGCGGCGACCTCGACGCACGAACCGCCGGTGTCGCTGCTGTAGCTGGACTTACGCCACTCGGTCGGGGTCTGGTTCACAAGAGTGCGCATAGCGCTCCTCCATCACACGGGCGATCAACTCGGCGGACTCCGCCGAGGACAGAGCGGTGGCACGCAGCAGATCGTAACGGAGCGCCCGATCTCGGATGTCCTTCGAATACGCCGTCACCCAGGCCTCATAGTGGCCTCCGCAGGCCGGAGACCGCCTTCTCCAGGCGGGCGGCGCGCCCGGCCTGGGTCCTGGCCTTCAGCAGCGGCAGAATGATCTGGTAGCGGCCGGTCCTGCCGAGCGCCTCGAAGCGGGCGGCGGCCCCCGGGTGGGCCGCCAGCGCCTCGGCCAGGTCGGGCGGGACGGCGGCATCGCACTGGGCGGTGTAGGCCGACGCCCAGCGGCCGTCCGCCTGGGCGGCCGCGACCTGCGCCAGGCCCGCCGGACGCATGCGCCCCTCGGCGGTCAGCCTCTCCACCCGCTCGACGTTCATCCGCGACCAGGGGCTGCCCCTGCGGCGGCGCGAGTAGCGTTGCAGATAGCTGTGCTCGTCACAGGACTTGCGGGTGCTGTCGATCCAGCCGTGGCACAGGGCCGCCTGCAGCGCCTGCTCGATCGTTATCGAGACCACGGCCGACCGCTTCTTGGCGATCCGCAGCCAGGCACCGCCTTCGTCCTCGTGGTGCTCGGCCAGCCACGCGTCCCACGCGGCGGCTTCCTCGAAGTGCATCGTCTGGGAGTCCGTCACTTGCCCTGGACCTCCACGTAGTGCGGGTTGTACATGATGCCCAGCACGTTGCCGAACGGGTCGACCACGGACGCGGTGACGAAACCCTCGCCCCGCTCTGTCAGCGGCTCGTACTCCTTGGCGCCCATGGACAGCAGCCGCTCCAGGGCCTCCCGCACATCTTCGACGTGCCAGTGGAGGATCGTGCCGCCCGGGGTGGACGACGCCTGCGCCGGGGCGTAGCGCCGGTCGATGATGCCGAGCTCGGTCTGCTGGTCACCGAACCTGAATTCGTAGTAGGCGGCTGGCTGCCCGCCCCCGGGCCGCTCGAAGTACGGCTCGATGCCCAGCAGTTCGGCGTACCAGTCCTTGGCCGCCGCCACATCGTCGGCCCAGATGTTGACGGTGGCCGGTCCTTGCAGCATGGGATTGCCTTTCCTCGGTTCAGTGACAGTCATCATCCTTCCGCCTAAAGTGCTCACCCTCTGAGCACTTTCCGTGCGACCTTCGAAACCGAGGAGTTACGGGCATGCGTGCCGACCGTCTCGTCGCCGCCCTCCTGCTCCTGCAAGCCCGCGGCCGGGTGACCGCCACCGAGCTTGCCGCGGAGCTGGAGGTCTCCGTGGCCACCGCCCGCCGCGACCTGGAGGCGCTGTCCGCTGCCGGCATCCCGGTGTACCCGCAGCCCGGACGCGGCGGCGGCTGGTCGCTCCTCGGCGGTGCCCGCACCGACCTCAGCGGCCTGTCGGCGCCCGAGGCCCAGGCACTGTTTTTGCTCGTCGGCCCGGCCGCGGCCGTCTCCGGGGACGCGAAGGCGGCACTGCGCAAGCTCGTACGGGCACTGCCGCAGACCTTCCGGGCCGAGGCCGAGGCCGCCGCCGACGCCACCATGATCGACCCCACCCGCTGGGGCGCACGCGACCGCCGGCGGCCGGAACTGGTCGACCTGCTGCAGACCGCCGTGGTCCGCCAGCGCAGAGTCCGCCTGACCTACGTCAACAGCGCCCGGCAGCGGACCGAACGGCTGGTCGATCCGTGGGGCCTGGTCGACAAGGACGAGACCTGGTATCTGATCGCCGGGACCGAACGAGGGCAGCGCACCTTCCGAGTCGACCGGATCACCGAGGCAGAGCCGACGGAGCAGCACGCGGAGCGCCCCGACGACTTCACGCTCGCCAGCGCATGGCAGCAGGTCGTCGGCGAGGTGGAAGAACGGCGCTCCCGCACCTGGGCGACCGTCCTCATCGAGGGCCGGTTCGTGCCGGTGCTGCGGGACCACTTCGGGCGGCACTGCCACGTCGACGGGGAAGCCGACGACGGACGTGCCCGGGTCCGCGTCGCCGCACCGGCGCCGCTGGACATCGCCCGGCATCTCGCAGGGTGGGGCGCGATGGTCGAGGTGACCGAACCGCGTTCCGTCCAGGCCGAGCTGGCCCGGATCGGAACCGAGCTGGCCACCCGGTACGGGTAGCCTCCGGCGGGCACGCCGACGTGGTCATGCAGGTGGTCCTGGATGCCGCCGGGGCGAAAGCGCGTCAGACGAACGGGCCGAAGTCGTCGTACCCCCGCTGTACTCCGTCGCGCTCGCGCGCACCCTGCTTGACCAACTCCAGGGCGTCCGCATCGAGGTGTACGGCCCCTCCCCCGCCACCCCGGCAGCCCGCACGGCGGACGCATCCGCCGAGAGCGGCTCAGACAGATTCGCGTTCTTTGCGACCGGAATCAGGCAGGCCCGCGACTTCTCCGCCGGTTTCCGGCGACGCTTGTGGCGTCCGCCGGCTGGCTTTGCCGGAGGAGAGCCGGATGGCCTGGGTGTACAGCACGGTGCCGATCGAGATCATCACCGCGATGACCGCCCAGGACCAGGCTTGGGGCAGGTAGAGGGACAGAACCCAGGCTTTCACCGGGGCGTCGGTGATCAGGAAGAGTAGCGGTACCAGGCCCTGTGGGAAGAGCGCCAGGGAGCCGAAGATCCAGGCCAGAGCCGAGACCACCTGCTCGCGCTTGGTCAGCTCCGGCTTGGGGCGCGTGCCGACGCCGGCTGTCGTTCCGGGGCGGTTGGCGCGCCCGGTCCGCATGAGGAGAAGCAGCTCGGGGCCGTTCGCGGTGAGCCGGTCGGCGGCGACCCGGCCCAGCCATCGGGCGAGCAGGACGCCGATGGCCACGCCGATCGGGGCGCCGAGCCAGCGCAGGACGGGGTTGTCGAGGGCGGTGCCGAGTTCGCCGTGTTCAGGAGCGGGCCAAAAAGCCCTCCATGAGCGTCGGCGGCCGGAAGCGCCGGGCTACGAGAACGGGTCGAAGTCCTTGTATGCCTGCTGTACTTCGTCTCGCTCCGCCTCGCGGTCGCGGCGGCGGTGGGCGGCGGGGCGGTCCGCGTCCAGGCGGTGGTCCTCTCCGCGCCGTCCGAGCATCTCCGCGCCGGCCATGACCGTGGGCTCCCAGTCGAAGACGACCGCGTTGTCCTCCGGGCCGATCGCCACGCCGTCGCCCTCGCGCGCACCCTGCTTGACCAGCTCCGCCTCCACACCGAGGCGGTTGAGCTTGTCCGCGAGGTAACCGACGGCCTCGTCGTTGGAGAAGTCGGTCTGCCGCACCCAGCGTTCGGGCTTCTCGCCACGGACGCGGAAGACCCCGTCCTCATCGCGGGTGACGGTGAAGCCCGTGTCGTCGACCGCCTTCGGCCGGATGACCACCCGGGTGGTCTCCTGCGGAGCCCGCGCGGCCCGCGACTCCTCGACGATCCCCGCGAGTGCGAACGACAGCTCGCGCAGCCCGAGATGGGCGACGGCCGAGACCTCGAAGACCTGGTGGCCACGCGCCTCCAGGTCGGGGCGGATGATATCGGCGAGGTCCTTGCCGTCCGGGATGTCGGTCTTGTTGAGGGCGACCATGCGGGGCCGGTCCTCGAGACCGGCGCCGTACTGGGCGAGCTCCCGCTCGATGACGTCCAGGTCGGAGGCCGGGTCGCGGTCCGATTCGAGGGTGGCGCAGTCGAGCACATGCACCAGTACGGAACAGCGTTCCACGTGGCGCAGGAACTCCAGGCCCAGGCCCTTGCCCTCGCTGGCGCCGGGGATGAGCCCAGGTACGTCGGCGATCGTGTAGACCGTCGAACCGGCGGTGACCACGCCGAGGTTGGGCACCAGGGTGGTGAACGGGTAGTCGGCGATCTTCGGCTTGGCAGCGGAGAGTACCGAGATCAGCGAGGACTTGCCCGCGGACGGATAGCCGATCAGGGCGACGTCCGCGACGGTCTTCAGCTCCAGCACCACGTCCCGCGTCTCGCCCGGCACACCGAGCAGCGCGAAGCCGGGCGCCTTGCGGCGGGCGGAGGCCAGCGCGGCGTTGCCGAGGCCGCCGCGGCCGCCCTGCCCGGCGACGAAGGTGGTGCCCTGCCCGACCATGTCGGCCAGCACCTCGCCCTGCCCGTCGAGTACGACGGTGCCGTCCGGGACGGGGAGGATCAGGTCGGTGCCCTCCTTGCCGGAGCGGTGGTCGCCCTCGCCCGGCCTGCCGTTGGTGGCCTTGCGGTGCGGACTGTGGTGGTAGTCCAGCAGGGTGGTCACGTCCTGGTCGACGACCAGGATGACGTTGCCGCCCCGCCCGCCGTTTCCGCCGTCGGGGCCGCCCAGCGGCTTGAACTTCTCCCGGTGGACGGAGGCGCAGCCGTGGCCCCCGCTACCGGCGGCGACATGGAGTTCGACGCGGTCAACGAAGGTGGTCATGACTGTGCCTCCCGGCGTGGTCGGAGAGCGGACCCACAAAGGTGGTCCGCTTCGTGTCGTAACGCGCCGAGGGCGGCTCCACTCCCCGTACGACGGGGAGCGGCGGGCCGCCCTCGCTCAGGGACTGTCCGGGCGGTCTTCTCGGGCCCGCGACGGCTGGCACGCTCGCTGCGTTGTCGGCGTCACCCGAGTAGCCCACTACGAGGGCGATCCTCCGCCTTGCGATCGCACGCACCAGACGCCGCGGGCTGATCCGCAAAGATCACCCGGGCAGTCCCTCTAGGATTCTGTGCCGGACCGGGCTGATTACTCAGCGGCCGGTACGACGTTCACGACCTTGCGGCCGCGGCTGGTGCCGAACTGCACCGCACCCATGTCCAGCGCGAACAGGGTGTCGTCCTTGCCACGGCCGACGCCCGCGCCGGGGTGGAAGTGGGTGCCCCGCTGCCGGACGATGATCTCGCCCGCCTTGACGACCTGACCGCCGAAGCGCTTCACGCCGAGGTACTGCGCGTTGGAGTCGCGACCGTTCCGAGTGGACGATGCGCCCTTCTTATGTGCCATGTCTTCTCAGTCCCTTACTTCGAGGCGGGGGCGGGGATGCCCGTGATCTTCAGCGCGGTGTGCAGCTGACGGTGACCGATCCGCTTCTTGTAACCGGTCTTGTTCTTGAACTTCTGGATCCGGATCTTGGCGCCCTTGTGGTGGTCCACAACTTCCGCCTGAACCTTCACGCCCGCCAGTACCCACGGGTCGCTGGTGACGGCTTCGCCGTCCACGACAAGCAGGGTCGAGAGCTCGACGGTGTCGCCGACCTTGTCTTCTGCCCTACGGTCAACCTCGATGACGTCGCCCACAGAAACCTTCTGCTGGCGGCCGCCGGTGCGCACGATCGCGTACACGCGGAACTCTCTCTCGCTCGATTCGGGGCCCCTGATGCCAGCCACCCGCGCGGAACTCGGCCCACGGCTGATCCGGTGAGGGATTGAGCGGCCTCTCCCGGTGAAAACTGCCGGGAGGGATGTGCTCAGGAGCACGGCACATCTGTCCAGATACGCCAGCTGTCAAGATTACGGGGGCTTGACCTGGGGGTCAAACCGGCCCCGGGGTGCGGGTGGGAGCGACCGGACGGCCGCCCCGCACCCGCATCCTGCCAACGGTCAGTCCTCGGCCTGAGCCGAGACGGACGGCCCCGACTGGGTGTCGGCGGCGGCGGTCTGCTTGGCCGCCGCCTTCTTCGTGCCCGTCTTCGCCGCCGTCTTCTTCGCGGCGGCCTTCTTCGCCGGTGCCTTCTTCGTGGCAGCCGTCTTGGCCGTCGCCTTCGCCGCCTTCTTGGCCGGGGCCTTCTTCGCCGACGCCGACTTGGCCGACGCCTTCTTCCCGGCCGCCTTCTTGGCCGGTTCGGGCTCCGGCTCCGCCTCCGCGGCGGCCGTCGGCTCCTCGCCGCCAGCACCGGAGGTGGTGGTGATCACCGTGGCCGCGGCCTCGTCCGCCGAGGCGGGCGAACCGGCCGGGGCCGATGCCGTACGCGTGGCACGCCGCCGGGTACGCGCGGGTGCCGACGGGACCACCTCTTCGGGGGCGGGCTCGGCCGGTGCGGCGGGCTCGGTGACAGCCTCCGCCGCCGCATCCGTCGGCGCCTCCGCCGATGCGACCACGATCGCGGCGGCGTCGTCCGCCGCCTTCGGAGCCCCGGCGGGCGCGGTCGCCTTACGGGTCGCGCGGCGGCGCGGCCTTCCGGCACCGGTGGGCGCCGTCTCAGCGGCCGGCTCGGGCACGGACACCACGGGCTCGGCGGGCTCGGCGGGCTCGGCGGGCTGAGTGGGCGCGGAGGCCGCGTCCCTCGTGCCGTTCGTCCCACTCGACACCACGGTCACGCCGGTGTCCTCCGCCGTCTTGGGCGCACCCGCAGGGGCACTCGCCTTCCGCCCTGCGCGGCGGCGCGTACGGCCTCCGCCCGTGCTCTCCCTGTCCGCAAGCTCCGGCTCAGGCCGGGGCTCGGCCTCGGGCTGCGACGGCTGCGCCTCCGGCCCCGGCAGGGTCGCGGCTTCCTCCGGCACCGCCGGTCCGGCGGGAGCGGACGCACGGCGGCTCACCCGGCGCCGCGAGCGCGGCTGTGCGCGCTCCGGCTCCGGCTGCGCCTCCGGCTCACGCTCCGCCGCGGGCACCTCGACCTCAACGGCAGCAGCAGCGGCACCCGCACCCGCGTCCACGGCGGCGGGCTCCTCGGCCGGGGCAGTGGTGGCCGGTGAACCCTGTGGCGCACCCGCCCTGCGCGAACCGCGGCGGCGCGGGCGGCCGCCGCGCGCGGCGGACTCCGCCTCTGCCGCGCTGCTGAACAGGTCCTCGTCCGGTACGAAGTCCGGCTCCGGCAGCGCTCGCGGCTCGGCGATCTCCGCCTCGACCTCGGCGGCCGTCTCCGTCTCCACCTCGGCGGCAGCCTGCTCGGCTTCCGCCGGGACGCCCTGGGCGCCGTTCTTCTGCTTCCGCTTCGCCTTCTTGCCGCCACCGACGGCGACAGCTCCGCCGCCTCCGCTCATGGCAGCCTGCGCCTGCTCCATGTGCACGATCACGCCACGGCCGTTGCAGTGCACACAGGGCTCGGAGAAGGACTCCAGCAGACCCTGTCCGACCCGCTTTCGGGTCATCTGCACCAGGCCCAGCGACGTGACCTCGGCGACCTGGTGCTTCGTACGGTCGCGGCCCAGGCTCTCCAGCAGCCGCCGCAGCACGAGGTCGCGGTTGGACTCCAGCACCATGTCGATGAAGTCGATCACGATGATGCCGCCCAGGTCGCGCAGCCGCAGCTGGCGGACGATCTCCTCGGCGGCCTCCAGGTTGTTCCTGGTGACGGTCTCCTCGAGGTTGCCGCCCTGGCCGGTGAACTTGCCGGTGTTGACGTCGACGACGATCATCGCCTCGGTCCGGTCGATCACCAGCGAACCGCCGCTGGGCAGCCAGACCTTCCGGTCCAGCGCCTTCATCAGCTGCTCGTCGATCCGGTAGGTGGCGAAGACGTCGACTTCGGAGGTCCACTTCTGGAGCCTGCCGACGAGGTCGGGTGCCACGTGCGACACATAGCCCCGGATCGTCTCCCACGCCTGCTCACCGCTGACGATGACCTTGGAGAAGTCCTCGTTGAAGATGTCGCGGACGACGCGCACGGTCATGTCCGGCTCGCCGTACAGCAGTGTGGGCGCGTTGCCCTTCTCCGCCTTGTGGCGGATGTCCTCCCACTGCGCCTGGAGCCGCTCCACGTCACGCCGCAGCTCGTCCTCGCTGGCGCCCTCGGCGGCGGTGCGCACGATGACGCCCGCGTCCTCGGGGACGACCTTCTTGAGGATCTGCTTGAGCCGCGAGCGCTCGGTGTCCGGAAGCTTGCGGCTGATGCCCGTCATCGAGCCCTCTGGCACGTAGACGAGGTAGCGGCCGGGCAGCGAGACCTGGCTGGTGAGCCGGGCGCCCTTGTGCCCCATCGGATCCTTGGTGACCTGGACCAGCACGGACTGGCCGGACTTCAGCGCGGTCTCGATCCGGCGCGGCCCGTGGGCCAGGCCGAGCGCCTCGAAGTTCACCTCGCCCGCGTACAGCACCGCGTTGCGTCCCTTGCCGATGTCGACGAAGGCTGCCTCCATCGACGGCAGGACGTTCTGCACCTTGCCGAGATAGACATTGCCGACGTACGAGGTCGACTGCTCCTTGTTCACGAAGTGCTCGACGAGGACGTCGTCCTCCAGCACCCCGATCTGGGTACGGTCGCCGTTCTCCCGGACGACCATCACCCGCTCGACCGCCTCGCGGCGGGCCAGGAACTCGGCCTCGGTGATGATCGGGACGCGGCGGCGCCCCTGCTCGCGACCCTCTCGGCGGCGCTGCTTCTTGGCCTCCAGCCGCGTCGAGCCCTTGATGGACTGCACCTCGTCGGAGGGCTCGCCGTCCTTGTCCCGGTCCTTCTTCTTGCGCGGCTCACGGATCTTGACGACCGTGCGCTCCGGATCGTCCTGCTCGGCCGGGGCGGCGCCGTCGGCACCACCGTCACCACTGCGGCGGCGACGGCGACGGCGACGACGGGAGCTGCTGGAGCCGCCGGCCGACGACTCGTCGTCCTCGTCTCCCTGCTCGTCCGCGCCACCGGAGCGCTCCGCCTCGGCTTCGGCGTCCTCGGGGCCGTTCTCCTCCGGGGTCTCGTCCGCGCCCTCGGCGGCCTCGCCGCGCCTGCGGCGACGGCCGCCCCGGCGGCGACGGCGCGAGGGGCGGTCCCCGGCGTCCTCTCCGGAGCCCTCGGTGCCCTCGGTGCCTTCGGCGCTCTCCGCGCCGTCCGTGATCTCGGGGCTCTCGCTCCCGGCACCGGACACCTGCTCGGCCTGGACGGGCTCGCGGGTCTCCTCAACCTCGGCACGGCGGCGACGGCGTCGCTTCGCCGGGGCGGGCTCGGGAGCCTCGAACTCCTCTTCTTCCAGCTCCTCGTCCTCCGCGCTGCCCTCCGCCGCTGCCGCGGCGGCGCTCTGCGGGGTCTGGAACATCGGTTCGGTGAAGACCGGGGCCTGGAACACGGCCACCGGCGGGATCGTACGGGCCGTCCCGCCCGCGCCCTTGCGGGAGGCGCGGCGCGTGCCGCCGGAGGTGTCCTCCGACGTGGCCGGGGCCTCGGCGACCGGCGTCTCCTCGGGAGCGGCGGCTGCCGTACGGGAGGAGCGGCGGCGCGTGCGGCCCGCGGCGGGCGGCGCGGCGGCGGGCTCAGGCTCGCTGCCGGACTCGGCCGCGACCGCGGCGGACGCGGAGGGAGCGGCCACCGCCTCGGGCGCGGCCTCCTCGGTGACCGCCGTCACGGGCGCGGTCGCCTTGCGGGAGGCGCGACGCCGCGTACGGGGTGCGGCTTCCGGCTCCTCCGGGGTGGAGGGGCTGTCCTGGGCCCCCGCGGCGTCCTCACTCTGCGCGGGTGCGGCAGCGGGCGCGGCGGCCTTGGCCGTGGCCCTGCGCCGGGTACGGGCGGGCGGCGCGGCCTCCTCGGCGGGCGCTTCGACAGGCGCCTCGGCGGCGGGCGCAGCCTCGCCGGCCGACGGCGGCTGCGGCGCTCCCGCCGGGGCGGAGGCGCGGCGCCGCGCACGACGCTGCGTCGCGGGCTTCGCGGACGCGTCTTCCGGCGGCTGCTCCGCCGAGCCGGACGCGGTCTCTTGGACGGCGGTCTCTTGAACAGCGCGCCCCGCAGCAGCAGGGTCCGCAGCCGCAGTCTCCTGAGCGGCGGGCTCCGCGGCGGCCGTGGCCGCGGGGGGCCCGGCCGGGCGGGACGCGGCCCGCCGCCTGCGCGGCGGCAGGGTGCCGCTGGGTGTGGTGCCCTCGGCTGTTCTGCCTGCCGGCTGCGGGGTCGTCGCGTTGTTCTCAGTGCTCTCCGCGGGTGCGGAGTCGTTGGGCTCGAGCATGCGGGCGGTTCTCCCGTCACGCTCCCGGGCGCCGCGCCGGTGTCCGGTCGTGGCCCGCGTGATGTGCGCGGGCCGGTGCCGGGGCGCGGGCGCCGCACGGGAGCTGTTGTGTCACTCGCCGGTTCCGTCCCGTCGGGCTCGGCTACGGCGAAAGTCTTCTGGTCAGTGCACTCGCCTGCCGGACAACGGCCCGGGTGGCTCCCTGGCCCGTACATCGGCGGCGGCGCGTCGACGGCGCTCCTACGCGGTGACTGCCCCAGATTTCTCGGGGGCGACCCCACTCGGCGCCGTCGCAACGTGGGATGCGTCGCGGTCGGGCGCGAACGGGTCGAGCACCGTGCCGGACTCCTCATCGAGCGGCCCCTGCGCCAGCCTGGTCACCCCTGCGGGGACCGGCGGCGCCAGGTCGGCCGTTGCTCGGAGGCCGGAAAGGACGTCGTCGGGTCGCACGGCAGGTGTCAGATGCCGTACCACCAGGCGCAGTATCGCACAGGCAGCGTCTCCCGGCCTATCGCCCGCTTCCTCGCCCACCTCCAGCGAGGCGACCGCGGCGCGTGCGTCGAAGGTGCGGATGCCCTTCTTCGTCTGCCGCCTGACCTCGATGGACTCGGCCGCCAGGAACGCCGCAGCGGCCGCCTCGGCCTCCTCGGGGGACACTCCGTCCAGCCGCAACCGCCAGGCGGACGCCTGAAGGCGGTCGGCGAAGTCGGAGCTGCGCGCCTCGACCGCGTCGATGATGTCGAGGCCCGTCGGCATGTACTCATCGAGCATGGCGCAGAGCCCGGCGGGGTCGCGTTGCGCGGTGAGGGCGATCTCCAGATATTCGGCCTCGCTGCCGGTGCCGGTGGGGGCGGCGTTCGCGTACGAGACCTTCGGGTGCGGACTGAAGCCCGCCGAGTACGCCATGGGCACCCCGGCCCGGCGCAGCGCCCGTTCGAAGGCGCGCTGGAAATCACGATGACTGGTGAACCGGAGGCGGCCGCGCTTGGTGTAGCGCAGACGAATGCGCTGCACCGCGGGTGCGGGCGGCGGGCCTTCGGGCTGTCGCTTGCCCAGTGGTTCTCTCCTCGGTGCAGGGCGGCACACCAGGCCACCCTTGGTGTACAGGTGCCGCTCGGCGCCGCGCGCATGGTGTGCCCGGCAGCCGGCAGGGGCGGATCGCCACACTCCGCGGAAGCGATGATGCGGTGATCCTGTTTCCAGGGTACGCCGGGTCACCGTGACAGGCCGTCGCGCTCCTTCTCCGGGGTGCTACCGAAAAGGGCGCGGCGTATCTCGGCCCGCGTCTGCCGTGCGGACCGGCGAGCGGCTCCGATCGCCGCCCGGACGGCCCGCCCCGCCTCCCGTACGGCCTGCGCGACGGGGCGCCACAGGTTGTCGCGTACGCCACGCCCGACGGGGCGCACGGCGTGCTGCCAGACCCACACCACGGGGGCGACGAAGATCCACCGCAGCATTCGTCCGAGGAAGCCGAAGACGACCCGCGACACGTGGCCCGCGGCGCGCCAGGCGTGCTGGACGGCATGCCCGATCTCACGTGCGACGACGGCGAGGGCGCGCCCGAGCGGCGTCAGGACGAAGCGGTACAGGGCCGTGATCGGCACCACGAACAGCATCCGGCCCAGCCATGCAAGCGCCGTACCGACAGCGCGCACGGCGGCGGCGACGCCGCGCCCGACCGGTGCCAGCACATAGCGCCACAGCGCCACCCACGGCCACACGAACAACGCCTTGCCCAACCACACCAGCGCCACCCCGAGCGGGGTGAGCACCCAGCGGTAGAACCACCGCGCGGGGACCACCAGCAGCCAGTGGCCCAGCCAGCCCAGACCCGCGCCGACCGCCCGTACGACGGCGGCGATGCCGTGGCCCAGCGGGGTCAGCAGGGCCCGGTAGAACCACCGCGCGGGGACCACCAGCAGCCAGTGGCCCAGCCAGCCAAGACTCGCGCCGACGCCCCGCACCAGCGCGACGACCCCGCGCCCCACCGGCGCCAGCACATAGCGCCACAGCGCCACCCACGGCCACACGAACAACGCCTTGCCCAACCACACCAGCGCCACCCCGACCCCACGACCCACCGGCGCGAGGACCCGGCGCCAGACCCAGGCGAGCGGTTCGGCGACGAGGACCCGCCACAGGGTGCCGACGGCGCGCGCGAACGGCTGCCACAGGACCCGGTTCAGCAGCCTGCCGCAGGCGACGAGGGCGTCCCAGGCCATCCGTACGGGGAGGACCAGCAGCAGCACCACGATCCGCACCGGCAGCCGGACGGCGACCGCGAGACACCCCTCGGCCTCCCGAGAGGGCGCGGCAGGATGGGAGGCCGTGGGCAGCGAGGTCTCCGGGGCGCGCTCGCGGTCGACACTGCCGCCGGTGCCGGCGGTGTCGGCGGTGCCCGGGTGAGCGGCGCTGTCCGCCTGCTTCACCAGCGAAGTCGCGCCGTGCCTCGGTTGGTAGGGGCTCATGTGCACTGTGACGTTCCGATCGTCTCCGCTGGTTGCCACCGGACCCCGGTCAGTCGCCGACCTTCATGATGTCGACCACGAACAGCAGGGTGTCGTCCCCGCCGATGTCCTCCGAAGGCAGGCCCTTGCTGCCGTAGCCGAGCTTCGGCGGCACCGAGAACTGGACGCGGCTGCCGACCCGCTTGCCGATCAGCGCCTTGTCCCAGCCCGCGATGACCTTTCCCGCGCCGAGTTCGAAGACGCTGGGCTCGTTGCGTGTGAACGAGCTGTCGCGGACCCCGCTGTTGCCCCAGACCTGCATCAGATACTGGGTCTCGATGTGGTCGCCCGAGGCGACCTTGCGCCCGTCGCCCCGGATCAGGGTCCGGGCGTTCAGCTCCGTCGACGGCTTGTACATCGGAGTGTCGACCTCCGGCAGCTCACCGAACCCGGTGCCCGAGGTGATCGCGGGGAGACTCCCGCCGGAGCGGCTCGGGTCCGGGCTGTCGCTCGGGTCGTCCAGGGCGTCGCTGTCCGTCCTGCCCTCACCCCGCGCACCCTCACCCTCGGCGCCTTCGCTCTCGCCACCCGGGCTCCGCGTGCCCCGCGCCCCCTGCGCTGCCCCCTCGTCACCAAGTGCCCATACCGCGGCGACGGCCCCGCCCCCGACGGCAACGGCACCGGCGGCGGCAACGGCCAGCAGTGAGCGACGGGAGAGGCGCTTGCCCCCAGGGGCAGGGGACGGCGGCACAGGGGACGGCAGCACAGGGGACGGCGGGGCGGGCGGCATGCCGGGGGACGGCGGGGCGACAGCCGAAGGCGTGACGACAGGCGGAGACGCTGAGGCCGGGGGCGGCAGCAGGAAGTCGCCCGTGTCCTCGTGGCGGAGGTGCGGATACCCCGGCGCCGGGCTGATCCCGGGCGGCAGCCAGCGTCCCTCCGCCACGGTCGCGGGGACGGCGAACTCGGTGCGCAGCTGAGCCACCGTCGGACGCTCGGCCGCGTCCTTGGCCAGACACCGGGCGACCGCGCGGCGCAGCGACTCGGGCACCCCGTCGAGATCCGGGGCCTGCTCCATCGTCCGGTAGATCATCGCGAACATGTCGCCGTCGCCGTACGGACCCCTGCCGGTGGCCGCGTAGACGAGCGTCGCGCCGAGCGCGTAGACGTCGGTGTGGGGGCCGACGTCGCCGCCGCGAAGCTGCTCCGGCGCCATGTAGCCGGGCGTGCCCGGCGACTGGCCCGTCCTGGTGATCTGGGACTGCTCCACGGAACGGGCGATGCCGAAGTCGATGACACGCGGGCCGTCGTCGGCCAGCAGGACGTTCGAGGGCTTCAGGTCCCGGTGGGTGAGACCGACGGCGTGGATCGCGGCGAGCGCCGTGGCGATGCCCGCCAGCAGCGCGCGCTGGGCGTCCTCCGGCAGCGGCCCGCGTTCGACGACCGCGGCGGTGACGGAGACACCCGGTATGTACTCGGTCGCCAGCCACGGCCGCCGCGCGTCCGGGTCGGCCTCCAGTACGGCGGCCGTGAAGCGGGCGTCCACACGGCGTGCGGCCTCGACCTCACGGGCGAACCGGCGCCGGAACGCCACATCGTCCGACAACTCCGCGCGTGCCGCCTTGATGGCGGCCAGCCGGCCGTCCGGGGCCTGCCCGAGGAAGACCTCGCCCATGCCACCGCTGCCGAGCCGCCCCACCAGCCGGTAGGCACCGATCGATCCGGGATCGCCCGTCTCCATCGGTTTCATGTACCGGTCCCCTTCCCCCCCCCGCATACCGGTGCGCGAGCCTACCGGCCGGTGCCGAGGCGGCGCCGGTGGGGGCGTGGGCGGCAGGGCGGCCGAACCGCCCGGCAGCCGGGCTCACTTGCCCTGCCCGGGCCCTCCGACGACCGCCAACGGCAGCAACTTCCAGCCGGTGGGGCCGATCTGTATCTCGGTGTCCAACTGAGTACATATGGACACACGCCCAAATCCAGGCTTACGTTCGTAGGCATGGGGACACGTACACGGAAGCGCACAGCCGCCGAGCAGAGGCAGTACTCGGTCGAGGCCGAATGGACTGACGCAGACCTCGCGCTCTTGAAGGAGCTGAAGCAGGCAGAGGCCTTGCTCCCCGCTGACGCTCCTCGGGCCCTCTTATCCGTCCGCCTGTCTGTGCTGACGGACGAGACCACGTCACCGGAGCGACAGGAGCTTGACCTTCGCATCCTGGCCAGGGAGCGAGGCTGCCGAGTCGTCGGTGTCGCCTCGGATCTGAACGTGTCGGCGACGAAGGTTCCACCCTGGAAGAGGAAGGAACTCGGGGACTGGCTGAACAACCGCTCCCCCGAGTTCGACGAGCTCTTGTTCTGGAAGCTCGACCGCTTCGTACGCCGCCTCTCCGACCTCTCGACGATGATCGAGTGGAGTCTGAAGCGCGGGAAGAACCTCGTCTCGAAGAACGACAGCCTTGACCTCACGACGACGGCCGGAAAGATCATGGTCACGATCATTGGCGGCATCGCCGAGATCGAGGCCGCCAACACCTCCACCCGAGTCACGAGCCTGTGGGACTACGCGAAGACCCAGGAAGACTGGATCATCGGCAAACCGGCATACGGCTACGTCACGGGTGAGGCCGACTCGGGGAAGCCCCGTCTTGTCATCGACCCCGAGGCGCGCAAGGCACTGCACTGGGCTCGACGCATGGCGCTTCGGGGACGCTCGGCCCGTTTCATGGTGCGCTGCCTGAAGCGGTCCGGCCTCATGAGCCAGGGGCTCACGGTGGCAACGCTCCATCGCCGCCTCCGTAACCCTGCACTCCTCGGCTACCGCGTAGAAGAGGACAAGCAGGGAGGGCAACGGCGCTCGAAGCCGATCCTCGGTAAGGATGGCAGGCCGATCAAGGTTGCTCCCCCGGTCTTCACCGAGGAGGAGTTCGAGACCCTCGGCGCAGCTCTCGACAAGCGCAAGAAGAACCAACCTCCGCGCCGCGTCGGCGGAGCGACCCAGTTCCTCGGCGTCCTCTTGTGCGCCGACTGCAAGACGAACATGACCGTGCAGATCACGAACAACAAGTTCGGGACGTACCACTACCTACGGTGCCGCAACTGCAAGAGCGGCGGGCTCGGGGCTCCCAACCCCGAGCGGATCTACGAGCGCCTCGTTGAGGACGTACTCAAAGCTCTCGGGGACTTCCCCGTACAGGTTCGCCAGTACGCCGAGGGTGCCGAGGTGCGGCGGGAAATCAAGCGCCTTCAGGAGTCGATCGCGCTCTATATGAAGGAGTTGGAACCCGGGGGCCGGTACACGAAGACCCGGTTCACAAAGGAGCAGGCAGAGGCGACGCTGGACAAGCTCATTGAAGAACTCGAAGCCGTCGACCCCGAGACGGCACAGGACCGGTGGGTCAACGTCCACGGCGGAAGGACTTTCCGCGAGCACTGGCAAGAGGGCGGCATGGAAGCCATGGCCGCAGATCTGTACCGAGTCGGCATCCGGTGCGAGGTCACCCGCACGAAGGTGCCGAAGGTCCGCGCCCCGAAGGTGCACCTCCGCCTACTGATCCCGAAGGACGTACGCGAGCGGCTCGTGATCCGAGAGGACGATTTCGCGGAAGCCCTCTGAGACAGCCCAGACCGCTTACGCACACAGCCGTCTTCCCCGTATATCAGGGAGGCGGCTTCGTGTGTCACTCGAACCACAACGTGGCGTCGAAGGGTTCTTCCGTGCCGTCCTCATCCACGATCACGATCTCACTTTCGATCAGGCTCGCAGTCCCGTCGTCCCTGGGCTCGGGTTCGGGCAGAGGGGTGATTGGCCTCACCCCCCTCGCGCCTGGCGCCTCGCGTCCGCGCCAATCCGCCGGGACTGCTCCAGATCCTCGGCGATCCCGGCCGCGAGCAGGGCGGCTCCGGGGGTGTGACCCGAGCCGATGTAGCGCCAGCTCACGTCGGTGACCGCATCCGGCACAGCTTCCTGCCCTACGTGCTCCGCCCGGTCGGCGCGCAGGGCCGCGTACGTCGTCGAGTAGGCACGGGACTTGGTGAGGATGTGGCCCCGGTAGCCGAGAGTGTGGGCCCAGGCCCGCAGGTGCAGGGGCGCATACTCGGGCAAGCCGCCGAGGCGCCAGCAGGTGCGCATGAGCGCCCTTACGTGGCCGGAGACGGAGGCCGCGCCGATGTCGTCCCAGGTCTTGAGCCGGTAGTCGGTGCCGGCGCCTGTCAGTTGCGGCCATGTGTCGAACTGCGACACTACCTGCCAAAAGATATTGCAGGAGTCATCGCCTCGGAATGTCGCAAGATCACATCAACCGAGGCCCGTCTCGCAGCCCCTTGCTGTGTGGTCGACAACAGGATGTAGAGGATGCCCGCCTGCTCGACCTGTGCTACTCGTCGCGGTGCGTGATCACGATGCGTGCAACTGCAGACTTGTCCGATTCGGAAGCGTGGCTGAACAGGTTCATGAGCGCCGTTCCTGCCCGGGGATGACCCATTTGCCGAATTAGCGCTTCGTAGTAGCGAGCCAGGGCGGCCATCAGCGGACCGTCACCGCTTTGAACCTCCGCGGCCCCGTTGTGTAGACCTGCCAGGAGGAAGGGCAGTGATGAGTCGGAGACCCAGGGCTGAGTCAAGGCTTGGACGGAAAACTTCTGCATATTGCCGGACCTGTGGGAAGGCAGCGTTGCCTGCCAGAGGCCTGCGTAAGCAGCTGCCAGCCAGGCCGAAGCATGGTCCGGTTCAGAATCGATGATCTGTGCAACCGCGTCGAGAACCAACCGCACCACGCCCCGCGGATCGCTCCAGGCTGTCGGTCGTGTGATCGCGGCAGCTACTCCTCGTGCGTGCCAGCCGTCGGCCTGCGCTGCGAAACCGTACAGGTCGCTGGAGAAGGGGATGTCCATGTAGTAATGCCGCAGGAGTTCGGCTCTCAGAGCCATTGCCTCCTGTGGTGTCATGGTTTGCTGGCGTTGACACGCATCGATCAGGGCCAGCGTTCCGAATGCGGGTACACCCGCCGACCGGGCCAACGTGCGCAGAGCCCGGTCGTCGCACCACAACACCAGGTCGTGCTCCTTGGCATGATCCAGGGCCGTGAGCCATACCTCCGCGCCGCGGCCGGCAGACAGCCCAGGCAGTGCACGCAGCTCTGGTCGGGCCACTCGGGGCAGTGACCGCACGATGTCGGCGGCACGCTCAAGGGAGCGACGCCGAGCACTCACCTGACTGTCCGACGCAACGTGAAGAGTCGGCCGCGATTCCTCCTCGTTCCAGACCAGCGTGGCATCGGACCGCAGGGCGAATGAGTCGACGGCGTGGAAAACATCGCCGACGATCTGGTCGGTTGTCACGATGGTCTGGCAGGAGCCGATGAGCCGTTCGGCGGCACCCGGCTCCAACAGGGCGAGAGACACCGCCGCACTCGTATCCACGACCACCCGCCGGGTCGACGCGACCTGGATTGCGCCTGCTTCCACCGTGATCGCGGTCGGGTCGGAGGCGAACAGTCCAGGAGGTTCTGCAGTGAGCCGCACACACACCTCGGCGTATGACCTGCCACTCATAACAGCCAGCATCCCGATGGCAAGCTGACCCTTGTTGATCCGCTCCCGGATTTCCCGGCGGCCCTCGTCCTCGTGCTCACGGCGCAGGCCCTTGCCGAGCTCTTCGAGTACCGCATGCGGATCGGTGGCATCGAGGGCACGGAAGTAGACGCTATCCGGGAAGCGTTCCTGGTAGTCCGAACTCGCTTCATGCAGCAGCTCGACCGCTTCTGCGCTCATGGGCTGCGTCGTGGTGGTGCGCCAGAGAAGAACGCCCAGGAAGATCCCCAAGAGTTCTTCATCCTCTGGCCAGTTCTGCATCAGCTCCAGCGCACGCCCGACGAATTGAGGATCAGTAGAGTGACGTGCACCGAGCTGCACCCACAGCAGCGCTTCGTCCCGGCGCCGTGGTGGGGCAGCTTCCCCGAGTTCGGTGAGTGTCCGCCATGCGTCGTTGGGCCGTGCCCGTGTGACGTAGCACCTCACCAGGGCCCAGCGTGCGTCAAGATTGTGCGGATCCAGTCCGAGGAGCACGATGGCCGCGTCCGTGGCCCGATCCCAGTTCCCTGCGGCGGATTCCGTCTCAACGAGCAGCTCATACATCGCGCCCTGTGCAGCCCAGCCCGGGCCGGCGATCCGCAATGCGCTCTCAGCGCACTCTTTAGCCTTCTCGTAGTCCCTGGCTTGTTGATAGGCACGGGCTGCCATTGTCATCAGCTGCGCATCGCGCCATTGTGCCGCGGCTTCTTGCAGGGTGGCCGCGGCCGCTTCGAGATCATCGAGTTGTTGATAGCGCTGCGCCAGTTTCAGGGCGATGATCGGACTCTGGTTCGCGTTGGCGCGCAGGACCGACAGATCTCCGCCCGCTGTGCCCCTGACAGCGCGGGCGAACTTCTCGAGATCCGCTACTGCCTCGGGATAGTCGTCCTTCAAGTGAGTGATCTCAGGCAGGTTCCGCCCACACTCCACCAGCCCCGTGGCCGCCATGAGCTGTTCGGGCCCTGGCTCCGCTGCATCCCAGGCGCGTTGCCAGGCTTCGGCTACTCGCTCGTCCTCGCTGTCGCTACCGACACGGCGTTCCTCGAGCACAGCCAGCACCTGCGCTTTGGCGAACGAGCTTGTCACCACGCTCAAAAGCTCGCGTGCCCGGTGTTCGCGGCCCGTCAGCGCCGCGATCAAGGCACTTTCCTCCTGGACCCGCGGGTCCTCCGCTTCGTGCGCGTCTGCGTCTCCATCTGGAGCCGGCTGCGAGAGAGCCCAGGCGGTCGACAGACCTTGGCTGAACACCGCGGCCTGCATTCCTAGGACCACCGCCGCCGCGCTGTCACCGAACCATTCCCGACGTGCGTTACGCGCCCGTAGGGCGACGGCCAGGGCTTCCTGTGCGTCGGCGAGCTTGCTGCGTGTAGCGCGGCGTGTGGCTCGCTGCAACAGAGCATGTGCCAGCGCCAGCCCAAGCTGAGGAAAGCGTGCGCCATCCGCCTCACGCAGCGCTGGCAGAGCCTGGTCGGTCAAGCCCTGGCCTACGAGAGCCTCCGTTCTCAGAAGAAGCTGCAGAACCTGCGCACTGTCATCAGGAGCTGTCCACCGGCTGAGGTAGCCCAGGGCTGCGGGCCGGTCGTCGTCGAGGATAGATAGCAAGGCACGGACCAGCGGCGAGTCGAGGTCTTGATGAGCCGCCAAGTACGAGCGGGCGCTACCCTCGGGCGTTGTCTCTGCCTGCAGAGCAGCCCGTACGACCAGGAGGTCACGAGGGTATCCGCCATCGCGTACCGCGCGGTCATAGAACGAGAACGATGCGGTGTGAGCATCGTATGTCGACGCCAGTTGGGCTAGCCAAGGAAATGCGTGGACGGGGGCGCTGACGAGCCATTGTGGCTCGTGCTCGGCCCATTGCTCCAATATCTCCTTGCGTGCAGTCATACCTGTCGGAAGCTGATTGACGACCACGTCCACGTCAGGCCAGCGATCACGCAATTGACGTGCTTCTTCTTGGAATGCAGGTGGCAGGGTGGCTAGCGCCTGATCGAAGCCGGACCGGCCTGCCCCCAACGTTGCGCCCCCGTCAGTCACATACTGCTTCTCAATGTACGTGACCGTGTTGTTATCGCCGATCGCAGAATGGGTGATCGCCCCGCCAGCCGCAACCGCACCCGGACTGGCCGACACCGTCCGCGTAACTTCGACGGAAACTGCTTCGCCCTGCGGGACGGCGGTCTGGCCCTTGCGGCGCATCCAGGAAAACGACTTCACCGTTCACTACCCTCTCCGAGGGCGCTGTCCGTGATGTCACCGCCGGCCGCGATCCCGTCTCTACCAGCGCGCACGTCATCTGCGCTTCGCCTCGCTGCGGTACTGGGTGTGGTGTGGGGACCAGTCACCGTTGAGTTGTTCCCGATCGCGGAGCCGGTGATGTTGCCGCCGGCCACGACCGATCCGCGGCCGCCACGCACGCGTCGCCCACCTGTAGACCCGCCACCTGGGTTGCGGAACAAAGCAATGACAGCCACGAGCAAGCCGACCAGGGTGCCGACCGCACCCACCACCCCTACAGTCCGCTCTGTTGTGTCGGGGTCCGCGAACACAGCGACCAGGGCCAGTGCGACGGTCGCCAGGCCGGTCAACACAGCCGTCACCGATACCCACACGCGTGCCGTCCCCGTCATAGCCATCAGCTCATCGGCCTTCCCCCAACGCCCGTTCTGCCCAGAAGAACAGAGAGTGCCCTCCTTGGCCCTCTGATGAGACCGTAGCGGCAAGGTGCTAGATCAAATACCCGAACCAAGTTGCAGGAAGCGGCGGTCTGCGTGCTACCTGGGACGTGAAGACACCGAGCAGGCTGAGAGTGCACGGGTGATCTGGCGCCGTCTGCTGCCTTCTCGCAGGCTCTCAGTCCTCAGACCCACTCCACCTCGGACTGGACAGCCGTCGGGCTCCCAGGAGGCGGCAGAGGCGTTCTCGGCGTCTCCCGCACGATCTCCTGCCGCCCACCCCGAGCACCGAGCGCCCTGAGGACGGCAGCCGCCTCTTCCTCGCTGCCGTCCCCCAGAGCCTCCGCGATGCGCCGCAACGCCTCACTCACGTCAGTGGGTGTGTCCGCTGGTCGGGGCGTCCTTCGTGACCGTCAGCGGGAGCAACTTCTTGCCGCTCTCACTCAGTTGTGGCCATGTATCGAACTGCGGGCAGACACCGCAGTCGAAGCACGGGGTCCAGCGGCAGTCCTCGACCTCCGTCTCGTCCAGGGCGTCCTGCCAGTCCTCCCAGAGCCAGTCCTTGTCCAGACCGGAGTCGAGGTGGTCCCAGGGGAGCACCTCCTCGTAACCGCGCTCCCGGGTGGTGTACCAGTCGACGTCCACGCCGAGCGGCGGCAGCGCCTTCTCGGCCGCCGCCATCCACAGGTCGTAGCTGAAGTACTCGCGCCAGCCGTCGAACCGGCCGCCCTGGGCGTGCACCTCGCGGATCACCGCGCCCACCCGCCGGTCGCCCCGCGAGAGCAGGCCCTCGACGATGCCGGGCTTGCCGTCGTGGTAGCGGAAGCCGATCGAGCGGCCGTACTTCTTGTCGGCGCGGATCTTGTCGCGCAGCTTCTTCAGCCGGGCGTCGGTCTCCTCCGCGGACAGCTGCGGGGACCACTGGAAGGGCGTGTGCGGCTTGGGTACGAAGCCGCCGATCGACACCGTGCACCGGATGTCGTTGGCTCCGGAGACCTCACGGCCCTTGGCGATCACCCGGGTCGCCATGTCGGCGATCTGGAGCACGTCCTCGTCGGTCTCGGTCGGCAGGCCGCACATGAAGTAGAGCTTGACCTGCCGCCAGCCGTTGCCGTACGCGGTGGCGACGGTGCGGATCAGGTCCTCCTCGGAGACCATCTTGTTGATGACCTTGCGGAGGCGTTCGCTGCCGCCCTCGGGCGCGAAGGTCAGCCCGGAGCGGCGGCCGTTGCGGGTCAGCTCGTTGGCAAGGTCGATGTTGAAGGCGTCGACCCGGGTGGAGGGGAGCGACAGGCCGACCTTGTCCTCCTCATAGCGGTCCGCGAGGCCCTTGGCGATGTCGCCGATCTCGCTGTGGTCGGCGGAGGAGAGCGACAGCAGGCCGACCTCCTCGAAGCCGGTGGCCTTGAGCCCCTTTTCGACCATGTCGCCGATGCCGGTGATGCTCCGCTCCCGCACCGGACGGGTGATCATGCCCGCCTGGCAGAAGCGGCAGCCGCGTGTGCAGCCCCGGAAGATCTCCACGGACATCCGCTCGTGCACCGTCTCCGCGAGCGGGACGAGGGGCTGCTTGGGATACGGCCACTCGTCCAGGTCCATCACCGTGTGCTTCGAGATCCGCCACGGTACGCCGGAGCGGTTCGGCACCACGCGGGCGATGCGGCCGTCGGACAGGTACTCCACGTCGTAGAACCCCGGCACGTACACCGAGCCCGTGCGGGCGAGCCGCAGCAGCAGCTCCTCCCGGCCACCAGGGCGGCCCTCCGCCTTCCAGGCACGGATGATGCCGGTGACCTCCAGCACCGCCTGCTCGCCGTCGCCGACGATCGCGCAGTCCAGGAAGTCGGCGACCGGCTCCGGATTGAAGGCCGCATGGCCGCCGGCGATCACCAGCGGGTGGTCCTCCGTGCGGTCCCGGGACTCCAGCGGGATTCCGGCCAGCTCCAGCGCGGTGAGCATGTTGGTGTAGCCCAGCTCGGTGGCGAAGGAGATCCCGAACACGTCGAAGGCGCCGACCGGGCGGTGGCCGTCCACCGTGAACTGCGGCACGTCGTGCTCGCGCATCAGCTTCTCGAGATCCGGCCACACGCTGTACGTGCGCTCGGCGAGGACTCCCTCGCGCTCGTTCAGCACCTCGTAGAGGATCATGACGCCCTGGTTGGGCAGACCCACCTCGTAGGCGTCCGGATACATCAGCGCCCAGCGGACGTCAGTGGCGTCCCACTCCTTGACCGTGGAGTTGAGTTCTCCGCCGACGTACTGGATCGGCTTCTGGACGTGCGGGAGGAGGGCCTCCAGGCGCGGGAAGACCGACTCGACTGGCATGGGTGGTGTCCTCGGATCGGGGTCGTTCGTACGGAGCTGAGCAAAGAGGGCGTACGGAGGTGACCATTCAGCGTAGCGCCCCGGGCGCGACGCGCCCTGCCGCAGGCAGACGCCCGGGCAGACCCTGGTGCCGCGTCAGTCGAGATCCGCCCCGCTCGCCGCCCCGCCGTCGGGGGCCGGGCCGCTCGGGCCGGAGCCGAGGGGGGAGGTGCGGAGGGCGGCGAGTACGGCGTGCCACAGGTCCGGCAGTTCGCGCTCGCACTCGGCGGCACGTGCCACCTCGCGTTCGTACATCACGCCGTAGCTGAAGGACTGTTCGCCCGCCGCGTGGGCCTGGAGCGCGATCTCGCGCAGCGCCTGCCGGGCGAGCACGCTGTCCTGGTGCTCGCCGAGCAGCTCCTGCACGGACGTCATCCGCGCCGCGTACCGCTTTGCCGTGCGGCCGTAGGCGGGCCGAGCCGCCTCCGCGGCGTAGCGGGCGCGCTTGGCCGCCTTGCGCGCCGAGTGCATCGCCGTGTCGCGCGCCTCGCCGGGTGGCGCGCCGATCGCCTCCCGCACGCGGACGGCGAGCCGTTCGACGTCCCGGTCGACCACCTTGGCCAGGGCCGGACCGGACGCCACCGCGGCGGCCTGGGGCAGCAGTGGCGGCGCGGCCAGCAGGGCGTCGAGCGCGTCGAGCAGCGCGAGGTGGCGGCGGCCGTCGAGCACGGCGATCAGCTGGCTGCGGGTCCCGGCGCGGCGGGAGTGCGAGAAGGTACGCAGCCGCCCGCGTACGGGCCCGAGCAGGAGCGGGCGGGGCAGCTCACCGATCCGTTCGGACAGCCGTGCGGTCAGTACCTCGCGGTCACGGTCGTAGCCCAGCTCTCCGGCCAGCCACTTCAGCTCGTCGCCCAGCGGATCGGTGACGGCGCGGTCCAGGAATCTGCCGTACGAGCGGAAGCAGCTGCGCAGGCGGCGGGTGGCGACGCGCATGCGGTGCACGGAGTCGGGCAGGTCGCGGCGTACGGCGGGGTCGAGTTCGACAAGGGCCGCCACCTGGGCGCGGACATAGCGCAGGACGCAGTCCCCGGCGGTGACGGGCGCGGAGTCCTTCACCCCTGAAGCGGAGCCGGGGGCGCTTCGGGGAGCCGTCGACGCCAGCGCGCGCTCCAGTTTCGAGGCGGCGGAAGCGCGTCGCAGCCCGGCCTTCAGGAGGCGCTTCTCCATGCGGTCCAGCAGGTCGGTCCCGCCCGCCTCGCCGAGTTCGGCCTCGACCTCCGTCCATCCGGCGGTGCCGCCGTCCGGCAGGCGCTCGGCCCGTACCCGGTCCACAGCCACCTCGGCGAGCAGCGTGCCCGAGCCGTCCAGCAGGTGGCGCACCCGGCGCTCGGAGCGCAGCCGCATGACGGGGACCAGCCCGCGCTCACGGATGCGCGAGCGCACGAGCGCGACCAGCGCGCGCGGCGGCACATCCGTCAGCGGTGCCCGGATCTCGTCCCGTACGCCGGGCTCGACCGGCAGTTTCAGGTGCCAGCCGGAGTCGCTGCCGCCGGTGCGCCGCCGCAGGGTGATCCCGTCGGCGGCGAGCCGGCCGTCCTCGGTGTCGTAGTAGACCGCGTCGAGCTGGACGGTGCCCCTGTCGGCGACGGAGTCCACGCCCCGTACGGCGAGACCTGGCAGCTTGGGGCCGCCGGTCTCCCCCGTGTCGTCGGTGCCGGTGAATTCGGTGATCTCGTACTTGCGCTCGATTTCGCGTACGACGTCCGCCATGTCCGGAACGTAATCCCGGGAGGGCCGCTTCGCAATGGTCAGGCCGACACGGGCCGTTGGACCTTGATCGACTGTAGGAGTCCGATAGCGATCCAGGTCGCGAACATCGAGGTGCCCCCGAAGGAGACAAAGGGCAGCGGCAACCCCGCCACCGGCATGATGCCGAGCGTCATGCCGATGTTCTCGAAGGTCTGGAAGGCGAGCCAGGCGATCACCCCCGACGCCACGATCGTCCCGTACAGCTCGGTGGTCTCGCGCGCGATCCGGCAGGCACGCCACAGCACCACGCCCATCAGCGCGATGATCAGGCCCCCGCCGACGAAGCCCAGCTCCTCACCGGCGACGCTGAAGATGAAGTCGGTCTGCTGCTCCGGTACGAACTGGCCGGTGGTCTGCGTGCCCTCGAAGAGCCCCTTGCCGGTCAGACCGCCGGAACCGATGGCGATACGGGCCTGGTTGGTGTTGTAGCCGACGCCCGACGGGTCCAGGGCCGGGTTGGCGAAGGCGGCGAAGCGGTTGATCTGGTACTCGTCGAGGACGCCGAGGGCCCATACCAGTACAGCACCGCCCGCCCCCGCAGTCACCAGGCCGACGACCCAGCGATTGGACGCACCGGAGGCGAGGAGCACTCCCAGCACGATCAGGACGAGCACCATCACCGAGCCGAGGTCCGGCATCATCAGGATGACCGCGATCGGGGCCGCCGCCATGGCCAGTGCTTGGAGCACCGTCCGGTGGTCCGGATACTCGCGGTCGCCCGCGTCGACCCGGGCGGCGAGCAGCATCGCCATGCCCAGGATCACCGAGATCTTGGTCAGCTCGGCGGGTTGGAGGGAGAAACCCGCGCCCAGCTGGATCCATGCGCGCTGGCCGTTGATCGTCGCGCCCAGCGGAGTCAGCACGAGCAGGGTGAGCAGCAGCGAGAGCCCGTAGAGCACCGGGACCGCGCCGCGCAGCCGCCGGTGGCCCAGCCAGACCGTGACCGCCATCAGCACCAGGCCGACGGCGAAGCTGAAAGCGTGCCGGTAGAGGAAGTAGTACGGGTCGCCCTGGTTGATCTCCGTGCGGTTGCGGGTTGCCGAGTAGATCAGCACGCCGCCCAGGCAGGACAGGGCGGTGGCCGCGAGCAGCAGCAGCCAGTCGAGACGCCAGGCGACGGAGCCGCGCGTGGTGATCTTGCTCCACGCGGAGCGGCGCTGGGGACCGTAGCCGCCGAGCGGGTAGGAGTGCGTGCTCACTCGGCTCCCCCGTCATCGACTTGGGCGGGGGTGCCGGATCTGCCCCGGCTCTCCGTCCGGGCGGCGTTGGTACCGGCCGTGCTCGCGCCGTCTCCCCCGGTGCCGCCGCCCTGGCCGCCCGCGCCGTCGGTCGCGGCCGTCTGTCCGTCCGCGACGGTTTGGGCTCCGGGCTCGCCTTCCGCACCCGGCTCCACCGACTGACCGGGCACCCCGGTCTCGCCAGTAGCGCCCGTACCGCCCGTGTCGGCGGGGCTGTCGCCCTCGGCTGGGTCGCTGACGCTGCCGCCGTCATCCTTCTTGAGGCGCTTGAGGAAGGCCTTGTCGCGTTCGGCCTGGACCTGGCCGTCGGAGCTGACCTTGGGCAGGGCGGACTCGGGCTTGGGAAGCAGGGCGCGCTTCTCGTCGATGCCGCCCTTCTCGTCGACCCCGTACAGCTCGTTGTAGATGTTGCGCACGGCCGGCCCCGAGGCCCCGGAGCCGGTGCCGCCCTGGGAGATCGTCATCACGACCGTGTAGTCCTCGGTGTACGTGGTGAACCACGAGGTGGTCTGCTTGCCCGCGACTTCGGCGGTGCCGGTCTTGGCGTGCATCGGGATCTTGTCCTGCGGCCAGCCGCCGAAGCGCCAGGCGGCGGTGCCCCGAGTGGCCACGCCTTCGAGCGCCTTGTCCATCTCCTTCAGCTCGGATTTCCCTATCGGCAGCTTGCCGTGCGCCTTCGGCTCGATCTCGTCGACCTTGGTGCCCGCCGCGTTGACGACGGCCTTGCCGACGGTGGGGTCGTAGAGCGTGCCGCCGTTGCTGATCGCGGCGTAGATCGTCGCCATCTGGACCGGGGTGACCAGTGTGTCGCCCTGCCCGATGGAGTAGTTGACGCTGTCACCGGCGCGCATCTTCATACCGGAGACGCAGTTCTCCTTGGCGATCTTCTCGGCGTAGGTCTTGGCGTCCTTGACCTTGCACCACTGGTCCTTGTTCGCCTCCCAGTAGTCCTTCTTCCACTGACGGCCCGGGATCCGGCCGCTGACCTCGTTGGGGACGTCGATGCCCGTCTTCTCGCCGAGGCCGAAGTCCCGCGCGGTCTTGTAGAACCAGTCGGCGGGGTCCTTCTTCGGCTTCGTCCCGCCGTCCTTGAGCCACTCCTTGTGCGCGAGGCGGTAGAAGACGGTGTCGCAGGAGACCTCCAGCGCCCGGCCGAGATTGATCGACCCGTAGCCCTTCGACTCGTAGTTCTTGAACTCCTGGCCGCCGATCGTGTACGAGGGGGAGCAGTCGAAGGTGTCGTTGAAGTCGTGCCCCGCCTTCAGCGCGGCGGCGGTGGAGACCACCTTGAAGACGGAGCCGGGTGCGGAGAGACCCTGTATCGCCCGGTTGATCAGCGGGAAGTTGGAACCGGCGCCGGTCAGCCGCTTGTAGTCCTTGGCGGAGATGCCGCCGACCCAGGCGTTGGGGTCGTATTCCGGATTGGAGGCCATCGAGACGACCCGCCCGGTCTTGGACTCCATCACCACGACGGCGCCCGCGTCGGCCTCGTAGTTGCGGCCGGTGTTGTCGTCGTGCTGCTTCCGGGCTTCCTTCATCGCCTTTTCGAGCTCCCGCTCGGCAACGGCCTGCACCCGCGAGTCGAGGCTGGTGATGAGGCTGGAACCGGCCTCGGCCTGCTCGCTCTCGCCCCGGCCCATCACCCGTCCCAGCTTGTCCACCTCGTAACGGGTGACGCCCGCGTCGCCGCGCAGGTCCTTGTTGTAGCTGCGCTCCAGCCCGGAGCGGCCGATCTGGTCGGAGGAGAGGAACGGCGAGTCGGTGTCCTTCGCCTTCTCGATCTCCTCGTCGGTGACCGGCGAGAGATAGCCCAGCACCTGCGAGGTGTTGGCGCCGTACGGTGCCGGGTAGTGGCGTACGGCCGCGGGCTCGGCGTTGATCCCCGGGAATTCCTCGGTGCGCTCCCTGATCTGCAGCGCCTGCTCGGTCGTCGCCTCGTCGGTGACCGGGATCGGCTGGTAGGGCGAGCCGTTCCAGCAGGGCTGGGGGGTCTCGGAGTCGCACAGCCGCACCCGCTGCTGGATCTCGGCGGGCTTCATCTTCAGTACTTCGGCCAGCCGCGCGAGCACGGCTTCCCCGTCGTCCGGCATCTTCATCAGCTCGGTACGGGAGGCGGTGACCACCAGACGGGTCTGGTTGTCGGCAAGCGGCACACCGCGCGCGTCCAGGATGGCGCCGCGCGGAGCGGGATTGACGACCTGCTGGACGTGGTTTCCGGCTGCCTTCTCCTGGTATTCGTCGCCGTTGCGGATCTGGAGGTACCACAGCCGCCCGCCGAGGGTCAGCAGCAGCGAGAACACCAGGATCTGGATCGCGACCAGCCTGATGGTGACCCGTGGCGTCCGCCCGGTCTCCGGGATGTTGCTCACATCGGCCCCCTGTCGGTTCGGGAGTGCGGGCCGGCACGGTCGTCGGTGCGCACAGCGCTCACAGCCGCTTGACCCCCTTGATGCGCGTCGCCCTGGACC
The DNA here is from genome assembly GCF_025165795.1 of Streptomyces gossypii. Lineage (GTDB taxonomy): Bacteria > Actinomycetota > Actinomycetes > Streptomycetales > Streptomycetaceae > Streptomyces > Streptomyces gossypii. Next base: position 443,380 of record NZ_JAJAGO010000004.1, read on the forward strand.
GCACCGTCCGGCCCAGCAGCGAACCGCGCTGGCTGCCGATCCGCGCCGGCTTCCCGCTGCGGCCCGTGCGCCCGGCGCCCAGACCGCCGCGCCCGGTGCGCAGACCGCGCGCGGTGCCGGAGCCCAGCCAGCCGAAGGCGCCCTCGCCTCCCGCGCCTCCCGAGGCGTCCGCGGCCAGCGGGTCGCGCTCGGTGCGCCGGGCCAGCGCCATGACCGCCGGGACGGTGAAGGGCGCCAGCAGCAGGTCGTAGACCGTGGCCGAGATCAGCAGGTCGGTCAGGCCGACATGGCGGGCCGCGCCGTCACCCACGAGCGCGCCCACACCGGCGTAGAGCAGGGTGGAGCTGATGGCGGCGCTGGCGACCACGAGCATCGGCACGGTCGCCGAGCGGTGCTGGCCGGTGTCGGGCTTGGTGAGCCCCGCCGCGTAGCCGACAAGGCAGAGGACCAGTGCGTACCGTCCGACCGCGTGGTCGGCGGGCGGGGCGATGTCCGCCAGCAGTCCGGCGGCGAACCCGACGAGGGCGCCCGCGGTGTGCCCGTAGACCATCGCCAGGCCCAGCACGGTCAGCAGCAGGAGGTCCGGTACGGCACCTGGCAGCTGGAGCCGGGCCAGCACGCTCACCTGGACGACCAGGGCGACGACGACGAGGAGGACGGTGAGCAGAATCCGGTTGACTCTCATCACTGAACTCCTGTGGGCGGCGGGGCACCGGGGGTGGCGGTGACGGTGACCGTCGGTGTGGGCTTGGGCTTCTTCTCGCTCTTGGGCGGTTCCGGTGTGAGCACCTTGTCGCGCGGATTCTCGCGCGGCCCCTCCACCACGACTCCGACGACGTCGAGCTTGGTGAAGCCCACGAAGGGCCGCACCCGCAAGGTCCGGGTCAGATCCCCGCCCTGCCGTTCCACCTCCGTGACGGTGCCGACCGGCACGCCGGGGACGAAGGGCTTGCCCTCGTGCGAGCCGAAGGTGACCAGCCGGTCGCCCTTCTTCACGTTCGTCTTGCCGTTGAGCAGCTGGACGTTCATCGCGTTGCCGCCCCGCCCGGTGGCGAAACCCAGCTCGCGGTTGCCCTCCATCCGCGTGCCGACGGTGAAGTCGGGATCGTTGGCGAGCAGCACGGTCGAGGTGGACGGCCCGGCGGTGGTGATCCGCCCGACCAGTCCGTCGCCGTTGAGCACGGTCATGTCGCGCTTGAGTCCGTCCTCGGTGCCCGCGTCGATGGTGACCGTCCAGGAGAAGCCCTGGGTTGCTCCTATGGCGATGACCTCGGCCGGCTTGACGCCGTAGCCCCCGGCTCCCGAGGTCTTGAGCAGCTTGTCGAGCTGGCGTGCGCGGGCGCGGTTGCCGTCCTCGGACCCGGCCTCCCGTTTCAGCGCCATGACCTCCTGCTCGAGTTCCTTGACGCGGTCGTGCCGGTCGCCGGACTCGCGGATGGCGGAGACGGCGTTGCCGACGGGATCGACGGCTGTGGCCACCCCCTCCTGCACGGGGCCGAATACGGAGGCGGCCCCCCGCCGCGCGCCGTCGAGCGGAGACTGCTCTCCCCCTCTGATGTCCACCGTGATCAGTGCGAACGCGATGGCGACCAGCAGGACGAGCAGCAGCCGGCTTTCTCGTGTGTCCCTCACGTGCGGCGGCCGTGCCTTTCTCAGTTCTCAGTCGGATCTCGTTGGGATCTCAGTCGGACCGGGTCATGCGTGTGCAGGTTGGCGCTGAATTCTGTTGTCGGTGCGCGGTGCGGTGCGGTGCGCGGTGCCGCCGTCAGCGCCGTGGCTGCGCGTCGAGCACCTGCTGGAGCGCCTCGAACTCCTCCACGCACTTGCCGGAGCCGAGGGCGACCGAGTCGAGCGGGTCCTCCGCGATGTGGATCGGCATCCCCGTCTCATGGCGCAGCCGCTCGTCCAGACCTCGCAGCAGCGCGCCGCCGCCGGTGAGGACGATCCCCCGGTCCATGACATCGCCGGACAGCTCCGGCGGGCACTTGTCGAGCGTCGTCTTGACCGCGTCGACGATCGCGTTGACCGGCTCCTCGATTGCCTTGCGGACCTCGGTCGCCGAGATCACCACCGTCTTGGGAAGCCCGCTGACCAGGTCACGGCCGCGGATCTCGGTGTGCTCGTCCTTCTCCAGGTCGAACGCCGAGCCGATGGTGAGTTTGATGCTCTCGGCGGTGCGCTCGCCGAGCAGCAGGCTGTACTCCTTCTTGATGTGCTGGATGATCGCGTTGTCGAGTTCGTCGCCCGCGACGCGGATCGACTGGGCGGTCACGATGCCGCCCAGCGAGATCACGGCGACCTCCGTGGTGCCGCCGCCGATGTCCACGACCATGTTGCCGGTGGCCTCGTGGACGGGCAGGCCGGAGCCGATCGCGGCGGCCATCGGCTCCTCGATGATGTGCACCTGCCGCGCGCCCGCCTGCGTCGACGCCTCGATGACGGCACGGCGCTCGACTCCCGTGATGCCGGAGGGGACACAGACGACGACGCGGGGCCGGGCCAGGTAGCGGCGCTTATGGATCTTCAGAATGAAGTACCGCAGCATCCGCTCGGTGATCTCGAAGTCGGCGATCACGCCGTCCTTCAGCGGCCGTACCGCGACGATGTTGCCCGGGGTGCGGCCGATCATCTTCTTCGCCTCGGCGCCGACCGCGAGGATCCCACCGGTGTTGGTGTTGATCGCGACGACGGATGGTTCGTTGAGGACGATCCCGCGACCTCTGACGTACACCAGCGTGTTGGCGGTGCCGAGGTCGACAGCCATGTCACGGCCGATGAACGACATGTTGTTCGCCATGAGGATACGTCTGGCCTTCCAACTGGAGCGATTTTGTGGGGGGAGGACGGCAGAAGCTTTGTACGGGCCGCGCGGCGGGCTCCCCCGGTGGCGGGAGGCTCCATCGTAAACGCGGCCGCGCGGACACGTGGCGACGGTGCCTCCGCCATTGTCGGCGGAACACCGGTCGTCCCCCGTAATGGTGACGTCGTGTCCGGGTGATGCGTTCCCCCGGATTTCCGCGCCAATGCCAAAGGGCGACCGGATCGATGCGGTCGCCCCAGGTCACGGGGCCACAGCACTGACGCCCCGTCAATAAAGAGTCAGCTGAAATCCGGGAAAAAAATCTTCAGTTCTCGCTCCGCGGACTCCTCGGAGTCCGAGGCGTGGATGAGATTCTCCCGCACGATGGTGCCGAAGTCCCCGCGAATCGAACCCGGCGTGGCGGCGATCGGATCAGTGGGGCCAGCCAGTGCGCGTACGCCCTCGATCACCCGCTCCCCTTCCACCACCAGCGCGACGGACGGGCCGGAGGACATGAACTCCACCAGCGGTTCGTAGAACGGCCTGCCCACATGCTCGGCGTAATGCTGCTCCAGCAGCGGACGGTCGAGTTCGCGCAGTTCCAGGGCGCGGATCGTCCATCCCGCCTTCTTCTCGAACCGGCCGATGATCTCACCGATCAGACCCCGGCGTACGGCATCGGGCTTGAGCAGGACGAGCGTGCGCTGGCTCATGGTGCGGACTCCTTGCATACAGCGGACAGCACGTACGGGCGCGGGCGGCGGGCAGACCGGAGCCCCACGGCGGTACGGCGATGAGCGGCCTTCAGATTACACGGGAACCCCGGCCTGCCTTGGAGCCTGTCGGGTGGCCTTGGACCGTGCGGCCACGCCCTGGCACGCACGCTTCCCGCGTTGTCGTCAGTCGCCGACGCTCCGCGTCGACTCCCTCCCCCGCCTAGGAATCGCACGCACCAGACCACGTCCGCTAACCGGTCCGAGGCCACCCGACAGGCTCTCAGCCGCACCGTCACGCAGTGTCAGGCTCGGCCGCAGCCCGCGCGGCCTTCAACCGGTCCACCTCCCGGCCGTAGTGGATCGACATCCACCACAGGCCGGCGAAGCAGGCACCCAGGAAGAACATCATCGGAACCACGAAGCCGCTGGCGATCAGGCCCGCCTGGAGCACCCAGCCCGACTGGACCCCGCCCGGCCTGCCGAGCATCCCGCACAGCAGAAGGCACACCAGCATCGCGACGCCGCTCACGGACCAGACCGTCGCCGTGGACAGGTCGCTCATCTTCATCGCGACCAGCCCGGCGAAGCCGATGACGAAGAACTCACCTATCAGGGTGCTCGCGCAGAGAGTACGCACTACCGATTCCTTCCGAGCAGCAGCCGGGCCTCGCCGACCGTGATCACCGATCCGGTGACCAGCACACCGGCGCCGGCGTACTCGTCCTCCTCCTCCGCCAGCGTGATCGCCGCCTCGACCGCGTCGTCCAGCCGCGGCTCGACCACCACCCGGTCCTCCCCGAACACCTCGACCGCCAGAGCCGCCAAGGCGTCCACGTCCATCGCGCGAGGAGTGGAGTTACGGGTGACGACGACGTCGTTGAAGACCGGCTCGAACGCCTCCAGCAGCCCGCGTACGTCCTTGTCCCCGCTCGGACCGACCACGCCGATGAGCCTGCTGAAGCCGAACGCCTCGGTGACCGCCGCCGCGGTGGCCTGCGCGCCCGCCGGATTGTGCGCGGCGTCCAGGAGGACGGAGGGCGACGAACGGACGAGCTCCAGCCTGCCGGGGCTCGACACGGAAGCGAACGCCTGCCGGACGGTGTCCACGTCGAGCGTGCGGGCGTGCTCCGAGCCGATACCGAAGAACGCCTCGACGGCCGCGAGCGCGACCGAGGCGTTGTGCGCCATGTGCGCGCCGTGCATCGGCAGGAAGAGGTCCGGGTACTCGCCACCGAGGCCGCGCAGCGTCAGCTGCTGACCGCCGACCGCGATCTCACGGGAGACCAGGCCGAACTCCATGCCCTCACGGGCGACCGTGGCATCCACCTCCACTGCACGCTTCAGCACCACCGACGCCGCGTCGATCGGCTGCTGTGCCAGCACGACGGTGGAGTCCGTCTTGACGATGCCGGCCTTCTCGCCCGCGATCTCGCCGGGCGTGCCGCCGAGCCGCTCGACATGGTCCAGCGCTATGGGGGTGACGACGGCGACCGCCGCGTCGATCACATTGGTGGCATCCCAGGTGCCGCCCATCCCCACCTCGACCACCGCGACGTCCACGGGGGCGTCGGCGAAGGCGGCGAAGGCCATGCCGGTGAGCACCTCGAAGAAGGACAGCCGGTAGTTCTGCCGCTCGTCCACCAGCTCGATGAACGGCTTGAGGTCCTCATAGGTCTCGATGAACTTCTCGGCGGACAGCGGCGCGCCGTCCACACTGATCCGCTCGGTGATGGACTGGACATGCGGGCTGCTGTACCGGCCGGTGCGCAGTTCGAAGGCGCCGAGCAGCGCCTCGATGATGCGCGCGGTGCTGGTCTTGCCGTTGGTGCCGGTGACATGGATCGAGGGGTACGTCCGCTGCGGGTCGCCCAGCATGTCCACCAGCGCGGCGATCCGCACCCTGGACGGCTCCAGCTTGGTCTCCGCCCAGCGGGTCGCGAGCTCCGTCTCCACCTCGCGCAGCGCCCGGTCCAGCTCCGGGTCCTCCGGGCGCCCGGGCACATCGTCTGTCTGCGGGGGGCCCGACACCGCGCGAAGCGTGCGGCTGCCCGCCTCGATCACGGCGAGGTCGGCGTCCCTGCCGGTCTCCTCACCGACGATCTCCTCGAAGGCGTCACTGTCGGCGTCGGCGTCCGGGTCGGGCTCAGGTTCCTGGGGCTGGTCGGTCACACCGCCAGTCTACGGATGCCGGCGCCGCCTCCGTGCTCATGGGCTCACCACTCCTGCCAACGGCGAGGCGGCTCTGAGGCCCAGCCGCGACCGCCTCGCGGGCAGCAGAAACCGAGACGCCCACTTATCGAACGTGTAACCTAACCACTACCTAACGTGATCGTCGGTGACTGTCCAAAGGGGAGCCATGTCGGATGCATTCCAGGCGGAGTGGGACGCGTTGGTGTCGCAGGCCCGCGCCGGACAGCAGACGCGGATGCAGCTCAACTCCCCGGCTCCGGTGGGTGGTGCGGGTGGCAGCGGCAAGCTGAGCACGGACGAGGCCGCCAAGACGGGTGCCGCCTCGTACGTAGAGGAGACGCTACTCCCGGACATCCGCAGCGCACACGGGCTGGTGGGAGGGGCCTCGGCCGCGCGGCCATCGGGATTGCTCGGCGCGGAGCGCCCCGTGTCCGACAGCACGCTGCTGAACTGGCAGACCTCGTCAGGGCTGGACGACGTACTGCGCAAGTGGGGCAAGCAGGTGCGCAACCTGGAGCAGCGGATGCGTGGTGAGCGCGATGCGCTGCGTGGCGCAAAGGTCTTATACCAGACACAGGACGCACGGGTGCACGAGGATTTCGCCTCCGGCCTCGGCCGGTACGGCACCGACGCGAACAGTCTCGGCACCACGAATCCAGGGGATCAGCTGACCGGGCTGCGACCGGCCGGCTGAGCGGGCGGGGACTGCGCGATGGCGCTGTTATTCCGGGACATCATGTCGGCCGACCTCTCGGAACTGGAGGACGCCGCGACCGCATGGCAGAAGATGAGCGAACGCTTCGGCACCCTGCACACCAACTACCAGTCACGGGTGAGCGGGCCGCTGATCAGCAGCCAGTGGGAAGGCCTCGCCTTCGTCTCCTACGCCGAGGTGGCCAAGGTTTCCGCAGGCGAGTTCGACGGTGCGAAGCAGCAGGCCGAAGGAATCTCGAAGCTGCTGAAAGACGCCTTCAAGGACCTGTCGGATAAGCAGCAGCACCTGCGCAGGCAGGTCAACCAGGCGAAAGACAACCACCTGGCGGTCGACGCCGACGGCCACGTCAGCTTCGACACCTCCGGCCTCAGCGAGGGGAGCAGCCGTCGAACCACCCGACAACACCCGCGCGGGAAAGCACGGGTTCAACGACGACGTGGTCTCCGACGTGGAGAAGGTCGAGGCCCAGCGAGCCACGGACCTGGCCACCAAACTCAACTCCGGCGAGAAGCTGTCACCGTCGGAGACAGTAGAGATGCAACGTCTGATGCGCGACAACTCCGAAGACCGGGTGTATGCCCGCACGTTACTCAAAGGACTGGGAGACCCGGACGATCTCCTCAGGCTCCATGACCGTTTCGTCGAGGGTGCGGCGAAGGGGAACGGCCGGTACGACGCGATGGACCGGGACTTGTCACAGGTGCTTGCCACCGCATTCCCCGGCAAACCCGGCCCCGGTGGCAAGAGTCCCTTCCGCGAAGGGACGTGGGCCGATGAGTACGTCACGGAGCTGAAGGAGACCGGCAGGCACAACTTCGGTGACAAGACGGACGTCGACTACGGCTATCAGCGACTGGTCGGCCTCATGGAGGCGGGCGGCAACTACAAGAACAGCGACTACCTGACACAGGAGCTGGCTGACGACGTCATCGATTTCGAGAAAGACGAGGGCGGCGGACGCATGTGGGCCGTCCGCTACGGCCTCGAACCCGGCAACGCGGCCGACCCGCTGGACGGCCTGCTGGGAATAATGGGTGACGACCCGAAGACGGCAACACAGTTCCTCGATCCGAAGGACAACGGCAACCTCACGTACCTGATGCGCGACCGCGACTGGCCCGGCGGCGGCCACACGAGCATCATGGACACCACTCCGTCGGAAGACCTGCCCGACTACGCCGGGTTCGGCGACGCGCTGGATGCCGCGACGAGAGATCAGCCCGACGAGAGCGCCGGTGATGCCGCCGCACACGACCGCATTCTCCACGATGCCGTCGACCACTCGGCCGCCCGAGGGGACGACTTCCCCGCCCGCATGCGGGAACCCCTGGCCCAGGCAATCGCCAACCAGCCTGTCGACATGCACGCCTACATGAGCGACGACGGGTCGGATGACCTCGCAGGAAGAGAACTAGACCAGTGGAAAGAACATCGCAAGAACCTCTTGGAAGCGGTGACACAGGTTTCACGGAGCCAAGAATCCTATGGAATCCTCAACGAAGGCATGAACTACGGAATGGTCCACGACATCAACACTGAAAAGGGTGACCCCGACCAGGGTCTATTGCGCACAGGAAAAACCCTTGGATTCCTGGAGCAGGCCCGATACGGCGCCATCGTTACTATTCAAGAAGAACAATCCGCTGAGGCGGCCTGGGGTAAGGCATGGATGTACCACGGCCCAGGAGCGGTGGTCACTGGTACTCCATTCGTCGGCGACACCATGCAGCGCGGGATCGATCTGGTCACACTGGCGTGGCAGGAAAGCGAGCAGACACGCATCGACGACAACGCCACGGACAAGAACTACGAGGCCTATGCGGCCCGCCAGGTTCAGGCTGATGCACTCGCGGATGCATGGCTTGACGCCAAAAGAGAATGGGCAGAGAAGCCTGAGAACAACGAGTACATTGACGACGACGGAGGATCGTCTTCAACACGCAATAGACTGGAAACCTTGACCAACGATGGTGGCACCAGCGCCAAGAAGCTAGCAGGCGGTGGAAATTGATGCCGCAGGGGAAAAGGCGAACCATCACGCTGACTGCAATGGTGATTGCCATCGGTGCACTCACGGTGACATTCTTAGTGGCCCGTGACAGCGACCGTAAGTACGCGCTTCCGAAGCAAGCATGCTGGAACGCGAACGCCCCAGCTGCACTCGAACCACTCATGCCGGACGGCGGCGAACTCTACGAGTACGCCGAGCCACTAGAAGTGTTGACTACAGACGCCCCAGAGCGCAAGAAGTCAACGTACTGCACTTACTCAGTGGACGATCACGACACCATCTCTGTGGTGATTCAGGATGCAGCCCGCATGGGAAATCCTAAGGACCCCAAGGAGCATATTGGCGCCCGTGTGAAGAACATGAACGACCTTCCGTTCCCCGGAGCAGCCGCAATCAGCGACTCCACCGAGGGCAAGCCGGACGATAGAGGCACCGCAGTGAAGGCGATAACCCCCTGCGGAGCAAACAGGGCACCATACCTTGAATTTTGGTTCCACGTCACCGAGTACGCCAACCCCGATGCCAAGGCGCGAGAAGCCGCAACTGTAAGGCTCATGAAACAGACGGTCTCGACAGTGAAGAAAGAACTGAACTGCCCCCGCTGACACAACGCCCTGCTAAACCGACAGGGATGCACGGAACACCGAGTCGCACACATCGAGGGTTGGGGCGAGTATCAGTTTCAGCAAGTCCAGCGTTCGAGAATCTGCGTGGTGTGCTGCCGTGCGACGCCTCGGATGTAGTCGCGCGACTTGACAGGTGTGAGCGCGCACTTCTCCATCCGTTCCATGACGGTCCGATACTTGGCGAGCTTGGATTCGGCGTCCAGAAGCTCGGTGCCGTGGTCCGTATCCAGATTGATCGTGTCGAGCCTGGGCACAGGCCCGCGTACGCAGACGATGGCCTGCCCAGAACCCGGAAAGGCCGGCACTCCGAACGGGACCACCAGGACAGTGACCTTCTCGCGTTCACTCATGTCGATCAGATGCTGAAGCTGCGCGCGGGCCACAGCCGAACCCCCGAACCCCATCCGGAGTGCGGCCTCGTGGATGATGGCGGTGTACGGCGTCGGGCTCGCGCCGTGGAGGACCGCTTGCTTCTTGATGCGGTAGGACACCCGATGCTCGACCTCGTGCGGCGCGAGGGATGGAACGATCTCACTGATGAGCGCGTACGCGTGGTCCCTGGTCTGCAACAGCCCCGGCATATGGATCGCGGTGGCGATACGCATGGCGGTCGCGTGACGCTCCAACTCCGCCAGATCAAGCATGTCGGCTGACAGGATCTCTCTGTACTCCTCCCACCAGCCTCGCGTCCGCCCGCCCGTCATCCCCGCCAGTGAACAATCTTCATCGGTCGACGCAACAACCACGATCCGAGGCGGAAAGTGTCCGTTCCGTCGACCGACGAAGATCAGCGTGCACCGGACGGGTGCGTCACCGGTCCCGGGAGGGGTCAGGCAGTGGGCAGGCCGGCCAGCTGCTCGGTGATACGGGCGATGTCGGCCTCCGCCGCCTCGCGGCGGGTGCGGATCTTGGCGACCACGTCGTCCGGGGCCTTCGCCAGGAAGCCGTCGTTGCCGAGCTTCGCCGTCGTCTGCTTGAGCTCCTTCTCGGCCAGGCCGAGATCCTTGGTCAGCCGCTTGCGCTCGGCCGCGAAGTCGATCGCGCCCGAGAGGTCCAGCGCGACGGTGGCTCCGGCCACGGGCAGTGAGGCGGTGGCCGCGAAGCCCTCGCCCTCGGGCTCCAGCCGGAGCAGGGCGCGGATGGCGTCCTCGTGTGCGGCCAGGGAAGTGCCGTCCAGCGAGAGCCTGGCCGGGACGCGCTGGCCCGGCTGGAGGCCCTGGTCGGCGCGGAAGCGGCGGACCTCGGTGATCACCCGCTGGAGCGTGCCGATCTCGCGCTCGGCCGCCTCGTCACGGAAGCCGGAGTCGGCGGGCCAGGCGGCGATGACCACGGACTCACGACCCGTCAGCGTGGTCCACAGCGTCTCGGTGACGAACGGGACGACCGGGTGCAGCAGCCGCAGCAGCACGTCCAGGACCTCGCCCAGGACCCGGCCGGAAACCTCGGCCGGACGGCCGCCCTTCTGGAAGGTGGTCTTGGTCAGCTCGACGTACCAGTCGAAGACCTCGTCCCACGCGAAGTGGTAGAGCGTGTCGCTCAGCTTGGCGAACTGGTAGTCGTCGTAGTACGCGTCGGTCTCGGTGATGACGGCGTTCAGCCGGGAGAGGATCCAGCGGTCCTCGGCCGTCATCTCCTCGGGCGCGGGCAGCGGGCCCTGGACGGTGGCGCCGTTCATCAGGGCGAAACGCGTGGCGTTCCAGACCTTGTTGGCGAAGTTGCGGGAAGCCTTGACCCAGTCCTCACCGATCGGGACGTCTGTGCCCGGATTGGCGCCGCTCGCGAGGGTGAGACGGACGGCGTCAGAGCCGTAGGCGTCCATCCACACCAACGGATTGACCGTGTTGCCGAAAGACTTCGACATCTTCTTGCCGTGCTCGTCACGGACCATGCCGTGCAGCGCGATGGTGTGGAACGGCGGCACGCCGTCCATGGCGTAGACACCGAACATCATCATCCGGGCGACCCAGAAGAACAGCAGGTCGTAACCGGTGACCAGGACGGAGTTGGGATAGAACTTCTCGAGCGCCTCGGTCTTCTCCGGCCAGCCCAGGGTGGAGAAGGGCCACAGGCCGGAGGAGAACCAGGTGTCCAGGACATCCGAGTCCTGAGTCCAGCCCTCACCCGACGGGGGCTGTTCGTCCGGGCCGAGGCAGACGGTCTCGCCGCCAGGCCCGTACCAGACCGGAATCCGGTGGCCCCACCACAGTTGGCGCGAGATGCACCAGTCGTGCAGGTTGTCGACCCAGTCGAAGTAGCGCTGCGACAGTTCCTGCGGGTGGATGTCCACCTTGCCGTCACGGACCGCGTCCCCGGCGGCCTTGGCCAGAGGGGCGACCTTGACCCACCACTGCATGGAGAGGCGCGGCTCCAGCGTCGTCTTGCAGCGCGAGCAGTGACCGACGGAGTGGACGTACGGGCGCTTCTCGGAGACGATCCGGCCCTCCGCCCGCAGCGCAGCGACGATCGTGGAACGGGCCTCGAAGCGGTCGAGGCCCTCGAACGGGCCGTGGACGGTGACGATGCCGCGTTCGTCCAGGACCTCGATCGGCTCCAGGCCGTGGCGCTGGCCGATCGCGAAGTCGTTCGGGTCGTGCGCCGGGGTCACCTTGACCGCACCGGTGCCGAACTCCGGGTCGACATGGGCGTCCGGGACGACCGGAATACTGCGGTCCGTCAAGGGCAGCTTGATCCGCTTGCCGACCAGGTGGGCGTACCGTTCGTCGTCCGGGTGAACGGCGACCGCGGCGTCTCCCAGCATCGTCTCGGCGCGGGTCGTGGCGACGACGACGCTCTCCTCGCCCTCGCCGTACCGAATGGAGACCAGTTCGCCGTCGTCGTCCTGGTAGTCGACCTCGATGTCCGAGATGGCGGTGAGACAGCGCGGGCACCAGTTGATGATGCGCTCGGCGCGGTAGATCAGTTCATCGTCGTACATCCGCTTGAAGACGGTCTGGACGGCGCGCGAGAGGCCCTCGTCCATGGTGAAACGGTCACGGCCCCAGGCGACGCCGTTGCCCAGGCGCCTCATCTGGCCTGCGATCTGACCACCGGACTCGGCCTTCCACTGCCAGACACGCTCGACGAACGCCGCACGCCCCAGGTCGTGGCGCGATTTTCCCTCGGCGGCCAGCTCGCGCTCGACGACGTTCTGCGTGGCGATACCGGCGTGGTCCATGCCGGGCTGCCAGAGCGTCTCGTAGCCCTGCATGCGCTTCCGGCGGGTGAGGGCGTCGATCAGTGTGTGCTCGAAGGCGTGCCCGATGTGAAGGGAGCCCGTGACGTTCGGTGGCGGGATGACGATGGTGTACGGCGGCTTCCCGCTCTTGGGGTCCGCCTCGAAGTAGCCCCGCTCCACCCAGCGCTCGTAGAGCTTCCCCTCTACCTCGGCCGGCGCGTACTGAGTCGGCAGATCTGCGGGGGTCGCCGTATCGGACCCGTACTGCTCCGGGTCCTGCTGAGTGTTGGCTGTCACAGCGGTCAGTGTACGGGCGCGAATGTCATGGTCTCGAATCGGTTTAGGACCCGGTGCAGCGCCCGGGCCACAGGTCCGTCAGGATGAGCCCAGAACATGCGCATCGGTGAGAGTCCGCGGAGGGGGAGTGCGCTGTGAGTTATCAGGATCCACCGCCGGGCCCGTACGGCGCCGGGCCGCCGCAGCCTGGGCAGCACGGTCCGACAGGGCCGACCGGCCCCTATGACGCGACGCCCCCTCCGCATCCCCCTGCCGCAAATCCCCACGCGCAGCCCGGCTACGGGTATCCGCAGCAGCAGGCGTACGGCTACCCGCAGCAGAGTCCGGGCTACCCGCAGCAGCCCGGCCAGCCGAGCCCGCCGTACGGCATGCCCTACCCGCCGCAGCCCGCACCGGGCGGCGGCGGCAACGGCAGGACGATCGGCATCATCGTCGGCGCGCTCGCCCTCGCGGGCGCGATCATCGGCGGTGCCGTCGCCTTCACCGGAGGCGGCGACGAAGACGGGGAGGTCGCAGCGTACAAGATCGTCCCGCCGCACTCGGTGCTGGACGGGAAGTACACGAAGGCGGACACCCCCGGTGGGGGCGACGGCACGGTGCAGGACTCGGACGCCAAAAAGCTCGGTGTCGAGAACGGCTCCAGCGTGAGCGCCTCCTACCGGGCCACCTCCGAGGGCGACCTCCGACTCGCCGGAGTACACGGTGAGATCGCCGACCCGCAGGAGTCCGCGGACGCGATGTTCGCCCTGGTGCACAAGAGCCAGGACGACCTCGGCGACAGCATCGAGAACTACGAGGTGGAAACGGTGAGCGAGCGCGAGGAATACTCACCTGAAGGCTTCGACGGGTCGGTACTGGCGTGTGAGACGCAGCGGCAGTCCGGCGAGGTCTACGGGCGGTCGCTCGATGTCGAATTCAGTACCTGTGTGTGGGCTGACGGTTCCGCAGTGGCCGTGGTCTCGCAGTCCGGCGCACAGTCCTCGAGCGGGACGTTCGGCGAGTCGATGCCGAAGGACGAACTGGCCGAAGCCACGGTCAAGGTCCGCGAGGAAACCAGGAAAGAGAGCAAGGAGAAGTGACGGCGCGATGAGCTACAACCAGCCGCCGCCTGGCCCCTACGGCCAGCAGCCCCCACAGCCCCCAGAGTCCAACCCGTACACCCAGCAGCCCCCACAGGCGCCGCAGCAGCCCGGATACGGGTACCCGCCGCAGCAGCCGGGCCAGCCTCAGCAGCCCGGCTACGGATACCCGCCGCAGCAGCCCGGTCAGCCCCAGTACGGCCAGCCAGGCGCCCCCGGTGCACCGCAGCCTCCGCAGGGCGGCGGCAACGGCAACGGCAAGACGATCGGCATCGTCGTCGGCGCGCTTGTCGTCGTCGCCGCACTCGTCGTCGGTGTCGTGCTTTTCACCGGCGGCGACAGCGACGACGAGGCCGGTGGCGACTCCGGCGGCACCAGCAACTCGGAGTCGAAGGACAACAAGGACAACAAGGGCGAGAAGGGCGACCAAGGCGACAGGGAAGGCAAGGACGAGGGCGGCGACGAGAAGCCCGCCGAGCTCAAGCCCTACAAGGTCGTCCCGCCGAAGTCCCTGCTGGCCGGCGAGTACAACTCCACCGGCAAGGGAACCAACGACGAGGACCTCGCCAACGACGCCGACGCGAAGAAGCTCGGCGTCACCGGCGCCACCGGCGCGTCGGACATGTACGAGACCACCTCCAGGGAGAAGCTCCAGCTCGCCGGCATCTACGGGACGGTGACCGACCCGGAGGCCGCGGCGGACGCGATGTTCGACAAGGTGCACGAGAACCAGTCCCAGGCGAGCGGAATCGACAACTACAAGGTCGAGACCGTCGTGGCACCGAAGGAGTACACCCCCGAGGGCTTCGACGGTGAGGTGCTGCGCTGCGAGACGCGCAAGCAGACCGGTCAGATCAGCGGCACCGCCGTCGAACTCATCTTCCCCACCTGCGTCTGGACGGACGCTGCGGCCGTGGGCGTGGTCTCCCAGATGGGCGCGGAGCCTGCAGGCGGCGCGGGCAAGTTCGGCAAGTCGATGGACCAGGACGACCTGGCCGAGGCAACGGTCAAGATCCGCGAGGATTCCAGGGAAGAGATCTGAGGGATCTAGGAGACGTGACGGGGCGATGAGCTACAACCAGCCGCCGCCTGGCCCGTACGGCCAGCAGCCGCCGCAGCAGCCGAATCCGTACGGGCAGCAGCCCGGCCCCTACGGACAGGCGCCGCAGCCGCTACCGCAGCCGGGCTACGGCTACCCGCCGCAGCAGGGCTATCCACAGCAGCCCGGCCAGCAGCCGTACGGGCAACCCCCGTACGGGCAGCCGCCGTACGGCCAGCCCGGCATGCCGCAGGGCAGCGGCGGGGGCCGGGGCAGGACGATCGGGATCGTCGTCGGCGCGCTTGTCGTCGTCGCCGCCATCATCGGCGGCGTCCTCGTCTTCACCGGCGGCGAGGAGGACGGCGGCAGCGGCGGAGTCGCCTCCGACGGCAAGAAGTACAAGCTCATCACCCCGGCCACGGTCGCGGGTACGTACGCGGAGACCTCGTCCTCGTCCTCCGGCGCCGAGACCATGGACGACGAGGTCCTCTCGGACCTCAAGAAGTTCGGCGTCAAGAACCCGGAACCGGTGGGACACACATACGAGTCAGGGGAAGGCATGAGGCAGAAGCAGCTGGCCTTCGCCGGTGTCTGGGGCGAGTTGGAGGCTCCCGGGAAGGTTCTCGACGCGACGTTCGCCAAGGTCGCCGAAGCGATGCTCGAGGAGCCCGAGACGGACGACGGCAACAAGGCCGAGTTGGTCGGCAGCCCAAAGGAGCAGACTCCGGCGGGGCTGGAGAACGCCGTGATGAAGTGCCAGCACATCAAGATCACTCCGAAGCCCTCCAGCGACATCCCGGCGGGCGAGTTCACCGCGCCGATCTGCATGTGGGCCGACCACAGCACCATGGGCTGGGTCGCCCTGAGCGACGCGGCCGCGATCCTGTCCGGCAAGGACCTCACCCTGGCCGACGCCGCGGTGACCACCCAGAAGGTGCGTGCGGACACCAGGGTCGAGATCAGCTGACCCGGGCCCGCCCGACCACCGCATCGGTGCAGACCAGCAAGGAGACGTGAACACAGCATGAGCTACAACCAGCCGCCGCCCGGCCCCTACGGCCAGCAGCCGCCGCAGCAGCCCAACCCGTACGGCCAGCAGCCCCCGCAGCCGGGCTACGGCTACCCGCAGCAGCCGCAGCCGGGGCAGCCGCAGTACGGCCAGCCGCAGCCGGGACAGCAGCCCTACGGCCAGCCCCAACCCGGTCAGCCGCCGTACGGCCAGCCTCCGCAGGGTCAGCCGCCGTACGGGCAGCCGGGCATGCCGCAGGGCCCGCAGGGCGGCGGCGGCAAGGGCAAGACGATCGGCATCGTCGTCGGCGCGCTCATAGTCGTCGGCGCCATCGTCGGAGGCGCCCTCGCCTTCACCGGTGGTGGCGACGACGACGAGGGCGGCGGGGGCAAGGTCGCCTCGGACGGCAAGAAGTACAAGCTCATCACTCCGGCGACGGTCGCGGGGGAGTACAAGAAGGCGGCCCCGTCGTCCTCGTCTTCCTCCGACATGATGGACGACGAAACCCTCACTGATCTCAAGGACTTCGGGTTCAAGGACGGGAAGGGCGTCGAGCAGACCTACGAGGCCGGAAGCAGCATGCAGAAGAAGCAGATCAACTTCGCGGGTGCCTGGGGGGAGACCGACGACCCGGAAGCCGTTCTCGACGCGGCCTTCGCCAAGATCGCCGAAGGTGCGGCCGAGGACCCGGACACCGCGGACGGCGGCAAGGCCGAACTGGTGGGCGACCCGACGGAGCAGAACCCGGCAGGCTTCGAGAACGGCGTCATGAAGTGCCAGAACGTCAAGTTCACGGCGCCGCCCTCCTCGCAGAGCCCGGTGGACGAGTTCTCCATGCCGCTGTGCATGTGGGCCGACAACAGCACGATCGCCTGGACGCTCCAGGCGGACACGGCCTCGATCCTGTCCGGCAAGGAGACCACCCTGGCCGACGCCGCGGCGACCACCCACAAGGTGCGCGAGGACACGCGGGTCGAGACCAGCTGACCACGGCCGCGCTCCCCCAGCGCACCGGCACTGGACCACAAGGAGACGTGACCGCTTCATGAGCCACAACCAACCGCCGCCCGGCCAGCAGCCCGGCTACGGCTACCCGCCGCAGCAGGGGCCGCCGCCGGGCCAGCAGCCCGGTTACGGCTACCCGCCGCAGCAGGGGCCGCCGCCGGGCCAGCAGCCCGGTTACGGCTACCCGCCGCAGGCTCCGCCGCAGCAGCCGGCTTACGGCTACCCTCCGCAGCAGAGCTACCCGCAGCAGCAGTACGGCCAGCCCCCGCAGGGCCAGCCGCCCTACGGGCAGCCGCCGTACGGCCAGCCCGGCATGCCGCAGCCCCCGCAGGGCGGCGGCGGCAAGGGCAAAACCATCGGCATCGTGCTCGGCGCGCTCGTCGCGGTCGGCGCCATCATCGGCGGCGTCCTCGTCTTCACCGGCGGTGACGACGGCGGCGGAGTCGCCTCCGACGGCAAGAAGTACAAGCTCACCACCCCCGCCACGCTCCTCACGGACTACAAGCGCTTCGGCAAGGGGCAGGCCACCACCGAGGACGAGTTCGACGCGGCCGAACAGAAGAAGGTCGGCATCACGGGCGGCACCGGAGTCCAGGGCCAGTACAGCACCGCCGACCTGAACAGCGAGCCCAGCGAGGCGGAAATGGCCACCGCGAAGTTCGTGGCGCTCATCGGCGCCTACGGCAAGGTGGCCGATCCTGAGAAGTCCGTGGACGCCTTCTTCACCTACGTCCAGGAGGAGTCGGCGGACGACGAAGGGGAGTCGGACACCGAACTGGTCGGCAGCCCGGAGGAGAAGACTCCGGACGGCTTCGAGAACGGCATCATGAAGTGCCAGGTGATCAAGGACACGGACCCGGCGCAGGGCGCGCCCGCTGAGACGCCGATGTGCGTCTGGGCCGACAAGAGCACCGTCGCCGCGGTCGTCAAGACCCAGGTGATCAAGGCACCTTCGCTGGACGAGACGGCCCAGACCGCGGCCGACGTCCGCAACGAGGCCCGGGTGGAGATCAAGTAGTGCCCTCGTCCCCGTACCGGGCAGAAGAGGTGACCGCTCGATGAGACAGGCACAGCCACCACCCGGCTATGGCCACCCGCCGCCCCCGCAGAGCAGGGGCAGGGGCAGGGGCAGGGGCAGGATGCTCGGCATCGTCGTCGGTGCACTCCTCGTCGGTGCCGTCATCGGCGGCGCCATCGTCCTCACCGCGGACGACGGCGAGGATACCGAGGGCGGCGGCCCCGTCACCGCCGACAACAAGAAGTACAAGCTCACCACCCCCGCCACACTCCTCGACGACTACCGGGGCTCCGGGGATGGCAGGACGGTCACCCACCCGCTGGACGGCGAGGACCGCAGGTTCCTCAACATGGCGGAGGGCACCGGGGTGTCACACGTGTACTCCACCCTCGACCTGACGGCCGGCGAACCCGACGCGTCGGAGATCGAGCAGGCGAAATACCTGACCTTCATCGGCGCCTACGGCGACGTGTCCGACCCGGAGAAGTCCGTGGACACCTTCTTCTCCGTCATGGAGAACGATCCGGACGAAGGCAAGGAGATGCTCGGCAACCCGGAGCGGGTGACTCCGGCGGGCTTCGACGGTGGTGTCATGAAGTGCCAGATGATGAAGGACGACGGTTCAGACTCCAGCGCCGACGTCGAGATGCCGCTGTGCGTCTGGGCCGACAGCAGCACCATCGCCGCCGTCACCCTGACCGACGAAGTCCGTGGGACCTCGATGGACGAGGCAGCCAGGTCGACGGCCGCAGTGCGCCAGGAAGTACGGGTCCCGGTCGGGTAACCAGACCGGAATCGCAGGAGGGGCGGGGCGCCGGGCGCCCCGCCCCTCCTGTGTACCCGCCGCGACTGCGGCGGCCGTCAGCCGCTACGCGCTCTTCTCGTGCCGCTCCGGCTCGTCCGTGCGGCGGCGGGGCACCAGAGTCGGGTTCACGTTGGAGTGAACGACCTCGTCGGTGATCACGACCCGCTCGACGTCCTTGCGGGACGGCACCTCATACATCACCGACTGCAGGACCTCTTCCATGATGGCCCGCAGGCCGCGCGCGCCGGTGCCGCGCAGGATCGCCTGGTCGGCGATGGCCTCCAGCGCCGGGCGGTCGAAGTCCAGCTCCACGCCGTCCAGCTCGAACAGCCGCTGGTACTGCTTGACCAGGGCGTTACGCGGCTCCATCAGGATCTGGAGCAGCGCCTCGCGGTCGAGGTTGTGCACGCTGGTGATCACCGGCAGCCGCCCGATGAACTCCGGGATCATCCCGAACTTCACCAGGTCCTCCGGCATGATCTCCTCGAACTGGTTGCTCTCCTCGATCTCCCGCTTGGAGCGGATCGTCGCCCCGAAGCCGATGCCCTTGGCACCCGCCCGCGACTCGATGATCTTCTCCAGCCCGGCGAACGCGCCGCCCACGATGAACAGCACGTTCGTCGTGTCGATCTGGATGAACTCCTGGTGCGGGTGCTTGCGCCCGCCCTGCGGGGGCACCGAGGCCGTGGACCCTTCGAGGATCTTCAGCAGCGCCTGCTGCACACCCTCCCCGGAGACGTCCCGGGTGATCGACGGGTTCTCGCTCTTGCGGGCGACCTTGTCGATCTCGTCGATGTAGATGATGCCGGTCTCGGCCTTCTTCACATCGTAGTCAGCGGCCTGGATCAGCTTGAGCAGGATGTTCTCGACGTCCTCCCCCACGTACCCGGCCTCCGTCAGCGCGGTGGCGTCGGCGATCGCGAAGGGCACGTTCAGCATCCGGGCCAGCGTCTGCGCCAGCAGTGTCTTGCCGGAGCCGGTGGGGCCGAGGAGCAGGATGTTGGACTTGGACAGCTCAATGCCGTCGTCCCGCCCCTGCCCGGTGGAGTTCTCCCCCGCCTGCACTCGCTTGTAGTGGTTGTAGACCGCTACGGAGAGGGCCTTCTTGGCGGACTCCTGCCCGACCACGTAGCCCTCGAGGAACTCGTAGATCTCGCGCGGCTTGGGCAGCTCGTCCCAACGCACTTCGGAGGTCTCGGCGAGCTCCTCTTCGATGATCTCGTTACAGAGATCGATGCACTCGTCGCAGATGTAGACACCCGGCCCCGCGATGAGCTTCTTCACCTGCTTCTGGCTCTTGCCGCAGAACGAGCACTTGAGCAGATCGCCGCCATCACCGATGCGTGCCACGAGGTGCTTCCCCTTCGCCTGGGATCCGTCCGCTCCGACGGACCGAGGTACATGCACTCCGACGGTACCTTGCCGCACCGCCGAATTGGGCCCCCCTGGGGCGGACTCGGTGCGGCCGGACCGGTCTTGCCGGCCCGGCCCCAGCCGTCCGAAGGGGGCCCCAGGACATCAACCCAGACCGACCGAGGTCTTGCGCGTCGCCACGATCTGGTCAATCAGCCCGTACTCCAGGGACTCCTCAGCGGTGAGGATCTTGTCGCGCTCGATGTCGTCGCGAATCGTCTCGATGTCCTTGGTGGAGTGCCGGGAGAGCAGCTCCTCCAGCTGGTCCCGCATCCGCTGGACCTCCCTGGCGGCGATCTCCAGGTCGGAGACCTGGCCGCGGCCGGTCTCGCTGTACGGCTGGTGGATCATGACGCGGGCGTTCGGCAGCGCCATCCGCTTGCCCGGCGAACCGGCGGCCAGCAGCACGGCCGCGGCGGAGGCCGCCTGGCCCATGCACACGGTCTGGATCTCCGGCTTCACGAACTGCATCGTGTCGTAGATCGCGGTGAGCGCCGTGAAGGAGCCACCGGGGCTGTTGATGTAGACGGAGATGTCGCGGTCCGGGTCCATCGACTCCAGGCACAGCAGCTGCGCCATGACGTCGTTGGCGGAGGCGTCGTCGATCTGCACTCCGAGGAAGATCACGCGCTCCTCGAAGAGCTTCGCATAGGGGTCGTACTCGCGCACGCCCTGCGAGGTGCGCTCGACGAAGCGCGGGATGACGTAGCGGGCCTCGGGTGACGGGCCGGTGTACCGGGCCTGAAGGCCGTCGTAGAGCCCGGCGCCGGGGAAGTTGTTCATCGGAGTGTTCTCCTGGTGATCAGCTGGCTGCGGTTGGAGGCTGGGGTACCGCCCCGCGGCGGACCCTCCTGCGTCGGCGGGACTCACGCGCCCGTGCCGCCGCCGCCCGGAATCTGGGCCGCGGAGCCGTAGACCTCGTCGATCAGGCCGTACTCCTTGGCCTCCTGCGCGTTGAACCAGCGGTCGCGGTCGGCGTCCCGGGTCCACTGCTCGACGGACTGGCCGGTGTGCAGCGCCGAGAGCTCGGCCATCTTCTTCTTCGTACGGAGCAGCTGCTCCGCGTGGATCTTGATGTCCGAGGCGGAACCGGCGAGACCGGCGGACGGCTGGTGGATCAGCACCTCGGCGTTCGGCAGCGCGAAGCGCTTGCCCGGGGTGCCGGCGCTCAGCAGGAACTGACCCATGGAGGCGGCGAGGCCCATGGCGATGGTCACCACGTCGTTCTTGATGTACTGCATGGTGTCGTAGATCGCCATGCCGGCCGTGATCGAGCCGCCGGGGCTGTTGATGTAAAGGTAGATGTCCTTGTCCGGGTCGGCGGCAAGGAGCAGAAGCTGTGCGGTGATCTTGTTGGCGATATCGTCGTCAACCGCCTGGCCGAGGAAGATAATCCGCTCGTTGAGCAGTCGGTTGTAGACCTGGTCGCCGAGGCCGCCACCGAAGTTGGGCTCAGCGGCGGCAGAAGGCATCGGAAGCGTCACGTGTCCACCTGCTCGTGTCCGGACGGCTGCGACTGGGCGTGGCCGTCACTGGCGTCTTTACGGGCACGGGGCGACTCCGGCAACCCCTCTGGGGCTCGTACCGGTACACCCCTGCCCTCGTATCTATGGACCCTAACGCGCTGGTCGGCGGGCGCCATCCCGCATCCGGAACTGTTCGCTGTGAGCGCAGGTTCACAGGTGGCGTGCCTGCCCAGGAACAGGGTGAGGGAGCACGCGACGGGCCCGTACGCGATGGCGTACGGGCCCGTCGTCGGCGTGCGGGGCCTGCGTGAGGCCCGCCGTGCGGTGCCGTCAGGCGCCGGGCTTGGTCTCCGCCTCGTCGCCGCCCGCGGCCGGGGCCTCGTCGGCGGCGGACTCCGCTGCCTCACCGGCCTCGTCGGACTCGGCAGCGTCCACAGCGACCGTCTCGGCGGTCTCGTCCTCGTCGTCGAGGTCGACGACCTCGCCGTTGCTGTCCTTCACCGTCGCGGCCTCGACCACGACCGCGAGCGCCTTGCCGCGGGCGACCTCGCCGACGAGCATCGGCACCTGGCCGCCCTCGACGACCGCCTTGGCGAACTGGTCGGGGCTCATGCCGGAGGACTGCGCACGCCGCATGAGGTGCTCGGTGAGCTCCTCCTGACTGACGTTCAGCTTCTCCTTGTTGACCAGCTCGTCCAGGATGAACTGCGTCCGGATGCCCTTCTCCGCCTGCTCCTTGAGCTCGGCGTCGAAGTCCTCCTCGGACTTGTCCTGCATCCGGAGGTAGCCCTCGAGGTCCAGGCCCATCTGGCTGAGCTGGTGGTTGATCAGGTTGTGCTTGCGGCTGCTGATCTCGTCTTCGAGGAGCTTCTCGGGGACGGGGATCTCGACGAGGCCGATGAGGGCGTCGAGCACCTTCTCCTGGGCCTCGGTGGCCTGCTCGTACTTCTTCGACTGCGCCAGCCGCTTGCGGCTGTCCTCGCGGACCTCCTCAAGCGTGTCGAACTCGCTGGCCAGCTGGGCGAATTCGTCGTCCAGCTCGGGGAGCTCGCGGCTGGAGACCGTCTGGACGTCCACCTTGACCTCGGCCTCGCGGCCCTCGGCGGAGCCGCCCTTGAGCTCGGAGGTGAAGGTCGCGGAACCGCCGGCCTCGAGGCCGGTGACGGCGGCGTCGATGCCCTCGAGCAACTCGCCGGAGCCGATCGTGTAGTCGACGCCCTGTGCGACGCCGTCCTCCAGCACCTCACCGTCGATCTTCGCCTCGAGGTCGACCTTCACGACGTCACCCTCGGCGGCGGGGCGCTCCACGACCGTGGTGGAGGCGAAACGCTCGCGGAGCTGGTCGACGGCCTTGTCCACCTCCTCGTCGGAGATGTCGGCGGCCTCGACCGTGACCTCGATGCCGGAGTAGTCCGGGATCTCGATCTCGGGGCGGATGTCCACCTCGGCGGTGAAGGACAGCAGCTCGTTGTCCTTCAGGTCGGTGATGTCGACCTCCGGCTGGCCGAGCGGGTTGAGCTCGCCCTCCTCGACGGCCGACTGGTACAGCTTCGGCAGCGCGTCGTTGACGGCCTCCTCCAGCACCGCGCCGCGCCCGAACCGCTGGTCGATCACGCGGGCAGGGATCTTGCCCTTACGGAAGCCCGGCACCGTGACCTGCTGGTTGATCTTCTTGTACGCCGCGTCGAGGCTGTCCTTGAGCTCCTCGAAGGGCACCTCGACTGTGAGCCGAACCCGGGTCGGGTTCAGGGTCTCCACGGCGCTCTTCACGGTCGATCTCCTTGGGGCTGACTGCTAGTGGGCATTTAGGGGCAAATGGGGTACTTCTGACGGTGCGCCCCGTATGCGACACGAGTATGCGGACACGACACAGGCACGCGTGTCTCTCATAGTACGTGGTCGGGGTGGCCGGATTCGAACCGACGACCTTCCGCTCCCAAAGCGGACGCGCTACCAAGCTGCGCCACACCCCGTCGGTGCGACACGTAGCGTACATGCCGTACGATGCACACCGTGCCGCAACGGTCCACGGGTTCGGTCCGGATAGACTCCGACCGGCCGTGGAAGCGGCGCACGCGGGCGTAGCTCAATGGTAGAGCCCTGGTCTTCCAAACCAGCTACGCGGGTTCGATTCCCGTCGCCCGCTCCAGCCGGAATCCGGCCCGGCCCCGCCAAGGGGCAGGGCCGGAAGGCCGTCCCGCCTCAGAAGTCGATGTCGTTGATCGCGTTCGCGATCGAGTCCATGGTGTCGTTGATGGTCGGCGCCGCGCCGGTGGAGGCCAGGAAGAAGCCGAAGAGCACCGCGACGACAGCGGGCCCGGCCTTTATGTTGCCGCCTCGGACCATCACCACCAGGATGATCCCCAACAGCAGCACCACAGACAGTGAAATGGCCACAACTGATCACACCCTCGGTCGGAACGCCTCACCCGGCCCGGGAGCCTGCCGCCACTGAACTCGACGCCACTGACACCCCCGCC
Source organism: Streptomyces gossypii (assembly GCF_025165795.1). Lineage (GTDB taxonomy): Bacteria > Actinomycetota > Actinomycetes > Streptomycetales > Streptomycetaceae > Streptomyces > Streptomyces gossypii. Next base: position 467,224 of record NZ_JAJAGO010000004.1, read on the forward strand.
CGCAACCATCGTGCCACCAACTCCCCCGGAGATGGAGCCGGGTGGCACGCCGGGATGCCACTCGGCCCCTCCTGGCGAGACCTGCGGGCACGGCCGGCCAGCGGCGATCCGGGTGATCCGCCGTGCTCCATTCGGAAAACACGCGACACGCCCGAAGCAAATCCGGCCCCCGTATTTCTTCCGCGTGAATGCAGCATGCAACGAAGTCCATTACCGATATCCCGAACAACCTTGTGCCCCGCGCCCGCAGAATCACCGATTCGTTGCGGAATAGATCGTTCCACTAACCGCATCAGCCCTGCATATGCCCCATTTAATCACCCCGAAGCACCACAAAAAAGACATCCGCCTCTTGACATTCGCCTGCCCGTCCGCAGGGCCCCTCGAATGAGCCGAGCGAAACGCGAAACGGGCAGCAGCAGAATTTACTCCGCCCCCGTCGAACAGCTATCGTGCTGCAGATGTTGCACGCTCGTTATGAGCGGGCCCCGCTCCCCCCGGCCCGCCCTGAGACGCCTCCCCCCACGTCTGCGGACCAGCCGCCCCAGCCGGACGCCGAGTCCGGGGCGAAGCAACGTGATCCCTTCTTCGACAACGCGAAGTACCTGACGATCCTCCTGGTCGGCATAGGGCACGCCTGGGACCCTCTGCGCGCCGACAGCCGCTCCGCCGAAGCCCTCTACTACGTCGTCTACACCTTCCACATGCCGGCGTTCATCATCATCTCCGGCTACCTCTCCCGCTCCTTCACGGGCAGGCCGGGTCAGCTCCAGCGCTTGGTCACCGGCGTCGTGGTGCCGTATCTGGTCTTCGAGACCGTCTACACCTTCTTCATGCGCTGGGCCGACAACCCCGAGCGCGAGTTCAGTTACCAGCAGCCGGGCTTCGCCCTCTGGTTCCTCGTCGCCCTGTTCGTCTGGCGTATCACCACCCCGCTGTGGAAGAGCATGCGGTGGCCGGTGCCGGTCTCGCTGGCAGTCGCGCTGGGGGCCAGCGTCACCCCCAGCATCGGCGAGGACCTGAACCTGATGCGTGTCTTCCAGTTCCTGCCGTTCTTCGTCCTCGGTCTGCAACTGCGCCCGGAGCACTTCGAGATCGCCAAGCGCCGGTCCATGCGGGTGGCGGCGGTGCCGGTCAGCGTGCTGACGCTGGTCTTCGCCTACTGGGCCGTGCCCCGGATGGACAAGGCGTGGTTCCTGCACGACAAGTCGGCCGAGGAGATGGGGGTGCCTTCCTGGGTGGGGGCGACGATGTATCTGGCGCTGTTCGGCTGCGCCATCGTCCTCACCGCCTGCTTCCTCGCCTGGGTGCCGCGCCGCCGGATGTGGTTCACCGCGCTGGGCGGCGGCACGCTCTACGCCTATCTGCTGCACATCTACCCGATCAAGCTCTCGCGCGAGTTCGACTGGTACGAGATGGACTGGGTCGATCATCCGTTCAGCCGAGTCCTCATCACCCTCATCGCCATGGCGATGATGACCGTGCTGTGTACGACATTCGTTCAGCGGCTCTTCCGCCCCGTGCTGGAGCCGAAGATGGAGTGGTTCTTCAAGGAGGACGCGGTCGCGAAGGCCAAGGACCGCGCCCGGAAGCGCGAGCCAGTCGACCGCTGATCCCGCCCGCTCCCCGAGTGCCGTCGTCCGGTTACCCACGGCGTTGACCGGGCGTTGCCGCCATGCTTGATACATTACCTTCAAAGGTTACCCACATAGGAGGGGTCATGGCGGCGACACAGATCGACATCGATGACGAGGCCCTGGCCGACGCCATGCGGCTGTCCGGGGCCCGCACCAAGAAGGAGACCGTGAACCTCGCCCTGCGCGAGTACGCGGAACGCCGGCGGCGGACCGAAGCGCGCCTGCGGCACTTCCGCAACGCCGCAGACTGGGACGAGGGGGCTTCCCTGGGGCCGCAGGCCGACGCGAAGGGCGCAGCCTGACCATGCTCCGCTACCTCGCCGACTCAGCGGCGGTCTGGCGCATGCAGCGCGACGCCGGGCTGAATGACGCGTGGGGACACGAGATCGATGAGGGAGCGGTCGGCTCCTGTCAGCCACAGCGCTCGGAGTTCAGACGCTCAGCACGCAACCTCCGCGAGTTCGACGAGATGACCGACATGTTCGGCGACCTCTACCCGGACGCGCCCGTTCCCAAGACCGCGTGGTCGTGGATCGAGGCGGCCCAGTACCGGCTGGCGAGGCACGGACAGCACCGGAGTCTCTCGGTGGTCGACTGGCTGGTCTGCGCGACAGCGGTGCACCACGGACTCGTCGTGCTCCACGACGACAAGGATTTCGCTGCGGCCGCGCGGCTCCTCATCGACCTGCGCGAGAGAAACGTGAACGCGGTCGGCCCGTGACCTGGGGCGTGTTGGAGAAGTAGCGCCGGCCGCCCGGAGGGCGGGTCTCGCGGGGTCCGGTGCGTGCGATCGCAAGGCGGAGGGAGGAGAGCGCAGCGGGCTGCGCCGACGACGGACAACGCAGCGAGCGTGCGTGCCAGACCCCGCGAGACAGGCGGGACCTCTCCAACACGCCCCAGTGCGCCGCACTAGTCGCGGCAGATCAGCAGCAGCGCGCGGTCGTCGTTGACGTCCTTGGCGACGGACTCGATCAGGTGCCAGGCCGCGCCCGCGAAGCCCGACATCACATAGCGGTCGGCCTCCCCGGTGAGGCGGTCGATGCCCTCGGACAGGTCGCGCCCGGAGGTCTCGATCAGCCCGTCCGTGAAGAGCATCAGCACGTCGCCGGGCCGCAGGGTCCCCTTGACCGGGTCGAACTGACCGCCGTCGTAGATGCCCAGCAGCGGGCCCTCGCCCGACTTCTCCTCCCACCGCCCGGTGCCGCCGGCGCGCTGGAGGGCCGGGACATGACCGGCCGAGAAGAGTTCGTAGTCGCCGGTGTCCAGGTCCAGCACCAGATGGACGGAGGTGGCGAAGCCCTCGTCCCAGTCCTGGCGGAGCAGATAGCCGTTGGCCGCCGGGAGGAAGGCGTGCGGGGGCAGCGAGCCCAGCAGTCCGCCGAAGGCACCCGACAGCAGCAGCGCGCGGGAGCCCGCGTCCATGCCCTTGCCGGAGACGTCGGTGAGGACGACCTCCAGGGTGCGGCTGTCGTGCCCGGTGCGGGCGGCCACCACGAAGTCGCCGGAGAAGGACTGCCCGCCCGCCGGACGCAGCGACATCTCCCGGTGCCAACCCTTCGGCACAGGCGGCAGTTTGCTCTGCACCCGGATGCGCTCGCGCAGGTCGAAGAGCATGGTGCCGCCGCGGCGCCAGGGCACGCCCACCCGGCTGCGGAACTGGGCGACGAGCAGCCCGGAGAGCCCGACCGCGGCCACCACCAGGATGGTGCCCGGGGTGACCCGGCCCGCGCCGTCGCCGTACGGGGCGAGCGCCGCGGCCGCCACCATCAGCCCGACGGCCGCGGCGGCGTACAGCGCCAGCAGGCTGGCGGGGCGCAGCAGCAGGCCGCCCGCGATGACCGGCAGGACCAGCGCCTCCGGCGGGCACCAGAGCGGCTGGAAGATGGTGGCGCAGGTCAGGGCGGGCACGGTGAGCAGCAGCGCGGCGAGGGCGATCCAGTCGGAACCGCCGCCCCGGAAGTAGTCGACGGCGGATCTGCGCATGCCTGTGCGGACCCGGTGCCACGCCTTGTGCGCCTTGAGCGTCCGGGCCGCCTGGGGAGCGGAGTCCGCTCGACGTGCCGCCATGCTCTGGAACTTTATCGACACCTCCACTCGCACGTCGATTCCCGGGGTGGTGCGAGGTGTTCGGCACGCGGACGCCACGCGGAGTGCGCCGCCTCGGCCTCCGGTGACGTAGGCGCCCCGACTGCGAACCTCGGGCGCCGGGCGTACGCGGCGGCGTGTCCGAAGGCGCGCGGGTGCGAGCCGGCATTGCGGTCATTGGCATGGACCTGTTGATTCTTTCCCGTTACCCTCCAGTCGGATGCCTCTATGAGAGCGCTCTCGTACGACCTGTTCCACACCCCCGGAAAAGCTGGAACGACTGAAGGGTCAAGTACCTTGAGACGCACGACGAGTCTGCGCACCGGAATATCCGCACTACTCCTCCTGGGCAGCTGGGCGGCCTTCGGCACGGCCCCGGCAGCGGCCGCACCGCCCCCCGCCTCCCCGACCGCGCCCTCCTCCCCCGCCACCACACCGCCGGCCTCCCCCGGCCTGCTCACCGCCATGCAGCAGGATCTTGGCCTGACGAAGAGTCAGGCGAAGGAGCGCCTGGCCGCCGAGAAGACCGCCACCGCCCTCGAGGGGAAGGCGGTACGCGCCGCGGGAGAGTCCTTCGGCGGCTCCTGGTTCGACGCGGCCAGCGGAAAGCTGACCGTGGCCGTCACGGACCGGGACCAGGCCGAGGCCGTCCGCGCGACGGGCGCCGAGACCACGCTGGTGACCCACTCGGCACGGCACCTGGACGGCGTCAAGGAGAAGATCGACGCGCTCCCGGCCCCTTCCGGCGTCAGCAGCTGGCACGTTGACCCGAGCGGCAACCGGGTCGTGGTGAACGTGGTCGCCGAAGAGCGGCGTGACAACGATGTCCGGGCCTTCCTCGACCGCGCCCGTCGCACCGGGCCCGTCCAGGTCGAGGAGATCGCCGCGCGGCCGGAGACCTTCGCGGCCGGGACCGTGGGCGGCGACCCGTACTACACCGGCAACGTCCGCTGTTCGATCGGCTTCTCGGTACACGGCGGCTTCGTGACAGCCGGGCACTGCGGCGGTACCGGCTCGGCGGTCCGCGGCTGGGACGGCTCCTCGATCGGCGCGTTCCAGGGATCGTCCTTCCCCGGTAACGACTACGCCTGGGTCAGCGTCGGCAACGGGTGGTGGACCGTCCCCGTCGTGCTCGGCTGGGGCACCATCCCCGACCAGCTGGTCCGCGGCTCCAACGAGGCTCCCGTGGGCGCCTCGATATGCCGCTCCGGCTCCACGACGCACTGGCGCTGCGGCAGCGTTCTCGCCAAGAACGAGACCGTCAACTACAGCCAGGGCGCGGTGCACCAGATGACGAAGACGAGCGCCTGCGCCGAAGGCGGCGACTCCGGCGGCTCCTTCATCAGCGGTGACCAGGCGCAGGGCGTGACCTCCGGCGGCTGGGGCAACTGCAGCAGCGGAGGCGAGACCTGGCACCAGCCGGTGAACGAGATCCTCAACCGGTACGGCCTCACCCTGCACACCGCCTGACCCGCACCGCGCCTGACCCGCATCGCGCCTGACGGGCATCGCGCCTGACAGGGGCACCGACCCGCTCCGGCCGAGGTCTTCACCGAGGACCTCGGCCGGAGCAGGTGTGCTGCCAGGCAGCCCGGCACCGTCAGCGGTGCTGGCAGCTCGGGCACCAGAAGAGATTGCGGGCGGCGAGACCGGCGGTGCGGATCTCGCCGCCGCAGAGGTGGCACGGCATCGTGGCGCGACGGTAGACGTAGACCTCCCCGCCGTGATCATCCACCCGGGGAGCGCGCCTCATGGCCTCGGGGGTGTGCTCCGGCCGCACTGTATCGATCCGGCCGATTCGAACACCCTCCCGCATCAGCATGCCCAAGTCCGCCCACAGGGCGTCCCATTCGGTGCGGGCGAGGTCACGGCCCGCACGGTACGGGTCGATACCGTGCCGGAAGAGCACCTCGGCACGGTAGACGTTGCCCACACCGGCGACGACCTTCTGATCCATCAGCAGGGCGGCGATGGTGGTCCGGCTGCGCGATATCCGGGCCCAGGCACGGTCGGGGTCGTCCCCGGTCCGCAGCGGGTCGGGGCCGAGGCGGTCGGCGACGGCCCGCTTCTCGTCCCCGGTGATCAGCCCGCAGCGGGTGGGGCCGCGCAGATCGGCATACGCCTCCCCGGTGGCGAGACGCAGCCGGATCTGCCCGACCGGCGCGGGCGCGGGGCCCGTACCGAAGCGGAAGGTGCCGTACAGGCCGAGATGGATGTGCACCCAGCCGACGGCCTCGGCGGATTCTCCGAAGCCGAGGAAGAGATGCTTGCCGTGCGCGTCCGTCTCCCGCAGCACATGGCCGTCGAGCAGCGCGGCCCCGTCGGAGAACTTGCCCTGCGGGCTGGACGTGGACACGGAGCGGCCGCCGAACGTCTGCTGGTGGTCGGCGGCCAGTCGGTGGATCGTGTGCCCCTCGGGCATGGCTCCCCTCCGGGAGGCGTGCGGGCTCGACCGGCCCTTGGGCGTGTTCCGGAAGTCGCGCCGGTAAGGCCCGCGGCGCCGCGGGCCAGGCGAAACCTTCGGAACCCGGCCTAGGCCGGGTGGTGGGCCGGGATGGGCGGGAGGTCGCCGGTCGCCTCGTAGGCGGAGAGCATCTCGATCCGCCGGGTGTGCCGGTCCTCGCCGGAGTACGGCGTGTTCAGGAAGGTCTCCACGAAGCTCACCGCCTCGTCGGTTGTGTGCATCCGGGCGCCGACGCTGATCACGTTGGCTTCGTTGTGCTCCCGGCCGAGCGCGGCCGTCTTCTCGCTCCAGGCGAGCACGCAGCGCACCCCCCGGACCTTGTTCGCCGCGATCTGCTCGCCGTTGCCGGAGCCGCCGATGACGATGCCACGGGACTCGGCGTCCGCGGCGGTGCGCTCCGCGGCGCGGAGGCAGAACGGCGGGTAGTCGTCCTGGGCGTCGAAGATGTGCGGCCCGCAGTCGACGGGCTCGTGGCCCGCCGACCTGAGCCATTCGACGAGGTGGTTCTTGAGTTCGTAGCCGGCGTGATCGGAGCCGAGGTAGACGCGCATGGAGGGAGTCTAATTCGACTTCGGACGGCGGCTGGTCGGCCCGGTGCTCAGTCGCGCCCGCCGATGAGCTTCCAGGCCGCCGGCAGCGCGCCCATCGCCAGCGCCGCCTTGAGCCCGTCACCGATCAGGAAGGGCACCAGACCGGCGGAGAGTGCCTCGCCCGCCGTCATACCCGTGGCCAGCGCGAGGTACGGCACTCCCACGCCGTAGATGATCGCCATCCCGGCGGCCATCGTCCCGGCCGTACGGAACACGCCGCGGTCGCCGCCGCGCCGGGCCAGCGCGCCCACGACCGTCGCGGCGATCAGCATGCCGAGGATGTAACCGAAGGAGGGGAACGAGGCACCGGACTGCGTCTCGGAGAACCACGGCATCCCGGCGACACCGGCGACCACGTACAGCGCCAGCGAGAGGAAGCCGCGGCGCGCGCCCATCGAGGCGCCCACGAGCAGCGCGGCGAAGGTCTGCCCGGTGACCGGTACCGGGGAGCCCGGCACCGGGACGGCGATCTGTGCGGCCACCCCGGTCAGTGCCGCTCCGCCGAGGACGAGGACCGCGTCGCGGGCCCGGGCGCGGCCGGCGCTGGAGGCGGGCAGCACGTCGGCGAGGACGGCGCCGGGGCGGATGGTGGTGACCTGGATGCTCATCGGGACTCCGGTTCGGGGACGGGACGGTGCGGGGACCGTCCGACGCTAACGGACTCGGGCGGTGATCTCCTCGATCGTCGCGTGAGCTTGGTGACACTGGGTCCGTCCGGGCGGAAACCCCGGGGTGTGATGAGTCACATCGGTGTTGCCCCGCCCGTCTTGCGCTGCCGACACTGTGCCGAACTGGAATGCTCTGTTCCACCCTCGACCCGCTCTCTTCCGACCCCCACGGAACGGCTCCCCCCACTTATGACGGCTACCGACAAACACTCCGCCGGCAATTCCGCGGAACCTCCTTCCGGCCCCGGCGCGGCCCTGGAGCCCAGCGCTCTGACCCACGGCCTCAAGCAGCGCCACCTGTCCATGATCGCGCTCGGCGGGGTCATCGGGGCCGGGCTCTTCGTCGGCTCGGGCGCGGGCATCGCGGCCGCCGGACCGTCCATCGTGCTCGCGTACGCCGCCTCCGGCCTGCTGGTCATGCTCGTGATGCGGATGCTCGGCGAGATGTCGGCGGCCAATCCGGCCTCCGGGTCGTTCTCCGTGCACGCCGAGCGGGCGATAGGACCGTGGGCGGGCTTCACGGTGGGCTGGATCTTCTGGGGTCTGCTGTGCGTGGCCATCGCGGTCGAGGGGATCGGCGCGGCGGAGATCATGACGGGCTGGTTCCCGGGAACCGAGTCGTGGATGTGGGTCGCGCTGTTCATGCTCGCCTTCTGCGGCACGAACCTCACCTCGGTGCGGAACTACGGCGAGTACGAGTTCTGGTTCGCCGCGGTGAAGATCCTCGCGATCGTGGCCTTCCTGGTGCTCGGCCTCCTCGCCGTCCTCGGCCTGCTGCCCAGTACCGAACCGCCGGGGACCTCCCATCTCACCGGGAACGGCGGCTTCTTCCCCAACGGGACGGACGGCCTGATCGTGGGGCTGCTCGCCTCGGTCTTCGCGTACGGCGGCCTGGAGACGGTGACCATCGCCGCCGCCGAGTCCGAGAACCCGGTGCGCGGCGTCGCCAAGGCGGTGCGTACGGCGATGTGGCGGATCTCGGTCTTCTACGTCGGCTCGATGCTGGTGATCGTCACCCTTGTCGACTGGGACGACAAGGCGGTCGCGGGCGGACCGTACGCGGCCGCGCTGGACGAGTTGGGCATCCCGGCCGCCGCCGAGGTGATGGACGTGGTGGTGCTGATCGCGCTGCTCTCCGCGATGAACGCCAACATCTACGGCGCCTCGCGCATGTCCTACTCGCTGGTGGCGCGGGGTGAGGGACCCGCCTTCTTCAGCAGGGTCTCCAAGGGCGTCCCGCGCCGTACCGTCCTGGCCTCCTCCGCCTTCGGCTTCTTCGCGGTGCTGCTGAGCTACTGGTGGCCGGAGACGGTCTTCACCTGGCTGCTGAACATGGTGGGCGCGGCGGTGCTGGTGGTCTGGGGCTTCATCGCGTGTGCACAGCTGCGCAACCGGCGCGTCCTGGAGCGGGAGGCTCCCGAGAAGCTGGTGGTGCGGATGTGGCTGTACCCGGCGCTGACCTGGGTATCGCTGGCCGCCATCGCCGCGATCCTGCTGCTGATGCTGCGGGAGGACAACACGCGGACGCAGCTGTACTTCACGGCGGGGCTGACGGCGTCGCTGGCGGCGATCGGTGTCGTCCGTCAGCGGGCGACGGCCCGCCGCTCGTCCGGCGAACCGGAGCAGCCGGCGAGCTGAGCCGGACTCGGACCGAACCGAGCGGGGTGGCCCGGCAAGCCCGTGCCACCCCGCTTTCGCATGCCCTCTTGCTGCTAGCGTGCTCCTGCAAGTAAGTTGCAATAAGGATCGGCCCGGAGGGAAACAGCATGGCGACCTACTCACTGCCGGAGCTCCCGTACGACTACGCATCGCTCGAGCCGGTCATCAGCGGCGAGATCATCGAGCTGCACCACGACAAGCACCACGCGGCCTATGTGAAGGGGGCGAACGACACCCTGGAGCAGTTGGCGGAGGCGCGGGAGACGGACCAGTGGGGCTCGGTGAACGGCCTGGAGAAGAGCCTGGCCTTCCACTTGTCCGGGCACATCCTGCACAGCATCTACTGGCGGAACATGGCGGGTGACGGCGGCGGCGAGCCGCTGGAGCAGGACGGCACCGGCGAGCTGGCGGACGCGATCGCCGAATCCTTCGGCGGCTTCGCCCGGTTCAAGGCGCAGATGTCCAAGGCCGCGGCGACCACCCAGGGCTCCGGCTGGGGCGTGCTGGCGTACGAACCGCTGAGCGGGCGGCTGGTCGTGGAGCAGGTCTACGACCATCAGGGGAACGTCGGCCAGGGGTCGGTGCCGCTCCTGGTCTTCGACGCCTGGGAGCACGCCTTCTATCTCCAGTACCGGAACCAGAAGGTGGACTTCGTCGAGGCCATGTGGCGGGTCGTCGACTGGCAGGACGTCTCGCGGCGCTACCGGGCCGCCAGGGAGCGCGCCGACGTGCTGCTGCTGGCGCCCGCAGCCCGGTAGGCCCGCAGCCCGGCGAGCCCGGAGCCCAGCAGGCCCGCAGGCCCGCAGGCCGGTATCTCCTGCCCTCGTGACCGTCTTCTCACCGTTCACGGGCAGGCGGCGGAAAGGGCCGGCCCCCGTGTGGACGTGACACACGGGGGCCGGCCTCCGACGGGCGGCGCCTCAGTCGAACTGCGGGTCCGCGTCCCTGGTCCGCTTCAGCTCGTAGAAGCCCGGCGTCGACGCCACCATCAGCGTGCCGTCCCACAGCCGTGCGGCTGCCTCCCCCTTGGGCGCCGGGGTGACGACCGGCCCGAAGAAGGCGATCTGCTCGCCATCCGCGCCGGGCACCGCGATCACCGGAGTCCCCACGTCCTGGCCGACCAGGTCGATGCCCCGCTTGTGTGACGCGCGCAGCTCGGTGTCGTAATCCGTGGAATCCGCCGCGTCCACCAGCTCGGCGGGCAGCCCGGCATCCCCGAGTGCGGCGGCGATGGCCTCGCGTGACTGCCCCAGGCCCTTGTTGTGGAAGCGCGTGCCCAGCGCCTCGTAGAGCTTGCCGAGGGCCTCGCCGCCGTGCTCCCGCTCAGCGGCGATGCAGACGCGGACCGGACCCCAGCCGCGCGTCAGCATGTCCCGGTAGTCCTGGGAGATCTCGTCCATCTTCGGCTCGTTCAGCACCGACAGGCTCATCACGTGCCAGCGGACCTCGACCTCGCGGACCTTCTCCACCTCCACCATCCACCGGGAGGTCATCCACGCCCAAGGGCAAATCGGGTCGAACCAGAAGTCGACAGGGGTCTTGTCGGACATTTTCGCGCTCTCCTATGCGTAAGCCGGCCAATGACATCCACTGTGCCGGAGCAACGTACGCGCTGGCGGGGCCATTCCCCGTGTATGCGCCACGAGGCCCGCGTGCGATGCTGATCTGCGGTGTCCGGTGTCCGGAATCCGAGATCGGGCGTGTGCGCGCTACCAGAATCAGACGCGAGACAAGGGAGTCACGTCGTGCCCGGTGAGAATCTGACCCGCGACGAAGCGCGGCAGCGTGCCAGGCTGCTGGACGTGGACGGGTACGAGGTCGCGCTGGACCTGCGGTCCGCGCTCGCTCCGGCCCCGGAGGGGGCGGAGCGGACGTTCCGTTCGACGACCACCATCCGCTTCCGCTGCGCCGAGCCGGGCGCCGCCACCTTCGTCGACCTGGTGGCCCCGTCGGTCCACTCGGTGACGCTGAACGGACGCGCACTGAACCCCGACACCGCCTTCGACGGCACCCGCGTCACCGTCGACGGCCTGGCCGCCGAGAACGAACTGGTCATCGATGCCCGCTGCGCCTACAGCCGCACCGGTGAGGGCCTGCACCACTTCGTCGATCCGGAGGACGGCGAGGTCTACCTCTACACCCAGTACGAACCGGCCGACGCACGCCGGGTCTTCGCCAACTTCGAACAGCCCGACCTCAAGGCGCCGTTCGACTTCACCGTGACCGCCCCCGCGCACTGGACGGTGCTGAGCAACGGCGAGCGGGAGGGCGAGCCCACCACCGCCGACGGCGACGCCCTGGTGTGGAGTTTCGCCCGCACCCAGCCGATCTCGACCTACATCACCACGGTCGTCGCGGGCCCCTACCACTACGTCACCGACCGCTACCGGCGCGTGTCCGAGGACGGGACGGAGCTGGAGATCCCGCTCGGCGCGCTCTGCCGCAAGGGCCTGGCCCGGCACTTCGACGCCGACGACATCTTCCTCATCACCAAGCAGGGCCTGGACTTCTTCCACGACAACTTCGACTTCCCCTACCCGTTCGGCAAGTACGACCAGGCGTTCGTGCCGGAGTACAACATCGGCGCGATGGAGAACCCCGGCTGTGTCACCTTCCGGGAGGAGTTCGTCTTCCGCGGCAAGGTCACCGAGGCGTCGTACGAGGGCCGGGCGAACGTCATCCTGCACGAGATGGCGCACATGTGGTTCGGCGACCTGGTCACCATGGAGTGGTGGGACGACCTGTGGCTCAAGGAGTCCTTCGCGGACTTCATGGGCGCCCTGGCGCTTGTCGAGGCGACCCGCTTCGAGGACGGCTGGATCACCTTCGCGAACCGCCGCAAGGCCTGGGCGTACCGCGCGGACCAGCTGCCTTCCACCCACCCCGTCACGGCCGACATCCACGACCTGGAGGACGCCAAGCTCAACTTCGACGGCATCACCTACTCCAAGGGCGCTTCGGTGCTCAAGCAGCTGGTGGCCTATGTGGGCCGGGACGCCTTCCTGGAGGGCGCACGGCGCTACTTCAAGCGGCACGCCTGGGGCAACACCCGGCTGACCGACCTGCTGTCCGTGCTGGAGACGACCTCCGACCGGGACATGGGCGCCTGGTCGAAGGCGTGGCTGCAGACCGCCGGAGTCAACTCGCTGCTTCCGCAGGCGACCTACGACGCCGACGGCCGGATCACCGAACTCGCCGTCCTGCAGGAGGCGCCCGAATCGCATCCGGTGCTGCGCCCGCACCGGGTCGCGGTCGGGCTCTACCGGCGCGAGAGGGCCGGCTCCGGCCTGGTGCGCTACGCCCGCGCCGAGGTGGACGTCACCGGTCACCGCACGGTGGTCGAGGAGCTGGCCGGATCCGAGCGGCCCGACCTGATCCTGGTCAACGACGACGACCTGACCTACTGCAAGATCCGCTTCGACGAGGCGTCGCTGCAGACCCTGCGCGACCACCTGGGCGAGATCACCGACAACCTCAGCCGCGCGCTGTGCTGGTCCGCGCTGTGGAACCTCACCCGGGACGGGCTGATGCCCGCACGCGACTTCCTCGGCCTGGTGCTGCGCTTCGCGGGTGACGAGACGGACGTCGGCGTGCTCCAGATGCTGCACTCGTGGGCAGGGGTCGCCCTGGGGCGCTACACCGTGCCCGAAGGACGCGAGAGTGCCGGGCGGGAGCTGACCGAGGGCGCGCTGACCCAGCTGCGGCGTGCCGAGCCGGGCAGCGGCCACCAGCTGGCATGGGCCCGCTTCTTCACCTCGCTCGCCGAGAGCGAACACGACCTGCGGCTGCTGCGCGGGCTGCTGGCGGGCACCGGCCGTATCGACGGGCTGGAGGTCGACCAGGAGCTGCGCTGGACCTTCCTGCTGCCGCTGGTGGCGCACGGCACCCTGGGCGCCTCCCAGGTGGAGGAGGAGCTGGCCCGCGACGACACCGCCTCCGGCAAGCGGCACCAGGTGCGCTGCCTGGCCGCACGGCCCTCGCCGGAGGTCAAGGCGGCGGCGTGGTCCTCGGTCGTGGAGTCCGACAAGCTGTCCAACGCTCTGGTGGAGGCGACGATCTCCGGCTTCGCACACCCCGGCCACCAGGAGCTCACCGCGCCGTACACACCGCGGTACTTCGAGGCGATCGAGGGCATCTGGCGGACGCGTTCGATAGAGACCGCGATGGCGATCGTACGGGGCCTGTACCCGGCCCAGCAGGGCGACCAGAAGACGGCGGACGCCACGGAGAGGTGGCTGACCGGGCACCGCGAGGCACCGCCCGCGCTGCGGCGGCTCGTGCTGGAAGCCCAGGACGACCTGCTCCGCGCGCTGCGGGCGCAGCAGTGCGACGCGCGGGACGCCACGGGCTGACCGGGCGAGGGCCGGGCGGGCGGGGCGGCGGCTGGGGGCGGCTGGGGCGGCTGAAAGGGCGAGCCTGCTCGGCAGTCGAACTCCCGTACTTTAGGACGGTGTTGTCCGGCTTTGTCGACGACCCTGTAACAGTGGTTAGGAGCCCGCCGCCGGGCGGGCATCGCGGGGGCATGACCCCAGACACCCCGCCCTCCCCGCTCTGCCCCAGCCCTCTCGGCCCGCCGGGGCCGCCTGGTCCGCCGTCCGAGGCCCGCCGCCAGATCCTCCACTGCCGCACCCTGCGCGAGCAGGGCGTGTCCGCCGCCGAGGCCACCGAACGCTGCCGCCCCGGCGGCCCCTGGCGGATGCTGCTACCGGGTGTCTATCTGCTCGGCCAAGGGCCGCCGACCAGCGAGGAACGGCTGTGTGCCGCCCTGCTGTACGCGGCCGGGCAGCCGATCCCCGCCCAGGCGGGCCCGGACCGGTGCCCGGCACCGGTACCGCCCGCGCCGTCCGCACCGGAGGCCCAGATCACCGGACTCGCCGCGCTCGCCCTGCACGGCTTCGCCACCGCCCCGTCGCTGCCCGCGCTGGAACACCTCGACGTGCTGCTCCCCCGCGTCCGCAGGCTCCGCTCCTCGGGTTTCGCGCGCATCGTGCGCGCCCAGGTGATGCCCCGGGCCGAGCAGATCACCGGACTGCCGGTGGCCCCGGTCGCCCGCGCGCTCGCCGACGCCGTGGCCGGACTGACCGACCCGGTGGCCGGGCTGCCGGATGCCGCCCTGGCCCGCCGCCTGCTGACCGAGGCGGTGCGCGGACGGCGCTGCGAGGCGGCAGCGGCCGTACGGGAGTTGGACCGGGCCGGGCTGCTGGAGCTTCCGAGGGTGGCGGAGGCCGTCGAGAACCTCCTCGTCGAGGACCGTGCGGACGCGGAGGGGGATCTGTACGCGCTGGTGCGCCTGCACCGGCTCCCCGACCCCTGCTGGAACGTCGGCCTGCGGCTCCCCGGCGGTCCGGTGCTGGGCACCCTGGACGCGTACTGGCCCGAGGAGGCCGTCGCCGTCGAGATCACTCGCACGCCGCTGCCGGGCCAGGAAGCGCGCCGGGCGGAGCACGCGCGCCGGCGCGAGGTTCTGGAGCGGCTCGGGATCACCGTCCTGGCGCTGACCCCGGAGAAGCTGCGCACCTCGCCGCGGCAGCAGGCCGCGGTGGTACGGACGGCGCTGATGGCCGCCGACGACCGTGAGCCCCCGGCGTATGTCATGGTGCTGCCGCACTGAGTCAGTGCGGCTTCGGCAGCAGCAGTTCGGTGTTGCGGTCTCCCGGGTCGCCCTCCAGCGCCGTACGCCTGCCGGGCGCGTTGAAGGCGAGCTCGCGGTACAGCGCCGCCAGGCCCGTCTGTGAGAGGTCGTCGGGGTCGGTGCCGTACGGGGCCGCCGACTCGATGAGCGTGGTGAACAGTGAGAGCGTGCCGTCCCCGTTGTCGGCAAGCTCGATCGTGCGCGCCAGCTGCGGGAAGTCGATGTGCGAGGCGGTCGTGATCTCCCAGAAGGTGCCGTGGGCCGTGACGGTGTTCCGGTGGCTGTGCCCGTTGATCCAGGCCAGAACGTGCGGGTTGCGCTTGAGCAGGGAGATCAGCTCGGCACCGCCCTCGGGGGTGGAGGTCCCGGTGTGGTGGCTGAAGACGAGCACGTAGTCGTCCCGGTGCTGCTTCAGCTCCCGCTCCAGCCAGCGCAGCTGGTCCGCGCCGAGGGCGCCCTGGTAGTGGCCGCCGGGCCGGGTGGTGTCGAGGCTGATGCCGAAGACGCTGTCGGATATCCGGAAGGAGTAGTAGAGCCGGTCCTCGGCGAGGTTCGCCTCCGTGTAGCCGTGGCCGACCGGGCCGGGACCGGTGAAGCGGGGTTCGAGGTGGGCCGCCAGATACTCGCGCGGGGTGAAGGGCGCCCGCCCCGGATCGCTGGTGACGGTACGCAGCTCGCGTCGGTGGGCGCGCAGCATCTCCCGGAACCGTTCCCCCTTGGGGTCGAGTCCGTCCTGGACTCGCTTCCAGACGGCGGCGCCCTCGGCCCGGGGAAGGGTGAAGAGCTTCTTGTCGCCGACGGCGAAGTCGGCGAAGAAGCTGTCACCCGGCGCGTAGCAGCCGCCGGGCAGCACATCGTGGTTGCCGACCGTCGAGTACCAGGGCAGGGCCAGGCCCGGACTGTTGACCTCGCGCAGTGCGGCGCGCAGGAAACCGTCGAGGCGGGGGAATCCGAGCTGCTTGTCGGCGTCGCGGAGGGCGGACTCCGGCTGCCAGTAGAGCTTCAGGCCACTGTCCTGGACGCCCTCGTACGCCTGTGCGTCGCCGGTGTTCGGTGTGATGCGCCCGCCGCTCATCGCGGTGAGGTACCACTCCAGCTCCGCCTGGCAGTTGTTGTCGGTGTTGTCGCCCGTCGTCATCACGAAGGAGAGCGGGGCGCCCGTGGCGGGGCCGCCGCGCAGGGCGTTGACCCGCTCGATCAGGGAGACCGCCCCGGCCACCGAGAGCGCCTCCTGCGGGCGCCAGGCGCTGGCGGTCTCGGCGCGCAGGTACTCGTAGCGCAGCGGGTGCTGGACGTCCACCAGGTGCAGATCGGTGAGCTGCACGAACGAGGTGAGCGCGGTCCGCCGTTCGGCCCGCGCCCCGGAAGGGGCGGCCAGCTCGGTGCGGACGACCCGCTGCCAGCCGGGCCCGCTGCCGAGCCCCCGGTAGCCGGAGGCGCCTTTCGGTGCGGCGACCGCGTTCAGCGTGGTCTGGGCACGGGAGGGCCGGACGGCGGCAGCGGCCGCCGGGAGCTGGTGGGAACCCACGGCACCGCGCGCAGCGGGCGCGGACCCGGCGGCTTCGCCGCCACCCGGGCCGACGGCGAAACCGAGTCCGGCCGCCGCACCGGCCGCCCCGACGGTGGTGAGCAGGGTGCGCCGGTCGAGGGCGGGGCTCTCGGAGCGGTGGGGGAAGCGGTGGGGGAAGGGGTGGCGCGGAGGGCCGTCCGGCGGGTGCCTACGGGACATGCGGGGTCTCCCGACTGCGAACACGAGGTGTGCGGGCGGGGTGGTTCCCACCCACTCGGGATGCTTGGCAGCGGGGATGGCCTGCGCTTTAACGGCGCCGGAACGCCCGACACCCATCACCGTTCTTGGATCACCGGTCTTCGCTGCCGCCACGTACCGCTCCCCGCGCGGAGCGCTTCCGCTCACCCGCAGTTCACCCGGGGCCGCCGGACGCACGCGGACGACGTACGGGCAGGTCCTGGGGAGGTCTCACCTGCGCCCACGCGCCGCATGGAAGGATGGCCGGGGCGGGTTTCCCGGAAACGCGCTCAAAAGTGCCGAAGGGTGCAGGAAAGGGAGATAACAGGTGCCTGGGACGAATCTGACCCGCGCGGAAGCACAGGAGCGCGCGCGGCTGCTGACCGTGGACGCGTACGAGATCGAGCTGGATCTGAGTAACGCGCAGGAGGGAGGGACGTTCCGCTCGGAGACCACGGTGCGCTTCGACGCGGCCGAGGCCGGGGACACCTTCATCGACCTGGTGGCCCCGACCGTGCACGGCATCGAGCTGAACGGTCATCCGCTGGACGCGGACTCGGTCTTCGCCGACTCGCGCATCGCGCTCAGCGGCCTGGCGGCGGGGGCGAACGAGCTGCGCGTCGTCGCGGACTGCGCGTACACCAACACGGGCGAGGGCCTGCACCGCTTCGTCGACCCGGTGGACGAGCAGGCGTATCTGTACACGCAGTTCGAGGTACCGGACGCGCGACGGGTCTTCGCGAGTTTCGAGCAGCCGGACCTGAAGGCCACCTTCCGGTTCACCGTGCGGGCCCCCGAGGGCTGGACGGTGATCTCGAACTCCCCGGCCCCGGCGCAGGGCGCCGACGCGGGGGACACCGGGAACGTCTGGCGATTCCCGCCCACACCCCGCATCTCCTCGTACATCACCGCCGTGATCGCGGGCCCGTACCACAGCGTCCACAGCAGCTGGGAGGGTGACGACGGGCGCAGCGTGCCGCTGGGCATCTACTGCCGCCCCTCGCTCGCCGAGTTCCTGGACGCGGAGGACATCTTCGCCGTCACCCGGCAGGGCTTCGACTGGTTCCAGGAGAAGTTCGACTACCCCTATCCCTTCGCCAAGTACGACCAGCTCTTCGTGCCGGAGTTCAACGCCGGGGCGATGGAGAACGCGGGCGCGGTGACCATCCGCGACCAGTACGTCTTCCGCTCGAAGGTGACCGACGCCGCGTACGAGACGCGCGCCGAGACGATCCTGCACGAGCTGGCGCACATGTGGTTCGGCGACCTGGTCACCATGGAGTGGTGGAACGACCTGTGGCTGAACGAGTCCTTCGCCACCTACACCTCCATCGCCTGCCAGGCGTACGCCCCCGGCAGCCGGTGGCCGCACTCCTGGACCAGCTTCGCCAACCAGATGAAGACCTGGGCCTACCGCCAGGACCAGCTGCCGTCGACCCACCCGATCATGGCGGAGATCCGTGATCTGGACGACGTGCTGGTCAACTTCGACGGCATCACCTACGCCAAGGGTGCCTCCGTACTCAAGCAGCTCGTCGCCTATGTGGGGATGGACGAGTTCTTCGAGGGCGTGCAGCACTACTTCAAGCAGCACGAGTGGGGGAACACGCAGCTCCCCGATCTGCTCGGCGCGCTGGAGCAGACCTCCGGCCGGGATCTGAAGACCTGGTCGAAGGCGTGGCTGGAGACCGCGGGCATCAACGTGCTGCGGCCGCTTGTCGAGACGGAGGCCGGCGAAGGAGCGGGCGCCGGCGAAGGAGGCGGTGTCCTCACCCGCTTCGCCGTCCGCCAGGAGGCTCCCCCGCTGCCCGCCGGGGCAACCGGCTCCCCGGTGCTGCGCCCGCACCGGATCGCGGTGGGGACGTACGACCTGGTGGACGGCAAGCTGGTCCGTACCGACCGGATCGAGCTGGACGTCGACGGCGAACTGACCGAGGTGCCGCAGCTGACCGGCCGCCCGCGCCCGGCCGTCATCCTGCTCAACGACGACGACCTCTCCTACGCCAAGGTCCGGCTCGACCCCGAGTCGCTCGCCAACGTCACCCGGCACCTGGGCGACTTCACCGAGTCCCTGCCGCGCGCGCTGTGCTGGGCCTCCGCCTGGGACATGACCCGGGACGGCGAGCTGCCCACCCGCGACTACCTCGACCTGGTGCTCTCGGGCATCGGAAAGGAGTCGGACATCGGGGTGGTCCAGACGCTGCACCGCCAGGTGCGGCTCGCCCTGGAGCTGTACGCCGCGCCGGAATGGCGTACGACCGGGCTGGCCCGCTGGTCCGAGGCCACCCGGGAACGGCTGCTGGACGCCGAGCCCGGCAGCGACCACCAGCTCGCCTGGGCGCGTGCCCTGGCGGCGACCGCGCGGTCGGACGAGCAGCTGAGCCTGCTCTCCGGGCTGCTGGACGGCTCGGCCGGCGTCGCCGGTCTGGCTGTCGACACCGAGCTGCGCTGGGCGCTGCTGCTGCGGCTCGTGGTGATGGGGCGCGCGGACGAGAAGGAGATCGCGGCGGAGCTGGAGCGGGACGCGACCTCGGCGGGCGAGCGGCACGCCGCCGCGGCCCGCGCGGCACGGCCCACGGCCGAGGCCAAGGCGGAGGCGTGGGCGTCGGTGGTGGAGGACGACAAGCTGCCCAACGCCGTGCAGGAGGCGGTGATCTCCGGCTTCGTGCAGACTGATCAGCGCGAGCTGCTCGCCCCGTACACCGCGAAGTACTTCGCGGCTCTCAAGGGCGTCTGGGAATCACGCAGCCACGAGATGGCGCAGCAGATCGCCATCGGCCTCTATCCGTCCCCCCAGGTGCGCATGTCGACTCTGGAGGCGACGGACGCCTGGCTCGCCACCGCGGAGCCGAGCGCGGCGCTGCGGCGGCTGGTCGTCGAATCCCGTGACGGGGTCGACCGTGCGCTGCGCGCGCAGTCCGCGGACGCGGCGGCGGGCAGGGACAGGGGCCGCCGCGCGGTCTGTGCGGGGGGCGGCGGGCGCGGGCGGGGCTCCGGGCCGGCGCCGGCCGGCCCTGGGGCCGCGTCAGGAGCCCGCGTTCGAGGGCGATGACGACGGCACGGGTCCGGTCGCTCACGTCCAGCTTGGCGAAGGTGCGCAGCAGATGGGTCTTGACCGTGGCCTCGGCGATCACCAGGCGACGGCCGATCTCCGCGTTGGTGAGCCCGTCGGCCACCGCGTTCAGCACATCGGCCTCGCGGGCGGTCAGAGCCGCCACCGCGGGCTGCCGCATCCGTGCGACCAGCTTCTCGGCAACCCGGGGCGCCAGCACCGTCTCACCCCGGTGAGCCGACCGGATGGCCTCCACGAGCTGTTCCCGGGTGGTGTCCTTGAGCAGATAGCCGATGGCCCCGGCCTCGACGGCCCGTTCGATCTCGGCGTCGGTGTCGTACGTGGTGAGGATGAGCACCCGGGTCTCGGGATGCCCGGCGACGATCTCGGCGGTCGTCGCGACGCCGTCCAGGACCGGCATGCGCAGATCGACGAGGGCGACGTCCGGGGCGAGCCGCTCCACGAGGCCGAGCGCCTCCCTGCCGTCGCCCGCCTCGCCGACGACCTCGATGCTGCTCTCCGGGGCCAGCAGTGCGACCACCCCGGCACGCATCACCGCGTGGTCATCCACCACGAGCACCCGCAGCCTGTTCATCCTCACCGCCCCCTCACCGTCCGCATCCCGCCGGTCCGGTGCCCATCCTGGCCGCCGCGCCCGCCTCCGCACCAGCGTCACCCGATGGAACCTTCCGTCAACCGACCGGTGGACCTCGATGGTTCGGCTCATGCTGTGCGCGGCGGCGGATCCGTCCCGAGCCAGTCCGCGCGGGCGAGGGTGTACTCCACCTCGCCGTGCTCCGAGCCTTCGAGGGGGTCCGGCCAGTCGGGGAAGAAGGTGCGGTGCAGCTGAAGGCCCGACTTCTCCATCACCCGCCGGGAAGCGGTGTTGACGGCCATCGTGTTGGCCGTGACCCGTTGGACGCCGAGCTCGGTGAAGCCCCTCCGGATGAGGGCGCGGGAACCCTCGGTGGCGTAGCCCCTGCCCCAAGCGGACTTGTGCAGCCGGTAGCCCAGCTCGACCACCTCGCTGCTGTCCTCCTCCAGAGGACGGAACTCGAACCAGCCCAGGAACCGGCCGGTGCGCGTCCCTGCCGTCTCCTCGGCGGCCCAGAAGCCGGGGTGGCCGCCGAAGGGTTCCGCAGTGCCGGAAGACATGCAGGGATACGAGCGCAGCATCCGGGGCAGCGTCTCGCCGCGCACGGTCTCGGGCGACACCGGTTGACCACCGTTGAGGTGGCGCATGACGTCGGGGTCGTTGTGCAGCTCGGTCAGCTCGGCCGCGTCGGCTTCCGTGGCGGCGAAGTGCCGCAGGCGCAGCCGAGGGGTGTCCAGGGCGAAGGTCATGCGCCCGAGTGCGCCGGCACGGCTGTCAGGTGTTCGGCTGCTTGCGGGACTTCTCACCCATGACGACCAGGCCCGCGATCACGGCGAAGAGCAGGATCGGCAGGCCGACGTAGATACCGAGTGTCTCGACGACGCTCAGGCCGGGGCCCGGGTCGTCGCCGTCGTCGCGGGTGAGGGCGAAGGCGGGAGACGACAGGAGCAGCGGTAGGGCCGCCCCGGCGGCGAGAGTACCGGCGCGCATCGCGTTCTTCTTGTTTGCCACGGTCACAACGTAACCAATGGGCCGACGGCGCGCGCGGCCGGGGTGCCCGTCAGAAGTCCGCTCAGATGTCCGCGGACTCCGTGCCCAGACCGGTGCCGGTGGGCTCGCTGGTCAGCGGGAGCTCGGCGGCGATGGGAAGCTCGCTGGTCAGGGGAGCGACGTCGGCGAGCGGCGGCTCGCTCGTCAGTGGTGGCTCCGGGTATCCGATGGAGCACGAGCCGTCCAGTCCGGAGTCCGGGTCGGACACGCCGGACAGGTCTACCGGCTCGTGCCCCTGTTTCGGAAGGGGGCTGCTGATCAGGAGTTCGGCGGACGTGGCCACGGCGGGCCTCCGTTCGTGGACGAGTGACGGTCAATAGTGCCTGTACCCAGCCTGCGGGCACGCAGACGTCCGTGTGGGCCAAACGTGTCCCACCTCACGTGTGTTTCGCAGGCGAATTCACGGCGCCGGGCCCCAGGGGACGCAGACACTCCCGTGATTCCGGGTGCTCCGATCCAGGATTTCCTTCCCGGTCACCCGGTGCGGCAGGCCGTCACCACAGGTGACCGGCGGGGAGCGGCGCGGCTGGAGAGCGGTGTACGCGGTGTACGGGGCGCGGGGGCGGAAGGCGGCAGGGCGGCAGGCCGCTCCCGCCGGGGCCTTCCCGGCGGGACGTCAGGCCGCGACACACAAAAACCCGGGTCTCAGGCAGAAACTCTGCCGTCGATCCGGGCGAGGTCGTCGTCCGCGCCGTACGGTTGCAGGTACGGCAACCAGCGCGGATCCCTATGCCCCGTGCCGATGATCCGCCAGGCCAGACCCGACGGCGGCGCGGGATTGTGCCTCAGCCGCCAGCCGATCTCCGCGACATGACGGTCCGCCTTCACATGGTTGCAGCGGCGGCAGGCCGCCACCACGTTCTCCCAGGTGTGCTGTCCTCCCCTGCTGCGCGGAACCACATGGTCGACGCTGGTGGCGACACCACCGCAGTACGCGCACCGGCCGCCGTCCCGGGCGAACAGCGCACGGCGGGTGAGGGGAACGGGGCCGCGAAAAGGCACCCGCACGAATCGTTTCAGCCGCACCACACTGGGTGCGGGTATGACATGGGTCGCGCTGTGCATCAGGGCGCCGGAGTCCTCAAGGCTGATGGCCTTGTCGTTGAGGACGAGTATCAGGGCGCGTCGGAGCGGTACGACACCGAGCGGCTCGTACGACGCGTTGAGGACCAGGACATGCGGCACGGTGCCTCCTCCTACGTCGGCGGCGCGTGGCTCGCGCCGTGACGATCTCCCCTCAGTGTGTCCTGAGCTCCCTTGGCCGCGCCACCACGACCGCGTAACGCACCAGGCGTGTTTTCCGCCACACCGGGCAATTCACCCAGTGGCGTGCCTGGTCGGGGCGGTGTCGGCCGCCTGGAGGTCAACCCCGTGCGCCCGCGCAGCCCGCGCCCGCTCCGGCGCGGATCCGGCGCGGATCCGGCGCGGATCCGGGGCGGATCCGGGGCACGAAGGGGGCATGGACTGGGCGCCGTTTGTGCGGAACGTGGGCCATTAGTGTGTTCACCGGATGTGCGTCCCCCGCGCACATCCGCCAGCGCCCCCGGGGCGCGTCCCGCATGGAAGGTACTGCTGTGTCCTGGTTGCTGGGTGCCACCCCTCCGCCCGAGGGCACCACGTCACTCGACGAGGCCCATGAGACGGCGACGAACGCCGCGGGCTGGTTCGAGGAGAACTGGTCGGACTGGCTGGCCGCCGGGCTGCGCATGCTGCTGATCCTGGCGATCGCGGTGGTGCTCCGCTATGTCGTGCGGCGGGCCATCAGCAAGTTCCTCCGGCGGATGAACCGCAACGCGGCAGCCGACGCCAGCGGCAACGCGCTGCGCGGACTGCTGGTCAACCACGAGCGGCGGCGGCAGCGTTCCGAGGCCATCGGCTCGGTGCTGCGCAGCGTCACCACCATCGTGATCATGGGCACGGCCGCCCTGATCGTGATGTCCACCCTCGGCATCGACCTGGCGCCGCTGCTGGCGAGCGCCGGCGTCGCGGGAGTCGCGCTCGGCTTCGGCGCGCGGAACCTGGTCACCGACGTGCTGACCGGGACCTTCATGCTGCTGGAGGACCAGTACGGCGTGGGCGACCGGATCGACGCGGGCGAGGCCACCGGGACAGTGCTGGAGATCGGACTGCGGGTCACCAAGCTGCGCGGCGTCGACGGCGAGATCTGGTACGTGCGCAACGGCGAGATCAAGCGCGTCGGCAATCTCAGCCAGGGCTGGGCGACCGCGGGGGTGGACGTCCAGGTCCGCGCCGACGAGGACCTGGAGACCGTACGGGAGGCGATCTCCATGGCCGGTGAGGAGATGTCGAAGTCCCAGCCGTGGGACGAGGTGCTGTGGGCTCCGGTGGAGGTGCTGGGGCTGGACTCCGTGACGCTGGAGTCGATGGTGGTCCGGGTCTCCGTCCGCACGATGCCCGACGAGGCGCTCGGGGTGGAGCGGGAGCTGCGCTGGCGGATCAAGCGGGAGCTCGACCGGCGGGGGATCCGGATCGTCGACGACGAGTCGCTGGCACTGGAGGCGGCGCGGCGGCCCGCAAACGACTCGGGGCCGGTCCGGCTGCAGAAGTGAGTGAGGGGCGGTCGAGCCCGTACCGCGCCGTTGACGCGCCCCGGGGCGGGCTCTACAGTCCCGACTGAGCGATGAACAGGAAACCTTCCTAACAGTTCGCCGCAGGGCGGGGTCGGCGGGACGGGTCAGAAGGGCCGCAGATGGGCAAGCAGTCCCCGGCGCACCCGGGCACTCCGCAAGTGCTGCGCGCGATGAACGACCGCGCCGCGCTCGATCTCCTCCTCACGCACGGCCCGCTCTCGCGCGGCCGCCTGGGCGAGCTCACCGGCCTGTCCAAGCCGACCGCCTCCCAGCTGCTGGCCCGGCTCCAGACCGCGCGCCTGGTCATCACCAGCGGCACGAGCGGCGGCCCGGCCACGGGCACCGCCACCGGCGCGGGCCGCCCCGGTCCCAGCGCCCAGCTCTACGCGGTCAATCCGCGGGCCGCGCATGTCGCCGCCCTCGATGTGACCACCACCGGGCTGCACGCCGCCGTCGCCGACCTCACGGGCCGCGTCGTCGGCACCCACGAGGTGCCCGCCCCCGACCGCCGCAGCACCGCTGCCACGCCACCCCCCAGCACCCCCGAACTGGTCGTACGGGCGGTGGACGGGGCGACCGCTGCTGCCGGTCTGCTCCCTACCGACCTGCACCGCGTGGTGATCGGCACCCCCGGCGCCTTCGACCCCGGCACCGGACGGCTCCGCTACGCCGCGCACCTTCCGGGCTGGCACTCCCCCGACCTGCTGGACGAGCTGGCAGCCGCGCTGCCGATGCCGCTCTCCTTCGACAACGACGTGAACCTGGCCGCCGTCGCCGAGATGCGCGGCGGAGCGGCCGACGGCTGCGAGGACTTCGTGCTGCTCTGGAACGAGCAGGGCATCGGCGCGGCCCTGGTCATCGGCGGCAGGCTGCACCGGGGCCGGACCGGCGGCGCCGGGGAGGTCGGCTTCCTCCCCGTGCCGCACACACCGCTCGTACGAGACGCCGCTCGGATCGGCAGCGGCGGCTTCCAGGAACTGGCTGGTGCGGGCGGCGTCCTGCGGCTGGCACGCGATCTCGGCCTGCCCTACTCCCCGGACGCCGCCCCGCACGAGGCCGCGGCGGACCTGCTTCGGCGAGCGGCGGACGCGGGTACGGCCGGAACGGCAGACGGACCCGCGGCCGGACCCGCGGGCACCGGCGGCACCGGACCGTACGACGCGCTGCTGCGCGGTTTCGCCACCGGCACCGCGATCGGCCTCGCCGCCATGGTCGCGGTGCTCGACCCGCAGCTGATCGTGCTCTCCGGCGGCGTGCTGGCGGCGGGCGGCGAACCCCTGCGCGAGCTGGTCCGCGCCGAGCTGGCCGAGCTGGCAGTCCCCCGGCCCCGGCTGGTGCTGGGCAGCGTCACCGCGCACCCGGTGCTGAGCGGCGCGCTGGAGAGCGCCCTGGCGGCCACCCGCGACGAAGTCTTCGACACCACGCACCGACCCGACCCCCCGCCGACCCGATACTGACCCGACTCTCCAGGAGTGGACCGGACCATATGAAACTCGCAGTAGTTGGCGGGGGTTCCACCTACACCCCCGAACTCATCGACGGATTCGCCAGGCTGCGCGACACCCTCCCGCTGACCGAGCTGGTCCTCGTCGACCCGGCGGCCGAACGCCTGGCGACCGTCGGCGGCCTGGCCCGCCGGATCTTCGCCAAGCAGGGCCACCAGGGCCGCATCACCACCACCTCCGATCTGGACACCGCCGTCGACGGCGCCGACGCCGTCCTGCTCCAGCTGCGCGTGGGCGGTCAGGCAGCCCGGGCCAAGGACGAAGCCTGGCCGCTGCAGTGCGGCTGTGTGGGGCAGGAGACCACCGGCGCGGGCGGCCTCGCCAAGGCGCTGCGCACCGTGCCGGTCGTCCTCGACATCGCCGAACGGATACGCCGCCGGAATCCGGACGCCTGGATCATCGACTTCACCAACCCCGTCGGCATCGTCACCCGCGCCCTGCTCCAGCACGGGCACCGGGCAGTCGGACTGTGCAACGTCGCGATCCATCTCCAGCGCAAGTTCGCCGCGCTGCTGGAAACGGATCCGGCCGAGGTCCATCTGGACCACTACGGCCTCAACCACCTCACCTGGGAGCTGGGAGTACGCCTCGGCGGCCCGGACGGTGCGGACGTACTGCCCCGGCTGCTCGCCGAACACGGCCCCCGTATCGCCGGCGAACTGCACCTGCCGCCGCCGCTCCTGGAGCGTCTGGGCGTGGTGCCCTCCTACTACCTGCGCTACTACTACGCGCACGACGAGACCGTCGCCGAGATGCGGACGAAGCCGTCCCGGGCGAGCGAGGTCGCGGCCATGGAGGCGCGGCTGCTGGAGATGTACGAGGATCCGGCGCTGGACGAGAAGCCCGCGCTGCTGGCCGAGCGGGGCGGCGCGTTCTACTCCGAGGCCGCCGTCGCACTCGCCGCCTCGCTCCTGACCGACAGCGCGGGCACCGTACAGGTCGTCAACACCCGCAACGACGGCACGCTGCCCTTCCTCCCCGACGACGCCGTCATCGAAGTCCCGGCCCGCGTCTCCCGTTCCGGCGCCCGGCCACTGCCCGCCCCCACCCTCGACCCTCTGTACGCGGGCCTCGTCTCCCATGTCACCGCCTACGAGCAGCTCGCCCTGGAAGCCGCGCTGCACGGTGGCCGTGACCGGGTCTTCCGCTCCCTGCTCGCCCACCCGCTGGTCGGCCAGTACGACCGTGCCGAGGCCCTGACGGACAGCCTGCTCGCCCACAACCGGGAGCACCTCGCGTGGCTCTGAACGACACCGCCGACGGCCGTACCACCGGCGGCCGGTCCCCCGGCGAAGCGTTCCTCGCCGTCGACGCGGGCAACAGCAAGACCGATGTGGCGGTCGTCGCCGCCGACGGGGCCGTTCTCGGCACCGCGCGCGGCGGCGGCTTCCAGCCTCCGGTCGTCGGCGTGGAGACCGCGCTCGACGACCTGGAGCTGACCATCGCCCGCGCGGCCCGCGCCGCCGGGACGGAACCGCCGTTCGCCCTCGTCTCCGCCTGTCTCGCCAACGCCGATCTCCCGCGCGAGGAGCGGGAGGTGACGGCAGCGGTCGGCCGCCGGGGCTGGGGGCGCGCCACGCACGTGGCAAACGACACCTTCGCGGTGCTGCGCGCGGGCCTGCCCGACGACGGCTCGGTGCGCCGCGGCGTCGCCGTCGTCTGCGGCGCGGGGGTCAACTGCGTGGGGCGTGCCGACGACGGCCGTGTGCACCGCTTCCCGGCCCTCGGCCGCCTCTCCGGCGACTGGGGCGGCGGCGGGGGCCTCTCCGACGAGGCGCTGTGGCATGCCGCCCGCGCCGAGGACGGCAGGGGAGAGTGCACGGAACTCGCCCGCGCGCTCCCCGCGTACTTCGGACTGCCCACCATGTACGCGCTGATCGAGGGCCTCCATCTGGGCGATGTCCCGGTCACCCGGAAGCATGAACTGGCCCCACTGCTTTTCGAGGTGGCGGCGGCCGGTGATCCGGTGGCCCGCGCGCTGGTGCACCGCCAGGCCGACGAGATCGTTGCGCTGGCGGCCGTCACGCTGACCCGGCTCGGCCTGCTCGCCCACGCGACCCCGGTGCTGCTGGGTGGCAGCGTCCTCGCCGCCCGGCATCCGATGCTGCACGACCGGCTCACCGAAGGTCTCGCCGACCGTGCGCCCAGGGCGACCGCACGGCTGGTCTCCGCGCCGCCGGTGCTCGGGGCCGGGCTGCTGGCTCTGGATGAACTGCGCGCCGCGGAGGGGGCGTACGCACGGCTGCGCGAGCAGTGCGACACCGCCGGTGCCTGACGTCCACGCGGCACGGGGAACCGAACTGGTGCCCCACGCGTGTGGAGAGGCAGGAGACCAGAGCTGAAGATCGCGATCCGAACAAGATCCCGGCAATAACGGTGTGGTGAAGGGTCCGTGCCGCCATACTGCTGCCCGTGGACCCGGAGCTGTCGCGACCCAAAGGTGCAACGGGTGCGCGGCCCTGTCAGCGACCAAGGGGGAGGTCTTTAGAGCCGTGACCCAGCCGCCCGACGTGCGCACAGTGCCACCTCCCCCCCAGTCGGCGCCGCCCGGCTCCCCGGAGCAGTCCTCCGGCCTGCCACCCCCCGAGAACCCTCCCGGCCGCACCACCGCCTGGACCGAGGGCGTGCGGCGGCTGCGCACGGCGGCGACGACCGAGCCGGGCCGGCTGCGGATCATCGGAGCCGCGCTGGCCGCGCTGATCGTCGTGTTCGGAGCGGTCACCGCCTGGCAGGTGAGCGACAGGTCGGACGCCGCGGCCTCCGTCGTCGACCACAGCCAGCCGCTGAGCGCCGAGGCCGCGAGCATCTACCGCTCGCTCGCCACCGCCAACACAACGGCGTCCAGCGGCTTCCTGGCCGGGGGCGACGAGCCCCGCAGCGTGCGCGAGCGGTACGAGCTGAACGTCCGTACGGCCTCGGAACTGCTGGCCTCGGCCGCCGCGAACTCCCGGGGATCCGCTTCCGCACAGCGCCAGATCGCCAAGCTCAACCGCGAACTCCCGCGCTACACCGGGCTGGTGGAGTCCGCACGCGCCAACAACCGGCAGGGCCTGCCGCTGGGCGGCGCGTATCTGCGCTATGCCAACGAGCGGATGCACGAGGAACTGCTGCCCGCCGCCAAGGAGTTGTACGAGACGGAGACCGCGCGGCTGCACCAGGACTACGACGACGCGAAGTCCTGGCCCTGGATCGCGCTCACCCTCGGGGTGCTCACCATGGCGGGGCTCGGCTGGGCGCAGCGCCGCCACTACCACCGTACGAACCGGGTGTTCAATCCCGGCCTCCTGGGAGCCACCGCCGCGACGCTCGTCGCACTGCTGTGGCTGACGGCCGGGCACGCGTTCGCGCGCTCGGGGCTCGGCGAATCCGACGAGCACGGCGCCCGGTCACTGCACGCGCTCAACGAGGCATGGATCGGCTCGCTCCAGGCTCGCGGCGAGGAGAACATGTGGCTGGTCGCCCGGGGCGCGGGCAGCGAGTACGACGAGAGCTACGGCAAACGGATGAACGCGGTCGCCGGATCCCCGAAGGGCGAGATGGGCGGGCAGTTGGCCGCCGCGCTCTCCAGGGCGGACGACGCGCAGGGCCGTGACCCGGTCGACGACGCCTACGAGTCGGTCAAGGACTGGCGGAAGCGGCACAACGAGGCCAGGGCCATGGAGGACAGCGGGCGGTACGACGCGGCGGTGGACCTGGTGATCCAGCCGAAGGGCAGCACCGGAGAGTCCTTCGACGAGGTCGACGAAAGCCTCAAGAAGGCGAGCGAGCACGAGCAGGCGGAGTTCGAGCGTGCCGCGGACGACGGCCGGGGGGCGCTTACCTGGCTGGCCGTCGGGGCGGCGGTACTTGCCGTACTCGGCGCGGCGGCGGCGTTGCTGGGCATCGGCCGCAGGCTCTCGGAATACCGGTGAGGGGCGGTCCCATGAGAAGTCGGAGCAGGCGCATCAGGAACGCGGGGCACACGGACCGCCCAGGGCGTACCGGACGCACGGCGGTCGTGGCGGGCGTGAGCGGCCTCGCGGTCGCCGCGGCCGTACTGGTGCCGACCGCGCTGGCCAGCACGGGCGGTGACGGATCGGGCGGCCGTCCGGAGACCCGGCGGGCCACGGACGGGCAGGCGGCCGCGCCGGCCGCAGCGGCGCCCGAGCGGGAGAAGTGCGACAACGGCCGTGACCCGGCGGAGAGTCTGCCGGCCGCCGACACGGCCGGCCCGGCGGTCAAGCGCATCCAGGAGGCGGATCAGCTCGTCGTCGGCGTCGACCAGAACAGCTACCTGTGGGGCTACCGCGACCCGACGACGGGCACCATCGAGGGCTTCGACATCGACCTCGTCGAGGCCGTCGCCGAGGATCTGCTCGGTGACAAGCCCGAGATCGTCTACAAGACCATCCCGACGGACCAGCGCATCCCGGCGATCCAGAAGGGCGACGTCGACATGGTGGTGCGCACCATGACGGTCAACTGCGACCGGATCGACGAAGTCGCCTTCTCCACCGCTTACTTCGAGAGCGGCCAGCAGATGCTGGTCCCCAAGAAGAGCCGGATCACCGGGCTGGACGAGAGCGTCCGGGGCAAGCGGGTCTGCAACGCGAAGGGCTCCACGGCCGAAAAGCTGCTGGAGAGCGACGACTTCAAGGATCTGGGGGCCAAGCAGGTAAAGGTCGCCAACCAGCTGGACTGCCTGGTGCGCATCCAGCTCGGCGAGGCGGACGCCGTGCTGACCGACAACGCGCTCGGCGCCGGGCAGGCTGCCCAGGACCCGTCGGTGAAGCTGGTCGGGGAACCAGCCACCATCGAGCCCTACGGTGTGGCGATGAGCCTGGAGGACGAGGATCTCGTCCGGCGGGTCAACCACGTCCTGGAGGAGTACCGAAAGGGCGGCGACGAAAGCCCCTGGAGGCTCTCGTACGAGGACTGGCTGGCCGACATGATGGACACCGGCACGGACGAGGAGCCCGAACCGCCGGAACCGGCCTACAAGCCCGAGGACTGAGACAGAGCAGCAGCGACGGCAGGAGGCGGAGGAGGAGAGGCACAGCGGCAGCAGGCGCGGACGACCGGGCACGGCGCGAGATGGCACGAGAGAATCAGTGAGGTGATCGATGGGCCCCTCGGGACCCACCGGGCCGGTGATGAGCCGGGAGGAGGTCGACCGTGCGCTGGCGCGGCTGGACGCCGAGCACGAGGCGGTCGAGACCTCGCTGCTGGCGCTCCAGGACCACGCGGGTCGGCGGCTGCTGGAAGGCGCGCAGCTGGCCGGTCTCACCGAGCAGCGCTGGACGGGAGCCGAACAGGTGATCACGCGCCTGTGGAGCGGCTTCGACACCTACACCCGCACCCTGCACAACGCGCGCGAGCTGCGGGCCCGGCGCCGCTGGCCGAGCCGGGACGATCTCGCCGAACTGACCGGACTGCTGCGCGGCACTCTGACGGTTGCCGGTGCCAGCGTCCCCGGTGCGGTGCCGCCGGAGCCGGGCAGCAACGGGCCGGGCGGCGGCGAGCTGGGCCAGGCCGCCCGTCTCACCGAGGAGTTGACCCTCGGCGACCTGGTCCAGCGGATGAACGGCTGGTATGCCCAGGCGCTGGACGTCGTCGCTGCGGCCGACTCGGTGTGGTCCGCCCTGCCCGCCCGGATAGACCTGCTCGCCGCCGAGCTGCAGCGGGTGCGCTCGCTCGCCCACTCGGTCGGTGTACGCCCGGGCGAGCACCCCTCGGGCGACGAACTGGACCAGATCACCGCGCAGCTCACCGAGCTGCGCGCCGAGGTGCTGCG
Organism: Streptomyces gossypii; assembly: GCF_025165795.1. Classification (GTDB taxonomy): domain Bacteria; phylum Actinomycetota; class Actinomycetes; order Streptomycetales; family Streptomycetaceae; genus Streptomyces; species Streptomyces gossypii. Next base: position 498,272 of record NZ_JAJAGO010000004.1, read on the forward strand.
CGATCCGCTCGCCTTCTGGAGCCCGACCGGCGGCAGTTCGGCGCCCGGCGGCGGGCGGCCCGACACCTCCCGGTACGACCGCGCCGCCCGCGCGCTGGAGGACGTCCGCCGGGAGATCGACGCGGTGCTGACCGTCCGCCAGGATGCCGAGCAGCGGCTGATGAGCCTGCGGGACCTCCTCTCGCGCGCCGACCGCACCCTCGCCGAGGCCCGTACGGCGCGGGTCGAGGTGCTGGCGAAGATCGCGGCCTTCGAGGTGCCCGCCGTCAGCGGCCCGCCGACCGCCCTTCACGAGCTGCTCTCCCGGGCCGTCGAATACCGCCGCCATTCCCAGTGGCACCGGCTGTCCCCGCTGCTGGAGAGTCTGGAGCAGCGTGCCGAGGACGAACTGGAGCGGGCCCGCGCCTCGCTCTCGGCCGTGACGGCCCCGCTCGCCGTACGGGCGGAGCTGCGCGGCCGGCTGGACGCCTACCGGGCGAAGGTCGCCCAGCACGGCATGGCGGAGGACCGGATACTGATCGAGCGCTACGACGCGGCCCGCCGCATGCTGTGGAGCGCCCCGTGCGATCTGCGGGCGGCGGAGGACGCGGTGCTGCGCTACCAGCGGACGGCACAGGAAGTCCTGGTACCACGGCAGGGCGGAGCCGCCCACGCCGACCGTAGGGGGATTCATGAGTGAGACGCCGGAGACGTCGCGGAGGAAGTGCCAGCGCCCCGGCTGCACGGGAGCGTACGAGGACATGGGCGGCGGGGAGCTGTACTGCGACACCTGCGGCCTCGCGCCCGTCGTCTCGCCCGGCGGCATGATCGGCGCCACGCCGACGGGCCTGACCGGCGCGGGGCGGGGCGGCGGGTCCTCCTCGTCTCCGTCCTCGTCCGGCCGGTCTGCGGGTTCTTCGGGCTCCTCCCGTGAATCGTCCCGCAGTTCCTCGCGTTCCTCCCGCGCCTCCGCCCGTTCCCAGTCCTCGCGGCGCTCGGTCTCGGGGCGGCTGTCCCGGTCGCTCTCGCTCGGCGCGACCGCGTCCGCCCAGCATGTTTCGGTGCGCAGCTCCAGCGGCAGTGCCAGCACGTCGGGGCGGGGCAGGCTGGGCCTGGGCCTGGTCGCGGTGCCCGGCGTGCCGAAGGCGGACCCGGCCACGGTGGTGCTGGACAACCCGGAGGTGCCGGAGCGGAAGCGCTTCTGCAGCAGCGGGGACTGCGGCGCACCGGTCGGCCGCGCGCGCGGCACGCGGCCCGGGCGTACCGAGGGCTTCTGCACCAAGTGCGGACACCCCTACTCCTTCGTGCCCAAGCTGCGTACGGGCGACGTCGTGCACGGCCAGTACGAGATCGCGGGCTGTCTGGCGCACGGTGGGCTGGGCTGGATCTATCTGGCCGTGGACCGTGCGGTCGCCGACCGCTGGGTGGTACTCAAGGGCCTGCTGGACACGGGCGACGAGGACGCGATGGCCGCCGCCATCTCCGAGCGGCGCTTCCTGGCGGAGATCGAGCACGCGAACATCGTGCGCATCTACAACTTCGTCGAACACCTCGACCGGCGCACCGGCAGCCTCGACGGCTACATCGTGATGGAGTACGTCGGCGGCAGGTCCCTCAAGGAGCTGGCCAACTCCCGCCGCACCCCGGAGGGCAGACGGGACCCGCTGCCGGTCGAGCAGGCGTGCGCGTACGGCATCGAGGCGCTGGAGGCGCTGGCGCACCTGCACAGCCGCAACCTCATCTACTGCGACTTCAAGGTCGACAACGCGATCCAGCAGGACGACCAGCTGAAGCTGATCGACCTGGGTGCGGTGCGGCGGATGGACGACCAGGACAGCGCGATCTACGGCACGGTCGGCTACCAGGCGCCGGAAGTTGCCGAGACCGGGCCCTCGGTCGCCTCCGACCTGTACACCGTTGCGCGCACGCTGGCCGTGCTCACCTTCGACTTCCAGGGCTACACGAACGTCTTCGTGGACAGCCTCCCGGAGCCGGAGGGCATCGAGCCCTTCCGGAGGTTCGAGTCCTTCTACCGCTTCCTGGTCCGTGCCACCGATCCCGATCCGCGGCAGCGCTTCGCCTCGGCCGTCGAGATGGCCGAGCAGCTGACCGGCGTGCTGCGGGAGGTCGTCTCGCTGCAGACCGGGCGCCCGCACCCCGCGATGTCGACGCTGCTGGGCGCGGAACTGCGCGTGGTGGACACCGAGCTGCTCGCCGGCGCGAGCGGCGACACCTCCAGGCTGGGCGCCCGGCGGCCGGCCGCGCGCCGGCGCGGGGGCCGCGGCGCGGCGGTTCCCGCATCCGGCGGCCACCCGTCCGCCGTGGGTGCCGTGATTCCGGGCCAGTCCGCTGTGAGCCAGTCCACGGGCGGCACCGCGCTGCCGCCCGCTCCCCCTCCGCCCGCCACGACGCTGGCCCAGCAGAGCCAGGCCGTCGGCCAGTACGGCTCCTTCGGAAGCACCCCGGCACACGTACGGCTGCCGGACCGGCCCGGGCTGCCTCCCGCCCCGGGCACACCGCCACCGGGTGCGGCCGTTCCGGAGGCCGCAGGCCCGGCGCTCGTACCGCTGCAGCCCGCGGCCACCGCGCTCGCGCTGCCCGTGCCGCGCGTCGACCCCGGCGACCCCAACGCGGGCTATCTCGCCGGTCTGATGACCTCGGCGCCCGCGGAGATCCTCCGGGCCCTGTGGTCCTCGCCCGCCGACTCCATCGAGCGCAGGCTGCGCGAACTGCGGGCCCGGCTGGAGATGGACACCGACTGGGACCTGCAGGCCGCCAGGGACGTGCTGCGCGATCTGGAGACCGGGCATTCGGACGACTGGCGGGTCGTCTGGTACCGGGGTCTGTACGCATTGGTCACCGGCGACCGGGAGACGGCCGCGCTCGCCTTCGACGCGGTGTACGACGCGTTCCCCGGCGAACCGGCGCCCAAGCTGGCGCTGGGTATCTGCGCGGAGGTACTGGGGCAGCTCGACAACGCCGCCGAGTACTACCATCTGGTCTGGGCGACCGACCCCACCTATGTGAGCGCCGCCTTCGGACTCGCCCGCGTCCGCCTGGCGATGGGTGACCGTCAGGGCGCGGTCCGGGTACTGGAGTCGGTGCCGGAGGCGTCGATCTACTTCATCGCGGCGGGCGTCGCCACCGTGCGCGTCAGGCTGCGGAACCGTCGCCCGGAGGAACCGCTGATGGGCGACTTGCACACCTCGGCGCAGCAGGTCGAACGGCTGCGGGAGCTGGGCCTCGACGCGCTGCGCCAGGAGGAGCTGACCTCCGAGGTGCTGGGCATCGCGCTCGACTGGGTGCTCGCGGGCTCGATCCTCGCGCCCGAGGACGTGCTCCGTAACGACGAGAAGCTTCTCGGCGAACCGTTGGACGAGGACCGCCTCCGCCTGGGGCTGGAACGTTCGTACCGGCGGCTCGCGCGGCTGGCGCAGTCCAGTACGGAGAGGATCGAACTGGTGGAACGGGCCAACCGATTCCGCCCCAGGACGTGGGTGTGACAATGCCGCAGCTCGACCAAGTGTCCGACTGTCCCGGTTGCGCGGAGCCGCTGGAGGAGGGTGACCTCTTCTGCGGTGCCTGCGGCGCCGATCTGCGGACCGCCGTGCCGGCGGCCGGAGCGGACGCCGACCGCCCGACCCTCGCGGTCAACGGCGCGCGGCTGCCCCCGGCCGACGCGGGGGCGGATTTCACGCTCTCCCCCGCCGAGCCGCCCGCCCCGGACGCCTCCGCGCTACTGCCGCCGCCCGCCGCCACGCCCGCCGCGACGCCCGGCACCGTCCCGGACCCGCGTACGGTGGACCCGCTCGCGGCGGCCACGGGTGAACCGGAGCCACTGGGCCCGCGCTGTGTCGCCTGCGGCACCGGCACCATCGACGACGACGGCTACTGCGAGCACTGCGGACACAAGCAGCCGCACGCGCGCGACCACATGGAGCACGAACTCGGCACGGTGGCCGCCGCCAGCGACCGCGGTCTGCGGCACCACCACAACGAGGACTTCTTCGCCATCGACGAGCCCGCGCTGGCCGACGGCTCGCTGGCGACCATCGCCGTCGTCTGTGACGGCGTCTCCTCCGCCAGCCGCTCCGACGAGGCGTCGACCGCCGCCGCCGAGGCGGCCTGCTCGGCGATGCGCGGCTCCGTACCCCGCGGCGTGCACATCCAGCAGGCCATGCACGACGCGCTGTTCGCGGCGGCCGAGGCGGTCAGCGCGCTGGCCACCGAGGCGGACGCGGAAGCCCAGCGCAACGCCCCGGCCTGCACCATCGTCAGCGCCGTCATCGCGGGCGGACTGCTGACCGTCGGCTGGGTCGGGGACAGCCGTGCCTACTGGGTGCCGGACGACCGCACCGCCCGGTCGGCCCGGCTGACCGAGGACGACTCGTGGGCCGCCCAGATGGTGGCGGCGGGTCTGATGAACGAGCCCGAGGCGTACGCGGACTCCCGCGCCCACGCGATCACCGGCTGGCTCGGCGCGGACGCGTACGACCTCGATCCGCACACCGCTTCCTTCAAGCCGGACCGTGCGGGCGTGGTGGTGGTGTGCACCGACGGACTGTGGAACTACGCGGAATCCGCCGAGGAGATGGCCGCCGCGGTCCCGCACGACGCACGCCTGAGGCCGCTGCACTCGGCACAGCATCTCGTCGGCTACGCGCTCGACGCGGGCGGGCACGACAACGTAACAGTGGCGATCGTGCCGTTCCCGATGCTCCCGGAGGGGGCAGGATCGGCCTGAGCGCGGCGCTCTTGACGGTCGCGGTCCGCGGCGGAGTCTGCTGACCCGCGGGGATCGGATGGAGCGATCCGAGGGGAAGGACACGGAGTCCGGTGGGACGGGCTCCGTTCACATCCGGGGCACATGTGCCCGCCCCTCTTTCCGCGGCCGCTGCAGAACAGGAGCGGAACAGGTGCCTCCGCTCCCGCACCTGAAGGAGGGGGCTTCCAACCCGAAGGCTGCGGTCCAGCACGAACCGATCTCATGCGGGAAACACACAAATTACCCAGAAACCAGGGAAGCCATTCCCCCACCGACTGAAGCCGGTGGTCCCCTCGCTAGGAGACAGATGGCGAATTTCTCCAAGTCGAACGTGCCGCGGTTCTCGGCCGACGTGTACCAGAACGCGTATCTGCCGGAAGGCGCACAAGAGGTCAACGCGATCGTCACGGTCACCTCGACCGGCGGCGGTACGTCCGGCGGGATGCCGCTGCCGGTCGCCGACCCCGGCCGCTCGCAGCTTTCGGACGGCCCGGACGCCGCGGTCGTCGTCATGGTCGACTGCTCCGGCTCGATGGACTATCCGCCGACGAAGATGCGCAACGCGCGGGACGCAACTGCCGCCGCGATCGACACGCTGCGCGACGGCGTCGCCTTCGCCGTCGTCGCCGGCACCCACCAGGCGAAGGAGATCTACCCCGGCGGCGGCGCGCTGGCCACCGCCGACGGCACCAGCCGTGCCGCCGCCAAGGACGCCCTGCGGAAGCTGAGCGCGGGCGGCGGCACCGCCATCGGCACCTGGCTCCGCCTCGCCGACCGGCTGCTGGCCTCGGCGGACGTGTCGATCCGGCACGGCATCCTGCTGACCGACGGCCGCAACGAGCACGAGGAGCCCGCCCAGCTGCGGGCCGCGCTGGACGCCTGCGCGGGCCGCTTCACCTGCGACGCGCGCGGCGTCGGCACGGACTGGGAGGTCAAGGAGGTCACCGGGATCGCCTCGGCGCTGCTCGGCTCCGCCGATATCGTGGCCGATCCGGATCACCTCGCCGCCGACTTCACCTCGATGATGGAGGCGGCCATGGGCAAGGAGGTCGCCGACGTCGGCCTGCGGCTGTGGACTCCTCAGGGGGCGGAGATCCGCTTCGTCAAACAGGTCGCGCCGACGGTGGAGGATCTGACCGCCCGCCGCACCGAGGCCGGCCCGCGGGCGGGCGACTACCCGACCGGCTCCTGGGGTGACGAATCCCGCGACTACCACGTGTGCGTCGACGTGCCGCCGGCCGAGGTCGGCAGGGAGATGCTGGCCGCGCGGGTGTCGCTGGTCCTTCCGGCTCCGGACGGCGGCACGCCGCAGACGCTCTCGCAGGGGCTCATTCGTGCGGTCTGGACGGACGACATGTCCGTGACGACCCGGATCAACCCGCAGGTTGCGCATTACACCGGGCAGGCGGAACTGGCCCAGGTCATCCAGCAGGGTTTGGACCTGCGTAAATCGGGCGACGAGGAGGGGGCGACGGCGAAGCTCGGCCGTGCCGTTCAGCTGGCCAGCGCCTCCGGGAACGCCGACACTGCGAAACTGCTTTCGAAGGTGGTCGACGTCGTGGACGCGGCGGCGGGTACTGTTCGACTGAAGGCGAAGGTCGCCGACGCCGACGAGATGACCTTGGAGACGCGGTCCACGAAGACGGTCCGTGTGAAGAAATAGCGGTACGGAGGGGGAGGCACGACGATGCCGACTTGCCCGAACGGCCACCAGTCGGCGGCCGATGACTGGTGCGAGGTGTGCGGCCACCGGATGGCTGCGTCGCCCGGTACGCCAGGCACGCACGCGGGCGCCGTCCCGGCGCCGCCTCCACCGCCGGGCCCTGGCGCACCGCAGGGGTACGGCTACCCCGGACCGCCCGGCCCACCCGGACCGCCCGCGCCCGGGCCTCCGCAGCCGGGGTACGGCTATCCGGCCCCCGGCGGGCCGCAGGGCCCTCCGGAGCTGTGCCCGCAGTGCCGCACACCGCGTGAGGCGCAGGCACCCTTCTGTGAGGAGTGCAGGTTCAACTACCTCACGCACTCCCCGACCGCCTACCCGACGCACGGGGCACCACCCCCGCAGCAGGGTCTGCCGCAGCCACCCCAGCCGCCGCAGCAGCCCCAGCAGCAGCCGGGCCCGCCCCCGCCGCCGTACGACGGGGGCTTCCCGCCGCACGGCGGGCCCCCCGGCCCTCCCGGTCCGCCGGGACCTCCCGGTCCGCAGCAGGGGCAACCGGGCCAGCAGGGGCAGCCGGGCCCACCGCCCTCACCGCAGCACGGCTTCCCCGGCGGCAGCGATCCCTCGCAGGAGCAGCGGCTCGGGTACGACCACTCCCGCCCGTCCCAGCTGAACCGCCCGGCGGAGTCGCTGGCCGGTCCGCCTGGACCGCCTGGGCCTTACCCCCCTGGGCCTGGTGCTGGGCCCGGCACGCACGGCGGTCCGCCGCCCGCCCCCCAGCCCTCCCAGCCGAGCGGCGACTGGATGCTGCCCCCGCCCAGCACGCCCGCAGGGCAGGATCCCGGCCAGCCGGTACACCCCGGGCCGCCGGAGGGACAGCAGGGCGGCGGCGGTTACGGCTATCCGCAGCAGGACTACGGACAGCCGCAGCATCCGTCACCCCAGCAGGCCCCGCAGGCCCCCCAACAGGTCCCGCAGCAGCAACAACAGCAACAGCAACAGCAACAGCAGGCTCGACCGCCGCAGCAGCCCGAGCACAACGGCGGCCGTCCCGGCGGCCCCTGGACGGCCGTGATCGCGCCCGACCGCGAGTACTTCATGGCCATGATGGGCCGCAGCGGCCCGGAGGCGTCGGCGCTCAACCTGCCCGCGTACTCGGCTGAGCAGCAACTGCCGCTCAGCGGCCACCAGATCACCATCGGCCGCCGCCGCCAGTCCACCGGGGAGGCTCCGGACATCGATCTGGGCCGCCCGCCGGAGGACCCCGGGGTCTCCCATCAGCACGCGGTCCTCATCCAGCAGCCGGACGGCAGCTGGGCGGTTGTCGACCAGGACTCCACGAACGGCACCACCATCAACGGCAGCGAGGAGCCGATTCAGCCGTTCGTCCCGATCCCCCTCTACCCGGGCGACCGCGTCCACGTCGGCGCCTGGACCACCATCACCCTCCACCAGAGCTGATCCCGCCCGGTCGTTCCCGGACCCGCCCGCCGGCGGGCCCGGGAACGGCCCGGACCGGTCAGAAGGCGTGCCAGCGGGTGGATGTGTCCTGCTCGCGCAGGGAGGTGATCCGGCGGGCGAACTCGTGCCGGGCCGCCGCGTTCGCCGGTGCGTGCTGGGCGACCCAGGCGCAGCTGGCCGTCTCCCGGGCGCCGCGCAGCACCGCGCAGCCGGGCCAGTCCCGTACATCCCGGCCGTATGCCCGCACGAATTCGGCGTAAGCCTCGCCGGGCAGTCCGTAGCGGTCCCGGCTCAGGGCCATCACCACCAGGTCATGCTCCCGCAGGTCGTCGGAGAAGGTCTCCAGGTCGAGCAGGACGGGCCCGTCGGGGCCCACGTGGACGTTGCGCGGCAGGGCGTCCCCGTGTATCGGGCCGGGCGGCAGCATGGGGGTGATCTCCGCCATGGCCGCCGCGAAGTCGTCACGCCGGGCGCGCAGGTAGGCGGCGTCCCCGGGTGGCAGCGCGTCCCCCGCCAGCCGCAGCCAGCGCTCGACTCCGGCCAGCAGCTCGCGCCGGGGCAGGGGGAAGGGCGGTGGCGGCAGCGCGTGCACCTGGCGCAGCAGTCCGGCGAGATCGGCGGGCCCGGCCGGCCGTACCGGCGCGGGCAGCCGGTGCCAGAAGGTCAGCGGGTGCCCGGAGACCAGCTCCACCTCGGGGCGGGCGGGCCGTACGGCCGGTATGCCGCGTTCCGCGAGCCAGTCGGCCACCCGCAGCTCGTGCCGGGCCCGTTCGGTCAGCTCCAGGCCACGGCCGACACGCACGACCGCACCACTGGGCGCGCCGTCTGCGGCCCGGTCTGCGGCCCCGCTGCCGTCCCGGCCAGAGTCCAGGGCGAAGACCGCGTTCTCGCCGAGTGCGAGCAGTTCGGCCCGGTCGGCCGCCTCGCCCGCCGCCGCGAGTACCGCCCGCGCCGCCACCTCCGTGAACCCCACGGGTTCCCCCCTTACGACTGACGACCTGCTGCCCGGCGCCCGTGCAGTCTGCCACCCGTGGCCCCGATCGGGTCAGTCCCCCAGTGGCCACGCGTACGGGCCGTCGGGGTCGTCCAGCCAGGCCCACTGAGTGGTGCCCCGTACCGCCACGCCGTACCGCTCGCGCGCCGGGCGGCCCTCTTCGTGCCAGATCTCGTACGCCGCGCGGGGCGGCACCCGTCCCGCCGTCAGAGCGAGCAGGAAGCGGAACGAGTCGTCCTGTGCGGCGTGCGCCGGCAGACCGCTCAGGCACCCGCCGGGGGCGGGCGCGGGCGGGCTGCCACGCAGCCGGACGAAGTAGGCCGGAGTGTCCAGGAAGTGCCCCGAGGCGTGGGTGGCGTCCGCGACGCGGAGCATGACGAGCCCGGTCGCCAGCGGTGCCAGGATCAGCGCGCCGGGAGCGCACTGGTCGAGCCACGGCAGCGGGACGGAGGGCAGCGTGCAGGTGGCGATGATCCGGTCGTACGGGGCGCGTTCCGGGCAGCCGCGTGCGCCGTCGCCGGTGACGACGGCCGGGTGGTATCCGGCGGCGTCCAGATGTTCGCGGGCGGCGTCGGTGATCTCCTTGTCGATGTCGACGGTGGTGACCCGCTCGTCGCCGAGCCGGTGCGAGAGCAGCGCCGCGTTGTAGCCCGGCCCGGTGCCGATCTCCAGCACCCGCATGCCCTCTTCGACTTCCAGGGCTTCCAGCATGCGGGCCATCAGGGAGGGCTGGCTGCTGGAGGAGAGCAGTTCGCCGTTCCTGATCAGGGTGGCCAGCGGCATGTCCTCGTACACGCCTCGCCGCCAGCGCTCCCGGCGCGACGCGTCGGGGTCGTCGTGCGACAGCCGGTCGCAGCCCTCGTCTCCCAGGCCGATCACCGACGTGTAGTAGTACGGCACGAAGAGCTCGCGGGGCACCTCCTCGAAGGCGCGGCGCCACGCCGGATCAGCGAGGGCGCCGCCCGCCACGATCCCCTGTACGAGTGCTGTCGCGCTGCCCATACCTCCACTGTGCGGCGGCCCGGCGGTTCGCGCGAGGGCGCGGGGCACGGGGCACGGGGCACGGGGGGGGAGATCGTCGGCCCCGACACCGGATGGTGTGCTTCCGTAGGTGGCCTCCGCGAACTCCCGCAACTGGTACTCCCGCAGCCAGGACGCCCGCGCGTTCCCGACCTGCCCTCCGCTCCGTTGCACCATTCTGCTCCAGCCGCTGGACCGCTCCGCCAGACCTGGTCCAGCGGATTGCTTGGTCCTTCCTCGCGCCTTCGTGGTGTACAGCCGTCCAGCCCGAAGCCGGCAGCCGCGAGAGGAGGACCCATGAAACCCACGCCTTGGGCAGCGGGCACGCCGAGCACCACGGCAAGCCGGAGACTGCGGGTGGCCGTCATCATCGGCAGTACCCGCGAGGGCCGGGTCGGCGACGCGGTGTGCCGCTGGGTAACGGACCGCGCGGGGCGGCGCGGCGACCTGGAGCCGAAGGTCGTCGACCTCGCGGAGTTCGTGTTCCCGGCACGTTATCCCGAGCTTCCGACGCCGCAGATGGCGGCGTTCACCGCCGAGATCGACCGCGCGGAAGCCTTCGTCATCGTCACGCCGGAGTACAACCGCAGCTTTCCCGCCTCGCTGAAGCAGGCGATCGACTTCGCCTACGACGAGTGGCATGCGAAGCCGGTCGGGTTCGTCTCCTACGGCTGCCGCTCCCGGGGGCTGTACGCGGTGGAGGCCCTGCGTTCGGTGTTCGTCGAACTGCACACCGTCACGATGCGGAACAGCGCGAGCTTCGATCTGCTCACCGCCGAAGGCGAGGACGGCGAAGGCGAGGACTGGGGCGGCTGCACCGACGGCGAACAGGACGCCACGGCGATGCTCGACCAGCTCAGCTGGTGGGGCCACGCGCTGCGGGACGCCCGCGCCGCGCACCCGTACGTGTCCTGAGGGGTCAGCAGCACCAGCCGGTCAGAGAACAGCCAGAAGTCAACAGAAACCACTGAGAAGGAGCGCGAGCGACGTGAGTGAGCACAGGGGCGGGAACGCTCCCGCCATCGAGACATCCGGGCTGGTCAAGGTGTTCGGTGACACCCGCGCGGTAGACGGCATCGACCTCACCGTGCCCACCGGCACGGTCTACGGCGTGCTGGGCCCGAACGGCGCGGGAAAGACGACGGCGGTCAAGATGCTCGCCACCCTGCTGCGCCCGGACGGCGGCGAGGCACGGATCTTCGGCCACGACGTCCGGCGCGAAGCGGCCATCGTACGCGGCATGGTGAGCCTGACCGGCCAGTACGCCTCGGTGGACGAGGACCTCACCGGGGTGGAGAACCTCATGCTGCTGGGGCGCCTGCTGGGGCACCACAAGACCGCCGCACGGGCCAGGGCCGCGCAGCTGCTGGAGGCGTTCGGCCTGAACGACGCCGCCGACCGGCAGGTGAAGAACTACTCCGGCGGCATGCGGCGGCGCATCGACATCGCCGCGAGCATCCTCAACACCCCCGATCTGCTCTTCCTGGACGAACCGACGACCGGGCTGGACCCGCGCAGTCGCAACCAGGTGTGGGACATCGTCCGGGCCGTCGTCGCACAGGGCACCACGGTGCTGCTGACGACGCAGTACCTCGACGAAGCCGACCAGCTGGCGTCCCGTATCGCCGTCATCGACAAGGGGAAGGTGATCGCCGAGGGCACCAAGGGAGAGCTGAAGGCATCAGTCGGCGCGGGCTCGGTGCACCTGCGGTTGCGGAACGCGCACGAGCGGCCGGAGGCCGAGCGGCTGCTCGCCCGCGTGCTGGACGCACCGGTGCAGGCGGACCCCGATCCGGTGGCGCTGACCGCACGGGTCGGCGACGGTGACGACGGGAACGGCGCCGCGCCCCAGGCCGCGCGCGCACTCGCCGAACTCGCCGCCGCCGGGATCACCGTGGACACCTTCTCGCTGGGGCAGCCCAGCCTGGACGAGGTGTTCCTCTCCCTCACCGACCGCCCCGCCGACCTCACCACGGACACCACCACGGACACCACCGCCACCGGCACACTCACCAAGGAGACCGCAGCATGAGCACCGCGACCGCGACCACCTCCCCCGCCGGTTCGGAGGAACTGGCGGCCGTCCGCACCGACGACCTCGCCGCCTTGCTGGTGGCGAAGGAACGACCACCGCGCCCCAGCGCGTTGAGCGCCTCCGTCACCTTCGGCTGGCGGGCGATGCTGAAGATCAAGCATGTGCCGGAGCAGCTCTTCGACGTGACCGTCTTCCCGATCATGATGGTCCTGATGTACACGTACCTCTTCGGAGGTGCGCTCGCCGGGTCGACCTCGGACTATCTGCAGTTCCTGCTGCCGGGCGTCCTGGTGATGAGCGTGGTGATGATCACGATGTACACCGGGGTCGCGGTCAACACCGATATCGAGAAGGGTGTCTTCGACCGCTTCCGTACGCTGCCGATATGGCGGCCCGCGCCGATGGTCGGCTATCTGCTCGGTGATGTCGTCCGCTACGCCGGGGCGTCGGCGGTGATGCTGGCCGTCGGCATGATCATGGGATTCCGGCCCGAGGGCGGCGCCGGCGGCGTACTGGCCGGGGTGGCGCTGCTGCTGGTGTTCTCGTTCTCCTTCTCCTGGATCTGGACGATGTTCGGGCTGCTGCTGCGCAGCGAGAAGTCCGTGATGGGGGTCAGCATGATGATGCTCTTCCCGCTGACCTTCGGCAGCAACATCTTCGTCGACCCCGCGACGATGCCGGGCTGGCTCCAGGCGTTCGTGAACAACAGCCCCATCACCCATCTCTCCTCAGCCGTACGGGAACTGATGGCGGGCGGCTGGCCCGGTGAGGACATCACCTGGTCGCTGCTCTGGTCCGCGGCTCTCGTGCTGGTCTTCGGCCCGATCACGATGCGGCTCTACAACCGCAAGTGACCAGCGGCGGGCCGCTGTGGCGTTACGGCGGCCCCTGGCGGCTCACAGCCCCCCGGGGCCGCCGCTTCCGGCATGCTCAGGCTGATCTTCGTGCTGCGACTGATCTTGATGCTGGGGCTGATCTTGATGCTGCGGCTGATAGCGGCAGGCGGCCCCGGTGGAGACCGCCGCGCGCAGATGCGCCGCCAGCTGCGGATGCCGTCCGTCCAGCTTGCGCAGGGTGTCGCGGATGCGCGCGGTGACCGTCTTACGGGCCCGCTCCGCCTCGTCTCCCAGGCGGCGGCTGCGGCCCGCGAGCCCCGCCGCGCTGCGCAGTTCGCGCAGCAGGGCCTCGCGCTCACGGTCGAACTCAGCGGCGCGGCGGTCGTCACCGCGCTCCGCCGCCCGGTCGATCTCCTCGTCGAGCAGGGTGAGCCGCTGCTTGTACCGGGCCTTGGCCTCGTCGTCCAGGATCTCGTCACCGCCCAACTGCCGGGCGGCCACCACCAGATCGCCGCCCTCCGGGGCGAGGAGCCGTACGGCCGGGATGTCCCTGCCGGGGCTGCTGATCAGGGTGTGCAGGTCACGCAGCCCCTTGGCGTCGGGCATATGGGCGGTGCGACCGCCGAAGGTGAGAGTCCACACCGCACCCTCCCTCCGGAACTCCTGCACGGAGCCGGAGGCAGATGCGGAGGCGGGAGCCGAGGCGGCAGGGGCAGCCGGGGCAGCCGCGTCGGCGCCCCCCGCCCCGCCCCCCGGCCCGGCATCCGCAACGGCCTCGGCCCGCAGCTGCCGCGCACGCTCGGCGAGCTGCCCCATCCCCGTCCCCGACGTCTCCCGCCGCACCCGCTCCAGCAGCGCGACCGCGTCGTCCGCGTCCCCGTCCGCGCCGCGGGCGAGCAGCACCTCGGCGAGCCGCAGGCGCGCGCTCGCCGCCCAGAAGTGCGCCTGGAGCGGGACGGCCGATTCCACGGCTGCGGTGAACCCCGCCACCGCCTCCTCCCAGCGCTCCTGCGCGGCGTCGATACGGGCCAGCCAGAAGATCACCGGGCCGCTCACATCGCACCCGAAGAGCGCTACCGCCCACTCGTCCGCGTACGGCGTGAGCGCACGGCGGGCACGCTCGCACAGCTCCGGGTCGCGCGAGACCGCCGCCACCTCCGCCTGGAATCTCAGCCACAGCGCGGCGTAACTGCGCGGGAAGGTCTCCTGGCCCGCGTCCAGCGCGGCGAGGTGGCGCAGCGCGGATCCGGCGTCGCCCCGCTGCGCGGCCGTGATGCCCTCCAACAGCCGGGGGATCGGGTAGTTCGTCTCGGCGAGGGTGCGGTGCAGGGCGTCCAGCTCCTCGAACCTGCCCTGCGCGAGCAGCAGCGCCCAGCGCATGTGGTGGACCATGTAGGCGAAGTGCTCGTGCTCCCCCGCATGCCCGTGAGCCGCCCCACGTGCGCGTTCGAGCAGCTCTTCCACCTCGTCGAAACGGCCGCCGAGCGAGGCGATCACGCTCTGGTCGATCGCGGAGCTCATCACGGCCCGCTGCCCGCCCTCGCGTTCGGCCATCGTCACGAAGCGGCGGAAGTAGTCGAGGTAGCGCGGGTCGCCCTGTTCCAGCAGCGCCACCCAGCAGAACGAGAGCGCGAACAGCTCGGTCTCCTCGTCTGCCGTGCGCCGTGCCACCGCGATCATCTCGTCCGTCAGGGCCTTGCGCTCGGCGGCGGTGCCGGGGCCCCACAGCTGGTTGTGGCGCGTCCACAGGCTGAACGACAGCGCGTCGTCGTCCTGGCCACGCCGGGCGAGTACCGCCGCGTGCACCGCCAGCTCCCGGGCGAGCAGGTCGGGCCCTTGGTCCGGCCGCCTGGCCGCCCCCGGGCGGACCAGTCTGCCGTGGACCTCCGAGAGCAGCTCGGAGGTCAGCCGCCCGTGGTCGCCGAGGTCCGCGCCACCGCCGAGGCCGCCGGTCTCCCCGGCACCGCCGGCCCGGTAGAGGGTGAGCGCCGCCCGCGCCAGCAGCTCCGGGTCGTCCAGCTCGCGGGCCCGTGCCACCGCGTCGGCGAGCACCTGCCAGGACTCCTCACGGCGGCCGGCGTGCCCCAGCTCGGTGCCCAGGTCGAGGCCGATGATGACGGCTCTGCGCGGCTCGCTGCCGACGGCCCGCTCCAGGGCACGGCGGAGGTGGCCGGTCTGCTCGGCGAAGGCCATCCTCGCCGCGGCGTCCTGGGCGGCGGCCAGCAGGTGGTCGACCACCCGCGAGGACTCCAGCGCAGCGCCGGCGAGATGGGCGTGATGGGCCAGGTCCGCCGGGACGACCTTACGGGCGAGCGCCGCGTCCCCGTCCAGCGTCCGGACGACGGCCGCGTGCCGTGCCTGCGCCTCGGTCTCACCGAGCGCGTCGTAGAGCGCCTCCCGGACCAGATCGTGCGCGAAGGCGAAGCGCCCGGCCCCTTGGACCACCACGAGCCGGGCGGCGACGGCCCGGTCCAGCAGCCGGTCGACCTGGGGCACCGGTGCCGCCGCCACCCCCGCGAGGACCTGGCGGTGAAACTGCCGGCCCAGCACCGCGGCGCTCGTGAGCAGCCGCTCGACCGGGGTGGGCAGCAGAGACAGGCGTCTCCGCAGCGCATCGCGCACGCCGGGGGCCACTGCCGTGACCGTGCCGCCGCTGTGCCAGAGGCGGGCGGTCTGCTCGACGAAGAACGGGTTGCCGCCGGTGCGGCGGTGCACCTCCGCCGCCAGCTCCGGATCGGGCGGCCGCCCCGCCGTACGGGCCATCAGGGCGCCGACCTCGTCGGCGTCGAGACCGGTCAGCGTCACCGTCGTCGCTTTCGCGACGAGAGGGGTCATCAGCGGGCGGAGCGGGTGCTCGTCCTGCTCCACCTCGACGTCGCGGTAGGTGCCCACCAGCAGCAGGCGCTCGAACCAGGTGTGCCGGGCGGCGAACTCCAGCAGACCCAGCGAGTCGGTGTCCGCCCAGTGCAGGTCGTCGAGCACCGCCACCACGGGGCGGTGCTGCGAGACGGAGACCAGCGCCGTGGTCACCGCGTCGTAGAGCTGGAAGCTCTCGACGGCCCCGGTGCCGCGCGTCTCACCCAGCAGAACGCCCAGCCCGCTCCCGGCGGCCTGCTCGGCCGCCGCCCACTCGTCGGCGGTGGCGCCGCGCCGCAGGCCACGGATCAGCTGCACCCAGGGCCAGTAGCCCGGGGCGTTCTCCGAATCCCAGCAGGAGCCGCTCAGCACCAGCGCGCCCAGGCGCCTGGCCTCCTCCACCGCGCCCGCGACGAGCGTCGTCTTACCGATCCCGGCCTCGCCGGCGACCAGCACCAGGCCGCCGTGGCTCTCCGCCGCGCGGCCGACCTCGGCGCGCAGCACTGCGGCGGGGTGCTCCCGGCCGATCAGGAATGGTTTCTCTCCGGTGACAGACATGGTGTTCCGAACGTACCGGCCACCACTGACAGTGGGCCTGCCGAAGGCGGCACATTCCACGGCCCACGGGTTCCGGCGGGGCGTCTGCGACCATGGGGAGGTGATGGAGATTCCGCGCGGCACCGTGCAGACGGAGACTTTCTACGAACAGGTCGGCGGCGAGGAGACCTTCCGGCGCCTCGTCCGCCGCTTCTACCAGGGGGTGGCCCAGGACCCGGTGTTGCGGCCGATGTACCCGGAGGAGGACCTCGGCCCGGCCGAGGAGCGGCTCGCCCTCTTCCTGATCCAGTACTGGGGCGGCCCGCGCACCTACAGCGAGCAGCGCGGCCACCCGAGGCTGCGGATGCGGCACGCCCCGTTCAAGGTCGACGAGGCCGCGCACGACGCGTGGCTGTCGCACATGCGCGAGGCCGTGGACAGCCTGGAGCTGGCCCCGGAGCACGAACGGCAACTCTGGGACTATCTCGTGTACGCCGCAAGGACTATGGTCAATTCCTCGGAATGAGCCATCGCCCCACCACCCGGCGCCGAAGGTGAGGGCGCAGGGGGTACAGGGGGCTGCGGGGCTTGGCTGGGTTCGTCTTGTCACGGGTGCGGGCGCACCGGCTGCTCATAGCCGCTGCCCTGCTCACCGTGGTGCTGGCCACCTCGGTGCTGGTCATCCTCTCCGCGTTCGCCGCCACCATCGGCGACACCGGACTGCGCCGCAGCCTCGAACACCAGTCCGCTCCACGCACCGTCATCGACGTCCAGGCGGATGTGACGTCCGAGGACGCGGAGGCCATCGACCGGTCCGTACGCAAGGCGGCGCGGCGCGCCTTCGACGGGCTGCCGACCGCCGTCGACGCCAGCACCCGTTCCGGCCCCTACGCCCTGCCGCGCGCGCTGCGGCCCGAGGACGCGGGGCGGAGCGAGGACCCTGATCTGACGCTCTTCGCCTCGCTGGACGAGGACCGGGTGCGCATGACCGCGGGCACCTGGCCCACCGCCGAGGCGGATGCGGCCGGGGCGGACGCGGGGAACGCCGCCGTCATCCCCGTCGCGCTGCCGGAGGCCGCCGCGAAGCGGCTGGGGCTCGCACCGGGCGACCACATCGATCTGAAGAGCCGCCTCAGCGGCCCGCCCCCCGTGCGCGCGGCGATCTCGGGGACTTACGCCGCCAAGGACAGCGACGACCCCTACTGGCGGATGGACCCGCTGGAGGGCGACGGCGTCCGCACGCTCGCATTCACCACCTACGGCCCGCTGGCCGTCAACGCGGAGGTGTTCCGCGAAGCGCTGGAGCCCGCCTCGGCCCACTGGCAGGCAGAGGCGGACTTCTCGGGCGTCTCCACCTCCCGCATCGGCGAGCTGCGCGACCGCGTACGCCAGTCGGCCGCCGGTTTCGCTGATTCCTCGGAAGTGCGCGGCGCCACAGCATCCAGCGAACTCCCCGCGCTGCTGGACGCGCTGGAGCGCACACTGCTCGTCGGACGCTCCACACTGCTGATCGCCGCACTGCAACTGGCGGTCCTCGCGGGTCTCGCCCTGCTGCTCGTCGCCCAACTGCTGGCCTCCGAGCGGGCCTCGGAGACGGCGCTGCTGCGGGCACGCGGAGGTTCGCGCGGCCGGATCGCCGCCCTGTCCGGCGCCGAGGCGCTGCTGCTAGTGCTGCCCGGCGCGCTGCTGGCGCCGCTCGTCGCGGTGCCCGTCGTGGAGGCCCTGATGGGCAGCGGCGCCCTCGGCCGCTCCGGGGCCGATCCCACCGTCCGGCTTCCGGCGGAGGCCTGGTGGGTCGGCCTCGGCACGGCGCTGGCCTGCGCGGCGACGGTCATCGCGCCCTCGCTGCGGAGACGGTCCGACGGTGTGCGGTCGCAGCGTTCCCCGGGGAGGCGCAAGGCGGCCGCGATGCTGCGCGGCGGATCCGATCTGGCGCTCGTCGCGATCGCGGGCGTCGCCTACTGGCAGCTGGAGCGCCGGGCCGCCGGCACCGGCGTGCTGACCGGCACCGACGGCGGCAGCACCGGATCCGACGCGCTGGGCATCGATCCGGTGCTGGTCACCGCGCCCGCGCTCGCCCTGCTCGCGGGCACGGTGCTGGCGCTGCGGCTGCTGCCGCTGGCGGCCCGGATCGGCGAGCACCGCGCCGCCCGCTCGCGCGGCCTCGCCGGGGCGCTCGCCGGCTGGCAGCTCAGCAGGCGCCCGATGCGCGGCGCCGGGCCGGCGCTGCTGCTCGTACTGGCCGTGGCGATGGGGGTGTTCGCGGTCGGGCAGGGCGCGAGCTGGGACCGTTCACAGGGGGACCAAGCGGATTTCCGTACGGGTGCTGACGTGCATGTCACGGGCTCCACCGCACCCGCCTTCGGGCAGGGCGGCCTCTACTCGGACATCGAGGGGGTCAGCACGGTGGCCCCGCTCGCTCGCGACGAGTTCAGCGTCGAGGGCGAGCGCACCGCGCAGGTGCTGGCCACCGACACCCGGGCGGCCTCGGACGGCCTGCTGCGGATGCGGGAGGACCTCACCGACCAGCCGCTGCCGGAGCTGCTGCGCCCGCTGGCGGGCCCCGGCAAGCGCGCCGCAAAGGGCATCCCGCTGCCCGAGGACACCCGCGAACTCCGGCTGAGCCTGCGGCTGGAGAGGCTCGGGCAGCAGGGGCAGGACGACGGCCAGGACGACGGCGCGGGCGCCGAGAGCGAACGGTCCAGCCAGGACACCGTCTCCCTCACCCTGGAGGACCGGTTCGGCGTGCCGTACGAATTCCGGGTCGGCGACCTCACAGCCGACGGCCGGGTCCACGGCCTCGCCGCCCGGCTGGACACCGCCGCCGGCGGCAGGGAGGGCGCGCCCGCCGAGCCGCTGCGGCTGACCCGGCTCACCGTCTCGCATCTCGCCCCCTCCCGTGACGAGGAGCGGCGGCTGACGCTCACCGCGCTGGAGTCCTTCGGCGGCGACGGTTCCGCCGCAACGGTCGAGATCCCCTCGGGGACCCGCTGGGCCTCCGTGGTGGGGACCGAGGACCAGCAGCAGATCCTCGGCACCGGGCCCTACGAGAATCCGGAGATCCACTCGGCCGGGCCCGGGCGGAGCGGAGACGGCGGAAACGGAGACGGCGGGGACGGCGCAGGCGACGACCCGTTGACCGTCCGCTACACCAGCGGATCCGCCCCGTCGCCCGAGCCCTACGGCATCGGGCCGGTCCCCGTGGACCTGCGGCTGACGCCCGGCGGCAAGGACAACGGGGGCGGCGGGGGCAAGGGCACCGGGAAGGACGAGCTGGCCGCCGTCGCCACCGACGCCTTCCTGACCGCGAGCGGCGCCGAGGTGGGCGATTCCGTCAAAGCACGGATCTCCAGCACCGAGCTGACCATACGCCTCACCGGCTCCGTACGCGCCCTGCCCGGCACCTCCCCCCGCACCCCGGGCAAGGACGGCGGCGCCCTGCTGCTCGATCTCGCCTCGCTGAACCGCGCGCTGCTCGCCGCCTCGAGCACCCCGCTGGAACCGGAGAGCTGGTGGGTGGGGGCCCGTGAGGGGCAGACCCGCCAGGTCGTCGAGCAGCTGCGCGCGCAGCCCTCGCTGGACAAGCTCGTCGTACGCGACGAACTGGCCGCCGAACTGCGCAGCGACCCGCTCAGCGCGGGCCCCCGCACCGCCCTCACCGCCAGCGCGCTGGCCGCCGCCGCACTGGCCGCCATGGGCTTCGCGGTGAGCGCGGCCGGGGCGGTGCGGGAGCGGACCGCCGAGTTCGCGGTGCTGCGGGCACTGGGCGCGCCACGGCGCCGCCTCGCGCAGATCCTGGCGACGGAGCAGAGCCTGCTGGTGCTGATCTCGCTGGCGATCGGGCTGGGGCTGGGGATTCTGCTGACCCGGCTCGTCGTCCCGTTGATCGTGCTGACCGGCGAGGCGACCCAGCCGGTGCCCGAACTGCTGGTGCGGCTGCCGCTCGGCCCGCTCACGCTGCTGCTCGGCGCGGTGCTGGTCGCTCCGGTGCTGGTGATCGCCGCTACCGCGCTGCGCGGTGCCGATCCGGTCGCCGCGCTGCGTACCGAGCGGGGGGACTGACGGCGATGACACGACGGACCGACCTTCGCCGAGGGCGCGGCCTGGCAGCGGCCTGGACCTGGACGCGGCTGCGCGCCGCACCCGGTGCCGCTCTCGCCTTCGCCGCGCTGCTGATGGTCACGGCCTTCACCGCCGCCGCCCTCCCCCGCCTCATCGACGGCTACGAGAACGACGCGCTGCGCGAGTCCGTCGCCGAGGCGCCGCTCCGGGACCAGCTCGTCAGCGGCACGGCCGAGGCCGTGTACGGCGGCCCGGAGACCGACCCGCGCGAGCTGGTGCTGCCGCCCGCACTCGACAGGTCGGCCGAGGCGTTCCGCCGGGCGGTCCGGCCACCGCTGCCCGCCGACCGGGACGGGGCGGTGTACGGCGTCCACAACCGCAAGCCCGCCGCAGCCATCGACCCCGGATTCCCCCGGCCCTCCCCGCAGCTCACCCCGCGGACCTCGCTCGTCGCCCAGCCGGACCTTGCCCGGCACAGCCGTCTCGTCGAGGGACGGATGCCCGGCGGGCGCCTGACCGGCCCGCCCGGCGAGCGCCATGTAGAGGCCGTGCTCACCC
This sequence comes from Streptomyces gossypii, assembly GCF_025165795.1. Taxonomy (GTDB): domain Bacteria; phylum Actinomycetota; class Actinomycetes; order Streptomycetales; family Streptomycetaceae; genus Streptomyces; species Streptomyces gossypii. Next base: position 519,035 of record NZ_JAJAGO010000004.1, read on the forward strand.
CCGCCACCGCCCACCGGATGAAGCTGCGGACCGGTGACACCTTCCGTCTCGCCGGCCTTTCGGGCGAGACGACGGTGAAGGTGACCGGCCTGATCAGCCCGCGCTCACCCGGCGATGTCTACTGGAAGGCCGAGCCGAGCCTCGACCGGCCCACCCTGAAGAGCCTGAAGCCGCCCGGCCCCGGCAGCGAGCCGGAGCACTACTGGCACTTCAGCGCGTTCATCGACCGGCAGGCCACGGCGGCCCTGCTGGATCTCAAGGACGGCGCGGAACTCTTCTGGCACCAGCAGCTGCGTACCGGCGGCATCCAGGCGCACCAGGTCGCCGAGCTGCGGGACACCCTGACGTCGCTGACCGTCGGCCGGGACGCCACCCGGCTGGAGCAGGCAGCCGCCGTCGGCCCGATCACCTTCAACGAAGGGCTGGTCGAGCTGCTCGCGAGCTTCGAACGCGAGCGTTCGGCAGTCGCGCCGCTGCTGCTGATGGCCACGCTGGGCCTGGCGACGGCTGCGGTCACCGTCCTGCTGCTGTGGGGTGTGCTGGCGGCCGCGCGGCGGGAGGCGGAGCTGGCCCTCTGGCGCTCGCGGGGCAGCTCGCTGCGCGGCCTGGCCGGACGCCTGCTGGCCGAGACGGCCGCCGTCGGGCTGCCCGCGGCGGCCCTCGGCACGGCGACGGCGCTCCTCATCACTCCCGCCGGACGGTGGAGTCAAGCCCTTCCGGCGGCAGCGGTGGTGACCGCCGTCGCCCTGTTCACGCTGCCCGTACGCGCCGCACTCACGCACCGCCGTCCGCAGGTGCCGTCCCAGCGCTCCGACATGCTGCGGGGGCGGCGCTCCAGGCGGCGCACGGTCGTGGAGGTCACCGTGCTGACCCTGGTGGTGGGCACCCTCGTGGCGCTCCGCCGGCGCGGGACGGGCGGCGGTGGCGAGGACGGAGGCAGTCCGGATCCGATGCTGTCGGCGGCACCCGTGCTGCTGGCCCTCGCCGTCGCGCTGGTCCTCGTCCGGCTCTATCCGCTGCCGCTGCGGCTGCTTTCCCGGCCCGCCGCGCGGCGCCGGGGACCGGTCGCCTTCCTGGGCATGGCGCGCGCCGCCCGCGCCCCGTCCGCAGCCGTCGCCGGGCTGCCGCTGCTGACCATGCTGGTGGCCCTGACCGTTGCCGCCTTCGGCGGCACGGTGCTGGCCGGGATCGCGGACGGCCGCGAGGCGGCGGCACTGCGGGCGGTGGGAGCGGACGCCCGCCTCGACTCCCCGGAGCAGCTGTCCGGCAAGGTCCTCGCACAGGTGCGGAAGGCGGACGGCGTGGCGGACGTCAGCGAGATCCGGGTCTTCCACGGCGGCGACGTCGTGGACAGCTCCAGCGGGGTGACCGCGGGCAGCGGCGTCACCGTGGTCATCGCCGAGCCCCGCGCGTACGCCCGGCTCGCGGAGCGCACCGGCTTCGGTGCCTTTGCCGAGCGGGCGCTGCGTCCGGGCAAGGGAGCCGGCGGGCCGGATCAGGCGCTACCGGCGCTGGTCTCCGCGCCGCTGGCGGAGAAGATGGCGGACCGTGCGTCGGTCTCCGTACCGGGGCTCGAACTGACGGTGCACGCCGAGGTCGTACGGCAGAGCACTCCCGCCGTCCGGGGCGCCGACTTCCTGGTGCTGTCCCGCGCGGCCGTGGAGCGGACCCGGCCCGACACGGCCGACAGCGCGCTCGTCTCCCCCAACTCCCTGCTGCTGAGCGGCTCTTCCCTCGACAGCGCCGCGCTGCGCGAGCTGGTCCCGGACAAGGGCTCGGACCTCACCCTGAACCTGCGCACCGAGCAGCGCGACTCGTACAGCGATTCCGTGCTCCAGTCCGGAGCCGAACGCCTGTATGTCGGCGCGGTGCTGGCCGCCGCGGGGTTCAGCGCCCTCGCCGTGCTGCTCTCCCTGCTGCAGACCGCCCCCGAGCGGATCACGCTGCTGGCCCGGCTGCGCACCATGGGGCTCCCCCGTCGGCAGGGCCGGTGGCTGCTGCTGATCGAATCACTGCCGATGTACGTGCTCGCGGCGGTGGCCGGGGTGCTGACCGCACTCGCCTCGGTGCCGCTGCTGCGACCCGGCATCGATCTGACCACGCTCGCCGGGACTCCGGCAGCCGACCCCGTACACCTCGCGACCGATCCGCTGTCCCTGGCACTGCCCGCCCTGTGCCTGCTGATCCTCGCCTGTGCCGCGCTGCTCGTACAGGCCCGGATCGCCGGCCGGACAACGGATCTCCGGATGGAGCCGCTATGAGCACCGAAACCGAGCCCACGCTTGCCGAGCTGGAGCGGCGCGCCACCAGAAGCGGGCCCGCGTACGGCCAGGACGCGCTGATCGTCTGCGACCGGCTGGTCCGCGTCTTCCAGGCGGACGGCGTGGAGGTGCAGGCGCTCCAGGGACTCGACCTGCTCATCAAGGAGGGCGAACTCACGGCGATCGTGGGCGCCTCGGGCAGCGGAAAGTCGACGCTGCTGAACATCCTGGCGGGCTTGGACACGCCGACGGCCGGGAGCGCCTCGGTCGCGGGCTGCGATCTGCTCGGGATGGACGCGAAGACCAGACTGGGCTACCGGCGGGACACCGTCGGGTTCATCTGGCAGCGCACCTCGCGGAACCTGCTGCCGTATCTGACCGCCGCGCAGAACGTGGCGCTGCCGATGCAGCTGCGCGGCCGGAGCCGCGGCATGGGCGTGGGCAGGCGGGGGAACCGTGCCCGGATGGCCAGGGCCGCCGAACTGCTCGACCTGCTGGGCATGTCCCACTGCCTGGACCGGCGGCCCGCCGGGCTCTCCGGCGGGGAGCAGCAGCGTGTCGCCATCGCGGTGGCGCTGGCCAACGATCCGGCGGTCGTCTTCGCCGACGAGCCGACCGGAGAGCTGGACACGGCCACGGCCGAGCAGGTCTTCAGCGCGCTCCGCACGGCCAACTCCGAGCTGGGGACGACGATCCTGGTCGTCACCCACGATCAGGCGGTGTCCTCGGAGGTCAGCCGCACCGTGTCGATCCGGGACGGCCGGACGAGCTCGGAGACGCTGCGGCACGTGCGCACGGACGAGAACGGCGGGGAGTCGACCGTCAGCCGCGAGTACACGACGATCGACCGCTCCGGGCGGCTGCAGCTGCCGCCGGAGTTCACCGAGCCGCTGGCGATCCGCGACCGGGTGCTGCTGGAGCTCCAGCCGGACCACATCGAGGTGCGGCCGGACACACCGCCACCGGTGTAATGCTCAGACCGGTGTGACGCTCAGACCGGTGTGACGCTCAGGCCGAGACCCGGCCCCCGCCCCGCCCCCGCGGCACCGCGCACGATCACCGAACCGTACGGGGTACGCAGCCGCAGCCAGTTCCCCGAACCGTAGAGCGCAACGGGCGCGGACGCGTCCCGCAGGAAGCCGAGCGCCTGCGCCGCGTGGGCGACACGGAGCCGCACACCGGTACCGCTCAGCGGTCGCTCCCAGATCTCCTCGGCCATCGCGTCCAGCGTCTCGCGGGTGCGCTGCTCGGGAGTCAGCCGCTCGGTGCGGTCCCGGAACTCCGCGACGGCGCCCGCCGCGGCCTCCCGCACCGCACGGGCTGGCAGCTCGGCCGAGACCTGCCAGCCGTGGCGCGGCGGCAGCAGACCGGCCCAGGCGGGGCCGGTCACCTCATCCGGCACGGTGACCGACTCGCTCGGTTCGTCCACGCGCTCCAGCAGTTCACCGGCAGAGACCGTGGCGTCCAGCTCCGCCGACTCCAGGAGCCGCGCGGTCAGCACGGCCAGTACCTCGAAGCGTGCGGGGCGCGCGAACACGCCGAGCACCCCGGCGCCCGCCTGGAGCCGGACGGCAGCGCCCTTCTCCCAGCGCAGCAGACGCCCGAGGAAGTCCGCCAGCGCGCCGGCCTCTCCCGGGTCAGCGAAGACCAGACGCGGCGCTGTCATCAAAATACCCCTCCAGAAATGACTTCTCCTCGGAGGTCAGCCGCCTGGGCCGCGCCTCTTCAAGAAGGTAGGGGACGATGACCGTCCGCGCACGGGCGTACACCGCCTCGGCGTCCTTGACCTCGTAGTCCAGTGTCGCCGAGGCCGCGCCGATCTTGGTGACCCAGGTCTCCACCGACACCGGCGTGTGCCGGTGCACCAGCGGACGCAGATAGTCGATCTCGTGCCGGGCCACGACCGAGCCTCCCTGGAAGGAGTTCTCGGCCGCGGTCGGAGACTCCGCCGCCTCCCGCGCCAGCCGGAACATGAAGTCGATCCGTGCCTCCTCCAGATAGCGGAGGAAGACCACGTTGTTGACATGCCCGAAGGCATCCATGTCCGACCAGCGCAGGAAGCACTGGAATATATGCCGCACGCTCAGACCATCACTCTCTGCGCCGTCGTTCTCCAGGCCATCGGCCTCATCCCTGCCGGAGTGAGACAGCAGCTTCTCAGCCGCGCGTGAGCTTCTTGTATGTCGCGCGGTGCGGACGGGCGGCGTCCGCGCCCAGCCGCTCGATCTTGTTCTTCTCGTAGGACTCGAAGTTGCCCTCGAACCAGAACCACTTGCTCTCGCCCTCGTACGCCAGGATGTGCGTGGCGATGCGGTCCAGGAACCAGCGGTCGTGGGAGACGACCACCGCGCAGCCCGGGAAGTCCAGCAGCGCGTTCTCCAGCGACGACAGGGTCTCGACATCGAGGTCGTTGGTCGGCTCGTCCAGGAGCAGCAGATTGCCGCCCTGCTTGAGGGTGAGCGCCAGGTTGAGACGGTTGCGCTCGCCGCCGGACAGCACACCCGCGGGCTTCTGCTGGTCGGGCCCCTTGAAGCCGAACGCGGAGACGTACGCGCGCGAAGGCATCTCGACCTGGCCGACGTTGATGTAGTCCAGCTCGTCCGACACCACAGCCCACAGGGTCTTCTTGGGGTCGATGTTGGCGCGGGACTGGTCGACGTAGGAGATCTTGACCGTGTCGCCGACCTTGATGGAGCCGGAGTCCGGGTCCTCGAAGCCCTGGAGCATCTTGAACAGCGTGGTCTTGCCCGCGCCGTTCGGACCGATCACGCCGACGATGCCGTTCCTCGGGAGCGTGAACGACAGGTCATCGATCAGCACCTTGTCGTCGAACGCCTTGCTGAGGTGCTCGACCTCCACGACCATGCTGCCCAGACGCGGGCCCGGCGGGATCTGGATCTCCTCGAAGTCCAGCTTCCGGGTCTTCTCCGCCTCGGCCGCCATCTCCTCGTAACGGGTCAGCCGCGCCTTGGACTTGGCCTGACGCCCCTTGGCGTTGGAGCGGACCCACTCCAGCTCCTCCTTGAGGCGCTTCTGACGCTTGACGTCCTTCTGCCCCTCGACCTTGAGACGGGCCTGCTTCTTCTCGAGGTAGGTGGAGTAGTTGCCCTCGTAGGGGTGGGCACGGCCGCGGTCGAGTTCGAGGATCCACTCGGCGACGTTGTCCAGGAAGTACCTGTCGTGGGTGATGGCGACGACGGTGCCCGGGTACTTGGCGAGGTGCTGTTCGAGCCACTGCACGGACTCGGCGTCCAGGTGGTTGGTGGGCTCGTCCAGGAGCAGCAGGTCGGGCTGCTCCAGGAGCAGCTTGCACAGCGCGACGCGGCGCTTCTCACCGCCGGAGAGGTTGACGACGGGCCAGTCGCCGGGCGGGCAGCCGAGGGCGTCCATCGCCTGCTCGAGCTGGGCGTCCAGGTCCCACGCGTTCGCGTGGTCCAGATCCTCCTGGAGCTTGCCCATCTCCTCCATCAGGGCGTCTGTGTACTCGGTCGCCATTTCCTCGGCGATCTCGTTGAACCGGTCGAGCTTGCCCTTGATCCCGGCGACACCGTCCTGGACGTTCTCCAGGACCGTCTTGCTCTCGTCCAGCGGGGGCTCCTGGAGCAGGATGCCGACGCTGTGCCCGGCGAGCAGGAAGGCGTCACCGTTGGACGGCTGCTCCAGCCCGGCCATGATCTTCAGCACCGTGGACTTGCCCGCGCCGTTCGGGCCCACGACGCCGATCTTCGCCCCCGGCAGGAAGTCCAGGGTGACATCGTCAAGGATGACCTTGTCGCCGTGCGCCTTGCGCGCTTTGCGCATGGTGTAGATGAACTCAGCCAAGAGAAACCGTCCGGCAGTCTGGTAGGTATCGATACGCGACCGCGCGCCGCGCGCCGCCGCTGTGCGGGCTCGCCGCGTACGGGCAGATGAACCCATCTTGCCGCACGCCAGCACGAACCCGGAAACGGGGCGGTCTGCGCCACGGGTCCCTCGGCACCGCGCAAGCGCCAGGGGCGCCTTCCGGGCCGGGCCCGGAAGGCACTCCGCTTACCGCTCACCCTGTGACAACACAGCTCAGGTGCGAGCTGTTCCGGATGAGCCCTAACGATCCGCCTCCGGCGCGTCCGGCGCGTCGGAGGCGTCCGTTGCGTCGGAGGCGTCCGTTGCGTCGGGGGCGTCCGGCGCCGCCGCAGGCCTCCGCTTCCGCACGAACAGCATCGCCGCGCCGCCGACGACGACGAGGCCCGCGGCTATTCCCACGATCAACGGGGTGTTGCTGCCGCCCCCGGTCTCGGCCAGGCCGGGCGGGCTGCCACCGGTCGTGGCGGTGACGTCAGCGCCACCGTCACTGACGGTACCCGTGCCGGTCTGCGGAGTGAGCCCCTCGTCCTGACGCACCTCGCTCGCAGTCTCGCAGTCGAGCACGCCGGAGAAGGTCTCCTCGAAGCCGTCCGACCCGGAAACCTTGATTCGGTACGACTGGCCCTCCCGGACGGGAACCGTCATTGTCCTGGTCTCACCGGGTGCTATCTCGTACTGCTCTCCGGCCAGGGTGAAGTCGAAGGCGTCGTCGCCCTTGTTCGTCGTGGTGACATCCACGCCGCCGGCGCGGCAGTTCTTCTCGGCGGTGACGGCGGGTATCGCACCCCCGTCGGCCCAGTTCACGCCGGCCCTCGTGGAGATGGTGGACTGGCTGGACCCGGCGAGTATCTGCGTCTGGCTGTTGGCGTGCTCGCCGGTGCCGGTGAAGGCCCTGCCGACCGGGACCGTGGTCGCGGTCTGCGCCGTGAGCGAGGCGGAGCCGGGGTCGATCCCCGCGGGCACGTCGAAGTACAGCTTGGTGCCGTCCTTGGCCGAGGTCACCGGCTTGCCGTCGGCGCCGACGACCTTCACCCCCATGGAGAGAGCGTCCGGTGACGGAGCGACGATGACGCTCGGGGCGCTGGTGCGCACGGTGACCGGCCCGAGCCGGTCACCGGCCTTGCCGGAAACGGCGGGCGGACTGAGCGTCAGTGAGCCCTTCGGCTCCGCCTGGCCCTCGGCCGCCCGCTGGAGGTAGTCGGCGAGCTTCTCCGCGGCCCGGTCGGCGGCCTTCACCTTGGCGCCGTCCGAGAACCGCCAGATCGCGACCTGGGTGCCCGCCGCGGCCGTGTTGCGGGAGAGCTGCCCGGCGCCGGAGAGCTCCGACAGCTTCGCGAGGTCATTCACCTGGGGGTAGGAGTGCCGCAGTATCCAGCGGATCTTCCCCGCGTCGGGGTTGTCATGCAGCGAGGAGGCGCTCCACGGCACCTCCTGGTAGAGGTCCCGCTCCTGCGCCGGGTTGTGGACGTCGACGCTGTAGCTCTGGAGGGTGCCGCCGTCCTCCACCGACATCTCGAAGAGGCCCGCACCGATTCTCACGTCCTCGCCGTCCTTGCGGACGGCGGCCTGATCGAAGTTCTTGAGGCCATTCAGCGTCGCGTCGGCACCGCCGTGCGGAGAGCCCAGATCATCGGCAGCCGCCGTCCCTGCTCCGGCGAGCACACCGGCCGCCAGGAGACCAGGAATCAGCAGCGTGCCAGCGAGACGGGAAAAGCCCCGTCCGCGTACAGAAGTCATGCTCTTCTCCTCCGGGCGAGACGAACAGGCCGGTGGGGAGCCGTGAACCTCGCCGCACAGATCTTCTCAACCCCGTAAGTACCCGTCGGATCGTAAAGACCGAGCGCACCACAATCCCCATGAATGCCGCCCGGCAAGCTTTCCGACTCGCAATCGTTATCGCGAAATCCGGCGGACCGGGAGGTTCATGACGGGGTGAGCAGATCCGGAACCTTGGCTTCCGGTGCCTCCGGTGCCTCCGGTGCTCCCCGCGCCTCCGTCGGCACTTCGGCCACCGGATGTCGCCTTCGCTCACCCGAGCCGTCCGGCGTCAGCCCCGGGGTGGCCCGGCTCACCCGCACGAACGCCGAGGTGCCACGGGAGAGGTCGTGTCCGATCGCGGAGGCCAGCAGATCCACCGAGGCGGATTCACGCCCCTCACGGCTGCCCTCGCGCACGCGCAACTGACCCTGGACGATCAGCGGTTCGCCGATCGTGACCGACGAGGAGAGGTTGGCGGCCAGTGAACGCCTCGCCCAGACGGTGTAGAAGCTGGAGTAGGAATCCGCCCAGCCGCCCCGCGCCCGGTCGAACCGGCGGACGGTGCTCGCCAACCGGAACCAGGCGAAGGGGAGCCCGGCATCCGTAGTCCGGAACTCGACCTGAGTCGCGGCGTTTCCCACGACCGTCACATGCGCCTCATACATACGAACCGCTCCCCCTGATGTCCTCCGTCTCGGTGGCACCATCGTGCACGGATCGGGCGATCCCCGCTCAAGCATGTGGACTACCGGCCGGTTGTGGACAACTCCGTCACCCGACCGGGTAGTTCACACCTCCGCGTCCCCCGCCGCGATCACGAACTGCTCCCGCACTTCCCGGTAACGCAGCAGCTCCGCCGCCACCGGCTCCAGCACCCGCGAACGTCCGCAGCCGGAAGCCAGCCGCCGCAGTCGCCGCTCCTCCTCCTGCCCGTACGCTCTCGCGGGCCCCCGCGCCGCAGCCCGGCACCCCCAGGCGAGCATCGGCCCGCCGAGCGCACCTCCGAGCACCAGGGCGGCGGGCACCCACAGCGCTCCGTGATAAGCCCCAGCGGCGGCGCCCACCAGCCAGACCACGCCGAGCACCTGCAACGCGAGCAGCAGCCCCTGGCCCACCGTGGCGGCCGTCCACCACGGGGGGCGCGGCATCCGCGCCGGAGGCGGCGGCTCCCCGCCAAAAGGCACACCTCCGGCCGGTGCTGCTCCCGGCGCGCCCGGCACTCCCGTGGCGCCGGGCGTGTGCGCCCTGTCCGCCGCTCGCTGTCCCGCCGCTCTGCCCCGCGTCGCCACTCCCCTGGCAGCTCCCGACCGCGCCGCCTGCCTGCTGCGCGCCGCCTCGTCCACCACCTCGTCCAGAGCCTCCGGCAGCCCTTCCGCCCCGCGCCAGGCCGCGTCGCGCACCGTCTTCCGCCACGCCTCCGGCAGCCCCGTCACCGCGCGAGCCGCCAATTCCCGTACCGCCTGGGCCAGTACGGGCCTCGCCACACGCTGCGCGGCCAGCTGCGGAGGCTCGGCCGAAGCGACAGCGGAAGGGATGACGGAAGGGAGGGCGCCTCCGGACGCGGACGGAGCAGCAGGCCCGGAGGCGCCCCTCGTCCGTCCCTGACGCCGCACGTCGTACCACCGCGCCAGCTGCGCCCACGGCGTCCCGCACGAGCGTTCCGCGTGCCGCAGCCAGGCCCGTTCCGCCGCCTGCCCGGCCGCCGCGGCGCCCACGGCGGAGGCGAGCCGCTCCTCGAAATCCTCCCTGGCGCGCTCGGTGAGCCCGGACCGCCTGGTCAGCTCCGGGTCCGCGTAGGCGGGCCGCAGCCGCTCGGCCGCTCCGTCCAGATCCGCCGCCAGACGGCGCGCCGGGGCTTCCCTCGCGGCGGCGAAGGCCCCCAGTTCCTCCCGTAGTTCGCCGATCCCCTCGCCGGTGAGCGCCGAGGTCGACAGCACCCGCGCCCCGGGCTCACCGTGTTCGCCAAGGGCCATGCCGTCCTCGTCCAGCAGGCGCCGCAGATCGTCGAGTACGGCGTCGGCCGCGTCCCCCGGCAGCCGGTCGGTCTGGTTGAGCACGACGAAGGTCACCTCGGCGTATCCGGCGAGTGGCCGCAGGTAGCGCTCATGGAGCACGGCGTCGGCGTACTTCTCCGGATCGACCACCCACACCACCGCGTCGACGAGTCCCAGCAGCCGGTCCACCTGCTCCCGGTGGCCGTCGGCCAGGGAATCGTGGTCCGGCAGATCGACGAGCACCAGTCCGTGCAGCTCGGCGTCCCGTACGCGGCGGCGCACGACCGGAGCGATGCCCAGCCGGTCCAGCAGCCCGTCGGCGCCGCCCTCCCGCTCCGCCTCCCAGGTGCAGGCAACGGGCTGAGCGGTGGTCGGCCGCCGCGTCCCCACTTCGGAGAGCACACGTCCCGCCAGTGCGTTGAAGAGCGACGACTTGCCGCTGCCCGTCGCTCCCGCGATGGCGACGGTCGTGTAGGCGCGGGACAGCCGCCCGCGCGCTCCCGCCTCGTCCAGCACCCGCACGGGCTCCGCCAGGACTCTGCTCTCCAGGCGCGTACGGGACAGGCCGATCAGCTCGCGCAGCGCGCCCAACCGCCGGGTCAGCGTGCCGTCCCCGATCTCACCGGCCGGGGCGGCGGCGTCGGCCGCACGTGCGGGGGCGGCGTCGCGCCGAGCCTCGCCGGGCGTGGCCCCGCCCGTGCCGGCGGCCGACTGCTCGGGAGGAGGCGCTCCCGCCGCCGGTCCTTCCGCACTGCCGCCCGGCCACTCACCCGCGTCGGCCTCCGTACCATCACGCGTCACCGGCCGCGGGTCTTCGCCCGCCTGCTCGCCGGGAGCGCGCCGCGCGATCAGGCCGTCGTCCCAGCCACGCTGCGCCGTGCCCGGGCGCCCGGCCGAAGCGGAGACGTCCGAAGGGCCGTCCGGGGCTGCGCCAGGCTCCGCGTCCGTGCTATCCTCCGCACCCTCGCCCCTTGTCCCGTCAAACGTCCGGGCGGCAGGCTCGGCGTCGTCCTCGGACAGTTCACCGATCCGCGCCTCCGCCGTGAACACCTGTGCGGACTGCCCGTCGGGGCCGGTCTGGCCGCACTCCGCCACGGGCCACTCCCCCACGACCGTGTCCCCCCTGCCCGTGCCCGCCGTGACCACCTCCTCCATGACCACGCCCTCCACGACCGTGCCTTCCATGACCGTGCCCTCTGCCCCGGCCCCGGTCTCACCCGCCGGTCCACCCTCCTGGACACCCGCAGACGACACAGCCCTCACCTCTCCCTCTTGGCTCGCGCGCGCGGCGCCTGCCGCCGTGCCGCCTCGCTCCTGCGCACCAACGACAGCGCGGCGATCAGTTCGACCTGCGGATCCGTAGTGGCAGCGGCCGCGTCCAGCGGTTCCAGCCAGCGCTCCCGCTCACCGTTCAGCACCCGCTGCACACAGGTGCCGAGCAGCCGCTCGCCCTGCTCCCGCAGCTGATCCGCGCGCTCCTCCCCCAGCGAGCCGGACAGCGCCGCCGCCGCACCGCCTGAACGCCGCCCGCCCAGCAGCACCGTCGCCAGCAGCCCGGCGGTCTCCTCCGCGTCGACCGCCGAGCCGCGCTCGGCCGTACTCGCCTCCTCGGCGAGTTCATCGACACAGCGGCGCCAGCGGCGTACGAACACCCCGATCCGCCCCTTGCTGTCCTCGCCCGCCGCGCCCCCGGCCACTGGGGCCCTCACGCCGCTCGCCGCGCCGCCGCGCCCACCACGCGGTCCGCCACCGCGCCTGCCCTCCCGGACACCGCCGCCACCCGGCGCCCCCGGCTCCCTGCGCCACGCGGCGGCCACCCGCTCGTCCGCCGCCGCGACCGTGCCGACCAGCAGCGCCGTCAGTCCGTCCGCGAGCGCCTCCACCAGTTCGCCGCCGCTGCTGTCCAGCGGGAAGCCCCGCCAGTGCGCCGCCGCGTCGCCCGCGAGCAGCTCACCGTCCGCGATCCGCTGCTCGACCCGCCAGGAAGCCTCCCCGTAGGCCCCCGCGATGTGCTGAGCCAGCCGTACGGAGGTCGCGTGCTGGGCGGCCGCCGCGTTGGCCAGGGCCCCCACCCGCGAGCGCAGCGAGGCGAGCGCCCCCGCCGCCGTACGGCCCGCGGCGACCACGCGCGCTGCCGGATCGTCGGCGCGGCGCGCCAGCCACTCGCGCAGCCCGGCCACAGCGGTCATGGGCAGCAGGCCGGACCCGCCGGCCGACTCGGGCAGCTCCGGGATGGTGAAGCGGGGTACGTCGCCGAGCCCCTCGCGCTCCAGCATCACGCCGTACTGGCGGGACACCTCGTCGGCGATCTGATGGGGCACCCGGTCGAGAACCGTCGCCAGCGTGACGTCGTACTCCTTGGCCGCGCGCAGCAGATGCCACGGCACCGCGTCTCCGTAGCGCGCCGAGGTGGTCACCAGGACCCAGATGTCGGCGGCGCAGAGCAACTGCGCGGCGAGATCACGATTATGGACGACGAGTGAGTCGATGTCGGGCGCGTCGAGCAGGGCGAGGCCCGCCGGGAGCGCGTCGTCCGTCTCGATGCGCAGGGCGGGCGGGGGCTCGTCCGCGCTCCGGGGGGCGCCGCCCGGCTCGCGCTCGGAGCCCTGGGCCGCCCCGCAGCCGTCATACGTCCCCGAGTGCTCGCCTGCGTGGTAGTCACCCCCGTGGTACTCACCCTCGTAGGCCGCGTCCTGGCGCGGCATCCACACCCGGCCAAGGCCGGGCAGCACCCGCTCCCCGGCGAACCACGGCTCGTCGCCGGGATGACAGACGAGTACGGGTGTCCGTGTCGTCGGGCGCAGCACCCCCGCCTCACTCACCCGGCGGCCGATGAGCGAGTTGACGAGCGTCGACTTTCCGGCGCCGGTGGACCCGCCGATCACGGCGAGCAGCGGCGCCTCGGGGGCGCGCAGGCGGGGCATCAGATAGTCGTCGAGCTGGGCGAGCAGCTCCGCTCTGGAACGGCGCGCGCGCTCGGCGCCGGGGAGATCCAGCGGAAAGCGTGCGGCGGCGACACGCTCCCGCAGCGCGGTCAACGCGTCCAGCAGCTCCGGCTGTGCCTCCAAGATCGCCACACGCGAAGAATGCCCAATTTTGCAGCCTTTTTGAAGCGCATCCACACGTCATTCCGTGAAATTGCCGCGCATTCGTCCACCGATAGCCGCATTGGCCCCATCTGGCCCACACCTCGGCCACACATCACCCATAACGACTGCGCAACACCCCACCGACGCGGGCCGAAAAAAGCTGCGGATCGAGCGGCAGCCTGCGAGTATCGGAGCGCTTCACGGAACCTCCACAACCTGTCGCGGTGGTGAAGCAACCTGGCTGACACGCCTCGGCCCCTATCCTTGACCTCGCCGTGGTCAACACGGGGGCACGCCCGCCCGACCGCGACCGATACCGGCCCCCGTAGCTCAGTGGATAGAGCAGGTGCCTTCTAAGCACTTGGCCGCAGGTTCGAGTCCTGCCGGGGGCACAAACACCGTCTCACCTGGCACTATGCCGGTGAGGCGCCGCGTCGCTCTTCATGCACAGCGCTAATTGGCCAAGTGTTTTCGCGTTCCGCCGTTCGAGCGTAGCGTCCCGTCATGGCATACGACCTGCTCCCCTTGGTGAAGTCCTGGCGCCGCTCCCTGAAGGCCCGCAAGCTCTCCGAGGCCACGATCCGGGTCTACGAGCGCTCCGGAAATGGGTTCGCCGACTACCTCCGCCACTACGCCCCGCCCGCCGACGACCCCGATGCTCGGCCAACAACGGCGGCTACGCGCTTCCGGTCAGTCACAGGGGCCAGGAGGCCGGTCGTGGAGGAACTCGAAGGCTGAAACGGAAGTTCATTTACTCGACCTCTTCCTCACTGGGGGCCTGCGGCAGCGGGCTCCTGTCGGACTGCTGTACGGCTGCGGCCAGCAGCTCGATCTGGTCGTCATCGAAGAGTCCGAACGGGATTCCCAGAGCGCACACGATGTGATCGACACCGAGCTGTTCCCACGTGGCGAGTCGGGCGCGTATCTGTTCAGGGGTGCCGATCAGGCCCCGGCGGCGCCAGTGCTCGAAGCTGATGGTGTCGAGGTGTCCTGCGGGTACCCACCGGCGCAGGCGGAGCCAGCGGCGTCGCAGGTCCTCCTCATCGGCGCCCAGGACGGTGGTCAGCCCCACCGAAGAACGCGGCGGCAGGCCACCTGGGGTGCGGTGGCGTTCTGCGGTGGCGAGGAGGGTCTTGTGGCGCTGGGAGAAGGTTTCGGGAGTGGGGTCCCAGGCCATATTCCAGCCGTCGGCCACCCGTGCGGTGAGTGCGAGGATGCCCGATCGCTTACCGCCGATCCAGAGGGGCGGGGCAGAGGGGCCCAGTCGGGTGCGCAGGGTACTGGCGGCTTCTTCTACGGCGGCGAGGCGTGCGGCGGCGGGCGGGAAGGGGCGCTTGGCGTCGGCGAACTCGGTGGCGTGCCATCCGGCGCCGAGCCCCACGTCGAGGCGCGGGCCGGCCACGTCGCTGACTGTGGCGACCTGATGGGCCAGGAGCGCTGGTACACGCAGGGGCACGGGGGTGACCAAGGACCCGAGCCGGATGGTGTGGGTGCTGGCGGCGAGTGCGGCGAGAAGGGCCCAGCAGTCGGGAGTGTGCCGTCGTCGTCCGTCGCCGGGATCGAGCCACAGGTGGTCGGAGACCCACAGTTGGTGGAATCCGGCTGCTTCGGCACGCTGTGCGTAGGCGAGTGCTGCGCGTGTGCGGGCGGGACCGGTGATGCTGGGGTCGGGGAAGAAGCCGTCGTAGTGTGGAAGGGCCAGGCCGAGTGTGATCACGCGGAGGCTCCGGGGCGCTGCTGCTGAGGACTGATGGGCTCCAGCAGCGGATGGGTAGCGTCGGTGAGTCGGACTGCTTCTCCGAGTAGTGGTGCGAGCAGGTGGTGTCGGCCGGTGCTGAGGGAGCGTGGGATCTCCCGAAGCAGGAGCATCGCTATATGCCTGGCTAAGGCTGTGAGGTCCAGTGCGCGGTGGAGCGGGGTGGTCATGCGGGAGAAGGCGTGGACGACCGGGGCGGACCAGGCGTGGCTGAGTGTTGCCTGTGGTGGCGGGTAGGACAAGCTGAGAGCGGTCCGGCTTGCGTGCGCCTCGCCGCAGGCGGTGGTGAGCAGGTCCTCGACGTACCACCAGCCGATGAGGTGGCTGATCATCATGCGCCAGTCCTGGTGGAGTCCGGCCCATTCCCAGTCCACCAGGTGCCAGCCGCCTGCCGCGTCGAGGAGGATGTTGCGCGGCTGAGGGTCGCCCTGGCATGCCACGTGGACTTGTGGCGCCGGAATGTGGGCGAGCCGTTGGAGAAGCCGTCCGAGGGAGCCGTAGTCGCAGCCGTTGACGTACACGTGGCCCCGCAGCGGCACCTCCAACCCGTGTGCCTGGAGGGTGTGGTGGAGACCGGCTGTGCCGCGTTGCCAGCGCAGTGCGTGCTTCCGGGTGGCCAGTTCCGGGTCGAAGCCGGGCTGGCCGGAGAGCTCCCACACTCGGCAGAGAGTGGTGACGAAGTCCTGCCACACCGCCGGTGCAGGACCGTCCGTGCCACAGCGGATCACGGAGTCGGCGAGGGTGGTGGGGGACGGGCAGCGGGTGACCAGCGTGTCGATGCCCCGAATGCTGCCGGCGAAGAGGACCTCGGGCAGGCGGCCTGCGAGGAACGGCAGGATGGTCTCGCGGGCGGCGGCCTGCGCTCGGGCCGGGACGCGCGGGTTGGCGGCGCTCTTGACGGCTCGGAGTTCGCCATTGGGCTGTCGGTAAATGCGGACGGTGGCTCCCGAGGAGCCGGTGTGGAGGGTGCGAACGATACGGGCGGTGCGGCAGCCGGTCGACTCCCGCACCGGTATGCCCGAGGTCATGGTCCTCCGTAAGTGCGATGTCAAGACTGGAGGGTGTCCCTGCTCTTGCGTGCGCGCTCGGCCTTGCGGCGTAGCTGGTTGTAGGCGCTGGTCAGGCCCATGGCCTTGCGGACGTCGAAGACGACCTGCTGGACCTCGCGGCGGGTGCGTTCGGTGCCCTCGACGATGATTTCGTCGACGAGCCCGCTCTGCTCCGCAAAACGGGCTCGGCGCTCGCGCATCGGATCGAGGTAGCGGTTGGTGGCTGCGGCGAGTTTGTCTTTGACCTCGACGTCACCGACCTTCCCAGCCCGGTAGCGGTCCTTGAGGTCTTCCACTTCGGCAAGGTTGTCGTTGAAGACGTCGTGGTAGACGAAGACGGGGTTGCCTTCGACCGTGCCGGGGATGTCGGCTCGGACGCGGTTGGGATCGGTGTACATCCCGGCGACCTTCTTGCGGACTTCGTCCTCGCTGTCGGACAGGTAGATGACGTTGCCGATGGACTTGCTCATCTTGCCCTGTCCATCGGTCCCCACGAGCGTGGGCACGTCGCTTTCGACCAGGTCGGGGACGGGAAAGACGTCGCCGTAGAGGTAGTTGAAGCGACGTGCAATCTCGCGGGTGACCTCGACGTGGGCGTGGTTGTCCTTGCCGACGGGCACCACGTGGGACTTGACGCACAGGATGTCGGCAGCCTGGAGTACCGGGTATCCGAGCAGGCCGTAGGGCATCTCTTCCTTGTGGGCGTCTCGGGCCATGTCCTTGAGGCTCGGCACCCGTTCCAAGCGTGGCACGGTGACCAGATTCTGAAAGAGAGTGTTGAGTTCGGAGACTTCAGGGATCGCCGACTGGAGGTAGAAGGTGGAGCGCTCCGGGTCGATACCAGCGGCGAGTTCGTCCAGCACCATGTCGCGGGCATTCGTGGAGATCTGTGCGATGTCCTCGCGAGTGTTCTTGGTGGTGAGCATGTGCAGGTCGGCGATGATCAGGAAGGTTTCGTACTGGTGCTGGAGCTTCACACGGTTGGCGAGACTCCCCACGTAGTGTCCGAGGTGCAGTTTCCCTGTCGGACGGTCTCCCGTGAGCATGCGCTGGTCAGTCATGAGGGTGGGCTTGCCTTTCGCGTGGTCGTCGCAGACGGGGATCGAGGTGGTTATTGTCGCCCCTGGCGGTCTGCTGGAGTGCATCGATTACCGGGTCCGTGTGTGGGATGTCGATCAGATTCACCTGCATCCAGCCAGGGAGTCCCCACCGACGGCCGTCGCGGTAGCGTGCCCCCCTGGCCTCCAGACGGCGGGCGACGGGCGTGAACCAGATGCCCAGGTCCATCAACAACACGTTCGCCTCACTCGGTGCGTGGCGTATTCCGAGCTGTCGCAACAAGGCGGTGAGTCGGTCACGCGCTTGATGGGAGGCAGCCACGTTCCGCTGTCGCGCGGTGTCGTCGTCCAGCGCCGCCTCCGCGGCGGCCAGCGCCAGGCTGTCCATGGCGTACGGCAGTTGCCGACTGCGCAGACGCTCAGCGAGCGATGCAGCGGCGAGTGCGTAGCCGACGCGGGCCCCGAGCAGGCAGTGGGCCTTGGACAGCGATCCGGTGATGACTACGCGGGGATCCGAGTCCAGAAGTTGCGTAAGAGCGGGCGAGGTACACATGTAGTCAGCGGACACCATGTCCAGTAGCACCACGGCGCGTTCGGGCAGAACGCGCAGAATCGGGCGCAGCAGCTCAGGCAGGGAACGGGGGACCGTGCCGGAAACGGTGTGTGGGATGTCGAGGATGCACAGTACGGTGTCGTTTGCTTTTTCGATGGCGGCGGATAGTGCGGGCACATTGTGGCCGAGTTCGGCGCGGTCCCAGGGCACCGCGTGGTGGGCGAGTCGATGCCGTTCGGCCAGGTGCTCGTAGAGCTCGAATGTGGGTTCGGTGGCTATAGCTGAGCCTCCGGTTCGGGCCTGCGCAGCGAAGAGCCAGTCCATGACCTCAGTAGACCCGTGCCCGGCCACCACCTGTTCTGCTCTCACGCCGGTATCCCAGGCCAGGCGCTCTTCCAACTGGTCTGTTCTCCTGCGCGGGGGCCGGTGCAGGCTTCCGGCGGCCCCGGCGACGGCTTCTCGTACCTGGGGTGTTTGCCCGGCACGCAGTGATGGCGTGACAGCGGCCCGAACGCCCGCGGACACGATGTCGGCGTGCTCGTCCTTGCAGTCCGCACACAGCACACGACCGCTGCGGCACCGATCCAGCGCCGAGCGGGCCGCTACCCGCGAGCAGGCGAGCTCAATCATGGCGAATGCAGAACACCGCACGGCTTCACCACCGAGTTCCCGCTGAGCCTGCGCGGTATCCCGTCCGCCCGTGACAGCGCTGTGGAACTTGCGCCGGATCGTGGTCTCATCGTCGTCACCGAACACCACCGACGCCTCATCGTGCACACTGCCCCGTTCACCAGCGCGGCGCAGGCTGGGGAAGAGTCTGCGATACAGGAGCACCGGCGCCTCCCGGCCCATCGCACGGGCCAGGCGAGGCAGCAACGCGCTGTGCGGCGCCTGCAACGTGTCCACCAGTGCCACCCCGCCACCGCCGAAGTCTCCCGGGCTGTGCAGGAAGAAGCCCAGCATGGCGGCCACGTCCAACAAGGCGCTCGCCGAGGTCGTCCCGTCCCAGCCGTACAAGCGCCGCAGCTTCTCCACCCGTAGCTCGGCGAGCGCCTGATGCTGCGTCTGTCGCAGCGCGGGGCTCTCCCGGCACACCTCCAGCTCTGCCGGCGCCTCGGAGTAATGCCGCACTGCGGCCGTAAACCCCTCCAGCATGGAGCCTGATCCGGAGGAGTCGAAGACCAGCAGCCGACCCCCCGCCGAAGTCAGTTGTGCCGCCACACGCGCCAGTCCTAGATGCCCAAGGTGCAGGCGATCCCCCGCGAACCCGACCCGTATGGGGAACGACTGCCTCAGTCCGATCGCCTCGGTGCCGCCCGCGCCGATCTGCTGCCATGCCCACACCTCCCCCGGAAGGGGGATCTGTTCTCGCCAGGGCCAGCCGTCGCGGGAGACGGGCCGTAGAGCGAACTGCCTTACTCGCTGGCGCGCTTCCTCGGCGGCCCGGCTGTTGCAGGCCGCGTGCCAGGCGCTCAGGGAGACCACCTCACTCACCCCGCGACCCCTCCTTCCACACGCAGCCCGCCCTCCGCGATCCGCTGCACCAGTGCCCGTGCCCGCCGCTGTTCGCGGTGCGAGGCGTGCGTGTCCGTCTTCGCGAAGTACGCGTCGGGGAAACCGGCGTCTGCCTGGTGGCACACGGCACCGAAAGCCCAGAACCGTGCGGCGCAGCGGGCGCGCTCCCGCTCCAGATCGCCGACAGCGTGCAGCCCGGTATAGGACCAGCGTCCGCCGCCGCAGGCAGCAACATATCCGGCAGTGTCTAACGCCTCGTTATACATGCGGAGTTGATGCGCCCAGACCCGTAGCCACAGATCTCGGTCCCTGGCCAGTCGCGCCAGGTATCCCGCGAAGTCCGGATACAGCTCTAAGAACGCCAGATAGCCGTGCGCCAACAGCTGATCGCTGCTGTATACGGCCTGGCCCGTATCTCCCGAGGCGGCTGCCGCCAAGGGGCCTAAGAACCGAGCGGTGCTTCCTGCGAGGTGGCTCTCAAGCACCGGGCCGTCGGTGAGAAGGAACGGACTGAATAGTTTGAGGGTGAAGTACCCGCCGAAGCGGCGCTCCAGACCATCCGCCGCAACGTCCTGCTGGGAGAGTACATAGATTGTCACGGGGCGTGCTCCCCACGTGCCGCCCCGGCGGTGCGGAGGGAGGTTCACGCTGCCGTCGTGGAACAACAGCGCGTCCACATCGCTTCCCTCGCGCGCTTTTCCCAGCGGCGTGCTCCCGTAGAACACCCACTGCCTGCCACTGCGCGGCACATCCGCGACAGCCGGCTCAAGCGCAGCGACAAGTATGGACATCCGCTGTTCGAACCGGGGGTCGACCACCCGCCCGACACGGCCACTCATCCGGCCAGCCACGAGTCGACCTCCCCCAGCCAGCGCCCCTCGCCGTCCGCCAGGACGGTATGGAGGCCCAGTGCTGCAGCCGCCGTCGCATTCCTCAACTGATCGTCCACGTACAGCACCTGAGACCGCTGCGTGCCACGCAACGCATGTGCATAAGCGGCCGGGTCCGGCTTCACCAGGCCCGTGCTGCTGGAGACGTACACCGCATCGATATAGCCGAGGGCGCCAGTGGCATCAAGACGCGGCAGGAGCCACTCGTGCCGATGATTGGAAATCACGGTCAACTGCGCGTGCTGCGCCCACACCGGAAGACGGTGCACGGCAGGCATCGCGCCCATGGCGGTATCGAGGATCTCCCTCCACGAAGGCGATGGACGCTCTGCTCCGCATGCGGTGGCGAAGTCCTCCCAGAAGGCGTCTTCCTCTATGCGACCGCTCCACAGCACGTCCCGGAAACTCTCTTTGAACAAGGTGGCTACGGCCTCTGAGGACATACCGCAGGAGGCTGCGACCGCCGCGAACAGTGGGCGCGTTGGCTCCCCCAACAGCACGCCGCACGCATCCAGCAGCAGCGTTCGGCGCACGACTGGCCTCGACCGGCTCATGACAACCCCACCTGTGTGCCCATCACAGATACACATCCTCTCCGGACAGTAACCGAACGCCACATTGCGTGGGCGATCCAGGCTCGAATCGACCCCTCGCCCCTACGTGTTTGGCCTCGCGCTTTCGCGCGCCCAGCAGACTGGCGAACTGCAGCGGATGGGACAACGGAACCTCCTGCGGGTGTCGTGGTTGTCACGGGGCGATCGGGTCGCGGTCCTGGCGCCGGTGCGCACCGGCGCCAGGTAGATGCGTTGGTCGGTGCCGCCGTGACCTTGGCCCCTGGTGCTGATCTGTGGCTGCTCTTCGGCGGTACCGAATGGGGCGGAGTGCGGCTCAACGTCGGCCTGGGCGTGGGTGGTGCCAGGTGACGGTGCACGGGCCTGGGCAAATCGCCGCTACCCCGGTTCCGCCTTACCTGCCCTGCTCCTTCCCCGGTCTCCTCCGGTCCTGCGGGCATGCCCTTTTCGGCCGGGGCAACAGGTGTCACGAAATGCGTTTCCCTGCTCGGTGTTGTCCCGGGGTGGCGCACTCGTGTGGTGGCAGGTGAGGGTGGCTCCGGCTGCCGTGACCAGCGGCGCCCGGGCCGGTTCTGGGGGTGGGGTCCGGGCTGTAGACCCGGCGGGCGTCGAGTGACATGTGGAAACCGAAGGGGTAGACCACTCCGCCGTCGAAGATCAGGACCTTGCCTCCGGCGGCTTTGCGCATGTTCCGCACGGAGCGTTCGGCGCCGTGCACGTGGACGACGTCGCCGATCCGGATCGTGCCCTCTCCCACCGTGAGCGCCTCGTACACCACTGGCTCTCGGCCTGTCGGTTCGCGGCTGTCTCCGCAGCCTTGCGCGGGCGGAGGCTTGCGCCTGGCGGCGGTGTGAGTGTGGCGGGGCATGGCGGGTTACTCCTTGTCCTGGTAGATGGGGTGGCCCTCTGCGAGTTCGGCGAAGGTGCCGTGGTGGTGGGCGTTCAGGGCGGCGTGGACTCGGCGGGCCTGGTAGGGCGCGCAGTGCGGGCCCAGATCTTCTGGAGCGATCCACTGGTGGGCGTCCAGCTCCGGCTGCCTGTTGTCCGAGGGAGGGGGCGGGAGGCGGATGGGGGTGGTGTGGGGGAAGGTGCCGCAGAAGTAGACGAAGTTGTGTCCGCAGGCGGCGCCCCGGACCGGATTGGCGGGGATCCAGTCGTGGACCAGCAGCCGCTGCGGGGCGACCAGGAGATCGGTCTCTTCCCGGACTTCGCGCACCACGGCCCGGTGAGCGGGCTCGTTGTGGTGGGCGCAGCCGCCGGGCAGTTGGTAGAAGCCGCCGAGTTTGTAGGTGGGGCGGACCATGAGCACCTCACCTCGGGTGGAGAGGATCAGGGCGAGGGCGCCGATCCGTACCGGCGGAGGGCTGGTGAGGCTGGTATCGGCGTGAGCCATAACGGATCTCCAGTTCCAGGCAGAAGAGGCCGGGGACGTCCACGGCTGGGCGGTGTGTCAGGCGGAGAGGGACACGTATGCGGGGGCTGCCGGGCGGATGTGGGTCGCGCGGATGCCGTGCAGGGACAGGATTTGGCGGGCGGCGAGGATCCAGCGGATGCGGGGGTCGGTGTAGGCGATCTGGGGGAGGTCGTCGCCGGGGAGGGGGAGGAGGGTTTCGGGGTCGTGGAGGATTCCCGCGACGCCCCAGGGCAGTGACCGCTCCACCCAGGCCGCCACATGCCCTGATCGCAGATGGGGGCAGTCCCGTGCCGCCACGGATGCGCAGGGCTCGCACACCGGCGGTGCGGTGGTGCGTTCACCCTCCCCCACCGGATGTCCGGTGTCTTTGAGGAGGAACAGCTGCGGCCGGTTGGTTTTGAGGGTGGAGGTGCGGCAGACCTGGCACAGCAGATGACCGGTGGCGTGGCGCTGCCTCAGGGCGTGGACGCAGGCGAACTCGGGCCTGCCTTTGCCCGGTGCGAGGGTCTGGCGCACCCACAGTGCTCCGTAGGTGTCGCGGTCGTACGGCGATTCGTCGGCGTAGCCCAGAAACGCGCCCAAGGGGCCGAAGCGCCCCACCAACGGTGCGGAGAGTGTCTCCTCGCCGGTCCAGGAGGCGATGTAGGGCACGAGGAGCCCGTTGTGTATGCGGGGCTGCCAGCTCACGCGGTGGCTCCCCGCTCGGCGGCCGGGTTGGGCCGGTGAGGAGCGACAACGCTGCCGTCCGGGAGAAGCTCGCCGGTGTCCTCGAAGAGGAGGCTGCCGTCTGACAGCAAGCTCCAGCCCTGCTCAGGGAAGAGCGCCATCAGGTGGGCGGCTTCCCGGTCGGTCGAGTCCGCCGTCGGACACGGCGGCTGATGCACACACATGACGATCTCCCGTCGCACGAACGTGAAGCTTGGAAAGGGGGAGGGGTCCCCGGGGCCGGCAGGGGAGGCCGACCCCGGGGGAGGCGCCGGACCGGAGGACGGAACACTCCGCCACGGGGGAGGCAGAGCGCGTCCGCGGCCCGGCGCGGACTCAGGCCGCCGTCGTGCGGAGAGCGGTACGGCAGCCAGGGCGCATGTGCAGGGCGTCGTAGAGGGCGCCGAAATCCGTACGGACCTCTACCGCGTCCGGGGAGTCCAGGAGCCACAGCTGCCCGTGATCGGGCACCGTCCCCAGGTGCTCCCGGTAGGGGCAGGCCGTCGTATGAGCCAATCCAGCGCGGCCGGCGCGCTCCAGCAGCAGTCCGGACCGGGGCTCGGTCACCGGCAAATGGACCATCTTGTGGAGGCCGCACAGCTGCACGGGGCCCATCCGGACGCCACGGCTGCGCAGCACGCCCAGCGTACGGATAGCGAGGCCCAGACGGACGCAGGCGATGGGGCCCGGCCGCAGAGCAGCGGGTTCGCCGGGCATCAGTTCCCAGATACCGGTATCGGCCAGAACAATCATCACGACGGGGACTTCCTCACAGGGGCGTTGATAGGTGGCTGCCGGGTCGCGTGGACCGCCGTCAGCGTGGCCGGGCAGCCGTATGTGCCCGTCGCGGGAGCGAACGGCACGGAAGCGAACGGAAGGGAGGCCCAGACGCGCTTGCCGCCGCCGGCAGGCTCCACACCCCACCGCGTGGCCAGCGCCTCCACCAGGAACAGCCCTCGCCCGCGCTCCTCCTCCTCATCGAGCTGACGGCGCCTGGGCGGCCGGGGTGAGGCGTCGGAGACGGCAATGCGCAGCTGCCCCTCGTTCACGGCGAGCCGGAACCTCACCCGGTCGCCCGTGGTGCTGCCGTGCTGAACCGCGTTCGCCAACAACTCGCTTGCGACGACCACAGCGTCCGAAGCAGTCTCGCGGTCCGTGCCCCACCGCCTCAGACGCGTCCAGACCACTCGGCGCACAGCGGACAGGCACGCCGTGTCGGCGGGGAATGTGACCTCCCAGGCAAGAGGAGCGGGCCCTCGGGTCACAGTGAGCCTCCCGGCATAGCCGACCGGGGAGCCGTGAGTGTCTGCTCCTCCGGCCTATCCATGGAGACCCTGTGCAGCCCGTGCAATATCCGAAGCGGAATCTCGACGTCGATCGGCGGCACCGACGAGGGAATCTCGCGACCGCACCGCCAGCGTTCACCGGGAGAACGACGCACATCACTGCCAGCGTGGGGGGCCGTCTGGACAGTCACCGGCTGGTTCCTTTCGTTTCACAAGGATGGGTGGACACCGTCGGAGGTGGATCTTGGCGGGGACGGCGGGGTGTGCCACCAGACAAACGCTGGAGTGGGAGGTTTGGAAGCCTGCGCTGCGGGTGGTTACGTGCACGCAGGTTGCATACGGGTTGCACAAAGTGGTCCTGGCGGTCGACAACTCAGGACTGAAAGAAGCACGAGTGCGAAGCTGCCTACCGATATACCGGCATTGACCTGCGGCGACAATCAGCCTGACGACCGCAAGGTGAGTGAAGACAGGGGTGCGGCCATGATCGTGAAATCACAGCCAGACAAGGCAGGGCTGCGCGGAAAGCGCTTCGTCGTGACAGGCGGTTCGCGCGGTCTGGGGCAGGAGGTTGTGCAGCTGCTTCTCGGCGAGGGCGCTTTCGTCGCAGCGTGCGCTCGTCGCACGGATTCCCTGAGAGGCCATGCCGCAGAGACCGGTCAGCTGCTCACCGGTTCCCTGGACGTGAGGGAAGCGGGCAGGCTGGAGGGGTTCGTCGAGCAGGCGGGCGAAGCCTTCGGCGGTCTCGACGGCGTTGTCGCCTGCGTCGGAGGAGCGCAAGGTCGGGGCCTGGAAGAGGCAGCGCCAGAGGACTGGTCGGCTACGTGGGAGTTGAACGTCGGCCACAGCGTCCGACTGGCAGCAGCAGCCGCCCCTCATCTGCGGGCGGCCGGCGGAGGGTCGGTGGTATTCATCGCCTCGGTCAGCGGGTGGAAACCGGGACCACAAGCCCAGTACGGGGCTGCGAAGGCGGCTCTGATCCACCTCGCGGCCTCCTTGGCCCGCGAACTGGGACCGGACGGTATCCGGGTCAATGCCGTCTCACCCGGGTCCATGCTGATCCCCGGCAAACGGTGGGACCGGATGCGCCGCGAGGACCCGGCAGCCTTCGCCGCCTTCGCAGAGGAGTTCCCTGGAGGAGCCCTGGTCGCTCCACGCGAAGTCGCCCAAGTGGTGGCGTTCCTTCTCTCAGCCCACGCCACGGGGGTCTCAGGGACCAATATCCCCGTGGACCGGGCACAGAACGCCCCCACTCCAGACGGCTACTGACCCCCTCAAGCAGCCGCGCCGAGCAGCGGCAGCGCCTGCCGTTCGAAGTCGCGCACAACGGCCTCACCTCTGTGAGGCTCCAGTCGGCTCCGGAAGTCCCGCAGGGCCTGCACGGAGCGCTCGGAGCGGACACCGCTGAGCTGGGTGAGGGCCTGCCCGGCCGTTTCGATGGCGTGCTCCAGTTCGTTCTGCTGGAGCAACGCCGTAGCCACGACTGACCTGCTGATGGCCTGTCGCCGTCGCCGGTCACCATTGGCGGTCACCGAAGCTGCGGCCAACCGCTCCGCTGCTCGGGCCTCGCCCAGATCGCGGTGACACAGAGCGGCTTCGGCTTCCAGGTAGTGATGGTCGAGAAAGCGAGTCCAAGGTGATTCCTGATTCGACCCCGCGCTGGCTTGAAGGGCTTTGTCAGCCGACTGCAGAGCGGCTGTCGCTTGCCGTCCCTGGCCGAGGGCCGCGTGCCCGCGTGCCGCCATGGCGTAGAGCCGCATCAGCCCCATGGGGCTGCCCGACCTTCTGACCGTGGCGATCCCAGCGCGTGCGAGAGGAACTCCCTCGCCAGGGTGCCCCAGGTTGGTCGCCAAGTGGGAGAGTCCAGCCAGGATCTGACCCCCCAGTACTCGATCGCCGCCCTCAGCGCACAGGCGAAGACCCTGGATCATGTATCTCTCAGCGAGTCCGTAATCCGCAGAATCGTAGGAACTCCAGCCCGCCATGGCAGCCAGCTTGGCCCCGGCCGTGAACAGCTGCCGCCGCTGGTGGGGAGGGAGTCCGGGCCGCTGGAGCATCGGCACGACGGTACTGCTGAGGTAATGCACAATACTGGTGCGCACCCCACCGCCACCGAAGCGGTTGTCCATCTCGTCGAACATGCCGATCATGGCCTGCACTTGTTCGACCGGACCAGATTCGGCTACCACGCTCAGCGAAGGGGCCTCTTCATCCTCCAAGAGCCACAGCAGCCAACTGCGCTGCGTGTCCGTCAGCGACGCCGCGACAAAGGGGACAGCGCCCAGCAGACTCCGACGGGAGATATCTGCCGTGCCGAGATCCGAAAGCGTATGCAGTGTTTCACCCACATCATCACCGTAATCGACAGCTCGAGTGGCAACGGGCCTTCCCGGCTCAACCGCGTAACCGACATCAGCAGGAGAGACCGTGCGCCCGAGCAAACCAGAGAGGGCGGCAGCGATGAACTCCGCCCCGCGACCACGCGGCTGCACACCCTGGCACCAGCGCGTCACCGACGCCTTCGTGTAGCGGGTTACGACACCCTGACGAGCCGCTAGACCGTTCACTTTGCGGGCCAGCGCGGCGTTGGAGCATCCACACTCCTCAAGCGCAGTCAGCAGTGCCCCGTTGGCGGAGCTGGTCTCGGGAGTGGCGCGCATGTACTCATGATGCCCCGCCGATTACCCTCCGTGCCAGCCCAGCACCGGAGAACCTTTACGCCGATCCGGAAGACGGTGCCGTCTTCGGTGCACGCCAGCGAGCGTTGGGCTGTCGACCGACCTGCGGGTAGCGAAGGACACCCCGGTACCGGAACACCTCGCTCGCACGGAGACGGGTCGACCGCAGGGCCGCGGGCCATGGGATCTGCGACGTGACCGAGTTGAGCGTTTTGCCGGTCGCCGCCTCCTCAACTCGGTCATGCTGGGGGCCGAGACGTCGGCAGCTTCAGGCGAAGGAGCAGGCATGGGATGGAAGACCGTGGAGTTCGGGTCATCCCACGAGGGCATCACAGGAGCGGTCCTGGCCGATGGCACCGAGCCCAAACCGGTGTACCTGGATGCCGGGAGCAGTGCTTACATGCTCCAAACCAGCGAATGGTGGGCGTATAACGGCAAGTTGGGCCGACCCGAAGCGACACAGCTACGAGCCTCGTGTTCGTGCGGCTGGCGGGGCGCGCCCCAGTATCCGATCGACTGGTCCCAACTGGGCAACTACCCATACGACGTGGATACCTCAGGCCCGCGCGGGGACTGGAGTGAGCACATTGCCAACGTCGAGCATCACACTGTGCCCCTCCCCGACGAGATGGAGGAACTGCTGGATCGCCTGGAGACCAGACTGGACGCTCTCGTGGTGGACTCGCCGCTCGCCGCCCTGAAGGCCGCAGCCGTGCTGGAGCGGACTATCGCACACATCGGCCGGGAGGCCGCCTACGGCGCCCAGGCCGATGACATGTCCTGGGAAACAATCGCAAAAGGGCTCGGGCTGATCGAGAAGGACGCCCGCTCACGCCTCAACCGCTACGGCCTCGGACGCTGAGCAGCAGCCCGACCTGACGCCACCCGCTTCCCAGCCCCCGGAGAAGATGACCGTGCTGTCCGCGATCTTCTGGGAGTTGCGGAGAAGACATCACCCAGCAGCTGTAGGTCAGAAACTGGGCGGGACACCTCCGCTCGCCACGCTCCAGCACCTTCGCAGGTGTCGGAGCCCATCCCAACTCACTACGCTGCGCTGCGATACCATGAGCACGCCAGCCATACAAACGCGTCGCCCACTCCACCGCCACCGATAGCATGTCCCGATGACGCAGAGCACAGGTCAACACGGACGAGGAACCATCTTCCCCATCGTCGAAGCCTTCGGCTTTCCGCACGACAGCGATTCCCCCTCAGCTACCAAGGCGTGGGCCGAGAAAATCTGCCCCTTCGCAGGCGGCCTGTGCGAGAAGCAACGTCAGTACGGCTTCGGCTACTGCTCAGTTACCTATGCGGCCAAATGGAATGCCGGCCAGCAACGTACCTACGCCGTCTGCGACCACCGGCTCGATGGTCCGCCCGTCGAATGGGCCGTGACCGACTTCTTCGGAGACCGCCAAGCGACTCTCGTGTCTGAGGTAGCGGCAACGCTCACCCCGAGGCTCAACATCGACTATGTCGCTTTCACGGACGACCCGTCCGCACCGAATGGGACGAGTCTCATCGCGATCGAGACTCAGGCAATTGACCTCCGTGGCGGTGGAGTTGGGCCCGCATGGAAAGCCTGGGAAGCAGACGATGTCGAAAATTGGCGCGCATATTTCACTGCCGAAGCCGAACGCAAAGGGCGTCGCGACACAGTGGATTTTGGCGTGAACACCGGCAACGTGTACAAGCGACTCGGCACTCAGGTAGCCGTGAAAGGCGAATACCTCAAGCAGATAGATGTGCCGCTTTATGTGGTGATGCAGCACAGCATCCTGCAACAGCTCCGGTCGCGAATCAACTTCGCCCCGGTCGAGGCAGGATCACCTTGGGACATCACGTTTTCCGGGTTTGACTACAGCGGCGCTCTCGACTCGACCGGAAAACTCCGCCTTGACATGATCGAGACCATAAGGACAACTCTGCCAAACTACCTCGAAGCCATGACCACGAGCGGCGATAGCAGTGCCCTGCGCAAAGACTTTGTCGCCAAGGTAAGGAAGAAGGTTAAGACAGCACCCACCCAAACAAACCTGTTCAATCTCTAGAATAGATGCGACTGCGAGTCCCTCTGGTCTTGCTTAGGTAGATCCACCTCATCTTCAGCCGCCGTAGCGAACTGTCGGTTAGTCACGTTCGCACGCGCTGCCGCGGAAAAGTTAGAGGTGATCTCGAACCCCATGCCTCGGCGTCCGTTCTTGACGGCGACAGCGAGAGATCGTCCCGTGCCACAGAACGGGTCCAGCACCAGCCCACCTGGAGGGCATGAGCTCAGGATTCGCGGCTCGATCAGCTTCACAGGGAAGGTCGCCGAGTGGCCGTCTGACCCGGGCGCAGCATTCACTCTGACGACATCCCGAGCACCCTCTTCCACTGCGGACATGTCGTAGTAGTATTTTGCTCGCCCCTCTTTCGGACGCTTCACGAAGTGGAAGAAGTGTTCATGTGCGATCCGCAGTCGATCCTTCTCAGGACGTGGCGGCACGTTCCGCTTCTCCCAAATGACATCGTTACGAAGAATCCATCGCTCCGCTTGCATGGCGATGGCGAATCGTGCCGGGATCAACAGCAACTGCTTCTCTTGACGGAATCCACCCATCGGCGTCTTCCTGCGCATCCTTGGGTTGTCACCCAGCCCTTGGCGACCGTCAAAGCGGATACTCGACCACCTGGCGAAATAGGTGTCGCCAATGTTGATCCACATACTTCCACCCGGCTTCAAAGCAGGAGCACTCCGCTGAAAAATCTCAACAAGATTGCTCACATACCACTCCGGAAGCGGCTCAAGCCCAAGGCAGCCACCGTGAAGCCTGTACCAATCATAAGAGGGCGAAACCTCCTTGCTGCCACCTTCGGCCTCCCACTCTCTCAGGATTTCCTCGTTGTGGTCGAGCCCGTAGGTACGAAGTCCCCAGTACGGCGGGGAAGTAATAATCAGGTCAACTGATTCAGCAGGAAGCTTACCCATAAGGTCGAAGGCATCCCCCTCGTGCACCTCCGTCAAGTTACCTTGCAGAGGAGGCGTAATATCTTGAGAAGCTTCCATATCCTGCCTCAGATTAAATGGTTTCGTCGAGACGTTCACGCATGTCGGCCTGAGTATATATCACTGAGCCAAGGTTATCAAACATTGACGCGTCGAGAAAAAGTACACTCCGGAAGCACGTCATTCAAGATTCACGAACCCGAAATGTGAAGCGTCTCCCGCGGGAGTAAACGCATCTATCCCCAACACGGGACCGAAAAAGGGAAAAATAATTGCTCGACACACACCAACACTTCACGAATTACGACTTCTATGAGCGCCAAGCCACCCGCTTCCCTACGAACTAATACTCCAGTTGTAGATCGCTATCGTTGCTGGTCAGGAGTCTTTTACTGAATGTAGTGGGCTGATGACTCGTCATGTGTGGTGAGTTCGTGACCTCTGGTGCGGCGGGCCGTTGTACTGGTGGTGCGGGACAATGTGCAGCCTGGTGTCTGGTCGGCGGAACTGGAAGAAGTATTCGTGCGGATCGGTCACCGGTTCAGCCGGGTGGATCTGCGGTGGCGGATGCGCGCCTATGTGCGCTGGCCAGGTGGGCCGGAAGAATGGCTGGCACCTGGCCGAGTATGCGGGGCACAGCACGCCGACGGGGTTGCAGCACTTACTCGGCCGTGCTTGCTGGAACCCAACCCCGCGAATGGGGTTACAGGACGGCTCCGATGCCGTGATCACACTCGCCACATCGATCATCACTCAGGCTGGCTCAATGCCGAGAAAGTCCCACGGCTACGCTGATCAGGGCAGTCCACAGTGCGCAAGACCGGGGGAAATCGTGAACCGACCGCTGCTGTTCCTCGACGTGGACGGGCCGCTCAACCCTTACGCGGCCCAGCCGGAGAGGCGTCCCGACGGCTACACCACACTCAGGGTTCCCCGGAACGACGCGCTTCAGGACGAGGCGGGCCTATCGTCCCGACGACGCCCTCTGCGGGTCTGGCTCAACCCGGAGCACGGACGAATCCTGCTCCGGCTCGGCTTCGAGCTGTGCTGGGCTACCACATGGATGGACGACGCCAACCGGTGGATCGCACCGGTCCTCGGCCTCCCGGAACTTCCCTTCGTCGACTTCGGCGACGCCCTACTTCAGAAACGCCCTGATGGAGTCCACTGGAAGACCGGACGACTGGTGGACTACGCAGGCGGCCGTCCTTTCGCCTGGGTGGACGACGAGCAGAGCGAGTTGGATCAGACATACGTGGCCGCCCACCACCAAGGGCCCGGGCTCCTCCACCACGTCAACCCGCGGATCGGCCTACGGGGGAACGACTTCCACACGCTCGCCGGCTTCGCCCAGTCTCTGGACACCTCACAAACCACTGGGTGAGCACCTCGCCAGCTTTTCAGGCTGCTCCGCACTCAGAGCCGAGATCTTTGTGGGACAGCCCTTAGACATGACGAACGCGAACCCGCCGCCCACCCGTGAGGGCAGGCGGCGGAGGCGTTCGTGCGAGCAGTCAGCGACACAGCCGCCACTCGTCGCCATCGCCGAGGTTGATCACGTCGAAACCGTAGTTGCGATCCTCGACCGCCCCGGAGGACGACCGCCACCCGGCTCCACCTACGGCGCCGGAGACGTCCTCATCACGTTGCGATCCTCGACCGCCCGGAGGACGGCCGCCACAGGACAGGAGTAGGGGGCAAAGCGTGCTCACCTTTCAGGTTGCGATCCTCGACCGCCCGGAGGACGGCCGTCACGCGCGCTCTCGGGTACAACGACCTTGCGGGTGTTCTCGTTGCGATCCTCGACCGCCCCGGAGGACGGCCGCTACCTTCGCGCGAGCAGCTGCGCAACGTTCGGCGAAGTTGCGATCCTCGACCGCCCCGGAGGACGGCCGCCACCGCCGGTGAGGTCGATGTGCTGCTGGAACGTCTCGATGTTGCGATCCTCGACCGCCCCGGAGGACGGCCGCCACCCGCACGGGTACGGCGACACCTGCGGGACCGAAGCGTTGCGATCCTCGACCGCCCCGGAGGACGGCCGCCACGGGCGAGCGCCGTCTCGCTGGCGAGCGCAGCCCGGTCGTTGCGATCCTCGACCGCCCCGGAGGACGGCCGCCACACGTCCGGGAGGCGGCAGCGCGCCCGGAGGCGTGGGAGTTGCGATCCTCGACCGCCCCGGAGGACGGCCGCCACTCGGGGCGTGCGAGGTAGCGGCCTGAGCGGCTCATCCACGTGACGGAGCGGTTGTCGAGGGCACAGCGGGTGATGAGTTCGGTGGAGAGGTTGATGTGCCCGTAGACGACGATGCTGTCCAGGCGGCGCAGGGGGAGCCTTTTGTTGCCGGGGGTGTCGGGCAGGTGGACGCAGATGGAGTCCTGTTCCAGGCGCAGGTGGGCGCCTTGGGTCTGAACGTAGAGGGTGTTGAGGAGTTCGGTGCTCACGCGTCGTTGTCCTGGGGCTCATCGCGGTCGTCGAGGTGGTAGAGGTTGGTGAGGGCGCGCTGGTAGCGGTCGGTGCTTGCGAGGACTTTGGGCATACAGCCGATGGCCATGGAGCAATGTCGGCAGCGCTTGTCGGCGGCCGGTGCGGGGAGTCGGCTGGTGGTGAGCAGCGTGCGTACCGCGTCGGTGAGTTGGAGTACATGTTTGCGTAGGTTTGCGTCGACGGTGACCGGGTGGCGTCGTCGATCGGCGGCTGAGTAGATCACAGCTTCGGGTACCGGGCGCTGGAACATCTCTTCCAGGCACATGGCTTGTGCTGCGGCTTGCACGTCGGCCGGCCCGCTGGGGTGGTAGCGGCCGGACTTGTGCTCGACGGGCAGGATGAGGCCGTCCTTGTGGAGCTCGACGGTGTCGCAGATGCCGGTCAGCCCGTAGCCGTCGTGCCAGACGGGCAGGGCGTGGAGGGTGCGTACGGTGCCGCGGCCTCGGTTGCCGGGGGTGTCGACGCGTTGGTGCATGAGGGTTCCGCGGACTGTGGCGGCGTCGTCGGTGAAGGCGTCTTCCAGCAAAATCAGCCCGCATTGCCGGGGGCAGTAGGCGTAGTGCTCCAAAGCGGAGAGGGAAACCTGTGGGAGGGCGTCCTGTGTGCTTGGAGTGGTGGGGGCGGTCACCCGATGAGGCGGGTGAGGGCGACTCCTGAGGGCAGGTCGGTGTCGTTGACCTCGACTTGGTAGTCACGGTAGGAGCGGGCGGTCGCGTCTCCGGGGCCCTTGACCGTGACCCGGTCCAGGAGCTGGCGGGCGGGCGCCTGGCCGTACTTGTCGTCGTGGGTGAACACATACAGGCCGCGGAGGTTGAGCTCGCCGCGGGCGGCGGCCCGGTCGTGGTCGAACATGAGCGTGAAGGCCCGCCAGAACATTTTCAGGTCGGTGCTGGTGACGCCGGTGCGGGAGGCCAGGGGGGCGCTGAAGTGGCCTTCTCCGAGGTAGAGGCCGTAGGGGACGATGTGTTTGGAGCCCATCTCGGTGACCTTGCCGCTGTCGACGTCTTCCTGCTTTGTCGGGGTGACGCGGGTGATGCCGTATTCCAGCGGGGTGATGGGGTCGACGGAGCGGGAGAACGTCAGCTGGAGGGGGCCGCGGACGCGGCCTGCCTGGCGGCCTTTCTTGCCGGTGGTCATGACCGCGCCGAACATGCGGACGTCGAAGAAGGTGGTGCACATCCACTGCTGGGCGTCGAGTTGGGAGGCATCGCTGCCGAGTGCGTCGGGGGCGTAGGCGCGCTCGTGCTGGGCGTTGAGGGCGACCCCGGCTTCGACGTAGATGTCGTAGCCGGGCTGCTTTTCTTCTTCGTTGAGCAGGCTGATGGTGTTGCGGATCTTCCGCTTGAGTGCGACGTCGGTGATCAGGCCCTGGCCGGAGACGGGGTCGGTGCGGGGCATGCCGCCCGCGTCGGGGTCTCCGTTGGGGTTGCTGTCCCGGGCTTCGATGAGGAAGGCGAAGTCGATCTTGCGGTTGGGGTCGAGGTGCGGGGCGGTCATGGCGTGTGTGCTCCTGGAGTGTCTCGAAGGTGCTGGCTGCGGGGGCGCGGGGGGCTTCCGGGGTGTTATTCGTTCGTGTCAGGCTGGTCCCCGGTGGTGTCGGCGTCGCTGCCCTGGTCTTGTTCTTTGCGCTTCTTGTGCGCGGCGCGGGCTGCGTTGTCCGCGGCTCTTTGCTGCTCGTAGCCGAGGACGAACCATGCCTGCTGGCGTGTGGTCAGCAGGAGCGGGATGCCCTCCTCCAGGGCGGCGAGGTCGGCGAAGGCTTGGGAGAGGCGCGTGTCCAGGGCGTAGTAGGTGCCGCGCTTGTCGCGGCGGAGCCGCTTGAGGTGTCCGTTGGCACCGATGCGCAGGTTGGTCAGGACGGCGGCGGGTGCGGTCATGGCGGTGCCGAAGAACTTGTCACCGATGGTGGTGTTGATGTCGGGCAGCGCCGAGCGCTGGATGGCTTCCAGTACGGCGAAGGTCCGGCCGCACAGGTAGCCGGGGTCGTGGTTGGAGTCGTCCAAGTGCGGGGCGGGGCCGGTCACCTGGGGGTCCCTTCGGTCGGGGTGGAGCAGGAGGCGGAGCAGGGCGATGCGCGGGGCGTCCACGCGGCGGTCGGCGCGGAGGCGTTGCAGCAGGTGCGGGAGCAGGCGGGCTGGGACGGCGCCGCGGGTGAGCGCGGCTCGCAGCAGGTCCTTCTCCATGCCGTGGGGGGCGCTGCCTGTGACGTATTTGCCGGCTTTCCCGTCCCAGCGGCCGGTTGCCAGGGCGAGGTGCCACAGAGGCAGGTGGCGGTAGGTGTTTTCCCAGCCGTCGAAGACTTTGTGGTGCTCGAACCAGGCTCCGAGGTGGTTGCGGAGGCGGCCCACGGGGATGTCGAGCCAGTCGAGGATGACGGCTCTGGCGTTGTTCAGTCCCAGGGTGAGGGCGTAGTAGGCGTTGGTGTCGAGGCGCTCGGCGGCTGCCGGGTCGGGGTTTTCGTGCAGGGAGTCGACCAGGTGGGCGACGGTGGCTTCGGTGGGGTCGTCGAGGGATTCGAAGAGTGCGTCGACCGGCTCGCGGGTCCACCACGCGGTGACGGTGTCGGTGGTGCGGCGGCGGTGGTTGCGGTCGGCCAGCAGGAGGTTGAGCGCGGCCATCATCCGGGAGCCGCAGCGTTCGCACACCGGGGTGTTCGTCAGTTGGAGTGTGCCGCCGCGGCCTTGGGCTGCGGCATTGATGCTGACCAGTTGGGCGTCCCGGCCCAGTCCCGTGGTGGGGATCGAACCAGAGCGGATGGACTCGGGCACCGTGGCCAGCAGTTCTCCGTCTTTGCCGCACACCAGGCACAGCCCGGTTTTGCCGCTGCCGGACTTGCGTTCGCGGACGGTCGCCGCCCAGCTCTCCTGGAGTGAGGGGAGGAGGTGGAGCCACTTGCCGGTGTGGTCCATCACGGCGATGTTGTCGCTGTAGGCGAGGTCTTCGGGCACCGTGATGCGGGCCAGCTGGTGGGAGGTGAGAAAGGTGTGCACGGCGCGGGCCGCGGGCTCCTTCGGCGCGGTTTCGGCCCAGGCGAGCAGCATGGCCGCGTACTCGCCTCGGCGGCGTTGTGCCTCGGTGGCCGCCTTCTCGCTCACGGTTCCATCAGCGGCGGGTTTGGGCACGCCGAGGACGTATTGCGCGGTGTCCACGCACAGGTAGGGGGGCGGTGTTCTGCCCGACCGGTAGGCGTAGGGCGCGTTGGTCTGCAGCGGCTTGTCCTTGGAGCCCTTGGGCACACGCCGGTCGATCAGTGAGGCTGCGGAGCCGTCGGCTTCCACCCGCAGTGCCCAGTGGATGCGCTTGGGGCGGTAGTAGGCCGGTGGCAGCTTCTCCTCTTCCTCAGCACGGGCTGCGTACTCGATGAGGCGGTGCAGCAGCATCCTCTATTCACCGCCCGGGCCCGGGCCGTCCGCCCGCCACGCGGAGCCGGAGGGCATGGCCACCTGGGCGGCGCCCAGCGGTGCCATCGGGATCTCCATCACGCCCTGGCGCAGCTGCGCGCGGAACCAGCGGTACTCCTCTGCCCCGTCCTTGCGGTAGACGATGGAGTGCAGCATCACGCCCAGCTCCTCATCCCGCGCGATCGGGGCAGCCTCGCTGAGGGGCCCGAACGAAGCGCTGAACTCCCGGCAGCCCAGGAAGGGCTGCGAGAAGCACGCCCCCTTCTCCACGCGGCGGCGAAGCTGCTCCCGGTATTTCTCCTCCGGCACATCGCGCGCGTGGTCTGCCATGAGGATCTGCGTGCGAATCCGGTAGGCGACATCGCGCAGCAGCATGGCGTTGCGCTGGTCGCGGTCCTTCTCCACGTCGTAGCGACGTCCCGGATCCCTGCGCAGCGCCGTCACCTCTTGCGCGGAGATGACCGACTTCACCTCGTTGCGGCGGACAGAGAGCCACTCGACCGGCTGGAGGACCTCGATCGCGGTGACCACATAGCGGAATTCGGGCTTCCAGAAGACGGCCTCCAGCAGGCCGACCGCGGCAGAGGGCGGCATCACCGGATAGGAGACCCGCTCCACCTTCAACTCCGGCCGGGTGAAGCAGGCCAGCGGGCCGGCCACCTCCACCACGAGCTCCGGGAACGCCCACCCTCCGTTCCCGCGCCGTTCAGCCCGCCCGGGCCGCGTGCTCGTACCTGTCATCACTCCGGCTTCCCCTCTCTTCTTCTGTGGTCGGCCCCGCGTAGCTCGCGGGGCCGACCAGTTGTGTCACTTACGGATACCGAAGACCACAGACAGTAGGACCCGCCACTGACAACTGGCTCTCACCTGCAGCGGGAGGTGTTGTCCCTTGTCTGCTGGCCCGCAACCCGCGATCAGCCGAGCCGGAAGCGGAGCCGGAAGAGTCCGCTTCGGACCAGCAGGACGATCACGATCACGACCGCGATTGTCACCGGGGCTGAGTCGGGGTGGGTGATGGACAACAACATGAGCAACCCTTCTTCAAGGAGACTGACTGGTACTTCAAGACCTTGAGATTCCAGTCTGGAGCGCTGCTTGGGCAGGGCAGGCACTCTCCACAGTTGTCAGTCTCCGAATACGCGGGATGGCGGACCCAGACGTAGACGTGGGGCCGTGGATCACTCCACGGCCCCACGATTTGGATCCCCAACGTGCTACGAAGCAACCAATCGGAGTCGTTGTTGCGATCCTCGGTCCCCACGTAGTTGCGTGGCGAACCGCCAGGAAGCCTGGATCTCCGCTTCCAGCGCCATGGTTACATGCATGCTGACCCGATCGGGGGCGGTCGCTGGGTTTGCAGGCGGCCACGGGTTTACATCACGGCGTATGACTGCCGGTCCTCCGGTTCGTCCGGATCCAGGCCGCGCTGGTGGTGGTAAGCCCCGCACCACAGGAGGAGATCGCCGGTGACCGGCTCGGCGAGGCCGCTGCGCAGGGCCGCGTCGGCTTCATAACGCGGAAGGGACGCGGTGTGCTGCTGGAGGCTGCGCAGGACCTCCGGCCCGCAGGGACGGTAGGGATCCCGGAGCTGTCCGACGGCCTTTTCGATCGCTTCCCGGTCTTCCTCGTGACGGATGACGACCACCGGTGTGCTGAGCCCGTCGTCGATCATCTGGAAGGCGCGGTCGACTGCGGGAAAGTCGAGTTTGCGGCGTAGGTCTTCAAGCTCCGCGCCCAGGCCGGAGTCCGGGCCGCCTTGCTGAAGGTGGTACCGGAGCCGGTAGTAGCCCTCCAGCGCCCCCAGATCGTCGGGGAACGCCCGGCCGGGGCCGAAGTAGGTCTCGCTGGCCTGGAGTGCGGCGTCGTATTCACTGCTGCGGGGAGTGTGGCCGTCCGCGGGCCGGAAGATGACCACCGTTCCTGCCGGGAGGCGACCATCGCGGTTGCAGCGGCCTGCCGCCTGCTGCAAGGACTCGGCCGGTGCCCATGCCCGGTACACCCGGGGGAAGTCGAGATCCACTCCGGCCTCGATCAGGCTCGTGGAGACGACTTGCACCGCCGCTCCCCCGGCAAGCAGCTCTTTGACCGCGGCAATGACTTCGCGGCGGTGGCCGCCGGTCATGCGAGTCGATAGGTGCAGCAAGGAGCCCTCGGCCGCGTGGTGCCCCAGATGCCGGTGAAACCGGGCGGCGTCCTTGGTGGTGCCCACCACCGTCAGAACCTGCGGGAACGCGGCCGCCTTCGCCGCGATGCCCTCCAAGGTGACGTCCTCCTCCATCCGCCACTCGTAGGAGACCCGGGCCAACGCGTCGAAGAGCTGGGACGGGTCCTCGATCACGGCCCGCCTCTCCAAGCCCTCCCACTTCTGGAGTTCCCAGAACGAGGGCTGGGTCGCGGAGGCCAGCAGCACGGTGACGCCGAAGTGGTCGGCCAGCCCGCGCAGCCCGCTCAGGATCGGGACAAGCAGACGGTCCGGCAACGCCTGGACCTCGTCCAAAACGACCACGGAACCAGCCAGGTTGTGCAGGCGCCGCATAGGAGAGGGCTTGTGCGAGAACAGCGATTCGAACAACCGCACCGTGGTGGTCACCACGAACGGGGCGTCCCAGTTCTCCGCAGCCAGCTTGGCGGCATGCGCCCGCGCCTTCAACTCCTCGCGCTGCTTGGGTGTCAGCCCCGCCGAAGCCTCCTCGGCGTCGAGGTCCACCGCGCTGTGGTGCTCCAGCACGACAGCCTGCTCATCGGATCCGGGATCCGGGTCGAGCAGGTCACGGTAGACAGCCGCGTTCTGCTCGGTGATCGAGATGTAGGGAACCGCGAGCACCACCCGCTGCTTGCCATGCGCAGCCGCATGCCGCAGCGCGAACCCGCCCGCGGCCAGCGTCTTGGCCCCGCCGGTGGGAACGTGCAGCACATACACACCAGGCGGACCGGAGGACGCGGCGCAGGCCTGTTCGTAGACCGACTGGCGCAGTCCGTCCACCGGTGACAGCTGCCTGCCGGCCAGCATCTTCGCCCGCCGCATCTCGTAGCGCTCCAGCAGCGCTGCCATGTCTGCCGGCGCCCGGACCCGCGCAGCGGTGGCCTCGAAATGTGCGGAGGTGTCGAGGAAGTCGGCATCCACCACGCAGCTGTAGAGCATGCGCACCAACAGGTCCAGGCCCAGACGGCCCTCCTTCTTGGACAGATCCGTCAACCAAGAGGGCACCACCAGCCTGTGCTCCGGGTGGATCTGCGGGATCAGCTCTTCGACGGCACGGATGGCTTCCCCGACGGACTCCGCATACTCACCGCCCGGCAGTGCCTTCACCAGTTCGGACTTGAGTTTCTCCATGCCGGGCAGGCCGCCGTGGTGCCCGAAGACCACCGCGCCGAACGCCAACTGCGTGTATCTGTCAGCGAGCACCGTTCCCGCGTGCTTGTGCGGAATACCCACCCTGCCGCCGCCTTGCCCCTCAACGTGGAGCAGTTTGTCGCGCCACGAGCAGGTGCCCTTACCGACATCGTGAATCAGCGCAAGGTAGCCGGCTAACTCCCCCGCACCGAATACCTGTCCGAACCCTCGAGCCAGGGCGGCAGAACCACGCAGATGATCCTCCAGCGCATGCCGACTCCCGGACACGCCGCTGCGGCTGTGCGCATACAACTCCCGGACAGGCACGACGAATCCCCCCAGCTCAGAGCGCACCTTTTGCGCAAACTGCTGTAGACCGGGAACCTACACGCAGGCACTGACAACGGCCCGCGATACCGACACATCAGAGACGCACAATGCCCCAGCGGTTACCCTGACCGGACAGGTTCAGCCCTGAGCCAGCCCCGCTTCGGAACCCCAAGT
This sequence comes from Streptomyces gossypii, assembly GCF_025165795.1. Taxonomy (GTDB): domain Bacteria; phylum Actinomycetota; class Actinomycetes; order Streptomycetales; family Streptomycetaceae; genus Streptomyces; species Streptomyces gossypii. Next base: position 558,168 of record NZ_JAJAGO010000004.1, read on the forward strand.
GCACACGCGACACGCACACAACACCGAAGGAAAATGTCCACCTCCTCCCGTATGTCGCCGCTCGGCAGACGTGAACGGTTTCGCCGACGCGGTATCTGTGCTGCTCAACCAGGGTGGCGGCCGTCCTTCCGGACGGCCGAGGATCGCAACTCCCCGGCGCGGTCCTTCATCACGCGCACCAGGTTGTGGCGGCCGTCCCTCCGGACGGCCGAGGATCGCAACTCCGACGGGTTGTGTGTCCACGTCTTGACACCCCCGATGTGGCGGCCGTCCTTCCGGACGGCCGAGGATCGCAACACCCACAACGGCAACATCAACGGCGACCTGTCCTGGCGTGGCGGCTCCCTCCGGACGGCCGAGGATCGCAACAGGGTGTGTGGTCGGGCCAGGGAATGTCGGTGGCGAGTGGCGGCCGTGCCACCGGACGGCCGAGGATTGCAACGCCCTCGGAGGCGCGCAGCTGCTCCAGACGCCGGAGGTGGCGGCCGTCCTTCGGGCGGCCGAGGATCGCAACCTCCCGGCCCTGACCACCGATCACGGCATGACATCCCGGTGGCGGCCGTCCTTCCGGACGGCCGAGGATCGCAACGGCACGGGCACCGTGCCCGTCAGACGGCCGGTCTTGTGGCGGCCGTCCTGCTGGACGGCCGACGATCGCTACTTCCACACCCCTCACCGGGTACCGGATAGACCGGCGACCCTTCCCGGTCCCAACGGAACCAATCCGGTCCGCCCCGCGACCGTCATGGTGCAACAGATACGCAGATCAACGCCGTGTGGCTGACCAGCCATGCTTGGTGGCTCCTGCCCAGGACTCGAACCTGTGGTCAGCAGCCGGGAGCCAGGTCACCGGTACAGACTGGACTCAATCGTGACCCGTGACCCCAGAGGCCATGGTCGGCGACCGTTCCCATCTGTCTGGTGCCCTGCCGGGGGCACACAAAGCATGGCTGGTCAACGCCGGTGCCGTCCGCCCCGGCCGTCAGCGTCTGTGTGGTGAGACGCGCCAGATCGTCGGCGGTGGCCGCCGACACGGTCACCTGAATCTCGATCTCCCGGCAGGGCCGGAGATAGCGGACCTTCAGCTGGAACGCGTCGTAGACCGTGCGCTGGAGCGCGTCAGGGATATCGGCCAGACGGGTGCCCAGCTGCGGCAGCGTATCGAGCAGCCCAGGGTTCTGGGCCGTCGGCCCGGGTGCGGGCCGGTGCTTCTCGGCGTCGGCGAGCCGGGCGCGACGTTCACGGTCGAGCCGGTCGAAGCGTTCACGGATTCCCTGGCGGAAGCGTTTGGTCGTCTCGGGGTCGCCGTGATCTTCTCCGGCAAGCTGGTCGAGCAGACGTTCTTGTTGTCGTTCGATCTGCTTGATCTTCTCCCGGAGTCTTCCCGCCGGGTCCGCCTTCCCGGTCTCGCTTGTGTGGTCGGGGTGTGTCGCGGCGAGTTGGGCTTGAAGGTGCCAGCTTCGCTGCGGACCGAAGACCCGGTCGCCGAAGAACTGGTGGACGGCCTCCACGAGGATCTTCTCGCTCACCCACAGCGCTTTGGGATGCTGGTCGAACCAGTCGGCGGTGCTGCGGCGGGCCTCGTCCTTGTAGCAGACGTAGGAGGAGAGCCCCTTGCTGGTCTTGCCGGTCATACGACGCTCGCAGACCCCGCAGTGCACATACGAGCGGAGCTTGTAGGTACGGCGTGTGTCCGGGTGGGCGTTGAGGGCGACGCCGTCTCTCGACCCCTTGCGGCTCCCCCGCCCTGCCCACGCGGTGTCGAAGACCTCACGCCTGACGAGGGGCTCATGCACAGGGCGCGGCGACCACTCCCACTCCGAGACCGGGTTGGCCTTGTTGCCTCCGCCCTTGCGGGCTCTTCTGTTCCAGACCTGGTAACCGGTGTATTTGGGGTTCTCCAGGATGCCGCGCACGGCTTGGACGGTCCAGTGCCCGACGCTCACCCCGGCGCGGTTGGCAATAGGGGCCGGGTAGGTGACCGGCTCCCGGTCGAGACGGGCGGCGATCTGCCGGTAGCCGAGCCTCTCCAGCACACGAAGCCGGAAGATCTCCGTCACCGCAGGGCCCTGCACCGGGTCGGGGACAAGCCGGTGTTTGGTGCGCCCCTCAGCGCGGCGTGCGGGAATGGGATGGAACCGGAGAGCCGGTGGCCGCCCTCCTCAAGCCCGGGAACGCGGGCGGCAACACCGCGACCGACCACATCACCGCCCTCAGCTCGTCCTGGCCCAGCTGTCGAAAGGAGTATCGGCGTGGACGCCACACGCTGATCCGCACCGACTCCGCCGGCGGCACTCACGAGTTCGTCGGCTGGCTCGCCCAGCGGGGAAGGCGGCTGTCCTACTTGGTGGGCATGACCGTCACCGACGCCATCCACCAGGCCGTCGGCAGGGTTCCGCCACAGCCTGGACCGCGGGGCCATCGAACTGGGCGGGGACATCCGTGACGGTGTATGGGTCGCCGAGCTCGACGGTGACGTAATGAAGGGCTGGCCGAAGGGAATGCGGCTGATCGTCCGCAAAGAACGTTCACACCCCGGCGCCCAGTTGCGGTTCACCGACGCCGACGGACTGCGACTCACCGCGTTCGCCACCAACACCACCGGCGGCCCACATGAAAGGTCGAGGCCAGGGTCGCGCACCGGTAGCGGGCATTGAGGGGCTGGGCAGGGCGTATTCAACGCCCCGCAGGTTCTGGACAAACTAGCTTGGTTGTCTGCCCTCGTAGGTAGTCAGAGCGTTCCTGCCGGCTGAAGGGCCGACCAACGGCTCGACACATTCGTTTGCTGGCTTCGGCCACATCAGGAAGGGCCGGATCCCACAACAGCACGTCGTAGTCGGCGCTGCTGGTGGCGAGGGTTTTCCCGTCAGGGCTGAACGCCACCGAGGACACCGGGTCGGTGTGGCCGTGTTCGTGGACGACTACGCCGATACCCAAGACCGACGCCAACCGTGAGCCCCAGTCCGCGCCGCCCGGCGCGCCAACTGGCGCACCGGGGCATGAGCCACCGCGCCATCACCGCCCAGCTCGGCATTGGCAGGGACACCGTGCGCCGCGACCTCGATACCCTGGCGCGCGACGGCGCTAACGACACCGTGCCGGGTGGCGCACCTGGCGCGCGCCACGACGAGCGAGCCCTCCCACGTACGGCGCAACCGGTGGCGTTCGTCCCACAGTTGCAGGCCTTACCCGGCGCACACCAAGGCGCCGTTCGCGCCGCCGACGAACTCCGCAACCTCGACCCGGACACTGTTCACCGCGACCCACGCCACGTGGCGCACACCCGCACCTACCTCCGCGCGCCCCTGTCGTGCGTCGCCGAACTCCTGGCGCACCCCGGCGCGCCCGACGCAATCGAGCGCAGCAGCTGCACCGACTCGCCGAACGGATCACCAACCTCGCCACCGACCACGACTGGGAGTCCGCGTGATCACCATGGCCCTGATGTTGCGGACGTGCTGCCACGTCACCATCGGCTACCCGACGCCCGGATCGACCGCGCCTGAGACCGACTCCGGCCACTCCCGCGAGTACAGCGCGAAGACCAGCGGCTGTACCAAACTCCCTGGTGAGGACGATGTATGACACGTTCGACCGACGCTAGAAGCAGGACCGATCCGGCCCAAAGCTGGTAAATTAGTGAATGCTGGAAGAGGGTGTCACCCCCTTCCAGCAACGGGATGGCGGCCCCGGGACCACAACCCAGGACCGCCGTTTCGACACATGATGAGCCCGGCCGATCACTACCCGGCCGGGCTCGCTTGGTTCAGCAATCCGTCCGGCACTTCGGCGGGTGTGCATGTGCCGCACCCTACAGGTGGTGCGCTACCACCTGCCGGATGACGTCCAGCGCCAGTAGCACCAGAGCGTCCGCGAGTAACTGCCGCCAGTTGGGCGACTGGTACTGACGTCGGTCCTGGTGACCTGGGCTATCCCCCTCGTCGGGTTCCGGCATCCTTCACCACCTCCTGTCTGACCGGTGGATCCGGCCTCCCGACAGGGAGACCACCGCTGGCCTACCGGTCTACTGACCAGCGGAGCAGTGGGGCACGAGGCAATGCACCGTCACGATATCGCGGCTCAGCATGACCGGGACAAGGAAGTGTCAACTCAGGGCTCATCCAGCAGATTCAGGTCGCCAGCCCGCCGGGGAGGGGCAGGCCCCGTCCCTCCCATACCCGTAGTTGCACATCCGGCTGATCAGCCGCACACTGGCCTCACGCCTGGCATGCCCAGGCACAACAGGCCCGCCCAGTGCGGGCCTCACACATGTCACGGCGCCTGACGGTCTACGTGTTCTTCCAGCTCTTCGAGGCGTTTGATCTCACGCTCAGCATGAAGCATCGGTTGAATAGGTGCCCACAACAGGCGTGCCAGCGGGAGCAGCACGACCCAGAACATACCGACGGTGAGACTCGTCAAACAGAACACGGCATGCCCGGCCTCCGGCTTGCCCTCGGGGCGAGCAAGCCAGATAAGCGCGAGAAACTCGGCTCCACAGAGCGCGAACACCACAACAGCCCATGCGACTCCCATCGCATAGGCGCGCACCAGAATGTTGCCCCGCGCTGGTCCGACTGGCCCATGTGGAAGCGGCAGCGCTTCGAGCCGAGCACGCGTGATTGCTATCTGTTCAGGTGTTGGCCGGGCGGGAAGATCCTCGAAGACGGCGAAAAAGGGCTCGCCGTTGGCGCGTGCCGACTCGTGAACGATCCTCCGGCGTTGATCCATCTCCACCACGCCTACGAGCACAACAACCGGAGCCACTGCCGCGACCGTTGCTGCGAAAGCCTCTGTCATCTGCATGGCGCGAGACTCCCAGTCCGATCACTTCAGACCAAGAGCGCAACCCGTCGGGAGCTGACCATGACCAACCAGTACGGCAATCCGGTCACCGCTGACGAGCGCACCAAACTCCGCAGCCTTCACGCTGAGGGCCTGGGCCGCAACGATATTGCCCGCCGCCTCGGCCGTGCCCAGCGCACCGTGTCCGTGCTTGCCGCCGATATGGGCCTCACCTTCAACCGCACCGCCACCGAAGAAGCCACCCATCAAGCGACGACAGAACCACTCAAAAGCTCACGAACCGCCCTCTCAGAAGCCCCGCCAGGACGCCTGGCGGGGCTTTGGGGTTTGCTGGCGGAATTTAGGTACCACTACTCGGCGTCATAGCCAGCCGGAGACCCGTTCAGCCTTCCTTCTTCTCAATTTATTTCTGGAAGACCGCCTCAGGGCGCTGTTTCGTCACCGATGGCACGAAGAACCTCGGAGAGCCAAACGAAACCATGCCCCACAACACGGTCAGGCTCGGAGAGCATATCTTCCAGGTGACCCCACGACTCAGAAAGCATACCGATCGTAAGATCTCGCGGCTCGCTGTAGACTTCATAAGCCTGATCTCGAGGTACGGACCAGAATGCCTCTTTATCGATTTCCAACACCTGCTCACCGGCCTCGATCCGTTCCATGAGCAAGTCGAAGACACCTTTGAGCTTGTCCACTGGAATCTCGACCATCAGCAAACACTCCCTGAAATTTTCGCGATGTTTTCATGGAAGGTTTGTACTTCCTTCCTCAGATGCCTGGCCCGCCCGTCGATTATTCGCTGACGAACCTCTTCATTAGGTGCATTCTTCAGGAAACCCTTGGTGTCGTAGGCGTCCGGGTTCGCTAGGTAATCCCGGAGTTTCGCCTCGTGCTCCTCGATCAACTATCGATACGACGGACGATCCGCCCACCGCAGCCGTCGTCCGCTGACATTGCCGTCAAAAGGCTGAAGAGCCCACCGAAATAGGATTTCGGTGGGCTCTTCAGTCGCATGCGGGCCTGACCTCGATATCAAAGATCAGTTATCGGATTCACCTGCACTGACGGGGCGCAACACAGACTGCAAGCGGTCAATCGCAGCCTGGGCCTCAGATCTCTCCTCAGTATCAACCCAGCTTCGCCAGAACCAACCGTCTGCGGGCAATGCCACTTCCAGCGCTTGGACGGCAGATGCTGCCAGGGCCTGCGCGATTGGTTTCGCTAGCCATTCTGTGATGCCCGGATATTCCTCGTTCCAAGTCAGAGAGTGCCCAGCAGAGATATTTGCCGCAACCACCGCCGCAGCAGCCATCACCTCCTCTGGCAGTACCGAGGAAGGGGAGCTCCCACTCCCCTCAACAGCGGAACGGAATGTGCTCTGCACGACCGCTAGCCGCTGCGGAGCCGACTGTTCTTCCAGCTCATCGAGGAAGTCCTCAGCCGTGTCGCTGTCGAACGGACCTGAACCCCAGGTTCCCATCACTAACTCCAGTTAGAGGCTTACGGTAGGAATCCGCCGATTGGAACTTCGATCTCTGGGTCTCTTCGGTTAAGGAGAGTTCCACCTCTCGCCTTAACGCCCTCCATCATGGTCTGTTCCATGCGGCGGATCGCCGTCTTGCTTGTCCCGGCAGGCAGAGTGAAGTAGGTGACGTTCACCACGTCATCCGATGTGTATCCGGCCTTGCGGACCGCATGTTTGGATCGCATCGACTTATTCACTCGTTCTCTAATGCTCGACGTTGAGCTTCCGACATACTTCGTTCCGTCATTGAGGTGAATGGTGTAGATGCCTGGCCCGGTCGGCGCATCAAACTTCGTACCCGGCCCACAATTTGAGTTGTGAACCAGGACCGGGGTGTCCCCCGCCAGCACATAGTACGTGTGGGTGTTGTTGATGGTGAGGTCGTGGGTGCGCTGGTGCTTGGTGAAGAGGCGGGTGGCGGTGAGGGTGACGGTGTCGCCGTCGGGGGTGTGGAGGGTCATGCCCGCGGTGAGGTCGCCGGCGTTGACCCACTTGTTCTGTGAGGGGGACCAGAAGGGGTGGGTGGTGGTGGAGATGAGGGAGGCGGGGCCGTCCTCGGTGGTGATGGTGAGGTCGGTGAAGTGCTTGTCGTCCTCGGTGACGATGGTGGCGACGACTTCACGGGTGGTGGTCTTACCGGTCTCGGGGTCGGTGACCAGGACCTTGTCACCGAGCTGGACGTCCTCGATGTCCTTGCGAGTGCCGTCGGCGAGGAGGACTTGGGTGCCAGGGATGAAGCTGTGGCTGCACTCCTTGGCTGCCTTCTTGCCCGCGCGCCCGGGCTTGCCCCCCTTGAGTCCCTTGAGGCCCTTGAGCCACTTGAGGGCGGGAATGTCGCCGGCGGCGGCGAGGCAGGAAGTTCCTTCGAAACTTCCTATGCAGCCTTTCCAGGCGCCGGGGTCGAAGAAGAGGGAGCCGACGACCTTAGCGGTGCCGAGAAGGCCGCGAGCCTTCTTCGGTGTGGCGGGCGTGTACTGGGTCTCGGTGTACCCGTGCTGCACACTGTATTTCGTCTTGTAGTACTTAGGCGGAAGCCATCTTCCGGACGCCTTGGCCTGGGTCATTTGATATTGAGTGCCGCCCGTGAGGGGGTTACCTCCCCAGGTCTTTTTGCGAGGGGGGCCGTCGTTGGAGAGGCGGCCCTTTCCGTTGGCATCGAGGACGACCCCGTAGCCCATTCCGTCGTTGCCGGCGAACATCTTCCCGGTGGGGTCGCTGTAGGTCAGCGGGTTGTTGTTGCCGTAGGTGTAGCCGTGGATCTGTTGAGGGTCGGTGAGATCCATGAGCGGGTCGACGGAGATGAAGCGGCCGGTGGCGAGGTCGTACTCGCGGGCGCCCAAGTGGGTGAGGCCGGTGTCCTTGGTGTCGTCGATGCCGCCGACGAACCCGCGGGCGGTCGGCCAGGAGACCGGTTCCGCGCCACGCGAGCCGCCGAATGGCAGAGTGCGGCGCTGGGCGGTCAAGTCCAGGCTGGCGGCGTCGATGGCGAGTTGGCCGGTGCCATGGTGGTCGGCGACAGTGATCGTCCAGGTGCCGTCGTCCGCCAGCACTGCCTGGTGGCCGCCGCCAAGCGGGATATAGCGCGTGGCCTTGAGCGTGGAGGAGCCCTTGGCCACGGTGACTTCGGTGTGGTCACCCCAGTGGAACGTGTCTCCGTCCGCAGTCCGGGAAATGAGGCGGTTGCCTTCGGCGTCGTAGACGTACTCGGTGGTCTTGTCCTCACCGCCCTCGACCGGTTCGGTGACCTTGGCGAGGCGGCCTTCCGCGCCCCAGGTCAGCTTCTGCGCGTCACCGCCCAGCGTGCGGGTGGTGGTGTTGCCGGTTTCGTCGTAGCCGTAGGTGTCCTTCGCCGAGCCGGTGGGCCCGGTGCGGGTGACGGAGGCGAGGGTGTGCGGCTGCGGGCTGCCCGGCTCGGGGTAGGTGTAAGCGCGCTTGGTGTCCTGGGAGAGGTTTCCGGCCGGGTCGTGCTGGGTTTCGGTGAGCCGGTTGCCCGCCTTGTCGTAGGTGTAGGAGTGCCAGTAGGGGGCGGGCCCGCCCACGGTGGCCTCGGCGGGCGCTGCAGCGCAGGCCTTGTTCGCTTCCGTCCACGCTTCGGTCAGACGGCGCAGGTAGTCGTAGGTGAAGCACTGGGTGTCGGTGCCGTCGCGGGAGACATCCGAGAGCGATTGGACATTTCCGGCCTGGTCGTAGCGGTAGGTGTTGTGCCGGTCGACACCGGGCACGTCCTGGCGGTCCATCCGCGAGGTCTCCAGGCGCTGGGTGCCCCAGTCGTAGGTGTTGGTGACCCAGGACTTCTTCGCCCCGTCGGCGGCGCCGAGTTCGTACTGGAGCGGCTTCCCTGTCAAGGAGTATGTGGCGTCCGCCCTCGCTCCGACAGTGAAGGCTGCGATCGGGCGCAGCGTCTGGTCCTCGTAGGTGTAGTTCCATCCCTTGCCCGCGATATTGCCGACATTGGAGAAGTCGCGTCCGCGCACGAGGCCGTTCGTGTAGCGGGAGGTGCCTTCCTGATAGGTTCCCGCCAGAGCGCCTTCGGATTCGGGAATGGTCGTCGACGCCCGTTCCACCTCATACAGCCTGGTGTATTTGCTGATCTTGCGGGTGTAGGCGTTGCCGTCCACGTAGCGGGTCGACTCCGCAAGGTGCCCCTTGGCACCGAAGATGGTGTCGTAGACCCATTTCGCACGCAGTTCACCGGACGCGGAGTCTTCGCGCAGTTCGCGGCGACGGTTCAGGTCGTCGTAGACGTTGACCAGCTTCGTGCCGCGGGCGTCCGTGCTGGATGTGACATTGCCGCGAACGTCGTACGCGGTGGCCGTGGTGCCCTTGTCCGGGTCCGTCGTACCCGTCTTGCGACCCATCTGGTCGTAGGCGTACGTCCACTCGTTGCCCGCGGGGTCGGTCATCTTGGCCAGTTCACCGCGCGGTGTGTGGCTGTAGGTGGTGGTGTCGTAGTCGGCTTCGGGTGCGCGGGCGTGGTGTTGACGCAGTTGGGTCGTCTGGTCGCGAGCGTCGTTGAGGGTGGTGGTGGCGGTGCCGCCCTCTGGTGGGATGACGGTGGTGCGGTCGCCGTTGTGAATCGTCTTGGTGATGCCAAGGACTTCGCCGCCATCGCCGTTCCCGGCGATCTGCCGTGATTCGGTCTCCCGGCCCAGTCCGTCGTAGGACAGCCGGGTCTGCGTCTCCACGCTCAGCGCGTCCTCAGGCGCGAAGAGCACCTGGGACGGGGCGCCTTCGGTGTAGTACGGGGCGAAGGTCTTCACCTTCAGGCCGCGCTCGTCGTAGAAGGTGTCGCTGAGGAGACGGCCGCCCTCTGGGCCCGGTGCCTGGGTCTGCCGCTCACGCAGATACCCGTCGTAGAGAGCGTAGGAGACGATCTGGTTGGTGCCTCCCGGCGTCAGGGTGCGGGTGGCGACTGCGGCGGGCTTCCCCTCCTCAATGAGGTAGGTGAACTGGTAGCTCGGTAGGCCAGCGGTATGCCGGTTGGCCAACCAAACCTTTCGAGCACGGCCAAGCGCATCCTGAGTCATTTCCGTACGTTTGCCGTTGGTGTCGACTTCCGCGACCGGCTGGCCCCGATGCGGCTCGAATTCGGTGACGGACTTCTGAGCAGTGGTTGCCTCGCCCTTTTCGGCGGGAGGTGTGGTCGTGGTGACCTTGGCCGCGAATCCACTCGCCGGGCTGTAGGCGGTGGTTGTGGTGCGGCCGTCGTCACGCTCGTCGCGGGCGGGAGTGCCGCTGCCGGTCACCGTGACGTCGGCGGTCAGATCAGTGGCCGTGAGCTGGCGGCCGTAGCCGTCGAAGGTCGCGTCGGATTCGAGGTAGCGGGCCGTGGTGCCGTCGTGCTTCTCAAGGACGGCGGTGGCGGTGGCGTCGCCCTTGGCGGGAGCCGCGCCGTAGGCCGCGCCGTCGTAGGCGGTGCGGGTGTCGGTGATGACGTCCTCGGCGCGGTCGGGAGTGGCGTCGCACTTGACGGCGAGGGTCTCCTCGCGGGAGGGGAGGCCGAGGATGTTCATTGCGGTGTTGGTGGCGAAGGTGGTGCGGGTGCACCGGTTGTCGCCGCCGGTGGAGTTGTCGCCGTAGTCGTCGACCTTCACCAGCCGCCCGGCGACGGTGTCGTACGTATTGCTCTGGGAGACGACCCGCCAGCTGTCCCCCGC
>NZ_JAJAGO010000040.1 GCF_025165795.1 Streptomyces gossypii
AATTTGCGGCAGCCGGTGCAGTTCGAATCGGCAGTCCGGGCTTTGCTGGGTCGTGGTCACCGGGTGTTTATCGAGGCGAGTCCGCATCCGGTGTTGACGGTGGGTGTGCAGGAGACGATCGACGATGTCGGGGCGTCTGCCGCGGCTGTGGGGTCGCTGCGCCGGGACGAGGGCGGGATGGAGCGGTTCACCACTTCGATGGCCGAGGCGTTCACCCACGGCGTGCCGGTGGACTGGTCAACGGTGTTCGCCGGGGCGGGGTCGCGGCGGGTGGAGTTGCCGACGTATGCGTTCCAGCGGGAGCAGTACTGGTTGTCTCCGTCGAATGGATCGGGTGATCCGGCGGAGCTGGGCCAGGGGTCGGTGGAGCATCCGTTGCTGGCTGCCGCGGTTGAGGTGGCTGATGGCGGTGTGGTGCTGACCGGGCGGGTCTCGCTGCAGTCACATCCGTGGCTTGCTGATCACGTGGTCGCCGGGACGGTGTTCATGCCGGGGACCGGGTTTGTGGAGTTGGCGGTCCGTGCCGGGGATGAGGTCGGCTGCGACCTGATCGAGGAGTTGACGCTGGAGGCGCCGTTGGTGTTGCCGGAGCGTGGCGGGGTGGCCCTCCAGGTGCGTGTCGCCTCGGCTGACGACTCCGGTCGCCGGATGTTCACGGTTCTCTCTCGCGCTGATGCTGATGGTGGTGTGGGGGAGTGGAGTCGGCATGCCAGCGGCAGCCTGACCACCGGGTCTCCGGCATCTGGCACAGCAGACCTGACGGTTTGGCCGCCGCCGGGTGCTACCGCGATCGATGTGGAGGGGCATTACGAGCGGGTGGCCGAGGCGGGCTACGGGTACGGTCCGGCGTTCCAGGGGCTGCGGGCCGCCTGGCGGCGTGGCGATGAGGTGTTCGCCGAGGTCGCTCTCCCTGACGGGCAGCGGGATCAGGCCGGACGCTTCGGTATCCACCCCGCACTGCTCGATGCTGCGGTGCAGGCGAGTGCGCTGGGCGACTTCTTCCAGAGCGCAGGTGAGATTCGGCTGCCGGCCGTCTGGAATGCTGTGCGGCTGTTCGCCTCGGGTGCCACCACGCTGCGAGTGCACCTGGCGAAGACGGGCCCGGACGCGTTCGCCGTTCTGGTCGGCGACGGCACCGGCCAGCCGGTGGCCCACGTCGAATCGCTGCTGGTCCCGGCCGCCACCCCGGAGCAGTTGGAGCCCCTTCGCGACGGCGACCAGGAGTCGCTTCTGCGATTGGACTGGCTGGCGCTACCGGCCACCGGTGCACCGACCGCCGGCCGTTGGGCCGTGCTTGGGACCGATCCCTGGCAGGTCGGTGACAGCCTGGGCGCGGCGGGTGCGACGGTCGAGACCTACGCGGACATGGCGGCTGTCGGCGCGGCGGTAGACCAGGGAACACCGCTGCCGGAAGCGGTCTTGCTCATCTGCTCCGAGGGCTCAGCCGACGAGTCGACAGCTGTGGCGGGGCTGGCACGCAAGGCTGCGTCACACGCGCTGCAGGTGACCCAGGAGTGGCTGGCCGATGAGCGGTTGGCCTCCACTCGGCTGGTCGCGCTGACGCGTGGGGCCGTGGCTGTCGGCACGGATGACGAGGTCGCCGATCTGGGCCAGGCCACAGTGTGGGGTCTGTTGC
>NZ_JAJAGO010000041.1 GCF_025165795.1 Streptomyces gossypii
AACCGACGCCAAGGCGTCGCGATCAGCCGCATCGCATGCCACCACCCTGGCCCGCGCACCCAACGCAGCCAGCTCCTCGACCAGCACATCGGCCCCAGGAGCGTCCATCCCACGCCGACTGGTCAACACCAGATGCCGCACCCCATGCGACTCCACCAGATGCCGGGCCACAGCCGACCCCAACACCCCGGTACCACCCGTCACCAGCACCGACCCCGTTGTGTTCCACACCGGTATCGGCTCGGTGTCCGGGGCCGGGCTGGTACGGGCCAGGCGCGGTGTCAACAACCGGCCCTCTCGGACCGAGATCTGTGGCTCGCCGCAGCTCAGCGCCGTGGGCAGTGCCTGGAGAGAGTCATCGTGGTCGTCCAGGTCAACCAGCACGAAGCGGCCGGGGTTCTCGGACTGCGCGGAGCGCATCAGCCCCCACACCGCAGCCTGCTGCAGATCGACCGCGTTCTCTCGCGAGTCCGCGGTCGTCGCGCCGCGAGTCAGCATCACCAAGCGCGACGAGGCCCACCGTTCGTCGGCCAGCCACGCCTGCGCAGCCTCCAAGGTGAGTGACACGGCACGTCGGGTCGCATCGGCCACGCCGTCGGCGGTGGGGTCACCGGGGCACGGAAGGACAATGACGTCGGGGGCCGACGTTCCGTCATCGATCGCTGCGGCGAGCGCCTGGAGGTCGGGATAGGTGGCGGTGGTGATGCCGGCGGCCTCCACGGCGTCTGCCAGCGGAGCAGTCCCCGCGGTCACCAGTACGCAGCGACCGCTGAACGGAGCGGCGGTCTCAACCGCCGTGGTCGGCAGCCCTGTCCACTCCACATCAAGCAGTGAGCCCGACCCCGCACTGCGCATGCGCCCGAGCTGTTCGGTCGCCACTGGGCGCATCACCAGCGAGTCCACCTGTGCCACCGGCTCGCCCGATGCGTCGGCGATCGCCAGCGTGATCGCATCAGGCCCCGCAGGTGTCAGCCGGACCCTGACGGTGGTGGCTTGCGTGGCGAACACCGAGACGCCACCCCACGCGAACGGCAGGTGGACTTGGTCGGCGCTGAAGAGGTCGGCGAGTCCCACTGGGTGGAGCGCAGCATCGAGCAGTGCGGGGTGGATACCGAAGCGTCCGGCCTGATCCCGCTGCGCGTCAGGGAGAGCGACCTCGGCGAACACCTCATCGCCACGCCGCCAGGCGGCCCGCAGCCCCTGGAACGCCGGACCGTACCCGTAGCCCGCCTCGGCCACCCGCTCGTAATGCCCCTCCACATCGATCGCAGTAGCACCCGGCGGCGGCCAAACCGTCAGGTCTGCTGTGCCAGATGCCGGAGACCCGGTAGTCAGGCTGCCGCTGGCATGCCGACTCCACTCCCCCACACCACCATCAGCATCACCACGAGAGAGAACCGAGAACATCCGCCGGCCCGTGTCGTCAGCCGAGGCGACACGCACCTGAATCGCCACCCCGCCACGCTCCGGCAACACCAACGGCGCCTCCAGCGTCAACTCCTCCACCAGATCGCAGCCGACCTCATCACCAGCACGGACCGCCAACTCCACAAACCCGGTCCCC
>NZ_JAJAGO010000042.1 GCF_025165795.1 Streptomyces gossypii
ACGCACCTGAATCGCCACCCCGCCACGCTCCGGCAACACCAACGGCGCCTCCAGCGTCAACTCCTCCACCAGATCGCAGCCGACCTCATCACCAGCACGGACCGCCAACTCCACAAACCCGGTCCCCGGCATCAACACCAACCCGCCAACCACATGATCAGCAAGCCACCCATGCGACTGCACCGAAACCCGCCCAGTCAGCACCACACCGCCATCAGCCACCTCAACCGCGGCAGCCAGCAACGGATGCCCCACCGACCCCAGACCCAACTCCGCCGGATCACCCGACCCACCCGAAACCGACAACCAGAACCGCTCCCGCTGGAACGCATACGTCGGCAACTCCACCCGCCGCGACCCCGCCCCGGCGAACACCGTTGACCAGTCCACCGGAACACCACGAGTGAACAAACCCGCACACGCCGCAAGAACACTGCGGCCCTCCCCCTGACCGCGCCGCAACGTCGCCACCGCCAGCACATCCGGATAACCCTCACCCAGACACTCCGCGGCCATCGCCGTCAACGCACCACCCGGACCCACCTCAACAAACGCCGTCACACCACTACCAGCCAGCCACTCCACACCCTCAGCGAACCGCACCGGCCGACGAGCATGCTCCACCCAATACTCCGGAGAGCACACCTCCCCAGCCGAAACCACCCGCCCCGACACATTCGACACAATCGGAATACGCGGCGCCGCGAACGACAACCCCTCAGCCACCCGCCGGAACTCCGCCAGCATCGGATCAACCCGCGGCGAATGAAACGCATGACTCACCCGCAACCGACGCGTCTTACAACCCAGCCCCGCGAAATGCGCCGCGACCTCCCCGACCGCACCCTCATCCCCGGAAACCACCGTCGCCGCCGGACCATTGACCGCCGCGATCGCCACCTCATGCTCACGACCCACCAACAACGCCGCAACCTCATCCGAGGCCACCTGAAGCGACACCATCGCCCCACCAGCAGGCAACTCCTGCATCAACCGGCCACGAGCCGCCACCAGCACACACGCATCCGCAAGCGACAACACCCCAGCCACATGCGCCGCCGCCAACTCCCCCACCGAATGCCCCACCAGAAAGTCCGGCCGAACACCCCACGAAGCCAGCAACCGGAACAGCGCCACCTCCACCGCGAACAAACCCGCCTGCGTAAACACCGTCTCATCAAGCAAACCAGCCCCAGCAGAATCCGCCTCAGCGAAAATCACCGAAAGCAATGGCCGCTCCAAAAGGCCGTCCAGCCCCGCACACACCTCATCCAACGCCTCAGCAAAAACCGGGAAAGACCCATACAACTCCCGGCCCATCCCCACCCACTGCGACCCCTGCCCCGGAAACATCACCACCGTCCGGGCACCACCACCAACCACACCCGACACCACACCCG
>NZ_JAJAGO010000043.1 GCF_025165795.1 Streptomyces gossypii
TCGGTGGGCACCCGCTCCCCGAAGTCGGTTTTGAACGCGTCGACGCCCTGGTCCAGCAGGACTTTCAGCTTGCCCTGGTACCAGGCGCACGCGTCCGGGTTGGTGAAATCGACCAGGCCCATGCCCGCCTGCCACAGATCCCACTGCCAGATGTCGCCCTCCGGTGTGCGGAGCAGGTATCCGGCCTGTGCTGCTTCGGCGAACAGGGGTGACTTCTGGGCGATGTAGGGGTTGATCCACACGCAGATCTTCAGCCCCCGTGCCTTCAGCCGTGCCAGCATCCCCGCCGGGTCGGGGAAGACGGCCGGGTCCCACTCGAAATCGCACCACTGGTACTCGCGCATCCAGAAGCAGTCGAAGTGGAAGACGGACAGGGGGATACCGCGGTCGGTCATGCCCTTGACGAAGGAGGTGACGGTCTCCTCGTCGTAGTCGGTGGTGAAGGAGGTGGAGAGCCACAGGCCGAAGGACCACGGCGGGGGCAGCGCGGGGCGCCCGGTCAAGGCGGTGTAGCGCTCCAGGACCTGTTTGGGTGTGGGTCCGGCGATCAGGTAGTACTCCAGGCTCTGGTCGGTGACGCTGAACTGCATCTGCCCCACCGCCTCCGACCCGGCCTCGATCGAGACGTGGCCGGGGTGGTTGACGAACACGCCGTAGCCGCGGGAGGAGAGGTAGAAGGGGATGTTCTTGTAGGCCTGCTCGCTGCTGGTGCCCCCATCGGCCTGCCAGATCTCCACGCTCTGCCCGTTCTTGACGAACGGGGTGAAGCGCTCGCCCAGGCCGTAGACGTCCTCGCCGACACCCAGACCCAGCTGGGCGATCATGTGATGTGCTCCGTCCACGGTGGCGAAGCCGGTGCCGCGCTTTCCCGCCGAGGTCAGCACCCCGCCCTGGCCGTCGGTGAAGTCCAGCCCCCAGGGGCCCTCGGTGTTCAGGGCGACGGTCAGGGGGCCGCTGGTCAGGGACACCACCGGTCCCTCACGCTCCACCACACCCGCACTCGGAGCCTCCGGGCCAGCGGCGCCGGGCAGGGCGAAGTCCGGGCCCCGCCACCGCCCGCCTGACAGATGCGTCACCCGCACACCGATCACGCCCTCCGCGGGGGCGAAACACTCCACTCGCAGCAGCGGCGCGTTCAACGTGTCACCACGCCGCTCCACCCGCCGCACCGCCGCATGCGCGGTGAAGGCACCCTCACCGGTGGTGACCTCACGGGCCTGCGCCGCGTAAGAGGCCTCAACACCCTCACGCATC
>NZ_JAJAGO010000044.1 GCF_025165795.1 Streptomyces gossypii
CATCTGTTCGGCGATCTTCATGGCCTCCTCGATCAGGGTCTCCACGATCTTCGACTCCGGCACCGTCTTGATCACCTCACCCTTCACGAAGATCTGACCCTTGCCATTACCCGAGGCCACACCCAGATCCGCCTCCCGAGCCTCCCCCGGCCCGTTGACGACACACCCCATCACCGCCACCCGCAACGGCACCTCCATACCCTCCAGACCAGCCGTCACCTCATCCGCCAGCCGGTACACATCCACCTGCGCCCGCCCACACGAAGGACACGACACAATCTCCAGCCGCCGCTCCCGCAACCCCAGCGACTCCAGAATCTGCATCCCCACCTTGCACTCCTCAGCAGGCGGCGCCGAAAGCGAGACCCGGATCGTGTCACCGATCCCCTCGGAGAGCAGCGCACCGAACGCCACCGCCGACTTGACCGTCCCCTGGAACGCCGGACCCGCCTCGGTGACCCCCAGATGCAGCGGATAGTCACAACGCGCCGCCAACTGCCGGTAGGCGTTGACCATCACCACCGGATCGTTGTGCTTCACCGAGATCTTGATATCCCGGAAACCGTGCTCCTCGAAGAGCGAGCACTCCCACAACGCCGACTCCACCAACGCCTCCGGCGTCGCCCTGCCGTACTTGCGCAGCAGCCGCTTGTCCAGCGACCCCGCGTTCACCCCGATCCGGATCGGCACCCCCGCATCCGAGGCAGCCCCCGCGATCTCCTTCACCTGATCATCGAACTGCCGGATATTACCCGGATTGACCCGGACCGCCGCACACCCCGCCTCGATCGCCGCGAACACATACTTCGGCTGGAAATGAATGTCCGCGATCACCGGAATCTGCGACTTCCGCGCGATCGTCGCCAACGCGTCCGCATCATCCTGCGTAGGACACGCGACCCGCACGATCTGACAACCCGACGCCGTCAACTCCGCGATCTGCTGAAGAGTCGCGTTCACGTCGGAGGTGACGGTCGTGGTCATCGACTGGATGGAGACCGGCGCGTCACCACCGACGGCCACTGAGCCGACCTGGATCTGCCTGCTCCTCCGCCGGTCGGCGAGCTTGATCGGGAC
>NZ_JAJAGO010000045.1 GCF_025165795.1 Streptomyces gossypii
TGGCCGTGGGCGACCGGGTGCTGGGATTCGTTCCGCAGGCGTTCGGGCCGGTGGCGGTGGCGGATCACAGGTTGCTGGCGAAGATGCCCGCGGGCTGGTCGTTCGAGGAGGCCGCCTCGATCCCGGCGGTATTCGCGTCCGCATACTACGGGCTGGTGGATCTGGCCGGGTTGCGGAAGGGCGAGTCGGTCCTGATACACGCGGCGGCCGGTGGTGTGGGCATGGCGGCGGTGCAGATAGCCCGCTATCTGGGTGCCGAGGTCTACGGCACCGCCAGGCCACAGAAATGGCATGCCCTACGCGCCCTCGGCCTGGATGACGCCCATCTCTCTTCGACTCGCGACCTGGATTTCGAAGGGCGGTTCCTGGAGGCCACCGAAGGCCGCGGTGTGGATGTCGTTCTGAACTCCCTGGCCGGTGAATACATAGACGCTTCCGCGCGTCTGTTGCCGCGCGGCGGCCGCTTCATGGAACTGGGCAAGACCGACATCCGTGATCCTCAGCAGATAGCCGAAGAGTTTCCGGGCGTGGCGTACGAGGCGTACGACCTGACGCAGGCGACGCCAGAACGGGTCCAGCAGATCTTGGCAGAGGTCGTGCGGCTGCTGGAGTCCGGCGAACTGCGGCACATACCGGTAACAACCTGGGATATCAGCCGGGCACGGCAGGCATTCCGCTACCTGAGCCAAGCACGCAACATCGGCAAGGTCGTGCTGACCATTCCGCCGTCACTGGACGGAACGGGGTCGGTGCTGGTGACGGGTGGTACGGGGGTGTTGGGGTCGGCTGTGGCCCGGCATCTGGTGGAGTCGCATGGGGTGCGGCATCTGGTGTTGACCAGTCGGCGTGGGATGGACGCTCCTGGGGCCGACGTGCTGGTCGAGGAGCTGGCTGCGTTGGGTGCGCGGGCCAGGGTGGTGGCATGCGATGCGGCTGATCGCGACGCCTTGGCGTCGGTGCTGTCGGAGATCCCGGGCGAGTATCCGTTGACGGGTGTGGTGCATGCGGCCGGTGTTCTGGCTGATGGGGTGATCGGGTCCTTGACGGAGGAC
>NZ_JAJAGO010000046.1 GCF_025165795.1 Streptomyces gossypii
GCTATCTCGATGGGCAGGCCCTTGGCCTTCGCCGGCTTCGTCGCAGATGAGCGACCGGTGGCGGCGTCAGGGATCTTCACCGTGGCCGCGCCCGGTTCCGGCCACGAGGTCTTCGGTGCCTCGCGTGGTGTCCGCGGCCCCTTCTCGACCGTGCGGGGCTTGGCTTTGGGTGCGTCGGCTCCGGGGACGGGCCGTTCCGCCTGTGGCAGGTCGGGGCGCCCCGTGCCGGCGTCGGCCGTCGCGGTCGTCGCGGTGACGGTCCCCTGGAGCAGGGTGCTCACCAGGGCAACAGAAAGTCCGAGTGCGACTCGGTGTCGTAGGGGCTTGGTGCTACGGGACCGGTTTCTGCCGTTCATTCCCGAATCCGTCCGTTATCTGGAACACAGGTCATGTGCGGGGCGGGTGAGCCGGTGAGAGCGACCTCGAAAAAGGAGGTCAGAGAACTGCTGATGTGCCGTGACCGGCTCCCGAGAGAGCGTCGGCACACCAGCTGAGCTCACTCGGGCGTCGGAACCTCCGTGGGCAGGTCGAACCACTCGTCGGCGAGCTTTTGAACCTGAGGTTCACTCAAGGCCCCCTGGAAGGTCCACACGTCGTCGATCGCGCCCGGCCAGTGCTGGACCCAGGACCCGTTGCCCTTGCCCCGGCCGAACTGAAGCGGCTCTCCGGCCCGGAAGGACAGCACGTTCTCGGCCCATGGGATGGCCTCCGCGCACTCCGGGTCGTCCGCGTCGCCGTCGCCGTCCGCGTCCGTGCAGGCGACTTCCTGCAGCGAGCCGTTCACGTAGAGGCGTGCCTGCTTGGCGAAACCGTCGTAGACGAGGGTGAGATGGTTCCACTCCCGTACGTCGTAGAAGAATCCGGCGTTGCCCGCTTCGGACCGGGCTGGCTTGTCGCTGTCGCTGCCGGACATGCCCATCTGCCAGAGCCCTGCCCCGCCCGGAGCTGCCGGGTCAGGTACGAAACCCACGGTGAAGGCGCTCTGCTCGTCTCCCGTAGCGCTCACGG
>NZ_JAJAGO010000047.1 GCF_025165795.1 Streptomyces gossypii
GCTATCTCGATGGGCAGGCCCTTGGCCTTCGCCGGCTTCGTCGCAGATGAGCGACCGGTGGCGGCGTCAGGGATCTTCACCGTGGCCGCGCCCGGCTTCGGCCACGAGGTCTTCGGTGCCTCGCGTGGTGTCCGCGGCCCCTTCTCGACCGTGCGGGGCTTGGCTTTGGGTGCGTCGGCTCCGGGGACGGGCCGTTCCGCCTGTGGCAGGTCGGGGCGCCCCGTGCCGGCGTCGGCCGTCGCGGTCGTCGCGGTGACGGTCCCCTGGAGCAGGGTGCCCACCATGATCGCCGACACACCGAGCGCGATGCGGCGCCGTAGCCGTACTCGGATACGTATTGTGGATCTGCTGCTCATCCCTGTAAGCCCTGTCCTCTTCATGTCCCCGCAGGTTGGGCCCTGCGCCGCCGGGTGAGTCCACTGAGAGTTGGTGCCGATCCCGCTCAAGCTTCAGAACGTCGCTCGCGTCAGCCATCAGCCAAGGTCCGGCACCTCCGTCGGCACGTCGAACCACCTGTTCGCCAGATAGAACACCTGCTCTTCATCGAGAGCGCCCTGGAAGGTCCAGACGTCATCGATCGCACCCGGCCAGTGCTGCGACCAGGAGCCGTCCCCCTTGCCCCGGCCGATCTGGAGTGGCTCGCCTGCAGGGAACGTAAGTACGTTCTCCGCCCAGGGGATCTGTTCCCGGCAGGCCGGGTCATCGGCCTCGCCGTCTCCGTCCTCGTCGGTGCAGGCCGCTTCCTCCAGCGCTCCGTTGACGTAGAGGCGTGCCTGCTTGGCGAAACCGTCGTAGACGAGGGTGAGATGGTTCCACTCGCGTACGTCGTAGAAGAATCCGGCGTTTCCGGCTTCGGATCGGGCTGGCTTGTCGCTGTCGCTGCCGGACATGCCCATCTGCCAGAGCCCTGCCCCGCCCGGAGCTGCCGGGTCAGGTACGAAACCCACGGTGAAGGCGCTCTGCTCGTCTCCCGTAGCGCTCACGG
>NZ_JAJAGO010000048.1 GCF_025165795.1 Streptomyces gossypii
GAGCCACTCGTCGGCCTGGTCACGGCTGACGGCGCCGCTCGTGCAGGCCGGCTCGGCGAGCCTGGTGAGCAGCGGCAGCATCGCGGGGTCGGTGAACACGCTGGTGTGCGCCTCGACGGTGACGTCGTCGAAGCCGCCGTCCAGGAGCAGGCTGCGGTACTGGCGGCCGGCGCGGGGGGTGCCCAGGAGGTCGGCGCGGGCATGCACGATCGTGCGGGTGAGCGCCGCGTCGTCCGAGTCGATCATGATGGTGTCCCAGTCCTGCCCGGCCAGGACGATTCTGCCGCCCGGGCACAGGACGCGCCGCGCCTCCGCCACCGCGCGCTCTGGTTCCTGAAGTACGTGGAAGACCTTGTCGGCACGGTAGCCGCGCACGCTTGCGTCGGCGAATGGCAGATCCTGCGCCCCAGCCTCCCGGAACTCGGCCGCCGGCCACCGTTCCCGGGCGGCGGTCAGCATCGATGTGTCGGGGTCCACGCCCACCGCGTGGACGCCGCGTTCGGCCAGCTCGGCGACGGCGCGTCCGGCGCCGCAGCCGGCGTCCACGACGATCGAGCCCGGGACGAGAGACAGCAGTTCGTAGGAGCGGGCCCGCAGCCGGGTGGCGCTCGGTATCTGGTCCGCCGCGTCGAGGACGGCCAGCAGGGCTTGGGTGTTGCGGTGTTCTTCCGCCGCTTCCTGGTTTTTGGACATGGATGTCAGGCTGCGACTTAATGTCGGCATGAAGTCAAGCGAAGACAGCGGCGCCGGTGTGATGAGCATCGGCGCTCTTGCGGCACGGTTCGGCGTGGCCACGCACGTCCTGCGGCATTGGGAGTCGAAGGGCCTGCTGCACCCTGGACGGGACGCGGGCGGACGC
>NZ_JAJAGO010000049.1 GCF_025165795.1 Streptomyces gossypii
GCGGTGGCGAGGTAGAAGTCCAGGAGGCGGGAGAGGGCGGCGTCGCGTTCGCTCGGGGGTTGTTCGTCGCGTTCGGCGCAGGCGCGGGCGAAGAGGCGGAGGAGGTCGTGGAAACGGTAGCGGCCGGGGGCGGCGGATTCCAGGAGGGAGGTGTCGACGAGGGATTCGAGGAGGTCCTCGGTCTCGTCGGGGGTGCGGTCGAGCATGGAGGCCGCCGCGTGGAGGGAGATGTCGGGGCCGTCGGCGAGGCCGAGGAGGCGGAAGGCGCGGGCCTGGTCCTTGTCGAGCTGGCTGTAGCCGAGTTCGAAGGTGGCTTTGACGGCTTGGTCGCCTGCCTGGAGTTCGTCGAGGCGGCGGCGTTCGTCGGCGAGTTTGCTGGCCAGGATGGAGACGGTCCAGGTGCGGCGGGCGGCGAGCCGGGCGGCGGCGATGCGGATGGCGAGGGGGAGGAAGCCGCAGGCGGCGACGACGTCCATGGCGGCCTCGCGCTCGGCCGAGACGCGCTCCTCGCCGACGATGCGGGTGAAGAGGGTCATGGCTTCTTCGGGGCTCATGACGTCGAGGTCGACGAGGTGCGCGCCGGCGAGGTCGACCATGCGGGCGCGGCTGGTGACCAGTGCGGCGCAGCCCGGTGTGCCGGGGAGGAGGGGTCTGACCTGTGCGGCGTCGCGGGCGTTGTCGAGCAG
>NZ_JAJAGO010000005.1 GCF_025165795.1 Streptomyces gossypii
AAGGCTCCCGGTAGATGACCGGGTTGATAGGCCGGATATGGAAGCCTCGTGAGGGGTGGAGTTGACCGGTACTAATAGGCCGAGGGCTTGACCATAGATTCTGCTCGCGTCCACTGTGTTGTTCTGAAACAGCAAACTGTGCTGGCACATGCTCTTTTTGTTGGGGTGTGGTGCTGCTGGTGTGTGTGTTTCGTTGTGTTTCGGTGGTCATAGTGTGAGGGAAACGCCCGGTTACATTCCGAACCCGGAAGCTAAGCCTTGTTGCGCCGATGGTACTGCATGCGGGAGTGTGTGGGAGAGTAGGACGCCGCCGAACAGTTTTTGAGCCGGGTTCCCTGAATTCATTTCAGGGAACCCGGCTTTTTTGCGTGGCGTCACCGGGAGTTCACGTGCCGCCGTCAGTATCCGCTGCATGGCGACAACACAGTTGAGGGACGCTGGCATCGGTGCCGGTGACGAGGTTGTTGTGCCCGCCTATGGCGGGGGCGAAGTGGCCGAGGCCGTGCGTGCCGTGGGTGGCAGGCCGGTGATTGCCGACATCGATCCGCGCAGTTTCTGCCTCGATCCGGCGGCTGCTGCGGCTGCGGTGACCGACCGGACAGCGGCGCTCGCGCCCGTACACCTCTTCGGTCATACCGCGGACACGGTCCGGCTGGGAGAGCTGGCGGAGCGTTTCGGGGTACGGACGGTCGAGTTCGGCGCGCCGGCCGTGGGACAGACATTGGAGACCGCGCGTCGCCGACGCTATGCGGCGTACCTCGGCTCGCGGCTCACGGGCGTCATCGTGCCTTCCGTTGCTGAGGGCGCGGCCCACACCTACAGCGAGTACGTGGTGCGGGTGCCGGGCAACGGGCGCCCGGACCGTGATGCCTTCAAGCACGCGTTGCGGGCCAAAGGCGTGCGGTGCTGGGTGCCTGTGAAGATCCCCGTCCACTGGATGCCGGATTTCCGTGCGGGAGTGCGGCTGCCGGAGGCCGAGCGGGCGGCGGACGAGTGCCTGGCACTGCCGATCGACGCGTCCATGACGCAGCGCGAGCTCCAGCGGATGGCCTCCGCGTGCAACGCGCTGGGCGGGCTGCTGCTGGAACCGGCCTGCTGATCGCGGCGTGGCTCCGCCTCAGCTCGGGGCTTCCACCGCACGGTGGAAGCCCTTCGTGCCTCTAGGGGCCGTTCAGGCGGGAATCCCCACGGCTGGGACACGCATGGCGAGGATGGCCATGTCGTCCGACGGCGCGTCACTGGCGAAGCGTTCGACTGTGCGCATGATGCGGGCGGCGACCGCACCCGCTGTGAGGCCTGTGCAGGTGGTGAGCGCGTCGACGAGGCCGTCGTCGCCGAGCATGCGAATGCCCTCGCGCCGCTCCGTGACGCCGTCGGTAACGCACAGCAGGACATCCCCGGGGTCGAGCATCACCCGCTGCTCGTACAGCTCCAAGTCGTCCATGACACCCAGCAACGGCTGAGGTTCGGCAGCTGGTTCGACACTGCCGTCCGGACGCAGCCGCAGGGGCAGCGGGTGCCCCGCGCAGACGACCTTGAGTTCGG
Organism: Streptomyces gossypii; assembly: GCF_025165795.1. Lineage (GTDB taxonomy): Bacteria > Actinomycetota > Actinomycetes > Streptomycetales > Streptomycetaceae > Streptomyces > Streptomyces gossypii. The sequence continues at coordinate 1,546 of NZ_JAJAGO010000005.1, forward strand.
CGCCGCCGCCCGGCTGCGGCCACAACTCTCCGTACAGCAGGGTCAGGAAGCGGCTGCGGGCGCCCTCGTCGAGGATCGCGGCGTTGAGGCGTTCGAGTACCGCGGGGCCGCCGAATCCCTCGCGGGCCAGCAGCCGCAAGGCGTGCCGGGCGAGTCCGGTGACCGCGGCGGCCTCCGGACCGGTGCCGCACACGTCTCCGATGGCGAATCCGTACACGCCGTCACGGATTTCGAACAAGTCGTAGAAATCTCCGCCGACTTCGTTGCCCTCGCCGGCCGCGCGATAGATGACCTCGACCTCGACACCCGGTACGAGCGGCAACTCCGGCGGCAGCAGACTCCGCTGCAGGGACTGGCTGATGGCCGTGCGTTCGGAGTAGAGGCGTGCGTTGTCGAGGGCGAGAGCCGCACGGCGGGAGAGGTCCTCGGCCAACTCCAGGATCTCCTGGCGGAAGCGTTCGTCGGTGGGCTTGCCGAGCGTCAGCATGCCGATCACCCGGTTACGGGCGACCAGGGGCAGGACGACGGTCTCGCCGCCGACCGCCGCCGCGGTGGTGTAGTTGGAGCTGGGCGGGAGCGGGAGCTCGCCCGCTGCCCTTGCGACGTCGTGGGGCGTGGTGCGCAGGACGGCCGACTGCGCCGCGTCGGTCGGTGCGCTCCAGACTCTGGCGCCCGGGGCGGGCACCGGGTCCGGCGGGTCGATCCTGCCCAGCAGCGCCTTGAGGCTGTCGATGCGCTCCTCGTCCTCGTGCAGAACGTACGAGAGCGTGGGATCAGAACCTTGGTCGGCAACGGTGTACACGGCGCACCAGGTGGCGAGCGTCGGTACGGTCATCTGTGCCATCAGGGCCAGGGTCTGGTCCCGGTCCAGGGTTCCCGCGAGCAGATCGGAGGCTTCGACGAGGAAGGAGAGCGAGCCGCGGCGCAGCCGCTCCAGTTCGGTGAGCCGCGCACGCTCGACTGCCAGGGCGATGCGGTCGGCGGCGAACTGAAGACGCAGCGCTTCCTCGTTCGTGTAGCGCGACGGAGCTTCGGTGGCCACACCGAGGGAGCCGGTGAGCCGGCCCTCGACCTTGAGCGGGACGGTCACCACCGAGCGCATGCCCGTCTCGGTCAGCAGCGGGACGGCACCGGGCACGACGCTGAGGTCTTCGTGCACGGAGGGCATCCGGGCCGAGCCGTACCGGCCGCTGCTCAGCTCGACGGGCACCCGGGCGAACCGCTGGCGTGCGGAGGGCAGGCCCGTGGAGGCGCGCACCTCCAGCTCCGTCTCATCGTCGGTGGCCAGCAGCAGATAGGCGGCGTCGCCGTCGAGCATGTCGCGGGCGCGCTCGACCGTACGCTGCAGCAGCCCGTCCAGGTCGTCAGGGGCGGGGGAGCCGATGAAGACCTCGAAGGGGTCGGCGGCCCGGTGCTCCTGGCCGTCGTAGCCGCTCGCGGCGTCGGGGGCCGGGCTGCGGGGCGGGGTCTGCAGTACGGCGCGCTCGTGGTCGGGGACGAGCAGGCAGACGGTGGAGGGTTCTCCGCCGCTGTCGCGGACCCGGAGGTGGGAGGCGTAGACGGGGATGGTCCGGCCGTCCGCGCCCCGTACGCCGTAGGAGCCCTCCCAGCGGGAGAGCTGGAGGGCCTCGGCGATGCCGGTGCCGGTGCCGGGGGTGTGCGGCCAGGCGGCGAGGTCGGTCAGCGGCTTGCCGACGACCTGTTCCGCGGCGTAGCCGAAGAGGGACTGGGCGTCGTCGTTCCACGCGGCGACGGTGCCGCCGCTGTCCACCTGTACGACGGCGACGTGTACGCGGGTGGCGGCGACGGGGAGCGCGGCATCCGGTACGGCGGGACCGGCGGAGCGGGTGCCGACGGGGCGGTCGGGCAGGGAGAGCTGGAACCAGACGCGCTTGTCGGACGCCGTGTAGTCGACGCCCCAGCGGGTGGCCAGCGCCGCGCAGAGGAGCAGGCCGCGGCCGCCCTCGCGGTCGGGGCTGCCGGGTGGCTGCCCGGCGTCGTGCAGTGGCAGTTCCCGCTCCGGATAGCGGTCGACGACCTCGATGCGCACTCCGTCGGTGTTCCGCAGGCACAGCACTTCCGCGGCGGTGCCCGCATGGACGACGGCGTTGGTGACCAGTTCGCTGGTCAGCACGACGGAGTCGTCGATGATGTCGCCCAGCCCCCAGCCTTGGAGGGTGTCGCGTACGAAGCCGCGGGCGGTCGCGACGGATCGCCCGACCGGCTCGAAGGTGGCTGCGGCCCGTGCGGTGATCACTGGTCTCCCCAAGAATGTCTGTTCGCTGCCCGTAGCCGCGGGTGTGCCCGTGCGTACGGGTGCGCGCTGGGCGCCGATCGCCGCCGTCTGCCCCGCTCGCTCGGCGCTCTGCTCGTGCATTCCCGGCGCCCCTCCGTTGCCGTTGTGCTCACACCACCGCCCCGTCCCCGCGTACCGGGGCGAATGGACAGCCGGATGCCAGGTTACTTACGTTCCCAGGGTGAGCGGGTGCCGGTTACCGGTGTTTTCGCTACGCGACCGGATGGGAGCCTGGTGTGCCATGCTGCCGAACTGTTATCGCCTGCTTCCGCCGGGGTGAAACACTGGGGCAGAGTGCGAAGCACGGCCCGTACTAGGCGGTCGACCCTACGGGAGGGAAACGGTGGAGTCTGGCGCAGCAGCGCGTACGAACACGCGCGCGAAGGGCGGACGCTCCCGGAAGGACGGGACGGTCGAAATCGATGTGGCGTCGGTCAACAAGTTGTTGACCGCGCTCACAGCCATGCGGGACGGTAATTTCCGTAAACGGCTGACCGTCACCGGTGAAGGACCGATGTCGGAGATCGCCGCGGTTTTCAACGAGGTGGCGGACCGCAATCTCCATCTGACGAATGAGCTGGCCCGGGTCCGCAGGGTCGTCGGCCGGGACGGCAAGCTTACCGAGCGGCTGGAGACCGGAGCCTGCGAGGGATCCTGGGCCGCAGCCATCGACGGATCGAATGCGCTGGTCGACGACCTGGTACGGCCGGTCTCCGAGGTTGGCCGGGTGCTGTCGGCGGTCGCGGACGGCGATCTCGAGCAGCGGATGGATCTGCGTGCACAGGCCGCCGACGGGGCGGCGCACCCGCTGCGAGGGGAGTTCCTCAAGGTCGGGCGCACCGTCAACGGGCTGGTTGATCAGCTGTCGACGTTCACCGACGAGGTCACCCGGGTCGCGAGCGAGGTGGGCACGGAAGGGAAGCTGGGCGGCCAGGCGAAGCTGCGCGGGATGTCCGGTTCGTGGAAGGACCTGACGGATTCGGTCAACACGATGGCGTCCCGGCTGACCGCTCAGGTGCGGGACATCGCCCTGGTGACGACCGCCGTGGCCAAGGGTGATCTCTCCCGCAAGGTCACGGTGCACGTCTCGGGCGAGATGCTCGAACTGAAGAACACCGTGAACACCATGGTCGACCAGTTGTCGTCCTTCCAGTCCGAGGTCACCCGGGTCGCCCGTGAGGTGGGCACCAAGGGGGAGCTGGGCGGCCAGGCGAGAGTGCAGGGTGTCGCCGGGGTGTGGAAGGACCTGACCGACTCCGTCAACACCATGGCCGGGAATCTCACCTCGCAGGTGCGGGAGATCGCCCAGGTCACGACGGCCGTCGCGAACGGCGATCTGTCACAGAAGATCACGGTCAACGCCCGCGGCGAGGTCGCCCAGCTCGCCGAGACGATCAACGCGATGACCGAGACGCTGCGTACGTTCGCCGACGAGGTCACCCGAGCGGCGAGCGAGGTCGGTACGGAGGGCGTGCTCGGTGGTCAGGCGCAGGTGCCCGGTGCCGGCGGAATCTGGAAGGATCTGACCGATTCGGTCAACAGCGCCTTCCGGAATCTCACTGCGCAGGTGCGGGACATCGCGCAGGTGACGACGGCGGTGGCGAACGGCGACCTGTCGCAGAAGGTCACCGTCGATGTCTCCGGTGAGATGCAGGAGCTGAAGAACACCGTCAACAAGATGGTGGACCAGCTGCGCTCGTTCGGCGACGAGGTCACCCGGGTGGCCAGGGAGATCGGCGTCGAGGGCGAGCTGGGCGGTCAGGCCGAGGTGCCGGGTGCGGCGGGCACCTGGAAGGACCTGACCGATTCGGTCAACACCGCCTTCCGCAACCTCACCGGACAGGTGCGCAACATCGCGCAGGTGACGACGGCGGTGGCGAACGGCGACCTGTCGCAGAAGGTCACCGTCGATGTCTCGGGCGAGATGCTCAAGCTGAAGAACACCGTGAACACCATGGTCGATCAGCTCTCCGCCTTCGCCGAGCAGGTCACGCGCATGGCGCGGGACGTCGGTACGGAGGGACGGCTGGGCGGCCAGGCCGAGGTGCCGGGCGCTGCGGGCACCTGGAAGGACCTGACGGACTCGGTCAACTCGATGGCCGGCAACCTCACCGACCAGGTGCGGCAGATCGCCCAGGTCACCACGGCGGTGGCGCGCGGTGACCTCTCCCAGAAGATCCAGGTCGACGCGCGGGGCGAGATCCTGGAGCTCAAGAGCACCATCAACACCATGGTCGACCAGCTCTCCGCCTTCGCGGACCAGGTCACCAGGATGGCCCGCGAGGTAGGTACGGAGGGGCGCCTGGGCGGTCAGGCCCAGGTACCGGGAGTTGCCGGTGTCTGGCGGGAGCTCACCGACTCCGTGAACGGCATGGCCGACAACCTCACCGGCCAGGTGCGCAACATCTCGCAGGTGGCCACCGCGGTGGCCCGCGGTGATCTGTCGCAGAAGATCGGCGTGGACGCCCGGGGTGAGATCCTGGAGCTCAAGACGACGATCAACACGATGGTCGACCAGTTGTCCTCGTTCGCGGAGCAGGTCACGCGGGTGGCCCGGGAGGTCGGTACCGAGGGCATCCTCGGCGGCCAGGCCGAGGTCAAGGGCCTCGCCGGTACGTGGCGGGACCTCACGCAGTCCGTGAACGGCATGGCGAACAACCTGACCTCGCAGGTCCGCAACATCGCCGAGGTGACGACGGCGGTGGCCCAGGGCGACCTGTCGAAGAAGATCACCGTCGACGCCAAGGGCGAGATCCTCGCGCTGGTGACCACGGTCAACACCATGGTGGACCAGCTGTCGTCGTTCGCCGAGCAGGTGACGCGCGTCGCCCGCGAGGTGGGCACGGAGGGCATCCTGGGCGGCCAGGCACGGGTGCGGGACGTGTCGGGCATCTGGAAGGACCTCACCGACAACGTCAACCTGATGGCGAACAACCTGACGGGCCAGGTCCGTAACATCTCGCAGGTCGCGGGAGCGGTCGCGAACGGCGACCTCACCAAGAAGGTCACGGTGAAGGCCAGCGGCGAGGTCGCCCAGCTCGCCGACACCGTCAACACCATGGTGATGACCCTCTCGTCCTTCGCGGAGCAGGTCACCCGGGTCGCCCGTGAGGTGGGCACGGACGGCGTCCTTGGCGGTCAGGCACGGGTGGCGGGTGTCGCGGGCACCTGGAAGGACCTCACCGAGTCCGTGAACTCGATGGCGTCGAACCTGACGGGCCAGGTCCGCAACATCGCGCAGGTGACGACCGCCATCGCCAAGGGCGACCTGACCAAGAAGATCGACATCGAGGCCAGCGGTGAGATTCTGGAGCTGAAGACGACGATCAACACGATGGTCGACCAGCTGTCGTCGTTCGCCGAGCAGGTGACGCGTGTCGCCCGCGAGGTGGGCACGGAGGGCATCCTGGGCGGCCAGGCACGGGTCCGTGACGTGGCCGGGACGTGGAAGGACCTCACGGAGTCCGTGAACGAGATGGCGGGCAACCTCACCCGTCAGGTGCGCGCCATCGCGGACGTCGCCACAGCGGTGACCCGGGGCGACCACAACGTGCATATCGATGTGGACGCGGTCGGCGAGATCCTGGCGCTCCAGGGTCACATCAACTCCATGATCACCAACCTGCGCGAGACCACCCTCGCCAACAAGGAACAGGACTGGCTCAAGAGCAACCTCGCCCGCATCTCCGCGTTGATGCAGGGCCGCCGTGAGCTCTCGGACGTGGCCGGGCTGATCATGAGCGAGCTGACTCCGGTCATCGCGGCCCAGCACGGCGCGTTCTTCGTCGCCACTCCGGTCGGCGGAGACGCGGGTGAGGGCGGCGTGGTCGGCGTGGTCGGAGCGGGTGAGGCCGGAAGCTGCTCGTACGAGCTCCGGCTGGTCGGCCGCTACGGTTGCGTCCAGGGCAACATGCCCACGGTCTTCGGGCCCGGCGAGTCCCTGGTCGGCACCGCGGCGGAGGAGAAGCGGACGATCCTGGTGGAGAACACGCCGCCCGGCTACCTCAAGATCTCCTCCGGGCTGGGCGAGGCGCCGCCGGCACATGTCATCGTGCTGCCGGTGATTTTCGAGGGCACCGTGCTCGGCGTGATCGAGCTGGCCGCCTTCCAGCCCTTCACGCAGATCCAGAAGGATTTCCTGACCCAGATCGCCGAGGTCATCGCGACCAGTGTCAACACCATCAGCGTCAACACCAAGACCGAGGTGCTGCTGCGGCAGTCGCAGGAGCTGACCAAGCAGCTGAAGGAGCGCTCGGGGGAGCTGGAGAACCGGCAGAAGGCCCTCCAGGAGTCCAACGCACAGCTGGCGGAGAAGGCCGAGCAGCTCGCCCAGACCAACAGCGAGATCGAGATCAAGAGCCGGGAGATCGAGGAGGCCCGGCAGGTGCTCGAGGAGCGTGCCGAGCAGCTGTCGGTCTCGATGCGCTACAAGTCGGAGTTCCTGGCGAACATGTCGCACGAGCTGCGGACCCCGCTCAACTCGCTGCTCATTCTCGCCAAGCTGCTCGCGGACAACGCGGAGGGGAACCTCTCCCCGAAGCAGGTGGAGTTCGCCGAGACCATCCACGGTGCCGGATCGGACCTGCTCCAGCTGATCAACGACATTCTCGACCTGTCCAAGGTGGAGGCGGGCAAGATGGATGTCAGCCCGACGCGGATCGCGCTCGTCCAGCTCGTGGACTACGTGGAAGCCACCTTCCGCCCGCTGACTGCGGAGAAGGGGCTCGACTTCTCGGTGCGGGTCTCGCCCGAGCTTCCCGCCACCCTGCACACCGACGAGCAGCGGCTGCTGCAGGTCCTGCGCAACCTGCTGGCCAACGCGGTGAAGTTCACCGACTCGGGCGCCGTCGAACTGGTCATCCGGTCGTCGGGCGACACCGTGCCCGACTACATCCGCGAGCAGATGCTCGAACACGGTTCGCTGCGGGACGCCGACGCCGACCTGATCGCCTTCTCGGTGACCGACACCGGCATCGGGATCGCCGCGAGCAAGATGCGGGTGATCTTCGAGGCGTTCAAGCAGGCCGACGGCACCACCAGCCGGAAGTACGGCGGCACCGGCCTGGGCCTGTCGATCAGCCGGGAGATCGCCCGGCTCCTCGGCGGTGAGATCCACGCGGCCAGCGAGCCGGGGCGTGGCTCCACCTTCACCCTCTACCTGCCGCTCCAGCCGGCCGAGCTGCCGCCGCAGGGATATCTGCCGCTCGACGCGGGCACCCTGGCCGCGGCGACCGCAGAGTACGGCCCGCCGGCCGTCTCCGGGCCGTCAGGTGCTTCCCCCGAAGCCCTGCAGGGCCGCGCGGCCCTGGAGCCCGGCGCGACGGACAGCGACCCGCCCAGGCCCGGCCCGACCGCACTGGACGCGGCGTCCTCGGACGCGGGCCGTGCGGCCAGCTCGCTCGTACGGCGCCGCCGTGAGCGTGCCGCGGCGTCCGGGCAGCGGCCCGGACGGTTGTCCGAGCAGCGCCAGCTGGAACAGCGCCCGGCCGAGCCGGGTACGCCGGCGGGCGGTGCGGAAGCGGAGGACGGCCGGCAGGCGGAAGCCGACGAGGAGGCCACGCACGCTTCGCACCAGGAAGGTGAGGAGTGGCGCAACAACGGCCAGGATCTGGTGCGTCCCGGGCCGCGGGCCGACTTCACCGGCCAGAAGGTGCTGATTGTCGACGACGACATCCGCAACGTCTTCGCGCTCACCAGCGTGCTGGAGCAGAACGGCCTGCAGGTGCTCTACGCCGAGAACGGCCGGGAGGGCATCGAGGTGCTGGAGCAGCACGACGACGCCGCCGTGGTGCTGATGGACATCATGATGCCGGAGATGGACGGCTATGCCACGACGGCGGCGATCCGGCGGATGCCGCAGTTCGCCGGGCTGCCGATCATCGCACTGACGGCGAAGGCGATGAAGGGCGACCGGGAGAAGAGCATCGAGTCCGGAGCCTCCGACTACGTCGCCAAACCGGTGGACACTGATCACCTGCTGTCCGTCATGGGGCAGTGGATGGAGGCGCGTTGATGTGAAACGGTGAGGATGTCTCAAGAAACGGGCCCGGCGACGCAGTGTGGTCGGGCGCGTGTGAAAACGTAGGATACCGGGAACGATCCGGTGTCCCGGGGCGTTTTTTCTGTGTGCACAGTGACATTTCGGTGACAGGGTGTGGTGGACCGCTGGGTGCGGCTACCATGACCGGCACAAGGACGGGCGGCGGCGTTCCGGAGCCGCTCCCAGGGGCGGCGTCCGGTGGGCCGCCGGGGCGAGGAGGACGGGCCATGGTGCAGAAGGCCAAGATCCTCCTGGTCGATGACCGGCCGGAGAATCTGCTGGCGCTGGAGGCCATCCTCTCGGCGCTCGATCAGACGCTGGTGCGGGCATCGTCAGGGGAGGAAGCGCTCAAGGCGCTGTTGACGGATGATTTCGCGGTGATTCTGCTGGATGTGCAGATGCCGGGTATGGATGGATTCGAGACCGCTGCGCACATCAAGCGCCGCGAGCGGACTCGCGACATCCCCATCATCTTTCTCACGGCCATCAACCACGGTCCGCATCACACCTTCCGCGGCTATGCGGCGGGTGCGGTGGATTACATCTCCAAGCCGTTCGATCCCTGGGTGCTGCGCGCGAAGGTGTCCGTCTTCGTCGAGCTGTACATGAAGAACGTCCAGCTGCGCGAGCAGGCTTCGCTGCTGCGGCTGCAGCTGGAGGGAAGCAGACAGCCGGAGGTGGCCGCGGGAAGCGAGCCTGCCGGGCTGCTCGCTGAACTGTCCGCGCGGCTGGCGGCGGTGGAGGAGCAGGCTGAGGCCCTCTCCAAGCATCTGAACGACTCAACGGACGCTGCGGCGGTGGCCACTGCCGCGCATCTGGAGCGCAAACTCACCGGCCTGCGCAGGGCACTTGACGCGCTGGAGCCGGGTGCGGACGGTTCGGCGGCGCAACTCCCGTCCCAGAACTGACCGGAACGAAGCAGCTGCGGGGGAGTCACCCTCGCGAGCTCGCTGAGGGTGCGTCACGGGCGCCGCTGGGCCCAGCTGTCACGCTGGTCGTCCGTGCCCCCGGGAAACAACTTCGGTAATCTCAGCACATGGCCTCACGAACGCCCGGCAAGGCGGCCAAGAAGGCGCCCGCGAAGAAGGCCGTGGCCAAGAAGGCCCCGGCCAAGAAGGCCGCGCCCAAGAAGGCACCGGCGAAGAAGGCCGCCGCGAAGAAGCCGGTGGGAAAGCCCGCCCCCAAGCCCGCACCCTCACCGACGAACGGCGTGTACCGGCTGGCGCGTGCCTGCTGGCTCGGTACGGCGCACGCGCTCGGCGCGATGTTCCGCGGGATAGGCCGGGGTGCCCGGGGGCTGGACCCGGCGCATCGCAAGGACGGCATCGCCCTGCTCCTGCTGGGTCTGTCGCTGGTCGTCGGGGCGGGCACCTGGTCCAATCTGCGCGGTCCCGTCGGGGAACTCGTCGAGATGCTGGTCACCGGCACTTTCGGACGACTCGACCTGCTGGTTCCGGTCCTGCTCGGCGGAATGGCCGTACGGCTGCTCCTGCACCCCGAGAAACCGGAGGCCAACGGGCGGATCATCATCGGACTGTCGGCTCTGGTCATCGGCGTGCTCGGGCTGGTGCACCTCGCCTGTGGCGCGCCCGGTCGTGACGAGGGCACCGAGCCGATACGCGACGCGGGCGGGCTCATCGGCTGGGGTTTCTCCGCGCCGTTGACCTTCACGGTCGGTGAGGTGCTGGCGGTGCCGCTGCTGGCCCTGCTCACGGTCTTCGGGCTGCTGGTCGTCACAGCGACCCCGGTCAATGCCATCCCTCAGCGGCTGCGCGGGCTCCTCGTACGCCTCGGTGTGCTGACTGCGCCGTCGCAGGAGTTCTACGACGGTCCGTACGCGGATGCGCACGGTGCCGCCGACACGGACGGCGAGGAGGGGAGCGAGGACGAGGGCGCGTACCCCCGCCGCCGGCACAGCATGCGCAAGAGGTACGGAGCCCGAGCCGACCCCGATCCTGATCTCGACCCCGGCCCCGAGCGCGCGGAGCGGGAGGCGCTGGCGAACCGCCGCTCGCGCAGGCGCAGCCAGGGGCGCGAACCGGACGCGGTGGACGTGGCCGCAGCGGCTGCGGCCTCGCTGGACGGTGCGGTGCTGCACGGTGTGCAGCCCTCGCCGCTGGTCGCGGACCTCACCAGCGGGGTCTCGGCGGAACGCCGGAGGAAGGAGAAATCCGGCGGTGTGACCGTGCCCGGCGCACGCGGCGACGACGAGCTGACGGAGCGGACCCCGACGCCGGTACCCGACCTCACCAAGGCGTCCGCGGGCCCGCCGGCGGAGCCGCTCCCGTCGCGTGCGGAGCAGCTCCAGCTCGCCGGTGACATCAGCTACGCGCTGCCCTCGCTGGACCTGCTGGAGCGCGGCGGCCCGGGGCGGACCAGGAGCGCCGCCAACGACCAGGTCGTCGCTTCGCTGACCACCGTCTTCGGTGAGTTCAAGGTCGACGCCGCGGTCACCGGATTCACCCGTGGCCCCACCGTGACCCGCTACGAGATCGAGCTCGGCCCCGCCGTCAAGGTGGAGAAGATCACCGCGCTGGCCAAGAACATCGCCTATGCGGTGGCGAGCCCGGACATCCGGATCATCAGCCCCATCCCCGGCAAGTCAGCCGTCGGAATCGAGATTCCGAACAGCGACCGGGAGATGGTCAACCTCGGCGACGTGCTGCGTTCGGCCGAGGCGGGGGGCGACGACCACCCCTTGCTGGTCGGGCTCGGCAAGGACGTGGAGGGTGGTTATGTCTCCACCGACCTGACGAAGATGCCGCACCTGCTGGTCGCCGGTGCGACCGGGTCGGGCAAGTCGTCCTGCATCAACTGTCTGATCACCTCGGTCATGGCGCGCGCCACCCCGGAGGACGTGCGGATGGTGCTCGTCGACCCCAAGCGGGTGGAGCTGACCGCCTACGAGGGCATCCCGCACCTGATCACGCCGATCATCACCAATCCCAAGCGGGCGGCCGAGGCGCTCCAGTGGGTGGTCCGCGAGATGGACCTGCGCTACGACGACCTCGCGGCGTTCGGCTACCGGCACATCGACGACTTCAACGCCGCCGTGCGCAGCGGCAAGGCCCGGACTCCGGAGGGCAGCGAGCGAGAGCTGTCGCCGTACCCGTATCTGCTGGTCATCGTGGACGAGCTGGCGGATCTCATGATGGTGGCACCCCGTGATGTCGAGGACGCGATCGTCCGGATCACCCAGCTGGCACGGGCTGCGGGCATCCATCTCGTGCTGGCGACGCAGCGGCCGTCCGTCGATGTCGTCACCGGCCTGATCAAGGCGAACGTGCCCTCGCGGCTCGCCTTCTCCACCTCCTCCCTCGCCGACAGCCGGGTCATCCTGGACCAGCCCGGTGCCGAGAAGCTGATCGGCAAGGGGGACGGCCTGTTCCTGCCCATGGGGGCGAACAAGCCGGTCCGGATGCAGGGGGCCTATGTCTCCGAGGAGGAGGTCGGCGGGGTCGTCGACCACTGCAAGGCGCAGATGGCGCCGGTCTTCCGGCAGGACGTCACTGTCGGTCAGACGAAGAAGAAGGAGATCGACGAGGAGATCGGCGACGATCTGGATCTGCTGTGCCAGGCGGCCGAACTCGTCGTCTCGACCCAGTTCGGCTCCACCTCCATGCTCCAGCGCAAACTGCGGGTCGGCTTCGCGAAGGCGGGGCGGCTGATGGATCTGATGGAGTCACGCGCGGTTGTCGGTCCGAGTGAGGGATCCAAGGCGCGGGACGTGCTGATCAAACCGGACGAACTGGATGGCGTGCTTGCCGTGATCCGAGGGGAGACTGAGCCGTAAGGGTGAATCGGGCAACCGTTCTGCCTGTCGTCACGTCAACTGGATAAGCGGGAGGGATGGATGTCTCACTGTCAGTCGGTATGGCAATCCTGATGGCGGACAAAGTTCGTCCGCCCGGTTGCCCCACCCTTTTGCTACCCCCCTAGACTGAACCTCCAGCAGGTGGCTGCACGCTCGAAAGGCGCTCCCGTGTCCATCGGCAACTCCCCCGAAGAGGACCGGCCCTCGGTCGGTCGAGCCCTCCAGAAGGCCCGGATCGACGCCCGCCTGACCGTGGACGAGGTCAGTACGTCGACCCGCGTCCGCGTCCCCATCGTGCACGGGATCGAAGCAGACGACTTCTCGCGGTGCGGTGGAGATGTCTACGCCCGCGGCCACATCCGCACGCTCGCACGCGCGGTCGGGCTCGATGCCGACGTACTCGTCGAGCAGTTCGATGCGGAGCACGGGGGGCGTCCCGAGCCCACTCCTGCGGCCACCCTCTTCGAGGCCGAGCGGATCCGGTCCGAGCCCCGCCGGCCGAACTGGACGGCGGCCATGGTCGCGGCAATCGTCGCGGTGGTGGGCTTCGTGGGTTTCACGCTGTTCAACGGCGAGGACAACGATTCCGGTACGAAGGTCGCCGAGGACGCGGCGTCCAGCAGCCCGGCCACCGAGAAGCCCGATCCCGAGCAGTCGAAGCCCGCCGACCCCAAGCCCGACCCCTCCGAGAGCGCCGTCGCGGGCGTGCCCGCCGACAAGGTCACGGTCCGGATGGAGGCGGACGGAGGCAACAGCTGGGTCTCCGCCCTCGACCACAGCGGCAAGCTGGTCTTCGAGGGGCAGCTGAGGGAGGGCGCGACCAAGACGTTCACCGACGACAAGCGGCTCGACCTGGTGCTCGGCAACGCCGGAGCGGTCAAGCTCTGGGTCAACGGCAAGGAGGTCGAGCGGCTCGGCGAGGTAGACAACGTGGAGCGGGTCAGCTACACGCGGGGCGACCCGGAGCAGGGCTGACCTTCTCCGGAAGCCGCCGACCGCGTTCGCGGCACCCGCCTGGGCCCGCCGCCTGGGCGGCGTGTGCCTCCTCCGGGCGGGCGGCGGCGTGGGACAACGTAGGCTGAACCCATGCCCGAACCGCGTACCGTCGCCCTTGTCACGCTCGGATGTGCCCGCAATGAGGTGGACTCCGAGGAACTCGCCGGCCGTTTGGCCGCCGACGGCTGGGATCTCGTCGAGGACGCAGCCGCAGCCGATGTCGCCGTGGTCAACACCTGCGGTTTCGTCGAGGCCGCCAAGAAGGATTCGGTCGACGCGCTGCTCGAGGCCAACGACCTGAAGGAGCACGGCAGAACCCAGGCCGTGGTGGCCGTCGGCTGCATGGCGGAACGGTACGGCAAGGAGCTGGCCCAAGCGCTGCCCGAGGCCGACGGCGTGCTGGGTTTCGACGACTACTCGCACATCTCCGACCGGCTCAACACCATCCTCTCCGGCGGCGTGCACGCGCCGCACACCCCGCGCGACCGGCGTAAACTGCTCCCCGTCAGCCCCGCCGCACGGCAGGGTGCCGGGGCCGCCGTGGCACTGCCGGGCCACGGTGCCGAGCCGGCGGGTGCGGGAGTCGCGGAGGGCGGAGCCGACGTGGCCCCCGCGGACCTGCCCGAGGGTGTCGCCCCCGTCTCCGGGCCGCGGGCACCGCTGCGGCGGCGGATCGGCCACAGCCCGGTCGCTTCCGTGAAGCTCGCATCCGGCTGCGACCGCCGCTGCACCTTCTGCGCCATCCCCTCCTTCCGCGGTTCCTTCATCTCCCGCCGCCCCTCCGACGTGCTGGGCGAGACCCGCTGGCTCGCCGAGCAGGGCGTCTCCGAGATCATGCTGGTCTCGGAGAACAACACCTCCTACGGCAAGGACCTGGGTGACGTCCGGCTGCTGGAGACGCTGCTGCCCGAACTGGCCTCGGTCGACGGAATAGAGCGGGTGCGCGTCAGCTATCTGCAGCCCGCCGAGATGCGGCCGGGGCTGATCGAGGTCCTGACCGGCACGGACAAGGTGGCGCCGTACTTCGATCTTTCCTTCCAGCACTCCGCGCCCGGCGTGCTGCGCGCGATGCGCCGGTTCGGCGACACGGACAGCTTTCTCGCGCTACTGGAGTCGATCCGGGTCAAGGCGCCGCACGCCGGTGTCCGGTCCAACTTCATCGTGGGCTTCCCGGGCGAGACCGAGGCGGACGTGGCGGAGCTGGAGCGCTTCCTCAGCGCGGCGCGACTGGACGCGATCGGCGTCTTCGGGTACTCGGACGAGGACGGCACGGAGGCGGCCGGCTATGACGGGAAGAACGCACCTGAGGCGGTGGCCGAGCGGCTGGAGAGGATGTCGCGACTCGCCGAAGAGCTGACCGCGCAGCGCGCCGAGGAGCGTATCGGCGAGGTCGTACGGGTGCTGATGGAGTCGACCGGCGCGGAGGAGGGGACGGACGCCGAGGGCGAAGGGCCGCTGGGCCGGGGAGCCCACCAGGCCCCCGAGACGGACGGGCAGGTGCGGCTCACCGGCACGGGCTCCCCGGAGTGGGTGGTCGGAAGTATTGTCGAGGCGAGGGTGATGGCATCCGAGGGAGTGGACCTCGTCGCCGCGCCGTTCGGCACCGGGAGTGAGGAGGCGGCCAGATGAGCGGAGCGCCGGCCTCTGCGGCCGGTGGCGGTCCGGTGGCCAAGCAGAAGGCCCCCGCCGGGGCACCGCAGGTGAGCCTGTGGAACATCGCCAACATCCTGACGATGGTGCGGCTGCTGCTGGTGCCGTGCTTCGTGGCGCTCATGCTCGCTGAGGGCGGGCACGATCCCGCGTGGCGTTCCTTCGCCTGGGCCGCCTTCACGGTCGCCATGATCACCGACCTGTTCGACGGCGAGCTGGCGCGGCGCAACAACCTCATCACCGACTTCGGGAAGCTGGCCGACCCGATCGCCGACAAGGCGATCATGGGCGCCGCGCTGATCTGCCTCTCCTCGCTGGGCGACCTCGCCTGGTGGGTGACCGGAGTGATCCTCGCGCGGGAGCTCGGGATCACGCTGATGCGTTTCTGGGTGATCCGGCTGGGCGTCATCCCGGCCAGCCGGGGCGGCAAGATGAAGACGCTCGCCCAGGGCATCGCGGTGGGCATGTACGTGCTGGCACTGACCGGACCGCTGGCCTCGCTCCGCTGGTGGGTGATGGGCCTGGCGGTGGTGCTGACGCTGGGCACCGGCCTGGACTACGTACGGCAGGCCATCGTGCTGCGGAAGGCCGGCCGTACGGCGGAGCAGTCGTGAGCGAGGACGCGTTCGCCACACGGGTACTGGAGCTGCTCACGGACCGGGGGGAGACGCTCGCGGTGGCCGAATCACTCACCGGCGGGCTCGTGGCGGCACGGCTCACCGAGGTGCCCGGCGCCTCGCGGGTCTTCCGCGGTTCGGTGACCGCCTACGCGAGCGAGCTCAAACGGGAGCTGCTCGGCGTGGACGGCGCGCTGCTGCATGCCAGGGGCGCGGTGGACGAAGGGGTCGCGCGCCAGATGGCGGGGGGCGTACGCGGCGCACTGGGTGCCGACTGGGGCCTCGCCACGACGGGAGTGGCCGGACCGCAGCCGCAGGACGGCCGGCCCGTGGGGACGGTGTTCATCGCGGTGGCCGGCCCCGGTGATCGTCCGGCGTCGTCACGCGGACTGAGGTTGAACGGCGACCGGGCGGGCATCCGGGAAGAGACGGTCAAGGCCGTGCTCGCCTTGCTGCGGGACGAACTCCTCGGCAACGCGCGGGCAAATGATACGGAACAACACGGGGAGAATGGATGTTTGCAGCCCTGAGTGAACACGACATCGCTCCCCGCACGGGCAGTGCCTGAGGCTGTACGGTGGAGCATGAAGGATGCGGGTCACCCGGCCCAGCCGCAGACCACGCAGTATCGGGGCACGCAGAAGACGCCGCGCGTTGTAGAGGGAGGAGCACCGATGATTCTGCTCCGTCGCCTGTTGGGTGACGTGCTGCGTCGGCAGCGCCAACGCCAGGGGCGTACCCTGCGCGAAGTCTCTTCGTCGGCACGGGTGTCGCTCGGCTATCTGTCCGAGGTCGAGCGCGGCCAGAAGGAAGCCTCCTCGGAGCTGCTCTCCTCGATCTGCGACGCGCTGGAAGTGCGGATGTCAGAGGTCATGCGCGAGGTCAGTGACGAACTGGCGCTCGCTGAGCTGGCCGAGTCCGCGGCGAGGGATACGGTGCCTGGGCCGATGCGTCCGATGCTGAACCCGATCGAGCGGATGACTCCCGTGACATCAGTCACAGGGGTTCCCGAGGAGCGCGTCACGATCAAGACGCCGAGCGAAGCGGTGGACGTCGTCGCCGCCTGAGCCAGCCGAATACCTGACCTGATGAGACCCCGTCCGGCACGACGCCTGGGCGGGGTCTCTCTGGTGCGGGGCGATGTCAGCCGGAGGCAGGCTGGCAGCGCGGGCACCAGTAGGTGATCCGCTTCTCGCCCGCCGGACCGAGCTCGGCGGCCCGTACGGCGGTGCCGCAGCGGCGACAGGGGCGGTGTCCGCGCCCGTACACCCACAGCAGCCGGTCGCGGTGCAGCTCACCCGTGGTGCTGCGGCCGGCGCGGGCCTTGTTGGCTTCCAGCAGCCGCTGAGCCAGTGTGACCAGCCGCGCGGCCAGCCGCTCCGGGGAGGGCATCTCGCCGACGGGCGTCCAGGGCGGAACCCGGGCCAGAAAGCAGAGCTCGGAGCGGTAGACATTGCCGATCCCCGCGAGGTTGCGCTGGTCCAGCAGGGCTTCGCCGAGGGGACGGGCCGGGTCGGCCAGCAGCCTCCGTACGGCCTCCGCTCCGTCCCAGTCGGCGCCCAGCAGGTCGGGGCCGAGATGCCCGACGGCTCGGTCCTCATCCGGGGTGCGCAACAGTTCGAGCACCCGCAGCCGGAGGCCGACCGCCGTGTGCGCCTCGGTGCCCAGGATGGCGCGCACCTGGTGGGACGGGCCGCCGCGGCCGCGCTCGCCGGAGGCATGGACGCGCCAGGACCCCTCCATGCCCAGATGGGAGTGGAGGGTCAGCTCTCCCTCGACGCGGGTGAGCAGGTGCTTGCCGCGTGGGATGACGGCGAGGACGCGGCGTCCGGTGAGGTCGGAGGTGGCGAGCTTCGGCACCCGCAGATCGCTGCGGGTCAGCACCGCGTCCGCCAGTACGGCGTGCAGCCGGTGCGCCGTCCGCCACACCGTGTCTCCTTCGGGCATGCATTCCATGATGCGGCACCGGACGGTGCAGCGGGAGCCACCCGGCGGCCCGGCCACCCGGCCACTTCGGTCAGGCGCGGACGCGCAGGCCGCGTGGCGTGGCGTGGAAGCCCGCCGCCTCCAGCTCGGCGCCCAGCGGGGACGACAGGGCGGGAGCGCCGTTCACCCGCTCCACGGTCAGTGCGCCCAGCGTGCCGGCCTGCGCCGCCCGCCCGAGCGCGTCAGCGGCCGCGCGCAGCACGCCTGCGTCCTCCTCCGGTCCGGCCTCTCCATCACCGGGCCAGGCCAGCAGGGTCTTGCCGCCACGCTCCAGATAGAGGACCAGCTCACCATCGGCCAGGACCACCACCGAGCCCGCTTTGCGGCCGGGTTTGTGTGTCGCACCCGGGGGCGGCTCGGGCCAGGGAAGCGCGGCGCCGAAGGCGTTCGCCGGATCGGCCGCGGCCATGACCACGGGCCGGCCCGCCGCGCTCTCCCCGCCCGGATAGGCCGGCGCGCCGCGCTCCCTCGCCTGACTCACCGCCCGCAGCCGGTCCACCGCTCCGTCCATCGCGAACTGGGCCGCGCCCAGTCCTTCGACCACATAGCCGCGCCGGGCCTTGCCGCTTTCCTCGAAGGCGGCCAGTACCCGGTAGGCGGCCGCGAACCCGCCCACCACCCCTTCGGCGACGACCGCACCCCGCGTGACCACGCCGTGCCGGTCGAGCAGGGTACGGGCCAGTGCGTGCGCGCGGTGCGTGGGATCGGGCTCGGAAGCCGGGAGCAGAGACCAGCGGCCGGCCACGGTGGGCGGGCCGTTCCGGGAGGCGGTGGGCCGTGCCGCGCCCGTCAGCGAACCGTACCGGCCGCGTGGCACCGCACGCTTGGCGCGGTGCGCGGTGGAGCCCGCAGTCCGGCCCGAGCCGAGCAGCGCACGCAGCGGCGCCACCGTGTCATTGGTCAACCGGCCCGACCAGGCCAGCTCCCAGACGGCGTCGGCGAGCTGCGGCTCCGTGCACTGGGGATGTGCGGCGCGCACCTGGTCGGCGATCTGGCGGAAGAAGAGGCCGTATCCGCCGCGCAGGGCGTCCAGGACGGACTGGTGCAGCGGGGAGATCTCGAGCGGCAGCGGCGGCGGGAGCAGCAGCGGCGCCGAGTCGGCCGGATGCAGCGACACCCAGCCGTCCTTGCCTGGCAGCGAACCTGCCCCGGCCCAGACCACCTCGCCGGAGACGGTGAGCTGGTCCAGCATTTCCGGTGAGTAGTGCCGTACGCGGCTGGGCAGCACCAGCTTCTCCAGCGCGGAGGCCGGCACCGGCGCTCCTTGCAGCTGCTCGATCGCACGCAGCAGCCCGTCGACCCCCGTCAGGCTGCCGGTGTCCACATGCTGCCAGCGTGGCAGGAACGCGGCGAGCGCGGCGGGGGGCACCGGCTCCAGCTCCTGGCGCAGCGCGGCCAGCGAGCGGCGGCGCAACCGGCGCAGGACAGTGGCGTCGCACCACTCCTGGCTGATTCCGGACGGATGGAACTCGCCCTGCACCAGGCGGCCCGCGGCGGCGAGCCGGTGCAGCGTGCCGTCCGCGACCGCCGTACCGAGGCCGAAGCGCTTGGCGGCCGCCGCCGAGGTGAAGGGGCCGTGAGTGCGGGCGTACCGGCCCAGGAGGTCGCCCAGCGGGTCGGCCACCGGCTCGGTGAAGGCTTCCGGCACACCGACCGGCAGCGCGGCACCCAGCGCGTCGCGCAGGCGCCCGGCGTCCTCGATGACGGCCCAGTGGTCCTCACCGGCGATGCGCACGCGGAGGGCGCGGCGGGCATCCGCCAGCTCCGACGCCCAGCCCGGCTCCGCACCGCGCTCGGTCAGCTCCGCGGAGGTCAGCGGGCCAAGCACGCGCAGCAGATCGGCGACACCCTCGATGTCCTTGACCCGGCGCTCCTCGGTGCGCCACTGCAGCTCGCTCTCCAGCTGGGCCAGCACCTCCGGGTCCAGCAGTTCGCGCAGCTCGGCCTGGCCCAGCAGCTCCGCCAGCAGCCGGGAGTCGAGGGAGAGCGCGGCGGCACGGCGCTCCGCCAGCGGTGAGTCGCCCTCGTACAGATACTGCGCCACATAGCCGAACAGCAGGGACCGGGCGAACGGGGACGGCTCCGTCGTGGTGACCTCGACCAGGCGCACGCGGCGGGCCTCGATGTCTCCCATCAGCTCCGTCAGCCCGGGGACGTCGAAGACGTCCTGGAGGCACTCCCGGACCGCCTCCAGGATGATGGGGAAGGAACCGAACTCACTGGTCACCTGGAGCAGCTGGGCGGCGCGCTGGCGCTGCTGCCACAGCGGGGTGCGCTTACCCGGGGAGCGGCGCGGGAGGAGCAGCGCACGCGCTGCGCACTCCCGGAAGCGGGCGGCGAACAGCGCCGAGCCGCCGACCTGGTCCGTCACGATGCCGTCGACCTCGCCCTTGTCGAAGAGGACGTCGGCCATGCCTACCGGTGCCACCTCCGCGTCGGCCGCCGTGTCGTATCCGGCGTCATCGCCGGACGGCTCGGGGAGGGGGGCGCCTCCGGGGTCGAAGTCCAGCCCGAGACCCGCCATCCCGGCGTCCGGAAGCCGCAGCACGATGCCGTCGTCGGCGTGCATGACCTGAGCGTCCATCCCGTAGCGCTCCGTCAGCCGGGCGCCCAGGGCAAGTGCCCACGGGGCGTGCACCTGGGCGCCGAAGGGCGAGTGGACGACCACCCGCCAGTCGCCCATCTCGTCCCGGAAGCGCTCCACGACGATCGTGCGGTCGTCGGGGACATGACCGCAGGCGGCGCGCTGCTCCTCCAGATAGGACAGGACGTTGCCGACGGCCAGTTCATCCAGCCCCGCGGCGGTGAGGCGGGTACGGGCGGCCTCCGGAGTGAGGGCGCCGACCTGCCGCAGGAAGGCCCCGAGCGCGCGCCCCAGCTCCAGCGGCCGGCCCAGCTGGTCGCCCTTCCAGAAGGGCAGCCTGCCGGGCACCCCGGGGGCGGGGGTGACCAGGACGCGGTCCCGCGTGATGTCCTCGATCCGCCATGAGGTGGTGCCCAGGGTGAAGACGTCGCCCACCCGCGACTCGTAGACCATCTCCTCGTCCAGCTCGCCCACCCGGCGGGCGCCGGCCTTCGCGTCGGCTCCCGCGAGGAAGACGCCGAACAGGCCGCGGTCCGGGATGGTGCCCCCGGAGGTGACCGCCAGCCGCTGCGCGCCGGGCCGCGCGCTGACCGTCTGCGCGACGCGGTCCCAGACGACGCGCGGACGCAGCTCGGCGAAGGCGTCGGAGGGATAGCGGCCCGCGAGCATGTCCAGCACCGCCGAGTACGCGGACTCCGGCAGTGCGGAGAAGGGAGCGGCACGGCGGACGAGGGTGAGCAGCTCCTCGACGTCCCAGGTGTCCATGGCGGTCATGGCGACCAGCTGCTGCGCGAGGACGTCCAAAGGGTTGGCCGGGATGCGCAGGGACTCGATCGCACCCTCGCGCATCCGCTCGGTGACCACGGCGGCCTGCACCAGGTCGCCTCGGTACTTGGGGAAGACCACCCCGGCCGAGACGGCTCCGACCTGGTGCCCGGCACGGCCCACCCGCTGCAGACCGGAGGCGACGGAGGGCGGTGACTCGACCTGGATGACCAGATCCACCGCACCCATGTCGATGCCGAGCTCCAGGCTGGAGGTGGCCACCACGGATGGCAGGCGGCCTGCCTTGAGCTCCTCCTCCACCTGGGTGCGCTGCTCCTTGGAGACCGACCCGTGGTGGGCGCGGGCGAGGACCGGCGGCGCGCCCTTCGCGGCGCCGGACTCGGCCATGAGTTCGGCGGGGGAGTGGTGCTCGGGCAACGGCTCGCCCGTCGCCCGCTCGTACGCGATCTCGTTGAGTCTGTTGCAGAGCCGCTCCGCGAGGCGCCGGGAGTTGGCGAAGACGATCGTGGAGCGGTGGGCCTGCACGAGATCGGCGATCCGCTCCTCGACCGAGGGCCAGATCGAGGGTTTTGCGCCAGGCTCCCCCGGGGCACCGGAATCCCGGGCGGGGGAGCCTCCCAGCTCACCCATGTCCTCCACCGGCACGACGACCGACAGATCGAACCTCTTGCCCGAGGGCGGCTGCACGATCGTCGCCTTCCGCTGCGGGGAGAGGAAGCGCGCGACTTCGTCGACCGGACGCACCGTGGCCGAAAGGCCGATCCGGCGGGCGGGGCGCGGCAGCAGTTCGTCCAGCCGCTCCAGGGAGAGGGCGAGGTGCGCGCCGCGCTTCGTCCCGGCGACGGCGTGGACCTCGTCAAGGATCACTGTCTCCACGCCCGCCAGGGCCTGCCGCGCGGATGACGTGAGCATCAGGAACAGCGACTCGGGAGTGGTGATCAGGATGTCCGGCGGACGCCGGGCGATCGAGCGCCGCTCGCTGGCCGGGGTGTCTCCGGAGCGGATGGCGACCCGGATGTCCGGCTCCGGCAGACCGAGCCGCACCGACTCCTGCCGGATGCCGGTGAGCGGGCTGCGCAGATTCCGCTCCACATCGGAGCCCAGCGCCTTCATCGGCGACACGTACAGAACGCGGCAGCGGGCGAGCGGGTCGGCGGGGGGCGGTGCTGAGGCGAGTTGGTCCAGCGAGGCCAGGAAGGCGGCGAGGGTCTTGCCGGAGCCCGTCGGCGCGACGACCAGGGCGTCCGACTCCGCTGCGAGCGCCCGCCAGGCGCCCTCCTGCGCGGAGGTGGGCGCGTGGAAGGCACCCGAGAACCACGCACGGGTCGCGGGGGAGAACATGCCCAGGGCTGCGGCGCCCTTTTCCTCAGCCATGCCCCTATCGTGCACCCCGCCACTGACATTGATGCTGATACTCAGGTCCCGGTGGTCGTGGCCTGCCACTGGCTGACGCAACGCCGAGAAGGGGGCGACGGCGACCGGGGAGTGGGCACGGTGCCGGCGCCTGGGACTGGACGCCGCCGGGCGGTCCTGCTGTTCCACGGCCGCGCACTGTGGGCCGCGCGGCGTACACCGAGGGCGCGCTGACCACGGAGCACCGGGCGGACACGGAGGGTGTGCGGAAGAATGGCGCATGAGTTCGACAGCGGTTCGGGAGAGCCATCGGGATCACGGCGGTGGGCTGCTGTCTGGTTGAGCCGCTCGGCGCTGTAGCGGGGCCGGGACGGCTCGGGAGGCGCCCGCAGGGCCCTCGGGTCCGCTGAGGGGAGTCCGGTCGGAGCCGTGGGCGCGGAGCGGGATACTGGGGCACATGCGGTTGACGGATTTCTGGCAGCGGATGGCGGATCACTTCGGCGAGGGTTACGCCGACTCGTTCGCCCGCGACCATGTGATGTCCGGGCTCGGCGGCCATACGGTGCGGGAGGCGCTGGACGCCGGTTGGGCGGCGGGGGACGTCTGGCGCGAGGTGTGTGCCGCGGTGGAGGTCCCGGCCGACAAGAGGTGAGCCGTTCCCATCCCTTTTGCCGCTATGCGTCACAATTTCGCATGTGTCGCCGACAGCAGAGGAGCCGGAGGCGGGTGGCCGGGGCCGTTCCCTCCCGCCACCGGAGCGGGCCACCGGGAGGGGCGCCGCGGGGGGCGGCGGAATGCCGCCCTGGCTGCCTCGGGCGATGGTGCTCGCCTTCGTGCTGCTGGGATGTTTCAGGCTGGCGGGCTGGGCCTTCGGCCAGCTGACGGCGCTTCTGCTGAACGTACTGATCGCGTTCTTCCTGGCCCTCGCGATGGAACCCGCCGTCGACTGGCTGGCGGTCCGCGGGCTGCGGCGCGGGCCCGCCACCGGGCTGGTCTTCCTCGGTGTGCTGGCGGCGGTCGTCGGCTTCCTCGCCGCGCTCGGGTCGGTGCTTGCCGACCAGATCACCCGCATCATCGAGAACCTGCCGTCCTATGTGGACGACGTGGTGGACTGGATCAACAGGAACTTCGACACCGAGCTGAGCGCGGGCCGACTTCAGGACGGGGTGCTGCACTCCGACTGGGTGAGGAAGTATCTGCAGGAGAACGCGGGCAACGTCTGGGGCCTGTCCGCCACCGTGCTGGGCGGGGTCTTCCAGCTGCTCACCATCCTGCTCTTCGCCTTCTACCTCACCGCCGACGGACCCCGGTTGCGCCGTGCGCTGTGCTCCGTGCTGCCGCCGGCCCGGCAGGCCGAGGTGCTGCGTGCCTGGGAGATCGCCGTGCTCAAGACCGGCGGTTACCTCTATTCGCGCGGGGTGATGGCTCTTGTCTCCGGCCTTTCCCACTTCGTCTTCCTCGAGGTGCTGGGGGTGCCGTACGCGCCCGCGCTGGCGCTCTGGGTGGGAGTGGTCTCCCAGTTCGTCCCGACGGTCGGCACCTACCTGGCGGGCGCACTGCCGATGCTGCTCGCTTTCGCCCAGGACCCGTGGTCGGCGCTGTGGGTGCTCTGCTTCGTGGTGCTCTACCAGCAGTTCGAGAACTACCTGCTGCAGCCGCGGATCACCGCGAGGACGGTGGACATCCATCCGGCGGTCGCCTTCGGCTCGGTGGTCGCGGGCACCGCGCTGATGGGGGTGCCCGGCGCGCTGATCGCGGTTCCGGCGACGGCGACGCTGCAGGCGTTTCTCGGCGCGTATGTGAGGCGGTACGACGTGACCGACCCGCGGGTCCAAGGGCAGCCGCGCCGGTCACGGCGGGTGCGGTGGCCCTGGAGGCGTTCCTGAGCTGGGCGTTCTTGGCTTGTCCACAGCTGGCGCGGGCGGCTTGACATAAAAATCGAACAGCCATTCTTATGGGGGAGCCGGGGCGCTGCGGATGAAGTCCGGGCCGATTGTCAGTGGCAGGCGCTAGCGTCATGGACGTGAAGCGATCGACTCAAGCAAGTAACCGGGTGGCACCCATGGCAGGAAACGACCGCGAGAAGGCACTCGACGCCGCTCTCGCCCAGATTGAACGGCAATTCGGCAAGGGCGCCGTGATGCGGCTCGGCGAACGGCCGAACGAGCCCATCGAGGTGATCCCCACGGGCTCGACCGCGCTCGATGTGGCGCTCGGTGTCGGCGGCCTTCCGCGCGGCCGTGTGGTGGAGGTGTTCGGGCCGGAGTCCTCCGGTAAGACGACCCTCACGCTGCACGCGGTGGCCAACGCACAGCGGCGGGGCGGCACCGTCGCCTTCGTGGACGCCGAGCACGCGCTCGACCCCGAGTACGCGAAGAATCTCGGCGTCGACGTGGATTCCCTGATCCTCTCCCAGCCGGACAGCGGCGAGCAGGCGCTCGAGATCGTCGACATGCTGGTCCGCTCCGGTGCCCTGGACTTGATCGTCATCGACTCCGTCGCCGCCCTGGTGCCGCGCGCGGAGATCGAGGGTGAGATGGGCGACTCCCATGTCGGTCTGCAGGCCCGGCTGATGAGCCAGGCGCTGCGGAAGATCGCGGGGGCGCTCAATCACTCCAAGACCACCGCGATCTTCATCAACCAGCTCCGCGAGAAGATCGGAGTGATGTTCGGCTCGCCGGAGACCACCACCGGTGGCAAGGCGCTGAAGTTCTACGCCTCGGTGCGGTTGGACATCCGCCGGATCGAGACCCTCAAGGACGGCACGGAGGCGGTCGGCAACCGCACCCGCGTCAAGGTCGTCAAGAACAAGGTCGCGCCGCCCTTCAAGCAGGCCGAGTTCGACATTCTCTACGGCCGCGGCATCAGCCGTGAGGGTGGTCTGATCGACATGGGCGTGGAGCACGGTTTCGTCCGCAAGTCCGGCGCCTGGTACACGTACGAGGGCGATCAGCTGGGGCAGGGCAAGGAGAACTCCCGCAACTTCCTCCGCGACAATCCGGATCTCGCCAACGAGATCGAGCGGAAGATCAAGGAGAAGCTGGGGATCGGCGGAATGCAGGCGGCGGATGCCGAGCCCGGCGCGGACGGGGCCGGCGGAGCGAAGCCGAAGGCGGGGGACCCGAAGGCAGGA
Source organism: Streptomyces gossypii (assembly GCF_025165795.1). Classification (GTDB taxonomy): domain Bacteria; phylum Actinomycetota; class Actinomycetes; order Streptomycetales; family Streptomycetaceae; genus Streptomyces; species Streptomyces gossypii. The sequence goes on from NZ_JAJAGO010000005.1 coordinate 26,801, forward strand.
GACCCGAAGACCTCGGAGGCGAAGACTGCGGGCGTGAAGGCTCCCGAGGTGAAGCCGGACCCGAAGGCGGCGGACGCCAAGACGCCGGAGGTCAAGGCGCCGGAGGCGAAGACGCCGGACGCGAAGACGGTGCCCGCGCCGGCGGCGAAAGCCAAGACCGCCAGGGCCACCGCCGCCAAGAGCTAGCGGATGACCCGCCGCAGTGACTGGCCGGACGCGGATGGCCCGTCCGGCCAGCAGCGCGTAGACAGCGGTGGTCCCGCCCCGTCGAGGGCCGAGGCGGGACCACCGCGCCAGCCGCAGGACCCGGCCGAGCGGGCTCGCTCGATCTGTCTGCGACTGCTCACCGGGACCCCGCGTACCCGGCAGCAGCTCGCGGACGCGCTCAGCAAGCGGGAGATACCACCGGACGTCGCCGAGGAGGTGCTGGCCCGTTTCCAGGACGTCGGGCTGATTGACGACGTCGCCTTCGCCGGAGCCTGGGTGGAGTCCCGGCACCACAGCCGGGGCCTCGCCCGTCGCGCGCTCGCCCGCGAGCTGCGCACCAAAGGCGTGGAGCCCTCCATCATCGACAATGCGGTCGGGCAGCTCGACGCCGAGCAGGAAGCGGAGACTGCCCGCGCCCTGGTGGAGCGCAAGCTGCGCACGACCAGGGGGCTCGACCGGGACAAGCGGATCCGGCGGCTGGCCGGAATGCTGGCCCGCAAGGGGTATGCCGAGGGGCTCGCCCTGCGGGTGGTCCGGCAGGCGCTGGCGGAGGAAGGCGAGGATCCGGAACTGCTGGAGCACCATCTGCCCGACGACTAAGGGCTGTCCCGTAAGAGGACGCCCCTCCGCCTTGCGAAGCACCGCATCTGACGCCGCGCGCTGATCCACCAGGGACTACGGGACAGCCCTCAGGCCCTGTCGTTTGGATCATGCCGGGCGTCACGGGGCCCGAGAAGATCCACCGGACAGGCCCTGGCCCGCGTCAGCTCCGGGGCGTCTGGCGGGCGGACCGGCTGGGTGGGTCCTGGCCCTGCTGCCGTACCCCTCTGCCGAGCACGCTCTCCGCGCACAGCCGCAGCTCCTTGGGCCGGAGACCGGGCAGGGAAGCCACCAGACGGCCGTCCGGCCGGATCACCAGCACGGTATGGGCGGCCGCTCCGGGGTAGCCCTCGGCGACCAGCAACTCGGTGCGGAGCGGCAGCGTCTCCACGGCTGCCGCGAGTGTCGGCATGAGCCCGGCCGACAGCCAGTGGCGGCTGTCCCAGACCCCTGTGCCGGGCGCGATCAGCAGCACCAGGAGTTCACCGCCGATCCCGCCCAGTCGCTCACGCAGCCGGCAGCGGGCCCCGTCCAGCGCGATCACGGCCACGTCATGCACGGCAGCTCCGGGAGCCGTACCGACCGGCGCCGTCACCACTTCGCCGCGTGCCGGTGCCAGTGGCGAGCGCACATACGCGGGCGGTGCTCCCAACAGCCCCCGGCCCAGGTGCCCGTCCGTCAGCAGCACCAGCGGGGCCCGCGCCCCGCCGCCCGGCAGCAGCGAGCGCACCCCGCCGCCACGCCGCACCAGCGGCATCGCCTGGTCGACGGCGCGCAGCCGCGTGCCGAGCGCCGTGCGCCGTTCCGCCTCGTAACTGTCCAGCAGCGTCCCGGCGGCGGTCTCGTGACCGTGATGCCAGGCGAGCGACAGCTTCCAGGCGAGGTTGGCCGCGTCCTGCAGCCCTTCGTCGGCCGACTGGAGCCCCAGCGCGCCGACCAGATGAGCGGCGTCGCCCGCCAGGAAGGCGCGCCCCCGCCGCCAGTGCCGCGCGAGCCGCTGATGGGTGAGGTGCACTCCGGTGTCGAGGATTTCGTACGAGGGCGGCGCGGAGCCGTCGCCGCCGGCCTGGTACCAGCCCTTCAGCGTGGCGTGCACGCGTTCGCGCAGTTGCTCGGGCGTGACCTGCTCGCCGCGCGGAGGCAGCAGCCAGTCCAGCCGCCAGGCCCCGTGCGGCAGTGGACGTGCCGTCACCTCTCCCGCTCCCCGCCCGCCCGGATCGCGGTGCAGCAGGGCGTCATCAGGCCACGGCAGCCGGGTGCGCAGGGTGGCGACGGCGTGCCGTTCCACCGCGGTGCGCCCGGCGAAGCGGATCTTGAGCAGTTTGCGCACCGTCGACCGCGCGCCGTCGCAGCCCACCAGATAGCTGCCCCGCCACCAGGTGCCCTTGGTGCCGCGTGTGTGCGCGCTGACGCCGCCTGGGTCCTGCTCCAGTTCGTCCAGGTGGCTGTGGGGGATGAGGCGTACGAGCTTCTCGTCGGCCAGCGCGGCGCGCAGCCCGCGGGCCAGCTCGTGCTGCGTGACATGGAACGGCGAGGTCTCGTCGTCCAGCTCCACCCGCTGGAGCAGTTGGTGCCGCCGCTGCGTGCGCCAGCCGTGCCACCGCGCGCCTTCCATCGGCGGCAGCAGCGCCGCCGTTTCGGGGCGCAGTACACAGGTGCGCGCCGCCCGCGGCACGACCGCGCCGTCTCCGGAGTCCAGCACGACGGAGGGGACCAAGTGGCGTGCCAGCCCCAGTGCCAGTGCCAGGCCGACGGGACCCGCACCGACGATGATCACCGGGTCCACGGCAGGGGGACCTCGCAGTTCTCATGGTTCGTACGAGAGCTGGGAGTTGGTGTGGAGGGAACCTGGTACACGATCACAGATCGTATGCAACCCACTGCCCGTCCCCCCGTCAAGCGACGGGGGGACGGGCAGCGTGCTACGCGTGCCGCTCAGTGCTTGCCGAGCGGCTCGTCGAACCCCATGTCGTCGGTGGCCCCGGTGTGGACGACCGCTCCGGTCGTCTTCTTGCCGCGCCGGATATAGCCCTCCAGCCAGCTGGCGAACGTGGTGAGGAGCAGGTTCAGCAGGATGAAGATCACTGCGATCACCGTGAAGGTGGCGATGGTGTTCGCCCCGTAGTTCGCGGTGATCTCCCGGTGCTGGTTGAGGAGTTCACCGAAGCCGAGCATCGCCCCGCCCAGCGCGGTGTCCTTCACGATCACCACCAGCTGGCTCACCAGAGCCGGCAGCATCGCCGTGACCGCCTGCGGCAGCAGCACGAAGCACATGACCTGCCACTTGCGCATACCGATGGCCTTGGCCGCGTCGGACTGGCCCAGCGGCAGCGACAGGATGCCGGAGCGGACGATCTCCGCGATGACGGAGGCGTTGTAGAGCACGAGCCCGGTCACCACGGCGTACAGCGGACGGATCTCGGGTTCGATGTCGGTGCTCTGCGCGTATATCTGATTGGCGAAGACCATCATCAGCAGTACCGGGATGGAGCGGAAGAACTCCACGACCACACCGGCCGGTATCCGCACCCAGCGGTGCTCGGAGAGGCGCCCGATACCGAGCACCGCACCCAGCGGCAGCGCTATGCCGATGGACAGCGCCGCGGCCTTCAGCGTTTCGAGCAGTCCGGGAAGCAGATAGGTCGTCCACACCCGGGAGTCGTCGACGAACGGACGCCACTTGTCCGCGGTCAGCTGGTCCTTGTCCGCCATGGCGGACAGCACCCACCACAGGACGAGCGCGAGGAGGGCGAAGAAGAGGACGGTGTAGAGCCAGTTGCGGGCCCTCGCACGTGGTCCTGGCGCGTCGTAGAGAACAGAGAGGTCGCTCATCGCTTCACCGCCACGCGCTTGCTCACCCAGCCGAGCAGCAGCCCGACCGGGAGGGTGAGGCAGATGAAGCCGAAGGCGAACACCGCGAAGACGAGGAGGATGACGTCGCTCTCATTCTCGACCATGGTCGACATCAGTGCCGCCGCCTCGGTCACCCCGATGGCAGCCGCCACGGTGGTGTTCTTGGTCAGCGCGATCAGCACGTTCGCCAGTGGCGCGACCACCGAACGGAACGCCTGCGGCAGGACGATCAGGGTGAGTACCTGGAAGAAGCTCAGCCCCAGCGCCCGCGCCGCCTCGGCCTGTCCGACCGGCACCGTGTTGATCCCCGAGCGCAGCGACTCGCAGACGAAGCACGCGTGATAGGCGATCAGGGCCAGGACCGCCAGTCTGAAGCCGGTCTCCGACGAGTCTCCGCCGCCCAGCTCGATCTGCATGGTCTGGAAGAGCCCCAGTGAAGTGGCCACCATGATGACCGTCAGTGGGGTGTTCCGCACGGTGTTGATGTAGGTGGTGCCGAAGGCACGCATCACCGGAACCGGACTGACCCGCATGGCGGCCAGGACCGTGCCCCAGATCAAAGAACCAATTCCGGAATAGATGGTGAGCTTGATCGTCACCCAGAAGGCGTCCCACAAGTCGTACTGATCAAGAAAGTCGAACACGCTCTCCCGCGCTCTCGCTTCGTCGGATGGCGTGGCGCGCCGCCTGATTCAGGCGGCGCACCACCCTGCCATCTGCGGTCGGCAGCCGTCAGCTGGTCTCGGTGATCTTCGGAGCGTCGTCGTACTCGTAGTTGGCGGGCCCGAAGTGCTTGTCGGCCGCCTTCTTCCAGGAGCCGTCGTCGACCATCTTGGTGATGGCGTCGTTGATCTGCTTCTGGAGCTTGGTGTCGCCCTTCTTGATGCCGACGCCGTAGGGCTCGTCGCTCAGGCTGAGACCGGCGAGCTTGAACTTGCCCTGATGGGCCTTCTGCGCGGCATAGCCGGCCAGAATGGAGTCGTCGGTGGTCAGGGCGTCAACGGCCTTGTTCTCCAGGCCGGTGAGGCACTCTGAGTAGCCGCCGTACTCCAGCAGGTCCGCCTTCGGGGCGACGTCCTTCTTGACGTTCTGCGCCGAGGTGGAGCCGGTGACCGAACACAGCTTCAGCTTGCTGTCGCGGAGTGCCTTCTCGCTGCCGACGCTGTCGTCGTCCTTGCGGACGAGCAGGTCCTGGTGCGCCATCAGGTACGGACCGGCGAAGCTGACCTTCTCCTTGCGCTCCGGCGTGATGGAGTAGGTGGCCGCGATGAAGTCGACGTCCCCGTTGGAGATCAGGTTCTCGCGGTCGGCGCTGGGAGCTTCCTTCCAGGTGATGTCTCCCGCCTTCACGCCCATTTCCTTGGCGATGTAGGTGGCGACATCGACGTCGAAGCCCTCGTACTTGCCGTCGGGGGTCTTCAGGCCCAGTCCCGGCTGGTCGAACTTGATGCCGATGGTGAGACTGTCGCCGTCACTGCCGCTGTCGCTGTCACCACCACAGGCGGTGGCGGTGAGAGCGAGGGCGAGAGCGGCGGCTGCCGACATGCTGGCCTTGCGGAGGTTCATGATGCGCATCCCTACGATCGATGTGGTACGTGGTACGTGGTCCGTTGAACCGGGCTCAGTGGTGCAGGATCTTCGACAGGAAGTCCTTCGCACGGTCGCTGCGGGGATTGCTGAAGAACTGATCAGGGGTAGCTTCTTCGGCAATGCGGCCGTCTGCCATGAAGACCACCCGGTTAGCGGCCGAGCGGGCGAACCCCATCTCGTGGGTGACGACGACCATCGTCATGCCGTCCCGTGCCAGCTGCTGCATCACCTCGAGGACCTCGTTGATCATCTCGGGGTCGAGCGCCGAGGTCGGCTCGTCGAACAGCATTACCTTGGGGTCCATGGCCAGTGCGCGGGCGATCGCCACCCGCTGCTGCTGGCCGCCCGAGAGCTGCGCCGGATACTTGTCAGCCTGGTTGGCGACACCGACACGGTCGAGCAGTTTGCGCGCGTTCGCGATCGCCTCCTGCTTCTCGGTCTTGCGGACCTTCAGCTGGCCCAGCGTCACGTTCTCCAGCACCGTCTTGTGCGCGAAGAGATTGAAGGCCTGGAACACCATGCCGACATCGGCGCGCAGCTCGGCCAGCTCCCTGCCCTCCGCGGGCAGGGGCTTGCCGTCGATGGCGATGTATCCGGAGTCGATCGGCTCCAGCCGGTTGATCGTGCGGCACAGCGTGGACTTACCGGACCCGGAAGGTCCGATCACGACGACAACCTCTCCGCGCGCGATGGTCAGGTCGATGTCCTGAAGCACATGCAGCGCGCCGAAGTGCTTGTTGACGTTGTCCAGGACGACCAGGCCGCTCGGTGCCGATTCCGGCGGTCCGGCGTCCTTGGTCACCGATACTTTGCTCATCGGCCTGTAGCTCCGTCCTCGTCGGTTGCGAGGACCTTAGTGAGCCGTCGCCACCAGCGTCATTACATCTGAGGGGAAATTGAGCATAACGATCCGGTCGCGGCCCGGCACACTCGGTGAAGTGGACTCAGGGTGGCATGTCGGAGGCGTACCGGCTGCATAACGGAAACCGGTCGGTGACCACGAGGCCTTGACTCGGCCTGCGCCGATCCGCGTGGATGCAGAGTCGGCCCGTCCACACGGGCCGGCCCGTGTGATCGGGAAGTCGAAACGTACGCAGGAACTGGACCGTACACAGCTCAGAGCGGATCCGGAAGGCTGGAAGGGAGGGCTCCGCATGAGGCTGCTGCTGGTCGAGGATGACGAACGGGTTGCCGCGGCGCTCTCGGCGGTACTCGCCCGTCACGGCTTCGCCGTCGTGCACGCCCCCGACGGCGAGACCGCGCTGCAGCGGCTGCTGCCGGGGGACGGCCGACCGCCGTTCGGCGTGGTGCTGCTCGATCTGGGGCTGCCGGGCCAGGACGGTTTCGAGATCTGCGGGCGCATCCGCAGGATGAGCGCGATTCCGGTCATCATGGTGACGGCGCGAGCAGACGTGCGGTCGCGGATTCACGGGCTCCACCTGGGCGCCGACGACTACGTTGTCAAGCCGTACGACACCGGGGAGCTGCTCGCCCGCATCCATGCGGTGAGCCGGCGCAGCGGCGCCGAGGAGCACCCGGCGGAGGAGGGCGGCCGGCGGACGGGGCAGCGGACCGGGCAGGGGACGGTGGGCGACCTGCGGCTGGGCACCCTCGCCATCGAGCTGTCCACCCGCCAGGTGTCGGTGGACGGCCGGGCCGTCGCGCTGACCCGCAAGGAGTTCGACCTGCTCGCCCTGCTCGCGCAGCGGCCGGGCGTCGTCTTCCGGCGGGAACAGATCATCAGCGAGGTCTGGCGCACGAGCTGGGAGGGCACCGGCCGCACTCTCGAGGTGCACGTGGCCTCGCTCCGCTCCAAGCTCGGGCTGACCGCGCTCATCGAGACCGTACGCGGCGTCGGCTACCGCCTCGTCGCGCCGGCCGCGTAGCCGCGGCACGGATCCACCGACATGCGCTCCCGTCTTCTTCCGCTGCTGATCCTGCTGTTCGCCGGGGTCCTGCTCGCGCTCGGATTCCCGCTCGCCGCCAGCCTCGCCGCCGCCGAACAGCAACGCCTCGTGGTGGACCGGATCGACGACACGGCGCGCTTCGCCTCGCTCGCCCAGTTCGTGACGGCACGCAACGAACCCGGCGAACGCCTCAGCACGCTGCGCCGGGAGCTGCAGCGCTACCACGACCTGTACGGGATCCGTGCCGGGGTCTTCTACCGCGACGGGCAGGCGATGGCCGTCGCCCCCGGCGGCTGGCGGGTGCCGCCCTCGGAGGCGGGCGAGAAGACGTTCCAGGAGGCGCTGGCCGGACGGCGCAGCCATGATCCGGAGCAGGTGTGGCCGTGGCAGCAGGGGCGGATCGTCGTCGCCTCGCCGGTGATCCGGGACGGCGATGTGGCGGCCGTCGTCTTCACCGACTCGCCCACCGGCGCACTGCGCTCCCGGATCCTGCAGGGCTGGCTGCCGCTTGCCGCGGGCGAGGCGGCCGCCATGCTCCTCGCGGTCGCGGCGGCGCTGCTGTTGACCCGCTGGGTGCTGCGGCCGGTACGTGTCCTGGACCGGGCCACCCACGAGATCGCCACCGGCCAGCTCAAGTCCCGGGTCGCGGCGTCAGGAGGGCCGCCGGAGCTCCAGCGGCTCGCACACTCGTTCAATGAGATGGCCGACAACGTCCAGGAAGTACTGGAACAGCAGCGGGCCTTCGTCGCCGACGCCTCCCACCAGCTGCGCAACCCGCTCTCCGCGCTGCTGCTGCGGATAGAGCTGCTCGGGCTCGAACTTCCGGAGGGCAACACGGAGGTCGCCTCCGTACGGGCGGAGGGCAAGCGGCTCGCCCAGGTGCTCGACGATCTGCTGGATCTCGCACTGGCGGAGCACAGCGCGGCCGATCTGCGGCTCACGGATGTCGCGGCGCTGGCGGCCGAGCGGGTCGCGGCCTGGGGCCCGGTCGCCGAGCGGGAGGGAGTGGCGCTGGGATGCGCCGGGCCGACGGCCGTGACTGGCTGGGCCGACCCGATTGCACTCTCCAGTGCACTGGACGCGGTCGTCGACAACGCAGTCAAGTTCACACCTTCGGGTGAAGCAGTCACCGTCACCGTGGCTGCTGCGGGCGAACGGGTGACGGTCGAGGTGGCCGACGGGGGCCCGGGCCTGACCGAGGACGAACTGTCCCGTGTCGGCGACCGCTTCTGGCGTAGCAGCCGTCATCAGAACGTGTCCGGGTCGGGGCTCGGCCTGTCGATCACCCGGGCCCTGCTGGCCGCAGGCGGGGCGGCTGTCGCCTTCGCCCCGAACGAGCCGCACGGGCTACGGGCCACGCTGACGCTGCCGCGCGGCGAACCGGTGGCACCGGCGACGGACGGGACGCGGTAGCCGGGCATCGCGTGTTCTGTCGTGCGCTGTCGTGGTGCGCCCCGTCAGTGATGTGCGTCCCGTGCCGTCTGTGCCCCCTCCGATGCCGCCCCGCCCGCCAGCGTGGCCAGATGGGCCGCCAGCGTCCGGCGCGGCACCCAGCCCCGGGCCCGCGCCTTCGACACGTCCAGGACCACGGGATGAGCCAGCTGGTCCACGGCGTAGCGGCTGAGGGCGGGCTCACCCCTTCCGCCGCCCCAAGCGCCGCGCCGTGCGTACGCCTCCGCCGCCCGGGCCGCCGCCATGGCGAACGGGCGCGGCAGATGCCCCACACGGGCTCGGCTGCCATGGGCGCGCAGGACGGCGCGCACGGCGCTGTCCCGCCGGTACGGGCTACCGTCCGCGATGTTGTACGCCCCCGCGGGCCAGCCGCCGGCGGCCAGCGCGGCGTCCGTGAGGTTCTCCACGGCGGTGAGGCTCAGTTCCACGTCCGGGCCCGGCAGCAGCAGCGCACCGGCCCGGACCCGGGCGAGGAGCCGGGGGACGAGATGCGGGTCGCCCGGCCCGTACACGGCGCGGGGCCGGAGCACCACCGCACCGGCCGCCAGGGCGAGACGCTCGCCCGCCGCCTTCGTGCGGCCGTACGCGTTCAGCTGACCGGCAACCGGATGCCCCTCGCGCACCGTACGGCGGTCCACGCGGGGGTCGTACACGCTGGCGCTGCTGATCCATACGAGAGGCCGTCCCCCAGCGGCCTCCAGCAGCCGGGCGGTGCCGTCGACGTTGACTGCCCGCATCGCGGCCTCCGCCGCGGCGCCCACCGGGTCGCCCACGGCCGCCGCGCAGTGCACCACCAGATCAGCCGCACCGAGTGCGGGCACCGTACGGGCCGCGTCCCAGCGCAGCTGCCGCCCGACCGGTCCCGGACGCCGTCCCAGGCACACCACCTCGGCCCCGGCGGCGGCAGCGGCGACGGCGATGTGGGTGCCGCAGAAGCCGCTCGCCCCGGTCACCGCGATCCGCACCCCTGCCAGGTCGGGCGGCACGAACGAGGCGTCCGCCGGTGCCCCGCCCAGCCCGCTCACCGGCCCGCTCACCGGCCCACTCACCGGCCCGCTCCCCTCTGCGCTCACCACGCCGCGCCCGCTGCGCCGTCTGCGGACGTCCCGGCACGGACGACGAGCGTCCGCCAGCCGGGCAGCGCGGCGGCGCCGTCCGCGCGGGCGCGCACCACCACCGGCCGGTGCGGTGCCAGCGCCGCGAGGGTGTCGTCCAGCTGCGCTCTGGCCAGCGGGGCGCCCGGACAGGCGTGCGACCCCGCACCGAACACGAGCTGTGCGGTGGCGGCCCCCGCCGGGCATCCCGCGTCCGGGGCCCGGCGGTGTGCCTCGGCGGCATGACGGGCGACCAGCAGCAGACGGTCTCCCGCGCGTACCGGGTAACCGCCCACCGCACCGTCGGACGCCGCCGTACGGGGCAGCAGCGGCGAGGCGGCGGTGACCCGCAGCAGCTCGGTCACGAGTGCCGGGCGCGTCCGCCCCGAGGAGGCCTGAGTCCACAGCCCGTCGTCGGCGCACAGGGCGGCTGCCCTGGGCAGCGCGGCGACGGTGGTGTTGACGGCCGCCGCGGCGAGCATGGCGCGCTGTGCCGTGTCCGGCCCGCCCCGTACCAGGGCTTCCAGCCGGGCGGCGGCCGCACCCGCGGCCGCCGCCCGGCGGCGTCCGCCAGGCAGGGGTACGGGCAGATGGTCGCGTACGGCGGCCGCCGCGGCCTGCGCTGCCGCCTCCGCCAACTCCAGCGGATCGGCCGGACAGCGCAGCAGAGCACAGGTGGTGGCGCCCGCCAGTTCCCGCGTGAGCGTGCTGAGATCGACGTGCTCCCCCCGCGCGAGCGGTGCCAGCCGCCGCGCGAGGACGGCGCGCCACACCGGACGCAGCCGTTCCACCCCGGCCGCCCCCAGGCTTTCGGCGAGTGCCCGGCGAGCGGCGCGGTGCGCACCGCCCTCCTGGTCGAACAGCAGCTCGCCCCCGGAGGAGATCCGCCGGGCGGCCCCGCCCGTGGTCCCCGGCGCCGTACGGTCCAGCGGGAGCCGGGTCAGCGCCTCCCGGTACGCGTCGGTGCCGTGCACCAGCACGGTGCGGCCGACGCGCAGCACCGGGATGCGCCGGGTGGCGGCGAGCAGAGCGAACAGCACGGGATGGCTGCGCAGATACACGCGCCGGTCACGACGCCGGGCGCGGCTCACCGGACGTGCGCTTCGTCGTCGTGCCGGGGCAGGTACCGCCGGTCCCAGTGCCACAGCAGGGTGCGGCGGGCACCCCACGCGCGCACTCGGCGCAGGCTGTGGTGCACCAGTAGATGCTCGGCGCGCACGATCCGGTCGCTGTGCTCCCGCGCCCTGTTGAGCAGCGTGACGTCCTCGGAGCCCGCCCGCAGCGGCACCCTGGGCGCGCCCCCGCAGCGGACATAGAGCGCACTTGTCAGAGCGAGGTTGTGGCCGTGACAGAGCACGTAGGGGGTGCGGTAGCGCGCATCCCGGTGCGCCCTGCGGAAGCGCCCGTACACCGCGGTCAGCCGCGTCACCACCGGCAGCAGCCGCTCGGCCCGGGTGGGTCGCTCGTCGCGGCGGGGCACGCTGCGCCCGCAGACCATCTCGGCGCCGGCGGCCAGTTCGGCCTTGCCGGTGGCCACCCAGTCCGGCGCGGGCAGGCAGTCGGCGTCGGTGCGCAGGAGGCGCTCCGCGCCGAGGGCGATGGCGTGCCGGAAACCGGTGTCGGCGGCGGTCCCGGCGCCCCGTTCCGGTTCGCTGACCAGGTGTACGGGGAACGGTGCGGTGCGGGCGAAGGCGCGCACCGTGGCGGCGGTCCCGTCGGTGCACGCGTTCTCCACCACGACCAGGGTGAAGCGGGTGTCGGTCTGTGCGGCGAGCGCGGCGAGCGTGCCACCGATCAGCGACTGTTCGTTGTACGCGGGCACCACGACGCCGGTCTCCGCCTGCCGCGCCTCACTCATCTCTTCCCTCCCGTCGAGAGCCGGGCGGCGGCCCAGCGGCAGGCGGCGGCCCGGTCGGGCTTGCGCGACCGCCCCGCCAGCGGTATTTCGCCCAGCAGCACCACGTCCGGCCGGGCGTCGCCCATCCGGCCCAGCGGACCGGCCAGGGCCGCCCGAACCGCCTTCGGGCCGCTGCCCGCCCGAGGCTGCACGACGGCGACGAGGCGCTCGTCGCCGTCCGCGTCCGCCACCCCGACCAGCAGCGCCAGTTCGACCCCGGGGACCTCCAGGGAGGGCTCGTACAGGCCCGGATAGATGTTCTCGGCCCCACGCAGCACCATGTCCTTGCACCGTCCCGCCAGGACGATCCGCCCGCCGTCGAGACGGCCGCGGTCGCCCGTGCGTATCCAGGGGTCGGGCTCCTCACCGAGATAGCGGTGCCGGGCGGCGGGCCCGGACAGCAGCAGTTCGCCGCCACTGCCACTGCCACCGCCACCGCCCACGTCTGCGCCGTCCGTCTGCGCCGTCACGCCGGGCAGGGGCGTGCCCACCAGATCGCCGGCCCCCTCGTACGCGGCCTTCTCCGCCTGCTCCACCGCTGCCGCCGGGAACAGCTCGGTCAGCGCGTACACCCCCCACGCCTCCGCCGCGCCCGCCTCCCGCACCCGTGTCAGCAGCCCGGTGCTCGCGGGCGCGGAGCCGGTCCACACCCGTCCGGTGAAGCGTGCCGACTCCGCCAGCGCGCCGCGCAGTTGCGGCGGTGTCAGATAGGTGGCCTGCGGGGCGAGCCGACGCAGTTGCCGGGCTAGGGTCCGCGGCGTACGGGCCGGGAGTGCCACCGGCGCCCCGGCCGCGAGGGAGGGCACCAGTACGAAGAAGGTGCCCCCGAGGACGGGGGTGCCGGCACGTGGCCGGACAAGATCCGAGACGGCGTCCATCCCGGCGGCGAGCGAGGAGCGGGAGTGCACCACGGCGCGCGGCTTCGCGGTGGTGCCGGAGGTGAAGACGATGACGGCGTCACCGTCCGCCTCCGGCCCGGCGGGCAGCGGCGCGCCGGTGGGGCCCGCGGCCAGGGCGGGGGCACAGCCGGGCAGTCGCCGTCCCAGTGTCGCCACCGGCCCCAGCCCGGCCAGTTCGGGCAGTGCGAGCCGGGCCCGCCGCGCCAGCGGTCGCGCCCAGCCCGCCACGGCCTGCGCTGTCGCGTCGGCCAGCACCAGCGCTGGGCGGGCCAGCGCCAGCCGGGCGCGCAGTACGTCGGGGCCCGCCGCCGGGTCGAGCACCGCGGCGCACAGCCCCAGCCGGTGCACCGCGAGCAGCACCGCCAGCGCGCGGGGGCCAGGCCGTACCGCGAGCCCGACGGTGTCCCCGGCGGCGAGGCCGCGATGGTGCAGCGCGGCGGCGTACGTGTCGGCGAGGGCGGCGAGTTCGCCGCAGGTGGCGGCCACCCGTACGGTCCCGTCGCGGCGGGTGGTCAGCACGGCGGGCCGGTGGGCGTTCGCGCGCAGCGTGTGAGGGAGTCGGTTGAGCATCAGCGAGGGTCCTCCACGAGTCGGCCGCTGCCCTTGTCGAGATACCAGCGGGCGGTCCGGACCAGGCCGTACGTACGCAGCCGCCGGGTGGAGTTCTCCACCACCATGTCGCGGCACCGGGCGATGGCGGCGGTGTGCCGTCGCACCCGGTTGAGGAAGGCCCGGTCGGTGGGGGAGGGGCGCCGGGGCATGCCGCCGGCCGCGAGATAGACGGGGGCGCTGATCGCCATGTTGTTGCCCGCGTGCATCCGGTAGGGCGCCAGGTAGCCGTGCCGCCGCCGGTGCGCGGGGCGGATACGGCCGAAGGCGCCCGCGGCGCGCACCAGGGCGCGGAACCCGGCGCGGCCCAGTGGCCCGTGCTCGTCGTGGCGGGCTTCGAGGTGCCCGCACACCATGTCCGCGCCCGCCTCCAGCGTTGCTCTGGCGGCAGCCGTCCACCCGGGCCGGGGCAGGCAGTCCGCGTCGGTACGGGCGAGGAGCGTGGCACCGTGCCCGATCGCGCAGCGGAACCCGGAGTCGACGGCGCAGCCCACGCCCTTGTCGTCTTCCGTCAGCACCCGTACGGGGAACGGGGCGCGGGCCGCGAAGGCGCGTACCACCGCGGCGGTGCCGTCCGTGGAGGCGTTGTCGACGACGAGGAGGGTGAAGTCGAGGTCCTGCTGCGCGGCGAGGGCGTCCAGGGTGGCGCCGATCCGGTCCGCTTCCTGGTAGGCGGGTATGACGACCCACAGCTGGTTCACGACTGCTCCCAGACCATCGTCATCATGCTGACGCCTCCGCCGAGCCCGACGAACAGCAGCCGGTCGCCCGGCTCCAGCTCCGGCCGCACGCGGTGCAGCTGTATCCCCAGCGACGCGCTCGCGACATTGCCCAGCTCGTCGACGGTGAGCACCAGTTTGTCCCTGGGTACCCCGGTGACCTCGGCGAAGCGCTCCAGGTAGGGCACCGTCACCTGGTGGACGAGTACGTGGGTGAAGTCGGCCCATTCCAGCCCCGTCCGGTGCCGGACGCGGTCGAGTATCGCGGTGCCGACCTTCTCGAAGACGGCGCGCAGTTCGTGTCCGTCGCCGTGGAAGTAGGTGTGCTCGTCGCCGCGTGGATTCCGCGAGCCGCCGCCGGAGATGCCGCCCACCCGCCAGTGCTCCGACTGGGTCTCGGTGTCGATGTCGAGGATGCCGCCGCGTCCGACGGCTTCGACGACGACCGCCGCGCCGGCGTCGCCGAAGGTGTAGCCCGCGAATCCCTCCCGGAACTGCCGGATGCCGTCCGGCATGAGGTTCGTCGCCCGTGACGGGGTCTCACCGGTCACCACGAGGGCGCGGCGGGTCCGGCCCGCCAGGATCATCGCCCGCGCCAGGTCGATGCCGTTGACGAAGCTGTTGCAGGCGTTGGTGACGTCCAGGCAGTGTGCGCGGGAGCCCAGTGCCTCCTGCACGATGTGCGCCGTCGCCGGTTCCGCGACATCGCGGGTGGCCGAGGCGAACAGCAGCAGGTCGATGTCGAGAACGTCGAGTCCGGCGGTGGCCAGCGCCTCGCGGGCGGCGTCCGCCGCGAGTGTGGAGGCGTACTCGCTGTCGGCGGCGATCCTGCGGGTACGGATGCCGGTCGCCCTCTCCAGGATGTCGTGGGGGAGCGGCAGGCCGGTGTTGCCGGCGATGCGCCGGCACAGCTCGCCGGAGGTATGCGACTGTCCGGGCAGCCGGGTGCCGACGGAGGTGATCCCGGCCCGTGCCGGTGCGAACCCGGAATGGATCGCCTGTACCTGTGTTCGACTCTGAAGCGTCATGCGGGCAGCATCGCCGCCGCACACCGGCGACGGCATGAGTACACCTACTCAGTCGGCCCGCTCAGCCGGCCGGGTGCCGATCCGCCTCCGTACGGATGCCCGCGGGGGTGAGCCGAAGGGTGAGGATCTGGAAGGGGCGGAGCAGGATCTCCAGCGCGCCGTCCGCAGAGGGGCCGTGCACCACGGCGGACTTGGGTGCCGTCCCGGCTTCCGTCAGCGGACGCTCCAGCAGGTCCGTCACGGCCGCCGACTCCAGCGGGAATCCCGCCGTCACCGTCGTACGGGCCCGGCCGCCGTGCGACTCGTAGAGGCGTACGACCACATCGCCGCTCCGGTCCTCCGCCAGCTTGACCGCCTCCACCACCACCTGGTCCCCGCTGACCGAGACCAGCGGCGCGACCGGCGCGCCGCCGCCCCGCACCGTACGCTCCGGCAGATTGATCCAGTGGCCCTCCCGCACCGCGTCGCCCACCGTGGCACCGGGCACCAGCGCGTAGCGCAGCCGGTGGCGCCCCTGGTCGGTCTCCGGGTCCGGGTAGCGCGGGGCGCGCAGCAGGGAGAGCCGGATCGTGGTGGTCTGGCCGCCGTCCTCGCGGATGTCGCGGGTGACGTCGTGCCCGTAGGTCGAGTCGTTGACGACGGCCACGCCCCAGCCGGGCTCCTCGGCATGGATCCAGCGATGCGCGCAGATCTCGAACTTCGCCGCGTCCCACGAGGTGTTGGTGTGCGTGGGCCGGAACACGTGCCCGAACTGCGTTTCGGCCGCCGACCGTTCCGCCTTCACATCCAGCGGAAAAGCCGCCTTGAGGAGCTTCTCCGACTCCCGCCAGTCCACCTCGGTGACGATGTCCAGCGCCTGTGCGCCCGCCCGCAGTGTCAGCGACTGCACGACGGTCGACCTGCCGAAGCTGCGGGTCGCCCGCACCGTGGCGGCGTTCTCGGCCCGCTCGGTGAGCGTCACCTCGTCGGTGCTGGTCAGGTCGGTCACGCTGCGGCGGTAGAAGGCGTCGATGTCCCAGGCGTCCCACATGTTCGGGAAGTCCGGGTGCACCTGGAGAAGGTTGGCGGCCTGCTCCGGCGCGATGGCCTCGCGCCCGCCGCCGATGTCGTAGGCGGACAGCACGAGACCCCGCGCGTCGATCCCCACCCGCAGCAGACCGTTGTCCAGCACCCAGCCGCCGCCCTCCCGCTCCGCCACGCTGACGGGATCGCCCGTACGGGTCCGGGGGCCGGCACCGTGCGCGGGAACACCGCCGCGGGCGTGCGGTGCGCCGTTGAACACCATGTCCACGCCGCCGCCTTCGGCACTTCCGCCCGCCAGCGCGCGCTGAGCGGAGCCGATGACCTCCTCCAGCTCCTCGCGCACCCGGGCGTACGTCTCCCGCGCCTCGCGGTGCACCCAGGCGATCGAGGAGCCGGGCAGGATGTCGTGGAACTGGTGCAGCAGCACCGTCTTCCAGAGCCGCTCCAGCCGCTCGTACGGATAGGCGTACGGGGCGGGCTGATCCGCCCGGCGCAGCGTCGCGGTGGCCGCCCACAGCTCCGCCTCCCGCAGCAGCGACTCGCTGTGCCGGTTGCCCTGCTTGGTCTTCGCCTGCGAGGTGTACGTGCCCCGGTGCAGCTCCAGATAGAGCTCACCCGCCCACACCGGCGCGTCCGGGTACTCCGCGTGCGCCTTCTCGAAGAAGGCGGCCGGCCTCTCCACCGTCACGCGGGGCGAGCCCTCCAAGTCCCGCAGCCGCTTCGCCCGTGCCAGCATTTCGCGGGTCGACCCGCCGCCCCCGTCTCCGTGACCGAAGGGCGCCAGGGAACGGGAGCCGCCGCCCTTCTCCCGGTAGTTGCGGGCGGCGTGGGCCAGTTGCCGGCCGCTCAGCGTCGCGTTGTAGGTGTCGACGGGCGGGAAGTGCGTGAAGACCCGGGTGCCGTCGATGCCCTCCCACCAGAAGGTGTGGTGCGGAAACCTGTTCGTCTGGCTCCAGGAGATCTTCTGGGTGAGGAACCAGTTGGCGCCCGCGAGTTGGACGATCTGCGGCATGGCGGCGGTGTAGCCGAAGGAGTCCGGCAGCCACACCTCACCGGTGTCGATGCCGAACTCCTCCAGGAAGAACTTCTTGCCGTACAGGAACTGCCGGGCCATGGCCTCGCCACCGACCATGTTGGTGTCCGACTCCACCCACATACCGCCCACCGGCACGAACTGCCCGCCGGCAACCTTCCGCTTCACCCGCTCGTACAGCTCGGGCCGGTGCTCCTTGAGCCAGGCGAACTGCTGCGCCTGCGACATGGCGAAGACGAACTCCGGGTGGTCGTCCATGAGGCCGACCATGTTGGCGGTGGTACGGGCGACCTTCCGTACGGTCTCGCGCAGCGGCCACAGCCAGGCCGAGTCGATATGGGCGTGGCCCACGGCGCTGATCCGGTGCGCGGAGGGGCGCGCGGGGGTGGACAGCACCCCGCACAGGCGGGCGCGGGCGCCGGCGGCCGAACCGGGCACATCGGTCAGATCGACCGCGTCCAGCGCCCGTTCCACCGCCCGCAGCAGCTCCCAGCGGCGTGCGTCCTCCAGCGGCAGTTCACGCATCAGTCCGCCGGTCACCTCCAGGTCCTGGACCAGCTCCCAGACCTCGGTCTCGAAGACGGCGAGGTCCATCCGGCGCAGCCGGTACAGGGGGCGGTTGCCCGAGGTGAGCCGGTCGCCCTCGGCGGTTGGCGTCTGCGGGTGGTTGAGCACCGGGTTGGCGGACGCCTCGATGTACAGCTCCACCGGCTCGCCCCCGGCGGCGGGACGGCCGACCGGCACCCACGTGTTGCGCGGGTTGAGCGCCTTCACCACCCCGCCGTCCGCCCGGTGGACCAGCCCCTCGCACTGGAAGCCGGGCATGTCGAGCTCGAACCCCAGATCGAGAACCGCCTCCACGGTCCGGCCTGCCCACTGCTCCGGCACCCGCCCGGTGACCCTGAACCAGGTGGTCCCCCACGCGGGGCCCCACTCCTCCCCGGCCGCCGCGGGCCCGTACGGCGCGGCGATCCCCTCACCGACGGGCACCGGCTCACCGGGAGCGTCCCAGCGCTGGACGGTCAGTGGCAGCGGGGAGCTGTAGACGGCGGGCCGCACCCGCTCGTCCAGGACGCGGCGCAGTCGGGCTTCGACAATGCTGCGGTCGTCGTGCATTTCGGCGGCTCCTTCGGTGGGGCATCCCCGGGCATCCGTATCACCGTGGCCGGCCCGCCGTCCCCCTCCGTGCCCACGGCTGACGTAGGGCCCGGCGCACCCGTGCGGGCCCGCCGGGGCAGATCTACCCGGGTGCGCAGGGCCGTACGCGGGGCGCGTACGGCAGGCGTACGGCCTCCGCCTGCGTCACCCGGTGAGCAGTGCCTCGCCCCGTACGGTGCGGGCGTACAGCACCCGGTGCCCCGCACGGTGCGCGGACACCAGGCCCGCCGCGTGCAGCAGCTTCAGATGCTGGGAGACGCCGCCCGGGGACAGGCCGGAGCGGCGCGCGAGCTCGGTGGTGCATTCCGGGGACTCCAACTCGGCCAGCAGCGTCGCCCGCGACCGGCCCAGTACCTGGGCAAGGGCCTCCGAAGGGGTGGTGTGCGCCGGCTGCCACAGCGTGCCGACGGCGCGCGGCGGGTAGCGCAGCGCGGGCTGCCCTCCGGAGCCGGCGAGGGAGGTGACGGAGAAGATGCGCGGCCAGATGAAGGCCGAGGGCACCAGCAGCAGGCCGCGTCCGCCCAAGCCGCGGACGCCCGAGACGTGCCGGTGTGCGAGCCGCAGCGTGCCCTCCTCCCAGCTGACCTGTGGATCGAGGTCGTCGAACAGACGTTGCGTGCCGCCCTCGGCGAGCCGCCGGGCCCGGTGCAGCACATCGGACTCCAGCAGAGTGCGGATCCGCGGCCAGTGCGGGGCGAGGGCCACGTCCCAGTAGTGCGCGATGCCGTCGGCGAGCCTGCCGAGTTCCCGCCCGGGGTTCTCGCGCAGCGCGGCGATCTCGGCGGTGCGCGGTGCGGGGAGGGCGTCGACGCCCTCGCGCACGGCCTCGGGCGGTGTCGCCCGCAGGGTGGCCAGCTCCACCCCGAGATCGGGCACGGGGGTCGACGGCGGCGGGCACACGAAGCCGGGGATCAGCCGGGTGGGGACCGGCACCAGCCCGGACAACAGCCCCCAGTCCACTCCCGAGGCCGCCAGCGCCGGTCCGGCGAGAGCGCTCCACGGCCGGAGGAGGGGATGCTCGGCGGGACGCTTGAGCACCCGCACGCTCGCCACCACCTCCCACAGCGGGGAGAGCGCGAAGCGCGTGCGGGCCAGATCGGCGGCCGTGAACTCGAGTTCCAGCATTCAGCTGAGGCTAAATCATTCGGTGAAGGGGCATGGCGTCGGCATTGTCGCGGCCATGTCTGTGGACCCTCCCACCCCACCACCCGCCCCCTCGGCCCCGCCCGTAACGCCCGCCCCGCCCGCCCCGTCGCCCTGGCGCGACCCCGACTTCCGCCGGCTCTTCGCCGCGGCGGCGGTCAGCAAGCTGGGCACCCAGATCGGCTACGTTGCCCTTCCGCTGGTCGCGGTGCTCGTGCTGGACGCCGGGCCCGGCGAGGTCGGCATGCTGGCGACGCTCAGCACCGTTGCCTTCCTGCTGATCGGCCTGCCCGCCGGCGCCTGGGTGGACCGGCTCCGGCGGCGCCGGCTGATGATCCTGGCCGATCTTCTGCGAGCGGCCCTGCTGGCGTCCGTACCGGCCTGCTGGGCGCTCGACCTGCTCACTCTCACCCAGCTCTACGTGGTCGTGCTGCTCAGCGGCTGCGCCACCGTCTTCTTCGACGTCGCGGCGCTCAGCCACCTTCCGCAACTGGTGCACCGGGACGCGCTGGTCGCCGCCAACGCGGGCATGGTCGGGCTCGACGCCGCGGGCAGCGTGGCGGGGCGCGGCGCCGGTGGCTCTCTCGTGCAGCTGGTCTCGGCCCCCGCTGCGGTCGCCGCCGACGCCGTCAGCTACCTGGTCTCCGCGCTGTCCCTCGCCCGGATCCGGAAGCCCGAACCGGCGCCACCGCCCCGCTCGGCGGTGGAGGGCGGCGGACCGGGGCTGTGGCCGCAGATCCGGGAGGGGCTCTCCCACGTGCTCGGCAGCCCGCGGCTGCGCGCCCTCGCGCTCGGGGGCGCACTCACCAACCTGGGCGCGCAGCTGGTCAACACCATGCTGCCGGTGCTGTTCACCCGGGAACTGGGCCTCTCCGCGACGGCGTTGGGTCTGTTCTGGAGTGCCGGAGGAGTCGGTGTCCTGCTCGGCTCGCGCTGTGCCCGGCCGCTGGCCCGACGGTTCGGCTACGGCCGCACGCTGGGCGTGGTGGGCCTCGTCGTCGCCCCGGCGGGCCTGCTGCTGCCTCTGCTCGACACCGGAGGGTGGCTGTGGGCCGCGGGGGCAGGCTGGTTGCTGACCACCGCCAAGGTGGGTGTCGACAACGTCCTCGCCGTGAGCCTGCGGCAGCGCATGACCCCGGACGGACTGCTCGGCCGGATGAACGCCACCTTCCGGTTCCTGCTGACCGGCGCGCTGGCGGTGGGCTCGGGGCTGGCCGGGCTCCTCGGCGCATACGTCTCGGTGCGCGCCGCGCTGTGGGCCGGCGGGATATGCCTGGCGCTGGTCTGGTTGCCGGTGCTGCTCTCACCGCTCCGGTCGCTGCGCGATCTCCCGGACGGACCGCAGCAACTGGACGGCCCCCGGCACCCGGACGGCCCGCCGACCCGCGTCAGGGCTTGACCGCCCGGTAGTAGCGCTCGGCACCCTGGTGCAGCGGCAGCGGGTCGGTGTAAATGGCCGTGCGCAGATCGACCTTCTGCGCCGCGTGCACCTCGTTGCCGATCTGGTCCCGGCTGTTGATCAGCGAGCGGGTGAGCGCCTCGGCCACCTCCGGGTCCGTACGGTCCGTGGTGACCAGCAGATTCGCCACCGCCACCGTGTTGACCGGCTCGCCCTGCTGCACACTCGGGTACGCGTCCGCGGGCATCACGGCGGCGCGGTAGTAGCGGGTCTCCGGCTCCATCGCGTGCAGCCGCGGCATCAGGTCGCCGAGCTGGACCAACCGTATGCCGGTCTTCTCGGCCAGCCGCTCGATCGCGGTCGTCGGCAGGCCGCCCGACCAGAAGAACGCGTCCAGCTCGCCGCGCTCCAGCATTCCCGGCAGCCGGTCGATGCCCGCAGGCACCTCCTCGATGTCCTTGTCCCGGTCCAGTCCGGCTGCCTTCAGCAGCCGCCCGGCGACCAGGCTCACCCCGGACCGCTCCGATCCCAGCCCGACCCGCAGCCCGCCCAGGTCCTTCGCGCTGCGCACCGGGGATCCGGCGGGCACGATCAGCTGCATGTAGTCGTCGTACAGCCGAGCACACGCGGACAGCCGCTCCGCGTCCTCGCCCCCTGCGTCCAGATAGGCCGCGACGGCGTCGGACTGGGCGATGGTGAAGTCCGCACGGCCGGCCACCACCATGTCGATGTTCTGCACGGAACCCTGGCTGGAGGCGAGTTCCATCCGCAGCTTGGGCACATCGCGGGCCATTCGCTGCTGGAGGAGCGTGCCGTACCGCGCGTACACCCCGGTCGGCGCGCCGGTGGCGAACGTGATCTTCCCGGAGGGCGCCGTGCCGCCATCCGGCAGCAGCCACCACAGCAGCATTCCGAGCACGAGGGCCACGGCGCCCGCGGCCCGCCATCTTCCGGGCACACCGCGCAGGGCCGTGCCGTTGCGTACCGGGAGGCGGACCATGTCCCGATCCTGCCAGCACCCCTGTGCGCGGCCCGACGGCAGGGGCGCCGACGGGAGCGAACAAGGCAGCGCGGCGTGCGTCGCGCTCCGCGCACCGAGCCCGCGGCGTACGCCGGGGTCGGGGACTGTCACAGGCACCGCCTACCCTGGTGCCATGACCGCGCAGGACAGCCTTCACCGAAGCTACGAGATCCGCACGTTCGGCTGCCAGATGAATGTCCACGACAGCGAACGGATGGCGGGCCTGCTGGAGGACGCCGGCTATGTCCGGGCGCCCGAGGGCGCCGACGGAGCCGACGTCGTCGTGTTCAACACCTGCGCGGTGCGGGAGAACGCCGACAACCGGTTGTACGGCAACCTGGGCCAGCTCGCCCCCCGCAAGGCGGCCCGCCCCGGCATGCAGATCGCCGTGGGCGGCTGCCTGGCGCAGAAGGACCGCGACACCATCGTGCGGAAGGCGCCCTGGGTCGATGTCGTCTTCGGCACCCACAACGTCGGCAAGCTGCCCGTGCTGCTGGAGCGCGCCCGCGTCCAGGAGGAGGCGCAGGTCGAGATCGCCGAGTCGCTGGAGGCATTCCCCTCCACACTGCCGACGCGGCGCGAGAGCGCGTACGCGGCCTGGGTCTCGGTCTCCGTCGGGTGCAACAACACCTGCACCTTCTGCATCGTGCCGCAGCTGCGCGGCAAGGAGAAGGACCGCCGTCCCGGGGACATCCTCGCGGAGGTGGAGGCGCTGGTCGCGGAGGGCGTCAGCGAGATCACCCTGCTCGGTCAGAACGTCAACGCGTACGGCAGCGACATCGGCGACCGCCAGGCGTTCGGCAAGCTGCTGCGTGCCTGCGGCCGGATCGAGGGCCTGGAGCGGGTCCGCTTCACCTCGCCGCACCCCCGCGACTTCACGGACGACGTGATCGCGGCCATGGCCGAGACGCCGAACGTGATGCCCCAGCTGCACATGCCGCTGCAGTCCGGCTCGTCCCGGGTGCTCAAGGCGATGCGCCGGTCCTACCGGCAGGAGCGCTTCCTGGGCATCATCGAGAGCGTGCGCGCGGCGATGCCGGACGCCGCGATCTCCACCGACATCATCGTGGGCTTCCCCGGCGAGACCGAGGAGGACTTCCAGGAGACCCTGCACGTGGTGCGTGAGGCACGGTTCGCGCAGGCGTTCACCTTCCAGTACAGCAAGCGGCCCGGCACCCCGGCCGCCGAGATGCCCGGACAGCTGCCCAAGGCGGTCGTCCAGGAGCGTTACGAGCGGCTGGTGGCCCTGCAGGAGGAGATCTCCTGGGAGGAGAACAAGAAGCAGGTCGGCCGCACCGTGGAGGTGCTGGTCGCCGAGGGCGAGGGCCGTAAGGACGGCGCGACGCGGCGCCTCTCCGGGCGGGCGCCGGACAACCGGCTGGTGCACTTCGGGCGTCCCGAGCAGGCCGTGCGCCCGGGAGACGTCGCCACGGTCGGGATCAGTTACGCCGCGCCGCACCATCTGCTCGCGGAAGCGCCCGCGCACTCGGTGCGGCGCACCCGTGCCGGTGACGCCTGGGAGGCGCGCACCGCTGCCCCCGAGGACGGGCTGACGGGCGTCCTGCTCGGTCTGCCGACCGTAGGCGCTCCGCCGGAGCAGCCGGCCGCGACCGGGGGCTGCAGCGTCTGCTGAGCCGCACTGAGCCGCGCTGAGGCGGACGGGAAGCGAGGGACGCGGCGGATCCGAAGAATGTGACGGACAAGGGGGCGGGGATGGCGCGCTGGGGACTGCTTGTGCACAAGGACCTCGGGGGGAACGTGCCCGGGCTGGTCGAGGTCCTGGACGAGGTGGACGGGACGCGGGAGGAGGCGGAGGAGCGGATGCGCCATCACATCCGCTACTACAACCCGCGGCATCCCACGTCACCGAAGCGGAAGCGCCTCTACCGCACCGCGGACGGATGGCTGCTCGTCGGCGACGGAGCCTTCGGCAGGTCGTATCCGTACCACTTCCGGGTGTGTGAGCTGGAGTGGGACTCGGCCGCCAAGTAGCGGCCCGGCGCGGCCGTCCGCCGCTTCGTCTAAGCTGCGCGCCATGCTCGTCGCCGCCGCCGTATGCCCCTGCCCGCCGCTGCTGGTGCCCGAAGTCGCCGGGGGCGCCGCTCATGAGATGGACGACGCCCGCGCGGCCTGTTTCGACGCGATCGGCGTCCTCACGGCCGCGAGGGTGGACCGGCTGGTCGTCGTGGGCCCCGCCGACCAGCCGGGCCGTGGGCCGCATCCGCAGGGGGCTGGAGGTTCCTTCCGTGGTTTCGGCACCGATCTCCAGGTGACCCTCGGTCCGGGGCCTGCCAAAGGCCCGGCCGGTCCGGGCACGGGTGGCAGCCCGGCCCCTGGCGGCGGCGTACGCGAGCTGCCGCCGTCGCTGGCCGTGGGCGCCTGGCTGCTCGCGCGTACCGGCTGGAACTTTGCCCCCGTGGAGGGGCTGGGCGTGGGGGAGCTGCTGGCCCGCGAGCGGTGCGCCGCGACCGGGCGGGAGGTCGCCCAGAGCGCGCCCCGGGTGGCGCTGCTGGTCATGGGCGACGGCAGCGCATGCCGGACGCTGAAGGCTCCCGGTTACTTCGACGAGCGCGCAGCCGCCTTCGACGCCGCAGCGGGCACGGCACTCGGCGCGGCGGACCTCGCCGGGCTGCTCGCGCTGGACGAGGAACTGGCGTACGAGCTCAAGGCTGCGGGCCGTGCGTCCTGGCAGGTCCTCGCGGGCGCGGCGGAGGGTGCCGGGCTCAGCGGGCGGCTGCTCTACGACGCGGCCCCGTACGGCGTCGGCTACATGGTCGCGAGCTGGGCCTAGGTGTGTTGACCCGCTGGGTTGTTCACGCGGACTAGGGGGGCGTCGAAGTAGCTCCGTCCTCCCGGAGGGCAAAGCTGGCGGCGGCTGGGCGCGCTCTTCCTCCCAGGCAGGCGGGTCGGCCGCGTCAGAGGCGGCGGGGGCCGCGTCCGACGCGGCCGTAGCCCGCCCGGGCGCCTGGTTCAGGCGGCGTCGCCGCCGCCTGGGCCGCTGCGGTGCTCTCCGCTGCGGTGCTCTCCGCCGCGGTGCTCTCCGCCGTGCGACGCTCCGCCACCCGTTTCTCCGCCGCGGCGCTCGTCACGCGCGCGTTCCATGGCGCCCTTGGCCTTCCCGGTACCCTTCTGGATCTTGTCGGAGTGCTTGCCGCCGGTCTTGGCGTCCAACGTGTCCGACCCCTTGTCGACCCCCCGTTCGACCTTCTCGCCGTGCTGACCGAGCATGCCCTTGACCTTGTCCATGAAGCCCATGGCGGTCACCTTCCGTCGTGGCTGCTACTGCGGGCGCTTCGCTGGGTCTCCCGCTGTCCGCCGCTTCTCTCGTCAAGAAACCGGCAGGACATGGCAAATACGCCCATATCCACTTCTGACGATACCCGTGTGGGTGAATTTTCGCCGCCGCCCAGCAGTCCCGTACGCAACGTTCCAAGGGCGCGACGCCCCGTCGGAACCGTGAATTCACTCTCCGTGACGGGTGAGTCTCCGCCATAAATCCAGGTCGGCTCAGATGGCGGGGGAGGTTTGGGAGACTTGCGCCGTGAAAACCCCCACGCCCACCCCCCGGGTCATCGCAGTCGTCGGCCCCACCGCGGCCGGAAAGTCAGATCTGGGCGTCGCCCTCGCCCAGCAGCTGGGGGGTGAGGTCATCAACGCCGACTCCATGCAGCTCTATCAAGGCATGGACATCGGCACCGCGAAACTGTCGCCGGCCGAGCGGCGCGGCGTTCCGCACCACCTCCTGGATGTCTGGGACGTCACGGTCGCGGCCAGCGTCGCCGAGTACCAGCGGCTCGCCCGCGAGGAGATCGACCGGTTGCTCGCCCGTGACCGCACCCCGGTGCTCGTCGGGGGCTCCGGGCTCTATGTGCGCGGGGCCATCGACGTCATGGAATTCCCCGGTACGGACCCGGCGGTACGGACCCGGCTCGAGGGCGAACTGGCCGAGCGCGGCTCCGGGTGGCTGCACGGCCGTCTCGCGCACGCCGATCCGGCTGCCGCACACGCCATCCTGCCCAGCAACGGGCGG
The DNA here is from genome assembly GCF_025165795.1 of Streptomyces gossypii. GTDB lineage: Bacteria > Actinomycetota > Actinomycetes > Streptomycetales > Streptomycetaceae > Streptomyces > Streptomyces gossypii. The sequence goes on from NZ_JAJAGO010000005.1 coordinate 52,463, forward strand.
CGTGTCGTACGCGCCCTCGAGGTGATCGAGATCACCGGACGCCCGTTCACCGCGAACCTGCCCGGACACGAGTCGATGTACCCGACGTTGCAGATCGGTGTCGACGTCGGCCGCCCCGAACTGCACCGGCGGATCGCCGACCGTGTCGACGGAATGTGGGCGGCGGGCCTGGTCGATGAGGTGCGGGAGCTGGAGGCGGCGGGCCTGCGCGAGGGCCGTACGGCCTCGCGTGCGCTCGGCTATCAGCAGGTGCTCACGGCGCTCGCGGGCGACTGCACGGAGGATGAGGCGCGGGCCGAGACCATCCGGGCCACCAAGCGCTTCGCCCGCCGCCAGGACTCCTGGTTCCGCCGCGATCCGCGGGTGCACTGGCTCAGCGGCGCCGCCGCGGACCGGGCGGAACTCACGGACCGGGCGCTGACGTTGCTCGAACGAGCGGTCACAGCCTGATCACGTGATGGCATCGGGACGTCTTGGGCGTCCTGGGGTGCTGTCCGGCCGTGCCATCATCAACCTCGTTCGAGCCGAGTAGCCGGAGTTGGGAGGGTGGGTGGCGATGGAGGCCAGCCCTCGCGACAACGAAGAGTCCCGGGTCGACTACGTCCACGCCGCGGGCGACCTGGACGGCGTCGGCAGCCTCGACGGCGCGGACGGACCCGACGGCGAGCCGCCTGTGGAACCTCAGGAGCTGCGTCCCCAGCGGCGGCTGAGGTTGTGGCAGCTGGTGCCCATCGTGATTCTCGGGGCGCTGGGTTCGCTGATGTTCGCCTTTCCGCTGGCCTTCGAGCCGGGCGGCCGCTCGGGTGCGGTCGTCTCCATGCTCGGGCTGCTGATCTGCGGCTGTGCCGCGGGCTGGGGCGTGATGGCCGCCCGGCGGGTGGGCCACACCTGGCCCGGACTGCCGTCGCCCGGCACCGGGCAGCGCGCCGACTGGCGGGTGATCCTGCTCTACACGGTGGTCCTCGGCACCCTCGCCGTGCTGGCAGTCTGGCGCGTCGCCCGACTCAGCTGACGACCCCCGACTCCGCTGACGACCTGAGTCCGGCTCCGGCCGTTTGCGGCCGGAGCCGGTGGCTCCCGTACCATCGGTGGGGTGACCAGCGCGCATCCGGTGCCCTTCCTCAGGGGGCACGGCACCGAGAACGACTTTGTGATCCTCCCCGACCCGGAGGGCACGCTCCGGCTGTCCCCCGAGGCGGTGGCACGGCTGTGCGACCGCCACGCCGGGGTCGGTGCCGACGGGCTGCTGCGGGTCGTCCGGTCCGCCCGGCATCCGGAAGGCCGGAGCATGGCCGCCGAGGCCGAATGGTTCATGGACTACCGCAACAGCGATGGCAGCGTCGCCGAGATGTGCGGGAACGGGGTGCGCGTCTTCGCCCGCTATCTGGAACGCGCCGGGCTGGTGAAGCCGGGTGAGCTGACGGTGGCCACCCGTGCGGGTCTGCGGCGGGTGCGGCTGGCCGGAGAGCGCGCAGCCACCGGCTCTGACACATCTGACGGCCCCGCCGGAGGCATCGGCGGAGAGATCACCGTGGCCATGGGCCGGGCGGATCTCCCGGCGGGCGAGGTCACCGTCACCGTCGGTGAACGCCACTGGCCCGCGCGCCGGGTCAGCATGGGCAATCCGCACGCCGTCGCCTTCGTCGAGGACCTCGCGCATGCGGGGCGGCTCCTGGACGCGCCCTCCGTGGCGCCCGCCGCCGCCTACCCGGACGGGGCGAACGTCGAATTCGTCGTCGACCGCGGGCCGCGCCACGTCGCGTTCCGGGTCCACGAGCGAGGTTCGGGCGAGACCCGCTCGTGCGGTACGGGCGCCTGCGCCGTGATGGTCGCCGCCGCCCGGCGGGACGGCGCCGACCCCGTGGTCGACGGAGTCCCGGTCACCTACACCGTGGACGTGCTCGGTGGCAGGCTCTTGATCACGGAGGACACCGACGGGCGGATCGAGATGACCGGCCCCGCCGTCATCGTCGCGGAGGGTGTTCTGGACCCGGCCGCGCTGCCGCTCACGGTCGACTGAACCACCGGCGGCGGCTCGCTAAACATCCCTCGATTGGGTGATCCATCTCACGGTGGGCAAGAGCCGGTCGGCCGACCGCGGTGGGGTCGGTAGCATCGGAGTCCCGGGACCCGGGGTGTCCAGGAGCGGGAGGTGCCCATGGGTGCGGTGCGTAACCTTCGGAAGCTCAGTCGGGCCGCCCTGCTCCGGCCCGCGTCACGCGGCGCGCTGCCGGACGCCATCGAGCATGTCGCGCAGGCACACCGGGCCCACCACCCCGGCGCCGACCTGGACGCGCTGTGCCGCGCCTACCTCCTTGCCGAGTCCTCGCACCGAGGGCAGACGCGCAAGAGCGGCGAGCCGTACATCACTCATCCGCTCGCCGTCACGCTGATCCTGGCCCAGCTCGGCGCCGAGCACACCACGCTCACCGCGTCCCTCCTGCACGACACCGTCGAGGACACCGATGTCACCCTCGACCAGGTCCGATCGGAGTTCGGTACCGAGGTCTGCCACCTCGTCGACGGCGTCACCAAGCTGGAGAAGGTCGACTACGGCGCCGCCGCGGAGCCCGAGACCTTCCGCAAGATGCTCGTCGCCACCGGCAGCGACGTGCGGGTGATGTCCATCAAGCTCGCCGACCGGCTGCACAACATGCGCACCCTCAAGGTGATGCGCCCCGAGAAGCAGGCCCGGATCGCCCAGGTCACCCGCGACGTGCTCATCCCCCTGGCCGAGCGGCTGGGAGTGCAGGCGCTCAAGCGCGAGCTGGAGGACTTGGTCTTCGCCATCCTGCGGCCGGACGAGCATGCCCGCACCCAGCAGCTGATCCGCGAGCACACCACCCGTTCGGACCCGCTCACCCAGGTCGCCGCCTCGGTACGGGCGGTGCTGCGCGAGGCGGAGATCGACGCCCAGGTGCTCATCAGGCCACGGCACCTCGTCTCCGTGCACCGCCTCGGGCGCAAACGGGGCGATCTGGGGCCCTGTGACTTCGGCAGGCTGCTGATCCTGGTCGAGGAGGACGCCGACTGCTATGCGGCCCTCGGCGAACTGCACACCTGCTTTGTGCCGGTGATGTCCGAGTTCAAGGATTTCATCGCGGTGCCCAAGTTCAACCTCTACCAGTCGCTGCACACCGCTGTCGCCGACACCGGGGGCCGGGTCGCCGAGGTGCTGGTGCGCACCCAGCAGATGCACCACGTCGCCGAGGCCGGAGTGATCGCCCTGGGCGATCCGCACACCGCACCGGCAGGCGGTGCGGGGGAGGCCGCGACGGTCCCGGACGGCGAGCGGGCCGACCCCACCCGGCCCGGCTGGCTGTCCCGACTCCTGGAGTGGCAGAGCCACACCGCCGACTCCGACACCTTCTGGAGCGAGCTGCGTGACGAGCTGGCCGAGGACCACGAGATCACCGTGTACTGCACCGACGGCAGCCCCGGCGCCGACAGCGCCACCCTGCCCCTCCCTGCGGGCGCCAGCTGTGTGGACGCCGCCTACGCCCAGCACGGCGAGGCCGCCCACCGGTGCATCGGCGCTAGGGTGAACGGACGGCTGACGGCTCTGAGCACGGTCCTGCGCGACGCGGACACGGTGCAGCTATTCCTCGCCCCGGCGACGGCCGCCACCGCGTACGCACCCGCCCCCGAGTGGCTCGACCACGCCCGTACCCCCGCCGCCCGCATCGCCATCCGCAAGTGGCTCGCGGCACATCCGGCGGCCCCGTCCGCGGTGGGGACCTCCTCCGGCGGTCCGGAGAGCCCCGGCGGGGACGAAGCCGCTCCGCTCACCCCGGCGCCGCCTGCAACTCCCGGGCCGCCGTCCGTACCTCCCGTGCCCCGGGGCGCGGGCAGCGAGGCGGAGGAGAAGGTGGCGGACTCCCGCGTGACCCTGCTCGCGGAGGCGTTCGGCCGCCCCCAGCTGCTCGCCGACCTCACCGAGACCATCGCCGCCGAGGGCGCCGCCGTGGTCTCCGCCGACGTCGAACCGCCGAGGGAACAACGCGTTCGCCACACGTACACGCTGGAGCTTCCCGACCCGACCGGTCTGCCCGCGCTGATGCGCGCCATGCTCCGCGTGCCCGGCGTCTACGACGTCACCCGCGCCGCACACCATCTCTCGGCGAGCTGAACCCCACGCTTTCGCACCGCAAATCCGGATGACGCGCCGCGTCGGCCGTGCCACCATCTGTGGCGACGGCGAATCAGCACCCGCTTCGGGGGGAATCATCCCGTCGTATCAGGCGTTCGCCTGTAAGCAGCCACCTGTCTCTCTCGAGTAAGGATCCAATGACCTCCTCTTCTTCCCTTCCGTACAACGGCCAGCGCATCGCCGAGACGAACCGCCGAGCCGACGCCCTGATGGAAGAGGACGTTGCTTGGAGTGACGAGGCCGACGTTGCGCGGGACGGCGATCAGTACGACCGGTCCGACCGCGCGGCCCTGCGCAGGGTGGGCGGGCTCTCCACCGAGCTTCAGGACGTCACCGAGGTCGAGTACCGGCAGCTCCGCCTGGAGCGCGTGGTGCTCGTCGGTGTCTGGACCACGGGCACGGCGCAGGACGCGGACAACTCCCTCGCGGAGCTTGCCGCCCTCGCCGAGACGGCGGGCGCCGAGGTGCTCGACGGCGTCATCCAGCGCCGGGACAAGGCGGACCCGGCGACGTACATCGGTTCCGGCAAGGCGCGGGAGCTGCGGGACATCGTGCTGGAGTCCGGTGCCGACACCGTGATCTGCGACGGCGAGCTGAGCCCGGGCCAGCTGATCCATCTCGAGGATGTCGTCAAGGTCAAGGTGGTGGACCGCACCGCGCTGATCCTGGACATCTTCGCGCAGCACGCCAAGTCCCGTGAGGGCAAGGCCCAGGTGGCCCTCGCCCAGATGCAGTACATGCTGCCGAGGCTGCGAGGCTGGGGTCAGTCACTCTCCCGGCAGATGGGCGGCGGTGGTTCCGGCGCCGCGGGCGGTGGCGGGATGGCCACCCGCGGACCTGGCGAGACCAAGATCGAGACGGACCGGCGGCGTATCCGCGAGAAGATGGCGAAGATGCGCCGGGAGATCGCGGAGATGAAGACCAGCCGCGACATCCAGCGCCAGGACCGCAAGCGTCACAAGGTGCCCTCGGTCGCCATCGCCGGCTACACCAACGCGGGCAAGTCCTCGCTGCTCAACCGCCTCACCGACGCGGGCGTCCTGGTGGAGAACTCACTGTTCGCCACGCTCGACCCGACGGTGCGCAAGTCCGAGACGCCCAGCGGGCGGCTGTACACGCTGACGGACACCGTCGGCTTCGTGCGGCACCTCCCGCATCACCTCGTCGAGGCGTTCCGTTCCACCATGGAGGAGGTCGCCGACTCCGACCTCATCCTGCATGTGGTGGATGGCTCACACCCGGTGCCCGAGGAGCAGCTGGCCTCGGTGCGCGAGGTGATCCGTGACGTGGGCGCCTCCGACGTGACCGAGATCGTGGTGGTCAACAAGGCCGACGCCGCTGACCCGCTGGTGCTCCAGCGGCTGCTGCGGCAGGAGAAGCACGCGCTGGTGGTCTCCGCCCGTACCGGTCAGGGCATGGACGAGTTGCGGGCCCTGCTGGACGCGGAACTGCCGCGTCCCTCGGTCGAGCTGGAAGTGCTCGTGCCGTACACCCAGGGCGGGCTGGTCTCGCGCGCCCATGCCGAGGGCGAGGTGCTTTCCGAGGAGCACACCGGGGAAGGCACTCTGCTCAAGGCCCGGGTGCACGAGGAGCTGGCGGCGGAGCTGCGGGCTTTCGTACCCTCCGGGCAGTTCTGAGTCCGGTGGCGCACACGGCGGAGGCCCGCTTCCCGGAGCAGTCCGGGAGGCGGGCCTCCGCTCTTGTCCCGCGCCGTGTCGCGCGCGGGCAGTCGGCTTCCGTCAGCTCTTGCCCGCGTACTTCTTGCTGATCGCGTCGAAGACGCCCTTGGCCGCCGCACCGAGGTGCGGACCGGCCGCGTAGCTGACATCGGGCCGGTTTATCAGCGAGTTGACGGACACCAGCTGGGCCTTGCCGTCCTCCCTGGCCGCGAAGATCCCGCCGCCCGACATCCCGCCGGTCATGGTGCACCCGATGCGGTACATCGGCTCCTCGTTCGGATCCAGGGTGTAGCGTCCCGGCTTGTCCGTGCACTGGAACATCCGGGCGCCCTTGTACGGAGCCTCGGCGGGGTAGCCGTAGGAGCTCATGCCCGAGATGCGCTCGGCCGAGGGCGCGTTGAAGTTGACCTTCACCGCGGCGCCGACGCTCTCCTCCAGAGACTTGCCGGTCTTCTCGTTGCCGCGCACCTTCAGGACCGCGAAGTCCTGCTGCGCGCCCCCGCCACCGCTCTCGGCGCCGTTCTTCATCCAGTAGTCGGTTGTCTGGATCCACTCCACCCAGAACTGCCCGTACGGGTAGACCTGGTTCTGCTGCGCACCGTTGACCTGTGACGCGGACAGGCCGTTGTTGTTGTATGCGGGTACGAACATGATGTTGCGGAACCAGCCGCCGGTCTTGCCGGAGTGGATGCAGTGCCCGGCGGTGGCCACGAGGTTGGACTTCCCCGGGTTGCGGGGGTCCTCCACCACGGTGCCGGAGCAGACCATGGGCCCGTCCGGGGTCTCCATGAAGATCTTTCCGGCCGGTGCGGCGTTGCGTGTGTAGGGCGTCTCCACCTGCTTCGCCTTGACCTCGGCAGGTTCGCGGTCGGTGGAGCCCGCGGAGGTGCCGGCGCTGGCGGTGACCGTGTGGTCGTTGCCCTCCGCCTGCTCCATCCGTTCCGGCTTCCAGTGATCCGGGATGAGGGGGTTGGCGAAGTCGGCGGCGTCACGCAGCCATTCCTTCTGGTCCCAGTTCTTCCAGCCCCCGTCCTTCCACTTCTCCAGGTCCTGGAGCGAGGTGGGCAGGTCCTTTGGCAGTTCGTCCGGCAGGAGGTCCTCGGAAGGCGCTGCCTTGTCCGCCGAGGCGCTGGGCTTCGACTTCGCCGAGTCGTCCTTGTCGTCGGCGGAGTCGCCGCCCCCGCAGGCGGTGACCGTCAGGGCGAGCGCCGCTGTGCAGGCTGCTGCGGCGAACGCCGGGCGGCGACGCCGCCGTTCCGTGATGAATGACATGAGTCTGGCGCTCTCCTCGGGATCAGCTCAGGTCGCCGACGGCGTCGTAGACGCTCTTGGCTTCCTTGCCCAGCGCAGGCCCGGCGAGCCAGGTGGCGGTGACGGGACCTACCGAGGTGACCGAGAGCAGTTCCTTGCCGTCGTCACTGAACCAGCCGCCGCCGGAGGAGCCGCCGGTCATGGTGCAGCCGATGCGGTACATGGTGGGCTGAGCGGTGTCCAGGGAGAGCCGGCCCGGCTTGTCCTTGCAGGAGTACATCTTCTCGCCGGTGAACGGCGGTGCGGCCGGGTAGCCGTGTGCGGCCAGGGTGGGGATGTTCTTCACGCCGGGCGTCTGGAAGTTGGGCTTCACGGATTTTCCGACGGTCTCCTCGAGCGAGGTGGCGCCCTTGTCCTCCGGCTGCACCTTCAGGACCGCGAAGTCCTGCGGGGCGCCGCTGCCGCCCTGGGTGGCGCCGCTGTCGATCCAGTGGTCGGTGGTGCGGGCGTGCTTGGCCCACCACAGGCCGTGCGGGGCGACATCCTTCTTCGGCGCCTGCTCCAGCTGAGCGGCGGGCAGGCCCTTGCTGTTGAAGTGCGGCACGAAGACGACGTTACGGAACCAGCCGCCCTCCTTGCCCGCGTGCACGCAGTGCCCGGCGGTCGCGACGAGGTTCGACTTTCCGGGGTTCTCCGGGTCCTTGATGACTGTGCCGGAGCAGACCATGGACCCCTTCGGGGTCTCCATGAAGATCTTGCCCACCGGCGGGGCGTTGTCGGTGTACGGATTGGCGACGGCGGCCGCGTCCACCGGATCCGGGGTCGGGTCGGTGACGCCCTGGTCGATGTCGGAGTCGTCGACGTCGCGTTCGTTCTCCTCCGCGTCGTCCATCCGGTCCTGGTCCCAGTAGTCGTCGATGATCGGGTTGATGAAGTCCTGGGCCTCGCGCAGCCAGTCCTCCTTGTCCCAGTTCTTCCACCCCCCGTCCTTCCACTTGTCCAGGTCCTTGAGCGAGTCGGGGAGGTCCTTGGGCAGCTTGTCCGGCAGCCCCAGGTCTTCCTTGAGGTCGTCCTTGGGCTGTTGTGCCGCGCCATCACTCGGCTTGGCGTCCGCGTTTTCGTCCTCCGGGCCGCACGCGGTGGCCGTCACCGCCAGTGCGGCGACGGCCGCCACAGCGGCCAGGGCCCGCCGATGACGGCGCACAGAACTGCCTATGGATGACATGGAATGAACTCCCCCTGAGATGGATCAGCTTGCTTTGTTCTTGTTCTTGTCATGCACCTCGCCGGTGCGGGGCGGCCCCCACTATGCCCGGTGAGTTTGGGGACGGACGCGGCAGGGTGCGCGGTTCCCGAATCGCCCGGCGTCCGGCGGTGCGTACAGATGATCTTGAAAGAGAGCGTGATCAGCAGCTTCCCCCGTCGTTGGTACGCACGGGGGAAGCGGCTCGCCCGTCGGCGCGCCGAGTCGACAGCACAGGAGGCAGCAGCCGTGAACGCGCGCTCCGGATCCGAGGGGTATCCGTCCGACTGGGGGCTACCGGTCCGCAAACGCCCCGCTCGGCGCACCGAACCCACGGTTCCCCGCCAGCCGCTGCGCAGCGCCCCGGGCCAGGGGAACGCCAGCCTGGGGCAAGGGCACGTGGGCCCCGACGGCGGGTACTCGGGCTCCGACGGCGTGCTCCCGAGTACCGACGGCAGCTACCAGGGCGCCGACGGGACGGTGGTGCTCACCGCACGGCCGGATCCGCTGGAAGCGGCCGATACCGGAGCGGTCGCCGATGCCGCCGCCGTGGAGAACCTGCTGCGCTGCTGGGTCCGGGAGAACGACCTGCCGCCGCCCGAGGACGGAGCGCTGCGCATTCCGCTCACCGCCACGGGCACCACCCTGTGTGTACCGTTGCGCCACTGGTCGGCCACCGGCTGGCACCGGTTCGGCCCGCCGCTGCTGGACGGGGCCCCGTTGGACGCCGAACCGGTGGACGCCGTCACCCTGGCCGCGCTGATCGGCCGTGAGGCGGCCCATCGTGGCGGCGGCAACCGAGCCTCGGGGGAGGGCACGGCACTGGTGGGGCGCGTCGCCGACTCGGTGCGGCGTACCGCCGTGTTCCTGGCCGAACGCCGGGTCGCCCCGGGAAGTCCGCGGGACGGCGATCTCTTCCTGGACGCGGAGCAGGCGCTCCTGCTCGGGCATCCCGTCCACCCCACGCCCAAGAGCCGCGAGGGGCTGTCGGACCGGGAGGCGCAGGTCTTCTCGCCGGAGATGCGCGGCTCGTTCGCGCTGCACTGGCTGGCGGTCGACGCCTCCGTGCTGGCCACCGACTCCGCGTGGCACGAGCATGAGGCGGGGCAGGCACCGGAAGCGGGCGGCACCGTCGGGGCAGGCGGCGCGGAGCGTACGTCCCGCACCGCGGAGTCCGCCGTCCCGGCCGGGGTTCTCGCCGCGAGCCTGGCAGGCGAGGCCGTAGCCGAACGCCTCCCCGACGGCGCCGTACTGCTGCCCCTGCACCCCTGGCAGGCCCGCGAGCTGCGGTACGAGCCCCGGGTCGTCCGCATGCTGGAGGCGGGGCTGCTGCACGACCTCGGCCAGTGCGGAGACCGCTGGCACCCGACCTCCTCGGTGCGTACGGTGCACCGCCCCGGGGCCACCGCGATGCTGAAGCTCTCGCTGGGCCTGCGGATCACCAACTCCCGGCGGGAGAACCTCCGCAAGGAACTGCTACGGGGCGTCGAGGTGCACCGTCTGCTGCGCGGCGGCCTCGGTGCCCGGTGGCAGTCCGCCCACCCCGGCTTCGACATCGTCCGCGATCCGGCCTGGCTCGGGGTGGACCTGGACGGCGAGCCGCTGCCCGGTCTGGACACCGTGATCCGGCACAACCCTTTCGCCCCGCAGGACGACGCCGTTTGTGTGGCGTCGCTCGCCTCGCTACGTCCGTGGCCCGGTGCGCCGGGGCGCGAGCTGCGGTCACGGCTCAGTGATGTGGTGCGGCGGCTCGCGTGCGGCAGCGGTGAGCCGGTGGCCGCCGTGGCCGCCGAGTGGTTCCGGCGCTATCTCGACACCGTCGTGCGGCCCGTGCTCTGGCTGGACGCGCACGCCGGTATCGCCCTGGAGGCGCACCAGCAGAACACCCTGGTCCTCCTCGACCCCGACGGCTGGCCCTGCGGCGGGCGCTACCGGGACAACCAGGGCTACTACTTCCGGACGTCCCGCCGTGCCGAGATCGAGCGGCAACTGCCGGGGGCGGGTGTCGCCAGCGATTCGTACGTCGACGACGACGTCACCGACGAGCGGTTCGCGTACTACCTCGGCATCAACAACGTGCTCGGCCTCATCGGCGCCTTCGGCTCCCAGGGGCTCGCCGACGAACGGCTGCTGCTGAGCGCCCTCCGCGGCTTTCTGGACGGAGCCTCGCGGGGGAGCGGGCAGGAACCGGTGTCGCCGCTGCCCGCGCTGCTGCTGGATTCGCCCACCCTCCGCTGCAAGGCAAATCTGCTCACCCGGCTGCGGGGGATGGACGAACTCGTGGGGCCGGTCGACACCCAGTCCGTGTATGTGACCGTGACCAATCCGCTCAGCAGCTGACCAGCCATCCGGCCGGCTGTTCACCTGGCAGGAGGCGCCGATAAATGAAGCATCATCCACCGTCCGGGCCCCCGAAGGTGAGAGCCGCGTATTCCAGCAGCGCGGACACCGTGGACCTGCGGCTCGCCGGGGCGCTGGGCGCGACCGGCCCCGGCAGGCCCGCCGACCCCGGTACGGCGGGTACGTCCGGGCCGGATCTGCTCGACACCCCCGCGGAGTGGGCCGCGAGCAGGACCGCGGCCGGGGTGCTGCAACTCGTCCCGGTGCGGGTCGACCGGGACCTCCGCCTCATCCATGCCTGGATGAACGACCCGGCGGTGGATGCCTTCTGGGGTCTCTCCGGGCCCGAGGAGAACACGGCGCACCATCTCCGAGCCCAGGTCGAGGGGGACGGTCGCAGCGTCCCCTGCCTCGGCGTCCTGGACGGCACGCCGATGAGCTACTGGGAGATCTACCGCGCGGACCTCGACTCCCTCGCCCGGAACTACCCGGCGCGGCCGCATGACACCGGCGTGCATGTGCTGGTCGGCGCCGCCGGAGACCGTGGCCGCGGCCTCGGCAGCACGCTGCTGCGGGCAGTCGGCGATCTCATCCTCGAACACCGTTCCAGTTGCCTGCGGGTTCTGGCCGAGCCGGATCTGCGCAACACTCCGTCGGTGGCCGCGTTTCTCGCGGCGGGCTTCCGCTTCTCCGCCGAGGTGGACCTTCCGGAGAAGCGCGCGGCCCTGATGATCCGCGACCGCGCGCTGCGCCACCACCTCTGAGACCTCTGGACACGGACCTCTGACAAGGAGAACCCCGGTGCCCGCACACCCCACCGCCCTGCGCCGGCCCACCGGCCTCGAGCAGGAGAACTGGGCCCTTGCCGCCCGGCGGCTGCTCGTCAAGATGCTCACGGAGTTCGCCTATGAGGAGATCATCCGCCCCGAGCCCGAGAGTCCGGGGCGCTACCGGCTCCGCGTCGGGCCCGACCTGACCTTCCGCTTCCGCGCCCGCCGGGGCGCGTACGGCCACTGGCGGATCGACCCCGGGTCACTCACCCCGGAAAGCGACCCGTTCCACTTCCTGGCCCGCGCGCACGAGGTGCTGCTCGGGCTCAGCGGTGACACGACGGGGCATCTGATCCGTGAGCTGACCGCGACCCTTGTCGCCGACACCCGGATGGCAGACGGAGCGCTCAGCGCGGCCGCACTCGCCGATCTCGACTACGCCGATCTCGAAGGCCACCAGGTGGGCCACCCCTGGCTGGTGGCCAACAAGGGACGGCTCGGCTTCTCCGACGCCGACGCCGAGCACTGGGCCCCTGAGGCCAGGCGGCGTCACCGGCTCCCCTGGATCGCCGTACACCGGGAGCTGGCCGCCTACCGGGGCGTCCCCGCCCTCGCCACGCCCGCTCAGCTGTACGCACGTGAGCTGGACACAGCCGTCCAGAAACGATTCGCCGACCTCCTGCGCGCCCGCGGTCTGCGGCCGGAGGATCATCTGCTGCTGCCGGTCCATCCGTGGCAGTGGGAGGAGACGGTGGCGCCGCTGTTCGCGGCCGAGATCGCACGGGGGACGATCGTGCCGCTGGACGCCGACGACGAACTGCGGCTGCCCCAGCAGTCGATCCGCACCTTCCTCAACCTCAGCCATCCGGAGCGGCACACCGTCAAACTGCCGCTCTCCATCCTCAACACCCTGGTCTGGCGTGGGCTGCCCACCGACCGGACCCTGGCGGCGCCCGCCGTCACCTCCTGGGTGCAGGGGGTGCGCGACGCCGACCCGTTCCTGCGCGACGAGTGCCGGGTGATCCTGCTCGGGGAGGTCGCCTCCGTCACCGTCCCGCATCGCGACTACGACGCGCTGCCGCAGGTGCCCTACCAGTACCGAGAACTGCTGGGCTGCATCTGGCGGGAGCCGCTGACGGCCTACCTGGAGGGCGGTGAGCGGGCCCGCACGCTCGCTGCGCTCCTGCACACCGACCCGGACGGCCGCTCCTTCGCCGCCGAGCTGGTGGCACGGTCCGGGCTGGACGCCGCGGTCTGGTTACGCCGCCTCTTCGCGGCCCTGCTGCCGCCGCTGCTGCGCTTCCTCTACCGCTACGGCACCGTCTTCTCACCGCACGGGGAGAACGCCATCGTGGTCTTCGACGCCGACGAGGTGCCGGTGCGCCTGGCGGTCAAGGACTTCGTCGACGACATGAACATCAGTGCGCTCCCGCTGCCCGAGCACGCGGGGATGCCCGAGGAGGTACGGGGGGTGCTGCTCGCCGAGGAGCCGGAGTTCCTCACCCAGTTCATCCACTCCGGGCTCTTCATCGGCGTCTTCCGCTATCTGGCACCACTGTGCGAGGAGCAGCTGGACGTCCCCGAGGGGGAGTTCTGGGCCCTCGTACGGGCCGAGCTCGGCCGCCACCAGGACCGCTTCCCGGAGCTGAAGGAACGATTCAGGACCTTCGATCTCCAGCTGCCGCGCATCGCCCGTCTCTGCCTCAACCGGAACCGGCTGCATCTGGACGGCTACCGGGACCGGGCGCAGCGCCCGCACGCCGCGGTGCACGGGAGCGTGCCCAACCCTCTGCACGGCCCGTGAGTCCGTGATGTCGGTGCGGCCGCGTAGGGTGTCGGAGCTATGAGCGAGCCCGCCCTCACCGACCTCCTGCACGCCGCCGTCACCGCGATCGGAGGTATCGAACGCCCTGGCCAGGTGGCTATGGCGGAAGCCGTCGCCGAGGCCGTCGACGAGGGTACCCACCGCCTGATCCAGGCCGGTACCGGCACCGGAAAGTCACTCGGCTATCTGGTGCCGGCGCTGGCGCACGGGGAGCGCGTGGTGGTCGCCACCGCCACGCTCGCCTTGCAGCGCCAGCTGGTGGAGCGAGACCTTCCGCGTACGGTCGAGGCGCTCCAGCCGCAGCTGGGCCGCCGCCCCGAATTCGCGATGCTCAAGGGCAGGTCCAACTACCTGTGTCTGCACCGGCTGCACGAGGGGGTGCCGCAGGACGAGGAGGAGGGTCTCTTCGATCCGTTCGAGGCGGCGGCCCCGACCAGCAAGCTGGGCCAGGATTTGCTGCGGCTGCGGGACTGGTCGGACGACACGGAGACCGGTGACCGGGACGACCTGCGGCCCGGGGTCTCCGACCGGGCCTGGTCCCAGGTGTCGGTGTCCGCCCGTGAGTGCCTCGGTGCCAGCAGGTGCGCCTACGGCCCGGAGTGTTTCGCGGAAGCCTCCCGGGAGCGCGCGAAGCTCGCCGATGTCATCGTCACCAATCACGCGCTGCTCGCCATCGACGCGATCGAGGGCGCCCCGGTGCTCCCGGAGCATGAGGTCCTGATCGTCGACGAGGCACATGAGCTGGTCGGGCGGGTGACCGGGGTCGCCACCGGCGAGCTGAGCCCCGGCAGTGTCCAGCGCGCGGTGCGCAGGGTGTCGAAGCTGATCGACGAGAAGACCGCGGATCAGCTGCAGACCGCGGCCGAGACCTTCGAGCGGCTGATGGAGCTCGCCCTTCCGGGGCGTCTCGAAGAGGTGCCCGAGGATCTGGGATACGCCCTGATGGCGCTGCGCGACGCCACCCGCTCCTGCGTGACGGCGCTGGGGAACACCCGCGACAAGTCCGTCCAGGACGAGGACGCGGTCCGTAAGCAGGCGCTGGCCGGGATCACGAGCATCCACGATGTCGCCGAGCGTTTGGTCGAGGCCTCCGAGTACGACGTGATCTGGTGCGAGCGCGACGACCGCTTCGGCGCCTCACTGCGGGTGGCGCCGCTCTCCGTCTCCGGACTGCTGCGGGAGAAGCTCTTCACTGACCGGTCGGTGATCCTCACCTCCGCGACGCTGAAGCTCGGCGGCGACTTCAACGGCGTGGGTGCCTCCCTCGGGCTCGCTCCGGAGGGCCGGGAGGACGACGAACTGCCGCGCTGGAAGGGGCTGGACGCGGGCTCCCCCTTCGCCTACGAGAAGCAGGGCATCCTCTATGTGGCGAAGCACCTCTCGCCCCCTGGCCGCGAGGGCTCCCGGGAGGACATGCTGGCGGAGCTCGCCGAACTGGTGGAGGCGGCGGGCGGCCGTACGCTCGGGCTCTTCTCCTCGATGCGGGCGGCACGGGCGGCTGCCGAGGACCTGCGGGGGCGCCTCGACGTGCCGATCCTGCTGCAGGGGGAGGAGACGCTCGGCGAACTCATCGGCCGGTTCGCCGCCGATCCGGCCACCTGCCTCTTCGGGACGCTCTCGCTGTGGCAGGGCGTGGACGTGCCGGGAGCCAGCTGTCAGCTGGTGGTCATGGACCGCATCCCCTTCCCGCGGCCGGATGATCCGCTGATGAGCGCCCGGCAGAAGGCGGTCGAGGAGGCGGGCGGGAACGGCTTCATGGCGGTGGCCGCGACGCATGCGGCGCTGCTGATGGCCCAGGGTTCCGGACGCCTGGTGCGGGCCTCGGAGGACCGAGGCGTGGTGGCGGTGCTCGACCCCAGGCTCGAGCGGGCGCGCTATGGCTCCTACCTGCGCGCCTCGATGCCCGGCTTCTGGTACACGACGGACCGCAACCAGGTGCGGCGCTCGCTGGCCGCGATCGACGAGAAGGCGCGCAGTCGGCAGGAGTGAGGCTGGGCGGCGCGGCGCGCACAGCGATGCCCCGGAACCGGCGCAGAGGTTCCGGGGCACGTTCCCCGCGCCACGGCGGTAGACGCCGTCGCGACGGGAGCCGCGGAAGCGGCGGAGCGGCAGGCAGCGGCAGGAGGCCGTCACATGCGGCGCAGCACCGCCACGACCTTGCCGAGGATCGTCGCGTCGTCGCCGGGGATCGGCTGGTACGAGGCGTTGTGCGGCAGCAGCCACACATGGCCGTCCTCGCGCTTGAAGCGCTTCACCGTCGCTTCGCCCTCCAGCATGGCCGCGACGATGTCGCCGTTCTCCGCGACCGGCTGACGGCGCACCGTGACCCAGTCGCCGTCGCAGATCGCCGCCTCGACCATCGAGTCGCCGACGACCTTGAGGACGAAAAGCTCGCCGTCGCCCACCAGCTGACGCGGCAGTGGGAAGACGTCCTCCACGGACTCCTCGGCGAGGATCGGGCCACCGGCGGCGATCCGGCCGACGAGCGGGACGTAGGACGCCGAGGGCTTCCCGGTGGTGTCCGTGGTGGTCTGGGTGCTGGGCGTGTCGGAGCCGCGCACCTCGTACGCGCGGGGACGGTGTGGGTCCCGGCGGAGGAAGCCCTTGCGCTCCAGCGCCATCAGCTGGTGTGCCACCGAGGAGGTGCTGGAGAGTCCGACGGCCTGCCCGATCTCCCGCATCGACGGTGGGTATCCTCGCCGCTGCACAGAGTCACGGATCACCTCGATTACGCGCCGTTGCCGGTCGGTGAGCCCCGAGCTGTCGGCCCGGATGCCCGGCGGCCGGCCGGGCAGGGCGCGGGCAGGCTGTGGCTCGTCGGCGACCGGGTTCGTTACATCGCTTCTGACCTGCGGTGTCTGGTCGATCGCCGGTGCGGAACGGTCCTGTGTGGTGATGATGGCACTGTCTGCGGCGGTGGTCACGTCAGCCCCTTTCGAGCGGTACTCCCTAATGGGACAACGGTAGTTGGTTTCGAAAGGTTGCGCCAAACACACGTTCGAGTGAAAATTCGCTATTCGGCTGACGTGATCAAGTGGATGGGTGTAAGTCGGCCGCCGGAGCGGGAGCCCGGGGCTCGCCGTCCGGCCGTCGTGGGCAGGTGTGCGCTCAGTGTCGCAGGCCCGCCCCGCCGTCGGCCGCGCACCCTCATTCCCGTACGCTCGGCGCTGCCGACGCGACGCGCCGCGCGAGCGACCGGTTGCCTCCTGACACCAGATCTAGTGGTTAGATGGCGTGAGCCACCTACAAGTTGTGGTGCCCGGTCTTTCGGGCGGCGGGGTGTGGACTATGCTGGTGATTACTTCGACGGTCCCTGCCAGGGGCTCTCCGAGGTCGTTCAGTCATGTGTAACGAGGGCTCAAGAAGGGTGGGAAGCGATGCACTGTCCCTTCTGCAGGCACTCCGACAGCCGCGTCGTCGACAGCCGTACGGCCGATGACGGCACCGCGATCCGGCGCCGCCGTCAGTGCCCCGACTGCTCCCGTCGGTTCACCACGGTCGAGAACGCGTCACTCATGGTGATCAAGCGCAGCGGCGTCACCGAGCCCTTCAGCCGGGGCAAGGTGATCGCCGGGGTCCGCAAGGCATGCCAGGGGCGCCCGGTCACCGAGGACGCCCTCGCGCAGCTCGGACAGCGCGTCGAGGAGGCAGTCCGGGCGACGGGGAGCGCGGAGCTCTCCGCGCACGACGTCGGCCTCGCCATACTCGGCCCGCTCCAGGATCTCGACCTCGTCGCGTATCTGCGGTTCGCCTCCGTGTACCGGGCGTTCGAGTCGCTCGAGGACTTCGAGGCCGCCATCGCGGAGCTGCGCGACGCGCCACCACCTCCTGGTGCGCAGGAGAAGGACGAGGCGGGTGGGGTCACCGAGGTCCCCGCGCCCGCCGTCGCCGCCGACTGACCGGCCGGACGAGGAACAGGCCGGTGCGCCCCAGGTGCTCCGGCTCATCAGACATACACCGTGCCCTGGAAGAAACAGGGCACTTGGGGGCGTTATGCCCGCAAAGGGAGGCGGAATGACAGAGACGACGAGCGGCCCGGCACGCGGCTCCCGCGCGAAGGGCAGCAAGGCGAACAAGGGGCTGCGCATCGAGCGCATCCACACCACCCCCGGCGTACATCCGTACGACGAGGTGGAGTGGGAGCGCCGGGACGTCGTCATGACCAACTGGCGCGACGGCTCGGTCAACTTCGAGCAGCGTGGCGTCGAGTTCCCCGGCTTCTGGTCGGTGAACGCGGTCAACATCGTCACCAGCAAGTACTTCCGCGGTGCCGTCGGCACGCCACAGCGGGAGCACAGCCTCAAGCAGCTCATCGACCGCGTGGTGCGCAGCTATCGCGCGGCGGGAGAGCAGAATGGTTACTTCGCGTCCGCCGAGGACGCCGAGATCTTCGAGCACGAACTGGCCTACGCGGTGCTGCACCAGGTCTTCGCGTTCAACTCCCCGGTCTGGTTCAACGTCGGGACCAAGCAGCCGCAGCAGGTCAGCGCCTGCTTCATCCTCTCCGTCGACGACTCGATGGAGTCGATCCTGGACTGGTACAAGGAAGAGGGGATGATCTTCAAGGGGGGTTCCGGCGCGGGCCTGAACCTCTCCCGCATCCGCTCCTCCAGGGAACTGCTGTCCTCTGGCGGCAACGCCTCCGGCCCGGTCTCCTTCATGCGCGGCGCCGACGCGTCCGCCGGCACGATCAAGTCGGGCGGTGCCACCCGGCGTGCCGCGAAGATGGTCGTACTCGATGTGGACCACCCGGACGTCGAGGCGTTCATCGAGACGAAGGTGAAGGAGGAGGAGAAGATCCGCGCGCTGCGCGACGCGGGCTTCGACATGGACCTCGGCGGGGACGACATCGCCTCCGTCCAGTATCAGAACGCGAACAACTCGGTCCGGGTGACCGATGAGTTCATGAAGGCGGCGGAGGCCGGGGAGAAGTTCCCGCTGCGCGCCAGGATGACGGGCGAGGTCGTCGAGGAGGTCGACGCCAAGGCGCTGCTGCGCAAGATGGCGGTGGCCGCGCATGTCTGCGCCGATCCGGGCATACAGTACGACGACACCATTAACCGTTGGCACACCTCGCCCGAGTCGGGCCGGATCACCGCGTCCAATCCGTGCAGCGAGTACATGCACCTGGACAACTCGTCGTGCAACCTCGCCTCGCTGAACCTGATGAAGTTCCTGCGCGCCGACGACAGCGGCAACCAGTCGTTCGACTCCGAGCGCTTCGCCAAGGTCGTCGAGCTGGTCATCACCGCGATGGACATCTCCATCTGCTTCGCGGACTTCCCGACCGAGAAGATCGGTGAGACCACGCGCGCCTTCCGGCAGCTCGGCATCGGCTACGCGAACCTCGGCGCCCTGCTGATGGCCACCGGCCATGCGTACGACAGCGACGGCGGCCGCGGCCTCGCGGGCGCCATCACCTCGCTGATGACCGGCACCTCGTACAAGCGTTCCGCCGAACTGGCCGGCGTTGTCGGCCCGTACGACGGCTACGCCCGTAACGCGCAGGCCCACCAGCGGGTGATGACGCAGCACGCGGACGCCAACACCGACGCGAAGCGCGTCGACGACCTGGACACTCCCGTCTGGGCCGCGGCGACGGAGGCATGGCAGGACGTCATCCGGCTGGGCGGGAAGCACGGCTACCGCAACGCACAGGCCTCCGTGCTGGCGCCCACCGGCACCATCGGCCTGATGATGGACTGCGACACCACCGGCGTCGAGCCCGACCTCGCCCTCGTCAAGTTCAAGAAGCTGGTCGGCGGCGGCTCGATGCAGATCGTGAACAACACGGTGCCGAAGGCGCTCAAGCGGCTTGGCTACCAGCCGGAGCAGGTCGAGGCCGTCGTCGAACACATCGCCGAGCACGGCAACGTCAGCGACGCCCCCGGGCTGAAGCCCGAGCACTACTCGGTGTTCGACTGCGCCATGGGCGAGCGCTCCATCTCCCCGATGGGGCACGTCCGGATGATGGCGGCCGCCCAGCCGTTCCTTTCCGGAGCGATCTCCAAGACCGTCAACATGCCCTCGAGCAGCACTGTCGAGGACGTCGAGGAGATCTTCCTGCAGGGCTGGAAGCTCGGCACGAAGGCGCTCGCCGTCTATGTCGAGAACTCCAAGGTGGGCCAGCCGCTCTCGGCCAAGCGGACCGAGAAGAAGGTGGCCGCCGAGCCCGAGCCCGAGAAGGTCATCGAGTACCGCGCGGTCCGCAACCGGCTGCCCAAGGGCCGTCCGGGCATCACCACCTCCTTCACGGTCGGCGGCGCCGAGGGCTACATGACGGCCAACTCCTACCCGGACGACGGCCTCGGCGAGGTCTTCCTGAAGATGTCCAAGCAGGGTTCCACCCTCGCGGGCATGATGGACGCCTTCTCGATCGCGGTCTCGGTGGGCCTGCAGTACGGCGTGCCGCTGGAGACGTACGTCTCGAAGTTCACCAACATGCGCTTCGAACCGGCCGGGATGACCGACGACCAGGACGTACGGATGGCGCAGTCGATCGTCGACTACATCTTCCGCCGCCTGGCGCTGGACTTCCTGCCCTTCGAAACGCGTTCGGCGCTCGGTATCCACTCCGCCGAGGAGCGGCAGCGTCATCTGGACACCGGGTCGTACGAATCGTCGGCGGAGGAGATGGACGTGGAGGGCTTCGCCCAGTCCGCGCCCCTGCACTCGGCCGACGCTCCGGACGCCGCAGTACCGGACGCCGACGCGCAGCCGACGGCGGCGGCTCCCGCTCCGTCGGAGGCGCACAACTCCACCGAACTGGTGGAGATGCAGCTGGGCCTGAACGCCGACGCACCGCTGTGCTTCTCCTGTGGCACGAAGATGCGCCGCGCGGGCAGCTGCTACCTCTGCGAGGGCTGCGGCTCCACCAGCGGCTGCAGCTGAGGGCGGCGGACGCCACACCGTGAGGTGACTGCCGGGCAGGGCGGTGCAGCCGGGACATCCCGGCTGCACCGCCCTGCCGCGTGCGGCTCAGCGCGGGTTGCTGCCCATGACCCTGGTGAAGGTGTCCGGATCGGCGTCGAACCCTCGTACCAGCGAATGGAAACCCCAGGACTCCGGGCCGTTCCGGGTGAATTCTCCGATGGTCGCCGCAGTGGCTCCGGCGACGCCCGCGAATTCATCGACCGCCAGTTCGGTGTATCCCTCAAGGATCCGGATGCCGGGGTTCACTATTTCCGCGAACGTCCGCCGTCCACCGGCCTGCTGAATGGCGACCCCCACCACCACCCGGGAGTAGGTGGCAGAGAGCCGGTCGAGTTCCAGGGACATTACCTCGTCGGAGCCGAAGCCCTTCCCGTCGCGGCTGTCCCGGTGGAGGGTGATGGTGCCGTCGGGCGAGCGGCTGTCGAAGTGCACCAGATACTGCGGTCGTCCGTACGGATCGTCCGCCGAGTAGGTCGCTGCGATGATGTCGAGATCATGATCCGGCTCTCCCGGAGGGCTGGGATCCCACCTGAGCGTCACCTCGACCTTTTCGATGCCCTTGCTGAGACTGCTCACCAGTTTTCCCTTCAGTGGAACCGGGCGAATACGGACCGGACGATTGACGCCTGCAGCAGCTGCGTCAGCGGTATCTCTGGTACCCGTCAAGGAAATTGCCGTCGGTCGACCCACCATGTTGCCACGTGTGACAGCGCGGTACCCCCTGATCCACTGCCCCAACAGAGGGCCTGCCACTCGGGCTTGCGAGAATCCGGGGCAGGACGGCCGGGCCGGTGGCCCGTGACGCGGCGGCCGACGCGTTCGAGGCGCAGTGCGGGCGGCTGTCCGGGCTCGCCTACCGGATGCTGGGGTCGGCTGCGGAGGCCGACGATGCGGTGCGGGACGCCTGTCTGCGCCGGGACTCGGCGGAACGGGACACGCTCACCCCCCCGCCGCCTGGCTGACCAAGGTCGTCACCAACCTCTGTCTCAACCGGCTGAATTCCGCCCGCTCCCGGCGCGCGCAGTACGTCGGACGGTGGCTCCCGGAGCCGGTTCTCACCGAGGACGGGGCGGATCCGCCCGCGTGGCGCGCTATCTGGTCGGCGGGATGGAGAAGTCAGGCGGTTCGACGGGAACCACCGTGGCTGAGGTCAACGGGGCACCGGCGGCGCTGGTGTGGGCCGGGGGCGGCTGCTCAGCATCCTGGACTGGGCGGCCTGGCAGTCGGCCGGCAGCCCTTGGGCTCTTTCCGGGTCGCTCTTGAGGTGCGCGCCGGGGAGCGCGGAGTGGGTACGTGCGCCCTGTGCGTATGGCTGCTCACCCGGATGGCCGTACGATGGCGCGGTGCTGGTCAAGTGGATGCGCTGCACCGTCGTGGACCGTCGAGGGTTCGAGCGGGCTCAGCGAAAGTGGGCGGGGCTGCTCGGCGAGCCGGGATTCCTTGGCCAGGGCGGCGGCTGGAGCCGGTCCAGGGCCGGGGTGGCACATCTCTTCGGATTCTGGGAGAGCCGTGCCTTCTACGACTCCTTCATGGCACGCTCCCACGACCGGCTGCACGCCTCGCAGGTCGGCACGTACCAGGACATGCAGGTACGGCTCTTCGAGTACCGGTTCGACGTGAAGGTGGGTTTCGAGCCCACCTTCCTCGGCACCGACCTGCTGCGGGTGGCGCACTGCACGGTGCGGCACGACCGCATGGACCACTTCGTGCTGATGCAGGAGAAGGTGTGGAATCCGGCGATGGCCGGATCTCCCGGAATGCTCCGTGGGGTTTTCGCGCAGGCGCAGCCGGAGGACGAGTTCCTGGTGCTGTCCATGTGGAATTCGACGGCGGAGCACGGGAAATACCGCGCCGAGCGGGTGGAACGGCTGGCGCTGCGGGCCCAGACGGGGGCCGACCTGGCGGCCATCGCGGGCGACGTCATCGACCTCGAGCCTTCCTGGACGGTGATGACCCCCTGAGGGCTGTCCCGTGATCCCTGGTGGATCAGCGCGCGGCGTCAGATGCGGTGCTTCGCAAGGCGGAGGGGCGTCCTCGTACTGGGCGTGTCCGGGCGTTCCGGCAACGCAGCGAGGTGCCGTAGCTGTCGTCGTGCGCCCGCCAGGGATCACGGGACAGCCCTTAGGGTCTGCGCCCAGCACGAGGACGATTCTCCGTCTTGCGATCCGCGGCACCGGATGCCGCAGGCTGGGCCTCAAGGGCCGCCGGGACAGGCCCTGAGCGCCGCGTACACGCGGATTAAGGGGGCGGCTCCCGTTACAGTTCAGCGTCATGAATGCCGATCCCCATAACCCCGCCGACAGCACCGCCGACAGCACCACCGGTAACCGCGACGGCCGAGGACAGGGCGGTCCCGGAGAGGGCGCGCCGGCCGGACAGGAAACCGCACGTGGACGGGCTGCCCGCGCTCTGGGAAGCCTGCGGGGCCTGGCGGTCGGCGACGGGCTGGGTTCGCAGTTCTTCGTCCCCGCGCATCTCGGCGCCCTCCGCCGCCGTGAGCTGCCGCCCGCCCCCTGGCAGTGGACCGACGACACCGAGATGGCCTGCTCGGTGGTGGCCGTGCTGGCCGCACACGGAGAGATCGACCAGGACGCTCTGGCCGCCGCCTTCGCGCGGCACCACGACTTCGACCGGGGATACGGGCCGGCGGTCAACCGGATGCTGCGGCTCATCCGGCAGGAGGGCGCCGACTGGCGGGAATTGGCCGCGTCGCTCTTCGAGGGGCAGGGGTCCTGGGGAAACGGTGCGGCCATGCGGATCGCCCCCCTCGGTGCCTGGTTCGCGGACGATCCCGCCCACGCGGTGGAGCAGGCCGAGCGGTCGGCGTTCGTCACCCATCAGCATCGGGAAGCGGTCGCCGGTGCGATTGCCGTGGCCGGCGCGGCGGCCCTCGTGGCCGGTGATCCGGCCGGCCCGGGCGCCGGGACCGTCCCGAGCGTGGAGACCGGGGCGGAGATGCTGGCAAGGCTCATCGACATGGTGCCCCGCAGCGCCGTGGAGGCGGGGCTGCGCCGGGCGGCGGACATGCTCGACTACGACGACGTGGCCACCGTCGCGGCAGTGCTGGGCAGCGGCCGCCAGACCAGTGCCCATGACACGGTGCCGTTCACCCTCTGGGCCGCCGCCCGGCATCTCGACGACTACGAGCAGGCGATCTGGACGACAGCGCAGGCAGGCGGGGACGTCGACACGACCTGCGCCATCGTCGGCGGCATCGTGGCGTCGAGGCCGTCCGGTGCGCCGCCCGCCGCCTGGGCGGACCGCACCGAGCCGCTGCCGGAGTGGGTGCCGGAGCAGGCGTCGGCGGGGTCCGGCCCCGGCACGGCGGGCTGAACCGGCTGAACCGGCTGCATCAGGTGGAAACGGCTGCATCAGGTGGAAACGGCTGACACGAACGCGGGCGCCGCGCATCGAGTCGTACCCCTCCCGGGCACTGTCGGCCCGGTCCGGGGTCCGGCCTACCCGCCGCCCGGAGCAGCGGATACGCTGTGAAGTGCCATGCCCTATGAACCGCCCACACACCGCGTCGAGCGGTCGCTCCGTGCCACTACCGGGGCTCGGGTGATCGCAGGAGTCGATGAGGTCGGCCGCGGCGCGTGGGCCGGGCCGGTGACGGTCTGTGCTGCCGTCACCGGGTTGCGTCGCCCGCCCGAGGGGCTCACGGACTCCAAGCTCATCACCGCCAAGCGGCGCGCGGAGCTGGCCGGACAACTGGACGGCTGGGTCACCGCTCACTCCCTGGGGCACTCCTCCTCCGAGGAGATCGACGCACTGGGCATGACCGCCGCGCTGCGACGGGCGGCGCTGCGTGCGCTGGAGGCCCTGCCGGTTCGGCCGGACGCGGTCATCCTCGACGGCAAGCACAACTACCTCGGCGGCCCCTGGCGGGTCCGCACGGTCATCAAGGGAGACATGTCCTGCGTCGCGGTCGCTGCGGCCTCCGTGCTGGCCAAGGTGCGCAGGGACGCGATGATGGCGGAAATCGGCGCCGAGCACGCCGAGTTCGCCTTCGACAGCAACGCGGGATACCCCTCGCCCGTGCACCGCGCCGCGCTGGAGGAGTACGGTCCGACCCCGTACCACCGGTTGTCGTGGTCCTACCTGGACCTCCTGCCGCGCTGGCAGCACCTCAAGCGGGTACGCGACGAACCCGTGGACCAGATGGGCCTGTTCTGATCACGTCCGAAACCGAGCCCGGCTGCCAGTCCAGCCCACCCGCTGGTGAACGCCGAACTGGCGTTTGATAGACAACCCGTATGCCTCTCACCCCCGAGGAGCCACAGATTCACGAGAGTGTCCCGGCACCCCGCACCGCAGCGGGAACCGCCCGGAATCCGCAGGCCGCCCGCCCCGCACCACCCGTGCCCGGCCCCCGCCCCGCTCCCCGTCCGGCCCCGCCGGGCGCGGGACGTGAACGGCCCGGCCCGGCCCGCACCGACGGCACGGCCAGTACCGGGCCCGCCGCCCGGATCGAACTGGTGGCTGCGGCGGACGCGACGGCGCTGGAAGCCGCCGACGAGACGGTCGACAAGCTCCTGGAGGAGGGACGGGCCCCAGGCGAGATCCTGCTCCTGACCACCGGTGAGGAGCACCCCTGGGCGCAGCACGAGCTCTCCTTCGGTGAGGACTCCTACTGGCGTCAACTGACGGAAGGCGAGGATGTCTTCTGTGCTCGCGCCTCCGCTGCCGAGCGTGTCGGCAACCGCCCAGTCGTACTCCTCGCCGTCAACGGCGGCACGGACGGCGAGGCGGCCGAGGCACTTCCCAGGGCACTGGAGCGGGCCGATGAGCAACTGATCGTATGTGGTGATCCGGAGCGGCTGAGCGCTCTGCTCTGAGCCTCAGCCGGCGGCCTGCCGTAGCTCCTCCGGCGTTCCGCCGAGGGGGTGCACGGCAGGCGTTGCCTGCTTCGGCACGGCAGGGTATGCGGGCGGCGGTGCCCCGTAGGCACCGGTACCCTCGCCGCTCGCACCCACGCCCGAGTCCGGGGCAGTGCTCCGACCCGGAGCGCCCGGTTCGGCATCGGGGGCGGGACCGGCGTGCGGCTGCCGGCCGCCGCGCCCCTCACCCAGCACCTGCCAGCCGGAGCGCGTCAGCGTGATGTACGCGCCGCAGCGCAGGCCATGCAACGTGCAGGCGTCCCGCAGCCCCCACATCCAGGCGCCGTCCACCTCCGTCCAGCGCGGCTCGCCGTCCCGGCAGAAGAGCAGCACGGCCGTACGGGCCGGGGTGCGGCGGCGCAGATCGTGCGGGATCACCCGGCGCAGCCGGTCGAGCAGGGCATTGCGGTACTGCCAGCCGTCGGGGTGCCCCGCCTGCTGGGTGAACGAAGCGCTCGCGGCCAGCCGTTCGTCCGGGCCGATGACGGCCAGTACGACGGTGGACGGCCGTGGCCGATGACGCTCGCAGAGGCCGGTCACCACATCGCGTGGGCTGCGGAGCAGGGGGATGCCCGCGGCAGCCCATTCGGAGGGCTCGAGAGTCCGGCCGAGCCGGGAGGCGGAGTCGGTGGTGGGCGGCGGGGTGAAGCCGAAGCTCACGGTCCTCCCTTCGTCCGTCGAACCGTTTCAATTCTCGCTGCCGCATCGCGCCGCGGCAATGCGCCAGCCGGAGACATCAACCCTGGACAGCGAGAACCAGCGGCAGCACCCCTGCTGCGCCCGCCGAGTTCAGCAGCCTGGCCGCGACCCGCGAGGGGACGCAGCATGCCTCGCTCGTCCACCACGAGCAGGCCGGCCCCGGCTGCCCTCGATTCGTGGTGGCGGATCCACTCTTCGTAAGCCTTCTGCCACGGTGGGTGGATTCGTTGAATGTCAGTGCCGTCGGGTTGCATGGGGGGATGGACACCCTGGAGCTGCGCACTGAAGCCGATGCCGTTCTCGCTGAGCTGGTGGGTACCCCGGGGGGTTCGGCGGGGTTGCGGGAGGACCAGTGGCAGGCGGTGGCGGCTCTGGTGGAGGAGCGCCGTCGTGCGCTGGTGGTGCAGCGCACCGGGTGGGGAAAGTCGGCGGTGTATTTCGTGGCTACTGCTCTGTTGCGTCGGCGTGGGGCTGGCCCGACGGTGATTATCTCGCCGTTGCTGGCGCTGATGCGTAACCAGGTGGAGTCGGCGGCGCGGGCGGGGATCCAGGCGCGCACCATCAACTCGGCTAATCCGGAGGAGTGGGAAACGATTTACGGGGAGGTGGAGCGCGGCGAGACCGACGTTCTCCTGGTGAGCCCGGAACGTCTCAATTCCGTGGATTTTCGTGATCAGGTGCTGCCGAAGCTCGCGGCGACGACTGGTCTGCTGGTGGTCGATGAGGCGCACTGCATCTCCGACTGGGGTCATGATTTCCGGCCTGACTACCGTCGGCTGCGCACGATGCTTGCGGAGTTGCCGGCAGGTGTGCCGGTGCTGGCGACGACGGCGACTGCGAACGCGCGGGTGACCGCGGACGTGGCGGAGCAGTTGGGCACGGGGAGCGGGGACGCGCTGGTGCTGCGGGGGCCGCTGGACCGGGAGAGCCTCCGGCTGGGAGTGCTGGAGTTGCCCAATGCGGCGCATCGGCTGGCGTGGCTGGGGGAGCAGCTGGGGGATCTGCCGGGTTCGGGGATCATCTACACGCTGACGGTGGCCGCGGCGGAGGAGGTAGCGGCGTTCCTACGGCAGCGCGGTTATCCGGTGGCCTCCTACACGGGGAAAACGGAGAACGCCGAGCGGCTGCAGGCGGAGGAAGACCTCCTCGCGAACCGGGTGAAGGCGCTGGTGGCGACCTCGGCGCTCGGAA
Source organism: Streptomyces gossypii (assembly GCF_025165795.1). Taxonomy (GTDB): domain Bacteria; phylum Actinomycetota; class Actinomycetes; order Streptomycetales; family Streptomycetaceae; genus Streptomyces; species Streptomyces gossypii. The sequence goes on from NZ_JAJAGO010000005.1 coordinate 79,424, forward strand.
TGGGCTTCGACAAGCCGGACCTGGGTTTCGTGGTGCACCTGGGGGCGCCTTCGTCTCCGATTGCCTACTACCAGCAGGTCGGGCGTGCGGGGCGTGGTGTGGACCATGCGGATGTGCTGTTGCTCCCGGGCAAGGAGGACGAGGCGATCTGGGCCTACTTCGCTTCGGTGGGTTTCCCGCCGGAGGAACAGGTGCGGCGCACCCTGGACGCCTTGGAGCAGGCGGGCCGTCCGCTGTCGCTGCCGGCTCTGGAGCCGTTGGTCGATCTTCGGCGCTCGCGCCTGGAGACGATGCTGAAGGTCCTGGACGTGGACGGGGCGGTGAAGCGTGTGAAGGGCGGCTGGACTGCGACAGGTCAGCCGTGGGTGTACGACGCGCAGCGGTACGCCTGGGTCGCGAAGCAGCGGGCGGCGGAGCAGCAGGCCATGCGGGACTACGTGGCGACCACGGGGTGTCGGATGGAGTTCTTGCAGCGGCAGCTGGACGACGAGAAGGCGGTCCCGTGCGGCCGCTGCGACAACTGCGCCCGGCCCTGGGTGGAGGCGGCCGTGTCTCCCGCAGCCCTTGCGGCGGCGGCAGGCGAGCTGGACCGTCCGGGGGTGGAGGTCGAGCCCCGCAAGATGTGGCCGACCGGGCTCGCCGCGGTCGGCATGGACCTGAAGGGCCGTATCCCCGTGGGTCAGCAGGCGGTCACCGGGCGCGCGTTGGGCAGACTGTCGGACATCGGCTGGGGCAACCGCCTGCGTCCCCTCCTGGTGGCGCAGGCGGCGGATGGGCCGGTCCCGGACGATGTGCTGGCTGCTGTCGTGACGGTGCTGACCGACTGGGCCCGCTCGCCGGGAGGCTGGGCCAGCGACGCCCCTGACGCGGTGGCGCGGCCTGTGGGGATCGTCGCCATGCCCTCACGCACCCGCCCCCGGCTGGTCGCCTCCCTGGCCGAGGGAGTGGCCCGTGTGGGCAGGCTCCCGCTGCTGGGCAGCCTGGCCTACACTCCGCACGCCGACGAGTACGCGGCGCACCGTAGTAACTCCGCCCAGCGGCTGCGCGCCCTGGCCAATACGTTCGCCGTGCCCAACGAACTCGCCGCCGCCCTGGGCGACACCCCCGGCCCGGTCCTTCTCGTCGACGACTTCACCGACTCCGGCTGGACCCTCGCGGTGGGTGCACGCCTGCTGCGCCAGGCTGGCGCAGCCGAGGTGCTGCCGCTTGTCCTTGCCACGGCTGGGTAGTGTTTCCAGCTGGTCTTCTCGCCGTATGGGTTGGTCAGGAAGGGTGTGCAGGGTTCTGCCCCTGTCTGCCTTCTGCGCAGCGGGCAGACCTGTGGCTGATCGCCTCACGAGTTCGGCCGCTCCGGCGAATGGATCGGCGTGCGGGCACTGAGGCCAGCCACCGCCGTGTGTATCCCGCCCTGCGTGCCCCATGCGAGGACGGGCCGCTCAGTAGTCGGAGGTTCAGAATGCGCTGCACAGTCCGCTCAGCCACAGACGTCCTTGCGGGGCTGGGTGGCGGACGGGCGTGACTACCGGAGGCTATGGGTTGGTTCCTGAGGGCTGTCCCGTAGTCCCTGGTGGATCAGCGCGCGGCGTCAGATGCGGTGCTTCGCAAGGCGGAGGGGCGTCCTCATACTGGGCGTGTCCGGGCGTTCCGGCAACGCAGTGAGGTGCCGTAGCTGTCGTCGTGCGCCCGCCAGGGATCATGGGACAGCCCCTGGCAGCGCCTTGCCGAGGACTGCCCGGATGCGGTCTGGGTCGGCATCGTGGTCGTCGAGGAGGATTGCTGCACACAGTCCGTCGCAAAGTGCGACGAAGGCTTCAACGGCATCAGGGTCGTCCGTCTGTGTTCGGGCGAGTTCCGCGACGCTTTCGCGCCAGCCTCGCGCTGCGGGGCGTAGGGCGGGGCGGCGAGCCGCCAGGGTCGACAGCTCACGTTCGGCGAGTGCGCGCTCGCGCCCTGGTCCCGCAGATTCAGCGATGAGCCGGGCGAGCCCGTCGAGAGGGTCGTCCGCGGTATCGATGAGTTGGCGGATGCGGCGGGTGTACGTGTCGGTGACGCTGGTCAAGGCGGCGACCAGCAGGTCGTCGAGTGTGGCGAAGTAGTAGAGCGTCAGGCTGGTGGTGATTCCCGCTTCTTTGGCGACGGTCCGGTGGGTCACGCCGACGGCACCGTCGCGGCGGACGATCGCGAGCGTTGCCTCGATGATCTGAGCTCGGCGGCGTTGACCGCGCAGTTTGCGCCCATCGACCGTGTCCTGCTCATCCGCCATTGTCCTCACCAATCGTCGCCGCTCACGCGGGTCGAGGCTACCGGCTCCGCCTCACGGTTGGCGTCGCCGATCGGGCGGATGTGGCGCAGTGTCCTGAAGCAAGCGACTGAGGCTCCAGCGATTGCGATACCCGCGGCGATCGCGGCGGTGTTGAGTCCGCTGGTGAACGCGTCCTGCGCGCTTCGGAGAGCCCCGGCCGGCAACTGGTCCGCCACCGACGTTGCGCCGGAGAGGCTGTCGCTGTACGGCTCGGCCACGGACTGGGGCAGTCCGGGCCGAGCCTCGACCGCCGTCCGGTAGATCGCCGTAGTGAGGCTTCCCAGGAGCGCGACCCCGGCCGCGATCCCGAGCTCTTGCACGGTCTCCGACAGCGCGGCGGCTGACCCGGATCTCTCCGACGGTGCCGCGCCTACGACGATGTCGGTTCCCAGCGCGGCGATGACTCCGAGGCCGAGATAGAGGAAAGCGAATCCGGTGACCACGCTCAGCTTGCTGTCGGTCCCGGCGAAGGCGAGGAAGGCGTATCCGATGAGGGACAGTGCGAGGGCGGAGGCCATAACGCCCCCCGGCGGGACGCGAGTGGCGATCAGGGGCGCACCGATGCCCCCGATCAGCATGGCCAGTGCCGGCGGCCCCATCCACAGGCCGGCTGCCATGGGCGAGAGACCCTCGACGAGCTGCAGGTGCTGTGTGATCAGGAACATCATTCCGCCGAAACCGACCAGGCCGATCAGCAAGACCGTCAGGGCGGCGGAGAAGGCCCGGTCGGCGAAGAGCCTGATGTCCAGCAGCGGCTCTTTCAAGCGCAGTTGGCGACGGACAAACGCGACCGTCGAGCCGCCACCGAGAAGGACGGCGGCCAACGCCTGGACGTCGAGGCCATGTGCGGCGACATGCTTGATCGCATAGATGGTCGGAAGCATCGCCGTCAGAGACAGGCCGACGCTCAACGGGTCGAGCCGACCGGCATCGGTCCGAAACTCCGGCAGCAGCTTTGGTGCAGCAGCCAGCACGAACACGCTGACGGGTACCGCGATCAGGAAGACTGCACCCCACCAGAAGCTGGCAACCAGGACACCGCCTACGACCGGTCCGGCCGCCATTCCGAGCGCGAACATCGTGGCCCATGCACCGATCGCCGACGCCCGCTGCCGGGCGTCGGTGAACATGTTGCTGATCAGGGACAATGTGGACGGCATCAGCGTCGCTCCGGCCACTCCCAGCAGGGCCCGCGCCATGATCAGCCAGAGGGCGCTGGGGGCGAACGCTGCAAGAATCGAGGCCGCGCCGAATGCGGCCGTGCCGATCATCAGCAGGCGCCGGCGCCCGATCCGGTCGCCCAGCATTCCCATGGTGATCAGGAACCCCGCGATGAGGAATCCGTAGGCGTCCATGATCCACAACGTCTCCGTTGCGGTTGGCTGCAGGTCCGCGGCCAGGCTCGGAACGACGAGATACAGCGCCGTTACATCGAGCCCCAACAGCGCGGTCGGCAATGCCAAAACCGCGAAGCCGGTCCACTCCCGCCACCCCGCACGTGACGACGGTTGCGCCTCCATCTCACCCTCCGAACTAGTTGAACCTACGTACTAGTTGTACCATCGTTCAATATAATACGTGAAGGAACCGGAGCTGTGACTCACGGGAACGCGCCCCTCGGCGTGGAGGGGAGGCGGCGGCTGGTGACGAAAAGCAGGACTCGGCGATCGCCCATGTCGCAGCGGAGATGGGGATCTCAGGGGCGTGCGCGTCGAAAGTGGGTCGACCGGTGGCGCCGCTACGGCGAGATGGGCATCCAGGACCGGCCCTCGAGTCCGCATGCCAGCCTGAACGTCACCGGATGCCGGGAGACTGCGGCGGGCTGGCAGGGAGACAGTCGCCGGATAGGCGACTCACGGAGCGTCGCAACTCGATGATCACTCAGACTTGTGCCTGCGCTGCTCGCGAGAGCCCGCCGCACCTGTCTGCGCCACCTCTGACTCGCCCAGCGTGACCATCGACTCGCACAGGGCCGGCTGAGGTCCGGCTCACAGCGCCGCGCCGCCAAGCCTGCGAACCGCCTTCCCGAGCACCCGCTCCCCGGAGAAGAAGCCGCGATGGCGGGAATCAATGCTGTGGGAATTGTCGCCCAGTACCACGAGGGACCCCGGCGGCACGTGGGTGCCGGGAAGGGCGCCGGTGGACTCCTCCGGGACGGGATCACCGGGCAGGGCGGCGACACGCTTGATGTTCCACCCCGTCGTAGGGGGGTCGCCGGCCGGTACCCCGGAAGGATCCGGCGGCCGGAGTACGACGACGTCGCCGCGGCGCAGCTGAGTGAGGAGGCGGCGGCGCACGACGACCCGTTCCCCGTCTTGCAGAGTGGGCGCCATGCTGCTGCCCTGGACGGCCACGACGACAAAGGTCCTGCGCAGGTATCCGGCCGCGAGGCCCGTGGCAAGCAGACACGCGGCCGGCGCGGTGATCAACAGCCTCATGCCCATCGCCGACGGCCCCCGCTCCAGTCCCTCCCGAGATGGATCAGGATCCTGCGTGCCATGGCTGCGTGTCAATCCTTTTTAGCCTGCGGAACTGCCGTGGGGATTGCCAAAGCAACGTCATAAAAGATCTCGAGTCCATCCTCTGGAGCTGCTGCACGGATCGCTGTACAGTCCTGATCCGCAGCAAGCGGAATGACTGTTGACCCGGAAAGGGAATGCCATGAAGAAGACGCTGAGAAGGCTTGGTGACCGCGCACTTGAGCGTGTGGTGCCCAGTACTTCCGCCAAGGCGGAAGTGGGTTTCTATAAGTTCTGCTACTGCTCCGGGCCGTTCTACTACGCGCGCCTGTGCCCCTACGACGGTGGCGCCTGCAGCGGCTGCCGTCGCACGGGTGAATGCTAACGAATCACCCAGGGGTGCGTCGGTGGAGCTTCCTCCGCTGACGCGTTCGGTCCGCCGGTCCTCCGCTGCCCGCGCGGCGCAGGACCGGCGGCAAGGCGTGCGAATGCAAGGTAGGGACCGAGGTGTACTACATCGGGCTCACGGCCCGTCTCCTGCTGGCTCTCGTCTTCGTCGCCGCGGTCCTCGGCAAGTCCTGGCCGCGCCGTTCGTTCGATGACTTCGTCGCCGCGCTCAGCGCGCTGCGGCTCTTCCCCCGGCGGCTGTCCGGAGCAGCCGCCTCGGCCACTGTCGCGGCCGAGGCGGTCACGGTGCTGCTGCTTGCCGTGCCCGCGACCGTGGAAGCGGGGTTCGTGGTGGCGATGGCCCTGCTGGGGACCTTCATCGCCGGGATCCTGAGCGCACGAGGCCGCGGGCGTCAGGTGCCGTGCCGGTGCTTCGGCGCCGGCGGCAGCACACCGCTCGGCCTGCCGCATGTGATCCGCAACGCGGCGTTGGCGGTGGTCGCGGTGCTGGGCCTGGCGGCCGACTACGCGTCAGCAGGCGGGTCTTCGCACCCGGGTGGCGTGGTGCTCGCATCTGTCACCGCCGCTGTCGGCGCTGTGCTGGTGGTACGGATGGACGACCTGCTGGCGCTGGCCCCCATGGCTCGCTGAGCGCCGGGACCTCCGGCGCTCCGACGCGGTCGCCCGCAGTGGCCGGACCGCTTACTGGAGACTGTGATGATCTTCCTCATAGCCGCGTTGGTCCTCGTCGGGGCGCTGAGCATCTTTCAGCTGATGCTCCTCCTGGCAGTGCTGCGCAGGCTCCGCGAACACGAGGCTCGGTTCGAGCGGATCGCCGAGGGCGGCGCCCTGTCGGGCGGCTACGATCCGTCCGTGCTGGTGGGCCGTCAGGTACCCGAGCTCGCGCATGCGGCGTCTCCTGGCGACGCCCCCAGACCGGTGGGATTCTTCTCCGTCGGCTGTGACGCCTGCCATGAACAGGCCCCCGCGTTCGTCGCGTCGGCCGCCACCCGTGGGGCTTCGGCGGTCGTGGTCGGTGACACGCCGGAGGAACTGGTCGGGCTGCTGGACGGCGTACCGGCGGTGACGGTGGGGGTACGGAGCGAGGAGCTGGCCAAGGCGGTGGACATCCAGGTGTTCCCGACCTTTCTCGAGGTCGACGGGGACGGGCTCATCGTGTGGGCGGGATTCGAGCCGGCGGCCGTGGCGACGACCTCGTGAAGGACGGGCCGGGCGGCAGGCGCCTTCTGGGGCTCCTCACCACCATCTGGGGCTACTGCTGGAAGGCCGCCCCTCTGGTGTGGATCGGCCATCTGCCGCTCGCCGTGCTTGCGGGGCTCATTCCGGTCAGCGCAGCCTTGCTGACCAAGCTGGTGGTCGACGACCTCGTGAGCGGCGGCGGTCAGGCGCTGCTCTACGCGGCCGGACTCGCGGCGCTGGGCTTCTTCACCGGGGTGGTGCCGCACCTCGCGGAGTATCTGCGCGGCGAGCTCGGCCGGAGGATGGACCGGTTTCTGCAGGACCGGCTGCACACCGCCGTCAACGGGTTCCATGGCCTGTCCCGCTTCGAGGACCCGCGCCACCTGGACCGGCTGCGGATGGCGACCGAGGCGTCCGGCGGCTCCATGATGCCTGTGACCGGCGGAATGGCGGAGACCGGCCGCAACGCCGTCGCGGTGGTCAGCCTGCTGATCACGCTGGTGTTCCTCAGCCCCGTGATGGCGGGCCTCGTCGTCGTCGCCGCGGTGCCGGTCCTGCTCGGGCAGCTCGCGCTGTCGCGCCGGCGTGTGGGGATGCTGGCGGCGACCTCCATGGCGATGCGCAAGGAACTGTTCTATTCGGCGCTGCTGACCGAGGAGCGGGCGGCGAAGGAGGTGCGTCTGTTCGGGCTCGGCACCTTTCTCAAGGCCCGGATGCTGGGAGAACTCGGCACCGTCCAAGACGCAGAGCGTCGTGTGGACCGCAAGGATGCGGCCGTCCAGAGCTCTCTCGCCGGGCTGTCCGCCTTGGTGGCCGGCGGCGGTCTGGTGTGGGCCGTGGACGCGGCGATGGCGGGCCGGCTCACGCCGGGCGATGTGACGGCCTTCGCGGCGGCGGTCGCCGGGGTCCAGACCGCACTCGTGGGGCTGGTGGTGAGCCTGGCACAGGCGCACCAGTCGCTGCTGATGTTCTCCTTCCACGAGGCGGTGACCGGACTCCCTGACGATCTCGCCCCGCCGCGCGAGCTTGTCGCGGGCGGGGCACGCCATCTCCCGGCGCTGAGGCACGGGGTGGAGCTGCGTGATGTGTGGTTCCGCTATGACACGCAGCAACGGTGGGTGCTGCGCGGGGTGGACCTGTTCATCCCGTTCGGCACGTCGCTCGCGCTGGTCGGTCTCAACGGGGCCGGGAAGAGCACGCTGATCAAGCTGCTGTGCCGCTTCTACGACCCGGTGCGGGGCTCGGTCCACTGGGACGGCAGGGACCTGCGGGACATCGCTCCGGAGGAGCTGCGACGCAGGATGGGCGTGCTGTTCCAGGACTTCATGTGCTACGACCTGACGGCGCGCGAGAACATCGGTGTGGGCGCCCTGGACCTGATGGAGGACGGGGAGCAGATACGGCGGGCGTCCGGACTCGCAGGGGCCCACGAGGTGGTGGCGGCGCTGCCACGCGGCTATGACACCTTGCTCAGCCGGATCTTCTTCGCCGATGACGGAGGGGAGGAGGAGGATCCCGAGGCGGGCATGGTGCTGTCGGGCGGGCAGTGGCAGCGCCTGGCACTGGCCCGCGCTCTGCTGCGGCAGGGAAGGGATCTGCTGATCCTGGACGAGCCGAGCGCGGGCCTGGACGCACAGGCCGAGTACGAGGTGCACGCGAGACTGCGCGCGCACCGCACCGGCGCCACCAGCCTGCTGGTGTCCCATCGGCTCAGCGCCGTGCGCGAGGCCGATGTGATCGTTGTGCTGGACGAGGGCCGGATCACCGAACAAGGCACACATGACGAGCTGATGGCGGCCGAGGGCGCCTACGCCCAGCTGTTCACGGTCCAGGCCGCGGGATACCTGCCGGAGGCCGTGGAGAGCTGACCGGCATAAACAGTCAGACGAGCTGATGTAAGTGATGGATCTGTGGATAACGGGACGCATCGCCCCCTGTCTCCCGGCACTGTCGAGCCATGACACAGCACACCGGCGGACACACTCCTGATCCCTCCCTCTCCGGCGGCGCGGCTCAGGTCGCTCTGCGCGGCCCCTCGGAGCTCGCGGACGCACTGCCCTATCTCCTCGGCTTCCATCCCACCGACTCGATCGTGGTCGTCGCCCTGCACGGTGAGCGTGGGCGGTTCGGCGGTCGGCTCCGGATGGGCATTCCGGCGACGCCCGACGAGTGGGCGCCCGTCGCCTCCCAGCTAGCCGCCTGCCTGCAGAGCGGTTCCCTTGCCCGCGGCGGCGCCCCTGACGGTGCCCTGGTCTTCCTCTGCCAGGATCCACCCGCGGGCGGATCGGGAAGGGCGGTGATGGAGCGACTGCGCCCGCTGGCCCAGCGCATGCGGACCGCCTGCGGCGAGCTGGAGATGCCGGTCTTCGAGGCGTTGTGTCTCTCCGGCGGGCGCTACTGGTCCTACTGCTGCCCGGAGACGAGCTGTTGTCCGGCCGAGGGCACGCCGCTCGCCCTCCCCGGCACATCGGCGATGGCCGCGGCGGCCACCTTCGCCGGAATCCATGTGCAGGGGTCGCTGAAGGAGATGGAAGCCAGGGTGGCACCCCTCGCCTGCGGGCTCTCCTCACCGCAGGAGCGAGCACTGGACAAGGCGGCCGCCGCCCTGGTCCCGCGGATGCTCAGCAGCCACGACCGCGACGCGGTGTCGGGTGAGACCGTCCGGCTGGCGCGTCGCCTGATCGACCGGTTCCGCGGGGCGGCGCGGGCTGACGGAACCGACGTCGTGGCCGAGGCGGACGCGCGGGACGACGCCCTGCTGTCGCACGACGAGGCGGCGATCCTGATCCTCGGACTCCAGGATCGGGGCACCCGGGACCGGGCCGCCGAGTGGATGGAGGGCCGCGAGGCGGCTCCCGCCCTGCGGCTGTGGCGTGCGCTCTCCCGCCGTTGCGTGGGGACGTACGCGGAGCACTCCGTCGCGCCGCTCACTCTGGCCGGCTGGGTCGCGTGGTCCAGTGGCGACGAACCCTCGGCACGCGTGGCCTTCGGCCGTGCCCTGGACACCGATCCGGACTATGTCTTCGCGCAGCTGCTGCACCGTGCCTGCAACGAAGGGCTCGATCCCGAGCCGCTGCGGCGCTGCATGCGGGAGGAGCGTGCCACCCGGCGCCGGAAGCGGCGTGGCGGTCGTCCGGGTGTCGCACGCCGGACCACGTCATGACCGGCCTGATCGTCGCGCGTGTCTGCTGGGTGATCTTCTGGCTGCTGGAGCGTCTGCGTAGCCCTTCGCGGCGCTTGTGCCGCGCGGGTCGTCGAAGTGGACTGTTTATCGTCAGTGAGACGACTATGATCGCGCCATGCCCTATGACCCGGCGGCCTTCCCGCCATTCGCCGTCACCGTCGACCTGGTCGTGCTCACGGTGCGCAGGCATGAGCTCTGCGCCCTGGCGGTGCGCCGCGGTGAGCCGCCTTATCAGGGTCGATGGGCATTGCCGGGCGGGTTCGTGCGGGCCGAGGAGGACCTCACGGCGGCTGCGGCCCGTGAGCTCAACGAGGAGACGGGTCTGCGTGCCCATGACCCGGGCAGCAGCGCCGCCGAGGCGCATCTCGAACAGCTCGCCACCTATGGCGACCCGCAGCGCGACCCGCGGATGCGGGTGGTCAGCGTCGCACACCTCGTCCTGGCCCCGGATCTGCCCTCGCCCACACCCGGCGGTGACGCGCACAGCGCCCGATGGGCGCCCGTGGACACCCTCATCGCCGGGCCGGGCGGGACGGGGCGTGAGGAAGAGCAACCGATCCCACTGGCGTTCGACCACGACAGGATTCTCTCGGACGGAGTGGAGCGGGCCCGGTCCAAGATCGAGTACTCCTCGCTCGCCACCGCGTTCTGCCCGTCGGAGTTCACCGTCGGAGAGCTGCGGCGCGTCTATGAAGCGGTGTGGGGCGTCGTGCTGGACCCGCGCAATTTTCACCGCAAGGTGACCGGCACGCCCGGCTTCCTGGTGCCGACCGGTGGGACGACGACCCGGCAGGGCGGGAGGCCAGCCCAGTTGTTCAGGGCCGGCGGTGCGACGCTGCTCAATCCGCCCATGCTGCGTCCGGAAGTCTGACAGGCCTCCACTCCTGCACGGAAAAACGGACATATCGCGCTATCTTGCTCGGGTGCGTTCCCCACGCGTCCAGCAAGAGCAGCGATGATCCAGGCCATCGGACTCACCAGCGTGCCCCGGCGCCGATGCGGGCCGGTCGTCGACGACCTCACCTTCGAGGCTCGCCCCGGGCAGGTGACGGCGCTCCTCGGGGCAGACAGCTCCGGCAAGACAACCGCCCTGCGGCTTCTTCTCCAGCTCGAACGCGGCCGTGGAGTCGCGCTCTTCCGGGGGCGCCCGCTCAAGCGCATCCCCAATCCGGTCCGCGAGATCGGCGTCCTCCTCGGAGATGTGCCGGGGCACCCCGGGCGGACCGCGTCCGGGCACCTGCGGATGCTGGCCGCGGTGGCCGGGGTCCCCGCCGAGCGGGCCGACGACCTGCTCGACGTGGTCGGGCTCAGCGGGCTCGCCCACCAGCGGCTCGGCTCCTTCTCGCTGGGGATGGACCGTCGGCTGGGGATGGCGGCCGCACTCCTGGGGGATCCGCACACGCTCGTTCTGGACGAGCCCGCGCGCGGGCTGTCCCCCAGGGAGGGGAGCTGGCTGCACGGGCTGCTGCGCGAGTACGCGGAGCAGGGCGGAGCGGTGCTCATCACCCTGCGCGACCCCAGAGAGGCGGGGCGGACGGCCGACCGGGTCGTCACCATCGACGGCGGCCGGCTCCAGGCCGACCAGGAGGCCGCAGATTTCGCCCGCACCCGGCTCCGTCCCCGGGTTGTGGTCACCTCCCCGCACGCCGGGCGGCTGGCCACGCTGCTCCGGGGGGAGGCCGGCCTCACGGCCGGCTCCGGGCCGGCGGCCGGCGCCGAAGGGCCGCTGGAGATCGTGTGGGAGGGAGGAAGCAGGCTCCGCGTCTACGGCAGCAGCTGTGCGGCCGTCGGGGAGGCGGCGTACCGCCACGGCATCCTGGTGCACCAGCTGGCAGCCGAGACGGGCGAGGCGGTCGCGGCGGCCAGTGCGCCGAGGACCCCGCTGGCCCGTGCCGACGGCCGCCGGGCCGATGCCCGGACGGCTGCCGTCCGCCCCGCCGAGAGCGGGGACGGTCCAGCCGAGCCGGTCCGCCCGGTGAAGTCATCCCATCCAGCGGGCCCGGGCGACGCGGACGACCGCCCCGGTGGTGCCGGGCCGGGCGACACCCCCGCTGACGCCCCAGCCGGCGGCACTGCCGAGGCTGACGCCCTCCGCGCCCACGCGGTGACCGGTCCGCCCCGATTCTCCGCCGTCCCTCGTCCCGGCCCCGCCGCGCCCCTGCGCTACGAGCTCCACCGCTTCCTTGGCATCAGCGTCACCTGGTACGTCCTGGCCGTCGCCCTGCTGGCCGCCCTCCTTCCGGCCGTCGGGCTGGCGGCGGCCGGAGCCGAGTCGTACGATCCGGGCCGCCCGCCACCGCTGCTCACCGGCCTTCCCGCGGCCGTCTCGTCCTTCCCGCTGACGCCGGCCGCGCTCGCGGCCGGCGTGCTCGGAGCCCTCGCCTTCGGACAGGAGTGCCGCTACCCGGCCCTCGCCCCGGCTCAGACCCCCGTCCCCCGCCGAATCGGCCTGCTCGTCGCCAAGCTGTCCGTCGCCGCCTGCACCTCCGTCACGCTGTGCCTGGTCACCGGCGCACTCAACGCGGTCGTGCTCAGTCTGCTCTTCGGCAGCGATGTGCTCATGCTTCCTCCGGAGGCCCCGGCTCTGCCCGCGCTGGCGCTGCCGGTGCTGGCCCTGACCGTCGGGTGCGCCTGGGCGGGCCTGCTGGCCGCGGCGATCACCCGGTCGACAGCCGCCGGCCTGGCGGGCGCAATCGCGGTTCCGGCGCTGGTCACCCCGGTCGTACGGGAGCTGCTCGCAGGTTCGGTCAGGCGTTCGTTCGACGGACTGCCCGCCCGACTGGAGTCGGTCTTCCTCGTCTCCTGGAGGTCGGAAGGCGAGGGCTGGCCGGCCGTGGCCCTCAGGTTGCTGTCCCAGCCCGCGGGCATGGCCGTGGTGCTGTCGGCGGCCGTGCTCGGATGCGGCTATGTCCTGCTGCTCCTGCGCGGCCGGTGGCGTCGTCGGCTGCTGCCGCCGGCGGCAGCGGGGGGAGGCTCGAACACAGCTTCGCAGAGTCCGCCGTGAGCCTGCGGTCGTACCGGGCGTAAAGCCTCGTTCTTTCCGATAAGGCGTCAATTGTGCGGAAGGCAGCGATCACCCTTTCGTGTGCTTTTCACCAAAGCCCTCAAGGCGGTCCGGAGGCCCGCCGACAAAGGTTTCGTGACTACCCTTGCGCACACCACGATGACCGCGGCTCGCCCCGCCGACACCGGACTCGTCAGCCCGGGTGAGCTGGACCGCTACGCGTACGCCGAGTCCTCCGGCACGGCACGCACGACCAGCAGCATCCCCTCCTGGGAGGGTCCGGAGGCCGATATGGGCCGAGTTGGCCGGCGAGCCGCCGGCAGCCGGGGCCGCGGGCTGCACGGCCAACTCGTCCAGCAGCTTGGCCAGATGATCGTCTCCGGCGACCTGGGTGCCGACCGCCCGCTGGTGCCGGAGGAGATCGGCCAGCGGTTCGAGGTCTCCCGCACCGTCGTCCGTGAATCCCTCCGGGTGCTGGAGGCGAAGGGGCTGGTCAGTGCCCGGCCCAATGTGGGCACCCGCGTCCGCCCCGTCAGCGACTGGAACCTCCTCGACCCGGACATCATCGAGTGGCGGGCCTTCGGCCCCCAGCGAGAGGACCAGCGGCGCGAACTGTGCGAGCTGCGCTGGACGATCGAGCCGCTGGCCGCCGGCCTCGCCGCCGGGCGCGGCCGGGACGAGGTGCAGCAGCGCCTCGCGGAGATGGTCGACATCATGGGCCAGGCCCTGGGTCAGGGTGACGCCCTGACCTTCTCGCGGGCCGACGCCGAATTCCACGGTCTGCTGCTGCAGACCGCGGGCAACCGGATGCTCGAGCACCTCTCCGGCATCGTCTCCTCGGCACTCCAGGTCTCCGGCGGTCCGGCGGTGGGGTGCGTGCGGCCCAGTGAGGCCGCGGTGGCTCACCATCAGCAGATCGTCGAGGCGCTGGCCGCGGGAGACTCCTCCGCCGCCGAGGGCGCCATGCGCCAACTGCTCTCGGGGCACCCGGAATCGGCACCTGCCGGTCAGGCGAGCGGACAGGGGAGCGCGGAGCATGTGGTGCCCGCTCCGCGCGAGCACTGACCGACGTGTCGGTGTTCGTCCCTCGCGCGTCAGCGCCGCCGGAACTCGGCGGCGCTGACGCGCGAGGGGTGAGTGGCGAGAGGAGTGAGCAGTCCACCTTGTCCTGTTCTTGAAGTGTTTGATTGGATACGCGGTGTGACTCGGGCCACGCTGGTAGCGCGTAACGCTTCGCGGCGCAGTGCGATGACTCAAGAGGTGACAGCAGTGGAAGGAATACAGAAGCCGTTGTGGACGCTGTATGACTTCCTGGCCTAGCCCGCGCCGTCGGTTCATCTCCATCGACGGTCCGCCATTTCCATCGTTCCGAGAGGTTGTTCGTGTCGGCCAGCACATCCCGTACGCTCCCTGCGGAGATCGCCGAGTCCGAATCCGTGATGGCGCTCATCGAGCGGGGAAAGGCTGAGGGCCAGATCGCCGGCGATGACGTGCGTCGGGCCTTCGAGGCTGACCAGATTCCGCCAACCCAGTGGAAGAACGTTCTGCGCAGCCTCAACCAGATCCTCGACGAGGAGGGTGTGACGCTGATGGTGAGTGCCGCAGAGGCGCCGAAGCGCACCCGTAAGAGCGTCGCAGCGAAGACTCCGGCCAAGCGCACCGCCACCAAGACGGTGACGACTGCCAAGGCCGCCACCCCCAAGAACCCCGCCGAAGGCGGCGCCCGGTCCCAGCCGGTGCCGACCGGGGGGGCCAACGGCGTGGGGGAGACCCCCGCTGCGGCAGAGGTCACGGCTGGGACGGAGTCCGTCAAGAAGCCGGTGGCGAAGAAGGCCGCTCCCGTGAAGAAGACCGCTGCCAAGAAGACGGCCGCGAAGAAGGCCGCTCCCGCGAAGAAGACCGCTGCCAAGAAGTCCGTCGTCGACGAGCTGCTCGAGGGCGGCGAGGAGGCGGCGGAGGAGCCCGGGAAGAGCGGCAAGCCCGGCGCTCAGGACGGCCCCGCCGCGGAGACGAAGAACGAGAACGAGGGCTTCGTCCTCTCCGACGACGACGAGGACGACGCGCCTGCGCAGCAGGTGGCCGCGGCGGGAGCCACAGCCGACCCGGTCAAGGACTACCTCAAGCAGATCGGCAAGGTCCCGCTGCTCAACGCCGAGCAGGAGGTGGAGCTCGCCAAGCGGATCGAGGCCGGTCTGTTCGGCGAGGACAAGCTGTCCGCCGCCGACAAGCTCGCACCCAAGCTCAAGCGTGAGCTGGAGATCATCGCGGAGGACGGCCGCCGGGCCAAGAACCACCTCCTGGAGGCGAACCTCCGTCTCGTGGTCTCCCTTGCCAAGCGGTACACCGGCCGCGGGATGCTCTTCCTGGATCTGATCCAGGAGGGCAACCTCGGTCTGATCCGTGCTGTCGAGAAGTTCGACTACACCAAGGGCTACAAGTTCTCGACCTACGCGACGTGGTGGATCCGGCAGGCGATCACGCGTGCCATGGCCGACCAGGCCCGCACCATCCGCATCCCGGTGCACATGGTCGAGGTCATCAACAAGCTCGCCCGTGTCCAGCGTCAGATGCTCCAGGATCTGGGCCGCGAGCCCACCCCGGAGGAGCTGGCCAAGGAACTCGACATGACCCCCGAGAAGGTCGTCGAGGTGCAGAAGTACGGCCGTGAGCCGATCTCGCTGCACACCCCCCTGGGTGAGGACGGCGACAGTGAGTTCGGTGACCTCATCGAGGACTCCGAAGCCGTCGTCCCGGCGGACGCCGTGAGCTTCACGCTGCTCCAGGAGCAGCTGCACTCGGTGCTCGACACTCTCAGCGAGCGCGAGGCGGGCGTGGTCTCGATGCGCTTCGGCCTCACGGACGGGCAGCCCAAGACGCTGGACGAGATCGGCAAGGTCTATGGCGTGACCCGTGAGCGGATCCGTCAGATCGAGTCCAAGACGATGTCGAAGCTGCGTCATCCGTCCCGCTCGCAGGTCCTTCGCGACTACCTCGACTAAGGGGGCCGTGGCGAGGCTGCGCGCAAGACTGACCGGAAGGCCGGTGCCCACGGGCACCGGCCTTCCGCGTGTTCCGGGTGTCGGCATCTTCCGGTGCCGGCGTCTTCCGGTTACTCCGGTTACTCCGGTTACTCCGGATGCGGAGTGTGCCGACGGGACCGACCCTGGGTTGTCAGGTGCCCCTTCCGTCAGGAGGCCGCATGCGCTCGCGTCCCCGTCGCCCCCTCATATGCCTGATACCGCTGCTGCTCAGTGTGCTGGTGACCGCTCCGGCCGCCCCGGGGAAGGACGGAGTGGTCGTCGGCGGCCATCCGGTGGACGCAGCCGAGCACCCCTGGGTCGTGGCACTGGCCAGCAGAGACCGCTTCGGTGAGGAGCGCGGCGGCCAGTTCTGCGGCGGAGCCCTGGTCGGCCCCCGCACGGTCGTCACGGCGGCGCACTGCCTCAGCCGTGCCGTGCTGGGTGTGGAACGCGGCAAGGTACGCGATCTGCGCGTCATCTCCGGGCGTAGCGACCTCACCGGTACGAGGGGCCGGGAAGCGAAGATCGACGGCACCTGGGTGAATCCGGACTACGACAATGCCACCAAGGCGGGCGACGTCGCCGTCCTGAAACTGGCCGAAGCGCTGCCGAAGAGCCATGTCGTCAAGATGGCGACGGAGGGCGACAGTGCCTATGAGGCGGGCACCGACGCGGCGGTCTACGGCTGGGGGGATACGCGGGGGGATGGCAGCTACGCCTCCCGGCTGCGGGCGGCCCGGGTGGACGTTCTGGCCGACCGGCTCTGTGAGCGAGCCTATCCGGGGAACGCGGACGGCACCTTCCAGGCCGACACCATGCTCTGCGCGGGTGTGACCGGGGGAGGGCGGGACGCGTGCCAGGGTGACAGCGGCGGCCCGCTGGTCGCGCGGGGCCGCTTGGTGGGGCTGGTGTCGTGGGGTACGGGTTGCGGTGAGGCCGGACGCCCCGGCGTCTATACGCGTGTGTCCGGCGTACTGGCCCTGATTCGGGCCGCGGCGTCAAAGACGGGTGGCCGGGAGGATTCCTAGGCCGCCCTTTTGGGGCCCCCGCCGGTGGAGCCCGGAGTGCGGTCCCTGGGCGTGGCAACGGGCGGTTCACCCGGTGGTGCCGGGTGAACCGCCCGCCGCGTCCGGCCCTGGGCCGGTCCGAGCTCGTCGGATGGGACGTGCTGCGTCAGGTCAGACGTCAGCGCAGACGGTCATCGGTCGTCTTCGCCCGAGACCGCAGGAGTCACGGTCAGCTTCTCCGTCTCGTCCTGTATCTCTGCGGCGATCTTCTTGAGTTCTGGCTCGAACTTGCGGCCGTGGTGGGCGCAGAACAGCAGCTCTCCGCCGCTGAGCAGCACGACGCGCAGGTAGGCCTGGGCGTTGCAGCGGTCGCAGCGGTCAGCGGCCGTCAGCGGGGTCGCGGGTGTCAGAACAGTAGTCACGTCGCCTCTTCTCTAGCTCGACGAGCTGTCGTACCAGGGTCAACATCCAACCAGGCCGAAAACGTTCCCGCTCTTGGCTTCTCCTGGAGGATTTCACTCTGGGAGAACGCCGAGAGGCGGCCGGAATGCTGCCGGTGGCGGCGAATGAGCCGTATTACGTCGGTTGCCGGGTGTTCACGTTGTCTGTCGGTTGTCGTCCAGTTCAGTCCCCGGACCAGCTGGCCGGTCCGTTCATGAGGACGTGCCCGGAGCCTAAATGGTTCATGCCTCAAAGGGAACGTGATGTGTGTGTCACCTGGATGTTTTATCGAACGAGTATACGAATCTGCGTTATTATGAGCGCCCCGCACACCTGCTGTACTGGGCCTCGGTACCCTCTGACCGGCAGCACAGCCACCACCATCAGAATTCAGCGAGGAGCGAACCGCGTGACCGCCGAGACGTCCGTGCCGTCTTCGACCGCCCTGTTGTCCGGGGCGGACCGGGACGGTGGCTCCAATTACACAGCGCGGCATCTGCTCGTTCTCGAGGGCCTCGAGGCGGTGCGCAAGCGCCCAGGGATGTACATCGGCTCGACGGACAGTCGTGGTCTGATGCACTGCCTGTGGGAAATTATCGACAATTCCGTCGACGAGGCTCTCGGCGGTCACTGCGACTGGATCGAGGTCATCCTCCACGAGGACGGCTCGGTCGAGGTCCGGGACAACGGGCGGGGCATCCCCGTCGACGTCGAACCCAAGACCGGCATGTCGGGCATCGAGGTCGTGATGACCAAGCTGCACGCCGGAGGGAAGTTCGGCGGTGGCTCGTACGCGGCCTCCGGCGGCCTGCACGGAGTCGGCGCATCCGTCGTCAACGCGCTCTCCGCCCGCCTCGACGTCGAGGTCGACCGATACGGCCGTACCCACGCGATCAGCTTCCGGCGCGGCGTCCCCGGCATCTTCACCGAGTCGGGACCGGACGCCCCCTTCGACCCGTCCACCGGGCTGCGCAAGGACAAGAAGATCCCCAAGAACCGGATCGGCACCCGGGTGCGCTACTGGGCTGACCGGCAGATCTTCCTCAAGGACGCCCGGCTCTCGCTGGACCACCTGTACTCCCGTGCCCGCCAGACCGCGTTCCTCGTGCCGGGGCTGACCCTGAAGGTACGGGACGAGCGTGGCCTGGAGGGACAGGCGGTCACCGAGGAGGTCTTCCGCTACGACGGCGGCATCAGCGAGTTCTGCGAGTATCTGGCGCAGGACCGGGCCGTCTGTGACGTGCAGCGGCTCCAGGGCATGGGCATGTTCAAGGAGACGGTCCCGGTCCTGGACGACCGCGGCCACATGATCCCCACGGAGGTGCAGCGCGAGCTGACCGTCGACATCGCGCTGCGCTGGGGCGTCGGCTACGACACGACGCTGCGGTCCTTCGTCAACATCATCGCCACCCCCAAGGGGGGTACTCACGTCTCCGGCTTCGAGCGGTCCGTGACCAGGACGGTCAACGAGGTGCTGCGCTCGAGCAAGCTGCTGCGCGTCGCCGAGGACGACGTCGCGAAGGACGACGCCCTGGAGGGCATGACGGCGGTCGTCACCGTACGGCTGGCCGAGCCGCAGTTCGAAGGGCAGACCAAGGAGGTGCTGGGCACCTCGGCCGCCTCCCGGATCGTTTCGCAGGTTGTCGCCAAGGAGCTCAAGGCGTTCCTGACCTCCCCGAAGCGAGACGCCAAGCAGCAGGCCCGCTCCGTCCTGGAGAAGGTCGTGGCTGCCGCCCGTACGCGCATCGCGGCACGTCAGCACAAGGAGGCGCAGCGGCGGAAGACCGCGCTGGAGTCCTCAGCACTGCCCGCGAAGCTCGCCGACTGCCGCAGCGACGAGGTGGACCGCACCGAGCTCTTCATCGTCGAGGGCGACTCGGCGCTGGGGACCGCCAAGGTGGCGCGGAATTCGGAGTTCCAGGCACTGCTGCCCATCCGGGGCAAGATCCTCAACGTCCAGAAGTCCTCGGTCTCCGACATGCTCAAAAACGCCGAGTGCGGCTCGATCATCCAGGTGATAGGAGCCGGGTCCGGACGGACCTTCGACATCGACCAGGCCCGCTACGGCAAGGTGATCTTCCTGGCCGACGCGGACGTCGACGGCGCTCACATCCGCTGCCTGCTGCTCACTCTCTTCCAGCGCTACATGCGGCCGATGGTGGAGCAGGGCCGGGTCTTCTCGGCGGTGCCGCCTCTGCACCGGATCGAACTCACCCATCCGCGCAAGGGCCAGGACAAGTACGTCTACACCTACTCCGACAGCGAGCTGCGCCAGACACTGCTGGAGCTGGAGCGGAAGAAGACCCGCTACAAGGACTCGATCCAGCGCTACAAAGGTCTCGGCGAAATGGACGCCGACCAGCTGGCGGAGACGACGATGGATCCGCGGCACCGTACGCTGCGGCGGATCAACATCAGTGACCTGGAGGCCGCTGAGGAGGCGTTCAGCCTGCTCATGGGGAACGAGGTCGCACCGCGCAGGGAGTTCATCACCAGCTCGGCCTCGACCCTGGACCGCTCCCGGATCGACGTCTGAGGCCAGTCACGGAAGGTGGCGTGGCGTGCCCACATGGTCGTCACCATCCGTGACTCCGTCACCTGAAAGGGCGAAGAGACCGGATCGCCGTCTCCCGGCGGCCACTGTCGCCTCCCTGCGGGCCTGGGCGTCACGTCCGGCACGGCCATCCGCCGGCGGGGCCGCGCAGGGCCCCTGGCCCTGCCGGGGGGCGTCCTGCGCGTCACACAGGTGCTCCCCGCGCGTCCCGCTCCTCGTCGCCGAGGAGTTCGATGTGCACCACGCGCATCCGGTCCGGTGTCCCCGGCGCCGCGCCGCAGCTCGCGGGGTGGGGCGCCGGCGCGGACGCCGCGTCGATCCGCACCCGCCAGCGGCTGCCGTCGGCGTGTGCGACGGTCACCTGCCACCGTCCCTCCCCGGTCTCCTCGGTCCCCAGGACCGACAGGGCGTCCGCGTGCTGCTCACCGGTCCGTGCGCGTACGGCCAGGTCGGCCGCCTGGCCTGGCCGGTCCCAGGCCGAACGCCCCCGGCACCTTTCGGTGAGCACCCGCCCGTCGCGCAGTGCCTCCAGAACTCCTTTGACGGCGGGAGCGCCGATCCGCCCGTAGGCGTAGCCGTACGGCAGTACCAGCAGCGTGGGCGCGAACCGGTGCCCGCCCAGATGGGTGATCTCCCAGATGTCCGCGGTGCCGGAGGCTGCCAGCTCGGCGGCGAGCGGACGGCCCAGCAGCGCGCAGCAGCGGTCCCGTCTGCCGTTCGTGCAGACAAGGACCAGCGGATCGCCCTCGTGCGGCTGCCAGGTGTCCGGCAGCCCGTCGAGGTCGCCGGACCCTAGCGCGGCGAAGTCCAGCTCGCGCAGCTGCTCCTCGGGCGGGCCGGTCAGTACGCCGCCGAGCAGCCAGGAGCGGCCGGGAAGGGTGTGCGCCAGGAAGACGCGGCGCCGGAGCGGACCGTGCCGGTCCGGGTGCGGGCCGGGGCGGCGGATGAGGGCGACGCGAGTGCCGTGCGGGCTCGCCAGGCGGTCGAGTGCGCTGCCCAGCTCCGGGTCCAGGTGACTCCCGGTAAGGGCCTTGGGACCCCAGGGGCCCGGCTGTTCGATCAGCAGCCAGGTGCGGGCGGTGGCGGCGGTGGCCGCGAGCGGCTCACCCATCGCCTCGGAAGTGATCGCACAGGTACTCACCTGGCCGAGACTAGAGCCTGTCCGGCGGATCTTCGAGGGTCCACCGGACAGGCTGACGCGTGAACAGTCCAGAGCAGCGCGTGAACGACGTGCCCCTCCGATCTCCTCGGCATGACGGGGTCGATTACGATCGGCAGCCGCCCCGCCCGCCGCAGGAGGAATCTTGACCACGCCACCGATTCCGGTCGTCGTACTCGCGGGTTTTCTGGGCTCCGGCAAGACCACGCTGCTCAACCAGCTGCTGCGCCGCAGCCGGGGTACCCGGATCGGCGCCGTCGTCAACGACTTCGGCAGCATCGAGATCGACGCCATGACGCTCGCGGGCCAGGCGGACGCCATGGTCTCGCTGGGCGACGGCTGCCTGTGCTGCGCGGTCGACACCAGCGGCCTGGACGAGGTGCTGGAGGTCCTGGCCCGGCCGTCCGCCCAGATGGACGTCATAGTCGTGGAGGCCAGCGGTCTTGCCGAGCCGGAAACCCTGATCCGGATGATCCTCGCCAGCGAGAACCCGCACATCGTCTACGGCGGGCTCGTCGAGGTGATCGACGCGGCGGAGTTCACGGCCACGCGGGCCAGGCATCCGCGGCTCGACACCCACATCCGCATCGCCGATCTCATGGTGCTCAACAAGGCCGACCGGGTGGCGGAGCCGGACCTGGAAGCGATCGTGGACACGCTGTCGCAGCTCGCACCGGGCACGCCGGTGGTCACGGCCACGCACGGCCGTGTCGACCCCGGCCTGCTCTTCGACCGGCCGCAGCGTGAGCGGCCCGCCGTGGAACAGCTCTCCTTCGACCAGCTGGCACACGACGACGAGGACGACGGAGGCGGCGGAGGCCGTGGGCGCGACGTGAGCGGCGCACACGCCGACCACCTGCACGCCGCCTACGACAGCCTCGCGTTCACGGTGGAGCGGCCCCTGGACCCCCGCCGTCTGATGGGCTTCCTCGACGCACGGCCGGCCGGTCTCTACCGGATCAAAGGCTTTGTCGACTTCGGTCCCGCCGATCCGGACCGGAAGTACGCGGTGCACGCAGTCGGCGGCTTCCTCCGCTTCCAGCCGCTGCGCTGGGGCCGGGAGGAACCACGCGGCACACAGCTGGTGCTCATCGGGACCGGATTCGAACCGGAGGCGCTGCGCGGCGAACTGACCGCCTGCGTCACCAGCACGGACGGTACGGAGGATACGGACGGCGCGTGCCCGCCCGCCGCCGGCACGGACCCGCACGGCATGTGGGGAGTCCTGCGCTACGTGGAGGAACACCAGCCGGAACCGGGCCCGGACCCGGAGGGCGTCGAGCCGCCCG
Organism: Streptomyces gossypii; assembly: GCF_025165795.1. GTDB lineage: Bacteria > Actinomycetota > Actinomycetes > Streptomycetales > Streptomycetaceae > Streptomyces > Streptomyces gossypii. The sequence goes on from NZ_JAJAGO010000005.1 coordinate 101,430, forward strand.
ACGCAGCCACGGCCACCGGCGTCGCCGCCGGTGCGCCTCCGCTCTCCGTACGGTGACACCGGCGGGCCCGGCCTCCGCCCGGGCGGCCGCGCTACACCGGCCCGGCCACCACCGCGACAGCGTTGCCCAGCGGCAGCCCCGAGCCGTCCCGACGCGGGTCCGGCTCCGGCAGCTCCACCGGCACTCCCGCCTTGGTCGCGGCCCTGGCCGGGGTCGCCCCGGCCCAAGCCAGCGTCAGACAGTCCTCGCCCTTCAGGAACCGCTGGCAGCGCACGCCGCCCGTGGCCCGCCCCTTGCGCGGGAACTGGTCGAACGGCGTCAGCTTGGCCGTGCTCACCGAGTCGTCGAGCGTCCCGTGCGAGCCCGCGACGGTGAAGACCACCGCGTCGGCCGCCGGATCGATGGCGGTGAAGGAGATGACCTTCGCCTCCGGGCTCAGCTTGATCCCCGCCACACCTCCCGCCGCGCGCCCCTGTGGACGCACCTGACCTGCCTGGTAGCGCAGCAGTTGGGCGTCGTCGGTCATGAACACGAGGTCCTCGTCACCCGTGCGCAGTTCGACCGCGCCCACCACCTTGTCGCCCTCCTTGAGGCCGATGACCTCCAACTCCTCCTTGTGCCCCGGATACTCGGGCACCACACGCTTGACGACGCCCTGCTCGGTGCCGAGGGCGAGCCCCGGAGAGGATTCGTCCAGCGTCGTCAGACAGACCAGCTGTTCGTCGCCCACCAGCGACAGGAACTCGGAGACCTGCGCCCCGCCCGCCAGATTGGGCGGCGCGCCCGTGCCCGCCGGCAGCTGTGGCAGGTCGACGACGGCGATGCGCAACAGCCGCCCGGACGAGGTGACGGCCCCGACCTCCCCGCGGGTCGTGGCGGGTACGGCGGAGACGATCACGTCGTGCTTGGTGCGCTTGGCCGTACTGCTGAACCCGCTGTCGCCGCTGGCGGTACGGGCCAGCAGCCCCGTCGAGGACAGCATGACCCGGCACGGGTCGTCCGCGACCTCCAGGGGCACGACCGCCAGCGGGGCACCCGCCGACTCCAGCAGTTCGCTGCGGCGCGGGGTGGAGTACTTCTTCGCGACCGCCGCAAGCTCCGTCGAGACCAGCTTGCGCAGCTCCGCGTCCGAGTCCAGGATCCGGGTCAGCTCCTCGATCTCCGTGCGCAGCCGGTCCCGCTCGCCCTCCAGCTCCAGCCGGTCGAACCGGGTCAGCCGCCGCAGCGGGGTGTCCAGGATGTAGGCCGTCTGCACCTCGGAGAGGCCGAAGCGGGAGATGAGCCCCTCCTTGGCCGCGGCGGAGTCGTCGCTCGACCGGATGATCCGGATCACCTCGTCGATGTCGACCAGCGCGACGAGCAGGCCCTCCACCAGGTGCAGGCGGTCCCGCCGCTTGCCACGGCGGAACTCGCTGCGCCGCCGCACCACGTTGAAGCGGTGGTCGACGTACACCTCGAGCAGCTCGCGCAGGCCCAGCGTCAGCGGCTGCCCGTCGACCAGCGCGACGTTGTTGATCCCGAAGGTCTCCTCCATCGGCGTCAGCTTGTAGAGCTGCTCCAGGACGGCCTCCGGGTTGAAGCCGTTCTTGATCTCGATGACCAGACGCAGGCCGTGGCGGCGGTCGGTGAGGTCCTTGACGTCGGCGATGCCCTGCAGCTTCTTGGAGTTGACAAGGTCCTTGACCTTGGAGATGACCTTCTCGGGGCCCACGGTGAAGGGCAGTTCGGTCACCACCAGGCCCTTGCGCCGGGTGGTGACCTGGTCGACCTCCACCGTCGCCCGGATCTTGAAGGTGCCGCGCCCGCTCGCGTAGGCGTCCTTGACGCCCTCGAGTCCGACGATCTTGCCGCCGGTGGGCAGGTCAGGACCGGGCACGAAGCGCATCAGGGTCTCGAGGTCCGCGCCCGGATGCTTGATCAAGTGACGGGCGGCGGCGATGACTTCGCCGAGATTGTGCGGCGGCATGTTGGTCGCCATCCCGACCGCGATCCCGGAGGCGCCGTTGACCAGGAGGTTCGGATAGGCCGCGGGCAGCGCGCTGGGCTCCTCCTCACTGCCGTCGTAGTTCGACGTGAAATCGACGGTGTCCTCGTCGATCGACTCGACCATCAGCCCGGCGGCCGGGGCCGCCCGGCACTCCGTGTAACGCATCGCCGCGGGCGGGTCGTCGTTGCCCAGCGAGCCGAAGTTGCCGTGCCCGTCGACAAGCGGCAGCCGCATGGAGAAGGGCTGGGCGAGGCGCACCAGCGCGTCGTAGATCGCGCTGTCGCCGTGCGGGTGGAGCTTGCCCATCACCTCACCGACGACACGCGCGCACTTGACGTACGGACGCTCGGGGCGCAGACCCATCGCGTGCATCTGGTACAGGATCCGGCGGTGCACCGGCTTCAGTCCATCGCGAGCGTCAGGCAGCGCGCGTGAGTAGATGACCGAGTAGGCGTACTCCAGGAAGGAGCCCTGCATCTCGTCGACGACGTCGATGTCGAGGATGCGCTCCTCGAAGTCGTCCGGCGGCGGGGTCTTCGTACTGCGGCGGGCCATCGCGGCAGGCGCTCCTTCGTGCGTACGGGCGGGACAGTCGCGGACCATTGTGGCCCGTGCCTCTGACAACCGGGCCCCCGGCCCGGCTCTCGGCACGTACCGTACGGGAACTTCGCACTCTGTCGGCGCGCTTGCATAGAGTGACGGACAGAAATGACGCAACACCTCTCGCGACCGAAGGGACTCCATCCCCATGGGCCACACGGCCACGCCTGAGCCCGCCACCGGCGGGCTGACAGCGACCGAGCACCGGCTGGCCAACGGCCTGCGCGTGGTGCTGTCCGAGGACCATCTGACGCCGGTCGCCGCGGTCTGCCTCTGGTACGACGTCGGCTCGCGGCACGAGGTGAAGGGGCGTACGGGCCTTGCCCACCTCTTCGAACACCTGATGTTCCAGGGCTCGGCGCAGGTGCCGGGCAACGGTCATTTCGAACTGGTGCAGGGCGCCGGCGGCTCGCTGAACGGCACCACCAGCTTCGAGCGCACCAACTACTTCGAGACGATGCCCGCCCATGAACTGGAGCTCGCGCTCTGGCTCGAGGCCGACCGGATGGGCTCGCTGCTGACCGCCCTGGACGAGGAGTCCATGGAGAACCAGCGCGATGTCGTCAAGAACGAGCGGCGCCAGCGGTACGACAACGTGCCCTACGGCACGGCCTTCGAGCGGCTCACCGCCATGGTCTACCCCGAGGGCCACCCCTACCACCACACCCCGATCGGGTCGATGGCCGATCTGGACGCCGCCTCCCTGGAGGACGCGCGCAGTTTCTTCCGTACGTACTACGCGCCCAACAACGCGGTGCTCTCGGTGGTCGGCGACATCGATCCCGAGCGCACGCTCGCCTGGGTCGAGAAGTACTTCGGTTCCATCCCCGGTCACGACGGCAAGCAGCCGCCGAGGGACGGCTCCCTGCCGGACACCCTCGGTGAGCAGCAGCGCGTGGTGCTGGAGGAGGAGGTCCCGGCGCGCGCGCTGATGGCGGCCTACCGCCTGCCCGAGGACGGCACGCGTGCGGGCGACGCCGCGGACCTGGCGCTGACCGCGCTCGGCGGCGGCGAGTCCTCCCGGCTGCACAACCGGCTGGTGCGGCGCGACCGCAGCGCCGTGACTGCCGGATTCGGCCTGCTGAGGCTGGCGGGCGCGCCCTCGCTGGGCTGGCTGGACGTCAAGTTCTCCGCCGGTTTCGAGGTCGCCGACATCGAGGCTGCCGTCGACGAGGAGCTTGCCCGGTTCGCGGCCGAGGGGCCGAGCCCGGAGGAGATGGAGCGCGCGCAGGCCCAACTGGAGCGCGAGTGGCTTGACCGGCTGGCGACGGTCGGCGGCCGGGCGGACGAACTCTGCCGGTACGCCGTCCTGTTCGGTGACCCGCAGCTGGCCCTCACCGCGGTGGGGCGAGTGCTGGACATCACCGCGGAGGAGGTGCGGGCGGTCGCCGCGGAGCGGCTGCGGCCCGACAACCGGGCGGTGCTCGTCTACGAGCCGACTGAGCCCGCGGAGCCCACCGAGTCCGCAGATTCCGGAGACGCACACGAGAACGCAGCCGAGGAGACCGGTCAGTGAGCGACAGCGCCACCCCTACAGGGACGACGATGGACTTCCACCCCAGGCCGGAGGGCGGTGAGCCCACCCCTTGGGCCTTCCCCGCCCCGGAGCGCTCCACCCTGCCCAACGGGCTCACGGTGCTGCGCTGCCACCGACCCGGCCAGCAGGTCGTCGCCGTCGACGTCAACCTGCCCGCCCCGCTGGACGCCGAGCCCGAGGGCCTCGACGGCGTCGCCACGCTGATGGCCCGAGCCCTGACGGAGGGGACCGACAAGCACGACGCCGAGGAGTTCGCCGCCGAACTGGAGCGTTTCGGCGCCACTTTGGACACGCACGCCGACCACCCCGGGCTCCGGGTCTCCCTGGAGGTCCCGGTCTCCCGGCTGACCAAGGCGCTGGGCCTGCTCGCCGACGCCCTGCGCGCTCCGGCGTTCCCCGACAGCGAGGTCGAACGGCTCGTCCGCAACCGGCTGGACGAGATCCCGCACGAGCTGGCAAGCCCGGCCCGCCGCGCCGCCATGGAGCTCTCCAAGGAGCTGTTCCCGGCCGGGTCCCGGATGTCCCGGCCCCGGCTGGGCACCGCTCAGACGGTGGAGCGGATCGACGGTCCGGCCGTCCGCGCCTTCTACGAGAGGCATGTACGGCCCAGCACGGCCACCGCGGTCGTCGTGGGTGACCTGACCGGTGTCGACCTGGACAAGGCGCTGGCGGGTACGCTCGGCGCCTGGGAGGGTTCCGCGGCCGAGCCGCTTCCCATGCCGCCGATCACCGCCGACGACACGGGCCGGGTCGTGATCGTCGACCGGCCGGGTGCCGTGCAGACCCAGCTGCTGCTGGGCCGGATCGGCGCGGACCGCCACGACCGCGTCTGGCCCGCACAGGTGCTCGGTACGTACTGCCTCGGCGGCACGCTCACCTCGCGCCTGGACCGCGTGCTGCGGGAGGAGAAGGGTTACACCTACGGGGTGCGCTCCTTCGGCCAGGTCCTGCGTTCCGAGCCGGGCGGCAACGGAGCCGCGGTGCTCGCCATCAGCGGTTCGGTCGCCACGGACGTCACGGGGCCCGCGCTGGGCGATCTGTGGCAGGTGCTGCGCACCCTCGCCGCCGAGGGACTGACCGACGCCGAGCGCGATGTCGCCGTGCAGAACCTCGTGGGCGTCGCCCCGCTCAAGTACGAGACGGCGGCGGCAGTCGCGGACACCCTGGCCGACCAGGTGGAGCAGCATCTGCCGGACGACTTCCAGGCCCAGATGTACGCGCGGCTCGCCGCGACGGGCACCGTCGAGGCGACGGCGGCGGTCGTCAGCGCCTTCCCGGTGGACCGGCTGGTGACGATCCTGGTCGGCGACGCGTCGCAGATCGCGCAGCCGGTGCGGGAGTTGGGCATCGGTGAGGTGACCGTGGTGACCGGCGGCTGAGTGAAGCCGGCGGTCGGAGCCCTCGGACGGCCGGAAGGCCACCGGGGGCTCCGCTGTGTCTGCTCCGCTGTGTCTGAATTGCGGTGTGCTGGTCCAGCTGCACCGCATGTGCGGCCTTTTGGTGTGGCGTACGCGACAAACAGCTGGATTTGTTTGTCAGTTCACCGCACCCGGCTCTAGCGTCGTCCCGGCTGTGCATCAGAAGTGTCCGCGACCGCGGCCGATGTACAGCCATCGCCGAGTCCCCGTACGGCGCAAGCCAGGGGAGCCGGGGACCCACATGTGAAGTCCCTGGGGTGAATCGGGCGGCCTTGTCACGAGGCGGCCCGTAGGAGACCTTCCTGCTCCGAACCCGTCAGCTAACCCGGTAGGCGAGAAGGAGGGGAAGGAGTACGCCGCCGCATGGCGTTCACCCGTGCCACCGGAAAGCACCGACGTCCCACCCGCGCCTCTTACCGGAGCGCGCGGATCGCCGGTATGGCGAGTCTGGCCACCGCAGGCGTGGTCGGCTCCCTCGCCTCACCCGCTCTCGCGGCGTCCTCCTCCGGGCGGCTTCAGACGCCGGACGCCCCAGGCCGTGCGGAGATGCCGCTTCCGGAGACCCCGGTCCTCGGGGACTACCTCTCCGAGTCGCTCGACGAGCAGGCCCACAGCCAGGAGGACGCCGCGGTACGAGCTGCCGCCGAGGCCGCCGCGAAGGCGGAAGCACGTGAGCAGGCCGAGCGGGCCAGGGAGCGGGCGGCCGAGAAGGCCCGCGAGAAGTCGGCTGAGAAGGCGTCCGAGGAGGCGGCGAAGAGGGCCCGGGAGGCCCGCGAGGGTGAGCGCCGCCCCGCGCGCGGCGCATCCGAGGACCGTCCGGCACCTGGCGGCTACGTCTCCCCGGTGGCGGGCTCGTACGTCTCCACCGCCTATGGCGTGAGCGGCGGCATGTGGTCCTCGGGCACCCACACCGGGATCGACTTCCACGCCGCCTCCGGAACCTCCGTGCGTACCGTCGCCGCGGGTGAGGTGGTCGAGGCGGGCTGGGGTGGTGCCTACGGCAACAACGTGGTGATCCGGCACCAGGACGGCACGTACACGCAGTACGGGCACCTGTCCTCCGTGGCCGTCTCTTCCGGCCAGCAGGTCACCGCCGGTCAGCAGATCGGCCTGTCCGGCAACACCGGGAACTCGGGCGGTCCGCACCTGCACTTCGAGGCGCGCACGAGCGGGGAGTACGGCTCGGACATCGACCCGGTCGCCTATCTGCGCGGGCACGGCGTCGCACTCTGACGCGAGACGCGGGAGGGGCCGCCCGGCTCGTGGCCGGACAGCCCCTCGACGCGATCTCCTCGCCCGGTCACGGCACCGGTGCCGTGACCGGCTAAACAGTCTCCGGAAGCTCCTCGAGGCCTTCTGCGACCAGCTTCGCGAGCCTGTCGAGTGCGGCCTCGGCGCCGTCGGCGTCGGAGGCGAGGACGATCTCCTCGCCTCCCTCCGCGCCCAGACCGAGTACGCCGAGCATGGACGCGGCGTTCACCGCGTTGCCCTCGCCTTTGCGGACGGTCACGGGGATGCCCGCCGCGGCGGCCGCTCGGCAGAACATCGAGGCGGGGCGGGCGTGCAGGCCCTCGGCCCAGCCGACGGAGACGCGGCGTTCAACCATGGTGTAGCCCTTCGAATCGCGGGTTGTCTAGACCAGTCTGCCACGTGGTGCGCGGTGCTCACACAGACTCCGGTCCGGCCCCGTCCTGCGGGCATCTCCCCGCTCGTCCCGCCCCGGCTCCGGCCGTGTCGTTACGCTGATTCCATGCGGACCCCGGCGGAACGTCCCTATCCCACCCACTGGGAGGCCGACGTCGTGCTGCGTGACGGCGGCACCGCCCGCATCCGGCCCATCACCCCGGATGACGCGGAGCGGCTCGTCGCCTTCTACGAACAGGTCTCGGACGAATCGAAGTACTACCGCTTCTTCGCCCCCTACCCGCGCCTCTCCGACCGCGACGTCCGGCGTTTCACCCACCACGACTACGACGACCGGGTGGGGCTGGCCGCCATGGTGGGCGACGAGTTCATCGCCACCGTGCGCTACGACCGGATCGACGCGACCGGACGGCCGGCCTCCGCCCCCGCTGACGAGGCCGAGGTCGCCTTCCTCGTACGGGACGACTATCAGGGGCGCGGCGTCGCGTCCGCGCTGCTGGAGCACATAGCCGCCGTCGCCCGCGAACGCGGCGTCCGCCGCTTCTCCGCCGAGGTGCTGCCCGCCAACTCCAAAATGATCAAGGTTTTCACCGATGCCGGCTACTCGCAGAGCCGCAGCTTCGAGGACGGCGCGGTCCATCTCACCTTCGGCCTCGAACCCACCGAGCAGTCGCTCGCCGTGATGCGCGCCCGCGAGCAGCGGGCCGAGGGCCGCTCCGTGCACCGCCTGCTGGCCCCCGCCTCCGTGGCCGTCGTCGGGGTGAGCCGTACGCCGGGCGGCGCGGGCCGCTCGGTGCTGGAGAACCTCCGCACCGCCGGATACACCGGCCGTGCCTACGCCGTGAACCGGGCACTGCCGAGCGGGACGGACGGGCAGCGGCTGGCGGACCACCCGGCCCACTCCTCCGTGCGGGACATCCCTTCGAGCATCGACCTGGCCGTGCTGACGGTGCCCGGCCCCGAGGTGCCCTCCGTGGTCGCCGACTGCGGGGAGCGCGGCGTCCAGGGGCTCGTCGTCCTCGCCGCCGACTTCACCCGCGACCAGCAGCGGGCCCTCGTCCGGCAGGCCCGCTCGTACGGGATGCGGGTCATCGGGCCCAACGCCTTCGGTGTGATCAACACCGCGCCCGGCGTACGTCTCAACGCCACCCCTTCACCGGCCGTGCCCGACCGGGGGCGCATCGGGCTGTTCACCCAGTCCGGCGCGATCGGCATCGCGCTGCTGGCAGCGCTGCACCGACGCGGTGCGGGGCTGTCGACCTTCGTGTCCGCGGGCAACCGTGCGGACGTCTCGGGGAACGACGTGCTCCAGTTCTGGGACGACGACCCCGACACCGACGTCGTGCTGATGTATCTGGAGTCGATCGGCAACCCGCGCAAGTTCACCCGGCTCGCCAGAAGAGTTGCCGCGCGCAAGCCGGTCGTGGTCGTCAAGGGCGGCCGCCACAGCGGCAGCGCACCACCGCCCGGCCACGCCGCACCCGCCTCCCGTACGCCCGACGCGACGGTCTCCGCGCTGCTCCGCCAGGCCGGGGTGCTCACGGTCGACACCGTCACCGAACAGGTCGACACCGGTATCCTGCTGGCCGCTCAGCCGCTCCCGGCCGGCTCGCGGGTGGCGATCCTGGGCAACGCCGAGTCCCTCTGCCTGCTGAGCTACGACGCCTGCCTCACCGACGGGCTGCGCCCGCTGCCGCCCGTCGACCTCACCACGGCCGCCGACCCGGACGACTTCCGGCGGTCGGTCCGGGAGGCGCTTGACGATCCGGGAGCCGACGCGCTCGTCGTCGCCGTGATCCCCTGGGTCGACGACACACCCGTTGCGGAACTGGCCGGAGCCCTGCACGCGGCCGTCCGGGAGTCGGCGGCCGGAGCGGCGAAGCCGGTCGCGGTCGTCCATCTCTCGCTCGAAGGGCTGGACGAGGCCCTCGCGGGTTACGGCATCCCCACCTACCCGGCCCCCGAGCGGGCCGTCCGCGCGCTGGCCCAGGCGGCGCGGCACGCCCAGTGGCGCGCGGCGGTGGAGTCACCGGGCCGGGTCCCCGAGTTCGACGTCGACGAGTCGGCGGCGGCGGCGCTGCTGGCCCGCGCCACCCGCGACCAGCCCGCCAGCGCCGTCCAGCCCGGCACCGACCGCACCGTCCAGCCCGCCGCCCCCAGAGAGCAACCCGCCACCACCGTCGCCGCGTCCACCCCCGACCGTGCCCGCAGCCTCCCGCTGGATTCACCCGACGCGGCCGCCCTGCTCGGCCACTACGGCATCACCGTCCAGCCGGTCCGCCCCGCCGCCACCCCCGACGAAGCCGTCGACGCCGGGAACCGCCTCGGCTACCCGGTGGCGCTCAAGACCACCGCACCCCATCTGCGCCACCGCGCCGATCTCGGCGGCAACCGGCTCGACATTCCGGGAGCCGACGAGCTGCGCCGGGCGTACGCGGAGCTCACCGGAGCCCTCGGTGGCGCGGCGGAGCTGCGCCCGGTCGTCCAGTCCATGGCGCCCCGCGGCGTCGACACCGTCATCCGTGCCGCCGTCGACCCGTCGATCGGCGCGGTGCTCTCCTTCGGCCTCGCGGGCACCCCCTCGGAGCTGCTCGGGGACACCGCCCACCGGCTGGTGCCCGCCACCGACCGCGACGTCGCCGGGCTGGTACGCGCGATCCGCTCGGCGCCGATCCTGTTCGGCTGGCGCGGTGCCCAGCCGGTGGACACCGCAGCCCTTGAGGACCTGCTGCTGCGGGTCTCCCGCCTCCTCGACGACCACGCCGGAATCGTCGCCGTCGACCTCGAACCGGTCGTCGTCGCACCCCGCGGGCTCACCGTCCTTGGTGCGGCGGTGCGTGTCGCCGAGCCGCCGCCGCGTGACGATCAGGGCCCTCGCAGCCTGCCTGCCTACTGAGGCTCCGGGGCGCCGTAGGATGGTCCACATGGCGAAGACCAGTACGACGACCCAAGGGCTGCGCGCGGCCATCGAGCGCAGCGGCTACTACCCGGCTCTCGTCGCCGAGGCGGTCGAAGCGGCAGTGGGCGGCGATCCCGTTGCCTCGTTTCTGGTGCACCAGGAAACCACGTTCGACTCCAACGAGGTCCGCCGCCATGTCACCGTGCTCGTGCTGACGGGGACCCGTTTCATCGTCAGCCACACCGACGAGCAGCCCGCCGACGGCACCTCCTCCTCGCCGTACGCGACGACCTCCACCGAGTCGGTGAAGCTGGAGCGCATCTCCTCGGTGGTGCTCTCCCGGGTCGTCGCCGACCCGGAGTCGTACACACCCGGCACCCTGCCCCGCGAGGTGGTCCTCACCATCGGCTGGGGCGCGGTAGCCCGTATCGACATGGAGCCCGCCAACTGCGGCGACCCCAACTGCGAGGCCGACCACGGCTATACCGGCTCCAGCACCGTCGACGACCTCTCGCTGCGGGTCAGCGAGGCGGGCGACGGTCCCGAGACGGTCCGCCAGGCGCTCGCCTTCGCCCAGTCGCTGTCCGAGGCGACCGCCGCCGTACGTCCGGGGACCACCAGGTGAACCCGGGCGACACCGCGCGGCCTGCCGTCGCGCACCACCCGTGGCCCGCGGAAGCAGACGAACCCGCTGCGCTGGACCCGGCCACCGCGCCCGTGCCCCACTACGGTCACGGCTCGCTGGCCGATGTGCTGCCGGCCATCGCCGCCGGCCAGGGCGTGCCGGAGCTGTCGACGGGGCTCGCGCTGGAGCCCGCCGACCGCGCCTGCGTCTTCCTCGTCGACGGCATGGGGTGGGAGGCGCTGCAGGCCCACCCTGAGGAGGCGCCGTTCCTCCACGCACTGCTCGGCAGCTCCGGCAACAGCACGGGGCGCCCGCTGACCTGTGGCTTCCCCTCCACCACCGCGACCTCGCTGGCGTCGCTCGGCACCGGGCTGGCCCCCGGCGAGCACGGCCTGCCCGGCTACACCGTGCTCAACCCCTCGAGCGGCCAGTTGATGAACCAGCTGCGCTGGCGGCCGTGGACGGATCCGCATCTGTGGCAGCCCCATCCGACGGTCTTCCAGCTCGCGGACGCAGCGGGCGTCGCCACCTGCGAGGTCTCCGCACCCCATTTCGAGCACACCCCGCTGACCCAGGTCGCGCTCTCCGGCGGCACCTTCCACGGCAGGCTCACCGGCGAGGAGCGGATGGACCTGGCCGCCGAGCGGCTCTCGGCGGGAGACCGCGCCCTCGTCTACACCTACTACGCCGAACTCGACGGCAACGGCCACCGCTACGGCATGGATTCGGACGCCTGGCGCGGTCAGCTCCAGTACGTCGACCGCCTCGCCGAGCGGCTCGCCGGCCAACTGCCCCCGCGTTCGGTCCTCTACGTCACCGCGGACCACGGCATGGTCGATGTTCCCCGCACCGAGGCGGCCCGGTTCGACTTCGACGAGGACTGGGAGCTGAAGGCGGGCGTCGCCAAACTCGGCGGCGAGGGCCGGATGCGCCATCTGTACGCGGTGCCCGGCGCCGCCGCCGATGTCGCCGCCGTCTGGCGGGAGGTGCTCGCCGACCAGGCGTGGGTGGCCACCCGGGACGAGGCGATCGCCCTGGGCTGGTTCGGCCCGCGCGTCGACCCGCGGGTCACGGCCCGGATCGGCGACGTGCTCGTGGCCATGAGCGGCACCGCGGCCGTCGTCGCCACCCGTACCGAGCCGAAGGAGTCCGCGCTCATCGGCATGCACGGCTCCGCGACCTCGGCGGAACAGCTGGTCCCGCTCCTCGAAGTACGCACCTAGGGACGGCCCTCGCCCCACCCCACTCCCGTCCCGGCTTCCGTCCAGACGCTGAAAGGCTGAATCCCCCATGCCAGAACTCGTGTTCTTCAGCGGCACGATGGACTGTGGGAAGAGCACACTCGCTCTCCAGATCGAGCACAACCGTTCGGCTCGCGGACTCCAGGGCATGATCTTCACGCGCAACGACCGTGCGGGGGAGGGGCGGCTCTCCTCCCGGCTCGGGCTTGTCACCGAGGCGATCGAGGCGGGCGAGGGCTTCGACTTCCACGCCCACCTCGTGCGCCATCTGACCGGCGGCGGCCGTACGGACTATGTCATCGCGGACGAGGCCCAGTTCCTGTCACCGCAGCAGATCGACCAGCTCGCCCGCGTCGTCGACGATCTGGGCATAGACGTCTTCGCCTTCGGCATCACCACCGACTTCCGTACCAAGCTCTTCCCCGGCTCCCAGCGGTTGATGGAGCAGGCCGACCGGGTCGAGGCGCTCCAGGTGGAGGCTTTGTGCTGGTGCGGAGCCCGGGCGACCCACAACGCCCGCACCGTCGGCGGGAAGATGGTGGTCGAGGGCGCACAGGTCGTCGTGGGCGACGTGAGCGGCGCGGCCCCCTCCGGTGAGGTCGGTTACGAGGTGCTGTGCCGCCGCCATCACGGCAGGCAGCTGACGGCCTCCACCGCACGGGCCGGAGCCCTCTCCCCGGACGTGCTGCCGGTCGACGCGAACACCGGCGCCATGCCGAACGCGAACGGCGGCCGCAAGTGAACGGCGGCGGGAAGTGAACGGCTGGCAGGGCGGGATCAGCCGGGACCGCCGCCCTTCCTGAGCACACCGAACGGGGCACCTTCCGGATCCGCCAGCCGCGCCAGCCTGCCGTACGGCGAATCACGTGGTCCGCACAGGACCTCTCCGCCCAGCTGCTTCGCCTGATCCGCGGCGGCGTCCGGGTCCTCGACGGCGAAGTATGTCTCCCAGTAAGGTCCGCGGTCGCGCGGTAGTTCGCTCCCCATGCCGTGCACCCCGGCGACCGCCTGCCCTTCCAGGCACAGGGTCAGGCTGCCGGACGCGGCGATTCCGGGCTGCTCCGTCTCATAGCCGAAGACGGCCGAGTAGAACCCCTGGACGCGTCTGGTCTCCCGGGTGAGCAACTGGTGCCACACCGGCGTGCCCAATGAGCCCTCCGCCGAGGTGCCCGGCAGTTGCGAGGCGGTGGGCTGCCACACCCCGAACGAGGCGCCTCCCGGATCGGAGGCGATCGCCAGCCGTCCGCCCGGAACCTTCAGCGGCCCGACGGCGACCGTCCCGCAGCACTCCCGGATGAGGTCCGCGGTGGCGTCGGCGTCGTCGCTGGCAAGGTACGGCAGCCAGGCGGTCGGCTGCCGGCCGGAAGCCCGCGCCAGCTCGCCCAGGTCGGCCACCTGCCTGCCTTCCGCGAAGGCGCGGACATACGGGCTCGGTTGACCCGTTCCGGGCTGGAACTCCCAGCCCAGCAGCTCACGGTAGAAGATCTGGCTCGCGGACAGGCCGTGCACCCTCAGGCTCGCCCAGCAGGGTGTGCCGTGGGCGTGCCGGTGCCGAGTCGCTGCCTCGGTCATGTGTGTGCTCCTCAAGGACCATCATCGATGCGGTCGTGCTCCGGTCGTACCGTCGGCCCCCGTCCGAGCCGATGCTCGCATCACCTGAGGTCCGGCGCTGCGGGGCCGCGCCGATTTCCGGGCATCCGCAAGGAGAATGGCCGGTTCGAGCCTTACCGCAGCCGCGCTCGCCACCGATTCCGGCGGGTGCCACCGCGTGAGAGGAGAAGGGGAGGGCTGCCTGCGGAGGCCCCCGGGCAGGAGTGAGACGGGGGGCGGGGCGAGGTGGTGGGGTGACCGGCGAGTTGCCAGGCCGTCACCCCACCCGCTCAGTCCTTCTTCCGGCGGGTGCCGAAGACGATCTCGTCCCAACTGGGCACCGCCGCGCGGCGTCCCGGGCGGACGCCGTCCGCCTCCGCCTGGCGGTCGGTGTTCCCCGTCAGGCGCTCGCGGTGCGCGCCGACGGAGCGCGGCATCAGCACATCCGCGTACGCCGAACCGGCGCTGGCCGCGGGGGCCGGCGGGTCGACGGACTCCTCCTCGGAATCCGGCTCCTCCGCGTCCTGTTGCTCGGCGTCCTGCACCGCCTCCTGAGAGGCGGCCGCCGCGGCGGCGGACGGCTGCTCGGGCACGATCATGTCGCCCCGGAAGTTCGGCACCGCCTCCAGCAGGCTGGTCAGCGAATCCGAGCCGCTGTCCGCCGAGCTCTCGGACGCCGACGGCGGACTGGCGTGCGGCTCATGATCCCCGCGCTCGACACGGTCACGTGGCAGCCGGGCGATACGAGGCACGAACGGGAAGCTCGGCTCCGGCGTGTCGTCGGTCTCGCCGATGAGCGCCCGCGCTTCGTCCCCCACGGCCTGCACGAGCCGCCGGGGCGGGTCGTAAGTCCAGCTCGCGGAGTGCGGCTCGGTGGCGACCTGGTAGGTCAGCAGCACCTCCCAGGTGCCGTCGTCCCGGCGCCAGGAGTCCCAGTGCACCGTTTCCTTGTCCGCACCGCGCAGCAGCAGCCGCTCGGCGACGGCTTCGCCGAGTTGCGGACCGGCGTTCTCTCCGGGCCTGCGCACAGGTGTCTTGCGGGCGCGCTCGGCCATGAAGGCGCGCTCGGCCAGCACGGGCCCCTCGAAGCGGCGGACGCGCTCCACGGCGATGCCTCCGAGCCGCGCGACCTCCTCGGCGGTCGCTCCGGCACGGATGCGGGCCTGGATGTCACGAGGGCGGAGGTTGCTCTCGACCTCGATCTCGATCTGGCCGAGCCGGGCACGGTCGTTGCGCACCGCGGCGCGCAGCCGTTCGTCAATCGGAAGGGTGTATTCCGTGCTGTCGGCAGCCTTGAGCACCAGCCGTGTGCCGTCGTTGCTGACGGCCACGACACGCAGTTCGGGCATGGGAACCTCCCGGGTGGTGCCTGCCGACGTCACGTGCGTCGCTGCTCCCGCTAGACGAGTGTGGCCTGCCCGGGGTGCAGCCTGCCACTGCATTGCGGACCTGCCCGGCGTGTCGAGCCCAAGCCCTGATCCGCCGTTATGGCACGGTTACTTGTTTACCACTCACGGTGACAGTGGTCACCCTGAGCTGCGTAGTCGGGTATCGGGTCGGGGCCAGGGCTCGTCAGACTACTCCATTCGTGCCATCCGGGGTGGCTCGGCGCGCCGCCGAAGTTCGTGGCGGGAGGTGGTGGGGTGTCCACGGTGGGGGGAACGGCCCTTCTCTGGTGGTGAAGTTCACAGAATCCGCACATATGGAACTATCTCTCCTGTTCTGATGTCTCTCATGGGTGCATGGTGGCGGAAATGTGCGACCCGAGGCGGGACATGGATAACAGGGATATAAGCGACTCGGGGCGCGCATCCCCGGGCAGGCGGATCGAGTTGAACGTCCCGCAGGTGGCGGGAAGTGCGGCGGCGGCGGTGACCGGAGCGATACTCGCCTCCGGGCTCAGCGTCTACGGAACGATCATCGGTGCCGGGGTCGTGAGTGTGGTGGCCACCACCGGTGGCGCCCTGTACCAGCACCTGTTCAAGCGCACCAGCGAGCAGATCCGGGAGGCGGCGAGGCCACTGCCGCGTCGCGTGCCACGGCGTGGCCCGGCGGCCGGTCCCGCTGTGCCGCCCGCCCTGCGTGGCGACAATCACCCGGACGTGGTGGATGAGACACCCGATATGCCCGGAACGCCCGTATCCGGGCTGCCTGCTGATGCCGAGTACTCCCGCGCGATACCGGCCGTCGCGGAGGCGGAGGCGGAGGCGGAGGCGGAGCCGCTGAGCGGTGCGGCGGAGACCCGCGTCCTGCCCGCCGGGCCGTCCGGAGTGGGTGGCCGCCGGGAGGAATTCGGCGAAGCGACCGAACACGGGCGCACCCGCCGCACGCTGCGTGCGCGGCTCGCCGTGTCGGCCGGGGTCTTCGCGCTTGCCATGGGTGCGATCACCGGCCTGGAAGTGGCCACGGACTCCTCGCTCTTCGGCTGGTGGCACGGTGACGACAAGGGTGGCACCACCATCGGCCGCGCAGTGGGCGGTGACAGGGGCGGCCAGCGTGACAGGCAGCAGGAACGGGAGGAGAGCCCGCGGCAGCCCGCGCCCGGTCCGTCCGGGCAGGGCGGTTCGGACGCGCCCCGGGGCGAGGAGGGGGAACGGGCGCCCGGCCCGCAGCGAGAGGAGGGATCCGGCGGGACCGGCGGGACCAGCGGAGCCCCCTCCGCGGAACCGGACGGCGGCGCCGACGAGGGAAACCCCGGCGGCTCCCCCGCCGAGGAGCCCCGTCCCGGTACGCCGCAGCCGTCCGGCACCACCGGCACGGACGACCAGCCGGACCCGGACTCCGGCGGAAGCGGTCCCGGCACGGAGGACGAGGTTCCGGCCCCGGCCCCCTCGGGTGACGCGGGCGGGCCTCAGGGCACGGAGGGCACGCCCTGAGGGCTGTCCGGATCTCAGTCGCCGAGCACCCGCCGCAGGTAGTCGTTGCCGAAGACCCGCTCCGGATCCAGCCGGTCCCGCAGCCTGGTGAATTCCGTGAACCGCGGGTAGACACCGGCCAGATACGCGGCGTCGCGGGAGTGCAGCTTGCCCCAGTGGGGCCGTCCTCCGTGCGCGGTCATGATCCGCTCGGCGTCGGTGAAGTACGCCGCGTGCGGTGTGCCCCGGTAGGCGTGCACGGCGATGTAGGCCGTCTGCCGTCCGCTCGCGGTGGACAGCGGTATGCCGTCCGCGGGGGCGGTCCGCACCTCCACCGGGAAGCTCACCCGGTGCCGGGAACGCTCCACCATCGCCTTCAGCTCCCGCAGCGCGCCCATGGCCGCCTCGCGGGGCAGCGCGTACTCCATCTCCACGAAGCGGACCCGCCGCGGACTGGTGAAGACGCGGTACGGGATGTCGGTGTACGTACGCGCGGACAGCGCGCGGGCCGCGAGCCTGGCCGTGCCGGGCACCGTGGCGGGGGCCGCTCTGCCCAGGGAGCACGCGGCCTGGAAGACCCCGTTGGAGAGCAGTTCGTCGTCGATCCAGCCGCGCAGGCGCGGCAGTGGCGCGGCGGGGCCGATACACCGGTTGTTGCGCTTGGTGGTGCAGCCGTCGGTGTGCGGGAACCAGTAGAACTCGAAGTGTTCGTTCTCGGCCGCCAGCTGATCGAATGCGGCGGTGACCCGGTCGAAGGGCATGGGTTCCTCGCGGGCGGTGAGGAGGAACACCGGCTCCACCGCGAAGGTCAGTTCGCTGATCACGCCGAGCGCCCCGAGGCCGACGCGTGCCGCTGCGAAGACGTCCCCGTGCTCCGTGTCCGAGCAGCGCAGTACCGAGCCGTCGGCGAGGACCAGTTCCAGCCCGCGTATCTGGGCGGCGATTGAAGCCGTCTCCCGCCCCGTCCCGTGGGTGCCGGTGCTCACGGCTCCCGCGGCGGTCTGCGCCATGATGTCGCCCATGTTGGCCAGCGACAGGCCCTCACCTGCGAGCGTCTCGTTGAGCTGCCGCAGTGAGGTGCCCGAGGCGACCGTGACGGTGCCGCCGGCGCGGTCGATCTCCCGGATGCCGCTGAGGCGTTCCGGCCGTATCAGCACACCGCCGGTGGCGGCGACGCTGCTGAAGGAGTGGCCCGTACCGACCGCCTTCACCCGCAGCCCGTCCTCGGCCGCGCGGCGCACCGCCTCCGCGAGCGCCCCGGTGGAGGACGGCGCCACGGTGCGCGTCGGCTGGGCCGCGACATTGCCCGCCCAGTTACGCCACGTCACTCTGCTCTTCCCCGGCTGTCCGCTCATGCTCGACCACCCCTCCGCTTCGCGGCGGCCGCAGCCGCCGGTATCCGAGGAACGCGACCGCCGCCGCGAGCGCCCCCGCGCCCCCGGAGACCCCGTACGCGCGTTCGGCCCCGAAGGTGTCCACCCCCCAGCCCGCGGTGGAGGAGCCGAGCGCGATCCCGACGGCGAGCCCCGTACTGAGCCAGGTCATGCCCTCGGTGAGGCGGGCACCGGGGACGAGCTGCTGGACCAGTCCGACCGTGGTGACCATCGTCGGCGCGACCGTGAGGCCCGCGACGAAGAGCGCCACCATCAGCCAGGGCAGGTTCCCGACAAGTTGGAGGGGGATCATACTCAGCGCCATGGCACAGATGCCCACCAGCCACCGCAGCGGGGCGGGAGAGGTCACCCGCCGCAGCCCGTAGAGGGCGCCCGCCAGGACGGAGCCCAGGGCGTAGACACCGAGGACCGGACCGGCCAGCGCCTTGTGCCCCGCGTGCTCGGCGAAGGCGACCGTGACCACGTCGACCGAGCCGAAGACCGCCCCCGTGAAGACGTACACCACCGCCAGCACCCACAGGCCGGGCGTGCGCAGGGCGGAGCCGCCCGTGCGATGCTCATGCGGATGCGGGACCGGCTCGGTGGCGTGCTGGGAGCTGAGCCACAGCACACCCGTCAGCAGGAACCCGGCCGCCAGGACCGGCCCGGCCTCGGCGAACCAGACGGTGCACAGTCCGATCGACAGTATCGGGCCCAGCACGAAGCAGGCCTCGTCCACCACCGACTCGAAGGCGAACGCGGAGTGCAGCAGCTGCGGCCTCTCGCCGTGGATCGCCGTCCAGCGGGCCCGCACCATCGAACCGACACCCGGTGTGCAGCCGGAGGCGGCGGCGAAGACGAACAGCAGCCAGTCCGGCGCGCCCTGCCGCGCGCACAGCACCAGCCCGGCGACGCCGGTCACCGACACGAGCATCGCGGGCCGCAGCACCCTGCGCTGCCCGTGCCGGTCGACAAGACGGGATACCTGCGGGCTGCACACCGCCACGGACAGCGCCACGGTGGCGGCCAGCGCGCCCGCCAGCCCATAGCGCCCGGTGAGCTGGGAGACCATGGTGACGATGCCGACGCTCAGCATGCCCAGAGTCATCCGGCCGAGGAACCCGGCGGCGGAGAACCTCCTACTGCCGGGGGCGGCGAAGATCTCACGATAGGGACTGGGCATGGGAGATCCTCGGCGGGTGCGTAAGGAACGTCTGGCGCAGCGAGCTTACGGACGGAGCGACGGGCGGAGGTGCTCCCGCACCCTGCGGACCCGGATGGCAGGATCAGGGACATGTCCGACGCGCTCGATGCCCGCCCCTACGATGCCCTGCTGCTGCTCTCCTTCGGGGGGCCCGAAGGTCCTGACGACGTCGTTCCCTTCCTGGAGAACGTGACGCGAGGCCGCGGTATCCCGAGGGAACGCCTCAAACAGGTGGGGCAGCACTACTTCCTCTTCGACGGGGTCAGCCCGATCAACGCGCAGAACCGCGCCCTGCTGGGTGCCCTGCGCGAGGACTTCGCCGCACACGGGCTCGACCTGCCCGTCTACTGGGGCAACCGCAACTGGGCCCCCTACCTCACCGACACCCTGCGCGAGATGACGCGGGACGGGTGCCGCAGGGTCCTGGTGCTGGCCACCAGCGCGTACGCCTCCTACTCCGGCTGCCGTCAGTACCGGGAGAACCTGGCCGAGTCGCTGGGCACCCTGATCGCGGAGGGTCTGGAGCCGCCGCGCGTCGACAAGCTCCGGCACTACTTCAACCACCCCGGATTCCTCCAGCCCATGGTCGACGGCGTGCTGGACTCCCTCGCCGCGCTCCCGGCAGCCGCGCGCGAGCAGGCGCACCTCGCCTTCACCACACACTCCATCCCCACCGCCGCGGCCGAGACGGCCGGGCCCCGGGGCGGCGCGTACGTCGCCCAGCACCTGGAGGTGGCCGCTCTCGTAGCGGCAGCCGTTGCTGAGGCAACCGGTGTCGAGCGCCCCTGGCAGCTCGTCTACCAGTCGCGCAGCGGCTCCCCGCAGACCCCCTGGCTGGAGCCGGACATCTGCGACCACCTGGAGCAGCTGCACGCGGCGGGCGCACCGGCCGCCGTGATGGTCCCGATCGGCTTCGTCTCCGACCACATGGAGGTCCTGTACGACCTCGACACGGAGGCGACGGCGAAGGCGGCGGAACTGGGCCTGCCCGTCGCCCGCTCGGCCACCGTCGGCGCCGACCCGCGCTTCGTCGCCGCGATCCGGGACCTGACCGTGGAACGTGCCGCGGCCGAACGCGGCGGGGAACCGCAGCGCTGCGCACTGGGCGGGCTCGGGCCCAGCCACGACCTGTGTCCCGTCGGCTGCTGCGCGGCCGGAGCGCCCCGGCCCGCCGCGGCCGGGGCCGACAGCCCGTTCGTCTGAGCCGCCTGCCTGCCTGCCTGCCTGCCTGTCCGCCTGCCTGCCGCCGTGGGCCGGTGGCCGAGACCCACACCCTCACACCTTCACAGGGAGAACCGTGACCGTCCCGCTCGACCAACTCAAGGCCGAACTCCTCGACCTCGCCCTGGAGGCCGCCCACCGCGCCGGTGTCCTGCTGAGCGAGAGCCGTCCCGACGACCTGGGGGTGGCGGCCACCAAGTCCAGCCCCATCGACGTCGTCACCGAGATGGACGTCGCCGCCGAGAAGCTGATCACCGGCTTCCTCTCCCGGCACCGGCCCGGCGACACCTTCCTGGCCGAGGAGGGCAGCCTCGGCGGCGACCGGCAGGCACCGGGGGAGAACAGCGGCGTGCGCTGGGTGATCGACCCGATCGACGGCACCGTGAACTACCTCTACGGGCTGCCCGCCTGGACGGTCTCGATCGCCGCCCAGTACGAGGGCGAGACCGTCGTCGGTGTGGTGGCGGCGCCCAGCAGGGGCGAGACCTTCCGCGCGGTCCGCGGCAGCGGCGCGTTCCTGAACGGGGGCAGCATCCACTGCCGTCCGTCCCCGCCGCTGGACGAGGCACTGATCGGCACCGGGTTCAACTACGTCCACGAGCGCCGCGTCGCCCAGGCGGAGGTGGCCCGGAGGCTCATCCCGCAGGTGCGCGACATCCGCCGCTCCGGCTCCTGCGCCCTGGACCTGTGCGATGTCGGCGCGGGGCGGCTGGACGGCTTCTACGAGCGCGGCCTGCACGCCTGGGACTACGCGGCCGGTGACCTGATCGCCCGCGAGGCCGGAGCGAGGACGGGCGGCCGCCCGGGCGAGCCGCCGAACCCGGATCTGACCCTCGCGGCGTCACCCGACGTGTTCGACGCCCTCCAGCCGATCCTCGAGGAGCTGGGCGCCTGGCACGACTAGGGCCTCTCGTTTGGATCCTGCTGGGCCAGTGAGCGGGGTCTGGTGCTCGGGGTCTCCCCGCCGCAGGCAGGGGACGGCTCGCAGGGCGGAGGAGGGAGACGACCGCGGAGCGTCGGCGACTGACGACAACGCGGCGGGGTGCGGCACCAGGGCACGCGAGCCCGGCAAGATCCCAACGAGGGACCCCAGAGCCCTGTCGGGGCGGTCTTCTCGGGCCTGCGACGCCGGGCACCCGTCCCCTCGGCCCTGCGGGCCTGGGGAGGCCCCATCCTTGCTGCGTTGTCGGTCGCCCCGAGTACGCCCGTAAGAAACCCCTGGCACCCCCGGACGGCGATGCCGGGGGAGTGCCAGGGGCCAGAGTGGGTTCAGCGGGCCGAGGCCGAGGCCTCGACCTCCACGCCGTGCTCCGCGGCGATTCGGCGCAGATCCTCCAGTTCGGCCTGTTCGACATCTGCCAGGAACTCGTCTCCCGACTCACGAGCGTCGTGCAGGTCGGACTTGGTGCTCTCTATGCGCTGCAGGATGCCTGTCGTGAACGCGTCCATGTGTGCGCCCCCTCGTCATGGGTCGGTGGCACGGGGGTGTGCCGAGGGTTGGGAACGATCACGTGCGTGGTCCCCACTGCGGTCGGCAGCCGTCTCGGCTTGCCGCCTACAGGGCGTGATCGCGGGTGTGCAGTCGTTCATCCCCACCGGATTGCCCGGAGAAACCTCAACCGCCGGGAAAACTCAGCCGCGCCTGTTGTCGAGTGCCTTCGCAGCCCATCGGGCACTTACAGCCGATTTACCAGCGTTCGGGGCAGGATGGAGGAGGGAACTCCAGCAGCCGCAGCGGATCTCGGCCGTTCGTCTCACTGGTATCACTAGCACCAGAGGGGCCAACCGCACCACGCTGTACCAGTCGTACCAAGGGAAGGAAACGTCGTGCGCGTACTCGTCGTCGAGGACGAGCAGCTGCTCGCCGATGCCGTGGCGACCGGGCTCCGCCGTGAGGCCATGGCCGTCGACGTCGTCTACGACGGCGCGGCGGCCCAAGAGCGCGTCGACGTCAACGACTACGACGTCGTCGTGCTCGACCGGGACCTGCCGCTCGTGCACGGTGACGACGTCTGCCGCAAGATCATCGAGATGGGCCTGCCCACCAGGGTGCTGATGCTCACCGCCTCGGGGGACGTCAGCGACCGGGTCGAGGGCCTGGAGATCGGCGCGGACGACTATCTCCCCAAGCCGTTCGCTTTCAGCGAACTCACCGCGCGGGTGCGCGCCCTGGGCCGGCGTACGACGACCGCCCTGCCGCCCGTGCTCGCCCGCGCCGGGGTCAAGCTGGATCCGAACCGCCGCGAGGTCTTCCGGGACGGACGGCCGATCCCGCTGGCCCCGAAGGAGTTCGCCGTCCTGGAGGTGCTGCTGCGCAACGACGGCACCGTGGTCTCGGCCGAGCAGCTGCTGGAGAAGGCCTGGGACGAGAACACCGATCCGTTCACCAACGTCGTGCGCGTCACCGTGATGACGCTGCGCCGCAAGCTGGGCGAGCCCGCGGTCATCGTCACCGTTCCCGGCGCGGGATACCGGATCTGACGCGCGATGCCCGCTCCGCCCCCGGCCGCGTCCTCCCCGGCCTCCCCGCCCCCCAAGCCGACCTGGGCACCGCGCGTGGCGTCGCGGCCGTACCCGTGGCTGCGGCCCACCATCCGGATACGGCTCACCCTGCTCTACGGCGGGATGTTCCTGATCGCCGGGATGGTGCTGCTCACGATCATCTATCTGCTGTCGGCACAGGCACTGCACGACGTCAGCACGCTCCCCTTCCGGGTGCTCAACGCCGAGGCCCAGCTGACCTCCGACTCGTGCCCCGGGCTCTCCGGCTCGATGCCCAGCGAGGTGTTCATGGAGCGGCTGGGCGAGTGCACGGACGACCAGCGTGCCCTCGCCCTCGACGAGTTGCTGCGCAGCTCGCTGCTGGCCCTGCTGGGGCTCGCGGTGGCGGCGTTCGCCTTCGGCTATGTGATGGCCGGACGCGTGCTCTCACCGCTCGGCCGGATCACCCGTACCGCACGCCAGGTCGCCGGGTCGGACCTGCACAAGCGGATCGAGCTGGAGGGCCCGGACGACGAGCTGAAGGAGCTGTCCGACACCTTCGACGACATGCTGGACCGGCTCGACCGGGCGTTCACCGCGCAGCAGCGGTTCGTGGCGAACGCCTCGCACGAGCTGCGCACCCCGCTGGCCATCAACCGCACGCTGCTGGAGGTCGAACTCTCGGATCCGCATGCCTCGCCGGAGGTCCAGCATCTGGGCAAGACGCTGCTGGCCACCAACGAGCGGAGCGAGCAGCTGGTGGAGGGTCTGCTGCTGCTGGCCCGCAGTGAGAACGAGCTGATCGACCGCAAGCCGGTCGATCTGGCCGAGGTGGCCTCGCAGGCCGTGGAGCAGGCACGCGGCGAGGCCCAGGCCAAGGGGCTGGAGCTGCGCGGAGTGCGCCAGCCCGCGTACGTGCAGGGCAACGGCGTGCTGCTGGAGCGCGTCGCGCTCAACCTGGTGCAGAACGCCGTGCGCTACAACCTGCGGGAGGGTGGATGGGTTTCGGTGAGTACGGAGGCGCAGCAGGCGTACGCGGTGCTGGTCGTGGAGAACACCGGCCCCGTGGTGCCCGCCTACGAGGTGGACAACCTTTTCGAACCGTTCCGGCGTCTCCGTACGGAACGCACCGGCAGCGACAAGGGGGTCGGACTGGGGCTTTCGATCGTGCGTTCGGTGGCGCGGGCACACGGGGGCACGGTGAGTGCGGAGCCGCGGGAGGACGGTGGCCTCGCGGTGCGAGTCGTTCTGCCCATCTGAGATCATCTCGGCCGGGGAGCTCCCCGCTGGGGAGGTTCGCTATATGCGGAATTCGTACGGTAAGACAGCCGCCACTGGAACTTGTGAGCGATCACACACGGGATTTTTTCGTTATTTACCCTCTGTGATCACAAGCTGGGAAGAAATCGTGGAAAATCCAGGTTTCCGCAGTCCGTGATCGTGGGCAGACCCCGGAGTGTCGTGCACAAAGTGCGACATTCAGACCGTCCGCGGTCCCGTTCGGCAGTAGACCCAATCACCTCTTCAGGGGGCCGGTTGGGTGTCGATTGAGTAACAGACCTTGATGTGAGGCAAAATCTCCGCCTCAGGTCGGGCACAAGCTCGGCCTCTCACGCGTTACGTGCGCTGGAGACACCACAGAAACCCAGAGGGGGAGAGCGACATGGCAACGGACTACGACACCCCACGCAAGACCGACGACGATGTCAACGAGGACAGCATCGAGGAGCTCAAGGCCAGGCGGAACGACAAGTCCGCGTCCAATGTGGACGTGGACGAGTTCGAGCAGGCCGAGGGCCTGGAGCTGCCCGGCGCGGACCTCTCCAACGAGGAGCTGTCCGTCCGGGTGCTGCCTCGGCAGGCGGACGAGTTCACCTGCATGAGCTGCTTCCTGGTGCACCACCGGTCACAGCTCGCCGCAGAGAAGAACGGCCACCCGATCTGCCGCGACTGCGCGGCCTGACAGGCGGCCCATCGTGGCGGCCGAAGACGCACGTGATGCCGAGCGAGGCCAGCCCGAGAGGGACGCCTCGCTCGCGGCACGCGTCGGTGGCCGCGTGCCGCTCCGGCTGCGCGGGCGGCGGAAGAAGCAGCGGCAGGAGAAGGCCGAGGAACACGGAGAACAGAGGGAGCAGGGGGAGAACGAAAGCCACGAGGGGGACGCGACACAGAAGCAGCACGAGGGGGACGGGGAGCACACGGAACTCGAGGAGCGCGGTGCCGACGCGGACCGGCCTGGCCGTCTGGAACGCCTTGACCGGGCGGACCTGCGGCAGGGCAGGGTCCGCGCCTTCGTGGGCGGGGTCGCCGACCGCGTCATCGAGAACGCGCCCCGCATCCCCGTCCGCGACCTGGAGACCCTGCGGCGGCAGTTTCCCGGGCTGGAGCCCGAGGAGCTCGCCGACCGGCTGGTCTCGGGCGCGACCAGGAGTTCGGCGACGGTGGGGGCGGGGGTCGGCGTCGCCGCGATGATGCCCGTGCCGCCCGCCATGCCCGCAGAGCTGGGGGCGGAGCTCCTCGGAGTCGCCTCCGTCGAGCTGAAGCTCATCGCCGAACTGCACGAGGTCTACGGGCGCCGCGCGCCGGGTGACGTGAAGCAGCGTTCGGCGGCTTACCTGTCGGCGTGGACTTCGGAGCGCGGAGTGAATCTGGCCAAGCCGACCACGCTCAACGCCGCTCTCGGCGGCCAGCTGAAGCGCGAGCTGCGCCAGCAGCTGCTGAAGCGCACGGCGCGGAATCTGCCCAACCTGGCGCCGTTCCTGATCGGCGCCGCGGTGGGCGCCGCGATGAACCACCACGACACGGCCCGGCTCGCCCGCCGTGTCCGCACCGACCTCCGCAAGACCCAGGTCCGGTGGGACGCGCTGCCGTCCGCCTCCGCGCCGTCGCCTGCCTCGGAGCTGCCGCCCGGCACCTCCGGGCCCGGGTCCGGGTCCGGGCCCGCCTCCGCTTCCTGACCGGACAGGCTCTTAGAGCCCCTGACAGAATGGGCGGTCGATCAGCTTGCGGCGTCTGGTGCGTGCGCTCGCAAGGCGGAGGATCGTCCTCGTACTGGGCGTACATGGACGACTCCGACAACGCGGCGAGCGCGCGTGCCAGGCGTCGCAAGCCGACCGCCCATTCTGTGAGGGGCTCTAAGAGGTCCGTCCGGGTGCGGAGGCCGCCGCCAGTGCCGCGACCAGCCGGTCCGGCTCGCGGGTCGACACATAGACGTACGGCGTCGGGTCCTCGGGATCGGTGACCTCGACCCGGACCGCGGTGGGGATGTAGCCGCGCAGCAGCATGTGGGCATGCGGATCCGCCTTGTAACTGCGCCAGGCGAGAGCCTCCTCCGCGTCCAGCGCCCGCGCCTCGCCCAGTGCCGACAGCGGGATCCGGGCGTCCCCCGCGACCAGTGAGTCCGCGACCACACGCACCCGCGCCGCCCCGTACGTGCTGACACCCACCGCCGACAGCGCGGAGCCCGCCACCAGCCCGACGAGCATGGCCATCGGGCCCAGGGGGAGCAGTATCAGCGCCAGTGCGGCACCCGACAGCAGGGCGATCAGCCACCAGAAGGCGGGAGCGGTCAGACGTTCGTCGTAAGACTGCACATGAGGCTGCATGCGTCCAAGCTTGGCACGTCCGGCACCACGCACCGGCGGCACCGGTAGGGTCTGCACACGTGAGTGCTGCTGATCCATCGAGAAACCGTATGAAGCCACCGGCTGACGCCCCCGTTCCGGCCCGCCACCCGGATGCTCCCGCCCCCGGTGAGGCGCTGGGCTCCCACTACGGCGAGTGCTTCGGCTGCGGCGGCGCGCAGCCCCACGGGCTGCATCTGGAGGCCCGCGCGGGCGAGGGAGTGAACGTCACCGCGGAGTTCACCGTCCAGCCCGCCCACCAGGGCGCACCCGGTCTCGCACACGGCGGAGTCCTCTCCGCGGCACTGGACGAGACGCTCGGTGCCCTGAACTGGCTGATGCAGGTGATCGCGGTGACCGGACGCCTGGAGACCGACTTCGTCCGCCCGGTGCCCGTGGGCACGACGCTCCATCTGGACGCCCACGCCACCGCCCGGCACGGCCGGAAGATCTTCTGTGCCGCCACCGGGCGGCTCGGCGGCCCCGAGGGGCCGGTCGCGGTGCGGGCCGAAGCGCTCTACATCGAGGTGCGGGTCGATCACTTCATCGAGAACGGCCGCGACGAGGAGATCAAGGCAGCCATGGCCGACCCCGACCAGGTGAGGCGGGCCCGGGCCTTCGAGGTGAACCCGTGACCGGGCAGCCGCGGCAGCCTGTCGACGTGCTGGTGCTGCGGCTGGACCCGGCCATGCCGCTGCCCGCGTACGCGCATCCGGGCGACGCGGGATGCGACCTGAGGACGGCCGAGGCCGCGGAGATCGCCCCCGGTGAGCGGGTCGTACTGCCCACGGGGCTGTCGATCGCGCTGCCGGACGGATACGCCGCCTTCGTGCACCCCCGTAGCGGGCTCGCGGCCCGCTACGGCGTCGCGCTGCCGAATGCGCCCGGAACAGTGGATGCCGGGTACCGTGGGGAGATCAAGGTGATCGTGACCAACCTCGACCCGCGCGAGACCGTGCGATTCGAGCGCTTTGACCGCATCGCCCAACTCGTCGTCCAGCAGGTGGAGAAGGCGCGCTTCCACGAGGTGGAGGAGCTGCCGGGCTCGGCGCGGGCATCGGGTGGCTTCGGCTCTACGGGGGGCCATGCCGCCGCGCGGCGGGACGACCCAGCACAGCACAGTGATTTCATCGCGGTCGGTACCGACCAGAACCCGGATCTGAGAGGACAGTGACGTGTTCGGACGTCGTCGTAAGAAGAGCGAAGAGCCTGAGCCGGGCGCCTCGGACGAGTTCGAGACGGAGACCGCCGAGGAGGCGGACGAGGGCGCCGAGGCGGACGCGGACGCCGACGCCGACGCGAAGCGTGTGAAGCTGCCGCCGGCCCCCCGCCCGGACGGCCCCTGGGACCTCAGTGAGATCACCGACCCCGGCGACGGCCGGGTCGACCTCGGCGGACTGTTCGTGCCCGGTGTCGAGGGCATGGAACTGCGGGTCGAGGTCGCCGGTGACGCGATCGTCGCCGCCACCATCGTGCTCCAGGACAGCGCGATCCAGCTCCAGGCGTTCGCCGCGCCGCGGCGCGAGGGCATCTGGGAAGAGGTACGCGAAGAGGTCGCCGCCGGGATCACCAAGCAGGGCGGCGTCATCGACGAGGTCGAGGGTCCGCTCGGCTGGGAGCTGCGCGCCCAGGTGCCGGTCCAGCTGCCGGACGGCAAGCACGGCGTCCAGGTGGTGCGCTTCGTCGGCGTCGACGGTCCCCGCTGGTTCCTGCGCGGGGTCATCTCCGGCCAGGGCGCGGTCCAGCCGGAGGCCGCCGGGCTGCTGGAGCAGATCTTCCGGGACACCGTGATCGTGCGCGGCGACGGCCCCATGGCCCCCCGCGACCCGATCGTCCTCAAGCTTCCCGAGGACGCTCAGATGGTTCCCGACGGCGTCCAGCAGGAGACCGTCGAGGAGGGATCCCGCTTCGCGGGCGGCATCGACAAGCTCCAGCGCGGCCCGGAGATCACCCAGATCCACTGAGCCCTTCGGCGGAGCCTCGCGTCCCCCGGCGCGGCGGTGGAGATCCCTTCCGCCGCCGCGCCGGCCCGTCACCGGTCGGACAGGTGTCAGTCCGGCCGGTCCACGGGGAGGCTCTTGACCTGGTCGAGCGAGGACAGGTAGGTGGCCGTGGTCGCCACCCGGTCCAGGGCCTGCCCGTAACCGTCCTTCGAGTAGACCTCGGCCCAGGTGTTGGACACGTCGACGCCGTGCACCTCCGCGATGGCCTTGAGGGCCGCCTCGTTCTGCTGGATGTCCCGCTCCTGCGAGCTGCTCCAGATGCGGGCCGCGGCGTCGGCCTTGTCTATCGATTCGCTCCTGGAGATGTCGGCGTCGATGTCGTTGACCAGCGCGCCTTCCGCGCCAGCGACGAACACTCCGATGGAGGCGGCGGCTATGGGATGGGCGGTGAAGACGGGCGCCATCGACGCGGCCGTGACGCCCGTGCCGAACGCGGTGTTGCCCCAGAGCCGCGCGCTGAGGGTGGACTTGTCGAACTCGGCGTCCCTCGTCACCGCGGGCCCGATGACGGCTTCCTGCCGCCCGATCGCCAGGGTGCCGGCCGTCTCGCCGGACGCACGGAGGATCTCCTGCACCGTGTCCTCCCGGGAGGCGTCATAGCGCTGGTTCGCGGGGAGGTCTCCGGAGAGGTGATGCTCCAGTACCTGGGCTGTGTAGGCCTTCTGCGCCTGGCCCAGTGCCGTGTTCCCGTCCGGGTCCTGGCCGAGTGCGAGCAGGAAACGGGTGGTGTCCAGATGGGCGTTCTTCAGGTCGAGTTCGGCTCCCTCCATGGGGAAGAGCAGCTTGTCGTCCGAGCCGTCCTTCAGCGCCCGGAAGATGTCCGGGGTGTACTCGGCCGCGGCTCGGGCCACGGATTCGTGCATTCCCGGCTTCAGAGCGGTGTGGTCGTCCAGGGAGGAGACGCCCTGGATCAGGCGGGACATGATCTTGGCCTCGTCCTCGCTGTGGGACGGCTGGAGAGATACCGGCGCATCGTAGGGGCTTCCCGTCGTCGCCGAGTTCAGCGCGTGCGAGAGCGCCTTGTAGCCACCCAGCTCCCGCTTCTCCTCCTCGGGTTCGGTGAACTCCCCGTCCTCGGGCCAGTCGCGATCGCTGATCAGGTAGTCGTAGTTACCCTTGTCCAGGAAGAACTCCGTTGAAGCGTTGCCGTTGTTCCCCAGTGCCTCCATGAAGCCGGTGACCGGATCCTCGCCCGCGTCTTTCGCGCTGCCGAAGTTGAGGAACCCCGAGTCGCCGAATCCCTTGCTGATCCATTTCTCCGTCGGCTTGTTGCCCTCGTAACCCTGGACGAAGCCTTCCCGGTCCTTCTTGAGCAGTGCGTCGCCGTAGTCGTTCAGGAAGTCCGACTGGAAGTTTCCGGTGCGCATGAGATTGCTCATGACCTGGAAATTGTAGGGACCCTTGGAGGCGTACGGATTGCCCTTCGCGGCTTCGGCGCCGATCCGTTCGTCACCCATGTCGATCATTTCCTTCTTCCACGCCTTCATTTCGGGCGTGTCGGAGTGGCTGGCCAGGCCGAGGGTGACGCCGAGGTTGTCCTGGAGGGCGGCGAGCTGGGCGCGCCGTTCCTTGCTGTGCTCGATCGTTACGCTGGTGGTTCCGCGCTGTTCGTGCTTGGGCTCGGCCATCGCGGCCCAGTAGTCGAGCATGCCCTTGGGGCCCATACGCAAGGTGAACTGCTCCGCGAAATCGGAGTTCTTGGCGTGCTTCGCCAGGATTCCGTTCAGCTGCGATATCTGCTTCTCGTTCGCATCGGCGCCCTTGTCGGCGAGATTCATCGCCGCCTTGATGTCCTTTTCCGTCTCCTTGTCGACATCGTTGAGGTGGGCTATTCCGTCGTCGGTGAAACCCTTGTCCTTGCCGTTCGGGTCGATGAGCAGTGCGGTCGACAGGCGGCGGTCCGCCGTGGTCGCGACCTCGATGGCCCGGAGGGTGCGCTGCCGGTAGGCGACGATGGCTTCGTGGAACGCCTTCTGCAGGGCCGCGCTGCGGTCCACCTCGTCCGGGGGCGGATCGACGTAGACGTTTCCGTTCTCCCTGTTGAGTTTCAGGTAGCTCTTGCCGCCGTCTGCCCGCGGGCTCTCCACCTCCTCCTGTATCGCCTTGAGTTCGTCCTTGGCCCAGGTGAACTTCGCGAGGGCTTCGGCGAGTACGGTGCCGATGTCGTCCGCCTCGCCCGCGGCTCTGTCCATCATGGACTTGACGCCGGTGAACTTCCGGAAGGCCGCCGAGGCGGCCTCCCCCTGCCAGTCGGACTGCTCCAGCGGTCCGGCGACGGTGCGCTGGTAGGTGTTCCGCGCCGCACGGAACTGGCCGCCGAGTTTCTGCCACTTGGCCGCCGCTTCGCTGAACGGCACCAGATTGACCTGCCGCACTGCCGTGTACGTGAGAGACATCTTCGTTCCCTTGACTAGGACTTGGGCTCAGTCGGTGCGGTTCCAGGCACGAAGGGGCCGTACATCGGCTGCTGGGTTCCGGGGATGAGGGGGTTGTTCAGCAGAGGCGCGGACCCGGGGTGGACGAGGCCGTACCGCGAGGGTTCTGTCCCGGGGACGTAGGGGCCGTACTCCGGCGGCAGAAGTTTGTCCATCTCCTCCTTGCGCCGCACGTCTTCGGCCTTGAAGTTCTTCGCGGCCTCGCGCAGCCCCTTCGACACGCCGCCGAGCAGGCCGTCCAGGTACCGCATCTGACTCCGCCAGCGCTTCTGGAGTTCTTGGACGGCCTCGTCGCTCTCGAAGCCCGTCATCGTGCCCGGTACCTGCTCGGTCTCCCGCATCGTGTCGTTGTCCGCTTTCGCGAAGTCACCACGCGCGGTGTCCGACTTCCCCGCGTAGGCGCGCAGCACGGAAACGCTCACATTGAGCCCCGTGCCGTATCTGCCTCCGTTCGCCGGTCCCGCGTCGTTGAGGTTCATCGAGGTCGAGCCCCGTGACTCGGCACCTGCGACCAGACCTGCCCATTCTTGATCAAAAGAAGACATCCCCGACCCCGCTTCGATTGGTGAACTTTGCTAAACCTATCGATGATCTCCTTGAGGCTAGGGGATGAACCACTCTGGTGGCACCTGACTTGCGGTACTTGATGCGAGAACGAAGTGCCCACCTTTGCAGTTGAGACTTCACGCAAGATCCCCGTGGGTGCCGACCGTCCCGTCAACCGTCCTGTCAGCCGTTCCCTCGACCGAGTCGAGCCGCCCGCAGGCGTAGGGAAGACGTCAAGAGTGGGCGCCGGGGCGTATGGGAGGCGTCAACGGAAGAAGGGGTGGCCGAAAGGAGCGCTTCGCTGGGGTGGTCAGAACAACCGACCACCCCTAAGGAGCACACGATGGCCGATCTGGCCTTCGTCGCAGTCACCGTCGCGGTCTTCGCGCTCATGGCGTTCGTCGCCAGGGGAGTGGAGAAGCTGTGAGCGCCGAGAACGTCGTCGGCCTCATCGTGGCCGCCGCCCTGCTGGGCTATCTGGTGCTCGCGCTCGTCCTCGCCGAGAAGTTCTGAGGGCCACCCGCGATGAACCAGACAACAGCTGATGTGCTCCAGATATCCGCGCTCGCCGCCGCCCTCGCCCTGGTGCACCGCCCCCTCGGCGACTACATGGCCGCCGTCTACACCTCCCGCAGGCATCTGCGGCCGGAGCGCTGGATCTACCGCTGCGTCGGCGCCGATCCGGATGCTGAGATGCGCTGGCCCGCCTATCTGCGCGGGGTGCTCGCCTTCTCGGCGGTGAGCCTGCTCTTCCTGTACGCGATGCAGCGTTTCCAGGACCGGCTCCCGATGTCGCTCGGCTTCGAACCCATCTCGCCGGACCAGGCATTCAACACGGCCGCCTCCTTCACCTCCAACACCAACTGGCAGTCGTACGCGGGTGAATCCGCGATGGGTCATCTCACCCAGACCGGCGGTCTGGCGGTGCAGAACTTCCTCTCCGCCGCCGTCGGCATGGCCGTCGCCCTCGCTCTCGTACGTGGCTTCGCCCGCTCCCGCACCGGCGAACTGGGCAACTTCTGGTCCGACCTGGTGCGCGGCACGGTCCGCATCCTGACCCCCGTCTCGGTGCTGGCGGCCGTGGTGCTGGTCGCGACTGGCGCCATCCAGAACTTCGCCTCCCCGCACGAGGTGCAGACCCTCTCCGGAGGCGGCCAGCACATCAGCGGCGGGGCGGTGGCCTCGCAGGAGGCCATCAAAAATCTCGGCACCAACGGCGGCGGGTTCTTCAACGCCAACTCCGCGCACCCGTTCGAGAACCCCACCGGCGTCTCCAACCTGCTGGAGATGTTCCTCCTCCTGGTGATCCCCTTCTCGCTCCCGCGTACCTTCGGCAAGCTGGTCGGCAGTGTGCGGCAGGGCTACGCGATCGCCGCCGCGATGGGAGTGATCTGGTTCGCGGGCGTCATCGCCGTCACCGTCACCGAATACGCCCATCCGGGCAGCGCCTCGCAGTTGGCGGGCGCCGCGATGGAGGGCAAGGAGACGCGCTTCGGCGAGGGAGGCTCCTCGCTCTTCGCCGTCTCTACGACGATGACCTCGACCGGCTCGGTGAACTCCTTCCACGACTCCTACAGCGGACTCTCCGGCGGCGTGCTGATGCTCGGCATGATGCTCGGGGAGATCGCGCCCGGCGGAGTCGGCTCCGGTCTCTACGGGATGCTGATGATGGCCGTGATCGCGGTCTTCGTCGCCGGGCTCATGGTGGGACGCACCCCGGAGTACCTGGGCAAGAAGATCGGCACCCGGCAGATCAAGCTCGCCGCCTGCTACCTGCTGGTCACCCCCTCTCTGGTGCTCGGCGGCACCGCGCTCGCCATGGGGCTCGGTGACGGGGAGGCGGCGATGACCAACACCGGAGCCCACGGCTTCTCCGAGGTCCTCTACGCCTACACCTCCGGGTCCAACAACAACGGGAGCGCCTTCGCCGGGTTCGGCGCGGACACTCCTTTCCTCAACACCAGCATCGGCCTGTGCATGCTGCTCGGCCGTTTCCTGCCCATGGTGTTCGTCCTCGCACTGGCCGGGTCGCTGGCCCGCCAGTCGCCCGTACCGGAGACGGCGGGCACCCTGCGGACCGGGAAACCCCTGTTCACGGGGCTGCTGGTGGGGGCCGCGCTGATCATCTCCGGTCTCACGTTCTTCCCCGCCCTCGCGCTGGGGCCACTCGCGGAAGGTCTCGTCTGATGTCCACCACCACTCCCGTACGGATCGGGCCGGAACGGTCCGGCACACCGGAACCCGCCCGGCCGGATGCCTCGTCCGGCCGCACCGCCCGTGGCCCCTTCGGCCCGCGTCAGCTGGCCGCGTCGCTGCCGGAGGCGTTGCGCAAGCTCGATCCGCGCGTCCTGGTCAAGGCGCCCGTGATGTTCGTCGTCGCGGTCGGCTCGGTGCTGACCAGCGTGCTCGCCGTCACCGACCCCGGTGACTGGTTCGGCTGGGCGATCACGGCCTGGCTCTGGCTGACCGTCCTCTTCGCCAATCTGGCCGAGGCGGTCGCGGAGGGACGGGGCCGGGCGCAGGCCGACACCCTGCGCAGGGCCCGCACGGACGCGGTGGCCCGCCGGCTGACCGCGGACGGCGAGGAGGAGATACCCGGCACCGCGCTGCGGATCGGCGACCGCGTCGTCTGCGAGGCGGGCGACCTCATCCCCGGTGACGGCGACGTCGTCGAGGGCGTGGCCTCGGTCGACGAGTCGGCGATCACCGGGGAATCGGCCCCGGTGATCCGGGAGTCCGGTGGCGACCGCTGTGCGGTGACCGGCGGCACCAAGGTGCTCTCCGACCGCATCGTCGTCTCGGTCACGACGAAGCCCGGCGAGACCTTCATCGACCGGATGATCTCCCTGGTCGAGGGCGCGGCCCGGCAGAAGACACCGAACGAGATCGCGCTCAACATCCTGCTGGCCTCGCTCACCGTCATCTTCCTGCTGGCCGTGGTGACCCTCCAGCCCTTCGCGGTCTACGCCGGCGCGGAGCAGTCGCTGATCGTGCTCTCCGCGCTGCTGGTCTGCCTCATCCCGACCACCATCGGCGCCCTGCTCTCCGCCATCGGCATCGCCGGGATGGACCGCCTCGTCCAGCGGAACGTCCTGGCCACCTCCGGCCGGGCGGTCGAGGCGGCGGGCGACGTCTCGACGCTGCTGCTGGACAAGACCGGCACGATCACGCTCGGAAACCGCCAGGCCGCCGAGTTCATCCCGGTGCGCGACGCCTCCATCGGTGAGCTGGCGGATGCCGCGCAGCTCTCCTCACTGGCCGACGAGACCCCGGAGGGGCGCTCCATCGTCGTCCTTGCAGCCGCTGAGGAGCGGTACGGGCTGCGCGAGCGGCATGAGGGCGAGCTGGCGCACGCCGAGTGGGTGCCGTTCACCGCGGGGACGCGGATGTCCGGCGTCGACGTGGACGGCGTCAGCGTCCGCAAGGGCGCCGCCGCATCCGTGACCGGCTGGGTGAGGGAGCACGGCGGACACGTCGGCGAGGAGGTGCACGGCATCACCGGACGGATCTCCGAGGCCGGAGGCACCCCGCTGGTGGTCGCGCGACGGGACGCGGACGGCGCGCGCGTGCTCGGCGTCGTCCACCTCAAGGACGTCGTCAAGGACGGCATCCGGGAACGCTTCGCCGCACTGCGGCGGATGGGCATCACCACCGTCATGATCACTGGCGACAACCCGCTGACCGCGAAGGCGATCGCCGCCGAGGCGGGCGTCGACGACTTCCTCGCCGAGGCCACGCCCGAGGACAAGATGGCCCTGATCAAGCGCGAGCAGGCGGGCGGCAAGCTCGTCGCGATGACGGGCGACGGCACCAACGACGCGCCCGCGCTCGCCCAGGCCGATGTCGGAGTCGCGATGAACACCGGCACCTCGGCGGCCAAAGAGGCCGGGAACATGGTCGACCTCGACTCCGATCCGACAAAGTTGATCGACATCGTGGAGATCGGCAAGCAACTGCTGATCACCCGGGGCGCGCTGACCACGTTTTCGCTCGCCAACGACATCGCGAAGTACTTCGCGATCATCCCGGCGATGTTCACTGCGGCCTATCCCGGTCTGGACAAGCTCAACGTCATGGCGCTCAGCACCCCGGAGTCGGCGATCCTCTCGGCGGTGGTCTTCAACGCCCTGATCATCATCGCGCTGGTCCCGCTCGCCCTGCGCGGTGTGCGCTACCGCCCGATCGAAGCCGACAAGCTGCTGCGGCGCAACCTCGGCATCTACGGCCTCGGCGGCCTCATCGCCCCCTTCCTCGGCATCAAGATCATCGACCTGCTCATTTCGCTCATCCCTGGGATCGGGTGACCCATGTACACCTCCATGCACACCTCCGGACGCCACTCGGGGCGGCTGCTGTGGGCGGCCTTCCGCGCGCTGCTCGTCCTCACCGTGATCACCGGCGTCCTCTATCCGCTGGCGGTCACCGGCGTGGCCCAGACCGTCTTCCACGACAGGGCCAACGGCTCCATGGCCGAGGCCGACGGCCGAGAGGTCGGCTCCGCACTGATCGGCCAGCAGTGGGCGGGCGAGGACGGCAAACCCGACCCCAGGTGGTTCCAGGGGCGGCCGTCCGCCGGCGGCTACGATCCGCTCGCCACCGGTTCCAGCCAGCTCGGAGCGAGCGACAAGCGGCTGGTGGCCGCCGTCCGTGCGGCACGGGCGCAGGTTGCCGACTTCAACGGGGTGCCGGTGTCCGAGGTGCCGGCGGACGCCGTCACCGGCTCCGCCTCGTCGATCGACCCGCACATCTCGCCCCGCTACGCGCGGCTGCAGGCCGAGCGGGTCGCCCGTACCAACGGTCTGCCCGAGACAGCCGTGGCGCGGCTGGTCGAGGAGCACACGGAGGGCCGCGCCGCGGGGTTCCTCGGCGAGCCGCACGTGAACGTGCTGAAGCTGAACCTCGCGGTGCACGGGCTCGCCCGGGAGTGAACGGACCGGGCCTGTCCGCCCTGACCTCCCCGGGGCCGTTGCCCCACGGTGGCGGACGTGTACATACTGACGCGCCCGCCACCGCGCCGTACGCGGTGCGGACGAGTGCCGCGGGGACAGGGGAGACCGCAGGATGACCGACAGCACAGCCGCCACCGGCCGCATGCCCACCGGCCCCACGGGCGCCACCGCCGTCGCGGACGTACCGGCGGCGGACGGCCCGATGGTCCTGGTCGAGGATCTGCACCGCACCTACGGCAGCGGGCCGACCGCCGTGCACGCCCTGCGCGGCGTCTCCCTCGAAGTGCCACGCGGCAGGCTCATCGCGCTCAAGGGCCGTTCCGGCTCCGGCAAGACCACCCTGCTCAACCTCGTCGGCGGCCTGGACACCCCCGCCTCCGGGCGGATCACCGTGGACGGTACGCAGCTCACCGGGCTGGGCGAGGAGCAGATGCTGGCGCTGCGCCGCGACCGGATCGGCTTCGTCTTCCAGGCTTTCGGACTGCTGCCCGTCCTCACCGCCGCGGAGAACGTCGGGGTCCCGCTGCGGATGCGCCGGGCCCCGGCCCGCGAGCGCGAGGAGCGCGTCGCCCTGCTGCTCGCCCTCGTCGGCCTCACCGACCACGCCGAGCAGCGTCCCGGCGAACTCTCCGGCGGCCAGCAGCAGCGAGTCGCCATCGCGCGGGCGCTCGCCAACCAGCCCGCGCTGCTGATCGCCGACGAGCCCACCGGTCAGCTGGACGCCGAGACCGGGCTGGCCGTGATGGAGCTGCTGCGTGCGGTCGTACGGAGCGAGCAGGTCACCGCCCTCGTCGCCACTCACGACGAGACCCTGCTGGGCCTGGCCGACCAGGTGCTGGAGCTCGCGGACGGCCAGATCCTGCCGGGCGAAGCGGCCGACCCGGGTGATCCGGCCGGCGGCATCCATACGGAACCCTGATGCGTGTGACGCCTTGATCGGAGGGAAACCACCGGCACGGCGGCGACAATGGGGGCATGACAGCACGACTCCCGGCGCGGCGCGGCACGCTGCGGATCTATCTGGGCGCCGCCCCCGGAGTCGGCAAAACCTACGCCATGCTCGCCGAGGCGCACCGCCGCTGTGAGCGGGGCACCGATGTCGTCGTCGGCTTCGTCGAGCATCACGGCCGCCCCCGTACCGAGGTGATGCTGCACGGCCTGGAGCTGATCCCCCGCACCGAGCGCGTGCACCGGGACGTGGTCCTCACCGAGATGGACACGGACGCGATCCTGGCCCGGCGCCCGGCGGTGGCCGCCGTCGACGAGATGCCGCACACGAACGTGCCCGGTGGCCGCCACCAGAAGCGCTGGCAGGACATCGGGGAACTGCTGGACGCCGGCATCGACGTGATCTCGACGGTGAACATCCAGCACCTGGAGTCGCTCGGCGACGTCGTCGAGTCCATCACGGGCGTACGGCAGGGTGAGACCGTCCCGGACGAGGTCGTGCGCCGCGCCGACCAGATCGAGCTTGTCGACATGTCCCCGCAGGCGCTGCGCCGTCGCATGGCGCACGGCAACATCTACACCCCGGACAAGGTCGACGCCGCGCTCTCCAACTACTTCCGTCCCGGCAACCTGACCGCCCTGCGCGAGCTGGCCCTGCTGTGGACCGCCGACAGGGCCGACGAGCACCTGCGCGCATACCGCGAGGAACACCGCATACGCTCCACCTGGCGGGCCCGCGAGCGGATCGTCGTCAGTCTGAGCGGCGGGCCCGAGGGCCGTACGCTGCTGCGGCGCGCCGCTCGGGTGGCCGCGAAGGGGTCCGGCAGTGAGATCCTCGCCGTGCACATCGGCCGGGCCGACGGACTGACGGCCGTCTCGCCCAAGGAACTGGCAGTCCAGCGGAGCCTTGTCGAGGACCTCGGCGGCACCTACCACCATGTCATCGGCGACGACATACCCGGCGCACTCCTGGACTTCGCACGCGGTGTGAACGCCACCCAGATCGTGCTCGGCTCCAGCCGCCGCAAGAGCTGGCAGTACGTCTTCGGCCCCGGCGTGGGCGCCAGCGTCGCCCGCGACTCCGGGCCGGACCTGGATGTCTACATGGTCACGCACGAGGAGGTGGCCAGGGGCCGCGGGCTGCCCGGCGCGCGGGGCGCACGCCTGGGGCGTTCACGCATCGTCGCGGGCTGGCTGACCGGACTCCTGGGGCCCTGCCTGCTGAGCCTGCTGCTCACCACCGTGGAACCGGACCTGGGCCTGGCCAACGAGGTGCTGCTCTTCCTGCTGCTCACCGTGATGGCCGCGCTGGTCGGCGGACTCCTCCCGGCCCTCGCCGCGGCGGGTGCCGGCTCGCTGCTGCTCAACTACTTCTTCACCCCGCCCGTGCACACCTGGACGATCTCCAGTCCCCGGAACGTCGTCGCGCTCGTCGTCTTCGTCGTGATCGCGATCGCCGTCGCCTCCGTCGTGGACCTCGCCGCACGCCGCACCCACCAGGCGGCCCGGCTGCGCGCCGAGTCAGAGATCCTCTCCGTCCTCGCGGGCAGCGTGCTGCGCGGCGAGGACTCCCTGGAGGCCCTGCTCGACCGGGTGCGGGAGACCTTCGGGATGGAGTCGGCGGCCCTGCTGGAGCGCGCGGGGGAGCACGCGCCCTGGACCTGCGCGGGCAGCGCCGAGGCGGCAGGCGCCCACGGCCCGCCCGCACGCCCGGAGGACGGCGACGCGGACATGCCGATAGGCGACCGGATGATGCTCGTACTGCGCGGGCGGGTGCTGCCCGCCGAGGACCGCCGGGTGCTGGCCGCGTTCGCCTCGCGGGCCGCGGGGGTGCTGGACCGCCAGCGGCTGCTGAGCCAGGCCGAGGACGCCCGGAAGCTGGCCGAGGGCAACCGCATCCGTACGGCCCTGCTGGCCGCCGTGTCGCACGATCTGCGTACGCCGCTGGCCGCCATCAAGGCCGCGGTCTCCTCGCTGCGTTCCGATGACGTCGCCTGGTCAGAGGAGGACGAGGCCGATCTCCTGGAGGCCATCGAGGAGGGCGCGGACCGCTTGGACAACCTCGTCGGCAACCTGCTGGACATGTCGCGCCTGCAGACCGGCAGCGTCACCCCGCTGATCCGGGAGACCGGCCTGGACGAGGTGGTCCCCAAGGCGCTGGGCGGCGTGCCGGAGGGCAGCGTCACCCTGGACATCCCCGAGTCGGTGCCCACCGTCGCCGTCGATCCGGGACTGCTGGAGCGGGCGGTCGCCAACATCGTCGAGAACGCCGTCAAGTACAGCCCCGGCGGCGGGCCCGTCGTCGTACGGGCGAGCGCGCTGGGGGAGTGGGTGGACCTGCGGGTGCGGGACCGGGGACCGGGGGTGCCGGACAGCGACAAGGAGCGCATCTTCGAACCGTTCCAGCGGCGCGGCGACGCACCGCGCGGCGCCGGGGTCGGCCTCGGGCTGGCCGTGGCACGGGGCTTCACCGAGGCGATGGGGGGCTCCCTGGAGGCCGAGGACACCCCCGGCGGCGGCATGACCATGGTGCTCAGCCTCCGGGCCGCCCCCGGCCGCCCGGCCGTCCGGCCCGGCCTCTCCGCACAGGTCTCCTCCTGATCGCTCCTCGTCACCGACCCCACCGGCCCGCTGCCCACCGGCCGCATCCCGCCAGCCGCCGCATCCCAGACTGCCGAGTGAAAGGACCGCCCCCATGCACCGGGTGCTCGTGATCGATGACGAGC
Source organism: Streptomyces gossypii (assembly GCF_025165795.1). Lineage (GTDB taxonomy): Bacteria > Actinomycetota > Actinomycetes > Streptomycetales > Streptomycetaceae > Streptomyces > Streptomyces gossypii. The sequence continues at coordinate 141,335 of NZ_JAJAGO010000005.1, forward strand.
CGCAGATCGTCCGCGCCCTCGTGATCAACCTCAGGGCGCGGAAGTACGCCGTGGACGCAGGTCACGACGGTGCCACGGCCCTGCGACTGGCCGCCGAGCGGCGCCCTGACGTCATCATCCTCGACCTGGGGCTCCCCGACATGGACGGCGTCGAAGTCATCCGCGGCATCCGAGGCTGGACCCGCGTACCCATCCTGGTGCTCTCCGCCCGCCAGACCTCGGACGAGAAGGTCGAGGCGCTGGACGCAGGTGCGGACGACTACGTCACCAAGCCCTTCGGCATGGACGAACTGCTCGCGCGGCTGCGAGCCGCCGTGCGCCGGACCGAACCGGCGACCTCCGGGGGCGCGGAACCGGGCATCGTCGAGGCCGAGGCGTTCACGGTCGACCTCGCCGCGAAGAAGGTGAACCGCGCGGGCCGCGACATCCGGCTGACCCCGACGGAGTGGCACCTGCTGGAGGTGCTCGTACGGAACACCGGGCGGCTGGTCAGCCAGCGGCAGCTGCTCCAGGAGGTGTGGGGCCCCTCCTACGGCACCGAGACGAACTATCTGCGGGTCTACATGGCGCAGCTGCGCCGCAAACTGGAGAACGACCCGTCGCATCCACGGCACTTCATCACGGAACCCGGGATGGGATACCGCTTCGAGACGTGAACGGGGGCGGAGCCAAGGCGGCCCTCGCACCGGTACGCTGGCGGTTATGACAGGTGTCTCACGGGACGAGAAGCGAGCCGGCCGGTTCCGGCGCTTCCTGGAGCGACTGTCCTCCTCGGACGAGGACCTTCGCTCCGCTGAGCTGCGGGAGGACGCGGTCACCACGGGTTGCACCCGTATCTGTGACTGCGACGACCGTCAGCGGGTCCGGGTCACCGGTACACTACGCACCGTCACCTTGCGGCCACTCGCCGGAGTGCCCACCCTGGAGGCGGAGCTCTTCGACGGATCGGCCGCGTTGGACGTGGTCTGGCTGGGCCGGCGCGCGATAGCCGGTATCGAGCCGGGCCGCAGGATCATCGCATGGGGGCGGGTCGCGATGGACCGCGGCCGCCCGGTGCTGTTCAACCCGAAGTACGAGCTTCGACCCCTGGGACAGGAGTAGCGGGTGACCTCCCTCGACAAGCCGGCCCGTGCCGGTCAGGACGCGCCGACGGACGAGGCGGGCGGCGACAGCCCAGCCGGCCGCGCGGCATCGCAAGCGGCCCTCCTGGAGGCGTTCGGGGGTTTGCGCGGTCTGGTGGAGACGACGGTGCCCGGCCTCGTCTTCATCCTGATGTTCACCATCGACAAGGATCTGAAGACCTCCGCCATCGCCGCGCTGGTCCTCTCCGGTCTGCTCGGGCTCGCCCGGCTGCTGCGCAAGGACACCCTCAAGCACGCCTTCGGCGGGGTCTTCGGCGTCGGCGTGGGCGTCGTCTTCGCGATGATGACCGGCAACGCCAAGGACTTCTACCTGCCGGGCATGCTCTACGGGCTCGGGCTCGCGCTCGCCTATCTGATCACCGCGGCGGCGGGCGTACCGCTGCTCGGCCTGATCCTCGGCCCGGCCTTCAAGGAGAACCTCTCCTGGCGCACCCGCAACCCGGGCCGCAAGCGGGCCTACGTGAAGGCCAGCTACGCGTGGGGCTTCATCTTCCTCGGCAAGTCCGCGATCCTCTTCCCGCTCTACTGGTGGGCCGATCCGACGAAGTTCGGCTGGGTCACGGTCGCGCTGAAGATTCCGCCGCTGCTGCTGGCCGTCTATCTGACCTGGATCTTCCTCGCCAAGGCTCCGCCGCCGATCAACGTGATCGCTGAGATGGAGGCGGAGGAGGCGGCCGAGAAGGCAGCCGAGGAGGCGGCGAAGGCGGCCAGGGCGGCCGACGGTGCAGCGGTCGACGGTGCAGCGGTCGACGGCGCGCCGGCCGAGCCGGAGGGCACCGGACCACGCCACCGCCGCTGACCTGCGGAGATAGCGCGGGAGAGGAGTTACGACCGGGTGCGCGGTAGCCAGCGGATCAGGTCGTCACCCGGCTTCCGGTGCGAACGCCTGGGCGACGGCGAGGCTGTCCTCGTAGACATGGTGCCGGGAGATCAGGCCGCCTTCGACGGTGAGGTGCAGGGCGAACCGCGAGCGGTAGGCGCGTCCCGTGGACCGTGCGGTCTGACGGATCTCACCGAGCACGACCGCGTCGGCGCCGTCGACGAGCACTCGTTCGACCTCCGTCGCCACCTGCTCCGGTATGTGGTGCTCGCTGATCTCCCGGTAGTGGGCCGCCGCGTCGGCCCGGCTGCTCCGGTGGCGGATCCACGGGGTCTCGGTCCGGCCGTGCTCCGTCTCCGGCCAGTTCAGCTTCCAGTCGGCGCCCGAAGCGTACAGCTCGGCGATCCGCTGCGGATCGCCTTCGCCGATCCTGCGGAGCAGTTCTTCGACGACGCCGCGGGTGGTCGTGAGTGTCTCTGTGGGCATGGCTGGTCCTTCCCGTCCGGAACGCCCCGATCGGAGCGTGGTACGTCCATCTGACCAGCCTCGACGCGCCCTGACGATTACCCCAGGGGTAAGAGCCGCGGAGGTGGCCGGTTGCAGGGGCGAGGGGCTGTCGGGTGACCTCCAAGCCTGCGCCCCGCGCCGTAACGCGAGGGGAGACCGCTACGCGGTGTCGCGCACCGACAGCAGGTTCTCCAGCTGCTCCTCGCGGTCCGGCGCGGCGACGAACAGCAGCTCGTCGCCCGGCTCCAGCGCGTCCTCCGCGTTCGGCGCCATCACGTGTTTGCCCCGGATGATCGTCACCAGCGCTGTGTCCTGCGGCCAGGTGACCTCGCCCACCCGGGTGCCCGCCAGCGCCGCCTCGGGCGGCAGCGTCAACTCGACGAGGTTGGCGTCACCCTGCGAGAAGCGCATCAGCCGCACCAGATCGCCGACGCTCACCGCCTCCTCGACCAGCGCGGACATCAGCCGGGGAGTGGAAACGGCAACGTCCACGCCCCACGACTCGTTGAACAGCCATTCGTTCTTGGGGTTGTTGACCCGCGCGACGACCCGCGGCACTCCGTACTCGGTCTTCGCCAGCAGGGAGACGACCAGGTTCACCTTGTCGTCGCCGGTGGCCGCGATCACCACATGGCACCGCTCCAGGGCCGCCTCGTCCAGTGAGGTGATCTCGCAGGCGTCCGCCAGCAGCCACTCCGCCTGCGGAACCCGCTCGACCGAGATCGCCGTCGGCGCCTTGTCGATGAGCAGCACCTCGTGGCCGTTCTCCAGCAGCTCGCCCGCGATCGAGCGGCCCACCGCCCCGGCCCCCGCAATAGCAACCCTCATCGCTGCTGCGCCTCCTCGGGCCCCTTGGCGAAGGCCGCCTCGACGTCGGCGACCCGGTCGCAGCGCATCATCACATGCACAAGATCGCCCTCCTGCAGCACCGTCTGCGAAGTCGGCAGCATCGCCTCACCCAATCGGGTGAGGAAGGCGATCCGCACACCGGCCTCCTCCTGGAGCGTGCTGACCCGGTGTCCGACCCAGGAAGGCGACGCGTGCACCTCGGCGAGCTGCACCCGGCCGCTCGGGTCCCGCCACAGGGGCTCCGCGCCGTTCGGCAGCAGCCTGCGCAGCATCTGGTCGGCGGTCCAGCGCACGGTGGCGACGGTGGGGATGCCCAGCCGCTGGTAGACCTCCGCGCGGCGGGGGTCGTAGATGCGCGCGGCGACGTTCTCGACGCCGAAGGTCTCACGGGCGACCCGGGCCGCAATGATGTTGGAGTTGTCGCCGCTGCTCACGGCGGCGAACGCCCCGGCCTCCTCGACACCGGCCTCGCGCAGGGTGTCCTGGTCGAAGCCGATCCCGGTGACCCGGCGACCGCCGAAACCGGCGCCCAGCCGCCGGAACGCCGTAGGGTCGCGGTCGACGACCGCGACGGTGTGGCCCTGCTGTTCGAGAGCCTGCGCGAGCTCGGAGCCAACCCGCCCGCAGCCCATGATCACAATGTGCACGCCCGTCCCTCTCATCGCATCCAGCGGGCCGTATCAGCATCGCACGGTTGACCGCATACGATCCTCCCCGTGTCCAAGTTGACCGACGTGCCGAAACGAATCCTCATCGGGCGCGCCCGCCGCAGTGAAAAGCTCGGTGAGACGCTGTTGCCCAAGCGCGTCGCGCTCCCCGTGTTCGCCTCCGACCCGCTGTCCTCGGTGGCGTACGCGCCGGGCGAAGTCCTGATCGTCCTGTCGATCGCCGGGGCTTCCGCCTATCACTTCAGCCCCTGGATCGCGACAGCGATCATCGTACTGATGTTCACCGTGGTCGCCTCCTACCGGCAGAACGTGCGAGCCTACCCGTCGGGCGGCGGCGACTACGAGGTCGCCACCACCAACCTCGGGCGCCGGGCCGGGCTCACCGTCGCCAGCGCGCTGCTCGTCGACTACGTGCTCACCGTCGCCGTCTCCATCTCCTCCGGCGTCGAGAATCTGGGCTCGGCAGTCCCCTTCGTCGTCGAGAACAAGACGACCGTCGCCGTCGCTGTCATCCTGCTCCTGACGGTGATGAACCTGCGCGGCGTGCGGGAGTCGGGCAAACTCTTCGCGGTCCCCACCTACTGCTTCGTCGTCGGTGTGCTCGCCCTGATCCTCTGGGGAGTCATACGCACCGTGCTGCTCGACGACGACCTGAAGGCGCCGACCGCCGACTACGAGATCCATACCGAACACACCGAGGGCCTCGCCGGATTCGCGCTCGCCTTCCTGCTGCTGCGCGCCTTCTCCTCCGGCTGCGCCGCGCTCACCGGCGTCGAGGCGATCAGCAACGGGGTGCCCGCCTTCCGTAAGCCGAAGTCAAAGAACGCGGCCACCACGCTGGCGCTGATGGGCGTCATCGCGGTCACCATGTTCGGCGGGATCATCGCTCTGGCACTGGCGAGCGACGTGAAGATGGCGGAGCGGCCCAGCACCGAGATCCTGGTCAACGGCGAGCCCGCGGGCTCCGATTACGCACAGGATCCGGTCATCTCGCAGGTCGGCGCGGCCGTCTTCGGTGACGGCTCACTGCCTTTCGTCTTCCTCGCCGCCGCCACCGCGCTCGTGCTCTTCCTGGCCGCCAACACCTCCTACAACGGCTTCCCGCTGCTCGGCTCCATCCTGGCGCAGGACCGCTACCTGCCCCGCCAGCTGCACACCCGCGGCGACCGGCTCGCCTTCTCCAACGGCATCGTGCTGCTCGCGGGCGCGGCAGCGATACTCGTCGTCGTCTACGAGGCGGACTCCACCCGGCTCATCCAGCTCTACATCGTCGGGGTCTTCGTCTCCTTCACGCTGAGCCAGACGGGCATGGTCCGGCACTGGAACCGCCTGCTGCGGACGGAGACCCGCCCCCCGGAGCGCCGCCGCATGCTGCGCTCCCGCGCGATCAACACCTTCGGCGCCTTCTTCACCGGCATCGTGCTGATAGTGGTACTGATCACCAAGTTCTCGCACGGCGCGTGGGTCTCGCTCGTGGGCATGGGGCTCTTCTACGCGCTGATGACCGCCATTCGCCGGCACTACGACCTGGTGGCCGAGGAGCTCGAGACCGACGAGGAGGGCGAGCCGCCGGTGCGGCCCTCACGCGTCCACTCCATCGTCCTGGTGTCCAAGATCCACAAGCCCACACTGCGCGCCCTCGCGTACGCACGGCTGATGCGCTCCGACAGCCTGGAGGCCGTCACCATCAGCGTGGACCCCTCGGAGACCAAGGAGCTGCGCGCCGAATGGGACCGGCGGGGCATCGACGTACCGTTGAAGATCCTTGAATCGCCCTACCGCGAGGTCACCCGGCCGGTCATCGACTATGTGAAGCGGATGCGCAAGGAGCACCCGCGTGACGTGGTGAGCGTGTACATCCCGGAGTACGTCGTCGGCCACTGGTACGAGCAGCTGCTGCACAACCAGAGCGCGCTGCGGCTGAAGGGCCGCCTGCTGTTCACCTCCGGTGTGATGGTCACTTCGGTGCCCTGGCAGCTGGAGTCCTCCGAGATCGCCAGGCGGCGGGCCAGGCGGCGCGCGGACTGGCACGCGCCCGGTGCGGTCCGGCGGGGGCCGGTGCCCGGTCAGGGGAAGCGGGACGAGCAGTAGACTGGTCAGTTGCGGTTCCTTCCTTCCGCCTGATTCCGCTCATACCCCCTCGTTCTTCCTCGTTCTCCCCGCCTCGTACGTACTGGAGCCATCCCCTCATGCCCGAGCCTCTGCCGGACAGCGCCGAAAGCACCGCCGTCTCCCTCGTCGGAGAGGAGTACGAGGTCGAGGTCGGCCCCGTCGCCCACGGCGGACACTGCGTGGCCCGGACAGCCGAGGGTCAGGTCCTCTTCGTACGGCACACCCTCCCCGGCGAGCGGATCCGGGCCCGGGTCACCGAGGGCGGCACCCGCTCCAGCTATCTGCGGGCTGACGCCGTGGAGATCATCGAAGCCTCGAAGGACCGCGTGCCCGCACCCTGCCCCTACGCGGGCCCCGGCCGCTGCGGAGGCTGCGACTGGCAGCACGCCAAGCCCGGCGCGCAGCGGCGGCTCAAGGCCGAGGTGCTGACCGAGCAGCTGGAGCGGCTGGCCGGACTGACCGCCGAAGACGTGCGCTGGGACGGCACCGTGGAGCCCGCGCCGGGCGACAAGGTGCCCGCCGGTGAGGTGCCCGCCTGGCGTACCCGGGTGCAGTACGCGGTCGACGAGGAAGGCCGGGCGGGGCTGCGCAGGCACCGTTCGCACGAGGTGGAGCCCATCGACCGGTGCCTGATCGCGAGCCCGGAGGTGACCGAACTGGGCATCGAGAAGCACGCCTGGCCGCAGATCGCGTCCGTGGACGCCATCGCCGCCACCGGCTCCAACGACCGACAGGTGGTGCTCACCCCGCGCCCCGGCGGCAGGCTTCCGCTGGTGGAGCTGGACAAGCCCGTCTCGGTGCTGCGGACCGGAGAGAAGGACAAGGCGGTGCACCGTGTGCACGGCCGCCCGTACGTACGCGAGCGTGCCGAGGACCGCACCTGGCGCGTGGGCGACGGCGGCTTCTGGCAGGTGCACCCGCAGGCCGCCGAGCTGCTGGTGGACGCGGTGATGCGCGGACTCACCCCGCGCAAGGGCGAGATGGCGCTCGACCTCTACTGCGGCGTCGGGCTGTTCGCGGGCGCACTGGCCGAACGGATGGGCGAGGAGGGCGCGGTGCTCGGCATCGAGTCCCACAAGCGCGCGGTGGAGGACGCCCGGCACAACCTCGACGACTTCCCCCGCGTCCGCATCGAGCACGGCAAGGTCGACGCGGTGCTGCCGCGTACCGGCATCACCGAGGCCGACCTCATCGTCCTGGACCCGCCGCGCGCGGGCGCGGGCAAGAAGACCGTCCAGCTGCTCGCCGGGCTCTCCCCGCGCCGCATCGCCTACGTCGCCTGCGACCCGGCGGCCCTGGCTCGCGACCTCGACTACTTCCGCGAGGCGGGCTACACCTCCCGCTTCCTCCGCGCCTTCGACCTCTTCCCGATGACCCACCACATGGAGTGCGTCGCCATCCTGGAGCCCGCCTCAAAGCGCTCCTGACCTGCAGGTTTGTCCATGTGCAGTATGTGCGGTGTGGGCGTTACGGGCGATATCTTGACGCTGAAATGACGCTCGTGACGCTCATTTGACGCTCGTTGATCATGGTTCAGCCTGTCACCGGACGCCGGCTCTGGCGGTACTCGGCGACAGGTCAGCGGCCGAGAGAGCGGCCTGGTCGAGGCGTGAGGAGTGAGCGACCGGGTGGCGGGTTCCGAGTTACTCGGTCTGAGTACCTCGATCCTCGACTGGCCCCAGTCGAGGCGGGGACCAGGCTGACCGGCGGCCCACCCCCGGCTCGATACGCAACTGGGCGCCTGGGCTGGGGGCTTCACCCCGCAGTCGGGCGACAAGTGGCTTGCACGGCAATCCTTCCTCGGTTGCGACCTGTGGGGCGGTACTCGTGCATTTCCCCCGCTCAGCACCAGCCCCAACCGGCGGCTGGAGCCAACGCATAGAGCCTCCACCGATCCCGGAGCGGTTCAATCCGTGGGTGGAGTCCCGACCGGACACTCATCCACCCCTCCCCGCACCGTTCCCGGGGTCGGGGCACTCGTGCACGTACGGCGTCTCCAGCCACAGCCCCTGCCCGTAGAGCGCGGACAGACGCTGGAACTGGCGGCGCTCCGCGGCGGAATCCTCGGGCAACGGCAGGCGCAGCGCTGCCAGCAGGTCGAAGCGGTGGAGTTCGACGGCGCTGTGCACCAGTAGCGCGTAGATGCGCGCGGCCTGTACGGCGCCCGCGTATGCGAGCCAGGCCACCAGCGGCGGAATCCCGGCCAGCAGGGCGAGCCAGCCGGACCGACAGAGCAGCAGGGCGCCTGGCACGGTGGTCAGGGCGCTGATCGTGGCGGTGGTGAGCGCTTGGTCCAGGCTGTCCCGAGCGTCGTCCACGAGCGTCCGGGTCTGCTCGGGCAGGACCGGATAGAGGTACGGCCATAGCGCCGTGGCGTGCCAGCCGTGTGTCCGCCCGGCCTCCGCCCACAGGGCCCCGAGCACGTTGCCCAGACGGGTGGCCCGCACTGCATGATCCGGTGGAAAGCGGCGTGCGAGCCGCCGGGCGGCGACGACGACGTCCCGCCGCTGCGACACCGAGAGCGCTGCCGGATCGCCGGTCGTCTGGGTCCCACCCTCCAGCCGGAAGCTCATCGGTCTCGCCTCTTCCTTCATGTCCTGCGAGCCCGGGAACACGACGGTCCCGCTCAGTTCTGCACGGTCCACTGACACATCTCCCGGTTCTGCCAGGTGAGGGGCGGGGCACACGGTGTGGGCGGGGGTCCCTACAGCAGGGCGCCGCCGGACACTTCGAGGCGCTGGGCGGTGACCCATCGCAGGTCCTCGGAGGCGAGCGCGGCGATGGCGTCGCCGATCTCCTGCGGTTCGCCGACGCGGCCGAGCGCGGTCTGCGCGCTCAGGCCCTCGCGCATCTGCGCGTCGTCCCGCATGGCGCCGCCGTTGAAGTCGGTGGCGGTCGGCCCCGGTGCGATGGCGTTGACGCGGATCTTGCGCGCCCCCAGCTCCACGGCCAATGTCCGGCTGAGGACCTCGACCGCCGCCTTGGAGGCCGAGTACACCGAGGTGCCGGCACTGGTGTGGCGGCTGAGGGAGGAGGAGACGTTGATGATCCGCCCCCCGTCGGCCAGCACGGGCGCAAGCGCCTGGATGAGGAAGAACGTGCCGCGCACGTTGGTGTCCATCACCGCGTCGTAGTCGTCGACCGTGACCGCTTCCAGCGGTCCGAACAGCCCGATCCCGGCATTGTTGACCAGGACGTCCAGCCGGGTCGCTTCCCAGCGCTCCAGCTGCGCGGCCAGGTGGGAGACGAAGGCGGGAAAGGAGGCCACGTCGCTGATGTTTAGCCGCAGTGCGGCGGCCGTGGCGCCGGTGTCCTGAATGCTCTTGACCGTCTTGTCGGCCTCCTGCGCGTCGCCGCGGTGGGTGACGATGACGCACAGCCCGTGCCGGGCCAGCGACTGGGCCGTGGCCCGGCCCAGCCCGCGATTGCCGCCGGTCACCAATGCGATCTTGCCTGACTCCATGAGCGCTTCTCCTTCGGGAACGGAACGACGCCGGCCGGGAGCGCTCCCGCCGACCGAATGCGAGTCGTGCGACTCGCCTCCCTGTCCACGTAAACATCTGCACAGAGGCGAGTCAAGTGACTCGCCTCGCGATGGGTCATACTGGGCCCATGACCGCAGGACTCTCCGCGCACCATCAACGAATCGCTCAGCGCAAGCGCGAGGCGATCACCGCAGCGGCCACGAAGCTGTTCCTGGAACGGGGCTATGACGGGACCTCGCTGGCGAAGATCGCGCAGGAAGCGGTCGTCTCGAAGTCCACGCTGTTCAAGCAGTTCCCCACCAAGGCGGCGCTCTTCGAAGCCATCGTCACCGAGTACTGGAAGGGCGGGCCGGACCCGGCGGCGCCCGCGACGCAGCCCGGTGACCTGCGCGCCGGCCTGAGCGCGATCGGCCGCCAGTACGCCGACCTGATCGGCCGGCCCGCGATGGCGGCTCTCTTCCGCATCGTCATCGCCGAACTGCCGCGCTTCCCGGAACTGGGACGGGCTCAGTTCGAGCTGGGCAAGCTGCCCTACTTCATCTCCGTCCAGCACTACCTGGAGGCCCAGCACGCTGCGGGCACTGCGGTGGTACCTGACGCGGAGAGCGCCACCAACCAGTTCCTCGGCATGATCGCCAACTACGTCCTGTGGCCGCGGATGCTGCTCGCCGACTGGAGCCCCGCACCCGCCGACGTCGGCCACGCCGTCGACGAGGCGGTCACGACGATGCTCGCCCGCTACGGCCGCAGCGCCGGCGACCCGCAGCACTCCTGAGGGCTCCGGCGCCGCTGCGGGTGCGGACGGCGCCCGCCTCCGGACCCCCGGAACGCTGCGGGAGGCTGCCGGTCAGTGCCGGGGCGGCCTGTAGGCGTCATTCACGGCGACGGGGGCCCGCCGGCGGCCGTGCCGCCGCCGGGAATGTAGACGGTGTCCCCGACCGTCGCCGCGGCGGTGCTGTGGCGCGGCACGGGCATGGGGGCCAGGCACTGCCAGCGGTTGCGGGCCCTGTCGGCATACCCTCGGCCCCTTGGGTATTCCGTAAGCGAGGGATCGTAGATATCGGGGCCGGGAATTCGACGGTCGGTGTTCTGCGAAACAGCGGCACGGACGGCCGTCAGGCGGTGCCGTGAAGCGGCGTACGTTTCGACCCCTACGTCACGCGCAGCAGCCCGCAGAGCCGTCACGGCCTGTGCCAGGGCGATTCCTGCAGAAGTGACCGCCTCCATACAGGCAATCACCTCGGCCGATTCGCGGACTTCGCTCGCGCGCCTCGACCGCAGCTGGCTCTGGCTGCGGCTCTTCCGCCGGAACGATCGGCGCCACACCCGCAAGGGCGGCTAAAAGGTGATCGGCGTCCGCCCACGGGACCGTGATGTGCACGAACCCGGAAACAGGTAGCGGGGCGAAGCCGTGGCCATGTCCAGCGCCGTACTTGCTGTGCTCGCTGTGACAGGTCAGGTCAATGCCGACCCGCTCGGCGAGAAGCCGGATCCCTCGGACTGCTTCGTCGGCCCAGCTGTTTCGTATCTTGATGGGCGCGCGACCGTAGCGATCCAGGTCTCCTTGATAGGGCGAGGCAGGAACCTCAATGAGTACACCACCGTCGCCCTCGGCGAGAAACGCCTTCGCGTCCGGAGCACCCCCTTCCCTGAGAACCGTTTCGAGGCCCCGCCCGAGCCTCCGCTTCTCCTCCTCCGTGTACCTGGACCACTTGCGCACACGCACGCCGACTCCTCCCCTCGATGGCCGGGCCGCCCGGCCGGAACGGCGACTTCCGCTGCTCAGACATCTCCGCCGAGCAGGCGTACCAGGACTTCGTCGAGCGGGACTGGACCGTCCCCGCCGCCGGGGTGCGCGCACCGGCGGGGCACCCGGCCATACCGGCGAGGTGCGTGCTGTGGCGGTCACTACGGACGGGCGCCGCGTGGTCTCCGGAGGAGGCGACGGCACGGTGCGGGTGTGGGACCTGGTTAAAGGGCGTGGGCTGCTGACCTTGGCGACCAGGACCTCGGGACCAGCACTCCGCCAGGAGGTCGGGAGAGTCCTCGCCACCGGCGAGGCATGCGCCCGACCAGCCCCCCCACAGAAAGGGCACCAAACCCCGACGCACAAAGTGACCTGCGGCACGGGTCCCGGCCACGGTGTCAGACATGCTCCGTATGCTGCCGCCCATGAGCATTCTTGGGGAGTACCTGCGTGTCACTCCTGCGGAATTGGACCGGGCGCTCAGGAATCCCGAATGGGCCCTGGAACTCGCCGAGGAGATACAGGACACGCAGGAGGAGAGCGAGCCGGCACCCAGCGAGGCGCGGCACTTCACCACGCACAAGACATGGGATCTGCTCGGCTTCCTTCTGCGACGCTTGGCCTTCCCCGTCGACATCGTCCACGGTGAAGAACCCCTCACCGCCGACGACTGGGGCTACGGACCGCCGCAGTACCTGACCCCGGATCGAGTACGGCTGGCCGCTGACACCCTGCACCAGACGACGTATGACCAGCTCATTCAGGGCGTCGATCCCTCCGAACTCGCCGAGGCCGAGATCTACCCCCGAATCCGGGACTCGCCCACCTCACTGGAGTGGGCCCGCGACCTGTTCACTCCCCTGACAGAGTTCTTCCAAGGTGCCGCATCCACCGGTCACGCGATGCTGATCTGGCTCGACTGAGCCACCTCCGGCGGCCGGACGTTGAATGACAAGCTGAGAACCTGTTGCCGAACTTCTCTGCCCCCGGGATGTCGAGGGAGCGGAGGTCAGGAGGGTGGTGCGGCCGGGATGGGTGTGGACCCTGTCTCAAGAAGCCGAGATCCGGAACACCATCTACCGATCACGGCAGACCACCGCGGGGCGACCGGACGCGGTGGGCGTGTGACCGGTCGGTCGGCGCCCGCGGTGCTGCCCCCGTCGCTGCGCGCGTGGCTCGGGCTGATCTCGGCCCTGGCCGCGCTGATGGTCGTCGTGCTCGGGGTCCTGTACGCCGGCCACGGCCGGCCCGGCATGGTGGACGCGTGGATCCAGCCGGCGGGGGGCGGTGTGCGGCCGCCGTGGCGGCACGTCGCTCTGGCCACGGACTTCCTGGGGGAGCCCGCCGGAGCGGCGACGCTGGTCGTGGCCGCCGTGACGGGCTGCCTGCTGCTTCGGCGGCCTCGTGCGGCGCTGCTCTTCGTTGTCGGTCCCGGTATGACGGTGGGGATGACGACGCTGATCAAGCCCCTGGCGGGACGTACCATCCACGGCGTGCACCTGTCCTACCCGAGCGGGCACACCGCCTTCCTCACCGCGCTCGCCCTCGTGGTGGCGCTGCTCGCGGCCGGCCGGCTCGGCCTCGGCAGGACGGCCGGCACGTTGCTCGTGCTCGCCGCGGCGCTGGTGGCCGGCGCCGCCATGGGCTGGGCGCAGGTCGCTCTGGGTGCGCACTATCCGACGGACGTCCTCGGCGGCTGGTGCACCGCGCTGGCGGTGATACCGGCGACCGCGTGGCTGGTCGACCGGCTGGCTGACGCCGGTTGGCGGGAGCGCCGCTGACGTCACGTCACGCCAAGCGGCGGAACACGGGTTTCACCGGTCGCCCGGCCAGCCAGGAGGTGGGGTCGGCGGCGTCCAGCGCCTTGCGGTACACCGCACATGCCTGGGCCACTGTGTCGACGGTGTGGTCGATGTCGGCGTCGTCGAGCGCGCTGCTCACCACGAACGACGGGGCCAGCACCCCGCCCGCGAGCAGCCGGCGCAGGAACAGGGTGCGGTACTGCTGCGACGGCTGCCGGTTCTCGTCGAGGGTGGCGAAGACCAGGTTGCTGGCCCGGCCCCGGACGACGAGGTGGTCGCCGACGCCCATGCTGGCCGCGGCGTCGCGGACACCGGCGGCCAACCGCTCGCCGAGGGCGTGCAGTCGCGCGGTGACGCCCTCCTCGACGTAGGTGGTGAGCACGGCCATCGCGGCGGCCAGCGAGTGCGTTTCCGCACCGTGCGTGGTGGACAGCAGGAACACCCGCTCGCGGGAGTGGCGCAGCCCGCCCCGCTCCATCAGATCGCGGCGCCCGGCCAGCGCGGAGACGGCGAACCCGTTGCCCAGCGCCTTGCCGAACGTGGAGAGGTCGGGGACGACGCCGTACAGGCCCTGGGCGCCTGCTTCGGACCAGCGGAGGCCGGTGATCATCTCATCGAAGATCAGTACGCAGCCGTGCCGGTCGGCCAGTTCGCGCAGGCCGGCGAGGTACCCGGGAGTGGGGTCTTCCCTGCTCGGACGAAGTGGAGAGCTGGGGGAGGGTTCGGTGTGGTCGGCGGGTTCGAGAATCAGGCAGGCGACCTCGCCTTGGTACCGGGTGAGCAGCTCCTCCGTGGCGGCCAGGTCCCCGTAAGGGAACGCCACGGTCAGCTCGGTGGTAGCCGCCGGAACACCGGCGGACATCGGCGTGGTGCCGATGAACCAGTCGTCGGTGGAGTAGAACGGATGGTCGCCGCAGATGGCCACCCGCGGGCGCCCGGTGACGGCGCGGGCGAGGCGCACCGCGGCGGTGGTGACGTCGGAGCCGTTCTTCGCGAACTTCACCATCTCCGCGGTCGGCACGGTGGCCAGGAAGCGTTCCGCGGCCTCGACCTCCACGATGGACGGCCGGACGAAGTTGCTGCCGCGGTCGAGTTCCCGCCGCACCGCCTGGATCACGCGTGGATGGGCGTGGCCGAGGCTGACCGACCGCAGGCCGGAGCCGTACTCGACGTAGCGGTTGCCGTCGATGTCCCACACGTGGGCACCGCGGCCGTGGCTGATGACCGGGGCCAGGTTGTCGGGGTACTGGTCGTCACCCTTGGCGTAGGTGTGCGCGCCCCCGGGAATCATGGCGTGCAGCCGCTCGTTCGCCAGCCGCGACCGGGGCAGGAGGAACTCTTCGGTGTCCACGCCGGCCTCACCGCTCTTTCTGCCGCAGGGCCTCGGCGAGGCTCGGCGCCTCCCGGTCCCGCTGGGACATCGATGTGACGGGCAGCGGCCAGGGAATGGCGAGCTCGGGGTCGTCGAAGGCGATCGTCACGTCCTCGGCCGGATCGTGCGGGCGGTCGATCCGGTACGAGACGTCGGCGGTCCCGGTCAGCGCCTGGAAGCCGTGCGCGCACCCAGCCGGGACGTACAGGGTCGCCTGCGTCTCGCCGGACAGCTCGAAGAAGGCCCGGGCGCGGTATGTCGGCGAGTCCGTCCGCAGGTCCACGACGACGTCGAAGACCCTCCCGTACGAGCACCGCACCAGCTTGGCCTCGCCGGCGCCGGAGCGCAGGTGCAGGCCGCGCAGCACGCCCCGGGCCGAGCGGGACACGCTGTCCTGGAGGAAAGTGGCCGGGTCGAGGCCCACCGAGCGGACCACGTCGGCGTCGAACGTGCGGCAGAAGAAGCCGCGTTCGTCGGCGTACGGCGTCGGTTCGAACAGGTACGCGCCGACGATCGCCGGGATTCCGGTCGCCTTCATGGAGCCTCCCGCAGGGCGTGAGTGTGGTCGGCCGCAGGGAACAGGGCCGCGGTCAAGGCGGTGAACTGGTGCTCGACGCGCCGGGCGGCGACCAGGTTGCGCTCGGAGAGGGTCCGCCGCAGCTCCGCCGATCCCCGCTCCAGTGCCCGGAACTGCTCCAGCAGCCGGTCGGTGTCGACCTCGCGGGCCGGGTGGCAGTACGCGCCCAGTCCCATCCGGGCCATGAGCGCGTCGCTCTTCGCCGAGTAGCTGAGTGCGAGCGTCGGCGTGCCGACCTTCAACGCGCAGACCAGGTTGTGGTACCGGGTCGCCACCACGGTGTCGGCTGCCGCCATCTCCTTCATCAGGTCGGCCAGCGAGGCCGTCTCGGCAGCGGTGACCAGCGGCGAGTCCACCGCGTCGAGGATCGCGGCGACCACCGGCCGGTCGACCTCGTCGCCGGTGAGCAGCCGGACCGGCCTGCCGTCCTCGACCAGCGCGCGGACGAATCCGGTCGTCCCGTCGAGGTAGCGCCGGTGGATCTCCTCGGCCCGGGCGCGGTCGTCGTCGCTGCCGTGGAAGGCCATGACGCCGACGCAGACCGGGTCCGGCGTTTTCGAGGGCGCGCCGGCCGGAGGTGTCGGCAGGGCGAATGCGAGGTCCTCGTAGATCTGGTCGCGCGCGGTGTCCACGCCCATCGCCCGCATCGCGTCGCGGGACAGGGCGTCCCGGTACGACCTGTACGCGGCCAGCCGCGCCGACCAGCGCGTCAGGGTTCGGGTCGGCCGCCGGCCGATCGCGGCGGCGCCCACACTGACCAGCGCGACGCGGGTGCCGAACAGCCGGCCGGTCGCGCAGAGCAGGAACAGCGAGTACGGGAAGCCCCATGGCCGCAGCGGCAGCGTGGCCTCCAGGACGCCCGTGCCCGGCACGATCACCACGTCGTGCCGGCGCACCCAGACGGCGGTGCGGACGGCGTCGACGAGTTTGCCCAGACCCTTGGCCGCGATCGCGCCCGCACGTGACGCGGTCCGGTACTCCCCGCGGTACCAGTTCAGCCGCGTGGCGGAAATCCGGTACCGGGCCGCGATGACCTCGGGTCCGCCGCACAGCGCGTCCACGACCGCCTCCGGGTGCTCGGCGCGGAGGTACCCGAGCACGGCCTCGAGCGACCCGTTGTTGCCGACATTGCCGGAGCCGAGCAGACCGAACACCCCGACGCGGACCGGAGTCCCGTGCGCGGACGTCATGCCTGCCTCCCCTCACGGCCGGCGACGAGGGCGTCGACGGAGACGGTGAGCCGGCCCGGGTCGACCGGGGCGCGGTCCTCGACCCGCTCCCCGGCGCCCGGCCGGACCCGGGCGGCCATCCATGCGGCCAGGTGGCGGTAGCAGGAGCGCCGGTCGGCCGCGGACAGCGGCGCCCGCCGGATCGCCGCGACGAAGCCCCAGACGTACTCGGCGAGCAGCCGGGGCGTCGGGTGCAGCGGGCCTGCCCGACGCGGGTCCAGGTTGACGCACCGGGAGCGCTTGCCGGGGTTCGCCCGCTCGGCGCGGGTGGGGTGGTCGCGGCGGAAGTACAGCAGCTCCGGCACCTGGTGGAAGGGCCCGTGCAGGACGATCTCGGCGACGAAGGTGCGGTCCGCGTGGTGGTAGCTGTCGTGCGGCTTCACCCGGCGCAGCACGTCAGCCCGCATCACCCCGTAGAAGTCGTCGCCGCCGGGCTCGAACAGCAGACTGCGGAAGCGCTCCGGCGGGTGCGGCGAGTCGGTGGCGAGCCCGTACTCGTACGGGACCTTCACTCGGCCGCCGCCGTCGATGACCGCCTGGCCGGAGTGCGCGAGGATCACGTCCGGCCGCTCGTCCAGCACCTCCATGCAGCGCCGCAGCAGGTCCCGGGCGTACAGGTCGTCGTGCGAGGCCCACTTGAACAGCTCGCCGCGGCACTCGGTGAACACGTGGTTGTGGTTCGGTGCGGCGCCGATGTTCCGGGGCAGCCGGAGGTACCGGATGCGCGCGTCGCGCGCTGCGTACCGGCGGCAGACGTCCTGGGTCCCGTCGGTCGAGGCGTTGTCGGAGATGACCAGTTCGAAGTCCTCGTAGGTCTGGCCGAGCAGGGCGTCGAGGGCCTCGGCAAGGTACTCCTCGCCGTTGTACACGGGCAGGCCGATACTCAGCCGGGGAATGCGGCGAAATGCAGCCATGGCGTCCTCACTTCGCGGATGGGGTTCAGGGGGTGTCGGAGGGATCTTTGCGGAGGCGCTCGCGCAGGGCGGACCGCAGGTGCAGCCACCACACGGCCGAGCCGCAGACGGACGCGGCGGCGACGCCCCAGGCCGAGCCGACCGTGCCGGCCACGGCCGCCCCGCCGAGCCCGCCGCCGACATAGCAGGCGGAGGCGAACAGTTGGCAGCGCAGGCTGCGCCGGGCCGCGCCGAGTGCGCGCAGCCCGGCCGCCGCGCCGCTGCCGAGGCCGGCGCCCGCGACGCTGAGCGTGGCCGGCACGATGAGCTCCGAGGCGGAGTGCCAGACGCCGCCGAGCACGAACTCGCCGGCCGGGTCCGGCACCAGCAGCAGCGCCGCGCCCCAGAGCAGCGCGGCGGCGGCCAGCCCGCCGCCCAGCAGGAGGCAGAACGAGCCCAGCCGGTGCGGGGCCTGCCGCAGCATCCGTGCCGCCTCCGCGACGGTGACCAGCGTCAGCCCCATCAGCACAGCGAGGAACGGGCCGAGCAGGAGCTCGGAGCCCCGGACCACACCCACCGCGCTGACCCCGACGATCGCACCGAGCCCGTACGCCCGCAGCTGGCTCGCGCCGCTGACGCAGGTGTTCTCGACCAGGTACCGGTAGCCGAGGTCGCGCTGCTCGCGAAGCCACTCGCGCGCTCCGGTCAACTGGGGCCGAATGCCGGACTGTAGGCAGCCGTACCCCGCGGCAACCGCGGCGGACCCGCCCCAGGCGAGCACGAAGGCGGCCACGCTGCCCACGTGGGCCGCCACCACCATGGCCGGGACGAGTGCGGCTCCCCACACGAGGTCGTTGACGAACGCCTTCCGACCGGTGCCGGCGGCGAAGAACGAGTACCGCCAGGCGTCCTGCAGCAGCAGCCCCGGCAGCATGACGCCGAGGCCGGCGAACGCGGGCCCCACGCTGCCGCCCAGACCCAGCCCGGCCACCAGACACGCCGCGCCGATGGCGGCACCGACAACGAGCGCGGTACCCGAGGCCCGGGCCACCGCCCCGCGCCAGGACGATTCCGGCACGCCGCTGAAGCGCACCACGAGCGGGTCGGTGGCCAGCCCGCGGGAGACGCTGAGCACTACGCCGTAGGTCACCCAGGCCAGGCTGAACACGCCGAACGCGGCCAGCCCCAGCGAGCGTGCCACGTAGATTCCCACCGCGAAGTTGGAAATGCTGGAGGCCGCCTGATCGGCCAGTCCCCAGGACAGCCGGCCGACGATGGCCCGCGTGCCGGCCCGCCGGGCGTGTCCGGCCCGGTCCGCCGGGGGCTCCGTTGTCCTCGGATTCTCCCTCCCGGTGGTCATCGGCGTCATGCCTTGATCAGCCCGGCGCCGTGCAGGGCGCCGGCCGCGACCGCGACGGTGTCGAACGGCAGCCCGGACCGCTCGGCGACGTCCAGCAGACTGTGCTCGCCGTCGGAGAGGCTGAGCACCCAGAGCATGGCCATCTGGGCCTGCTTCGCGTCGCTGCGTCCGCCGAGCGAGTCGTACAGACCACGCCGGCCCAGCTGTGGCTCGCCGTAGGGGCTGAGGTTGACGTACCGCCGGTTGCGGTCCAGTACGGCGAATGCCTCGCGGCAGACGGCGAGAGTGTCCGCCATCGCCTCCGGGGAGACGAAGTCCAGGTTGTCCGCCGAGGTGTGGTATTCGGGGTAGCCGGCGTACGGGGTTCGGCTGAGCGAGCCCACGCCGAGATCGAACCCGGGCGAGCAGAACTGCCGCTCGTCGTAGCCGTACGGAGTGAACTCGGCGACGCGGTGCGGGCGTGCGGAGGCGACCAGGACGTGCTGCATCACCCGGTCGATCTCCGCGTCGCCGCGCCTGCTCTGCTTGTACGTCAGCCGGCCCGGGTCGCCGGTGCAGGCCAGCACCAGCCCGTGCTTGACCCGTTCCACCCGCTCCGCGTTGCGGGCCAGCCAGGTGATCGCCCCGATGGTGCCGGGCGCGAACAGGAACCGGTAGGTGTACCAGGGCGTCTTCTCCGCCAGCGCCTGGGCCAGGAACGTCGCCACCGCGATGCCGGCGAGGTTGTCGTTGGCCAGCGACGGGTGGCAGACGTGGCAGGAGACGATCACCTCGTCGGGGACCTGCCCGGGCACCACGTGCTCGGCGTAGGTGAGGTGGCCATCGGTGAGTGCGGAGTCGATGTGCACCTCGTACTCGCCGTCCGGCAGCGCGTCCAAGGTCTCCTGGGCCAGGCAGAACCCCCATTCCGGCTTGTAGTAGCTGGTGCGGTACGGCACCCAGGCCGGGTGGTCCGGCAGGGTGTGCAGGTGTCCGCGCAGCTCGGCCAGCGGCATGGTCGCCGACACCGGCAAGCTGTAGCCGAGCACGTGCAGGCTGGACGCGGCGAAGTCGACGACCCGGTTGCCGGCGGTGTCGGCGACGTACGCGTCCCGGATGTTCCACTCCTGCGGCACCGTCCAGTCGAGCACCCGCGTCCCGGTCGGCACCTCGTGCACCTGCAGCGGAACGTACTCGTCGACGATCTCCAGGGTGGCGCGCACACCGTCGCCGGTGATGCTCCGGCACAGCGGGTACAGCCGCTCCACCAGCGCGTACATCTGCTCGCCGGCCGCGGTCACCGGCGCCACCGCAGGGTGTCGTCGACGGCTCCTGCGTCGGACGCCGCGCGCAGCACGGCCAGCCGGGTGAAGCGTCGCTCGAAGTCCTCCCGGGTCAACCCGTGTTTCCGGTAGGCGTCGGCGAGTTCGAGCGCGCCCTGCTTCACCGTCCACTCGCAGTCGAAGCCGGGCACCGCGGCGCGGAACCGGGAGAAGTCCACCCGGTACGACCGCGGATCGGCACCGGTCTCCCCGGTGATCACCACCCGCGAGCCGGAGACCGCCGCGGCGACCTGCTCGGCGATCTCGGCGACCGTGACGTTGTTGATCTCGCTGCCGATGTTGAACGCCCGGTCGTGCACCGCCTGCCGCGGCGCGATCAGCGCGGCCGCGAAGGCCCGTGCGATGTCGGCGGCGTGCACCAGCGGGCGCCAGGGGGTGCCGTCGGAGAGCACCAGCACCTCGCCGGACAGGAGCGCGTGGCCCACCAGGTTGTTCAGCACGATGTCGGCGCGCAGCCGGGGTGAGTAGCCGAAGGCGGTGGCGTTGCGCATGAACACCGGGCTGAAGTCGCCGTCGGACAGCGCGTGCAGGTCGTCCTCCACCCGCACCTTGGACTCCGCGTAGGGCGTCACCGGGCGCAGCGGGGCGTCCTCGGTCACCAAGTCCGCCGAGTCACCGCCGCCGGCGGCGCCGTAGACCGAGCAGGTCGACGCGTACAGGAAGCGCCGCACTCCGGCATCGCGGGCCAGCCGGGCCAGCCGCACGGACGCGTGGTGGTTGATGTCGTAGGTGAGGTCCGGCGCCAGCGCCCCCAGCGGGTCGTTGGACAGCGCAGCCAGGTGGATCACGGCGTCCACCCCGGTCACGTGTTCGGCCGTGACGTCGCGCAGGTCCACCCGCTGCCCCATGGGGGCACTGCCCACAGGCGCGCCGGCGCCGACTGGGGGAGGGTCCGCGGGCGGCGGGCCCAGCACGCAGTCGGCGAACAGGCCGGCGTCCAGCCCGACGACCTCGTGCCCGGCGGCCGCGAGTACCGGGGCCATCACGGTGCCCAGGTAGCCCTGGTGTCCGGTCAGCAGTACGCGCAAGGTTCATCCCTCCAGGTTGAGAGTGAGTTTGGTGACGGCGAACGCCTCGGCGTAGCGCGCGTGGCTTTCGATGCCGCGGATCCGGGCCAGCCCGAGGAAGGCTTCCCGGTCGTACCAGGGCCGGTGCCGTTGTGAGGGGTAGTGCTCCTGCAGCAGCCGCACCTTCCGTTCGGCGACCTCCGGCGACAGCGGCTGGTACGCAGCCAAACGGCCCAGATCGCCGTCCCACTTGACGATCTCGTAGCCGAGCACGAGGTGGTCGCGGAACGCGGTGGACACCAGCTTGGCCAGGCCGCGGTGATCCTGGTGCGCGTCATCGGTACGCGGGGCCAGCACGAGATCCGGTTCGGTCCGCACGCGCAGCTCCTCGACCGCGTCCTTGGCCTCGTCCCAGTGCGAGGGCAGCCGGCCGTCCGGCGACTTGAGCACGGTCAGCCGCAGTTCGGCGCCCGGGCAGAAGGCGGCGAGCGCGGCCCGCTCCTCCTGCTCCCGTTCGCTGCCACCGCCGGAGAGCACCAGCGCGTCGATGCGGATACCCGGCCGCGCGAGGCACATCGTCAGCAGTGTGCCGCCGGCGCCGATGGCGATGTCGTCGCAGTGCGCGCCTACCGCGACGAGCTCGTCCAGGCGCCCGGCCCCGAGCCGGATCACGCCCTCGCTCCGGCGCCGTCCCTGCTGCCGGTCGCGCCCGCCCCCGCACCGTCCCGTTCCCACACGGCCCACGGGCGGTCGCCCCGGGCGTAGGCGGCGTCGAGCGCGGCCCGCTCCTTCACGGTGTCGGTCGGCTTCCAGAAGCCGCAGTGCTGGTGGGCCACCAACCGGCCGCGCTTGGCCAGTTGGGCGCAGGCGTCGGCGACCAGGTCCCCGTTCTCCGGGATGTGGTCGAAGATCTCCTGGCGGAGCACGAAGTAGCCGCCGTTCTCCCACAGCGGCAGTTCGCTCACCGCGGTGATGCCCCCCACCAGACCGTCATCGCCCAAGTCCACACAGTGGAACGAGGACTGCGGCGGCACCACCATCATCGACGCGCCGGCGTCGCGCTGGGCGAACCCGTCGATCATCTCCGGCAGCGGGGCGTCGGTGAGCACGTCGGCGTAGTTGGCGAGGAACATCTCGTCGCCGTCCAGGTGGTGCCGCACCCGGCGCAGCCGCTCCCCGATCGGTGACTCGATGCCGGTCTGCACGAAGGTGATCGTCCAGGAGGCGATGTCGGTGGAGAGCAGCTCGGTCTGCCCGTTGCGCAGCACGAAGTCGTTGGAGGCCGTCTCCTCGTAGTGGAGGAAGAAGTTCTTGATGTGGTGGGCCCCGTATCCGAGGCACAGGATGAACTCCCGGTGCCCGAAGTGCGCGTAGTAGCGCATGACGTGCCAGATCAGCGGCCGCGGGCCGACCATCGCCATCGGCTTGGGCATGTCGTCGGAGGCTCCGTCGCGCATACGCAGCCCGTAACCGCCGCAGAACAGTACGACCTTCATGGCTTGACCTCGACAATGCTCAGTTCCGGGATGGGAAAGACCAGCCGGCCGCCCCAGGCGTGCACGAAGGACAGCTGCTCGACCAGCTCGGCCCGCAGGTTCCACGGGAGGACGAGTACGTAGTCCGGTCTGTCGGTGCTGATCTGCTCGGGCGGCAGGATCGGGATGCGGCTGCCCGGGGTGAACCTGCCGTGCTTGTAGGGGTTGCGGTCGACCGTGTACGGGAGCAGGTCGGGCCGGATTCCGCAGTGGTTGAGCAGGGTGTTGCCCTTGCCCGGGGCGCCGTAGCCGACCACCGTCTCGCCGCGCTCGGCCGCCTCGATGAGGAACCGCAGGAGGTCCCGACGCACCTTGGCCACCCGAGCGGAGAACTCGCTGTAACCGGACAGCTCCTGCAGCCCGGCGGCCTTCTCCTGGTCCAGCACGTCGGCCACCCGCCGGGTCGGCTCGCCGGCCACCTCGGCCGGCCGGGCCCACAGCCGGATGGAGCCGCCGTGCGTGGGCAGCAGCTCGACGTCCACGAGCGCGAGTCCGCCGCTCGCCAGCGCCCGGGTCGCCGACGCGACCGTGTAGTACTGGAAGTGCTCGTGGTAGATCGTGTCGTACTGGTTCTTCTCGATCAGGGTCAGCAGGTGCTGCACCTCGATGGAGACCCAGCCGTCGTCGGCGACCAGGGCGCGCAGCCCCCGGGTGAACCCGACCACGTCGGGGATGTGCGCGTACACGTTGTTGGCCACGACCAGGTCCGCCGGGCCGTGCTCGCCGCGGACGCCCGAGCCGGTGGCCGGGTCCAGGAACTTTGTGAGCGTAGGCACACCCGCGTCCCGCGCCGCGGCGCCGACGTTCACCGACGGCTCGATGCCGAGGCAGCGGATATCGCGGTCCACCAGGTGCCTCAGCAGGTATCCGTCGTTGCTCGCGACCTCGATGACGAAGGCTTCCTTCTCCTCGGAGTCGAGACCCAGCCGCGCTGCGGCGTCGGCGACGAACGTGCGCGCGTGCTCCACCCAGGAGGCCGAGTAGGAGGAGAAGTACGCGTACTGCGTGAACGTCTCCTCCGGGGTGATCAGCCCAGGGATCTGCGCGAGCCAGCAGTCGGTGCAGACCCGCAGGTGCAGCGGGTACGCCGGCTCCGGTTGGTCCAGTTGGTCCGCGGCGAGGAAACTCTCGCACGGCGGGGTCGCTCCGAGATCGACGACGCTTGCCATCGCCGCCGAGCCGCAGAGTCGGCATCGTGTCATCTACTGCCCCCATCCCTGCTCGCGCGGGTGCCCCCGCCGCGAGCCAGTGCCTTTGTCCCTTGCCGGCGGCGGGCTGCCCCCGCCGCCGGACCGACCCGCGATCGCGGTGCGGTATCCATCCACCAGGCGCTCCAGCCCGACGGCCGGACTGAATGCCTGCTCGTAACGGCGCCGGGCCGCCTGGCCCATCTCCCGGTTGCGGGCCGGCCCGGCTGTGATCCGGCGCAGGCAGGACGCGAGCGAGGCGGGCTCGCCCGGCTCGTGCAGCAGCCCGGTCACCCCGTCCTCGAGGAGTTCGACGAAGGCGCCGTGACCGGCTGCGACGGCCGGGACCCCGGCCGCCATCGCCTCCACGACCACCAGGCCGAACGCCTCCAGCCACGTCGAGGGAGCCACCACGGCCACCGATCGCGCGATGGCCTGCCGGCACTCCGCCGGGTCGTACAGGCCGACGTAGCGCACGTCGTCCCGGCCCGCTGCCCAGGCGGCCACCTCTCGCTCCAGCGGCCCCGCGCCGGCGACCACGAGCGGCACGCCCACACCGCCGTCCGCGGCGATCTCGTCCCACGCGGCCATGAGCAGCCGCACGCCCTTGGCCTCCGCGAGTCGGCCGAGGTAGAGCAGCTGCTCGCCGGCGTCCGATCGGCGGGCGCCCGGGTCGGGCACGAAGTTGTGCTTCACCGCCAGCCGCTCGGGTGGCATGCCGGCCCGCACCAGGACGTCGCGCTGCGCGGCGGAGATGCAGAAGAACCGCTCCACGCCGGACCACCACCGCCGCCGGTTGACCGACAGGCTGACCGCGAGCGGCACCGTCGCCAGCCGGGAGCTCCGGTAGCAGCCGTGCCGGACGGCGGGCAGCGGCGCCGACCCGACGCACTCGGAGCACGGCCGGCCGTTCCGTTGCAGCGTGCCGGGTGGGCAGACCTGGGTGTAGTTGTGCAGCGTGGCGACGGCGGGCACGCCGGCGTCGGCGCAGGCGGCCAGCACCGCGGGCGACAGGAGCGGGAAGACGTTGTGGACGTGCACCACGTCCGGCCGCTCGGCGCGAAGCCGGGCGGCGAGCTCCGCGCGGACCGCCGGGTTCCACGGCACCAGCAGCGGCACCGCGGCCTTGCCCAGCAGGGACCGGGCGGCGATGTCGTCGCTGCGCCGCTCGAACACATCGGCCCGGTGGCCGGCCGCGCGCAGCAGCCCCACCTCCTGGTCGACGACCTTGTTCTCCCCGCTCGGCTGCCCCGAGGAGTAGCGGTTGTGCACCACGAGAACATGCATGCTCAAGGTCATCTCCCATCCCGGGCCCCTCGCGGGACACGTCGTCGAGGGGGTTCGGACGTCGCGAGGGGCGTGGCCGCGGCAGGTGCCGCCAGCAGCGAGGCGGCCACGGCCAGATGCAGCAGATACGGCGAGGCGTCACCCAGCCCGGCCTCGGTGTACGACGCGATCGCGCAGTAGCTGATCAGGAAGATCGCGCAGGCCCTCGGCAGCGACGGTGGCCGCAGCAACGCGACGCCGCCCAGCACGATGATGATCGCCGCCACGAGGGTGAGGCCGGTCCAACCCTGCTCGTGGTAAACGGCCAGCCAGCTGTTGTCGATCGGCAGCCCGCCGAACGACTTGTCGCCCAGGCCCATGCCGAACGACTTCTCCGCGGTCGTCCGGGGCGCTGCCAGCAGGGCGTCCCAGACCTTGGCCCGGCCGGTGAGGCTGGTGAGGTGCTCCTGGCTCTGTCCGCGAAGGAACCACGCCCGTAGCGCGGGGGCGAACCCCACCGCGGCCACCGCGGTGCACAGCACCGCCCAGGTGAAGAACCGGCGGGCGGCGGCACTGGTCAGAACGAGCGAGCCGATCGCCAAGGCCAACCCTGTGAGCAGGCCGAGCGTGGCCGTCCGGGTATGGGTCAACGCGAGCAGGATGAGTGAGGGCACGATGATTACCGCCGCGCCGGCCCTGTCGGTCCGACGGCCCAGTACGAGCAGCACGGTGAGCCCGATGATCACCGCGGCGTACTGTCCGATCTGCGGCGGGGTGAGCGGCCACAACGCGCCGACCAGCCGCCCGCCGTAGATCTCGGGCCTGGCCGTGCCCGGTGAGATGACCGCGCCGGCGGCGACCGACGCGAGCACCGCGAAGTACATCCGGATGTGGTGCCGGACGAACGTCAGGCTGCCGTCCCACCAGCGGCTGAGTAGCCACAGCGTGCCGACGAAGAGAGCCAGCCGGGCGCAGCGGAACAGCGCGCCCAATCCGGACTCCAGTTGCACGCTGGAGATCACGCTCGGCACCAGCAGCAGGGTGAGCAGGAGCACGAAGGCGCTGGCTCGGATGCGCAGCCGGAGATTGACGGCGAGCGCCAGCGTGAACGCGGCGACCAGCGCGCCCATGGTGACCATCTGGATGAGGGAGCGGGGCAGCGGGATGATGGTCTCCGCCCCGGCGGAGCCGAGCGTGTTGAGGATCAGCAACGCCCAGACGATCCCGACGAGCTTCGGTGTGACGGCAGGGAGCGGTTCGGCGCCGGACTGCGTGCCGGCCGTGTCCGCTCCGCCCGGCAGCCCAGCGCGCCGCAGGTCCTCGCCCATCTCAACCACCGGCCCGTGGGTCGAGGGTGCTGCCCGCGTCTTGCTCATAAGGCGTGCCCTGCCACTGCCCGAAGTCCAGCACCCGGCTCGGGTCGTGGGCGACGAACTTCCACGGTCCGAGGTAGACGTTGTCGTGCCAGCGGTTGTGCTGCTTGTGGGTGATCGCCTCGGCGACCCGCTCGCCCTGGTACGGCGACCAGTCCGGATAGGTGCCGTAGTTGGCCAGCACCGCCATGCGGTCGCACTTCACCGTGCACTCGACGACGGACTTGTCCAGCACGAAGCGGTTGTCGTGGATGTCCACCCGCTGGGTCTTCCACCGGCAGTCGGCGTAGAGCGGTGCGGTGGCGATCGCCGGCCGCGCGCAGCGGTCGGAGTGCGGCACCAGCAACGTGCAGTCACCGGACGAGGTGTTGGCCGGGCTGTTGCAGAACCGGTCGGCGTTTTCCCACAGGGTGATCGCGGACCAGTTGTTCTCCAGCACGTTCCGGTAGATCTCGATCTTGTCCGTGCGGGCTCGGATCCGTGGTTCCCCGCCGGCCTCGGACAGGTAGAGGGTCGCGAACGGGAAGTTGTCGCCGCGGTCGGCGTGCCTGCGGCCCTCGACCCAGTTGTTCCGCCGGATCGTGTTCTTCCGGATGACCGCGTTGTAGCTGGTCTCGTAGATCAGCGCGGCACCGTCGTTGGCCTCCAGCACGTTGTCCTCGATGCGGAAGTCGTTGTTGTTGGTGTCCGCCCATAACCCGGCTCCGCGGTTGTCGTGCACCCAGTTGCCGCGTACGTCGGCGCCGTTGACGGCCCAGAACTTGACGCCTCCGGTGCAGCCGCAGCCCGGCCGCCGCCGCTCCCAGTCGCCGGTGTTGTTCCCCACGATCTCGTTGCCCTCGACCACCAGGTCGCTGATGGAGTCGCCGGCCTTGTACGCGTTCATGCCGTACTGTCCGTTGCCGCGCAGGCAACTGGCGCGGACCCGCTGGTGGGCACCGGCCATCAGTCCGGCGCCGGAGTTGTGCTGGATCTTCGCGTGCTCGATCACCCACCCGTCGGCCGAGTCATGGTTGACCACGCCCTCGTTGTGCGGCGCGACGAAACGCTGCACGGTCAGGTAGCGGACGGTGACGTCGCGGGCGGTACCGCCGAACGCGTACTGGTTGGTCTTGCGGCCGTCGAGCACCGCGCCCGGTGCGCCGAGGTAGCGGTTCCCCTTCTTGGGGATGACCTGGGAGTAGCGGTCCGGTTTGAGCCGGTGTTTGCCCGGCCGAAGCCAGAACGTGGTGTTCGGGGGACTGCTGCGGGTCTTCGCGGCCAGGTCACCGACCACCGCGGGGTCGACCGTCACCGCGCCCGCCGGCGCCTTCGCCGGCCCGGCCGCAGGCTTGGCGCACGCCCGGGCCACGGTCCGGGCCCCGGATGTGGAGGGCGCACCGGTCGGCTCCGCCGCCGGGGCGCCCGGCGTGCTCACACAGCCGGTCGCCAGCACGGCCAGCGCCAGCGGTGCCACCGGCAACGCCCGGTTCCGCCACTTGATCCCCACGCGAGCCCCCTAGCCGCGGAATCCGAGTACGGTGGTGAACCCGTGCGCGCCGTCGGCGAAGCCGGTGCCGATGAGCGTCGTGGCGGGTTCCTTGCGCCCGAAGCCGGCGGAGTACCAACCCAGTGGCGGATCGGTCTCGCCGCGATGCGCCCGCCAGCTCAGCTCTTCGGGCAGGTCCAGTACCGCGGTGCGGTCCTCGCCGTCCCGGGTCCAGGTGAGCACGGCCCGGTTTCCCCCCAGGTCCGCGGCGATCGCCGGCCCGAGGTGGAAGGCCAGGCGCACGGCCCGGCGCGGGCCGCGCACCTCGTCGACCACCCGCAGCTCCTTGGCTGCGGCGGTCAGCTCCACCCGGCGGCGGTGCACGGAGCGCCGGTAACCGTCGTGCTCGGCGCACCAGCGGGACACACCCTCGTCGGCTGTGTCCGCGACCAGGACGCGGCTGCGGGCATGCCGGGTCCACAGGAACGGGCCGCCGGAGACGGACTGGTCACCGCCGTCCATCTGCAGGGTGTTGTGGCCGAGGGTCGACCGGAAGTACTGCCGCCACTCGGGCTGCCCGTGATAGCAGAACGTCCCCGGGTCGGCGAGCACGTCGACCCCGTCGTGCCGGACCTCCACGGACAGCGCGTCCGCGTGGGCATGCGCGGCGATGGACAGGAAGCCGTGCGGACCACCGTCGCAGCGGCACCAGATCTCCTCCGGACCGCGCAGGATGGTCATGCCCGCGTCGGCGAAGTGGGCCGGCCGGCTTGCCGGGCGGGTCACGGCCGGTGCCGCGGGCCGGATGAGCGCGGCCAGCAGCGGGGTGCGCACATCAGTGCCGGTCACTGCCGGCCACCAGGCGAGAGACCCGAACACGGCGTCCCCGGTAGCCAGCAGCGAGGCCCAGCGGTCGGTGCCCGCGCCGTCCACGACCAGACCGTGCCCGTCGTCCGCGTCCCCCTGGCGCGGCGGCCGCAGCCGGCTGTCCACGATGGCCGCCAGCGCGTCGGTCATGCGCAGCAGCACCAGCCGGATCGACGCGGGGACCGGCACGCCCGCGGCATCCGCCTCGGCCAGCGCGGCCAGGCCGAGCTCCAGCACGAGTCCGTGATACTCGCTGGCCAGCTCGCGGTTGAGGCCGGAGTCGAAGGTATTGCTTCGCAGCTGCCGCTCCAGCGAACGCAGCGCGCCGGCTCGCCAACGCGCCGAGGAGGGGAACCACCCGAACGCGCAGGCCGCTGCACACTGCCCGGCGGCCTCGGCGATGACGTGGTTGTTCGCCGAAGACCCCCGGCTGGGAAAGGCGGCCAGCCAGCGCTGGTGGTGCCAGATCTGGTGGAGCGCCACCGGATTGCCCTCGAACAGCCCGGCCGCGCCCGGCCAGCCGTCGAGCAGCCGGCGGATCCACACCCAGGAAAGCAACCGGATGCCCAGCTCGATGCCGCTGGTCCAGTGCACTCCGCGCAGCGGCGGGTTGGCCGCCCACCACGAGCGCAGGTGCTCGGCCACTCGCTCGGCATACCGGTCGTTCCCGGTGACCGCGTAGGCGGCGGCGAGCACGGTGAGGTACTGGTGCCGGGACAGCTCCCAGATCTGCTTGATGTCCCCGACCGCGTCCTCGTTCCGGTACGGCACGTCGAAGGCGTAACCCGACGGAGCACGGCGCCCGGTCTTCGGGTCGTACCACCAGTCCGGGTCGGCCAGGTCGTCGCGGTGCACCCCGAAATACCCGGCGTGCCCGTCCATCAGCCGGTCCGCCTCGGCGATGAGGCGTTTCGCGGCTTCCGGTGGCACCGCGGCGATCGTCCCGGCGGGCAGTACCGCGGTGAACCGGGCGCCGGTCACGCGCGGGCAGTCCGGCAGCGCCGACCGCCACCGCCGCCTGCGCACCGCGTCTCCCACCCGCCCGCCGACCTCCCGCGGGCCCATCCGGGACAACCGCCGCAGGTACCAGCCCGGAGCAGCGCTCATGGTCATCGCGCCCTCGCCAACGTCACCGGCGCGCCGCCGACCAGGCTGGCCTGCACGGCGAGGGTGGCCGCCGTGGTGGCGACCAGCGACTCCAGCGGCACCGGCATCGGCCCGCCGGTCCGCACGGCCTCGAGAAACACGTCCAGCTCCGCGCGCTGGCCCTTGTCCCGGGCCTTGGGCAGTCGCGAACTGACCCACCGCTTGCGGCCGTACACCGAGGCACGGACGAAGTCGTCGAGCCGCAGCGCATGGCCGTCCGCGACCAGGTCCAGCGTCTCCTTGGGGAAGCCGGCCGGGCCGGTGGTGACGTAGCTGATGGTGGCGGTGGACCCGCCCGGGTACCGCAGCACGACCTGCAGGTCCTCGTTGCCGGGCGTGGCGAGCGCGTACACCGAGACCGGGTCGGCCGCGAGCAGCCAGCTCGCCGTGTCGATGAAGTGCCCGCCCTCGCCGGCGAACCGCGAGCCCTCGGTGTCCTGCCGGAGGTACCAGCTGCCGTGCTGCAGCCGGCCCGCGTTGACGAGGTAGCGGACGCTCGCCGGGCCGGTCCGGGCGCCGAACCGCTTCTTGGCCTCCCGCAGCAACGGTGCGAACCGGCGGTTGAAGCCCACCTGCAGCCGGTCGTTGCCGGACTCCTCGACCGCCGCGAGCACGCCGGCCAGCTCGTCCTCGGTGAGCGCCAACGGCTTCTCCACGAACACCGCCTTGCCGGCCAGCAGTGCTTGCCGGGTCAGTTCGGCGTGCGAGCTGTGCCGGGTGACCACGAACACCGCGTCGATCAACGGGTCGCCGAGCACGGCGTCGAGATCGGTGGTCGCCTCGGCGAAGCCGAACTTCCGCTTCGCGTTGGCCGCGGACAGCGCCGTCGTGGTGACGACCGTGGACAACTCGACGCCGTCACGCCGTGCCAGGTGCGGCAGCAGCATCGACGTCGCGTAGTTTCCCGCGCCGGCGAACGCCAGCCGCACCGGCGCCGTGGCAGGC
Source organism: Streptomyces gossypii (assembly GCF_025165795.1). Lineage (GTDB taxonomy): Bacteria > Actinomycetota > Actinomycetes > Streptomycetales > Streptomycetaceae > Streptomyces > Streptomyces gossypii. The sequence continues at coordinate 172,014 of NZ_JAJAGO010000005.1, forward strand.
CGGGCCGGGGCGGGCACCTTGCCGCCGCGTCGCACCGCGGGCACGGCCACCGCCGGGGCCTGCGCTTCGGCTGGGTGTTCAGCCGGGCCGGGGTAGCGGAACAGCACAGCCACGGCCTTCAGGTCGCCGTCCTTGAGGCGCTGGTAGGTCTCGACGGCGTCATCGAAGTCGGCGGTGTGGGAGACCAGGGGCTCCACGTCGACGCGGCCGCGGGCGAGGAGATCGAGGAAACACGCCAGGTTGCGGCGCTCGGTCCAGCGCACGTAGCCGATCGGGTAATCCCGCCCCTGAAGCTCGTACTCCGGGTCGTAGCGCCCGGGGCCGTAGGAGCGGGAGAACCGGACGTCGAGCTCCTTCTCGTAGTACGCGTTCCACGGCAGGTCCAGGCGGCACTTGCCGATGTCGACGACCCGGCCGCGGTCCCGGCTCACCCGGGCGGCCAGCTCGACGGGCTGGTTGCTGCCGCCGCCTGCGGCCAGGTACACCTGGTCAACCCCGTGACCGCCGGTGAGTTCGGCGACGGCAGCTTCCACGGCCGCGGGCTCGGGAGCGCCGCAGGCCGCAGCGCCCAGGCGCTCGGCGAGCTCGCAGCGCACCGGGTCGGGGTCGACGCCGACGACGCGGACCCCCGAGGCGGTCAGCAGCTGCACCACCAGCTGCCCGATCAGACCGAGGCCGATGACCAGCGCCACGTCGCCGAGCTGTGACTCGCCGCGGCGGACGCCCTGCAACGCGATCGACCCGACGGTGCCGAAGGCAGCGTGCCGCGGTGCGAGGCCGTCCGGCACCCGGGCGTAGAGGTTCTTCGGCACCCAGTTCAGCTCGGCGTGCAACGCGTGCTCATTGCCGGCGCAGGCCACGAGGTCACCGACCGCCACATCGTCGATCCCGGTGCCGACCTGCTCGACCACTCCGCACAGCGAGTAGCCCAGCGGCGTGTAGGAGTCCAGCTGGTTGGTCACCTTGCGGTAGGTGGCGGATAACCCGTTGGTGGCCACGCTCTGCATGACCTTGGCCACCTGGTCCGGCCGGGAGCGGGCCTTGCCCACCATCGACATACCGGCCTCGGACACCTTCATGAGCTCGGTCCCGGTGGAGATCAGCGAGTAGGCGCTGCGGACCAGCACACCGCCCGGCTTGCACCCCGGAACCGGCACGTCGAGCAGCGACAGCTCACCGCTCTTGTAGTTCTGCACAACCTGTTTCACCCGAGCTCCTCTTGTTCCTGCGCCGTCAAGCCGCTTGGCTCTGGCCCGAGCCAGAGGTCGCGCCGCGATACCAGTACTCCAGGGTCAGCACGTGCCACAGATGCTTGGAGAAGTCCCGCTGCCCGGCGGCGTCCTCGGCGACCATCCGCGCCAGCGCGTCGCGGCGCAGGATGCCGGAACTGACGAGCACGCCGTCGTGCACCACCTCGCGCACCAGCGGTGCCAGATCCCGGCTCATCCAGGCGCGCAGCGGGGCGCTGAACAGGCCCTTGGGCCGGTACGCGATCTCCCGGGGCAGGATCGAGGTGGCCGCCTCCTTGAGGACGGCCTTGCCCTGCCGTCCGACGATCTTGCGTTCGCCGGGCACGGCGAACGCCGCCTTGACCACCTCGATGTCCACGTAGGGCACCCGCACCTCGGTCGACGCGGCCATGCTCGAGCGGTCCGTGTAGGCGAGGTTCAGGCCCGGCAGGAACATCCGGGTGTCGCCCAGGCACATGCGGTTGACGAAGTCGTCGAGGTCGTTGTCCTGGTAGGTGTCCGCATGCTCGGTCAGCACGTCCTGGACCGTCCCGGCCAAGTCCGGGTGGACCAGGGCGAGCAGCTCGTCCCGGTCGTACATGGTGTAGCTGCGCCGGAACGCGGTCTCCTCCGGCAGATCGGCGAAGGAGAGGAACCGTTTGGCGAAGCGCACCGACCGGTAGCCCCGGCGGGACGTGGCCACCGGCAGCCGGTCCACACTCGCGGAAAGGCCGCGCCGCAGCGGCCGCGGGATGCGCTGGTAGCGCAGCGCGAGCAGGTTGGCCAGGTGCTTGCGGTACCCGGCGAACAGCTCGTCGGCACCCATCCCCGAGAGCATCACCTTGACCCCGGCCTGTCGGGCGGCCGAGCAGATGAGGAAGGTGTTGATCGCGGCGGGGTCGCCGATCGGCTCGTCCAGGTGGTAGGTCATCCGCGGCAGCAGGTCGAGCACGTTCGGAGCGATCTCGATCTCATGCAGGTCGACACCGAAGCGTTCGGCCACCCGCCGGGCATAGCGCAGGTCGTCCGGCATCGCCTCGAACTTGGCGTCCTCGGCGCGGAACCCGATCGTGTACGCGGAGATCCCGGGTTGGTGGCGGGCCGCCAGCGCGGTCAGGTAGCTGGAGTCCAGCCCGCCGGAGAGGAAGGTCGCCACCGGTACGTCGGAGAGCAGGTGCCGCCGGCTCGACTCCTCGACGATGGCAGCCACGTCCGGCTGCTCGCCGCCGCGAGCCCGTTCCCGGGCCTCGCCGGCGACGTCCCTGAGGTTCCAGTACCGGCCGCGCTCGATCCGGCCGTCCGGCCGGCACCGCAGCCAGCTCCCCGGCGGCAGCTTCTCCGCTTCGCGGAACGCGCAGCGCGAGTCCGGCACCCAGTAGTACAGCAGCGAGGCCACCAGCGCCGCCTGGTCCACCTGCAGCGACCCGCCGGTCACCGCGGCGAGTGCCTTGAGCTCGGAGGCGAACATCAGCCCCGCACCGCGCCGGAGCAGGAACAGCGGCTTGACGCCGAGCTGGTCGCGGGCGAGCACCAGGTCACCGGTTCGCTCGTCGAAGACCGCGAACGCGAACATGCCGCGCAGCCGGGGCAGGCAGTCGGTGCCCCAGCGCCGCCAGGCCTCCAGCAGCACCTCGGTGTCGGAGGTACCGCGGAAGCGCACCCCAGCGGCTGCCAGCTCGGCACGCAGTTCGGGCGCGTTGTACAGCTCGCCGTTGTAGGTCAGGGCGAGGCCGCCCGAGACCATCGGCTGGGTGCCGGTCTCGGACAGGTCGATGATGGCCAGCCGGCGGTGCCCGAGGTGCACTTCGCCGTCACCGGCAAGGTGGCTGTACCGGCCCGCTCCGTCCGGGCCGCGGTGGGCCAGGACCTCGGTGAGCCGGTCGGTCACGACTTTCCCGTCCGGCCATCGGTAAGTGCCTGCGATACCACACATGTTCTACCGCGCCTCCTGATCGCTGTACGGGACTTGTGCGGCCGGCATCGACGGCCGTCCCGTCCGCGGCTGGCCCGTCCCGTTCTGCCGGGCCGGCCGCTCATAAGGGCCTCGCAGCGCGGTGTGCAGCCCGTCCCACAGCGTGCCGTCGGTCCGGTCACGCGGATCGGGGTCGATGAGCACCACACCGATCACCGGAATGCGCTGGTCCGCGAGCTGCCGCGCCACGGTGTGCAGCCATGCGGCGCTGCCGTGCCCGGCACGCACGACGAGCAGGGTCTGGCTACCGAGGTGGTGGAGGTCGGTCCACGCCGTGCCGGGCGCGACCGAGCCGACGCCGAGCCGACGCGCCTGATGCGGCACGTCCGCGGCACCCTCGCCGCTGACCACGCTCGGGTCTCCGGGCTTCTGGCGGCTGTTGGCGAGCTGCGGGCCGGGCAGACCGTCGATGATGACCACGGGCCCCTCCGCCGCCAGTGCCCTGGCGACGTTCAGGGCGATCACGCTCGTGCTGCGCGCACAGCCCAGTTCCAGCAGCGACACCGGTTCCGCGGAGCCGCGCACGGTGCGGGCCAGGGTCGCGGTGAGCCGTTCGCGTGCCGCCCGGGTCCGTCCGCGCTGCCACAGCCCGGCCGACCGGTGGGGCGCTCGGCGCAGCTCTGTGATGACCGAGGTGCCCAGGTTCGCCGCGATCTCCCGGCGCAGTACGGGGCGGTCCGCCACCACCGTGCCGACCGCGGCCAGCACGAGCCCGAGCACGAGCCCGAGGACGAGCCCGATCGCGGCGTTGGTGACAGCGGCCCTGGGCAGGGAGTGCTGCACCGCGCGCGGGGCGTCCACGATCTGCGTGCCGACGATGACCTTGGGCGCGCCGGTGCGCGCATCCGCGGCGCGCTGGTCGAAATCAGCGATCCGCGAGTTGAGCTCGGCCCGGCGGGCGAAGAGCGACTCGAAGCTCGCCGAGGCTTTCGGGTCGCTCCCCGGCGATCGGTCCCCGATCGCCTTGTTGACCTGTGCGAGCTCGTCCCGCATGCGCTCACGCTGGTCGAGCAGGGCCTCGGCCTCGGCTTCCGCGGCCTCCCGCATCCGCCTCACATGGTCCGCGACGAACGCGTCGGCCAGCGCCTTGGCCCGGGCCACCGCCTCCGCGTCGCTGTCACCTGCCACCTCGATCTGCAGCAGGTTGTTGGTCAAGCCGGTACCCCGGTAGTCCCGTATGAAGTCTTCCGGGTCTTCCGGGGACTTGAGGGCCTGCAGGGCCTTGCCGGCGATCCGCGTGGTCCCCAGCAGCTCGACGTCGGTGCGGATCAGCGTTCCGGTGTCGTTCGGCTGGTCCTCCTGATGCGCGACCAGCACCTTGGTCACCGCGGTCGGCGGCGGCGGCAGCAGGACCGTCACCGCCACGCCGACCAGCAGCCCCAGCAGCCCCACGGAGCACCAGAGTCGGCGGCGCCTGCGCACCGCCACCACCAGCGCCTGCAGGTCCAGCAGCGGAGCGGCGGCCGACGACTCGGCAGTCTTGCTCGTCGTCACACAGAACCTCCCGTCGCGTGGCCGCGAACCGCGAGCGCCGGAGTGGCGTTGTCCGGAGGATGGCCGGCAGGCCGCGTCGGACGGGCCCGGACCGTGCCGGCGACGATGATGCCGACGACCTCATGCCTGCCGTCCGCACATGCCTCGGCGATGCCGGCGAGCTCCTGCGCGGTCCAGCTGCCCGCGCTGAGCACGACCAGGGCACCGGACTCGGTGTCGCGGTCCGGCACCATCGGATGGGACACCGAAACCTCCGCCACCCGCAGCACGGGGTCTCCCCTGCTCGAAGAGCTTGGGGAAGGATCGCTCTCAGCCTCGGCGACGAGCTGCCCGGCGGCCCGGCGGGCGATCTCGTCGCCGTCCGGTACGACGACCAGCAGCCGCCGGGGGGGCGGCAGCTGGTCCCGGAGGCGAGCGCACACCCTCCGGTAGCGGATCCGCCTGCTGGCCTCGTCGCCGGACGTCTGCGGGGCCGGTGTCTCCCACCGGGTGTCGACGCCCAGCAGTCGGCGGATCCAGGCCCGCGCGCCACGGCCTTTTGGCCCGTGCGCGGGCCGTTCACCAGGTACGTCGACGGTACCCAGCAGCGCTGAGCCCAGCGCCGCGGCGATCTCCCCTTCGGTGTGCAGTCGGCGATTCCCCCGTGCGGCGGCGAGATGGCCGATGACCGAGAGCAGGAAGAACAGCAGCGCCCCACCGACGATGAGCTGGGTCCTCGTCGGCGGTGCCTCGCCGGCCGGCCGGGCCGCCGGTCCCATGACGAGCATGCCGGCCTTTTCGGTCGCCGATTCGGCCTGTTCCAGCTTCTTCACGGCATCCTGCAGCGCGGCGCGCAGCTTCGCGAGCTCGGTGCGCGCCTGCACGCTCTCCACGGTCTGCCCCGGATCGGCCGCGTTCGCCAGTTCGGTGATGCGGCGGTTGGTCTGCATCACCTTCTGCCGCAGTGTCTCGGGTCCCGCCGCCGCGTCGGGGTCGGTGCCGTCGCCGTCGCCTGTGATCTGCGCGGCGAATGTCACGAATTGCTCGGCCACCCGGTCGGAGAGCCGCTGCGCGCGCTCCGGGGTGTCGGCCGTACCCGAGATCTTGATGATGTTCCCGTCGGCGGCCTTGGCGCTCACTCGATCCCGCAACTCGCTGCCGCTGACTCCGGTCCAGCGGAGCGTGGCAGCCACGCGGTCGACCACCACCGAACTGGTCGCGATCTCCGCCTGAGTAAGCAGCTCGCGCTCCTCCCACTGCCCCGGCAGCAGTACCGATGCCGACGCCGTGTAACGCGGCGGAACCAGCAGCGAGGTGCCGTAGCCGACGAGCGCGCCCACCACGGCGAGGATGGCGAGAAGCCGCCAGCGCCGACGGAGAATCCGCCCGATCGTGACCAGGCGTATCGTGTCATCGCTCAACGGCGCGGCCTCTTCCGTGTCCGGACCGCGTCGCGCGCCGAGACCGGGGTGTGGTCACGGCAGGCAACGGCATAGGCGGCGAGCAGCGATCGCTGGGAGTTCCGCCAGGAGAGCTGCCCGCTGATCCGCTCCTGGCCGATCTTGCCCATCCGGGCCCGCATCGGCGGATCGTCCAGCAGCAGCGCGATGAGCTTGGCGAATTCAGCCTCGTCGTTGGCGGGCGCGTAGACGGCGGCGTCACCGGCGGAGACTCGCGCCTCCCGGAGGTCGAACGAGACGATCGGTCGGCCCATCGCCATGTACTCCAGGACCTTGTTCATGGTCGACACGTCGTTGAGTGGATTGCGCGGGTCGGGTGAAAGGCACACGTCCGCGGTGGACAGGTAGCGCACCAGGTCGGTGTCCGGAATGCGCCCGGTGAACTGCACCTGCTCGGAGAGTCCGAGCCGCCGGGACAGCTCCACCATCGCGTCGAAGGCGTCGCCGGCGCCGACGAACACCGCATGCCAGTCGGTCCTCCCGAGCTCGTCGCGCACTTTCGCAAGGGCCCGCAAGGCGTAGTCGACGCCGTCCTGAGGGCCCATGACGCCGAGGTAGCACAGCAGATGAGGCTTGCCGCGCTTCAGCTCCGGCTCGGGCGGCACCGGTTGGAACCGGTCGGTCTCGGGCGCGCTGCGCACCACGAAAACATCCGTCGGCCGCCGACCGCCACGGCGCATCGCGACGTCCCGGTAACTCTCGTTCGTGGCGAGCACGACGTCCGCGGCCCGGTAGGTCAGCCGTTCCAGCGCGCACACGGCGCGGTAGAGCAGATCTTCGCCGCGGTCGAACCGGGAGAGGTACAGCTCGGGTACCAGGTCGTGCTGGTCGAAGACGAACCGCGCGCCGCGCCGCTTCAGCCACAGTGCCGGCAGGAACAGCAGGTCGGGCGGGTTGCAGGCGTGGACCACGTCGACCGGGCCGACCTTGCGGGCCAGCCGGGCCGTATGCCACAACGCCGATCCGTACTCCCGCAGGTAGCCGGCCGGCCCTCCGGTGGCCGCGCGCAACGGGTAGCGGTGGATCCGCACCCCGTCGATCTCTGCCTCCGGCTCGGTGTCCCGCGTACTCCCCCGGGGACAGATGACGTGCACCTTCCAGCCCGCGTCGCGCAGCGTCGTGCACTCCTGCCACACCCGTCGGTCGAACGGCACCGACAGGTTCTCCACCAGGATCAGCGCGCGCCGGTCCGGCCGGTCGCCGCTGGTTGCGTCACCAGGCAAGGCCCATGTACCCCTGTTCGGCCCGGCGCGCCTCGGCGTCGGGAAGGCGGATGAGGTCGATGAGCACCGGGCCGTCGCCATGGGGCAGCGCCGACAGTACGGCCGGATCCCTGGTCCCGACCAGGCACACCTCGGCGTGCTCGAGCACCTCGCCGACGGAGTCCGCAAGCAGCTGCGCGAGGTGTGGCAGCCGGGTCTCGATGTACTCGCGGTTCGCGCCGAGCAACCGGGAGAGGCTCACGTTGGCGTCGTAGATCCGCAGGTCGTAACCTTTGCCGAAGAGCCTCTCCGCCAGTTCGACGAGCGGGCTCTCGCGGAGGTCGTCGGTGCCGGGTTTGAAGGACAACCCGAACAGGCCCGCCCGGCGCTTGCCGGTGCGCTCGACCATCTCCACCGCGCGCTGCAGGTGTGCGGAGTTGGAGGGCAGCACGTGGGCGAGGATGGGCACCGAGACGTCGGCCCGCTGCGCCGCGTAAACCAGGCTGCGCAGGTCCTTGGGCAGGCAGGAGCCACCGAAGGCGAAGCCGGGCCGCAGGTAGGCGGGGCTGATGTTCAGCTTGTGGTCGGCCAGGAACACATCCATCACCTGGTGCGAGTCCACCCCGAGCGCCTGGCACACCGCGCCCAGCTCGTTCGCGAAGCCGATCTTGAGACCGTGGAACGCGTTGTCCGCATACTTGATCGCCTCGGCCGTCGGGACCGGCACCCGGAACACCTTGCCGGGCAAGCCGTCGTACAGCGCCGTCACCGCGTCGCCGCTCGCCGGGTCGAGTTCGCCGATGACGGTCTTGGGCGGGTCGAAGAAGTCCCGCACGCTCGTGCCCTCGCGCAGGAACTCCGGGTTGACCGCGACCCCGAAGTCGACCCCGGCCGTGCCGCCGACGTACTTCTCCAGTATCGGTACCAGCAGGTTCAGGCAGGTGCCCGGGAGCATGGTGCTGCGGAACACGACGGTCTGCCGCCCTCCCCGCTCGGCCAGCACGGCGCCGATCTGCTCGGTGACCCGCTCCAGGTACGTGGTGCACAGGCTGCCGTTGGGCTCCGACGGCGTGCCCACGCAGACCAGCGACACCTCGCTGCCCATGACTGCCTCGCGGACGTCGCCGGTAGCGCGTAACACTCCGGTCCGCACGACCTCGGCGATGAGCTCGCCGATCCGCTCCTCGACCACCGGGGCCTTGCCGTCGTTGACCAGGTCGACCTTCACCTGGTTCACGTCCACCCCGATGACCTCGTGACCCATGCTGGCCAGGCACGCGGCCGACACGCAGCCCACGTAGCCGAGCCCGAAAACGCTGACCCTCATGACCCGTTCCTCCCCTCAGGCAGGCCCTCCCGGCCTGCGGTCCGCGCGCCGGCACGACGACTCCCGCGCATCAGTAGGCCCCCTGCCCGCAGAGCACCGCACGCAGCGTCTTCCACAAGATCACTGCGTCCAGGGCGAGCGACCAGTCCTCCACGTACCGCAGGTCCAGCCGGACCGCCTCCTCCCACAGCAGGTCGCTGCGTCCGCTGATCTGCCACAGGCCGGTGAGTCCGGGCTTGACCAGCAGCCGCCGCCGGATGTCCGGGCCGTACGCGGCGGACTCCTCCGGTAACGGAGGCCGCGGGCCGACAAGCGACATCGATCCGGTGAGCACGTTGAAAAGCTGCGGGAGCTCGTCGACCGAGTACCGGCGCAGCACTGCTCCCACCCGGGTCACCCGCGGATCCCGGCGGATCTTGAACAGCAGGCCGGCGCCCTCGTTGCGATCGGCCAGCTCGGCACGTGCCCCGTCAGCCCCGGCTACCATGGTGCGGAACTTGAGAATGGTGAACTCGCGGCCGTCCTTGCCGACCCTGCGCTGGCGGTAGAACGCCCCACCCCGACTGTCGGCCAGCACGAGCAGCCCGATGAGCACCATCAGCGGCGCGAACAGCATCAGCAGGATCACGGCGCCCATCCGGTCGACGACTTCTTTGACCGCCCGGCGGCCCCCGGTGAAGGTCGGCATGCTGACCCGCAGCAGCGGGATGCCGAGCACCGCGTCGACGTGCAGCCGCGGGCCGGCCACCTCCATCAGCACGGGGGCCACGACCATCTCGGCATCGCTGCCTTCGAGGTTCCAGGCCAGCCGCTGCAGCCGGTCCGGTGACCAGCGCGGGTCCGGTGTGACCGCGACGACACGGTAGCCGTCGCGGCGGATGTGGCTGGCGACATCCGCCAGTCGGCCGACGACCGGCACTCCGTCCAGTTGGCCACCGTCGAGCCCGGGACCGTCCGCCGTGCACACCGCGTCCACCCGCCAGCCGAGGTGCGGGAACTTGCGGGTTCGGGTGATCAGGTCGCGCACGGTGGCCAGGCTCCCGGCAGCAAGTACCGGTCGCAGGCACCGTCCTTCCTTCCGCTGTCTGTGCAGCCAGAGGCGGAGCAGATACCGCGTGGTCATGGTGATGAGCGCGATCGCGGGGATCGCGACGAAGATCCAGAGCTTGATGTTGCGCGAGGTGAGGGCGATCCCGCCGAGCGCCAGTACGACGGTCGCCGTGAACAGCGAGCGTCCGAGCCGTCGGAATTCCTCAGCGCCCTGGCCGAGTACGGCCGGAGCCCACGACCGGCTCACCGCAAGCGCCCCCAGCACGAGCAGCTCGGTGCCGAATGCGAGAATTCCCCACTTCTCGTGCCAGTTGGCAGCGTCCCGGGCTCCGAAGAAGCTGCCGATCACCGCCACCACGAAGGCGGTGGTCACGGTATCGCTGGTGATCACGGTACGGCGGTACCGCTGCTCCCAGTCGATCGCGGGCTGACTGATTGCCCCGTTCGCCGGACGCCCGCGCGCCGACGGAAACGGGCTGACTAATCCCCCCTGCCGCACAGAACCCCCTCAGGTCGCCAGTGCTTCGACGTGCTCGCCTAACACGGTTCCTCCCTCCCCACCCGGGAGGCCCGCGCCCCCACGCATGACATCCGGGCTGTTTCAGCGCTGCTTGAACAACCCACCCTGGCGACAGCAGACTCGTATGTCCTGGCCAGACTCCCGAGGTGCGCCGGAACCCGTCGAAACCTCGGGTGCTCCCCGCACCCAAGGCCCCCTCTCGGGCTCCAGGAATCGATCACCCCTACGTCTGGCGCCGGGGACGCGACTGCTGGCTTTCCGCAGTGCCGGACCTCTAGATCATCATTTGTCACCTCGTGTCCGAACAGCTGAAGCACGGTCAATCTAGAGCATCGGGGCCAGTATGTAGAGAGGATGTGTGCAATTCGTGCTCAAGCTTTGAGACCGGATCCACCAATTGGTGACCGCCTACCGGTGCCTTGACGCCACCGGCGGCTCCAGCAGCTCGCCCGGCCCCCGGGCGGGGCTTCCACGCGGAGGTGATCGCGAGCTGCACGGGCCTTGTGCGGCGCCCAGTTCGGCGACGAGTTCCCGCTGTTCGTGCACTGCGGCGTGCCGCTGTGGGTGCCCGAGGCGCGCGGAGTGAGCGACCGGGTGGCAACCCTTCTGCTCAGACGGTCACCAGGTGAGCACACCGCGCAGCACGGCGGCGAGCCCGCCCAGCAGGGCGACGGCGATCATCAGCCGCCGTATCAGCAGGGGATCGACTCTGCTCGTCAGCCACTCCCCGGCTGCCGCTCCGGCCAGCACCAGCACGGTCGCCGCGGACAGTTCCCTGAACCCGATGGGGGGAAGCCCCTTCGCGGCTACCGAGACGCAGTTGATGACGAGCAGATGCGCCTGGGCCGTTGCCACGAACCGGCGCATGTCCCAGCCCTCGGAGAGAGCGTGCACGGTGATCATTGGGCCGCCGAGCCCCGCGGTGACGTTCATGAAGCCGGACATCGCACCGGCCGTCACCGCCCCGGACCGGCCGTGCAGCGTGGCGGCCTGTTCGCCGCACTGGACGAGCAGCATCGCGCCGACGGCCAGCGTGCCGACCAGGACCAGCAGAAGCGGCTCCGGCAGTGCGCCGATCACCGCGATCCCGGCGGGTACCGCTGCCAGTCCCGGCACCGTCAGCCAGGCCATCCGCCGCCATTCCAGCGCGCGCCAGGTCCGCAGGAGCACGATCGCGCAGAGTACGGCGGACAGTAGGTTGACCAGCGCGACACCGGTCCGCGCCCCCAGTACGAGGACCAGGAACGGGGCGGCCACCAACGCGAAACCCAGCCCGGTCGCCCGCTGGGTGGCCGCCCCGGTCATCACTCCGGCACCGGCGAGCGTCGGCAGCAGCAGGGACTCCACGACTAGAGCCCGAGCGAGAGGTACTGCGGCTCGGTGAACTCCATCAGTCCGGCCGCCGCCCCCTCCCGGCCCAGACCGGACTGCTTGCTCCCGCCCATCGGGGCGAACGCCACGCTCGGTAGTGCCTCGTTGACCCCGATGACCCCAGCCTCCAGCCGTTCGGCGAAGGTCCAGGCGCGGCCGATGTCGCGCGCGTAGACGTACGCCGCCAGGCCCATCTCGGTGGCGTTGGCCAGCCGCAGCGCCTCTGCGTCGTCGGTCACCCGGAACACGGCGGCAGCCGGGCCGAACACCTCGGTGGTGGCGAGGGCCGACGTGGCCGGTACGTCCCCCAGCAGGGCGGGCGCCAGGAAGCTGCCGGCTTCCGGTACCGGACGCTCGGCGGTGAGCAGGGTGGCACCGGCGGCCAGCGCTCCGTCCACCAGGCCGCGTACCGCCTCGACACGTACCGGGTTCAGCAGCGGACCCAGGTCAGGGCAGGGGTCGGCGAGGCCGTCACCGAGGGTCAGTTCGTCGGTCCGGCGGGCGAACTCGCTGACGAACTCGTCGTAGACGGCCGTGTGCACGACGAAGCGGTTGGCACCGATGCAGGACTGCCCCGTGTTACGGAACTTGGCGAGCAGTGCGCCCTCCACCGCTGATCCGACATCGGCATCGTCGAGCACCACGAAGGCGGCGTCACCCCCCAGTTCGAGCAGCGGCCGGACGATACGGCGGGCGCACCGCTGCATGATCAGCTTTCCGACGGCGGTAGAACCGGTGAAGGTCGCGACACGTACCGCCGGGTGGTCGAGGAGAGCCTCCGTCGTGGGTGCGGCCGGGCCGTGCACCAGGTTGACGACGCCGTCAGGCAGACCCGCGTCGGTCAGGCAGCGGATCAACTCGGTGACTGCCAGCGGCGCCTGCTCCGAGACGCGGGCGACCACGGAGCAGCCCGCGACCAGGGCGGGCGCGAGTTTGCGGGCCTGGATGGAGCAGGGGAAGTTCCATGGTGTCAGGCTGGCCACCACGCCCGCGGGGCGGTGCAGCACGAGATGGCGGCGGCCGGGAGCCTCCTGAGGCAGGATCGCGCCGTCGGCGCGGCGGCCCTGCTCGGCGAACCAGCGGAAGTACTCCGCCGAGAAGGCGATCTCCCCGGCCGCTTCGGGGAGCCGCTTACCCGCCTCTGCGGCGAGCAGCCGGGCCAGCTGGTCAGACCGCTGCCGGATCAGACGTGCGGCCTCCAGCAGTACGTCGGCCCGGTACCGGGCGGTGGCCGCCGACCAGTTGGTGAACGCGCGGGCTGCCGCATCGCAGGCGGCGGTGGCGTCCCGTACGGCCTGGCCGGAGTCCGGGTGGTCGACATGGCCCACCAGGGCCCCGGTGGCCGGGGCGCGCACCTCCAGCCGCTGGTCCCGGCTCTGCCACACGCCGTCGATCAGGACGGTGGGAACCACGCTCATAGCCGGCCTCTCCTCGGTGTCCTTGACTGTCGCCATGGTTCAGCCCACCCTCGCTGCGACCGTCTCGTCCACGATGTCCACCAGGTGCCGCAGCCGCGGCACCGCGTCCTCGTGCAATGCGCGTTCCAGGTCGGGGGCGCCTATGCAGTCCCGCCAGACGGCGCGTCCGGCCAGGAAGCCGGACGCCCCCGCCTCGCAGGCCAGCCTCACTGCGCGCGGGAACTCGTCGGCGGGCACCCCGGAGGAGAGCACGACCCAGGGCGAGGCGATCGCCTCGTCGAGTTCGGCGCAGGACCGCCGGATCTCCTCGTCGGTGCTGCGGCCGCCGTGCGGGACTTCCCCCTTGTACAGGTCGGCGCCGAGGTTCCCGAGTTCGCGGGCGGCGGCCAGCACGCCGCTGGTGTGGTCCCAGGCGTCGCCGGACCTGGGAGGGCGGGAGACCGGCTCGATGATGCTCACCAGACCGGCGTCCCGGCAGCGCCGCACGAAGCGGCGCACCATGTTCGTACGCGTCTCGGGTGAGCCGTCGGGGCGCCAGATGACCAGCAGTTTCATGGCGACGGCGCCCTGGCCGCGCACGGTATGGGCGTCCACGTCCTCGTCGATCACCGCGTCCGTGACCACCTCGCCGTGTCCGGGAACGAAGTGGTCGGCGGCCGCGATCAGCCCGCAGCCGGGCGCGACGGCTTCTTCCTCGACCAAGGCGTCGAAGCAGAACTGCCGGTCGGCCAGGACCCCGGAGGCGTACGGGGTCAGCACGCGCGCCGCGGCTGTCTTGAACGCCGTCAGCTTCCGGTCGGGCACCGACTCCAGCACCCGTGCCGGTACCGAACCGTCGGGTTCGGGCACGGCGTTCCCGGCGAACATCAGCCGCATGGCCTCGCGCTGGTCCACGGCGAGCATGGCCAGTGCCCCGGAGGAGCGGGCGAGCACCGACAAGTCATAGGCGGGCAGGTTCACTCGAACTCCTTCACGTCACCGGACAGTGCGGTGACCTCGTGGTGGCCGGGGATCGCGGAACGGCCGTCGACGGCGCGGCAGGACAGAGCGGCCACGTCGGCGGCGTACGCCATTGCCTCGGGAAGCGCCAGATCGCGCACGATGCCGGTGAGGAGGGCGCCGTGGAAGACGTCACCGGCGCCGAGCGTGCTGACCACCTGGACGGGCCGGGCGGGGACACGGTGCACGGTGCCGTCGGCGTCGCGGCCGAGGGCACCTCGGGCGCCGTCGGTGGCCACCACCTGCTGGGCACCGGCGGCGGCGAGCAGAGCGGCTTCGGCCGGGGTGACGCCGGGTCCGGCCTCGGCCGCGCCCGGGTCCGGCGTTGCGGCGCGGGCGGCGGCGTCGGGATAGCGGGCGGCGAGACGTCCGACGGTGGGGACGTAGAGCTGTACGTCGGCGGGGCGGCAGAGGGTGCTGGGCACCGGGTTGCCGTCGTCGACGGAGAGCCGGGGGCGTTGTCCGGGCGGCACGTCGGCGAGCAGCGCCGCGACGGCCGGCCAGCCGAGGTGGTCCACGTGCACCCAGTCGGCTTTCCGTACGGCGGCCTCCGCCTCGGGCTGGAGGACCAGCGGGGGGACCGGGAGGGTGCAGATCGCCCGGGCCCCCTCCCGCAGGCTGGAGATCACGACGCTGGCGGGAGTACGTACGTCGGGGTCGATGTGCAGGTGGCGGGTCCCCACGCCCTCGGCCGCCAGTTCCGCCGCGATGCCGTGGCCCCGGGCGTCGCTTCCGACGGTGCAGATCAGTTCGGTGTGCAGGCCCAGCCGGGCGGCGGTCACGGCGGCGGTCGCGGCCGGCCCGCCGCCGCCGTGCACCAGGTCGTCGGCGACGATCCGTTCGTCCGCTGTGGGGTGGTGGTCGACCACCGCGATGACATCCGCGGTAGCGACACCGACGAAGACGACACGTGTCATGGCCACCGCCTGCCCGAATCCAGAAGAGTCATGGAGGGAGTGTCACAACGATATGTTTACTTGTCAACAGAGAATGTTGCTAACGGATCATTCCTGTGCGTGGCGGAGTGCACAGTGGTGGGGCAGCGTCATGCCTCGGGGTCCGTGTTCGTGTCCGCCACGACACCCGCCGGAACGCCCTCCGCCACGCAGACCCGCACCCCGGCGGCATCAAGGGCCGCCGCCAGACCGGCCGCCGGCGGCCGGTCGGTGACCATGGTGCCGACCGCCTCCAGCGGACAGAGCAGCACCGGCGCTGATGCCTCGATCTTCGAGTGGTCCACCATCAGCACGACCTCGTCGGCTATACCCATCAGTGCCTGCTTGGTGGGCCGTTCCAGGTCGGTGCTGACGTAGATTCCCCGTTCGTCCACGGCCGCCGCTCCCATGAAGAACAGCCGTACCCGCAGCCGGGCCACGCCCTCCACCGTCATCGGTCCGACGAAGGCCCTGCTCTCCGGATTGAGATCGCCGCCGAGTCCCACCACCCGGGCCGGGGGGCGGCCCAGCATCTGCTGGAGAACGGGCACCGAGTGGGTGACCACCGACCCGGTGAACGCCTGCGGCAGCGCCGCGACCAGCTCGCACGGGGTGGTCCCGGAATCGATCGCGATCGCGTCGGCCTGACCTGCCAGCTCGGCCGCGCGAGCGCCGATGCGCACTTTGGCGTCGTGGTGTGCGTCCGCCCGCCCGGAGAACGCGGGGACCTGGCTGCCCAGCGGCAGGCTGACTCCGCCGCGCACCACCCGTACGAGACCGTCCCCCTCCAGTAGCCGCAGGTCACGCCGTACGGTCATGTCGGAGACTTGGAGGTCGCCGCTCAGGTCGCTGATCGAAAGAAAGCCGCTGGCCTGTAGTCGGCTGAGGATCGCGTCGCGTCGCCCGGTGGCCGTGTCGTATCGCGGCACTGCGTCAGTCATGTGCCCTTCCTTGATTCGGCGCCCACGGCTCACACGCCCGTCCCGACTCATACATCGCCACCTTACTCACGGGGCGTACCCCGATGTTCACTCCGCAGCGAACCCTTGACAACGCCACGGTCAGCGTTAAAGTCCCAACATCTCATGTTGGATTTCTAACAGACAGCGCACGAGACATCCACTCTCCGCCGGTTCTGCGGCCGTCCGCCGGACCCGCACCGCTCGTCAGGAAGGCCCGCAATGCCGCGTGTCGCACTCATTCCCACGGCCAGGCCCACCTTCGCCACCGATCAGGCGCGGGTGCGGGCCGACTCGGCCCACGAACTGCTGGCCAGTCTCGGCGCGGACGTCGTGGGCCCCAGAGAACTGGTCATGACCCCCGAGGACGTCGAGGCGGCAGCCCCGGCCCTGGACGGAGCCGACCTCGTGGTCAACGTCTGCGCCACCTTCTCCGACGCGACCCCCGCGCTCCGGCTCTACACCGGTCTGGACCGGCCCCTGCTGCTCTGGGCCTTCCGGGAGCCCGGCGAGACCGGCGATCGGCTGTGGCTCAACTCCCTCTGCGGCGCGAACCTCTTCGCCCACGCCGTGGTGCGCGAGGGCGGCACCGTCCGCCTGATCCACGGCGACCCGGACGAGCCCGCCGTACGTGACGCCCTGGCCTGCGCCCTGGCCGGAGAGCTGCCCGCGCCTCCCGTCCTGGAGACGGTCCACGGTGAACGGGCCGCGGAGGAGCCCGTGCGGGCTGGACTGGAGCGGCTGCGCGGCCGCCGCATCGGATTGGTGGGCGACGCTCCGCCCGGCTTCACCCCCAGCGAGTACGACCCTGAACTGGTGGCGGAACTGTTCGGGATCACCATGGAGAGGCTGACCGTGGACGCCGCCATCGACGCGGCGCAGCGAGTGGACCCCGGTGAACGCGAAACCGAACGGGAGGCCGCGACCGCCGCCCAGCCGAGCCTGGCTCAGGTGGACCACCAGCAGTCCGGGCTCGCGGCCGCCGTCACCACCTCCCTGCGTGACTGGACCGCCGACCGCCAGCTGGCGGCCGCGGCAGTCCGCTGCTGGCCGGAGTTCCCCACCCGGCTCGGTGCGTGTCCCTGCTCGGCGCTCTCCAGGCTCGCGGACGAGGGAACCCCGACCGCCTGCGAACGGGACGTCTACGGGGCCGTGACCATGCTGCTCATGGAGTCGTTGGGCGCGGGCACGACGTACCTGGTGGACACGGTCGACGTGGACAGCGACCGCAACGTGCTGCGGTTGTGGCACTGCGGCGCCGCCGCGACCTCGCTCGCCGCGGACCCGGCCAACGCCACCCAGTCGGTGCACTGCAACCGCAAGCTGGGAGTGGCCGGGAACTTCCCGCTGCGTACCGGGCCCGTGGTGATCACGCGGCTCACCGAGGACCCTGCACGGCCCGGCCGGCTCCGACTGCTGATCGCCGCGGGCGAGTCGCTGCCCGCCCCGAACCGCTTTCAGGGCAACACCGCCGAGGTACGGGTGGACCGGCCCGCCGACGGCCTTGTCCAGTCCCTGGTCACAGGTGGATTTCCGCATCACACCGTGCTCGCCTGGAGCGACGTACGGCCCGCCCTGCGCACCGCCGCCGACCTGCTCGGCATCCCCGTCACCGAGTGGTGACGGTGTTCATCGGCTTCACGAGGAGGGACGAGCAAGCATGACCGAGAATTCACGGCCGTACGGTCTCAGTCGCCGCGGACTGCTGAGCGCCGCCGTCGCCGGTGGGACCGTCGCCGCCGCGGCGGGCTGCGTGGGTCCGGGCTCCACCCGCGGCGGCCGGGGGAGCAAGGGGGCGCCTTCCGACGTCCTGCCGCCGGTGAGCGGTCGAGCGGACGCCCAAATATCGTTCGCGCACTGGAGGGCCGAGGACAAGAAGGTCCTCGGCTCGATCATCGACGACTTCACCGCGGGCAACCGCGGCAGCGGGGTACAGCAGGACATCTCCCCGGCGCAGGACTACCAGGCCAACGCCCTGCAGCGGCTGAAGGGCGGCGCAGTCGGCGATGTGCTGACCGCCTTCCGTGGCGCGCAGTTCACCGACATGCTGGATGCCGGTCTGTTCACCGAGCTGTCGGCACAGACGTTCGCCGACGCGTACCTGCCGCAGCACAGCCGTGGCGGCCGGGACGATGCCGGGCGGCTGTTCGGGCTGCCGTACCAGCTGGTGTTCCTGATGCCGCTGGCCAACAGGGACCTGCTGGAGAAGGCCGGCTACGCCGATCCGCCGCAGGACTGGGACGGCTATCTGGATCTCTGCGACAAGCTCAAGTCGCGCGGCAAGGTCCCGCTGGCCTGGCCGGGCGCCGAGCCGGGCAACGCGGGCCAGCTCTTCAACTCGATGGTGATGAACAACGCGCCCAGTGACGACGCCTGCGCACGGATCGCGTCCGGCAAGGCGAAGGTCACCGACGACTGGTTCCTCGCCCTCCTCGGCCAGTACGCGCAGCTGCGCCCCTTCGTGCAGGAAAACGCGTCCGGCACACAAGTCGAGCCCGCCCAGCAGATGTTCGCCCGCGGCTCCGCGGCGATGCTGTCGACCGGCTCCTACCACATGGCCGCCGTACGGCAGCTGGACGCCAAGTTCCCGATCGACCTGGTCCCGCCGATCACCGTGGACAAGGGTGAGCGGCCACGCTACGTGGGTACGCACAACGCCACCTTCATCCTCGGGGTGAACGCCGCCGGCGAGCACGCAACCACCGCGCTGCGCTTCGTCGAGTACCTGTCCACCCCGTCGGTGGCCACCCGTTACGCCAACGGCACCGCCCAGCACCTGACGGTCTCCGGGGTCACGTACGAGAACAAGGACCTGCGCGCAACCGAGCACTGGCTGAAGAAGCGCACGATGCTGGCCCCGCGTTACCAGATCGAGGACATCGACATGCTCAACGCCGTGGAGGGCGCCTGTGCGGATGTCCTCACCGGCACGTCCCCCGACAAGGCCGCCGACGCCGCCCAGCGGGTCGTCGACCAGCGGCGGCGCAAGTGAGCGCCCCCAGCCCGGTGAAGACCGGCCCCAGCCCGGCGGCGGACCCGCCGTTCCCCGAGCGTGTGGCGCACCGGCGCCGGAGTCTGCGCAGGCGCTACGGGCACCCGGCGTTCTATCTCTTCCCACTGCCCGCACTCGTCCTGTACGTGATCTTCTTCGCCATCCCCACGGTGCAGGCGTTCCAGTACGCGGTGACCGACTGGGACGGCTACAGCGCGGACTACGACTCTGTGGGCCTGGACAACTTCGGGCAGCTCGCAGGCGGGGACGACCTGTTCTCCAACGCGATGTCCAACAGCCTGAAGTTCATGCTGGTCGTGGTGGTCCTGCAAACGCTGTTCTCGCTCGTACTGGCATCCATGCTGACCCGCAACAGCCGCTCTTCCACGCTGCTGCGCGCGGTGTTCTTCCTCCCGACGATCCTCTCCAGCGTCTCGGTCGCGTTCGTCTGGAAGTTCATCTACGACCCGAACTTCGGACTCGCCAACGGCGCGCTGGAAGGCGTCGGGCTGGACGCGCTGACCAGCTCGTACCTCGGTGACGACGGCAAGGCCATCTACTTCCTGGCGCTCACCCAGGTGTGGTTCCACACCGGCCAGATGATGGTCATCTTCATCGCCGGTCTCCAGCAGATCCCCCGGGAGCTGTACGAGGCCGCCGCGATCGACGGAGTGAGCAGGTGGCAGCGCTTTCGGCACGTGACCTGGCCGATGATCGCCCCGGCCACCAGCATCGTGATCGCGTACACCACCATCCAGTCGTTCAAGGCCTTCGATCTGGTGCTGGGACTGGGCGGCAATCCGCCGCAGGGGTCGCTGGACATCCTGTCGACCCGTATCTACACGTCGTTCGCCAACTCCGAGTTCGGCTACGCCGCCGCCGAGTCGATCGTCTTCATGGCGCTGATCGCACTCGTCACGGTGATCCAGCGGCGGACCGTCAAGCTCACCCAGTCAGGAGCGTGAGATGGGATCCCGTATCGGACGGCGTGCGCTGCTCGGCGTGTACGCGGCGCTCGTCCTGGTGCCCCTGCTGGTGATGCTCGCCGGCAGCTTCAAGTCCACCTCGGACCTGTTCAGCAACCCGTTCTCGCTGCCCGAGGAGTGGCGGTTCAGCAACTACAGCGAGGTGCTGGGGAGCGGGGACCTGAGCACCGCGTTCACCAACAGCGCCGTGGTCAGCACCTGTTCCGTGACGCTGACGCTGCTGCTGGGCAGCCTGGCCGCGTACGGAGTGGCCCGTATCCCCGGCTGGCCGGGCTGGGCCGTCTACGGCTTCCTCGTACTGGGCATGTCCGTGCCCGCGCAGGCCAACATGATCCCGCAGTTCGTGCTCTTCGACGTGCTCGGCCTGACCGACAGCCTGACCGGCCTGGTACTGATCAACATCGTCAGCACGCTTCCCGTCGCGGTGTTCATCCTGGCGGGCTTCATGAGAGCGCTGCCCCGCGAGATCTACGAGGCCGCGGCGCTGGACGGGGTCGGGCCGTGGCGGACGTACCGTTCGATCACGCTGCCACTGTCCCTGCCGTCAGTCGCCGCCACAGCCATCTTCCTGCTCGTCATCCACTGGAACGAGCTGCTGTATCCGCTGCTGTTCATCAACGACCCGGAGAAGCGCACCCTGCCGCTGGCACTGCTGAACTTCCAGGGCGAGTTCCTCACCAACTACCCGCTGCTGTTCACCGGCGTCGTGGTGGCCTCGCTGCCGCTCGTCGTCGGCTACATCTTCCTCCAGCGGTTCTTCATCGCCGGGATGACCGCCGGCTCGGTCAAGGAGTGACCTGTGTACCTGCTTCGTGAGATCACGGCGGTGCGCCCTTACGAGGGCGGCGTGGAGTGCGCCATACGTGCCGTCCGCTGCGTCGAACTTCCCGGAACGCCGGGCTACCTGACCGGCGAACCGGCTGCCGACCAGGGCATCGAGACCACCATGCCCAACCTCCCGAAGCTGCCGGTCCCCCCGCTGGATCCGCGCGGCTTCGTGCTGCGGGTGGCGTTCGGCAGCGAGGACGCCGTCCGGATCACCCTCGCCCCCGAGGGCGCGCGAGTGCTCGGCGAGGAGCCCGGCTGGCTGGGCATCGTGCTGGACGGCACCCACGGGCCCGCACCCCGCGTACGCACAGCCGACGTCGCGGTGGGCCCCGGCGGGAGCGGCCCGGGCATGGCGGACACCGCACAGACCGTCCTGCACACCGGCAGAATGCGGGTACGCCTGACCCGGCGGCCGTTCGCGGTCGCCGTCGAGGACACCGCCACCGGACGCACGCTGCTGCGTACCGGGGAACGGCTGCGACAGGTGGCCGGGTTCCCGATGGCCCCGCCCGTGCTCGCCGGAGACTCCGGAACAGTACTCAACCTCGAACTGGGCCCGGACGAACGGATCACCGGGTTCGGTGAACAGTTCGGCCCGCTCGTGAAGAACGGACAGCGGTTGCGGCTGCGAGTGGAGGACGCTCTCGGCACCGGCACGGGCATGGCCTACAAGCCGGTGCCGGTCTGGCACTCCAGCAGTGGCTATCTGGGCTTCCTCAACACCGGTGCCGTGGTCACCGCCGATGTCGGCCACCGGCGCCCGGACGTCCTCGGCCTCACGGTGGACGACGAGGCGCTCGACCTGTGGATCATCGGCTCTCCCTCTCCCAAGACGCGGCTGTCCCGCTACACCGCACTGACCGGTCGGGCCGCCGTACCGCCACTGTGGGCCCTGGGCTACTGGATGGGCCGCTGCCGTTACCACAGCGCCGCCGAGATGAACGAGGTCGGCGACACCATGCGCGAGCACGCGGTGCCCTGCGACGTGCTGCACGTGGACCCGGACTGGCTGGTGGTGGACCGGCTGAACTGCGACTTCATCTGGAACACCGAACGCTTCGGCGACCGGGCGGCCTTCGTCGCCGGGCTCCGTGCACGCGGGCTGCGACTGTCGGTGTGGGAGCTCCCGTATCTCGATCCCGCCTCGCCCCGGCACGCGGAGGCCCGGGAGCGCGGCTACCTCGTACGGGGCGCGGACGGCGAACCGGCCGAGGTGGCGGGCACCCCCTCTCCGGACGGACGGCCCCGCGCCCTGGTGGACTTCACCAATCCGGAGGCCGTGACCTGGTGGCAGGACCTGCACGCGGAGTTCCTGGACGACGGCGTGGCGGTGTTCAAGACGGACTTCGGCGAAGGGCTGCCCGACCGCACGGCCCCGGCCGACGGCACTCCGGCCCACCACGCGCACAATCTCTACCCGTTGCGCTACAACGCAGCCGTCTCGTCCGCGATCGCTGCCCGCACCGGCCGCCCCCCGCTGGTGTGGGGCCGGTCGGGCTGGGCGGGCTCGCAGCGCTACCCGGGCCAGTGGGGAGGGGACGCGGAGTCGACGGTCGCCGGGATGCGCTCCACGGTGCGCGGCGGACTCTCGTACGCGCTCAGCGCGCCGGGCTTCTGGAGCCACGACATCGGCGGTTTCTTCGGTCCCGAACTGACACCCGAACTGTACGTGCGCTGGACGCAGCTGGGCGCGCTGTCCCCGCTCATGCGAGCGCACGGGCTGCGCCCCCGAGAGCCATGGGCGTTCGGCGACCGGGCGCTGGAGATCGCGCGCCGCTGGGTACGCCTGAGGTACGAACTGCTTCCGTATCTCTGGCAGGTGGCACGAGAGACCGCCGAACACGGCTGGCCGCTGCTGCGCCCCCTGGCGCTCGAGTTCCCGGACGATCCCGTGGCCGGCTCGGTGGACGACAGTTTCCTGCTGGGCCCGGACCTGCTGGTGGTACCCGTCTTCGACGACGGCCCCGGCCCGGTACGCCGCCGCTTCTGGGTGCCGCAAGGCGGCTGGACCGACCTGCTCACGGGCGAACGTCACACCGGGCCGGGGCACGCCGAGCAGACCGTCGGCCTCGAGCGCATGCCGGTATTGGTGCGGGACGGCTGCTGGCTGCCGCGGCTGGCCGTGGACGACACGGTCCGCTCGACCGACGACCTGGCGGACCGGCCCTGGCAACTCCACCTGTACGGCGCCGCGGACGGCCTGCGCGAATTCACCGGCTTCGACGGGTCTCCGTTCGACGTACGGGTCGAGGGAGACGTGGTGCGTGCCGAAGGCGACCAGCCCTTCGCCGGACGGGTTGTACGGCACATGGCGGAACGGTGAGCGCGGAGTTCACCGGGGCACCCGATTTCCCGGAGAAACGCGACCGGCTGTGCGCACTCGGCACCCGGCACGGCCTGGACACACTGATACTCCGGGCACCGGCCACCCTCGCCTGGCTGCTGGGCGCTCGCACCCACGTGCCGCAGACACTGGACACCGCTTGCTTCACCGTGCTGCTGATCACGGGCACCGGTCAGCTGACCGTGGTTGCCAACGCCATCGAGGCGCCCAGGCTGCGGGACACCGAGCTCGCCGGGCTGGACGCCGACTGGCAGACCGTGCCCTGGTGGGAGAGCCGGGACGACCGGCTGCTGTCCGGGCCCCGGACCGGGTCGGACATGCCACGCCTCGACGAGATACCACTGACCGCGGAGATCGCCCGTGTCCGCCGCGTGCTGACCGGACGCCAGCAAGACCAGTTGGCCGAGGTCGCACGGGACACCGCAGAAGCGGCGACCGACACGGCACACCGGCTGACTCCCGGCCGCACCGAGCGGGCGGCGGCGGCGGACCTGGCCCACGCGCTACTGGAACGGGGCCTGGACCCGGTGGTGCTGCTGGTGGCGGCCGACGAACGTATCGATCGGCACCGCCACCCGCTGCCCACGGAGCGGGCGGCCACCCGCCGCATGATGCTGGTGGCCTGCGGCCGCCGGCACGGCCTCATCGCCAGCATCACGCGGTTCGTGTCGTTCGGCGCGCCGACCGCGTCCGAGCAGCGCCGCTATGAGCGGCTGCTGGAGGTGGAACGGGCGTTCCTGGACTCGTCGCTGCCCGGCGCACGGCTGGGCGCGGTCTTCGGCGCCGGAGTGACCGCGTACACGGCGAACGGCTTCCCGCCCGACGAGTGGCACCGGCACCACCAAGGCGGCTTCTCAGGTACGCAGCCGCGCGAGTTCCCGGCCCATCACGCTTCGGCGGAGCTCCTCGCGCAGGGGAGTGCCGTCGCCTGGAACCCCAGTGGCGGCGGATGGAAGGTGGAGGACACCGCCCTGGTGCTGGCGGGCGGCGTGCGCACCTTGGTGCACGACGACCGCTGGCCGACGGTACGGGTCGGGGGCCGCGACCGCCCTGGGGTGCTGATCCGCTGAACCTGCCTCGGCATCGCCGAGACTGCGCCTGTTCCGTGGAAGCCGCCGACGGCATGCGGACGCGTCACTCCGTGCCGCGGGGCGTGTCTCCCGTCGTCAGCGACACCGCCGTGGTGCCGAGCCGGGGCACCGGTACGGGCAGGGAGCCGTCCGCCCCGGCGCGCAGTGTGGCGGACACGGCGCCGAGGTAGTCGGCAGACATGGCTCCGGTGGTGGGGAAGCCCGGAGTCAGCCGGCAGGTGACGGGTTCCTCGGCGAAGGATTGCAGGCGAACGAGCAGACGCCCCGGTTCCGGCACGGTCAGACCGACGACGCGCACGCGCGGGTCGTCGAGGGCCAGTAGTGCGTAGGAGGTGCCGGGGCCGGGTTCGGCCGCCCGGCCGGCCCGTATCGCCAGCAGAGGCCGGCTGCCGACGGCGGCCGTGCGCATGCCGAGCACCGCACCGCCGAGGGCCGGTGCGTTTTGCCATCCGACGCTGTAGCGGAAGACATGGTCGAACTCCTGCTCCGAGGGGAAGTTGGTGTCCCAGATGTTGTTGTGGATCCACGAGAAGACCGTCCCCGGCTCCTCCTGCGCCAGAGACTGCGGATACGGCACATAAGGGATGGCGACCCCGCCCACCTGGATGAGCGGTGCGTCCTGAGTGGCCAGCGCCGCGCTCGTGGCCTCCTCCTGGAGGCTGACCCAGCGGCGTATCGCCCGCATGTGCCGGGCCGAACCGGGCACCGTGGGCAGCCCCGTCCCAGTGACTCCGCCGGTCGCCTCCATCCGGACGGCCGGGGACCGCATCGCGAAGGGGAAGGCGAAGAACGCGCTCTCCTTTGTCAGGGTCGCGGCCTTGTCGATCCGGTTCTCCAGGTCGATCCGCGCACTCGCGCGCGGCAGATGGACCTTGACCCGCAGCCGTCGGGTGCCGGCCGGGGCGCATTCGTAGACCAGGGTCTCGCCGGTCGCGTCCGAGGTCCGTTCCACCAGAGCCGCCGGGGGAGCCGTCTTCCGCGTGGCCAGCAGGTGCATCGAGTCGTCGGCCGTGGTCTTGCTCGACTGGTGGTTGAACCCGCCGGCCGTGGCGTACTCGTCGTACAGGTACCCGTTGAAGCCGACGGTGGCATCCTGGCGGACCAGTTCGTTCCCTGTCCGCTTGTCCAGGATCGAGTCGATGCAGGCGGACGGCAGATCGACGTGGACGCGCAGGAACTCGTTCTCCAGGACCGTGGAGGCGTCGGCCGGGGAGCCGCTCTCCGCCATGAGAGGCGAGGGGGACGGAGCGGGTTCGATGTCCACTCGTACTGCTCCGTGGGCCGGTACGTCGGCCAGCCGGAACAGCAGGAAGCGGCCGGCCGCCCGGTGGAGTTCGTTGCTCTGCTCTTCCTCCACCATCTCCAGGGGTGTGCCGGTGCGGGAGTCGACGACCCGCACCGGGTCGGCGAGGGGCACGGTGCTTTCGGGGAGGAAGAGCCGGACTGTCTCGGAACGCTCCCAGCTGCACGTGTTGACGACGTAGTAGCCGGCGAGCGTCCCTTCGCGCGGAGCCAGGCGCTCTCCCAGTGCCGCGCTCGCGGCATCAAGGAGGGTGTGCGCCCCGTCGTGGGCACGCAGGGCCTGGGCGTACTTCCAGTGCCACTGCCGCTCGCCCGAGGCATGGCCGTGGTCGCCGTGCGTCCACGGGTCGCCGGCGCCCCAGGTGTGCTCGTTGAACAGCGAGGCCGCGCGGTACACCTCGGGCGCGGCTTCGGTGATCCGTGCCCCATCCGGTGCCCCCAGGATCTCCGCGTACCCCGCGAGGGTCTGCGCGTCGGCAAGCGCCGCCTGCCCGTCGCGGGTGGCGGCCAGTGGCACGGCCCCCGCGCCGACGCCGTCGACCCACCAGTCCGTCCAGTCGCCCTCGAACGTCTCGATCCGGTCGCCGAGCCGTTCTTCGGCGTCGGTGAAGAAGTCCTCGTTGCGTGAGGTGCGCAGGACGGGGAAGGCCCATTCCTCGTTCCACCGGCGCACTGTGTCCGCGATGATGCGGCGCGGCGGCCCGTTGTCCGCGAACTTGCCCAGGACCCGCAGGTGCAGGAAGTCCCACGGGTACGGGTCGCCCTTGAACTCCTCGTCCAGGATGGGAAACCCGGGGATGCCCCGCCCCTCGTGCGGGTACTGGTGGTTCGTCAGTGCCGAGAGGTAGTTCGGCAGCAGGTCGTCGACCCGGTCGAAGGATTCGTCGAAACCGATGATCGACCCCTCCATGTAGGCGAGGCCGTGCGGGGTGTCGGTACGCCATACCAGCACTTCGCGCCCGCTCGGCACCCGCCAGCGGAACAGGCGCGGCAGGTCCTGGCCGCCGACGTGGTGCGGCACCGCGCGCCCCGCCCAGTTGTGGGCGACCGACAGGTAGCGGATCCCGCTGCCGGCGAGGACGTCGGGCAGCCCGACGACCTGGCCCGGCACGTCCGTCTGCATGGCCGTGGTGATGTCGATGCCTTCCCGCTCCCGCAATTCCCGTACGGGACGCAGCAGTTCGTGCAGCTCGTCCGTGGAGCAGGTCTCGGTGTGGAGGTTGAAGGGCATCGCGGCCAGTTCGATGCGTCCTTCGCGCACGCGGTCCAGGAATTCCGCGACCAGCCGCGGCGGCCGGTTCTGCGACCAGTTCTCGTAACTGAAGAATCCCTCGACCGCCCAGCGGAACTTCGACTCGTCCGGCCAGTCGTCCGTGGTGCGGCACAGTTCGAGCAGGGAATCGAGGTACTTGCGCCCTTCGGCGAGCACGGTGCTCTGCGGGTCGGTGTAGCCGATATCCAGGTGGGCGTGCTGGACCAGGTGCAGCGTCCAGTGCCGCTGCGGGGTCAGCAGTACCTCGGTGCTTTCTCCGGCGGCAAGCTCAGGCAGCTCGACGAGGACCGGTGTGGGAGCGTCCACCTCCGGAACGAGCAGCCGGGTGTCTCCGCCCGGCCCCGGCAGGACGTCGCAGCGCAGCGCACCCCCGGTGACGGTGGTGACGCGGGCACGGGTGACCGGTCGGCCCACCTTCACGCGGACGGACTGGAGCAGGCCCCCCGCGCCGTCGTGGCGCAGCAGCGGCTCGCAGGAGAGCCTGACCCGGTGTCCGCCGAGGACCCCCTCGGCGGACACCGCGCGCTCGCGCAGGATGTCTCGGGCCATGTTCGAGTCCCACCAGGAGGGACGGGCAAGTGCGGGGCGGGGCATGGGAGAGGTCTCCACTCGTGTGCGGTGCCGGGACGTGCTGCTCGGGGCGTGGGTGGGGGAGGCTCAGGAACGGTCGGTGGCGAGACCGGCGAAGATCTGTACCATCGCGGACTGTTCGAGTGTCTCGGACTGCGCGGCCGGGTCGTGGTCGCCGCCGCCGGAGGGCTGGAAGCGGAACAGTCCGTCGGACGGTGTCCGGTTGTCCTTCCAGGTCTGCTCGGCGTAGGTGGCGGCTGTCTTTCGGTAGGCGCGGTCGGGCCGCACCTCGTTCAGGATGCGGAGGTTGTCGAAGTAGAAGGCGTTGAAGATCGCCGGCTGGTCGTGCAGCCGGTCGCCCTGCTTCCAGTACGTGAGCGAGCCCTTCGCGTCCTCGACGGCACGGTCGAGGTAGCTCTGGTTCCCGGTCGCGCGGTAGAGCGTGGTCGCGGTGCCGATCATCGCGCCGGAGTTGTACGACCACAGGGTGGTGTTCACCGTGCCGTCGTCGTCGCGGCTGTTGTTGTACAGGCCGGGGGACTGCCGCAGGCACGACCAGTTCCACTCGTACCACTTCTTCGCACTCGCGAGGAACTGTTCGTCGTGGTCGATGGCGTAGAGCTCGGCGGCCAGCTGGGCGGACAGTCCCGTGACGTTGGCCGCACGCATGGTGTTGTCCGGCGAGTCGACCCAGTGCATGCCTCCGGGGCACGGCTTGGCGGGGTCCTCGTCCCAGCCCCGGCTGACGACCGCATAGGTTTCCAGCGCCCGGTCCAGGTACAGCTTCTTGCCGGTCGCCCGGTACTGGTCGAGGAAGGAGAGTCCGACGACGGCGTTGTCGTCGTAGAAGACGTCGCCGCCCTGACCGAGCGGGGCGGGCAGGTAGGAGTCGTATCCGGACCTGCCGTCGCGGGGGTTGAAGTACAGCCGCAGTGTCGTGAAGCGCTCGGCGGCATCGCGCTTGTAGCGCGCACCGCCGCGCGGCAGTTCGGTCATGTCGACGGTGGCGGCGGCCACCTCACGCAGCGGCCAGAGGTACGAGTGGGGGTTCTCCCCCTCCTTGCGCGGCGTCTTCTCCAGGTACAGGCCGTGCTCCTGCGGGCCCTGGTAGAGGTGCTGCTGCAACGAGTCGTAGGTGACCTCGGCGCGGTGGGCCCAGGTGGAGGGCGAGGTCTGCCGGTCGCTGTCGGCTGCGGCGGAGGGACTCGCCAACAGCGCTCCGGAGAGGACGGCGAGGGCCAGCGTGGCGCGTACAGGTGTCTTCACCATGGTCTGCCTTTCGGGAAGGTGGAACGGTGAGGGGCGTCGGGGATGCTGCTCAGCCGTGCAGCTTGAGGCTGCTGACGAAGAAGCGCTGTGCGGAGAAGAAGAGGACGACTGTCGGCAGCGAGACCAGCAGCGCGCCGCCGAGGACCACCGGCGGCCCCACGTTGGAGTAGTTGCCCTGGAGTTCGGCCAGCGCGGCCATGACCGGGCGGATGTTCTTGCTGGTGGACAGCGTGATGCCGAACAGCAGGTCGTTCCAGACGGCGACGAACTGGAAGACGAAGGCGGCCACCATGGCGGACCTGGACAGCGGCACGTGGATCTGCCAGAAGACCCGCCACCAGGACGCACCGTCCATCCGGGCGGCCTCGATGATCTCCGGTGCCAGCGTCAGCGCGAAGTTGCGCATGATGAAGTAGGCGAACGGGATGGCGATGGCCACGTACACCAGGAACAGCCCGAACTGGGCGTCGTAGAGCCCGGTGTCGGCGTAGGCGAGGAACAGGGGGCGCAGGAAGACCTGGAGCGGCAGCAGGGTTCCCGAGTAGATCAGCCAGAACCACAGCGTCTTGTGCTTGACCGGCATGATGACGGTCGCGAACGCGGCGGTGGTGGCCACCACGATGGCGGCGGCGGCGCTGGTGACGGCGTAGAGCAGGCTGTTGCCCATGGAGGGGCCGAGATCCGCCTTCGTCCAGGCTTGCGACATGTTGTCGAAGAGACCGAAGCCCTGCGGCCACCAGTGGGGCGCACCGCCGTAGTCGGCGGCCGGCACCATGGCGTTGACCAGCAGCAGCCAGGTGGGCAGTGCCCAGACCAAGGAGATGACCACCAGGGTGGTGTTGCGCAGGATGCGGCCGGGCGTGGGCCGCGTTCGCGGGGCACGCCTCGGCGTGCCGGGGATGGTGGGCATGATCAGTTGCCTTTCGGGGTCAGCTGACGCCGCAGATACAGCCACGAGGTGAACAGCACGATCGTGGTGAGTACGACCGCGACGGCCGCGCCCGCTCCGGGGTGCAGGGCGAGGAATGTCTCCTGGTACATCGAGACCGCGAGCGTCTCGGACTCCCGTCCGGGCCCGCCCTGCGTGAGCACCCAGATCAGGTCGAAGGACTTGAGCCCGTTGACCAGGCTGATGCCGACGACGATCACCGAGACGGTCCGCAGCTGGGGCAGCACGACGAACCAGAACCTCCGCCAGCCCGACGCACCGTCCAGGGAGGCGGCCTCGAGGGTTTCGGGCGGAATGGTCTGGAGACCGACCAGGAAGAGGATCACCGCGACGCCCGCCGACTGCCACGTGTTGGCGAGGATCATGACCAGCGTGTTGCCCGGCCACTCCAGCAGCCACCCCTGGGCGAACGCATCCATGCCGAACGCCCTGAGCGCCTGGTTCGCGGCGCCGTCGGTGGTGAGGACGAAGTTCCACACCACCGCGACGGCCGATCCGGACAGAGCGTAGGGAAGGACGACGACCAGCCGGGCCGCACGGGACCACCCGCCGCCGTGTGTGAGCACGGCGATGGCCAGACCCAGCAGGAGCGGCAGTACGACCGTGCCGACCACCCACATCAGGGTGTTCTGGATCGAGCGGGTCAGCACCGGGTCGTTGAGGAAGAGGGCGTAGTTGTCGAGACCGGCGAAGCCCGAGACGCGCCGGTCGTCGAAGAAGCTCCGGTAGACGGTCGTGGCGAACGGGAGCAGCAGCAGTGTGCTGACCAGGAGCACGGCGGGAGCCAGAAATCCGGCCCCGGCCAGCCTGTCCCGTAGCCGCCGGGCGGACCGGCGCGGGGGAGGGGAGTCCGCGGGGCCCGGCTTGGACGAGGTGCGCGGGCCGGGGAGCGGTGGTTTGCGCTGGTCGAGGGAAGAACTCATGCCTCGTCCCTCTCCCACGCGGCCCACTCCTCGGCCGCCCGGCCCGCCATGCTGCGCAGCGTGCCCTCGGCGGAGGAGGACCCGGTCATGAAGCTCCCCAAGTCGTCGGTGTTTCCCTGGATGAGGTTGGGCGGGCCCGACTCGCCGTAGCGCGGCAGCAGCGTCCAGCGCTCCCGCTGCGCACGGTCCTTGAGACCGGCCATCACCGGGTTGCCGGGCCGGGAGCGCGGATTGGCCGAGGCATCCTGGAGGAAGTCGGTCCACACCTTCTGGACCTTCGGGTCGAGCCAGTTGGCCGCGTTGGCCATCGCCGCCTCGTGCGAGACGGCCTTGCGCGGGACGGCGAGCACACCCGACTCGGTGATGACAGAGCGGCGGGTGGAGGACTCCACGGGAGGCATGACGAAGGCGTCGAAGTCGACGCCCGGCTTCATCCCGGTGGCAGCGATCCCCTGCGACTGCCAGGAACCGTGCAGGAACATGCCGACCTGCCCGGCCTTCAGCGCGGCAGGACCGTTGTTCTGGTCGAAGTCCGCCGGCGTCATCCAGCCCTTGCGCATGAAGTCCTGCCAGATCTGCAGAGCCTGCTTCGCCTGGGGGTCGGTGTAATGCGCCTTCCCGCTGATCAACTCCGCGTAGAACTGCGGGTCCACCTTGCTGACGAGCTCCTGGAACCACTCGTAGGCGGGCCAGTTGCCGCTCTGCGTGGCAACGAACGGGACGATGTCCGCCTTCTTCAGCACCTCGGCGTTGTGCAGCAGCTCCTCCCAGGTGCCGGGCGCCCGCAGGCCGTGCTTGCGGAAGAGGGCCGTGTTGTAGAAGAGCACGTAGTACGACTCGTAGAGCGGCATCCCGTACACGGAGCCGCGGTAGGACATCGCTTCACGGGCCTGGGAGGTGACCCAGCCCCTGCGTTCGTAGTCAGCCCATAGGGAGGAGAGGTCGCTGAGCTCTCCGGTGCGGGCCAGCGACTTGAGGAGATACCCCGAGGCCCACTTGATCATGTCGGTGGCCTTGGTCGTCTGCAGCGAGATCTGCGTGACCTGCTTGTACGACGTGGGGTTCGGGTTGGACAGCGGACGCAGCGCGTAGCCGGTGAGCTTCTTCAGCTCCCGCCCGGCCGCTACGTAGCCCTGGTCCCAGGTGGCGTTGTCGTTGGCGAGCGAGGTGGTGCCCGGCTTCACCGCGGTGCTGTCGCCGCGGGCGCAGCCGGCCAGCGCGGCCGCACCGCCCGCTCCGATGCCCGCCAGGACGCTGCGGCGGCCAAGCGGGTGGGACGACCATTGTGTCGCCCCGCCGTTTGATCTCATGGGTTCCCTTCCCTTTGGATCCCGGGCAGGGATCCCTGGCTCTGGGGTGTGGCGGGTGAGGGGGCATGGCCCCCTCCGAGAGATCTCGCCGCACCGCACGGCATTGGCGGTTCGGATTGCCAGGATGTTAACGACACCATGGGGCTGAAACAAGACTCTGAGACGAGAATCCACCGAGGAACCCTCTCTAGCTGTGGTTATGTCTCACAGATAAGTCTTCACCTTGTTCGGCTCCTTGGTTATCGATACCATTCCTGCGGTCGCCCCCACTCGCCTCCTCAGGAGTACCCGTGCACTCAGAGCCCCGTCCTTACGAACGCAACCCCCGCTACCCGGCCGCCGGCACCGTGGTCACCGGGTGGAAGGACGCAGTCGCGACCCTGCCCGCCCGGCCGGCCGTGCTCGCCCTGGACGGGCCGGCGGCCCTGGACTGGAACGAGGCCGCCCGGGGAATCGCCACAGCCCTGCGGGAACAGTCCGTCGAGGCCGCCGTCCTCGATGTGCGTGAGCGCTGGTCACCGGCAGCCGTCGAGCGGTTGTGCGTCCCTGATGCCGACACCGACGCGTTCTTCCTGCCGCTCGCCGAGTTCGAGATGGCCGACCTCTTCGACGGCCGACTGTCCGTCGAGCGTCCCACGAGTGGCGTCCTGCTGGTCTTCGGCCCCGGCGCCGCCCTCTGCTCGCCCGATCTGATCTGGTGGGCGGACCTGCCCAAGCGGTACGCCGAGAGCGCTGTCGCCTCCCAGACGCTGCCCGTGGGCGTCAACCTCGGGCGCGTGGACGTACCTGGCGAACTGCGCAGCCTCTTCTACACCGACTGGCCCGTCACCGACCGCCACCGTGATGCGCTCGCGCCCAGGATCGACCGGTGGATCGACGTACAGGAACCGCAGGCCCCCGCCTCCCTGGACGGCGAGGCGGTCCGAGCCACCCTCGCCGGCCTCGCCCAGCAGCCCGTGCGCACCCGCCCCTACTTCAACTCCACCCCCTGGGGCGGCCAGTGGGCCGCCGAGAAGCTCGGCTTCGAGCCCGACAACGGCAACACCGCCCTCGGCTACGAGCTGATCGCCCCCGAAGCGGGCGTCCTCGTCGGCCAGGACACCGGGGCACTGGTGGAACTGCCCTTCCAGCTCCTGTGCGTCCTGCACCCCGAACGGTTCCTCGGCGCGGACGTGCACCAGCGCTACGGCACCTCGTTCCCCATCCGCTTCGACTACCTCGACACCGTCGGGGGCGGCAACCTCTCCCTGCACTGCCACCCGCAGGAGCAGTACATGCGGGAGAACTTCGGCTGGTCCTACACCCAGCACGAGACCTACTACGTCACGGCGAGCGACCCCGGAGCCCTGGTCTTCCTCGGGCTGCGGCAGAGTACCGACGTGGACGTCCTGCGCAAGGAAGTGGAGGCGTCGGCGACGCACGGCACACCGCTGCGCGTCGAGGATCACGTCCAGACGTTCCCCGCCGACCCCGGCCAGCTGTTCATGATCCCGGCCGGCACGCCGCACATCTCCGGTGCGGGCAACCTCGTGCTGGAGATCAGCGCCACGCCCTACCTCTACTCCCTGCGTTTCTACGACTGGCTGCGCCGCTCCGCCTCCGGGGTGCCCCGGCCGCTGTCTCACCGTCACGCCTTCGCCAACCTCGACACCGGCCGGCGCGGCAGCGAGGTCATCGAGGATCTCGTCCAGCAGCCGCGCCTCCTGCGCGAGGGCGCGGGCTGGCGCGAGGAGGTCCTCGGCGCGCTGCCCGAGATGTTCTACGTGGTCCACCGTTTCGTGCTCGACGGAACGGGGCCGGCCGACGACGACACCGAGGGCCGTTTCCACATCCTCAACGTCGCCGCCGGTGACGGCGTGGTGGTGGAGACCGCCGACGGCCGATGCCACGACCTGGCGTTCGCCGAAACCCTCACCGTGCCGGCGGCCGTGGGCAGCTATCGCCTCCACCCCGTCGGCGCACGGCCCGTGCAGGTCGTCAAGTCCCTGGTGGCACCGTCATGACGCGGGTGCCCGTACTGGAAGTCGGGGGCACCCACGTCACCGCCGCCCTGGTGGACATGACGACCGGCCTGCCGGTCGCCGATTCCGTCGTCCGCAGGCCGGTGTCCGCCGATGCCGGCGCCGCGGAGATCCTCGACTCCTTCGCCGCGGCCGCCCGGCACATCGCAGCACCCGACCGAGCGCGCTGGGGCGTCGCCGTACCGGGACCGTTCGACTACGCGGCCGGCATCGGCAGATTCCGGGGCATCGGCAAGTTCGAGTCGCTGCACGATATCGACGTCGGGGCGGGACTGCGTGATCGGCTGCCGCACCCGCGCGCCATCAGCTTCCTCAACGACGCGGACGCCTTCGCCATCGGGGAGCACCACAGCGGGGCGGCGGTACGGCGGAACCGGTCCTTGTGCGTCACGCTCGGCACCGGCGTCGGATCCTCCTTCCTGCACGACGGACGCCCCGTCACGGAAGGCCCCACCGTGCCGCCCGGAGGCCGGGCCCACCGCATCACCGTCGACGGACTGCCGCTGGAGGAGGTGATCTCGCGGCGGGCGATCCGCGCGCGGTACGCCCGGACCGCAGGTCTGGACGGGCGGACCGAAGGCCCGGACGTCAGCGCCATCGCCGCGCTGGCCCGCGGAGCAGACCGGCACGCCGCGGCGGCGATCAGCGGGTGTTTCACCACGCTGGGGCGTGCCCTGGCACCCTGGTGCGCCGTGTTCCGGCCGGACGTGATGGTCGTCGGCGGCTCCATGGCCGCGTCCTGGGACCTCATCGGCCCCGCGCTGCGCTCCGGACTCACCACCGGGGCCGAGGCCGCCGGACCGGGAGCGGATGCACGCGTCGCCGCGATGGACCTGCGTGCCGCCCGACGGCCCGACGACGCACCCCTGATCGGTGCCGCCCACTGGGCCCTGAGGCGTCGGACGGGGTGCGGCCCGCCGGAGCCCGACCCCCTGGCGGCCGAACCCGCACCCTTCGACGCCTGCCGCTCGGCTCACCAGTGAGGAGACAGTGCCGCCGCGCGCCAGGGAGCCGCCGGATCCGTCTGCCGGGGCGGACGGCGCCACAGGCCGGGCACTCTCTACAATGACGGCGCCTGCGACTCCGGCAGCTCCCCGACGGCACAGGCCCCCTGACGGTACGAAGGAAGGACCGGCCGTGGCGCAGCACCGACCGAGTGACGCCGCCGCGCCGACGATGCGTGACGTCGCCGCCCGTGCCAAGGTCAGCGCGATGACCGTCTCCCGGGTGCTGAAGGACGACCCCAGGGTCACCGAAGCCACCCGGGAGCGGGTGTTGAACGCCGTCGACGCGCTCGGCTACCGGCGCAACGAAACCGCTCGCCGTCTACGGGTCGGCGGCAGCGGGATGATCGGTCTCGTCGTCACCAACCTGGCCAACCCCTTCTACTCGCGACTGGCGCTCGGCGTCCAGGAGGTGGCCTACGAACACGGTCTGCGAGTCCTGCTCGGCAACACCGCCGAACAGGTCGACCGGGAGCGAGGGCTCGTGGAGGACCTGGCAGCCCGTCAGGTCGACGGGATGATCGTGGTTCCGGCGGGCGGCAGCCACCGTCACCTGGCACCGGCCGCGCTGCGCGGCATGCCGATCGTCCTCGCCTCCCGGCCGCCGGCGGGAATGGACGCCGACTGCGTACTGGTGGACGACTTCGGCGGAGCCGAAGCGGCCACCGGCCGGCTGATCGAGGACGGACACCGGCGGATCGGGTTCCTGGGGAACCCGCCCGCGCTCTACACCGGTGCCGAACGCTTCCGCGGCTACTGGGCCGCCCATGAGGCAGCCGGCCTGGAGCCGGACGAACGCCACATCCGCCGCGGACTGGCCGACGTGGCCATGGCCGAGCGCGCCGCCGTCGCCCTGCTGAGGGAGCCTGACGCCCCCACCGCCCTCTTCTGCACCAACAACCGTCTGACCCAGGGCGCCATCCGGGCCGTCCGCACCCTCGAAGTCCCGGTGGCCCTGGCCGGTTTCGACGACTTCGACCTCGCGGACGTCCTCGGGCTCCCGCTGACGATCGCGTCCTACGACGCCGACGAGATCGGACGCAGGGCCGGCCAGATGCTCATCGACCGCATAAACGCAGGCCCCCACACCCCACTGCCCGCACGACGCTCCGTGGTCCCCACCGAAGTCATCCGGTACGGGATAGACCGACCGTAAGCCTTGCACCGTCCGCCCGCCCGTTTGCGGGACACCGCTGCCCGCGACGGGCAGCGGACGGACCTGCGCTGCACGCGCGCAATTTTCGTTGGAGTCTCCATGCACGACGACCGCACGCTGACCGAACGCCGGCTCGCCCGGGTACTCGACCAGCGTCTCAGGCCCGCAGTCCACGTCCGAAGCCTCCCGCTCGAGGTGAGCGTCCACCACGTCTTTGGCGAACCCGCCCCCGTGAGCGAGGGAATCGCCGGACCCTACAAGCCGGTCAGCACCGGCGAGTACTGGGGCCCGGCCTGGTCGACCAGCTGGTTCAGGATCCGTGGCACCGTCCCCACCGACTGGGCGGGGGAGCGGGTCGAAGCGGTGCTCGACCTCGGCTTCGGCGCCACCCAGCCCGGTTTCTCCGCCGAAGGACTCGTGTACCGCGCCGACGGCACCCCCGTGAAGGCCCTCAACCCGCGCAACACCTGGCTCCTCATAGCCGAACGGGCAGAGGGCGGTGAGGACTTCGAGTTCCACATCGAGGCCGCCGCCAACCCCCTGATCTTCGACTCCGACACCGCGGGCGACCCCTTCGTCCCCACGCGCGCCGGTGACGTCGCCCCCTGGCTGCGCGCCGAGGGGCACACCGGGCCTGTCGGTGAACCGCTGTACCGGCTGACCCGCATGGATCTCGCCGTCTTCGACGAGACCGTCTGGGAGCTCGTCCAGGACCTCGACGTCCTGTCCGGGCTCATGCACCAACTGCCCGAGGACTCCACCCGCCGCAGCCAGATCCGGTACGCGGTGAGCACAGCCCTCGACGCGATCGACCTCCAGGACATCGGCGGCACCGCCGGACAGGCCAGGACGCTGCTGGCCCCTGCGCTCTCCGCACCGGCGCACGCGGGCGCCCACCGCATCTCGGCCATCGGCCACGCCCACATCGACACAGCCTGGCTGTGGCCGGTACGCGAAACAGTCCGCAAAGCGGCCCGCACCGTCTCGAACGTGACCGCGCTGATGGACGACCACCCCGACTTCCGTTTCGTCATGTCACAGGCCCAGCAACTGGCCTGGCTCAAGGAGCAGCGCCCCGAGGTGTACGCCCGGGTGCTGCAGAAGGTGGCGACCGGGCAGTTCCTGCCGACCGGCAGTCTCTGGGTCGAGCCCGACACCAACCTCTCGGGCGGCGAGTCCCTGGTCCGCCAGTTCGTCCACGGCAAGCGGTTCTACCTGGAGGAGTTCGGCGTGGAGACGCGCGACATGTGGCTGCCCGACACCTTCGGCTACAACGCCGCGCTGCCCCAGCTCATGAAGCTCGCCGGCATCGACTGGTTCCTGACGCAGAAGATCTCCTGGAACACCACGAACGCGTTCCCGCACCACACCTTCTGGTGGGAGGGCATCGACGGCTCCCGTGTCTTCAGCCACTTTCCGCCCGTCGATTCCTACAACGGCGACCTCTCCGGTGCCGACATCGGCCACACCGAACGCAACTTCCGCGACAAGGGGGCTGCCAACCGCTCCCTGGTGCCGTTCGGCTACGGCGACGGCGGGGGCGGCCCCACTCGCGAGATGCTGGCGCGCGCCGGCCGGCTCGCGAACCTGGAGGGCTCCGCGAAGGTCGAGATGGAGGGGCCCGCAGACTTCTTCACCAAGGCCCACGAGGAATACCCCGATGCGCCGGTCTGGGTCGGCGAGCTCTACCTGGAACTCCACCGGGGCACACTCACCAGCCAGCTTGCCACCAAACAGGGCAACCGACGCAGCGAACACCTGCTGCGGGAGGCAGAACTGTGGTCGGCCACGGCCGCGCTGCGGACCGGTGAGGCATATCCGTACGCCGCGCTCGACCGGATATGGAAGACCGTCCTGCTGCACCAGTTCCACGACATCCTGCCCGGCTCCTCCATCGCCTGGGTGCACCGGGAAACGGAGAACGCACACAAGGAAGTCGCCCGCGAACTGAACACCCTCATCGACACCGCCCAGCGTGCCCTGGCCGGACCGGCAGACGCCGATGGCGGCGGCGTCGTCTTCAACGCCGCCCCGCACAGCCGCGACGGGGTGCCCGCACTCGCCGCCGCACCCCGCACCACACCACTGCGGACGGCGCCCGTACGACCAGGCCACAACGGCAGCCTCGTCCTGGACAACGGTCTGGTGCGGATCACGGTCGACACCCGTGGACTGATCACCTCCGCCTACGACCTGGCAGCCGGACGCGAAGCGCTCGCCCCCGGGGCGGTGGGCAACCTGCTCCAGCTCCACCAGGACTTCCCCAACCAGTGGGACGCCTGGGACGTCGACGCGTTCTACCGCAACACCGTGCAGGACCTCACCCAAGCCGACCAGGTCACGGCCCACGACGAGGGCATCGAGGTCGTATGGAGCGTCAACCGGTCGCGCATCCGGCAACTGCTGACCCTGCGAGAAGGCGCCCGCCGGCTCGACATCGACACCACCCTCGACTGGCGCGAGCGCGAGAAGATCCTCAAGGCCGCGTTCCCCTTCGACCTCCGGGCCGGCAATTCCACCAGCGAGATCCCCTTCGGCCACGTCCAGCGGCCCACCCACTCCAACACCAGCTGGGACGCGGCCCGCTTCGAGATCTGCGCCCACCGCTTCCTGCACCTCGCGGAGCCAGGCTGGGGGGCGGCGCTGGTCAACGACTCCACCTACGGCCACGACGTCACCCACGACGTCCGCCCCGACGGGGGAACGACGACCACCGCCAGGCTCTCGCTCCTGCGCGCCCCGCTCTTCCCTGACCCGGAGACCGACCAGGGCGAACACCGGTTGCGCTACGGCCTGGTGATCGGCGCGGACATCGGCGACGCCGTCCGCGAGGGCTACCGTTTCAACCTTGCCGAACGTACCGTCGCCGGCACAGCCGTCGTCGCCCCACTGGCCGAGGTCGACAACAGCGGTGTCGTGATCGAGGCGGTCAAACTCGCGGACGACTGCTCAGGAGACGTGATCGTGCGTCTTTACGAGTCGCTCGGCGGGCGCGCCACGACGATCCTGCGCGCCGGATTCCCCCTGACCACCGCCACCATGACCGACCTGCTCGAACGGCCCTTGGCCGACGGACCCGACCTGCCCGTCACCGCCGACGGCGTTCCGCTCGTCCTGCGCCCGTTCCAGATCGTGACGGTGCGGCTGACGCCGCGCGCCTGATCCGACACCAGCGCGCGGGCGACGGGGGTCGGGGCGCCAGGTGGCGACCAGGGCGGCGGCCAGCAGCAGCTCGGCGATGTCGCCGCCGTAGTACATGACCTCAGCGCCTGCCTGGACCTGGTAGACCGGTGCGTGGATATCGACCCAGAAGCCGCCGTACATCAACTGGGAGATCACCGCGTGTGCCGCGATCGCCACCCCGAGACAGACCAGCCGGGCGGGCACGCCCGGCCGGGCGGGGGCGGGGTCGGGGCCGCCGATGACGTAGGCGAACAAGCACCCGGACAGCAGGAAGTGCGCGTGGAGCAGCCAGTGTGCTGCCGGACTGCCCATGGTCGCGTTGTACAGGGGGGTGAAGTAGAGCAGCACGAGACTGCCCGTCGACAGCACCAGCGCGACCACGGGGTGGGCGAGCACGTGGACGGGTGGACTGTGCAGCACGGCGGTCAGCTGCCGTCCCCCGGCCGCGGGCAACGTGCGCAGCAGGAGGGTGACGGGGGCCGCGAGGACGAGCGCGAGCGGCGCGTACATGCCGATGAGCATGTGCTGGGCCATGTGGCCGCGAAAGTCCTCATGCGCGAAAGGGGCCACGGGAGGCAGCAGTGCCACCCCGAGCAGGACGGTTCCGGTCAGGAAGCCGGTCGTCCGCCACCGGCTCCAGCCCAGAGCCGGGTTGCGGCGGCACGCACGGCGGACGAGCAGCAGGTAGGCGCCGGCGGCCGCCGGCAGGACGAGCGCGGGCAGCAGCGTCTCCACGATGCTGCTGCCCGCTTCGTGCCCGTGCGCGGGCATGTCATGGCCCATCAGACGCGCCGGCCCTCACTCCGTCCAGCCGGGGCATGCGGATCGAACGGCTGGCCGCTGCGCTGGAGCAGGAAGCCGCCGGCGGCCAGCAAGGCCCCCAGGACGAGGAAGCCGAGGTCCCACCAGATCTGGCCGTCTCCGGCGTAGACGTGGTGGATACCGAGGATGTGGTGGTCCAGGACGCCTTCGACGAGGTTGAACACGCCCCAGCCGACGAACATCCAGCCCCACAGCACCCGTGAGGTCCACAGCCGCCGCCGGTTGTGGCTGACCCGCGAGTACAGGATGGCCAGCCCGAGCAGGACCGAGAGCCAGCAGACGGTGTGGAAGATTCCGTCCCACAGAGTGTTCATCTCCAGGCCGGAGACCGTGTGGGCGTTGTAGTACTTCACCCCGATGTGGTCCTGGTCAGTGCTGGAGAGCATGTGGTGCCACTGAAGCAGCTGGTGCAGCAGGATGCCGTCGACGAACCCGCCCATCCCCACACCGAGCACGATGCCCGGCAACCGGATACTCCTGGGCCGTGAGAGGCTCGCCCGCACCTCGCCCCTCGTGGTGGCCATCGCCCGTCTCCGCTCCTGCTCCTGGACTCCGCTGGAAGGTGCCTCAGTCGCAGGGTCCCCTCTCCGCGGCACTCACGCGTGCGCAGGCCCGCCATCCGGCCCAATGACCATCTCGGGCCGCTTCCGGTGCTGCGCGATGGCTGGTGTCAGCCCTTACCGCGGCCGGACACCAGGTCGCGGGCGCGGTCCACCAGTCCCATTCCGGGGGTCAGGAGCTTGTTGCCCGGCGGGGTGTCCGGCGCGGAGGGGTGGGGGCGGGTGGGGGCGGTCTTCTTCGCGGTGCGGATCTTGTCGCCCAGCTCGTCCAGCGCTTCGGGGGTGCAGGCTGCGGCCAGCAGGGGGAAGAGCTGGTTCTCCTCGTCGCGCAGATGCTTGCTCACATCGACCTTCAGCTTTGCCACCAGATGGTTGAACTGCGGATCCCCCGCGTCGAGTCCTTCCACCTCCTTGAGGAGCTGCTCCACCGTGGCGTGCTCGGAGAGTTCCCTGTCCGCGATCTCGTCCCCGCCCGCGACGTGCTCGCGCACCGCCGGGTACAGGTGCTGCTCCTCGGCGACCGAGTGCCGTACCAGCTCGATGGTCAGCTCGTCGACCAGTTTCCGGCGCCGCTTGTCACCGACCGGCTGGGCCTCGATCTTCTCGAACAGCTCGTCGACCTCGCGATGGTCGGTGGTGAGTTCTGCGATCACATTTCCGCTGTGTCCCATGATGGGAGTTCCCTCCGCTTGCGGTGTGAGCTGACAACAGCTCACCGTGCCCCCGCAGTACCCCTCCAGCCCTGCAGCACGCACAGCCCCGCAGACAGGATTGAGCGGACCGCCTGACCGACGTGCGCAGGGCGATCGGGGACGCCGTCACCGCACCCCGCGCACGAGGGCGCTACCGGAGGTTCAGGGCTTGCGCCCGATGCCGCCGAACGTCATGGCCTCCCTCTCGGGAGGGCTGGACACGCGCCAGTGGGAGCAGGAGGCGATACCCGGTTCGAGGAGGTCCAGGCCGTCGAAGTAGCCGCGGACCTGATCCAGGTCGCGCAGGCGGTAGGGCACAGATCCGCCGTCGTCGTACCCCTGCTGGGCGGCTTGCAGCTGCTCGTCGCCGTCGGTGCTCTCGTACAGCACCAGGTGACTGCCCGCGGGCAGGGGCTCCAGCAGCCGTGCGACGATCGAGCGGGCCTCCTCGTAGCTGTCGACGTGGCCCAGGATGCCCATCAGCATCAGGGCGATGGGCTGATCGAAGTCGAGCCGCTCGCGCGCCGCCTCCAGGATGGACTCCGGCCGGTGCACATCGGCGTCGATGTAGCCGACGCGATCACTGACAGGGCCCGTGAGGATTGCACGGGCATGCGTCAGCACCAGCGGGTCGTTGTCGACATAGAGGACGCGGCACTCCGGCGCCGCGCGCAGCGCGACCTCGTGGGTGTTCTCGGCAGCGGGCAGGCCGGTGCCGATGTCCAGGAACTGACGGATACCCACTTCGGCGGCCAGATGGTGAACACCCCTGCTCAGGAAGCCCCGAGCCGCCTGCGCCATGAAGACGATGTCCGGGTAGAGCTTCGCGTATTCGTCCCCGGCCTCGCGGTCGACCCTGTAGTTGTCCTTGCCTCCGAGCCAGTAGTTCCAGATCCGTGCCGAATGCGGCACCGAGGTG
The DNA here is from genome assembly GCF_025165795.1 of Streptomyces gossypii. Lineage (GTDB taxonomy): Bacteria > Actinomycetota > Actinomycetes > Streptomycetales > Streptomycetaceae > Streptomyces > Streptomyces gossypii. The sequence continues at coordinate 214,123 of NZ_JAJAGO010000005.1, forward strand.
TCAACAACGCTGTCTGCCTCGGACTGCTCCGTCATCTGCGGCCTCTCGTCGGGTTGTTGGAGTGGGAGGGCCACGATTCCACGACGAAGAGCGGGGTGGAATCCGAACCGTCGGATGGCATATGCCATTCCATGGAGGCGGCGTCAGAGCGCACTCAGCCGGTCGGTCGACCGGGTTCGCCGGTCAACGAGGCGCGGTGTCCGCTGCGCGGCAGGGCGTAGAGGAAGGGGCTGGGCCTCGCCGTCCCAGAAGACGTCCAGGGTGTCCCGTCCACAGAGTGGAACCCGTCATGGGTCGTCGCGCCCCGTCAGCCTGCTTGCTGCGGTGACCCTGGCCGCAGCCGGCCTCGGGGCCGCGTCCGGTTGTGACAGTCAGCAGGAGGCCGACGGCAGCGGCCGGCAGGAATCCGGCGGCGACGCGGAGGTGCGGGCGCACCCCGCCCTTCACGTCGACTCCCAGAGGGCGGCCAGGTGCGCGTGGAGGACGTCGTGTGCCTCGTGCGGGGTGAGGTGGCCGATGAGGACGTGCGCGGTGAGGCCGTCCGCGAGGGCGAGGAGGGTGCGGGCCTCGCGTTGCGGATCGAGGGGCATGGCGCAGTCGGCGCCGTGCCCCTCGCCGGCTTCCGCGATGAGGCGGGTGAACGTCTCCTGCAGGGTCGCGTAGTTAGCCGTCAGCGTCCTGGCGAGCGGCTTGCTGACAGCCGCCTGCGCGAGGAAGGCGAGCCAGACCCTGGCCTCGGCGCGGTGCTCTTCCCGGAGCAGTGAGATCTCGGTGGCCGCGTGGCCCAGGGCGGTGCCGGCCGACTGGGCCGGGCTCCTGACGAGGCGGGCCCGTACGCGCTCGCTGATCCGCTCGCCGATGTGCCCGAGAGCGAACACGAGCATCTCTTCCTTGGTGCGGAAGCACCGCTGGACCGCGCCCATCGACACCTGCGCGCGGGCGGCGACGTCGCGAAGGGTCACGCCCTCCAGCCCGCGTTCATCGGCGAGGCGGCACACGGCCTCGGCGATGAGGCGGCGTCGGCTCGCGTGATCCACCTGCCTGGGCATGCCTGGTCGCCTCCCTGTTTCCCAGCGCTCTGTTTCGCAGTGCACTTTATGCGATGCGCTCGTATCGGTTCCAGGGTACGGTTCCGATGCAAGCGCATTGGTACGTGGATGGGGAAGGTAAAGCCATGCAGGACGCCCTGTGGAAGATGCCGGCCGCCGCGCAGGCGGAGGCTGTGCGCAGCGCGGCCGTCTCAGCTGTCGAACTGGTCGACAGCCACCTGGATCGCATCGCCGAGGTCAACCCGCAGGTGAACGCGGTCACGCAGCTCCTGGCGGAGCGCGCACGCGAGGCCGCGGCACAGACGGACCGTCGGCGGGCCGCCGGTGAAACGCTGGGACCGCTCGCGGGCGTGCCCTTCACGGTGAAGGAGAGCACCGCCGTCGAAGGCGTGCCGACCACGTTCGGCACGGAGCGCTTCCGCGATCTGGTGGCGCCGGCAGACGCACCCCCGGTGGCGCGGCTGCGCGCGGCCGGGGCCATCCCCATCGGGCACGGCAACATCCCCACCCTGATCCTGGCGGGGATGCACACGCGCAGCGAGCTGTTCGGCGACACGCTCAACCCGTGGGACAGCAGCCGGACCCCGGGCGGCTCCAGCGGGGGCGACGCGGTGGCCGTCGCCACGGGCATGGCGGCGCTCGGGCTCGGCAACGACTCTGGCGGGTCAGTGCGCATCCCGGCCCAGTTCTGCGGTGTGGCCGGGCTGAAGCCGTCCACGGGCCGGTTCCCCGCCGACCACCGCGTACTCGGCCCGGCCGACCCCGGCCCGGCGTCCCAGATGCTGGTCACCGACGGCCCGCTGGCCCGGAGCGTGGGCGACCTGCGGCTGGCCTACGAAGTGCTGGCCGGGACCGATCCGCGAGACCCACGCGCCGTGCCGGTACCCGCATACGGCGAACCGCTCCCCGGACGCGCGAAGGTCGCGGTCGTGGCGGACCCTGGCGGGCACGGCGTCCACCCCACGATTCGCGAAGCCGTCGCGACCGCGGCCGACGCGCTCCGCGACGCCGGATACGACGTGCGCGAGGTACAGGACGTACCGCGGATGGAAGAGGCCCTGGAGGCGTACGGCCGGATCGCTGTGACCGAGTTCGCCCCGAACTGGCCGGTGGTGCGCGAGCTGCTCGGCAAAGGCGGGGACCGCTATATCGAGATGGCGATGGAGCAGACCCCGCCCGCAAGCGCGGCAGAGTTCATGACGCTGATGGGCACCTGGATGAACATCCGCCGCTCGTGGGCCGAATTCCTCGACGAATACCCGCTGTTGCTCGGCCCGGTCTTCACCGAACCACCGGTCGAGCCGGGGCTGGAGTCGCGTGACAGGCCAGGGCGGGACCGTGTCGCGTCGGGCATGCGCCTGTGCACCGTGACCAGCTTCGTCGGCGTACCCGGTGTGGCCATACCGACCGGGGTGGTCGGCGGGCTCCCCTCCGGAGTACAGATCGTCGGGCGCGCGTTCCGCGAGGACCTGTGCCTGGGCGCGGCCCAGGCGATCGAGGACCGGCTCGGAGTTCTCACACCGGTCGGCCCGCGCGTGGGAGGCCGGACCGATTGAGCCGCTTGTAGCGACGCCAAAGGCTCCCGCGACGACCGGCGTCCGGAACGACAACCGGAGAGGACATCATGAACACTGCCCCCACCGAGGACCATCCGCCCTCCTGCCGCGACCTGGTAGGTATCCTCGCCCAGACCGACCGGCGCGCCGCCTACGCGGCCCTCGTCCTCGGCGCGGCCTCCGTGGCGGAGGTCGCCGAACTGGCCCAGCTCCGCCCACCGGCCGCTGCCGCGGCGCTTCAGAAGCTGACGGAGGGCCGGATCGCCGCCTTCGACAGCGAAAAGCGTACGTACACGCTGCTCGACGACACGTTCCGGCTCGCAGTCCAGGCCGAGGTCAGGGTCTCCGGCCGGAGCAGCGGAGACGGGGCGGGCTCCTACTTCCGCCGTGGTCGGCTCACGTCCATTCCGGGCAAGGCGGAGGTACGCGATCGTGTTCTGGCCGTGGTGAAGGACTCGTTCGAGCATGGCGTGACGTACTCCGAGGCCAAGGTCAACGCGATCTGCGGCGAATGGTTCGACGACTGGGTGAGCCTGCGCCGTGCCCTCGTGGACGAGGGCCTGTTGCGCCGAAACGAGTCCGGCACCACCTACGAGCGCGTCTGACGGATGGTGCGCGTGGTGGGGCGACGCCCGCACACTCACGGATGTCGTCGCGCGGGCTGGACCTGGCCGCTCTCGCACCCACCCACCCACCCACCGACCCACCCTCCTTCCGCCGGCTACGTGGCCGGGTGCAGGCGCTTGCGCTTGCGTTTGCGGGCGTCGCGGAACGCGGCGAGGCCGGTGTGCTCTCCCGGGGCTGCCGAGCGTGGGCGGCGGTGCGGTCGTGCGCGGTGCGGCAGTCGGGGCACAGGTCCCGGCCGCTGCCGGGCTCCGGCCGGAACAGGCGGGGCTGGGTGTGGCGGGTGCGGCACTCGCGCATGCCGGTGATGCGGGGCTGGGGCTCCGGTGTCGCTGGTGACGGGGGTGGGGGAGGGGGCGGTTCGGGCAGTGCGTGTTCGAGGCGGCGGCGCAGGGCGCCGAGCGGTTTGCGGGCGCTGGTCAGGCCCTCGGTGAGGGCGATGGCACGCGGAGCTTTCAGCTGTGGGTCAGGGTGCGGTCGAGGAGGGGGAGCAGGCGGTCCCAGTGGCGTTGCAGCCCGGCGGGGTCGAAGGCGTCGGTGTCGGACATGGTGAAGCCGTGGACGGTGCCGGGGTAGATCTCGGAGGTGTAGCCGACGCCTGCCGTGTCCAGGGCCTGGTTGAGCTCGCCGAGGGCCTCGGGCGTCAGGTCTGTTTCGGCGTGGCCGAGGTGGACCTGGGCGGTGAGCTTGTGCAGGCTCTCGGGCCCGTCGGCGCCCACGGGGCCGTGGAATGCGGCGACGGCGGCCACCTGGCCGGGGTGGGCCACGGCGGTGCGCGTAGCGAGGAGGCCGCCTATGCAGTAGCCGGTCACCGCGACCGGTCCGGCGCCGACCTCGGGCTGGGCGGTGAGGAACCTGAGGTAGGCGTCGGCATCGCTCAGGACGCGTTCGGTGGTGTGCGCCTCGATCAAGGGCATCAGCTGGGCGATGATCGCGGGCCGGACGTCTTCTCCGATGTGCTCGGGAAGTTCGACCAGCGGGGTCTGGCCCTGTCGGTAGAAGAAGTTGGGGACCAGCACGTAGTACCCGTGACCGGCCAGTTCGCGGGCCATCTCCCGCAGCGCGGGCCGGATGCCGAAGGCGTCCGCGTACATCAGCACCCCAGGATGCCGCTCGCCCTGGTCGGGGAAGGCGGCGAAGGCGTCGGCCTGGCCGTCCGTGGTGGGAATCTGCAACATCTTGGTGGGAATGGTGGATCTTCCTTCCTGGGAGTTCACCGAACTGACGTTTGGCGCACCAACGTTTTCGGCGTGCGTGAACGTACATCGTTAGTCGCACTAACGCAACGGTAGGCTCAGCGCCATGAGCAGAGCCGAAGCCCCGGACATGCCCGACGACGGCCCGCCCAAGACGCCCGGCAGGCTGCGTCGACGGGCGAGCAGGCAATTGTCGCAGCTGACCATGCGGTCGGACCGGCTGATCAACGAAGGGCTGGCCCAGGTCGACGCCCGCAAGTGGCACTACGCCGTGCTCGCCTCGCTACAGGATTACGGGCCCGGCAGCCAGGCGGCGCTGAGCGGACGCACGGGCATCTACCGCAGCGACATGGTCGGGGTGCTCAACGAACTGGCCGAGCGTGACCTCGTCGAGCGGGCGCCGGACCCCGGCGACCGGCGCCGCAACATCATCACGATCTCCGCCCGAGGCCGCCGTCACCTGCGCCGCCTCGACACGGTCCTGGACGACCTCCACGAAGAACTGCTCGCGCCGCTGAATCCGGCCGAACGCGACCAGTTCATGCAACTGCTCACCCGCTTGCTGGACCACCACACCCGATCTCCCGACCCCGAGTAGTGGCGTCCGGCATCAGCCTTTCAGCGAGCTGCCGGGGGGGGGCGAGGCTGGTGGCAGGTGCTGGTCGCCGTCGGGAGGTACTTTCGGCTGACGGTGCGACAGAGGTACGGGGCAGGGTGGGGGGCGGGCTCAAGCGTGTGGAACACCTATCGCGGTGGCGACCAGGCCCTGGCCGACGGTCCACCGTCCATCGAAGTGTCCGAGTCGGCGGCCGCCCACCAGCGGTCCGGGGACGAGCAGCTCGGCGCGGAAGCGGCCGTGCGGGGCCGTAGGTCCCGTGGGCCCGGGGTCCGCGTGGACCTCGATGTCCGCCTCTGTGAAGTCCAGCCATTTCCCGGTCAGAGGAAACCACGCCTTGTAGACGGACTCCTTCGCGCTGAACAGCAGCCGGTCCCAGTGGATGGCGGGCTGCCGCACGGCCAGCTGCGTCAGGCGCTCCCGCTCGGCGGGCAGCGAGACGGAGGGCAGGATGCCGTCCGGGAGAGGGGCGTGGGGTTCGGCGTCGATACCGAGGGAGGCCAGGTCGGCGGCGCGGGCCAGGGCGGCGGCGCGGTAGCCGTCGCAGTGGGTCATGCTGCCGACCAGGCCCTCCGGCCAGCACGGGGCGCCGCGCTCGCCGGGCAGCACAGGCTGCGGCGGCACGCCGAGCTTCTCCATGGCACGGCGGGCACAGGCACGCACCGCGCCGAACTCGCGGCGGCGCTTTTCCACCGCCCGCGCCACGATCGCCAGTTCCTCGGGGTACAGGGGGGCGTGGTCGGCCTCGTCGTCACCGCGTGACTCCACGGCCACCACCGACTCCGGGAGCAGCTCATCGATCACCGGCCGGGACCTCCATCGGCAGTATGCGGCGCAGTCTGCCGGGTGGGATCGACCGCTTGCGCCACTCGCGGGGATATCCCACTGACACCTCTTCGAAGCGGACGCCCTCGTGCCAGGTGGTCCGCGGGATGTGCAGATGGCCGTAGACCATGGCGGCCGGGCGGAATCGGCGGTGCCAGTCGGCGGTCAGCCGGGTGCCGCACCACATCGCGAACTCCGGGTACCACAGGACGTCCGTGGGATGACGGTCCAGCGGGTAGTGGTTGACGAGGACGGTGGGCAGGTCGTCGGGGAGCAAGGCGAGCCGGCGTTCGGTCTCGGCCACCCTGGCGCGGCACCACGCTTCGCGGCTCGGGTAGGGGTCGGGGTGCAGCAGGTACTCGTCGCTGCATACGACTCCGGTGCTGTGCGCGTAGGCCAGTCCCTCGTCCTTGGTGGTGCAGCCGGACGGCAGGAAGCTGTAGTCGTACAGCAGGAACAGCGGTGCCACGGCGACCGGGCCGCCGGGGCCGTCCCAGACCGGATAGGGGTCCTCGGGGGTGGTCACGCCCAAGTCGCGGCACAGCTCGACCAGGTGTTCGTAACGGGCGGCGCCGCGCAAGGTGTTGGCGTCCTTGGGATGGGTCCACAGTTCGTGGTTCCCCGGGGCCCAGACGACCTTGCGGAAACGGCTCGCCAGCGTCTTGAGGGCCCAGCGGATGTCGGCGACGGTCTCGGCGACGTCCCCGGCCACGAGCAGCCAGTCGTCGGCGGACTCGGGCTCCATGCGCTCGACGAGGGCACGGTTCTCGGCGTAACCGATGTGGAGGTCGCTGATGGCCAGCAGATGCCCGGTACCGCCCGCCATCGATGTCCCCTCTCATCTCCCCCGCGAACGGCACCACAAGAACACACCGGCGGTATCCGGGCAAGAGTGCCAGTGCCAGTGCCAGTGCCAGTGCCGGGTGCCACCGGCATGTGCTCGGTGACCGGAAATTGGCTGGGCAGCGCAGGGCTGGGCAGCGCAGGGCTGGGAGTGGGCCGTGCATGGCAGAACCGACGACGCGGTGCGGGGCGGCGTTGGGAGCGATCCAGCGGTATCGGAAGATGGCCGGGGCGCCGGACGGACGACGGGCTGAGCGCGCAGGTCGAGTGAGCGGGGGTGGGCGGGATGAGGGAGGTTCGTACTCTGCCGGTCGTCGCCGCGGGTGCGGTGGAGATGCCGTCCGGCATCCAGGGGTATGACGAGGTCGTCGCGTGCGACACCACCTGGGGCGAGCACTCCCATGCCTTCCACGAGCTGCTCTGGAATGAGCGCGGAGCGTCCACCGCCGTGGTCGGGGCCCGGGTCTGGACGATCACGCCTTCCCTGGGGCTGTGGATGCCCGCCGGCACGCTGCACTCCGGTTCGGCGGTGGCCGGGACGTGGTTCCGGGCCGGGTTCTTCGGTTTCCACACGACGCCGTCCCTCTCGGACGTACCGGTGACCGTCGAGATCACCCCGCTGCTGCGGCTGCTGCTCGAACGGCTCGGTGAGCCGCGGCTGTCCCCCGCCTCCCGTGCGACCACGGAGGCGATGATCCTCGACGCGGTCGAACCGTCGCCCCGCGAACTGCTCGTGCACGCACCCACGTCGGCATTCCTGCGTCCGGTCGCCGCGGCACTCCGGGAGAATCCGGGTGACCAGCGCACGCTCGGGGACTGGGCGGCGGAGCTGGGGGTGAGCACCCGCACTGTCACGCGCGCCTTCAACGCGGAGACCGGCACCAGTTTCGCGCGCTGGGTCGCGGCGGTCCGGGCTCAGCACGCTGTCGCTCTCCTCGCTCTCGGCTGGGAGGTGGAGGCCGTGGCGGAGCAGGTCGGCTACCGGTCCGCGAGTGCGTTCGGGGCTGCGTTCCGGCGGACGACCGGGCTTACTCCGGGCACGTTCCGAGCGTCCTGAGCATCACCTTCGAGCACACCCACGCGGCATGCTTCCTTCCCGTCTGCCGGGCTTCATGTCCCGATCGCTATATCGGTTGTCTCATAAGGCCGATTGCGACACCTGTGCAACTTACTTAGGATGCCAAGGTAAGCCTTACCTAAGTATCGCGCGGTGCGGTGCACACTCCACGACGGCATTCCCGGGACCCCCGGCGTGCGAGGACCAGCACCTCCGGCATCCGGACAAGTGGAGTGACGAACTCATGCGTGCACATCGCCTACGGCTGTCTGCCACGGCAGCCGCTCTCCTGACGCTCGCGGCATGTGGCGGTTCGTCCGCCGCCGACGAGGAGGGCAAGGACAACGGCAGGGATTCGGGGAGTTCCTCGGCCGGGTTCCCGATCACGATCAAGCACGCCCTGGGCAGCACGACCGTCGAGGAGGAGCCGAAGCGCGTCGCCACCGTGAACTGGGCCAACCAGGAGGTCCCGCTGGCACTCGGTGTGGTCCCGGTCGGCATGGCCTCCGCCGACTTCGGCGACGACGACGATGACGGCGTCCTGCCCTGGGTGGAGAAGCGGCTCAAGCAACTGGACGCGAAGACGCCGACCCTGTTCGACGAGACCGACGGCATCGACTTCGAAGCGGTCGCCGGCACCAAGCCCGACGTCATCCTGGCCGCCTACTCCGGGCTGACCGAGAAGGACTACGACACGCTGAGCCGGATAGCGCCCGTGGTGGCCTATCCGGACGCCCCGTGGTCGACTTCGTGGCGCGACGTCATCCGGATGAACAGCAAAGCCATCGGCCTGGCCGACAAGGGCGACGAACTGGTCGGAGAGCTTGACGCCGACATCAAGCGGACGGTCGCCAAGTACCCGCAGCTGAAGGGGAAGTCGGCGATGTTCATGACGCACGTCGACGCCGGGGACGTGAGCAAGGTCGGTTTCTACACGGCGCACGACACCCGGGTCCAGTTCCTGAACGACCTCGGCCTGAAGACTCCGGGCAGCATCGCGAAGGCGTCCGAGGGCACGAAGAAGTTCTCGCTGACGCAGAGCGCCGAGAAGATCGACACGTTCGACGACGTGGACATCGTCACCGGGTACGGCGACGAGAAGGGCAAGCTGCTCAGAACACTCCGGAAGGACGCGCTGCTGTCGAAGATGCCCGCCATCGAGCGCGGCTCGGCCTACCTGCTGCCCGGCAGTTCCTCGCCGCTGGCCACTGCGGCCAATCCGACGCCGCTGTCCCTGACGTGGGTCCTCGAAGACTACGTCGCGGCGCTCGCCGAGGCCGCGGACAAGGTCAAGTGACGGATCAGGTGACGGCGGTCGCCACTCGCCACCTGCCGGACGCGCCGGACGCCCCCGCGCCGCGGCGGCGTCCGGCGCGGGTGCGGGTGCGGGTGCTGTGCCTGCTCGCCGCGATCCTGGTGCTCGCCGCCCTGATGCTGGCCTCCCTGGCCTTCGGCACCCGGGACATCCCCTTGTCCGACGTGTGGTCCGCGCTCGGCGGGGCCGACGCCTCCCTGGGCCAGGCGGCGGCGAGCAAGCGGATCCCCCGTACGGTGCTCGCGGTGCTGATCGGCGCGGCGCTCGGCCTGGCGGGTGCCGTCATGCAGGGCGTCACGCGCAATCCGCTGGCCGACCCGGGCATCCTCGGCGTCAACATGGGAGCCTCGCTCGCCGTCGTCACGGCGGTCGCGTACTTCGGGCTCTCCTCGCCCATCGGCTACATCTGGACCGCCATGGCGGGCGCGGCGCTCGCGGCAGTCTTCGTCTACACGGTCGGAACCCTCGGCCGAGGCGGCGCCACCCCGCTGAAGCTCGCGCTCGCCGGGGCGGCCACCTCCGCCGCGTTCGCGTCACTTGTCACCGCCGTCGTACTGCCCCGCAACGACATCGCCGGCGGCTTCCGGCTCTGGCAGATCGGCGGCGTGGGCGGCGCCTCCTTCGAACGCACCGGACAGGTCGCGCCGTTCCTCGCGGCGGGCTTCGTGATCTGCCTGCTGTCGGCCCGGTCGCTGAACTCGCTCGCCCTCGGCGACGAGCTCGCGGCCGGCATCGGAGAGCGCGTCGCCGTGGCGCGTGCCGTCGCCGCGCTCGGCGCGGTGGTGCTGTGCGGGGCGGCGACCGCGGTGGCCGGGCCGATCGGCTTCGTCGGCCTCGTCGTCCCGCACACCTGCCGGCTGCTCGTCGGTGTGGACCACCGGTGGCTGCTGCCGTTGGCCGCGCTGCTGGGCGCGTCGCTGCTCACCGCCGCCGACGTGGTCGGACGGGTGGTGGCCCGTCCGGCGGAGGTCGACGTGGGCATCGTCACCGCCCTGGTCGGCGCCCCCTTCTTCATCTGGATCGTCCGCAGGCAGAAGGTGCGAGCCCTGTGAGCGCAGACACCCTCACCCAGCCGCCCGCCGTCCGGGCCGTGTCACGTGGCCGCGCCCGGCGCGCGCTGCGGCGGCGTACGGTCGCAGCGGTGCTGACCCTCCTCGTGGTCGCCGTGTTCACCGTGTCACTGATGGCCGGCGACACCTTCTATCCGCTCGACGACGTGCTCCGGGTGGTCCGCGGAGAGCAGGTTCCGGGGGCGTCCTTCACTGTCGGGCGGCTGCGGCTGCCGCGGGCGGTGCTCGCCGTGGTGGCAGGCTTCAGCTTCGGCCTGGCGGGGGTCACCTTCCAGACGATGCTGCGCAATCCGCTCGCCAGCCCGGACGTCATCGGCATCAGTTCGGGCGCGAGCGCCGCCGCGGCCGTGGCGATCGTCACGCTTTCCCTCGACGAGACGCAGGTGTCGGTCCTCGCGGTCGTCGCCGCACTCGTGGTGGCCCTGCTCGTGTACCTCCTCGCCTTCAAGGACGGCGTGGTGGGCATCCGGCTCATCCTGATCGGCATCGGGATCTCCGCGATGCTCGACAGCGTCATCTCCTACGTCCTGTCGCAGGCCGCCGAATGGGACCTCCAGGAGGCGACACGCTGGCTGACCGGCAGTCTCAACAACGCCGCCTGGAAGGAGACCCTGCCCGCACTCGTCGCCCTGGCCGTGCTCGGCCCGGTACTCCTGGCCCAGGCGCGCAGCCTCTCCGCGATGCAACTCGGTGACGACACCGCCTCCGCCCTCGGCGTACGCACCGAACGCACCCGCATCACGGTGATCGTCGCCGCCGTCGTACTGATCGCCTTCGCCACCGCGGCGGCCGGCCCCATCGCGTTCGTCGCGTTCCTGTCCGGACCCATCGCGGCGCGGCTGGTCGGGCCGGGCGGGTCGCTGCTGATGCCCGCGGGGCTCGTCGGCTCCCTGCTCGTCCTCGTCGCCGACTTCGCCGGCCAGAACGCTCTCGGCACCCGCCTGCCCGTGGGCGTCGTCACCGGCGTGCTCGGCGCCCCCTACCTCATCTACCTGATCGTCCGCACCAACCGGACGGGAGGCTCCCTGTGACCACGCATCACTCCCTGGCCGCCGAGGGGCTCAGCCTCGGCTACGGCGACCGCACCGTCATCGACTCCCTCGACCTGGTCGTCCCGCCCGGCCGGATCACCGCGATCGTCGGCGCCAACGCCTGCGGCAAGTCGACGCTGCTGCGCTCCATGTCCCGGCTGCTGGCTCCCCGTACCGGCCGCGTCGTCCTGGACGGCAAGGAGGTGCACCGGATGCCCGCCAGGCAACTGGCACGCACACTCGGCCTGCTGCCGCAGTCACCGGTGGCACCCGAGGGCATCATCGTCGGCGACCTCGTCGGCCGGGGCCGCCACCCGCACCAGGGGATGTTCTCCCGCTGGAACGCCGAGGACGACGCGGCCGTGGCGGCAGCCCTCGAAACGACGGGCACCACCCCGCTCGCCGACCGTGCCATGGACGAGCTGTCCGGGGGGCAGCGCCAGCGCGTGTGGATCGCGATGGCGCTCGCCCAGCACACCGACATCCTCCTGCTCGACGAGCCCACCACCTTCCTCGACGCCAGCCACCAGGTCGAGGTCCTCGACCTCCTGACCGACCTGAACCAGGCGCGGGGTACCACCGTCGTCATGGTCCTGCACGACCTCAACCTCGCCGCCCGGTACGCGGACCACATCCTCGCGCTCGCCGAGGGCCGGCTGCATGCGTCCGGCCCTCCGGCCGAGGTGCTGAGCGAGGACACGGTGCGCGCGGTGTTCGGCCTCGACAGCCGCATCATCGAGGACCCGGTGTCGGGGCGGCCGCTGATGCTGCCGATCGGGCGCCACCATGTCAGGCCGCCCCAGGCCGCGTCCTCGGCGGGCAGGTGACCGGGCCGCCTGTGCCCGACCCGCCTCCGAGCGCCCGCCACTCACCGCAGGAGTTCATGTGCCCCGCACCCCCGCCGCCACCACGCATCCCACTCCCACGCCGCCCGCGCCCGCTTCCGCCGACGGCCGGTCCACCACATCCAGGGCCGGCCTCACCGTGCTGCGCTCACGCACCGAACTGCGGGAACTACTCGACGAGCCGCACCCCGTCGTGATCGACAAAGTGCACGACCAGCTCACCGACGAGGACACCGGCATCCTCGCCCGCTCGCCGTTCTGCCTCCTCGCCACCTCCGACGCACACGGCACCTGCGACGTCTCCCCTCGCGGTGACGCCCCGGGCTTCACCCATGTCGTGGATCCGAGCACGCTGGCACTGCCCGAACGCCCCGGGAACCGGCGCGGCGACAGCCTGCACAACATCCTCGACAACCCGCACGCCGGACTGCTCCACCTCGTACCCGGCAGCCGTGACGTCCTGCGGATCAACGGCAGGGCCCGCATCCTCACCGACGCCCCCTTCTTCGACGCCATGGCCGATGCGGGCCGACGCCCGGCACTCGCCCTGCTCGTCGAGATCGAGGAGATCTACCGGCACTGCCCCCAGTCCCTGCACCGCTCCCGGCTGTGGGACGTGCCTGTGTTCCTCCACCGGTCGGTTGCCTCCGCCGAGGTCCACGAGTGACGCGAATACACCTGGGCAGGTCGTCACGTTGCCCCCGCTCTCACCTTGCGCTGAGACATGAGCCACGCGGCGCGCTCGTTGCCCGCACCACTGGGCTACGCCTTGCCTGCGGTGCCGAGCAGGGCGTCGAGGAACGGGCTGGGCTTTCCGTGCCAGAAGACGTCCAGAGTGTCCCGTGCGCGCGTAGCGGCGACGAACAGGAGCGAGCGGGCTCGTTGCAGGTCCCGCCGATGGCGGACCGGGTCCGTCTGGCGCCTGCGCTGGATCTCCTCGCGGGGCACCAGGCCGTCACTCGCGCCGGCGATGATCATGTGCTGGTACTCCAGCCCCTTGAAGCGGAACATCGTGCCGATGTGGACGCCGCCGTCACCGCGGGGGCCGTCGGGGCCGATCTCCACCAGTCGGATGCCGTGCTGGTGCAGCGTCGCCGCGGCCTCCGTGACCATCTGGTTCGTGGGCACCGCGATGGCGATCTGCTCGTGCGGAACGTCCCCCAGGGAGGCGATCAACTCGGCGATCGCCTCACGCTCCGCCTCCCAGTCGGGAAGACCGTGCATCTGGGGAACACCGCCGCTGAGGACCGACCGGTATCCGGCGAGCGTCTCGTCACTGCCGTCGAGGTCGTCGTACTTCTCCTCGCCGAGGACCTGGAGCGCGGAGAGGAGGATCTGCCGGGTCGTGCGGTAGCTCAGCGAGAGCCGCGACGAGCGGCCGCGGATGTTGATGCCGAGGCTGCCCAGCGTCACCTGGTTCTTGTAGATCCGCTGGTGGGTGTCCCCGACGAGGAACATGTCGTTGCGGTCGGGGGCGACCATGGAGCGCAGCATCTTCCAGTGGGCGGGGCGCAGGTCCTGCGCCTCGTCCACGACGATGTGCCGGTAACGGTAGCGAAGCCAGCCGCCCGAGCCGTCCTGGAGATGGATGTTCTGGAGACCACCGGCTTCCTCCTGCTGCCGGGCGATGTTCTCGATACGGCGGGCCCGTGCACGCTCCAGCTGGGCTGCCCGCTCGGCCACCTGATCCCAGGTCTGCATGCTCTGCCGGTCCAGGCGCTGCGTGAACTGCTCCGTGAGCTGCCAGATCGCGGCCCGGTCCGCGCGGGTGACCGTCCGTCCCCGGCCCGCCCGCCGGGCGCGGAAGTACTCGGTGCGCGAGGCGATGGCCTGGCCGAGGACGACCTGGGCCCACTCGTCCTGGAGGAACTCCGCGTCCCACCGGTCCTCGCCGAGTTCGTCGAGGAGCGCGCGCCACTCCCGCACCGCTTGGTTGTCGTCGATGAGCCGCTTATGGTTTCCGGGTTCGGCCTCCCGCACGGCCCCCAGCGAGAGCTTGTCGACGTGGCTGATGTCCACCCGTGACAGCAGGTCTTCGCCGCCGAGCGCCAGCAGACGTGAGCGGAGGTCGGCTGCGAGGTTCTTGTTGAACGTGGTGAGCAGCACGGGCTTGCTATGTCCCGGGGGCAGTTGGTCCACCAGGTGTTTGACGCGGTGCAGGGCGACGATGGTCTTGCCGGTGCCGGGTCCGCCGCCGGCGCGCGCCGGGCCGTTGTAGTCGCGAGAGACCAGCTTGGACTGCGTGGGGTGCAGGAAGACCTTCCACCGGCCGAAGTCCTCACCTTCGAGGGCTTCGCGGAGCTTGTCGTCCGTGGTGGTGACGACGGTGGCCGGACGGGAGGCAGCGGCCACGAAGTCGTCCGTGTCGACGGGCTCGGTGGCCGCGACGGGAGCCGTGACCTGGTCGAGCACCTCGTCGTAGGGCTTGCCGTCGTGGAGGCTGAGCAGCACCTCGCCGGTGAGCTGCGGCGCATACATGACCAGGCCGAGCAGCTGGTCCTCGGTCGTCAGCGCCCGGACGACGGGCAGGAGCGTACCCGTGACGCCCAGGTCGGTGAGCTGTTCGTCGGACCATGCCGAGAACATCATGGGTGGTGCCTGCGCTGCGGCCGCCTGCTGGGGTGCGGGTGCCGGGGCCGTTTCCGGCGTGGGCACCGCGGCCTCAGTGGGAAGGACGCGTTCCTGGACGGTCTTGAGGTCGATGTACTCGATGCCGCCGCTGACCGGGTTGACGGTGATGCGGCTGAGGTGGTCGTAGACGTCCTTGCGGTGCTTGACGGAGACGATCAGCCAGTCGTCTTCGGCCAGGCGCAGCAGCAAGGCCCGGTACTCGTCGTTGACGCGGGCGGAGAACAGCTTGTCGTGCCCCGTGAGCTGTTTCAGGCGCAACCCCGGTGAGTCCGGGTTGGTGCGGAACTTGTGCTGGAAATCGTAGATCGCACCTTTGACCGGGCGGGGGAGTCGGAGGATCTCCTTGTCCGCCTTGTCGAGCAGGCGCAGAGTCACGTTCGTGCCGCTCACTGGGGTCCGTTCTCTCCGTCGTCTTCCTGGGCGATGCCGTCGCGACGGTCATGACCAGTCGCGTCCTCGGATGGTTGCGTGTGTGGTTGGGCGTGTGGTCGGGCGTCGCTCTGCAACGGTCGGCCCGTGATGCCGAGGGCTTCGGTGATCTCGTCGATGCGCCAGTCGGCAGCGGGCCGCACGCTCCAGCCGGCCGCGCGAAACGCCTTGTCACGGTCCGCGGCCTCCGGGTCGTCGTCCTGCCCGGCCTCCGGACGCGGTGCCGACACGACCGCGACACGCGTGGCAGGCCAGGCGAGTTCGGCCATCCACCCGCCCCGGACGTCCAGCTCGTACCCGACCTCGGGTGGCGGCACGTCACCGTGGTTGGCGAGGGCTTCGGCGAGCTCGGCGAGACCCGGTTCGTCGGGGTCGAGCAGGTCCAGGGCCTCGACCCAGGCGCTGTCGCGCGGCGGCCGTCCCCCGGACGGCTGCGGCTGCGCGACCGGCAGCGAGGGTGACGGCTCCGGTGTGACGATCTCCGTCCGCACGGAAAGGAGCACGCCGCCCCCGCCGGCGACCGCGAGCCTCTCCGTCGCGAAGTGTTCCAGCCCGGAGACCGCGAGCTGGACGCCGTCCCCGCCGCCGTGATCGAGGAACTGCAGCACGTTGCTCCAGTACAGCCACGCCTGCCAGCGCCGTTTGTGCGCGTCCTCGTCCGCGCGTGCCGCCGTGGTGTCGTCCAGCAGCACCAGCCCCGTCCACACCGGCGGCTTCTCCCGGCCGTCGGCCGCGCACACCAGCAGGCACCCTGACGCGTCCGACGCGGTCAGCACCTGCACCCGCCCCGCCGCTCCGGAGGCGTCCTCGGGCACGCGGCCGCGCAGGGCGGCAGCGATCTGATCGCCCACGGAGCCGGGAGCCGGCCGCCCTCCGCGTCCGCGCGCCTTGGCGAGCCCGGCGAGCGCGGCCTCGGCCCGCCACTGCCAGCGTTCGGCGTCCGGCTGCCGCAGGTAGGCGAGCAGCAGGTCGGCCGGGTTCACCCACACCGTCTCCGGCAGTTCGCCCGGCAGACCCCCGCGCACCCGGCTGTAGTAGGCGCGCGCATCGGCCACGCCCTGCTCCCTGTACGGCCGCCACACCGGGTCGGCGGGCCCTGCGCCCGCGTAGCCGGTGTCGCGCACCCGCCGCTGCCACTCGCGGACGTCGGGGTAGGTGAGCTGGAAGACGCGGAGCCCGTCGGCCCGCAACCGGGTCCGCTTCTCCGCGTCGGAGGCGACCCGGTTGTGCTCGGGTGCCGCGTGGTAGGCGTAGCCGTCGAGATAGAGGGCGACGCGGGGGCCGGGAGCGTCGACGCGTTCGAACAGCACGTCCGGGCGGGTGCCGTCGAACGCCCGCTGCTGGGAGACGCGCCAGCTGAGCGTCGTCCCGTCGGAGGCCGTGAGCCGCAGGTCGAGGACGTGTGTGCCGGTGGGAGTGATGTACGTGTCCGCGGTGGCCCGGCTGTCCGGCAGTTGAGCCCACTCCCGGAGTGTGTCGAGGAACATCACCTCCAGGTCGCTTTCGGCCTGTGCCTCCATCGGGATGTGCTGCGTGGTGGCCACCTCTGCGGTGTCCCACCGTTCGCCGTCCGTGCCCAGCAGCTCGTCCAGCATCTGCCGGACCTCCTGGCGGCTGACCTTGTCGTACAGCGCCGGGCGGACCCCGCGCAGCAGGCAGCGGTGGCAGCCGTCGAGACCCTTCTCGCGGCATTCGCACCCCTCGATGACCTCGCGGGCCTTCAGCAGCACCTCCTTGAACCCGCTGGGCGAGGCGAGCCGGTGGAGGTACCCGGTGCCGCCGGGCAGCCGGTCGTACACCACCAGGAAGCGGCGCGGCCAGTCCGATCCGGCCTCCGGCATCGACGCCGTCGTGATCTCCAGGTGGTCGGGGTCGCCGCCGTAGCGGGCGGCGATGCCCGCGAACAGGGCGGCGGTGAAGGAGGCCATGCGCTCGGTCACGCGGGAGACCGAGGCGGGCAGCAGTATGCGCACGGCCTCCGTCGTCAGTTCGTGGGCCAGCAGCAGTGGGACGTCCTGCCCGGCGCCCTGCTCCTCGCCGCCGCCGCGCAGCCGCCGCCGGGGGCACCACAGCTGGTGGTGGGCGCTCGCTCGTGTCGACCGGGCGAGGGATTCGCTCAGCGCGTGCTGCGGCTGGTCGGCGACCGGACGCCCGTCGGCGGTGGCGCCGCCGCAACTGGTGCACACGTAGAACGGATTGAGACGCACGTCGTCGCCCGCGAGCGGCACCGTGCTGCTGCCGTCCTGCCGGTCGACGCCGAGGTTGAGTGTCCGCACCACGGCCCGGCGGGTGAAGTCGGCGCCGAACACCGCACTGGTGTGCCGCCACGATCCGGGCGCCAGGTGCTTCGGGTCGATGTCGACGGCGTCCAGCACCGCATACGTCTTCCGGACCCGCTCGTCCCGGTCGTCCCGCACCCGGGCGTCGTCCCGCTTGTCGCGCGCGAAGACCCGCTTGGGCTGCAGTACGTACTGGACACATCCGGCGTCCGCGATCTCCCGCGACCCGCACCGCGGACAAGGCGAGGTGTCCTCCTGCGCGTTCTCCGTGCGCACGAAGCCGCACCCCGGGCACAGCCGCCACAGCCTCCAGGCGCGCCGCTCGGGACTGCCGACGTCCAGCGCCCGCACGACGTGTTTGTAGCCGCCCACATAAAAGCTGTTGCCCGGCGCCAGCTCGGTCAGTGCCAGCTTGCGGGACCGCTCATAGTCCCGCACCTCGCTGCGGTAGGTCGGCTCCCCGCCCTCCTCGGCCATCTCCTTCCAGTAGAGCGTGCCCTCCAGGTGGGTGACGCTGTCGGTCAGGCTGTAGTTGGGCAGCAGCCCCAGATCCACCAGCGCTCCGTTTGCGGCGGCGCGGCTGAGCGTGCCCAGCAGCCCGCCGGTGACGCGCCGTTCGGCGAGCAGCTCCCTGCGCTCGGCGCCCTGCTCCCGGTCCTCGGGCACCAGCTGGTCCACCGCCTCGTCGATGGCCGCGATACGCCGGCGGAGCTCCTCCCGGCGTGCCGTCCAGTCCTCCTCCGCGTCCGCCAGCGCCCGCGCGATGCCCTCGGCCGCGTAGACCCGTAGCTCCTCGGCCGCGTGCTCGGACACCCCGCCGTCGTCGCCCCCGTCGCGGGCGGCGGGGAACAGCGCCAGGAACCTTGCCACCAGGCGGGCGCCGTGGGTCAGCGCCGCGTCGCTCAGGTCGCGGACCCAGCCCGTCGACCCGAACAGCGCCGACGCCAGACGCGGCGCGGGCATCAGCGTCTCGCCGTCCGCGGTGGTCAGAGCGCCGCGTGCGGCAAGGTCCAGCAGGTGCGCGGTGTACTGGCGGCGCAGGATCTCCACCGCCGACAGATAGCAGCCCGGCGGCACGATGTCCCCGGCGATCATCTCCGCCGGGTCGTCCAGGTAGTACCGGTCGCGGGCCTGCCGCCCGCCGAAGGCCACCACCAGCGCGTTGCCGGTCTTCCGCCCGGCACGCCCGGCGCGCTGCACGTAGTTGGCCGGCCCCTTCGGCAGCGAGCCGAGCAGCACCGCCGACAGGTCGCCGATGTCGATACCGAGTTCCAGGGTCGGCGTGCAGGACAGCACGTTGGGGTCCGTGTAGTGCGTGCCCGCCCGGAACGTGCGCTCCACCGACTCCCGTTCGGGACGGGTGAGCATGCCGGTGTGCTCGGCCGTCACCACCCGGTACGTGCCGCCCGTCAGGTACAGCCGCCGGTAGTAGTCGCCCCGGTAGTCCCGCTCCAGCCTGCTGCCGAAGCTGCCGCTGCCCGAACCCGTCGAAGCCGCGCCGTCCTGCGGCGGCGTCAGGAACCCCTTGCACCGGTAGCGGGGGCACGGATGCCCGTACCAGCGAGTGCGCCGCTCGGGTGCGACGACCTGCTGCCAGCCGCAGTCCTCGCACGCCACGAACGCCTTGTTGACGACCGCGTCGTCCAGCAGCCGCACTTCGATATGGCCCGGCTGGAGCCCGTACACCCGAGTCGTGCGGTCCTGCGCGGTGCGCGCCGCGAGCAGGTCCTCCTCCGCGAGGACGGGCAGCAGCCGGCGCAGATACTCCGTCGCGCCCGCGTCGTCGAGGCCCAGGCAGCGGCGCGTCCAGTCCTGGTACCAGGCGCCCCGGCCGGCCACCGAGTCGAAGCGGCTCTTCTCCTTGACGCCGTCGAGCAGGAACCGCGGCGGTGCCACATACCCCTCGGGGAAGGCGGGCATGCCCGGAGGGCGGCCGCCGGAGATCAGGTACTGATTGACGCCCGCCTCCTTGATCCACGTCTCCAGCCAGCGGTGCCGCACCGCGCCGCGTAACCGCATCCGCTCCAGCACCCCGCGCACGAAGGCCAGGTAGCGGTCGACCGACGGCAGGGAGTCACCCGTCACCAGCTGCCCGGGCAGCTGCAGGTGGACGTCTCGCGCCAGAGAGGCGATCCGCGCCGGGTTCTCGATCACCACCTCCGCCGCTGTCGTGCGCGTCAGCTCCAGGGTGCGGCCCAGCCGCGAGCGCAGCCCGAACTCCATCACCGTCGCGAAGGCGAGCCGTTCCCCGATCAGCTTCCAGGTGGCCGCGTTCCCGGTGCCCCGCCCGGACAGCAGGCGGTCCACCCCCGCCTCGTCGTGCAGGTCGGGCGGCACCACGGCCGCGAGCGCCTGCGCGTCGTCGACGGAGTCCAGCACGTTGCCGATCAGGTCGTTCAGCCGCAGCGGCTCGTTGCCGGCGCCCAACTCGTGTGCCAGCAGGGACCGCAGCGAGAACTTGTACGACGCGTTCGCCACATAGCCCGCACGGTGCGCCGCGTCCTGCGTCGAGTCGTTGAAGAGCAGTGTCTTGCGCTCCTCGGGCGCCAGCGCGATCTCGTGCCCGCCGGTGAACAGCTGTGTCACCGCGGCAGAGGCCAGCGCGGCCAGCGCGGTACCGAGGAAGCGGATGCCGTTGTCGGTGGCGCAGGCCGGACACCGGTCGTCCATCGCTGACCGGTCGGCCGTCTTCTTCTCCAGGATGGCGCGGGCGAACCAGGCGTCCTGCAGATCCTCCGCGTCCTCGGCTACCGGCATCCTGTACGTACTCTGGGCCCCGTCCAGCACCACCACCGACATCGGGTCCACCCCGCCCGCCGCCGGCCTGCCGCTCCCGCCGGTGAGCGCGCCTGGGGCGTGTTTCCCGGATTGCCGCGGATCAGCCCGCGGCGTCTGGTGCCGTGCCTCGCAAGGCGGAGGGTCGTCCTCATACTGGGCGTATTCGGACGGGCCCGACAACGCAGCGAGGCGCGGTGCCAGGCGTTGCGGGCCCGCGGCGATCCGGGAAACACGCCCCAACGCCTCCCGGGCCTCGGCCGGGGTCGCGGAGATGAAGTACCGCAGCCGCCGCTTGTCACGGCCGACGCCCGCCCGCCAGATCTTCTGCGGGTTGGTCTCCAGCTTCTGCGGATCGGCCTCCGGAGAAAGCGCCGCCCACCCCGAACGCCCGCACGTACGGCAGTAGACCGCGGGCAGGAACGCCTGCGCCGACCGCCGTACGGTGTCCGAGCCGGGCAGCGGATCGGGCCGCCGCGCATCCCCGGATGGCCAGTCACCGCTCTCGTCCTCCGCGGAGGGCGCCGACTGGAGTGCCGCGGTGCGCGCCGTCGTCCGCTCGTCCTCGTACCAGCGGAACTCCGGCACCCCGCTGACCCCGGAGAGCACCCGGCTCACGGGCCGTACCCATAAGTGCGCCTCGATGTGCACCAGCGGACGCGGGCGCCGCTCGGTCGATTCCGGGTCGCGCGCCGACGCCAGCAGCGCCACGAACCGGGACAGCGCCTCCAGCGCCAGCCGCGGGTTCTCCTTCGCGGTACGCGCCCACGCGTAGCCGAACCGCGCCATGCGGTCCCGCAGCCCCCACTCGTCGAGCGGGTCGCCGCCCAGCAGCGCCAGCACGCCGTGCGTGAAGTCGTGCTTCTTCAGCAGCCGCCCGATCTGGAACGCGTCCAGCCCCCGGCGGCCCAGCATCGCTTCGGCCAGACCGTCCAGATCCAGCCGGTCGGGGTCCGACTCGACACCCGGGCCGCCTGAAGCCTCGATGACCTTCCGGGGTCCCGGCGGCTCCGGCAGCTCGTAGTCCACCTCGCCGACGAACTCGTCCGCGCTCTGCCGCCTCTCCCCGATCACCGACTCCGGGCCGAAGGGCACGCCGAAGACCTGCTCGGCGACCTGCCGGATGCCGTCCGAATCGCCGCCGCCTTCACCGAGGGTGGCGGACGTGGCGACCGGGCAGGCCGACCCGAGCGGCCGCCCCTCGCGGCTCGCGCCCACCGAGGCGCCGAGCCTGCGCAGCAGCATCGCCACATCCGTGCCCTGCGCACCGTCGTAGGTGTGGAACTCGTCCAGCACCACATACGCCGGTTCGGCACCCTCCCACAGCGGCCGGTCCTCGGCACGCTGCAGCAGCAGGTCCAGCATCTTGTAGTTGGTGACCAGCACGTCCGGTGGCGATATCCGCATCTCCTCCCGCCGGGTGAGCACCCGCCGGAAGTCGGTGTCCGGCCGGTCGCCGATGTACAGTCCCGCCGTTACCTGCGCCAACTCCGGCCGCTCCAGGTACTCCCCGATACGCCCGGCCTGGTCGGTGGCCAGCGCGTTCATCGGGTAGAGCAGCACGGCCTTCACGCCGCTGCGGCCCCGGGCCTTCTCCCGCCGGCAGTGGTCGAGCACCGGGACGAGGAACGACTCCGTCTTGCCCGAGCCGGTGCCCGTGGTCACCAGCGTCGGCTGGGCCGGGCTGTGCAGCGTGCTCAGCCGCTGCCACGCCTGGGCCTGGTGCCGGTACGGCGGAAGACCCGGATCCCACTCCAGTGCGGACCGCCACGTCTCGTCCGCCTGGTGGAAGGGCGTACGGATGCGCAGATACGGCCCCCGGAAGATGCCCGACTCCGGATCGCCGAGGAACCGCTCCAGCGCCCGCCGGGTGTCCTCGTCCGCCAGCGCGTACGTCGTCGTGAGGTACTGCATGAGACTGCCGCGCAGCTGCGCGGCGGCCAGGGTGGGCTTCAACGACGCGCCTTTCGGGGCCGGTTGGGGGGCGTACGGGATCACCAAACCTATCGCCCGTTCGGCCCCACGTGCACCGGTTTCGGCGGTGTCAGTGCTGAGTGCTGCAATGAGGTGAGTACAGATCCGATTACCCTCCGAAAGGGATCCGACCTCCGCATGGCCGCCTCGCCCTCTCCTCCGTTCAACCGACGTGTCCGCGTCCTTGTCGAGGTCGTCGATGACGACGACGAGGAGGCACTTGCCAGGGAGCTGCTCGGCGCCGAAGGCTGGCTGGTGCGCGACGCCTCGGCGTCGGAGGCCGACCCCATCGGCGAGCGCCGTCGTGGCTTCGTCGTCGAAGTGAGAATGCAGGGAGCTCGGAGAGGAGCACGTCGGGCTGCCGAGAAGCGCGTCGCACGGGTGGCCGAACGGGCCAAGCTCGCGCTGTGGGTACGCCAGGCCCTCGTGCTGGAGCCCCCGCATCAGCGCCGGACTGCGTATGAGGTCCGGCTGAGTCCGCCCGACGAAGGGCGCTTCCTCGCGCGTTGGACCTTGCGCGCGGCACGCTGGCTGGGCGGAGCCCAAGGGCAGCGCTCCATCACCAGACCCGGTACTCCGGACAAGCAAGCCGCGCGCAGCGAACTGGCGAACAGCCCGCTCAAGGGCAGCCGTCCGTTCAATCAGGAAGCCGAGTTCCTGCACGGCCCCGCCGACGTCGCCGACGATGAGCCGGACACCTCGCAGGACACCCGCCCGGAGACGGCGGGGGCGGACGGCTTTCTCGCCCTGTGTCTCTCGATCGCGGCCTTCGTCGGCACTTTCATGGTGGGCCTGGCGTGTGGCGGCGTCTTCCACCAGTGGGATTCGCCTTGGCGCTGGGCCCTGCTGGCACCGACGGCGCTGCTCAGCGGCCCCATGGGCTCGGTGTTCGGCGCATATGCGACGCGACGCAGCGCTCGGCTGGCAGCGGGCGCCGGAGGCGCCGCAGCGTCGTTCGCCTTCGGCTACATGCTGCTTTCGGCCAGCCCGGTCGATGACGGTGACGTGCTGGTGTTCCTGCCCCTCTCGTTTCTGGGCGGAGGAATTGCTGTGTGGATGCTCTTCGGCATCTGGCAGGCCATAGCCCACTCGTGGTTCAGCCGCAACGCCCACTGGTTGGTCCCGGCTCTGGTCGTGCCCGTCCCCCTCGTCCTGATGTGGTTCGGCAAGGTTCTTTTCGCCGTATATCTGGACTATGTCTTTGGCATCCCGGCCGGTGCGGTGCCGCTCCCGCAGTGGTCGTTGTTTCTTGTGACGCTCAGACCGGTCGGTGTGGCGACCGGCTGCGCCCTGTTCTTTCTCGCTGTGGCGGGCTGGGCCCGGTACACCTACCTGAGCGGGCCTGGCGACAGGATGCCTTCCCTGTTCCTTCCGCTGCTGACGCTCCTGTACGTGATCACCGCGCTGTCCTTCGGATTGCTCGCGGTCGGTGAAGCGGCGTACGACACCGCGGAAGCGGTCCAGCAAGGAAAGCAGCCTGCTGCGTACTTCGGCCTGGACCCAGCGCTGATGTGCGTGCGGCCGCTCGGAGACGAGCTGTCCGTGTACAACGGTCCGCTGTCCACCGATCGTCCCGTGTTGACCTTCGGCAGCGCGGGCGACCGCGTCTGGCTGTGGGGGCCGCAAGAGTCGTCGGGTGCGGAGGATCGGTGGGCGGCGTCGAGCGTCCGGCTTGAGGATGTCTCACTGACGGCGCCGAAGCACGATGGTGGCTGCTGACTCGGGCGACGTCACCACGGGCCCGGCCATCCGCCGCCCTGCGCAGCCGCCGAGACTTCTGCCCAGACGGTCTTGCCCGGCCCCGACAGGCGATCGTGCACGCCCCACGCGTCGCTCAGTGCGGCGACGAGCAGCAGGCCACGGCCGGATTCGGATTCGTCGTCCGGCAGGTCGAGGAGGCGCGGGTCGGGGCGGCGTTCGGTGCGGGTGTCGCTCACCTCGACGCGGACGCGGTCGGCCGCGCGGGTGAGGCGGAGATGGAAGTCGCGGCCCGGTACGTGACCGTGGCTGACGGCGTTGGCGGAGAGCTCGGCTGCGAGAAGGGTGACGGTCTCGTTGACCGGGCTGTCGTACGGGTGCCCCCACGCGTCGAGCCGGTTGGAGACGAGCCGCCGTGCGAGGCGGGCGCCGCGCCGCGTCGAGGTGAAGGCCATGGCGAACTCGCACACGGGCGAGGTGATCTGGTCGGTGTCCACGGCGGAAAGCCTGGTGCCGCGCACACCCTGATAACTACCCGACGCGGTTGTACGGCGACTCTCTGTACATTTTCTCAGGTTCAGGCGTCCAGGTCAGCCAGGAAGTCGCCGTAGGAACGGTTGGTGCCGACCGGCGAGGCGAGCCTCCTGGGGAAGGCGTCCGGGAAGAGAAGCAGCCACGCTTCCGATTCCCACGCGGCGAGCGCGAAGGCCACACGACCGAAACTGCTCGGTCGGGGAACGAGCGGGGACACGAACACGGAGGGCATGGGTGACGACCGCGCGTGCACGCCCGTCACCCAGCACGGCATCGATGTCGTCGTTGCCGGGGCCACCGCAGAGCACTTTGTGATCCTCCTCGCCCTGGGGACGCGGCGGCGTCACGGCCGCGGCCGTTGGCCCCTCCGCTCGCCGTCCGTCGGGCGCGCGGATTCTTGGTGCATGCCGATCACCACGTACGCCTCTCCTTCCCCGGGCGGCCGTGTCCAGGAGCGGCTGGTGAACGTGTGCAGCCGACCGCTCACGATTGCGTGACGCGGCAGATGGACACCGAACTCCCCGGCCACCGCTTCCAGCAGCGACCGTTCCACCTCGGCGTCGTCCTCGAGGTCGCTGAAGAACCGGCGCGGGTCCAGCGCTCGGGGTATC
This sequence comes from Streptomyces gossypii, assembly GCF_025165795.1. Classification (GTDB taxonomy): domain Bacteria; phylum Actinomycetota; class Actinomycetes; order Streptomycetales; family Streptomycetaceae; genus Streptomyces; species Streptomyces gossypii. Next base: position 239,081 of record NZ_JAJAGO010000005.1, read on the forward strand.
TCACCGCTTGACCGGACCTCTGCATCGGCGTACGTGAACGCGTACTGCTCGACGCCGCCCCGGGCCACGGAGAGGTGGAAGAACGGCTCCCCATGCCGGGCCCTCAGACCGCTCCACACCACCACCGCGCGAGTGCCCGCACCGGCGGCCGCAGCCGGGGAGACGAGCCGCCGCCGGTCGAACCGGGCGGGGGCACCGTCGAAGGCGAAGCTCCAGCCGGCGCCGGCCCGGCCGACCGCCATGAGAGCCCTGTCGTCGTAGGACGAGAACTTCCCTTGGCCGTCCGACAGCTTCCTGCTCGCTTCCCAGAAGTTCATGGGCTCGTTCAGCACGGTGCCGTCCGCCTCCGCTAGACGCCCGAGCAAATCCCCCGGCTCCACACCCTCTACCAGTACGAACCGGTAGAAAGTGCGGTTGTTGCCCGGGTCCGACTCCGCGAGCCACGCCAGGCCGCTCGGATCGAGCCCAGCCGTGCGCCTCGGAGCCGCGCCCGGCTGCCCGCCTCTCGGGGTGGCCAGCAGTTCGCGGCCCCGCTCCTTGGTCAGCAGCGGCCCGAGCACCGGGTCGGCCACCCACCCCAGCGGCGCCAGATGGTCTGGTCCCAGCGGCTCCCACAAGGGGAGTGCGTCCATCAGCGTCCGCCACGCACCGTCGGTCTCTCCCCAGCGCGCCAGCTCCCGCGCCCGCTCGACCGCCTCCCCGAACGGTCCGGCCGTCGTGTACCGGTAGGTGCCGTCCCGCACCTGATCCAGCGTCGCGTAAGCCAGGGACACCAGGTCGTCGTCGGCTCCCCGCAAAGGGAACGTCAGCGTGGAGTCGTCCCGGTGCGAGTGCGCCGCGTGCTCGGCGACCAGAGCCGGCAGCACCTCGGGCGCGTACCGCGGATCCGTCACCAAGTGCTCGAAGTACACCATGTAGGTCTGCCCGAGCAGGCGGCGTATCTGGTCGCCCAGCCCGGCTGCTCGCGGTCTGCCGTACTCCTTGGCCTCGTCCAGCGCCTTCAGGGCCTGTTCCCAGTCGCCGCGCAGCGCGTCCAGCCGGGCTTCTTCCACCAGGCCGTCCAGCTTTCGCGTCGTGTCGTTGTCGAACACCGGCTCCCCGTCGCCGGGCACCGCCCGCAGACTGTGGAACTCCCGGTGCATGTCCCGCATGAACTCGTGGAAGTTCGCGTGCCGTTCGGGTGGCGCGGCCCGCCAGCCCGCCCACGTGTACACGGCCCACTCGCCGTCCTCATCCACATCCTCGGGGTCCATGAGGACATGGGTCGCGTCGGACTCGACGTCGAGCTGGAGCCCGCGCCGCCAGATGTCCGCCTCCCGCCACTCCTCGGGACCGGCATCCTCGTCCAGGAACTCCTCGAACATGTCCGCGAGCCCTGACGTGTTGTTGTCGTGCCAGCACGCGTCCTTGGCCCCCGCCAGCAGCGACACGAACCCGCCCGCGTGCCGCCAACCATCGCTGACCTTGAGGAACTCCCGGTACGACGGGGGCATCCGCTGGCCGAGGCGCGCCTCCATGGCTGCGATCCGCTCCTCGGACGCGGGCGGAAACCCCAGCCACCGCGCCCGTCGCGCGGCCTCCTCGTCCGCGCCCCGCGCCTCGTCCTCCGGGAGGGAATCCGCCCACTCCCCGCTCCACCCGAGCAGGAATGGCCGCCAGTCGAATGCCGTGGTGTCCGTCGCCGTGGTGTCTGTCATACGCCTGATGCTGTCACCCGGCACTGACAGCGACAGCACCGTCGCTCGACGATCAGGCCCAGGCGTCCAGGTCGGCCAGGAAGTCGCCGTAGGAACGGTTGGTGCCGACCGGCGAGGCGAGTAAGCCGTTGTCCAGGGCCGCCTGAGCAACGAGCGGGCCGTCGCTCTCACGGAACCGCGGGTTTCCGAGAGTGCGCTTGAGCTCCTCTTTCGGATCCCTGATCCTGCCGGAGTCCTTGCCCCGCAGCCTCGCCGGGACCTTCCAGTGCAGCCTCACCTTCGGGAAGGCGTCCGGAAAGAGAAGCAGCCACGCTTCCGATTCCCACGCGGCGAGCGCGAAGACCGCGTGGGATGAGCCGCGCTGGCGGTCCAGGGCGTCCGCCACCCGCCGCCGTACGGCGCGGTAGTCGGAGTCGGTCACCTGGTCGAGATCCTCATGGACGACGATGCCGTACAGCTGTGCGCGCTGCTGGAGGGCCTTGGCCCGTGCCTTGCCGACAAGGGTCTCCACTGCGGCCGTCAGTTTCGCGCCGGTCTTCTTGCGGAGGCGGACGGGATCGTTGACCCGGACCAGCTTTGCGGTATCGGTGAGGTCGGGGCGATGGGCACGTATGAGGGCCGCAAGGATCTCGCAGTCGTGTCGGTCCTCCCCGGCGAGCACGACGACGCCACGGTGCTTCGGCGACGACGGTGTGTTCCGGCCCTTGCCCTTCCGTGTCACAGCTCGTCTCCGGTCAGGTCGCCGCCGAGCACCCCGGAGAACCACAGCTCACCGAGGGGCTGGTCCCCGGATTCCTCGACGATCGCTTCGACCTCTTGCTCAGTGAGCGCCGGGATGATCGACGCGCCGTTCTCGTCCCGGTCGCAGACGATGAACTCGTCCGGGCGGAGTCGGTCGACCAGCGCGGGGGAGTGGGTGGCGACAATGAACTGTGTGCGCTCGGCGGCCTCCCTGAGTCGTTCGACGATGAGCGTGAGGGCCTGCGGGTGGAGTCCGTGGTCGATCTCTTCGATGCAGGTGAAGGCCGGTGGATCGGGGTCGTAGAGCAGGGCGAGAAGGCCCAGCAGACGGACGGTGCCGTAGGAAGCGTCCTTGAGCGGTGTGGAGTGGCGCAGACCTCGCTCACGGAGCATCACGTGCACCTGCTGCGAGGAGCCGCCCACCGCAGCGAACTCGATGTCCTCCAGCTGGGGAAGGATGGCTCGGGCGTCGGCAACGAGATCTTCCCAGCTCTCGTCCTCGGAGCTGAGGTGCAGCAGGAATTCCGCCAGGTTGTCGGCCTGCGGCGACAGTTCGTGGTACCGCCTGCGAAGTACGCGCGACGGCGCGCGCGCAGCCTCCACGTCGACGTCGAAGACCCGGAAGGCGGACAGTTCCTGGGCAACCCTTGCCACCTCCTCGCCGCCGTCGGAGCTGGTGAGGCGCGGCAGGGTCGACAGCCCACTGCTCAGCTTCTGGATGCCGAAGCTTCCGCTGTCCTCCTCTGTGCCGGCCGCCTGCTTGTCCCGCACCCTGGCCTCTTCACCCGCGATGGTGATGCGGCGGCCACGGCCTCGGGTGCGTTTGAAGGCGAACGTCTCCTCGCGCGAGAGCGTGTACGAGCCCGGGTTGTGCGGAAGCGAGCGCCGCCGGATCGTCAGGCCGTATTCGTCCGGGGCACTGGGACTCGCATGCGTCGTCCAGGCCGCCTTGACCCGGATGGTCATGGACGTCGGCGGACGGGAGCCGCCCCAGAACGACACCTCGTCGAATCCACCGCGCGCATCCAGCGCCGGTTCAAGGTCCGTGCGGATGATGTCGGCGAGCAGGTCGAAGACCTTGAGCACATTCGACTTGCCGACGCCGTTCGGCCCGACGAGAACGGTGAGCGGGCCGAGCGGAATGGTGACGTCGCGCAGGCTTCGGAAGTTCTCGACGTGGAGTTCGAGGAGACGGCCAGGCATGATCCCAACCTACCGGGCCGCCATGGTCACCGCTGGTTACGTGGCCGGGCGGAGGCGCTTGCGCTTGCGTTCGCGGGCGTCGCGGAACGCGGCGAGGCCGGTGTGCTCCCGGGGCTGTGGAGCGTGGGCGGTGGTGCGGTCCTGCGCGGTGCGGCAGTCGGGGCACAGGTCCTGGTCGCCGCCCTGTTCCGGCCGGAACAGGCGGGGCTGGGTGTGGCGGGTGCGGCACTCGCGCATGCCGGTGATGCGGGGTTGGGGCTTCGGCATCGCTGGTGACAGTTGCAGGGGCGGCGGCGGCTCGGGCAGTGCGTGTTCGAGGCGCCAGCGCAGGGCGCCGAGCGGTTTGCGGGCGCTGGTCAGACCCTCGGTGAGGGCATGGCGCACCTGTGGGCGGGAGAGGCCGCTCTCCAGCCACTTCGCGGCCAATGGCGCCCAGTTGCGGGCCGTGCGGAGGGGCAGTGCGAGATCCGGGTCGACCTTGGCGAGGGAGAACAGCAGCGTCTCTGCGGCGGCGAGGGTGCCTGGCTCGTCCGCCTCTTCGGCTGCCGGGGCGGTTGGTTGGGTGGTGTTTTCCCAGATGTTCTTCTCTGGTAGACGGCCGACGGGCCGATCGGTCCGCTGACGGGCGGCCCGTCGAACGGCACTCGGTTGCGCGTCGGCCGCCGTGGTGAGCCGTGCTCCGCCCGGCGCGGGCAGCAGGCCGTCGCGTACGGCGAGCGCTTCGTTCGCGCTCAGAGGGGTGTTGGAGACCAGTTGGACGGTGAGGAAATGCCCACGGGCGCCTCGCGTCGTCCACTCGTGGAGATAGCCCTCTTCGCGGAGCTGGCGCTTGGCCTTCTGGAAGGCGACCTTCTTGATTCCCGCCTTGTGCGCGGTGCCGCTGAGGCACTGCTTCTCCTCGGAGGGCAGGGAGAGCTGCCAGTTGAGGAGCGTCTTCGCATCCGGTGACAGGCGCGGATGGCGCAGGATGGCGTTCGGGATCTGCGCGAACGCATGCGCAGGGGCGATAACATGCCGAAGCATCGTGGGGACTCCTGCTTAAGTCCTCGGGGTGTAGGCCCTCGGGTGGGTGTTGGTAGCACCTCCGGGGGCCGCCTCATGTTCCGTATGAGGCAACCCGTTCAGACGGCAGCGTACCCCGCACGTGACGATGCGGCGATTGCCTGTCGCGCAGTGTGATGATCGACCCGGTGACCGTATGCCCGAGAGGTCGACGGCCGTTTCCCTGGCGCAGAGGTGAGGCCGTGCGCGCTGATGGCGTCTGCTGGTCGCTCGTGGGGAGGCACTTCGGCTGACGGTGGGACAGGGGGGCGGATTTGTGCTTAGCGTGGCCGGAAAGCGACGGAGGGTGGCCTGCGCGCGGTGGTGGCGGGTGCACGCTCGGAGTGGACCGGGAGGTGGGCGCGTGGCGGAGCGGGACGAGGGGACGGCGGGGTTCCTGCGGTGCTTCGGGCAGCAGTTGCGGGTGTTGCGGGAGCGGGCGGGTCTGACGCGGGCGGAGTTGGGCGCGCGGCTGGGATACAGCGAGGACCAGATCACGTCGGTGGAGCTGGGCCGACGCATCCCGAAGCCGGAGCTGATCGACGCGGCGGACGCGGTGTTGGAGGGCGGCGGCATCCTGACCGCGATGAAGGAGGAGGTCGCGCGGGCCCGGTATCCGGCCTTCTTCCGCGACGCGGCCCGCCTGGAGCGGGAGGCAGTCGAGCTGCACGTGTACGCGAACCAGGCCGTGCCGGGGTTGTTGCAGACGGAGGAGTACGCCCGAGCAGTGTTCGGGATGATGCGGCCACCCCTTGGCGAAGAGGTCGCCGAGCAGCGTGTGGCAGCACGGCTCGCGCGGCAGGAGATCTTCCAGTGCAAGCCCAGCCCGTTGATGAGCTTCGTCATCGACGAGTCCGTGTTGCGTCGACCTGTTGGCGGCAAGGGAGTCCTGCGCGGCCAGCTGGAGCATGTTCGGCTGATCGGGGAGCACCCGACGGTTGAGATCCAGGTTATGCCGCTGGAGCGAGACGAAAACGCCGGTATGGCTGGCCCCTTCACCTTGCTCGAAACGGAGAAGGCGCGCAGGATCGCTTATGTGGAGGTGCAGAACGTCAGCCGCGTGCTCACCGACCGGGCCCCGGTCCGGGCCTTGGAGGCCAAGTACGGCACACTGCGAGCCCAGGCGCTGTCACCGCGCGCCTCGTTGGACTATGTGGAGAAGGTGTTGGGGGAGCTGTGAACGCCGAGAAATGCAAGTCACAATGCGCCGAGCTGCGGTGGTACACGAGCAGCTACAGCAGTGAGGAGGGTGGCGAGTGCGTTGAGGTCGCGCTCACGCCCGCCTTCGTGCTTGTGCGTGACTCCAAGTCTGGCGTGGAGAGTCCGCGACTCCGCGTCACTGCGGAAGCGTGGGACGCGTTCCTGAAGGACCTCTGACGCCGCGAGCCTAAGCCTCGGTTGGCCGCCTGCCGAGCGGCAGCCGGGGCCTTCGCATGGAACCCGTCAGACCATCTGCCGCTCCGGTGGTACCCAGCGACCGGCGGCGATCTCCTTGTCCAGGCGTGCCTTGAAGTGCGCGTGCGCCGCGCGCATCTCGGCCTCGCGGTCAGCTTTGTAGAAGGGCGCGGTGTAGCCCTCGGGAGGCTGAGCGGTGTCGGGATTCTCCAGGTGGACGAGTAGATCGACATAGTCCTGCTTGGTCTGACCGTAGCCGTACGTGTTGTGGTTTCCGGCGATTTTGCGGCCGTTGGCGTCGAAGTAAGTCACGGATTCGTAGTCCGAGAGGACCGGATACCGGGACCTGTAAATTGCGACGAGTTGATCGGCGGTGATGCCGAGCCAGACGGAAACCAGCGAGTCCAGCTCGACAAGGGCCGCGCGGCGCTCATGCTCAGTGCGCAGCGGTGTTTCGTACTCCCAGTTGGGAGTGAGATGACTAGCAAGCGGTCTGAGGTTCGGCCACTCGCGATTGGCCCAGTCCTCGTATGCGGGCCAAGTCGGGTTATACAGCTCCTCCCAGAGCGGCGCATAGGCGTCGGTGAGAGTGTTGAGGCGGAGCGTGCGGAGAAGGAGAGCGTGAGTGAGGGGATGGCCCGCGCGTGCAGTTGGCATTTTGCGAGCCTCGGATACGTCCAGGTGCCCTCGACCGGTAATGCGCAGTAGATAGTCAAGCGGCAGCGCGGCCCAGAACCCTCCATTCAAAACCGTGGTCTGGTTATCACGGACCGTCATGCTCCGCACGGCGTGAATATGCGCTGGCCCGGGTGGGATGAGTGTAGCGAATAGACTGCGTTCGTTGGCTGGCGGTACCATCTCTCGCCAGGCAAGCCGGTAGTAGCTTGTATACGGGTGCCCGTCCCACAGGTCTTGGGCTGATTGGTAGCGGGCCTCGGTGCAGGCGCGGACATAATTTGTCCTCGGTGCGGCGTCGGCCGGGAGTGTCGTCAGGTCGAAGGGTGCCCAGTCGCGATTCGTCTTGCAAGGATTATTTGGCTGCTTGTTGAAGGGGGTTGCGCCGATAAAATGCGGTCCCTGTAGGATCAGGTCGGTGAGGGCAAGGGTATCCGTCGTGTTCCAAGTGATGAGACCCTCCTCCTTGCCTGTCTTTTCGTGGTATCCGGCGCTGATTTGAGGTCCGTAACTACCTAGTCGATTGCTTACTAGTGATAGCGTGGAGATTGCGGCCTGCTCGTTATCCGTAATGGGGTACAGCAGTGGCGCCTCTCGGTCGCTGGTTTGTGATTCACCAGCGAGTCGGTTCCACTCCTTCAAACGTTCTGCGTTTACTTGGATGAGTCGACCAGCATGTGGTCGCATATCCCATGCGCCCTCGTGCTTCACTCCCGGCGGTGCCCCACCGCCGTCATGGTTGAGCGACCCCACAATTGTAGCTGGGTCATATAGCCAGCTCATGTGAGTGAATGAGATGCTGACTGCTCGTCCGTAGATGTGTACGCCAAATTGAGCGTTCCGGTCGATATCAGGAAAAATGTCCCGCTTGTTAATGAAGTGGGCGTGGAAGCGCAAATGCCGATAGGCGTCCCCTCGTAGGCTTCCCTCAAGCGCGCCATTGAAGTGGCTGTCTGGGTGGATTAGCCCCGTCATGCCGGTTGCCTTTGAGTGCTTCCACACTCGACACATGAAGGCCCGGTACAGGTCGGGTTGCGTGCCCACGAGTAGCGGATACGTCACTGCGTCGCTTAGCACGGCCCCAATGCCGACGTTCGTTGCGAGCTCGTTGAGGAAGTAGTTGTGCGCGTGCCATTCCGACAGGGACTCTTGTTTCCGCAGTCGCCACTCTGCCACGTTCGGTTTGTCAGCGAGCATGAACCAGGGATCGAGCTCAGCAAAAATCTCGTTCTCAAGCCACCGTGGCCGGACCCAAGGCGGGTTGCCCACCTGGAGGTCGTAGCCACCGCTGGCGAAGATCTGGGCGAACTCCAGCTCCCAGTGGAAGAATCCCTGCCGTTCCGCGATGTCGTTCACCACGCCCGACCACGGGTAGCGGGACTCCAACCTATGAGCGCTGTCCATGCCCATCAGGTCGGGGAGAGCATCCTCGTACGGGGTCAACTCTGCCAGTGTGGCGAACTGGGTAATCAGTGAATCTGCGGGGACGTCGTGCGTGCCGAGGAGGGACTCGGCGAAGTCGAGCCAGTCGTCGAGATCGGCGAGGGGGATGACCGGGCGGCGTTCTTTGCGGGTGCGGTCCTTGCCAGCACGGGCGCGGCGCTTGGCGATGTCGGCCTGGGTGACCTCGACCGTCTCGACTCCGCCGAAGAGGTCCTGCTTCTCGTAGGAACGCACCACATCCGACGCGTCGAACTCCTGCGCCACGCTCGCAACCTGCGCCTCGCGCGCGTAGCGCTCGTCCGTGCCGTCCAGCAGGCCCGCGTCCTGCACCGGCCAGAACCACAGCGCGCACCAGGCGTCCATCAGCTTCTTCAGCCGCCAGTACGGACTGTCCGCCCCCTCCAGATCCGCTAAAACGTCGTCCCGCTGAACAGCTACCTCGGGCGACCGCAGCCAGCCGTCCTCCGCGCCCCACACGTCTATGCGACGCGAGATGTCGCGCTCGGAGATCTCCAGACGCTGGACGACCAACCCCCACAGGTACTCCGCCCGACGGGCCAGCCCCTGGAGGCGCTTGGTCTGCGTCGTGGTCGGCGACTTGGTGAGGGCTCGGCGCCAGGCGCCCAGCGCCTTCGCCGCCTCCGGGGCAAGCGCCTTCGCCTCCTTCTCCCCGGCGACCGCGCCCCACTCCTTTGCTGGCAACAGGAAGTGGTGCACAGCCCCCTCCGGCAGCGTCGCGCCACCGACCGCGTCCGCCAGCGTGAAGCGTTCCGGTGTCGTGCCCAGCCACGCCTTCTTCTTCAGCTTCTCCGCCGGGTAGATCTCCCGTCGTCCACCGATGAGCGAGTTGCCGCGACGCAGGTGGAGGCCGAACCACGGCGCCTCCATGCCCGGATGCATCGTGTTCAGCCACAGCGAGACCTCCGCCAACTCCACGGCCGTGGAGTTGAGGTCCACGCCGTAGGAGTTGTGCAGCGCGATATACGCCTTCGCCTTCTGGTACTCGATGGCGTACTTCTCGGTGTCGACCGCGAGGCCCAACTCGTCCTGGCGGCGGCGCAGGTACTCGGCCGCTACCTGGTTGATGGCCTCGTTGAGGAACGCACCCGAGCCGAGGGCCGGTTCGCAGATCTTCCAGTCCAGCAGCTCCCGCGCGGGCGTTACCGTGTCGTCCTGGTCGAGGCGGTGCTGAAGCGCCAGCTGGACGGTCACGCGGGTCAGGGACTCGGGCGTGTAGTACGACGCCGAGGTCTGGCGGTCGCGGCCGGAGAGGCGGTAGACGAACGCGCCGGGCGCGTAGCGCACCCGCCGCTCCTCGCCCGTGTCCTCGTCCCGCTCCCGCACGAACACCTCGTCCGGGTACTCGCCCGCCTTGGTCGCCGGGACCAGCCAGGAGCCGTCCTTCGCGTCGCCGTTCTTGGCGACCTCGTACAGCTCCTCACCCGCGACGAAGCCCGTGTACGACATCAGCCCCTCGTACACCGCCCCGAGCTGGTTGATGCCCAGCTGCGCGTACGAGATGAAGCCGCCGCGTTCGCGCTTCTTGCCCTTCGTGAGCATCAGCTTGCGCAGTACCCGGTACAGGGTGGCGTTGCGCAGGCGGGTGTCGACGAAACGCTCCTCGCCGCCGTCCACGGTCTCGTTGTCGTCGTCGGCGTCCACGCGCGGGTCGCGGACCGTGCGCTTGCCGATGAGGCGGATCGACTCGGGCTCGAACAGCTTGGAGTGCAGCGGCTCGAACCGCAGCCCCTCGCCCTCCGAGAGCCTCCCGTCAAGGCCGGTCTGCGCCTCGGCGCCGTGCGTGCGGCGGGAGCGGTAGCCGACCTGGACCTTGCGGAAGAGGAGGTCCAGGGATTCGTAGAGGTAGTAGCCGTTGCGGGACTTCTCGTCCACCAGGTCGCGTTCGGCGACCAGTTCGCCGAGCCGTCCCAGGCCGTAACCCTGCTGGTACTCGGGGTAGTCGGACGGCAGGATGCCCAGCTCCGGGCGGGTCTCCGCATACAGCAGGAACAGGATGCGGTACAGGTACCGCAGCGCCTCCCGGGTCAGCTCCCGGCCCAGCTCGGGCAGCTCCCGTACGTCGCCTGGGCGTACCCCCGCGTCCCGCATGCGTTGGAGCACCTCGTTGGCGATCAGCTCGACGCTCTCCTTGAGGCCGTCGCGCAGCTCGCCGGAGACGCCCACCGCGTGCTTGGACGACTTGTCGACCAGCTCGGCGAGCGGGTTCTCGCCGCCCTCCTCCGGGGTGCGCAGCGAGTCCGCGCCGAACAGCGCCGCCACGGTGTCGAGTTCGCCGCCCGCCTTGGTGTCGTGGCGCTCCAGGGCGGTGTCGAGGGAGACGGCGAGGTAGCGGCCCTCGCCCCAGGTCGCGCGGTCGGCCAGCACCACCACGCCGCCGACGAGCAGCAGCACATAGCGCGGTGCGTCCTCGCAGGCGAAGAGGAAGGACGCCAGTTTGGCGCCGGTGGCGACGGTGTGCTGCCCGTCCAGCCGCAGGGGCTCCAGCAGGCGGCCCGCGCCGGCCGGGTCGAGTGCGTCGTCCGGCTCCGGGGACCAGCCGCAGTCCAGGGCGATCAGGCCCTTCTCGCGGTGCGCGACCCGCACTTCGTGGGCCTGGTCGGCCCGTTCGACGGTGAGCGTGCCCGGCTTGGCGTCGAAGCCCAGCGCCCGCAGCACGTTCGCGTTCAGCGCGCGTACCGCCTCCCGCCACGGCGGCGAGTCGTAGGTGACGCTGTCGTCGTGGACGCCCGCCGTGTCGTCGTCCGCGAGCTCCCGCTCCTCGCCCAGGGCGAAGTACGAGCGGGCCCGGAAGTAGGGGCGGCGCAGCGCACGCAACCCGGCCCTCGGGGTGACGGGCAGGGCGTCGTCGGGCCGCTCCGCGTCGGCGGTGCTCTCGGAACGGCTCTCGGCGGCGCGCTCGGCGGCGTCCGCCTCGCGCTGCTTCCACTGGGCCAGCAGGCCGGACTTGAGGTCCTTGGGGAGGACCTCGGCGAGGTAATGGGCGGAGAAGTAGTCGCCGCGGTTGACCAGGGAGTCGTACGTCATCGTGTGAAGCCTCTGCGGAAGTCGGTCAGCCGGCGGGGGCGAGGACGGCCAGGACGCGGAGCATCGGGCGTCCGGTGGTGAGCAGGGAGTCGGCGAGGGAGACCAGGCTGTCCCTGGTGTGCGCGGCCCGGGTGCCACCTGAGCCGCCCGCACCGGCAGCCGGGGCACCGGCACCCGCGTCGGCACCGGCCTCCGCACCGGGCGTCGCGGAGGCGGCCGTCAGCGTCGGCTGCTGCCAGTCGCCCAGGCGCTGCTTGTACTCCTCGATGGGTCCGCGCAGCGGCGCGTCCCATGCCTCGCGGTGCTGTTCCAGGAACTCCTCGGCTGCGTCCAGCACGCGCGGCAGCGGCTCGGCGAGACGCGCGGTGTCGTACGGCTTGCTCGGGTTGGCCATGGACGGGCCGACTCCGGCCCGTTGCAGGACGGCGACCATGTCGTCGTCGACGGACACCTCGCCGTCCTCCTGCGGGGTGAGGGCCATCCACTTCACCACCGTGGGGCGGCCCTGGGCGTTGGAGTAGACGCCCTGGACCAGGAACGTGGTGCGGTCGACGTCGGCGGCGACGACCGGCGCCTCCTGGCGGTCCAGGCGCACCAGCACCTTGTCGGTCAGCCACTCCACCACCGGGTGCAGGTCGGTCAGCAGCGAGATCTCAGGCCAGCTGGACGTCCCCGAGGAGCGGGCCCGCTGGAGGCTGTGCTCGGCGAGCCGCCGGTTGAGGGTCACCAGCAGCCGTTCGCGCAAGCGCTGTTCGCGCACGTAGTCCGGCGGCAGCGCCTTGAGGCGGTGTACCAGGTCCGGTGGTGGGACGAAGGACAGCAGGCCCGACTCGTCGTCCGTGGACAGATCCAGGCTGTCGCGGGCGTCGGGGAAGACTTCGCGCAGGGCCTCGTCCAGGAACTCGCGGGTCGAGGTGAAGAGGCGCGGCACCTGCGCCCGGGGCACGGAGCCGCCCCCGCTCCCGCCGCCGGCTTCGCCTTCGGCCGACTCGCCGTCCCCGGCGGGCTCGTCGCCCACGGAGCCGAGGAAGTCGGCGAGGAAGTCGTCCATGCCGTCGTCGGCGGCGGGCCGCTCGTACGGGTCGGCGAGCGACTCCTCGACCGTGCGGCCGCGCAGCAGGTCCTTGACGAGCGACCGTTCCTCGGCCTCCGCCCGGTACAGGCCCGTGACGGCCTCGGCCGTGCCCATCGTGCGGTGGGCCTCGTCCTCCCGCAGCAGCAGGCGCTCGGCGACGAGCGTGTCGTCCTTGGCGCCGTCCACCTCGCTGGTGAGGATCAGGGCGCGGAACTCGGGGGCGCGGGCCTGCCCGTAGCGGTCGATACGGCCGTTGCGCTGCTCGATCCGGATCAGGGACCAGGGCATATCGAAGTGGATCAGCTGGTGGCACTGCCGGTGCAGGTTGACACCCTCGGAGGCCACGTCACCGGTGACCAGGATGCGCACCGGGGTGTCGGCGAGGCCGAAGTCCTCCACGCACTGCATCTGCTGCTCGTCGGAGAGGCCGCCGTGCATGACGCGTGCGGCCTCCTTCGCGGCCTTGCCCTGGAAGCCGAGCGCCGCGGGGACGACGTCGGCCAGCCATTCCAGCGTCTGCACACGCTCGGAGAAGACGACGACGCGGGTGTCGGAGCCGGGGCCGACTCCGATCTCGCGGAGCTGTTCGAGCAGGGCGCCCAGCTTGCCGGAGTCGTCGTCCGTCATGGCGTCCGCCAGGACACGCAGCCGGTGCAGGGCGGTGAGCTCGGCGGCGACCGCCTGGTCGTCGTCCGCCTCCCTGGCCTTCCGCTTCAGCGTCTTGATGCGGGTGGTGGCCGTGGTCTGCAGCGCACGGTGGGAAGAGAGGAAGGACTTGAGCAGCGTGTAGGGGAAGAGGGAGCTGTCGCTGACCGACGGGCTGCCGTCGGCGGGCAGCCACACCGACGCCAGCTCGTCGAAGATTCTCTCCTCGGCCGGGGTGGCGGCGACGCGCACGGAGCGGGACGGGCCACGGTCGGCCCACTGTCCCTTCATCTGCTCCCGCACCTCGGGGCTGATCTTGGTGCGGCGGATGAAGAGGTGCTCGATGTCCTCCGCCCGGTAGTGGGCGGGGTCGCGGATGGCGGCCGGGTCGAGCAGGGATATCAGCTCGGCGAAGGAGCGGGCGTCACCGTTGTGCGGGGTCGCGGACGCCAGGATCAGGGCGTCCGTCTGCGGGGCCAGGGTGTGGGCGAGCTGGTTGCGCAGGGAGCCGGCGTTGATGAGGTTGTGGGACTCGTCGATGACGACCGCGTCCCAGCGGATGCGCTCCAGGTGGTGCTTGTACTGATCCGGGTTCTTCAGCGTGTCGATGGAGATGATGACGCGCTTGAAGTACGTGAACGGGTTGCGGCCGGCGGGTATTTCACGCTGGATGCGCTCGATGCCGACGGAGTCCAGCCGTACCAGCGGGATCGCGAAACGCGTCCACAGCTCGTGCTGGAACTGCTCCAGGACGTGCTGTGGCGTGACGATGAGGATGCGCTCGCCCCGGCCGCGGCGGATCAACTCCGCGAGGGTGAGGCCGATTTCGAGGGTCTTACCGAGGCCGACGACGTCCGCTATCAGCATGCGGGGGCGCAAGTTGCGTCCAGATAAGGCGAGTTGAGCCGGGCGCTGCTGGTAGGGGAGCGGGTCGAGGAGGAAGGAGTCGGCGAGCGCGAGGCCGCGTTCGCCCTGCGGTAGCGCCGTCTTGCGCAGCACCGCCTCCAGGAAGAGCCGGGAGCGGCGGAAGTGGGGCGAATCGTCGCGTACCAGGCGGGTCTTGCGTGGATCGAGCAGCTCCACCTCATCCAACTCCGTGAGGAATATCGCCTCCTGGTCGCGCACGAAGTCCGAGACGCCGACGACCTCGATCCGGGCACCGTCGTGCTCCGTCCGGCTCGAATTGCGCACCAGCCACACCTCGTCGCGCACGAGTACCTGGGCACCCGGCGGGTACTGTGCGTCCTTCCCGCTGGGTGCTTCGGCGAGGGACTGTTCGGCGGTCACCCGGGGGTCTCCTGCGGTTCGTCATGCGGGGGCGGGGGCGGTGGCTCCCCGTCGTCGATCAGTCACTCTCGCCCGTGTGGCCTTACAGGGCAAGCGAGTTGAAGAAAGTGTGACGGTCGAGCAGGAGGCGCGGGGCAGTGCCCCCTCACAAAGAAGCGCTCGCGGCGTAGGCGCGGCGGAGCTGCTCAGCGGTCCTGCGGGCCTGCGCGGAGTGCAGCACCGTCCCGGACGACGACGGCTCCCGGGGCTGCTCCGGGGCGGGCTCCGGAACGGCCCCCCGGGTGGCGGGCGGCTGAGTCCTGCCTGTGCCGGGGACTTCGGCATGCGCCGCCTGCCGTGGCTCGGGCTCCGTCGGTGAGGGCTGCTGCGGCACGGTGACGGCGGTCGCCTCCGGCGGATTCGTACAGGGCACGGTCGGCGTCAGCGGCTCCGGCACGGGCGACAGGTCCTGCCAGGCAAGGGACATCGTGTGCGAGGTGAGGCGGCGACGTGCCTGCGCGATCTTCATGCCCTGGCCTTCGACCACCTCGCGGCAGCCCCGCACCACCTCGGCGAGCGACGGCCGGTCGGCCGCCGTCCGGGCCAGCATGGCGGACACCAGCGGCACCAGCTCCTCCGGTGCTCCCGACAGGTCGGGCGCCACCTTCGGGTCGGTGACGAGCCTGAACACCATGTAGGCGTTCGCCGCCTGGTAGGGGTAGCGACCGGTGGCGGCGAAAAGCAGCAGGGTGCCGAGCGCGTACACATCGACTGCCTCACTCAGCGGCTTCTCGCCCGCGGCCTGCTCCGGGGCCATGCAGACCGGCGTACCCACCACCTGGTTCGACGCGGTGAGGGAGAGGTTCGACTCGGAGAAGACCGCGAGTCCGAAATCGATGATCTTCGGTCCGTTGGGACCGAGCAGAATATTGGTCGGCTTCAAGTCCCGGTGCAGCAGCCCCTGCTGATGCACCGGGACCAGCCCTTCGGCGATCACCGCACCCAGCGCGGCCGTGAGGAGCGTCGGCAGGGGGCCGTGCCGCTTCACGTGGCTGCCGAGATCGGGGCCTTCGACATACTCCGTCGCCAGCCACGGCTGTTCGGCTTCGGCGTCCGCGCCGAGGAAGGCGGCGATCCGCGGCCCCCAGACCGTCTTGAGTACCTCGACCTCCTGCGCGAACCGCTGCCGGGAGACGCTGTCCACCACGGAAGGTCGGATCACCTTCACAGCAGCCGGCTCGCCGCCCGGCGACTCCCCGAGGAACACCTGCCCCATCCCGCCCTGGCCGATGCGCCGCTGAATCTCGAAGTCGCCCAGCCGGACGGGGTCCTCGGGGCTGAGAGGGGTGATCTGCACGTCGTCCTCGGTCCTCGGCGCTGCGACGATCAGCTCAGAATGCTGACTGAGCACAGGGTAGTGGGACGCAACCGACGCGGTCACCGGAACGCTCGATCGGGGGGAGTCGAGCTGGTTCTCCTGATCACCGCGCCCGGATGGGGGAGGATGGCGAGGCTCTTGTCGCACCTTGCCGGAGAGGGACGCACATGCACGCTCAGGAGACTTCGTTCAGTCAGCTCATCCAGGGCGAGGTGCAGTTCCAGGTGCCGTTGTACCAGCGCACCTACAGCTGGCAGCAGGAGGAGCTCAGGCAGCTCTGGGACGACGTGCTCGAACTCGTCGAGGAGCAGCCTGCGGACCGCCCGGCGGCGGGCCATTTCCTGGGGTCGGTGGTGCTTGCGCCGACGGGGGTCGCCGCAGGTGCCATGCAGCGCTGGTTGGTCGTCGACGGGCAGCAGCGACTCACCACGCTGATGCTCGCGTTCACCGCCCTGCGGGACCACTACCGGGAGAAAGGAGCGGGCAAGAAGGCCGCCCGCATCAATGACCTTCTACTGGTCAACGGCTACCGTGACGGCGACGACCACTACCGGCTGCTGCCGACCCAGGCCGACCGGGACGCCTTCACCGCCTGTATCGAGAGCACTCCGAGAGCGGGCGGCCCGGGCAACATCGGGGCCGCGTACCGCTTCTTCCTCGGGGTGCTGGCCGAGGGCGCCGAGAGCGGTGGCGAGGCATGGACCGAGACGGTGGAGACCGTGCTGGGCGGACAGCTGTCCATCGTCGCGATCACCGCGGCGGAGGGCGACAACGTCTACCGGATCTTCGAGTCGATCAACAACACTGGGGTCGGGCTCAGCCAGAGTGATCTGCTGCGCAACTACGTCTTCATGTGCCTGCCCACCCGTGGCGAAGTCGTCTATCGCAGCCTCTGGCTGCCCATGCAGGAGCTCCTCGGCCCGGACCATCTCGAACTCCTCGTCTGGCTCGACCTGGTGATCAGTGGCGACAGCCGGGCCAAGCAGAGCGAGACGTACCGGGACCAGAAGAAGCGCCTGGGGGTGCTGAACGGGAACGAAGCCTCCCTCGAACAGGAAGTCGCCGCGCTGGCGCGGCGCGCCGAACGGCTGATGCGGATCCTGGAACCCGAACGGGAGCAGGACCCGGACCTGCGCCAGATGCTGGAGCGGCTAGCTCGGTGGGGCGGTCAGACCCATTACCCGCTGGCCCTGCACCTCCTTGACCAAGTGGACGAGGGCCGAGTCACCGCCGAGGACGCGGCCCGGGCCCTCGCCTATGCGGAGAGCTATATGGTCCGGCGGCTGCTCGCCGGCCTGTCCACGACGGGCAACAACCGGGTCTTCATGGAACTCCCCAAGGAGCTGGACAAGGACGGCGCACCAGCCGAAGCCGTACGCCGTCACCTCTCACGGAATACGACCGGGGCCCGCCTCTGGCCCCGGGACGAGGCCGTTCGTGAAGCGATCCGCGCCCGTCCCTTCTACAAGGCAGGCCGTAGCAACCAGCGGTTCCAGGTGCTGCGCAGGCTTGAGGACAGCTACGGGGCCCGCGAACCGGTGGACTACGCCAAGGCGCGGCTCACGGTGGAGCACGTCCTGCCGCAGAACCCGGCCCTGGAGTGGTTCGAGCTTCTCTCAAAGGAGACCGAGGAGGCCCAGAGCCCGGGCGAACTCCACACCGCGCTCGTCCATACGCTCGGCAACCTCACCCTCTCCGCCGACAACGCGAGACTCTCCAACCACCCCTTTCGCCGCAAGCAGGAAATCCTCGACGCGAGTGCGCTGCGGATGAACCAGCGGATCGCAGCCGAGGAGCGCTGGGGCCGGGCCGAGATCCTCGCCCGCGCCGATGAGCTGGCCGATCGTGCACTGGAGCTGTGGCCCGGTCCGATCGAGGATCTGATGCCTGCCGACGTCGAGTCGCCGGTCTGGACCGAGCTGCGCGTGGCCCTGCGTGCCATGCCGACCGGGACTTGGACGACGTATGGCGAGGTCGCCGCGCTCATCGGCACCCACGCCATCGCTGTCGGCAACCATCTGGCGTCGAAGCCCGGGGTGCACGGAGTCCACCGTGTGCTGACGGCCGACGGCCGGGTCGCTGCGGGGTTCCGCTGGCCCGGCGGCCACGACAAGGGCAATCCGCGAGCACTCCTCGAAGCCGAGGGTATCGCTTTTGACGAGGCTGACCGGGCCCGCCGCTCCCAGCAGCTGACCGCCGCCGATCTGGCCACTCTCCTGGGCAAGGACTCCGAGAGCGGCGCCGTCCCGGCACACTCGCCGGAGCACGATCTGCTGCCGGCAGCAGCCCGCTTCGAGGCGCAACTGTCCGAGAACCAGACTCCGGAGACGGTGCGGGGCGTAGCCGCCGCGTTGACGGCCTGGGAGCGGCTGGGCGGGTATCGCGACTACGGCGAATCGAGTGAGACCAGCTGCTATCCGGCGCTGGTGGCGGACGCCGGCCCCCGTGCACGCGTCCTGTGGCCGGTCACGCTCTATCCCGTGAGCGGTGTGGCCGAGGTCGTCTTCCAGTATCTGAAGCGCCGCCCGCCCTTCGACGACGAGCCGCTGCGGCGCGAGTTGATGACCCGGCTGAACGACATCGACGGCATTGAGCTGGCCGAGGCGAAGCTGGATCTGCGGCCCTCCTTCCCTTTGGAGGTCTTCGCGGAACACAGTGAGGAGATCAGTACCGTACTGGAGTGGTTCCTCCATACCGTCGCGCTCGACGAGGCAAAGCGACCAGTGCACGACGGGCCCGCCGTGTTCTGACGCGCGGCTGCGCGATGACCGCGCGGAGCCTCAGGACATGGGCCGGTGACGCCGATCTCGACCAGCTGCTGCGGAGGGAAGCGGTCTTGAAGGGGAGCGGGTGCCCTCACGGGTCCGCCGGGTAGGTGAGGCGGCCGGCCTCGACGCGGGCCTCCTTGTTGAGGGTGGCCCGTTTCGTGGAGGTGGGCGACATGATGTGGTGCACGTCCGCGCCCGCGACGAGCAGCGCGTCGGTGATCAGGCGGCGGTGGCAGCGCCAGGGCACCGCTTCGCTGCACATGATCGCGGGTGTCCCGTGCCGGGCCAGCTCCAGCAGTTCGGCCAGCCCTTCCGCGAAGGCGTCGCTCGCCATGTGGTCCGCGTAGTCGCGGAACGCCTTGACCCGCCAGGCACCGTTTTCCGTCGGGACGTCCTTGGGGGTGTAGCGGCGGCCGCCCAGCTTCCGGATCCAGTGGTACTCGATGTCGGGCGGCAGCGCCTCGATGATCGCCTCCTGATTCCACTGCGGGAACTTCCGCGACGACGGGAACGAACGGACGTCGGCCAGGCAGTCGACGCCGTTGTTCCGCAGCGCGGTCACCACGTCGCCGAAATCGCGCGTCGAGTGGCCCACGGTGCAGATCCGGAGCGTCATCCCGACTCGATCTTCGTGAGGGCGCCTCCCTTGTGCATGGCGATGTGGTCGGTCTTGTCGCTCCTGACCTCGTACTGCGGATCGTCCGGGGAGCACCGACGTGTGCGGCCCTTGTAATCCACGTCCTTCGTGTGCTTCCTGATGATGAGGCCCGAGACGTATCCGGCCTCGGAGTTCCACCTGACGTGATCTCCGACGGAGAACTGCTCTGCCATGGGATGCTCCCTCCTCAGGAATTCCGGGCACCAACAGCATCGTCACCCGCACCGCCGGGGCGCGCCACAGCGGCGAGATGCCGCCCTGCGCCGTCGCATCACATCGGCCTCGCGCTCGGTCAGACCGGGTCGGCTATGCGAAATGGGGAATGTTGAGCGACGACACAGACCGCGAACAACCGATCCGAGACATCGATGTCCCGCCGGAGTGGACGAGGTGCGGCCCCGGAGACCAGGAAGTTCTTGCCCGATTTCCGTTGTGTCAGTGGCTGCCCACGTCATCGCCCTCATAAGCGGGTCGGCTATCGGCCCCGGAACGGGGGGTCGCCCCAGCCACAGAGCGGCTGTCTCCTCGATCGCAGTCCGGCTCCGGTACCAGCCCTGTGGGCTTTCCGGCAGGACGCAGGGCGATCACCAGCACAGCTGCTCCGAAGAGTGCGATGAGCATGATCCAGACCGCGCCGACGTGCATGGCGTGGATGAACGCGTCATCGGCGGCGCGCGCAAGAGCGGGCCGGTCGATCGAGGTGGCGGCATGCCGGGCCTGTTCGGCGGAAACGCGCGCCTGGTCCTGCACCGGTCCAGGTACGTCGCTCAGTGAGGATTCGATCGCGCGCCGGTACACGATCGACATGATCGTGCCGCCCACCGCGATCCCGATCACGCTGCCGGTCTGTCGCACGGTGTTGGTGACAGCCGACCCGGCACCGGCCCGTTCCAACGGCAGGGAGCTGATCAATGCTGCCGTCACCGGGCCGAGCACCATGCCGATGGAGAGCCCCTGGACCAACAACATGATCTCGACCCAGACGAGCGGGGTGTGCAGCCCGAGGAGCCCGTACCCGCCCATGGCCAGCGCCGCAATGGTCAGCGCCGGTACGGTGACAGAGCGTAGCGACCAGCGGTGAACCAGACGCGCGCCAAGGGGCGCCCCCACGATCGCGCCGAGCGCGGTCGGGAGACTGGCCAAGCCCGCCGCCATCGGCGAAAAGCCCCGCGCGCCCTGCAGGTAGAACGCGCCGTAGAAGGTGATGGCGGTCACAGCGAAGAGGAGCAGCCCGAGCGCTGCGTTGCCGCCACCGAACGCACGTTGCGCGAGCAGTCGGGGATCAAAGCTGGGCACCTTGATCCGCAGTTCGACGAGTACGAAAGCGGCCAGCAGGACCAGTCCGACGGCGATCGGCGCCCAGACATCCGTACGGCTCCAGGCGGCCACCTGCCCCGCACGGATCAGCCCGTAGGCCAAGGCCGCGAGCCCGCTGATCGACAGCAGCATCCCGGCCGGGTCCAGCGGCCGCGGGACGGGACTGCGGAAATTCGGTACCAGCACGGCGATCCCGACCAGCGCCAGCGCCACGACCGGGACGTTCACCAGAAAGACCGAGCCCCACCAGAAATGGTCGAGAAGCAGCCCGGCCAACACTGGGCCCGCTGCCATTCCGACACCTGCGGATGTCGAGGAGATGGCGATCGCGGTTGTCCGCGCGGGGCCGGTGAAGGTCCACATGAGGATGGCCAGGTTGGCGGGCACGATCAGCGCGCTGCCGATGCCCATCGCGGCTCGGGCGGCGATCAGCTGGCCTGCGTCGCCTGCGTACGCCGCCCACACCGAGGACCCGGCGAAGACCACCAACCCCGTGACGAGCACAGTCCGGTGACCGAAGCGATCACCCAGTGCGCCTGCGGTGAACATCAGGGCGGCGAAGACCAGAATGTACGAGCCCGTGGCCCATTGAAGCTCGGCCGGGCTGGCATCCAGTCCACGGACCGGGTCCGCGAGGGTTTCCAAGGCGGTACTCAGGACGGTGTTGTCCAGCCAGATCAGCAGCGAGCACAACATGAGAACGGCAAGGATCAACTGCTGCCTGAACTTCGGCAGCGTTGGGGACGTGGTCACGAATTCCCTCGGATGCGATCGGTAAAAACCTGACGCGATGGGACCGTAGGCAATCGTCACGCCTCTGTCAATTCTTGAGTGCGGGTAAACAAAATGCTGGTTCCGGCGAGTCGCGGGGGCATGTTGTCACGCTCTCTGTCAATTCTTGAGTGCCCGTGAATAAACTGCTGGTTCCTGCGAGTCGCCGGGGCATATCGTCACGCCTCTGTCAATTCTTGAGCTTGTTTTTAAGTGCACCACGAGCGCAGAAAGTGAGGTTCATAAGTCCCGTCTTGGCTCGCGGTGGCCGGTACGCATGCTCGCCGCGCTGTCTGGTCGGCGCAGCCCGCTGCGCCGGCAGTATGCGGCGAGGGATTCGAGGATCTGGCCGGCGCCGGCCGACTGCGGCAAGCCGTCCGGTTCGGTCTCGGTGTTCGGCCCCTCCGGGGGCTGTCGCCTCTGACAGCTGGAGGACGCAGTCGGAGGTGGACATGGACTCCTTCATGTCGATGACATCAAGGAGCAGGGGCGGCTGCTGCGCAGCACGCAGTCGGCCGGTTTGACTAGGTTGCGCCCGGAGCGCCCCAGGAGGAACCTGGAAGAGGACATGACGCCTCGGTGGCGACGGATAAATGGTTCAATACCGGGATGTGAGCAGGATGGTTGACGGTGCAACCGGATACCGGGGTGCGGGTGAGGAAGACCCGGCACGCGACTCCCGTAGAGCCCACCGTGACGAGAGAGCCCACCGCGGCACACCCCGCCACCGGGCCCGCATCCCCGGCTTCGCGCGTGAGGGTGCGGAGATGGGACTGGGCGACGCCCTCACCCGGGTGACCACGACGGTGGGGATCCGTCCCTGTGGCGGCTGCGCCCGCAGGGCCGCGGCGCTGAACCGGTGGATGGCGTTCGGCGGCAGACCGGACCGCTGAAGCACCGTGCGTGAAGCACCGCGCGTACACGACACGGCGGCCGACGGGGGACCCGCTCCGGCCGCGGAGCTGGACAGAGTGCGCCTGAGGAGAGATCGATGGACCCCGAGACCACTGACACCGTCACCACCTTGAGCACCCAGCCGGAAGCCGAGGTACGACCCTCGCCCTCAACTGCCGCCACGCTCGACCCCGAGGACTCGCACACCGCACCTGCCGAGCCCACCGTCTCCCAGGCCGGCTGCGACTGCGCCACGGCCGACTCCCGCGACCACGGCGGGGGCGGCGGGGGAAACGGCGGGACCGGAGGCAGCGTCTACGTCCTGGGCCGCGTCCACGCCGTCTTCCCCGACCTGTCCGTCCAGCGTGAGTTCCTCCAGGTGGCGGGCGCCGACGGTACCACCTACACCACCGACGCGGACGCGCTCCACCGCATCCTCTCCGCCCCGGAGAACCGCTACATCGCGCGGCAGATGTGCTACGTCCTCGCCGTCCAGGGTGTCGACACCTACATCCTGGAGCCCGGTGACCCCACCGTGCTGGACGACCTCGTGGAGGCCCTGCGCCCCGTCGACGACCAGCGCGACCTCGCCGTGATCGTCGGCCATCTCGGCCCGGTCGCGCCCCCGGACGCCTGTCAGGGACTTTCCGTCCGGATCGTCAGCGTCCAGCATGTCTGGGCCTTCGACAGCAGGGATCTGATCCAGGCGATCGACCGCCCCGAGGACACTCCCAGCGAGGAGTTCGAGAGGTCTGCCGAAGCTCTGCTCGACCGCTTGCTTCAGCTCGGCGACAACGCGGGCACAGGACCGACCGATCGGGCTCTGAATTATCTGACCGTAAGGGACCAGGAGATCTACCGGAAGACCAACCAGAAATACAAAGAGGGCTACACCCTCTCCGCGGTGGAAGCCGGACCCTCCCGGCTCAGTGCCGGGACGCAGACCGTCATCACGGTCATATTCTCCTACACCCACCTCCAGACCAACGTCACCGAGAAGTGGTTCGTCCGCGTCGGCCTCGCCGGGCTCTTCCCCTTCCGAGTGACCCCACTTCAGGGCTACTACAGCCGATGACGACGAGAGAAAGAGGCGAACCGACATGCGTATCCCCGGATTCGCCGTCGAACCGGCGGCATACGGAGTGAACGCCGGTGATCTGGTCCTCCCCCAGCAGTTCACCTGCGAGGAGGAACTGGCTCCGGTCTGCCGCCACCGGTGCCGGGGCACGGCCAACTTCCGTGTGTGCGTGCGAAGGTGCCTGACGGAAGCCTGCTCGAAAAAGAAGTGACCCGCTAGCCACGCGCTCGCGGTAGCCGCTGCCCAGAACAGAGAGGTGACCTCAGATGCCTATCCCCGGATTCGAGCGCACGCTTCCGATCCCGGAAACGCTCGGTGACCGGCTCTTTCCGCAGTTGGAGTCGTACTGCACCAGGGAATGCCGGGCCGACTGCGACAACAATTACGAGCACCACTCGCCCGCTTGGTTCGAGTGCTTCGACTTCTGCATGGAGACATGCCACTGACCGTATGGTCACGGGAGGATGATGCGAGAGCAAGTGCGAGACACCCTTCCGTCCGAAGGTTTCGCAAAATACATCCGCGATGTATGCGACTACTGGCCCGGTGACCCGATATGAGCCTCCCAGGATTCACCCGCCCACACACGACTGCCGTACCCGGCGACCGACTCGTCCCCCAGAAGATCACCTGCCCGGAAGAGTTCGGGCGCATATGTGAGGACGACTGCGCAGGTTCCTGGAACCCCGATTGCTTCCAGGAATGCATCGACAGGTTCTGCTCCGTCCCCGTGGAGTCGACATGACCTTGCCCGGCTTCGCACCTCACCCCCGTCCCGGCAGCCCCGGCGACCACGTCCACCTCCAGGACATCACCTGTGAGCACGTCGAGGGCCCGACCTGCCGCTGGCGCTGCGAAGGACTCGACAATTTCGACGAGTGCTACCAAAGCTGCCTGGCGGACCGCTGCCGGGACCCCGCCTGGTGGCCCCAGGACCCCGTCTGGTGATGACCCCGACGGCAGGACACACCAGGTGACGAGCTGCACTCACAACTCGACTCACACTGCGACACGTTGCGTACCACTGTGCGAGCCGACGACTGCCGGGACCTGCCCGGGTAGTCCGGCCGCCCCACCCGGCGGCCAGAGGAAAGGGCGCCCATGGAACCCCTGGATCCGGCAGATCCCATGGACTTGGTAGGCCTCACGCCTGTCATGGCGCGCACCCTCGGCGGGCCCTCGGTCGTCGTCGGCCTGATCGACGGTCGTGTGGCCTTGGAGCACTCTGCCTTCGCGGGCCACCCGGTCCGGGAACTGCGCGCGGCCGCCGGTACGGGAGGCTGCCGCCGCGGCGACGCGTGCTGCGCGCACGGCACCGCCGTCGCCGGGATCATCGCCGCGAGCGGGGGCGTCTGCCCCCGCTGCACCCTGGTATCCCGACCCCTCTTCACGGATCGTCCGGCCGACGGCGGGCCTGCCACCTGCCTCTCCGGAGTGCGGACGGGAGAGCTGGCCGAGGCGATCACGGAAACCGTCGACGCGGGGGCCCATGTCCTGAACCTCAGCATGGCCCAGCCCGCGCCCTCCGGGTTCCGCGACCAGGCACTGGAGACGGCCCTCGACCACGCCGCCGACCGGGGCGTGATCCTCGTCGTCGCCGCCGGAAACCAGGGCCGGACGGGCTCCTCCGGTTTCACCGACCACCCGTGGGTCATCCCGGTGACGGCATGCGACCGCGCCGGACGCCCCATGCCGCAGTCCAATCTGAGCGCGTCCATCGGCCGCCACGGAGTCGGCGCCCCCGGCGACCGCATCCCCGGCCCGGGACTCGGCGGCCGCCCCTTCCTGCTGAGCGGTACGAGCGCCGCAGCGCCGTTCGTCACAGGCACGGTCGCCCTCCTCCGCTCGGCCTTCCCCGAGGCCACCGCGGCAGCCGTGCGGTACGTGGTCACCCACGGCCCCGGCCGGCGGCGTTCGGTCTCCCCGCCGCTGCTGGACGCGTGGGCCGCGTACACGGCACTCCGCGGCATGTCATCGAATGCGAGCGGGTCAGGTCAGGCCGGGCCGGGGGAAGGGCCGTACGGGTCAAGTGCGTTGTGAAGCTGACCTGGGCCCGTACGGCCTGTTCCCATCCTGCGGCGATTTGCTCGACTGGCCGAGCCGTTCGATGCCGACCGCTCCACCATCTCCACTGCGATCCGCGAGGTCCGACCGTTCCGCCCGCAGGGCGACCCGCCGCAGGACGAGTACCGAGCTGGTGCCTGTCCGCACGACGGCCTGCTGATCACCCGACAGCCAAACCGCCAGGCCAGCATGTCCCGATCGCAATTGCCCTCGTGATCGTCAGACACGCGTCGTCTGCCGCGTGTGCGGGTGCGGGCAGGAAAACGGACGCGTCACGGACGTTTCCGCTAGGCGGGCAGGGCATGCAGCTTCTTGCCGTGCAGGGCGAAGACACGCTTGCCGTCGGTGGCCACCAGCCACGCGTGATGGTCGCCGGACTTGTCGTTGAACGTCCAGTGCAGGTCACCGGTCTTCGGGTCGATGGCGACGATACCGCCCTGCTTGTCGAGGTCCGTGGCGCCGTAGAGGACGCCACCCGCCTTGACGTACTGCCGGGGCACATGGACCTCCGCGTCCGCGAGGGCCTTGGACTGCCAGATCTTCTTGCCGTTCTGCGGATCGACGGCCCGCAGGGTCCGGCTGCTGTCGGCGATGTAGAGCACGCCGTCCACGATGCCCGGCTCCTTGAACGTGGTGAGGTGCTCGGACTTCATGGACCACTTCTCGGCGCCGTCGGACAGGTTGAAGGCCTGAAGTTTCTGCCCCTGCGGGACGATCACCAGGTCCTGGTGGACGACGAAGAAGCCGTAGTTCGTCTTTGTCGTCTTGTGTGTCCACACCTGCTTACCGGTGGCGGTGTCGCGCACCGTGAGGTTCTTCTTGAAGTCGGTGTAGACGAGATGGCGGCCCTTGACGGCGGCGTGAATCCCGTTCTGCTTGGTGCCGAAGTCGCGCTGTTCGCTCCAGGCCGGTTTGCCCGTGCTGCTGTCCAGCGCGGCGATCACGTTGGTCCGGGATGAGCCGTCGTCCTCGAGTATCTCGGCGATGACGTACACCTGCTTCTCGTCCACCGCGATCGGCCTCGGCTGCCGGACGCCCTTGCCCAGGTGGCTGCGCCAGGTCTCCTTGCCAGAAGCCGGGTCGTAACCGGCGACGGTGCCGTCGTACTTGCCGCTGGCCAGGTACAGGGTGCCGTTGCCGACCAGCAGCGGCGCACCGGGGACCGCACCGTCCTTCAGCGACCACCGCTCCTTGCCGGTCGCCCCGTCAAGGGCGGCGAGCGGATCACCGCTCGCGATCACCACGCCTCCCACGGCCACGAGCTCGTCGTTGTCACCGTAGGTCTCCGCCGAGGTCGTCTTCGTCCACAGCGGCTCGGGGGCCTTTCCGTCCTCGCGGGCGCCGCCCTCGGAGGGTGTGCCGTCGCTGGACGGCTTGTCACCCCCGGATCCTCCTGAGCTCCCGCCATCCGCCGCTTCCTCGCGGCAGCCGGTCGCCCCGACCGTCAGGACTGCCAGAGAGAGGCCGCCCCCTGCCAGCCGCAGTACTCGCCGCCGGGAAGACCTGCCGCCCGACGTGCTGCCACCCGATGTGCGCTCTCCCATGGTCATCGCGCCGTACCCCCGTGAGTCGTCAGAGCAGAAACATGCGCAGGCCGATGCCGTACTGGCGTACGGCCCTGCGACCAGGAACGTTAGGCGCTGGCGGGCGCTACGGGAGACGCCAGGTCCCAACCGGGACAACGCCGTGAACCAACCGGGACATCATCCCCGCACGCCGCTCCGTCCCCCGTGGGCGGCCCGTAGCCCTCCGGTACGCCACCTCCGTGGGCGACGAATCGGTCGCTGCCGGGCTCGACGGCGTTGCGGTCCTTGCAAAGCGGGGCGTCGTGGCTGACCAGGCGCGCTTGGGCACGGAGATACTCCGTCCAGCACGCGATGACACCGAACGGTTTCGCGGACATGGGGATGACGCGTTCCCGGTCACTCCTGGATGGAGCGACACGAGAAGGGCAATGACTTTCCCGCCTTGCCGCTGCGCACGGCCCCGGCCCTCTGACGAGGGCCGGGGCCGTGGGGGCTCCGGAGCCGCGGGGTCCGTCCTCAGGAGCGGGGGCCGACTGCCAGCGGGACTCCGGTGCGGTGGTACTGGGCCACGGAGGCGGGCGAGTCCTCGCTGCGGGCCGCCTCCTGCGGGATGTCCGGCTCGGCCGGGGTGGTGGGCCGGTCCGGCGGCGGGGTGTAGCCCGTCAGCCGGGCGTTTCCCCATACGTACGGGTCGGCCTGGGCGCTGCCGAACGGGGACCAGGCGAGCCGGGTCTGGCCGGTCTTGTCCTCGGTGTCGGAGTCGTAGACGAGCACGTTGACTGCGAACGCCTCCGGGTCGGCGGCGGCGGGCAGTTCGGCGAGCGGGATCTTCGTTTCGACCGTGTAGCTCCGGTACGGCTCGGTGACCGTGGCGGCGACCCGCATGCCGGGTGCGGTCTCCTTCGCCGGACCCTGGCGGTTGTCACCGTCGCGTTCCGCCGCAGGCCCGCCGCCGTGCGCCGTGAACGGGAAGATGCCGGCCTTGAAGGTGGTCGAGGTGTCATCGGCCGTGCCGCGCGGGTCGAGGGTGATCTCCACCGAGTCGGTACGCCAGTGCCGTTTGATGTCCTCCCCGCCCAGTGCGGCGCCCTTGCGGTCGTCGGTGACCTTGACCAGCACGTACAGGTCGTCACCGTGCCGTGCCAGCTTGGCCGTGGCCGACACGTCGTCGGCGCCGGCCTCCGTGCCCTGCCAGTGCACCAGCGGCAGCTCGGGGCCCGGGTACTCGCCGTCCCGCTCCACGCCGTCCAGCACCGGCGCGCCGGACACCTCGGGAATGGTGGTGGAGGGGCCGGCCGGGTAGTCGGGCTGGGCGTTGTTCGCGAGCCAGGGAAGGCCGACGCGCGCGGTCCAGCCCTTGAATTCCGCGTACAGCGGCCGGAGTCCGGACTGGGGCCGCACCTCTGCCTCCACGGCCCGTCCGTCGGCGGCCAGCACCGTGAACCAGTCGGAGCCGAGTTCGGCGGGATCAGTGGGCACCTTCGGCGGCAGGGTGGCGAACCCCTGACTGCGGTACTCGCGGGCTGCATCCCGTTCCACCTGCGCCCAACTGGCGCCGTGCTCGGAGGACTTGGTGCCCGACCAGACGCCGAAGACCGGTAGCCCGCTGTCCGGGTCGGTGCGGCGCCGCTTCGGCGCGTCGGGGCCGAGGAGCTTGCCGAAGCGGTAGTTCTGGGCCAGCAGCAGCCGGGGCTGCCAGGGCCGGTAGTGCTCACGGGTGATCTGCGAGGGGAACGCCCGGGGGTCACCGGCCAGGAAGAACGCCTCGATCGCCAGCCGTGCCGAAAGCTGGTGACCACCGTGCTGGTTGAACGGGCGCGGGTCCATGGTGACCACGGTGTACGGGGTGGTGGCGCGGATCAGCCGGACCATCCGCTCCAGGGTGTCCCGTTCATCCCAGATCGCAGCCGTCAGCGGCCCCGACAGAGTGTACCAGAAGTCCGGCTTGTCGAGGTAGTAGACGTTGGTGATCCCGGCGGGCGCGGTCGCCTTCCGTTCCTCGTCCTCCCGGATCAGCCCGAGCTCGGCGCCCTCCTCGAGCCCGACCGCGTTCCCGCCGCCCTCGCCGCGGGTGACGGTCAGGACGCCGGTGCTGACCCCGTACCGCTCCCGCCACTGCCCGAACGTGGAGAAGTTGCCGTGCTCGTCGTCGGGGTGGGCGCCGACGAACAGCACGTCGTTGTGGGCGCGGTCATGCCGCCCGCGTGCCCCGCGGCGCGGGCGCGGGGCGCTCCAGCCTTCCGCCTGGGCCAAGGGTGAGGCCGCGGCCAGTGCCGTGCCCGCCAGGCCCGCGACGAGCGCGGCCGAGACGGTACGGCGGCTCGGTGCGGAGTCCGCCATGCCGCGACGGGCCGCCTCACCTTCGGCTGGTCCCCCTCCGGGCTCCCTGCCGTCCCCCTGCGTCGAGTTCGTCACCCGCGTCCCTCCCATGTGCCGTGCCTGGTACGCCTGTGCGTGTTGAGGCTCGTGAGGAGTTTTTCTACTGCCGGGCCCTCCATTCGGCAAGGGGTTTGTCAGGACATCTTGTCTAACGAACCGTCACTGACTACCCGCGACCGGTTGCCGCGGAGCCGCGAACTGTCGCGGCACCAGCCCGGCGGCCCGTCCTCGGGTCACGGGTCACGGGTTTCACGGGTCACGACGTCGGACTCCGCGCTGCCTTCGGGCGCCTCGTCCGTCACACCGATGACATCGAACAATCGAGCTGAGGCGATGGAAGCCGGTTCCGGGTGTGGGTCCGGCCCCGCGGGGGAATCAGCTGCGAGGAGCAGGGGGGCCTGTCATGGAGTACACGCGGAACGACAAGCTGATCGCACTGGGTACCTGGGGAGTACGCGGCAAGCGTCTGCCCGTGCCCGACGACAAGGCATTCCAGCCGGTGGACACGGCTCCGCCCGGCTCGGCGCAAACAGACACCATGCACATGCACATCAAAAACAACAACGACCTTCTCAACAAGGTGCCTCCGGGGGCCGCCATGGCCAGGGTCGGCCTGCGGCTCATCAGCAACCACCGCAAGGAGAAGGCCAGGCAGGGCCCCCGGTGGAACGTGAAGCGCGCGGGTGACGCAGCCGGTGCCTTCCTGGACGACGTCGCGGTCTACTGCCTGGGCCAGTGGAACTGGGGGCTCGCAGCGGAGGCGGAGCTGTCGAGGCTGCTGCCCGGGCTCTCGGCGCACCTGCGCAGGCTCACCAATGCCAGGGACGTGATGCGTCAGCACGAGAAGTTCCGGGTGCGGAGCAGGGCCGCCGAGCTGACCGAACCCGCGCTGGCGGACGCCCAGCACATATCGCAGACCATCGGCGCTCACTACCGCGCCGTCCCGCCGCCCGCCTCGATGCCCTGGATCGTTGTGCGACTCACCGCCGCCCAGCGGGCACGGGCGCTCGCCGGTGCTGTGGCGACCTACGACGTTCACGTCGGGTCCTGGTACGCCTTCGTCTTCGCCCCGCCCCTGCCGTCCACACGCGCACCGATGCTGCGTGACCTCAGCGCCGCGCTGCGCGTCGAGCCCGCGGTCCGGGCCTGCGAGGCGAAGCGTAAGCGCTGCCACGTGCTGGCCTGTACGGGTGCGGTCGCCCGCCGCGACGCCCGGGAGGCGGTCCAGGAGCTGAAGGACGCCGTCTCGGCGTTCGAGGAAGCCGTTTACCGGGCGGTCGCGACCGGGACATGACGTGTGGAAGCAGCCCGCACAGCCCTGCGAGCAGGGTCTCCCGCCTTGCAGGCGGTCCTGAGCGGTCCTGGGCCTGGAGGCTGTCGGCGGGCGGGGCCCGGAGCTTGAGCGGCGGATGCGGAGCGGAGGGGGAGCCGTGGGCGATCTCGATCTTCGGGTGCGAGTCGTGGGGCGTGGTGAGCACGGATACCAGGTGATCGTCGAGGCGCCTGACGACGGCGAGGCCACCACGGATCTCCGGCTTCCTTCGAAGCCGGAGCTGGAGGAACTCCTCGCTCGGGTCCCTGAGGCTCTCTGGAAGTCGTCGGCACGCCTGCGGCGCAGCGCGACCGCTGCGGAGCAGCCGGTGCGGGACCTTGGCCGCGCGCTGTTCGACGCACTGCTGAGCGGCGACGGGCGCGGGCTGCTGACGGCGAGCCGCGGCCGTGCCGCCCAGCAGGGCAGGAGGCTGCGCATCGTACTGCGGATACAGCCGCCGGAGCTGGCCCGGCTGCCATGGGAGTTCATGTACGACACCGGCGAGGACGGCTATCTCTGCCTCGCCATGCCGCTGGTCCGGTACCCGCAGCTGCCGACACCGGTGCGCCCGCTGCGAGTCGAATCACCGCTGCGTGTGCTGTGCATGATCGCCAGGCCCGATGACCAGGGCCCCTTGCAGACGGAGCACGAGCAGCAGCGAATACGGGAGTCACTGGCCGGCCTGGTGGATGCGAGGAAGGTCGAACTGGGTTTCGTGGAGGGGCAGTCCTGGCGGCATCTCCAGGCGGCCCTGCGCCCGCGACGCGGGACCGGCGCCGCGAACGGGCGGGGGGAGACGGAACCGGCCCAGCCGCGCGGGCCGTGGCATGTGCTCCACTTCATCGGCCATGGCGGCTACGACGAGGCGGCGCAGGAGGGCACCGTGGCTCTGGTCGGGGAGGACGGCGGGGCCTATCATCTCGGTGCGGAGATGCTCGCCACGATGCTGGCCGGGCACCCCTCGCTGCGGCTGGTGGTGCTGAACGCGTGTGAAACGGACCGCGGCGCGCCGAGCGACCCCTTCTCCAGCGTCGCCGGAGCGTTGACCAGGCGCGGAACCCCGGCCGTGCTGGCGATGCGGTATCCGGTCTCCGACGAGGTCGCGATCGAGTTCGGCGCCACCTTCTACAAGGGGCTGGCCTCCCAGCAGTCCGTCGACGACGCCGTCCTGGGCGCCCGGCAGAGCATGCGTCTGGCACTGCCCACCACCTTGGAGTGGGGCACGCCTGTGCTGTACATGCGGTCCGCGGACGGGCTGCTGTTCGACCTCGACTCCGCTGTTGTCACCACGGCCGGGGGCGGCGCGACGGTCCTGCCGCAGGGCGGCTTTGGGAGCGCACCGCCGGTGGAGACCGAGAGGGCGCCGGCGCCCGGCGGAAGCCGTCCTCGGCAGACCGTCACCGTGCCGCCGCCACCGCCACCGTCCCCGCCACAGAGGCGACGCGACCCGGCTGCCTGGAAGCGGCTGACGACGGTCACCCTTCCCTGGCGAGTGAGGGCCGTCGGGTTCTCCTCGGGTGAGCTGCGGCTGGCGATGAGGATGGGGCGGCGGCACAGCCTCGTCATCGCTGATGCCGACGGGCGGGAACGGCAGCAGATCCCGCACCGGGACGTATGGTCCGCCGACTTCAGCACGGAGGGACGTCTGCTTGCCACCGAAGGCGCCGACAGATACCTGCGCACGTGGGATGTGGCCACCGGCCGGCCGCTGTGCGGGGTCCGTCATCCGAGAAGAATCGAGCGGCTGGCGTTCAGCCCCGACGGCGCACTCATCGCCACCGGAACCGGCGGGCGGACTGTTCGCGTCTGGGATGCGGCGACAGGGGATCTGTGTCAGGAACTGACCACCGACTGGTCCTTGCGGCAACGGCTCGAAAGAGGCTGGGTCAGGAACCTGGCGTTCAGTCCGGACGGCACTCGTCTCGCCACCGGCAATACCTACGGGTTCGCCGAGATGTTCGCCGTCAGCACCGGAGAGCGGCTCTTCAGCTTCCGTCATGCCAGCTCAGGGTGGGGGAAGGGAGTGAGTGCGGTGGCCTTCAGCCCCGATGGCAGACGGCTGGTCACCGCGGACGCGGAAGGCGACGTGTACGTCTGGGACGCCGAGGGCCATAGCCACCAACGCACCCTTCCGCACCGGAAGGGTGCGTACGGATTGGCGTTCAGTCCGGATGGAGAGTTGCTCGCCGTGGCCATCGCCCTGGGAAGCACAGACGTCTGGGATCTCGATTCCGGAGGAGGTCCGCTCTTTCGGATCGCACATCGTGCCGAGTACGCGCCGTCGGTCGCCTTCAGTCCGGAGGGGACGCGACTGGTCAGTGTCAGGGATACGGAAATGCTCATCTGGGAATCCGAGGGGTGAGGGCAGTGGCTGAGACCGGATCGGCACCGGCCGAACTGTACGTCGACGCGCAGGTAACCGAGGAACAGGACGAACCACTGCGGCAGGTCCTGACAGCTCTGGGCTATGAGCCACAGGTCAAGGTGGCACCGAGGCAGCGCAACGATCAGCTGACCGCGTTGCTCGTACTCGTGCTCCCGTTGACGGGCTTCCTGAACGGGCTCGGGGACAGGGCCGCCGGGGACCTGTACGAAGGGTTCCGTGCCGCCGTACGCGGCCTCTTCCGACGCCGTGGTTCCGGGCGCCGAGTGCCGGCAGCGCCGCAGGACACGGACCCGCAGAGCGAGAACCGGCCCATCGTGCTGCAGGACCCTGCCACCGGCCTGCAGATCGTGCTCGATCCCGAGCTGCCCGACGGGGGTTACCAGCAGTTGCTGACCCTGGACCTCTCCAGGTTCCGGCAGGGCCCGGTCCGCTACGACCGCGACCAAAGCCGCTGGCTCTCGGATCTGGACGCGGCGCAGGACAACACGCCGGGATCGTGACCACAGCGGGCGTCCCCACATCGGCGCGTGAGGGAAGAGCAGGGGAGAGCAGGGGAGAGAAGGGTGACGATCAGACGGCTTGGGCAACTGACCTGTATGTAAAGCCGCTTGTATGGAAACATGCCCGGCAGTGATCGACTGGCAGGTGTCATCGACCGCGACGGTTCGGCTCTGCCCCGACGCAGGGACGCAGGACGCTGCGCTCCACAGTCGCCGGAGACTCCTCGTGGCCCGGTTGCCCCGCCTCCTCTCCACCTTCGTCCCACAGTCATTGAGGAATGCCGATGGTCCGCGCCGGTACGTCCACCGAAGTCCGGGTGCCCTCCTCCGCGCCCATCTGGCTCATCCCTCCGGCGCTGCTCGGCGGCTCCGCGGTGGTGGCACTGGCGCTCGTTCCCGGCCACCTGCGCGCGGCCGTCGCCTGGTGCGGCGCGGCAGCGGTGCTCGTCGTGGCACTGCTCGCGCGGGAGGCCGTGCGCCGGGGCCGTCAGCTCGCCGCGCTGCGCGAGCGGAGCGCCGCCGACGAGGCGGAGCTGCGACGCCGGCTGGCCGCACAGGAGGCCCAAGCCGTACGACTGGCCAAGGAGTTGCCCGCAGCGGTCGCCCGGCTCCAGGAGGGGGCGCTCGCCGAGGAGGCGCTCTCGGGCCTGGTCCCAGGCGTGGGGTCGGCCCCGGAACTCGAAGAGGCTCACCAGGCGGTGCTGCGTTCGGTGCTGGAGGCGGTGGAGGCCGAGGAGGGCCTCCGCGACTCCGCGCAACGGGCGTTCGTGAACATCGCCCGGCGCGTGCAGGCAATCGTCCACCAGCAGTCCCAGGACCTGCGGGAGATGGAGGACAAGCACGGCGAGAACCCGGACGTCTTCGGCGATCTGCTCCACCTCGATCACGGCACCGCGCTGATCGGACGCCTCGCGGACAGCATCGCCGTGCTCGGCAGCGCACGTCCCGGCCGCCAGTGGCAGCAGGACGTACCGATGTTCAACGTACTGCGCGGCGCCATGTCGCGGATCATGGATTACCGGCGCATCGACCTCCACTCGGTGGCGGAGTTCGCCGTCGTCGGGCCCGCCGTGGAGCCGCTGATCCACGCGGTGGCCGAACTCCTCGACAACGCGACCCGTTACTCGCCGCCGCAGACACGCGTCCACCTCACGGCGATGGAGACCCAGACGGGTGTCGCCGTGGAGATCGAGGACGCGGGGATCGGCCTGACCGACGAGGCGCGCAGCCGTGCCGAGCGCGCGCTCGCGCAGGCGTCCGCCGGGCTGGACCTGAACGACCTGGGGGAGACCCCGCGCCTCGGCCTGGCCGTCGTCGGGCGCCTGTCCCAGGCCAACGACTTCACGGTCTCCCTGCGGCCCTCGGCCTACGGTGGCGTACGGGCCGTGCTGACGGTGCCGCAGCGCCTGCTCACGGTGACACCCTCGCCCGGCGGGCAGATCGCCCGGGCCGCCACGCTGCCGCCGATCCGGCCACGGCCGAGGCCCATGACCGGGCCCAGCGAGACGCCCGCGGAGGAACTGGAGGCCGCTGTTCCGCGCGCGGCGAACGGACTGCCCCAGCGGCGCCGTCACCGCGCCGCCGCGCCGCCGCCCGCCAGACCCGCCGGGGCGGTGCCCGCGCCGTCGGCCGCCGGGGCCGCCGCGACCGCCGGGCCTTCCGAGCCGCCAACGGAGCCCGGGATGTGGCTTGCCGCCTTCCAGAGCGGTGTTTCGGCTGAGCCCGCCGCAGCCGATCCCATGCGTAACGGGGACGAGGCGACGAGCGAAGGTGAGTAGAGCGTGACACAGCAGCGACTCAACATGGACTGGATACTCAAGGACCTGGCAGCCGGCGTCCCCCAGACGCGTCATGTGGTGGTGCTGTCCTCGGACGGTCTGTGCATCGCCCAGTTCAGTACGGACGGGGAAGAGGACGGCACCGCCGACCGGCTCGCGGCGGCCTGTGCCGGGCTGCAGAGCCTCTCGGCCGCCATCGCCACCGAGTTCCCGCACGGTGACGGCCAGATGCGGCTTGTCGTGATCGAGGTCTCCGGCGGCTTCTTCTACCTGATGGCGGCCGGCGCCGGTGCCTATCTTGCGGTACTGGCCGACAGCGGGGTGGACGCCGGGCTGATGGGGCAGCGCATGCGGGACCTGGTGGCGCGCATCGGTGAGCACCTCAGCAGCCCGCCGCGTGCCGACGAGCAGGACACGTGAGCGGAGGCGACCCCCCGCGGTACCAGGGACAGGGAAAGGGCCAGGGGATCGAAGGCGGCCCCGAACGGCTCTATGTGGTCACGGCGGGCCGCGACAGAGCGGCCGAACCGGTCCCCCTGGACCTGGTGACGCTGATCGTCTCCCGTGGTAAGCCCGCGAGGGGGATGCAGCCCGAGCACGCCGCCATCCTCCGGATGTGCACGCGGCCGCTGTCCTTGGTCGAGATCTCGGCGTACACGGGGCTCCCCGCCAGCACGGTCTCCGTCCTGCTCACGGATCTGGTGGACGGGGGACAGGTGGAGACACGGGCTCCGGTCCCGGCGGCCGAGCTGCCCGACCCGAAACTTCTGGAAGCGGTGATGGATGGACTTCGCAAACTCTGAGGCGGCGGCCGGACCTCAGGCCGGGGATGCCCTGCCGGCTTCGGCCCGGTCAGCGGTGAAGGTCGTCGTCGTGGGCGGCTTCGGGGTCGGGAAGACCACCCTGGTCGGCGCGGTGAGTGAGATCAGGCCGCTCACCACCGAGGAGACGATGACGCAGGCCGGTGCCGGGGTCGACAGCCTCGTCGGAGCGGAACACAAGACCGAGACGACCGTGGCGATGGACTTCGGACGGATCAGCATCGACGAACGGCTGGTCCTCTACCTCTTCGGCACGCCCGGGCAGGAGCGCTTCTGGTTCCTGTGGAAGGGGCTGTTCGAAGGGGCCCTGGGTGCGGTCGTCCTGATCGACACCCGGCGGCTGGAGATCAGTTTCAGCGTGGTCAACCGGCTGGAGGAGCGGGGGGTGCCGTTCGTCATCGCCGTCAACAACTTCCCCGACAGCCCCTGCCACCCCATGTCCGACATCCGGGCGGCGCTGGACCTTCCCGACCACGTACCGATGGTGACCTGCGACGCCCGCGACCGGTCCTCCAGCCGCGACGTCCTGATGGCCCTGATGCGCTACCTCCACTCCCTGACCACCGCGCCCCGGAGCGACAGTGACTGACACCCCGGCCGAACCCGGCCCCGACACCCCCGGGCCCACGGACGACACACCCGGTCCGCCGCCGGGCTGCCCCGCACACGCAGGACACCCGGCACCCGCCGCAGAACCGGCACCCGCCGCAGGCCCGGCACCCGCGTCCGGCGGTGCCCCCGACGGCCTGGTGAACCTGTTCGCCGCCGAGGCGGTGGCCGACCCGAGGGCCACCTACGAGAGGCTGCGGGCCGAGCACGGTCCGGTGGCGCCCGTCCTGCTCGCCGACGATCTCCCCGCCTGGCTCGTGCTCGGCTACCGCGAGAACCTGGAGGTCGCCCGTACGCCCTCCCGCTTCACCCGTGACTCCCGCGTCTGGCGGCTCTTCCAGGAGGGCCGGGTCCCGGCGACCTCACCCCTGCTGCCGATGACCGACTGGAAGCCGCTGTGCCGCTTCGTCGACGGTGAGGACCACCGGCGGCTGCGCTCGGCGATCAACGACAGCATCGGCCGCTTCAACCGCCGTGGCATCCGGCGCCATGTCACCCGCTTCGCCGACCAGCTGATCGACGGCCTCTCCGGCAACGGCGAGGCCGATCTGGTCGCCGAGTTCATCGAGCATCTGCCCATGCTCGTGATGACGCAGCTGCTCGGCATCCCCGAGGAGGACGGCCCGCGACTCGTCGACGCCTCCCGCGATCTGATGAACGGCGCGAGTACCGCGGTCGAGAGCAACGAGTACCTCGTAGAGACGCTGCGTTCGCTGGTGGCGCGCAAGCGGATCTCGCCGGGCAACGACCTCGCGTCCTGGCTCATCGGCCATCCCGAGGAACTCAGCGACACGGAGGTGATGCAGCACCTGCGGGTCATCCTCGTCATCACGAACGAGACGACGATCAGCCTGATCGCGAGCACACTGCGGATGGTGTTCACCGACCTCCGGTTCCGCGCCTCGCTGACGGGCGGTCACATGACGCTGCCGGACGCGGTCGAGCAAGTCCTGTGGGAAGAGCCGCCGTTCCTGACCCTGCCCGGCCGATGGGCCACCGGGGACACCGAGGTCGGCGGTCAGAGGATCAAGGCGGGAGACCTGCTGCTGCTGGGCATCGCGGCGGGAAACGTGGACCCGGCGATCCGGCCCGACCGCAACACGCCCATGCACGGCAACCGTTCGCACCTCACGTTCGGCGGCGGCGCGCACGAGTGTCCGGGCCAGGACATCAGCCGCGCCATCGCGGACACCGGCATCGACACCCTGCTGATGCGCCTGCCCGATCTGCGGATGACCGTGGAGGAGGAAGAACTGCGCTGGAACCAGGCCTGGGTGACCCGCCACCTGGCCGCCCTGCCCGTGGAGTTCACCCCCGTGCCACCGAAGGACCGGTCACGGCCCGGCGCGAGGAAGGACGCCTCTGCAACCCAAGCCCCTCTGCCGTCCGCCACACCTCCGTCCGCCATACCTCCGTCCGCCATACCTCCGTCCGCCGCGCTGCCACCGGCGGTCCGGGCACCCGAGGGTGCCGCTCCAGCGGGGGCGGCGACTCCGGCTTCCCCGCCGGGCGCTCCGCGGGGCTGGGCCTCGGTGCGACGCCGCCTCCTGCGGCGCTGACCGGACTTGGCCGCGTTCCCTGGCGGGCTCCTCGGACGGGCTCCTCGGACGGGCGCCGCCACGCACTTACCCAAGGGGAGAGCCTCACGATTCGGGGTTGCCGGGGCTCCGATGGGCATCCTCTCCTGAGGCCCGGCACCGCGCAGGGGCGAATGACGGAGGTACTGGATGCGGCGCAAGATCCATCTCGTCGGAAGCTTCCCTCCGGAGATCACCGGGCGGGAGCCGCGCGAGGCGTGGGCCTGGGTGCGCGAGAACGTCGGCGACACCGAACTGCTGGCCTGGCCCTTCGACGACGACCCCCGCTGGATCGTGCGCTACATGCAGGGCCTCGACGAGCGGGGGACCGTCCGGGCGATAAGGGGCGGTGACTTCTCCGACTACGACTCCGTCCCGATCTACCGACTGGCCGGAGAGGAACGGCCCGGCCCGGCGATGATGCGCGATGATGCGCGCGCCGACCGGGCCCGCGAACTGGTGGGGGACTACCGGCGTTCGGACACCGGAGGTGCCCCCGTCCAGCTCTCCCGGCCCAACCCGCTGGACCTCGGTCTGATGACCATGGTGGGCAAGCCGCAGCTGCGTCATGCACTGCGGACCCTGCGGGGCACATTCCTGATGCTGGGTCAGCTTCCCACGCTGAACCGGGCGGCCCGGCAGGAGATACGCCACGCGGCACGGCTGGCCCGGGAACATGATGTGCCCGTGGTCTGGCAGTTGGAGACCCCTGCGGTGCTCTACGCGCTGAACCTCCTGCCCCCGCCCCTGCGTCCGGTGGCCGCCCGGCTGCTGGCCCGCCAGGTCGCCGGTGTCCTCGCGCTGATTCCGCGCGAGTCCGCCGTGCTGCACCTGTGCTACGGCGGGCTGGGGCGCGCCGAACTCATAGCGCCGCGCAGCACCCGGCCCGCGGTGATCTTTCTCAACGCGCTCGCCCGCCGCCTGAGACGTCAGAAGAGGCCCCTGCCTCCGGTCCATATCCCGTTCGCCTACGGGACCAGGCCACCGCCGACGCTGGCGCACCCTTACGCTCCGCTGAAGGATCTCGACCCAAAGTGGCGCCTGATCGCCGGAGTGGCCGACGAGAACGACCCGGGCGCGTCGCACACCGCCCTGGACCTCGTGGAGAAGCACTCCGGGCGACAGGCCGAGGCGGTGGCCACCGCCTGCGGACTGGGCCGGCACAGCGAACCCGCGGCCCGGAAGGCGCTGGCCCTGCTGGCTGAGCTGGCCGGGAAGAGCACAGCCGCTGCGGGCCCGTACTAGGTGGTGCTGGAGAAGTCCCGCCTGTCTCGCCCTCCGGGCGGCCGGCGCTACTTCTCCAGCACGCCCTAGAGATCAGCCCACACCAGGCGCCCCTCCGAGCCGGTACGGGTACCCCAGGCGCTGCTGAGTCCGTCGACTATCAGCAGCCCGCGCCCTGTCTCCTCCAGGTCCGCCACCGCCTGGTCCCGGGCCGGGCGGGGGCGCGGCACGGTGGTGCCCGGTCCGCTCCACACCCGGAGCTGGACGTCTCCCTCTGGACGCCGTCGCAGATGACACCGCACCTCCGGGCCTCTGCCGTGCAGTACCGCGTTGGTGACCAGCTCGGTGGTCAGCAGGGCGGCGGTCTCGGTCCGCTCTCCCGGCTCCCCCCACCGGGCCATCGTCGAACGGGCGTGCTGCCGGGCCTGTCGCACGCCCTCGGGGGTACAGGGCACCAGGCAGCCGTTCGGAGTATGCGTGTCCGGCAAGTGGCTGATACCGGCATCCGCCTCACTCGTATCAAAGTCACACATAATGCCACTATGGGTGTGATGGGCAGATTCTGCAATTCACGCAATCAGGGGAGCGGGATCGGA
Source organism: Streptomyces gossypii (assembly GCF_025165795.1). Lineage (GTDB taxonomy): Bacteria > Actinomycetota > Actinomycetes > Streptomycetales > Streptomycetaceae > Streptomyces > Streptomyces gossypii. The sequence continues at coordinate 278,943 of NZ_JAJAGO010000005.1, forward strand.
TGAGAGCGAGATCCGGCCCTACGGTGGCGCACCGGGTCCTGGCTACCCGCCTGCGTGTGCTGCGCGAGGGCGCCGGGCTCACCCTGGGGCAGGCCGCCGGCGCGCTGGGATCGCATCCGGCGACCGTACGGAGGATCGAGCGTGCCGAGACGGGGCTGGACGCCGGGCAGGTCCAGCTGCTGCTGGCCCGCTACCGGGTAACGCAGGCGGAGACCGAGCGCATCCTCACCAGCCTGGCGGAGGCGAATCTGCCCGGCTGGTGGCACCGGTACCGCGAGGTGATGGACGCCGCCCAGCAGGAGTGGATCGGCACCGAGTCCTCCGCGAGCGTGGTGCGGGTGTGGCATCCCGCGCTGATCCCGGATCTGCTCCAGACCCCGGCCTACGCCGCCGCCGTTCAACTGCTGCGGCATCCGGGCCGTCCGCCGGGGCACCGCGACCTGGCGGTGGAGCTGCTCCAGCAGCGGCAGGCCCGTCTGGCGGAGCGTTCCGCACCGCTGTGGGTGCTGATTCCCGAGGCCGCGCTGCACACCGAGGTCGGGGGCGTCACGGTGATGCGCGAGCAGCTCGCCTCACTGCGGTCCGCCGCCGCACGGCCCGGCTGCACCGTGCAGGTCAGCCCGCTGGCCGCCCCGCCGCACGCGCTGACCGGCACACCCCCGCTGAGCGTGCTGCGCCTCCCGGCACCCGAGATCGGCGACCTGGCCGTACTGGAGATCGCCCCCGGCCGTACCGAGGTGAGCGACGATCCCGTCGGTGTCGGACGCTGCCGCGTGGCACTGGACACGGCGTGTGCCGCCGTCCCCCACCCGGACACCCCGCTGCCCGTCCCCTGAGGGAAGGAGCCGTGATGGCAGCGGTTCATCCCTTCATGGCTCCCTGGAGCAGCCCCGCGACGAAGCTGCGCCGGAAGAGCAGGTAGACCACCGTGATCGGCAGCATCACGATGATGGTGCCCGCCGCCAGCGTCGGCACATCGGTGCTGTTCTGCCCGACGAAGAAGCCCAGCCCGGCCGGAGCCGTACGCATGCTCGCGTCCTGGATCAGGACCAGGACCAGCGGGAACTGGTTCCAGGACCACATGAAGACCAGCACCCCGAGGGTCATCAGGGAGGGCCGGGCCAGCGGCAGCAGCACGCGGAAGAGGACCGTGCCGGACGAGGCGCCGTCGATGCGGGCCGCCTCCACCAGTGAGGGCGGGGTGCTGCGGAAGTGGGTCCGCATCTCCCTCGTGGTGGCGAAGTAGCGCGAGGCGGTGGAGCGCGAGACGGTCCCGCCCGTGCTGTGCCGGGCCGAGCTTGACGTTGATCAAATCTTTAACTTAGGGTCCCCTTGCTAAGCGATTCTGCTTCGCGTCACCCGCCTTCGCGGCCCGAGGCCGCGCAGTTCGTGCTGCGCGCGTCCGCCCCGGGCGGGTGACAACTGGACAGGACAAGAGGATCTTTCATGCTGCCCCTTTCAACTCGGCCGAGCCGTCGCGCTCTTACGGTGCCCGCTCTGACCGCGGCCCTGTGTCTCGTGCTCGGAGCGTGCGGCGCGGACGATGACAAGTCCTCCGACTCCGGGTCCGGTACCGCGAAGTCCGGCGGGGCGTTCCCCGTCAGCATCAAGAGCGCGCTCGGCACGGCTGAGATCACCGAGCAGCCAGAACGCGTCGTCACCCTCGGCCAGGGCTCGGCCGAAACCGCGATCGCGCTGGGCCACACCCCGGTGGGCGTGGAGGAGTACGAGTGGGGCAGCGACAAGACCGGCTACCTGCCCTGGGTCCACGAGGCGGTGAAGAAGAAGGGCGACGACCTGCCCGAGCAGTTCACCGGAGGCGAGGAACTCGACATCGAGGCCATCACCGAACTCGAACCGGACGTCATCCTCGCCCCGTGGTCCGGCGTGACCGAGAAGCAGTACGACATCCTCAAGGACATCGCCCCCACGGTCGCCTACCCGGACAAGGCGTGGAGCACCAACTGGGACCAGCAGATCAAGATCATCGCCAAGGCGCTCGGGCAGCCGAAGGACGGCGCGAAGCTGATCAGCAAGATCGAGAAGCAGTTCGCCGCCGCGGCCAAGACCCGCCCCGACTACGAGAAGTACACCTTCTCCTACATCTACAACACCGGCCCCGGCACGCTCGGCGTCTTCCGCTCCGAGGAGCAGCGGTCCGAGATGGTCTCCTCGCTCGGCCTGAAGACCGACCCCGTCGTGGACACCTTCAAGGAGACCGACGGCACGGACTCCGCTCTCATCGGCCTGGAGAACGGCAACAAGCTCAACAAGAGCGACCTGATCTTCACCTTCTACAGCGACGAGAAGTCCCGCAAGCAGATCGAGGGGCAGAAGCTGTACAAGGCGATCCCGGCCATCGACAAGGGAGCCGTCGTCGCGGGCCGCGACAACCCTTTCGTCACGGCCTCCTCGATGATCAACCCGCTGACCGTGCCGTGGAGCATCGAGCGCTACCTGCCGATGATCGACGACGCCATCGCCAAGGCCGAGAAGTAGGACGCGGTCCGGCCGGATGACCACTTCCGTGGACCACCGCCCCGGCGGCGCCGCTGCCCCGCGCACCGGTGCCGCCCGGGCGGCGCTCTGCCTGACCGGCGCGCTCGTGCTGCTCGTCCTCGCGGCCTTCGCGAGCGTCATGTTCGGCAACCTGAGCACCTCCTTCGGCGAGGTCCTCGACGCCCTCGCCGGCGACGGCGACCCGTACCTGCGCACCGTCATCGAGAGCCGCTACCCGCGGACCGTGCTGGGCGTGCTCGCCGGGGCGTGCCTCGCCGTGGCCGGCACCCTCATGCAGGGCGTCACTCGCAACCCGCTGGCCGATCCCGGACTGCTGGGCATCAACGCGGGTGCCTCCGCGAGCATCGTCGCGGGGACCGCCTTCTTCGGCGCCTCCGGACAGTCCGACACCGTGTGGTGGGCGCTGCCCGGCGCGCTGCTCGCCGGCCTCCTCGTCCATGTCATCGGGGCGGCGGGAGCCAACACCGGCCTGGTGCGGCTCGTCCTGGCCGGAGCGGTGCTGACGGCCGTCCTCACCGCCTTCATCCAGGCCGTCACGCTCAGCCGCCCCAAGGTGTTCGACAGCTACCGCTACTGGGTGGTCGGCGCGCTGGGCGGCCGGGGCTATGACGTCTTCTGGTCCGTGCTGCCCTTCGCCGCAGTCGGCCTGGCCGTCGCACTGCTGCTCGGCCCCGCACTGAACACCCTGGCGCTGGGCGACGAGGCCGCCGCCTCGCTGGGCACCAACGCCGCGCTCGTCCGCGGCGCGGGCTTCATGACCGCGACGGTGCTCAGCGCGGCCGCCACCGCGGCGGTCGGCCCCATCGCGTTCGTCGGACTCGCCGTTCCGCACATCGTGCGGGCCCTCGGAGGCGTGGACTTCCGCACACAGATCATGCTCTCGGCGCTGGCCGGTCCCGCGCTGCTGCTCATCGCGGACGTGATCGGCCGGGTCCTGCTGCGCCCGCAGGAACTCATGGTCGGCGTCGTCACGGCGTTCGTCGGCGCGCCCGCGCTGCTGTACGCCGTGCGCCGGATGAAGGGCACCGCATGACGCCGGACCGCATGACGCCGGACCAGTCTTCCGCGGCAGACGTGAAGCCGACCGCGCCGAAGGGATACCTGCGCCTCGGCCACCACGTCGTACTCCCCGTCGAGCGCAGCACCGTCATCGCTTCGCTCTTCGCCGCCGCCACTCTTCTCCTGGCCGCCGCCGCCACCCTGACGCTCGGCCGCCTCGGCATAGCACTGGGCGATCTGCCCTCCACGGTGCTGGGCGATGCGCAGGGCAAGGACGCCTTCGTCTTCGACCGGCTGCGCGGCCCCCGCCTCGTCACCGGCATCGCGACCGGCGCAGCGTTCGGCCTCTCCGGTGCCCTCTTCCAGTCGGTGACCCGCAACCCGCTCGCCAGCCCGGACGTGATCGGGCTGAGCGGCGGTGCGGGCGCGGGCGCGGCGGCCTTCGCGCTGCTGCTGCCCGGTGTGCCGGTGTGGTCCGGCGCGCTGCTCGGCGCGCTCCTCGCGATGTGCCTGGTCTATGTCTCCACGGGCACCGGCTTCCGCGACCCGGGCCGCCTCGTCGTCGCGGGCATCGGCGTCGCGGCGCTGGCCACCGCGCTCACCCAGTACGTCGTCTACGTCGTCGAGCGTGACAAGGCAACCGTGCTGACCGCCTACCTCAACGGCAGCCTGGCCGCCCGCTCCTGGACCGACGCCGGCACCATCTGGCTCGTCCTGCTCGTCGCGGGCCCGCTGGCCGCACTCGTCTCGCGGCGACTCACCATCGCCGAGATGGGCGACGAGATCTCCGCGGCGCTCGGCAGCGACCCGGGGCGCACCCGAACGGCGGCCGTCCTCCTGTCCGTCGCCCTGGCCGCGGGCGCGGTGAGTGTGGCGGGGCCCATCGCCTTCATCGCACTGACCGCTCCGCAGATAGCCCGCCGGATCACCCGGGGAGCCGGGCCCAGACAGCTGCTCTCCGCCCTGCTGGGGGCGCTGCTGCTGGTTCTGGCCGACCTCGCCTCGCAGCAGCTGACCCTCTTCGACGACCTGCCCGCGGGCATCTACACCATGGCCGTCGGCGGCATCTACCTCGGCTACCTGCTCACGCGTGAATGGAGAAAGGGAACCCTGTGACAACCGAAGCGGGTACGCAGACCCGGAAGACCGAGCCGCCCGCCGCACAGGGGCTCAGCGCCGAGAAGGTCACCCTCTCCTACGGCAGCAGCCCCGTGGTCTCGGACGTCAGCCTCGACCTCCCGCACGGCGGACTCACCGTCATCGTCGGCCCCAACGGCTGCGGGAAGTCGACCCTGCTCAAGTCCTTCGCGCGCGTCCTCAAGCCCGAGCGCGGACACATCACGCTGGACGGCACGGACATCCGCACCCTGCGCGGCAAGGAGTTCGCCCGCCGGGTCGCGCTGCTGCCGCAGAGCCCGCTCGCGCCCGAGGGCATCACCGTGCGCGGCCTGGTGGGGCGGGGCCGCCATCCGCACCACACCCTGCTGCGCCAGTGGTCGCCCGACGACGACCGCGCCATCACCCTCGCGCTCGACCGCGCGGGCATGACCGAACTGGCCGAAGCCCAGGCCGGGGCCCTCTCCGGCGGGCAGCGGCAGCGCGCCTGGATCGCGATGGTCCTCGCCCAGGACACCGGTCTGATCCTGCTGGACGAACCCACCACGTTCCTCGACATCGCCCACCAGTACGACCTGCTGGAGTTGTGCGCCGAGCTGAACCGGGAGGGCCGCACCATCGTCGCCGTACTGCACGACCTCAACCAGGCGGCACGCTTCGCCTCCCACCTCGTCGTCATGGACGAGGGCCGGATCGTGGCCGAAGGCCCGCCCCATCAGGTGCTGACGGCCGAGCTGGTGTCGGAGGTGTTCCACCTCGCCTCCGACATCGTCCCGGACCCCCGGACCGGCACTCCCATGGTCATCCCCCACGAGCGCCGCCCCCACGAGCGCGGCGCTGCGGTGGGCTGACCCGGGCGGGGGTTCTGCGGGGAGGCAGCCACTGGGCCGATCTTCATCGGTCGACGAAATCACCGCTCCCGCACCCGATTCCTGGTCGGAACGTCGACCGGACAGGATCGCTGACAGTTCGCGCCTGGCCGGCCGGGGCGGCTGCTACGCCGCCATGGTCACGGACGTCCGGTTGAGGCGGAGGCGGAGGTGCGTCCGCTCGTGCTTCGTCGTCCGCTCGGCGTAGACGACGGCGCGCAGGACGGCGAAGCGTCCGACGCCCGCCAGCGCGGATGCCGACAGGTAGACGGTCTGCTCGGTCAGCGCCGACGGTGCGGACTGCACCGCGTACAGGCCCAGCAGGGCGCCGGTGGTGAAGGCGTAGCTGACGGCCACGGTGAGCCCGGACTGGAGGTGGACGCCCCAGCCGCGGCGCTCGCTGCGGAAGGACACCCGGCCGTGCAGCTCGGTGGCGATGACGGTGGAGACGACGGTGATCAGGGCGTTGGCCAGCATCATCGGCATCCGGTCGCTGAGCAGCAGGAGCGCTCCGCTGGAGGCCAGCCCCACGCCGCCGCCGCAGACGACGAAGCGGACGAAGGCCGCGATGACCGGGCTGGTCGAGGGCGTCTGCCGGTTCTGTCGCCTGGTCACGGGGGTCCTCCGAGTCGGGGTGTGGAGCGCTGCTGTGCTACTGAGTAAGAACTTACGGATCCGGCGCCGCTCCAGCGATCAGGGTGGTCCCCCTCTCATGGTGGGGTTATCACCCATAGATCTCAGGGTGCTGACCCTCAGGGCTTCTTGGGGAGGCTGCTGCCACGCTCTTCAACGGTCTACTGGACTGACTCCTCTCGCCACCGATTTTCATCGGCACGCCGGGCCGGACAAGAACCAGGATCTCTGCGCTGGCGGGCTGTTGGCCGGTTAGTGACGCGGCGTCATATGGATTCTGCTAAGTCTTTCCGCAGGGATGCGCGGTACGTCGGCCGAGAGAAGCAGCGCCGTTGTGCCGCAGGGGAGGGGAGACACGTGAGCGGCACTTCACGGGAAGCGGTCATCGCCAACGAGCAGAAGGCGGTCGACCGCGCGTACGACTGCTATGAGGCACGCCTCGCCGAGATGGGCGGGCAGACCGCCGCGTCGGCGTCGGCGAGTGGCAAGGACGGCATCGCCGTCCGAGTCGAGGCCGAGGCCCGCGCGCAGGAGTACGGGGGCCTGGGCGGGGAGTCCCTGGTGGTCATGCGGGTCGACACCCAGGAGGGCGGGCAGGCGGAGCCGGAGACCTGGTACGTCGGGCGGCGGAGCGTCTTCGACGTCGAGACCCGCGACCAGGTGGTCGTCTCCTGGACCAACCCGCTGGCTGTCCAGTGGCGCAACGCGCTGCCCCAGGCGCCCGGAGAGGTCTCCCTCCGGCGGCAGTTGCGGTGCGTGGAGCGCACGGTCGAGGACTATCTGGACGAGATCGCGCCCCTTCTCAGCCCCGGTGATCAGCCGGGCGCCGGTGACGACGCCGTACCGGAGCCCGCCACCGGTGAGGCGAGCGCCGTCGAAGCGGAAGGCTCTGCCGAGGCGGAACGCCCTGACGACGGGGAGGAGGCCGCTGCGGGGCGCGTCCCCGGGCCGCGCGGGGTTGCGCGCAAGCCGCGGAAGAAGCCGCAGCCGGTGGACGAGTTCCTGCTGCGCGAGCTGAGGCGGGCCCGCAGCGGCCGGATGCGGGACATCGTCGAGACGATCAGACGCGACCAGATGGCGCTGGTCACCGGCTCACCGGCCGGACTGCTCGTGATCCAGGGCGGGCCGGGCACCGGCAAGTCCGCTGTCGGTCTGCACCGGGTGACCTGGCTCGTCGACAACGACCACTTCCCTGCCCAGGACATCCTGGTGGTCGGCCCGCATCAGAGCTTCCTGGAGTACGTCGGGCGGGTCCTGCCCACTCTCGGCACCCGCAACGTCAACGCGGTCCAGCTCTCCCGGCTCTGGGCAGGTGACATCCGTGGCACCGACTCCCCCCGGGCCAGGCTGGTGAAGTCAAACGAGCGGATGGCCGAGGTGCTGAGGCGGCGAGTGGAGGGTGAGTGCAGGCCGGAGGCCGTGGACTCCCTCACCACCGCCCCCTCGGACGAGCGGGACGAGCCCGCTTTCACCGTCGCCGTCGGCAGCACCTCGCTGCGGCTGCCGCGCTCGGAGGTACTCGAACTCCTCCGGGAGGCCCGCGAGGGCACCGGCGCGTACCGGCTGCGCAGAGACCGCTTCCGCAACCTGCTGGTCGACCGGCTGCTGGCCGCACTCGCTCAGCTCGCCCCGCGCCGCAGCCGTGACACCAAGGTGCGCCGCGACCTGGAACGCCATCGGCAGGTCACCTCGCTCATCGAGCGGACCTGGCCGTCGCTGAGCCCCGAGGAAGCGCTCCGGAGCCTGCTCAACTCCCCGGACAGGCTGCGGGAATGCGCGGACGGAGTCTTCGACGACGGCGATCAGGCCGTGCTGCGGAGGCCGAGGGCGGAGCGGGCGGCCGAGGAGGCCTGGACACTCGACGATCTCGTATGTCTGGAGGAACTGCGCTTCCTCCTCGCGGGCGAGACCCCGCAGCGATACCGGCACATCGTCGTGGACGAGGCGCAGGACCTGACCCCGATGCAGGCGAAGTCCCTGCGCAGGCGCTGCCCGTCCGGCTCGATGACCGTGCTCGGCGACCTGGCACAGGCCACCGGCGCCCACGGGTACACCGACTGGGACCGGCTGGGCCAACTGCTGGGCGACCAGGGCGACTGGCAGGTGGCCGAGTTGAACACCAGCTACCGGGTGCCCGCCGAGATCATGGACTTCGTCGCCCCGCTGGCCCGTACGATCGCGCCCTCACTGCCCTACCCGGTGGCCGTCCGCCGCGCCGGTGACGAATCCGTACGCCTGGTCCGGACGACGCCCTGGGAGCTGCTGGACGAGGCCGTTTCCCGCACGGCGCGCCTCATCGGCACCGACGAGGCGGGCCGGTCGCTGCGGTCCATCGCCGTCATCGTGCCGGACGACTCCGACTGGCTCGGCGAGGTCCGCCGCCGTGTGGACCAGGCCGAGAGCATGACACCGCAGGGACGGCAGACGGTGTCCGTGCTGGCGGCGGCCCAGGCCAAGGGCATGGAATTCGACCACGTGCTCGTCCTGGACCCGACGGCGATCGCCGAGCGCGGTCCCGCCGGTCTGCGTCAGCTCTATGTCGCCCTGACGCGCAGCACCCAGTCGTTGACCGTCCTGCACCCCTCGCCCCTGCCGGATGCCCTGTCCGGGCAGGGCGGGGGACCAGACGGCGGGCGCGAGGGCGGCCATGTGCCGGGCGAACTCGCGGTCGGCTCCGACATCCGGGTCCGGGTGCTCGGCGCGGGCAAGGGTGCCCACTGGAGGGTCCAGGCTCTCGAACCGGCGACGGAGCGCACGCTGCTCCTCGTCGTCCGCCACGGTTCGACGCCCCCGAGGATCGGGGCCGAGCTGGAGTGCTGGGTGTCGCACCACGAGGGGCGGGTGAGTCTGCTCTCGGCCAGCGACTTCGGACGCAAGCCCGTCTCCACCGGCATGGCGGCGCGCTACGGGGCGGCGCTGGAGATCCTGGGGGAGATCGCGCACGGCACCGAGGGCGTCCCGGGCGACGCTGCGGCCCGGCTCTCGGAGCTGAAGGGAATGGCGCACCGGTGCCTGCGCCGGGACCGGGCCGACTGGCTGGGCGTCTGGCAGCTGCTCGGGGCACCCGAAGCGGAACGGCTGCGGGCGCTGCGGGACTTGGCGCAGAGCACGCGCGACGCGATCGCCTCGAAGGACGCCACGCTCGGCGCCCGGCTCGCCACCGAGCTGGCCCGCAGCGGCTGGGCGGAGGAACTCTCCCGCGCCCGGGCGCGCCTTCGCACGGACCCCGCCCCTGCTCCCACCCCGCCCCAGCGGCTCCCTCCCGCCGAGGCTGAACCCCCAACCCCGACCCCAACCGCAACCGCAACCGAACCCGAAGCGAGAGACGCCAGCCCCGTGGAAGCCGACACGCAGACGCAGCACCACCGGACCGCTCCCCCCGAGGCTCTCCTCGCGGAGCTGACGGCCTCGGCGGAGGCTGATCGCGACTGCAACACGCACGAGGCGGTGCGCCGCCAGCTCCAGTCGGCACTGCACTTCGCGGGGCATCGCCCCACCGACTCGCCCGTCGTCGACGTCAGCCGCGAGGACGGGGACGGCGGTCTCTTCCTCTACGAAGTCCTCAGCCGCGGACGGGTGACGTATCCCGACATCCGTGCCGGAGCCGCCCGGCTGCTGGAGATCAACCACCTCGCGCCGCGCACCGCCGCCCGCCTGTACCTGGTGCTCTGCGGACCGCCCGCCCAGGACTGGGCGGCGGAGACGGTGCGGGAGGTCTTCGGCGTGTCGCTCCTGTGGTGGACGGGGCGGGAATGGGCCGGGCAGGACGAGGAGACCGCGCTGGGCCAGGGCGGCTGACGCCTCGGGGACCGTGGCGGATGACGGCCGTATGGTGGCCGCGATCCGCCACGCTCCCCGGCACCCACGCCGCGCGGGTCCCCCGATCGGGGGAAGCCGCAAGTGCGGGAACGGTTCGGCACCGGGCCGGGTGCGTACGGTCCCTGACCATGGACCCGACCCCCGCCGTGTTCCCGTCCGCCGTCGTCACCGAACTGCGGCTCTCCGCCTTCCGTTCGCACCGTGGCCGGACCGTGAAGCTCGCCCCGCTCACCCTGTTCACCGGGGCGAGCGGCAGCGGCAAGTCGAGCCTGCTGGAAGGCTACGAGGCGCTGGCCCGGCTCGGTGACGGCGCGGAGCTCGGGCAGGTTTTCGGCGAGGTGCGGGGCGGCCCGTCCGCGTACGTGCCGCAGGGGGCGCGGGCCGACCCGCAGGGCAGGCGCGGATTCCGGCTGGGCTGCACCGTGGACGGGCGGGTCGGGCCGGTGCGGATCGACCTGGCCGTCCAGGCCGAGCCCGAACTGCGCATCGCCGGGGAGCGGTTGACCGCCTCTGACGGGCGGACCCTGCTCTCCACGGCGCTGCGTGACCCGGGCAGACGGTCGGTGCAGGCCGAGTGGCACACCGCCGGAGCTACCGGGGTGACCCGCGCGCCGCTTCCCGACGACCGGCTCGCCACCGCCCTGCTGCCGCTGCGCGTCGCGGGCACCACCGCGGGCCAGCGCCGGGTACTGGCCGCCGCCGAGCAGGTGGTGTACGCGCTGCGCGCCGCCTTCCCCTGCGACCCGCGGCCGGAGCGGATGCGCAACGCGGTGGCTCTCACCGACGCGCTGCTGCGCGGCGGCTGCGACAACTTCGCCGCCGTGCTGCGCCGTACGCACGCCGAGAGCGGCAGTCGGCACGCGGCACTCGTCGACGCCGTACGGGCGGGCTGCGCCGGGCCGGTCGGCGGACTGGTGGCGCGGGACGACCGGCAGAGAGCGGCCCTGGTGCGGGTGTTCGTGGAGCGCGGTGAGACGCGCTACACCCCCGCCGAATGGCTGGGGGACGGTGAACTGCGTTACATGGCGCTGGCGTTGGTGCTGCTGGCCGGGCCGGACGCGCTGACGGCGGAGGGCGTCGCCGAGGAGCCGTACGGGCGGCAGGCGCTGACCGTGCTCGCCGACGGCCTGGACTGCGGGCTGGACCAGCGGCAGACGCGGGAGCTGCTCGCCCTCGCGGGGCGGATGTGTGCACGCGGACACGTCCGGCTGATCGGCACCTTGCAGGGCGTCGGCACCCTGCGGGGCACGGCGGAGGTGCCCGAGGCCGCCCTGGTAGACCTGGGGAGTGACTGAACCGACTGACGCAGCTGAACCGACCGACGCAACTGAACCGACCGACGCAACTGAACCGACTGAAGCGACTGAGCCTGCTGAGCCTGCTGAGCCCACGGTGGCGCAGTTGCAGCGGCGGCTGGCCGAGTTCGCGGTAGCCCGCGACTGGGGCAAATACCACACGCCCAAGAACCTGGCCGCCGCGCTGAGCGTCGAGGCCGGGGAACTGGTGGAAATCTTTCAGTGGCTGACACCGGACGAATCGGTCCGTGTGATGGCCGGCGAGGAGTCGGCCGGGAGGGTGGAGGACGAGGTCGCGGACGTTCTCGCCTATCTGCTGCAGTTCTGCGAGGTGTTGGGCGTCGACCCCCTCGCCGCACTGGCCGCGAAGATCGACAGGAACGAGAAGCGTTTCCCGGCAGTCGAAAACGGTCACTCTATGGAGTGGTAGAGTTATTCAGAGGTGTCGGATTATCCACAGATTTCCCAAACTCCCTGGCGGACACGGCCGTTGGTAGTCACGCTGGGTAGCGACCAGTGGAGGGGGACGAGAGATGGAAGCTGTAAGACTCATCGAAGTTTCGAGACAGGCCCTGGCGCAGAGCAAGGCGTTGACCGACGTCGTCGCCGAGGCATGGCAGACACAGGCGCTGGTGGCGGAGGTCGGCTCCCGGTTAGCTGCATGCGGGCCCCCGGTGGTCCGGGCGGAGGCGATCGGGTTGAGCGAGGCGGGCAAGCGGGGCTGCGGTTCTCTGCGTCACCCCGCCCGCAGCGAGGAGGACATACGGGCGCGGCGGCTCTCGGGCGTCTCCGATCCGCGGCAGGTGCTGGTCGATCTCGCCGGGCTGCTCGGGGAGTCCGGCGTGGCGCTGGTCGGTGTGGCGGTGGCGGCGGACGAGGGGCTGTACTGGCAGTGCCTCGACGCGATAGACGCGGCGGACGAATCCGGGGACCGGGTAGCCGGGATACTCCGGAGCCTCGCCCTCCCGGAGCGCGGCGGCGCACGCGTCGTCACCTGACGGCCGCCCGCAGAACCAGGGCTCGCACCCAGCCCCGGGCACGGTGATCCGTCGGAGGCGCAGGCAGGATGGAGACATGGACCTGAGAATTTTCACCGAACCGCAGCAGGGCGCCGACTACGACACCCTGCTGGCCGTCGCGAGGGCAACCGAGGATCTCGGTTTCGACGCGTTCTTCCGCTCCGACCACTATCTGCCCATGGGTGACGCCGACGGGCTGCCCGGACCGACGGACGCCTGGATCACGCTCGCCGGGCTCGCCCGGGAGACCAGCCGCATCCGGCTGGGCACCCTGATGACGGCGGGCACCTTCCGGCTGCCCGGCCCGCTGGCCATCCAGGTGGCGCAGGTCGACGCCATGTCCGGCGGGCGGGTGGAGTTCGGCCTCGGCGCCGGGTGGTTCGAGGAGGAGCACACGGCGTACGGCATCCCCTTCCCGGCCGCGAAGTTCGGCAGGCTGGAGGAGCAGCTCGCGATCGTCACCGGGCTCTGGGGCACGCCGGCCGGTGAGACCTTCAGCTTCGCGGGGGAGCACTACACGCTCACCGACTCGCCCGCGCTGCCCAAGCCCGCCCAGTCCCGGGTGCCGGTGCTGGTGGGTGGCATGGGGCCCGTTCGCACTCCCCGGCTCGCCGCGCAATACGCCGACGAGTTCAACATCCCCTTCGCCTCGGCCGAGGATTCCGCGCGCCAGATCGAGCGGGTGCGGGACGCCACGGTGGAGCACGGCCGCAAGGCGGACGACCTGGTGTACTCCAACGCCCTGGTCGCCTGCGTGGGGCGGGACGACGCCGAAGTGGCCCGCCGTGCCCGCGCCATCGGCCGGGAGGTGACGGAGCTCAAGGAGAACGGCCTGGCCGGTTCCCCGGCGGAGGTCGTCGACCGGATCGGCCGCTACCAGGAGGCGGGCGCCTCGAGGATGTACCTCCAGATCCTCGACCTCTCCGACCTGGACCATCTGGAGCTGATCTCCGACCAGGTGCAGAGCCGCCTGGTATGACCACTCCCGTGCTCCCGCTCGCCGGCGCCCTCGCCGCCGGACCTCCCCTGGTCCTGGACGGCGGGCTCTCCAATCAGCTGGAGGCCCAGGGATGCGATCTCGCCGACGCCCTGTGGTCGGCTCGGCTGCTGGCCGACGCCCCCGAGCAGATCGAGGCGGCCCACCGGGCGTACGTACGGGCGGGGGCGCGGGTCCTGATCACCAGCAGCTATCAGGCGTCCTTCGAGGGTTTCGCCCGACGAGGGCTCGGCCTGGTGGCGGCGGCCGGGCTCTTCCGGCGCAGCGTGGAGCTGGCCCGGCGGGCGGCCCGTGCCGAGGCAGGCGGCCGTGAGGTCTGGGTGGCCGCCTCGGTCGGGCCGTACGGCGCGGTGCTCGCGGACGGCAGCGAGTACCGGGGCCGGTACGGGCTGAGTGAGGCGGAGCTGCGGCGGTTCCACCGGCCGAGGATCGCGGCGCTGGCCGAGGCCGGGCCCGACGTGCTCGCCCTGGAGACGGTGCCGGACACCGAGGAGGCGGCGGCCCTGCTGGCCGTGGCCGAGGGGTGTGGCGTGCCGGTGTGGCTGAGCTACACCATCGAGGGCGAGCGGACCAGAGCCGGTCAGCCCCTGGCCGACGCCTTCGCCGTGGCGGCGGGCCGTGAGCAGGTGCTCGCCGTCGGCGTGAACTGCTGTGACGCGGCGGACGTCGACGCGGCCGTGGAGGCCGCCGTGGCCGTCACCGGCAAGCCCGTCGTCGTGTATCCGAACAGCGGCGAGGGCTGGGATGCGGGACGGCACGTCTGGCGGGGCACGCCCACCTTCGCGCCGGAGCTGGCGGTAAGGTGGGCGGCGCACGGCGCCCGGCTGGTCGGCGGCTGCTGCCAGGTCGGCCCGGCCGGCATCGCGGCCGTGGGACGTGCCCTGGGCCGTGAGCCGGATACCGTCTGACCTCAGATCCGTGCTCGCATGGCCGGGCGTGGAGCGCTCTCGTCCGACAGGATGTCTTCATGGGATTCCATGTCGACTCCGAGGCCGGGCGGCTCCGCCGCGTCATCGTGCACCGGCCCGATCTTGAGCTGAAGCGGCTCACCCCCTCGAACAAGGACGATCTCCTGTTCGACGATCTCCTGTGGGTGCGCCGCGCCCGTCAGGAGCACGACATCTTCGCCGACGTCCTCCGCGACCGCGGGGTCACCGTGCATCTCTTCGGCGAACTGCTCACCGAGGCCCTCGACATCCCGGCGGCCCGCTCGCTGGTGCTCGACCGGGTCTTCGACGAGCGGGAGTACGGCCCGCTCGCCACCGGCCGTCTCCGTGCGGCGTTCGACAAGATGGCGCTGACCGAGCTGGTCGAGGCGCTGATCGGCGGCATGACCAAACGGGAGTTCCTGGAGGGGTACCCGGAGCCGGCCTCGGTGCGTTTCCATGTGATGGATCTTGACGACTTCCTGCTCGCCCCGCTGCCCAACCACATCTTCACCCGGGACACTTCCGCCTGGATCTACGACGGGGTGTCCATCAACGACATGCGGTGGCTCGCGCGGCGCCGCGAGACCGTGCACTTCGAGGCGATCTACCGATACCACCCGCTCTTCACCGAGAACCCCTTCCGCTTCTGGTCGGAGGGGCAGGGCGCCCACCCCTCCACCATCGAGGGCGGCGACGTCCTGGTGATCGGCAACGGCGCGGTGCTCGTCGGGATGAGCGAGCGGACGACCCCGCAGGCCGTGGAGACGCTGGCCCGGGGGCTGTTCGAGGCGGGCTCCGCGACCAGCATCGTGGCGCTCGACCTGCCCAAGCGCCGCGCGTTCATGCATCTGGACACCGTGATGACGATGATCGACGGTGACACCTTCAGCAAGTACGAGGGCCTGGGCATGCTGCGGTCCTACACGATCGAGCCGGGCGGCGGTACGAACGACCTGAAGGTCACCGACCACCCGCCGGAGCACATGCACCGGGCGATCGCCGCCGCCCTGGGGCTGGACTCGATCCGGGTGCTGACCGCCACCCAGGACGTGCACTCCGCCGAGCGGGAGCAGTGGGACGACGGCTGCAACGTGCTGGCCGTCGAACCGGGGGTGGTGGTCGCCTACGAACGCAACGCGACGACGAACACCTTCCTGCGGAAGCAGGGCATCGAAGTGCTGGAGATACCGGGCAGCGAGCTGGGGCGGGGGCGCGGCGGGCCGCGCTGCATGAGCTGCCCCGTCGAGAGGGGGCCTGTATAGAGATACGGGTTGACGTATAGACTTACGGTTTGTGCTGCCGTAATCGACTAGGAGCATCCTCATGGCGACAGACCTCACGGGACGCCACTTCCTCAAGGAGCTGGACTTCACTCCCGAGGAGTTCCGCCACCTGATCGATCTCGCCGCGGAGCTGAAGGCCGCCCGAAGAGCCGGGACGGAGCGGCGGCGCCTCAGCGGTCGCCACATCGCACTGATCTTCGAGAAGGCGTCGACTCGTACCCGCTGCGCGTTCGAGGTGGCCGCGGCCGATCAGGGCGCGGCCACCACCTACCTCGACCCGTCCGGTTCGCACACAGGGCACAAGGAGTCGGCCCGGGACTCCGCCCGGGTGCTCGGGCGGATGTTCGACGGCATCGAGTACCGCGGCAGCGCGCAGACGACCGCCGAGGAACTCGCCGCCCACGCCGGAGTCCCGGTCTACAACGGGCTCACCGACGAGTGGCACCCCACCCAGATGCTCGCCGACGTGCTCACCATGACCGAGCACGGCACCGGGCCGCTGGATCGGACCGCCTACGCCTACCTAGGTGACGCCCGCAGCAACATGGGCAACTCCAGCCTGGTGACCGGCGCCCTGCTCGGCATGGACGTCCGGATCGTGGCGCCCCGCGCCCTCTGGCCGCAGGAGTCGGTGATCGCCCACGCGCGCGGGCTCGCCGGCAGCAGCGGGGCGCGGATCACCCTCACCGAGGACGTCGCCGAGGGCGTGCGCGGCGCGGACTTCGTGGCCACCGACGTCTGGGTGTCGATGGGGGAGCCCAAGGAGATCTGGGACGAGCGGATCGGCCTGCTCCGCCCGTACGCCGTCACCATGGACGTGCTCCGGGCCACCGGCAACGACGAGGTGCGGTTCCTGCACTGCCTCCCCGCCTTCCACGACCTCGGCACGGCGGTGGGCCGCGAGATCCACCAGCGGTACGGGCTCGACTCCCTGGAGGTCTCCGACGAGGTCTTCGAATCGGCCCACTCGGTCGTCTTCGACCAGGCCGAGAACCGGATGCACACCATCAAGGCGGTGCTGGTCGCCACGCTGGCGGGCCCGGCGGCGTGAGGCGCCGCCCGTGGTCTATCGCGCGCCCCTGACGACAGTCACGAACTGGTGATACTTTCGGAAGGCGGGCACGGCGCAGGCATGCCCGCCGTCCGGCCCGAGGAGCACGCCTCATGAGCCCGTTCACCGGTTCTGTCCGCGCCAGCGCCCACTGGGAGCACCTCCGGGTCGGCGAGGAGGACGGCGTCGTCACCGTCACCCTCGCCCGGCCCGACAAGCTCAACGCGCTCACCTTCGAGGCGTACGCCGATCTCCGCGACCTGCTCGCCGAGCTGTCCCGCACCAGACGCGCCCGCGCGCTCGTACTCGGCGGCGAGGGGCGCGGCTTCTGCTCCGGCGGCGACGTCGACGAGATCATCGGCGCCACCCTCGGCATGGACACCGCGCAGCTCCTCGACTTCAACCGGATGACCGGCCAGGTCGTACGGGCGATCCGGGAGGCGCCGTTCCCGGTGATCGCCGCCGTGCACGGCGTGGCCGCGGGCGCGGGCGCCGTGCTCGCGCTGGCCGCCGACTTCCGGCTCGCCGACCCGACGACCCGCTTCTCGTTCCTCTTCACCAAGGTCGGCCTCTCCGGCGGGGACATGGGAGCCGCCTACCTGCTGCCCCGCGTCGTCGGCCTGGGCCACGCCACCCGCATCCTGATGCTCGGCGAGCCCGTACGGGCCCCGGAGGCAGAGCGCATCGGGCTGCTCAGCCGGCTGACCGAGGAGGGCGAGGCGCACCCCGAGGCGTCCGCGCTCGCCCGGCGCCTCGCCGACGGCCCCGCCCTCGCCCACGCGCAGACCAAGGCCCTGCTCACCGCCGAACTGGACCTGCCGCTCTCCGCCGCCGTCGAACTCGACGCCGCGACGCAGGCGCTGCTGATGAACAGCGCGGACTACGCCGAGTTCCACGCCGCCTTCACCGAGAAGCGTGAACCGCAGTGGCGGGGGGCGTGACATGACAGGGCTGGGGACATGAAGGGGCCGGAGACGTGACGGGGCCGAGGACATGACACGGCCCGCGCGCCGTGTCGCCGTCATCGGCGGCGGCCCCGGCGGGCTCTACGCCGCCGTCCTCCTCAAACGCCTCGCCCCGGCCCGCGACATCACCGTCTTCGAACGCAACGGTCCCGAAGAGACCTTCGGCTTCGGCGTGGTGCTCTCCGACGAGACCCTCGGCGGCATCGAACACGCCGATCCGGCCGTCTACACCGCCCTGGGAGCGGAGTTCGTCCACTGGGACGACATCGACATCACCCACCGGGGCCGCACCCTCACCTCCGGCGGCCACGGCTTCTCCGCGCTGGGGCGGCGCCAGCTGCTCGCCGTCCTGCACGACCGCTGCCGCACCCTCGGCGTCCGGCTCCGCTTCCGCACCGAGGCACCTCCGGCGGCCCTGCTGGCCGCCGACTACGACCTGGTCATCGCCGCCGACGGCGTGCACAGCACCACCCGTACGGCACACGCCGAGGCGTTCCGCCCCCGGATCACCCGGCACGGCTGCCGGTACATCTGGCTGGCCGCCGGCTTCGCGCTGGACTCCTTCCGCTTCGAGATCGCCGAGACCCCCCACGGCATCGCCCAACTGCACGCCTACCCCTATGCGGGGGACGCCTCCACCGTGATCGTCGAGATGCGCGAGGAGGTGTGGCGCGCGGCCGGGCTGGACCGGCTCGACGAGGCGGCATCCGCCGCCCACTGCGCCGCGCTCTTCCCGCACACCCTCGACGGGCGCCCGCTGCGCGGCAACGACTCCCAGTGGACGGCCTTCCGCACCGTCGTCAACGAGCGCTGGTCGCACGGGAACACCGTGCTCATCGGGGACGCCGCGCACACCGCCCACTTCTCCATCGGCTCCGGCACCAAGCTCGCCGTCGAGGACGCCCTCGCGCTGGCCGCCTGCCTGGAGGAGCACCCCGACGTGCCCTCGGCGCTGGCCGCCTACGAAGCCGAGCGGCGCCCCGTCGTCCGCTCCACGCAGCGCGCCGCCCGCGCCAGCCTTGAATGGTTCGAGGATCTGGCGGTCTACGCGGACCAGCCGCCGTACCAGTTCGCCTTTAACCTGCTCACCCGCAGCCGCCGGGTCACGCACGACAACCTCCGGCTGAGGGACCCGGGCTTCGTCTCCGGCGTGGAGCGCGCGGCGGGCGTCCCCGAGGGCACGCCCCCGATGTTCACCCCCTTCCGGCTCGGTCCCCTGACTCTGCGCAACCGGGTCGTCGTCTCCGCCATGGACATGTACTCCGCCGAGGACGGCCTCCCCGGCGACTTCCACCTCGTCCATCTCGGCGCCCGCGCGCTCGGCGGCGCGGGACTGGTGATGACCGAGATGGTGTGCGTGTCGCCCGAGGGCCGGATCACCCCGGGCTGCACGGGTCTGTGGAACTCCCGCCAGCAGGACGGCTGGCGCCGGATCACCGACTTCGTGCACACCCGCAGCCCCGACACGGCGATCGGTATCCAGCTCGGCCACTCGGGCCGCAAGGGCTCCACCCGGCTGATGTGGGAGGGCATGGACGACCCTCTCCCGGACGGCAACTGGCCGCTCGTCGCGCCCTCCCCGCTCCCGTACCGGCCGGGGATCAGCCAACTGCCGAAGGAACTGGAGCGGCACGAACTCGCCGCGCTGCGCCGGCAGTTCACGGACGCCGCCCGCCGCGCCGCCACCGCCGGATTCGATCTGCTCGAACTCCACTGCGCACACGGCTATCTGCTCTCCGGCTTCCTCTCCCCGCTGACCAACCTGCGCACCGACGCCTACGGCGGCGACCTGGACGGACGGCTCCGCTTCCCCCTCGAAGTGCTCGACGCCGTACGGGAGATCTGGCCGGACGACCGCCCGCTGACCGTCCGCATCTCCGCAACCGACTGGGCCGAGGGCGGCATGACGGGCGAGGACGCCGTCGCCGTCGCACGTGCCCTGACCGTGCACGGCGCCGACGCCGTCGACGTCTCCACCGGCCAGGTCGTCTCCGACGAGCAGCCCGAATACGGCCGCTCCTTCCAGACCCCGTACGCCGACCGCATCCGCAACTCCGCCGGCATCCCCGTCGTCGCCGTCGGCGCCCTCTCCTCCTGGGACGACGTGAACTCGCTGATCCTGGCAGGCCGCGCCGACCTGTGCGCCCTGGGCAGGCCGCACCTCTACGACCCGCACTGGACGCTGCACGCCGCCGCCGACCAGGGCTACCAGGGGCCGGGAGCGCCCTGGCCGCAGCCGTACCGCGCGGGCAGCCGCAAGCCGCCGGCCGGCCGCACGGACGCACCGAGGCCACGTCTCACCCTGGGCCGCTGAACCACGCCGGCAGTGCGACCGCGAGGAACACGTTCAAAGAGACCAGCGGATCGGGGTCCCGGGGCGGTAACTGCACTGGGCACCGGTCGAGAGGGCGGCGGCGAGATGCTCGTGCAGTTCCGGGTGCGCCGTGCCGAGTTTGCGCAGGACGTCCCGGATGCGGGCGGTCACCGCCTGCCGCGCCCGTTCCGCGTCGTCACCCAGCCTGCGCGGGCGGCCGCCGAGTCCGGTGGCCCGGCGCAGCTCGTCCAGCAGAGCCGAGCGCTCCTCGTCGAGCGCCGCGGCCCGGTGCTCGTCGTTGCGGGCCACGGCCTCATGGATGGCGTCGTCGAGCTTGCGCACGTGATCGCGGTACGTGGCCCGCGCCTGCTCGTCCAGCAGGGGATCAGCCCCGAGACGGCGGGGGCCGGCCGCCTCGTGTGCGGCGGACGGGGCCAGCAGTTCGGTGGCCGGGACCTCCACACCGGGCCGTCCCAGCAGGACGCGCAGATCGTGCAGGCCCTTGGCGTCGCGGACATGGGCGGTACGTCCCGCGTAGCGCAGGGTCCACACCTGCCCATCGGGCCGGAATATGCGATCGGCGTCGGCGTCGGCGTCGGTGGCGGCAGAGCTGTCGGTGCCAGGGCTGTTGTTGTCCGGGCCGTCGTCGAAGCCGCCGCCTCCGCCGGTACGCCGCCCACGCCCGGTTCCGTCACCGCCGCCCGACGCGGGCCGCGCCACGGCACGGGTGACGTCCTCGATCGCGGCGGACATGCCGAGCTGTGCGGCTTCGTCCGCCGCCGCGGCAAGTGTGGTCTCCGCCGCCGCGGCGTCGCCGCGTGCCCGCAGCGCACGGGCGAGCTGCGCGCGCGCCAGGACGGACCAGGGGCGCGCGCCGAGGCGGTCGGCGGCTGCGGCGGCTGCGCCGAAGTGCCCGACGGCGGCGTCCCACCGCCCCTGGGCCGCGTCGATGCTGCCCGCCCAGTGGGCCATCGGGCCAAAGACGGTGCAACCGGAGAACACCGCCCACCGGTCCACGACGGGCGCGATGGCCCGGCGGGCCTGTTCGCACCGCTCGTCGTCGCCGGTTGCGGCGGCGAGCTGGGCCCGGCAGACCAGCAGCATCGGTGCGTAGCGAGAGGGCATTCTGCTCAGCAGCGCCTCGACTTCGGGGAAGCGTCGTACGGCAGTGTCGACATCGCCCCGGTACGCCGCGGTGATGCCCTCCAGCACCGCGACGAACGGGTCGCCCGGTGTGGCCGTCCGCGCCACTTCCCTCGCCTGGTCGGTCTCGCCGCGCAGCAGCTCCAGCGCCCACACCTGGTCCCGCCAGACCCGGTGGCTGTCGACCTCGCCGACACGTTCGCCCAGGACGCGTGCCGCGTCCGTGTGACGACGCGCCTCGTCGAAACGTCCCCGCAGCGCGGCCAGCGTGCCGCGCCGCGATATCGCCAGGAACCGGTGGCGGGGCAGCCGGGTGCGTTCGGTCAGCGCGGTGAAGGTGTCGAGTTCGTCGTGGCTGGCCGGGCTGCCCTGCTCCAGGAGTGCGAGAGTGCGCAGGAACGAGGCCAGCGACTCCAGTTCGCGGTCGGCGGCGCGACGGGCGGCGGCGGTGAGCTCGTCCAGTATGGTGATTCGCTCCTCTTCGCTGCCCGGGCCCCAGATCGCGTCGTGGTGGGCGAGCAGGCACCAGCCGAGTGTCTCCTCGTCGCCCTGCTCACGAGCCAGGGTGACGGCCGCGTGGCCCAGCTTTCGCGCGGTGTGCGGCTCGACGGCCCGGTGCGTGCGGGCCATGCTGCCCGCGGCCAGCACGCGTGCACGCAGCGCGGCGTCGCCGCGCTCCTGGTGGCCGCCACGGATCGGCCGGTGTTCGAGCCCGGCACGGGCCTCGTCCATCAGGTCGATCTCGTCGTTGGCCTGGTGGGACGGGTTACCGAGCCGGTGCAGTCCGAGGGCGGCTCGGGCGACGAGTCCGGCATCGGCCAGCTCGCGGCCCGTATCGAGCACGGAGGTGAAGGTCGCGCGGGCGGCGGTCAGTTCACCTGCGCGGTCCAGCTGGGCGGCGAGCTCCAGCTCGATCCGGGCCCGGTCGCGGCCCGGGCCGTGGCCGGCGGCCTCCAGGGCAGCGCGGTAGTGCCCCACGGCCTCCTCCGAGGCCAGGCGGCTGCAGGCGTGCCGAGCTGCTGCCAGCAGATATCCGGCGGCCTCGCCGCCCGGCAGCAGGGGCATGGCCAGCCGCCCATGGTGGGCGAGGGCGGCCGGGCTCAGTTCGGGTTGCCCGTCGAGCACACGGAGCACGGCGAGATGGCCTGCGCGGCGCTGGTGGGCGTCGAGTGAGGTGTACAGACATTCGCGCACGAGATCGTGCGTGAAGGCGTACCGACGGTCTCCGGTACGACTGACGAGCCGGGTCGCGAGTGCGGGTTCCAGCAGCGCGGAAATCTCGCCCGGCAGGTCCGCGGGAGGGTGCGGACCCGCGGACGCGGGCGGCTCGGTGCGAGGCGGGCGGCCGGGGCGGACGAGGCGGGCGGCGTGGGTTGCCGCCAGCAGACCCCCGGTGAACTCATGGCCGATGACGGCGGCGGTGACCAGCATCTGCACGACGGCGGGTGGCAGCAGCCCCAGGCGCTGCTGCACTGCGTCCCGCACGCTCGCCCCCACCGGCTCCCCGCCCGCCCCGCCCGCCCCGCCCGCACCGAGGTGCGCGGTCTGCTCGACGAAGAACGGGTTGCCGCCGGTGCGCCGGTGTATCTCGGCCACCGGCCCGGCCCCGGCCGCGCTGCCGGTCGTGCGCTCGATCAGCGCGCCGACCTGCGCCACGTCCAGGCCGGACAGCCGTACGGTCCTGGCGCGTGACGCGAGCGGCAGCAGGAGGCCGCGCGCCCGATGGGCCGGCTGCTCGACCTCGACATCGCGGTAGGTACCCATCACCAGCAGCGGTTCGAACCAGGCATGCCGTGCCAGGAAGTCGAGCAAGCGCAAGGAGGCCGGGTCCGCCCAGTGCAGATCGTCCAGCACGATCACGGTCGGCTTGCTGCGGGCGGCGGTGACGAGCAGCGTGGTGAACGCGTCGTACAGCCGGAAGGACACGTTGTCCGCAGCGGGCCGCGCCGCCGCGGAGGGCTGCACGGTTTCCCCGAGCAGCACCGGCAGGCGGTCTCCGGCCGTCGCGGACGCCAGCGCCCACTCCCTCGTGGTCGCGGTCCGCGCGAGATCCCGTACGACCTGGACCCACGGCCAGCAGCCCGGTGCGCCGTCGCCCTCCCAGCACGAGGCGCTCAGCACCCGTGCACCGCGCCGGGCCGCGTCCTCGGCGGCCTCGGCCAGCAGCGTGGTCTTGCCGATCCCGGCTTCCCCGGTCACGAAGACCAGCCCTCCGTGGCTGTCCAGCACCCGGCCGACCTCGGTCCGGAGGATCGCGGCGGGATGCTCACGCCCGATGAGGGAGTACGACATGGCGTGGCCCGCGCCTCTCCGATTCGTCCATGCGATGTGCCCGTGAGATCCGGTCTCACGGCTGTGGGAGCAGCTCTCGCGCCCAAAGGGGTGAGACACCGATCCTACGGGAGGCATCATGAGCACTGATCTGCTGACCACGCGCGAAACCCGCGGCGGAGACTCCGGCACTTCGGCCGGCGCCGGGGAGAGGCTGCGGGTCGCCGTCATCATCGGCAGCACCCGGGAGGGCCGCGTCGGCGCGGCGGTCGCCCGCTGGTTCGCCACTCACGCACAGCAGTACGACGCCTTCGAGCTCGACATGGTGGACCTGCTCGAGGTGCCGCTCCCGGTGCGCCTCACCGAGGAGGTCACGCCGGAGCTCGACGCCTGGTCGGCCCGCATCGACCGCGCGGACGCGTTCGTCATCGTCACGCCCGAGTACAACCACGGCTACCCGGCCGCCCTCAAGCACGCGATCGACCTGCTCTACCGCGAGTGGCACGCCAAGCCCGTCGGGTTCGTCTCCTACGGCGGCGTCGGGCGGGGGCTGCGAGCGGTGGAGCAGCTGCGGCAGGTGTTCGCCGAGCTGCACGCGGTGACGCTGCGCGATTCGGTGAGCGTCAACGTCAGCGACGGCGAGGTCGACGACCTCGGCTGGGTCCGCGAGCACACGGGCGCGTCCACCGCCGCGAAGAGGCTGCTGGAGCGGCTCGAATGGTGGGCGGATGCGCTGCACTCCGCCCGTACCGCCTCGGCCTACACCGCGTGAGCGCCGCCATGACACCGAGCCGCCCGACCGAGGAGATCTCCACTTCGCGGGGCGCGAGCGAGCCGCCCCGGACGACACGCGGCGCGGGACCGGACGGCCCCGGGTCCCGGGTGGGGAGGCGGCGCGTGCCGGCGGTGGCTCTCGCGGCACTGGCCGGTCCGGTGTCGTTCGGCATCACCGGGCCCACGCTCGTGCTCGGCGACATCGCGCACGACCTCGAAGTCTCGATCCCGGCGGCCACATCCGTGGTCACCGCGTACGGCTGGGGCATCGCGGTGGGCACGCCCACGATGGGCGTGCTGGTGGCCCGTCGCGGCGTACGCGCCGCGCTGGCCGTGTGTGCGCTGCTCATCGCCGTCGGCGCGGGGCTGGTGCTGACCGTTCCGGTGCTGGCGGCCCTCGTCGTCGGCGCCGGACTCCAGGCGCTGGGCGCGGCCGGGATGGTGGTCGTCGCGATGAGCCTGGCCGACTCCGCACGGGCGATGGGCATGGTGACCTCGTCGATGGCCGGGCTGGGCGCCCTCGCGCCACTGATCGGCACCCGGGTCAGCTCGGCACTCTCGTGGCCCGCCGCGCTGGCCATGACCGTGCTGAGCCTCGCGGCGATACCCGCCGTGCTCCGCGGCGCGGAACGCCACCGGCCCGGGGCCTCTCGGCTGCCGCAAGACCGCGGGCGCGCGGCGGACCGCGCCACCGGCGCGGGGAGCCGGTTCGACGCCCTGGGCGCCACCCTGCTCGTCGGCCTGGTGACCGCCCTGGTGCTGGTGCCGCGGCACCCGCTGCCCGCGGGCGGCGTTGCGCTCGCGGCGGTGGTACTGCTGGCCGCGCACCTGCGCCGCACCCCGCACGGCTTCCTGCCTGCCGCACTGCTCACCAACCACCGGTTCGTCTTCAGCGCGGGGATCGCGTTCCTGCTCGCCGTGGCCAACTTCGGGATCGTCTACGCCGCACCCGAGCTGCTCGACGATCTCACCGGGTGGAGCGATGGCGGGCTCGGCATCGCCGTCGCCGTGCCCTACCTGGCAGGCGGCGTGCTGTCCTGGTACCTGGTCGCCCGCTCCGGGCGCCTCGCCTACCCGGTCCTGGCCACCGCGCTGGCCTGCGCGGCCGCGGCCGCGGTGGCTGCTGTGGTCTTCGGCGCTGCCGTGCTGCCGCTGCTGTTCGCGGGCATGGCCACGGGCTCACTCGCCGCCTCCACCGGGCAGGGTGCGCTCGCCCTGCACGCCGGAGCGGCCGTGCAGGAGCCCCAACGGGTCACCGCGATGGGCCTGTTCAACCTGTGCTACCTGCTCGGCGCCGCATTCGGTCCGGCGATCGCCGCCCTCGCCGTCAGCTCCTGAGGATCACGGACCAAGAAAGGACATTCCATGTCGTCGAACGCCCCCGGGGCCGCCGTCCCGAAGGCCGGGGTCCGTCAGTGGCTGGGGCTTGCCGCGCTCGCCCTGCCCACCCTGCTGATCGCCCTCGACCAGAGCGTGCTGTTCCTGGCCCTGCCCCACCTCGCCGAGGGGTTGAACCCCACCGGCACCCAGACGCTATGGATCATGGACATCTATGGCTTCCTGATCGCCGGCTTCCTCATCACCATGGGCACACTGGGGGACCGGATCGGACGCCGCAAGCTGCTGATGATCGGCGCCGCGGCCGTCGGCATCACCTCCGTGCTGGCCGCCTACTCGGACAGCGCCGAGCAGCTGATCGTCACCCGCGGCCTGCTCGGCATCGCCGCCGCGACGCTGATGCCGTCCTCCCTCGCCCTGATCAGCAACATGTTCCCTGACAAGTACCAGCGCGGCCGTGCCATCGCCGTGTGGGCCAGCTGCTTCATGGGGGGCACCGCGCTCGGCCCCGTGATCGGCGGCGCGTTGCTGGAGTACTTCTGGTGGGGCTCGGTGTTCCTGATCGGCGTGCCCGTCATGGTGGTGCTGCTGATCGTCGCTCCCTTCCTGCTGCCGGAGTACAAGGACCCGAGCGCCGGCAAGCTCGACCTGTTCAGCGTCGTGCTGTCGCTGGCGTCGATCCTGCCGGTCATCTACGGGCTCAAGGAGCTGGCGCGCTACGGCCTCGAGCCGGTGCCGGCCGCCGCGCTCGTCGTCGGCCTGGCCGTCGGCGCGGTGTTCATCTCCCGGCAGGGCAGACTGGCCGATCCGCTGCTCGACCTGAAGCTGTTCAAGGTGGGCGCGTTCACCGCCGCGCTGTTGATCCTGATGGTCGCGATGCTCGGCACCGGCGGCGGCTACCTCTTCATCACCGGCTTCCTCCAGATGGTTCAGGGGCTGTCGCCGATGGAGGCCGGTCTGTGGATGGTGCCCTCGGCTGTCGCGTCCATCCTCGCCGCGCAGCTGGCTCCGGCCCTCGCCAGGCGGCACCCGCTCAGCATCGTCATCGGAGTGAGCCTGATCACCGGCACGATCGGCTACCTGCTGATCGTCTTCGTCGACCCGGTCGGCGGGTTGCCGCTGCTGATCGCCGGTCTGGTGATCATCTTTATTGGTGTCGGCACCATCGGGGCGCTGGGCACCGACCTGGTCGTCGGGTCCGTGCCGCCGGAGAAGGGCGGATCCGCGGCGGCACTCTCCTCCATCAGCGGTGACCTGGGCACCGCGCTCGGCGTCGCCACCCTCGGCAGCCTCGGTACCGCCGTCTACCGCGATACGGTCAGCGTGCCCGCCGACACCCCGGGCGGCGCCGAAGTCGCCGCCCGGGAAAGCATGGAGGACGCCATGACGGCCGCCCGGGACCTGCCGGACGCCGCCGGGCGGGAGCTGCTGACCGCCGCCGGGGACGCCTACACCAACGGGCTCAACACCATCGGAGTCGCCTGCGCGGTTATCGCCGCCATCAGCGCGGTCCTCGCGCTCACCATGCTGCGCGAGAGCCGCGGCGCCGACCCGGCCGGCGGGGCTCCGCCGCAGCAGGAGGCGTCCGAGGCTGACCCGTCCGAGGCTGACCCGTCCGAGGAGGCCGAGGGCTCGCTCTCCGCCCGATGACGGGACGCTGGGGCGGCAGGTCGACGCGCCGACCCCGCCGCCCTGGGTGGGACGGGGCACAGCCTGCGTGCTACTCGTCCCACCAGCGGTCGTCCGGCTCCCGGCGGTTTCCGACGATCACCGCGACGGGCGGAATGACCATGGCGGCCACGCACATGCCCACCGCGACCGGCACGGACCACAGGCGCACGAAGGCCCAGGCGCTGATGAAGAGCGTCAGGCAGACTCCCATCAGCACGAGGTAGCGTCGTCGCCGTCGCGCGTACACGCCTTCAGGGTAGAGCGCGCGCAGCCGCTCTCGTGTGCGGTCGCCCGTGCGGCGCTGCCGTCACGCCTCCCTCGCGCAGCTCCGCCGGATATCGGGCCCCCGGCTCCCGCAGCCTGTCGTGCAGCTCCGCGAACACCCGGGCCGAGCGCTCGCCGGGCCAGCCGGAGGGCAGCAGCTCGGCAGGCAGCCCCGGGTCGGCGTACGGCAGCCTGCGCCAGGCGTCCAGCGCGAGCAGATAGTCCCGGTACGCCTCCCGCGTGGGCCGCGTACGCCGCCGTGACCAGGAGCGGAGCACCGGCTCGTGGGTGTCGAGGAACTCCTGGTGCAGCCGTGCCAGCGACTCGAGGTCCCACCAGCGGGCGACAGCCTCCGCGGTCGCCGCGAAGCCCGTGTGCGTGCCCCGGAACAGCTCCACGTACGCGGCCAGCTCCAGCCGCCGCAAGGTGTGCCGGGTCTCCTCCTCCAGATGGGAGGGTGCGATCCAGACACCCGGTGCGGCGTTGCCGAAGCCCAGGCGGGCGAGGTGGGAGCGCAGCACATGGCGCCGCCGCCGCTCGCTCTCCGGCACCGAGAAGACCGCGAGCAGCCAGCTGCCGTCCGGACGGGGGCGGCTGTAGATCCGCCGGTCGCCGTCCTCCAGCAACTGCCGGGCCGCCGCCGAGGGCGCGTAACCGGCCGACCTGCTGCCGGGGTGTACGGCGACAAGCAGCCCGCGCCGCTTCAGCCGGGAGACCGCGGAGCGCACCGACGGCGGATCGACGCCGAGCGCCCCGAGCAGCTGGATCAGTACGGATACGGGCACGGTGCCGCCGTCGCCGAACTCGCGCCCGTACGCGCCGTAGAAGGTGACGATCAGGGAGCCGGGGGAGGGGTGCTGTGCCACGGCGTCACTTTAGAGGCTGCCGGATCGGCGCCGCGCAGCCGGAAGCGCTGGACCTTGCCGGTCGGGGTGCGCGGCAGCGAGGCCGTGAAGACGATCTCGCGCGGGCACTTGTACGGCGTCAGCTCCGCCTGGACGAACTCCCGCAGTTCGTCGGCGATTTCGGCGGAGGAGCGGGGCGCGTCCCCGCGCGGCACGCCCTCGCGCAGCACCACGTGAGCGACAACCCGCTGACCGCGCCGTTCGTCCGGTACCCCCACCACGGCCGCCTCGGCGACTTCGGGGTGGTGCAGCAGCGCCCCTTCGACCTCCGGGCCCGCGATGTTGTACCCGGAAGAGATGATCATGTCGTCGGCACGGGCCAGATAGCGGAAGTAGCCGTCCGGTTCGCGGACATACGTGTCGCCGGTGATGTTCCAGCCGCCGCGTACGTACTCCCGCTGCCGTTCGTCGGAAAGGTAGCGGCAGCCGACCGGACCGCGTACGGCGAGCAGGCCCGGGGTACCGTCCGGTACCCCGGTCACCCCGTCCTCCTCCACTATCCGCGCCTCGAAGCCGGGCACGGGTATGCCCGTACAGCCCGGCCGGACCGCGTCATCGGCGGCGGAGATGAAGATGTGCAGCATCTCGGTCGCCCCGATGCCGTCGATCAGGCGCAGTCCGGTGTGCTCGTGCCATGCCTGCCAGGTGGCGGCGGGGAGGTTCTCGCCCGCTGAGACACATCGGCGCAGCGAGGAGAGGTCGTACGAGCCGCCGCCCAGCTTGGCGAGCATCGCCCGGTAGGCGGTCGGCGCCGTGAACAGCACGGATATCCGGTGCCGTGCGACGGCGCCGAGTATCTGCTCCGGGCCGCTCCACTGCTCCAGCAGCGCCGCGGCGCCCGCCCTCAGCGGGAAGACGAGCAGGCCGCCGAGTCCGAAGGTGAAGCCCAGCGGCGGGCTGCCAGCGAACAGGTCGTCCGGGCGCGGGTGAATGATCCGTGCGGAGAAGGTGTCGGCGATTGCCAGCACATCGCGGTGGAAGTGCATACAGCCCTTGGGGCGGCCCGTGGTGCCGGAGGTGAAGGCGATCAGCGCCACGTCGTCGGCGGCGGTCCGGACGGCCTGGTAGCGCGCCGGCCGCCCCTCGGCCCGGCGCAGCAGATCGTCGGAGGCCGCACCGCCGAAGGCCGTCAGCCGCAGCCCCGGCACCTCCGCTTTGACCAGGTCGTCCATCGCCCCCGCATCGCAGAGTGCGTGACTCACCCGGGCGATCTCGCAGACCGTCCGCAGCTCCTTGGGACGCTGCACGGCCAGCACGGTCACCGCCACCGCACCCGCCTTCATCACCGCCAGCCA
The DNA here is from genome assembly GCF_025165795.1 of Streptomyces gossypii. Lineage (GTDB taxonomy): Bacteria > Actinomycetota > Actinomycetes > Streptomycetales > Streptomycetaceae > Streptomyces > Streptomyces gossypii. The sequence goes on from NZ_JAJAGO010000005.1 coordinate 308,413, forward strand.
GCAGGCGGCGAGCTGCGGCGTGGTCGGGCCGCGCAGCAGCACCCGGTTGCCGGGCAGCACCCCGAGCTCCTCGGTCAGCACATGGGCGATGCGGTCGACGCGCGAGCGCAGTTCGCCGTACGTCCAGCTCTCGGCGGCACCGAGGATCGCGGGCCGGTCGCCGCCGTACCGCTCCACGGTGCGGTCGAGCAGTTCCTCGCCGCAGTTGAGCCGGGCGGGATAGCGCAGCTCCGGCAGGTCGGAGGTGAGCTGCGGCCACTGCTCGGGGGGTGGCAGATGGTCACGCGTGAAGGTGTCGACATGCGCGGACGGGCTCAGCTGCATGGCGTTCATGCCCCCTTGCGGCATTCCCGAGGGAGAGGGTTCTGGCGCCGGTCGCCGGTGTGCCGATGAGCGTAACGTGTTGTTGACGGCAGTCAACGGGCCGCGATAAAGCGGACGGCAGAGCACCGTGAAGGAGGGTCGCCGATGCGGGCGTTCGCGCTGGAAGCCGAGCAGGACCGGTGGTGCGAGGAGCTGCGCACCCTCGCGACGGAGCGGCTGCGTCCGCTCACCGACGGCACGGACCCACCCGCGCACGGCCGGATCAACCGGCCGCTGGTCGCCGCGCTGGGCGAGCTGGGCCTGCTCGCGCGGATCTTCCCGCCCGACGGCTCTCCGGTCTCCGCGCTCGACCTGTGCCTGCTGCGCGAATCCCTGGCCCGTGGCTGCACGGAGGCGGAGACCGCGCTCGCGTTGCAGGGCCTCGGAGCCTGTCCGCTGGCCCAGTCCGGCAGCGAGATACAGCGGCGCCGCTGGCTCCCCGAGATCACCGCCGGGCGCGCGATCGCCGCGTTCGCGCTCAGCGAGCCCGGCGCGGGCTCCGACGCCGCCGCGTTGTCCCTCACCGCCACGCCCACGCCCGCGCCCACGTCCGCGCCCGCGTCCAGGTCCGGGTCCGGGTCCGGCGGCTGGCTGCTCAGCGGCACCAAGACCTGGATCTCCAACGCACCGTACGCCGACGTCTACTCCGTCTTCGCCCGTACGGGTGAGGAGGCGGGCGCCCGCGGCATCACCGCGTTTCTCGTGCCCGCGGACCGCGCCGGCCTGACCGGAGAGCCGCTGGACATGCTCTCGCCGCACCCCATCGGCACTCTCACCTTCGACGCCGTGCCCGTCACCGCCGACGACATGCTCGGCGAGCCCGGTCAGGGCTTCGGCGTCGCCATGCGCACCCTCAACCTCTTCCGCCCGAGCGTCGGCGCCTTCGCCGTGGGCATGGCACAGGCCGCGCTCGACGCGGCGCTCGCCCACGCCGCCACCCGCACCGCCTTCGGCGGCGTGCTCGGGGACCTGCAGGCGGTCTCCCACCAGCTCGCCGAGATGGCCACCCGCACCGAGTCCGCCCGGCTGCTCGTCTACGCGGCGGCGGCGGCCTACGACAGGGGAGACGCCGGGGTCGCCAAGCGCGCGGCGATGGCCAAGCTGCTGGCCACCGAGACGGCTCAGTACGTCGTCGACGCCGCCGTGCAGATCCATGGCGCCGCCGCCCTTCAGCGAGGACATCTCCTCGAGCGTTTGTACCGTGAGGTCCGCGCCCCCCGCATCTACGAGGGCGCGACCGAGGTGCAGCGCTCGATCATCGCCAAGGAGCTCTACCGTTGACTCTCCGCCGGACGAACCCCGCGCACCTGGCACCGCCCACCGGCTTCTCGCACGCGGTCACCGCCACCGGCTCCCGGCTGGTCTTCCTGGCCGGTCAGACGGCGCTCGACCCGGCGGGCAGAATCACCGGCGCTGATCTGCCCGCCCAGTTCGCCAGGGCGCTGAGCAACCTGCTGGCCGCGCTGCACGCCTCCGGCGGCACCCCGGCCGACCTCACCCGCGTCACCGTCTACACCACCGACGTCGCGGCCTACCGGGAGCACGCCCGTGAGCTGGGGCGCGTGTGGCGCGACCAGGCGGGGCGGGACTATCCGGCGATGGCGCTCGTCGGTGTCGTGCGCCTCTGGGACGAGGAGGCGCTGGTCGAACTCGACGGCATCGCCGTGCTGCCGTGACGGGAGCCTCAGCTCGCCGCCGGATCCTGGACCGCGGCCGGGTCCATCCACATGACCTCCCACAGATGGCCGTCCAGGTCCTGGAAGGAGCGCCCGTACATGAAGCCCTCGTCCATCGGGTCCTTCGAGGACTTTCCGCCCGCCGCCAGCGCCTTGTCCGCCAGGTCGTCGACCTCCTGACGGCTCTCGACGCCCAGTGCCACGATCACCTCGGCGGTCGTCGCGGCGTCGGCGACCTCCTTCGTCGTGAACGTCTTGAAGAACGGCTCCGTCAGCAGCATCGCGTAGATGCCGTTGTCGGCGTCGATGACGAGGGACGCCGCGTTGTCGTCGGAGAACTGCTCGTTGAACGTGAAGCCGAGCTTGCCGAAGAACTCACGGGATCGGGTCAGGTCCCGCACGGGAAGGTTCACGAAGATCATCTTTGACATGGTCTGCCTCGTCTCTCTCGGTACCGCGTGTGCGCGGACCCGCTGCCGCCACCGTGCGGTGGCTTTCACAGAGACAGACGGCAGGTCGCGGCGGAACTCATCGCTCCACGCACCATCAGTCGATATTTCTTTCGAACTCCCGGTGCGCGACGCCCAGCAGCCCGTGCAGCGCCTCCCCGCCCCGTGCGGTCACCCGCAGGGCCCGGCCGCTGCCGATCCGCTCGCACCAGCCCTCCGTCAGGGCGTACGTGCACAGCTCGGCGCCCGCCAGGCCCGCCAGATGGGGGCGGCGCTCCGTCCAGTCCAGGCACGAGCGGGCCATCGGACGGCGGCCGCGCGGACGGACCGCGAGGTCGACGCCCAGGCCGCGGAACCAGTCGATGCCCCGTTCGGTCACCGCGAAGCCCGTCGAATGCTGGAGCAGGCCACGCTCCAGCAGCGCGTCCGTGACGGCCACCCCCAGCCGCCCGGCCAGATGGTCGTAGCAGGTACGGGCCCGCGCCATGGCCGCGCTCGCCGACATCTCCCGCAGACCGCGCGGGACGGGCGCCGGGCCCGCGTGCGCCGCCAGGTCCTCGATCAGCTGCGCGCTCTGCGGACCGGCCAGCCGTACGTACCGGTGCCGCCCCTGCCGCTCCTCGGCCAGCAGGCCGCCCGCCACCAGCTTGTCCAGATGCCCGCTCGCGGTGGACGCCGCGACTCCCGCCGCCCGCGCCAGCTCACCCGCCGTCCAGGCACGCCCGTCCAGCAGCGCCAGACAGAACCGGGCGCGCGTCTCGTCCGCCAGCAGCCCGGCCAGCCGCGCCAGCGCCGGAACCGGACCGGCCTGGGCGGGGGCTTCGCTTCGCTCCATCCACCCATCATGACCGGCAATCGGGTGTTGCAGAGCAGGTGCTGTCAGGGGCTGGGGGCTTGGCGCCTCAGCTCCGTCGATACCTGGCCGCCATCGTGCGGAATACCTTCTTCTGTTCCCAGCGGGTCTCGTCGAGCATCCGGACGACGCCGTAGGAGCCGAGGTCCTGCTCCCGGGGCCTGCTGTAACCGGCGAAGGTGAACCAGAGCGCGGTGTCCACGCCTTCCGCCTCGAAGATGTCCAGCAGCTCGGTGAGGTAGCGCACCTGCTCCTCCTCATCCGGTACCGCACCGTGCGGCACCTGCCAGGCCATGCCGCCGCGCTCTCCCGCTCCCCGGTATGCGCAGGTTCCGTACTCGGTCACCGCAACGGGCTTGCCGTGGGCGAGGTGCCCCCGCAGTTCGTCCCGGAGGCTGTCGACGTTGTAGGCGGCCCGGTAGGCGTCGATGCCGACGATGTCGAACGGACTCCAGTCGGCGAACTCCCAGGGAGCGGAGGCATACGTGACCCGCCCGCCGAAGTGCGCGCGGACACGCGCGGCGACCTGGGCGAGGAATGCGTTGAGGCGCTCCTGCACCGGCCCGAGGGAGGACCACCACTCCATGTCGGCGGCGGCCATGGCCCGCAGACGGTCGCCGTAGGTGTCGCCCGGAATGAAACCGCCGCAGAACGCGCTGATCTCGCAGCCGGCCACGAACACCACCTCGGCGCCGGCCTCCCGTACGGCTTCGGCCCGACGGGCACAGTCGGCGAAGTACGGGAGTAGCTGGTCGGGCGGCAGGTCCACGGGAAAGGGGGAGAACCAGACCTCAAGTCCGGCGTCCGCAGCGTGCCGGGCAGCGACGCTCAGCCGTTCGGGCTCTCTCCCGGAGATACGAACGGCGTCACAGTGCAGTTCCCCGGAGATCACCGCCATGTCGTGCCGGACCGTCCCAGGGGTGAAGTTCTTGCGGGAGAGCTCTTCCCCAGGGAGGAAACCGGTGTCGTAGTTGATGCCCCGTGCGCGCACGTCGTTGCCCCTTCACATCACTGTTGCCGTGTTCCAGCATCTGACCCGGCACCACGCACGACACCGGCTCCGCAGCCAATCCCCGAAGGACTTCCGGAGCCGACCACTGAGCAAGTCCCGCAGCGTGCAGCATGCTGCGGGACACGTTCACCCGTCCGGGTCTGGTGGGTGGCCGATTCGTGAACGCCGGGCAGGCTCGGCACCGTCAGCCGGCGGCGCGGCGGTAGGTACGGGGTGGACGGTTCCCCGTCGAACTGTCGACGACCAGCTCGTTCTCCCCCCGGACGGTGACGACGGTCGACGCGGTGTCGGACGTGCACTCCGGGTCCGGACCGGCCGAGGTGACCTTGCCGGGGCCGAAGCTCAGCGTCTCGTCCTCCACCGCCGCCAGAGTCTTCTCCCACGCACACCGGTAGCCGGGGCCGTCACCGTCGATGGCCATACGGACGCTGCCGACGGGGCCCTGAGTGAAGGTCAGGAGGCGCTTGTGCTCCTCGTCGGAGTCAGTGAACCCCTCCCAGTCGCCCAGGAATTCCTTGGGCACAGCCGCCTTGGAGCTGCTGACCCGTACCAGCGTCGCACTGAGGTTCCTCGCCGGATAGGACCACTCCATGGAGCCGTCGCCCAGCACCTTCAGCCGCTGCTCGCCGTACGGGGCGCAGCTGTCGGCCGGGGAGCTGTCGGTGATCTCGCTGGTGACCACCATGTGCTCCTCGAACGAGACGAGAGTCGCCTCCCCCTCGCACAGCAGGTCCTTGTGGAGGTTGATGGTCGTGGCGACCACGTCACCCTCGTCGCCCGAGCCGATCTCGAACCGGCGGGTGATCTCCGCGTCGCTCCCGGGCTCCTTGACCTTCCCCTGCCAGGAACCCATGTACTTCTGCGGGACGGCGCCGGCGGCGGACGGTTCCGAGGAGGGTGCTCCGGACGCGCCGTCGGACGATCCGTCCTGGCTTCCGGAGTCCGGATCGGCGGTCGGCTGCTCTCGGACGCCTCCGGATTCACCGGCGTTGTCGTTGCCGCCGCCGTCGTCGTCGACGCCGCGCAGGACGAAGAAGGTGGCGGCACCGGAGATCAGGGTGCCGACGACAGCGACGGCGACCAGCAGCAGGCCCCGGCGGAAGCCCGTTCCACGCTCACCGGGCCCCGGTCCGGTGCTGCTGCCGCCCGCGCCGTACCCGGCCGGGGAGCCCGCCCCGTGGCCGGGCGGCACCGGACCGGCGAGCCCGCTTGTCACCGTGGTCATGCCGTGCGCCGGTACGTCCGGCGTGCCCTGGTCGGCCGGGCCGGCGGTCGGTACCGGGCCGGCGGCCGAAGGGCGGCCGGCCGGAGTGGCGGGAGAGCCCGTGACCGTAGGGGCGGCCCGGACCGCGCCCGGAGGCGGCACCGGCGGAGCCGCGGGCGGGGGCGGCGTCGCCGGAACCGGGGGTGTCTCCGGGGCGGGGGGAGTGTCCGGAGCGGGGGGAGTGTCCGGCGGCTGCGGCGGGGGCGGCGGTGTGGACGGCGCGCGGGGCGGCGGGTTGGGTGGCGGTGGGCCGAGTGCCACGCGCGGGGGTACGGCCGGAGGCAGCGGCACGTACGGCACGCCTCCCGCGTCCGCGGCGCGCACCACCTCCGCCGCCTCCGGGACCTCCACATCCAGCAACCGCGCCGCGTGCCGCCCCAGTTGCGCGACCAGATCGCCGGGCAGCCAGGGATCGCCCGGTTCCGCCGCGTTCTCCTCGTCCGCCGTACGCCGCAGCACGTCGTCCAGGCCGGGCCGGTCGGACGGGTCCTTGGCGAGGCAGTCGCCCACCAGCTCCCGCACGTCCTCCGGTACGCCCGAGATTTCGGCCTCGTCCTGCACGACGCGGAACAGCAGCGCGTGGCCCGCGCTGTCGGCCGCACCGAAGGGCGTGCGGCCGGTGGCGGCGAACGCCAGTACCGATCCCAGACAGAACACGTCGCTCGCCGGGGTCAGCCGCACACCGCGCACCTGCTCCGGCGACATGAAGCCCGGCGAACCGACGACCGCCCCCGTACGGGTGAGCTGCCCGTCGGCCACGGTCTCCAGCGCGCGGGCGATGCCGAAGTCGATCACACGGGGGCCGTCGATGGTCATCAGGATGTTCGAGGGCTTCAGATCGCGGTGGATGAGCCCCGCCTCATGGATGGCCCGCAGCGCGAGCGCCAGCCGGTTCGCCAGAATGCGCAGCGTACGGGCGGGCAGCGGGCGCGTACGGCCGGAGACGATCTCGTGGAGGGAGAGGCCGGGGACGTATCCGGTGGCCACCCAGGGCTGGTCCGCGGCCGTGTCGGCGTCCAGGACCGGAGCGGTCCACTCGCCTCCGACCCGCCGTGCCGCGCTGACCTCGCGTTCGAACCGGGTCCGGAAGTCGGCAAGCCCGGCCAGCTCGGGCTTGACGAGTTTGACCGCCACCGTGCGCCCCCGTGGCGACTGGGCCAGATACACGAGGCCCATGCCGCCTTCGCCGAGCCGGCCCAGCAGCCGGTAGCCGCCGATCCGCTCAGGGTCGCCCGCCCGCAGCGTCCTCATGCCGTCTCCCCTCCTCGGGCGACCGGGTGCTGCCCGCTCCCGCCGTGTACGAGACATGATCGTAAAGCCTGGAGTGCCCCTCCCGGGCACGGTCCGGTGAACCCTTGCACACGGTTCTCGGCGGTGCGGCGCGGACGCTCTCCGCCGGGCTGTCACACATCTCCGCCGGCATCCGTCATAGCAGTGACGTAGGAGTTTCCGTGCCGCGCGGCAAGCCGCCCCTCGGTACGGCACCCATGGCGCCCGGCCGCCGGAAGCGGACCGTGCGACCGAGTACCAGGAGGCAGCCCTCATGCTGTGTGTCAATCAGTACAGCCGCGAATACATCACGGAATGCCGGATGGCGGTCGACGAGGACATCGCCTCGTACCGCGAGCTGGCGACTGCCGTGGGCGGCACGAGCGGCAAGGGCAAGGCTCAGGCCGCCGCCGCACTCGAAGCATTCGAACCAGTGTTCTTCAACAACATGGTGCTGGCCATGGACCGCTACTTCGAGCACCGGAGCCGGACGCTGGAGCTGAAGGACGGCAACGCACTCAACGAGGTGCGGGTCCTGTGCACCTCACTCGCCGCCAACAACGGGAGGCTGGCGGCCGACAAGCAGATCAAGCTCAAGCCCGAGCGGTCGGTGCTGGGCTATGCGGTCGGCGACGAGGTCCGGCTGAGCGCGGACGACTTCGAGCGGCTCGCCAAGGCGTTCTTCGCCGAGATGGAGAGCAAGTTCTCCTGAGGGCTGGCCCTCAGGGTCTGTCGTCCGGGTCAGGCTGGATGAGTGAGCGGGGTCTGGTGCGTGGGGTCGCAAGGCGGAGGAGGGAGCCGACGCGGACCGTTGGTGACCGACGACAACGCGGCGAGGTCGCGTGCCGGGGCACGCGAACCCGGCAAGACCCACAGGACAGGCCCTGGCCGGGCACCCGTCCGCCACGCCACGTACCGGGCGGCGTGTCCGCCTTGTCGCCAAGAGTGACAGGACACCCCTTAGGCTGGATCCGGTATGTCGCTGCCACGGCGGACTCGGTGGAGGATCGTGACTGATGGACCAAGGCGATTGGCTGGCGGAGCGTTTCGAGGAGCACCGGCCGCGGCTGCGCGCGGTGGCATACCGGATGCTCGGATCGCCGGGTGAGGCCGACGACGCGGTCCAGGAGGCGTGGTTCCGGCTGAGCCGTTCCCAGACCTCCCCGGTGGAGAACCTGGGCGGCTGGCTGACCACGGTCGTCGCCCGCGTCTGTCTGGACATGCTGCGCTCACGGGAGTCGCGGCGCGAGGAGCCGCTGGACGAGTTCGTGCCCGAACCCGTGCTGACCGGCCGGTACGAAGGGGACCCCGAGGGGCAGGCCGTGCTGGCCGACTCGGTCGGTCCCGCGCTGCTCGTCGTACTGGACACGCTCGCTCCCGCCGAACGCCTCGCGTTCGTGCTGCACGACATGTTCGCCGTGCCTTTCGACGAGATCGCCCCCATGGTGGGCCGCTCCACCGCCGCGGCGCGGCAGCTCGCCAGCCGTGCCCGCCGCCGGGTGCAGGGGTCGGCCCCCGCGCCCGAGGTCGATCTGCACCGTCAGCGGCGGGTTGTGGAGGCGTTCCTGGCCGCCTCGCGCGGCGGCGACTTCGACGCGCTGCTGACGATGCTCGACCCGGACGTCATGCTGCGTGCCGACGACGCGGCGGTGCGGGTCGGCGCGGACAGCGAGGTCCGCGGCGCGCGCTCGGTCGCCCGCACCTTCTCGGGGCGCAGCAAGTACGCGCAGCCGGTGCTGCTGGACGGGTCGGCGGGTGCCGTCTGGGCGCCGAACGGACAGCCGCGCATCGCCTTCGGCTTCACGATCGAGGACGGCAGGGTCGTCGAGATCGAGCTTCTCGCCGACCCCGTCGTCCTCGCCCGGCTTCCCCCGGCAGCCGTGGCCGGCTGACGCGGCACCAGGGCCGCGTCAGGCAGGCTGGATGAGCCCGATGACGTTGCCGTCCGCGTCCAGGACGGAGGCGGTCAGCTTGCCACCGCCCACGTCCTGCACCTCCTGCAGCGATTCCGCTCCGGCGTCCAGGAGCAGGCGCACGCTGCCGTTGATGTCCTCGACGTGCCAGTAGCCGACCGGGCCGGTCATCCCCTTGCTGTGCCCGTGCGGGTCCAGCCCGACGTCCTGGCCACCGGCGCTGAAGGCGACGTAGTAGGACTCGTCCATGTAGGGGTCGGTGCCCAGAAGCGCACGGAAGACCGCTTTGGCACGCGCCAGGTCGTCGACGGGGTAGATGATCGTCTGGACACCTTTGGTCATGAACTGCTCCTCGTGGTGTGTCCGGTGCTGTGCCGTTCCTCGCACCGACGCGGTTCCCCCGTCACGGGTACGTTAGGCCGTTACCGGACGAATCGGCCCGGGACACACGGGATGTCCCTGGCGCGGCGGAAGAGGCCGGGCGGCCCCTGCCGTTCTCCGCAACCGGCACATCGCACCGACCTCCAGCTCAACGGGGCTGTTCTCCCCTAGAGTTGGGTGGCGGTCGAGGGGCGCGCGGCAGCGTGCTGAGGCTCCGGGCTCCCCGTCGGCACGCGCGTCCGGACCGGCGTGAGCATCGGAGCAGGCTCCCCATGGCATATGAGATCCCGCCGGAGGTACCGCACTTCGTCGACCGGGAGGGCCAGCAGGCGCTGGCGTTCCAGGCCGTCGCGGAACGCGGCGAGCAGCACGGCCCGACGTCCCGGCCGCTGTGTCTCGCGCTGAGCGGCCTGGCCGGAGTCGGCAAGACGGAGCTGGGTCTCCTCATCGCCCGTGCACAGCGGCAGCACTATCCCGACGACACCCTCTACGTCGACCTCGACGACCTGCGGCGGGACGGGGCGGTGGACGTCCTCGACGCGCTGGGCATGCTGCTGCGCGGACTCCGGGTGGAGCCGGAGCAGTGGGGCCTCGCGTTCCAGGACCGCTGCCGCGCGTACTGGTCGCGGACGGACGGCAAGCGGCTGATCGTCATCGTCGACAACGTGCGCTACGGGTCCGAGGCCGTGCCGCTGCTCCCGGCGTCCGGCGCCAGCCTGGTGATCATGATGAGCCATGGTCCGCTGCACGACCTGGAACACGGCGCGACGGTACCGCTCCCGTTGGACCCACTGGACGACGACGATGCACGGGAGCTGCTGACGCGCCTCGTGGACCCGGGCGACAGGCGGCTGTCCGCCGAGCCCGAAGCGGTAACCGGACTCGTACACCTGTGCTCCGGCCTGCCTGCCGCCGTGCGCGTCGCCGGGCACTGGATGCGCAAGCACGGCCGCCGTCCGCTGTCACGCCTGCTCGCCGAGCTCACCACCGAACTCCAGGGGAAGGGGCTGCCCGTGGTGGAGCGGGTGTGGGACGCGGCCTACCGGGAGCTCACGCCGGACGCCGCTCTGCTCTACCGGTCGCTGCCGCTCGCTCCTGGGCCGACCTTCTCGCCGGAATCCGCGGCCGCGCTGCTGGACCGGGGGCGGGACGCCGCCGACGACGCGCTGGACGAACTGGAAGCCGCCGGGCTGCTGGACACCAGGGATGTGCTGCACACCAGAGACGGCCGGATGCGGCTGCCGGGGCTGCTGCGCGCGCACGCGGAGCGCCGGGCCCGACAGGACGGGAACGCGCAGGAATCCGGCGACACGCGCACGCGCATCGTCCGCTGGTATCTGCGGCAGGCCCAGCGGGCCGACGCGCTGGCGGCGGGCAGCCGGCTGACCGTGGCGGGCCTCGTGCCGCCGCTCCCCAGCGCGCCCGATGTGCAGTTCGAGCGCGCGGCACAGGCGTATCACTGGCTGGAGAACGAACGGCACGCGTTGTACGGATGCGTGCGCCTCGCCTACGCCTCGGGTGCCGACGCCGAGGTGGTCGCGCTGTGCGAACCGCTGTGGACGCACTTCCTCGACCACCCTCACCACGCCGACACCGTCGACGCGTTCGGGACCGGCGTGGCCTCCGCCCAGCGCGCCGGGCTCCTCCCCGCGCTGGTGCGCATGCGCTGCCAGCGTGCCCGCCCCCTGTGGGAGCAGGAGAGGTTCGAGGAGGCGGCGAACGAACTGGACCAGGCAGGCGGTGCCGCCGAGGCCCTGCCGGCAACCTTCGGGGACCGCGACAAGCTGCGGGCGTCGGTGATGGAGTTCCGGGGCATGCTGCTCTCCGCTCAGGGCGACTGGGCCGGGGCGGCGGAGCTCTTCCGAGCGTCCCGCGAGACACACCGCGCCATCCCCAACCCGTACGGAGTCATGCTCCAGACCTACCGGCTCGGGCAGGCAACGGCCGAGCTGGGGCGGCTGGAGCAGGCCGCCGAGCTGTTGGAGGAGGCGCATGCGACGGCCGCCGCACTCGACCGTGCCCGCATGACCGCGCGTACGGGATTCGCGCTCGCCGGTGTCCTGCGCCGGATCGGGCAGCCCGCGCGGGCCCGCGAGCTGTATCTGGAGTCGCTCGGAAGCGCCCGAGCCCGCGGTTCCGGTCAGGACGAGGCCCGGACTCTGGACGCGCTCGCCGCGCTGGCGCAGGAGGACGGCAACGAGGCCGAGGCCCGTGAGCACCGCGAGGCCGCCCGCGCCGCGCGCGAGCGGAACACCGCCGACGAGGGGGCGGGCTGACGCTTCGGTGCTGCTGGTGCTGCTGGTGCTGTTGGCCGAGAGACCCTAGTCGAGCACGTGTGCCGCCTCGTCGGCGGTGGCGGGGGAGAGCCGTGCGCGGAAGGCCACGCCCCCGATCACACAGCTGAGTTCGGCGGATTCGGCGCGCGGTCCGGCACGCCCGGCAAGCCAGGCGTGCACCGCGCACAGCACCGCGGCCGGATCCGCACGCACCACACGCCCGTCCTCCTGTCGGGGCTCGATACGGACCGACAGCAGCGAACGGGAGCGGGCGCGCACCACGCACAGCCAGGGTTCCAGAATGGCCGCGGCCGTCCGGCACCCCGGATAGCCGCCCAGCGCGTGGGCGGTCCATCCGGCCGCCGTCCAGGCCACGCTGTGCGGGGCCGCGGCGGGCTGCGGCGCACGGCGGCGGTAGAGGAGCCCGGCGCTCTGGGCGTACGGCTCCCCGGCCGCGCCGTGCTCGGCGGCGAGGTACTGCGCGGGCGCGTCCGTGTGGGCGGGAAGACGCTCCACCCGTATCTCCTCGCCGGACACCTCGGTACGCACCGCGAAAGCAGCAGGGGTACGGGCGGGCGGGGACGGAGACGGCAGGAGCCGGGCGGCGACCGGCTGGGGCGGCGGGGCCAGCCGGAGCAGTCCGTACAGCTCCTCCCGCAACCTCCCCAGCGCGCGCCCCTGTTCGGCGAAGACCGTGTCCGCGAGGGCGCGTACGGCACCGGGGCGGTGGGGCGCGCCGAGTGCGGCTTCGAGACTCCCCGTATCGCCGGGCTCCTCCAGGCGGGGGCTCTGGGAGAGGAGTTCGGCCATCGGGCTGCCGGGTATCAGCTCGTCACCGCCGTCGTATGCGCCGATCAGCGGACAGCCCAGTGCCGCCGCGTACAACGCGGTCGATCCGTGGTCGGTGACCACGGCGTCGGCGGCGGTGAGCAGGGCACCCCATTCCTCGTAGGGGCCAGCGAGGGCCATCCCGGCGTCGATGGCGGGCGCCAGACGCTCCGTCAGATCGAAGGCGCCGATGAGGCTGCGCTCGTTGGGGTGGAGGACCAACGCCAACTGATAGGTGTCGTACGGGAGGTGGAGCGCGAGGCCGGAAAGCAGCCCGGGGCGGCGCCGGAAGAGGGATTCCGGCCCCCAGGTGGACGTGAGGACGATCAGTTTCCGCGCGCCGGTGCCCAGTGCGGCCCGATAGCGGTCGCGGTGGTCGCGGGAGGCGAGGATCCGTTCCAGGGTCGGGTCACCGACCACTGCGGCACGTGCGGCGGCCTGCGGACTGGCGGCTGCCAGCTGGGCGACCTGGCTGGGGTGCGCCAGCGCGTGGAAGGAGGCAAGGGCATTCCCGTCGGGCAGCAGATAGGCGGGATCGAGCCCGGAGGCGGAATCGCCCGAACCCTCGCCGCGCAGGCTCTTGCTGAAGCCCGCCCCGTGCGGCAGGAGCGCGCGGGTGCCGCGCAGCAGCCGGAGCTCGCCTTTCGGGCTCGCGGCCAGGATCAGGTCGTGAGTGTGGCGGAGTGCCTCGTCCCAGGGAATGGTCCGGGCCCGGGCGTGCTCGATGGCGGCGAGGGCGTCGATGCCGAAATCCGAACCGGGGACGAGGGTGAAGCGCCGGTCGATGCGGGCGTCACCCGCGAAGACCGGCAGCACGTCGAGCAGCCGGTAGAGCGCGGTCGCCGACCGGGCAGCGAAGAGCACCGTTCCGTCGGTCACGTCGCCCGTCGCCCGTCGCCCGTCGCCCGTCGCCCGTCGCCCGTCGCCCGTCGCCCGTCGCCCGTCGCCCGTCGCCCGTAGTGTTCATGCTACTGGGCGGGCCTTTACCTGACCTGCGTTTCCGCAGATCAGTGATGATGTCCTCGCGTCGTCCGGCGGCATGCGCAGATGGTATCCGCAGCGCGCGAAACAGGCCCTGAGGGCGTACCGCGTGTGCACCCGAGCCCAGCGGGGAGGATGTGGCTCATGAGTGAGTGGGGGATCGCCTTGATCTCGGCAGGTTCGGCGCTCGCGGGCGGTCTGGTCACCGGGTGGTTCGCCCGCAGCGCGGGCGTCCGACAGGCGGACGCGGCACGCCACGCGGGTGACCGTCAGGCGGACGCGCTGCTCGAAACGGTCCGCAGGACATTCGAGGAGCAGCGCACCGTCAGGTTGCTGGACCTGCGCCGCCAGACCTACCTGCGGTTTCTGGAAGCCGCGGAGGTGGTCCTCCTGGCCCGGCGGAGCAGCGGCGCGGGGCAGTCCGGCGACGGCCCTGCCCTGCAACGGGCCCTCGGGGCCGTCATGTTGGAGGGCCCTTCCGAAGTGGCCGGAGCGGCGCAGGAGCTGGACCGCTGTCTGCGCACCGGTGGTCGGCCCGACGATCTCGAGGACGCCCGCCGCAACTTCATCACGACGGCCCGGGGCACCTTGGAACCCTCCGGAACGGCACTGGCATCCCCTGTGATCAGCTGAAGCCGTGGAAGCGCTCTGGGCGAGTGTCGTAGCGGTCGGTGGCACGCTCATGGGTGCCGTGATCACGCACGTCTTCCAGCGTTCCGCCTCCCAGCGCGGTGAGCTGTTCGCGCGGTCCGAGGCGCTCCGGCAGGAGCGCATGACCACCTACAGTTCGTTCGCCGCCGTGCTGGAGGACTACCGCCACGGCCAGGCGGGACGCTGGTACAGCGGCCAGGAGGATCCGGACGGAGCGGCCTACCTCGCGGCACGGGACGAGGCGCACCGTCTCCGCACGGTGGCACGGCAGGCGCTCTACCGGGTCAAACTCGTCACTGATGACCGGGAGGTGATCCTCGCGGCCGAGCGCGCCTATCAGTGCACGCGGGACATCTCGACAGCTCAGGAGCGGACGGAGCGGGACCCGCTGGACGCCCGGGCGAGGCGGGCGATCGAAGGGTTCGTGGCCCGTGCCGCACCGCTGACCCGCTGATCCGTCCAGGGACGGCAGGCCCTTCCACGCCGAACCGGGAATCCCTCCGGCGGTCTTCGCGGTCCCGTACGTCCACCTGGAGCCATCGGGCCACGCCATGACCGGCTTTCGCCGGTCAGCTCTGAGGGGCCCGTCCCTTGCGGGGATCACCCCCGCGCATCGGCGGGGGCTCCGGGCGGTCCTCCTGCGGGGAGTCCGGGACGGCGAGGCAGAGGGCGTCCAGGGCAGCGGAGAAGGCGTGGTCCGGTGGGGTGCCGTAGCCGATGACCAGGCCGTCGCGGGGCGGCATCGCGCTGTCGGGGTGGCGGTAGGAGCGCAGCCCGTCGAGGGCGAGACCCTGCCGCCTGGCCGCCCGCAGCGCCTCGTCCTCGGTGCCCTCCGGCAGTTCCAGAACCGCGTGCAGTCCGGCCGCGATCCCGCTCACCCGGATGTGCGGCGCGCGTACGGCGAGGGTGCTCGCCAGCAGGTCGCGCCGCCGCCGGTAGCTCTGCCGCATCCGCCGCAGATGCCTGTCGTACGCTCCGCAGGCGACGAAGTCGGCGAGCGTCAGCTGGTCGACGACCCCGGACCACATCTCGCGGGAGCCCTTCGCGGCCAGCACGTCGTCGACCATCCACCCCGGGAGCACCATCCATCCGAGCCGCAGCGCCGGCGACAGGCTCTTGCTCGCCGAACCGAGATAGACCACCCGGTCAGGGTCGAGGCCCTGCACCGCGCCGACCGGCTGCCGGTCATAGCGGAACTCGCCATCGTAGTCATCCTCCACGATCAGCCCGCCCGACGCGCGCGCCCAGTCGACGACCCCCGCCCGCCGCTCGGGGTGCAGCGGCCCGCCGGTCGGGAACTGGTGCGCCGGCGTGAGCAGCACCGTCCTCGCCCCGGTCCCGGGCAGTTCCTCGATCCGGGCCCCGTGCGAGTCCACGGTCAGCGGGACCGTGCGCGGCCCCGGCTCGTCGAGCACGTCACGGTGAAAGTCGAGCCCGTACGACTCCACCGCGACCCGGCCCTCGCGCAGCCCGCCGACCAGCCGCAGCCCGTGCGCGAACCCGGCGCAGATCACGATCCGGTCGGGCTCCGTGCGTACCCCTCGAGCCCGCGCCAGGTACTCCGCGAGCGCCTCTCGCAGTTCGGGCCGGCCACGCGGATCGCCGACGCCGAAGGCGCTGTTGGGGGCCGCCGCGACGGCCCGCCGGGTCGCCGTGAGCCAGGCGGCACGCGGGAAGGCGGCCGCGTCGGGCGAGCTGGGCCGCAGGTCGTGCACGGTGCGCCGGCGGGTGGGGCGCTGCGGGCGTCGGGCGAGCTCCGGCTGGGAGGGGACGGCCCGCTGGGCCACCCGGGTGCCGGAGCCCTGCCGGGCGGAGAGCCAACCCTCCTCGCACAGCTCTGCGTAGGCGTGGGCCACGGTGTTGCGGGCGATCCCCAGGTCGACGGCGAGGCTGCGGTAGGGCGGCAGCCGGGTCCCGGGGAGGAGCCGGCCGGAGCGGACGGCTTCGCGCAGGGCGTGCATGAGCTGGGTCCGCAGACTGCCCTCCCCGGTGAGTTCCAGATGGAGGTCGGTCCCGACGGGCGGCCTCGTACCCGCTGCGGCGTCAGCGGTGTCCGGCTCCGAGGAATTGACCCATGAGTCCTCCATGGGAATGCACCATATCTTGGGCCGTTTCCGCTCCTAGGTTCATGGCATGTCCATTTTTCAGGTACCAGAGCGCATGAACTTCTCCGCTGTCGCTCCCAAGGTCTTCAAGGCTGTCCTCGCCCTGGACGCCGCCGCCCGCGACGGCATCGACCCCGTCCTCCTGGAGCTGGTGCAGATCCGCGCCTCCCAGGTCAACCGCTGTGCGTACTGCATCGACTACCACACCTCCGACGCCCGCAAGGCGGGGGAGACGGAGGAGCGGATCCACCAGCTCTCCGCGTGGGAGGAGTCGAGCCTGTTCACCGTGCGGGAGCGGGCCGCCGTCGCGCTGACCGAGGCCGTCACCCGTCTCCCCGAGGGCGTGCCGGACGCGGTCTACGAAGAGGCCGCGAAGCACTTCGCTGAGAAGGAACTCGCCCAGCTGATCGCGCTGATCTTCACCACCAACGCGTGGAACCGCATGAACGTCGCCACGCGCAAGACCCCCGGCACCGAGTAGCCGCGCAGCTCCACCCCACGGGGCGGGGGCCGACCCCCGCGACCCCCGCTCCCTGGCAGCCGTGGACCATTCTCCTCATGAAGGGCTGTTGAAGCCGTGACCTCCGTCGACACCCCGGCGCCCGCCACCAGCGGGGACCATTCGCCCGTGAAGGGCTGGCTCGCCGTCCTCGCGGTGACCCTGGGCATCTTCTCCCTGATGACCTCCGAGCTGCTGCCCGTGGGCCTGCTCACCCCGGTCGGTTCGGCCCTGAACGTGTCAGAGGGCACCGCGGGCCTGATGGTGACCGTTCCCGGTCTCGTCGCCGCCATCTCGGCGCCCCTGGTCACCGTGGCCACCGGCCGTGTCGACCGCCGTCTCGTCCTCGTCGTCCTGATCGGCCTGGTCGGCGCCGCCAACCTCGCGTCGGCGTTCGCGGACAGCTTCGCCGTCGTCCTCGCCGCCCGGTTCCTCGTCGGCATCAGCGTCGGCGGTTTCTGGCCGATCGCCGGCGGCATCGCGATGCGGCTGGTGCCCGCGAAGCACGTCCCCCGTGCCACGGCCGTCATCTTCGGCGGTGTCGAGACCGCCTCCGTCCTGGGCGTGCCGACCGGCACGTTCATCGGCGACCTCAGCAGCTGGCGTACCGCCTTCGCGGTCGTCGGCATCCTCGGCCTGGTCTCCCTGGTCTGCATGGTGTTCCTGATGCCGAAGGTCCCGGCCGAGCGGACCATCGCTTTCGCCGACCTGTCGAAGGTGCTCAAGGGCAACGCGGGCGTCCGGACCGGGATCGCCATGACCTTCCTCGTCATCACCGGCCACTTCCTGGCCTACACGTTCGTCCGGCCGATCCTCCAGGACGACAGCGTCGGCGAGAACATGGTCGGCGCCCTGCTGCTGGCCTTCGGCGTCGCCGGAATCTGCGGCAACTTCATCGCCGGAGCGCTCATCGCCAAGCGGCTGCGCCAGACCGTCATGGGGATCTCCGTGATCCTCACCGTGGCTATGGCCGTCCTGGCCCTCGCCGACACCTCGGTCCCCACCGCCGCCGCGATCCTGATCCTGTGGGGCCTGGGGTACGGCGCGGTGCCGGTCACCTTCCAGACCTGGATCCTCGAAGCCGCCCCGGACGCCACCGAGGCGGCCTCCTCGCTGTACGTCTCCACCTTCAACCTCTCGATCGCGCTCGGCGCGCTCTTCGGAGGACTCGCCGTCGACGGCATCTCCACCACGAGCGTGCTGTGGATCGGTGCCGCGCTCGCCGTCCTCACGCTCTTCGTCGTGGGCAGCTCCCGGCGCGGGGCGGCCGTCGCCGCCGAGTGAGACCAGGGGTCGTCCGCCCGGCCCCGACGAACGCCCGCTCCCCGTGCTTCACGTCCCCCGTGCACGGGGGACGGGCTCCCCCCGGTTCTCCATGTTCGGCCCTCGTCTTTGCGAAAACGAACCGGACAGTACGTCGGTCACCAGGGCACGCGGGACCTCTCGACAGCTCAGGAGCGGACGGAGCGGGACTCGCTGGACGTCCAGGCGAGGCGGGCGATCGGAGGGTTCCTGGCCCGTGCACCGTTGATCCGCTGGCCCGCTGATCCGCCGACGGGTTGTGGGAGCGCTCCCAGGTGTGCAGGATGGTGCCGTGACTTCGTCTCCCGCCGTCCGTCCCTACCGGCCCGAGGACCGCGAGGCCCTTGAGGACATCTGCGTCCGCACCGCGCACAACGGTGGGGACAGCAGGCCCTTCTACGCCGACCCCGGTATCTTTCCGGTGATTTTCGCGGTCCCGTACGTCCATCTGGAGCCGGGGCTGGCGTTCGTGCTGGACGACGGGCGGGGGCAGGCCGTCGGCTACATCGTCGGGGCCGCCGACACCCCGCGCTTCGCCGAGGACTTCCGCACCAAGTGGCTGCCCCTGGTGGCCGACCGCTATCCGGAGCCGAGCGGAGCCCCGGGCACCCCGGACGAGTCGATGATCCAACTCCTGCACCGCCCCGAGCGGATGGTCGTCCCGCAGGCCGCGGCCTACCCTGCGCATCTGCATATCGATCTGCTCCCCGAGTGGCAGGGCCGCGGCCATGGCAGGGCGCTCATGCGGTCGTTTCTGCGAACCCTGGCCGAACGCGCGGTCCCGGCCGCCCATTTGAGCATGGTGACGGCCAACACCCCGGCCAGAGCCTTCTACGACCGCCTCGGCTTCCACGAGATCGAAGTCCCGGACCCCGGAATCCTCACCTATCTCGGGCGCACGACGAAGGACCTCGACAGGCTGTGACGGCAGGTCGGCGCTCTCACGCTGACCAGCCGTGCGGTGGTCCACGGCATGCGGCCCGCGCCGCCCGGGCGGGGCGCCTGATCGCCGCCCATGCCGGGCGCTCCCTCACCCCACAGCAGGCGGTGGCCCGTGCCGCCACCCGCTATGGCGGCCCGGACGGCTACGCCTCACCCGGTGCCGCCGGACGGCAGCGGCGTCAGGCGGTGACGGATGCGGTGTGGCGTCCGGCCGTCACGAGGGTGGCCTGGCGGGCGACACGGGCGCCTAGGTGCGCTGCGGTGGCGATGTCGGCGGGGTGGACGGTGTCGACACCGCCGTCCAGCGGAGTCTGGGCTCCGGCACCGCGACGCCGATGGCGTGCCGCAGCCGGAAGCTCCGGCGATACGGAGCAGCACGGGAGACCCTAGATGGCCATCGCCTCCTGGATCCACCGCCGTACCCGGTAGGGGAGCCACCAGACAAGCGGACCGACATCCCCCACCAACTGCTCGGAACGGAAGTCGTCGAGGATCTCCGGCGCCACCGCGGAGGCCGGTGCCCCCTCGGCGAGCAGCTCGATGGCCTCCTGGTACTCCGGCTCGTCCACGGTGAAGCGGTAGAGCTCGTCCCAGCGCCGGTCCCGGATCTGGATGAAGCCCGGCCCCTGCCGCCAGAGGCACTTGCACAGGTAGTGCTCCTCGCGCCAGGTGCGCAGCACGGCGTCCGGCTCGGGAGGGCCGGCCAGGGCGAGCGGCGGCTGGAGGTGGTTGAGCGGGCGCCACGCCTCGGGTTCGGGGCCGGTGCGCAGCTCCCATTCGACGTAGACGGCGTGGGCCGTCAGGTCCCGCACCAGGCACAGCGCACGCACCGTACGGGCGGCGGCCGCGGGGTCCTCGTTGGCGGCGGCCCGCAGGTCGGTGGTGCCGGGCAGGCGGACGCGCCGGGCACCGTCCTTCCACAGGCGGGCGGCGGTGTCGGAGGCCGGGCCGGATGCCTCCAGCTCGCCCAGGGACATGCCGGGCAGGCCGGCGGCCTCGAGCTCGTAGTCGCGCCAGGCGGTGACGGTGTGCATGGTGCTCCTCGGTGCCGGTGCGGACGGGTGGGGTGGGGTGCGGCGGAAACGGGGTGCGGCGGGGGCCGGACTGGGCGAGTCAGGGGACGGGAGCGGCGAGCCGGACTCCGGGCTGCTCTTCGGACGGGGTCTCGGGTACGGGCGCCATGCTGCGCCTGAACTCCAGGCGCAGCAGGTCCTCGTTGACGGCCGCCGGTGCGAGGTGCACGTACTGGCCCGCGTCGGTGAAGACCACTCCCCACTCCGTCCAGCGCTTCAGCAGCTCCCGCACCGCCGCCTGGTCCACGACGGTTCCGAGCCGTGCGGTGATCTTCCGGGCGAGGGCCGCCGGGGTGTGCGGCTGGTCCAGCAGGCGGAAGGCCGCCAGTTCCGCCGGCCGGGTCAGTTCGCGGGTGCGCCAGTCGAATGCCCGGCGCCGGCTGACCAGGACGATCCGGTCCTCCAGGTCGGTGTGCGTGAGACGGCTGGACGCGTACGCCTCGTGCCAGGTCTTGATGCCCTCGTTGAGCCGCTTCGCCGTCTCCTCCCCGATCCCGCGGTCGGGGGCCTCGAACACGTAGGCGAGGTCGTAGAGTTCGGATTCCGGCAGGTCGTAGGTGAAGCGGTAGTGGACGTCCGGGCGCAGCCCGTCGTAGCCCAGTTCGGGGCGGTTGAAGTAGGGGCTGAAGCGCTCGATGGCGATGCGGGCGGAGAGGTCGACGGGCGGCGTGAGGTGCTCCAGCGCCGGCAGTTGCGCGATGACCGGGTCGTAGTCCTCGTCGCGTTCGTGCGGGAAGCCGTGCAGGTAGTTCCAGGAGACGGCCAGGCCGGTCTCGGCGCCGTCGCGCAGCATCCGTACGTTCTGGCAGCCGCTCACGCCCTTGTCCATCAGGTCCAGCACGCGGCTGTTGAGGCTCTCGATGCCCGGCTGGACGTAGATCATTCCGGCGTCGGCGAGGGTCTGGAGCTGGGAGCGGCGCATGTTCGCCTTGATCTCGACGTGCAGACGCAGGTCGTAGCCGCTCTCCGCGATGCGCGGCAGCACCGTCTTCACGTACCCCATGTCCAGGATGTTGTCGACGACGTACATGTCCAGCACCCGGTGCTTGCGAGCGAGTTCCATGATCTCGTCGTAGAACCGGTCAGGGGTCTTGCTGCGGAACTCCATGAAGGTGCCGTTGAGCCCGCAGAACGTGCAGTGGTGTTTCTCGCCCCACCAGCAGCCGCGGGCGCCCTCCACCACGAGCTTGGGCTCCACCCAGTGCCGGGCGGCCGAGGAGGCGAGCCGCTCGAAGTAGCCGGAGTAGTCGGGGGAGGTGATGGCGGCGGGCGGCAGCGGGGAGGTGGCCATCGGGTTGGCGACCGAGGCGCCCTCGCCGTCCCGCCAGCAGAGTCCGGGTATCGCACGGGGACTGCCCGAGCCCTCCAGCACGGAGAGCAGCCGTGGGAACGCGGACTCGCCCTCGCCGCGCACCACGTAGTCGACGAAGGGGAAGTTGCGGTGCGCCGCGTGCCCCTGCTCGGCGTCGCAGTTGGCGCCGCCCATGACGGTGGTGAGGTGCGGGGCGAGCCGTTTGACGTACTTGGCGGCCGCCAGCGCGGCGGTGTTCTGCTGGAAGGTCGAGCAGAAGCCCACCACGTCGGGCTCCCACGCCACGATCTCGCGGGCGATCCGCTGCACGAACTCCGGCGCGGTGCGGTGCAGTTCGTGACTCAGCCGCATCCGGGAGGCGGAGAGCTTGCCGCGCATCGCCGCGGTGAACTCCTCGGTGCGCCAGTCGGGGTCGTCGTAGAGCGCCGAGGAGAAGACCCAGTCGCCGCAGCCGAGGAAGTAGGAGGAGAGCGCGTAGTACTCGTAGTCGTCCCTGCCGAACTCGGTGCGCTCGGTGATCCAGTCCGTGTACTCGAGGTTGGCGTGGTAGACCTCCGCCGTGGTGTCCGGCCGGTTCTCGGTGGCGCTGCGCTTGAGAATGCCCAGGGCGAGCGAGGGCACGTCGATGGGGGACCAGGGCATGTTGACCAGCAGCACACGCATGGGCGGGCTCCTCGAACAGTCGCGGTCGGGCTGGGGCGGCCGGGCTGGGTCGGCCCGTGGGGACGGCGGGTACGGTCCCGGTCCGGCGCCGGAGCGGCCGGACCGGGACCGCGGATCAGATCTCCTCGGTCTCCTCCGCGTTGCGGATCGGAACCGTGATCGTGATGCTGATGCCCGGCTTGCGGTTCTCCTCGTCGTCCTCGAGCGGGTTGTTGTGAATGACGTCCTTCTGCATGGTCATCTCCTCCCCTCGGTGCTCTGACGGCCGGTGCCGGACACTTCCGGGTCACCGGCCTGACGGGCCCCGCTCCGCTCGGAGCGGGGAGCTTCGGGAGCCGCCGGGCGCGCCCGCGCGCCCAGGTGGCGGTGCAGGAACTCCAGGGCGCGGCGCAGCGTGGCCACGTGGTCGGCGCCCCGGTAGCCGTCGTGGCCGGACTCCAGCCATACGGACTCGTGCGGTACGCCCGCCTTCCGCAGCGCCGTCAGGTAGTCGGCGATCTGCTGCGGCGGGCACTTGGCGTCTTGGCTGGCGGCGACGACCAGCACGGGAGCGGTGACGCGGGCGGCGTAGGTGACCGGCGAACTTCGCGCGTAGCGTTCCGGTACGGCGTCCGGGGTGCCGCCGAACAGCCGCTCGTCCAGGGCCCGCAGGGCCGGCAGGCCGGTCCGGTGCGCGGCGGCGAAGTCGGCGATCGGCTTGACCGCGATGCCCGCCTGCCACAGCGCGGGCCGCACCCCTAGTGCCAGCAGGGCCAGCGCCCCGCCCCACGAGGTGCCCCAGAGTCCGACGCCGTCCTCCCGCGCGAGGCCGCGGCGCAGCAGGTCGGCGCGTACCGCCACCAGATCGTCCACCTGGGTGAGCCCGACGCCGCGGCTGAAGGCGGCTCGCCAGCGGGGCCCGTAGCCGGTGGAACCGCGGTAGTTGACCCGTGCGACGCCGAGGCCGGAGGCGACGAGGGAGTGCACGATGCCGTCGTAGGCGTCCCGGTCGTGGTCGGCGGGGCCGCCGTGCAGCAGGAACACCAGCGGTGCGGGCCGCGCGCCGGTGCGTTCCGGGAGGCTGAGCAGTGTGTGCACCGGGCCGTCCGGGCCCGGTGTCCAGAGGTCGCTGTGCACGCCGGGGACGCGGCCGGGCAGCGTGCCGAGCACCGGCGGCCCGGTACGGGCGGTGCCGGCGGGCGCCGTGGTACGCAGCCGGGGCGGGGTGGCGCTGTCCGTCCACAGATAGTGGATCTCACCGCCGGTGCGCGGGGCGGCGTCGGGAATGCTGCCCGGCGGCGTGGTGACGGCGCTCAGGGTGCGCCGGTCCAGGTCGGCGGTGTGCAGCAGGCTCCGGCCGTGGCGGTCCTGCCGGATCAGGACCCGGTGGGTGTCGGGGTACCAGGAGGCGTCGATCTCGGTGTCGAAGGCGCACCAGTCGTGCTCGCGCAGACCGTGCCGGACGTCCCAGGTGGCGAGGCGGTAACGGGCGCCGTGCTCGGTGACCAGGAGCAGTTCGGAGGGCGAGGCGGCGGGTGCGAAGCCCAGTGCCCAGATGCGCAGGCCGCCGCCGCCGAACTCCGCCACCGTCCCGCCGTCCCGCGTCAGCACCGTCACGGCGCGGTCGGCGGACGGCGGTCCGGCGACGGTCAGCAGCTCCCCGTCCGGCGAGAGTCCGGTCAGGCGCCGCGGGCCCGGGGCCCGGTGGACGATCCGCGCCGGGCCGCCGCGCCGCCCGAGCCAGACGGTGAGCCCGTCCGGACCGCCGATGCCGGCGGCCACCTGCCCGGCGGCGTTCATCGCCAGCCCGCGAGGAGTGCCGGCGGGTGCGGGCGGCAGCCCTGGGCTGTCCGGGCCGCCGCCGAAGTCCTGGATCCGCCAAACGCCGTGGCCGGCGAGGTCCTCGTCGAACCACCACACCACGCCGTCACGGTCGAGGGTGCCGTGCAGTGTGCCGTGCGGCCGGTCGGTCACCTGGCGGTCGCGGCCGGTCGCGGCGTCGTGGGCGAACACCTCGCAGCGACCGCCGGCGTCGGCGGTGAGAACCATCCGGGTGGGGTCGGTGGGGCAGACCTCCGGGATGACGGCGCGGTAGACGCGGTAGCCGCGTTCCGTCTCCGCTCCGCCGGGCTCCGGTTCCCTCGTTCCCGTCCCGCCGGTCGTCATGCGGTCTCCTTTCCCAGCACCCGGGGTGCGGCCGTCGTGGACCACAGGGCCAGCAGGGCCAGCACCGCGGCGCAGCTCAGCGCCGTACCTCCGGTGCCCGCGGACCCTTCGAGCGCACCTGCGGCGACGGGGCCCGCGGCGGCGGCGAGTCCGGTGGTGGTGGCGAGCACCGTGCCGGTGCGGGACTGGAGTTCCTGTGGAGTCACCTGGATCGCCCGGGACTGCAGGACGACGGCTGCTGCGGGCAGCAGCAGCGAGATCAGCCCGAACAGCAGGGCGGAGACCCAGACGCGGGTGGTGAGCGCGAGGCCGACGGCGGGTGCCACCAGCAGCCAGGAGACGGTGACCACCAGGCGGGGGCCGGGAAGTGCGCGGGCAAGGCGGGGCGCGAGGAGCGCACCGGCCAGTCCGGCGGCCCCGGCCACCGCGAGCACCGCCCCGATGGGGCCGCCGGCCGCGCCCGCGTCCCGCAGCGTGAAGAGCGTGCCGTAGGAGAGGGCGGCCAGCAGGACGCTCATCACCGTCGACCAGAGGAGCACGAAGCGGAGGAAGGGCTGCCGTCGGGCGAAGACGGCCCCGGCTCCCAGTTCCCGGAGGAAGCCGTGGCCGGCCGCGGCGAGTCCGCCGCGCGGGGCGGGCGAGGGCCGCTTTGATTCGCTGCTCGCTTCGCCGTCCCGGCGAGGGCGGAGGTCCGACCGCATGGCCGCCACGCAGAGCGCGGAGACCAGGTACGAGAGCGCGTCGGCGAGGAACGGCAGCCAGCGGCCGAGCTGGAAGAGTGCCCCGCCCAGCGCCGGTCCGACTACGAGTCCGGCCTGTTCCCCCGCCTGGAGACGCGAGACCGCCTGCGGATAGCGGTCCGGCGGCACGATGACGGCCACGGTTCCGGCCGAGGCTGCCTCCTGGCAGGAGGTCGCGGTGCGCTCCACGAGCACGGCGGCGAAGAGGTGCCACAGCGGTGGATCGCCGAGCAGCGTGCCGGCGGCGACCGAGGCCATGGCAGTGGCCGCGGTCAGCGCGGCGAGCACCATCACCGTTCTGCGGGCCCCGCGGTCGGCGAGGACGGCGGCGAACGGGCCGGCCAGGATGCCGCACCCGGCCGACACCCCGGCCACCGTGCCGACGACCGCCGGTGATTCACCGAGGGCGAGCAGCAGCAGCGGGAGGGCGAGGCCGGAGGTCTGGGTGCCGAGGGCGTCGGTGGTGCCGGCCCACCAGAAGCGGCGGAAGTCGCGGTCGGTGGCGTCGTCCGTCGTCCGCTTGCGGAAGCGGGCGGCTGCCGGGCTCATCAGGCAGTGGGAGAGCGCCGTGGTGTCAGGGGCGGTGGCGGCAGTACGGCTGGATCGGCTGAGTCGGTCAGGTCGGCTAAGAAGCTCTTGCCGTGGTGACGCGCCATGGGTCGTCCTCCGGTCCACGAGTCGGATCGTGCGAAGGTTCTGTGACTCACATGTGGGGGTCTTGAGAAATATCAGTGGTCGTCATCTTCGCGCAAGACATATGACACTGGGGCCTGTAGGCGCATCAGGCCGGAGCGCTGGTGGGAGCGGCCGGAGTGTGGCGTCGAACCGGTTCGACGACCCTTCTCCGGTGTCTTTCGGCGTACAGCTGCCACGCGGGTCGTCCATCGTTCGGCATTCCGAACGAGAAAGTCTCCCTGTCGGACCGTTCCCAGGGCGCGGGCGGCCTTCGTTTCGAAGCGGCAAGGGCGGCTACCCGCGTCCGTGTGTGCCCTGCACGGAGGATCGAGTCAGGAGGCCGCAGTGGAGCGAGAGAGCGACAAGCACAGCGCCCGGCAGGACGACGAACTCAAGCAGAGCCTGGAGGGCCGGCTCCGGTCCGCACACCCGACCCGCGCCCACGAGTGGAACGACGCCGAGCCGCCCGCGGACGACGATCCTCTGGCGGCGGAGGACCCGGTGCCGCCGCCGGGCGGCGAAGCCGACCCCGAGGCGCTTCGGATGGAGGTGACCCGGTACCTGACCCGCAGCGACTTCCCGGCCGGCCCGGAACACCTGGCCGAGCGGCTCCGGCGCGACCACGCACCGGACTCGCTGGTGGACGCGGTGGACCGGCTGCCCGCCGAGCGCACCGTCAGCGACATGCAGGCCCTGATCAACGAGCTGGCAGGAGGGTGAAGGCGTCCGAACCGCGCCACCAGCCGGCGTCCGAACCGCGCCACCAGCCGCCGCACGGGACCCCGGGACCGCGGGAGTGACAGCAGAAGCTCACCTCGTCACGGCTGGCCGCCCACGCCGGTCGCGATCTCCCCGAACCGGCCGCCGGGCACGCGAGGAGTCAGCGGAGGGGTGTCCAGTCCGGAGCCCTCCCTCATGCCGGCGAGCATCTCGGCAATCGCTTCGGGGCCCGTCAGGCTCGGCGTCCAGCCCAGTTCCTCCCCTCGCGCCCGGTCGGTGCTGAGCAGGGGCAGCCGTAGCAGGGCGTCGAAAAGGTACGGCGAGGCGGGGACGAGCCGGAGCCTCCAGGCGAGTGAGAGTGCGGAACGCACCGGTAGCAGCGGCACCCGGACCGTCCGGGCGCCCAGGAGACGGGCCAGGCTCTGGGCGTTCAGCGGTTGCTCACCGGCCAGGTTGAACGGCCCACGCGTCTTCCGGGTGACGGCCCGGACGAACGCGTCCGCCACGTCGTCCGCGTGGACGGCCTGGAAACGGAGCCCCGGAACATCCGGCACCACGGGCACCAGGCCGGGGCGGACCAGCCGGTGCGGAAGCAGCGGACCGGCGAACAGCCGCCGCTGCTCCATCGCCGAGCCCCTCTTGAAGACGAAACTGGGGCGCATCCGGGTCACGTGGATGCCGGGACACCTCTGCTCGAAGACGTCCAGCAGGCGTTCGACGTACGCCTTCTCCCGGCTGTAGGCCGCCGTCGGCCAGCCATGGGTGGGCCAGGACTCGTCCACCCACCCGCCTCGTGCGCCGTCCGGCCGGGGCGAGTATGCGGCGACCGAGGAAGCGCAGGCGAAAACGGGCACCTCGGCGGCGGCGACCGCCCGGAGCACCCGGTCGGTGCCCAGTACGTTGGTCCGCCACGTCACGCGGGAATCGTGGCTCGGCTGGATCAGCCAGGCCAGGTGAATGACGGCATCGGCATCCCGGAAGATTCCGGTCAGTTCCCGCTCGGCGTCCTCCTGGCCCACATCGACCCGGTGCCAGCGGGTCTTCGGCGGGTGCCAGTCCGGGGACCGCCGTGCCAGGCCGAGGACCGAGCTGATCCCGGGTGCGGCTGCAAGCGCGTTCACCACGCTCGTCCCGATGTTCCCGCTGGCGCCGGTCACCACCACCCGGATCTGCGGGGGGCGGGGCTCCTCACGCTGGGACTTCGGCATCGCTTCTCCCTCGGGTCGCGAGCGGTGCGGGGCACCGAGGCTCAGGGACGGAAGACGACCTTGACCGCCCCGTCCTCCTTCTGCTGGAACATCCGGTACGCCTCCGGAGCGTCCGACAGCGGGAGGTGGTGGGTGGCGAAGCCGTCGACGCCCAGTGGGTCCCCGTCGCCGGTCAGCAGCGGGAGAATGTGCGGAATCCAGTGCTTCACGTTGGCCTGTCCCATACGCAGCTGGATCTGCTTGTCGAACAGCTTCAGCATCGGCAGCGGATCGATCATCCCGCCGTAGACGCCGCTCAGCGAGACCGTGCCGCCACGGCGGACGATGTCGATGGCCGTCAGCAGAGCCGCGAGCCGGTCGACCCCGAGGGTGCCGGCCGTCTTCTCCGCCGCCTTGTCCGGCAGCAGCGTTACGGCGTCCTGCAACAGCTTGCCCGCCCTGCCGCCGTGCGCCTCCATGCCGACCGCATCGATCACGCTGTCCGCACCGCGGCCGTCCGTCAGTTCACGTACCGCCCCCGTCACGTCGTCCACTTCCTTGAGGTCCAGGGTGTGTACGCCGAAGGACCGGGCGCGTTCCAGCCGTTCGGGGACGAGGTCCACGCCGATCACCTTCCGCACCCCCTGGTGCAGCGCGATGCGGCAGGCCATGTCGCCGATGGGGCCGAGCCCCAGGACGGCCAGCGTTCCGCCCTCGGGTACCTCCGCGTAGGCCACCGCCTGCCAGGCGGTGGGCAGCACGTCGGAGAGGAAGAGGAAACGGTCGTCGGGCACGTCGGGGGGCACCTTGACAGGGCCGTAGTGCGCCTGGGGCACTCTGAGGTACTCCGCCTGGCCGCCGGGCACGGCACCGTAGATCCTGCTGAAGCCGAAGAGCGCGGCCCCCGCGTTCTGGCTCCTCACCTGGGTGGTCTCGCACTGGGTCTGCAGGCCGAGGTCACACATGTAACAGGAGCCGCACGCGATCTGGAAAGGTACGACGACCCGGTCGCCCACGGCCAGACCGGGTACCGCCGAGCCCACCTCCTCCACCCGCCCGAGCGGCTCGTGCCCAAGGATGTCGCCGGGCGTCATGAACGGGGCGAGTACCTCGTAAAGATGCAGATCAGAACCGCAGAGACCACTCGACGTCACCTTGATGACGGCGTCCGTGGACTTCTCCACTTCCGGATCGGGAACGTTGTCGATCCGGACGTCGCGCTTGCCATGCCACACAGCTGCCTTCATCTGTGCCGGGTACCAGATTCCGGGCGGGCTACACATACGGCCACCGCCGGACGCTGGCCTGGGGAAGGAGGCTGGGGCGCCGTATAGTCGCAGCATGAGCAACAGATCGCGCGATCCGTCCACCACCGCGACCGTGCAGGCGGTCGACCGGGCGGTCGACGTGCTCGAATTCCTGGCCGCCAGGCGGCGAGCGGGAGGCACGGAGATCGCCGCGGCGCTGGGTGTGCACAAATCGACGGCGTTCCGGTTGGTGAACGCGCTGGTGGCGCGGGGACTGGTGGAGCAGCGGACGCCGCGGGGCAAGTACTGCCTCGGCTTCGAACTGATCCGGCTGGGCGGCGCCAAGCGCTTCCAGCCGGACATGATCACGCTGGCGAACCCGGTCTGCGAGCGGCTCGCCGAAGAGGTCGGAGAGACGGTGAACATCGCCGTCTCCGAGGACGGCATGGCCGTGAACATCGCACAGGCGCGCGGACTGGCCGCGGTCATCACGCAGAACTGGCTGGGGCGCCGCACGCCCCTGCACGCGACGGCCAGCGGCAAGGTGCTGCTGGCGTTCACGCCCGCGCGGGAGCGTTCCGACCTGTTCGCGGCGGGGCTGGAGGAGTACACCTCCTCGACGGTGACGGACCTGGCGGCGCTGGAAGAGGAGCTGGCCCGGATCACCGCACAGGGCTACGGACTGGCCTCGGAGGAGCTGGAGTTGGGGCTGAACGCGGCGGCGGCGCCGGTACGTGCCGCCGACGGCACCGTGGTCTTCGCCGTGAGCGCGTCGGGGCCCTCGTACCGCCTCACCGCGGAACGGCTGCCGGACGTGGCGAAGTCGGTGATCGACACGGCGACGGAACTCTCCTGGCTGCTCGGTTACCTCCCCGAGTGAGTCCCACCGGAAGCGGTCATGTCGCCACCGCAGCCCACTGGGCCGCGAGTTGCCGGCGCCACCAGGTGAACTGCTTCGGCTGGTCCATCCCCAGGACGGCCGTCGGACGGCCGTCCCGCTCGTAGACCGCCAGGAAGCACCGGTCCTCCGGGTCGCCCGAATCGATCCGCACGCTGTCCCCGTCCCGGCGGGCGCCCGCGAACTGGATGCGCACGCCGTACTGTTCGGACCAGAAGTAGGGCAGCAGGCCGCGCACCGAACCGCCCCCCGCGGAGGCGGTCCCCGGCGCCGTGTCCGGCCCGGCGAGCAGAGTGCGTACGGCGGTCTCCGGCTGCCGTAGCGCGTCCGTCCAGTGCTCCGTCCGTACGTGCCGGGCCGCGTCCGGCCGGTAGGAGGCGGCGCAGTCGCCGACGGCCACGACGTGCGGGAGCCCGGTGGCACCCCGGGAGTCGGTCCGTACGCCGCCGCGCAGGTCCAGGCCGGAGCCCGCGAGCCACTCCGTGTTGGGCACCGAGCCCATGCCGACGAGGACGGCCGCGGCGGGGAGCACGGTCCCGTCCTCCAGCCGTACGCCCTCCACCCGTGCGCCGCCCAGCAGTTCGCGCACGGGCGAGCCGCACAGCACCGGGATCCCGTGATCGGCGTGCAACCCGGCGCAGGCCGCGCCCATCTCGGCGCCGAGCGGCCCGGCCAGCGGCACGGGCAGTGCCTCGACCACGGTGACCCCGACGCCGGCGGCGAGCGCCGCCGAGGCGACCTCGGAACCGATGAACCCGGCACCGACGATGACCAACGGCCCGCCCGCGCACAGCGATTCGCGGAGCGCGAGTGCGTCGTCCAGGGTGCGGAGCGTGTGCACACCGGACATTCCGCCGGCACCGGGCAGCGTTCTGGCCCGCGCGCCGGTCGCGATGACGACACCGTCGGCGCGCACCTCGCCGCCGTCGGAAAGCGTGATCCGGCGCCCGGCCGTGTCGAGGGCGGTCGCCGCGGTGGCCAGTCGCCAGTCGATGCCGAGGGACTGGTCGTCCTCGGTGGTCAGCGCCAAGTCCTCGGCGGACGTCCGGGACAGCAGGAAGTCCTTGGACAGCGGCGGACGGTCGTACGGCGCTTGCCGCTCGTCCCCGATCAGCGTGATCCCGCCGTCGTACCCCTGCGCGCGCAGCGCGCGCGCCGCCGTCAGCCCCGCCAGCGAGGCGCCGACGACCGCGACGGACCGCATCAGAACGCCTGGACGGGCACGGCGACGTGCACGCGCACGAAGCCGTCCTCGACGGTCACCCGGTGCGTGCGCACGGGCCGCTTGGCGGGCGGACCGTTGGGCATCCCGGTGCGCAGGTCGAAGCAGGCGGCGTGCAACGGGCACTCCACCGTGCAGCCTTCGAGCCAGCCGTCCGCCAGGGAGGCGTCCTGGTGGGTGCAGGTGTCGTCGATCGCGTACAACTCGCCGTCGGCGTTGAAGACTGCGACGGCCTGGGTGCCGTCGGCCGCGTCGATCCGGACGGACTCTCCGGGCGGCAGGTCCTCGATGCGGCATGCGACGAGGACGGTGCCTTCGCGGGTGAGGGTTTCACTGTGTTCCATGTCATTCCTCCGTACGCGGGCGGTGGCAGGCGCCTCCGCGGATACGACAAGGGGATGCAAGAGCGGTGGGGGAACACGGCGTTGGACGAGTCGCCACTCGTTTGTTCCGCATAGCGCAACCTGGTTGGCTATACGCAACAAACGATGCGGGCGCGGGGGAGCCGGTGTCAAGCGGCAGTTCGCGACACGCGGTATACCGTTCGCCCATGGGCAACGAGACGCAGAACGCCGTGACGTCCGGCGGGAACGGCGGGGCCTCGCCCGTGCAGTCGGTGGACCGGGCCGTCACCGTGCTGGACATCCTGGCCCGGCACGGCGAGGCCGGAGTCACCGAGATCGCCAAGGAGCTGGACGTACACAAGTCCACGGCCTTCCGGCTTGTCAGCGCCCTGGAGCAGCGCGGCCTCGTGGAGCAGACCGAGGACCGCGGCAAGTACCAGCTGGCGTACGGCATCGTGCGGCTCGCCGGAGCCGCCAGCGCCCAACTGGAGATCACGCGGGAGAGCAGCGCCGTGTGCCAGCGGCTGGCCGATGAGTCCGGGGAGGGCGTCAACATCGCCGTTCTGGACCGGGACGAGGCCATCAACGTCAGCCAGATCCGCGCTCTGCGCTCCGTCAGCGCCTACAACTGGGTCGGCCAGCGCACCCCGTTGCATGCAACCTCCAGCGGCAAGGTGCTGCTCGCCTTCGAACGGCCCGAGCGGGAACGCGAACTGATCTCCGGCAGGCTCGAGCGGTTCACCGAGCACACCGTCTGTGACGTCCGTGACCTGCAGGCCGAGCTCGAACAGGTGCGCCGCCGGGGGTGGAGCAGCACGACGGAGGAGCTGGAGCTCGGCCTCAACGCGATCGCGTGCCCGGTCCACGGTGCCGGGGGCGAGGTCGTCGCCGCGCTGAGCATCTCGGGTCCGTCGTACCGGCTGTCGACGGACGTCTTCCCGCAGCTCGCGCGCACGGTGGGCGAGGCGGCGGCGGAGGTCAGCGCCCGCATCGGCCGCCGCGCCTGAGCCACTCGCTGGATTTCCTTCCGTGGGGGGTTGACGACGCACGGCTATGAAGCTCCATACTCGTGCTCGCAGTTCGTTTCTCATGAAGCTCTGAGTTGCGCAATGCGAAACGATTTTCCGCGCCGCTCTCGCGCACCCTCTCTGCCTGGACCTGTCCCCGCGCTGACAGAAAGGTCCGTCCATGGCACTTGCGGAACCCCCCGGACATCCCGCCAGCCTCTGGCGCAACCCCGAACCGCGGCGCACGTACGACGTGGTGATCGTGGGAGCGGGCGGACACGGCCTGGCCACCGCCTACTACCTCGCCAAGAACCACGGGATCGAAGACGTCGCCGTCATCGAACGCGGCTGGCTGGCGGGCGGCAACATGGCCCGCAACACCGCGATCATCCGCTCCAACTACCTGTGGGACGAGAGCGCGGCCCTCTACGAACACGCCATGAAACTCTGGGAGGGCCTGTCCGAAGAGCTGGACTACGACGTCCTGTTCAGCCAGCGCGGTGTGCTCAACCTCGCCCACAGCCTGCAGGACGTGCGCGACGGAGTGCGGCGCGTCGAGGCCAACCGGCTGCAGGGCGTCGACGCCGAGTGGCTTACTCCGGAGCAGGTCAAGGAGTTCTGCCCGGTCGTCAACGTCTCACCAAAGGCGCGCTATCCGGTGCTCGGTGCCACGCTGCAGCGCCGGGCGGGCATCGCCAGACACGACCACGTTGCCTGGGCGTACGCCCGCGCCGCGGACGCGCTCGGCGTCGACCTCATCCAGAACTGCGAGGTCACGGGCATCACGGTGCGCGGAGACCGGGTGACGGGGGTGGAGACGGACCGCGGGCCGGTCACCGCGGGCCGGGTCGCGCTCGCCGTCGCCGGCCACTCCACGCTGCTGGCCGAAATGGCCGGGCTGCGGCTGCCCGTCCAGAGCCACCCGCTGCAGGCGCTAGTCTCCGAACTGCTCGAACCCGTGCTCCCGTGCGTCGTGATGTCCAACGCCGTGCACGTGTACGTCAGTCAGGCGCACAAGGGTGAACTGGTGCTGGGCGCGGGCGTGGACCAGTACAACTCGTACGGCCGGCGCGGTGGCTTCCACGTGATCCAGCAGCAGATGGCGGCCGCATTGGAGCTGTTCCCCGCGTTCGCACGGGCCCGGGTGCTGCGCACCTGGGGCGGCGTGGTGGACGTGTCACCCGACGCCTCACCGATCGTCGGCCGTACGCCGGTCGACGGCCTCTACCTCAACTGCGGGTGGGGGACGGGCGGTTTCAAGGCCACCCCCGGCGCGGGCTGGGTGTACGCGCACACCATCGCGCACGACCGGCCGCACCCGCTGAACGAGCCCTACTCGCTGGAGCGCTTCACCACGGGCGCACTGATCGACGAGCACGGCGCGGCGGCCGTCGCTCACTGATACCTCGGGCCCCGCGGCCGCGACACGGCACCCACGCGGACGAGCACTGGAGACACCATGCAACTGATTCCCTGCCCGTGGTGCGGTGACCGGGACGAAGTGGAGTTCCACTACGGCGGTCAGGCGCACCTCGTGCACCCGGCGGACCCGGACGCGCTGAGCGACGAGGAGTGGGCCGGCTATCTGTTCCTGCGGGACAACCCGGCGGGCTGGTTCGCCGAGCGCTGGAGCCACGCGGCGGGCTGCCGCCGCTGGTTCAACGTCCTCCGGCACACCGTCACCCACGAGGTGTACGGCGCCTACCTCCCCGGCGAGCCGGTCCCGGTGATCGCGTCATGAACTCCCACCGGCTCCGTACCGGCGGTCGCATCGACCGCGCCCACCCGCTCACGTTCACCTTCGACGGCACCGTCCACACCGGCTACCAGGGCGACACCCTCGCCTCCGCCCTGCTCGCGAACGGCGTCCGCACCTTCACCACGAGCCTCACGCACGGCCGCCCGCGCGGCATCTACGCCGCAGGCGTGGACGAGCCCAACGCCCTGGTGGGACTGCACCCGGACCCGCACGCGCCGGACGCCGCCGCACGGCCCGCCGAGCCGATGACACAGGCCACCGTGACCGAACTGTACGACGGCCTGCGCGCCACCTCCCTGCGCGGAAAGGGGCGGCTGGAGGCCGGCCGGCCGGGCGACCACGGGAGGCACGACGCCATGCACGCCCACTGCGACGTGCTCGTCGTCGGCGCCGGACCGGCCGGGCTCACCGCAGCCCGCACGGCCGCCTCGACCGGGGCGAGAGTCGTACTCCTCGACGAGCAGCCGGAGATGGGCGGCAGCCTCCTCGGCACCCGCGAACACATCGCGGACCGGCCCGCGCTCGAGTGGGTGCGGCACGCCCTCGCCGAACTCGCGGGCCGCGCCGAGACCACCCTGCTTACCCGCACCACCGCGGTGGGCTGCTACGACCACAACTACGTCGTTGCCGCCGAACGGCGCCTGCCCGCGGCCGGCGGGGGCGGGCGTCTGTGGCAGATCAGGGCACGCCGCATCGTGTTCGCGACCGGCGCCCACGAACGGCCGCTGCTGTTCGCCGACAACGACCGGCCGGGCGTCATGCTGGCCGGCGCGGCCCGCACCTACGCCAACCGCTACGGGACGCTCCCCGGCCGCCGCGCCGTCGTCGCCGCGAACAACGACAGCGCGTACGCCGCCGCACTCGAACTCGCCGACGCCGGCCTGGAGATCGCCCGCATCGTCGACGCACGCGACCACGTGCCGCCGTACTGGGCGGCGCGCTGCGCGGACCGGCACATCGACGTGTCCGCCGGGCACGTGGTGGTCGGCAGCCGGGGCGGCGACGGTACGGTCACGGCCGCACTGCTGGCGGCACGCGAGGGGGACGGCACCGCATCCTCGGCAGCCGACTGCGACCTGCTGCTGGTCAGCGGCGGCTGGAACCCGGCGGTGCAACTGCACACGCAGTCGGGCGGCCGCACGCGCTACGACGAGCGGCTGTGCTGCCACGTCCCCCACGAGCCGGATCCGCGCCGCCGGGTGGCGGGCGCCGCGCGGGGCCTGGCACGGCTCGGCGACTGCCTCGCCGACGGCGCCGCCGCCGGCGCGGACGCCGCATCCGACCTGGGCCTGAGCGCCGGGCAGACGCCACAGCCACCGGGCGCCTGGGAACCCGCACCGCTGCCTCCGCTGTGGCCGCTGCCCGCGTGCCCGGCGGCGGGCGATCCGGCCGCCCAGTACGTCGACATGCAGCGGGACGCCACCCTCGCGGACATCGAACGGGCCGTCGGCGGCGGCATGCGCTCCGTCGAACACGTCAAGCGCTACACCACGATCGGCACCGCGCACGACCAGGGCCGTACCTCGGGCGTCACCGCCGCGGCGGCCACGGCCGGCGTACTGGGCGTGCCGGTGGCGGAGCTGGGCACGACCACCAACCGGCCGCCGTACACGCCCGTGCCGTTCGCGCTGCTGGCGGGCCGTGCACGGGGGCGGCTGCACGACCCGGTCCGCACCACGCCGCTGCACGCCTGGCACCTCGCGCGGGGCGCCGTCTTCGAGAACGTCGGGCAGTGGAAGCGACCCCGCTACTACCCGCGTCCCGGCGAGGACATGGCGACCGCGGTGGACCGCGAGTGCCGGGCCGCCCGCGAGGGTGTCGCTGCCATGGACGTCTCCACCCTCGGCAAGATCGACATCCAGGGGCCGGACGCCGCCGAGTTCCTGAACCGCGTCTACACAGGAGGCTTCGCCAAACTCCGCGTCGGCTCCTGCCGTTACGGCGTCATGTGCACCGCCGACGGCATGGTCTTCGACGACGGCGTGACCATGCGACTGGCCGAGGACCGCTTCCAGATGAGCACCACCACGGGCAACGCCGCGGCGGTACTCGACTGGCTGGAGGAGTGGCTCCAGACGGAGTGGCCCCAGCTTCGCGTGTTCTGCACCTCCGTGACGGAGCAGTGGGCCGGCGTCGCCGTCGTCGGCCCCCGGGCCCGTGCCGTACTCGCCCGGCTTGCCCCGCAACTGCCGCTGGAAAACGGCGACTTTCCCTTCATGGCCTGGCGGGACGCCGAGGTCGCCGGGCTGCCCGCGCGGGTAGCGCGGATCAGCTTCTCCGGCGAACTGGCCTTCGAGGTCTACGTCTCCGGCTGGGACGGGGCGGCCCTGTGGGAGGCGGTCCTGGAGACCGGAGCGGTGGAGGGCATCACGCCCTACGGCACCGAGACGATGCACGTGCTGCGGGCGGAGAAAGGCTATGTGATCGTCGGCCAGGACACCGACGGCAGCGTGACGCCGCAGGACTTGGGCATGGACTGGGCGGTCTCCACGCGCAAGGACTTCATCGGCAGACGGTCCCACCGTCGCCCGGACACCTCGCGGCCGGACCGCAAACACCTCGTCGGACTGCTGCCGTGGGACACGGGTGAACTTCTCCCCGAAGGCAGCCACCTCGTCTGCGCCGGTTCCGGGGAGCCGGAGGCCCGGACACCGGTGCCGTCGCTCGGCCACGTCACCTCCAGCTACCGCAGCGCCGCGCTGGGCCGCACCTTCGCGCTCGCCCTCGTACGGGGCGGACGGGACCGCATCGGCGGCACGGTGCACGTGGCGCTCGGCGACCGGACAGTGGCCGCCCAGGTCACCGAGCCGGTCTTCTACGACAGGGAAGGGAGCCGCAGGGATGGCTGACACGGTCGCGACACTCCCCGGAGCACTCACCCGCGCAGCACCGCCGCCGGAGCCTCCGGCGGCAGGGCCGCACGGGCGGCACTCCCCACTCCAGCACCGGGCGGACGAGCTGGCGCGGGCCGGACGGCCCGGACGGTCGGGGGTGGAGCTGCGGGAAGTTCCGTTCCTCACCCAGTTCAACCTCCGCCGCCGGCAGCGGTCCGGGCACAACGCGGCGGCGACTCTCGGCTTCACACCGCCGCTGGCACTGCCCCGCACACCCGGTACCGTGCGCCGCTCCGGCGACCGGATGGCCGTCTGGCTGGGCCCGGACGAGTGGCTGATCGTCACCCCGCCCGGCACGGCAGCCGAGACCGGGAACACGCTGCGCGCGGTCGCTGAGGCGTCGGCCGGTCCGGACGGCGAGGCGGACACCGTGTACACCGCGTACACCGAGGTGTCCGCGCACAGCACCACGCTGCGGATCAGCGGCGCCCGCGCACGGGACGTGCTGCGCAAGGTCTGCCCGATCGACCTGCATCCGCGGGCTTTCGGCGGCGACGCGTGCGCGCAGACGCTGCTGGCGCGCGGCGCCCGGGTGCTGCTCGTGGCGGATCGCGAGCCGGACGGTTTCCTGCTCTTCGTACGTGCCTCCTTCGCCGACTACGTCACCGACTGGCTCCTCGACTCGATGGCCGAATACGCGGCCGGGGACAGCCCGTTCAAGAACGAGGAAAGGTAACTCATGGTGCAGCATGTTCGCGGGCTCGTGGCTCCTGGCCGGGATGAGCCGGTGCGAATGGAGACGGTGGTCGTGCCGGACCCGGGGCCCGGGGAGGCCGTGGTGGCGGTCCAGGCGTGCGGGGTGTGCCATACCGACCTGCATTACAAGCAGGGCGCGATCAACGACGAGTTCCCGTTCCTGCTGGGGCACGAGGCCGCGGGGGTGGTCGAAGCGGTGGGCGAGGGAGTCACCGAGGTGGCCGCCGACGACTTCGTGATCCTCAACTGGCGTGCGGTGTGCGGCCGGTGCCGAGCCTGTGCGCGTGGCCGGCCCTGGTACTGCTTCGACACCCACAACGCCGCCCAACCGATGACGCTGACCGACGGCACGGTCCTGTCGCCCGCCTTGGGCGTCGGGGCGTTCGTGGAGAAGACGCTGGTGGCCGCAGGACAGTGCACGAAGGTGGACCCGGCGGCGGCACCCGCGGCGGCGGGCCTGCTGGGCTGCGGCGTGATGGCCGGTCTCGGGGCGGCGCTCAACACCGGACAGGTCGGGCGCGGCGACTCGGTGGCGGTGATCGGCTGCGGCGGGGTCGGGGACGCCGCGATCGCCGGGGCCCGGCTGGCGGGCGCGGCGCGGATCATCGCCGTGGACATCGATCCGCGGAAGCTGACGACCGCCCGCGCCATGGGAGCCACGCACACCGTCGACTCCAGCGCACAGGACCCGGTGGCGGCCGTGCGGGAACTGACCGGTGGGTTCGGCGCGGATGTGGTGATCGAGGCGGTGGGCCGCCCCGAAACGTATGAACAGGCTTTCTACTCACGGGATCTGGCCGGGACGGTGGTCCTGGTCGGGGTGCCCACGCCGGAGATGACCCTGCGATTGCCGCTGCTGGACGTGTTCGGACGAGGCGGGGCGCTGAAGTCGTCCTGGTACGGGGACTGCCTGCCGTCCCGGGATTTTCCGATGCTGATCGATCTGTACCGGCAGGGGCGGCTGGATCTGGACGCGTTCGTGTCCGAGACCATCGCCCTGGGCGACGGGGAGTTGGAGAAGGCGTTCGGCCGGATGGAAGCGGGCGAGGTCCTGCGTTCGGTGGTGGTCCTGTGACTCTCCCGCGCTCCACCGGAAGCCCGCGCTCCACCGGAAGCCCGCGTTCCACCGGCAGTGCACGTTCCACCGGAGGCGGGGCGCGGATCGAGTGCCTGGTGACCTCCGGCACCTTCGAACTGGACGGCGGCAGCTGGGCAGTCGACAACAACGTGTGGCTCGTGGGCGATGACCACGAGGCCGTGGTCATCGACCCCGCCCACGACGTGCAGGCGATCACCACCGCCCTGGGCGGCCGCACCCTCCGGGCCATCCTCTGCACACACGCACACAACGACCACATCAACGCCGCGCCCGCCCTGTCCGCCGCCACCGGAGCCCCGGTCCACCTGCACCCGGCGGACGAGGTGCTGTGGAAACTCACCCACCCGGCGTTCCCGCCGGGCCGCCATCTGTCGGACGGTGCCGAACTCACCGTCGCAGGAGTCAGATTGAGGGTGATCCACACACCCGGGCACGCGCCCGGCGCCGTCTGCCTGTACGTCGCGGAGCTGGGCACCGTCTTCACCGGGGACACGCTCTTCAACGGAGGGCCGGGTGCCACCGGCCGCTCGTACAGCGACTTCGACACCCTCATCACCTCCATCCGCGACCGGCTGCTGACGCTGCCGGGCCGTACGGCGGTGCTCCCCGGCCACGGAGCGAGCACCCTCATCGAGGCGGAGGCGAAAACCCTCGACGAACTGTTCGCCGGGCCCCGCTGACCGCTGCCCGGCTGACCGCTGACCCGCCGATCCCGTTCACCCGCTGACCCCACCCGGGCGCCCCGGCGCCCGGCTCACCGGGGCTCCCGTCTGCCCGCAGCCCGTTGCGCATCGCGAAGTCCACGGCACATTCCGAAACAGGAGGTCGAGCATGGCGGCACAACCCCGCATCGTCATCATCGGAGCTGGCATCGTCGGCTGCGGGCTCGCCGACGAGATCACCGAACGCGGACTCACCGATGTCACCGTGCTCGACCAGGGCCCGCTGTTCGCGACCGGAGGCTCCAGCTCGCACGCACCCGGACTCGTCTTCCAGACCAACCCGTCGAAGACGATGACCGAGTTCGCGCAGTACACCGTCCGCAAGTTCGCCGGCCTGTCCCTGGACGGCGCCTGGTGCCTGCGGCAGCTCGGTTCGCTGGAGGTCGCCGGTTCCCCCGAACGCTGGGCCGACCTCAAGCGCAAGCACGGCTGGGCGACGGCCCGGGGCACCGAGGGGCGGCTGCTCGCACCCGAGGAGTGCGCGCAGCTGCACCCGCTGCTGGACGAAGAGCGGGTGTACGGCGGCCTGCACGTGCCGAGCGACGGGCTGGCCAAGGCCGTACGCGCGGGCGAGGCGCAGGCGCGCCGGGCGATCGCCCGCGGGGCGCACTTCCTGGCCCGTCAGGAGGTGACCGGGATCGAGCAGGAGCACGGCCGTGTCACCGCCGTGCGCACCGCCGACGCCCGCTTCCCCGCCGACATCGTGGTCTCGGCCGCCGGCTTCTGGGGGCCGAAGATCGGCCGGATGGTGGGCATGACCGTGCCGCTGGTCCCGCTGGCGCACCAGTACGCCACGACCGGCCCGCTCGGCGTACTGCGCGGTGTCAACGACGAACGGAGCGAGGCCGGGATGCCGATCCTGCGGCACCAGGACCACGACCTGTACTTCCGTGAGCACGGCGACCGCATCGGCATCGGCTACTACGGCCACCGGCCGATGCCCGTCGCCGCGGAGGACGTGCTCGCCCCCGGCGAGGCGCCGCACATGCCGTCGATGCAACCCTTCACCCCGGAGGACTTCGCCCCCGCCTGGCGGGAGAGCGTACGGCTGCTGCCCGGTCTCGCGGAGACCGACGTGCGGGAGGGCATGAACGGGCTGTTCTCCTTCACCCCCGACGGCATGCCGCTGCTGGGCGAACACCCCGGCCTGGCCGGCTTCTGGCTGGCCGAGGCGGTCTGGGTGACCCACTCCGCGGGCGTCGCCCGCGCCCTGGCCGAGTGGCTGGCCGACGGCACGCCCGGCACCGATGTGCACGAGTGCGACCTGAACCGCTTCGAGGACGTGCAACTGGCGCCCGACTACGTCCGCGAGCGCGGCTGCCAGAGCTTCACCGAGATCTACGACATCATCCACCCCCTCCAGCCGATGGAACGGCCCCGGCCGCTGCGCGTCAGCCCGTTCCACGGCCGCCA
The DNA here is from genome assembly GCF_025165795.1 of Streptomyces gossypii. Classification (GTDB taxonomy): domain Bacteria; phylum Actinomycetota; class Actinomycetes; order Streptomycetales; family Streptomycetaceae; genus Streptomyces; species Streptomyces gossypii. Next base: position 348,993 of record NZ_JAJAGO010000005.1, read on the forward strand.
GCGGGAGCTGGGCGCGTACTTCCTGGAGGCGTCCGGCTGGGAACGCCCCCACTGGTACGAGGCCAACGCCGCCCTGCTCGACTCGCCCCTGTGCGACGGCCTCCGGATCCCCGAGCGGGACGAGTGGTCCGCCCGGCACTGGTCGCCGATCGCCGCGGCCGAGGCGAAGGCGACGCGGGAGCGCGTCGCGCTCTACGACATGACCGCGCTCAAGCGGATCGAGGTGACCGGTCCCGGCGCGCTGGCCTTCCTCCAGTACCTGACCACCAACAACCTGGCCAAGAAGCCCGGATCCGTCACGTACACCCTGCTGCTCGACGAGTCCGGCGGCATCCGCAGCGACCTGACCGTGGCACGCATCTCGCGGGACCGGTTCCAGATCGGCGCCAACGGCAACCTCGACCTGGAGTGGCTCCGCCGCAGGCTGCCCGCCGACGGCACGGTGCAGATCCGCGACGCGACCCCCGGCACCTGCTGCATCGGGGTGTGGGGGCCGCTGGCGCGTGCGCTGGTGCAGCCGCTGACCCGCGACGACTTCGGACACAAGGCGTTCGGCTACTTCCGCAACCGGCAGACGTATCTCGGCAGCGTCCCGGTCACCGCGATGCGTCTGAGCTACGTCGGCGAGCTGGGCTGGGAGCTGTACACGACGGCCGACACCGGGCTGAAGCTGTGGGACACCCTGTGGGAGGCGGGCCAGGAGCACGGGGTGGTCGCGGGCGGCCGCAGCGCCTTCAACAGCCTGCGGCTGGAAAAGGGCTACCGGGCCTGGGGCACCGACATGACCGCCGAACACGACCCCTATGAGGCGGGTGTCGGCTTCGCCGTCCGCAGCGGCAAGGAGGGCGGCTTCGTCGGCCGAGCCGCACTGGAGGGCCGCAGCGAGCAGACCGTACGCCGCCGGCTCACCTGCCTCACCGTCGACGACCCGGCCCGTACGGTGCTGGGCAGCGAGCCGGTGTACGTGGACGGGATGCCCGCGGGGTACGTGACCAGCGCCGCGTTCGGCTACACGATCGGCACCACCGTCGCGTACGCCTGGCTTCCCGCCGCGGCGGCGGTACCCGGAACCCCGGTGATCATCGAGTACTTCGGCGAGAAGGTCCCCGCCACGGTGGCGGCGGAGCCGCTCTTCGACCCGGCGATGGACCGCATCCGCCGCTGAACAGCCATCCCGTTCACCCGACAACGAGGTGCGACATGACCACCACCGGCTTCCCCGGCCTCTCCGGCAGCACCACCGGCAGCACCGGCTCCACGGCGACGGGCACCACCACCGGCGCGCGCATCCTGCCGGACAGCCTGCTGCCGACCCTGCCCGGCCACCACTACACCGACCCCGCGATCTTCGCGCGCGAACAGCGGCACCTCTTCGAGCAGATGTGGTTCTGCGCCGTACGTGCCGCCGACCTCGGCCGCCCCGGTGCCTTCCGCACGGTGCCGGTGGGCGGCGAGAGCGTCCTCGTCACCCGGTCCCGCGAGGGCGCCGTGCGCGCCTTTCTCAACATCTGCCGCCACCGCGGCGCCAAACTGTGCACCGAGCCCCAGGGCGAGGTCCGGCGCGGCTTCCAATGCCCCTACCACGCCTGGACGTACGACCTGGACGGCAAGCTGACCGCCGCCCCCAACCTGACGAGCATGCCGGACCTCGACCGCACCGAACACGGCCTGGTCCGGGTGCACGTACGCGAATGGCTCGGCTACGTCTGGGTCTGCCTCGCCGAAGAACCGCCCTCCTTCGAGGACGACGTGATCGGGTCCGTCACCGAACGGCTCGGCGACACCGGCGCCGTGGAGCGCTACGCCATCCACACGCTGGAGCTGGGCCGCCGCGTCAGCTACGACGTACGGGCCAACTGGAAGCTCATCATCGAGAACTTCATGGAGTGCTACCACTGCGCCACCATCCATCCCGAACTGACCGAAGTGCTACCCGAGTTCGCCGACGGCTTCGCCGCGCAGTACTACGTGGGCCACGGCGCGGAGTTCGGGCAGGACGTCAGCGGATTCACCGTGGACGGCGGTCACGGACTCGAACCGATCCCCGGCATCGGCGCGGACCAGGACCGCCGCTACTACGCGATCACCATCCGGCCGCAGGTCTTCCTGAACCTCGTGCCCGACCATGTCATCGTGCACCGCCTGTATCCCACCGCGGCCGACCGTACGCGCGTCGAGTGCGACTGGCTCTACCTCCCGCAGGTCATCGAGGAGGAACGGGACCTTTCCCGCTCCGTCGAGCTGTTCCATCGCGTGAACGAACAGGACTTCGCCGCCTGCGAGCGATGCCACCTGATGATGGGCTCACGCGCCTACCGCCACGGCGGCGTCCTCGTCCCCAGCGAACACCACATCGCGGAGTTCCACGCCTGGGTCCGGGAGCGCTGCGGCACGGACGAGCCGGGTTAAGGGCTGTCCCGTAGTCCCTGGTGGATCAGCGCGCGGCGTCAGATGCGGTGCTTCGCCAGGCGGAGGGGCGTCCTCATACTGGGCGTATCCCGGGCGTTCCGGCAACGCAGCGAGGTGCCGCAGCTGACGCCGCGCGCCCGCCAGGGATCACGGGACAGCCCTTAGCACACGGCAGCCCGGGCGAAAGCGCAGGGGCGGGCCATCCACGAACCCGCCGAGGCTGCCGAGATCGCCCGGCGCGTCGTCCGGCCCGGGGGCGTGAGCGGTTCCATCGTGACGCGTGCGGCTCGTCGTCGCGACGCCGGAGAAGCCGTCGAGATTTTTCCGGTTCTGTTGATAATTGAGGGACGATACTAAGACGCCCGACATGCGGCAAGCCGTCGGATCCGCCAACTTCCCGGGGCCTCGCGCTTGGCAGTGCACAGCGCTGACGAGCCAACTAGCGCCCTTACCTCTCAGGTTGAGATCAGTCGACGCGCTGGCGTGAATCGGTCGCATGCAGGGATGGCCAACCGTGACCCTGCGTCGGGAACCCACTTGATCCAACAGATTGTCACATTCAGTCCGTGCACAGGTCTTGCCGCTCCCGGCGGTCGCCTCTAGCTTCACTGGGAGCGCTCCCACCCATGCGAGAACAAGACCCGCCTCTCGTGCGCGATGTAGATGAATCGTTTCATTCGTTTGCCGGGGAGCACGCAAGCCCTTACCCGCCCACCTGAAGGAGCCGCACATGTCCGTCCGAAGTCTGCGAAGAACGCGCGGGCCGGTCACGTTACTGCTGGCGGTGTTACTGGCCGCCGTCTCACTGGGCGCCCCGCCCGCGTTCAGCGCGAGCGCGGCCGTGATCGACACGTCCGCCTACTACCAACTGGTCTCACGCCACAGTGGCAAGGCCATCGACATCTCCGAAAGGTCCACCGCCGACGGCGCCGAGGTCGTCCAGTGGACCCCTGGAACCGCCGCCAACCAGCAGTTCCAGTTCGTCGATTCGGGCAACGGGTACTACCGGATCATGGCCCGGCACAGTGGCAAGGTGCTCGACGTCGAGGGGTGGTCCACGGCCAACGGCGCGAACGTCATGCAGTGGACGGACAACAATGCCGTCAATCAGCAGTTCAGCGTGGTCGACATCGACAGCCAGTATGTGCAGCTGATCAACCGCAACAGCGGCAAGGCTCTGGACGTCTGGGAGCAGTCGGCGGAGGACGGCGCCCGGATCTCGCAGTACGACGACGTCGACGGCTTCAATCAGCAGTGGCGGCTGGTCAAGGTCGACGGCGGCACCGACCCGGATCCCGATCCGCCGGTCGGTGAGGCCCGGCAGATGGAGGACCTGAACCGGGGCCTGGTATCGGTGCGTTCAGGCTCGGGCAATCTGGTGTCCTGGCGGCTGCTGGGCACCGAGAGCTACGACACGGCGTTCAACGTATACCGCAACGGCGCGAAGGTGAACGGCTCGCCGGTCACCGACTCCACCAACTACCGTGACAACGACGCACCTTCGGATGCCTCGTACACCGTGCGCGCGGTGGTGGACGGCACGGAGCAGCCGGCTTCGGAGTCCTCGCTGCGCTTCACCGGCGGCAACTACCTGGATGTGCCGCTGTCTTCGCCCGGCTCGGGTTACACGCCCGTGGAGGCCAGCCCGGGTGACGTGGACGGCGACGGGCAGTACGAGCTGATCGTCAAGTGGGACCCTGCCAACGCGAAGGACAACTCGCAGGACGGCGTCACCGGAAACGTCTACATCGACGCCTACCGGCTCAACGGCCAGCGGCTGTGGCGTATCGACCTGGGCCGCAACATCCGGGCCGGGGCGCACTACACGCAGTTCCAGGTGTACGACTACGATGGCGACGGCCGCGCCGAGGTGGCCATGAAGACGGCGGACGCCACGCGCGACGGCCAGGGCACGGTCATCGGCAGCGCAGGCGCCGACCACCGCAACTCCGGCGGCTACATCCTGGCCGGACCCGAGTACCTGACCATGTTCAACGGTCTGACCGGCGCAGCGATGTCCACCGTCAACTACGATCCGCCGCGCGGCAACGTCTCCTCCTGGGGCGACAACTACGGCAATCGCGTGGACCGCTTCCTGGCCGGCACCGCCTACCTCGACGGCCAGCGGCCCTCCCTGATCATGGCCCGCGGCTACTACACCCGCGCCGTCATCGCGGCCTGGGACTTCCGCAACGGGCAGCTTGTCAAGCGCTGGAAGTTCGACTCCAACTCCTCCGGCAACGGCGCCGCGTACGGTCAGGGCAACCACCAGCTGTCCATCGCCGACGTCGACACCGACGGCCGCCAGGAAATCGTCTACGGCTCCGCGACCATCGACGACAACGGCCGCCTGATGTACTCCACGGGCTTCGGCCACGGCGACGCCCTGCACGTCGGCGACTTCGTGCCCAACCGCGCCGGCCTGGAGGTCTTCTCCATCCACGAGTCGAGCAACCAGCCCGGCTCCGACCTGCACGACGCCCGCACCGGGCAGGTCATCCACCGCACCCCCACCAGTGGCTCCAACGAGGGACCGGGCCGCGGCGTGGCCAGTGACATCTACGCCGGCAACGCGGGCGCCGAGTTCTGGGGCTCCGGACCGAACATGAGCAACCTGCGCAACTCCTCCGGCGGCAACGTCGGCCGCAACCCGTCCTCGGCGAACTTCCTCGCCTGGTGGGACGCCGACCCGGTGCGCGAACTCCTGAACGGCACCCAGGTCGACAAGTACGGCACCGGCGGCGACTCCCGGCTGCTCACCGGCAGCGGCGTCGCCTCCAGCAACGGCACCAAGTCCACCCCGGTGCTCTCGGGCGACCTTTTCGGCGACTGGCGCGAGGAGGTCATCTGGCGCCACTCCGGCAACAACGCCCTGCGCATCTACGCCACGTCCACCCCCACGACCACCAAACTGCACACCCTGGCCCACGATGCCCAGTACCGCGTCGCCCTGGCCTGGCAGAACACCTCCTACAACCAGCCGCCCCACCCCAGCTACTTCCTCGGCTCCGGCATGACCCGCCCGCCGCAGCCCAACATCTACGTGCGCTGACGGCACCCCGCCGGCACCCGGGAAGGAACAACACCTCCAGGCCGGCCGGGACAGCCCCGGCCGGCCGACAGGCCCCGGACCGACGACGAACGTGAAGGTGGTGGTCCCGGCCGCCGAAGACCTGGACGCCGGCTCCCCACATCAGCCAGCCAACCATTCGCTCATCTCACATCAGGAGTCCTCGGATGCAACGACGCACCTTCCTGACCCTGAGCGCAGTCGCAGCGACGGGCGCGGGCGTGTCCCTGCTCGGCGCCGGGCAGGCGTTCGCCGACCCCGCCCCGGCCCAGCCGTACGCCGTAGGCGTGCGCCGGTACAACTGGACCCGCGGCAGCCGCCCGTGCACCACCTACGTCTACTACCCCGCCACCGGCACCCCCGGCGGCAACCCGGTGACGGACGCCCCGGTCGCCAACGGCGTCTTCCCCGTCTACAACATGACCCACGGCTTCGGGAGCAGCCCGCAGAACTCCCTGTTCATCATCCGGGCCCTGGCCTCGGCGGGCTTCATCGTCCCCGCACCGCACTTCAACCACAGCTTCACCGACGTCAGGAACGGCAACACCTCCAAGGACGTCTCGCAGATCATCACCAACACCCTCGCGCTCAACGCGAGCGGTCCGCTGGCCGGGCACATCAACACCGGTATCGGCGTCGGCGTCTCCGGCCACTCCCTGGGCGGCATGGTCACCCACGGCCTGCTCACCTCCTGGCCCGACAGCCGGATCATCTCCGCCAACCCCCAGTCCTGCGAGGACATGGGCAACCCGTCCTCCTCCGTCAACGCCAAGGTCCTCTTCGTCCACGGCGACCGCGACTCGACCACCCAGTACTCCTCCGCCCGGCAGGCGTACACCGAGATGACCTGGCCCAAGGCGTTCCTCACCTTCGTCGGCGGCAGCCACACCAGCTTCTGGAGCGACCAACGCTTCCCGAGGACCGTCGTCGACTGGGCCCGCTGGACCATGTACGGCGACACCGCCGCACGCGACCGCCTCCCCGCCGACGCGTCCGGGGCCAACACCAGGTGGGAAGCCCAGCTGGGCGACACCCCCGGCGGCCCGGGCTACTACCGCCTGGTCGCCCAGCACAGCGGCAAGACGGCCGACATCAGCGAGGCATCCACCGCGGCCGGGGCGAGACTTCTCCAGTGGACGGCCGGCAGCGGACTCCACCAGCAGTTCGAGTTCCTGGACTCCGGCGACGGTCACGTCCGCGTCAAGGCCCGCCACTCGGGCCTGGTGCTCCAGGCCACCGGCAACGAAGGCGGCAGCGAGGTCACCCAGCAGCCCGACACCGGCGCCGCCGGCCAGCAGTGGAGGATCGTCGACCACGGCGACGGCACGGTCAGCCTGGTCAATCGGGCCAGCGGCCTGGCCATGGACGTCTGGGAATACTCCACGGCTGACGGAGCCCGCATTTCCCAATGGACCTACACCGGCAACGCCAACCAGCGCTTCACGCGCCAACGCGTCTGAGCCCGCCGGCCGGGGCCCGGATCGAGCGACACGGCTTCCACGCCCTGCGCCACTGCCTCGCGCGGGCGCGCGAGGCACCGCCGCCGTCGACGCGATCCGCCGCCCTCTTCCGAACCAGCGTTCAGCCTGGTCAGGGAAGGGCGGCGGCCTTGTCGATCAGATGTCGCGGAAGGTCTCGATCTGTGCCCCCACCTCGTTCAGCCGCTCGGCCAGGTCCTCGTAGCCGCGGTTGATCACATAGACGTTGCGCAGTACCGAGGTGCCCTCGGCGGCCATCATCGCCAGGAGGACGACGACGGCGGGCCGGAGTGCGGGCGGGCACATCATCTCGGCCGCGCGCCAGCGGATCGGGCCGTCGACCAGGACGCGGTGCGGGTCGAGGAGTTGCAGGCGGCCGCCCAGCCGGTTCAGGTCCGTCAGGTAGATCGCGCGGTTGTCGTAGACCCAGTCGTGAATGAGGGTCTGGCCCTGCGCGGCTGCGGCGATCGCCGCGAAGAAGGGGACGTTGTCGATGTTCAGTCCGGGGAACGGCATCGGGTGGATCTTGTCGATCGGCGCCTCCAGCTTGGACGGGCGGACCGTCAGGTCCGTCAGCCGGGTGCGGCCGTTGTCCGCCGGGTACTCCGGGGTCCGGTCGAAGTCGAGACCCATCTCCTCCAGCACGGCGAGCTCGATCTCCAGGAACTCCGCCGGCACCCGGCGTACCGTCAGTTCGGATTCGGTCACCACTGCCGCGGTGAGCAGGCTCATCGCCTCCACCGGGTCCTCGGAGGGGGAGTAGTCGACGTCCACGTCGATCTGGGCCATTCCGTGCACGGTCAGGCTGGTCGTCCCGACGCCCTCGACCCGGACGCCGAGCTGCTCCAGGAAGAAGCACAGGTCCTGGACCATGTAGTTGGAGGAGGCGTTCCGGATGACCGTCACCCCGTCGTGCCGGGCCGCCGCCAGCAGCGCGTTCTCGGTGACGGTGTCGCCCCGCTCGGTCAGCACGATCGGGCGGTCCGGCGTGATGGAGCGGTCGACGCGGGCGTGGTAGATCCCGTCTGTCGCCGTGATCTCCAGGCCGAAGCGGCGCAGCGCGATCATGTGCGGCTGCACGGTGCGCGTGCCGAGGTCGCAGCCACCGGCGTAGGGGATGCGGAACTGCTCGGCCCGGTGCAGCAGCGGTCCGAGGAACATGATGATGCTGCGCGTACGCCGGGCCGCGTCCGCGTTCATGGCGTCGAGGTCGAGTTCGGCGGGCGGCACGATCTCCAAGTCCGCGCCGTCGTTGATCCAGCGGGAGCGGACGCCGATGGAGCTCAGTACCTCAAGGATGCGATAGACCTCCTCTATCCGCGCCACCCGGCGCAGGACCGTGCGCCCGGAGTTGAGGAGTGCGGCGCACAGCAGGCCGACGCATGCGTTCTTGCTGGTCTTGACGTCGATGCTGCCCGACAACTGCCGCCCGCCGACGACCCGCAGATGCATCGGGCCGGAGTAGCCGAGCGAGACGATCTCGCTGTCCAGCGCCTCCGAGATCCGGGCGATCATCTCCAGGCTGATGTTCTGGTTACCACGCTCGATGCGGTTGACCGCGCTCTGGCTGGTGCCCAGGGCTTCGGCGAGCTGCGTCTGCGTCCAGCCGCGATGCTGGCGTGCGTCACGGATCAATTGCCCGATACGGGCGAGGTAGTCGTCGCTCATGTGGTCTACGCTATCTCAGATATGAGATAGCCACTTCGTTGGGTGCGTCCAATCGGGTGGTCTGCCGACCTTCGCCCAACTTCTGCCCGGGCGCCGCCCGACGGGTGGCGCGAATCTGCTCGCCGCTCCAGTCTCTCCGACCGCGCCAGGCTCCGCACGGCGAGCGGCACCCCCGGGCGGGGGCGGGCGGCCGTAGTGCGGAACCAGTGGACGTGGCAGCCTGTGGGGCCGAGTGCGGCCCGAGCGGGGAGTGCCATGCCCATGAGATCCGTGATCCGTCCGACCCGTCCGATCCGTCCTGTGGCAGCCCGGCGGTGACGGCCGATCAGGCCCGCGACCACGCGGAGGCGATGGCCGGCCGCCCATGGTTCGCGGCGAACGAGGTGCTGGCCTTCCTGCTGGAGCTGACGGCGCTGGCCGCTCTGGGCTGGTGGGGCTTCTCGGCCGGAAGCGGTGCCGTGTTCCCGTGGCTGCTGGGCTTGGGGACGCCCCTCGCGGCGATGCTGGCGTGGGGGGCGTTCGCCGCACCGCGCGCACGGGTACGGCTGCCGCTGGCCGGGGTCCTGTGCGTCAAGGCGGTGGTGCTCGGCGGCGGTGCCCTGGCGGTCTACGGAGTCGGCCATCCGGTCGCGGCGGCCGTGCTCGGTCTGGTGACGCTCGTGAACGCCGCCCTGTCGGAGGCGTACCGCCGCAGGATGCAGCTTCGGCCCTGACCTGTGGCCCTGACCTCCGTGCGGCGCTGACCTCCGTGCGGCCTGCGGCTCCCCGCTTTGCATGGCGCCGCCCGGGCTTTTCGTCGCGCCGCGCGCCGGGCTGGGCATGACCGCGCGGCGGTCGTGTACTAGAGTTATCTCGACATCGAGATAATCGAGATAACTGTCGAAGGCGCACACGCCACCGCCGCTGGTAAGGCTTGCCTAACCAAGCCTGGACCACCATAGCGGATCGGCAATTGATGCATTGAAGGAGACTGTCGTGTCGGCGAACAGCTTCGACGCCCGCAGCACACTGCCGGTGGGCGACGAGTCGTACGAGATCTTCAAGCTGGACAAGGTGGAGGGCTCGGCCCGTCTTCCGTACAGCCTGAAGGTCCTGCTGGAGAACCTGCTCCGCACCGAGGACGGTGTGAACATCACCGCCGATCACATCCGCGCGCTGGGCGGCTGGGATCCCGAGGCGCAGCCCAGCCAGGAGATCCAGTTCACGCCGGCCCGGGTGATCATGCAGGACTTCACGGGCGTGCCGTGTGTCGTTGACCTGGCCACCATGCGTGAGGCCGTCAAGGAGCTGGGCGGCGACGCCGACAGCATCAACCCGCTCGCGCCCGCCGAACTGGTGATCGACCACTCGGTGATCGCCGACAAGTTCGGCACCGCCAACTCCTTCCGGCAGAACGTCGACCTGGAGTACGGGCGCAACAAGGAGCGCTACCAGTTCCTGCGCTGGGGCCAGACGGCCTTCGACGAGTTCAAGGTCGTTCCGCCCGGCACCGGCATCGTGCACCAGGTGAACATCGAGCACCTGGCCCGTACCGTGATGGTCCGCAACGGCCAGGCGTACCCCGACACGCTCGTCGGCACCGACTCGCACACCACCATGGTCAACGGCCTGGGCGTGCTGGGCTGGGGCGTGGGCGGCATCGAGGCCGAGGCGGCCATGCTCGGCCAGCCCGTCTCGATGCTCATCCCGCGCGTCGTCGGCTTCAAGCTCCGCGGTGAGCTGCCCACCGGCACCACCGCCACCGACCTGGTGCTGACCATCACCGAGATGCTGCGTCAGCACGGCGTGGTCGGCAAGTTCGTCGAGTTCTACGGTGACGGCGTCCCCGGCGTGCCGCTGGCGAACCGCGCGACCATCGGCAACATGTCGCCGGAGTTCGGCTCCACCGCCGCGATCTTCCCGATCGACGAGGAGACCCTCACCTACCTGCGGCTCACCGGCCGCTCGGCCGAGCAGCTCGCCCTGGTGGAGGCGTACGCCAAGGCGCAGGGCCTGTGGCACGACCCCGCCCAGGAGCCGGTCTACTCCGAGTACCTGGAGCTGGACCTGGCCACGGTGGTGCCGTCGATCGCCGGGCCCAAGCGCCCGCAGGACCGCATCGCGCTCTCCGAGGCCAAGCACAAGTTCGGCCAGGACGTACGCAACTATGTCTCCGAGACCGACCAGGACGAGGCGGGCAAGGAGTCCTTCCCGGCCTCCGACGCCCCGGCCGTCTCCAACGGCGTCCCGTCGAAGCCGGTCCAGGTGACCGCCGCCGACGGCCGGACGTACGAGATCGACCACGGTGCCGTCACCGTCGCCGCGATCACCTCCTGCACCAACACCTCCAACCCGTCCGTCATGGTCGGCGCGGCGCTGCTGGCCAAGAAGGCGGTGGAGAAGGGGCTCACCACCAAGCCGTGGGTGAAGACCACGCTGGCTCCCGGCTCCCAGGTCGTCATGGACTACTACGACCGCGCGGGTCTGACCCCCTACCTCGACAAGCTGGGCTTCAACCTCGTCGGGTACGGCTGCACGACCTGCATCGGCAACTCCGGGCCGCTGCCGGAGGAGATCTCGCAGGCCGTGAACGACAACGACCTGGCGGTCGCCGCCGTGCTCTCCGGTAACCGGAACTTCGAGGGCCGGATCAACCCGGACGTGAAGATGAACTACCTCGCGTCCCCGCCGCTGGTCGTCGCGTACGCCCTCGCCGGGTCCATGAAGGTGGACATCACCACCGAGGCCCTGGGAACCGACCAGGAGGGCAACCCGGTCTACCTCAAGGACATCTGGCCCTCCGAGCAGGAGGTCGAGGAGGTCGTCGCCGGGGCCATCGGCCAGGAGATGTTCACCAAGAGCTACGCCGACGTGTTCGCCGGTGACGCCCAGTGGCAGGCGCTGTCCATTCCGACCGGCAACACGTTCGAATGGGACCCGGAGTCCACGTACGTCCGCAAGCCCACCTACTTCGAGGGCATGGGCATGGAGCCGGCCCCGGTCGAGGACATCGTGGACGCCCGGGTGCTGGCGAAGCTCGGCGACTCGGTGACGACCGACCACATCTCACCGGCCGGTGCCATCAAGGCCGACTCGCCCGCGGGCAAGTACCTCGTGGAGCACGGCGTGGAGCGCCGTGACTTCAACTCCTACGGTTCGCGGCGCGGCAACCACGAGGTGATGATCCGCGGCACCTTCGCCAACATCCGGCTGCGCAACCAGATCGCCCCCGGCACCGAGGGAGGCTTCACCCGCGACTTCACCCGCGCCTCCGAGAGCGGGGGTCAGGCCCCGGTCACCTCCATCTACGACGCCTCGCAGAGCTACCAGGCCCAGGGCATCCCGCTGGTGGTGCTGGCGGGCAAGGAGTACGGCTCCGGCTCCTCGCGCGACTGGGCGGCCAAGGGGACGGCCCTGCTGGGCGTCCGTGCGGTCATCGCCGAGAGCTACGAGCGCATCCACCGCTCGAACCTCATCGGCATGGGCGTGCTGCCGCTGCAGTTCCCGGAGGGCGCCACGGCGCTGTCCCTGGGGCTGAGCGGCGAGGAGGCGTTCACCCTCACGGGCGTCACCGCGCTGAACGACGGCGGCATCCCGGAGACGGTCAGGGTGACTACGGACAGTGGCGTCGGCTTCGACGCCAGGGTGCGGATCGACACGCCGGGCGAGGCGGATTACTACCGCAACGGCGGCATCCTGCACTACGTGCTGCGGTCACTCATCCGGAAGTGACCTGAGGAAGCCTCCAACTCATAAACGCACAGGTCACAAGGGCAGCGCCGTACCTCCATCCGTGGGGTGCGGCGCTGTCTTATGTCCGAGAGGTCTCAACTCGGGAAAGACTCACGGCCGAAGGTGTCTTCGATCTTGCCCTGCCGACTGCAAGTGGACTATACCTGTCGGCACCCCCGAGTGACCCGGCGCTGCGCCGGGGGGCTCCGGTGTGTACGAACCCAGCATTGCTGTACGACCCAAGCTTCAAATGACCCGCGGTGTCGGGCCCTTCACGCCAGTGGCGAGTCGACGGCAGACCGGTACACCGCCTGAGTCCTGGAGAAGGCGAGGACTTGAGCATGGGATCCACTTCCGATGTCAACCGTCGTGATGTCATCAAGCGTGCCGCGGCGCTCGGCCTGGTAGCCGTGCCCGGTATGACCGCGCTGTCGGCCTGTGCGAGCGGCAGCGACGACAGCGGTGACGACAAGGTCGACAAGGGCAAGAAGACCGATGAGAACCCTCTGGGCGTGAACAAGGAGGCCGGCGCTGAAGTCGTCATCTTCAACGGCGGCTATGGCGACCAGTACGCCAAGGACGCGCACAAGGTCTATGAGAAGTCCTACGGCAAGGTCAAGCACGCCAGCACCCAGAAGATCCGCACCAAGATGCAGCCGCGGATGGTCAAGGGAAACCCGCCGGACGTCATCAACAACTCCGGTGCCGAGAACATGGACATCGCGAGCCTGATCGAGGACAAGCAGGTAGCCGACCTGGAGGCGCTGCTGGACGCGCCGTCCCTCTTCGACAGCTCGAAGACGGTCAGGGAGATGCTGCTGCCCGGCGTGGTGGAGAAGGGCACCTTCGGTGGCGACAAGCTCTACCAGCTGAACTACTCGTACACCGTCTACGGCACCTGGTACTCCCAGACCGCCCTGGACAAGCTCGAGGTCGAGTACCCCAAGACCTGGGACGAGATGCTCGCCGTCTGCGCCAAGGCGAAGAAGGAGGGCATGGCGGGCTGGACGTACGCGGGCAAGCACCCGTATTACTTCGCCTTCACGATGTACCCCTTCATCGCCAAGATCGGCGGCGCCGACGTCCTCAAGGCGATCGACAACCTGGAGCCGGACGCCTGGAAGCACGAGGCCGTCAAGAAGGCGTTCGACGCCTACTACGAGCTGCGCGCCAAGGGGTACATCCTCAAGGGCACGCCCGGAATCGACCACATCCAGTCGCAGACGCAGTGGACCAAGGGCAACGCGCTGTTCCTGCCGAACGGCTCCTGGGTGGAGAACGAGGCAAGGAAGACGACGCCGAAGGACTTCAAGATGACGGTGGCTCCGCCCACCGGTCTCGACAAGTCCGACGCCATGCCCTTCGAGACGCTCTGGGCCGAGGCGAGCGAGCCGTTCATGGTGCCCGCGAAGGCCAAGAACGTCGAGGGCGGCATGGAGTGGCTGCGCGTCATGATGGGCAAGGAGTCGACGCAGAACTTCACCAAGCTCGTCTCCGCGCTGACCTGCGTCAAGGGGGCCGCCGACGGGGTCGAGCTGCCGTCGGGCCTCTCCTCGGCCAAGGCGGCGCTGGACGCGGCCGGTGAGAACATCGTCAGCCCCCGGCTCCCGGACTGGTACCTGCAGCTCCACAAGGAGAAGGTCGGCGGCGCCATCGCCGCGATGATGGCCGGTGACATCAAGCCGGACGAGGCGGTCAAGCGCTGCCAGAAGGCGGCGGACGACCTGAGCGGCGACGACTCCATCAAGAAGTACAAGCGCTGAGAGGCTGCGGCTGAGGTGCGGCACAGCTGACCGGACGGCGGCTGTGCCCGCCTCAGCAGACGGCCGCAGTCCATTGAGTCCATTCGGTCCATCGGTTCGATGGTGAGTACGGAGCGGGGCGGCATGGCGAACGATGTGCGGGCAGTGGACAAGAGCCCCACTGCACCGGCACCACGGAAGGGCGGCGACCGCGCGTCCTTCGGCGACTATCTGTTGTTCGCGGCGACACTAGTGCTGCCGCCCCGTTTCACTCCGAAGAAGGTGAAGTACAACCGGCGATACCGGACCCTGGACAAGTACCGCTTCATCAGCTGGTTCCTTGTCGTACCGCTGCTGCTCTACGCCGTGCTGGTCATCTCGCCGTTCTTCCAGGCGTTCTACTATTCACTCACGGACTGGTCCGGATACAGCAGCGACTTCAACTACATCGGGCTGGACAACTACACCCGGATGTTCGAGGACGACGACTTCTGGGCGTCGATAAAGAACAGCGTGGTGCTGCTCGTCGTGGCACCGGTGGTCACGCTGGGGCTCGGCCTCTTCTTCGCCTTCATGCTCCAGGCCGGCGGGCGGCACCGGAAGAGCGAGGCGATCTCCGGCGTCCGCGGTGCGAAGTTCTTCAAGGTTGTCTACTTCTTCCCCCAGGTGCTCTCCGTCGCCATCGTCGGCGTCGTCTGGGGATCGGTGTACGACCCCATCACGGGGCCGCTCAACGAAGTGCTGCGCATAGTGGGACTGGAATCCTGGACCCAGGGATGGCTCTCCGATCCCAATATCGCCCTGTATTCCGTGATGTTCGTGATGTGCTGGATGTTCATCGGCTTCTATGTGGTGCTCTTCTCGGCAGCCATGGGATCGGTGCCGAAGGACATCTACGAGGCGGCTCTGCTGGACGGCGCCAGCCGCCCGAAGACGTTCTTCCGGGTCACTCTCCCGCTGATCTGGGACACCGTGCAGACCGGCTGGATCTACATGGGAATCCAGGCCCTGGACGGCTTCGCGATCGTCTACATCATGACGATCAACGCGGGCGGCCCGGGGAACAGCACCCTGGTGACGCCGGTCTATCTCTACAAGAAGGCTTTCGACGTCGGCCAGGCGGGATACGCAACGGCCGTCGGTGTCGTGCTCCTGATCATCACCATGATCTTCACGGCGATCATGATGCTGCTCAGCCGGCGTGAGCGGATCGAATTCTGATGAGCGGGGAGATGCAGGTGACGAGCCTCACCAAGACCACAGCGGAAGAGCCGGAGGGCGAGGCGGCCCGTACGGACCAGCCGCCTGCCGCGCCGCCGGGGAAGGCGCCCAAGTCCTCCGAGGGGAGCGTGCTCAACGCCTTCTCCTCCGCGTTCCTGGTGCTGTGGGTCATCATGGCCGCGGGCCCGCTGATCTGGGTCATGGTGAACTCGCTGCGGGAATCCTCGGACATTACGGGGAACCCTTTCGGCTGGCCCACCTCGCTGAGCTTCGAGAACTTCTCCAACGCCTGGTCCGACGCGAACATCGGCAAATACGCGGCCAACTCGCTCATCATTCTCTGCGGCTCGCTGCCCGGCACGATGCTGCTGGGGTCGATGGCCGCGTATGTCATCGCCCGGTTCAGCTTCCGCGGGAACCGTGTCATCTACATGCTGTTCGCGGGCGGGATGATGTTCCCCATCATCCTCGCGGTCGTGCCGCTGTTCTTCGTGATGGACAACTTCGGGCTGCTGGACACCCGGCACGGCATCATGCTCGCGTACATCGCGTACTCGCTGCCGTTCACCACGTTCTTCATGACGTCGTTCTTCCGCACCCTGCCCGGCAGCGTCGCCGAGGCCGCCACCATCGACGGGGCCTCGCACACGCGGACGTTCTTCCAGATCATGCTGCCCATGGCCAAGCCCGGCCTGATCAGCATCGGCATCTTCAACTTCCTCGGCCAGTGGAACCAGTACTTCCTGCCGCTGGCACTGAACTCCACCGACCCGGACAAGGCGCTGCTGACCCAGGGGCTCGCCGAGCTCTCCGTCAACCAGGGCTACGAGGGGGACTGGGGCGCCCTCTTCGCTGGTCTCTCCATCGCCATGATCCCGATCCTTGTGGTCTACATGGTCTTCCAGCGACAGGTGCAGGAGGGACTGACGGCGGGCGCCGTCAAGTAGCCCGCACCCCAGCGGGCACCCAGCCCACAGGCCGGCCCGCACTCCAGCCCACGCCCGGTACGTACGCCGCAGCCGGGGCCCGTTCCGGGACGGTTTCCGAAACGGGCCCCGGCGCCGCCATGTTCGCTCACTTCCGTACCATGGCTCACATCTGAGCACGGCCGACCGTTCAAGGTCTTGACGGGACATACCCGCCGACGGTCTTCTTAGAGTTCATGTGTTGGAGACAGGCCGTACCCCGCTGTCGTGGTGCGGCCGACGGGCCGGTGGTCGCGCCGCCCGTCGAGGCGGGAGTGGGTCAGTCGTGGAGACTCCGGGGTCGCAGTCCTCGCTGCACCGGGCCAATCTTGAGCGGGTCGTGCGCGCGGTACGGCTGGCGGGTTCGCTCACACAGGCCGAGATCGCCCGTTCCACCGGGTTGTCCGCGGCGACGGTTTCCAACATCGTCCGCGAGCTCAAGGAGAACGGCACCGTCGACGTCACGCCGACCTCGGCAGGCGGCCGGCGGGCCCGCAGCGTCTCGCTGTCCGGGGACGCGGGCATCGTCGTGGGCGTCGACTTCGGGCACACCCACCTGCGGGTGGCGGTCGGCAACCTCGCGCATCAGGTGCTCGCCGAGGAGGCCGAGCCGATCGACGTCGACGCCTCCGCGTCGGAGGGCTTCGATCGTGCGGAACAGCTGGTCGAGCGGCTGATCGTCTCCACCCGCGTCAACCGGGAGAAGATCATCGGTGTCGGTCTGGGCGTGCCCGGACCCATAGACGTGGAGACCGGTGCCCTGGGGTCCACCGCGATCCTGCCGGGATGGACGGGCACCCGCCCGCGCGACGAACTGGCCGGACGGCTCGGCGTACCGGTCTACGTCGACAACGACGCCAACCTGGGCGCGCTCGGCGAGCAGGTCTGGGGCAGCGGCCGCGGTGCCCGCGACCTGGCCTACATCAAGATCGCCAGCGGTGTCGGGGCCGGACTGGTGATCAATGGACAGATCTACCGGGGCCCGGGCGGTACGGCCGGGGAGATCGGCCACATCACGCTGGACGAGTCCGGGCCGGTGTGCCGCTGCGGCAACCGCGGCTGCCTGGAGACCTTCACCGCCGCGCGCTATGTCCTGCCGCTCCTCAACTCCAGTCACGGGCCCGACATCACGATGCCCAAGGTCGTGCTGCTCGCCCGGGAGGGCGATCCGGGCTGCCGCAGGCTGCTCGCGGACGTCGGCCGCCACATCGGCAGCGGTGTCGCCAACCTGTGCAATCTGCTCAACCCCAGCCGGGTGGTGCTGGGCGGCGACCTGGCCGAGGCGGGGGACCTGGTCCTGGACCCGGTACGCGACTCGGTCGCCCGCTACGCGATCCCCAGCGCGGCCCGCCACCTGACCGTGGCTCCGGGCACGCTGGGCGGCCGTGCCGAAGTCCTGGGCGCCCTCGCGCTGGTGCTGAGCGAGATGGGTGACTCCACTCTGCTCGACTCCTCCGAGGCTCCGCCGTCAGCGGCTGCCCCGGCCTCTCTCTGATCTCATTTCCTTACTCTGTGTCATTTCTTGTGTTCAGGATCGTAACGCATGGCATCGTTGCCGTCTCGTTAAGGATTTACTTCTTGACGGTTGCGCTACCGGCGAGTTGACTTCAGGCCACCTCGGCCGCAAGGACGCGGCCTCGTCAGGGAGGTTGACTCTATGAACGCAATGACGCGCCGCGTCGTCATTGGTGCGGCCACGATTTCGATGGCTCTCGCCCTGTCCGCCTGTGGTGAAGCAGGCAGCGACGACAAGGGAGACGAGGGCAGCGACAACAAGATGATCGGCCTGCTGCTGCCGGAGAACAAGACGACCCGTTACGAGACTTTCGACCGCCCCTTGATGGAACAGAAGATCAAGGAACTGTGTGCGGACTGTGAGGTCAAGTACAACAACGCCTCACAGGACACCGAGCGGCAGAAGAAGCAGTTCGACGCCCTCATCACCCAGGGCGTCAAGGTGATCATCCTGGACGCGGTGGATTACAAGGCCACCAAGTCCTGGGTCGACCAGGCCGCCAAGAAGGGCGTCAAGGTCGTCGCGTACGACCGGCTGGCCGAGGGCGACATCTCCGCGTACATCAGCTACGACAACGAGAAGATCGGCGAACTCCAGGGCCAGGCGCTTGTCGACTCGCTCGGCGACAAGGCCAAGGACTCCCGGGTCGTGATGATCAACGGCTCGCCGACCGACCCGAACGCCGCCTTCTTCAAGAAGGGCGCTCACACCGTCCTCGACAAGGAGGTCAAGGAGATCGTCTACGAGCAGGACATCCCCGACTGGTCGCCGGACGAGGCCAACAAGAAGATGGCCGCCGCGATCACCGCGCAGGGCAAGGACGGCTTCGACGCCGTCTACTCCGCCAACGACGGCATGGCCGGAGGCATCTCCACCGCGCTGAAGAAGGCGGGCCTCAAGGATGTGCCGCTGGGCGGCCAGGACGCCGAACTCGCCGGGCTCCAGCGCGTGGTGAAGGGCGACCAGAGCTTCACGATCTACAAGGCGATCAAGCCGCAGGCCGAGACCACCGCCTCCGTCGCGGTGGCCCTGCTCGAGGGCAAGAGCATCGACGAGTTCGTGCCCGAGAAGGTGGACAGCGGCAGCAAGAAGGGCGTCCCCTCCAAGCTCTACGACGCCGAGATCGTGACCAAGGACAACATCAAGGACACCGTCATCAAGGACAAGGTGTACAAGGTCGACCAGATCTGCACCTCCGCGTTCGCCAAGGCATGCAAGGCGGCAGGGCTGAAGTGACGGCAGTCCGCCTCCCCGGCGGGCACCGCGGGCGCCCGGCCTCCCGGTGCGCCCTGATGTAACCATCCGAGGGGACGGCGCCCGCCCGTACGGCGTACGGGCGGGGCCTCCCCGGACAGATCGGAGTTGGCCCAGTGCCGAACGAACCCGTGCTGGCGTTGCGCGGAGTCTCCAAGAGGTTCGGTGCCGTACAGGCGCTCACGGCCGTAGACCTTGAGATCAGCCCCGGCGAGGTCGTAGCCCTCGTCGGTGACAACGGCGCCGGCAAGTCCACTCTCGTCAAGACCGTCGCCGGAGTGCACGCGATCGACGAGGGCACCATCACGTGGGAGGGCCGCACGGTCCAGATCCAGCGGCCGCACGACGCGCAGGCCCTTGGCATCGCCACCGTCTACCAGGACCTCGCGCTCTGCGACAACCTCGACGTCGTCGCCAACCTCTTCCTCGGCAGCGAGCTGAGCAAGGCAACGGTGCTGGACGAGGTCGCGATGGAGAAGCGCGCCAAGGAACTGCTGGAGACGCTGTCCATCCGCATCCCCAGCGTCCGTATCCCGGTCGCCTCGCTCTCCGGCGGGCAGCGGCAGGTCGTCGCCATCGCCCGCGCCCTGATCGGCGACCCGAAGGTCGTCATCCTGGACGAGCCCACCGCCGCGCTGGGTGTGGAGCAGACCGCGCAGGTCCTCGACCTGGTCGAGCGACTGCGCGAGCGCGGCCTGGGCACCCTGCTCATCAGCCACAACATGGCCGATGTGCAGGCGGTGGCCGACCGCGTCGCCGTGCTGCGGCTCGGCCGCAACAACGGCGTGTTCAGCGTGGCGGACACCTCGCCCGAAGAGGTGATCGCCGCGATCACCGGCGCCTCGGAGAACGCGGTGACCCGTCGTCAGGCGCGTACGACGGAGGTGGCGAAATGAGTGATCTCAAGAAGACCGGCCCGGCTCCCGCCGAGGAAGCCGCGGCGGACGCCGGAGCCGAGGAGCAGGCGGCCGGGAAGGCCGGCGGCGGCACCAACGGTGACGGCAACACGACCCCCGGCGCAGCCATCGACCCGAGGCTGCTGGTACGGGAGCAGGGCTTCAAGGGCTACCTGACGGACTTCCAGCGCCGGATCCGCGGCGGCGAGCTGGGCTCGCTGCCGGTCATCGTCGGCCTGATCATCATCGCGATCGTCTTCCAGTCGCAGAACGACAGCTTCCTCTCGGCCAGCAGCCTCAGCAACATCAGCGTCTACACCGCCGGGCTGGGCATCATGGCCATCGGCGTCGTCTTCGTGCTGCTGCTCGGCGAGATCGACCTCTCGATCGGCTCGGTGGCCGGTGTCGGCGCGGCCATGTGGGCCGTGCTGAGCGTCACACACGGGCTGAACGACTGGCTCGCCGTGCTCCTCGCCGTCGCACTGGGCGGCGGCATCGGGCTCCTGCACGGCTTCTTCTTCGCCAAGGTCGGTGTTCCGGCCTTCGTCGTCACCCTCGCCGGCTTCCTGGGCTGGAGCGGGCTGCAGATCTGGCTGATGGGTGACGAGGGCAGCATCAACACGCCCGCCGGCAGCATCGTCCAGGACCTCACCGGCTACTACTTCGCGGACAAGGCGGCGGCCTACGCCCTCGCGGCCGTCGCGGTGCTCGGCTACTTCGCCTCGCTGATGATGGACTCCCGGCGTCGCCGGGCCGCGGAGCTGCCCTTCCGGCCGATGAGCGAGATCCTCCTGCGTACGGGGGTGCTCACGGTGATCGCCTTCGTGATCGCCTATGAGCTCAACGAGCCCAAGGGTGCGCGCGGTCTGCCGCTCGCTCTGGTGATCTTCCTCGCGATCCTGGTGTTCACCGACTTCGTGTCCCGCCGCACCCTCTACGGGCGGCAGATCTTCGCCGTCGGCGGCAACGCGGAGGCGGCGCGGCGTGCCGGTATCAACGTGGAGAAGATCCGGATCACGGTCTTCGGCATCGCGGGCATGCTCGCCGTCGTCGGCGGGCTGTTCATCGCCAGCCAGTCCGGCGGCGCGAACAAGAGTCTGGGCGCCGACAACACCCTGATGAACGTGATCGCGGCGGCCGTCATCGGCGGCACCAGCCTCTTCGGAGGCCGGGGCAAGATCTGGTCGGCGCTGCTCGGCGCCCTGGTGATCATGTCCATCCAGCAGGGCCTGGACCTGATGGGCATGGCCAGCGAGATCCAGTTCATGATCACTGGTGCGGTGCTGCTCGCCGCGGTCGTGATCGACTCGGTCTCCCGGCGCACGCAGAAGACCGCAGGCAGGACTTAGGGCCCGCCCGGCGAACCCTGACGGAGAACCCGAGTCGTACGCCTGTACGAGGTTGTGCCCGGCACCGCGGCGGTGCCGGGCACCGCCATGTGCGGGCGTACGGGTGCTGGACCGGTCGTCCCAGCCCGTCCGGCGGAACGGTGCACCAACCGGATGAAGGGGACATCACCCCTCACACGTCTACACATCCCCCTATAGCGCTTCACCCGCTTCACGGCTCCGATGAACGGGTACGCGGTAGGAACATTAGACTCAGCAGGCCCAACGGAATTGCCGGGAACGACAACATCAGGAGGCACCGTGCAGCAGGGGCCGCGCGAAGCGCGACGCACCGGGGTGGCGGGCCAGGAAGTCTCCCCCTCTGAACCCAAGCCCACGGCTACGCCCGCACCCGGGTCGGCGCCCAGGCTTGCGGCGGCGGAGGCGACCCCCCGGTCCGAAACCGGGAAGTGGGGGTTGCTGAACCGCATCGAGGAGCCACGCGACCTGGACGGCCTCAGCTCGGAGGAGCTCGACGAGCTCGCGGCCGAGATCCGCGACTTCCTCATCGAGTCGGTCGCCAGGACCGGCGGACACCTCGGCCCGAACCTGGGCGTCGTCGAACTGACGATCGCTCTGCACCGTGTCTTCGAGTCCCCCAAAGACAAGGTGATCTTCGACACAGGTCACCAGTCGTACGTGCACAAGCTGCTCACCGGACGCCAGGACTTCACCGAACTCAAGCGCAAGGGCGGGCTCTCCGGCTATCCCTCACGTGCCGAGTCCCCGCACGACATCATCGAGAACTCGCACGCCTCCACCGTGGTGGGCTGGGCGGACGGCCTCGCCAAGGCGAACGAACTGAAGAAGAACGGTGCCCACGTCGCCGCCGTGATCGGCGACGGCGCGCTCACCGGCGGCATGGCCTGGGAGGCGCTCAACAACATCGCCGCCGCGAAGGACCGCCCCCTGGTCATCGTGGTCAACGACAACGAGCGCTCCTACGCGCCCACCATCGGCGGACTGGCGAACCATCTGGCCACCCTGCGCACCACGGACGGATATGAGCGTTTCCTCGCCCGCGGCAAGGAGATGCTCAACCGCACCCCCGTCGTCGGCAAGCCCCTCTACGGGACGCTGCACGGCGCCAAGAAGGGCCTCAAGGACTTCATCGCGCCGCAGGGCATGTTCGAGGACTTGGGCCTGAAGTACGTCGGCCCGATCGACGGCCATGACATCGAGGCCCTGGAGTCCGCCCTCCAGCGCGCCAAGCGCTTCGGCGGACCGGTCATCGTGCACTGCCTGACGGAGAAGGGGCGCGGCTACCAGCCCGCCCGGCAGGACGAGGCCGACCAGTTCCACCAGGTCGGCGTGATCCATCCGGACACAGGGCTGCCGGTGAAGTCCTCCGGCGCCGACTGGACCTCGGTCTTCGGCGAGGAGATGGTGCGGCTCGGGCGGGAGCGGGAGGACATCGTCGCGATCACCGCGGCCATGATGCGGCCCGTCGGTCTGCACAAGTTCGCCGAGGCGTTCCCGGAGCGCTGCTACGACGTCGGCATCGCCGAACAGCACGCCGCCGTCTCGGCGGCGGGCCTGGCAACCGGCGGTCTGCACCCGGTGTTCGCCGTCTACGCCACCTTCCTCAACCGCGCCTTCGACCAGGTGCTGATGGACGTCGCCCTGCACCGCTGCGGCGTCACCTTCGTCCTGGACCGCGCCGGGGTCACCGGCTCCGACGGCGCCTCGCACAACGGCATGTGGGACATGTCGATCCTGCAGATCGTGCCGGGGCTTCGCATGGCCGCCCCGCGCGACGCCGACCAACTGCGGGCACAGCTGCGCGAGGCGGTGAAGGTGGAGGACGCCCCCACCGTGCTGCGCTACTCCAAGGGCGCGGTCGGCCCGCCGGTCGCTTCCGTGGGCCGGATCGGCGGAATGGACGTGCTGCGCGAGGCGGGTACGGACACGCCCGACGTGCTGCTCGTCTCGGTCGGCGCGCTGGCACCGATGTGCCTGGAGGTCGCGGAGCTGCTGAACAAGCAGGGAATCTCCACCACGGTGGTCGACCCGCGCTGGGTGAAGCCGGTCGACGAGGCGCTGCCGCCGCTCGCGGAGCAGCACCGGGTGGTGGTGACCGTCGAGGACAACAGCCGGGTGGGCGGTGTCGGCTCGGCCGTCGCACAGGCCCTGCGCGACGCGGACGTGGACATGCCGTTGCGGGACTTCGGCATCCCGGAGCGCTTCCTCGACCACGCCTCCCGTGCGGAGGTGCTCGCCGAGATCGGACTCACCGCACCGGACATCGCCCGGCAGGTGACCGGGCTTGTCGCCAGGATCGGCAGCCGGTACGAGTCCGCTGCCGCGGAGATCGCCCGGGACTAGGGCGGTCTTCTCGGGCCTGCGACGCCCGGCACCCGTCCCCTCGGCCCTGCGGGCCGGGGGAGGCCCGTACTCAACGCGTCGGCCGGAGGCCCTGGTAGCTCCGCTACCAGGGCCTCCGGCCGCTTGGCGAGCGCACGCACCGCACTCCCCCTGGGCCTGGTGGCCCGGGAGCCGCCCCTGCGGGCCGATCCTCAAGGACCCGCCGGACAGGCCCTGGTACCGCCGTTCGGACCCCGCAGGCGGTGCGTGGGCAGGGCGCGGCGGTCAGCCGCTGCGCGTTCGACCCGGCCGCCGCGCGGGGGGAGCCGGTGCCCCGATAAGTTGGACCCCATGCCGTCGTCCGCAGCGCAGCCGCGCTCTCTCGCCGCCGCTCTCGCGCTGCGCGTCCGGGGCCCCGCCCCGACCGGACCGGACGCGGCCGGACGCCGTACGGCCGGAGAGCCCGCCTCGGAGAACGCCGAGGACCGGCCCTCCGGCGCACCGGGGACCGGAGCGGGGACGCGACGGGGCACGAGGCCCGGCGCGCGACCTGGCACCGGCAACAGCAGCACCGGCGCCGGTGGCGATCTGCGCTACTGGCTGTGGCTGCTGCCCGCCCTGACGCTGCTCGCCGCCCTCACCCGGCTGCCCTCCTTCGCCCAGACCCTGTGGAATCCGGACGAGGGTTTCGTGGCCACCCAGGCGCGCCAACTGGCGGACGGGGGAGTCCTCTACGACACGGTCGTCGACCGCAAGCCTCCGCTGCTGCCCTGGCTCTACCGTGGCGCCTTCGCCGTCTTCGGCGACGAGTCGCTGTGGCCGCTGAAGGTGGCCGCGATCCTCGCCATCGCCGCCACCGCCGGGCTGGTCGCCGCCATGGCCCGCCGCCGCTGGGGCGACCGCGCGGGCTGGACGGCGGGCGTCCTGGCCGTGCTGATCGCCATCGGACTCAACCCGGAGGACACCCAGGCGGCGTCCTTCGAGGTCTTCATGCTCCCCTGGACCGCCGCCGCGATGTGGTGCGCGGACCGCCGCCGCTGGGTGTGGGCGGGTGTGGCCGTCGCGCTGGCGACCCTCACCAAGCAGACCGGGGGAGCGGTCCTGCTCCCCGTGCTCTTCGTCCTGGCCCGCGCTCACCCCGGATGGTCCAGGGAACGCCTCATGCCCGTAGCGCGGCTGCTCGCGGCGTACCTGCTGCCGATCGCCGTCGTGGCGTTCGCCTTCGGAGCGGGCCGGTTCAGCTACTGGACGGCGACCGGCTCCGGTTCGTACGCCTCCGTCGACGGTGCGGTGATGCTCGCGGCGGGCCGTGCGGCGGGCTCCACCGCCATCCTGACGGTTGCCTGCCTGCCGCTGCTGATCGCCCTCGTGTACGTCACGAGGGTGCGTCGCCGCCCGCTCGACGCCGCCGACCTGTGGGTGTGGCTGGCCGCCTCCGGCGTGGCGGTGGCCTTCGGCTTCCAGTTCTACGGCCACTACTTCCTCCAGCTCACCCCCGCTCTCGCGCTGCTGGCCACCGCCGCGCTGGGTGAGCTGTCGCCGCGCGCCGCGACGGCGGCCGTCGCCGCGACCGCCGTGCTGGCCGCCGCCTTCGTGGGCTGGGGGCTGGTGATGGAGCGCCCGGAGCTGGAGCACGCGAAGCGGGTCTCCGCCGCGGTGAAGAGGCACACCGAGCCCGCCGACCGGGTGCTGGTGTGGGGCATGCATCCGGAGGACTACTGGCTGTCCGACCGCACTCCCGCCACCCGCTTCCTCACCGCGGGCTTCCTGACCAACTACAGCGGCGGCCGGGGCGGCGTGCGGGTGGCCGAGCGTTACGGCATGCCCGGCACCTGGGATTCCTTCCGCCGCGACCTCAGAGAGCAGCCGCCGCGGCTGATCGTCGACGACTCACGCGGCAAGCCGTACCGGCCCGCTCGCATCCCGACCCTGCGCCGTTACCTCGACGCGCACTACGAGAAGGTCGACACGGTGGGCGGTGCGGTGTTCTACCTGCGTTCGCGGCCCTGACTCTCGGGGCTCTCCTCCGGTGCCGGGCGCACCGAGCGCGGCCCGAGGACCTCGGCCCCCAGCGCCCGGACCCGTTCGCGCAGCAGGCGGTCCGCGGTGACCACGACACACGGGCGGTCCTGTCCCTCCTCGGCGACCAGGGCGACGATCCGGTCGTCGCCGCTGCCGGGTGACGGCAGCGTGCGTACGCCTTCGACGGAGCCGACATCGCGTGCCGCCCCCTCCAGGACGAGCACCAGCTCGACGGGCCCGGGATGGCCGGGCACTCCGCCGGCGGCGTACGGCACGAGCCGGTCACGCAACCGCTCCGCGGCGCCTCGACGATCCCGCCACCAGCCGTCCGGAACGGAGCCGATGACGTTGGCGGCGTCCACGACAAGCAGCGTTCTCATGCTGGCCTCATGCGGGCAGTCTCGCATGGCGGAGAGAGGGCGTGCCTCCCGTCGAGGCACGCCCTCTCTCCGCATTCGCTGAGCAGGCCTTACGCGGGGACGTCCGCGACGCCCGGCTCCAGGAAGCGGCGGCCGGTGACGCGTTCGCTGACACCCTCGCGGTCCAGGTAGGGCGTGATGCCGCCCAGATGGAACGGCCAGCCCGCGCCGGTGATCAGGCACAGGTCGATGTCCTGCGCCTCGGCGACGACGCCCTCGTCCAGCATCAGCCGCACCTCCTCGGCGATGGCGTCCAGGGCGCGGTTGCGGACCTGCTCCTCGGTGAGCGGCTTGTCACCGGAGCGGAAGAGCGCGGCGACCTCCGGGTCCAGCTCCGGCTTGCCGGAGTCGTACACGTAGAGGCTGCGCTTGCCCGCCTCCACGATCCGGCCGAGGTTCTCGGAAACGCCGAAGCGGTCCGGGAAGGCGGTGTGCAGGGTGCCCGCGACATGGTGGGCGACGGCGGGGCCCACCAGCTCCAGCAGCACGATCGGCGACATCGGCAGGCCCAGCGGCGCGAGCGCGCGGTCCGCGACCTCCACCGGGGTGCCCTCGTCGATGGAGCGCAGCACCTCGCCGAGGAACCGGGTCAGCACCCGGTTGACGACGAACGCCGGAGCGTCCTTGACGAGCACGGCCGACTTCTTCAGTGACTTCGCCACCGCGAACGCGGTGGCCAGGGACGCCTCGTCCGTCTGCTCCGCGCGCACGATCTCCAGCAGGGGAAGGACCGCGACCGGGTTGAAGAAGTGGAAGCCGACGACCCGCTCCGGGTGCTTCAGCTTCGAGGCCATCTCCGAGACGGAGAGCGAGGAGGTGTTGGTGGCGAGGATCGCGTGCGCCGGTACGGCCGCCTCCACCTCGGCGAACACCTGCTGCTTGACGCCCATCTCCTCGAACACGGCCTCGATGACGAAGTCCGCGTCGGCGAACGCCGTCGCCTTCTCCAGCGAGCCGGTCACCAGGGCCTTGAGGCGGTTCGCCCCGTCCTGGCCGAGGCGGCCCTTCAGGAGCAGCTTGTCGATCTCCTCGTGGACATAGGCGACGCCCTTGTCCACCCGCTCCTTGTCGATGTCGGTCAGCACGACCGGCACCTCCAGGCGGCGTACGAACAGCAGCGCGAGCTGGCTGGCCATCAGCCCCGCGCCGACCACGCCGACCTTGGTCACCGGCCGGGCCAGCGCCTTGTCCGGTGCGCCCGCCGGACGCTTGGCGCGCTTCTGGACGAGGTCGAACGCGTAGAGCCCGCTGCGCAGTTCGCCGCCCATGATGAGGTCGGCCAGCGCCGTGTCCTCGAGACCGAAGAGGGTCGCCGCGTCGGACTCCGACCGCGGGTCGGCGTTCTTCGCCGCCGCGATGATGTCCAGCGCGCGGTACGGGGCCGGAGCCGCGCCGTGCACCTTGCCGTCGGCGACGGCCCGGCCGCGCTCGACCGCCTGGTCCCAGGCTTCGCTGCGGTCGACGTCCGGCCGGACGACCTCGGTGTCACCCGTGAGCACCGAGGCGGTCCACTTCAGCGACTCCTCCAGGAAGTCCGCCCCTTCGAAGATCGCGTCCGCGATACCCAGCTCGAACACCTGGCGGCCCTTGAGCTGCCGGTTCTGGTTGAGGGAGTTCTCGATGATGACGCTGACCGCGCGGTCGGCCCCGATCAGGTGCGGCAGCAGCGCACAGCCGCCCCAGCCGGGTACCAGCCCGAGGAACACCTCGGGCAGCGAGAAGGCGGGCAGCGCCGCGGTGACGGTGCGGTAGGTGCAGTGCAGACCGGCCTCGACACCGCCGCCCATCGCCGCGCCGTTGTAGTAGGCGAAGGTCGGCACCGCGAGTCGGCCGAGCCGCGCGAAGACGGCGTGCCCGCCCCGCCCGATCGCGAGCGCGTCCTCGTGCCGCCGCAGGAGCCCGACTCCCTTGAGGTCGGCGCCCACGGCGAAGATGAACGGCTTGCCGGTGAGGCCGACGCCCACGATGTCGCCCGCCGCGGCCTCCGCCTCGACCTTGTCGAGTGCCGCGTCGAGGAGGGCCAGCGACTGCGGCCCGAAGGTCGTCGGCTTCGTGTGATCGAGGCCGTTGTCCAGCGTGATCAGCGCGAACCGGCCCGCACCCGAGGGCAGGTCGAGATGGCGTACGTGCGCCTCGGTGACCACCTCGTCCGGGAACAGCTCGGCTGCGCCCTTGAGAAGCTCGGCTGTCTTGCTCACTTGCCCTCCCAGTGGGGGTTTTCCCAGATGACGGTCCCGCCCATGCCGAAGCCGACACACATGGTTGTCAGTCCGTAGCGGATGTGCGGCTGCTCCTCGAACTGCCGGGCGAGCTGCGTCATCAGACGCACGCCGGAGGACGCGAGCGGGTGGCCGAAGGCGATCGCCCCGCCGTACTGGTTGACGCGCGGGTCGTCGTCCGCGATGCCGTAGTTGTCGAGCAGCGCCAGCACCTGGACGGCGAACGCCTCGTTGATCTCGAAGAGGCCGATGTCGCCGATGGTCAGCCCGGCCTTCTTGAGGGCCTTCTCGGTGGCCGGGATCGGCCCGACGCCCATCACCTCGGGCTCGACGCCCGCGAAGGCGTAGCTGACGAGCCGCATCCGCACCGGCAGGCCCAGTTCCCGCGCGGTGTCCTCGGCGGCGATCAGGGAAGCGGTGGCACCGTCGTTGAGCCCGGCCGCGTTGCCCGGAGTGACCCGGCCGTGTGCGCGGAAGGGGGTCTTGAGTCCGGCGAGGCTCGTAAGGGTGGTGCCGGGGCGCATCGGCTCGTCGGCCGTCGCCAGGCCCCAGCCCGTCTCTTCTCCTCGCCCTCCGGGCTGGGGAGACCCCATGGCCTCCGCGTTGGTGCGGCGGACGGAGATCGGCACCAGGTCCTGCTGGATGCTGCCGTTCGCGTACGCCTTGGCGGCCTTCTCCTGGCTGCGCACGGCGTACTCGTCGGCGCGCTGCTTGGTCAGGTGGGGGAAGCGGTCGTGCAGGTTCTCGGCGGTCATGCCCATGAACAGGGCCGACTCGTCGACAAGCTTCTCCGAGACGAAGCGCGGGTTGGGGTCGACGCCCTCGCCCATCGGGTGCCGCCCCATGTGCTCCACGCCGCCCGCGACGACGATGTCGTACGCGCCGAAGGAGAGGGAACCGGCCGTGGTGGTGACCGCCGTCATCGCACCCGCACACATGCGGTCGATGGAATATCCCGGCACCGTCGTGGGCAGACCGGCAAGGATCGCCGCGGTGCGTCCCAGGGTGAGCCCCTGGTCGCCGATCTGGGTGGTCGCGGCGACGGCGACCTCGTCGATCTGCTCCGGGGGCAGATCCGGGTTCCGGCGGAGCAGTTCACGAATGCACTTGACGATCAGATCGTCGGCGCGGGTCTCGTGGTAGATGCCCTTGGGGCCCGCCTTGCCGAACGGGGTCCGGACGCCGTCGACGAAGACGACGTCCCTAGCGGTACGAGGCACGATGGCTCTCCTCCAGGGTGCGGTGGTGACGCGGTGACGCCGTGCGGCGCGCTTCCCGCGACCATGCTACTTGTCGGTAACACTGAGGCAAGGGCTGCCCTGGCCGAAAGTCACACGTCACATCCGCGCGCGGTGCCTACGCCGGATCGCGCTCCGGTGGCTCGGGCGGTCCTGGACGCCGCCGAACCCTGTTCGGTGCGGCGCGCGGCCGTTGCGGTGGGAAGAGAACCGCCGAGACGGCAAGTGCCCCCGTAGGGCTGTCAGGCGGAGCCGACCGGCAGGCCGGGCCGGGGTCACTCCTCGGGGGCCGAGGCATCCATCGCGGTGGTCAGCAGCTCCGCCGTCTGATCGATCTGCCACTCGCGGGCGCCATACGCCCGCAGCGCGTCCGAGACGGCTTCCAGTGACCGCTCGGCCGGCGGCTCCCAGCACAGCCGGCGCACCGTGTCGGGGGTGAGCAGATTCTCCTGCGGCAGATCGAGCTCCTCGGCGCGGGTGGTGACCGCCGTGCGCGCCGCGCTGAGCCGGGCCGCCGCGTCCGGGTCCTTGTCCGCCCAGGAGCGCGGCGGTGGCGGACCGTTCAACTGCTGTCCGTGCTGCGGGAGTTCGGATTCGGGCAGGGCGCGCGCCCGCTCGACCGACGCCTGCCACTGCTCCAGCTGCTTGCGCCCCATCCGCTGCCCATAGCCGGGCAGGGCCGCCAGTGCCTGGACGGTCTGCGGCATGCCCAGCGCCGCCTCGACGATCGCCGTGTCCGAGAGGACCTTGCCCGGCGAGACGTCCCGCCGCTGCGCGATGCGGTCCCGCGCCGTCCACAGCTCCCGCACGACCGCCATCTGCCGCCTTCTGCGCACCTTGTGCATGCCGGAGGTGCGCCGCCAGGGGTCCTTGCGGGGCGGGGCGGGCGGCGCTGTCGCGATCGCCGCGAACTCCTGAAGCGCCCAGTCCAGTTTGCCCTGGCTCTGCAGGTCGATCTCCAGTGCGTCGCGCAGGTCGACCAGCAGCTCGACGTCCAGTGCCGCATAACGCAGCCACGGCTCCGGCAGCGGGCGGGTGGACCAGTCGACGGCGGAGTGGCCCTTCTCCAGTGCGTAGCCCAGCACCTTCTCCACCATCGCGCCCAGCCCGACGCGGGGGAATCCGGCGAGCCGCCCGGCCAGCTCGGTGTCGAAGAGGCGCGCCGGGACCATGCCTATTTCGCGCAGGCACGGCAGATCCTGGGTGGCGGCGTGCAGTACCCACTCGGCGTCGCCGAGCGCCTCGCACAGCGCGGTGAGGTCCGGGCAGCCCACCGGGTCGATCAGCGCGCTGCCCGCGCCCTCGCGGCGCAGCTGGATCAGATAGGCGCGCTGGCCGTAGCGGTAGCCGGAGGCCCGCTCGGCGTCCACCGCGACCGGGCCCGTTCCGCCCGCGAAGGCGTCGATGACGTCGCTCAGCGCCTCGGGCGTCGCCGTCACCGGCGGGATGCCCTCACGCGGCTCCAGGAGCGGGACCGGCGCCGGACCGGAGTCCTCGGAAGGGGCCTGAGCAGGGTTTGCTGATGCGGTCTCTTGGGCGTCGGTCACCGGTCAAGGGTAGCTGTGCGCCCGCGATGCGAAGCGCCCGCCGACGGGAACCTTCCGTGGGCGGGCGCTCCTGAGGGTCGTACGCGGGTGCGGCGTGCGTGGCGGGGGGTGCAGGGGGCGGGGGATGTGCGGGGCAGTCCAGCGGGGCGGTCCGGCGAGGCAGGGGGTTCAGTGGATGATGCCCGTGCGGAGGGCGACGGCGACCATGCCCGCGCGGTCCCCGGTGCCCAGCTTGCGGGCGATCCGGGCGAGGTGGCTCTTGACGGTCAGCGCGGAGAGGCCCATCGAGACGCCGATCGCCTTGTTCGACTGGCCTTCCGCCACGAGCCGCAGTACCTCGACCTCCCGGCCGGAAAGCTCCCGGTGGCCGCCAGGGTGGCCGGGGCCTCCGGGGCCGCCGCCGGGGCGGCGGTGCATACGGGCTGCGGCGGCGCCGATGGGGGCTGCGCCGTGCCGGGTGGGCATGCCGCCGCCGAGGCTGTTGCGGGTGCCGGTGACCACGTAGCCCTTGACGCCGCCCGCGAGCGCGTTGCGGACGGCGCCGATGTCGTCGGCGGCGGAGAGGGCGAGGCCGTTGGGCCAGCCGGCGGCGCGTGTCTCGGAGAGCAGGGTGAGCCCTGATCCGTCGGGCAGGTGGACGTCGGCCACGCAGATGTCACGTGGATTGCCGACTCGGGGGCGGGCCTCCGCGATCGACGACGCCTCGATGACGTCCCGTACGCCGAGCGCCCACAGATGGCGGGTCACGGTGGAACGGACTCGGGGGTCGGCTACGACGACCATGGCCGTCGGCTTGTTCGGGCGGTAGGCGACCAGGCTTGTGGGGTGCTCGAGGAGAACAGACACCGGGCCTCCTGAAAGGAGTGGCTGGGGGGTGGAAGGGTCACAGACTCCTTCGGCAGCGAGCCCGCCCGGCTTTAGGGAATGATCACGAATCGGTGATAACAATTGGTGCAATTCGGACGGTCGATCGACAGTCTGCTACCGACACGCCTCATTACCTCCGCTGCGGGCCGCGACGCTGCGGGAGTGGTAGCACGGCCGCCCTGTCCGGCCCCTCCGCCGCCCCGTCGCCGCCCGTACCTCCGGGCGGGAGTCCCGCGCACTGGCACAACATGTCGCACCAGGCGGCGAGATGGGCGGCCACGTCCGGCGCCGCCACCGGTTCCCCGCCGTCCGGCGCGGCACTGGGCGGCGGGGTCCAGCTGGCACGGATCTCCAGCTCGCTCTGCGCCGGGCGTTCCGCGAGCCCGCCGAAGAAGTGCGAACCGGAGCGCGTCACCGTCCCGCTCGGCTCCCCGTATCCCAGCTCACGGGCCTCAAGCGCCCCCGTCAGCCAGGACCAGGTCACCTCGGGGAGCAGCGGATCGGCCGCCATCTCCGGCTCCAGCTCCGCGCGCGCCAGCGTGACCACCCGGAAGGCGCCCTGCCAGGACTCCGGTTCCCGCGGATCGTGCAGCAGCACGAAACGTCCGTCCGCCACCTCCTCGCCCGCGTCCTCGACCGTCACCTCCAGCGCGTGCGCGTACGGCGCGAGCCGCTTCGGCGCGGGCAGCGCCCCGAAGGACACCTCCGCGCGGTGCCGCACGCCGCCGAGCGCCGCCACCGCCTGCCGGAACACGAGCGGAACCTCGTCCCCTCCCACACCCTCTCCCACGCCTTCCGTGCCGCCGGAGTCCCCCGCCGTCTGTGCTCGAGCCGCTGTCATGGGCGGAAGAGTAGGCGCCTGGGACTGCCCGGACCGGTAGGGACACGAGTGACACCCTTGCCGCGTGCGAGACTTCTGACTGTGAGTGCCAACGACCGCCCCACGGGCCCGCCGACCGCCACCCAGGACTCCGCCTTTCTCAGGGCCTGCCGCCGTCAACCGGTGCCGCACACTCCGGTGTGGTTCATGCGCCAGGCCGGGCGCTCGCTCCCCGAGTACCGCAAGCTGCGCGAGGGCACCGCCATGCTGGAATCCTGCATGCGGCCCGACATGGTGACCGAGATCACCCTCCAGCCCGTCCGCCGCCACGGTGTGGACGCCGCCATCTACTTCAGCGACATCGTGGTGCCGCTCAAGGCGATCGGCCTCGACCTGGACATCAAGCCCGGCGTCGGCCCGGTCGTCGAGCAGCCCATCCGTACCCGCGCCGACCTGGCACGGCTGCGCCCGCTGGAGCCCGACGACGTGTCATACGTCGCCGAGGCCATCGGCATGCTCACCGCGGAACTGGGCGCCACCCCGCTGATCGGCTTCGCGGGCGCACCCTTCACGCTGGCCAGCTACCTGGTCGAGGGCGGGCCCTCGCGCAACCACGAGCACACCAAAGCCCTCATGTACGGCGACCCGCAGCTGTGGGCCGACCTGCTGGACCGGCTGGCGGACATCACGGCCGCCTTCCTGAAGGTGCAGATCGAGGCGGGCGCCTCCGCGGTGCAGCTCTTCGACTCCTGGGCGGGCGCGCTGCGTCCCCGCGACTACCGGCAGTCGGTACTGCCCGCCTCCGCCAAGGTCTTCGACGCGGTCGCCGGATACGGAATCCCGCGCATCCACTTCGGCGTCGGCACGGGCGAGCTGCTCGGCCTCATGGGCGAGGCCGGTGCCGACGTCGTCGGCGCGGACTGGCGGGTGCCGCTGGACGAGGCCGCCCGCCGGGTCGGCCCCGGCACCGCGATCCAGGGCAACCTCGACCCGGCCGTGCTGTTCGCTCCGCACGAGGCGGTCGCCGAGCAGGCGGACCAGGTGCTGGAGGCCGCCGAGACGCTCCCCGGGCACATCTTCAACCTCGGACACGGAGTCCTGCCGGACACCGACCCCGACGCACTGACCCGGCTCGTGGCGCACGTGCACGAGCGGACCGTACGAGCATGACCGCGGCCCGGCGGCCCGGCGGCGCGACGGCCGTCGTGATCGGCGGCGGAATCTCCGGGCTCGCCGCCGCCCGCCGACTCCTGGCCGACGGCGTCTCGGTGACGCTGCTGGAGGCGTCGTCCCGGCTCGGCGGGAAGCTGCGGCTGGGCGACATCGCGGGCAGCGCGGCGGTCGACCTCGGAGCCGAGTCCGTTCTCGCCCGGCGGCCCGAGGCCGTCGACCTGGCCCGCTCCGTCGGGCTCGGCGACGCCCTCCAGCCGCCCGCCACCACGGGTGCCGCCGTGTGGACGCGCGGCGCGCTGCGCCCCATGCCCACCGGCCATGTGATGGGCGTGCCCGCCGATCCGGCCGCACTGGGCGGAGTGATCTCCCCGGACGGCCTGGCCCGGATCGCCGAGGACGAACAGCTGCCGCCCACCGAGATCGGCGAGGACGTGGCCGTCGGCGCGTACGTCGCCGCACGGCTGGGCCGCGAGGTGGTGGACCGCCTGGTGGAGCCGCTG
The DNA here is from genome assembly GCF_025165795.1 of Streptomyces gossypii. Taxonomy (GTDB): domain Bacteria; phylum Actinomycetota; class Actinomycetes; order Streptomycetales; family Streptomycetaceae; genus Streptomyces; species Streptomyces gossypii. Next base: position 383,420 of record NZ_JAJAGO010000005.1, read on the forward strand.
CTGGGCGGCGTCTACGCGGGCGACGCCTACCGCCTCTCCATGCGGGCCGTCGTACCGCAGCTCTACGAGGCGGCGCGCGCCGAACGCTCGCTGCTGGCCGGAGTCCGCGCACTGCTGGAGCGCCGGGCCGCCGCCGAGGTGGCGGACGCCGGAGGTGCGGCAGCAGGGGGTGGGACAGCGGGGGGTGCGGCAGCGGGAGGCGCGGCCGGGGGGCCGGTCTTCCTCGGCATCGAAGGCGGCATCGGCCGCCTGCCCGAGGCCACCGCGGCGGCCTGCCGCGCGGCGGGCGGCGACCTGCGCACCGGAACGCCGGTGCGCGCGCTGCGCCGTACGACCGCCGGTGCCGTCGGCACGGCTGGCGCCGGAGATCACTCCACGCGTACCGGCTGGCGGGTCACGCTCCAGAGCGGCGAGCACCTCGACGCCGACGCCGTCGTCCTTGCCGTACCCGCCGGGATCGCCGCGCGGCTGCTGGCCGCCGAGGCGCCGTCGGCCTCCGCCGAACTCGGCGCCGTCGAGTACGCCTCGATGGCGCTTGTCACCATGGCCTTCCGGCGCGCCGACCTGCACACCACCCCGCCCGGCAGCGGCTTCCTGGTGCCCCCGGTCGACGGCCGCACGATCAAGGCCGCCACCTTCTCCGCGAGCAAGTGGGCCTGGACGGCCGCGCAGGACCCCGAGCTGTTCGTGCTGCGCACCTCCGTCGGGCGGCACGGCGAGGAGGACCGGCTCGACCGGCTGGACGAGGACCTCGTCGCCGACTCGCGGCACGATCTGGAGGCGGCGGCCGGGATCACAGCGAAGCCGGTGGACACGGTGGTCTCGCGCTGGCAGGACGGGCTGCCGCAGTATCCGGTCGGGCACCTGGAGCGCGTCGCGCGCGTCCGCCTCGACCTCGCGTCACTGCCGCCACTGGCGGTCTGCGGCGCGGCCTATGACGGTGTCGGCATCCCGGCCTGCGTCGGCAGTGGTGACCGCGCCGCGGAGGAGACCCTCGCGCGCATCGCGTAAGACGGGAGGGGGACAATGGCCGCATGACTGCTGAACCGGAAAAGGCACCCCACGCGGGCAAGAAGGCCAAGGATCTCAACGAGAGCATCCGCTACACCCTGTGGTCGGTCTTCCGGCTGCGCGACGTGCTCCCCGAGGACCGCGCCGGATACGCCGACGAGGTGGACGAGCTGTTCGCCCAGCTCGCCGCCAAGGACGTGACGGTGCGCGGCACTTACGACGTCTCCGGGCTCCGGGCCGACGCGGACGTGCTGATCTGGTGGCACGCGGAGTCGGCCGACGCGCTGCAGGACGCGTACAACCGCTTCCGGCGCACCCGCCTCGGCCGCCACCTGGAACCGGTGTGGTCCAACATGGCGCTGCACCGGCCCGCCGAGTTCAACAAGTCGCACATCCCCGCCTTCCTGGCGGACGAGGACCCGCGCGACTACGTCTGCGTCTACCCGTTCGTGCGCTCCTACGACTGGTACCTGCTGCCCGACGAGGACCGTCGCCGGATGCTGGCGGACCACGGCAAGATGGCGCGCGGCTACCCCGACGTACGTGCCAACACCGTCGCCTCCTTCGGGCTCGGCGACTACGAGTGGCTGCTCGCGTTCGAGGCCGACGAACTGCACCGGATCGTCGACCTCATGCGTCTGCTGCGGGCCTCCGAGGCCCGGTTGTACGTCCGCGAGGAGGTGCCGTTCTACACCGGCAGGCGCAAGGCCGTCGCCGAACTGGTCGCCGGGCTGGCCTGACGCGGTCTCGCCGCGGTCGCCCCGCGCGAGTGCGGCGGAGTACGAGCGGGGGTGCTCGCGCCTCGCGAGCCGTCGCCTGCCTGCGGCGGGGGAGCCCGGGACCGGACTCCCCCGGGGCGTGCTTCCCGGATCGCGGGCCGGCCCGCCACGCAGGAGGCTCGTGTCACCGCGGCGTCGCGGGCCGTGCCGGATCGGTGAGCGGGGCCTTGTGCGTGGTGTTCACAACGCGGCGAGGGCGCGTGCCGGGGCACGCGGGCCCACCGGCCGCGTGCTGGCCGCGCGGCGGTCAGCGGTGCCACAGCGGGCGGAGCGGTGCCCGGCCGCCGCCGAGCGCGGCGCGCAGCTCCGGCTCGGCGAGCACGGCGGGGCCGTGGACGGCCAGTGCGGTCAGTTCCGCACGGCCGTCCCGTACCGGCGCGGCAGTGCCGGTGCTGGTACCGGTGCCACCGGAGGCAGTGCCCGCCCGGGGCAGCTGCCGCAGGCCGGCGGGCGAGGCCCAGCGGGTGTACTCCCGCACCTCGTAGCGCGCGATGACCAGCGCCCCGAGGACGAGCACCAGCGGGAGCGCGAACCAGAGGGCCACCGTGCCGGAGCTCTGGCCGTCCTCCAGCAGCAGCAACGCCACCAGGCCGGTCACCGGCACCAGCACCGCCGTACCGCGCAGTTGCCGGATCGCGGCGGCGAGGTGCGCACGTATCTCACCGGGTACGGCGAGCCCGGCGGCGGTCAGCCGGTCAGCCAGCGTGCGCACGGAGTCGGCGGTGGCGACCGCCGACCGCACCGGCGGCACGGGGGACTGGCCGCCGGGACCGACCGCGCTGATCACCGTACGTTCCATGTCGTCGCGGCCGCGGTGATCGACGACAGTGGCCCAGCCGGTGTGCGCGAGCAGCAGCCGGCGGTCCCGTGACATCGACACCAGGGTGAGGTCCGCGAGGCGGTGCGGGCCGCCGGAGAGGAACGCGGTCTCGTAGAGGGTCAGCCGCCGGCCGGTGGCGGCCTGGCCCGCCACGGCGGGCGGCGGAGCGGCGGCAGCCGCAGCGGTCACGGTCAGCGCCGCATGGCACAGCCGCCCGCAGGCCGCGAACGCGGCCGCCCAGGCGGCGAGAAGGAAGAGCACCCACATGTCTGCGTTCTACCCGGAGTCGCCCCGGAGCGCCAGGACATATCCACACGGTGGACGGCCGCGCGGCGCCAGGCTCAGCGGCGCAGGGCGGGATGGTCCGCGACGACGGTGCAGGTGCCCGGGGCGATCTCGGTGAAGCCCGCGTCCTGGACGAGGGGCAGCCCCGATCCGGTGAGCCGTGCCCACCGTTCGGCCGATTCCGCCGCACGCACCGAGAGCGGGAACCCCGCCCTGAGCCAGTCGGCGCGTGCCCCTGGATCCAGCGCCCACCATGCGCACTGGGCCCCGTGTCCGGCCTGCGCCATGGCCTTTCCCGCGGACATCTCCAGCTCCGGGTTCAGCCACAGCACCGGCACCGGGGCGGTCTCCGGGGCGGTCTCCGAGCGAGGGGCCGGGCCGGGGCCCGGTTCCGGATCGGCCAACTCGGTGCCGGACACCTGGAGCCGCGCCAGATCCTTCGGCCAGGCGTCCAGCGGCACGGGCGGGAACACCCGCACCTCGGCGCCGCGTCCCGTGACCGTGAGGCCGGGCAGCGCCTCGGCCCGGCGCCACTCGGCGCCCCGCGCCCGCCGCACCACCTTGCGGATGCCGCGCTCCTCCCAGACCCGCACCCGCTCGCACCACTCGCCGTCGGCTGCTGCCGTGCGCGGATCGGCGAGCAGCGTCAGCACGGCGCGGGCGGCCGTCTCCAGCGCGTCCGTACGGGCCGGGGGTGCGGCCCGCTCGATCCGGACGACAAGCGGCAGTACGTACAGGGTGCGTGCGGGTGCGTCCCCGTCCCTGCCTCCGGGGTCGGGGTCGGGGCCGGGGTCAGGTGCGGGCGCGGCGTGGGCGGAGGTCGGACCGGTCTCGTTCACCTGGCAAGTCTGCCAGCCGGAGGGAACCTTGCCCGAGGCGGACAGGCCCTTAGGATCGAGCGATGAGACTCCGGGATGTCGGCCGCCGCTACGGCCCGCGCGGACCCTGGGTGTTGCGGGGCGTGGACGTCGAACTGCCCGGCGCCGCGCTGCTGCGGGTGGTGGGCGGGAACGGCACCGGCAAGTCCACGCTGCTGCGGCTCCTCGCCGGTATCGACGCCCCCTCCGCGGGCCGGATCACCGGGCGCCCCCGGCCTGCGGCGTACGTGCCGGAGCGGTTTCCGGCAGCCCTGCCGTTCAGCGCGGCCGGTTATCTGACGCATCTGGCGCGGGTGCAGGGGCTGCGCCGGGGCGCGGCGAAGCGGGCGGCCGAGGAGTGGCTGGAGCGGCTGGGCGCGGGCGGCTATGCCCGGACGCCGATGACCGACCTGTCCAAGGGCGGCAGCCAGAAGGTCGCCGTCGCCCAGGCCCTGCTCGCCGAACCGGAGCTGCTCGTCCTGGACGAGGCGTGGACGGGGCTCGACTCCGCCGCCCGCGCGGAGCTGGACCGTGCCGTGGCCGAACGGGTCGCTGCGGGCGGCACCGTGGTCTTCGTCGACCACGATCCCCGGCGGCTGGCGGGCGCAGCACACGGGCTGTTGCGGGTGGCGGGCGGCCGGGTGGAGGCGTCGGCCCTGAACGGACCGGGGTGCGGCGAGGGCACGGAGCCCGTCCCGTTGGGCCCGTCCGCCGTGGTGACGGTGTCCGGCCCGGCCGGTGCGTCGCTGCCCGCCGGGCTGCCCGCTGGCCTCCCCGGCGGGCCGGGCAGCACGCCGGGTCCCGGCGGTACGCTGCGGCTGACCGTCGCCGCGCCGTACTCCGACGCGCTGCTGCGTGCTCTGCTGGCGGCCCGTCCGCCCTGGCACATTCACGCAGTCGAACCGGCTCCCGGCCCCGATCCGGCTCGTGGCAGTGCCACGGAAGGCGGCCCGCATTCATGAACGCCCTGGTCCGCTACCAGCTCGCTCTGCTGCTGCGCTCGCAGCGCTGGCTGCCGCCGCTGCTGCTGTACGCGGTTTTGGTGGCTGTCGGTGTCCAGCAGGGCCAGCCGCTGCTGGACTCGCTGGGCTACGCCGCCGCCGTGCTGCTGCCGGTGACCGCGTGGCTGGTGCGCATCTGCGTGACCGGTGAACCGGAGGCAGCACGCCACTGCGCCGCTGCAGCCGCCGGGCCCGGCCGTACGCACCTGTCGAGCCTGCTGGCGGCGCTGGTGGCGGCCACGGTGCTCGGCTGTGCCGGGACGCTCGTGGTGACGATGATCAGCGATCCGCACACCGGCGACGGCCGGACCGCCGTGCCGCTGCCCCTCGCGGCGGCCGCGGGTTTGCTGACGGCGCTCACCTGCGCACTCTTCGGCACGGCGGTCGGCGCCCTGTGCAACCGGCCGTTCCTGCGCAGCCCCGGCTGGGCGATCTCCGCGATGCTGCCGACCGTGCTGCTGGTGCTGGTCGTCGGGGTCTCGCCCGCGAACGCGGCGGTGCGCGGGCTGGTGACCGCCTCGCACGACGGGGAGGTACCGGTGCCATGGCTGCCGTTCACCGCCGCCGTGCTGGCGGCGGCGCTGGCGGCGGGTGCGGCCTGTCTGCTGGTCCCGCGCCGCCGGTGACAGGGGCGGGGGCCGCAGCTTCCCTCAGCTGCGGCCCCCGCCCGCGCGGCTCACCCCGCATCCCCGGCAGTCGCGCGGGGAGTCAGCGGGTGATCAGCTGGAGTCCGTGAGCGGAGTCACCGGCGGTGACGCGCAGCCCGTGGCCGGCCAGTTCGGCCGCCAGCCGCTCTGGCGTGAAGACGTACCACAGGTCCGAGGCGGTGAACTCGTCGACGAGCCTGCCGTCCTCCGTCGTGCGGTAGGTCATGTGCCAGGTCACCGCCTCCTCACCGGCCGGTTCGGCTGCCGCGGTGCCGGTGTAGCCGCGGCGTCCGAGGGTCACCTCGCCCATCGCCGCGGCGGGTACGGATTCCGGCCGGGTGGGCGGGTAGAGATTGAGCACCGCCAGGCCGCCCGCGTGCAGCTTCGCGGCCAGGATCCCCCACAGCGCCCTGCGCTCGCCCGGCGGCAGGTGCCCGATCACGTTCATGGCCACCAGCCCGGAGATGCGTTCGGGCAGCGCGGCGGACAGCACGTCGGTACCGAGCACCGTGACGCGTCCGGCGAGGTCCGCGTCTCCGGCGATCCGGGCCACCAGGGCCGTGCGCAGCGCGGGATGCGGTTCCACCGCGAGGATCTCGGCGTCGGGCAGTGCACGGGCGAGGGCGGCCGTGCTCTCTCCGCTTCCGGCTCCGACGTCCACCACGGGTCCCGTGGAGGTGTCGAGGCCGTCGAGTGCGCGGCTGAGCGCCGGGCCGAGTGCGGCCCAGGCCGCCGGGAGCAGAGTCGCCACGAACTCGGCGGTGCGGTCGTAGAAGGTGCGGTCGTGGAAGGTGTGGAAGTCGTCAGGTGTCGTCGCGTCGGTCATTCAGCCTCCAAGGCGGTGGGGGAAGGCCGGTTCAGTCCTGCACGCCGGTCAGTTCGTTGGGCGACTCGGGCAGCGTCACCTCGCTGAGCTGCTTCCCGGATTCGATGTCGATGGCGTGGAGCTTCTTCGTCGAGGGGTCGGAGACGTACGCGGTGTGGTCGCGTACGAAGATCGCCGGGCGGGGCTGCTGCCAGTCCAGCGGCTCCTGCCACTTGTCCATGACGGGGATGGTGTCCTCGGTCTTGCCGGTCTCCGGGTCGATGACATGGATCTTCCCGTCGGTGCCCAGCACCAGGGCCTCGCCGTGCGGGCCGCGCGCGAGTGAGCGGAAGGTGTAGCTGGTGCCCAGGTCGACGAGCTTGAGTTTGCCGGTCTCGGTGTTGATGAGGGAGATCTGCTCCGGCCGCTCCAGCTCGGCGTCCGCGTCCTTCTTGTAGTCGCCCAGCACGATCGGGGAGGCGTCGGTGCCCGCCTGATTGCCGATCCGGCCGTACTCCGTGGGGCTCTTCACCTTGGTGATGGAGCCGTCCTGGTAGATCAGGGCGCCGTTCTCGCAGCCGATGACGACGGCCTCGTCCTGTGCGGTGGCTTCACCGTGGACGCCGGGGCACTTCTCGTCGCGGGCGATCTCCTTCTTGCGGTCCTTGCCCAGGACGCGGATGCCGACCCCCTTCTCCTCGTTCCCGAGAGTGGTGACCAGTTCGCCGTTCTCCAACTCGATGGCGACTCCGTGATGGGGGGGACCGGCGAAGTTTTCGCTCTTCGGCTTTCCGTCACCGAGGTCCTGGGGGTCGAAGAGAGTCACCTCTCCGGTGCCGTCCGAGAAGAGGACGGTCTTTCCCGCGTGGCGCACGACATGGCCGGGCTTGGCACCCTTGAACTCCACCTTGGTGAGTTTCTTTCCCGCGGCGTCCAGGACCCGGAATCCGGTCGAGGTGGAGACCATCACATGGCGGTCGTCACCTGCGGGATTCACCCGGTTGAAGCCTTCGAGAGGTATGTCCTCGGCGACCTTGAGGGTTTTGCCATCGAGTATGTAGAGACCGCCGTCGTAGGTGGCGACGAGGGGCTCCGCGACCTTGGCGGCCGGCTTGGCGCTGCTCTTGTCCGAGGCGGAGTCCTCGTCTTCGCCGCCGCAGGCGGTGAGGACGACGGAGGAGGCCAGGATCGCGGCTATGCCGCTCAGCTTTCTCCTGCGGGTGGCGCGGTTCATTCCGGGGTTCCTTTCTGAGGGCCGCTGCCGGTGTGGCAGTGGCAGGGGCAGTGGCGAGGTGAGGCGCGCGGATTGCCGCCTTCGGCCGTGCTTGCTACGGGTTCTTCAGTGTTTTCAGTCCGTCCGCGATCGCCTTGGTGTTGGCCCGCATCATCTGCAGATAGGTGGCGGCCCCCTCGCCCTTGGGGGTGAGGGATTCGGAGAAGAGCGGGATCACCCGCACCTCCAGATCGCTTTCCTCCTTGAGTACCTTGGCCAGCCGGTCCGGCTGTGAGGAGTCGACGAATATGGCAGGGGTGCGGGCCTTCTCGATCGCGGAGCTCAGCGACTCCAGGTCGGCGGCGCTCGGGGAGGCAAGGGTCGTACCGCTGGGAATGACGGCGCCGATCACACGGAAGTGGTACCGCTCGGCCAGGTAACCGAACACATGGTGGTTCGTCACCAGGTTGCGTTCTTCCTCCGGTATTTCACCGAAGCGTTTCCGCATCCACGAATGCAGTCCGTCCAGTTTCTTTCCGTAGGCCGCCGCGTGCGCCTTGACGGCTTTCTTGTCGACGCCGTCGACGTGCTTCGCCACCTCCTCGCCGAGCAGTTCCGCCGCTGCCTCGACGCGCTGCGGGTCGGTCCAGAAGTGCGGATCGGGCTCGCCCTTCGTACCGCCCGACGCGTACGGAAGGGGATCGGTCCGCTCCCCGACGGCGACGGTCGGAACGCCGGAGCTCTCGGCCGCGTCGACATGGCGCAGGACGTTCTCCTCCAGCCCGAGGCCGTTGTAGACGACAAGGTCGGCCTGCTCGATCTCCGCCGCCTGCCTGGCCGAGACGCCGAAGGAGTGCGGGTCGGCGTTCGCCTTCATCAGGACGGTGACGTCGGCCTGGTCGCCCACGACGTTGCGGGTGACGTCGCCGAGGATGTTCGTGGTGACGACAATGGCGGGCCGGTCGCCCGCGCTGCCCGTACAGCTGGTGGTCAGCCCCGCCACCAGCGCGCAGACCAGGGCGGCGCCCGCCGTGCGTGCGGCTGCCGTGCGTGCGGCTGCCGTGCGTGCGCCCGCCGTGCGTGCGGCCCTCATCGCCCGGTCTCCACCATGTGCGTGGGGGCGAAGTCGAGCGGGAAGGTGCGGGCCAGCCGCAGATCATCGTTGTAGTCGATCTCGTAGACCTTCTTGCCCGCCGCGTCGTTGAGATAGGCGCGACTGGTGTCGATCTCGATGGACGCCCCCGGCACCCCCGCCCCCGCGTCCTTGCCGCCGGGCGGCGACATCAGCTCGACACGCGCGGTCACCTTGCCGGTGCCGGTGTCGTACGCCCGCAGCACGCCCTTGTCGTCGAGTGCGAGGAGCGGCGCACCCTCACCCGCGGTGTTCACGGCGAGGGCCGGCCCGGTGTCCACCCTCTTCCAGGTCCGCTCCGTGACGTCGAGCAGCCAGGTGCCGTCGTCGCCCGCCCGGGCGGCCAGGGTCGTGCTGCCCGGCCGGTGCTGGAAGGTGTGGGCCCGCTCTTCGGCGTCCACCTGTGCGTCGTAGGCGATCTTCTCGCTGTCGAAGCCGCCCTTCGCCTCGGTGACCAGCAGGGCGCCGTCCGCGCACGCGTAGACGACACCCCTGCGGGTTACCGCCGCTCCCCGGATCTCAGGGCACGGCGTGCGGAGCCGCTCCACCCGGCCGCCGTCCCGGTCGCGCACCTCCACGACGGCCTTGCCGCCGTCACCCGGCACGGGCACGGGCACGAGAAGGTGCTCCTCGTACGGCATGACAGCCCCCGCTTCGGCCTTGCCCGGTATCTTCCGGGCCTTGCCGACGGAGCCGTCCTCCAGCTTCGTCCGGTCGTAGAGACGGGCGGTGCCGTCGGCGGCGGAGACCGCCGTGACCGCCTTGTCGCTGTGGACCGCCAGCGGGGCCTTCCCGGGTACGGTGCCGACGTCGCGGATCTTCGCCCGGTAGTAGTGCACGTGGTCGCCGTGCGGGACCGTCCACGTGCCGCTGTCGACGACGCTCGCCTCCGAGCCGGTGCCGATGAAGGCGAACCGCCCGTCGGTGGTGATGCCCTGGGCGTCCGGAGTCTTCCCGGCGGGAGTGGTGTCGCCGGTGGTGAGGTCGAGTATCCGGACCGATCCGGAGCCCGCGTCCGCCATCACCAGGCGCGACTGCTGCTCCGCGGCCTCCTCCGCCCCTTCGACATATCCGTGGGGCTGGGCAGAGGGGGACTTCTCGGCGGCATCGGCGCCGGAGTGGGTGTCCGAGCCGGCGTCGGAGCCGGACTGGCAGGCCGTCAGCAGTGCCGCCACGGCGAGCAGGGCGGACAAGGCGGCGGACGGGCGGGTCGATGGGGGAGTCATGATGAGTGCTCGCATTCCATGCGGGTGTCGATCGCGGGCGCGGCCCGTGGGGCGCGTGCCCGGTGGTGAAGCCGGGCGGCGAGGGTGGAGAGCAGGAACTGCACGACCGCGACGGCGGCGATCGTCGCGCCTGCGGCGGTGCTCAGATGCCAGGACAGGAGCAGGCCGAAGAAGGTCGCCGTCATGCCGAGGAGCGCGGCTCCGGCCATCACCGCCGGGATGCGCCGCGCCCAGTGGAGGGCGGCGGCCGGCGGTGCGATGAGCAGGCCGAAGACCAGCAGCGTCCCGACGATGTGGAACGAGGCCACCAGGGCGAGGGTCAGCAGCCCCAGCAGCGCGGCATGGGCGGCCCGGGGGCGCAGGCCCAGGGTGTGGGCCTTGCGTTCGTCGAAGGCCAGGGCGACGAAGGGCCGGTAGCCGACGACGGAGACGGCCAGGGCGACGCCCAGCGCGACGGCGAGCAGGATGAGATCGCGCTCCCGGACCGCGAGGACGTCTCCGAAGAGGAACCCGGTCAGATCCACGGCGAAGGACTGGGAGCGCGAGACGATGATCACGCCCAGCGACAGCATGCCGACGAACAGCAGTCCGATGCTGGTGTCCTGGGACAACCGCGGCGACCGGCCCAGCACAGTGACGCCGAGGGCCATCACCCCCGCGCTGACCGCCGCGCCGAGCAGCAGATTGCCGCCGAGGAGCGAGGCGGTCGCGACACCGGGCAGCATGCCGTGCGACATGGCGTCGCCGAGGAACGCCATGCCCCGGAGGACCACCCAGGTGCCCGCGAGGGCGCAGATCAGCGACACGAGGATGCCGCCCCACAGGGCCCGCTGCACAAAGGTCACTTCAAGAGGACCGACCAACCACTCCATGCGGCCGACCCTATAATGAAAACGATTATCAATTCAATGAAGGGTTGAGTGGTGGACACTCCAGAGGCTTCGGCAATCACGCTCCGCGGGGTATCCGCGGGCTACGGCTCGCGACGGGTCCTGCACCAATTCCACGGCGCCATACCGGCGTTGGCGGACACGGTGGTCGTCGGCCCGAACGGCTCCGGGAAGTCCACACTGCTCGGCGTGATCGCCGGTGTGACGCCGACGACAGCGGGGACGGTCCAGCACGGCGCCGGCATGGGCACCGGCTGCGGCATGGGAACCGGCATGGGCAGCGCCGCGCGGCCCGCCTTCGTCGTGCAGCGCAGCGCGGTCTCCGACGTCCTGCCGCTGACGGCGCGGGACACCGTCGCGATGGGGCGCTGGGACCGTCTCGGCCTGTGGAAGCGGCTGTCGGCGCGCGACTGGTCGGTCGTCGACACGAGCATGGAACGGCTCGGCGTGCGCGACCTCGCCGGACGGCAGCTCGGCGAACTCTCCGGCGGCCAGCGCCAACGCGTCCTGGTCGCCCAGGGCCTGGCGCAGGAAGCGGGCCTGATCCTCCTCGACGAACCCACCACCGGCCTCGACCTGGCGGCACAGCGCCGGATCGCCCAGGTGATCGGAGAGGTGAAGTCAGAGGGCGTCACGGTCGTCCAGGCGACCCACGATCTGGCGGCGGCGCGCCGAGCGGACCACTGCCTGCTCCTTCAGGACGGCCGTCTTGTCGGCGAGGGGGCGCCCGCCGCCGTGCTCACGGACGCCGCCCTCGAAGAGGTGTGGCAACTGCCCCGGCGAGTCTGACCCGCCCGCCCGAGGGGGCGGGCGGGTCAGGGGGCTGCCCGACAAACTCTCAGTGCCGCCAGGGGCCGGTGACCGCGAACGTCGTGCCGGGGGTGTAGCAGTTGACGAACATCGTCTGGCCGCCCGGCGAGAAGGTGACGCCCGCGAACTCGCCCCACTCCGGCTCCTCGGGCGTGCCGATGTTCTGCCTGCCCCGCGCCATCGGATAGACCGTGCCGCGCCTGGTCAGGCCGTAGACATGCTGGACTCCCGCGCCGTCCTCGCAGACCATCAGACCGCCGCTCGGTGCCAGAGCGATGTTGTCCGGCTCCTCGCCCGGCATGTCCAGGTCGCTCTCCGGACCGAAGATGACGACCAGCGTGAGGCTGTTGTCCTCCGGGTCGTAGCGCCAGATCTGCCCGTAGTGGTCCCCGCCGGAGCCTTCCGCGCTCTTGGCGAAGCTGGAGACGAAGTAGACGGAGCGCCCGCCCCAGTAGCAGCCCTCCAGCTTCTGGGCGTGGGTGGCGCCCTTGAGGCCGAAGTCCTGATGGCGGATGGGCGTCTCCGCGGCCAGTGGATCCGGCACCTCGACCCACTCGATGCCGTCGAAGGTGGTGCCGGGCTCCGTCACCACCGACAGGTCCGGTACCTCCGGCACCCGCATGGCCTCCAGCACGCCACCGGCGCGCAGCGAGTCGAAGCCGCGGAGCGGGCGCCGCGGAAGAAAGCGGTAGAAGAGCCCGAACGGCGCCTCGAAGGCGTCCTCGGTCTCGTAGACGATGCCGTTGGACGGATCGATCGCGACGGCCTCGTGCTGGAATCGGCCCATCGCGGTGAGCGGCTCGGGGACGGTGCGGTGCTCCTTGCGGAAGCCGACTTCGAAGATGAAGCCGTGGTCCTTGGCGTAACCCTCCTCACCGGCCTTGTACTCGGTCTCCTCGCAGGTCAGCCAAGTGCCCCAGGGGGTGTGCCCGCCCGCGCAGTTGGTGGAGGTGCCGGCGATGCCGACGCGTTCCGTGCGTACGCCGTGGTGCCGGTCCAGCTCCAGCACCGTGCAGCCGCCCTCGGCGCGGGGGTCGTAGGTGAGTCCCTCGACGGCGGGGACGGGTGCTCTCGAGTCCATCCGGTTCTCGTGGTTGCGCACCAGCCAGAGCGAGTTGTGGCGGCGGCTGTCCCCGAAGGCGGCCATGCCGTCGGGGTTGCTGGGCACCGGGCCCTCGCCCGAGCGCATCGCGTCGCCCTCGCGGGAGAGCACCTTGTACCGGAAGCCCCTGGGCAGGTCGAGCAGCCCGTCCGGGTCCGGGAGGAGAGGGCCGTAGCCGCTCCCTCCGCCCGTCCCCTGGGCGTGGGCCGTACCCGCGAAGACATCTGGAATGCTCCCGGCGAAGGCGATACCCGCCCCCAGTGCACCGGTTCCTGCGAGGATCTGCCGACGTGTCGTGGCCATCGTTCACTCTCCCTGTTGGCGGACAGGACGAACTGAGTACGTGTGTCTACCACGCGAACCGTCCCCGCAGCACTAGGCACGACACGATTGCCCGCCAGGAGAGCGTCTGGGGCTCCGGTCTCCAGCCGGCCCGCCTCCGCCTACGCGGCTCGCGTCAGCCGCTCTCCGTCACGGGCGAGAGCGGTCAGCCGGGAGATCGCCCGGAAGTACTTCTTCCGGTAACCGCCGCGCAGCATCTCCTCGCTGAAGAGCTGGTCGAACGGCACCCCGGACGCGAGGAGCGGCACCTCACGGTCGTAGAGCCGGTCGGCGAGCACCACGAGGCGCAGCGCCGTCGCCTCGTCGGGCACCGGACGCACACCGGTGAGGCAGACGGCCGCCAGCCCCTCGCACATGGCCCCGTAACGGCTGGGATGGACCTGGGCGAGATGGGTCAGCAGTGCGGGGAAGGCGTCGAGCGTGGCGCCGGGCGTCCGGCGGGCGGCCCGTACGGTCTCCTCGTCGCCGCTCGGCTCCGGCGCCTCCGGCATGCCCCGGTGCCGGAAGTCCTCGCCGTCGATGCGCAGCGGCGTGAAATGGGCGGAGAGGCCCTGTATCTCGCGCAGGAAGTCGGTGGCGGCGAAGCGGCCCTCGCCGAGTCTGCCGGGCAGCGTGTTGGACGTGGCCGCCAGTGCCACGCCCTCCTCGACAAGTCTGCTGAGCAGCGAGGAGACCAGCACCGTGTCGCCCGGGTCGTCCAGCTCGAACTCGTCTATGCACAGCAGGGCGTGGCCGCTCAGAGTGTCCACGGTCTGCTGGAAGCCGAGGGCACCGACCAGGTTCGTCAGCTCCACGAAGGTGCCGAACGCCTTCCGCTCCGGAGGGGCGGGCGCCGCGTGCCAGACGGAGGCGAGCAGGTGGGTCTTGCCGACGCCGTATCCGCCGTCGAGGTAGATGCCGCGGGGGCTTTCGCCCTGGTGCGCGGTACCCCGCCCGCGCTCCCGCCGGAACCAGCGCTTCCGGCCGCGGCCGGCCTGCGGGGCACCGTCGAGCCCCGTACCGAAGGCGGTCAGCGCCTGGACGGCCGCCTGCTGGCTGGGCTGGCCCGGGTCGGGTATGTATGTGTCGAAACGCACCGAGTCGAAGCGCGGCGGCGGCACCATCTCGGCTACCAGCCGTCCCGCGGGCACCCGCGGCGCGCGGGCGCACAGGGAGAGCGGGGATGAGGGTATGGACTCGGCTGCACGGGGGGCGGTGGTGGACACACCACTCATGCTACGGCGCCTTGACGACCTCCCCCGCGACAGGGCGCGGGCTCGCGGCGTCCTGCTGGGGCGAGGCCTCAGAGCCCCTGACAGAATGGGCGGTCGGCTTGCGACGTCTGGCACGCGCGCTCGCCGCGTTGTCGGAGTCGTCCATGTACGCCCAGTACGAGGACGATCCTCCGCCTTGCGAGCGCACGCACCAGACGCCGCAAGCTGATCGACCGCCCATTCTGTCAGGGGCTCTTAATGCGCGGGTGTGCGCCCGTGCGGCATGCCACACTGCGGCCTATGCGACGCCTGTTCCCGTCCGGCCAGCCCGCCGTGCCCACGGCGCCTGCCGCGCCCGCCGTTCCCGCTGCGACCGGAGTGTCCGCCGCTGCGGGGCAGACTGCCGGGTCCGGCGGCGAGTGGAGCCTCGACCGGCTCGCGGCTGCCTATGCCTACCCCGCCGTTGCCCGTCCCTGGCTGCGCGCGAACATGGTCAGCTCGCTGGACGGCGCGGCCCACCACGGCGGCCGCTCCCAGCCGCTGTCCTCACCGGCGGACATGCGGATCTTCGGGGTGCTGCGCGGGCTCGCCGACGTGGTGATCGTGGGCGCGGAAACGGTGCGACACGAGGGGTACCGTCCGGCCCGTGCGCGGGAGGCGTTCGCCGCCCTCCGGGCAGCGGCGGGCCAGGGCCCGGCACCGGCCATCGCGGTGGTGAGCGCGGGACTGGAGCTGGACTTCTCGGCGCGGCTGTTCACCGCCCCGCAGGTACCGACGCTGATCCTCACCGGGGCTGCGGCCCCGGTCGAGCGGGTACGGGCGGCGCGCGCCGCGGGCGCCGAGGTGCTGGTGGCGGGTGAGAGTGCCCGGGTGGACGCCGCCCGGGTGCCGTCCGTGCTGGCCGAGCGCGGTCTGACCCGGCAGCTGACCGAGGGCGGCCCCCGGCTTCTGAGCCAGTTGGCGGCGGCCGGGGCGCTCGACGAGTTGTGCCTGGCGGTGGCGCCGCGGGTGGCGCTCGGTACGGCGGCGCGGGTGATGCATGGTCCGGAGTCCGAGGTGCCCGCAGAATTCGTCCTGGAGTCGGTGCTGGAGGAGGACGGCTTCCTCTTCACCCGTTACCGAAGGCCCGGTGCGGCGTCGGCGGAGGCCGGTACGGCGGAATAGCTGATTCCGCTTAGCCTTGATCGGGCAGACTGAGAAGAGCGCAGTCCCGTGCGTTCGCGGGGCAGAATGGTTTCTGTCGGGGTCCGAGGGCCTCGCATAGAGAAGGGCACCTGTCGTGTTCACGACCGTGTTGATGATCGAGAAGCCGCTGGTGTCCGCCGACGTGGAGCTCGTCACCACCCTGCACGGGGACGAACCGGTCTCGTTCGTCGTGCTGATGCAGCCGCGCGGCGACCAGGACCGGCTGCTGCGCGCGCTGGACGACGTGGTGCTGGGCGAACTGGAGGAGGCCGTCCACGAGATCGAGGAACCGGAGGGCGGCGAGGACCGGCAGCCCGCACGGCTGGCGCTGGAGCACTCGCTGAAGTCCCTGCGGGAAGCGGGTGTGGAGGCGGTCGGCCAGATCGTCGAGAAACACCCCCTCGACCTGCTGACCTCGATCGTCTCCCAGACCGAAGCGGACGAGGTCGTCGTCCTGACCGCCCCGCACCTGGTGGAGGAGTTCTTCCACCGGGACTGGGCCTCACGGGCCCGCCACCGGGTCGGCGTCCCGGTGCTGAAGCTCTTCGCCCACTCGGAGTAGCTCTCAGTGCCGCGCCAGGCAGGGCCCGCCGCCCCGCTCGCCGTCCGGGCACGGCCCTCGGCCGCGTTGCCCGACCGGCCGAGCAGGCCCGCCACGAGGCCGATCGGGCGCCTTGCCGCTGACCGCAGCAGGACGCCTCGCTACCGGGTGAACCCTGCCTGACGCGGCAGTAGAGCGTGTTTGAGAAGTAGCGCCGAGCGCCCGGAGGCGGTCGGCGCTACTTCTCAAACACGCCCTGGCCCGGGGCCCGCCGACCGGCCGATAGGCTGGACGCGGCGCGAGCCGCCGCGCCCGCACACAGTGACGATCTGGGAGTCCTCCGCGATGACAGCCGTGCCGCCCGCCATGGAACGTCCGCACTTCATCGGCATCGGCGGCGCCGGAATGTCGGGGATCGCCAAGATCCTCGCCCAGCGCGGCGCCCGGGTCGCGGGAAGCGATTCACGGGAGTCCGAGAGCGTGCTGGCCCTGCGCGAGCGGGGCGCCACCGTGCACCTCGGGCACGACGCCTCGCATCTGGCCGAGGACGCCAGCTGCGTCGTCGTCTCCAGCGCCATCCGTGCCGACAACCCGGAGCTGGCCGCGGCCACCGGGCGCGGCATCCCCGTGGTGCACCGCTCGGACGCGCTGGCCGCCGTGATGGCGGACCACCGGGCGCTGGCCGTCGCGGGCACCCACGGCAAGACCACCACCACCTCGATGCTCGCCGTCAGCCTCCGCGCACTGGGCCTCGCCCCGTCGTACGCGATCGGCGGCGACCTGGACGTCCCCGGCTCGAACGCCGACCACGACACGGGCGAGATCTTCGTGGCGGAGGCGGATGAAAGCGACCGGAGCTTCCACAAGTACGCGCCCGAGGTCGCCATCATCCTCAACGTCGAGCTGGACCACCACGCCAACTACGCCTCGCTGGAGGAGATCTACGACTCCTTCGAGACCTTCGTCGGCCGGGTGCGGGAGGGCGGCACGCTCGTCGTCTCCGCCGACAACCCCGGTGCCCGCGAGCTGACCCGGCGGGTGCGCGCCGCGGGCGGCCCCCGCGTGCGTACGTACGGCGAGGCGGCCGACGCCGACGTCCGCGTGCTGAGGGTCACCCCCATCGGGCTCACCAGCGAGGTCACGGTCTCACTGGACGGCCGCGAGCTGACGTTCGCCGTCTCCGTACCGGGCAGCCACTACGCCCACAACGCGGTCGCCGCCCTCACCGCGGGCACCGCGCTGGGCATCCCGTCCGCCGGGCTCGCCGAGGCGCTGGGCGCGTACACCGGGGTGAACCGACGGCTCCAGCCCAAGGGCGAGGCCGGCGGCGTCCGGGTCATCGACTCCTACGCCCACCACCCGACGGAGATGACGGCCGACCTCGAAGCCATCAGGGGCGGCGCCGCGGACGGCCGGGTGCTGGTTCTCTTCCAGCCGCACCTGTACAGCCGCACCCAGGAGCTGGGCACCGAGATGGGCGACGCGCTCGCGCTGGCGGACGCGTCCGTCGTACTGGACATCTACCCGGCCCGTGAGGACCCGATCCCGGGGGTCACCAGCACGGTCATCACCGACGCGGCACGCGCGGCGGGGGCGGACGTGCACCTGGCGCCGTCGAAGGACGCGGCCCCGGAGCTGATCGCGGGAATGGCGAAGCCCGGGGATCTCGTTCTGACCATGGGGGCGGGCGACGTGACCGAGCTGGGCCCGCGGATCCTGGAGCACCTGTCGGACTGAGCGGGCCGGGTACCGAGCGGGCCCGGTTGCGGGACGACGCACCAGCTGACCAGCAGGCGACGGACCAGCAGGCGACGGACCAGCAGGCGACGGACCAGCTAAGAAGGAGCATGGCCATGGCGTACGAGAAGGACAAGCCGGACGAGCAGTGGCGCGCGGAGCTGTCCCCGGAGGAGTACCGCGTACTGCGCGAGGCGGGCACCGAGGCGCCGTTCCGCGGCGAGTACACGGACACCAGGACGACGGGTGTCTACAACTGCCGCGCCTGCGGTGTGGAGCTCTTCCGCTCCGACACCAAGTTCGAATCCCACTGCGGCTGGCCCAGCTTCTACGACCCGGCCGACACCTCGGCCGTCGAGCTCATCGAGGACAACTCGATGGGCGTGACCCGTACCGAGGTGCGCTGCGCGTCCTGCGGCTCCCATCTGGGCCATGTCTTCGAGGGCGAGGGCTACCCCACCCCGACGGACCAGCGCTACTGCATCAACTCCATCTCGCTCCGGCTCGCACCCGCCGAGAGCTGAGAGGCCTCTGCGCGGACGCCACACGCCCCGGCCCGGTCCACCCGCGTGGACGGGGCCGGGGCGCCGCTCAGCTCAGGGCTCAGCGTCGTACGCCGTGCCGCGCCTCGAAATCGGCGAGGTCCTGCTCCAGCTTCCACTGCAGGGCCGCCTTGGGGCTCTCCTCGATCATCGCCTGGCAGCGTGAGGTCGCCTCCCCCGCTCGGGGATCACTGCCCACGCAATCCCGCCCCGGCCGGTAGTCCCCAGGCCCCCGCCACAGGCTGTGGCCCTGCACGAAGGCGTGGTCCAGCGAGGCGCGGGCACTGGCCCGCAGCTCCCGGTAGCTCATGTGGTGCTCGGTGGCGGCCCGCTCGTACTCGTCCGTGATGTCGGTGCGCGAGACGCCCTGGTCGTCGGTTGCGAGGGCCACCGGCACGTCCGCGTCGAGATAGCGGCGCAGCGGATGCTCCGCGCCGCAGACTTCGAGGATCTGGCAGTTGCTGGTCAGCGGCACCTCGACGGCGACCTTCCGCCGGGCCATGCTGCGCAGCAGCTGCCCGGGGCGGTCCTCGCTCATGACCGAGACCCCGTGGCCGATGCGCTCGGCGCCCGCCGTACGGACCGCCTCGCGGATATGGAACCGCCGGTCCTCGGCCGAGGCCAGCTTCTCGGTGAGCTCACCCGCGTGCAGCGTCACACGCGCGGTCGGGTAGACGGTCTGGAGATAGCGGATCATCCGCATGTGGAGCCGGTAGTCGCGCAGGGCGACGGGGTCGTCCTCCGGCTGGACCAGATTGACGCCGACGTAGTACGGGTGGTTCTCGGCCATCAGGAAACCGGCGAGCAGCTGGGTGAAGACGTACTTCGGGTCGTACGCACGCCCCACCTGGAAGACGAAGCGGAGGTCGACGGCGCAGGCCGGTTCGGGGTCGCTGGTGGCGCAGCCGAGTTCGTCGTAGTACTCGCCGAGGTAGCCCTCGGTGTCGTTTGCCGCCTTCTCCACGTAGGTGTCCATGCCGTCCCCCGCGAGGAGGGTCTTCCGCATCTGCGCGAAGTCGGGGTTCCACTCCACGGCCTTGCCGAGCGCGGCCAGGTCCCCGCCGCGCGGGGTGAACAGCGGCTCCACATAGGACTGGCTGTTTTTGACGGCGGTCCGGGAGACGGCGGCCAGCAGCCTGCCCCGGTGCGTGTGTGTGACGGCGCCGAACTTGCCGAAGGCCGAGAAGAAGTGGTCGTGCCCGGACTCCTCGTCGGTCTCCTTGAAGTCCTCCATCGACCAGGCCCGGATCACCTGCTGCCGGAAGTCCCTGTCGTCCACGGCGTCCTGAGCGGGCCGCGCGCCGTCGGCGCATGGTGCCGGCACGGCCGTCATCGTCTTGTCGATGCACAGCCCGTCCCGGGCCGCGAGCTCGATCAGCGACTCGGTCGGCACGGCCCCGGACAGGTGGGTGTGCAGATCCCCGCCCTTCGGCATCTGCCGGAGGAAGTCGCGCAGCCGGGCGGGATCGCCACGCAGCCCGGCCATCCGCCGCGCGGTGGAGGCCCCGGCTCCGCTGTCCGGCCAGGCGGGCGCGGCGGCGGTGCCAGGGCTGGTTCCTGCGGCGGGCTGTGCTGCGCCGAGCTGCTCCACCCGGTCTCCGCCCTGCGGCGCGTCCTGCGGTGCGGCGAGGGCCGGAGCGCCGGGGATCAACGTGAGCCCCAGCGACGCGACGGTCATCAGGGCGGCCGCGAGGTGTCTGCGCCCGGTGCCGGAATGCCGGCTTCCAGAAGTGGTCATGGGTCAGGAATAGCGGAACCGCGCCGCGTCGCCCGTACCTTCACCCAACCGGCGGCGCGCCGCGAGCCGCTCCTACCTCCGCTCCCGTAGTCACGCGTCACAGCTGGCACCGCCCTCCGAGGCGTGCCGGTCCCGGCCCGCTGCGCTCGACGAGCACCCCAACGGAGACCGGCAAGGAACTTGCCGCCGGTGGGCAAAGCCTTGCGATACTGCCGGTGTTGCAAGGCCGAGTGGAAGGCCACCCCGGCGGGCGTGCACGGGGAAGGTCGCCCCTTCGGGGGCCTCAGTCCTATTCCGGCCATGGCACACGCCGACCTCGCAGGGCCATACAACAGCTACCCGGACGACCGGGAGGAGGAGAACACCGCGGTCGCCCCACACAGGAGTGGCCCGGACACGGCAAAGGGGCCGAGGAAGAGCTACCGAAGTAGCCCGGCACATCCTCCGGCCCCTTTTCACCAAACCAAATCCGAGAAGGCGCGCCCAGTGACGCACACCACGGACCCAGTAGCTACCAAAATAGCTTCCCGCCCGGGAGACGCCAACAGATGCCAAGGAGAACCATGATCCCCCGCGGCCGGAAGGTCATCACCCCTGCCGAGATCGCCCACCGCGCCGGTGTATCGCTGAGCACCTGGAGGCGCCGCGACGCCCCCAACTTCCACCAGCGCGTCAAAAGCCTGGTCCAGGGCCGGTACCTCGTCTACGACCTGGAGCAGACACTCGCCTACCTGGACGGCCAGCCCATCCAGGCCCTGCCCGCCGGCGAGCACCCCGACGACCTCCTCGACGACCGTGAGGTGGCCGCCCTCCTGGGCGTGGCCACCTCCACCGTCAGCGCCTACCGCACGCAGGGCTACCTCCCCAAGGGCACCCACCCGAAGGACGCCACCGGAGAGGACATCGCCAGCATCCGCGTCACTCCACGGCATCAGGTCGAGGCCCGCCGGGCCTCCCTGCCGGAGGGTCACACCCCGGGCAAGCGGGGCCGGCCTGTCGGCAGCGCAGCCCGAGACGAAACCGAGAAGCTGCTCGCCAGCGGCCAGGCCCTCTCCGGACGCGACGTCAACGCAGCCCTCCGCGTCTCCGTGGGCCACGGCAACCGGCTGCTGCGGGCCGCCGGCCGGGCCGCCGGCCGTGGTCGCCGCCACGACGTACAGGCCACCGACCGGCAGGAGCGCATCGCCCGCGTGCGAACACTGCTGGAGCAGACAGAGAAGACCCCGACACTCCAGCAGATCGCCGAGGAGGTGGGCGTGAGCAAGACCGAGGCGCACCGGCTGGTGCAGGCCGTCCGCGGGGACTCACCGATGACCTCGAAAGACCCGGACGGGTGGTCCGCCATGCCTCGGCCCTCGCCGCACCGGCAGTGCCCGTGAGTTGAAATCTTGTCGCTTTTCGTCATGCCCCGGATGAACCTCATGAATTCCACTTGCTGCATGGTCCGCCGAGGGGGTGGGGCCTTGGCCGGAGTCGGCGGTCCTCCCGTCGCGCCGCTGCCGAGAGCCATGTTTCACGCGTCAACCTGTGCTTCGGACCAGGCGGGCGGCGACGGAGAGGCGGGCACGGACCCATGTCACTCATCACATGGACGTTGAAGACACTGGGCGCCGTCGCGGCGTGCGGACTGGGGGCGACCGGTCTCTGCTCCCGCCTGCTGACCCTGCGCCGCGGCGGCGGACGGAGGGCGAATCGTGAGAAACGATGGGCCGAATCGGTGACACCTGGTCAGCAGGCCTGCCAGCAGCGCCCCCCGTACGGAAATCCGCGCGATACTCGAGGTACTCCCGGGCTTCCCGGTGAGAGCGAAAGACCCTGGTTCGAAGGCCGGAATCCCGGCCCGACGACCCCCGGCCCCGGCACCGAGCGGCAGACCCACACCAGTCACCGCTCCCGGGCGCAACCCGAAGCCGCAGCGGCGGACGGGGAAACCGCGCTCGCCGCGGCGCGGCTCTCCGGCGCGTACTGCCGGCTCCTCACCACTCTGGGCCCGCCAGGGGCCCAGGAACAGCCGAATCAGCAGCCCGCGTCAACCCCTCGCGAGGCGGCGAACGGAACGGGGGTTCACATGGCCTCTGACATCGAAGCGGACCGCCCGGCTCCCACGAGCCTGGAGATCGCGGCCCGGTGGGCCGAACTCCCGGCCGATCACCTCAAGGCCGCCCTCAGGGCGCTGGAGCCGCAGCTGGCGCGCGAACACCACTACCGGCTGGCACGGCTGGAGCAGCAGGAGGCGGACGCCCGCCGGGCCCACCGGCTCGGCCTCGCGGGCCTGGCCTCCGGATTCCTGATCGCCGTCTCCATGCTCACCGGCGCGGTCCTCGTCGGACTCGGTGGCCAGCCATGGCTCGCCGCGATGCTCTCCGGGCCCAGCGTGCTCGCCCTGGCCACCCTCTTCGTCCTCCGCCGGACCGACCCGACCCAGACGCTCGCCATGGCCCGCACCCACCGCGCAGCCCTCAGCGCCTCGACCCCCCCACCGGCCGCCCCGCCCACCGAGCCGGGCCTCGCCTAGGCGAGTTCGACGAGGTGGCGGGCCGTGCCGGCGGGATCGACGATCTGGTGCAGGTGCGCGCCGGGCAGGTGTGCCGCATGCCAGCCGCGTTCGCGTGCCTCGGCGGCGAGGTCGTCATAGGGAGGGCCGAACAGCAGGTAGGAGCAGGGGTGGTCGTCCCAGCCGCCGGAGGCCGGGATGTGCTGCTCGTAGTAGGACAGCGGCAGGGTGGGCTGCTCTTCGGTGACGGTCTGCCGGATCACCGGATCGGGGAACAGGGGAGCGATGTCCGCCTCGTCCCACCAGTCGGTCCAGCGTGGCAGCCTGCCGTTCACGGCCATCGGGCGGAGGAACTCCAGCAACTCGGGTGGGACGACCGGGGTCGGTCCGTGCCGGGCCGGTAGCGCGGCGTCGACGAAGATCGAGCTGGTCACCGGATGGTCGAGGCCCGAGCGGATCGTCGGAAGGAACAAGCCTGCGTTGCTGTGTGCCACCAAGGTGACGGGGCTGCCGTCCGGGACCTGCCGGAGGTCGTCGCGGACGGCATCGGCGACACGGGGCCAGAATGGCGGAGCGCCAGCGCCTATGTGCAGCAGCGACGGGACCCGCACCTGGTATCCCGCCGCTGCCAGGCGTTCGGCCACGGGGTGCCAGGTCGAGGGACCCACGGACGGACTGTGCACGAGAACGAAGACCGGCTGCATGTGTCGATCCTGTCGCCCGCACCCTCGCAGGCGCGACCGGCTTGGCTGAGAGCAGAACGCCCGCCGCTTCGGATCGGTCGACGGATTGACCACGAAGCAGGGCCCAACCCGGCAATTCCGTCGACTGATCCCCGCCCCACATGGTGCGCCCGGCGGAGAGCCCGTAATTCACTGGCCCGGCCGGTTGTGCGCGGCGCAGGATGGCGCGCATGTATGAGCTCCTGCTGCCGTTCCTCGGCGCCTGCCTGCTGGTCGCGATGTCACCCGGTCCGAGCACCGTGCTGATCATCCGCAACTCGATGCACAGCCGCCGCTCCGGAATGATGACGGTCCTGGGCAACGAGAGCGGGGTCTTCGTCTGGGGCGTCGTCGCGGCCTGCGGGCTGACCGCGCTGCTCGCCGCGTCCGAGGTGGCCTACGACGTGATGCGGTACGTGGGGGCCGTGGTGCTGATCGTCTTCGGAATCCAGGCGATACGGTCCGCCCGGCGCGGCGGGCACTCCGAACTCGTCGAGGGGGAGGGCGAGTCCCGCGCGGCGTCCGGCATGCGTTCGTATCGCGCCGGACTCCTGATGAACCTCGCGAACCCCAAGGCCGCCATCTTCGCGATGTCCTTCCTCCCTCAGTTCGTGCCTTCCGGGGCACCGCAGCTGCCCACCATGGTGGCCCTGGCCGGCCTCTGGGCGACCTTCGAGATGGGCTACTACTTCACCTACGTATGGGGCGTGGGCCGCCTGAAGCGCGTGCTCTCCCGCGCCGGCGTACGAAAGCGCCTGGAGCAGATCTCCGGCGGCGTCCTCCTCGCCCTCGGCCTCCGCCTCGCCCTGGACGGCTGACCGCCGCGCGGCCCCTCAACCTTCGGCGACCCAGCCCCCCCTCGGAGGGCATACCGCCGCCCAGTCCGATAATCCGCAACACGTGGACGGCACATCACTCGAAGCGTCACACTGATCACGGAACATCACCGTGGGGGTGCACGCATGGGCCGAAGAGCGGTGCCGCAGAGGATCGCCGGGCGCTACGAACTGATCTCATTGATCAGCAGTGGCGGCATGGGGCAGGTCTGGCGGGGCTATGACACCGTCCTCGACCGTGACATCGCCGTCAAGCTGATCAAACCGGAGATCGCCGAGTCCGCGGACCGAGCGGAGTTCCTGGCCCGATTCCGTCGCGAAGCCCGGGTCACGGCGAAGATCGAGCATCACGGGGTGCCGTCCGTCTTCGACGCCTCGTTCGATGAGGAAGCCGATCGGCTCTATCTCGTGATGCAGCTGGTCCGCGGTCTGTCACTCGCCGACCTCCTGGCCGAGCACGCGGACCCACTGCCCGTGTCCTGGGCCGTCTCGATAGCCGCGCAGATCTGCACGGTGCTCTCCTACGCGCATGCGGTCCCCGTCGTTCACCGGGACATCAAGCCCGAGAACGTCATGGTCGACCGGGCCGGTTCCGTGAAGGTCCTGGACTTCGGCATCGCCTCCGTCCTCGGCACGGACGTCACCAGGCTGACGGCCACCGGCCGCGTCCTGGGCACCCGCCCCTACATGTCGCCCGAGCAGATCAGGAACGTGCCCGTCAGCCCCCGCAGCGACCTCTACGCCCTGGGCTGCCTCCTGCACGAACTCCTCGCGGGCGAACGTGTCTTCGACGCGGTGGACGAGATTCCGCTGATGTACCAGCACCTCTCCGAGCCGCCCGTGCCCCTGCGGAAGCTGCGCCCGGACGTGCCCACCGCACTCGAACTCCTCGTCCTCGAACTCCTGGCGAAGGAGGCGGCGGACCGCCCCGTCGACGCCTGGACGGTGTACGAGCGGCTCGCCCCGCTGCTGCCCCCACCGGACACCGGCGCCAGCCCGGACCTGGCACCGCCGCCCACCGGGGTGCCCGACCCGACCCGTCCCTACCGGCGCCCCGCGGCACCCCGTCCGCGTCCCGTGGCGACCGGCGGGCCCACCGGCCCGGCTCCGGCCCCCGAAGCCCCCTCTCCCGTCGACCCATCCACACCCGCCGGCTCCGATTCCGTCGGCGGCACCGTCGCCGAGCAGGAGATCGACGAGGCCGTGGACCACGCCTTGGCCCTTCTCGACGAGGACCGCTTCTCGCAGGCCGCCGACGTCCTCGCCGAGGTCATCGCCCTGGCCCCGGCAGGACAGGGAGCGGACAGCCCCAAGCTCCTGGAACTGCGCCTCACCCATGCGGTGGCGCTCTTCCTCGGCGGTGACTTCCGGCGCGCACTGCCGGAACTGCGCACCCTCGCCGACACCTTGAGCCGCCTCCACGGCCCAAGCGATGGCCGAGCGATCGACTGCCGCAAGCAGGCCGCCTACTGTCACGCCGAACTCGGTCAGTTCGAAGAGGCCCTGCACGAGATGGAGAACCTACGACCGCACGCCGCAGCCCTGTTCGGCGACCGTTCCGAAGAACTCTTCGCGCTGCGCTTGGACCATGCCCGCTTCCAGGTGGCCGCCGGCCGCGACGGCACAGCGGCCCGTACGCTCCGCCTCCTGCATTCAGAGGCCGCAGCCGCGCTCGGCCGCGCCCACCCCCTGGTCACCGATGTCGCCGCGATCCTCGCCCGTATCCGCTTCCAGGACGGCCGCACCACCTGACCCGTACGTTCCCCTGCCCGGGGGCCACACCACACCCTGCCGCACGCCTGCTCCGCCGCACCTATGCTCCGCCGCACGGAAGGACGTCAATGCCGCACCTGGCCTTCGACATCGGTTTCTGCACCGAACTGCACAAGCTCCAGGCAGACGTGAAGAAGGGCGTCTTCGACGCCTGGCAGAGGTTCCAAGTCCGCACACTCACACAGCTCCTGGCAGACCCCGGGCTCCACATCGAGAAGCTGCGCAACGCGCGCGACCCGCACATCCGCACCATCCGCATCACCGGATTCTGGCGCGGTGTCGTCCTCGCGCCGGAGTCCGGCGACACCTTCGTCCTGCTCAAGGTCCTGCCGCACGACAAGGCCATCGCCTGGGGCGTCAAGCAGCGGTCCAGCATCAACACCGTCACCCGCGCCGTCGAGCTCCGCGACGCTGCCACCCTCGACCAACTCACCCCTCCCCACGAGGAGAAGACCGAGGCGCCGTCCGAATCCCGGCTCCTGGCCCATGTCTCCGACGGCGAGCTCGCCTCCCTCGGCATCGACGCCGACACGATCCGCCGTGCGCGCACCCTCACCGACAAGGAACAACTGGAGGCGTTCGCCCCCTTCTTCCCGCCCGACCAGTGCGAGGTGCTCCAGTACCTCGCCGAACGCATCTCGGTCGAAGAGGTCTGGCGGGAGCTCGTCGCCCACCGCGTTCCCGCAGGCGGCACCGGAGCAGTCGACGAGACGGACTACGACACCGCCATCCGGCACACGGTCTCCCGCATCCTCCTCGTCACCGCCTCCGAAGAGCTGCACGACATCCTCGACAAGCCCTTCTCCGCCTGGCGGATCTTCCTCCACCCCTCCCAGCGCCGGATCGCCTACCGCCCCAGCTACTCCGGCCCGGCCCAGGTCTCCGGCGGCCCCGGCACCGGCAAGACCGTCGTCGCCCTGCACCGCGTCAAGCATCTGCTGGCCCACCTGCGCGACGACGAGCGCATCCTGCTCACCACCTACACCAACGCCCTCGTCACCTCCCTCCGCTCCGGCCTCACCGCCCTGGTCGACGACGAGCAGCTCCGCGACCGTGTCGACGTCATGACGGTCGACGCCTTCGCCAGCCGCGTCCTGACCACCGCCCCCGGCCAGCCCCACCGCCGGGCGATCGGCGGCGCCGAGGAGGAACGCCGCTGGACGCGGGCGGCCGAGGCCGTCCAGTACCCGGGCAGCGCCCAGTTCCTCGCCCAGGAGTACAAGCACGTCGTACTCGCCCAGGACCTGCGCAGCCGGGAGGCGTACGAGGCCGCCGACCGCGCCGGTCGCGGCAGCCGCCTCACACCCGCGCTCAAACCGCACACTTGGCGCGCCTTCGAAGCCTTCACCAGCGGCCTGGAGGCCGACGAACTCCGCACCTACCTCCAGACCAGCGCCGAAGCCGCCCGCGTCCTCACCGACAACGACACCGGCACCGGTCCGCCCTACCGCCATGTCGTCATCGACGAGGCCCAGGACCTCCACCCGGCCCAGTGGCGCCTGCTGCGCGCGGCAGTCCCCGCACGCCCCGACGACCTGTTCATCGCCGGCGACCCGCACCAGCGGATCTACGACTCCAAGGTCTCCCTCAAAGCTCTCGGCATCAAGGTCGTCGGCCGCTCCACCCGCATGCGCAAGAACTACCGCAGCACACAGGAGATCCTCGCCTGGTCCACGGCACTGCTCCTCGGCCGTCCGATCGACGAACTGGCCGACACGGCAACCGCCGAGTCGCTGCTCGGCTACCGCTCCGCCCTGCGCGGCACCGGACCGGCCCTCCACGCCGCCACCGACGAGGCCACCGAGCTCGACGCCCTCGCCGACCGCTGCCGCGAGTGGATCGACTCAGGCGTGAACCCGTCCGACATCGGCATCGCCACCCGCTTCAAGAAGACCGGCGACGCCGCCCTCGCCCGCCTCACGGCAGCCGAGATCCCCGCCCGCCGCCTCCGCGCCCGCGCCTCGGACCCGGACGACGCCGTCAGCATCGGCACCATGCACGCCTTCAAGGGACTGGAGTTCCGCTGCGTCGCCGTCATCGGCGTCCACGACGGTGCTCTCCCCTTCCCCCGCGCCATCACGCCCGAAGACCTTGACCGCCTCCAGCACGAGGCCGACCTGCTCGCCGAACGCTGCCTGCTCTTCGTCGCCTGCACCCGCGCCCGCGACGGCCTCTACGTCTCCTGGTCCGGCGAACCGAGCAGCTTCCTGACGGAGGCGGGCGTGCGCGTTTCGCCCGCGTAGAGCGTTCACCGGAACGAGTGCACCGAGCGGCGCTCAGCGATGGGCCTCTGCCTCCGGGGGCAGGACCCCTGGGAACAGGGGGAGAGCAACATGCCAGCACACCACGCCCGCCAGGAAGACCGACCCACGCCGACCGATCTGGCCCGGGACCAGCAGGGGATCATCCTCCGCACCGAACTCCTCGCGGCCGGGGTCCCGGACAGAACGGTCAGCAACCGCTGCCGCTCCGGCCGCTGGCAGACCCCGCTCCCCGGAGTCGTCGCCCTGCACTCCGGGGCTCTGAGCTGGGATCAGCGATACCGTGCGGCGCTGCTCTACGCGGGCCCCCGCCGCACCGCGCACGGCACCGGCAGCCGTACGGGCCCGCCTGCCCGGAGCGCGTCGCCCACCGGACCGGGCAGGCGGCGAGCCCCCGGTGCGCGGGACGGCCCACTCCTCACGGCCCCGCTCCTCACCGGCCCGGCCGCCCTCGCCCTCTACCGGCTGAAGGCCGCGCCCGCGCCGGAAGACGTACGGGAGATCGACGTCCTCACTCCGACGTCCTCGCACCTCGCCTCCCGGCAGTGGGTGCGCGTGCACCGCACGCGCCGAATGCCGCGCCCGGTCCTCATGCAGGGCCGACTCCCGGTCGCCCCACTGCTGCGCGCCGCCGTGGACACGGCCCGCCTCACCGGCCCCGGCGACCGCACCCGCACCCTCCTGCACGAGATCGTCCAGGCAAGGGGCATCGCCCCCGCCGCGCTCGCCGCAGAACTGCGCGCTGCCCGCCTGCCCCGGCGCCCGGACCTCGCCGCTGTACTGGAGGAGTTGAGCGCGGGCACCCGCTCACCCGCCGAAGCGCTCGCCCGTACGACCATCCGCCGCACCGACCTGCCCCAACCCCTCTGGAACCCCACCCTCCACCTTGACGGCGACCTCCTCGCCGTCCCCGACGCCTACTGGCCCGAGCACGGTGTGCTGCTGGAGGTGGATTCGCGGGCGCACCACTGGGCGGTGGCGGACTGGGAACGCACCATGGCCCGCCACAACCGCCTGGCGGCGCTGGGCTTCCGTGTCCTCCACGTCTCCCCGTCCCAACTGCGCCGCACACCCGACGAGGTCCTCACCGCCCTCCGCACCGCCCTCACCACGGGCCCGCACGGCCCTCTGCACCGCATCAGCGTGGTGCCCGCCTGAGTCCGTGGCGTAATACGGCCACCTGCTGGCCGTAATCCGCCACGGACTCAGGCGGGCACTCACTCCTCCGGCTCCTCCAGCTCCTGGCGCAGCTTCCAGGCGAGCTCGGCCAAGGTCTGGCCCTCGGACGTCATCCAGCGCGCGGTGCCCTGATTGGCCACCGGACGGTTCTCCCACTCGGCGAGTTCCCACATCAGCTTGATGAGCCCGGAGGGTGAATACTCCAGGCCGTCGGCCTCCCAGAGGAGGGGCCTGGCACGGTTGTTGACCCAGGTGGCCCTGCCGCGTCGTGGGTCCTCGGCGAGCCAGCTCTCAAGAGCCTCGCGCTCCGGGGCCTGCGGTGTGTAGAGCGACAACGGGGTGCCCTCGCTGAGGGCACTGTGGTTGATGATGGTGTGAACGGCGTTCTCGCTGCGTCGCTTGGTGCGCTTGGCCCGGACGTGACGGTACTTGGCCGGAAGGTTCGTCGGTGCCCCGCTACGCCTGGCGCGTTCGAGGACCAGGTCGGCTACATCCTTGCAGCGGGCCGGGTCCGCACACAGGGGGCGGATCTGGGCCCTGGGGTAGAGCTCATCGATGGCGAGAACCAGTTCGGGCAGCAGCTTTTTCAGCAAGCCGGGGAGCTCGGGAGCCACCGTCTTTCCCCAATCCAGCTCCGCATCGTCGAGGCCGGGGGAGGCGAGGAGCTGGATTGCCAGGTGGGAGAGCAGCAGGTGGCCGTGTTCGACCGTCGCGGCGGCTCGGCCTTCTACCGACGGGCGCATTCCGTGCAGGATCTTCCGTACCTCGCGGAGGGTCAGTACGGAATTCCACACCTGGAACGCGTTCGGCTGGGGCCGGAAGAGCGTGTCGTACGTTCCCTGCGGTCCCCGCTCCCAGAGAGAGTCCAGCGAACCGGCGGTCCGTGCGGCGTGCTTGGGGTGCGGATGAGCGCACGCGAGCGCTATTGCCGCCTCGACAACCGCGCATCCGGTGTCGGGGGAGGGATCCGGCTCCCCACGCCGGATGGTGTAACTCTTGTCCAGTCCCGCCTTGAGATCGGCACGGAGCTCGTTCTGGACTGGGTCCAGGGAGATGAAGTCGCGAGCTTCCACCTGATTTTGCAATTTGCTGGCCTTGGTGGTCCGCCCCGCGAAATCCCCGGTGCCACCGGTGGCGATGACCCTCACGCTGACCTGGGCCGTAGCGGCGTCATCGTCCTTGGCCACGGCTTCCGCGATCGCCTTGACCGTCTGTGCTCCGTTCACCACGCTGGCGCCGTTGACTTTCAGCGTCACGGGTTTGCTGTGCGGGGCCCTCTGCGATCCGTACCGCGGCTCTATCGTGTCGCAGAGCACCGTGATGCCGTTGTTGAAGTACCAAAAATTGGACGGCTCCTGCGAGAGTGTGCCCTGCATGTCGCTGTTGGTGCGCGTGAGGCCGAGCGGGCCCCGGATGTTCCGGTGGAAGAGCGGAGAGTCGTGCGTGTCGAGCCACGAGGCGACCTCCTGGGCCGACGCGACGCCTTGGAACGCCGGGTAGGGCATGTCGACGCTGAACCAGGGGGACAGGGCGATGGAAAGGTTCACGGGCTTCGGTGTGAAGTCCGCACGCACCTGCTCCCAGAACTCGGGGGTATGGACGACGCGATGGTCGAGGAACCGGCCGAAGGCGTTGAACTCGGCCTCGCCGTTGGCCAGGACCTTTTCCACCTCGGGGGAGGGCGGCTCGGTGCCCATGAGCGCGGTCACCAGCGTGACCTTGGCTGCGTGCTCGGAGATGAGCGTCTTGGCCTGCTCCGCGAGCATGCAGCCCTTGGTGTTGAACTGGTCGTACTCCTCCACGTCGATCAAGCGGAGGCCGGCCAGCATCTTGTGAGCGGCGTCGGTCTTGGCCGTGGCGTTGCCCGTCCTGCTCCACTTGGTCTGGACGAGGTAGACGTGCGGAGGCGAGTGGGTCAGGGCGATGGCGTCGATTCCCTGGTCATCGCGACCATCGATCACGGCAGCGGTGGCGCTCTCGGAGTCGCAGCCGGTGAGGATGCGTACCGTCAGGGCGGTCAGCGCACGGGAGAGCAGGGCCTGTTGACGGGAATCGGGTGAGTGACTCTCGAAGTCGGCCATGTCGATGAGGCCATCGCCGTACGTCTCCAACAGGATGCGCTGCACCTGTCGTACCTGCTCGGGAACTTGGACTCTGCCGCCCTTGGACATGGCTGCTCCGCTGATGAAGATGGCAGTCCACCACGGCATGCGGGAGCGCATGCGCGTGCACCGGGAGAGCGATCATACGTAATCACACCGTAGCTGCGGGTGGTGAGGGGATGGCAGCGGCTCCGGTCCGCGGCGGGGCCGGGGACGGAGCTGCCGTCGTCCTGTCAGAGCTTGCCTTCGACCAGTACGGTGCGGTGGCCACCGAGACGGCGTGAGAAGTCCCCGACGAACTCGGGGCGCAGCGTGGGCCAGTTCCAGAACGTGAAGCCGAGATGACCGAACGCGAAGCAGTCGTCGGCCCAGAGCCACGTGTGCACGGGAGCGGTCCGGCCGCAGGACGGGCACGCGACGGGCTCATCGTGACCCTCGGCCCAGGAATTCACCGCGCCCCCGAACAGGGCCCACGTCTCCTCGATGAGCGACCAGTGCTCGTCGACGAGGGGTGTCTCCGCCGCGCAGTGCGGGCAGGTGACGGCCGAGGGTTCGCCCTGCCCAGCGTCGAAGACCGTACGCCCTACGGTGACGCGCAAGCCGTTGCTCCACACATCGGCCAGCCCGGGATCCTCGTCCTCGACGGCTTCGCCGTAACGCGTCCCTGGCGCGTGCCCGGCGTCAGCGCCGAGGACGCAGTCGGTACGTTCCGCTGAGACGAAGCCGTCCGCGATCAGCCAATCGAGTATGTTCGCCGCGAGCCCCCGCGCCTCCCCTGGCGTGGCCTCGATGTCGACGATCGTCTGGAACCAGTCGCCCATGATCTCCCCTTCAGTCTCGTGCCTGCGTACCGTACGTTCCGCCATGGACAATCGCGAAGCGACTTCGGACATACTCGTCCAGCGTTCCCACGGTGACCGTCTGCCGTGGACTGCCGGGAAGAAGACGGGGTGGGCGGACGGGGGCGATCGGCAGGGAACGCTCGCCTGGCTGGGAAACGGGACGGGAGTGTGCGCGTGGCGCGGAAGCGGTTCGACCGGAGGGTGCTGGCGCTGGTCGAGGTGCGGGGCGGTGACCGGGAGTGGGCGGAGGCGAAGGCGGCATTCGAGGCGCGGGGCTGGCCTGTCACGGAGGAGTTCGGACGGGGAGAGGGCGCGTCGGCGGGGGTGCTGAGGCCGAGGCCGGGGTGTCTGCTCCTACGCGTCGAGGTGCGCCTGTTCGGCGCGGTGCACCGGGCCGAACGGGGCGCGGCGTGGCGGGTGCAGCGGCTGGCGCGGCGAGTCGGCGTGGAGATGTACGTGCGGCGCGCGCAGTTGCTGCACCGCGACCGTGAGCTGCTGCCCGGCTGGTACGCCCACTCCACGGACCACCGGCCGCCCGTTCTGCGACGACCGGCTGCCAGCGGTGCCGGGGCGTGGGCCTACCGGTGGGCACGGGCCGTGGCTCGGAGCGTCGAGGGAATGGGCCGCCACGACGTCGGGGTGGTGCTCACCGGCACTCCGTCCGAGGCGCGGCGTCTCGCCCGCATGCCGGGCGAGGAGAGCGGGCCCGGCCTGGACGGCTGGGACGTGCGCCCGGCGGACGGACGCGCGCGGAGCCGAACGGAGCAGCGCAGGGAGGACGATCTCAACGGGCGGATCGTCGGCCTGAGCGTCTTACTGACCGCGATGCTGGCGGCGGCGGTGCTGGCGAGGGGTGGAGCGGGCTTCGGCCGGTATGTGATGGCCACGCTTGCGGCGGCGGCCTTCTGCGCCGTGTTGCGGGTCGGCTCGCGGCTGTATCAGAACGGGGGCGCGCGGTCGGGGGCCGTCGCCGCCGGGATCGCTGCCGTGTTCCTGCTCAGCATCTGGGTAGGTGTGCCGTTCGGTGTACGGGAGGGCATGACGCGGTCGCAGACCTTTGTTCTGCTCTTCTGCGTACTGGTCCTGGCCGGTCTGTGGCTCCTGGTCCGGCAGTGGACCGTGGGGGAGTGGCTCGCCTGGGGAGGCCCTGTCGTGGCCGCCTTCGTGGGCTCGTCGCTGCTGGCCGCCGGATCGGTGATGCACACGCTGTACGCGGACGGCCTGTCCCTCACGCCAGGGGATTTGGGGGTCCCCGGAGTGTGGCAGGCCATCGCCGTCCTGAGGCTGCTGTTGGAACTGGCGCCCATCCTGCTGGTGCCAGCCTGCTATGGCTTCGCGAAGCACTTCCACTACGTGCGCAGCGAGCGCTGGGGGATCGTGGTCACCGGCCTCCTCCTGGTGCTCCTCACCACGGTGTCTGTGCAGTCGGTGCTCGACTCCGCCGCCCGGGCGTCTGACCGGACGATTCGCGCGGCGGAGCAGCGGAAGCAGCCACCGCCGTACTTCGGGGTCGCGCCCGAGTGGATGTGTGTGGAGCCTGTGGTGCCGGGGCGGGAACTCGCGGGTGAGGGCGGACGGTTGGTGCCGCAGCGGCCCTATGTGACCTTCGGTATCGCGGACGGCGACGTGGTGCTGTGGGACACCGACAGCGACGGCCCGATGAAGCTGCCAGCTGAGCATGTGCGGTTGGTGCCGACGGACTCCCCGCAGTCGCCCTGTGGTGGGGCGTGATGCGGCGTCATGGTTGACGCTGGCCGTCGCCCAGCTGTGTGAGCTTGAGCTCCGCCCAGACGGTCTTCCCGATGCCGTGCGGGCGCGGGGTGACGCCCCAGCCGTCGGCGAGCGCCGTGACGAGGAGGAGGCCGCGCCCGGATTCCGCGTCCGGGTCGGGAGTGAGGTCCAGGGCGGCGGTGCGGGGGCGGGGGAGTGCAGTGCAGGCGTCGGAGACCTCCAGGCGGAGGAGGGTGGGGGCGTCGGTGAGAGTGAAGCGCACCTCGACCTGACGTCCCGGCGGATTCCCCGCGTGCTGCACGGCGTTGGTGACCAGCTCGGAGAGGACCAGCTCGGCCGTGGCCACGTCGTCCGGGCTCAGCCCCCAGGCGCGCAGCTGCGCCCGCAGGTTGGCGCGCGAGCGGCTCACGGTGTGGGGCGTGCGGGGGTACCGGTGCCTGGCTGTGGTCACGGCGGCGTCGTACATCGGGTCTCCTCGCGTGAGGGCGCAGCGGTCTGTCACCAGGCGAAGTCAGGTGAGCTCGCTTAGTGATGAATGTCAGAGTGCCCTGGATCGAGTTCGAACAGCAATCGTGCATTTGGAACTAGTTCCAAGATCTTCGCGAAGAGATGTACGCTGCTGCCGTATCGACTCGTGAGCAGGGGGTTACATGCCGGAACCACGTCCGACCGTGCGGAGGCGACGTCTCGCAGCTACGTTGGTCAAGCTCAGAGAAGCTGCGGAGAAGACTCCGGCGCAGGCTGCGGACAGACTCGGGTGCCATCGCACGAAGGTCAGCCGAATCGAAACGGCCAGGCTGGGCATCTCGCTCGGTGAGCTTCGTGACCTGTTGACGTTCTACGGAGTCGAAGACCAGGACCTCGTAGACGAGTTGGTGTCACTTGCCCGGCGCGGCAAGGAACCGAATTGGGTCCAGCGCGCGAGCCTGGCCAGGCCCTCCTACCCCGACTTCATCAACTACGAGGAGAGCGCCGACTACATCCGCTCTTTCCAAGCTCAGTTGATCGCCGGACTGTTGCAGACCCCTGACTACGCCCGTGCCATCGTGCGTGCGGCGCCGGGCGTGCTGGACGGGAACCAGGTCGATGATCTCGTGACGGCACGCATGGAGCGCCAAGAGGTGCTCAACCGCAACGACCCACCCCGGCTGTGCGTCATCCAAGGTGAATCCGCGCTCCGAGTGCCCATCGGCGGCGAGAAGACGATGGGTAACCAACTCGATCACCTTGTGCAGATGGCGGCCCGGCCGCACGTTGAAGTGCAGGTACTGCCGGATCGTGCGGGCGCGCATGCCGGACTGATGGGCTCCTTCGTGCTCTTCAGTTTCCCTGCTGCGGCCTTCTCCGACGTCGTGTGCGTCGAACATCGCACCGGGACGCTCTACATGGAGACGCAGGAGGAGACAGAGCAGTACACCTTGATCTTCGACTCACTGCGATCGAGCGCCTTGAGCCCGGCGGACAGCATCGACATGATCACTCAGGTGCGGCAGGAGCTGTACGCGTAAGAAGGCATGGAAGGGTAGCGAGAGATGCTTGCAGCGGTACGCGGCGACGTGGCATGGCGAAAGAGCAGCTACAGCGGCACGGGAGGCGACTGCCTTGAGATATCCGACGTGGGTGGCGAGATAGCCGTGCGGGACTCGAAGCGGGTGGACGCGCCCGCGCTGGCGTTCCCAGCGGGGGCCTGGCGCGCGTTCGTCGCGGAGGCGAAGGTCGGGCGGTAGCGGGGCGGGCCGCGGCCCGCCCCACTACCCCCCGGCGCACGCGTCACGCCGCGTCAGCGACACCGTGGTCGCGACGGATCAAGCGATAAGCCGCCCGCCGCGCTTCGCGCGTAATCGCGCTGCGGAGGTCGTCGTGGCCGTAGAACTTCTCCACGAAGCTGCTGCTCGTGGAGGCGTGGTCGACGACCTCGTTCTCGTACCGCTTGTCGAAGACGTGCCCGAACGCCTCCTCCGTGTTGGCCAGCGCGGCCTGCTGGACTGCGGTGTCCGCGCGGGCCGCCTCCATGTGCTGTTCGGCCAAGAGGCGGTGCTCGTCTGTAAGGCCCTCGCCGAACTTGTCGTTGAGCTGGGCGAGGATTTCGGAGAGCAGCTTCTCGTCGGCCTCCTTGCCCGCCCCGCCAGCGCCGTCGGCGAAGCCCGGCAGGACCTGCTCGCCCTCGGGGGACAGACTGACGTCCGTCTCGCCGGTCTTGCGGGTGTGCAGGTGGGTGAGGTCGACCTCGATGTCCATGCTGCCGTCCTGGCGGCGCGGCAGGCGGTTCTGGAGGTGCTTGCCGAACAGGTACAGCCGCTCCAGCTCTGGGTCCGCGTACGGCACGATCTGCGCGAGGAAACCGTACTTGCGCACGAAATCGCGCAGCGCGGAACGGAACTCCTCCGCACGCGCCGCCTCGTCCTCGTCGTCGCTGTCCAGGAGCGCGGCGAAGCGGTCGCGGGCCGGGTCGGTGTGGCGGTAGAGGGCCGCGTGCAACTTCTCGCCCTGCGCCTGGTTCCCACCAGCAGAGCGCTGGGCCTCGGCGTACGCGTCGGCGAAAGCCTCCATCTCCGAGTCGACAAGGATGCGGTGTTCCATGACCGCGCGCTGGGCGGTGTAGAGGAGGTTCGGGTCGGTGGGGGTGGTGAGTGCCTCTTCGTAGAAGGGCTTGAACTCGGCCTGGATGTTCTCCGCCTCGTTGGCGAAGTCGAGGACGAAGATGTCGTCCTGGCTCTTGCGCGGGTGCGTGCGGTTGAGGCGGGAGAGGGTCTGGACGGCCGCGACGCCCTTGAGCGGCTTCTCCACATACATCGTGGTCAGCAGCGGCTGGTCGAAGCCGGTCTGGTACTTCTCCGCGACGACCAGGATGCGGTGCTCGGGCAGCTCCCGTTCCTTGCCCTTGGCGTCCTTGGGGACGTTCGCGAAGCGCTTGGGCAGCTCCCGCTCGGAGAAGCCGTTGATCCCGGCCTCGGTGACCTCCTCGTCGTCGATCTTCAGCGGCCCGGAGAACGCGACGAGTGCGTTGAGTTCCGGGTAACCGTGGTCGGCGACGTACTTGTTGATGGACCGGTGCAACCGCACCGCGCTCTCGCGGGAGCGGGTGACGACCATCGCCTTTGCCCGGCCGCCCAGGCGGCGCAGCGTGTGGTGGCGGAAGTGCTCGACGATCACTTCGGCGTGCTGGGAGAGCGTCGATTCGTGCAGGTAGACGAAGCGGGCGAGGGCGGAGTTCGCCTTGGCGGCGTCCACCTCGGGGTCATCAGGGCCGGAGTTGGCGAGCTTCCAGTAGGTCTTGTACGTCACGTAGTTGCGCAGGGTGTCGAGGATGAAGCCCTCGTCGATGGCCTGGCGCATGGAGTAGATGTGGAAGGCGCGGGGGTTGCCGGTCGCCTTGTCCGGAGTGCCGAAGAGTTCGAGGGTCTTCGGCTTGGGCGTGGCGGTGAAGGCGAAGTAGGAGAGGTTCGCGTGCCGGCCGCGGGCCTTGGCGGAGGCGGTGAGCCAGTCGTCCTTGGCGTCGTCGCTGTTGTCGAAGTCGACGTCCTCTTTGGCGCCGAGCCCGCGCAGTACCCGCTTGAGGTCGGTGGAGGATTCCCCGGATTGGGACGAGTGCGCCTCGTCCACGATCACAGCGAACTTGTGGCGGGAGAGCGCCTCGCGGTGGCTGGCGAGGTGTTCCAGCACGTAGGGGAAGGTCTGGAGCGTCACGATGATGATCTTCGCCGTCTCACCGGTGAGCGCGTCCGCGACCTGCTGCGATTTGGATGAACCGGAGCCGTCGATCTTCCGTACGACGCCCTCGGTCTGCTCGAACTTGCCCACAGTCTCCTGGAGCTGCGTATCCAGGACCGAGCGGTCGGTGATGACGATGACCTTGTCGAAGACATGATCGTTGGCGGTGGTGAAGAGGGACTGGAGGCGGTGGGCGAGCCAGGCGATGGTGTTCGACTTGCCGGAGCCTGCGGAGTGCATCACCAGATAGTGCTGGCCTGAGCCGTGCTGCGCCGCGTGGGCGGTCAACTCGCGGACGGCGTGCCACTGGTGGAAGCGCGGGAAGATCAGGGTGTGGGTGATGCGGCCCCGGTCGTCTTTGGCCGTGTGCACGTGGAGGAAGCGCTGAAGCAGATCCATCCAGGTGTCCGGGTGCCAGATCTGCTCCCAGAGGTATGCGCTCCGGTAGCCGTCGGCTGAGGCGGGGTTCCCGGCACCGCCGGAGTTGCCGGGGCCCTCAGAGCCGGTGTTGAAGGGCAGGAAGTGCGTCTCCTTGCCCTTGAGTTTGGTGGTGAGGAAGACGAGGTCCGGGTCCACGGCGAAGTGCACGAGCGCCCGGCGCGCGAAGATCGGCTCCAGCGGATCGCGGCTGCTGCGGTACTGGCGCTTCGCGTCCTCGACGGTCTGCTGGGTGAGCGGGTTCTTCAACTCGGCGGTGGCGACGGGGATGCCGTTGAGGAAGAGGGTGAGGTCGAGCGTGTTGCCCGCGTCGGCCTTCTTGGCGGCGTACGGGAGCTGCCGGGTGACGGTGAGCTGATTGGCGTTGTACTCGGTGAGCGCGTCCGCACCGGAGAGGGTGTGGGTGGGCCGGAAGTAGGCGAGGCGAATCCTGACGCCCCGGTCCTTCACGCCGTTCCGGATCACGTCGAGCGCGCCCCGGTCGTCGATCTCCTTGGCCAGCCGCTTGGCGAACTCCCGCTGCACGTGCGACGGGTCGTCGTTGCCTGTCACGCCGTACTTGGCGAGGAGCTCGTTCCAGGCGTCGCCCTGGGTGGCGCCGATGAACTCGAAGAGCCGCGCGGTGTCGAGCGCGAGCTCGCTGTTGTAGTGGCTGGCCTCGCCCTGCCGCCAGCCACTGGCGAGCAGCGAGGCGACCACGCCGTCCTCAAAGGCGTGCTCGTGGTGGTGTATCGGACTCATGACACGTCCACTCCCCGTGCGGTGGTGACATCGATCTGACCGGTGACGGCGGATGTGACCAGCGCCTGGCGGCGTTCCAGCATGAGAGCTGTTTGGTGGGAGATTCGTTCTCGGACCTGAGCTGTGCTGCCCAGCTGTTTGTCGACAATACGAGCGATCTCGCGCTGTTCGCTGAGCGCTGGAACCGGCACCCGCACCCCTGCCACCTGTGACTCGCTGACAGAGGGTACGGGGCCGGGGTTCGAGAGTTGCCCCATGTCCAGCAGCGACAATAGATGCATCCAGAATCTTGGCTCACCGTCCGTGAACTCGATTCCCCGCACGTTGTCGTCCACGAGGCACTTGCGAGTGATGACGCGTCGTTGGTTGAGTAGCAGCGCCCCACCGACCCGCGCATAGATGACAGAACCCGCAGGGACAACCCGGCCCCCGAGAACTCGCTGTGTCATATTCGTCACCCAGTTGTCTGCCGAGTCGATGTTTCCCATGATGTCAGCGGAGGCGAAATCCCCGACCTTGACGAACGGGTAGTCGCCGGACTTCTCACCCTGGAAGGCATGCGGGAACGTCGTGCCCATATGAAATGTGCCCACTCTGTTGAGATGGGAAATGTGCCACCTCTCTGTGACCGTACCTAGCCAGGGGATTCTGGTTCCGGCCTCGCCTGGCTTGCTCGATCCGGTCATGCGCATCCGAAGTTCCGCTACCTGCCGTTCGGCCAGCAGGTCGGCCTGACGTCTGTGCAGCGAGATCATACGATCGAGTCGACCGGTCTCCGCGTCGAGGAAGTCGGCGATGCGGCGCTGTTCCACCAGCGGGGGACAGGGCAGTGACGCCTCGGCGAGGGCTTCACGATTCAATTCGATCTGGTTGGTGGCCCCCACGGTGAGAGCGGCTTCGATGTACTCCTGGAAAAGGCTCGAGGACAGCCAGTAGTAGAGGAATCGTGAGTAGAGACGATCTTGCGATCCCCGGGCGATGGTCACATGAGAATCGGCAATGCAGGGCAGTGAATCAGGTGAGCCGGAGAAATATCCGATTCTTCCCAGAGTTCCGGTGCCTGTCGAGTTGATGAGCACATCACCAACATTCAGGTATCCGCGAATCCTGTGCCCATCGCCTGAAGGGTCATGCAGGCGGGTGCGGCTCCAGTCGAGCCCGGCCGACTGGTTCGCCGCTTGGCTGACCGCCCGCACGGCTCCGTTATCGGC
Source organism: Streptomyces gossypii (assembly GCF_025165795.1). Lineage (GTDB taxonomy): Bacteria > Actinomycetota > Actinomycetes > Streptomycetales > Streptomycetaceae > Streptomyces > Streptomyces gossypii. The sequence continues at coordinate 423,317 of NZ_JAJAGO010000005.1, forward strand.
ATAGTTCGGTGCAGATCCGCGATGTAGTTTCGTCGTCACGTGCTTCAGACGGCGCGCCTGCCAGCCCTCCGGTAGGCGAGTTCCCAGTACGTAGGTCACTCCGTCACCTCGCCCAGCAGTGCCTGGATCTCGCCTTCAAGGGCCTTCAGCTCCGCGTCGATCTCACTCAGCGGCCTCGGCGGCTTGTACACGTAGAAGTGCCGGGTGAACGGGATCTCGTACCCCACCTTCGTCTTGCTGTGGTCCACCCACGCGTCCGGCACGTGCGGGAGCACTTCCCGCTCCACGTACGCGTCCACGTTCTCGTCCAGCGGGACGTTCTCGTTGTCGCGCAGCTCCGCGTCCGGCTCGACCACACCCCCGCGCTTCTTCTGCACCTCGCCGTCCGCGTCCCGCACGGCGACCACCGACCACACCGCCTTGTCGACGTTCGCCGGGAGCTTGTCGACGCCGTTCTCCGCGTAGGCACTCCGCAGCGCGTCAGCGAACTCCACCCGCTTCACCGACGCGGGCTGCCCCACCAGCGTCCGCAGCGCGTCCAGCAACTGTGCCCGCGTCTCGTATTTGGCGAGCGTCTTGCTGCCCGCCATGGTCGCTTCCAGCTCCGCCAACCCCTCCTCCGTCACCTCGAAGCGGAGCTTCAGCGGGCGTTCGACCGTGATGCGGTGGTAGCCGAAGTCCCTGTTGCGGAAGACCTTCACCTTGCCGTGCAGCGGGTGCTCGGCGTCCTCCGCGACCGTCAGGGAGTCGCGGTACAGCCGCGTAATCTCCGCGATCTGCTCATCGGTCACGTACTTGCGCTTGTCGCCCAGCGACTTGCGCATCTTGGCGAAGTGTTCCCGCGCGTCCAGCAGGACGACCTTGCCCTTCTGCCCCTCCACCTTCCGGTTCGTCAGAATCCAGAAGTACGTAGAGATCCCCGTGTTGTAGAAGAGCTGGTCCGGGAGGGCGACGATGCCCTCCAACAAGTCGTTCTCCAGAATCCACTGCCGGATCCTCGACTCACCCGACTCCGCCGCGCCCGTGAACAGCGGCGAGCCGTTGAAGACGATGGCGATCCGGCCGCCGCCGTCCTCCACCGGCTTCATCTTCTTGATCATGTGCTGGAGGAAGAGCAGCGAGCCGTCGTTGATGCGCGGCAGTCCGGCCCCGAAGCGGCCCGCCCAGCCCAGTTCGTTGTGCTCGTACTCGATCTCCTCGCGGGCCTTCTTCCACTCCACGCCGAACGGCGGGTTCGCGAGCAGGTAGTCGAAGGATTTCCGCCCGTGCCCGTCCTCGCGGAAGGAGTCGCCGAAGACGATGTTCGACGTCGGCTGGCCCTTGATCATCAGGTCCGAGCGGCAGATGGCGTACGACTCGGCGTTCAGCTCCTGCCCGAAGACCTGCACCGTCGCATTCGGGTTGAGCTGGGTGATGTGCTCCTCGGCCTCCGTCAGCATGCCGCCGGTGCCGCACGCCGGGTCCAGGATGGTGCGCACCACACCAGGCACGGTCAGTCCGTCCTCGTCCGGAGCCAGCAGGAGGTTGACCATCAGGCGGATGACCTCGCGGGGCGTGAAGTGCTCGCCCGCCGTCTCGTTCGACTGCTCGCTGAACCTCCGGATGAGGTCCTCGAAGACGTATCCCATCTGGTGGTTGGAGACCCGGTCCGGGTGGAGGTCGACCTCCGCGAACTTGCCCGCCACCTGGTAGAGCAGCCCAGCCTCCTCCAGCCGCATCAGCTGCCGGTCGAACTCGTACTTGTCCAGGATCTCCCGCGCGTTCTCCGAGAAGGCTCCGACATACGCAGTGAGGTTCTTCCGTACCTGGGCCGGGTCGGCGACCGCCGTGCGCAGCGTGAGTTTGCTGGTGTTGTAGAAGGACTGCTTCGCCGCCTTCTCCATCAGCCGTGTCGTGTCCATCGGCTTGCCGAACCACCGCCGATGCTCCTCGATCACCGCGTCCTTCGTCGGCTCCAGGACGCAGTCCAGGCGGCGCAGCACCGTGAACGGGAGCACGACCTTGCCGTACTCCGACTGCTTGTAGTCGCCGCGCAGGAGATCCGCGACTGACCAGATGAAGCTGACCAGCTCCTGGTGCTTACTGCTGTTCAACGATGATCCTTCCACTGATCCGTACCCGAACCGGGACGGACGGTAGCCGATGTGTCCAAGTCTTACGGAAACGCGGTGCGCCCCGTGGCGTTCAGCGCAGATCCGGTTCATCCGGTCCGGGCGGGAGCAGTGAGCCGCTGGTGAGTCCGCTGCCCAGTTCGTGGGCCGCCTCGTCGGCCAGGCGTCCCGCGAGGTCCGCCGCGCTGCGCAGGGCGCGCAGCCTGCGGAACGCCCGCCCGTAGCGCTGCTGTTCGGCGAGCGGGAGCAGCGGCACCCGCAGCCGGCGGGCGTCGACGCGCACGATGGTGCTTCCGGTGGCGGCGCTGCGCACGTTCTCCTCGGCGGACAGGAAGCCCGCCAGGAACCAGGGGTCGAGGTGTTCCGGGTCGGGCCGGAGCAGGTAGTGCTGCTGTCCGAGGGGGCGGCCCTCGTCCCGCTCCTCCGCGACGCGGGCGCGGCCCGCGCCGCCGTGCAGCAGCTCGGGGAGGATGACGTCGCCGCGCCGGATCTCCACCTCCGACGAGGCCGCCGCCCCGTCGGCACGCTCCCCGTCCGCCGCCTCCCCTTCCCCCGTGCGGGCGCGTCTCGGCCGGGTGGCCGGGTGGGCGCGCTGGACGGTGAGGGCGGCGCCGCGTGCCAGGTCGGCGACCGTCGTGGTGTGCCACTGCAAGGGCTCCGCGTCCGCGGGCTGCCAGTCCTGGCCGCCGCTGAGTGCGGCGAGCGCGCTGACCGACCGGCGGAGCATGGCGCGTACGGACCGGGCGGCCTCGGCGTGTTCCTCCGGGGGGATGCCGACGGCCGTACGGACATGGCGGGCCGGGGTGAGGTCGACCGTCTCGTCGAGCAGGTCGACCAGGTGAACCGTGCGAGCCGTGCCGTCCACGGGCGCGAAGCCCTCCGGGTCGGCCGCGAAGTCCCGCCAGGCGTCCAGCACGGTACGACTCAGCATCTCCCACTCCGCGCCCCGCCGGTCCCGCGCCCCGCCCGCACTTGCGGACCCCGCATCCGCACCGGCACTCCCACCCGCCGTGTCGACGAACAGCACCTGCTGTGCCGTAGCGCCGCTCCCAGCCGGGCCGGGCTGCTGGAGGACCCACACGTGCAGCCCCACGTGCAGGGGTTGGGCCACACCGGAGGGCAGCGCCAGTACGGCGTGGAGGGCGCCCCGCCGTACGAGCGCGGCGCGGATGCGGCGGGCCGAGGCGCGCTCCGCCACACCCGGGGGCATCAGGAGCACGGCCAGGGCACCGGGCTCCAGGTGGGACAGGCAGTGCTGGGCCCAGGCCAGCTCGGATTCGCCCCTGGGCGGCAGGCCGTACTCCCAGCGCGGGTCGAAGGCCAGCTCGTCGTGGCCCCACTCCCGGTCGGCGAAGGGCGGGTTGCACAGCACGCCCTCCGCCGCCCACTGAGGGAAGGCGTCCGCGCGCAGGCTGTCCCCGGCGTGCACCTCTGTGTCGGCGGACGAAGCGAGAACGCCGAGGGCCACGGCCGTATGCGCGGCCTGGGACGCTACAGAGTCCTGCCCCCGCAGCGTCCGCGCGCCGAGCCGCCCCGCCGTCGTCAGCAACGCCCCGGTCGCGCAGGCCGGGTCCAGCACGCTCGCCGGATAGCTGCCGTCCGGGCGTCGCAGCAGTTCGGCCATGAGTGTGGCGAGGCCCTCCGGGGTGGCGCCGGAGCCACGCGTGCCGCTGTCCTCCCGCTGCCGCTCGGCGAGCAGGGCGAGGGTCGCGGGTTCACCGTCCTCGCGCACGCTGTCCAGCACCGCGCGCAGCAGGGCCGGGTCCAGATCCCGGTAGCCGTCCTCACCTTCGCCCCGCACGTCGGGCACGTCGGCGGCGTGCGCGCGCACGGCTGCCGCGAGCCGGGGCGTCAGTGCGGCGTCGGCGAGCCGGGCCCACTTGCGCTGGCGATCCGGTCCGGCCCGGCGGGCGGCGAGGATCAGGGGAAGCAGCCGGTCGGCTGTCGTAGCGCCGCCGGGTGCCTTGCGCAGCTGCGTCCGCAACCGGTCAGCCGGTGAGGTGGACGGCAACTGGCCGCGCGCGGCGAGCCATTCCTCGACCGATCCGAGGTCGTACGCGGGGCTCGCCTCGGTGCCGCCGCTGGGGGCGGGGAAGTCCGGGTGCCGCCGCCGCCAGTTGCTGACCGTGGCGCGGGTGACTCCCGCGAGGCGGGAGATCTCGGCCGCGGTCACTCGCGCAGGGGTCTGCTGCGCCTGCTGGGCCGGTCGGCCCTGCTGGATCTGCCCGGTCTGCGGGGCCGGTGCGGGGGCCGCCGGGGAGCGTCGCTGGGGCATGGGCACTTCCTGTCGATGCCTGGAGGAGGCATGTCGTCACGTTGCCGTCACTGTACACACATCACCACCAACGCGAAACGATTTGACAGTGCTTTCACTCACTGCTGTTCTTGTCGTGCTTTCACTCCCTCGACGCGACAGGAAGTGCCCGCATGTCCCTCACCCTCTCGATGCCCACGGCCACGGCCGAGGGCATTCAGCTGACCGTCATGCCCTTCCGCGCCGACGCGGTGGTCGGGACGATCGGCCTGCCGACCCTCCTTCAGCTCGTCCCGTCTCCGAAGGTGGAGGAGGACAAGCGGGCGATGAAGTACTCGTCCGGGGCGATGCGACGCCACGCGGAGGTCCGTGCGCTCGTGCAGCGCATGCTGAAGTCGACGCAGAAGGGCAAGAACGTCGGCAGCTACGCCGCCTACATCGCCGCCGGCATCAAGGGTGAGTACGCGTCCGGCTGGTCCACGCCGCCGATCACGCTGTGGCTCGACGGGCAGCCGGGTGCGGTCAGCGACGAGCTGGTCGACGGCAGCGGCATCCGCAAGATCACGCTGCTCTCCGGCTCCCCGGTGGTGGCCATCGACGGCGAGACCCAGGTCACCGCACTGCACGAGCTCTACGACGCCCCGGAGAAGTTCGGCCTCAGCTACGAGAGCCTGTCAGCGGTACGCCTGCCCTTCGAGCTCTACTGGGGGCTGGCCGTCGAGGACGCACGCCAGATCTTCTACGACCGCAACGTGGAGGGCGTCTCGGTCACCAAGAACCTGGCGATGTCCATGGACCAGCGGGACTTCGGCACCCAGCTGGCGCACCGGATCGCACAGGCGGCCGAGGTCGAGCACGAGGGCCGGGTGGTGCCCTTCGCCACGTTCGTGCAGGCGCGCAAGCGGCAGCTCGCCAAGTCCGACCCCGAGCTCGTGACGCTCTCGGCGCTCCGGGTCCTGGTCATCGCCACGATCTTCGGTCGCACCGGGCTGGAGCGGGCCTCAGGGACCCTACGGGAGGGAGACCTGCCGCAGGGCGTCTCCGCCGGGCAGCTGGAGCGGGAGGTCGTACCGCTGGTGGCCGGTACGGTCACGCGGCTCTTCGAGCAGTTCGCCGCGCGGTCTGCCGTCTCGGCGCCTGCCGTACTCGGCGGCCTCGGGATCGCGCTGCACCAGACGACCAGCTGGGCCACGGTCGGCGGACCGCTGACGGAGGACGACTTCCGCAGCCTGCTCGCCGACATCCGGTGGGAGCGGGAGCCCCGCTACTGGGACGGAATCGCCGCGCGGGCGAACGCCGCGGGGGTGCTGAACTTCGTGGGCGGCGCCAAGGACTCCGGCGGGCGGGTGGCTGACGCGGTCCTGTACCCGGACACGCAGGGCGGGCGGCAGATCCGCGGGCGGTAGGGCGGCCGGGTCCGGGGGAGCCGGGATCGTGTGCGTATACGGCCATCAGGTGGCCGTATACGCACACGATCGCTGAGGTGACCGGCGTCAGGCGGCCGGTGCCCCCGCCGGTGACGCCGCCGGGGTCATGCAGTAGCGGTGCTGGATGACCGGGTAGCCCGCCTTGGTGAAGTTCGCCGCCATCGGGGTGTTGCCCAGGTCCGTTGAGGCGGCGATGGTCTTCGCCCCCTCGGCGGCCAGGTGGTGGGTGCAGTCGGCCAGCAGGTCGTACGCGTAGCCGTGCCCGCGCTGTTCGGGCACGACGCCGATGAAGGCGGCGGCCGGTCCGCTGGGGACGAGGCCGGGCACGTGCAGGCCGACGACTTCGCCCTCCGGCGTGTAGGCGAGCCGCCACCATTCGCGCGGTGAGGACATCCACCGGAAGTGGTCCAGCTCCTCCTGTGCGGCCTGTTCGACGCCGCCCTCCGCCACCGCCTGCTGGGCGTGGCCGTCCAGCGAGCCCTGCTCGATCCGGCGCAGGACGTCGAGGATGACCGCGTCGTCCGGCTCGGGCCGGAAGTCGAGGCGGCCGGGCTGGGCGGGGAGTCCGCAGTCGGGTGTCCAGCTGTAGCGGAAGCGTTCTACGAGGAGCCGGAATCCTGCTGCCTCCGCTGCGCTGATGCGGGCGTCGGCGGCCGTTCGTATGGCGGGGTCCTCGCGCCAGGAGGGGGGCAGGATCAGCTCGTACTCCAGGCGCGGTGTCGCCTCGCGCAGGAGTTGGGCGGCTGCTTCATGCTCGCCGGGGGCGAAGTCGAACCAGTCCAGCAGGTGCGGCTCGGTGGCCCGGGGAGCCGCCCAGAAGGCGGCGCGGGCGACGACCTTGCCCTCGCGGAGGGCGGCCCAAGTCCACTCGGGGCGGTATTCGCCGCTGTCGGCGAGGCTTTCGTAGGAGCGCCCGAGGAGTGCGCGGCCGACCAGGCCGGGGTCGTCGAGGGAGTCATCGAGAGAGGTGAAGAGCTGCCGCGCTTCGTGCTGGACGAGCGGGCGGATGACCAGACTGGTCACGAGATTCCTTCCGGAAGGGTTTGGTGCGCTCCCGGCAGGTGAAAGTCAACGAAGTGATGACGCCCGGGAGATGGGGCGGGAGCGCGGTGCGGTGCTGCGGTACATCGGCTCTCGCCTCCTTCCTCGATCAAGGGCGTGGCTGAACGATAACCGCAGGTGCGGCGGGACGTCCACCCCGTTTCTGCCGCGCCGCGTGCAGCCGCGCCCCGACCGAACGGTGCGGCTCAGGACTGGTGCAGGCCGCGGCCCGCCAGGGTCAGGAACGCCTCGCCGACCGCCTCCGAGAGCGTGGGGTGGGCGTGGATGTGCTGGGCGACGTCGGCGGGGGCGGCGTCCCAGGCGACGATCAGCTGGCTCTCCGCGATCATCTCCGAGACATGCGGGCCGACGAGGTGGACGCCCAGCACGCGCCCCTGGGCACCCCGTTCCGCGATCACCTTCACCATGCCGCCCTTGCCGTGCACCATCCCCTTCGCGACGGCGGTCAGCGGCATCGTGTTGGCCGCCACCTCGTGCCCCCGCTCCCGTGCCTCCGCCTCGCTCAGCCCCACGGAGGCGGTCTGCGGGCTGGAGTAGGTGACCCGGGGTACGGCCGCGTAGTCGACGGGCCGCGACGGCCGGCCCGCCAGGGTCTCGGCCACCAGCAGGCCCTCCGCGAAGGAGGCGTGGGCCAGGCCGAGCGAGGGCGGCGGCAGCAGATCGCCGACCACGTGGATGCCCGCCACGGCCGTCTCCAGCCGGGACCAGTCGGCGGGTGCCACGAAGCCTTGCCCGTCCGTCGTCAGTCCGGCGGCGGCCAGCCCCAGCCCGCCGGTCACGGGCGCCCGGCCGACGGCGACGAGCAGCCGCTCCGTGTCCAGGGTGGCCGCCTCGCCGCGTGCGTTCCGTACGGTGGCCCGCAGCCCGCCCTCGTACGGCTGCGCGTCCAGCAGCCGCGCGCCCGTACGGACGTCGATGCCGCGCTTCTTGAGGCCGCGCGTCAGGTGGCGGCCGACGTCCGCGTCCTCCAGCGGGAGCAGCCGGTCCGCCGCCTCCACCAGGGTGACCTCGGCGCCCATGGAGCGGTGGAAGGAGGCGTACTCGACGCCGATCGCGCCGCCGCCCAGTACCAGCACGGAGCCGGGCAGTCCGGGGGCGAACAGCGCGTCGTCGCTGGTGACGATCCGGTGCCCGTCCGGCTCCAGGCCCGGCAGGGTGCGGGGGCGGGAGCCGGTGGCCAGCACCACGCCCCGGGCGGCGGTCCATCGGCCCGCTTCCGGGCCGGTCACCCGCACCGTACGGGGCCCGGTCAGTTCGGCCGTGCCGCGTACCACCCGTACGCCCGCGCGGGTGAGATGGCCTTCCACGCCGCGGTGGTTGCGGGTGACGATGTCGTCGCGGGTGGCGGTCAGCGCGTCCCAGTCGACGGTCTCCAGGGTGGCCTTCACGCCCCAGCGTTCGCGTGCCTCGGCGATGCCGTCGACGAGTTGGGCCGCGTGCAGCATGGCCTTGCTGGGGATGCAGCCCCGGTGCAGGCAGGTGCCGCCGACCAGGTCGCGTTCGAACAGCGTGACGGAGAGGCCGAGGGCGGCGGCGCGCAGGGCCGTGCTGTAGCCGCCCGTGCCGCCGCCGATGACGATCACATCTGTGGAGTTCTCGTTCATGGGGCAAGCATCAGCCGTGTCTTGGTGATGAGTCCAAGGCAATGTTTCCATGAGGCTCATGAACGTTCTTCATGGCGAGCTCGGTGCAGGGGTGGGGGAGTCGTGAGCCTGCGGCAGATGGAGTACCTCGTGGCCGTGCACGCCGCGGCGTCCTTCACCCGCGCCGCCGAGGAGCTGAACGTCACCCAGTCCGCGCTCTCCCATCAGATCAAGGCGCTGGAGCGGGAGGTGGGCGGCGCCCTGCTGGAGCGGCTGCCGCGCGGCGTGCAGCTCACGGCCATGGGCCGCGCCTTCCTCCCGGACGCCGAACTGGCCGTGCGCAGTGCCCGGCAGGCGAGGCGTGCCGCGCGTGCCGCGGCCGGGGCAACCGGCGGCGAGCTCCAGGTCGCGACGCTGCACGGGCTGGCGGTCGGTACGCTCCCCGGGGTCGTCGCGCGCATGCGCGAGGGCCATCCCGGCGTGCGGGTCGTGCTGCACGAGTACGTGGCGCAGGAGGAGCTGCTGGAGCGGATGGAGCGGGGCATCGCCGATGTGGCGTTCACCTACGAGCCGCCGCCCGGCTGGAGCGGTGTGGCGCAGCCGGTGGGGCGGGAGGAGCTGCTGCTCGTCGTCCCCGGCGACGATCCGCTGTGCGGGCGGGAGTCCGTACGCCTCGAACAGCTCGCCGACCGGGCCTGGGTGCGCTGCGCGAACGAACCGAGGGTCGAGGGCGAGCTGTTCCTCGACTGGGCCTGCGCCAGGCTGGGTTTCCTGCCCCGCACCGTGGTGGTCACCGGTCACACGACGACGGCCGCGCGGATGGCCGCCGCGGGTGCGGGCGTCGTGCCGGTGCCCTCGTGTATCGCCGGGCTGGTCGCGCCGCCCCGGCAGCTGCTGCGGATGGACCCGCCGTGGTGCCGCCCGCTGTCCGTGGTGAGCCGGGCCCAACCGATGGGCGCCGCCGCCGAGTTTGTCGATCTCCTGAGACAAGCACAGCCTGGACAGGGCCTGTGAGGGTTCTACGATTGTCCGCATGACGTCACTCGAGTTCAGAGCGTATCCGCCGCGGGTGTCGGACGCGGACAGGGAGCGCGCGCTCGAGGTGCTGCGGGAGAGTGCCGTGGAGGGCCGCATCTCGCAGGACACGTTTCTGCGTCGGATGGAAGTGATACTCCAGGTCCAGCGGTACGACGAGCTGGAGGCCGCGGTCCAGGACCTGCGCACCCGCAGACGCGGCACCCGATGGGTGTTCCGTACGGTCGGGGCGCTCTCGGCGTTCCCCGTGATGGTGCGCAGGGCGTGGCAGACGGAGCGGCTGCCCGAGCTGCTGCTGCCCGCGCCCGGTCCGTACGCGCTCTCGATCGGCCGGGCCCCCGGCTCCGTGCTGCGGCTCAACGACTTCACCGTCTCCCGGACGCACGCGCAGCTGCGGCACACCGACGAAGGCTGGACGCTGCGCGATCTCGGATCGAGCAACGGCACCTGGGTCAACGGGCGCCGGGTGACGGGGAAGACGCGGGTGTGGCCGGGGGATCAGGTGCGCTTCGGGCAGGTCGGCTACCGGCTTACGGCACCCTGATCGTCCCCCGGGTGCGCGCCGCGTTCACGCGCGCACCAGCAGCGCGACCGGGCTGCCGTCCAGCAGTTCGGCCACCCGGCAGCGGCCGCCCTCCAGAACCCGCTCCGTGAGCAGTTCCCGCCACCGCCCCTCGGGCAGCGGAAGTTCCGTGTCGTCCCAGCCGCCCCTGTCGCGCAGCCGCAGCGAGAGCCGGGTGACTGCGGTGACCACGCTGCCGGACCGTACGAACGCCACGCAGTGCTCGGCCGCCGCGCCCTCCGCCCGCAGCGGCGCGTACGAGGAGCCCTCCAGGAACCATTCGGGATGCGCACGCCGCAGCCGCAGGGCGGCCGCCGTCAGCCGCGGCTTGCCGCCGGGGGGAGGGGAGTCGGAGGCGCCGAGACCGAGTGTGCCGGGCGGGCGCCGGTTGTCCGGGTCGACGAGGGCGCGGTACGGGCGCTCCGTGCCCATGTAGAGGTCCGGGACGCCGGGCATCGTGAGGTGCAGCAGGGCCATGCCGAGGATGTTCGCCTCCGCCTGCGGTGCCACCTCCCGTGCCCACTGGGCGAGCGTCTCACCGGCCGGGCCGCAGGGGCCCGCCGTCACAAAGCGTTCGACGGCGGCCTCGTACGCCGCGTCGGGATCGGCCCAGCTGGTCCACAGCCCGGCCTCCCGTACGGACTTCAGCAGCGTGGCCATCAGGCGCTCGGGCGGGTCCGGGCAGCGGGGGGTGCCGTTCGCCGAAGCTGCCGACGATGGCTGGGGCTGGGGCTGGGGCTGGGGCTGCGGCGGCGGCTCTGGCTCCAGTTCCAGCTCCAGCCCCGGCTCCAGTCCGAGGGCCGTCTGCCAGGCCGTCCAGGCGAGGTGCGGGTCGGGCACCGCCCGGCCGCCCGGCACCCGCTCGGTCTGCCGGGTGGCCTTGTCCACCAGCGCGGCCCAGGACTGCGGACACTCGGACAGCAGTGCGAGCGTGGCCCGCACATCGGCGCTGCGTTTCGTGTCGTGGGTGGAGAGCACCGTCCCGGTCGTCGGCCAGTCCCGCTGGATGCGGGCGCAGTACGAGTGGAAGCCGTCCGGGGAGACCGCCGGCCGCCCGGGGTCGCCGCCGACCTCGGAGGCGGAGAGCAGCGGTACATAGCGGTAGCAGGCGGTGTCCTCCAGCGCCTTGGCGCGCAGCGCGCCGGACACCTGGGCGAACCGGGCGGCGAAGTCGCGCGCCTCGGGCCCGTCACCCACCCGGCCGAGCGCCAGGTCCCGTACGGCGTCCGCCGCCTCACCCTCCCCGGGGTCGTCGAAGGCGGTACGCGCGCCCTCCGCCGCCGCCTCCAGCATCGCGGCGTCACCCTCGCGGACGGGGCCGCCGAAGGAGACGTACGGGCGGTAGACGGGCAGCCGGACCAGCACCTCGCGCAGCGCCGTGCGCAAGGCCCAGGGGGCGTGGTCGCGCAGCCGCAGCCCGGCGGCGTCGCAGGCGCGGACGGCGGCGCGGGTCAGCCGCTCGGTCTCGGCGGCCAGCGTGGCCACCGCGGCCTTGCGGGCCGCGCGCCGTGCGGTGGCGGCCCAGTCGCCGCCGCGGTCCGCCGGTACGGCTGTGCTGTCGCGGTAGAGCGCGGCCAGTTCGGCGTGCCCGCGCGGGTCGGTGAAGAGGCCGTCGATCTGCCGCAGCGCGTCGTAGCCGGTGGTCCCGGCGACGGGCCAGCCCCCGGGGAGGGTCTCCCCGGGGGCGAGGATCTTCTCGACGACCGTCCATCGCCCCCCGGTCGCCTCGTGGAGGCGCCGCAGATAGGCGTCCGGGTCGGCGAGCCCGTCCGGGTGGTCGACCCGCAGCCCGTCGGCGACGCCCTCCCGCAGGAGCCGCAGCATCGTGCCGTGCGTCGCGGCGAAGACCTCGGGGTCCTCCACGCGGAGCCCGATCAGCTCGGAGATGGTGAAGAAGCGGCGGTAGTTCAGCTCCGTGCGGGCCAGCCGCCACCAGCTGAGCCGGTAGTGCTGGGCGTCCAGCAGTTCCGGCAGCGGCAGGTGGTCGGTTCCCTCCCGCAGCGGCAGCACGTGCTGCCCGTAGTGCAGCCGCCCGTCCCGCACTCGCAGGTTCGCGTGCTCCGTGCGCAGCGGTCCGGCCAGAACCGGCCACAGCACCCGCTCGCCGCCCGCCGCCCAGTCGATGTCGAACCAGCGCGCGTACGGCGAGCCGGGCCCGTCCCGCAGCAGCTGCCACAGCGGGGCGTTCAGCCGCAGGTCGGCTGGTGCCGCCATGTGGTTGGGCACCAGGTCCAGGATCAGGCCCAGCCCGTGGGCGCGGGCGGTGCCGGACAGTGCGCGCAGGCCCTCCTCGCCGCCCAGCTCGGCCCGGACGCGGGTGTGGTCCGTGACGTCGTAGCCGTGGGTGGAGCCGGGCACGGAGGTCAGCACCGGCGACAGGTGCAGGTGCGAGATACCGAGCCGGGCGAGTCGCGGGACGGCCGTGGCGGCGGCGGCGAAGGGGAACTCCGGCTGGAGCTGGAGGCGGTAGGTGGCGGTCGGCGTCATGGGTGCTGGGTTCCCGCTACGGGGGCGGCGTACGTGCCCGATTGCGGCGCGCCCCCCGTACGCGCCCCCGTTCACCCGTACGGATGAACGGAGGGCCACTGTGACGAATCCCCTCACCCCCCGTGAACTCTTCGGTCACAACGGGCATTACGATCCGGAGAATTGGCGAGGACTTGCTCATCGGGCTGCACCGCCCTCCCTGCGGCAGTAGTCTTCCTTGATCGAACAACGGGGTCCGGAAGGCGGTGCGCGGGTGGGCTCGGGAGGGCTTGAACTCCCTCCAGGCGAGGGCGGCTCAGGCGAGGGCGGTGAGGACACGGCGACCGAGGTGCGCTCCGGTTCCGTCTCCCTGGCCCGACCCATGGAGATCGGCGCGGATCTGAACTGGGGCGCGGATACCTGGTCGGAGGTGCGCACCAGGGCCCGTCGTGCCGGGCGGGCGTACATCTGGCTCAACCTGGTCGAGCAGCGGCTCCGTGCCGTCGTCGCGGCCGTCCTGCGGCCCATCTACGAGCCGGTGCACGGTGACGAGTGGGTGATCGCCGCGGCTGGGCCCGCCGGTCAGGAGTGGGTGCAGCGCGCCGTGGCCGTCCGGGAGGTGAGCCGGCGCAAGGGCTATCTGCTGGACCCGGCGGATGACACCATCCTCTCCTTTCTCACCCTGCCGCAGCTGCGTGAGCTGATGGTGCAGCACTGGCCGTGCTTCGAGCCGTACTTCGACTCCCGGCGCGAGGTCGAACTGGCGCTGGACGAGCTGGAGGTGGCCCGCAGCGCCGTCGCCCGCAACCGCGCGCTGTCCGAGACGGTGCTCGCCCAGGCCGAACGCATGTGCGCTCGGCTGCTGGAGCTGCTGAGCACCTCCGGCGGCGCCGGACCGGCTGATCCGGCTGATCCCGCGCGTCCGGCAGGCCGGCGGCTGCCGGTGGACGCGGTCGAGGAGCTGGTCGGCGACCGCTTCGGTGATGTCGTCGGAGTGCACACGGACCGGGTGCGGCTCCAGCGCCAGCTGCCCGCCGAGGATCTCTTCAGCGGGGCCAGGCGCCTGGACGGCATAGGCATCGGCCTCAATCTGCTGGTGCAGAACTACAGCGGCCGCCGGCTGGTGCGGCTGGCGGAGTCGGGCTGCCGCATACGGTTGCTCTTCCTCAACCCGGCGAGCACCGCCGTACGCCGCCGCGAGCGGGAGCTGGGCCTGAAGAAGGGCGAGCTGAGCCGCTCCGTGGAGATGAACATCCTGCACATGCGCCGGGTACGGGCCCGGTTGCACGACCCGGCCGCCTTCGAGGTGCGGGTCTTCGACGAGACGCCCCGCTTCACCGCATACGTCGTGGACGGCGACACCGCCGACGGACTCGCCGTCGTGCAGACGTATCTGCGCCGGGTGCGGGGCATGGAGGCGCCGGTGCTGGTGCTGCGCGGGGGGAGACGCGAGATCGTGCGGGGGAGCGGCGGGGTCGAGGAGGAGCACGGCCTGTTCGCGACCTACCGCGAGGAGTTCGAGTCGGTCTGGCAGGACGCACGCGCGGTCTCCTGACCCCGGGTACGGCCCACCGCACCGCACCCCCCACCGCACACGCACACCCCCCACCGCTCGGCGTGCCCGCCGTATGCCACTGTCGCTCTGCCCCCGTCGGCGTCCGCGCCCAAGGCGCCACCGACGCGCGTGAATCGGTCTATTCTCCCGGATAACCCCGGCGCGCACGTGACGTCCGTCACGCTTCGGCTCGCGACTACAACTGTTCACCTGTCTGGTTGGTCTTTGTGACGCGGGGTTCACCTTTGCCTTTGACCACAGCACGTCCGCGACAGCAGGAGCCACAAGTGACCACACACACGAGGGGGGGCGCAGCAACCGAAAAGGGCGCTGCGCGGACCACAGCGGTCGTCCTTGCCGGGGGTACGGGACAGCGAGTCGGGCTCTCCATACCCAAGCAGTTGCTGAAGATCGCGGGAAAGACGGTTATCGAGCACACCCTCGCGGTCTTCGACCAGGCCGAGGGCATCGACGACGTGATGGTGCTGATGACACCCGGGTACGTCGCCGACGTCGAGAAGATCGTCGCCAAGGCCGGTCTGACCAAGGTCACCCGCGTCATCGAGGGCGGTGCGTCCCGCAACGAGACGACGGAGCGGGCGATCGCCGCGCTGGGCGAGGACCTCGCGGAGGGGGAGGACTGCAACGTCCTCTTCCACGACGCCGTCCGCCCGTTCCTCTCCCAGCGGGTGATCCAGGACTGTGTCGACGCGCTTGGCCGCTACCAGGCGGTCGACGTCGCCATCCCCTCCGCCGACACCGTGATCGTCACCCGCACACACGGCGACGACGGCGAGTTCATCACCGAGGTTCCGGACCGCTCCCGGCTGCGCCGTGGCCAGACCCCGCAGGGGTTCACGCTCTCCACCATCCGGCGGGCCTACGAGATCGCGGGGGCCGACCCCAACTTCCAGGCCACCGACGACTGCTCGGTGGTGCTGAAGTATCTGCCCGAGGTGCCGATCCATGTGGTGCCGGGCGACGAGTACAACATGAAGGTCACCGAGCCCCTCGATGTCTTCCTCGCGGACAAGCTCTTCCAGCTCGCCTCCACCGCAGCACCCGCCCAGGCCGACGAGGGCGCCTACCGCAGGCTCCTGCAAGGCAGGACCCTCGTCGTCTTCGGCGGCTCCTACGGCATAGGCGCCGACATCGCGGACCTCGCCCGCGCCTCCGGCGCCCGCGTCTACGCGCTCGGCCGTTCCAGCACGGGCACCCACGTCGAGAACCCCGCGCACGTGGAGGAGGCCCTCGCCACCGCCTACGCCGAGTCCGGCCGCATCGACTACGTGGTCAACACCGCCGGGGTCCTGCGCATCGGCAAGCTCGCCGAGACCGACAACAGCACCCTGGAGGAGGCCCTCCGGGTCAACTACCTCGCGCCGGTCCAGATCGCCCGCGCGTCACACAAGTACCTGGCCGAGTCCGGCGGGCAGCTGCTCCTCTACACCTCCAGCAGCTACACGCGCGGCCGCGCCGAATACAGCCTCTACTCCTCCACGAAGGCCGCCATGGTCAACCTCACCCAGGCGCTCGCCGACGAGTGGGCCGCCGACCGTATCCGGGTGAACTGCGTCAACCCGGAACGTACCGCCACCCCCATGCGTACCAAGGCGTTCGGCAAGGAGCCGGAGGGCTCGCTGCTCTCCTCCCAGGCCGTGGCCCGTACCTCGCTCGACGTCCTGCTCTCCGATATGACCGGACATGTGATCGACGTGCGGCAACAGGATCCGATGCGCGGCACCGCCGCCGCCTCGGCCTTCGACCAGGCTCTGGCCACCGTCCTCGACCGCAGCGGCGACAGCGAGAGCGCGGGTTCACTGTGACACCTACCGTCCTGCGCTTCTTCCGGGTCAAGTCGGTCCCGGACCTCATAGTCGCCCTGGTGATGCTGCTCAGCTTCCCGCTGATGGGAGCGGCGGCACTGGCCCCGCACTTCGCCCTCTTCACCGTCCTGTGCGCGGTCAGCTACCTCTCCGACCACTACCTGCACCGCCGGGGCAGCCCACTGCTCGGCCAGCTGGGCAAGCTGCGCGCCGGGCTCTCCATGCGCTTCCTGGTACGCCAGCTGATCCTCGTCCTGCTGCTCTCCCGGATGGATCTGGCCGAGGACCCGATCGCCTACACCGCGATCGCCTGCTTCCTCCTCTTCTACGGACTCCAGGCCCCCCACACCGCGCTGACCACGCTGCTGCGCACCCGCCGCAGGATGCCGGTCATCACCCGCAACATCGACCTGAGCGCCCTGCGCATCGCCGACGCGCCCCGCAAGGTGCTCACCCGGCGGGCCGCCGAGAAGATGCAGCACCTGGACATCCCGGCGGTCGCCGGTGTGCTCGCCGCTGCGGAGACCGGCGAGTCCGACTACGCCTACGCGGGCATGGCCGTCTCCCTCGGCCTGGCGCTGCTCTACCTCGCCGCGCAGGCATGGTGCCTGCGCAAGGGCAGACTGGCGCCGGACACCGACACCGCGCTCGAGTGGTTCGACAACTGGCTGCGCGGCTACGGCCCGACCACCGTCCTCTACTTCTCCGGCTCCGCCGCGTCGACCTACCAGGTCAACATGTGGCTGGAGACGATGGAGAAGCTGGAGGGCAGGCCGCTGGTGATCGTGCGGGAGCGGCACACGCTCAACGACCTCGGCTCGACCGCCGTGCCGGTGGCCTGCGTGCCGTCCGCCGTTCACCTGATGAACATGGACCTGACGATGGTGCGGGTCGCGCTCTACCCCGCCAACGTCGGGAAGAACATCCACATGCTGCGGGTGCCGACGATGAAGCACGTCTTCATCGGACACGGCGACAGCGACAAGATCGCCAGCGTCAACCCGTACAGCAAGGTCTACGACGAGGTGTGGTCGGCGGGCAAGGCGGGCCGAGACCGCTACGAACTGGCCGGAGTGGGCGTACGCGACGACTCCATCGTGGAGGTCGGCCGCCCGCAGCTCGCCCCCATCCGCGGGGCCCGCCACCGCGCCCCGGAGGTCATCCCGACGGTCCTCTACGCGCCGACGTGGGAGGGCTGGACCGACGACCCGGGCAACACCTCGATCCTGCTCGCCGGTGAGAACATCGTCCGGCGCCTCGTCGAGGCGCCGAGGCCGGTACGGGTCCTCTACAAGCCGCACCCCTTCACCGGCACCCGCGCCCCCGAGGCCGGCGCCGCACACCGGCGGATCGTCGCCCTGCTGGAGGAGGCCGCCGGGAAGCGTGCCGCCGACCCGCGCTGGAGCGCCGAGCAGGCCCGCTGCGAGGCCGGCCACGCGCAGGCACGCGCGCAACTCGCGGACGCCGAAGCCCGGCTGGCGGCGCTCACCGCCAGGATCGGCCGGGCCGCCGACGAGGCGCAGACCGCGCGCGACGCGCTCGCCGATCCGGCCCGCGAGGCGGAGATCAAGAGCGTGCGGCAGGAGTGGAACGACGCCTTCTGGCGGTCCTTCGGCTGGTGGGAGCACCGGGTGATCACCGGTTCCCGCCCGGCGCTCTACGACTGCTTCAACGAATCGGACGGCATGGTCTCGGACATCTCCAGCGTGGTGTCCGACTTCATCGCCAGCGGCAAGCCCTACGCGGTCACCGACTCCGCCGGGCTCGGCGTCGTCGAGTTCCGGCGGCAGAACACGGCGGTGCGCGCGGCCGTCATCCTCTCCAACGAGGCGGGGGAGATCGGTGTGCTGACCGATGCGATCGCCGACCCGTCGGCGGACCCGCTGGCCGGGCACCGCGCGCAGCTGAAGTCCTATCTGCTGGGCCCCGAGGAGCCGTCGTCCATCGAGCAGTTCAACCGTGCGATCCGGGAGCTGAGCGCCAAGGCCGAGGTCCGCAATCTGGAGCGGGTCGTGTAAGCGGTCCGGAAGGGCGTGTCAGCAGCCCCGCAAGACGGCATCCGAATCCCCCCACCGCACATCGCAGCACAGAAAGGTCACGGACGTGACGTCTCGCCCCGAAGACATCCTTCCTCCGCCGCTCCGACGGCTTTTGAGGTTCTTCCCCGAAGGCACCCCCGAGGAGCGCGCCGAGCTGCTGGCCGGGGCGAAGGAGCTGCGTGCCAAGCACAGCGCCAAGGCCCTGGGAAAGCTGCCCCCGGTCGAGCGGGTCAAGTGGTATCTGGCCGCCGAGGAGCGCACCGAGGACCTCACCACCGTGCTCCGCTTCGAGCGGCAGAACTCCGCGACCTTCCACGTCACCGGCGTACGGCATGCCCGGCTGGAGATCCCCGGCCTGGACACCGGCTCGCTGCCGGACGAGGTGGCGCTGCTCTCCCGGCGGGAGCTGCCCGTCGTCAGCAGGGTCACCGACCTCCAGTGGAGTGAGGACGGCGCGCTGACCGTGCGCGGCTACGCGTACCTGACGAACGTCCCGGTCGCCAGCAAGCGGCGCACCCCGCGGCTCGCCGTCCTGCGGCGCGAGGGGTCGCGCCGTGCCGTCCCGCTGCGGATGAAGTCGTTCCGGGATTCGCGGGCGACGAGGGACTCCAAGCAGGGCCTGCACAGCTACGACTGGTCGGGTTTCGAGTTCACCGTCAGCCCCCGTCAGTTCAAGACGGGCGGGAAGTGGGCGACCGGCAAGTGGGAGGTGGGCACCACCACCTCCGGCCCCGGCGGGATCTACGCCGGCCGGATCGAGAAGACGCAGGTCGGCGCGGCCGGGCACGGACTCGTCCGTACGGTCGAGGACGGCGTACGACTGGTGGCGGGCTTCACCGAGGGGCGCCTGGAGTTCTCCGTCGACCTGGTGCCGGCCGAGGTCGCGAGCTGGCGGGTCGTCAAGGACTCCATCGAACTCGACATCAGGACGCCCGCCCGCGCCGGCGGCGTACGGCCCGCGTGGCTGCGTATGGAGACCGTCGGCGGCGGTGACAAGCACACCTACCCGGTGGAGCAGCGTGACGGGCGCCACTACGCCCGCGTGCCCTGCGCCAGCCTCTCCGTGGCGAAGTCCGAGACGGAGAAGACCACCGACTTCCGGCCGGTGATCCTGCTCTCCGACGGCACCGAGCGCCGTGCCACCGTCGCCGACAGCCTGCTCACCGGCACCCACCCGATGCCCGGCGGCCGGGAGATCGCGATCGCCACTGACGCGCGCGGACTCCTCAAGCTGCACGACAGGATGCGCCAGGGCGTCGTGGACCGGATGGAGTGGAGTGACGGCACCCTCGTGCTGGAGGGGGCCTATTCCGGCACCGCGGCGGGCAAGCGCCTGGTGCTGCGGCACGGCGAGAGCTCCGAGGAGAAGTTCCTGCCCGTGAAGATCTCCGGCGGACGCTTCACCGCCCGCATCCGGCCGGAGGAGATGGACCTCTACGGTATGAAGCTGCCGCTGCGGCAGGGCCGTTGGTATCTGTCGCTCCGCGGCGAGGACGCGACGCGCGAGAAGGAGTCGGCCCTGGTCAAGCTCCGGGCCGACCTGCTGGGCACGCTGCCGCTGAAGCATCCCGGCTCGCGCCGGATGTACAGCGTGGAGCGGCGCTTCTTCGACCGGATCTTCCTGGAGTCAGGCCCGGTGCTCGGCGACGACGAGCGCGGCTCCTACCGGCAGCGCAGGCTCAAGAACGTCCACGCCCCGCAGCAGCGCGAACTGCCGCTCAAGGACCAGGTCATCTACAACAGCTACCACGGGCGGCAGTTCTCGGACTCGCCGAAGGCGATCTACGAGGAGCTGGTACGGCGGGGTACGGACGTGGAGCACGTCTGGGCGGTCGGGGACCAGCGGGTCGAGGTGCCCGAGGGTGTCCGCGTCGTCGAGTGGCACAGCGCCGAGTGGTACGCGGAGATGTCCCGCAGCCGGTATGTGGTCACCAACGTCATGCTGAACAGCTTCTTCAAACGCCGGGAGGGCCAGCGGGTCGTGCAGACCTGGCACGGTACGCCGCTGAAGAAGATGGGCGCCCACATCCGCGGCACCACCAAGGCCAACCCCGCCTATATCGAGACGCTGCCCGGCCGCTCCAACGAGTGGGAGGTGATGGTCACCCCCAACGCGTTCACCACCCCGATCATGCGCGAGGCGTTCGGATTCGAGAACGAGATACTCGAATGCGGCTACCCCCGCAATGACATCTTCTACCGCGGGGACCGGCGGAAGATCGCCGCCGAGGTGCGGGAGCGGCTCGGAATTCCGGCGGGGAAGAAAGTCCTGCTGTACGTGCCCACCTGGCGGGACGACGTACGGATCGGGACCGGAAAGAAGTTCAAACTGGACTTCCGCGTCGACCTCGCCGCAGCCCAGCGGGAACTCGGCGACGACTATGTCTTCCTTTTCCGGAAGCATCCGAAAATCGTCGACAACATCAGCGGCGCCGGCAACGGGTTCGTCTGGGATGTTTCCGACTACCCCGAGATCGAGCACCTCTACCTGATTGCCGACGTGCTGATCACGGACTATTCTTCCGCGATGTTCGACTATGCGCACTCGGGTCGCCCGATGCTCTTCTTCACCTATGACCTGGAGCACTACCGCGATAATCTGCGCGGGTTCTACTTCGACTTCATCGGCCAGGCGCCCGGCCCGCTGCTGAAGACGTCGGAGGAGCTCGTCGGGTCCATCCGCGATATCGACAAGGTGGCCGTGGAGTACCGGGAGAAGTACGCGGAGTTCGTCCAGGACTTCTGCCAGCCGGCCGACGGCCTGGCCTCCTCCCGGGTCGTCGACTGGATGCTGGGGCCGCACGGGGCGGAAGGCAGCCGCTGAGCCATGCCGCCGACCCCATCAGCCGAATCCCGGTCACCCCTGCCGCCCGAGCGGCGGCAGCCGGCCGACGAGAGCAGCGACGGCGGCCCGGACCAGGCGGCGAACGAGCCGTCCGGGCCGCCGCGCGGCCGCTGGCGACGCCGGAAGGCCGCGGCCCGGACGGAGGAGGCCGGGCGCGACGCCTTTTTCGACAACGCGAAGTACCTGGCGATCGTGCTGGTCGCCTGCGCGCACGCCTGGGAGCCGCTGCGGGCGGACAGCCGCGCGGCGATGGCCCTCTACATGTTCGTCTACACCTTCCACATGCCGGCGTTCATCGTCATCTCCGGCTACTTCTCCCGCGGATTCGACCTCAGCCCGCGCCGCCTCCGACGGCTGGTGACCGGCGTGCTCGTGCCCTACCTGGTCTTCGAGGTGGCCTACGCCTACTTCCGCCGATGGTCGGCCGACGAGCCCGACTATCCCGTCAACGTGGTCAACCCGCAGTTCCTGAACTGGTTCCTCATCGCCCTGTTCATCTGGCGGCTGACCACCCCGCTGTGGCAGGCCGTGCGCTGGCCGCTGCCGATCGCGGTGGGCGTCGGGCTGATGAGTTCGGTGACTCCCGGTATCGGCGGCAATCTCGACCTCCAGCGAGTGCTCCAGTTCCTCCCCTTCTTCGTCCTCGGACTGGTGCTGCGGCCCGAGCACTTCGCGTGGGTGCGGCGGCGCAAGGTGCGGCTGCTGGCCCTGCCCGTCGCCGCGGCGGCGCTCGGGTGCGCCTACTGGGCCGCGACCAGGCTCAAGTACCAGTGGTTCTTCCACCGGGAGAGCGGCCAGGAGCTGGGAGTGGACGCCTGGGTCGGCGGCTCCATGTATCTGGCGCTGGTCGGCTGCTCGCTGCTGATGTCGGTCTGCTTCCTGGCCTGGGTCCCGGGCCGCCGGATGTGGTTCACCGCGCTCGGCGCGGGGACGCTGTACGGCTATCTGCTGCACGGTTTCCTGGTCAAGGGCTCGGTCGAGTGGGACTGGTACGGCCCCGAGTGGGTGGAGACGCCCGCCGGGATGGTCGCCGTCACCCTTCTGGCGGCCGTGGTGATCACCCTGCTGTGCACGGCGCCGGTCCGCGCGGTGTTCCGGTTCGTGATGGAGCCGAAGATGGAGTGGCTCTTCCGGCCCGACCCGGTGGCGCAGGCACGGCACCGGGTCCGTACCGAGGGCGAGAAGACTCCTCGGGGGACTGGTGCGGGCGACTGACGCGGGCGACTGACGCGGGCGACTGACGCGGGCGACCGACGCGGGCTTGCCGACAGAGAAGGGCCGGACCCCCCTCCGCGGGGCCCGGCCCTTCCGTCCGTCAGCGGTACGGGCTGACGACCTCCTCCGAGATCGTCACACCCGCACGGCCGGTTCCGCGGCTCCCTCTCCGGCGGCACCTGGCGGCAGCTGCTCCGCCGCCTGCGGTGCCGGCGGCGCCTCGTCGTGCGTCATGTCCGGCAGCCACCGCAGCCAGCGGGGCAGGTACCAGTTGCGGTCGTCCAGCAGCGCCATCACGGCCGGGAGCAGCACGCCCCGGATGATCGTCGCGTCGATCAGCACCGCGGCGGCGAGACCGACACCCATCTGCTTCATGCTCTGCATGGAGAGCGTCCCGAAGATCGCGAAGACGGCCACCATGATGACCGCGGCGCTCGTGACGACGCCCGCCGTGGTGATGATGCCGTGCCGGATCGCGTCCGCGGTGGTGCGGCCCGCGACCCGTGCCTCACGGATCCGGGAGACCACGAAGACGTGGTAGTCCATGCTCAGCCCGAAGAGGATCACGAAGAGGAACAGCGGCAGCCAGGAGATGATCGCGCCGATGCCCTCGGCGCCGACCAGCCCGGCGCCCCAGCCGTGCTGGAAGATCATGGTGAGGATTCCGTACGCGGCGCCCACCGACAGCAGGTTGAGCACGATCGAGGTGATCGCGATGGTCAGCGAGCGGAACGACAGCAGCATCAGCACGAAGGCGAACAGGACGACGAAGACGAAGACCGGCGCCACCGCCCCCACCAGCTGGTCGTTGAAGTCCTTGGACCCGGCGACCGAGCCGCCGACCGGAGCCTCCACCCCGTCGACCTTGCCCAGCGTGCCGGGCCGTACCTCCTCCCGCAGCACCCGCAGGCTCTCCTCGGCCTTCTCCTGGTCCGACCCGCCGACCAGCGGGACGTCGATGACCGCGACGTTCTCCTTGTCATGTGTCACCACGTCCACCGGTCCCTCGGAGGCGCCCTCGCTCACCGCCTTCGCACGGAAGTCGGAGATCGCGGTGCGGACGTCCCCCGCGTTGATGTCGTCCGCCTTCACCACCACCCGGGCCGGATCGGAGCCGCCGGGGAACGCTTCGTTGACCCGCTCGTAGGTGCCGACGATCGGCACCGAGTCGCCGAACTCCTGGTCCAGCGTGAGGTTCGCGGTGTTCATCCCGACCGCGGGCACCGCGATCGCCGCGAGCACGCCGCCGGCCAGGGCGATGGACAGCTTCGGCCGCCGCAGCACCCTGCCGAGCACCGCGCGCCACACCCGGCTCTCGCCGTTCGCGTTCGTACGACCGCGCTTGAGACGTCCCAGGAACGGCACGCGCCCCTTCTCCACCCGCTCGCCCAGCAGCGACAGCAGCGCCGGCAGCACGGTCACCGAGCCCACCATCGCCACCGCGACCACCATCAGCGACGCGATGCCCATCGCCTCGAACTCGGAGAGTCCGGTGAAGAGCATTCCGCACATCGCCACGATCACCGTCACACCGGAGATCAGTACCGCCCGGCCCGAGGTCGCCGCGGCGATCTCCAGCGCGGTCCGCGAGTCGTGGCCCTTCGCCCGCTCCTCGCGCTCCCGGCGCAGATAGAAGAGGCAGTAGTCCACCCCGACCGCCAGACCCACCAGCAGCATCACGGAGTCGGCGACGTCACTCATCGGCTGGGCGTGACTGACCACCGCCATCAGGCCCATGGTGGCGATGATCGCGGTGAGGGCAAGCAGCACCGGCAGCAGCGCGGCGACCAGCGCGCCGAAGGCGATCAGCAGAATGCCGAAGGCGATCGGCACCGCCGAGATCTCCGCCTGCTTGAAGTCGTCCCCGAAGGCGTCGTCGAACGTCTTGTCCATGCTCGCGCCGCCGATCTGTTCGATCCGCAGCGTGTTCTCGTGCTTGTCCTGCACCTGAGCGACCGCGTCCAGCAGCGTCTGGACGCGGTCGGTGCCGGTCTCCGGGTCGCCGCTGATGTCGAACTGGACCAGCGCGCTGCGTCCGTCGTCCGAGATGGTGTCGGTGTCGTACGGCGAGGTCACGTCGGCGGCCTCGCCGGTGCCCCGTACCGCCTTGATCACGTCGTCGACGGCACCCCTGAAGTCCGCCGCCTCCGCGTCCAAGCCGCCCTGCTTCGCCTGGATCAGCACCGACTCGCTGTCGGGCTCCTCCAGACCGGCCTCTTCGATGATCCGCTGCGACTGTCCGGTCTCGGTGCCGGGCAGTTCTTCGCTGTCCTTGACGTCCTGGCGTCCGGTCGCAGAGCCGATGCCCATCGCGAGCACGACGAACAGCACCCAGATCCCCACGGCCGCCCATCTGTGCCGGACGCTCCAGGCCCCGGCTCTCGCTGCTATTCCGCGCTTCCCGACCACGGCGGTGCCCCCTCGTACCGGGTGGCCGCGCTGCTGCCGCCACCTCCCGTACGAAACTAGGCTGACGCGGAGGGTGAACCCATCCTGCTGCCAGGTGAGGTGAGGGGGTGCCCAGTCCCCCCTGAGACCTGGGGCTTGCCCTACCTCCCAGCAGAGATGCCCCTTACACCTAGGTGTGCTGCGCCGGCGCTTGACCCGCGTAATCATCTGCGCACCGGGCACTGCCTGTGTCAGACCCACCGCATAGAGTGCGATGCATGACGACATACGCGGCACTCCTGCGCGGGATCAACGTGGGCGGGCACAGGAAGATCCCGATGGCCGACCTGAGGGAGCTGATGAAGGCCCTGGGATGGACGGACGTCCGGACGTATCTGCAGAGCGGCAACGCCGTCTTCACCACCTCACATCCGGAGCCGGGCCCCTTGCTGGAGCGGGCGATCGCGGAGCGGTTCGGGTTCGAGGTCCGCTGCCTGGTCCGTACGTCGGCCGAGTTGCGCGCCGTCGCCGAGGCATGCCCCTACCCGGCCGCCGAGCTGGATCCGGCGAAGCTGCTCGTCCTCTTCCTCGAAGAGGCCCCGGAGCCGGACCACTTCGCCGCAGTCGATCCGGCGTCCGTCGCGCCGGACACCTTCCGTCACATCGGCCGTGCCGTCTACTGCTACTTTCCCGACGGCATGGGGCGCAGCAAGCTCCCCGACGCCCTCCTCACCGTCCCACCGAGGCTGACGGCCACGGGGCGCAACTGGCGCACGGTCACCAAGCTGATAGAGCTGACGGTCTGATCCACTCCGCCGCGCGCGGGCGAGGCCGTACGCCGAGAGCGATTCTGCTGTCAGCATGCAGCCCTTCCCGCGCGCGCCCGCCGGGGTCCAGAGTCACCGCATGAAGCTTCTCGTACTGGGTGGAACGGAATTCGTCGGCCGCGCGATGGCCGAAGAGGCGCTGGCGGAGGGCTGGGAGGTCACGGTCTTCAACCGGGGCAACCATCCCGCCCCCGCCGGCGCCCTCGCACTGAAGGGAGACCGCACGGCGCAGGGCGGGCTGGACGCACTGCGGGAGGGGGAGTGGGACGCCGTCGTCGACACCTGGTCCGGTGCTCCGCGGGCCGTGCGCGACGTGGCGCGGCTGCTGGCGGACCGGGCCGGGCGGTACGCCTACGTCTCCAGCTGCTCGGTGTACCCCTTCCCCGCACCACGGGGCAACGACGAGCACGGCGCCGTGGTGGAGGGCTCGCCCGACGAAGGGCAGCGTGACTACGCGCGGGACAAGCGCGGCGCCGAACTCGCGGCCGTCGGCGCCTTCGGCGCCCCGCGCACGCTGCTGCTGCGCGCCGGGCTGATCCTCGGCCCCTACGAGAACATCGGACGGCTGCCCTGGTGGCTCGGGCGGATCGCCAAGGGCGGCGATGTGCTGGCGCCCGGCCCTCAGGCGCTGGAGCTGCAGTACATCGACGCCCGTGACCTCGCCCGCTGGACTCTGCACGCCCTCCGCACACAGCTGCACGGCCCGTACAACCTGGTGAGCGCCCCCGGCCACACCACGATGGGCGAGCTGCTGGATACCTGCCTCGCGGTGACCGGATCGGACGCCCGGCTGCACTGGACGGATCCGAAGGTCGTCACCGACGCGGGCATCGAACCCTGGACCGGCCTGCCCATCTGGCTGCCCCCGGGCGAGATGCACGAGGCGATCCACCAGTCGGACACCTCCAAGGCCCTCGCCGCCGGGCTGCGCTGCCGCCCCGTCGCCGAGACCGTCCAGGACACCTGGGAGTGGCTGTGCGGCATCGGCGGCGTCGCTCCGCAGCGCCCGGACCGCCCGGTGGTCGGCCTGGACGCCGAGGCGGAGGCGGCGGTACTGAACCGCTGACCGCCCGCCCCGGCTTCGCCGGCTCAGGCGGACACCAAGCCCGCCGTCAGGCCGTCAGGCCGTCAGCCTCGCGAACTCGCGGGCGCATGCCTGCCGGTAGCGCACCAGCAGCAGGCGGGCCAGTTCGGGAGCCGGGCCCAGGACGGGGGCCAGGAGGTCGGCACCCGCCTCGCGGGCGCCCTGGACGATCCGGTCGGGCAGGCGGCCGGGCGCGATCAGGTACGGGGCGACGGCCACCCGGCCGACGCCGTCCGCCCGCAGAGCGCGCACGGCATCGGCCGTGCACGGTGCGGACGCGGAGGCGAACGCAGGCCGCACGGCACACCAACCTCTGGTGCGCCGCCACTCCCGCGCGGTTTCAGCGATCACTGCGATCGCCTCCGGGTCTGTGGAGCCCGCCGAGGCGAGCACGATGCCGGTCGATCCGGCCTCGGCGAGGTCGAGGCCGGCCTCGACGAGCCGCCGCTCCAGCGTGCCGGTCAGCAGCGGGTGCGGGCCGAGCACGGCCGCCTGGCGGACAGTCATCCGGGGAAGGCGGACGGCGGACTCGCGCAGCACGGCGGGGATGTCGGACTTGGCGTGGAAGGCACGGGTCAGCAGCAGCGGCAGCGCCACCACCTCGCGCACGCCGTCCGCCTCCAGCCGCTCCAGCACCCGCGGGACGGAGGGGGCGTTGAAGTCCAGATGGCCCACCTCCACGCGCAGCCGGGGCTGGTACGCGCGCACCCGGTCGCGGAGCGCGGCGATGGTCGTGGCGTGCCGCGGGTCCCGGCTGCCGTGCGCGACGATCAGCAGCGCGGGAGCGTCACCGGGGCGCCGCGCGGCTGTCCGGCGGGCGGTCGGCGCACCGCACTGCGGTGCGCGGACGCTCGGCGGGGTCACAGCCGTGCTCCGGTGAGTCCGCGCTGCCGCAGCACCCGCCGCTCCAGTGGTCCGAAGAGCGCCGACTCGACAAGCACACCGACGGCCAGGATCAGCAGGACCGCGGCCAGCACCAGGCTCATCGAGTCGCTCTCCTTGCCCTCGGCCAGGATCCGGCCGATTCCGGGCAGCGGTGTGGCGGTGATCAGTTCGGCGGTCATCAGGGCACGCCAGCCGAAGGTCCAGCCCTGCCGGAGGGCGGCGACGAAGCTCGGCAGCGCCGCGGGCACCAGCACATGCGCCGCCCCGCGCAGCCCGGTGGCGCCCATCGACTTCCCCGCACGCAGCAGCAGTGGCGGCACCTGGTCGATGCCGGAGACGACCGCGACCGCGATGGAGGGCACCGAGCCGAGAAGCACCACCGCGTAGACGGCCCCCTCGGAGTTGCCCAGGGCGATCACCGCCACCGGTACCAGCCCGGCCGCGGGCAGCGACTGGATGGCGGAGAGGATCGGCCCCAGCACCGTACGCAGCAGTGTCAGCCGGGTGAGCAGCAGGCCCAGCGGAATCCCGATGGCGGCTGCCGCACCGAAGCCGATGACGCAGCGCAGCAGGCTCTGCCCGACCGCGGGCAGCAGGGTGCCGTCGGCCTGGGCGGCGGCGAGGTCGGCCCACACCTGGCCGGGTGCGGGAAGGGTGGAAGACCAGTTCAGGGTGTGCGCGAGCTGCCAGAGCGCCAGTACCAGGCCGACGGCCAGCAGCGGCGGGCCCGCCTTGCCGAGCACCCGCCTGGAGACCGCCTTGGCACGGGTGTCGGCCGGGGCGTCCAGCGCGTCCAGGCCGGAGGCCATCTCGTCGGACGGGTCGGGCGCGGTCTGCTCCCGCTCCGGGCCCTGCTCCCGCTCGGGGTGCTGCTCCCTCTTCGCCGTCGGCCCGGCCGAAGCCGAGGCGGCGTCAGTGGCGGGCATGGCGGACGATCTCCTCGTGCAGGTGGCCGGTGATCTCCCGAGCCAGCTCGGTGACACCGCTGTCCTCGATACGGCGCGGGTAGGGCAGTTCCACGTCCCATTCGCGGGCGACCCGGCCGGGCCGCGAGCTGAGCAGTACGACCCGCTGCCCGAGCCGTACGGCCTCCCGCACGTTGTGCGTGACGAACAGCACCGTCAGCGGGCCGCCGCCGCTGCCCTGCCGGCCGCCGCTCTCCTTCGCGGCGGTCCACACCCTGGTCAGCTCCTCGTGCAGGAGATCGCGGGTGATCGCGTCCAGCGCGGCGAACGGCTCGTCCATCAGCAGCACCTCGCTGCCCTGTGCGAGCGCCCGTGCCAGCGCGACACGCTGCCGCATGCCGCCGGAGAGCTCGTGCACGCGCTTCGCGTGCGCGTCCGGCAGCCGCACCAGCTTCAGCAGCTCCTGTGCCCGCTCCCGCCGCTCGTTCCGGGGCACGCCGCCGAACTTCAGGGCCAGTTCGACGTTGCGTCCGGCGCTCAGCCACGGGAAGAGCGCGTGGTCCTGGAACATCAGGGCCGGGCGCCCGTGCGGCACCGTGACCTTGCCCGAACTCGGCTGGTCCAGCCCGGCGACCAGATTGAGCATGGTGGATTTGCCGCAGCCCGACGCCCCCAGCAGACACACGAATTCGCCCGGCGCGGCCTCCAGCCGGATGTCGTCCAGCACCAGCTGCCGCGCACCCGGCGGCCCGAACGCCTTGGAGACACGGTCGAGCCGGACGGCGTACGGGCCCGCCTGGGCGGCAGCGGCGCCTGAGGTGCTGCGGGAGGCGTGACGGTCCGGGTGGCTGGAGGCGGCGGACGCCGACGCGGCTGCGGGGGCGGCGAGTTCGGTGGTCACGGGAGGTGAGTCCTCTCGTCGTCTGCCGCCCCCGGAAGGGACGGCTACGGAAGATGGGCGCTGAGATAGGGGGCCGACGGGCCCGGCATACACACCTAGAAGTCCCAGCCCTCGTCCTCGGAGGTGCCCGGTGCCTCGGCGGTTGCCGCTTCCGCCACTTCGGCGAAGGCGTCGCCCGCCATTCCGGCGGTCAGGGTCGTGCCGTCGGCCGGGTCGATCAGCAGGAAGGAGCCGGTGCGCCGGGAGTCCGCGTACGCGTCCACCGGCAGCGCCTCCGCCGTACGCAGGACCACCCGCCCGATGTCGTTGGCGACCAGTTCCCCGGGCGCCGGATGCTGGGAGAGATCGTCCAGCGTGAGGCGGGAGGGGATCTCCTTCACCAGCGCCTTCACCGTGCGGGTCGAGTGCTTGAGCAGCACCCGGTCGCCCGGCTTGAGCGGCCGGTCGGCGACATGGCAGACGGTGGCCGTCAGGTCCTGGCCGGCGCGGACGGCGGCGTCGGCCGGGGCGATCAGATCACCGCGGGAGATGTCCAGATCATCGGCGAGCCGCAGGGTGACCGACTGGGGAGCCCAGGCGATGTCCACGGAGTGGCCGAGCGCGTCGATCGCCTCGACCGTGCTGGTGCGGCCGGACGGCAGCACCGTGACCCGGTCGCCCGTACGGAAGATCCCGGAGGCGATCTGCCCCGCGTAGCCCCGGTAGTCGGGGTGCTCCGGGGTCTGCGGACGGATGACGTACTGCACCGGGAAGCGGGCCGGGTCCTCGCTGGGGTCGCGGGCGACGACCGGCACCGTCTCCAGGTGCTCCAGCACCGTCGGGCCGCCGTACCAGTCCATGGCGGCCGAGGCGGTCACCACGTTGTCGCCCGTCAGCGCGGAGATCGGGATCGAGGTGACCTCGGGCACGCCGAGCGACGCGGCGTAGGTGGTGAACTCCTCGGCTATCGCGGCGAAGACGCTCTCCCGGTAGTCGACGAGGTCCATCTTGTTGACCGCCAGCACCACGTGCGGCACCCGCAGCAGGGCGGCGACCGCGGCATGGCGGCGCGTCTGCTCGACGACGCCGTTGCGCGCGTCGACGAGTACGACGGCCAGCTCGGCGGTGGACGCGCCGGTGACCATGTTGCGGGTGTACTGCACATGGCCCGGGGTGTCGGCGAGGATGAACCGGCGGCGCGGGGTGGCGAAGTAGCGGTAGGCGACGTCGATGGTGATGCCCTGCTCCCGCTCGGCGCGCAGCCCGTCGGTGAGCAGCGCCAGGTCCGGGGCTTCCTGGCCCCGGTTGCGCGACGCGTGCTCGACGGCCTCCAGCTGGTCGGTCAGCACCGACTTGGAGTCGTGCAGCAGCCGGCCGACCAGGGTGGACTTGCCGTCGTCGACGGAGCCGGCCGTCGCGAACCGCAGCAGCGAGGTGGCGGCCAGCGCCGGGTCCTCCGCGTCGGGAAGGCTTCTGGTGTCGGTCATGATCAGAAATACCCCTCGCGCTTGCGGTCTTCCATGGCGGCCTCGGAGAGCTTGTCGTCGGCGCGGGTGGCGCCGCGTTCGGTGAGGCGGGACGCGGTGATCTCGGTGATCACCTTGTCCGTGGTGTCGGCTTCGGAGTCGACGGCGCCGGTGCAGGACATGTCGCCGACGGTGCGGTAGCGCACCTGGCGGGTCTCCAGCAGCTCGCCGTCGGCCGGGCCGCCCCAGCCGCCGGGGGCCAGCCACATGCCCTGGCGCTGGAAGACCTCCCGGTCATGGGCGTAGTAGATCGCGGGGAGGTCGATCTTCTCCCGGCTGATGTACTGCCAGACGTCCAGCTCAGTCCAGTTGGAGAGCGGGAAGACCCGCACATGCTCGCCGGGTGCGTGGCGGCCGTTGTAGAGCTGCCACAGCTCGGGGCGCTGGCGGCGCGGATTCCAGGCACCGAACTCGTCGCGCAGGGAGAAGACGCGCTCCTTGGCGCGTGCCTTCTCCTCGTCGCGGCGCCCGCCGCCGAAGACCGCGTCGAAGCGGTGACCGTTGATGGCGTCCAGCAGCGGGACGGTCTGCAGCGGGTTGCGGGTGCCGTCGGGCCGCTCGCGCAACCTGCCGTCGTCGATGAAGTCCTGGACGTGGGCGACGTGCAGGCGCAGGCCGTGCCGCTCGACCGTCCGGTCGCGGTGCTCCAGCACCTCGGGGAAGTTGTGCCCGGTGTCGACGTGCAGCAGGGAGAAGGGGATCGCCGCGGGTGCGAACGCCTTCAGCGCCAGGTGCAGCATGACGATGGAG
This sequence comes from Streptomyces gossypii, assembly GCF_025165795.1. Classification (GTDB taxonomy): domain Bacteria; phylum Actinomycetota; class Actinomycetes; order Streptomycetales; family Streptomycetaceae; genus Streptomyces; species Streptomyces gossypii. The sequence goes on from NZ_JAJAGO010000005.1 coordinate 454,542, forward strand.
TCCTTGCCGCCCGAGTAGAGGATGACGGGGCGCTCGAACTCCCCGGCCACCTCGCGGAAGATGTGCACCGCCTCGGACTCCAGCGCGTCCAGATGCGAGAGCGCGTACGGGCTGTCGGTGGCCTCCGTGAGCCGGGCCGCGGCCGTCATACCAGTCCCCTTTCGGCGAGCAGCGCGTGCAGCGCGCCCGCTGACTCCTCGACGCTCTGGCGGTGTGCCTCGATCCGCAGATCCGGATCGGCGGGCACCTCGTACGGGTCGTCCACTCCGGTCAGTCCGGTGAGGTCACCGGCGGCCTGCCGCGCGTACAGGCCCTTGACGTCGCGGTCGCTGCAGACCTCCACCGGGGTGGCGACGTGCACCTCCAAGTAGCCCGTACCGGCGGCCTGGTGGCGTTTGCGTACGGCCTCGCGGCTGTCGGCGTACGGGGCGATCACCGGCACCAGCGCCTTGACGCCGTGCGAGGCGAGCATCTCGGCGACGAAGCCGATCCGCTGCACGTTGGTGTCCCGGTCCTCGGGCGAGAAGCCGAGCCCGGCGGAGAGGAAGGTGCGGATCTCGTCTCCGTCCAGCACCTCCACCCGGTGGCCCTCGCCGGTCAGCCGGTCGGCGAGCGCCCGGGCGATCGTCGTCTTTCCGGCGCTCGGCAGGCCCGTAAGCCACACCGTCGCCCCTGTGCCTGTCGTCAGGCCCATCTCCCGCTCCCCGGATGTCCGTACGTCATCAGTGCTCACCCTGTTCACTGTGCTATCCCTGCCCTAAATTCGCACTAAGCGCATCACAGGTGCAGGCCGCACTCGGTCTTGTTGAAGCCCGCCCAGCGGCCGGCGCGGGCGTCCTCGCCCGCCGCCACCCGGCGGGTGCAGGGTGCGCAGCCGACCGAGGCGTAACCGTCGGACAGCAGAGGGTTGGTGAGCACGCCGTGCTCGGCGACGTACGCCTCCACGTCGGCGTCCGTCCAGCGGGCTATCGGCGAGATCTTGACCTTCTGCCGCTTCTCGTCCCAGCCGACGACCGGCGTGTCCGCCCGGCTGGGCGACTCGATGCGCCGCAGGCCGGTGGCCCAGGCGTCATAGCCGCGCAGGCCCTCCTCCAGCGGCCGCACCTTCCGCAGCGCGCAGCACAGGTCCGGGTCGCGGTCGTGCAGCCGCGGTCCGTGCTCGGCGTCCTGCTCGGCCACGGTCTGCCGCGGAGTGAGGGTGATCACCTCGACGTCCATCACTGCGGCCACCGCGTCCCTGGTTCCGATCGTCTCCGGAAAGTGGTAGCCGGTGTCGAGGAACACGACGTGAACGCCGGGGAACGCACGGGAGGCGAGATGCGCGACCACCGCGTCCTCCATGGAGGAGGTGACGCAGAAGCGGGGCCCGAACGTTTCGGCAGCCCAGCGCAGTACGTCGAGCGCGCTGGCGTCCTCCAGGGCGCGGCCCGCCTCCTCGGCGAGCTGCCGGAGGCGGTCCGGGTCGGCGGGCTGCGGGGACTCGGCCTGCTTCTGGGCGTCCTTGACGGTGGTCATGCGGTGGTGCCCCCTTCGGTGCGGTGCCCGGACGGCGGGGCCACGGCCCGCACTCCGAGGAAAGTCAGAGCGAAGTCGCGCCCGCAGGAGGTGCACTCCCACGCCGCCCCCGCGCCCCGGGCAGTTTCCCGCTCGGAGGGGCGCAGATCCTCCTCCCCGCAGTACGGGCAGTAGAACGGGGCGGCACGCTCGCTCACTTGAGGGCCCCCTCTTCGGCGCGGGCGGCCCACTGGGTGAAGCGCTCGCCGTCCGTGCGCTGTTCCCCGAAAGCGCGGAGCACTCGCTCCAGATAGTCCGGCAGCTCCTCGGCGGTGACCTTGAGCCCGCGCACCTTCCGGCCGAAGCCGGGCTCGAGGCCGAGGGAGCCGCCGAGGTGGACCTGATAGCCCCCGACCTGCTCGCCCTGGTCGTTGGTGACCAGCTGCCCCTTGAGACCGATGTCCGCGACCTGGATACGTGCGCAGGAGTTGGGGCATCCGTTGAGGTTGATGGTGACCGGCTCGTCGAACTCGGGGAGGCGGCGCTCCAGTTCCTCGATGACGTCGATGCCCGCCTGCTTGGTCTCGACGATCGCGAGCTTGCAGAACTCGAGGCCCGTGCAGGCCATCACGCCGCGCCGGAAGACGGACGGCTCGGTGGTCAGGCCGAGCGCGGCCAGCGCGTCGGTCAGCGAGGCGACCTGCTCCGGTTCGACGTCGAGGATGAGCATCTTCTGCTCGACGGTGGTGCGGACGCGGCCGGAGCCGTGCGCCTCGGCGAGGTCGGCGATCTTGCCGAGCGTGGCGCCGTCGACGCGCCCGACGCGCGGGGCGAAGCCCACGTAGCGGCGGCCGTCCCGCTGTTCGTGCACCCCGACGTGGTCGCGCCACTGCTGGGCGGGCTTCTCGGGGGCCGGGCCGTCGGCGAGCGTACGCAGCAGGTACTCCTCCTCGAGCACCTTGCGGAACTTCTCCGGGCCCCAGTCGGTGACGAGGAACTTGAGGCGGGCGCGGTGCCGCAGCCGCCGGTAGCCGTAATCCCGGAAGATCGAGACGACGCCCTCGTGGACGTTCGCCACGTCCTCCAGCGGCACCCAAGCGCCGAGCCGTACGCCGAGCTTGGGGTTGGTGGAGAGCCCGCCGCCGACCCACAGGTCGAAACCGGGGCCGAGCTCGGGGTGGACGACGCCGACGAAGGCGACGTCGTTGATCTCGTGTGTGACATCGAGCAGCGGCGATCCCGAGACGGCCGTCTTGAACTTGCGCGGCAGGTTCGAGTACGCCTTGTTGCCGACGACCCGGCGGCTGATCTCCTCGATCGCGGGAGTGCCGTCGATGATCTCGTCCTTGGCGATCCCGGCGACGGGGGAGCCGAGGATGACGCGCGGCACGTCGCCGCACGCCTCGGTCGTCGACAGGCCGACGCCCTCCAGGCGGCGCCAGATCTCCGGCATGTCCTCGATGCGGATCCAGTGGAACTGGACGTTCTGGCGGTTGGTGATGTCCGCCGTCCCGCGCGCGAACTCCTGGGAGATCTCGCCGATGACGCGCAGCTGCGCCGTCGTCAGCCGGCCGCCGTCGATGCGGACCCGGAGCATGAAGTGCTCGTCGTCCAGCTCTTCGGGCGCCAGCACGGCGGTCTTGCCGCCGCTGATGCCGGGCTTGCGCTGGGTGTAGAGGCCCCACCAGCGCATCCGTCCGCGGAGGTCGGCTCCGTCGATGGAGTCGAAGCCGCCGTTGGCGTAGATCGTCTCAATACGTGTCCGTACGTTGAGACCGTCGTCGTCCTTCTTCGTCTGCTCGTTGCCGTTGAGCGGGGTGAAGTGCCCGGCGGACCACTGCCCCTCGCCGCGGTGGCGGCCCGCCTTGCGACGGGGCCGTTCGGCGTCGGGGCGCGGGGAGGTGTCGGCCATGACGATACGTCCTTCGGACTCACGGGGATACGGCTCGATCGCACCGCACCGGCGTACCTGGGCAGGCGTGTGCGCAGGTGGTGCGGCGGTTCGGTGCTTCTGCGGCTCGATGGCTGGGGGGTTCTGCGGTGTCGGAGACGCCCGCCCGCGACGATGAGGGAGAGCGGAGGGACGGCGGTGCTGAGTGCGTCAGCCCGCCGGACACATGGCGCTGGACAGGCGACCGAGGTCGACGTGGCGTCGACTTACCAGGGCGATTCCCGCTCGAGACATGAGGGAAAGCCTGACACGGGGTGCCAGTCCAGTCCACCACTATCCGTCATATGGACAGACTTGTCCCGCATCGTGGGATGACTCTGCTGTCGGTCACATCGCCCCAGGCCAGGGGCCCGGGGACGGGACGAAGTTTTCGTCCTCCGTGCGGGTGTCGTACACCCGGAAGCCGCGCCGCTGGTAGTTGCCCAGGGCGTGCGGTCCATCCTTGCTGCAGGTGTGCACCCACACCCGGCGCGTCGGCTCACGGTCGCCGGGGCGGCGTTCGCCCATGTCCCAGGCCCGTTCGGTCCCGTACGAGAGGAGATGTCCGCCGATGCGGCGTCCGCGGAAGGCGGGGAGCAGCCCGAAGTAGCTGATCTCGACCGCGCCCCCGTCGTGGCCCTCCAGCTCGATGAACCCGGCCGGGGTGCCGTGCGCGTAGGCCACCCAGGTCTCCACCGCGGGCCTGCCCAGGAAGTCCTGCCACTGCCCGTATGTCCAGCCCAGCCGGTCGGTCCAGGTGACGTCCTGGCCGACGGAGGAGTAGAGGAACCGGCTGAACTCCGGACTGGCGGTCTCCGCCCGCACTATCCGTATGCCGGACGAGGCGTCCGGCATGTGGGCGAGGCGGAGGTCGTCCGGCGAGGTCTGCTCAAGCCACCAGGTGGTGACGGACAGGGTGCGCATGACTCCAGTGAACCATCGGGATTCAGCCAACCAGCACGGTGGTGGCCGCCCGGACCGAGCCCCCGGGCAAGACGCTCCGTTGACTTCACCGCACCGGGCTGCTGGACTCCGCGCGAGCCCCTGTCGCTGAAAGGCCCGCGTGTGACCGTCCCTCCTGTTTCCCCTGCTCCAGCCGACGCCCTCTCCGGCGCCCCTGCCGGTTCCGCCCCCGTCGCGGTGCTCGGCGAATGCGTCGCGGACGCCTTCGTCACCACACCGGTCGAAGACGCGGCGACGCGCATGGCCACATCCGCCATGGGCCTGGAAGTACGCCCCGGCGGCGGACCGGCGAACACCGCCGTCGCCCTGGCCCGGCTGGGCACCCCCACCCGCTTTCTGGGCCGGCTCTCCACCGACGTCTTCGGCCGCCTCTTCCGCGCACATCTGACCGGCTCCGGCGCGGACCTGGACGGTGCCGTCGCCGCCCGAGAGCCCAGCACCCTGGCGGTGGCCGCCCTCGACCCCGACGGCCGCGCCGACTACTCCTTCCACGCGGACGGCGCCGCCGACTGGCAGTGGACCCCCGAAGAACTGGCACAGGCCACCGACCCGCCTCTGTCCGCCCTCCACACCGGCTCCCTCGCGCTCGTCCGCCCGCCGGGCGCCGCGCACCTCGAGGAACTGCTGCACGCCATCCGGGCGCGGGCCACCGTCTCCATAGACCCCAACGTGCGGCCCCTGCTGGTGGACCCGGCACGCTACCGGGAGCGGCTGGAGCACTGGTGCCGGGCCGCCGACATCCTCCGACTCTCCGACGACGACCTCGCCGAGCTGTGCCCCGGTCAGGCACCGGAGCGTGCCGCCGACACCTTCCACGCCCATGGCACCCGCCTCGTCGTCGTCACCCTCGGCCCCGGCGGGGTGTTCGCCTCCCTCGACGGCGAGCGGGTGCACGTTCCCGCGCCGCCGGTCGAGGTCGTCGACACGGTGGGGGCGGGCGACTCCTTCATGGCGGGCCTGCTGCACGCGCTGCACGGTGACGGTGTGCTGGGCGGGCGGCTGGACACCCTCCGCATCGAACAAGTGTCCGAAGCGCTCACGCTCGGCACCCGGATCGCCGCCGCCGTCTGCGCGGTACGCGGCGCGAACCCGCCCTGGGCGGCTGAGCTTTGACGGCCGCCCCCGCGATGGGGCGGCGGGCACCGGCGGTGCACCGACGGCGGCCGGTAAAGGGCCGGCCCGCTGGCCGGATACGTTTAGAAGGTGCAAGCAGCCGAAAAGCCCCCTGAGCAGCAGCCCGGAGCCCTTCGCCGGGCCCGTGCGATGTACCGCAACGTCCCCAAGCGCAAGATGGCCTGGCTGCTGCTGAAGGACACCGTCAACTCCTGCATCGAGCACCGCGTGCTGGGCCTGGCGGCCGAGGCCGCGTTCTTCACCCTGATCTCGATCCCGCCCCTGCTGGTCGGGATGGTCGGCCTGCTCGGCTATCTCGACACCTGGATCGGCCTGGACACCATCGAGTCGATCCGCGCCAACTTCCTGGAAGCCGCCGGGACCGTCCTGTCCGACCGCGGCGTCGATGAGATCGCCCGCCCGCTGATCGACGACGTGATCAAGGGCGGCCGTCCCGACGTCATCTCCCTCGGCTTCGCACTCGCGCTGTGGTCCGGCTCGCGCGCGGTGAACGTCTTCATCGACACCATCACCGTCATGTACGGACTCGACGGCCACCGCGGCATCATCAAGACCCGGCTGCTCGCCTTCGGCCTCTACGTCGTCGCCCTCGTCATCGGACTCATCGCCCTCCCGCTGATGGTCGCGGGCCCGGAGACCGCCGTGGAACTGCTGCCGCAGACCAGATGGCTGGTCGCCACGTTCTACTGGCCGGTGGTGCTGCTGCTGTCCATCGTCTTCCTCACCACGCTCTACCACGTCTCCGTGCCCGTCCGCTCGCCATGGCGGGAGGACGTGCCGGGCGCCCTGGTCGCCCTGGTGATGTGGGTGCTCGGCAGCTTCCTGCTGCGCGTCTACCTCACCAACACCATCGAGGGCCCGACGATCTACGGCTCACTGGCCGCGCCCGTCGCCGTACTGCTGTGGATCGGCATCTCCGCCTTCGCCGTACTGGTCGGCGCCGCCGTCAACGCCGCCATCGACCGGGTCTGGCCCGCCGCGGCCACCGCCGCCGCCCGCCGGATCACCGAGCGGGCGCGCGAGGAGGCGGCGGCCGAGGTCGTCGCCGCGGCGGCGGCACGGCGCGCGATGCGCGGGGCGGAGGGCGAAGGCGACGAAGACCCGCCCGCGGAGTTCCCGGAGCGCTGGACGAAGTTCCTGCCCCCCAGCGACGTCCGCTCCCGCCTGCGCTCCCGCAACCGCCACTGAGAGGCTGTCGGGTGACCTCAGACCGGGCGGCCACGCCCCCGTTCTCCGTCCCGGCCTCCTCGACGTCCTCCTCTTCATCCTGCGGCTCCTTCTTGGCCACCCTGGCGCCAGCGGAGGGTTCGACGTACTCGCCCCGACTCCGCGCCGCGCTTCGATCCGGCCGACTCCAGTGGAACCAGACCCTGCACCGGTGGGAGCAGGTGAGGCCCCTCCTCGTGAGTACCGCGGTGAACTGGTCTTCGCCGCCGCACGCGGAGTCGTCGGGTGTGGTGCATGGGCAACTGCTCGATGTCTTCGGGCGGCACGAACCGGAGCTTGGCGGACTCGTCGGAGATCTCCAGTTGGCCGCCGGTGATGCGGGCGGTGAAGCAGACGTTGAACTGGCGGCCGACCTCGCCGTCGGTGCAGGCGATGACGTGTTTCGGGTCGGTGTAGGTGCTGACCGGGCCGGTGATCTCGATGTCGAGGCCGGTCTCTTCCTTGACCTCGCGGACGGCCGTGCCGGGTAGGGAGTCGGTGAGGTCCATGCCGCCGCCGGGCAGGGCCCACAGGTCGCTGTCGCGGCGGCGCTGGAGGAGGATGCGCCCGTGGTCGTCGGTGACGACGGCGGAGGCGGCGACGACCATGCTGTTCGGCTCGGGCGCGTTCGGGTCGTCGTAGTACTCGGTGCGGGCCACGGTCAGCCTTCCTCTCGTACGGGGGTTGCTGTCGCCCACACCGCGTCGAAACTGGCGGCGCAGGTGTCGAACATGCCGCCCCCTGGTGCCGGCGAAGTGCCACACAGGGCGGCGTAGGCGTTGACGCCCCAGAGGTGTGCGTTGACGAGTTGCTGGTCGTCGACGCGGTAGAGGGAGTTGTAGAGCGTGATGCCGTGGCCGAACCGCTCCTCCCGGCCGCGGGCCTGGACGTTGTCGCTGTCGGCATTTCCGATCGCGATGCGGACGTTGCAGCCTTCGGCGGCGCGTTCGGTGAGGAGTTCGTTCAGTCGCGAGTACGCCTCGTGGAGGAAGACGGCCGCGTACACGAGGATGTCGATCCGTTCCCGGGCCCGGGCCACGAGGTCGGTGAACATCGAGACCGGAATGTCGGCCCGCTGTTCATAGAGCGCGACCAGTTCGGGGCTGAGGGCGCGGGCGGGACGGGCTTGGCGGAGTGCCGGCCAAAGCGCGTGCACGTCTTCCCCCAGGGCTTTGGCCGCCCGGAGGGCTGTGGCACGGCGCGGGGTGCGCCCGAGGTTCACCCAGCGCTCGAACGACTTGGGGTCGATCTCGACCTCCTGGGCGAGGGCGGCGTAGGTCCAGCCTCCGGCACCCTCGACCGTGCCTTGTTCTGCCGCCCCTGCCAGGGACGCGGCGCCACCCTCCTGCCCCACGGATCCCCGCTCCCGTGCACCGCCTGCAACGGCACCGGACAGGCCCGCCCACTGCCTCGCCTCGCCGTCGCCCGCCACGTGCGGCAGATGATCCTCACCTGCTGGGACCTGGGCAGGCTGCCGGAATCCACAGATCTCAAGCTCGCAAACTCCGGTGGGGCCCCTCGGCCGAATCTACCGGCCGTATGGTGGCTCGCCGAGCGCGTGAATGAGACGATTGACTACTTCACCGACAGTGAAGTCCCATCCGGTTAGGTGCTGTCCGCTCCAGTTAATCCCCACCCGGAAGTCGTCCTTGGCTAGATCTGGCAAAGCCGCGCTTCGCCAATGATCCAGCGGCATTGCAACAGCTCGAAATTGAGGACCCCATAGCTGAGCGGCGCGCTGCGTACGGGTCTCCGACGACCAGTAGGGGAAAGCTGGTTGCCCAGAACTTGAGACCGGGGTCGGACTGCCGTCGTCCTCTCGAACCCACCAAACGGTACGAGTCTGAGCGATCTCACGGAAGAAGGCCGCTGTCTGAGCCCCACTTATGCTCACCTGAATCCTCCTAGATCATCCCGACTTCAGCATCACGCTTGAGCGCGGCACCAGAGGGCCCAGCGCCGCGCGCCCTTCGCAGCGTTAGTAACCGGGCGGCAGCCTACGGTGTCCGCCTGGATCCATGAGGACATGATCCTCTGGCCATCGTGGCGTTATCAACATACCGCCATCCCGCTCGGGAATAGGTTCATGACTCAGCTCCATTGATTCCCACGATCCGTTGGATGCTGCCGCTGTGGCGCCATTCCGCGCTTCATACGACCGGCGTTCGCGGCACCATATTGGTCTGCGGCGCCCGGCTCCGCCGCTTCGTTCTTCCAAAACCGCTTACGCAGGGTGGACATGGACGGTGCGACGCCATTCTTATTGGGCTTGGAATAATCCTCGCCCGATTTCCAGCGCCCACCACAGTTGCTGTTGTGAACCAGGACCGGCGTCTGCCCAGCGAGCACATAGTACGTGTGGGTGTTGTTGATGGTGAGGTCGTGGGTGCGCTGGTGTTTGGTGAAGAAGCGGGTGGCGGTGAGGGTGGCGGTGTCGCCGTCGGGGGTGCGGAGGGTCATGCCGGCGGTGAGGTTGTCGGCGTTACCCACTTGTCCTCGGAGGGGGACCAGAAGGGGTGGGTGGTGGTGGAGATGAGGGAGGCGGGGCCGTCCTCGGTGGCGATCGTGAGGTCGGTGAAGTGCTTGTCGTCCTCGGTGACGATGGTCCCGACGACTTCGCGGGTGGTGGTCTTACCGGGTTCGGGATCGGTGACCAGGACCTTGTCACCGAGCTGGACGTCCTCGATGTCCTTGCGGTGCCGTCGGCCAGGAGGACCCCCCGTGCCGGGGGCGAAGCTGTGACACCCGTCGAACTTAGGAACTACTCGGTCACGCCCACATCGGCGTCTACACCCACGTACGGCTCCGCCGCCAGCGCCAGGCCCATCGACGGCAACGCCCTCAGTCCAACGGGCAACGCTCCCGACGCCCTACCCACCGCAGCCGTCGTCCGCTGACGTTGCCGTCAGTGTTGTCGTCAAAAGGCCCTGGAATAAGTGTATGGCGATGTCCTGAGCTTTGGTGCCGGGTTCGACCGCTTCGTTGCGTCGTTCGCTCAGGCGAGCGGCGTGCACGGGCCTGGACTGATACCGCCCGCATGTGGCATGCGCTCCGGGACGGGAACCAGACGTTCGCCGCGCTGCGGCGGGTCGAGCAGGAGGCGCCGCAGGAGGTACGGCGGCCGGCGCTCCGCGCGCTGACGGCTGACCTCCTCTTCGCCCCGGCCCGCGTCCCCGGCGTGCGGGAGTTCGCGGCTCGCACGGGTGCCATCCCGACCTGACCCCGTCCACTCGGCCCGGGGCCGGTCAACGGCGGCCGGACACAGCGATGCGAGCCTGGCGGGCTCACCTCGCCGTACCGAAAACCGGTGGCGGCGGACCGTAGCGGGACGCTACGATGAATGCCGGTCCGGGAGGTGCGGCTGCGCACTCCCCGTAGGCCGCTGTCGGCTTGTGCAGGAACGGAAGAAGCAGGAGGTGGATACCGATGACTGTCACCGCGCTGGGCGCTGCCCGCACACAGGAGCTCATCCATCCCACCTCCGTGGCCTCCGGCTGACTGATCCCTGCGCCGGGGCCACCCCCTGAAGGGTCTCCCCGTTGTCTTCTCTTGACCTCTCCTCTGCGCGCCCGTTCTCGGCCTACGGCTGGGATGACGGGTTCGCCGAGCAGTTCCTCCCCTTCGCCGAGCAGGGGCTCCTGCCCGGCCGGATCATCCGCGTCGACCGCGGGCGAGTGGACGCGGTCGTGCCCGAGGGCGACGGCGTCCGCACCGTGCTCGCGGACACCGCGCTGGTCGCCACCAGCGACCCCCAGCGTGTCCCGTGCACAGGCGACTTCGCCGCGCTCGATCTCGACTCCCGCCACGGCGGGGCCGCCCTGGACGGCTTCGTCCGCGCGCTGCTGCCACGCCGCACCTCTTTCGTACGCTCCACCGCCTCGAACCGCACCGAGGGCCAGGTGCTCGCCGCCAACGTCGACCACGCACTCATCGCCGTCTCGCTCGCCGTCGAGCTGGACCTCGGACGGATCGAACGCTTCGTCTCGCTGGGCTGGTCCAGCGGTGCCCAGCCGCTGGTCGTACTCACCAAGGCGGACCTCGTGCCCGACCGGGCCACCCTCGGCCAGCTGCTCGCCGACACCGAGTCGGCGGCCCCCGGCGTCCAGGTGCTGGCGGTGAGCTCGGAGACCGGCGCCGGGGTCGACGCCCTGCGCGCCGTCCTCGGCGAGGGCACCGCCGTACTGCTCGGCCAGTCCGGCGCGGGCAAGTCCACCCTCGCCAACGCCCTGCTGGGGCGCGAGATCCAGGAGGTGCAAACCACCCGCGACCGGGACGGCAAGGGCAGGCACACCACGACCACCCGTGACCTGCTGCCGATGCCCGGCGGCGGGGTCCTCATCGACACGCCGGGCCTGCGCGGCGTCGGCCTCTGGGACGCCGAGGAGGGCGTCAGCCAGGCGTTCGCGGAGATCGAGGCGCTGGCCGGGCGCTGCCGCTTCCAGGACTGCGGGCACCGGTCGGAGCCGGGCTGCGAGGTCCTCGCGGCGATCGACGACGGCTCACTGCCCGAACGCCGCCTGGAGAGCTACCGCAAACTGCTGAGGGAGAACGAGCGGCTCGCCGCCCGCTCGGACGCCAGGCTGCGGGCCGAGCAGAAGCAGATGTTCAAACAGCGCCAGGCACTGGGCCGCCACATGATGGAACGCAAGCGCGGCCCGCGCCACCAGCGCTGACCGGCCGCGCCTGCCGGAACCCGTTGCCGTACCGCGCCACGGGCGCGATGCGGCAACGGGTTCGCGCTTGCTACGGTCACCGCATGCCAGCACCGATCCTGTGGATCAACGGCCCGTTCGGCGGCGGCAAGACCCAGACCGCCCACGAACTGCTGCGACGCCTGCCGGGCAGCGTGGTCAGCGACCCGGAGCACCTCGGCTTCGGCCTCCACCGCATGCTGCCCCGCACCTCGCGCGGCGACTTCCAGGACTGGCCGCTGTGGCGGCGCGGCGTGCGCGAGGTGCTCAGCCGGGTCGCGTACGAGCAGACCGGTCCGGTGATCGTGCCGATGACGCTGACCGACCCCGGCTACTTCGAGGAGATCATCGGCACGCTGCGCCGCGACGGCCACGATGTGCGGCACTTCGCGCTGCTGGCCGACCGCCGCACCGTGGTGCGCCGCATCCGCAACCGGGGACCGCGCCGGGACAGCTGGGCGCTCGGCAAGGTTGACCACTGCCTCTCCACCCTGGCGCGACCCGAGTTCGCGCACCACCTGAGCACGGAGTCCCGCACGGTCCCGCAGGTCGCCGAGGCCGTCGCTGCCTCGGCGGGCCTGCGGCTCACCCCGAATGCGGACGGTCCGGCCCGGCACTGGCTGCGCCGGGCGCGGGTCAGCCTCCGGCACGTCCGGTTCGACTGAGAGCGCCCGTAACCATGACCGACCTGCCCACCCCTTTCGGCCCGCTCCACTTCCAGCTCGTCCTGCTGCGCCGCATGTCCGACTTCCAGCCCGGCCTGGTCGAGGACGCGCTGCGTGAACTCGGCAGCGGGCGCGCGGAGATGCGCGAGGCCAACCGGCGCTGGCAGGCGATACTCCGCTCCCCGCGCGGCGGCCGTGGCGCCGCGGCCCGCTACCGGTCCGTACTCGGCCCGCCCGAGACCAGCGGTCAGCGCAGCATCGGCGACCTGGACTGCACGGTCCTGACCTGGCGCCTGCCGCTCTGGCCCGACCTGCGCTTCGAGGTGCTGAGCCTGCCGGGAGCCCCCGGCGCACCGGGCGGCTCCGCCTGGAACGCCTGGCTGGTACGTGCCGAGGGCGCCCCGGCCCCCGTGCTCCGTACGGTCGAGGATCTGCGGCCCTGGTCCTGCACCGTGGACGAGGTGGCTTGCGCCTTCGCCCCCGCCCGCCCGCTGGAAGGGTCCGCCCCGACCCGCTGGCGCCTGGCCTTCACCGCCCCGGACGCGGCGGGAACGCCACACCGCATCACCGCGGAATTCACCTGGGGCCTCCTCCAGCGACTCCCGGAACCGAGCGGGGGACTGTAGGCCTTCCCGGCCCCCCCCTCGCCGTCGGTTCAACGCATCGTGGAGGCGTGTTCACTGACCGTCTAGGACGGTTTCGGTTCCCTTCTGCATGCAAAAGTGATTCAGGTCACTAAGGGCGCGTGCTGAATGGTCATACATGTCTGCTTTGGTGGCGTAGATCAGTTTACTTAACTTCCCTTAACGTCGAGCCACTTGTTTCTTACGAGATCTTCAACTTGTGGGTGGGGTGTGGGGGTTATGGGGAGAGCTCTGCGCAGACGCAGACGCAGACGCAGACGCAG
>NZ_JAJAGO010000006.1 GCF_025165795.1 Streptomyces gossypii
GAAGTTAAGTAAACTGATCTACGCCACCAAAGCAGACATGTATGACCATTCAGCACGCGCCCTTAGTGACCTGAATCACTTTTGCATGCAGAAGGGAACCGAAACCGTCCTAGACGGTCAGTGAACATGCCTCCACGTTGCGTTGAACCGGTGGCGACGGAGGCTGACGCGAAGTCTGCGGAGGAGCCCAGAGGGCCTACGGTCGACACATCAGTGACGCACCATGCCCCAGCGGTTACCCTGACCGGACAGGTTCAGCCCTGAGCCAGCCCCGCTTCGGAACACCAAGTGCACACGCGACACGCACACAGCGCCGAAGGAAAATATCCACCTCACCCCCTACGCCGCCACTCGGCAGACCTGTACGGTTCGCCGACGCGGTATCTGTGCTGCTCAACCAGGGGTGGCGGCCGTCCCTCCGGACGGCCGAGAATCGCAACGAGATGAGCATGGCGGCCGAGATCCTGGGCGCGGTGTGGCAGCCGTCCTTCCGGACGGCCGAGAATCGCTACCGCCACACCCCTTACCGGGTACCGGATAGTCCGGCGACCGTTCCCGATTCCAACGGAACCAACCCGGTCCGCCCCACAACCGCCATCGTGGAAGAGATACGCAGATCAGCGCCGTGGGGATGACCAGCCATGCTTGGTGACTCCTGCCCAAGGCTCGAACCTGCGGCCAACGGCCAAGCCGCTTCACCAGTACAGCGTGGACTCGACGGTGATCCGTGACCCCCGAGACCACGGTCGGCGGCCGTTCCCATCTGGCTGGTGCCCTGCCCAGCGCCGAATAGCAAACTACTGAACTTGATTGGGTGATGTCGGGCCGTTCGCCTGACAGGGGCTGAGTCGGGTCGGTAGAGGGCTGCAAGAGAGCGGATCCGGCTGGAAGCGGTCGGTCGCTTCGAGAGCGGCGCGAAGAACCGGGAGATCGCGGCCGCGCTGCGGGTGAGCGAGCGGTCGGTGGAGCGATGGCGCCGTCAGTGGCGCGAGCAGGGCGAAGAGGGCGTTCGGTCGAAGGGATCGCCAGGGCGCCCGGGGCTTTCGGTAGACCAGATCACGAAACTGGAGCGGGAGTTGGAGCGCGGTCCGCTCGCCCATGGCTGGGCTGACCAGCGGTGGACACTGGCCCGGGTGAAGACTCTGATCGGACGGTTGTTCCACGTCAGCTACACGGTGGAGGGGGCATGGCGACTGCTGAAGCGTCATGGCTGGTCGTGGCAGCAGCCGGCCCGCCAGGCGATCGAACGTGGGGACGAGGCAGCGGAGTTGTGGAAGAAGGAGGTGTGGCCGCAGGTAAAAGCACGGCGGCGGCCCGCGGTGCCTGGATCGTCTGCGAGGACGAGGCCAGCCAGTCGCTGAGGCCGCCACGCGCGAGGTCCTGGGGCCGCATCGGCCAGACGCCGGTAGTCCGCGTCCGGGGCCGGGGTTCAGGGCGGGTTTCGATGGCGGGAATGGTCTGCTTCCGCCCCGGAGACCGCTCCCGGCTGATCTACAGCTTCCGCGTGCACCGGGGCCGAAAGGGCGAACCCAGGGGCTTCACCTGGCAGGACTACCGCGACCTCATCGTGCGGGCGCACAACCAGCTCAAGGGCTGTCAACGGTCATTGAGATGCCCAGGTGGGTGGCCGTTGGAGGCCCAGGCTGGTGGCCATCAGAAAGCCAGGCGTATGGCCGGTGGTGTTCCCGGGGTGGGGGTCAGCTCAAGGGGACTACTCCCTTCCCGGCGAGGGCCTCGGCGAGGCGGTGCGAGTCGCCGGTGGTGGTCACGAGGTGAGCGTGGTGCATGAGACGGTCGGTGCTCGCGCCAGCGAGAGTCTTCGGCATGATCGTGTCGAAGCCCGAGGGGTGAATGTTGCTGGTCACCGCGATGGATCGGCGTTCGTAGGCTGCGTCGATGATCCGGTAGAACGCCTCGGCGGCGTCTTCCTCGACGGGCAGCAGGCCGATGTCGTCGATGACGATGAGGTCCGCGCGGCAGATCCGGGCGACGGTCCGTGCGGTGGACCCGTCGACCTTGGATTTGCCGATCGCGGCGCTCAGCGTCTCCAGGGTGAACCAGGACACCCGCAGGTCCTTCTCGATCGCGGCTTGGGCCAGGCCCTCGGTGAAGTGGCTCTTGCCCGTCCCCGACGGGCCGGCGATCACCAAATTCTCGGCGCGGCCGATCCACTCCAGGGTGATCAGGGAGTTCTGGGTGGGTTCGGGGATGGTGGAGTCCTCGGCTCGCCAGGAGCCCAGAGTCTTGCCAGTGGGGAAGTTCGCCGAGTGCCGGCGAAGACGCCGGGTGGCCGCGTCGCGGCCGGTGACCTCCTCGGCTATAAGCAGCCGCAACACCTCGGCGGGGTCCCAGCGTTGGGCACGGGCGGTGGCGAGGACGTCCGGGGCCGCTTTGCGCATATAGGGCAGGCGCATGCGGCGCATGAGCTTGTCGAGCTCCTCCGGCAGAGCCGGGGCCTGGGGAAACGTCATGGTTGCGAGTTCCTTCGTCGGTCGGTGTCTGCGCCGATAGTCTCGCCGGGTGATCGATATGCAGGTGCGTGGTGACAGCAGCGACGTCGTAGCCCGGGCCGAGTGCGGGTTGCAGTGGACTTCCGCTTTCGGTGATCTGAATCCGGGGCTGTTCCCGATGCTCTGGGGCCTGATTCCCTATGGGGACGCGGTCTTCAACCATCGGCAGGTGTCGCTGCTGCTCGCGGAACTCGACCGGCTCCCGGCCGCTTGCGGCGGTGACTGGGTCGGGCAGGCCCGCAAGTTGTGCCAGGTCGTCGAGCAGGGGTCACACCGGTATCTCTGGTTTGTCGGCGACTGACCATGGGGCCATGGGGCAACTTCCTTGAAGTCGTCGCCTACTGGCCCAGGGCTTGCCAGCCGATGGTTCCGTTCTGGACGGAGTGGGCCTCGTCCGCGCGGACGACCTCGCCGACGGGCTTGCTGTCCGCGATGTGTCCCAGGATCGAGAGCAGGTCCTCGTCAGCGAAGCGCCCGGCCGTGGCCGCCAGACCGAGGGCCTGGTCGACTTTGTCGTTGCCCAAGACGGTGGCCAGCTCGACCGCGCGGGCCATCTTGGCGCGGATACGGACTGCGCCGGCGGGTCCGGCCTCCTTGAGCCAACGCCCCCCGGGGCCGATGCCCACGAACGCGATCTCCGCCTCCGAGCGCGGCTGCAGCCTCGGCTGGAGGACGCTGCGGCCGTCGGGATGGTCGGGGTAGTGGGCGTCGATGATCTGCGGAACACCCGGGGTGGACAGCTTGTGGCGCCAAATCTCCGAGAGATCGCCGGAGTCGGTGCGGGCGGTGATGGACAGTTCCTCGCCGACCACCCGGCACCACACCCTCGCGCCGGTATAGCCTGGCGGGGTCGAGTAGCGCACCGAGTTGAAGCTGATGGTGCGGTCTGAGCCGACCAGTCTCTCCTTGCCCAGCGCGAGCGCGAGCGGCTCGATGGGCAGGACATGCAGCGTGGTGCGTTCGACATCCAGACGGCTCGCGGGTATCTGCCCGGTCGCCCGGTGACGGCGCGAGTTCACCGCATCGCACCAGGTCCGGCAGGTGTCGACGAGCTCGGCGAAGGTGTCGTAGGCGGCCAGCAGGTTCGTGCTGGTGGGCACCAGGTCGGCCTTCGCGATACGGACCGTGGCCTCCGCACCGCCCTTCGATTCGGGGTCGTAGGGCACGCAACTGACCACCTGGCAGCCGTAATGCCGACCTGCGGCGACCATCTGCGGATGCCGCACCAAGATCCCGGCGATGTGCTCGACGGTGACCGTCTTCGCATTGTCGGTCAGCACATACGTCGGCGCCCCGCCGATCCGCCGGAGCGTGGTGTCCAGGCAAGCCACCAAAGTGCCCAACGTGCAGTCCCAGACCGGGATAACCACCCGAAACCGTGACCAGGACAGCCATGCGCAGAACAGCCAGGTCCGCCGGCCGCCGATCCGCGGCCCCTCGCCCCAGTCGAACTGCAGCCACCGGCCCGGCTCGGGAATCCACGGCCGGTATGTCCGGCGCTTGCCCGCCTTCCACGCGCTCTTCGCCGCGTTCACCGCCCGTCTCGTCGAGCGCGCGCTGCCCCGGTAGCCCATCTTCACGAGCTTCTCGTGGACCACATCGGCGCGGATCGTCGCCTTCGACTGGTCGACCCACTCCTCGACCTTCTCCAGGAACGCATCGATCATCTTCGGCCGTGGCTCTCGCTCATAAGGATTGCGCCCGCCGTTGCGGGCCTCGACATACCGCTTGACCGTCTTCGGGTGGCCCGTCAAGGTCGCCGCTGACCAGACCGTCCCGGTCAGGTCGTACGCCTCAAGGATTTCCATAATCTCCGTGTCAGACTTCGTCACAGGACCTCTCCGGCCGGTAGCTGATGCGTGCAAACACCAGCAAACGGGCGGAGGGGTCTCCTCCAGTTAAGGAAGTGATCAGGAACACCACTGGTCAGACGGCCATCCACCTGGAACTCCGGTGGCCATCAGCCTGGACTCGGCTGGCCGCACATCTGGACTTTGCCACGGCCGCCATCAAGGGCCCCATCGTCCTGGTCTGGGACAACCTGCGTACCCATCTCATGCCGCAGATGAAGGACTTCATCGCCGCGAACGAGGACTGGCTGACCGTCCTCCACTTCCCGTCCTACGCACCTGACCTCAACCCGCAGGAAGGCATCTGGTCCCTGGTGAAGCGAACGATCGGCAACCTCGCCGCCGCCAACCTCGACCAGCTCGCCGCCGCCGTGAAGCGCAGCCTCAAGAAGACCCAGTACCGACCGCACCTCATCGACGGCTGCCTCATAGGAACCGGCCTGACCCTGACCAGCTGACACGATCAAGCCGACATCACACATTCAAGTTCAATAGCGACAAGCTGCCCGCCGTTGATGACATCGATGGCGGGCACTGTCCAGCTCGCTATCGAGTGGGCGTTCAGCCAGCGTTCTGCCCCACACTGGAGCAGCAGACCACCACGCTGCCCTCCATTGACGAAGGCGCCGTTCCGCAGAGCTTTCAGCCCCTGCTGCCGACGCTTCAAGCCATTTTGTACAACACCCCTCTCCCGTAGATCTTCAGGAACGTTGAATGGCCCTGCCACTCCCCACGAGCCACGTCCGCGACGCGGTGCGCCCATGCCCAAGGCATTGCATCGCGCACGGAACCACCCGAGCTGAGCGAGGGAGATCACTTAGTGAGAAGCGCTGTACGGGCAAGAGGCCGAAGACCCCTCATCCTGGGTTTGGCTGCCTCTCTCCTACTTCTGAGCTGTGGGACACAGACAGGCCAATCCGGGAAAACGCCCGCAAAGGCAAGTGACGTCACAACCGAGCCCACCTCAAAGGGGACCGGACGACCCGAGCCCGAAAGCATCTCTTTCGAACCCAGCGGGCCAGTGGTCCTCACCGGCCGCGTCGTGGGTGAGAGAACCCTGGACGACGCAGAATTTTACCTGATGGCAGACCCGGACCCGGCAACCATCAAGGACCAGAAACCAGGCGACACCGTGCACCGCCTCGAGTTTCCCACCATGTCGCTAGTAACCGAAGGGAACGAGTTCGCGGCCCGACTAAAGAGAAGCGACATCAAAGACAAGGATTACATATCTGACGACAACAGAGTCCAGTTCGTGCTCGCTATCCGCATACCACGAGAGGGAAAGCCGGACAAACACGCCGAGACAGGGGCTACCGTGGAGTACACGGGAGGGACTTCCGGAATCATCCCCTGGGCAGATCCACTCACCACACCAGAGGACGTGGACAAAATCCTCCCGAAACACGAACTGCGCCCCGTGTTCCGAGAGGTAGAACCGAAAGAACCGCTGCCCTCCCAAACCAGGCCCACCACCGCGAAGCCCACCACATTGCAGGGATACACTCCTCCCTGCCAGACGAAGACCCTCCTGAAGCATGAGGACGTCTGGGCGTACATAGGTGAGACCTATCCCGTAGGTGAAGGCACCGGAGGAATGTCCTTCACCAACGAAGCGGAAGTCACCTATGAGGCTGCGGCGAGTCTCGGTGGCTGGTCGGCAGAAAAGACCGTCACCGTGAAAAACGAAACCTCTGCAACGTGGGAACCCAGGGGATGGGCCCGCAAGTATCTGGTGGGGATACGATACAAACAGTACCAGTGCGTGTACCAGGGCAAAGACCAGGTCGATGTCTGGTCGCTCTGGGAGCCAGTCGCTCACACCTCAGAGACCGACGACAAGAAAATCGAGCGGCCTGACTGGATCGGCAGCAATACAGAAAACTGCGGACCGGTGACGACCGAAGAGTGGAACAGGTCCAACGAAAGCGGCGGCTCGGAGGGAATCGCCTGGGAGGGAAAGCTTCCCCTTGACGCCAAGAAAACACTGGAGATCGGCATCGATCTTGGCGTGAAGCGTGAGTGGTCCACTGCTTCCACGGTCACTTACAACATGACTAGAGGAGTCAACCAGCTCTGCGGTGTAGACGAAAAACCAGGCTTCGCCAGCAAGATCGGGCAGCATTCCGTAGTTAAGCACAAGGTATGCTCGAACTTCGAATGGCCGGTGGCAAAGCAGGTGGAGGCCAAGGCGCCACCGGAGAGCAAGTTCCTCAACTACGCCGAGAACACCCCGAACGGCTGGACCGGCGGCGACTCGACCTACTCTGTCCGGCTCCCTGACGGGCGACTGCTGTGGATGTTCTCCGACACTTTCCTGGGGCCGCTCAACGCGGACGGCACACGGCCGACCAACGCGCCCCTAGTGAACAGTTCCTTCGTCGCCCAGAACGACAGCAGCCTGAAGACCATCACCGGGGGAACAACCGACAACCCGCGCGCGATCATGCCGAACGAAGACCCCCACCGCTGGTACTGGCTCGGTGACGGAATGGTCGGTGACGTTCAACTCCTCGGCGAGGAGCGGCCGACGAAACGCCTCCAAGTGATCTACCACCAGTGGCACAGATACGACCCGACCGACGCGTGGGGGTTCAAGCTCGAAAAGATGGTCATCGCCACCTTCGACCTCGGGAACCTCAAAAACCCGATCGACGTCAGGGAAATCCCATCGGACATCGACCCCTCACTCGGCACTCCTAGCATCCAGTGGGGCTCGGCGATCCTCCCGGCCTCACAGAGCGGCGACGGCTACACCTACATCTACGGGATAGACGACGCGCCCACCCACAAGAAGATGAGAGTGGCACGCGTCAAAGGAACCGACCTCACAAAGACCTACAAGTGGGTGTTCCTGAACAAGGAGAAGAACGCGTGGATGGGCGAGGAAGCACAAGGCAGCAACATCATCACCGGGGTCGCCAACGAGTTCAGCGTCACCAAGTGGCACGGCTCGTTCGTCCTGGTCAGCCAGGACACCACCGAAGCCTTCAGCCGGAAGGTTCGCCTGTGGGCCGCCTGCGACCCCTACACCGGCTTCGGCCACATCCCCGGCAAGGAGATCATCTACGAGACGCCCGAAACCGGCTTGTGGGGAAGCTACGGCGACGGGCTCATCTACGCCTACAACGCCCACGTGCACGACACCCTGGGCTCAGGTGACCGCTGGACGCTGTCCTACAACGTCAACAGCTTGGACACCACCGTCGGAAAAGACGGCGCGCACTACAGGGACCCGAGTATCTACAAACCCAGGTTCGTCTCCTTCACCCTCGTGCCGACCGGCAGCTCACTGACCACATCAGATCCGGAGGACCCTGCACCGGACAGCGATCCACCGCCTGTGGCCGACCGTGATTACCCGTGCGCGCAGGTGTGCATGGGGGTGCCGTCCCGTAGTGGAAGCTAACGACTCGGTCCGCGATTGAGGTAGGGGCATGCTGGCCTGGCGGGTCGGCTGATGGTTGATCAGCAGGCCGCCTACGGGGCCAGCATCAGTTCGGTGCTCGGCTTGCGGCGGGTTGCCCGGCGGGCGGAACGGTCCGAGACCAGTGAGGCGATCGCGCGGTGGGTCTCGGCGTAGTTCTCGCGTCGGCCGGTGTAGCGCTGGAGCGGGCGCCACTGCCGTAGTTCGGCACTCGCGTGCTCGACGCAGATCCGGGCCGAGGACTGCCGACGGCGCCTCTCCCGCCATGCGTACCGCTCGCCGAGTGGTTCCTCGTCCTTCGGCTTCTTCGGAGGGGCGCTGACCTGGTCGGGGAAGCCGTTGGCCAGCCCCGGTAACCCTCGTCGACCTCGGCGCCCACCTTCGGGCGGACCCGGAACTGCTCGGCGATGCCCTCAGTACGCATCGCGGTCTGGTCGTGCATGCGGCCGGGCCGGTCCGCACCTGACCCCAACAGACGGCCCTGTCCGTCGCTGACGGTGGTGGTCTTGATGGTGTTCTGCTTCTTCTTGCCGGAGACGAAGGCCCGCCGTCCGGGCCGGTTTGGCTTTGGGCCGGCGAACCTGGGTCTCGGCTCCGTCGATCCGCAGCCGAATCCCTTCGGCTTCCGCGTAGGCGAACACGTCCGCCAGGGTCCGCAGCCGGACACCGGGGCGGTCAGGGACGGCGAAGCCGCGCGCCGCCAGCAGCGGGCGGATCTCGCTGATGGCCCGGGAAACCGTGGAACGGGCGGTGTCGTACAGCGCGGCCAGCGCGGCGTGGGGGAGCCCGGTGCACAGATGCACCAGGGTGACCAGCACCCGGTCGGTGAAGACCAGGTCGTACTTCGGTCCGGCACCGGCCTCCCGTTGCCGCCCGGCACCACGCCGCTCATCCAGTGCTGACTCGCACCGAGCAAGCCGCGGGTCTGCCAACTCCTTGATCAAGTCGCCGAGATGAGTACGGGAGACACCGCAGAAGGCAGGATGGACAAGGCCGCACGGGCCCACTTCTTGGTCACACGCGAAGAACCCTTATGACCGGTGTCACGTCACGGCCGGAGTCGCAGCGGGTCGTTGAGGGACCGGGCAGAATCGCGATCATGAATCTGCGTCTTGATACAGCGAGCAGTCCGGCCAGATGGCCTGGGTACGCCGCTGCCGTGTGGGGATTCGTCTTCGCCGTTCCGAGCTTCTACTGGGCGATGGGCGGCGGCCTGACCGGGGCCTCCTCAACGCTTGCGCCGTCGCTGCTCGAGCAGGCCCGGGAGCGGGATCCCGGCTTCATCGCGGTGTTGTGGGTGACGGGCGTGCTCAAAGTCGTTGGCGGACTGTTGGGCCTGGGGCTGGTGCACCGTCACGTCTGGGGACGCGGGATGAACCGTCTCCTGCAACTGATGGCATGGGGCGCGGCGGTTCTGCTCGTCTGGCATGGAGCGGAATTCATCGGACACGGACTGCTCGTACAGACACACGCAATCGACATCGACCCCGACCTGCAGTCGGTCAGCCGCTGGTACACGTATCTGTGGGGACCGTGGTTCGTGGCTGGAGGGGTCGCCTTCGTGCTCGCCACACGAACCCACTTGAGCGCAGTGGCCGACCGTCGGGATGCCACGATTGCGGGTATGGTCGGCGGCCTCGGCGCGCTGGCGCTGTCCGTCACGATCCTGATAGCAGGAATCGGATAGCGCGTCCGGGATGCTCACGGTCCCGCTCGGCCTTCGACCCCCAATGGCCGATCTCCGCTATCGCGCACCAACTCGTAACAGAGGACGACAAGCCGCATGGCTCGCCGGGGGCGGACATGCTCCCCGGCGGGCTACGCCTCAAACTGGCGTCGACCGCGTCCTGATTGACTACAGAGGCAGGGCGTGCAGCCGTTTGTCGGGCATGCCAGATCTACTCGTCGGTCATGACCGACGGGCGGGCCGAGTCGGGCGCGGGAGGCGGCGAGGCCCTCGTTGGTGCCCTGCACGATGAGTTCGCGGATGAGCTCCGTCAGGGCGGCAAAGACGTGGAACATCAGGCGCCCGCCCGGCGTGGTCGTGTCGAGCACCTCATGCAGCGGGGTGAAGCCGATGCCGCGTTGGCGTAGACCGGAGCCGTTGGAGACAAGGTCTTGGATGGAGTGGCCGAGCTGGCCCGGCGACGAGGGGTGGCGCCTTCGCGGAGGTAGTCGAGGCTGAAATCCCGGTTGCCGGTCCTGTTCATGAGCCGGTGAATGGATGAGCAGCGATGGAGCAACGCCGGTTCTATCGTCTTGTGTGCGTTCTCATCGAAGTCCGACCGCTGCTGCTGGCCTTGATCCGCTCGGACGCTTGTCAACTGCACGGGACGGACATTCAGTGCCACGAGCCGTTGATGACCACTTGCGACATTCCATCGGCCCGCGGATTGACGACAAGGAGGCCACCCTCGTCCTCAGGGTAATACACACTCACCCCCCCAGACACTCGGCCGACGATGTCCCCGTCTGAAGACAGCTCCGTCCCACCGGTCAAGAGCCACGTCGCGAGGTCCAGCCGAGTCTCCGACTGTCCGGCCCACCAGGATTCGGCCTCGTCGGTAGGCATCGTGAAGTGCCATCTCGCATCGTGGCTGTCCTTGCTGTGGCACTCGACGTTCTCGGCACTGTCGGGCAGCTCCACGACGAACTTCGAGTCGCAGTCGACGGGCGCGTTGGCGTAGCCGATATCCCACCAGATCAGCGCCGCCACGAGCGCGACCACGCCCCCTGCTACAACCGCCACACGGGAGCCCCTGATCGGGTCGATGCTGTCCTCGGTCGCGGAGTCCACCACACGAGCGTAAAGCCCCGAACCGTCACCCTGGTACCGATCGGAACCGGTCACTTCGATGAGAACGGGCATCGTGCGATCACAGTCTCTTCACAGTCTGCGCTGTCCCACAGGTAATGCGATGACACGACGGTGACCGTCGCCGGCGCAAATGGCCAGGTCCGACGCGCGACGCAGCAAACTCGCGTGGGAGTAGGCGAAGCGCCTCTCCGTCTCCGCGCCAGCCCGAAACCCCCGGCTGCATGCACAGTGCTGACCTCCCCGGGAACGAAGTCCGCGCCACCTACCCCTCACCGGATGCCCGGCGCTCCGGGGACCGTTTCCCAGCTCAGTCGGACCAGCCCGGTCCGCCCCACAACGGTCATCGTGGAGCGGATACGCAGTTCACCACCGTGGGGACGACCAGCCATGCTTTGTGCCTCCTGCCGGGGGCACACAAAGCATGGCTGGTCAACGCCGGTGCCGTCCGCCCCGGCCGTCAGCGTCTGCGTGGTGAGACGCGCCAGATCGTCGGCGGTGGCCGCCGACACGGTCACCTGAATCTCGATCTCCCGGCTGGGCCGCAGATAGCGGACCTTCAAGCTGGAACGCGTCGTAGATCGTGCGCTGGAGCGCGTCGGGAAGCGCAGACAGATGGCAGACAGATGAGTGCCCAGCTGGGGCAGCGTGACGTCCCATGTCCATCGCATCTCCGCTCAGCGGCTACAGGCAGCTCACTTGAGAGCCATCCGCTTTCCGAAGATGATCCTTACGACGATGTCCGCAGTTGCGGTTGGGACGTGTTGGCCTGGCAGGTTGTGGGGTGGGGGATCAGCGGCGGGCCGCCCGATGGGAGGCCAAGGACGCGACGGCATCAGTGGTCTGGGCCAGGTGCTCCCGCTTGCCGTGGTAGCGCGAATGCCTGACGGGCCGTCTACGGCGCCGAGACCGCAGCGGTCCGTTCGTCGTGTTCTCGCAGCATTCGCATGACGGTGGCGGGCGAGGGGCGCTGGCCCTTCTTCGCGCCCGTGGTGATGACGAGCCGTTTGGCGATGTCGCGCAGGCTCATCTCCTGGTTGCGCAGATGGAGGGCCATGGACAGCATGTCGTCGTCGGTGACGCCCGCGCCGCCGATGGTCTTGCCGCGCTTGCGGGCGGACTCGTGGCCTTCGAGGGTGCGGTCGCGGATGTATTCGTGCTCCATGCCGGACATGGCTGCCAGCACGGTGAACACGATGCCGGAAGGTCGTGCGTGCCCTTCAGCTCCCCGGTGAGGAACTCCAGGCCGACGTCGCTCGCCTTCAGCTGCTCAACGAGCATGGCGAGTTCGATGCCGCGGCCGAGCCGTTTGTGCTCGTGGACGACGAGAGTGACGCGCACGCCGGAGGAGCGGATCTCCCCGGCTAGCTTGATGGCGGCCTCCAGTTCGGGCCGCTTCGTGGCGCGGGTGGAGATCTTCTCCGAGAAAATCCGGGTGACCCCGGCTTCGGCGAGCGAGTCGGGTTGTGCGTCCAGGGACTGCCGCGCGGTCGAGGCGCGGGCATAGCCGAGACGAACGTGGCCGACCGGCTCGGCCCCGGCACTCACGGGCCGGGGTAGCTCCGTCCACGCCGGGCCCGGCTTGCACACGGCGGGGGTCGTCACGTTCAACGCCTTGGCGAGCCGGGGCACGAGGCGGAAGCGGGCGGTGTGGTACTGGATGGCCACCTTGCCCTTGCCTGTGCGGCAGGGTGAGCCGGCCGGGGCGGCGCAGGCGGACATCGGACAGTCGTGCGCTTCCACGCGCGTGAAGTCGTCACTCACGACCCCAGACCGTTTCATGAGGGCGTTTCATCCGGTTGGGCCGCTCCGACGGAGCAGCAATTCATTCCTTGACACGAATATTCCTGCCAGTGAATACTCGTCGTCATGGACGTACTCCTTAGCGCACTGGCCGACCCGGCCCGCTGGCGGCTCGTGAGCCTGCTCGCCGAGCGGCCCCGTCCGGTCGGTGTCCTCGCCGAGCTCGCCGAGGCTCGCCAGCCGCAGACGACCAAGCACCTGCAGACCCTTGAGCGCACCGGCGTCGTCACCTCCCAGCGCACCGGCCAGCGCCGCATCTACGCGCTCCGGCCCGGTCCCCTGCGGGAGCTGGCGGCTGCGCTCGGCCGACTCGCCGACACCGCGGAGCAGGCCGGGGGCCCGCGCGAGACCTACGACCGCTACGGGGCCAGCCTCCACGCGGAGCGGCTCGCCGCGGAGGAGCCGGGGTGGGCCGACGGCCGTTCGTTCAGCTTCCGCCGGTCGCTGACGGGGCGCCCCGAGCTGGTGTGGCGCCACTTGACCGAGCCCTCCCTGCTCGCCCGATGGTGGACGCCTCACGACCTCCGCGTATCTGAGCTCGTCTTCGAGGCGCGAGAAGGCGGGCGGATCGTCCAGGAGTACCGCGATGTCGAGGACGCCGACGGCTTGGACCTGGTCGCCGGGCGCGCGGAGGGAGTCGTCGACGACGTCCGCCCCGGTGAGCGCCTCGCCTACCGGCTCTCCCCGCTGCTTCCCGACGGCGGCCTCGCCTTCACCGCCCACGCCGCCCTCGACCTGCGGCCCACCGGGACCGGCACGGACCTCGACGTCCACTGGCGGATCACCGACAGCACCGTCGACTCCGCTGACTTCATCGCAGGCATCGAGATCAGCTTCGGCCAGAGCCTCGACAAGCTCGCAGCGACCCTCGCCGCAGACCCGCACGACACCGACAGCACCGACAGCACCGACACAAGGAGCACGCAATGACTGACTCGACAGGACGCAGGGTGACCGCGAACCTGAGCCTCTCCCTCGACGGGCGTTACCACGGTCCTGGCGGGCCCAGCGACTTCAGCATGTTCGCGCCGTATGTGACCTCCGAGGTCGCGCGGGGCCAACTCACCCGCATCTGGGAGGGCGCGACGACGGCGCTGCTCGGCCGGATCAACGCCGAGGGATTCCTGGGCTACTGGCCGACGGTCGCCGAGGACGAGAACGCCGATCCGCGCGACCGCGGATACGCAAAGTGGCTGGTGGACACGGAAAAGGTGGTCCTCTCGACCACCCTGACCGAAGCTCCGTGGGAACACACCCGCGTGGTAAACGCCCCAGCCGCCGACGTCGTTGCCGAACTCAAGGCCACCGGCGAGGGCGACATCCTCGTCAACAGCTGCCCGAGTGTCATCAAGCCGCTCCTTGCGGCAGATCTGCTCGACCGGCTGTACCTCATGATCTTCCCCGAGGTCGCCGGAGACGGGCAGCGACTGTTCGACGACGGCCTGCCAGCTTCGCAGTGGAAGCTCACCCACCAGGAGACCGGCGAGCTGGGCGAGATCGCCATGGTCTACGACCGAGTCCGCTGAGCCGGCCGATCAGCGCACTCAGCCGGCGAGGTGCTCCCAGCACGCAGGCGGGTGATCACGCCGCCTGGCCGTAGCCGCTCGGGGCGGGCGGGTCATCGCCGCGCAGCGGACTGAAGTCGACGTTCAAGTGCGGGTCGTACGCCTCGGGCTGGAGATCGAGTTCATGGGTGGAGTACTCGCCGAAGCGGCGGATGTGCTCGGTCAGGTATGGGGCAATGTGGGCCAGGTCCTCGGGGTCGATGATCAGGCCCTCCTCCTGAAGCTGCCGGACGACCTCCGCGACATCCAGGGCGTTATGGAAGATGACCGCGCACGGGCCCATTCCTTCGTCATCACTCATGGGGAACCCGTGCGGCTCACTCCGCGTCACGGGCCGCCTGGGCTCTATTGCTGGTCGTGGTCAGAGAGCGCCGCCGCAGTGGCGCGGGCGAAGCCTTCCGGGTTGTCCAGCATGATGTTGTGCCCGCAGTCCGGGACCGAGACCACGGCTACCCCCGCTTCGATGAGTGCATCGGTGCCCGGGAGCGGGCCGTCGGCCTCGGGCAGCAGGTAGGTACGGGGGATTTTCAGGTCCAGCAGATGCTCACGCATGGTGGGAGCGGTGCCTCGGGCGAGGTGGACCGCGCTGCGATGCAGGGTTTCCCGGCCTGCCAGGCGCATCGTGGACCACCAGTGGGGGCCAGCCCGGTCTCGGATCTCTTCCCAGCCGCCCGCCAGGAACTCCTCCTCGGAGTAGGCGGCGATGCCGCTACTGCCCGCGGAGCCGGGTGCGGACGGGATCGGGTCAAGGTTGGCGTCGATCAGGACCAAGCGGGAGACCAACTGGGGGTGCCGGGCGGCCAGGATTATGGCCACTGAGCCACCCATGCTGTGCGCGATCAGCTCGGCACCCGCGACACCCGCGCTGGTCAGGGCTGCGGCGAGTGCATCAGCGTGGGATTCCAGGGTGCAGTCGAAGTCCGTCGGCCGGTCGCTGATGCCGTGTCCGAGCAAGTCGATCAGCAGCGAACGACGTCCGGCGAGCAGAGGATGAACCGCAACCTCCGCGAAGTAGGCCGGCGACGTGGCGCCCAGACCATGGACGTAGACGCGGGACGGCTCCTGTCCCGGCAGCTCAACCCAGCGGATCTGGTCGCCCTCGAGCGTCACGGCGGCGTTGCGCACAGGCTGCTTCCCTTCACTCCAGATCAACGGAGAGAGTAGCCACCGGGCCTCGGTGCACCATCACCGCCCCCAGCGTGGACGTTGCGCGGGCACCAGAAACCTCGACCGCCCTCCTCCCAGGAGTCGGGCCTGAGGCCGACGGCCAAGCTGCTTCACCGGTACAGAGTGGACTCGATGGTGACCCGTGGCCCCGGAGACCATGGTCGGCGGGCGTTCTCATGTGTCTGGTGCCCTGCCGGGGCACGCAAAGCATGGCTGGTCAACGCGTGCTCGGGCTGTGACCGAGAGTGGTCGGCGCCAGCGGTGAGGTTCGCCCGAACGGCGTGGCGAGCCCGCCCAGCAGCCGCCGGTCAGGGGAGCGCGGTGGCAGTACGGCCGCCTGTGACGCGAAGAAGGTCCAGTTTTCCCGCCTCGATGCTTCCGCTCGCTGCCGTGTAGGTGACCATGCGCAGGTCTGCGCCGGGGACGATGAGGACGTCGCAGTCGAGCAGGATGTCGCCGATTTCTGGATGCCGGATCGTCTTGCGGTCCGTCGTGTGCTGGGCGGCGGCCGTCTGCGTGGCCCAGTGATGGGCGAAGGCATCGGATACTTCGCGCAGTTCCTGCACGAGACGATCGAGCTGGGCGTCCCTGGGATAGCGGGACACGGCGTCCTTGAGGTCGGCGACGATCGACTCCGCGAAGGCGTCCTGTCCGCGCTCGGATTGGACGGGAAGCATCGAGTCATGTGCGGCGCCGTCGCCGAAGAGTGCACGGGCGAGGTTCCGCTCGGCGGCCGGGAGGGCGGCGGGGTCGCCGTGCAGGGCGCTCCACGTGGTGTTCCACCACACCAGGGTCCAGTCGGCGGTGAACACCCCGATCGGTACGTCGCCCAGACGCGCGGCGAGCCGTTGGATGCCTGGGGGCACATGGGTGCTGACCTTCCCGTCCTGGGGCGGAAGGAGCCCGGCGCTTCGGTAGAGCTGGTCGCGCTCAGCGCGGGAGAGCTGAAGGGCCCGGGTGAGGGCGCCGACAACCTGGGCCGAGGGGTTCTTCGCGCGTCCCTGTTCCAGGCGCAGGACGTAGTCGACGGAGAGCCCTGCCAGTTGTGCGAGCTCCTCGCGGCGCAGTCCCGGTGCCCGACGGCCGTCCGTCATCGTGAAGCCGGCGTCGGCCGGGGACAGCCGGTCGCGCCAGGCGCGCAGGAGTGCGGCGAAATCGGAGCGGGAGGAAGCCATGGGTTCATTCTCGCTGCGCGGCGCCGGATGAGCCTGGGTACTGGCAGTCCTAGTGACAGGGACGGCACTGGTTGGCGGTGGCGCCACCGGCGAACGTGGAGATGCGCCCGAGCCGGGCGCCATCGGTTGACCAGTTGAGGAGCCTTCCATGGAGCACACCATCGTGATGACGGGCGCGAGCCGCGGGATCGGCCGCGTCGCCGCGGAGCACCTCCTGCGCCGGTCGCCGGACGCGCACCTGCTGGTCGTGGCTCGTGGCTCCTCCGGCGCGCAGCTCGCTGCGGAGTTCGGCGCGGGCGGGCACACGGTCTCGCACGTCTCGGCGGATCTCGGCTCGCTGGCCAGCGTCCGCTCGGCCGCCGGCGAGATCCGCGACCGGCTCGACCGCGGTGACCTGCCGCCGCTGCACGGCCTCGTGGGCAACGCAGGCATGCAGTACACGAACGCGCTGACTGAGGGACCCGACGGGTTCGAGGCCACCTTCGCCGTCAACGTGCTCGCCAACCACCTGTTCGTCCGACTGCTCCAGGACCGCTTCACCGCTCCCGCCCGGATCGTGATCACCGCCAGCGACACCCACTTCGGCGACTTCAAGCACAACCTGGGCATGGTGCCCGGCCCGGCCTGGAAGTCCCCGGGCGTCCTCGCCCGCACGGGCGCCTTCTCCAAGCCGGACACCGCGGCCGGCGGGCGTACCGCGTACTCGACGAGCAAGCTGGCCGCGATCTACCTGGTTCACGAGTACGCGCGCCGGCTGCCGGCCGGGATCGACGCCGTCGCCTACAACCCGGGGTTCGTCCCCGGCACCGGCCTCGCCCGCAACGCAGGACCCGTCTCCCGGTTCGCGATGCGCCGCATCATGCCGGTGATGACCCTCACCCCGTTCGCCACCAGCCGCAGTGCCGCGGGCCGCTACCTCGCCGACGTCGTCCTCGGCACGACCTATGCGCCGACCGGCTCCTATGTCGACCGCAGCCGTGCGGACCGCTCGTCGCAGGAGTCCTACGACCCGCAGCGCGAAGGCGAGCTCTGGGAGGCCGCCGAGCGGTTCACCGCGGCGTACGCAGCCAAGGCGGACACGTGCTCAGGCGATATGACGAGCGGTTCACCCCGCTAAGGGCTGTCCCGTGATCCCTGGCGGGCGCACGACGTCAGCTGCCGCACCTCGCTGCGTGCCGGAACGCCCGGATACGCCCAGCATGAGGACGCCCCTCCGCCTTGGGAAGCACCGCATCTGACGCCGCGCGCTGATCCACCAGGGATTACGGGACAGCCCTTAGATCGAGCAGCGACCGAATGGCCCGACTGGAAGCAGTCAAACACGACCCCTGATGATCAAAGTTGTCGAAGCCGTAGATCACGGACAGGGGTCGCGTTCGCGTGTCATCCTCCCTGGTCGACGCCCTCGCACGCCACCGCGAGGATGCCGACCCCGCATGCCCTCCAGCCGACCTGCGCACGCTGGCCCAGATACGGGACGAGGTACCCGATCCGCGTCGTGTTCACGGCTGTCGATACCGAATCGGCTCCTTGCTCGCACTGTGCCTGGTCGCCGTCCTCGGCGGCGCAAAATCGGTGACCGCCATCGCCAGTTCGTCGGCGGCGCAGAGTGCCACCCCGCGCTGCTCCAGCTCTTCCTCGACTGTGACCTCCTCCAGGAGATCAGCGACACCCCCGTCGCGAGGGATGGGGGTATGGAAGCGTTCGTGCGCGAGGCTTCGTCCACGTGCATCGAGGTCTTTGCGCCCCGACCCGATGTCGTAGAAGTGGCCGACGATCACCCACGGCATTACGCAGTTGACGGGGAAGGGAACGGGTCGGGTCCTGCGTTTCCTCGGTGGAGGTTCGTCCCAGCCGGACCACGAGGACGGCTGCGGCAGGATCTGGCTGGTCAGGCTCGGTGGCCCCCAGGGAATGGCTTGCGGTGCGGCGGTCATGACTCTCCTTTTCATAGCTCCGGTCGCCGGAAGGGTTTCCGTGCGATGTCATGCGGCCGCCGTCTGTGGAGTGGGAGGCCATCCAGGTCAGGGCTTGACGGATCGCGATGGAGGCAAGGGCCAATTCCTGCTCGGCACGGGCGGCCGCATGTTCGCGATGGGTTACGTTGCGGCGCGCACGGCTGCTGCCGTTGCACTCCAGCACGCCTACGCGAAACCGAGGGTTACCCGTATGGCCTAGTTCTTCCATGAGTTCCACCCGAATCAATGGTTAGCTCACCTCCAGGGGATAAGCACTTGGACGGCCGGCTCCGTCCGCAGCGAAGGAGGCACCTCATGGCTCGCGGTGTATCCATTCACATCGGCCTCAACACGGTTGATCCCGACAAGTACGGCGGGTGGGACGGCAAGCTCATCGCTTGCGAGAACGACGCCCGCGACATGCAACAACTCGCCCACCAAGCCGGGTTTGAGGAGCAGACAACCCTTCTCAGCGCTGAGGCCACGGTTGAGAACGTGAACGCCGCGCTGCGCAGCGCGGCAAAGGTTGTGACGGCCGGGGACATTCTGCTCTTCACCTACTCAGGCCATGGTGGGCAAGTGCCCGATATCAACGGGCCCGAGGATGAGCCGGACCGGCTGGACGAGACGATGTGCTTGTTCGATCGCGAGTACATCGACGACGAACTGCACAGGGAGCTGGAAGCCTTTGCCGAGGGCGTTCGCATTTTGGCACTCCTGGACTGCTGCCACAGCGGAACCGGCCTCAAGGTGCGCCAGCTCTTGACTCCCGAGGCCATGGGAGAACAGTTCCAGACGACCGATCCCGCCCGCATCGAGACGACGTCCAGGCTCATGCCCCTGGCGCAACAGGCCGATCTCTACCAGCGGGACAAGAAGCTTTACGACGCCATCCAACGGGACCTAGGCGTCAAGGACACTCGTGACCTGGGTGCGACGGCCCTTCTCATCTCTGCCTGCCAAGACAACCAGCTCGCAGCGGACGGGCTGCGCAACGGCCTGTTCACCGCGACCCTGCTCCAAGTGTGGAACGGCGGCAAGTTCAAGGGTGGCTACAAGGCGTTCCACCGCGAGATCCTCAAGCAGATGCCGGCTACCCAGAGTCCGAACTTCTTCGTGACCGGTCGCACCGACAACCGGTTCCTTCGGCAGCGGCCCTTCACACCCTGAGGAGAGAGGGGCGGAGTGCCCAGAGACGAGCCGGGCACTCCGCCCACAACCCCGGGGGCGGCGGCCCCGCCGGGTGTCGCCGCCCCTGGGGTTGGCCTTCAGCTATGAACGCAGGCGCGTTGCGGAAGCGCCCGGCAGTTCCGTCAGCCGCGTGCCCACCCTGCGCATGCAGCCGCTTATTCGCTGTAGCAAAAGTTGCAGCTCGCCCCTGTCGGCGTAGCGTGAAGTATGTGCCGCGAGCGTCGGACGGTACGGGTGGATCAGCGACCGTAGGCGCGCGACCCCGCGGCGGGGTAACGCCTCTGCGACCCGCTTGAACACATCGTGGTTCGTCGCCCTTCCTTGCCGAGACCGACGCCGAAGTTCGTAATGGCACAACCCCAATTGTTTTCCGGGCAGGCGCCCCAGCCACGGGTTCAGGATGCTTTCGGCGTCGAGGCGGTGAGCATCGACGATTCCGGCAGAGATCACCCCATGGAGGTGGGAGAGATGACTACGCACGCACAGAACATGACTGTCTACACGGTCAAGCAGGGTGACACACTCAGTGAGATCGCGGAGCGGTTCGGGACCACGGTCGAGCAGCTCGTGAAGTGGAACCACATCGAGGACCCGGATGTCATCGGCGTCGGACGCCGCCTGACCGTGGCGAAGTCCGACTCGCCTCAGCTCACCCACTACACGGTCAAGCGGGGTGACACGCTCAGTGAGATCGCGGAGCGGTTCGGGACCACGGTCGAGCAGCTCGTGAAGTGGAACCACATCGAGGACCCGGATGTCATCGGCGTCGGACAGCGCCTGATCGTGGCGAAGTCTGTGCCTGCCTCGGCGGCGTGAGCCGTCTCAGGCCACGGCACGATGCCCGGACGTGATGGGACGGCGTCAGCAGACGTGCTCCGTCGAGTTGGCCCAGAACGTAAGGAACGACCATGTCTGGGCACCGATGACGCCGTCGACTGTGATCTCGGCGCACGTCTGGAATCTCCGGGTAGCTGCCTCGGTGACGGGCCCGAAGGAGCCGTCCTCGACGAGGTTGTCCCCGGTCATCGCAAAGTTGAGATAGCACTGCGCCTGTCTCACGGCGGTGCCCGAGGAGCCCCTCTTCACCGTCGGTCGGCTGTTCGTGTGATTGCAGGGCTGCTGACGTGCCGTGTCCGACATGGCAAGGCTCCTTTGGTGTTTGGTGGGTAACTTCGCTGAATGCTCGAGGTCGAGGTCGCGGGACGCGGTACTTCTCATGCCCCTCCGTCATCCCTGTCATCGGGCGACCGATCCTGACCTGGCGGTGACGGGGGGCCGAAGGGCTCCATCCGCGGGTTGGCGTGGGGCCCGTGACCGCCGCGAGCGCCCTGGAGGCGGGCGCCGGCCTCCTCGGTGACCAGAAGGGCGTACGACTGCTGCTCCGGGTCGACGAGCACGAGACCGTACTCCTCGTCGACCTCCCCGGAGGCGATACCCAGGCGCCGCATGGCGTCCTGGAGGGTCGAGCCGGGTGGCAGGGTGACGGTGATGAGGGTGGTCGGGGGCTGATGGGCCACGGCGGACGACTCCTCGATGAGCAAATCCGAAGTCTGGCGAGTGGTCATAGGCGATGAGTGACCCTTGCGGGCGGGGCTGACGTGGTAATACCAGCTCACGGCTGTCAGTGTCCGGAGGCGGGGTCCATGCGGGCGTCGATCGCGGTCTAGCGGCGGCCGTTCTTCTGGCGGCGACGCAAGGCTTCCGTGATACCGGGCGCGTCGACGATGCCGTAGCCGTAGTCGAAGTCGTAGCCCGCCATGCCCAGGTCCTCGGCCGTGCGCCGGATCAGCGTACGCATCTGGGCCGGTGACAACTCTTGGACGGGCAGCCGAGTTCGTACGGCGGCGACCACGCCCGCGGCGACGGGGCACGCCGCGGAGGTTCCCGAGTCCGGGCGGCCCTCGCCGAACGCGAGGGAGCCCTCGAAGTGAGTGAAGGCCGAGATGTCGGGCTTGCGGAGGGTGAGTCGGCCGGGGCCTTGGGAGGAATAGCCGACGCGGGCTTTGCGGGTGTCCACACCCGCGACGGACAGCACGCGGGGGTGGGAGTTCGCACCGTTGATGGGGCGGTCGGTGAAGCCGCAGCGGCCGTCCGGACAGTCGCGGCCGCAGTTGCCGGCGGCGAAGAGGATGTCGGCACCGGCCCGTTCGAGGGCGGTGACGGCGAGGTTGAAAGGGTGGGCTGGGTTGTCCGAGTAGTTCCCCGGGTGGCCGGGCGGGAAGTCCCAACTGGGCTTGAAAGAGCCCCAACTGTTGTTGACGACCATGGCCCGCTGCTCAACGGGCATCGCTTCGAGAAGGGTGCGCAGGTGCGCGAAGGCGGCGATCGCATCGGAGAGCAGCCCTTCCATGACCGTCGAACCAGGGCGGGTGGAGCGCAGTACGGGGACGTCCAGAAGGGCGGCACCCGGGGCCGCGATCAGCGCGTCGAAGGCACACATGCTGCCGTGATCGACGGGGAACTGTCCGAACTGGGCGGCGGTTCCTGCCGGTTTGAAACTCCGTGCCGCGTCGACGGAGACGTCGCGGCCCAGCACCTGGGAGAGGTGCGCGGTGTTGATGCCGTTGTCCACGATGGCCAGGCTCACCCCGGAGCCGTCGAGGCCCTCGCTCCTGAGGTCGGTGAGGGAACCTTCGACGTCGTGCCAGTCGCCCACCGGGGCGTCTCCACCGCAGGTCGGCATGGTCTCGATGACTGGGTCGGAGGAGATTCCGACGATGTCGGGCCGTGCGGTCGCCAGCATGGCCAGCCTGCTGGCGATGTTGTAGTCCTGGATCTCCCCGCGCACCAGGACACTGGCGTTCTCCGGCGCCATGGAGAAGTTGAAGGGCTGCTCAAGTGACAGCGGGTCACCGGCGCGCGACGCCGGTACGGGCTGGGGGATCGGAACCGGTGCGAAGTCCGGGTCGAGCGCCACGCCGGGCACTTCCCCGGAGACCTCCTGGGCGCTTGCCGAGACGTCCGGGTTGATGACCGCGGCCACAACATCGGGCTCCGGCCGCATCTGCAGGACGACGCGCATGCTCTCTCCTAACCGGCCGGGCACTGAGCGCGCGGCGGGTCTGACCGGCGGGCGTATTCGGGCATCTCGTGACGGGGACGACACCTCATCATGGCGGCGCGCTGCCGTTGCATGTACCGCTGAACAGGCGAAGTGCCCAGCCAATAGGCCAACCGCTGCCGGTCGGCCCGTGTCAGCTCCGCGGCGTACCGCGCCAGGCGATGTCCTCGTGGGATCCGAGGCGCATCCACTGCTCCGGGCCCGGTGCCGCGGTCGCGGGTACGGGCATCCGGTCGACGGCCGGCAGCGGCCCGAGGTCGAGGCCAGTGACCCTGGCGACATCGTCGACGGGGACCTGGAAGGTGCGGAAGGCGCCGAGAGGAGGCGGATCACCGGCCGCCTCCGCGGCGGCAAGCGCTTGGGCGGCGTCGGTCAGGTCCGGGCGCTGGTCCAGTACATAAGCGGTCGCGGCCAGACTGCCGTCGTCGACGAACGCGACGACCTTCCAGAACCGGAGCGGGATCTTCACCCCTCGGTAGAGCGGATCGCTGTCGAGCAGGACGGGCCCCGAGTGCACAACGAGGCGCCGGTCGAACCGGGCGGCGTGATCAAGCAGATAGTTCTCCAGGCCTAGCCACAGCTCCAGTGCCTGGTTGAAGATGTCGGCCTGCGGGGCGGCATTGGTGTAGTGGAAGGTGTCCTCGTCGGCCTGCTCCGACTCCACGGGGTCGCCCCATACGGGATCCAACCGCCGGACGAGATGCCCGCGGTCCAGCGAGTTGCGCGCGTACAGCTCGTTTCCCGCCTGGCTGTGGGCGGGGACGCGCGGATCCAGTCGCCACGCGCTGTCCCGGTCGGAGCCGCGAAGGCGTGCTCCGTCGATGGCCACCGTCGTCGCAGCGGCCAGCTTACGATCCGGGCGCAGCACCACCGTGAAGTGGGTGTAGGGCAGGAGCTCGGTCACCACGCCGGGATCCTTGGGGCACGGGAGCGGCACCCGCCGCCCCAGAAAGTCCTGGTCGTAGCCAGCACGGTGAGGGAGAGACGCGGTAGCCGACGTCATGTCGGCTCTGCGGGGATACGACCGCGCCGGGTCAGGAGAAGAGGTCATAAGTATGATCTAACGCAGGTCATACGAAACAGCGCGGTGGGGGACGCTAATAGCGGTACGCGGCGGAACCCGCACCTTCCGACTCCGACCCCTGGTCCTGGGCAGATTCCGCAGATCCCACGGGTTACGGCGTCGAGGGCGAGCGCGACGGAGCCGCCCTTCAGCCGAAGAAATCCGCTATTTCTCCCGCTTGCTATTTCCCTTCACCGAGTCCCTCGGCGGCTTGGCTTCGCCTTCCGGTTGTTCTCGCCCCGGAGCTTTCACGCTCTCAAGCAAGTGCTGTCCTTGACGGTCGATCGTCCGCGTAACCGCTTCTTGCAGGACACCAAAAGCCATAGCCCAGGCAATGATCTGTGACGACGTATCCAGGGCGGTCAGCCCAGGAAAGAACTTGCCGCTGAGCAACACGACACCGACCACCGCGGTCAGCGCCCCGACCGGCAGCCGGAGAAGCAGCAAATTGATGAGCACGTGATAGGGACTCGAATTTCCGCGTACCTTGCGCAGCGACACGGCGCCGGTGACAGCGGCAGCGAGCATGCCGACGAATTCGATGAACCATACGCCTTGCCACGTGGGCTCATTCCCCAGCGGGCATACGGTCAATGGCGCGTTCGGATTGTCTTGGTCCTGCGGGAAGCAGAAGCGTTCACCAACGGCCGGCTCAGTGACCGCGAAAATCGCAAATCCAAAGGCGATCAAGCCCATCACAGCCGTCGATGCCATCAGAATATGGGCGAAGCTGCGTACTCTGGCTCTCTCCGCTTCCTCTGCCTGGTTCGCCGCATGCAAGGTGTCGACCAGCAACTCCCGGTCGGCCTGCCTGAGTTCAGCGGGATCCCCATCTGGCTGCAGTAGTTTTTCGAGTTGTTTCAACCGGAGGTCTGTAGGGTGAAGATGAAGGCGGGCCTGAACGAGAACGGCCAGCGCTTTCCAACGCATCTGGCCGAGCCGAGTGATACGCAGAATGACAACCTCGGCCTCGTGCACGTTGGCCAGTGCTCGATCAGTCGCCTTACCGGAGAACCGTGACCAGAGGTCACTGTGCTGCAGAGACTCTCTTGCCGTCGTGAGCTGGTTTTTGGCCTCGTTAATGCTTTCCAGCTCCTCATCGCTGATACTCTCCTGCTTGCCCAAGCCGTTGATCTGGCCTTGCAGGTCAGCTATGTGAGCCACGAGACGCTGGAACCAAGCGTTTCCACGGTCCGCCACGTCCCCATCGTTATCCACCATGAGCTGCCCCCTCCCGCATATCCCATACGGCTGATGCGCGCGCCGGAGTCGTCCACGGAGCGGCACCAGGGCGGACGGCGTCACGCTTCCGGAGGTTGGTTGCGGGCTGCGGGCCGTGCACAGGACGGTCGTTTTATGGAAAGCGCTGTGTCCTAGCGCTCTCCACTGGGCCATGAGATTGTCAGCACCCGCAGTCTCACTGTGCGCTTTCGCCAATCAGGTCGCAACTCGATAGGCAGGGGAGCCGGGGAGCGCCAATGGGGATACCTCGGCACAGACAGCCCAGGTGCCTCAGGAAGCTGGAGCCACAACCCCGGATGCCGACAGCACCCCGGAGCACTGCGCGAGCTGGTCCTGGCACACCTACAAGCACATCCGAATGAGGAGTACACCGCGAAGGGCATCAGCGGGCTATCGACAGGAGCTCGGGAGCCATCGCCAACGCGCTGGTGACCCTGACGAAGCACGGCATGGCCCACCAGGTGTGCGACGCCCCACGCCGCTACGCGCTACGGGACCGCCGCCGGTTCCTCCGCCGCATCCGCCCCGCGCAGCAGCGGTACGCCGCCGGGCCGGTCGACAGCCCGCCACAGCCGCATGGCCCGGTCGTCGGTGGCGATCGCGCCCTCGCAGTTCAGCTGGTAGCCCTCCAGATAGGACCGCAGTACGGCGCCGTCTACGGTGTCCGGCTCCCGGCCGGCGAAGTCCGGGTGGCCGTGCAGCACCAGGAGCAGCATCCCGTCCACCCGCTCGCGGTCCCGGCCCAACGCGGCCTGGAAGTACGGCAGCTCCAGCGTCCGGGCGCCCAGCCGCCGGTAGAACCGCAGCCGGGCGACGGGGTCCCCGTGCGCCTCGTCGGCCGTGGGGTGTACGGCCGGGTCGTTGACCTCGGTGAGGATCAGGCAGGGGTCCCGCTCCTGCCGCCAGCGCTTCAGCACGGTCCGCAGCAGCGGCCCGCCGATACCCGTCCCGCGCAGGCCAGGCCGGATGGCCGCCCAGGCCAGCAGGACGATCCGCTGCGCCTGGTCCCACTCGCCGATGACGGTGCCGACCGGGCGGCCGCCCGCGTCGACGCTGACCCACACGCTCGTACGGCCGCTGCTCAGCTCCTCCCCGAGTTCTTCGAGGGTGGACAACTCGTCGGGGGCGAAGGAGGGCAGCAGGATCTCCTCGTAGACCGCGTCCAGCTCCGGCCCGGGTGCGGTGATCTGCCGGATACCCGCAGGCCCCGCCGGTGTGCCGCCACTCGTCCCCCTCGCGCTCACGCTGCCCTCGCCTTCCCCGCCGTGTGTGCCATCGGCTGATAATCGCAGACGGTCGGCGTCCTGCCCATATCATCTATCGGTGTGCGATGAACCTATAAACGGCCCGTCGCGGGGTAACACTTTCGGGCGGTTCAGACGCAGAGAGTGACACACGGTTGATGCCGTTCGTCGAGGTGCTGATGCCCCGCAGCCATTCTGGAGGCTTCTCTTGCCGACACCGGATCCCGCCCAAGCGGGCGCAGACGCCTTACCCGAACCGCAGGTTCCCTCACCGCCCGCCGCCGCCGTGCCGGTCCCCGTTCCCGAACCACCCGCGGGTACGGACGGTCTGCCCGAGGTGGCCGAAGCTCTGAAGGGCGAACCCCCGCTGCTCATCGGCCTGGGGGCGATGATCGTCGTGGGTGGGGCCGGGGCCGCTCTGGGCGGCGCCTTCCTGCCGGTGGCCGGTGCGATCGTGGCGATCCTCCTGGTGGCGCTCGTCGTATGGTTCATCGCCCGCAGACCGCGCGCCACCCCGGGGGCCGAGGCCGACGTCAGGCTCCGGCGCCTGGACGACGTGGAGTTGGAGAACGTCGGTACCGCGGAGGGGGACTCCGGTCGGGCCGACGTCCGCATCGAACGGGCCTCGGGCACCCGCCTGTACGACGTGGGACGGGTGGGTCCGGCAGGCGGGAAGGCGAAGGTCCGGTTCAGCCGGCTGGGCAGGGGCACGCTGAGGGGCTCGGCCCTGGTCGGCGGCGCGCGCCGTACGGCCGCACCTCCGGCCGCGGCAGCGCCCGGGACGACGGCGGACCCCGCTCCCGCCGCATCCGCCCCCGCCCCGGCCCCCGCCCCGGCGAGGTCCGCCGCTCCGCCGATGTCCGGCAGCCTGCGCGCCGTCCGGAGCACCGTGCTCGACGCCGTGGCCGCGC
Source organism: Streptomyces gossypii (assembly GCF_025165795.1). Lineage (GTDB taxonomy): Bacteria > Actinomycetota > Actinomycetes > Streptomycetales > Streptomycetaceae > Streptomyces > Streptomyces gossypii. The sequence continues at coordinate 26,983 of NZ_JAJAGO010000006.1, forward strand.
GTCCCGGCGCGCGCGTGGACATCGTCGCGGACAGCGGCTGCGGCAAGACCCGGCTGCTCAACGAGCTCGCGGAACAGCTCAAGGAAGACGGCTACCTCACTCTGTTCGTCTCCGCCCAGGCGCCGGCCTACGGCAGTGGCGCGGGTGCGCACGACCCGACCGCACGGGAGATGGCCGAGTACGGCGCCTGCCGGGCGCTGGTGGACGGACTGGCCGCCGACGTCGGCGACGCGCGGCGGCCCGACGGCACCCGGCCGCCGCTGCTCATCGAGGCCTACGGCCGCGAACTGGAGCGCACCGTGCTCGCCGCACGGGACACTCGGCTGAGCCCGGTCATGATCAACACCCTCAACCAGGTCCGGATCTCCGACTCGAGCCGGATGCGTCTGGACAACGTGGGGAGCGTCAACGTACAGGTGACGCCGCCCACCGCGTGGGACCGGGCGCTGCTGATGCAGGAGCAGGTGCTCGCCGTGCTGGGGAGCGTGGCCCGGGAGCGCCCGCTCGCGGTCCTGGTCGACGATCTGCAGGCAGTGCTCCAGACCTCGGTGGGCACCTGGTTGCTCACCCTGCTGGACGGGCTCAGCACCGCCACGGTGATCCACGCCCGGTGGCCGCTGGCGGATGCGCGGATCACGGCGCCGGGGATGACGACCGTACGGCTCGGCCCGATGGACCCTGCGGAGACCCACGCCTACGTCAGCGAGTGCCTGACCGCCGCCGGATGGCAGCACCGTACGGCCGAACCCTGCGCGGAGACCGTCTACCGGGCCACCCGGGGCCACCCGCTCGGCGTCGCCACCTGCACCGAGATCATCGTCGGCGCGCTCTCGCCGGACGCGCCCCCGGCGGAGATCAGCGAGCGCATCCTGGGCGGCGACCGGGTGTGGGAGATGCGCCGGGGCTCGATCGAGGCGATGCGCCGCTTCGTGGACGAGGCGGCAGCGCAGCTAATCGGCCGACCCGTCGAGCTCTTCGACCACCTCGTGGTGATCCGGCGCTGCACCGAGAAGGTGCTCGCCGGAGTCCTGGCGGAGCAGGGCGTCCACGGCCCGGAGGCGGCCAAGATCCACGACTGGCTGGCGCGCAGCGCGTTCACCACGCCCTTCGACGACGACGCGGACCAGGGCTGGCGGTTGCACGACTACCTGCGTGCCAACATCGGCCGGGAGCTGGCCGAGGGCGAGCCCACCCGGTTCGCCGCGCTGCACGCCGTCGTCGAGCGCCACTACCGCAAGGGCCTCACCTTCGACGAGACCCTGGACGCGGACTCCCCGCACTCCGCCTGCGCACGGTACGAGAACCCGGACTGGCAGCGGGACTCGAAGGAGTGGCTCCACCACGCGGCGCACCTGAGCCCGAGCCAGTTCCCCGACACCAAGCGCGCCATGATCCGGCTGTTCTTCGAAGCCTTCTGGTGGTGGGACATGGAGGTGGACTCCGGCTACTGCGCGCAGCTCGTCATGGGCTACCGGGCCGCGCTGCCCGCGTCCTTCCCGCTGGAGTGGATCGACTGGCTCGACGCGCTCCGCGCCCACTACGTCGCCGGGCAGCAGAACCAGGTGCCCGGTGCGGAGGGCGACCGGTGGGCACGGGCCGGGGAGGCGCTGATGGACATCTGGCTGAACCTGGGCCTGTCCCGTTCCCGCGTGCCGTCGCAGCCCGATCTGCGCCGGATACACATCATCTTCTGCTGCCTCCAGGGCGATGTGGTCTGGTACGGCAGCCAGGGCACCGAGCGGGACGCCAGGGAGGCCGCCGAGTGGTACCGGACGGCCGCCACGGAGGCCACCGAACCCGACGAGGAGTGGATCGGCGCCTGGGCCACCTGGATGGAGGCGAAGCTGCACGCCGCCTCCGACCCGGCCCGCGCACGCCGCATGCTCGACGGCATCGGGGAGCAACTCGCCGACGACAACGAACTGCGCGCCCTGGTCACCCTCACCTACGGTGACCTCGCCTGGCACGAGGGCGATCACGGCCTGGCGTTCGACATCTACGCACGGGCGGTGCTGCACGCCTTCGTCTACCACATACGCCAGGAGGAGGTCGGCACCCAGCAGCCCAACGAGTACACGCACTCGCTCTACCAGCACATCTGCGGGCAGGTGCGGAAGAAGTACGAGCTGGCAGCCGAACTGGGCCTGGACGGCGTGGTCAGGACGGCGGAGGAACGCTCCCGGCGCTACTTCGCCCCGTACTGGCAGCACGTCCGCACTGAGCCCGGCCCCGGCCCCGCCCTGCCGCGCGGACCCAAACAGGCCGAACTGGGCATCGGCGGCACGCCGTTCGCCAAGACCGCGAAATGGGTGCTCGGCACCATGCAGTCCGAGCTCGAGGAGCCACTGACGGCCCCGCACAACGTATGACACCGGTCCGGCTCAGCGAGTGAGCCTGAGATCTGCCAGCGAACGGGGCCTTCAGGCCAAGTGCCCCGGTCGCGAGTTGCTATGCCGGAATGGCTCCTCCGGCGTCCTGATCAACACGTACCACCGCGCAGCGGAGAGTGCGGTAACCGCATAGGTTCGCCGGTCCTTCGCTGCGGATGCGCGCGTGTGTCCTGCGTTCGGCGGCCAGGACGTCGCGGTGGCGGGCGTTGGCGTGCGCCACCGCAGGCAGGCGTGCAGGAGCCGGGGCTGATGAGGCTGTCGCGTGATCGTCCAACCGTGGTGGCCAGGCCGGTCTCCTCGGGAGAGCGGTTGCTCTCGACGAGCTCGGCGCCGAGCCGGTCTCGCTCCTGCTTCACTTCCGTGCAGGCGATGCGCCGCGCCGGTCGCCGGCACTGCCGGGGACTCCGGAAAACGCTCCTGAGCTGCGAAAACGCCTGGCTTTCCGCACTACCATCGTAGGTAGCGAGAGCCCTGAACCCACTCTTGTCATGAACCTTGTCAATTTCCCCGCGAAGGGTCTACCCTTTTCTTGTCGTAGAAAGCGCTTTCTATCTTGAGATTTCGGAGCAGGCAGCAGGCGACGGGACGCGCTCCCGCTCCAGGCGGGCCGCGTGCGGTCGCACAACGGCAGTACCCGGTATTCGACAACGGACGGGAAGAACAAGCATGAGAAGATCATTAGCCACGCGGCTCTGTGCCGCGCTAGCCACATCGGCCCTGGCCGTCACCGGTCTGGCGGTGCCCCTGAGCACGGCGTCGGCGGCACCTGCCGACGCCACCGGCAGCGCCACCGGCTACGCCACCCAGAACGGCGGGACGACCGGCGGCGAGGGCGGGCAGACGGTGCGGGCCACCTCCGGCACCGAGATCCACGAAGCCCTGTGCACCCGGGCCGACAGCAGCACCCCGATCGTCATCGAGGTCGAGGGAACCATCCATCACGGCAACACCAGCAAGGTGTCCGGCGACAGCTGCAACACAGACGACGACAGGATCGAACTCAAGCAGATCAGCAACGTCACGATCGTCGGCGTCGGCGGCGGAGCCCTCTTCGACCAGCTGGGCATCCACATTCGCGACTCCAGCAACATCATCATCCAGAACGTGACCGTCCGGAACGTCAAGAAGTCGGGCTCGCCCACCTCCAACGGCGGCGACGCCATCGCCATGGAGAGCAACGTCCGCAACGTCTGGGCCGACCACCTCACCCTGGAGGCCTCGGGCGGCGAGGACGAGGGCTTCGACGGCCTGTTCGACATGAAGAACAACACCCAGTACGTGACCCTGTCCTACAGCATCCTGCGCGACTCCGAGCGCGGCGGTCTCATCGGATCCAGTGAAAGCGACCGGTCGAACAGCTTCATCACGTTCCACCACAACGTGTACTCGAACCTCAACTCCCGCGCGCCCCTGCTCCGCGGCGGCACCGCCCACATGTTCAACAACCACTACGCGGGCCTCGTCGAGTCCGGCATCAACTCGCGGGCCGGGGCTCGCGCCAAGGTCGAGAACAACTACTTCGAGGACTCCAAGGACGTCCTGGGCACGTTCTACACCGACGAGCGCGGCTCCTGGGAGGTCAGCGGCAACATCTACGACAACGTGACCTGGTCGAGCGAGGGCAGCGAGAACTACCCGGCCGGCCCCGATCCGCAGTCCACCACCACGGTCAGCATTCCGTACTCCTACAGCCTCGATGAGGCCAGTTGTGTGCCGGGCATCGTGAACGAGACGGCAGGCGCCGACAAGGGTCTGAAGGTGTCGGACGGGAACTGCACGCCGCAGAACCCGGACCCGACCGACCCGCCGGACCCGACGGACCCGCCGGACCCGACCGATCCCCCCAGCGGGACCAACCTCAGCACCGGGGCCGGCGCCGACGGCTCCAGCAAGGCCGACGGGACCAGCTACGGCAACGTCATCGACGGCGACATGAGCACCTACTGGTCGCCGCGCGGCTCGACCGGCCGGATCTCGGTCAAGTGGGGCTCGGACACCACGGTGTCCACGATCAACGTCCGTGAGGCGGCAGGTTCGGAAGGCAACGTCAGCGCCTGGCGGGTCGTCGACCACGACACCGGTGACGTCCTGGCCTCCGGCAGCGGGGCGGGAGTCATCACCTTCCCCGCGACATCGCTGAGCAAGATCAACTTCGAGATCACCAGCTCGAGCGCCACACCGAGGATCGCCGAGTTCGAGACCTACGCCGGATCGCCGCCCGGCGACGGCGACGACGACCCGCCGCCGAGCGCGGACGCGCTGCACGTGGCGCCGGGCGGCAGCGACGGCGCTTCCGGGAGCGAGTCGGACCCGACGACGCTCACCTCGGCGATCGGCCGGATCGAGCCCGGCGGGACGATCTACATGCAAGGAGGGACCTACGACTTCTCGCAGACGGTCCACATCGAGCCGGGCAACGACGGCACCTCGGGCAACCGCACCGAGCTGTTCGCCTACCCGGGCGAGACCCCGGTGCTGAACTTCTCGGCCCAGAGCGAGGACTCGTCCAACCGGGGGCTGGCGATCGGCGGCGACTGGTGGCATCTGCAGGGCCTCGTCGTCGAACGCGCCGGTGACAACGGGATCCTCCTGGGCGGTAGCAACAACATCATCGAGCGCGTGGTGACGCGGCACAACCGCGACACCGGGCTGCAGCTGTCGCGCTACACCGGCGGGGCGCCTCGGGAGACGTGGCCGTCCGACAACCTCATCATCAGCTCGGAGTCACACGACAACGCCGACTCCGACGGCGAGGACGCCGACGGCTTCGCGCCGAAGCTCACCGTGGGAGAAGGAAACGTCTTCCGGCACTGCGTGGCCCACAACAACATCGATGACGGCTGGGACATGTTCACCAAGGACGACACCGGCCCGATCGGAGGAGTCACCGTCGAGGACTCGCTCGCGTACGGCAACGGAACGCTCTCGGACGGCACGCAGAACTCCAGCGGCGACCGCAACGGGTTCAAGCTCGGCGGCGAGGACATCGCGGTCGACCACACCGTGGTGCGGACCATCGCCTACGACAACGGCAAGCACGGGTTCACCTACAACCGGAACCCCGGGTCGATGACGATCGAGAACAACCTGAGCATCGCCAGCGAGGAACGCAACTTCAACTTCGATGCGGGCGACTCGACGTTCCGGAACAACACCTCCTGCGACAGCGGGTCGAACGACCGGATCATTGGCGACGACGCCGGCGGAAACCAGTGGTGGTCCGGCTCCAACGGGTCCAGGTGCTCCCAGTACGCCGGATCCCTGGACTGGCACCTCGACTCCGACGGTCGCCTGGTGGTGACCATGGGAGGCGATCCCGTGAACCTGTAACCGGTGCAGCCGACGGGGCCGACCGTAGGCAGGACCCTGGCCGGCCCGTCCGAACACACCGGACGGGCCGGCTGTTCCCTGTGCCACGGGGCCCATCCCGGACAACGGCCGAGTCCGGGATTGCGGGAATACAGCGGACGTATTCTTCGTACAATCACATTAAAAAGATGTCCCTTATTCGCCGAGCGGGAAGCCCGTACGATCTTCGGTGTGAGCGAAAGCAGCTTTTCCCTGCGCCGCAACAGGCGTGGGAGAGCCTGGTGGGCGGCTCGGTGTGCCGGGGCTGCCGTGGGAACACTTGTACTGTGCTCGGTTCTTGTCGGTGCGTCGGGCAAGTCCGTTGACGAAGGCTCCGGGAACGACCGTCCCGGTGTGCGGGTGCGGATATGCCTCTCCCTTGAAGTGCCGTGGTTACACAGCACGGTGAGGGCGGACGTCAGGGTTTCGCGGCACCTTCCGGGCAGGGGTGGCCCACCCGCGCATTTTCCGCACTGCCCCAAACCGCCGCCCCCTGAACCGCCTTCACCGTCCCCGACTACGCCACCCTCACCGTCCCCGACGACCTCGCAGCCTCCGGCACCGCCGTCAGCGCCGCCGTCAGCGCCGCCGTCGCCGCCCCCGTCCAGGTCTTCTTCGGCTCCCCCGCCGTCCTCCTCTCCCGCGACACCGACTCCCGCGCCGAGTCCTGCCCGCCCGCAGCCCGGCCCGTCCACAGCACCGGCACCGGCACCGCGCATACCGCCGCCTACCCGCTCAGCAAATGCGGTCGGCCCTCCGAAGACGGCCGTCTCGACACCCCTTTCGGAACCCGCACGGACATCGGCACCGGTGAATTCCCCCTCCCCGCGGCCCGAAAAAGCACATCACGCCCCGGCCCGCCCCGCGTTCTCCTCTCCCGAGGGGAAACCCACGTCCATGGTCACCACCATGCTGGTGATCACCGTTCCCGCGGTGCTGGCCGCCGTCGCGCTGCGCCCCCGTTCACGTTCCTCCCGTGGTTCGCATACCTGATGCGACCGTGCCCCTGAATTTCGTGCTCAAGAACTTCACTGGAGTTGTCCATGTCGGAATGGGTGGCACTCGCCATCGCGATGGCCGCTGCGTGTCTGATGGTGATCGCGGTGGTGGTGCTGCGGCAGCGGCGAGTCGGGGATGACGACGATCCGTCCGAGACGCCGGACGTTATCGAGTACATGTCGATGATGATCGGTGTGGTGTACGCGATCGTCCTCGGCCTCGCCATCGCAGGCGTTTGGGAGGCCAGGAACTCCGCGGAAGGCAACGCCTTCAACGAGGCCCAGGCGCTCCATGAGGTGAGCGCGCGTGCGGACGTCTACCCGGCGGCGGTGCGTGACCGCGTTCGGGGCGACATCGAGGCTTATGTCTCGTTCGTCGTCAACACCGAGTGGACGCACATGCGGGATCACGAGTCCCTTTCCCCGCGAGGGGCGGAACTGCTCGAACAGGTGCGCCGGGACGTCATGAGCCGCGCACCGCAGAGCGACCTTGAAAGCGAAACGTACCTGTCCATGGTCGATCTCGTCGCCAAAGCCGACGAAGCCCGCAACAACCGCGGGCAGAACACGGGACCGACGATGCCCGGCCTCGTGTGGTTCGGGCTGATCGTGGGCGCCGTGATCACCGTGGGCATGATCTTCACGCTGCAGATCCGCAGGTCCGCGCGGGAGTTGCTGCTGGCCGGGGCGTTCAGCGCGCTCATCGCCTTTCTGCTGTTCCTGATCTGGGACTTCGATGATCCGTTCAGTGCGGGACTGGGTGTGACCACCGATCCGTTCCTCGCGCTCTTCCCCTCACTGAGCCCCTCTCGCTGACGCAGCTCTCGCTGACGCAGTCGCAGGCACTGCCGAGATCGCCCTGTCCGGCTCGCCCTTCGCCTGGCAGAAGAGGTCTCGGAGGTCCCGTTGTCCTGTGACATCGAAGGTTCACCGAGTCTCGACAGGGATCACCCCAGCTGCGCTTTGAGGTGGTCGACCACCTCGCTGAACTCCTTCGTCGGCGAGAAGTCGACGTACTCGCAGTCCTCAAGCGCTTCTGGAGCATGCCCTGGCGCCCAGTAGAAGGCCTGTCCGGCCTCGTAGATCTCGTCCCCTCCTGCCGTCCGCATCCTCAGACGCCCCTTGAGCAGGTATCCCCAGTGAGGGCATTGACACAGGCCGTCCGGCAGACCCGTGAGAGCCGGCGCCATGTCCGCGCCCTGGGGAAACCGTACGAATCCGACGGACATGCCTCCCCCGACTTCCTTCATACGCAGTTCCACACCGCCACCTTCGATAGCGACAGGAGCCTCGTTCCGCGTCGTCGCCGCCATGGTCACTCCTTTGGGCCCACCGTGGGACCAGAAAAGGAAACGCCGTCCCCTCCAGCTTGGGTCCGACGGCTGCGATGCGCGAGCCGTGAGGTGCCGAGGCGACCACTCGTACGGCCTTCCCTGCTGGTCCAGCGGGCAGGTTTCGCCGGGCTGGCGTCCGCGCTGTCGTTCTACGACTATCCGGGCCTGCCTGAGGCCGTCCCGTAACAGCAGGATCATCGACATGGCGACGGCGGGCGAGGCCGTGTTCGCCGCGGGCAGGCACCGCCAGCCGGGAGAAGGAGACGGCGCAGCCGTACCCGCAGCCGTCCCCGATCCCCGTCCGCCGCTCAGGTGAGACCCGCTGGGGAGGAGCCGGAGGCGTCGGTGGTCCTGTGGCGTTCGATGACCGACCGGCGGATGGTCTCGCCGGTGGCGACGAAGGCGTCGATGGTGCCTTCGTCGAGATCGCGCACGGATGCCCGCTCCAGGGCCGCCCACATCTCCTCCAGCGGTCCGCGCATCGCCTTCCCCTCCTCGGTGAGCCATACGCGCATCGCCCGCCGGTCGTGCTCGGCCGGCTCACGTCGCAGCAGCCCGGCCTCCTGCATGCGCTTGAGGGATTTCGAGACCGTGGAGTGGTCCAGTCCCACGGTGGCGAGCAGTTCGGACTGGGTCTGCCCGTCCCGCTCCAGCAGTTGCATCAGCAGCAACTCCTGTCCTGCGTAGAGGCCCAGGCCGCGCAGGAGTTCACCCGCGTAGGCGCGGTGGGTGCGGGCCAGCGCGAAGATCGCGAAGCTGAGGCGGCCGGTGCGCACCGGCCCCGGCGTCGTCTCAGCTCGGGGTGTCTGGTTCACAAGGCTCCCATCGGATAGGGGCGGTCAGCCGGGCGGGCTGACTCTGTCGGTGGCTGGCCGCGAAGAAGCTCTGGCCTGTCAGCGGGGCGGTCCGACGACGATCTGGCCGTAGGCGTCCGCCGCCTGGGCAAGCAGTTCGGGGGCGATCTCGAAGCCTTCGGGTCGCGGGGTGGACACATCGCGTCCGGCCATGCGGAACATGCCCTCGATGCCGCTGGGGGTGGCGATCATCAGCAGATCGGCCTCCTCGGAGGTGATCCGGTAGCCGTGCGGCACGTTCTTGGGCAGGAAGACGATGCCGCCCTCGCTGAGTTCGAATTCCTGATCGCCGGACCATACAAGGGCAGTGCCCTTGATCAGCAGGAAGATCTCGTCCTCGAGGGTGTGCGTGTGGAAGGGCGGCGCCTCGCCCTTGCCGACGTGGAAACGGCCGACCGTGAGCTGACCGTCGGTCGCCTGCCCGTCCAGCAGGACGGAGAACGTACCGCCATCGAGCCACTCGAGTGTCTGCTGCTGGTCCGGTGGGGCCAGGTAAGCCATGGACATGATGCGTGTCCCTTCAAGAAGGTCGCCGCAGCGGTGATCGCGGTGCGGTGGAGGTCAGTGCGGTGGAGGTCAGTGCGGTGGAGGTCAGTGCGGTGGAGGTCAGTGCGGTGGAGTGAGCGCGATGACCGGGATGATCCGGCTCGTCTTGCGCTGGTAAGCGGCGAAGCCGGGATACAGGGCGGCTTGCTGGGCGTAGTACGCGTCGCGCTGCGGTCCGTGCAGTTCGGCGGCGCGCACATCGAGAGTCTCGTCGCCGACCTCGATCCGGGCGTCCGGGCGGGCCAGCAGGTTGTGGTACCAGTCGGGATTGCGGTCAGAGCCCGCCTTGGACGCGAAGACCAGGTAACGGCCGCTGTCGGGCAGATACATCATCGGACTGATGCGGGCAGCGCCGCTGCGCGCTCCGACGGTGTGCAGCAACAGCAGGGGCGCCCCCTCGAAGGAGCCGCCGACCCGGCCGAGGTTGGCGCGGAACTCTGCGATGGTGCGGGCGTTGAAGTCGTGAGCATCAGGCATTTTCGGCCCCCCTACTTATGTGGCTGGCCACTAAAATGTACCGCCATTTACAGTGGCTAGCCACGCATGCATGGCGGGACCTCGCAGAATGCCCTGCTCCGGGCCGCTGAGCTGCACTGATCGTTGCGTACGAATGTCCTGCGGCGGCCTGCCCACGCGGTCGCGCCGCCCCTCCCACCCGCTGATGCCGGAGGAGCGGGCCCCCTCTCAGCAGCCACTACGGAGGGGGCTAGGCTCCCGTCTCAGCTGACCTTGGGGGTTCGATGGAGACGCTGTGGCACACAGACCCGATGCGGGTCTGCCGCTACCGCCTCGTCGAGCGGCTCGGCGCGAAGGGCAACGACGCCCCCGTACCCGGACGCCGCCGCCCCACCCGCACGCCGGAGGCCGACCGTGCGGCTCCCCCCGGCCTGGGCCACGGCGGGTTCTCCCGGGCCCCCGCTGCCGCTGCTCTCCTCACGGAATGACGACCGGATGTCCCCTCCCCCCACCCCGCCCACCCCCGTCGCCTCCCCGCTCGCCTACGACGATCCGTACCAGCTCGGCCCGTACCAGCTGGTCGCCAGGCTCGGCAACGGAGGCATGGGCACCGTCTACCTCGGACGGGACGAGAGCGGCCGTACGGTGGCGCTCAAGACCATGCACCCGCGGATCGCCGCCACTCCCGAATTCCGCAGCCGCTTCCGGCTGGAGACGGAGGCGGCGCGAGTCATCGGGGGGCGGCACGGAGCCGAGGTCGTCGATGCCGACCCGTACGCGCCGACGCCGTGGCTGGCGACCGAGTGTGTGCCGGGCCCGCCGCTGGACGAGGCCGTCGAGCAGTACGGTCCCCTTCCCGAGCAGGCCGTACGTGCGCTGGGTGCCGCGCTCTGCGAGGCGCTGGGCCAGCTGCACCACTCGGGGGTCGTGCACCGCGACCTCAAGCCGTCCAACATTCTCCTCACCCCCTCCGGCCCCAAGGTCATCGACTTCGGCATCGCGCGGGCGATCGGCGACGCCCGGCTGACCCGTACGGGAGCGGCGGCGGGAACCCCTGCCTACATGTCGCCCGAGCAGGCCACCGGCGGTGAACACACCGCTGCGGGTGAGGTGTTCGCACTCGCCGGAGTGCTTGTCTTCGCCCTGACGGGGCGCGGCCCGTTCGGCGGTGGCCAGGCGGCCGACCTGCTCTACCGGGTGCGGTACGGCGAGCCGGACCTGTCCGGCGTACCGGATGCGCTGCGGCCCGTGCTGGCCCGCTGCCTGCTCAAGGAGCCCGGCGACCGGCCGGGCACCGCGGAGCTGGCGGCTCACCTGGGTACGGTGCGCGGTGACTTCGCCGACCACCTGCCGCACGGCGTGCTGGCCGCCGTCACCTGGCGGGCGGCTGCCCTGTGGCAGGCCGTGCCCCAACGCGCGGCCCCGCCACCGGAGCGGCACGGGCCGGAGCGGCCCTCGCGGCGCAGGATGCTGGCGATGGCGGGTGGTTCCGCGCTCGGGGTGACGGCCGCGGTGGCCGGGGGCGTCTGGGCCTGGTCCGCGTTCGGGCCGGGCAGTGGCCCTGAGGCAGGCGACTCACCCTCGCACGGGCCGGACGGTGCGCCGTCGCCTGTCTGGCAGGCCCCCACCCTCTCCGTCAACGAGGACTACGACCTGCCGCCGATCGCCGCGGCGGGCCTGATCCTCACCATGGACCGGGAGGGCTTGGTCGCCTTCGACGCGAAGAGCGGCGACCGACGCTGGAGCAAGCCGGAAATCCACACGGAGCGGATCAGCACCGACGGGCACCGGATCCACGCGATACTCCCCGAGCCCGGCGGGCCGAGGCAGGAGGGCAAGGCCGACGGCAAAGGCGGGGGCACGGACAAGGGCGAGGGCAAGGACGAGGGCAAGGGACTGGCCATCTGCGCCCTCGATCCCGATTCGGGCTCCCAGGAAATCCTCGGCAGACTCCCGGACTTCGACGGCAGGGAGATCAAGGACACGCTCGATGCGAGCGAGCCCACCGCCCAACCGCTCCGCACCAGCGGGGAGATCCTCTATCTGGCGGCGCGGACACGTAAGACGAACGCCGCGTTCGAGGAGAGCACCGAGGACTGGCACCTGGTGGCCTTCGACCTGGGCGCGGGAGAGGAGCTGTGGCGCGAGCCGCTCCCCGACTACCAGTTCTCCAGCCGCAGCCACCAGGCCAGCGCCTATCTCGTCGCCCGCAGGGACGACCGGCTGCTGCTGACCCTGGCCACCGAGAGCGCGTCCGAGGAAGGCGACTGGTTCTACCTGACGCTCGCGCGCGACGCCCGTACGGGAAAGAAGCTGTGGGAGGGCGCACGGGTGCCGCTCGGCGCCGGCGAAAGGTTCGGCGGCACCTCCCTCGCACCGGTCCCCACCGACGGCAGCCACCTGTACTTCGGCTCCTTGCAGCTCAGTGCGTGGCGCCTCTCGGACGGAGAGGAGGCGTGGACGTACTCCACCCCCGGCGTCGACCGGGGTCAGAAGGACGAGCACGGCACCCCCTTGGCCCTGTACGGCCCGCCGGCCCTCCGGGACGGCGTGGTGTACGCCGTCGAGAGGGGGCGGGGGCTCATCGCGGTCGACGCCTCCGACGGGCGGCTGCTGTGGCGGGAGAAACAGGACCAGCAGGAGAAACCGGAGAAGCAGGGAAAGCAGGGGAAGGCGAAGGGCAAACCCCGTCCGTCCGTCGGCTTCACACCGATCGTCGGCGACAAGTACGTCTATGTCGTGCTGGTGGAAGCCGAGAACCGGACACGCCTCAGCGCGGTCAACCGTAAGACCCGCCGCTCCGAGTGGACCTTCTCGATGGCCAGCCCGGACGGAGTCGGCAGCCGCCTCATCGTTGACGAGGAGTCGCGCCGGATCGTCGGCTCGACCCTCCAGGGCACCTACGCCATCCCCCTCGAGTGACCTTTCCCCGCCCGTATCCGGACAGTTCTCGACAGCGACAGCAGGAGAATGAGCAGGATGAACCCCCTCGGCTACGGCGACCCCCTACGGCTCGGCCCCTACCGGGTCCTCGGCGTGCTCGGTGAGGGCGGGATGGGGAAGGTCTACCTCGGACGCGACAGCTCGGGCCGCAAGGCGGCGGTCAAGGTGCTGCTCCCCGAACTCGCCCACGACGCGCAGACCTCACAGCGCTTCCTGCGGGAGGCGCAGGCGGCGCAGGCCGTACGCGGCAAGGGTGTGGCGCGCGTGCTGGCCGTGGAGACCGAGGGCGGACGGCCGTACATCGCCACGGAGTTCCTGGCGGGCCCGACGCTGGACTCCCTGGTGCGGCACCATGGTGCCCTCCAGGAGCCGTACGTACGGGCGCTCGGCGCCACGCTCGCCCGGACACTCGGCGACATCCATGCGGCAGGCCTGGTGCACCGGGACCTCAAGCCGTCGAACATCGTGCTGACCTCGACAGGGCCGCGCGTCATCGACTTCGGCATCGCACGGCCCGAGCACGGGATGACCCTGACCACCACGGGGCAGACACCCGCCACCCCTGGCTACGGCGCCCCCGAGCAGATTCTCGGGCAGCGCACCGGGCCTGCCGGTGACCTCTTCGCGCTGGGCGCGGTGCTCGTCTACGCGGCGACCGGGGCGCCCGCCTATGACGCCGGTCATGTGGCGGCCGTGCAGTACGAGGTGGTGCACGGACAGCCCCGGCTGGACGCGCTCCCGCCCGCGCTGCGGATCCTCATCGAACCGTGCCTCGCCAAGGACCCGGCGCTGCGCCCCCTTCCGGCCCAGATCATCTCCGCCCTGGACCCTCCGCGCGGTGCGGCGAAGCTGTGGAAGCAGGGGCCGGTGGCCGTCGAGATCGGCCGCTCCGAGGAGGAGGCGCGCCGGCTGGCGACCTTCCCCGACGCGGACACCCTCGTGGGGAGCACGGCTCCCGGCACCGGCGCGCCCTCCCGCAGACGCTTCTTCACCGGACTGGCCGCGGGAGGAACCGTGCTCGCGGCGGCCGGGGTGGGCGGCTTGTGGTGGATGACGGGCGACGAGACACCGCCGCGCGCCCACCCGTGGGACGCGGACCGCCTCACCGACTACGAGCAGGGGAAGGCCCCCGACCCGCTGTGGGGTCCCCAGAAGACGCCGGTGACCGGCGGTGTCGATCTCCTCGTCGTCCGGGATCTGATCATCCTCGACACCCGGAGTCCGGACCTCATCGCCTACTCGGTGACCGACGGCAAGCTCAAGTGGAGGGCGAAGGACGTCGGTTGGCCGGCGCTGTACTCGCCCTCGGTCGACCTCCTGCTGGCCAAGAGCGTGGACGAGCTCTACGGAGTCGCCCGTAAGACCGGGGAACGTCTCTGGAGCAGCCCCGTGGGCATCGTCACCGTGCTCGCACTGGCCGGGGACGTGTACTACTACCACGACATATCGGGCGACTACCGTGTGCCCGGCGAGGTCGTAGCCCTCCGCGTCACCCGGAGCGGCTCGAAGGAACTGTGGCGCAAGCCCATACCGTTCGGCGCCGATGTCGACGACCTCGAAGCCGCGGCAGCCGGGGACCGCTTGGTACTGACAGCGCGGGAGCGCGGAGCGGTCGCCCTGGACGCCGCGAACGGTGAGGAGGTCTGGAAGGTCTCCCGGAAGTCCGGAGAGACGTGGCTCCCGTACGTCGCCGGTGACACGGTCTACCTCGGCGGCCCGTCCCTGCGTGCCTTCCGGCTCAGCGACGGCAAGCCCGGCTGGTCCGAGGCCGCGTCGACGAACAGCGGCCTGTCCGTGGGAGCCGTCGACGGCGATCACCTGTATCTCGTGGCCGGCGGACAGCTGCGCTGCCACCGCCGCAAGGACGGCTCCAAGAAGTGGGCCCGGGTGCTGCAGAACCCGATCCAGGGCCGGCCGGTTGTCTCGGGGGACACCGTCTGGGTCTCCTCCTCTCTGGGCACGGAGGGGGTCAAGGCGTTCCGCAAGAGTGACGGGGAACCGCTGTGGACCCTCCAGAAAGGGCAGGAGGCGGAGGGCAGCGCGAAGATAGCGGGGGCGGGCAACCGGGTGTTCTCCTTCCGCGACGGGAAACTGACCGCACTGCCGGTCATCTGACGAGCCGCTGGCCGGGCTCCTCCGCTGGCGTCAAGATCACGAATCCGGGCCGACAGCGAAAACGCCGACAGTGAAGACGGAGGCACAGCGGATGGGAGTCCTGGCGCGACTGCGGGCCGTCGCACACGCCACCCGCCCCTACGACCCGGAGTTCGCGGAAGCCATGGAACGCCGGTGGGCAACGCTGCCCGACATCGTCAAGACTCCCGGGCAGATCATCGGACAGCACGGCGTCGGCTGCGAAGGCACCCACGGCGTCTTCCCCAAGTGCGACCTCAAGTGCACGCCCTGCTACCACTCACGCGACGCCAACCAGGTACGTGTCGACGGCACCCACACGCGAGAACAGGTCGCCGCCCAGATGGGCCTGCTGCGCACCCTGCGCGGCCCGCGCGCCCACACCCAGCTCATCGGCGGCGAGGTGAGCCTGCTGCCGCCGGACGAGCACGCCGCCACCCTGCAGATCATGCGGGACCACGGCCGGGAGCCGATGAGCTTCACCCACGGCGACTTCGACTACGGCTATCTGGAGCGCCTCGCCCTCGGGGGCGACGGCGGACGGCGCCTCGGAAGGCTGTCGTTCGCCGCGCACTTCGACAGGTTCATGTACGGCAGGCGCGGCATCGAACGCCCGTCCAGCGAGCAGGCCCTGAATCCCTACCGCGAAGCGTTCACCCACATGTTCGCAAAGCTGCGGCGCCAGCACGGGGTCCGGTACTTCCTCGCGCACAACATGACCGTCACCCCCGGCAACCTCGACGAGATCGCCGGCGTCATCCGCGACTGCCGGACGATGGGCTTCGGCATGTTCTCCTTCCAGCCCGCCGCCTTCCTCGGCGACGAACGGCGCTGGAAGGAGCGGTACCGCGAGGCAACCCCGGACGCGGTCTGGGCGGAGATCGGACGCGGCGCCGGGCGCCCCCTCGGCTACCACGTCTTCCAGAACGGCGACGTACGCTGCAACCGCACCGCGTACGGGTTCTACGTCGGAGACCGCTGGCACCCCTTCCTCGAAGACGACGATCCGCGCGACCTCGCCGTACGCGACGCCTTCTTCCGCCACTTCGGCAAGATGAGCTTCACCGGCACCCGGCCCGCCCTGCTGGCGGCCAGACTCAGCCGCGTCATCGCCCGCCACCCCGGCACGGTAGTCACCGCGACACGCTGGCTGCTGCGGACGCTGCGCCGCGTGGGGCCGGTGCGGGTGCTGCGCCACCGCTTCCGGGTCCGGCCGGTCACCTTTGTGATGCACCAGTTCATGGACGCGGACGTCGTCGCACCGGCCTGGGAGATGATGCAGCGCGGCGAAAAGGCCCAGGACCCGGAGCTGCTGGAGACCCAGGAACGCCTGGCCGCCTGCCACTACGCGATGGCCCACCCGGAGGACGGCACCCTGGTGCCCGCCTGCGTACAGCACGCCGTCCTCGACCCAGCCGAGAACGCCCAGCTCCGCACCCTCCTCCCCCTGATCGAAACCCGCCCCGGCCAGTCCGCCGCCCCACGGCACGGGGGTGACGTCCGGCGTACGCCGCACGGTGCCGGAGAAGCGCACCCGTGAGATCAGCGCAGGGCGCTGCCCCCTGCCGGGGTGACCGTCGTACCGGCGTACCGCAGGAGTACCGGGCCCGAGATGAAGGGCCGGGTCTCCAGGAGCCGCAGCCGCAGGTCGGCTGACTCGACAGCCGTGCGCCCCGGCCGACGGCCACCGGGAAGATTTGAGCGCCCGCACCTCGTCGGCGACCGGCCCGCGCGGCACGGTGCAGTTCGCCCAGCCACAGCGCTCGGGTCAGGCGAGCCCTTTGAGGAACTTCGCGGCGACCGGCCCTGCGTCCGCACCGCCGGAGCCGCCGTCCTCGGCCATGATCGCGTAGGCGAGATCGTCCTTGAAGCCGATGAACCACGCGTGCGTGCGGGGCGGGTCCTCTTCCCCGTATTCGGCCGTGCCCGTCTTCGCCCCGAGGTCCCCGGAGATCCCCGCGAGCGCCTCCTGGCCGGAGCCTTCGCTGACGACCTTGCGCATGAGGTCGCGGAGCTGCTCCGCGATTCCGGAGTCGAGCGCGCGTTCCGGGCGGCGGTCCTTGACGGCGGACGGTACGACGACGGGCTGGCGGAAGGTGCCGCTCCGCACCGTCGCGGCGACCGAGGCCATCACCAGCGGGCTCGCCTGGACGCGGCCCTGCCCGATCATCGACGCGGCCTTGTCGTTCTCGCTGGCGTTGACCGGTACCTGACCGTCGAAGGTGGCCGCGCCGACATCCCAGGTCGCGCCGATCCCGAACAGTTCGGCCGTGTCGTGCAGGGCCGAGTTGGAGAGCCGGTCGCGGAGGCTGATCAATCCGGTGTTGCAGGACTGGGCGAAGTTGTCGGCGAACGTGGAGCCCGAGGGGAGGGTGAAGGTGTCCTGGTTCTCGAACCGCTGCCCGTTGACCGACTCGTACTTCTCGCAGGCCAGCGGGTCTTCCGGGGCCACTCCCGTCTGAAGCAGCGCGGCCGTGCTGACGACCTTGAAGTCCGAACCCGGCGGGTACCGGCCGGTCAGCGCCCGGTTGGCGCCCGAGGGGGGATTGTCGGCCACCGCCACCACCTCTCCGGTGCTGGGCCGGATGGCGACCAGGGCGGCGTTCTCCTCCAGGTCTGCCAGCGCGCCTTCGGCCGCCTTCTGCGTGGGCAGGTCGATCGTCGTACTGACCGACTTCGCGCCTCCCCCGTCCGCCTGGTACACGAGCTTCCCGGGGCCGTCTCCGTCCCCGGAAACCACCTCGATGGCGGTACCCGGCTTCCCCGCGAGCTTCTTCTGATGGCGGTACTGCAGACCGGAGAGCCCGACCTCCGAAGCCTCGGCTCCGTTCAGCCCGGCGTTGCTCAGCCCCTGCTCGGTCGGCTCCCCCACGACACCGACCAGGGAAGGGGCATGTCCGTCCAGCGACTTGCCGTCCGAAGTCTCGACCTGCCCGCGTTCCGGCAGCCGGGTGACCCGTACGAGCCGGTCACCGGCGCCTGCCTTCGGGTGCAGCACGGCGGGCTCCCAGTGCACCAGCTGCTCACCGTCCTTCTCCACCAGCTTGACCCGCGAGCTGTACGTCCACTTTCCTGCGTCTTTCAGGACGACCTCCGCCTCGAAGGGCGTAGTCCGGGTCTCGCCCTCACCCGTCGGCGATCCGGCATCGGCCTTGAAGCCTCCCACCCGCAGCTCGGTCTGATAGCGCGTGAGCCCCTTGAGCGCGGCGGTGGGGTCGTCGGTGTGTTCGGCGGCCGCCTGGAGGTCGCCCTGCGACCACTTCTCCAGGAAGGCGTCGGCGGCGGCCCCGTTGGCGTCCGCCGAATCGTTCACCACGTACACGATCCCGCCCACCACCGCAGCCAGGGCCACAGTGATGCCGAGAACGGTCCGTCCACGGCGGCGCGCCGGGCGCGGATGTGGATATGTCTCACTCGTCACGTAGTCCTCCTGAACGAAGCCGCGAGAAACCTGAGGGAGTGGGGGCGTCTGCTCGGGGACTTGTCAGTCTTTCCGCTCAACGCCACGGAACCCGAGTCAAACCCGAAGCCTGAGCGGATGTCGAATAGGCAATCGGAGACCGCACGATTCACAAGCGATATCACTGCACCTCAGCGGCACCGACCATGGGCGGAAAGCCCCGCTGATGGCCCGATCACCGGCCGATGACCGCCCGACGGCCCCCGCACGCCCTCCGGGTCAGATTCCCTCGCTGCCGCGCAGCTCCTCGACCGCCGTACGGGCTGCCGCGCCGATGACCGCGTCGGCACGCGGCAGCCTGCGGTCGGCACGGGCGGCCTGGGTGAAGACCACAGCCGTGTAGGTGCTGCCGTCCGGGAACTCGACCACGCCCGCCTCGTGGCGCATCGACCCGAAACTTCCGGTCTTCCCGAACACCCTCACATCGTCGTGGGGGAAGCCGGCACCGAGCCGGTGCTGCCACGGCTGGTGGCGCATCACGTCACGCATGAACGCACAGCGTTCCGGGGATGCCGCCCTGTCCGACCAGATCTCACGCAGCAGGCGCCCCATGTCCGCCGGGGTGGTGGAGGCCTTGGAGACCGGGTCGTAGACACCCGCCGGTGCGGCGGCGTCGTTGTCCGAGATGCGCGCCATCGCTGCGGCCAGCGACTCCGCGCCGGTCTCCGTGACCAGCTGGGCGAACGTGGCCGCGGCGCCGCCGTGGATGGAGGTGTCCGGCAGACCGAGATCGCGGCAGACCTCATCGACCACCGCCGGGCCGACGCTGCGCAGCACCGCGTCGGCGGCAGAATTATCTGAAATGCTCATCATCAGGACGACGAGGTCGCGCAGCGAGGCCGTGACGGTGTCCGTCAGCACGGAGATACCCGTCGGCCCGGGCACACGGTTCGCCGGTTCCAGCGAGAGCCGCCGCTGCGGATCGAGCAGACCCTCGTCCACCAGGCGGCAGAAGGCGACCATCAACGGCACCTTGTACACGGAACCCATCGGAACCGGCTCGTCCGGATCGACGACGACCTGAGCCGAGGGATTCCGCATCTCCGCCACATGCAGCCAGCCCCGTACGCCGGCATCCGCGAACATCTCGCGGATCACCCGCTCCACCGCGCTTGCGGACGTCCGCCCGCTCATCCGACTGCCTCCCGGGAGAGGGCTTCCACCAGCAGCTTCGCGGCGGCCATGGTCTCCGCGGCCTGCGACCGCCGAGGATCCCACACCACCCGCAGCCGCAACGGCAGCGGCGGATCGTCCGCCGGATGCCGTACGACACCGTCCGCCACCAGCGTGTCGTCGGCCGTGACCAGCACGGCCTGTCCTGCGGCGACCAGGGCGAGCCCGGCCCGCTCGTCCGACACCACCACGGTCTCCACCCGCCGCCCCCGGCCCGCGAGGGTGTCCACGAACAGGTCATGCGCCGCCGGACCTTCGGCACGGGGCCGCACGGCGACGGGCAGACGCGGAATGCCGCTGCCTGCGGACGGTTCCCCAAAGCCTGGCTCCGGGGTGAGGACCCAGGTCGGAAGCAGCACGACAGGTCCGGCAGACAGGCCGTGCAGCACCGCCGGGTGCCGGATCACTGCCAGATCCAGCCGTCCCGCCGAGACCTCGGAAAGCAGCGTGGCGGTCGGCGCCGTCGTCACACCGACCCGGCTCCGCTCCCGGGCACGGGCAGGCGCGGCGGCCACGGCGGCTCCGACCCGGGCGGGCAACTCGGGCACCAGACCGAGCCGCAGCCGCCGCCCGTCGGCATGCTCCCGGGCACCGGCATCCCGCAACTCCGTCATCGCCGCAAGCGCCCGCCGCGCGTGCGGCAGCAGCAGCGCCCCCTCATCGGTGAGAGTGACCCCCCGATCCCGATCGAACAGCCGCACCCCGAGCAGCGCCTCCAGCCGCCGCAGCCCCTGCGACAGCGGCGGCTGCGTGATCCCGACCCGCTGCGCGGCATCCCCGAAGTGCCCCTCTTCGGCCAGCGCCACAAAGATCTCCAGATGCCGCTCCGTCAGCATCCCGCCCCCTGTGCCCAGCCGATCCCACGAGTGAACCCTTCACCGAGAGCATATTCGGGCCAGCCCGCGAGACAGCACCTCCACCGACCCTTGCCGTCATCATCCCCGGAGGGTTCGCGCTGGATCGCTCGCAGAGTCAGAAGGTACGGCGGCGCAAGCCAGGATGGCAGTCAGCACACCAGGGAAACGCGCCTCCAGATCATCGCGGCGCAAGGTCATGTAGCGCGCCTTGCCCTCCGGACGAGTCCACGTCAGCCCTGCCTCTCGCAGGATGCGCCAGTGGCTGGACAGCGTGGAACGGGGGATGTCGAGGTGCTCCGGGCTGCACGACACTTCGCCGCCGGAGGCCATCAAGCGCACGAGTTCCAGGCGGACCGGGTCACTGAGGGCGTGCAGCACCGCGACCAGATCCAGGTCTGTCGCGTCCGGCTGAGTCAGCGATCGCATCTCTCACACTCTCCGTTGGCTCCACCGGGCTTGGCACCGTCGCCCTGCTCATCATACGATCATTTCCTTATTTCGGGTTAAGCGAAATGATCAAGGAGTGTCTGATGACAGTTCTGACCAGCTATGCGCGCATGTACGTCGATGATCTGGACACTGCCCTCCCTACCTTCGAGGCCCTGTCCGGCACCAAACCGGCACTCCGCTTCGCGTACCAGGACCTCGAGTTGGCAACCATCGGTGACTACCTGCTGGTTGCGGGAACCCCGGAGGCGTTGGCTCCATACCGCAACGTGCAGGCAACCGCCATCGTCGACGACCTCGACGAAATCCTCGCGGTAGTTGCGCGCGAGGGTGGCGAGACACTCGACGGCCCCAACACTGTCCCCACAGGGCGGAACTTGACGGTCCTCCACCCTGGCGGCGCGGTCATCGAGTACGTCCAGTGGGACGCCGCCAAGATCGCAGCGCAAGCGGCGCAGTAGAAGTCCGCCACCAGATCTACGAGACCGCCCTGGGCTCGCTTGCGGGCGCCCTCCCGTGCGCGGGTGACACTTGGCGTGATCACCCCTGAAGGGTTCGCAACCAGAAGGCCGACACCGAGGCCGACTCAGTCCGTTACAGCCGTCATAACTCTCGTGGGCTTGCGCGCGGCCATTCGCCCCGCTGGGCATGCAGCGGGGCGAATGGCCGTGTGGCGTGTGGCGCAGGATCAGTAGACCGTGACGCTCGACTCGGATACGCCGAGTTGGGTCTGGACCTGCTTCTTGTCGGGTTTGCCCACGGCGTTCAGGGGCATTTCGGTGAGCATGTGCAGCGCGCTCGGGACGTACATCTTGCCCTTGTGCGTCACCACGAAGTCGCGGATCAAGTTGTTGTCGACGGTGTGGCCCGGCGTTGGGACGATCGCGGCGTGGACTTCCTCGGAATCGTCCGGGCGGCGCACGCCGAACACCATGCAGTGCTCGACAGCCGGATGGGAGAGCAGGAAGCTTTCCAGTTCGGCGGGGAAGACCTGGTGGCTACCCACCAGTTTGATCATTTCTTTGATGCGGCCGGAGATGTACAAGTAGCCTGCGTCGTCCAGGTAGCCCGCGTCTCCCGTGCGAAGCCAGCCGTCTTCCAGGAGTTCTGCGCTGAGTTCCGGCTGCTTCCAGTACCCGCTCATGACCTGGGGAGATCGCGCACGGATTTCCCCCGTCTCCCCCGGCTTCAGCCGGTTGCCTGCCGAGTCGCATACCGCGATCTCCGCGCCGGGCACGGGGCGTCCGGCTGTGATCTGACCTGTCCGCCCGATCAGGGTGTGCTCATGCGGCTGGACCTCGGTCATCAGGCCGGCCTCCGTCTGGCCGTACCAGCCGTAGAGGACGGGGCCGAACACCTCGTTGGCGCGGCGCCACCGGTCCGCCGCGAGCAGGTGCCCGCCGTAGCTGACCCGGCGCAGGCTGCTGACATCCGTGCTGCCCGCGCTGGGGTGGTCGAGCACCTGCCCGAGCATCGGCGACAGCATCCACACGTCGGTGACCCGCTCCCGCGCGATCGCGGCCAGCACCTCCCCCGGCACGAACTGCCGTTGCAGGACCACCCGTCCGCCCGCCAGCAGGGTGGCATCGGTCGTCGTTCCGGCAGAGTGGGCGATGGACGCGCAGGCCAGGAAGCAGGGTGGGGTGTCGGTGTGGGGCAGGTGGGGTGACCGCCTGTTGAGCAGGGTGACGCGGTCGATCACGACGTCCTGGTAGTTGGCGTAGGTCATGCACACGCTCTTGGGGATGCCTGTGGTGCCGCCCGTGAGACGGATACACCAGTCGTCGTCCGGGTGAGCCGCGCTCGCCAGACGGCGGCCGTCATGCCGTGCGGCGCACGATGTCAGGTCCTCACCGAGCGGGCTCGGGCCGAGGAACAGCACAGTGGGATGGTCCGGGTGGGAGAGCAGGGCCTCGGCCATCTCGTGGAGTGCCGGGTCTATGAGCAGAATCCCGGAGTCGATGCTTTTCACGATGTGCGCCACCACGTCGGGGGCGATGTGCGTGTGAACGACTTCGTGCAGGAACGCCACGCGGGCGCCGAGCAGGTTCGCCGCATACCGTGCGCTGAGGGCCTCCGGCCGATTACCGGTCAGGAGACTGACGGTCGTGCCGCGACCGATGCCGCGATCGGCCAGTTCCGCAGCAGTTCGGTGAACGCTGTCATGCAACGCGCCCGCGGATATCTTCTCGCCGTTCGTGTCGGTGAGGACTAGGCGCTCGGGATCGCGCGCGAGGATTTCGAGTACCGACTCGACATAGTTCTGGAACGCTCTCGGCTGAGTTGATAATGAGGTTGATGCTGCCGCGCTGGGATTTTCCCTCATGGGAGGCTCCTGTTGCTGGGGGGCTTGGCAGCAGCCAGAGATCATCGGCCGCCAGTGATCTCCGGCATTTTAGACATCCGGCGCAGGCGAACGGTATGGCGCCGGGACGCTGCTGAGCTGAGCCGCACGCGCGGCCCGGTCAGGGCGGACCCCGGCCGGAGACGCAGGGGTCGCCGCCCCGGCGGGCTCGCGTCCAGGAGTTCCCGTTGAGTGGTGAGAGGTTCCTGCTATGCCCGGATTGGGTCACCGGAGACACCTACTCCCACCAAGAGGGCTGCCCCTTGACTGATCTTCGGCACGCACCACACGCCAGGGTTGCGTCGTTCTCGTGGCTTGTTCGATTTGATCACCTCGTGTTCGGTCTAGACCAGATTTCGGCGGGCTTGACTCGATATCTCGACGGCGCGGGGATCTACCTGAGGAAAGGGCAGCGAGACACCCTTGGTACGGTGCGTCGATGTCAACGATCAAGCAGTTCCAAGTGACCTTCGACTGCGAGGAACCTGCGCGCCTCGCCGCTTTCTGGTGTGAGGTGCTGGGGTACGTCGTACCGACGGTCCCGGAGGGGTTCGCCACGTGGGAGGAGTACCATCGCTCGCTGCCGCCTGAGGAGCAGGTGATCTACTTCGCGTGCGCTGATCCCTCGGGTGTGGGTCCGCGCCTGCTCTTCCAGCGAGTTCCCGAAGGCAAGGTCGTCAAGAACCGGCTGCATCTCGATGTGCGGGCCGGTATCGGGCTCGTGGGTGAGGAGCGCCTTGCCACACTTGAGGCCGAGTGCGCACGACTGGTCGTGCTCGGCGCGGTACATGTGCGAACGATGCGTGCCGACGGCGAGAACGAGTCCTGCATTGTGATGCAGGACCTTGAGGGCAACGAGTTCTGCCTCGACTGAGTCTCCTCCGAGACTGGTAGGCGGGGAACCGTCTCCGGTGGACCTCTCTCGCATGCGGCGGGGTTATCCCGTGAGAGCGAGGTTGCGTAGGCGGGCGACGCCGTGCATTGCGTGGTGCACGCCCTCGCCTCTCAGGCGGCAGTCGCGCAGGATCTTCCAGGTCTTCATACGCGCGAAGGCATGCTCGACTCGGGCGCGGACCTGCTTGTGGGACTTGTTGTGGTCCCGGGTGGGCACCAGGGTGCCGTCCACGATCAGCACCGCGTCCTTGGCGAACCGCTGGCGGGGATGCAGCGCGACCCTCGGGCCGATGTCGTCGATCACTCGGTCCGCGGCCGACTTCGATACCCCGAACAGCGGGGCCAGCTGCCGCGCGTCGTCATCAACCCTGGAGGGTCGCAATCGGATGCGCAGACGCATGGTCGACCCGAGCAGGCCAGATGGGGCGGCCCCCGCCGGTGACGGGGGCCGGTGTTTGCGTAAGGCGGGTGATTCAGGCGGAGAGGTGCCCGGTCTTGACTGCGGTGACGAAGGAGGACCAGCCGTTGGGCGGGAAAAGCAGGGCAGGGCCGTGCGGGACCTTGCTGTCACGGACGGGGACGCCGACATGCTGTCCGTCCACGACTTCGAGGCACTCGCCCTGGCTGCCCCCGCTGTAGCTTGACTTGCGCCAGCCCCGAAGTGCTGTGGCATCAGGGATGAGGTGTTCACTGCTGCTCATGCGCGTAATCCTCCGCCGTGGCCTTGACCAAGGCCAGTGAATCCTGGTGTGACAGTGCATCGCTGAGGGCGAGATCGTAAACCGCCTGGCAGTTGCTCACCATGGCCGGATCGTCAATCAGATGTCCCGTATGCAGACCCTCTACGTAGGCCACCGGCGCGGCTTCGTCAAAGGCCATCAGGTAGACCATGCCTTCCAGCAGGGCGTGCTCCCCCACTCCGAACGGCAGTACGTGCAGGCGTAGGCGTCCGGCCTCTGCCATACCAGCGATCTTACCGAGCTGCTCAGCCATCACGCGCGGGCCGCCGATTCTGCGCCGAAGTGCCGCCTCGTCCAGCAGTGTCCACACTACGGGCTCCGGTGGGGCCTCAAGGAGCTGGCCGCGGCTCAGGCGGATGACCACGCTCCGGTCAAGGTCCTCAGCCGTGTGGTTCGGGCTGTGCGCACGGAACACCGCTCGTGCGTACCCCTCCGTCTGAAGCAATCCGGGGATGAGTGAGGCACCGTACTGCCGGATTTCCGTGGCCTGGCGCTCCAGTTCTGCCACGGGTTCGAAATGATCGGCGTACTTGGAGTCGAGGTCCTTGAGCCAGCGGGCGAAGAAGCCGTCGGTGTCCAGGACCCGGTCGAGGCGTTGGGCGTCGTCCGGGCTGGGGAGGCGGCGGCCCGCCTCGAAATGGCTGATCAGGGTGGGTGAACACACCACCCCTTCACTCACGGCTTCCTGCGTCATTCCCGCCGCTACCCGGCGGAGTCTCAGCTCCTCGCCGTACTTCTGCCGGGGTGTGCGGGGCTTTTGGACCTCTGCCATGAATTCAACTCCCGGAGTTGAAGTGTGCGTTGTCAGGCCGAAACGGCTACCAGGCTAGCAACGCAAACCACACCCTGTGAGTTATTCGTCGCAGCGTGGCCATGCACGCAGAGAACCCCGCAAGGAGCCTCAGCAATGGTGGAGTTTGTCGTTCTTTTCTTCGAATCTGCGGCGTCGTCGCGAGCCCGGCACTCGCGAGAGGCGGGCCGATGACGTACGGCCAGGACCACGGCCCCGTGGTGCGGCGGTGGAGTCGTCATCACAGTTGTGTCGGGCAGGCGCGGCTGGAGTTGCGCAAGGTGTTGGCCGGCTGGGGGCTGGGCGGGTTGGAGGAGCCGGCGGTGCTTGTGCTGTCCGAGTTGCTGACCAACGCCGTGCAGCATGCCCGTGTGCCTCCGGGGCGGGAGGTGGAGACCCGTTACGCAGCAGGGCCGGACGGACTGCGCGTCGAGGTGCACGATGCGTGTCCGGAGTGGCCGCGGTTTCGGGTGCCGGATGACGAGAGCTGCGAGGGGAGAGGGCTCATCCTCGTGGACGCGCTCGCCGATAAGTGGGGAGTGAGCGAACGCAGTGGTCCCGGCAAGGTGGTGTGGGCGCATCTGTCGCTGCCCCCGGATACGGACGGGGAACCCGGCCATGGCCGATGAGAAGGAGCAGCAGCGCTCCGCGTTCCGGGTGCGGCGCGGGGATCGGGTGTGCATCGGCGGGTGCTGGCGGGAGGTCGCGGATACGCACATAGAGCGGTACGCGACCGGCGGTTCGGCCACCGTGCTGGTCCTGCGGACCGGCCGACGGGTGCGTCTTCCGGCCACGGCCCTGGTCGCGGTCATGCCCGTGGACGCCTCGCTGTAGGCGCTCCACGTAGGCGGCTACGGGCGGTACTCGTGGAATCTCGGGGTGCCGGGCTCCGGTGTGAGTCTGGTGGCGCGGGCGGTGAAGCTGATCGCGTGGTACCAGCCGCACAGTGTCAGCAGGTCGAGGAGTTGTGGCGGGCTGAAGTGTGCGGCGAGCCGCTGCCACAGTGTGTCGTCGATGTCGTTGCTGGTGTGCAGGGCGTCGACCGCGTCGAGGAGCAGCCGGTCGCGGTCGGTCGTCCAGCAGGTGTCCGCGCTGGTCCCGTGCGTGAGGGAGCTGATCTGTGCGTGGGTCAGTTCGGCGCGGGGTGCGAAGCGGGCGATGTGCACGCCCCATTCGTACTCGCAGCCGCACAGTGCGCAGGTGCGGTCGATGACGATTTCGCGGTCCCGGAGTCCGAGGCTGAGGCGGCGGCTGAGTTCGTACGCGCCCCATTCGTGCAGTGCCTCGGCGAGCGGCAGGTGGTGTGCGTAGAGCCGGAAGAGGGCGAGGGGTTCCTCGTCGCCGGGCATCATGCGGTGCAGTACCGCCGCGACTTCCGGCGGGTGGGGAGCCGCGGTCGGCGTGATCCGGACGGTCATGGATCCTGTCTCCCTTCGACATTCTGCTTCGATTTTCGAAGCACTGGCAGGGAGGGTAGTGTCTCGGAAACCGAAGCGCTACCCGTGGCGAAGAAAGGGCGAGCCTCATGACGGAAGCCCCGCGTCCCCCGCGCACCCCGCACCCCCGGAAACCGGTGCGCGGTTCCGCCACGGGCCGCCCCCTGATGGCGGCGCTCGACCTGTTCGGGCGACGGTGGACGCTGCGGATCCTGTGGGAACTGCGGGAACAGGCCCTGGGCTTCAGGCCGTTGCAGCAGCGATGCGACGGCATGTCGTCCAGCGTGCTGCGCCAGCGCCTCACGGAGTTGCAGGAGGCTCGGCTCGTGGAACATGACACCGCAGGCGACTACCGCCTGACGCCGCTCGGGAGGGACGCCTCCAAGGAACTCCGGGGCCTGCACCAGTGGTCCGAGCGCTGGGCGGCCGCGCTGGAGCAGGCGCCGTCCGACAACTCGGACGCACAGCCGTAGTTCGCGTTCCCGCCCCTGTTCACGCCATCCCGAATCTCAGAAGGGGACAAATAGTCATCCGGGTTGAAGGAGGGGGGAATATCAGATCATCCTGTCCTGCATGAGTCTTGCCTCCGTCCTCACCGACGCACCCGACATACGCGACTACGCCCTGGACTGGGCACTTGTCGACGTGGAGACCTCCGGCCTGGTGCCGCGCCAGGACCGCGTGCTGTCCCTCGCGGTGGTGACGATCGGCCCGGACGGTGAGCAGACCGGCGAGTTCTCCACGCTGCTCAACCCGGGCTGCGACCCCGGCCCGGTGCACGTACACGGACTGACTGCCGAACGGCTGGCGGGCGCCCCCACCTTCGACCAGATCGCCGGGCAGGTCGCGGCGATGCTCAAGGACCGCGTACTCGTCGCCCACAACGCGCAGTTCGACTACGACTTCCTCGCGCACGAGTTCGCCCGCGCGGGAGCGTCGCTCCCGGTCTCCCGGCGGCTGTGCACCCTCGCGCTGAACCGCCGGGTGGACCCGCCGACCGAGAACCTCCGTCTGGGCACGCTCGCCGCGCACTACGAAGTCCCCCAACTCCACGCCCACGACGCGCTGGACGACACGCGTGTGCTGGCCGGTGTGCTGCGGGCCACCCTCCGGGAGGCGGCCCGGCTCGATCTGGCACTGCCTCTGGTGGCCTGCCCGCCCCGGCAGGACGCGCAGTTCACGCCGAAGCCGCCCAAGACGCCGTGCGCCTTCCGCAACCCCGGGCGGCTCTCGCCGGGTGGCCCGCTGACGCAGGGCATGAAGGTCGCCGTGACCGGGGACACCGACACCTCCCGCACGGATCTGGTCGCCCGGTCGGTCGCAGCAGGGCTGAACGTGATGGACAACGTCAGCCGGCACACCGGCGTCCTGGTCACCAACGACACGGCGTCGGGCTCCACGAAGGCGCGGAGGGCGATCGCGGAGGGTGTGCCCGTCATCGACGAGCCGACCTTCCTGCGGCTGCTGGAGGACGTACGGCCGGGCACTCCGCACGGGCAGCAGGGCCCCACGTCCACCCCTGCCGTCACCACCGCACCCGCCACACCTCCCGCACTTACCGCCCCCGCCCTCCCGGCAGCCCGCGAAGCGGGGACGGGGACAGGAACGGAAGCGGGAACGGAGACGGGCGGCCGTACCTCCCAGGCGACGGACCGGCCCCTCGCGCGACGGCGCGTGCTCGTGCTCGGCGGTACGCACCCGAACGCGGCTGCGGCCCGTGTCCGGATCGTCGAGCTGGGCGGGGCCGCGGCGATCAACCTGTCCGCCAGCGTCACCGATGTCGTGCTGCTCCCCGGCGGTGAGAACGACCGCCGTACCCGCCGGATCGCCTCGCTGGAGATCCCCACCTACGAAGAGGCATGGCTCGACGCGCCGACCGCCGCCCCGCCCGGCCGCCCGGCGGGCGGCCGGAGCCAGGCCCCGCACGTGCTGCCGCGCGGGGGTGTCGTCGATCTGCCGGGCGGTACCGGGCCCGCGAGTTGGAGCGTCAGCGCGACCTGGGCGCAGCAGACGACGTGCGAGATCGACCTCGTCGCGTTCCTCGTCGACGAGGACGACCAGGTCTGCCGGGACGAGCACTTCGTCTTCTACGGAGGGCCGGAGAGTCCGGGCGGCGCGGTGCGGCTGCTCACGGACGGGCCGACCGAGCAGACCGTCACCGCGGACCTGGGCGCTCTGCCGCCCGCCGTACGCAAGATCGTGGTCGCGGCGGCCGTCGACGGCACCCCCACCTTCGGGGACGTCGGGGCGGTCCAGATCACCACGGGCCCCGGCGGCAGCGCGGCACCGCTCGCGCAGGCGGCGCTCGACGCGGCGACCACCGAGCGCACGCTGCTTCTCGCGGAGATCTACCGCCGCGGCGACGTCTGGCGCTTCCGCGCCGTCGGCCAGGGTTTCGACAACGGCCTGGACGCCCTCGCCCGCGCCTACGGTGTGGACATCGCGGACGAAGGCTGAGCAGCGGGGTTGCGTCGCCTCGGAAGCTGTTGTCCTGCCCCGGTGGCCGGCGGGGATCAGGACGAGGGGTCGGGGGCCTCGGGGAAGTGTTGGGCGAGGAGGAGGGCGGCGACGCGGCCGATCAGGTCGTACGGGAGGGGTTCGGCGAGGGGGAACTTGAGGGTGCCCTTGCCGGACTTGTACGGGGAGAGTTCCGCGTCGAGGGCCACGTCCGTCGTGTCGGGTGCGGGGTAGACGCTGATGTGCTTCTGCCAGCCTGAGAAGTAGACGACTGCCTTGCCGTCGCGGGTGAGGGCCGGGATCTGGTAGCTGATCTTCTCGCCCGCGTCGGGCACGGCGTCGTGGATCGTGCGTCGTATGTTCTGCAGGATGGTCCGCACGTCCTCGGGGAACGAGGCGATGTACTCGTCGACGTTCGCAGGCGTGTCCGGCATGGTCTGCCTCCCGAAGGGCTGGGCACGGGCTGGGCACGACGCTCTGTGCCAGCGTAGTCCAGCCCTTCGGGGCGCGCGCGGGAAGCGGTCAGGCGGTCTTGTCGCTCTGCCTCACCGGGGTGAGACCGGGGTGAACGGTGTCGGGGTGCTGCCCGTCCAGCGGTGCATGACGGCGCGGCCCGTCTGCTTGGTGCCGTCGTCGCCGGAGACGGTGCCCGACTCGGCGATGTAGTAGCGGCCGTCGTCGAGGGAGATCAGCCCGTACTGGCCGCCCGACTCCCAGCCGTACGTGCCGGAGGGGCCGTGGTACTGGCCTTGCGGGAGCAACGACAGCATGCGGCCGCGCTCCGACTCCGGCTGGCCCCGGACGATGCCCCGCTTCGGGTGCTGCGAACCGTCGAGGACGAAGAGGGAGTAGTTGGGGAGGGAGGGCTTCTTGCCCTTGTACACCGCCATCAGCCAGTTGCCGCTGTGGCCGTCGTACTCCAGGTTCTGGACGCCGTAGGTGGTGTTGCCGGTGTACGCGAAGTACTTGCCGTCGGTGGAGCGGGGGCCGCTGGTGTGCGGGGACTCCTCGGTCAGCGGGCGCTCGTACTTCTTCCAGTGCCGGGTGTCGTACTGGAGCAGCACCTGGTGGTCGTTGTCCTGGCGGCTGGTGTTCGAGTAGACGCCGTAGGCGACCGTCAGCAGCTGGCGGCCGTGCTTGCCGCCTGAACCGTCGGCGCCATCGCCGCCGTCACCGTCGTCGCCGTGCCCACCGCCGCCGCGCCTGAAGTCCGGGCCGAACGCGACGCCGTCGATGCCGCTGCAGCCGTACCGGTGGTCGGCGGTATTGCCGGTGTTGCCGTCGAAGACGCCGTCGCCGTCCATGTCGGCCGTGTAGTCCTCCACGACCTCCTTGAGGTGGACGGTGGAGACGACGCCGGAGTCCTGGGCGTCCATGTTCATCCGGGTGATGCGGTCACCGTCGAAGAGGGCGATGTAGAACGCCTTGGCCGCCTTGTATTCGAGGGAGCCGTAGACCCGGCCGTCGCGCTGGTTGAAGTCCAGGTCGCCGAGGTGGCCGGTGAATCCGGTGACGGAGCCGATCGGCTTGCCGCGCAGGTCGGTCTTCACCAGGAGGTCGGTGTACGAGAAGTACATGGCGCCTTTGCGGCGGTCGATGGCCATGCCCTGGAGGTGGCCGGACTTCCAGGCCCCGCCGTCCACGGTCGTCGGGAGCCGTACGTCGGGCCGCTGCGCGGCGGGCGCTTCGTCGGCCGCCGCCGTCGTGACGGTCTCGGCGTGGGCCACTCCGCCCGCCGCACCGACAACCGCCGTCGCGAGAACGGCCGTCAGCAGGGCGCGTGCGCGTTTCTGCCTTCGCATGATGCCTCCAGGTCGTCAGACTCCGGATACTGCCCAGCGAGCATGCACGGGGAACCAACGAGGCGTGAACGTGTTCGAACCGGCGGCCATGGCAAGGCGCTACGGCGCGTACGGGAAAGCGCCGCCGCGCCTTCGGACCCGGGCCGGGCGGGGGCGTCATGGCGTCATGAGCCCGCGTGCTCCCCTCCCTCGGCTTCTCCTCCCTCGGCGTCGCCGCCCTCGCTGTCCTGCCCAGCCGCCTCGCCGCGGGCGCGCGCGTCGCGCCGCAGGCGTTCGCCGAGTTCGTCCAGGACGAGGCCGGGCCTCCGCACCGCCTGAGTGCGGTAGGCGGTGCGGCCCACGATCTGGCCGGTGACCGGCACCGTGACCAGTTGGAACAGCGCGACGAGCACCAGCACGACCGCGTAGCGCGGCGAGACCTGCGCGGCGGCTCCGAGCAGGATGAGCAGCAGGCCGAGCGTCTGGGCCTTGGTGGCCGCGTGCAGTCTGGACAGGGTGTCGGCGAAGCGCAGCAGTCCCAGCGCCCCGAGCAGGCAGAAGGCGGCCCCCGCCAGGAGCAGCACGGCGGTGAGGGCGTCCAGGGCCGTGCTCACCGCATCCCCTCCCGCTTCTCGATCAGATGGGCGGCGGTGACCGAGCCGATGAAGGCAAGCAGCGCCAGCACCAGCAGGACGGGCAGGAAGGAGGTCAGCTTCCGGGAGGCGACGCCGATCGCCGCACCGGCGAGGATGAGCGTCACCAGGACGTCCACAGCGATGATCCGGTCGAGCGCGAGCGGGCCGCGCACCAGGCGCAGCAGGGTGAGCACACCGGCGGCCGAGACCATCGCCGTGCTCAGCGCGAAGACCACGTTCACGGGGACACCTCTCCTCGGTCGCCGGGCATCTGGCCGGCCACGCCGAGCGCCCACACGACATGCCGCTCGGCCCGCTGCACGCGTACGCGCCCCTCGTCGGCCTCTTCCGGGCTGTGCACGGGCAGCACGTGGACGTAAAGCAGTCTGCCGCCGCGGTCGATCTCCAGGACGAGGGAGCCCGGGGAGGCCGTCGTGAGGTTCGCGAGGGCGGCGATCGTCAGGTCGGAGTCGACCCCCAGGGGCACTTCGACGATCGCCGTCGGTGTGCGCGGCCCGTGACGGACGGCCTGCCAGGCGACGGTGACCGCCGAGTGGACGAGGTGGGTGAAGAGGTGCGCCAGCAGCCACGCAAGCCGCCAGGGCCTCGGGGTCAGTCGGGGCCGGATGGGCGGCAGCGGAAAGGCCAGCACGATTCCCGTCGCCACCAGCAGGCCGCTGAGCAGGACGCCGGGCATGACCGATCCCCACAGCACGGCCCACAGCAGCCACAGCCAGCACACCATCGGCAGATGGTGGCCGTATCGGTTTGCCAGTTCCCTCACGCTCAACGGCCCTCCTCCTCGAGTACGGCGGTGCGGTAGGTGTCCCGTCGCAGCAGGTCGTCCGCGGCCCGCTCACTGAGCCGGGCCAGCGGTCCGGCGCATACCGCGAGGGTGATGCCGGTCAGCGCCATGGCGCAGGTGGCGCCGAGCATCAGACGGCCGGGGAGGCGTGCGGGGACCTCCTGATGGGCTTCGTCATCCGGCGGCGCGGGTGGCGACGCCGGCGATGCGGGTGGCGCGGGATGTGCGGAGGATGCCGGGGACGGCCCTGGCACGGTCTCCAGGAATGCCTTGCGCCCGAGGCGGGCCATCGCGGCCAGGGTGAGGAAACTGGTGAGCACCGCCGCGCCGAGGAGCGCGAAAGCCGTCCCGCTGCCTTCGGCCACGGCCGCCTGGAAGAGCGCGAGCTTCGCGATGAAGCCGGAGAACGGCGGAATCCCGGCCAGGCTCATCGCGGGGACCAGGAACAGCAGGGTGATCAGTGCGGTGGGCGGTGCGCGCCCCTTCATGCGGTGCAGGGCGGCGGTCCCCGTGCGGTGTACGACGAGTGCGGCGGCCAGGAAGAGCGTCGCCTGTACGACGATGTGGTGGACGACGTACAGGATGGCCCCGGTCAGTCCGGCGACGTCGAAGAGCGCGAGCCCCAGCAGCATGAAGCCGATATGGCTGACCAGCGTGAAGGACAGCAGCCGGTTGACGTCGTCCTGGGCGATCGCGCCCAGCACTCCGATCAGCAGCGTGGCGATCGCGAGAACGGCGAGCAGGATCCAGGTGTCGTCGCGGGGGAACAGCAGCGTCTGGGTGCGCAGCATCCCGTACACGCCGACCTTGGTCAGGAGTGCGGCGAACACGGCGGTGATCGGCGAGGGCGCGGTCGGATAGCTGTCCGGGAGCCAGAAGTGCAGGGGCACCATCGCGGACTTGATGCCGAAGACGACGAGCAGCAGCAGGCTCAGTGCGGACCGCAGCCCCTCGGGCAGCTCCGCGACCCGCCCGGCGAGCTGGGCCAGGTTGACCGTGCCGGTGGCGCCGTAGCAGAGGGCGACGGCGGTGATGAACAGCAGGGAGGAGGTCAGGCTCGTCATCGTGTACGTCATTCCGGCGCGTGCCCGTGCCCGGCCCGAGTCCAGGGTGATCAGCACATAGGAGGCGCCGAGCATCACTTCGAAGGCGACGAAGAGGTTGAACAGGTCGCCCGAGAGGAACGCCAGACCGACTCCGCCCGTGAGGAGCAGATAGGCGGGGTGGAAGGTCGCGGCCGTCTCGTTGCCCGGCTCGGTGACGCCCTGGCCGATGGCGAAGACCAGCACGGACAGCGCCACCAGGATGGAGACGGTCAGCAGCAGCGCCGACAGCCGGTCCGCGACGAGGCTGACGCCCGTGGGGGCGTCCCAGCCGCCGACCGGGAGCACCTGCGGGCCGCGCTGGTCTGCGCGGACCAGCAGCGTGATCGCGGTCGCCAGCACGGTGGCGAGGACGCCGACGCTCAGCAGGCGCTGCGTGGTGTGGTGGTGGCGCAGGGCCAGGGAGGCACCGGCGGCGAGTACGGGGAGCAGCACGGGCAGGGCGAGCACGGTTGTCATGCGAGGTCCTCCGGTGTCTCTTCCTCGGCTGCCGTGCCTTCGCGGCGGTCGCGGGTCTGTTCCGCCGCGCCCGTGCGTTCCCCCGCGCCCGTGCGTTCCCCCGCGTCCGTGCGTTCCCCCGCGTCCGTGCGTTCCCCCGCGTCCGTGCGTTCCCCCGCGTCCACGCGCTCCCGAGCCGTCCCGATCCGCCGGTCCTCCAGGTCGTCGCGGACCTCGTCGTGCCCGGTCAGCCGCCAGGAACGGTAGGCCAGGGCCAGCAGAAAGGTCGTCAGCCCGAAGGTGATGACGATGGAGGTGAGCGCCAGGGCCTGCGGCAGCGGGTCGGCGTACCCGTCCACCTGCCGCATCGGCCCTTCGACGATCGGCGGATCGCCTGACCTTCCGGCGGACAGCAGCAGCAGGTTGGTGCCGTGGCCCAGCACGACGAAGCCGAGCACGACGCGCATCAGCGAGCGCTGCATCAGCAGGAAGAAGCCCACGGCGAACAGGCCGCCCACCACGGTGGCCAGGGTGGCGTCGAGGGTGTTCATGAGCGGCCCTCCACCGTGCCGCCGTCCGACGACTCCAGCCCGTCCGACGACTCCGGTTCATTCAATGTCTCGGGTTCGTCCGATGTCTGGGGTGACAACCCAACTCCCAGCGCCGACAGCAGCTTGAGGGTGACGCCGACGACGAGCAGGTACACGCCCACGTCGAAGAACATGCTGGTGGCGAACTTCAGCGTGCCCACGACCGGCAGCCAGGTCTCCACCACCGTGCTGGAGAGCGCCTCCGCGCCGAAGGCCACCGGCAGCAGTCCCACCACTGCGGCCAGCGCCAGCCCGCCGCCCGCGAGCGTCCCGGGATCGGTCGGTGCGGCGATGCCCAGGTCCGCCCGTCCGCCCACCAGGTAGCGCAGCACGTAGGCCTGGCCCGCGACCAGACCGGCCGAGAACCCGCCACCGGGATGCTCGTGCCCGGAGACCAGCAGATACAGCGACAGCACCAGGAGGGAGGGGAAGAGCAGCCTGGTGAGCACCTCCAGCAGGACGGAACGCTCGCCTCCGGGCCGTTCCGCCGCGCCCGGCAGCCACCTCTCGTGGGGTTCGTCCCAGGAGGCGGCGGGCGAGCGCCGGAGGCTCGGAGCCGTTCCCCGGCCGTTGCCGGCGGGGTCCGCCGCCGCCGCTTCCCGCTCAGGACGGGCTGCCGCCTCGCCCTCGCTCTCCTGCCAGATCCCGATCAGACTGAAGACTCCGAGGGCCGCCACCAGCAGCACGGCGATCTCTCCCAGGGTGTCCATCGCGCGGAAGTCCACGATGATCGCGTTGACCGCGTTGTGCGCGCCCGTCTCCTCGGTCCGGCGCAGTTGCTCCCCCGACACCGCCGGGGCATCCCGCGCCGTGGTGGCCACCAGGGCGAACAGGGCGACGAAGACGCCCATCCCGGCGGACACGACGATCTGGAGGACGCGCGTCCGCACGGCGGTCCGCTCGGGCGTGAAGCGGGTCGGCATCCTCCGCAGCACGAGCACGATGGCCACCAGCGTCAACGACTCCACCAGGAACTGGGTGAGCGCCAGGTCGGGTGCTCCGCGTACCAGGAAGAGTCCGGCCACGCCGTATCCGACCGCGCCCGTCAGCATCACACCGGTCAGCCGGTGCCGGGTCGCCGTCACGGCGACGGCCGTCGTCAGCACGACAGCGGCGAGCGGCAGTTGCACACTGGACGTCCACATCTCGGGCCGTCCGAACGAGACGTCCCCCGTGCCCAGCAGCGCGGAGCCGGGCAGCGCCAGCACGGTGATCAGCAGCACCGCCAGGTAGGCGGGCAGCGAACCGACCTGGGTGTGCCGGACGGTCCGCAGGGTCAGCGTCCGCATGGCGCGGAGGGCGGCCTCGTAACCGTGCTGCGCGTCGGGCAGCCGGGGCAGACGGCGCCACACTGGCGACTTCGGCAACGCGGCGGGATGCGATGCGGGGTGTCGCGGGCCCGGGAAGACCCACCGGACAGACCCCAGGTGCAGGGCGATGCCCAGGAGCAGTGCGAGGAGCGAGAGGCCGAGCACGGGGGTCAGGCCGTGCCACAGCGCCAGTTCGTAGGGCTTCCCTCCGCTCGCCCCGGCTCCCCCGCCGCCGGTCGCATACGTGTCGGCGTAGGCGGCCACCGGTACGGAGAGGGCGTGGTACCAGAGGCCGAGCACCAGTCCGGTGACCGACAGGGCGGCTGCCGGGGCGAGGAAGCCGGGTCCGGGAGGGGCCGGATCGCCCGTCTCCACTCCGGGTTTCACGGCGAAGGCCCCCCACAGGAACCGGCCGGTATAGGCGACGGTGAGCACCGAGCCGAGGAAGAGCGCGGCGAACAGCCAGTCGTGCCCGTACAGCTCCCGGCCGTCCAGCTTCCCGCTGTGCAGGAACGCCTCGTAGGCGGCCTCCTTGGCGAGGAAGCCCAGCAGCAGCGGCACTCCGGCCATGGAGGCGGCGGCTGCCGCGCCCACCGCGAACAGGACCGGCATACGGCGGCCCAGCCCGGACAGCAGGCGTACGTCGCGGGTGCCGGTCCGTTTGTCGAGGATGCCGGTCACGAGGAAGAGCGGGGCCTTGAAGGCGGCGTGCGCCACCAGCATCGCCGCACCGGCCAGCGCGGCCGTACGGGTGCCCGTGCCCAGCAGCGCCATCAGCATGCCCAGTTCGCTGATGGTGCCGTAGGCGAGCAGCCTCTTGAGGTCGGTCTCCCGCAGGGCGCGCCACGCGGCGAGCACCATGCTGGTCAGTCCGACGGCCAGCACCATCGGCCGCCAGGGGCCGGTCTCGGCGAAGCCGGGCGCCAGCCGGGCGACGAGATACACGCCCGCCTTGACCATGGCCGCGGCGTGCAGATAGGCGCTGACCGGGGTGGGCGCCTCCATGGCCGCGGGCAGCCAGCCGTGGAACGGCATCTGGGCGGACTTGGCGAACGCCCCGATCAGCACCAGCACCAGGGCCACGGTGACCATGTCGCCCCGGGGCGGATCGGCGACGAGCCGGGAGATGCGGTAGCTGCCCGCGGCCTGTCCGAGCAGGACGAAGCCCGCCAGCATGGTCAGCCCGCCCGCGGCGGTCACCAGCAGCCCCTGCTCGGCGGCGCGGCGCCGAGCGGCCCGGTCTCCCCGGCCCGCGATGAGCAGGAACGACACGACGGTCGTCAGTTCCCAGAAGAGGTAGAGGGCGAACAGGTTGTCCGCGACCACCAGGCCCAGCATGGCGCCAGAGAAGGCGAGCAGCAGCGCGGACTCACGGCCCGCCTCCCGGCGCTCGAAGTAGGAGGCGCTGTAGGCGAGGACCAGCACGCCCACTCCGCTGACCACCCACACGGCCAGCAGCGAGAGCGGGTCCAGCCGCACGTCGAAGGTCAGCTCCAGGGAGGGCGCCCAGGACAGGCTCTCCTCGACGGGGGTGCCCCCGAGGATCCCGGGTGCCTGGACGGCGGACCACGCGAGGACGGCCAGCGGGGCCAGCGCCGCCACGGCCCACGCGCCACGGCCGATCCGCCGTCCCCACCACGGGAGCGTCGCCGCCACCCCTGCGTGGACGGCGACCAGGACCAACACGGGGCAGACAACTCCTCGGCGGCTCGGTTCGAACAGGCCCGGTGCTGGGCGCCAAGTCGGGCGGACGGGCGACGGGTGCCCGTCTCGGACCAGGTCAATCCCCTGTGGTCCATGGATGCTTACGACGCATCATGGCGACCCTGAGCCCCGGCCCTCCGTCCGCCACGCGGCGCGCTGCTCCGAACGGGTGGCGCGGTTCCGCCGCGGACCGGGCGCGCGCGAACGCCGCCGCCCCCGCCGGGCGTACCGGCGGGGGCGGGGTGAGCGGCTGAACCGGGGAGCGGTGGGAGCGGTGGGAGCGATGGGAGAGCGGGAAGCGCGCGAACGTGGGGCGCGTTACGCCGGTTCGAGGCGGTAGACGGTCCCGTCGAGGTCGAGTACGTACAACTCGCGGTCGCAGCCCTCGACGAACGACGCCACCGAGCCGCCGTTGACGCCGAGATCGGTGCTGCCGAGCACCTTGCCGTCCTTCATCTCCAGCGCCCGGATCTCGCCGTCGCAGAAGTCGCTGTACAGGTAGTCACCCCGCAGGCCGGGGATGGCCCTGCCCCGGTAGACGTAACCGCCGGTGACCGCGCACCGCTCACCGGCGCGGTCGTACTCGAAGACCGGCGGCACGTGGTTCTCCGGCTCTTCACCGGAGAAGGACAGCGTGCCCTCCATCCGGGCCCAGCCGTAGTTCTCGCCTCCGGGGCTGTCGGCCGGTGCCCAGTCGATCTCCTCGCGGGTGTTCTGACCGACGTCTCCGATCAGCAGATCGCCCTTCGCCGCGTCGAAGGAGAACCGCCAGGGGTTGCGCAGTCCGTACGCCCAGATCTCGTCGCGGACCTCCGGGTCGTCGACGAAGGGGTTGTCCTCGGGGATCGCGTAGGGATCGCCGCGGCTCGGGTCGATCCGCAGCATATTGCCCAGCAGCGTTTCGCGGTTCTGGCCGTTGTCCTGGGGGTCACCGCCGCTGCCGCCGTCGCCGAGGCCGATGTAGAGCATGCCGTCTGGGCCGAAGGCGATATGGCCGCCGTTGTGGTTCGGATAGGGCTGTTCCTGGGTGATGACCGTGCGGCGGGTGTCCGGCTGGATCTGGCCCCTCCTTACGGCGAACTCGTCGACCGTGCTGGTGCCCTCCAGGTCGGTGAACGAGATGTAGAAGTGGTCGAACCCGGGATCGAAGGCGATGCCGAGCAGCCCTCGCTCGCCCTCGTTTCTCGTCTCGTCGGAGATGTCGAGGACGGGCTTGCTGAGACCCCGGTCGTTCAGGACGCGTACCCGCCCGGACTTCTCCGCGATCCAGACCTTGCCTCGCGGTCCGGCCGTCCCGGCGGTCGGCGCCTCGGCGGAGGCCACTTTCCTCAGCTGCGTATCCGCCGGTAAGGGTGCGTCCCGCTGCTGGGCGGACGATGCCGTGGACAGCGCCAAGGACGCGGCCAGGCCGAGCGCACCGATGATCACCGAGCTTTTCCGAACTTTCACCGTGAGTCCTCCTCATGAGGCAGCGGTCAAGAGTTCACCCGGTTGCTCCTCGGAGCCGTGCCGGTGTGCAACCGGGGGTGGGGGTGTTGCCACTGGCCCGGTTGACGATACTGACGCGGTCCGGAGTGCGCTACGGACGCCCGGCCGAAAAGGACCGCTATCCGGCCCCGTTCCCCGGCCCGTGGGTGTGACCCGCACCGTGGCGGTGGGCCTGGCTGTGCGGGTGGTGGCCGTGGTCACCGTGGCCCGCGGGGAGCGTGCCGCCGTGGGCGCTCAGATGGCAGGCCGGGCAGAGCATCCGCCCACGGTGGTCGTGCAGGGTTTCCACACTGGTCGGCTCGCCGCACTCCACGCAGAGGTCGACCGGAGCGACGCGCTTGGGGACCGGAGCCCCCTCCGCCTCTGCCACCTCCTCGACCGTCAGGAAGTCGGCCTCGGGCAGTTCCAGCAGCTGGGCGACCCTTCCTGACTGGAGTCCGGCAAACCGTGCGGCCTCCTCGGGTGTGGCGCTCCCCTCCTCGATCCGGTCCGCGAGCCGCCACAGTTCGTCGGTGCGGAAGACGACGGTGCCCGCCCGGGCGCGCACCCGCACCCCGCGTCCGCCGGCGCGATCCCAGAAGGTGAAGACGTAGCGCCCGTGGTCCTGGTGGATCAGGGTGCGCTTCCCGTAGGTGCAGCCGGTGAGTACCTGAAGGGCGTCGACGGCGCAGGTGTCCGTCTCCGTCTCCGCCACCAGACCTCCCTCGGGGGTGCCGAGGCGCCCGACGGCGGCCTCCGCGACCCGTACGCCGAAGGCGGCTCCAGGACACTCGTGCCCGTGGAAGGCGACGACGTCTCGGTAGGACTGCTCACGGTTCATGAGGTGCTCCTCTGCTGGAGGGAATCACTGGAGCCCGGGGGCCGCCAGGGGGTCACGGGGAGGACCCGGACGGAGGCTTCGCGGGAGTTGTCGCCCTCGAAGAAGGCGCGCAGCCGTGGCCGGCGCAGGTCCACGGCCGAGAGGATGAAGGTCCACTGGCGGGAGTCGCGGGCAAGGACCCGGTCCAGTTCGGTGCACGTGTCGCGCAGCGCGTCGTGTTCCCAGGCGACCCGGTGGGTGTGGTAGTTGCCGAAGAGCAGCCAGTCGGTGTCGTCGCAGGCGCGCTCGATGTCGAGCAGTTCGCGCGGATCGGCTACCCACCCTCGCAGACCGTCCGGGGTCTGCGAGGGGATGGCGTGGGCGCCGACCACCTTGTCCATCTGCCGGCGGACGGCCCCCTCGTGGCGCAGGTTGGATATCAGTGGGAAGACCGCGCGGACTTCGACGACGGCCCCGCTCGGCCGGCCCGCGAGCATGCCGAAGGCCTTGTGCTCCCGTGTCTCGCCCTCCAGGTAGTGATCGGTGAACTTGCGTACGGCGTGAGCGATCACATGGGAGTAGAGCGGACGGGGGAGGACGATCTCCCGGACGCGGGAGAGGTCCTCCCTCATCTCTCCTCCCCGGCGGCGGGGTGGGCCGCGAGCCAGGCGCGGGCGCGCCCGACGGCGCGCAGGGTGAGCGCGCGGGACTGGCCCAGGTATCCGGCGGGGTCGAAGATCTCGTCCACCTCGCGCTCGCCCAGTGGAGCCCCCGCGAGTCCGTCCCGTACGGCCATGTCGCGCAGGGAGCCGCCGTGCTGACGGGCTGCCTGGGCGATCTCGTAGACGTACTCGTGGGCGCTCTGCTTGCCGATGTGTGCGCCGATCGCCAGCATCAGCTTCTCGGTGGCGATCGACTCGGCGACCTCGCGGACGTTCTCCCGCAGGCGCTCGGTGCGTACTTCCAGCCCGTCGACCAGATGGTGGATGATCTCGCACGCGGACAGGGTGTAGTGCGAGACGTCCGGGACGCAGGCCCATTCGATCCGCAGCGACCGGGAGTCCCGCTCGTGGTCGCCGGACATGCACGTCATGGCGTTGACCACCTGGGCGGTGGCCAGTCTGGCCATGACGACGGCCTGTTCGCAGGCTTCCGGATTGCGCTTGTGCGGCATGGTGCTGCTGCCGACCTGCCCGTGCCGCCAGCCGATTTCGAACTCGCCGAATTCGGGACGGGAGAGCGTCCGCACCTCGTCGCCGATGCGTCCCATGGTCCCGGCGACCATCGCCAGACCGGAGACGTACTCGGCCACCCGGTCGCGGGAGGTGTGCCATGCGGCGGCCGGGGAGCTGAGGCCGAGCCGTGCGGCGAAGGCGTCCAGCAGGTCGAGGCCCTTGTCGCCGAAGCCGGCCATGGTTCCGACGCCGCCGAAGAGCTGCGCCGCGAGAACGCGTGAGCGCATGGCTTCGATCCGCTCGAGATGGCGCAGCAGTTCGTCCACCCAGCTGGCGATCTTCACGCCGAAGCCCATCGGGAGGGCGGGCTGGGCGTGTGTACGGCCGAGCGCCACGGTGTCGGCGTGCTCCTCGGCGAGCGTGGCCAGCCGCACCGTGACCAGCCGGAGCAGGCGGTCGGCTTCGTCGAGGACATCGCGCATCTCCAGGGCCATGGCGGTGTCCTGGATGTCCTGGGTGGTCGCGCCGTAGTGGACGAACTCCCCGGCGTTGCCGGCACACACCTTCTGGAACACCCGCAGGAAGCCCACCAGGGAGTGGCTGGTGCGGCGGATCTCGGCGCGTACCGCCTCCAGATCGAGCCGCTCGACCCGGGCGGCCTCGGCGATGGCCTCCGCGGCGGAGACCGGGATGATGCCGAGGTCGGCCTCGCTCAGTGCGAGGGCCGCCTCGACGTCCAGCCAGCGTTGGTACCGGCACCGGTCGCAGAAGACGCGATGGCTGACGGTGGTGCTGTAGCGGTGGCCGTAGAAGGCGGAGTCGCTGATGTGGGTGCGGGTGTGCTCGCACTCGGCGGAGGGGAGCGGCAGCGGGGGCAGCACCGAGGGGCCGGGCCAGGCCGGGCCCTCAGCCGCAGCGGGCTGGGGCGGCGTGGACTGGGGCGGCGTGGCGGCGGGTGGTGTCATCGGTTCCCCCTCTGGGTCCGGGCTTCGGCGGAGCGGACGGCGGCCGAGGGGGCGACAGCCGTGCGGGCGGCTATGTGGGGGGTGACGGTGTAACGGGTCAGCGTGTGGCGGGCGTCGGCGCGTTGGCCGTGCGGCGCGCGCGTGGTGGCGCGGTACGGGCTGCCCCCGTACGGGCGCTCGCCGGGTGACACGCCCGTCGACTGGGCGATGGCCAGAGCGACCTCGCGCGGCAGCAGGCGCTGGTCGCGGGCTCCCGCCAGGATGTCGCCGACCAGTTCGCGCATCATCGCGGCGACGGTGTCGAGCACTTCGCGCGGCTCCGGCGTTCGCGTGGGCCCGAAGAGCGCCTCCATGGAGGCGGACCCGCCGATCCCGCCGATGAAATCCGGCACCACCAGCGAGCCACGCTCCGCCAGCAGCCGTTCGGCCTCGTCGCGCAGGCCGCAGTTGGCGCCCACGGCGACGATCGGGACCGGCAGCAGCGTGGCCTGCCGCTCGGTGAGCGCGTCGTCCCCGCCCGCCAGGATCAGCATGTCGGCCGGAAGGTCGAAGAGGGACTGGGACGGTAATCGCAGCACGCTGCCGAGCAGGCCGGGAACGGGACGCCGCTGGTCCGTCGCCAGCATCCGCGCGATGTCCAGCCCGCGCGGGTCCACCACACATCCGTGCTCGTCGGCCACCGCGGTGACCCGGACGCCCTGCTCCAGCAGGGCCAGGGCAGCGGCCCGGCCCAGAGTGCCGAAGCCCTGCAGCACGCAGCTCAGGCGTGCGGGCCGGCGGCCCGCGTGCGCGGCGGCGGCCAGCGCGGCGTGGGCGAGCGCGTGACCCGCTCGCCGCTGCCCGACCGTCAGCCCGCCGACGGACGCGTCAAGCAGCCGCATCCGGGCGTAGAACTCCGGCTCGGGCAGCCGCTGCGCGACGCGGACCGCGTATTTCACGGAGCCGATTCCCGATCCGGCGGCGAGACTGTCGAGTTCCTCGAAGCGGGTGCCCATGTCGGCGCCCATGCTGAAGCGGCGGCGCAGCTCGTCACCAAGGAACTCCAGGAAGCGGCGCAGCACCGCGGAAC
This sequence comes from Streptomyces gossypii, assembly GCF_025165795.1. GTDB lineage: Bacteria > Actinomycetota > Actinomycetes > Streptomycetales > Streptomycetaceae > Streptomyces > Streptomyces gossypii. Next base: position 70,445 of record NZ_JAJAGO010000006.1, read on the forward strand.
GCCGCGGGCCTTCGGGGTCGTAGGCGACGCCGCACTTGGCGCCGTCGGCGTTGAGGCCCAGCACGCGCTGCTTGAGCGTCATGCGGGCGGAGAGTGTGCGCAGGGTGTCGGCGGTGAGACCGGCCTTCATCCGGCAGCCGCCGACCGCCAGACGGCATGCGGTGCCGTCGTACACGAGAAAGCCGGGACAGTGTTCTACGGGATCGCGGTATTCGATGAGGTGGACCATGGTGTGCCCCCGTGGCATCGGTTGGCTGTTGGTGCTTTCGCACGTTCCACAGAACCAACATAAGCAGTACAGCTGATCATCAGCTCGACTGCTATGGAGCTGAGCATGCCCCGCTCCGCGCGGAATCGTCAAGGCAGGGCGATTCAGCAATTCCTCATGATTACCGGCGTCGCCGAATGAGCGGCTTAATTCACGAACTTCCGCAGTTGCGAATTCTTCGCAAGAATGCCTTTCCGGAATACGGTGCCTCCCGGGCGCCACGGGACAGCCCTTAGAGCCCCTAACAGAATGGGCGGTCGATCAGCTTGCGGCGTCTGGTGCGTGCGCTCGCAAGGCGGAGGATCGTCCTCGTACTGGGCGTACATGGACGACTCCGACAACGCGGCGAGCGCGCGTGCCAGGCGTCGCAAGCCGACCGCCCATTCTGTTAGGGGCTCTTAGAGGAGCCGGTCGGCGACGCCGTACCCGCGGGCCTCCATCAGTTCATGGCTCAGATACCCGTCATGCGGGCTGACCTCACCCGCCGACCACGTCGGGACCGGCCCGAAGAGGACCTTGCGGATGCTCCGCTCCCGCAACGCCTCGCGCGCCAGGGCGGGATCGTCGCTCAGCACCGTCAGCGCCAGCGTGTCCCGCAGCGGGGCCATCCCCTGGGAGCGCCGCCAGGGCAGCACCCACACGCAGGGGAAGGAGAGTTCGACCCGGGCTCCCGGGTGGTCGGCGCGCTCGCACAGCAGCACCGCGGGCCGCAGCGCGGCCGAGCCGTCACCGAGATCGGCGAGCGGTCCGTCCGGATAGTGGGCGGCGGCAACGTCCACCGCGCCGTCCAGACGGCGCGTCAGATGCTCGCGCAGCGCCCTCGCCTCCGCCAGCGGCAGCACCGGCAGCCGGGCTTCGTCCGACTGGGGCGGGGCCGGAGTCAGCGGGGCGAGGCGGGCGGCCACGGCGCGGGCGAGAGCACGCGGGTCGCCGTCGGTGAAGACGGCGGTGGCGTTGGTGCACCGCATCCCGGCGTCGTGGCCGACGGAGTCGCAGATGACGTCCAGCACCTCGTCGGTGACCGGTCCGCTGTGCAGCAGCTTGGAACGGCCGGGCCCGCGCAGGATCACCCGGCGGTCGTGGCCGTAGCGGCGGGCCGCGGCGTCCCCGCCGAAGACCAGGCTCAGATCGGCTGCTTCCACCAGCGCGTCCCCCGTCGCATGACTGCCCGGCAGCAGGGACAGCAGGTGCGGGGGCACGCCGGCCCGGAGCAGGGCGTCGATCATCCGCGCAGGGGTGAACGGATCACGTGCGCCGGGGCGTACGAGGAGGGCATAGCCGCAGGCGAGGGCGGTGAGCCACTGGGTGTGCGTGCCGGGGTTGTTGCTCGGGGCGATCACGGCCAGCACCTCGCCGCGCCGGGCCCACACCGCGGAGACCTCACCGGGGCTGATCACGCCCGTTGCCCCCGGAGGGCACTCGGCGGCGATCCTGGCACCGGCGTTGGCGAAGGTCCGCGCGACATCCGTCAGCGAGTGCCGGGCGACGCTGACCGGCACACCCGCGGCCCGTGCCTGGAGCTCGCAGTACCGCTCGGGCGTGAGACCGCCCAGGGTGGCGGTGGCGAAGAGGCGGCCCGCCCGCCGCAGCAGCGCCGGGTCGGGCGCGCTGTCCGGATCCTGGCCCGCGCAGTGCTCCCGCACCTCCGCCACCGTGAGCCGGGCCAGCAGGGGCGGGGCCTGGTGCACGGTCGCCAGCGGTGTGCCGTCCACTCCCGCGAGTGCCAGCGTCTGCGCGGACCGCACCGCCCGGCCCGCACGGACCAGCGGCAGCTCGTACAGGGGCAACTCGCACGGCCGCGGCTCGGACGACGGCAGCCCCGACGACGGCAGCCCGGACGACGGGGCCATCAGTACACGCCCTCGACCAGAGCGGCGGTGTGCCCCGTGTCGCAGGGACGCACCTCCGACAGCTCGATGCCGGGAAATCCACCGGCGGACGCGCGCCGGGTGGCCAGGTCCCGCTCCAGGGTGGGGGGCGTGAAGTAGTCCCGAGTGAGCACGGTGATCACCACGCGGCCCTCCTCGTCCTCCGCCACCCGCCGCTCCGGCCGCTCGGGGTCCACCAGCTCCACGACGGTGTAGGGGTAGTGAGGGCGGAAGACGCACGCCGCCGTGTCGCCCGGCAGCCGGGTGCGCTGCGGCGCGACGCCCATCATCGTGTTGCCGTACGCCCCGGCGATCCGCGCGCGGGGGAACGCCTCCTCCTCGAACAGGCGCAGCGTCTCGGCGTCCGCGCTCGTCCCGCCCCAGATGATGCCGCGCAGCTTCTCCCGCATCAGCGCGTACACGTCGGCGCGCCCGACTGCCTTCTCCAGGATCCGGGGCGTGCTGGAGACCGCCCGGATGTCCTGGGTGGCCAGCACCTCCTTCACCTGGTCGAGGATGTGGTCGACATAGCGCCCGGCCTCCTCCTCGCGCCCGGTGCTGAGGCAGCGGCGGACCCAGCGCGGATCCAGATCGACGAAGAAGCAGAGGAAGCCGCGCAGTTGTGACAGGACGCTGATGTTCTTCGCCATGACGTGCGGGCCGGTCGGCCCGATGTGCAGCCAGTGCCCCTCGCCCGAGGGGAATCCCTGGGCGTCGAGCATCATGCTCTGCCACGCGACGTTCCGGCTGCGCGACGTCGCGTCGACGATGCGCTTCGGGGGGCCCGTGGCACCGCCTGATTCGTAGACGCCGAACCGCCGGGGCTCCCGGCGGGAGCCGCGGGGCACCAGCAGGTGGGCGGGTATGCCGCTCCAGTCGACCTCGATGTCGGAGAACAGGCGCAGGTCGGCGAGGGTCGAGATGTCGGTGCGCGGATCGAAGCCGAAGGATTTCGCCCGCTCGGTCCAGTAGGGACTTCCGGTGAGCGGGGAGAAGTGCCATTCCATTGCCGCCCGGACCAAGTCGTCGGCATCAGGCGGATCATCGAGAGGAGATTCGAACACTGAGCTGAAGTCGTCGGCCATCTCGGGGTGCTCCCGTCCGTACCGTCATACTGCCCGTACAACTCGCACTGCCGTACAACTCACTGCCCGTCGAGCTGATTGTCAGCAGGACTGACATATGGAGTATGCGAGGCGGCCGACCGGAGCGTCAAGGCGGGTGGCGGTCAGGAGCGGGTGTCGACGGAGCGCGGGTCGAAACCGAAGGGCAGCTCCAGGCGGTGCGCCCGCATCAGCCCCTCGTCACAGAGCAGTTCGGCCGTGGGACCGTCCGCCACGATGACGCCCTCGCTGAGCACCAGTGCGCGCGGGCACATCTCCAGGGCGTACGGCAGGTCGTGCGTCACCATCAGCACGGTGACGTCCAGCGACCGCAGGATCTCCGCCAGTTCACGGCGCGAGGCCGGGTCCAGATTGGACGACGGCTCGTCCAGGACGAGGATCTCCGGCTCCATCGCCAGTACGGTCGCCACCGCGACCCGGCGCCGCTGGCCGAAGGAGAGGTGATGCGGCGGCCGGTCCACGTACTCCGCCATGCCGACCTGGCCGAGGGCCTTCTCCACCCGGGCTTCCAGCTCGGGCCCGCGCAGCCCGGACGCCGCCGGCCCGAAGGCCACGTCCTCCCGCACGGACGGCATGAAGAGCTGGTCGTCCGGGTCCTGGAAGACGATGCCGACGCGGCGCCTGATCTCCGCGAGATGCTCGCGGGCGACCGGCAGTCCGGCGACCGTCACCGAGCCGGACCCGGCGGTCAGGATGCCGTTCAGATGCAGGACGAGGGTGGTCTTGCCCGCGCCGTTCGGGCCGAGCAGGGCGACGCGCTCGCCGCGCCCGATCACCAGATCGACGCCGAAGAGGGCTTGATGCCCGTCCGGGTAGGCGTAGGCGAGGCCGGAGACGTCCAGCGAAGCGGTCACAGCGTCCATCCCAACAGACATACGGCGAGAGCGGACAGGGGGAGGGCGAGGGCGCGCGCCCACTGGGCCCGGGAGGCGGTCACCTCGTCGATGACCGGCATCGACCCGGCGTATCCCCGGCTCATCATGGCCAGATGGACGCGTTCGCCCCGCTCGTACGAGCGGATGAACAGCGCACCGGCCGACTTGCCCAGGACTCCCCACTGCCGGATGCCTCGGGAGTCGAAGCCGCGCGACTCGCGGGCGATCCTCATCCGCCGCATCTCGTCCGTGATCACGTCGCCGTACCGGATCATGAAGGAGGCGATCTGCACGAGCAGCGGCGGCAGCTTCAACCGCTGGAGGCCGAGCAGCAGTTCACGCAGCTCGGTCGTGGAGGCGAGGATCACCGACGCGGCGACACCCAGCGTGCCCTTCGCCAGTACGTTCCACGCGCCCCACAGGCCCGAGACGCTGAGCGAGACGCCCATCACCTCGACCCGCTCACCCTGAGCCACGAAGGGCATCAGCACCGCGAACGCCACGAACGGGACCTCGATCAGCATCCGCTTCAGCAGGAACCCCGCCGGTATACGGGCCACGCCCGCCACCGCGCCCAGCAGCACGGCGTACAGGGCGAACGCCCACATCGCCTCGCGCGGGGTCGAGACCACGACCACCACGAAGCAGAGGACGGCGGCCAGTTTGCAGTGCGGAGGGAGCCTGTGGACGGGCGAGTGCCCGTGGCGGTAGAGCCGGTGTGCGTGTCCCGCGCCCATCTCACACGGTTTTCTCTGCACGGGACTCCGCGCCGCCTGCGGCCTTCCAAGACTCGCCGGATCCGGCGGAGTCGGCAGACTGAGCGGAGTTGCGACGGCGGCGCACCGCCCAGAAGACGCCGCTGCCGGCGGCGACCGTGACGCCCACACCGATCACCCCCGCGAGCCCGCCGGAGAGCCGCGCCCCCGTGATGTCCTCGACGCCGTAGTCGGCGAGTGGCCAGTCACCCAGCCAGTGGTCCTCAGCCTCCTTGTCGATGCCCTTGTCCGTGGCGACCTTCTCCAGGCCGTCCGGGTCCGAGGAGGCGTAGAAGCTGACGAATCCGGCCAGCACCAGGGACACGCCGAGGCCCGTGAGCCACACCTTGCGCGAGGAGCGCGGCGGGGCGGCGGCCGGAGCCGGAGCCGGAGCCGGAGCAGCGTCCACCAGTCGGCCACCGACCCGGAGTTGGAGCGGCACTGTCAGGCCACGGGCGCCGTACACCAGATCGGGCCGCACCGCGATGACGGCGCCGACGGTGAGCGCGGTGATCGTGGCCTCGCCGATGCCGATGAGGGTGTGCACACCGACCATCGCCGTGAACACGGTGCCCGCCGCCACGTCCGTCGTACCGCCGACCATGTACATCCCGGTGAAGGTGACGGCCGCGGCCGGGACGGAGAGCAGGGCGGCGGCGAACGCCGCGGCGGTGACCGAACCGCGCTTGCCGGGCAGCAGCTTCACCAGGCCGCGGAAGATCAGGTACGCGACGACGACGGTGACCACACCCATGTTGGTGATGTTCACCCCGAGCGCGGTGAGGCCGCCGTCCGCGAACAGGACGCTCTGGATCAGCAGGACGACCGAGACGCAGAGCACACCCGTGTACGGCCCGACGAGTATCGCGGCCAGCGCACCGCCCAGCAGATGGCCGCTGGTGCCCGCCGCGACCGGGAAGTTCAGCATCTGCGCGGCGAAGATGAACGCGGCGACCAGACCCGCGAGCGGCGCCGTCCGCTCGTCCAGCTCCCTGCGCGTACCCCGCAGGCTGACCGCGACCGCACCCGCCGCGATAACCCCGGTGGCCGCGGAGACGGGAATGTCGATGAATCCGTCGGGAACGTGCATGAGCGGGCTCCCCTCCGAGCGGGATCGCTGACCGATTGACAGTAGAGCCCTGTTGCGAAGTTCTCGCAAGAGCTGAGCGGATACATTGGAGATACGCCTGCATCTCCCCCGGTACGCCCGGAGATTGCGCGTACGTCATCCCGACGCGGCGTCAGGCGTTCGACTGCGAGCCTTCCGCAGTCGGACAGCCCCGGAATCGCGGAACGGCCGGAAAGGAAATCGGCCGACGCGGGCGGAATCACGGCCCGGCGGCCTTGACCCGGCACCTCCACAGGTCGAGACTACTGCTGATAATCCACCCTGCTGACGATCCGTCCAGGAGGTCCCGTGCGCACACCCCCGCCGTCACCCGTGGGCGGCGCGGGCGCCGGTCAGTTGTCCGACGGAAAGATCGTCGCGATCCTCTGCACCGGCTTCTTCCTGCTGGACTTCGACCTCGTCGTCATCAACCCCCTGCTGGTCCCCGTGTCCGAGGACTTGGGAGCAGGGCTGGGCGTGACCACCCTCGCGCTGACCGGCTACCTGCTGATGCTGGGCGTCATGATCCCGGTGCACGGCGGTCTCTCGGACCGGATCGGCCGGGTACGCGTGCTGCGGACGGCACTGCTCGGGCTCGGAGCCGCCAATCTGTGCGCGGCGCTGGCCCCCAACGTGGCCGTACTGATCGCGGGGCGCGCCGTCGCCGGAGCGTTCGCCGCCGCACTCATCCCGGTGTCGGTGGCCTATGTGGGTGACCGCATCACCATGGAGCGCCAACAGCGGACGATGGCGGTCCTGATGTCGTTCAGCGCGGTCGGCGCCGCGTCGGCGACCCTTGCCGCAGGTGCGCTCACAGACCTTCTCGACTGGCGGTACCCCCTGCTGATCCCGGCCGTGGCCGGGCCGCTGCTCGCCGTCCTCTACGCCCGGCTCCCGGAGGCGACGGCACCGCGGGAAGACGGCGTGGGCGTACTGGGCCGGTTCGCCCAAGTCCTCGGCGACGGCTGGTTCCGCTTCCTCATCCCGTTCACCTTCATCGAAGGTGCGGCGATGATGGGCTTCTTCAACTTCTTCAACGCCGCGCTCCAGGAGCACGGCAGCAGTGTGCTGATGTCGGGGCTGGTCACCAGTGCGTACGGGGTGGCGGCCATCGGCGGCAGCGCCGCCGTGCGGGCGCTGGACGCGCGCGCTTCCGGGGCGGCGATGTTCGGCTGGGGCACGGGCCTGCTGTTCGTCGGCTACCTCACCGCCGCCTTCACCCAGTCCGTCCCCGGCATCCTGCTCGCCAGCGCCTGCGCCGGACTCGCCCTGGCCGTGGGCCAGTCCGCGCTGCAAGCCTGGGTGCTCGAGGCATCTGCACCGGAGGCGCGCGGCAGCGCGGCGGCACTCGTCGCCTGCTCGGTGTTCACCGGCGCGGCGGTCGGCACCGCGGCCGTCGGCGGGCTCGTCAGCACCGGGAACTTCGGACTGCTCTTCGGCATCGCCGCCGTGGCCACCGTCTCGATCTCGATCGCGGGCACGCTCGCGCGCATGCGCTTCGCCCGCACCGGAGGGCAGCGGAGGCCGGCCGAAGCCAAGGCCGTCAGCTTCACCGATCGACCGTAAGACTGACCGACTCATTGGTCATGAACGAGGGAGAGAGTGATGGCACTGTTCGCCGTGATCGCCAAGCGGGCACCTGTGGGAATCGGAATCGACGAATTCCAGCAGAAACTGTCCGAGGGTTTCCAGTACACGAAGGAACTCGCCGACAAGGGCATGATCAAACACCGCTGGATTCTCGTCGGCGCCTCAGCCGGACTGAACATCTATGAGGTCGAATCGCACGAAGAGCTGATGTCCGTGCTCTACAGGAGTCCGGCGGGCCTGCACCTGGAATACGAGGTGTATCCGCTCATCGCACCGCCGGACTACGATCCGACCGCGCGAACGGCTGCGTCTCCAACCGATTAGCGAACATCGACGCACACAGGTCGAGGGCCCCGTCGTAGGCCGCCCTGGTCTCGTCCTGGTGCTCCCACACCGGAAGGAAGCCAACAGCCGCGCCGTTCACAGCCGTTCTCCGGCCCCATTCCCTGGTTCATCCAGGGGGCGAAGGGATCCTGTGCAGTTCCCCGTGTCTCTGACGGAGCGCTGCCCCTTGCCGGTGTTTCCGGCTGTCAGTTGAAGATGTCCATGAGGTCCAGCCAGGAGCCTGCGTCGTCGGCGGGGCGGGGCCGCATCGGGAGCGGTTCCGGGTAGGTCTCCGCTGCGACCCTCGCGCGGACGATGTCGGGCCCGCCGCACGCCGCGACCGCGAAGGCGCCGAAAACCTTGGCGAACGCGGCCGGGTCGCGGAACTCCACGCCAAACGCTCGGCCGTCCCGTAGCGGCACCCACACCACCCGGTCGAACCGTGGCCATTCCAGCACCGGCTGATCGTCCGCGGTCGACCGCCCCTCCAGCCACAGCCGCGCCACGTGCAGCAGGTTCACCTTCTCCATCGACAGCCGCTTTCGCCGCACCCGCAGTTCACGCGCCGTCAGCTCGACGCGCTGGTCCTTCTTCGGGTACCAGACGACGCCGATCCCGAACGGCACCCACAGCAGGATCCCGATCATCGGCCAGACCAGAGCGTCGCCCCACGACCGGAGCAGCCCACCGTCCAGCAGGTACAGGGCCCCGAAGACCAGAACCCACTTCGCCGTCATCCGCCAGAATCCGCTGCCCTGCCGGTACAGGACCCGTCGCTTCCCCGTCATCGCCATGCCCGCACGCTATCCGCCGCCCGCAGCTCACCGTAGGCGCCGCCGCCGAACGCCGTGAGGTCGGCCATGAGCTGTGCATCGGTGATCCGGCCCGCGCGCCACAGGTGCAGGCCCCGGTTGTGCCCGCAGCGCTCCGCCCTCGTACAGCCGCCGGTTCCGCACCTCCTCCGCGAGAGTGCCACCGTCGACCCACTCCGCGAAGACCGAGGGAACGCTGCCGACTCTGCGCACGTACGCACAGTTGACGGTGTGCGGGTGCAGCCCGAGCCCGACCCAGGATTCAGCTTCCCGTTCGAAGTCCGACACTCTCTCCGGCGAGCGGAGCAGAGCCGTCCGGGGCGTCTTGACAGCCAGATCGACATTCCAGCCGCGGTGGTGCACCCGGTAGACCAGCCCCATCCCCCCGCTGCGGATCACCTCCCGAACCTCGTACAGGTCGAGGACGACCTCACCCACCCGCCACCTGCGCGCCGCGGCCATCGGAGCCGACCCCCTCAGTCGACCAGTGCCACGTACAGCGGCGAGCCGAGCAGCACGAACTCGCCCGCGTACGGACTTTCGCCGCGTAACAAACGTTTCGCTACGAACTCGACGTTCTGCGCGGGCCCGCGCAATCCCATGGCCACCTGGTGCACCCTCGCCAGTGCGGCGCGGTCAGCGCGGTCGAGGTCGCCGTCAACGGCGTCAGCGACGTACTCGTCCTCCAGTTCCGCGGACCCGCCGAGCGCGTCCAGCATCGGGGGCATGAGCGATGCGGAGATTCCGTGCTCCATCATGTCCGGCGCCGACCCGACTACATGCTGGACAGACCCGCCGAGGCCCACGACCGTCCTCCCCGTCCGCCCGCCGAAAAACACCAGCGGCGAGGCGGCCTCGGCCGGAAACGGTCCCCACCGCATCGGGAGCAGACCCCAGAAGAACTGCCCCGGTTCCTCCACCGAGCCGAGGTCACCGTGATCATGCAAGTGACGCACGACGAGCTCGAGTCGCGACAGACGTTCACCCGCAGCCGGTTCGGAGAACCGCTTGACCTGAAGAACCTTCAGATCCACACCGAACTCGGAACCTCGCTTGCGGCCGAAACCCGGATCAATCTGCGGCAGGAGCATGTCGATCTTTGCCTCGCTGACGTAGAGGTAGTACTTGAACGACACCCTGACCCCACTCCCCCCAAGCTCCCGAGGTCATCAGTATTCACTTTCCCTCTGAGCCATGCCGGCTATCCGTACAACTGCACCACCGCAGGCTCACCGGTGATCCACCCGGGCGCTGCTCCAGCCCGGTCAGGGCCTGGCTGACGGCGGCCTCGAAGGGCGAACCGGCGTGCAGGCCGGCGGCCTGGGCGACAAGCGAATGCGGCGCCCGACGGAACCGTGGGTCGGCCGTGGCAGGCGTCGCCGGCAGAGGAGTGCGCATCCAGGGGGAGGAAGGCCTCGTGGATGTCGTCGCGGACCTCTAAGAGCGTCTGGTGCGTGCGCTCGCAAGGCGGAGGATCGTCCTCGTACTGGGCGTACATGGACGACTCCGACAACGCGGCGAGCGCGCGTGCCAGGCGTCGCAAGCCGACCGCCCATTCGGTTAGGGGCTCTAAGCGGATCCGCGGGCGGCGGAAGCAGTGCAGGTGGGCAGAGGCGCGTTCGCGTCCTCGGCACGCCACGGCTTCGGCCGAGCCACCACGCACCCCCGGATCAACGCTCCCGGAGCGATCCAGCCGCCCCGAAGACCATTCCGTCAGGGGTCCCGAGGGCTGTCCTCCGCGCCCTGGAGGAAGACCTGTTCGATCCGGCGCAGCGAGCGGAAGGAGTCCAGGTCGAGCGTCTCCAGATCGACCGGCGACCCGCTGATCCGCTCGATCAGGACGAGGAACTCCAGGATGCTCAGCGAATCGATGAGGCGGCTCTCGATCAGGTCTTCGTCCGGTCCGATAGTCCTCACCTGCGGCTGCCGCCCCACGATCCACGCGACGACCTCCGCGAGCGCGTCGCTCTCAGCACCACTCCCCGCGCCCATCAGGGGGCCGTCTCCGCCGACCCCGCCGCTGCCTTCTCGACGGCTTCCGTCGCCGCCGCCCAGCTGCCGTGCCGGGTGCGCAGCACCGAGAGCCAGCGCTCCAGGCCGAACGCGGCACAGCCGGTGTGGACGGCCTCACCCGACGCGCCACAAACGATCCCGCACCGCTCGCCGAAGAAGTTCCGGTGCACGTTGAGCGAGGCGATCGCCAGGCCGTCGACGAGGAACTCGTGCTTGACAGGGGCGAGTCGCTGCGCCAGCGCCCGCTGCCCGCCCCGGTCGTAGAAGGGGTCTGTCGCCGCCTCTTTGCGCACCGGCAGGTCCAGTGCCGCCGCAAGGGCGAGGATCCTGCCCTCGCAGCGGTCGAGATGGCCCCGCACGAACTCCCGGGAGCCGAGCGCCACGATCTCGCGCATATGGAACCCCAGCAGCCGGCGCAGCCCGTCGTAGTGCTCCTCGCGGCGGAAGCAGCGGCCGAGCACTGTCACCCTCGTGTCCTGGTCGAGCGTGTGGCCTTGGTGGTGGAGATAGACGGCGAAGCAGGCCGCCGAGGGCAGGCCGAGGCGGGCGGGTTCCATCGCGTCGGCAGCGAAGAACTCGGGCCGCTCGAAGGGCCGGTGCCGTCCGAGGTCCAGTGCGCCGGCCACGAGCGCCTGATGCGGGAAGTTGTCGTAGAAGTCGAGCCGGGCCAGCGAGGCGACCGGCAGCAGCGGCGGCATGATCATGGATGCGGCGCCCTCGTCGGAGCCCCACCCCTCCAGTACGGCGTCGAGTGTCCGCAGCAGCTCCGTCGCTCCCGGCCCGAGGGTCTGCAGACCCTCTTCACCCGTCAGTTCGGTGCTCATGACACCGGCTCGGCGAGGGCGGTCTCCGCCGCGGTGCCCTCCACGGCGAGGCGCAGCACCTCCCGTGCGCAACCCCAGGACAGGCCGACGGCGATCCCGCCGTGACCGTAGTTGTGGATGACGCGGGCGGCCCCGAGCTGCTCCGCCTCCAGCCGGGTCTGCGGGCGCGATGCGCGCAGGCCGACCTCCACACCGAGGACCCGGGCCTCCGCGAGCCGGGGCTCGACGGCCGTACAGCGGCGCAGGATCTCCTCAGCCCGGCCCTGATCCGGCTCCAGGCCCCAGGTGTCGCGCTCGGCCGTACCGCCCAGCACCAGGCGTCTTCCGTGCGGGAAGAAGCTGGTCGAGGCTGGTCCCGGGTTCTGTTCGAAGAAGAAGTCCTCCAGTCCGGGATTCTCCAGGACCACATGCTGGCCGCGCACCGCGAAGACCGACGGGTCGTCGGCGAGCGTACGGGCGCCCACGCCAGCGCAGTTGACCACCAGCGGGGCCTCGGCCGCCGCATCCTCCAGGGAGGCCACCCTGCCCGTCTCCATGGTGGCACCGGCGGCGACGCAGCGGGCGGCGAGATACGCGAGGTAGGCAGGCATGTCCACGATGGGCAGGCTGGTCCAGAACGCCACCGGGAATCCGGCGCTCTCCCCGGAGTCGCACGGGCGGTATCCGGGCAGGCGGGCGGCCCACTCCTGGCTGCCTTCGGCACGCCGGTTGACGAGCCTGCCGCCCGCCAGGCGTACGCCGGTGCCCGGCTTGCCTGCCAGCGCGGAGAACTCGGCCAGGCTGGCCCGGTGCCAGGGGACGGTGACCTCGACCGGCGAGAACTTGGCCGCCGCCTCCGTCTCGTCGGCGATCAGCGGGCCGCCGACGAGGGCACCGGCGACGGCCGATGTGGTGCGCTCCGGTGGCCGCTCGGCGCGGACCCGGACGGCGAGCCCGTGTTCCGCGAGGCGGACGGCGGTGGTCAGCCCGACCACTCCGGCACCGATGACCAGCGCGTCCGTTTGCTCTCTCATCCTCGACAACACCTTCCGCTGGGTTGGGGCTCTGGAGGGGGGTGGCTAGGGATGCTCTGGGAGTGGCTCTGAACGAATCAGTGGTGAACGGTGCCGCGAGGGCCGCCTATTCGCGGCGTACCGCGAGGCAGGACCAGGTGAAGCCGTTTCCGGCGCTGAGCAGCAGGGCCACCTCGCCGGGCGCCAGCCGGGCGTCCGCGTGCAGGTCGGCGAGGTTGGCCACCGGATCGCCGGCGCCGAGATGGCCGGTGTCACGGCCGAGGTCGAGGATCTCGGTGTGCGGCAGGGGCAGTTCGCGTACGGACGGCCCGTAGTACTGGGTGAGTGCGCCGGTGCTGAGCCGTGGCAGGACCACGAACCGCAGCCGGGGATCGTCCGGGGTGAGACCGGCGTCGGCGACGGCGTCCCGTACGACCCGCTGCACCGCACGGCGCAGGACGCCGACGAACCGCGGCCATCCGCCGCCGGCCCGGAAGGCCGTCTTGGTGCGACGCGCGCTGACGGTGGCGTGCGGCGTACGGGGCGCGGCGCTGAACGCGTCCTCGCCCCGGTAGAGGATCTCGTACTCGGGGGCGCTGACGGAGGCGACGGACAGCAGGCTGTACGGGCCTCCCCCGCGGTCCAGCAGCAGCGCGGTGGCCCCATCTCCGTACGCCACGTCGATGTCGCCGTACCAGCGGTCGAAGCCCGGAGGGGCGAAGCGGTCGGCGGTCGTCACCACGCACCGGCTGACCGAGGGGTCCAGCGCCAGCCGCCCCGCCGCCACCTCGATCCCGGCGATGCCGCCGTTGGAGGTCTGCCGCACGCCGAGCGGAGTCGCGGCGGAGGCGCCGATGCCGTGGGCGATGAAGTGCGGCGGGGACCAGAAGTCGTGGCCCTGGTGGTAGATCCAGGAGTGGACGACCAGCCCGAGGTCCTCGCCCGCCCAGCCCGCCTCGGCCAGCGCCTTCTGCGCTGCCAGTACCGCCATCTCCGGGGCGGCCCGCTCGGAGCTCGCGGTGAGGCTGCGGTAGCCGAGCCGGTCGGCCGTCTCCTGGTCGAGTCGGCCGTCCGCCACCGCCCGTGCGGCGGGGAGGCGTTGGTCGGGCAGCCAGAGCACGGCGGCGGCGATGCCCGGCGGTTCGGACGACGGCGGGGTCAGTCTCACGGATGCCTCCTCGTCCTGCCCGAGGGCTCGGGCGGATCACGGGCGGTTCGCTCCGGCTGCCAAGTATCTTGTCAGAACTATGGATTGTCAGGGGTCTGTCTATCAAGAGTCGGCGCGGCCGACTGTCGACAACGGCTCCGGGGCAGTAGAAACGGGGGAGCCAGGCCACAAGGAGGTCCACCGTGCCCCAACCACCCACCGGCTCCGACTCCACCGGCGCTGCCGACAGAGTGGTGTCGATGTCACCGATCGGCTATGTCGAGACGGGATACGCACTGCCCCGGGACGCGCCCCCGCAGGCGACGATGGCGTACGGCGACCAGGGCCGGGCCGTGGTGTTCGAGCGGTTCGCCGAAGGGCTGGCAGGACTGTCCGCCGCACGGCATGTGTGGCTGCTGACCTGGCTGCACCAGCAGACCGACGAGGAGACCACGCCGCTGCGGGTGGTGCCCCGCGCCTGGGAGGGCAGCGGCCGCACGACCGGCGTCTACGCGACGCGCACCCCGAACCGTCACAACCGCATCGGCCTGAGCCTCGTCCGGGTGAGCGCGGTCGAGGACAACATCGTCTACTTCTACGGCGTGGATCTGGCCGACGGCACCCCGGTCCTGGACATCAAGCCCTGGTCACCCGGGTCCGACACCCCGCCGGAAGAGCAGACTTAGGGTCTGCCGACGGGCACCACGGCAGACCTGGCAGCGGGCGCTACAGCAGACGCAGCAGCAGCTCGCGCAGGGTCTCCCGCTCGGTCGTGCTCAGCGGCTCGAGGAACTCCTCCTGCACCAGTTCGATCAGCCTGCGCAGCTGGCGCAGCTGGGCGACGCCCTGAGGAGTCAGATAGAGGGCGAAGGAGCGCCGGTCCTGGCCCCGGCGGCGCTCCAGCAGACCGGCCCGCTCCAGGTCGTCCGCGAGCGTCACGATGGTGGTGCGGTCGATCCCGAGCTTTGCGCCGATGGCGCGCTGGATCTGTCCTTCCTCCAGGTCGACGAGGTTGAGCACACCGAAGTGACGCAATGTCAGGTTGAACGGGCTCAGCGCCTCGTGTGCGCGCTCGGTGATCCGCTGCGAGGCCTTGCGCAGCAGGAAGGGATAGGACCCTCGCACCGAAGCGGGCAGGGTGACGAGGAAGAGCGGATCCTCGCCGACGGCATAGCCCGGCGCCGCGTCGCTGTGCGTCGCCATCCCCGTCACCTTCCCTTGCCGTTGTTCCGCACGATCCTACATACTACGTTAATCAGCACCATTGACAATCAGCGATGAGACCGATCATTGGCTTCACCGACCCGTGAGGGGCGCTCAGATGAGTCGGACAGTCCTGGTCACCGGTGGCGGTACCGGCATCGGCAGAGCCGTGGCGGCGGCGTTCGCGGCAGGCGGCGACCACGTGGTCATCACCGGCAGGCGCGCGGAGGTCCTGCATCACACGGCCAAGGAGATCGGCCCGCTGGTGACGGCGCTGCCCTGCGACGCCACCGATCCCGACCAGTTACAGGATCTTCGCGGCCGACTTCCCGACACCGTGCACGTACTCGTCAACAACGCGGGCGGAAACCGTGACCTGGGTGCGGCTCCGACGGCCGATCTGCGTCTCCTGGCGGAACGCTGGCGCGCCAATCTGGACGCCAACCTGCTGGCCGCCGTCCTCACCACAGCCGCCGTGGACCAACTGCTCACCGACGGCGGCGCCGTTGTCAACGTGGGCTCCTTCGCCGCCGACCGCGGCGCGGGCTCGTACGGAGCGTCCAAGGCGGCGATGAACACCTGGAACATCGCCCTCGCCCGCCAGTTCGGCCCCAGAGGCGTCACCTGCAACGTGGTCGCCCCGGGCTATGTCGAGGACACGGAGTTCTTCGGTGACCGCCGCAGCGAGCAGTTCCGCCGGGACCGGGTGGCGGAGACCCTGGTGGGCCGGGCGGGCCGGACCGAGGACGTCGCGGAGGTCGTCCGCTTCCTCGCCTCCCCGGCCGCCCGGCACATCACCGGACAGGTGCTGCGCGTCGACGGCGGCGTGATCCCCACACGGTGACCCGGCCGCCGCCGAGCTCCGCACCGCGCCGGCGCGCACGGTGCCTCACGGCTTGCGCGCGACTCCGGCCCAGACGCTGACCTCGGCGTCCTCCACATGCCCCGTGACCACCTGGTGCTCCGGGTCCTCCGAAGGCCGCCAGCGGTGCGCCATCTCCACCCCGGGCTCCAGCAGCTCCAGGCCCGTGAAGAACTCCTCCACCTCGGGCTTGGTGCGCAGCTTCCCGTTGATGCCGCTGGAGTGGTAGATCTCCTGGACCCTGCCGAGCGTCTCGGGATCGGCGTCCGTCGTGACATGGGACAGGGAGAGATAGGAGCCGGGCGCGAGGGCACCCACGAGCTGCTGGACGATGTCGTACGGACGGTGCTCGTCGGCGACGAAGTGCAGCAGCGCGTTCAGCGAGAGCGCCACCGGCTGGGAGAAGTCGAGGGTCTCGTTCAGCTCGGGGGCCGCCAGCAGCGTGGCGGGGTCCGTCACGTCGGCCTGCACGTAGCTGGTGCGGCCCTCGGCCGTGCTGGAGAGCAGCGCCTGCGCCTGCCGGAGCACTATCGGGTCGAAGTCCGCGTACACGACCCGCGCCTCCGGGGCGACGCCCTGGGCGACCTCATGGAGATTGGGGCGGGTGGGGATGCCGGTGCCGATGTCGAGGAACTGGCGGATGCCGCGCTCAGCGAGCAGGCGCGTCGCCCGGTGCATGAACGCCCGGTTGGTACGTGCGCCGACCATGACGGACGGCCATGCGGCGAGCACCTTGCCCGCGGCCTGCCGGTCGGGGAGGTAGTTGTCCTTGCCGCCGAGGAAGTAGTCGTACATACGGGCCGAGTGCGGGCGGCTGGAGTCCAGATCGTTGCCGCCGTACGCACTGCCGCCGTCCTGCTGGGAAGGGTTGTTCATGCCCTGCCTCCGAAGGGTCGGGGTGAGTACCCTCGATCACCGGAGGGTCTGCGGAATGGTATCCCTCCGCGCGGGACACGCTGCCACCTGGCTGGGGCAACGGCGAGGCGGACAGATCGAGTTGACGCATCGCGGAGGTGGGGAGCTGCGTGCCCGCGGCCTGCGGGGCCGTTCACGTGCCTGCGGGAGGGTTCACGTGATCGTCAGTGAGCGCTTCGCCTCCGTCTCCGAACTGCTGCCCGCGTACACATCGATCCGGCCCGGCTCCACGACGAAACCGCCCGCGCTGTCGTTCGTCCAGAAGCCCAGGTCGTCGGCGGACAGCCGGAAGCGGACGGTAGTCGAGTCGTCCGCCTTCAGAGCGACCCGCCGGAACCCGCGCAGCCTCCGCACCGGCTGCACGATGCGGGCCGCGACATCGTGGACGTACAGCTGGACGACCTCGTCGCCTTCTCGGTCACCGGTGTTGCGCACCACGACCGCTACCTCCACCGTGGCGCCCTCGCGCAGTGCGGACGCGGAGATCCGCTCCGGTGTGAGCCGCGGTCTGCCGGTCTCGAAGCGGGTGTAGCTCAGCCCATGGCCGAAGGGGAAGCGCGGCCCGTGCGGCAGGTCCAGATACTTGGAGGTGTACTTGTCGTCCTTGCCGTCCTTGCCGTACGGGCGGCCGGTGTTCTCGTGGCTGTAGTAGACCGGCACCTGACCGGCGTCGCGCGGGAAGGACACCGGCAGTTTGCCGCCCGGGGCGACCTCGCCGAACAGCACGTCCGCGAGGGCGTTCCCGGCCTCGATGCCGCCGTGCCACGCCTCCAGGACGGCCGGAGCCCTCTCCAGCCAGTCGCCCAGTACCAGCGGGCGTCCGTTGACCAGGACCACGGCGTACGGCTTTCCGGTCGCGCCGATCGCCTCGATCAGTGACTCCTGCGCACCCGGCAGGCTGAGGTCGCTGCGCGAGGCCGCCTCGCCGGAGAGCGCGGGGGCCTCGCCGACCACCACCACGGTCACTTCCGCCGCCTCGGCCGCCGCGACCGCCTCCGCGATCCCCTCCGTCCCCTCACCCGCGGCATCGGTACCTGCCGCATGGTTGATCTCGGCGTCCGGGAGCGCCTCCCGTACCGCCTCCAGGACCGTGACCGAGCGGTAGCGCTGCTCGGCGCCGGGGAAGGACCAGGCGCCGAGCAGATCGTCGGAGTCGGCGAACGGACCCACCAGGGCGAGAGATCCGACGGTACGGGCCAGCGGCAGCACCCCGCCGGTGTTCTTCAGCAGCACCATGGAGCGGGCGGCAGCCTCACGGGCGGCGGCCCGGCTCTTCCCCGTCGGACCGGTGATCTCCTGCTCGCCGGCGGCATACGGATCCTCGAAGAGCCCCAGGCGGAACTTGAGCCGCAGCACCCGGGCCACCGCGTCGTCCAGCCGCCCGCGCGGGATCGCACCGCTGCCGACCAGCTTCTCACCGTGCTCCGCCAGCAGGGTGCTGGTCATCTCCATGTCGACGCCCGCGTTGAGGGCGAGCCGGGCGGCTTCCTCACCATCGGCGGCGAAGCCGTGCGGAATCAGTTCGGCGATGCCCGTCCAGTCGCTCACGACGACTCCGTCGAAGTCCCACTCCGTCTTCAGGATGTCCGTCAGAGTGTGCGCGTCGCCGTGCGCCGGGACACCGCTGAGGGTGTTGAAGGAGGCCATGACGGTGGCGGCACCGGAATCGACCGACGCCTTGAACGGCGGCAGAAAGACATTGCGCAGCCGCTGCTCGGAGACGTCCACGGTGTTGTAGTCGCGACCGCCCTCGGCGCCGCCGTAACCGACGAAGTGCTTGGCGCAGGCGGCCAGCCGTCTCCGGGAGGCGAGGTCTCCCCGGCCCTCATCGCCCTGGCCGCCCTGGTAGCCCCGGACCTTGGCCGCCGCGAACTCGGCGGTCAGGTACGGGTCTTCGCCGCTGCCCTCGGCGATCCGGCCCCAGCGCGGTTCACGGGTGACGTCCATCATCGGGGCGAACGTCCAGTGCACCCCGTTCGAACGGGCCTCCCGGGCGGAGATCCCGGCCTCCGTCCGTACCAGGCCGGGGTCGAAGGAGGCGGCGGCCGCCAGCGGGATCGGGAAGGTCGTCCAGAAGCCGTGGATCACATCCAGGCCGAAGACCAGCGGAATCCCGAGCCGCGACTCCTCCACGGCGATCCGCTGGAGCGCGTTGGTGGCCCTGGCGCCGTGGAGGTTCAGCACGGAGCCCAGCAGACCCTCGCGCGCCTTCCGCTCGGTCTCCCCGGCGTCGGCACCGCCCGGACCCGTCTCGTCCGTCCAGGGCAGCTGCTGGAGCTGGCCCAGCTTCTCGGCGACGGTCATCCCCGCCAGCAACTCCCGCACCCGGCGCTCGGTCCGGGAGTCCCGGGCGGCGGCGTGCGGGGCGGTGTGCGAAGCGACATGCGCGGCCTCGTACGCAGCGCCGTGTGCGGCACCGTGCGCAGCACCGGAGGGAGGCCGCGGGGAGGAGGAGGCCACGGCGGCTGCCGAGGCGGAGACGGCAGAGGCCCAGATGAGATTGCGGCGGCTCATGGATGGGGGCATGGGAGGGCTCCTCGGCACTGGCTCCGTCGATCGTCGCCCTGTGTAACGAGTGACCGGCGGACGAGGATCGGCCGGTCACCCATGCCATCGGACACCGACCGCCACCACGGCGGCGCCCCTCACTCACCTCGCCCGCGCCACCCGGCCCTCGATCCGCTCACGCACCGCCGCCGCACGCGGATCGTCATACTCGCCGAGAAGCTCCAGAGCCCCCGCCCAGTGCTCCAGCGCCGCCGCCCGGCTCTCCGCAGACGACCGCGCCTCCCCAGACACCAGCGACTCCGCAGACAGCAGCTCCACACCCAGGCTCTCCAGGGCCAGCGCCTCATGCCAGCCGTCACCCAGCTCACGGTGGACGGACACGGCGCGCCGGTGGAAGTCCGCCGCCTCCGCGTGCCGTTCACACGCGCCGAACGCCGCACCCGCGCCCTGCCAGGCCAGGGCCTCCCGGCTCCGGTCCCCCAGCCTGCGGTGGAGCATGGCGGAGCGCTGAGCGGAGACCAGTGCCTCCTCGAAGCGCCCCTCGGCCCCCTGAGCGTCAGCCAGAGTGAGCAGCCAGAACCCCTCCAGCCGCTGATCACGCAGACCAAGCGCGATATCCAGCGCCGCCTGCGCCGACTTCAGCGCCTTCTCCGGCTCGCCCCGCTCCCGTTCGAGATCACTGAGTATGCGCAGCACATTGCCCTCGCCGCGCTGATTGCCGAGCGCGCGGTGCGCCGCGAGCGCCTGCTCCACCGCGGCCCGGGCCTCCGGCAGGCGTCCGGCGCGGTAGTGCGTACCGGCGAGGTTGGACAGCGTGGTCGCTTCCCAGTGCTCGGAGCGCTGCGCACGGAACACTTCGATGGCCTGCTCGAAGTGGAGCGCGGCGTCCGCCAGCTGCCTCCTTCGCAGGTGGATCAACCCCATCAGATTCAGCGAGTGCGCCTCGCCGAGCCGGTCACCCGACTCGCGCCATATCTCCCGCGCACGCCGGTGGCATTCAAGGCTCTCGGCCAGTTCGTTGATCCGGGTGTGCCCCATCCCCAGACCGGTGAGCAGCAGCCCCTCCGCACGCCCCTCGCCCGACCGTCGTGCGGCGGCCAGGCCGACGCGGCCCGCCTCCAGCCACTCGGCGACCGGCGCGGACGGCGACTGCGCCCACCACAGGACCGCGGACAACTGCCAGGCCAGCCGGTCGTCTCCGGCGTCGACGGCGCTGCGCACCGCCCGCAGCAGGTTGGCGTTCTCCCGCTCGGACCAGTCCACGGCCGCGTCGTAGTCGGCGAAGGCCAGCGGACGCACCCCCTCGCCCGGCGGGGTGAGCGTGAGGCGCTCCTCGGCGGGGCTCAGCCAGCCCTGTGCGGCGTCGGCGGTGTGCAGATACCACTCCAGTACGCGGCCCAGCGCCGCCGCCCGGCTCTCCTCCGGCTCCTCGTGCTGGGCCTGGTCCGTCGCATAGGCGCGCAGCAGGTCGTGGAACTGGTACCGGTCAGGGGCGATCTGCTCCACCAGATGGGCACCCACCAGCGAATCCAGCAGCTGCCGGGTGCGGGCGGGCGTCATCTGGGCAAGCGCGGCGGCCGCGTACAGGCCGAACTCGGGCCCCGGATGCAGCCCCAGCAACCGGAACAGCCGGGCGGCACGGTCCGGCAGCGCCCGGTAGGACCAGGCGAACACCGTACGAACCGCCTCGGCCTCCTCGTCGTCTCCGGTGCTCAGGGCGTCCCACAGGGCGGATTCGTCCCGCAGGTCGGCGATCAGGTCGTCCAGCCGCATGTGCGGGTGGCTGGCCGCGCGTTCGGCGGCGATGCGCAGGGCCAGGGGCAGGCGGGCGCACAACCCGGCCAGTTCGGTCAGCTTGTCGAGGTCGTCCTCGGGCCGGTATCCGGCGGTGACGGCGCGCAGCAGGGCAACGGCCTCCGGCTGCGGAAGCGTGCCCAGCGTCACCCGGCGGGCGCCGTCCCGGACCACGAGGCCGGAGAGCATGCTCCTGCTCGTGACGACCGCCAGGCACTGCCCGCTGCCGGGCAGCAACGGGCGGACCTGGCCGACCGTCGCCGCGTTGTCCAGTACGACAAGAAACCTGCGGTCGGCGAGCAGCGAACGGTACTGCGCCGCGGCGGCGTCCAGATCCTGCGGCACGGAACCGGCCGGGACACCGAGGGCGGTCAGAAAGCGGTGCAGGGCGTCGCGCGCGGCGACCGGCTCCCCCGGGTCGTAACCCCGCAGATTGACATAGAGCTGCCCGTCCGGAAAGCGGTCGCGCACCTGGTGCGCCCAGCGCAGCGCGAGTGAGGTCTTTCCGACCCCCGCCGTACCCGCTATCACGCATACCGAAATGACCAGCGGATCACCGTCCGCACCGACCAGCACGGCGTTCAGCCGGTCGAGTTCCTCGGTACGGTTGACGAATCCGCTGACGTCACTGGGGAGTTGTCGCGGTGTGGGGCCGCCAGGGCCTTTCCGTCCTTCCTCGGAGGCCGCCTCCCGTTCGTGAAAGTGAATCCCTCCGCTGACACTCCCCGCCTGTATGACATCACGCGAGCTACCCGACAGATCGTTCCTCGATCCGTCGGCCCGCTCCTCATCTCCGCTGCGCTCCTTGATGGCCTACTCCGTCTCCGCCGTACTCGCCTGCGCATTCGCCGGCAGTGCTGGTGCAGGCGTGCCCTGCTGTCCCGTCACTTCGGGTGGAGGCAGTGGTGCCACCTCACGGTCGAAGAAGCTCCGCACCTCTTCACCCGCCCGGTGGAGCGCTTTCACGTAGAGCTCCCAACGCGTCACAGTTTCCGGGGCGGTATAGCGGACAGCCCCGCCCGGCACCCCGGCCTCGTCGTAGAGGACGCGGTACAGGGTGTGGCCGCCGAGAATAACCACTTCGGGCAGTGGGTCGGGATTATCCGAGACGGACACCTCCTCCAGCCGGACCACGCGAATCATCTCGCCGCATTCCGCGCGCAGCCTGAGAGAATGCAACTGCCACTGCATATAGGGAGTCAGCGGATTCTGCACAATACGTACCCGGTGGAACACGTAGCCGCGCCGCTCGTCCGCCCGGGCAGCCTCCAGCAGAGCTGGGCGCCTCTCTTCCAGAAGCCGCAGCGATTCTTCCCAGTCCCCTCGCCGCATTGCTTCCCAACTGGCGCTGCCCTGCTCCTGGAAGTGCTGCCGCCGCTCCAGTTTCCAGGAGGCACCGTCGCGGATCTGAGCGTCACGTAACCGGAAGTCGCGCTTGTAGGCTTCCCGGACGAGTCGCTCTCCCTGGTCAGGCGGCAGGAGGGGGGCGCGTAGGTCAAGCATCGGGTATATCTTCCTTAGCCGAACTGAGCATGATCCCGGGGATGATCACCAGCCGCTCGTCGGCGGCGAGGGCCACGCCCTTCGGCAGCTGCGATCGATAGGTGGCCGTCAGGTCCTTCCCGATCACGGCGATATCGCCGTTGTCGAGCTGCCAGATATCCGGGCACTCGTCGTGACCATCCGTCTTGCCTAATTCTTCGGCCGACTTTCCCAGTCGCCGCACGAATAACGCGGTCGGATCGGCCTTCCAGGCACGAGCCATGTCTCCGCCCCCACTCTCGTCGGTCGCGCACAAATCCTGACACGCAGTGTAGATCCGACAGTTACGCACGGCAACGCGCCCATGGGTAGATTCGCGCCATCGTTCGGGCCACAGCAGCGGGGGCGGCGGGCGTATGGGTGTGCGCGCCCCGGCCGCACCACGCGACCGGGGCGCGCATTACCCGCCGGAGGGGGATTCCCGCCGTCACGGTGTGAATCGCTGCGGAGAATGCCGCCTCAGTCCCAGGTGTAGCCGTCCCCGAACACGAGAGTGTGCTCCAGCACGTCCTCCATGGGGTCATCCACCTGGCCGACGTGCACCACCGTGAACCTTGACCCATTGTGCGCGTTCTTATGGTATTCATCCGCATGTGCCGTACCTGCACCGAGCAGCCCAACAATCCCCACGAGCACGCCCACACCCACCACGCGGCGCAAGGTTCCACTGGCTTTCCTGTGCCTCATCGCTTCACCCTCATCTCCGGCCTCCGGGCGGAAACCACCTCAGCCCGTCTATCTCCGCCCGCGCCCGTAGGTCACGCAGAACCACCCTCACGTGTCGCGCCCGTCCCGACGCCATGCCCCCGATCAGTCGACGAAGTAACCACGCTCCAAGGAAGGATCTGGCTTTTCCGTCGACTGATCCGGGGCCCGGACCGTGTCAGGCGAGGTGCCACTGCTGGTTACTGCCGCCCCAGCAGGAGTAGAGCTGAACCTTGGACGTGTCTCCACTGACGTCCAGGCAGAGACCGGACTGTGCCCCGCGAATCGTGCCGTCGGAGTAGAAGGCCCACTTCTGGTTCTCCCCGCCGTTGCAGTCGTAGATGCCGACCTTCGTGCCGTTCACCGTGCCCTGGCCCAGGGCGTCCAGGCACTTCTCACCGCCGTATACGGTGATCTGTCCCGTCGCCGTTCTGGTCCACTGCTGGTTCTCCCCGCCGTTGCAGGCATGTGCCTGAAGCTGTGTGTGGTTGTCGTGGGTACCACCGGGGACGTCCAGGCAGCTCTGCGTACCGGCGCTCCGCAATGCGGTGGTAGGTGATCCGGACCCGGCGCCCCAGGCGAATGCGAGTCGATCGATCGCCGTGGTGTTGCGGACGCGCGTCGTGAGCTCGTTGCCGCTGCCTTCGAGGGCGTAGAGGGAGTACCAGTCGTGGTTCGGTCGGTTCGTGTGCTTGCCGCCTAGCCCCGGCCAGTAGACCGCGCCCATGCCGAGGGAGCGGACGGTGTCGGTGGCGGCGCGCAGATAGCGGACGAAGTTGTCGCTGCTGGCTGCGTCGTTGTAGTTCCGGCCGTCGTCCATGGGTGCGCCGAACTCGTCCAGCACGGTGCGCGCGCCGCAGGAACCTATCCGCTTCCTGAATTCGCTGACCCACTCGTCGTAGGTCTTGGGGCCGAACTGGAAGGCGTACAGGTGGAGGGACAGATGGGTCCCGTTCAGGCGGTCGTCGGCGCACACAGAGGTGACCTCGCCGTTGTAGCCGCTGCCGCTGACGATGATCCGGTCCTTGGGAACCGAGGGACGGTCGCCTATCCAGGCGGCGGCGACATCGGCCCACTCGGCGGCCGTGTAGCCGTGGGGCTCGTTCATCGGTTCGAAGTAGACCTGGGAGTTGGAGCCGTACTTGGCGACGGCGGAGTTCCACATCGAGTTGAAGGCGTCCCGGTCGGTGATCCGGCCACCGGTGGACGCCTCGTCCTCCCAGTAGGAGAGGATCACCTTGAAGCCCTTGGCGGTCGCGGCGTCCACGGCGCCCGCGTACGCGTCTCCCCACGGAGTTCCGGGGACGGAGTGGGTGTTGACCGGCAGCCGCACGGTGTCAGCGCCGGCGGTTCGCTCGAAACCGGCGTAGATGCTGGTGGCCTTGGCCTTCACCGTCGCGTAGCTGTCGGAGACGTTCAGGCCCTCGGGGACGACCGGGCCGTCGACGAAGTTGTCGCCCGGACGGGCCCAGTTCACGCCCTTGAACTGGGCCGCGTTGGTGTCACCGGGCTCTGCGGCGGCCGGTGGCGCACTGGACAGGATGCCCAGAGGAACGGCGACCAGGGCGGTCAACGCCGCCGCCAGCACACGACGGGTGGAGCGGTGACGGGTTTTGCCGAGACGATCGGGGCAGGCGCCGCGGCGTCGGCTCGGAGGCGCGGGAAACTGAGGCACGGCTCTCCTCTGAGAAGGGGCAGGAGCCTCCTTGGCGCGGAGGTGCCAGCCACTGAAGCCCCTTCAATCACTCATGGCAATGAGTCGCAGACGAGGTGAACAGAACCGATCAGAAGCGTTAATCGCCGCCCCGGCGGGGCTGCGAGTTCCTGGTCGCCGCCCCGCACCACCGCGATGACAGCCCTGACGGGCACGGCGGTCCCGCCGTGCCCGTCCACTACGCGTACCGGTTCCCATATCAGGGTGTGGAGGGCCCGCCTTTATTTCGCCATGCATATCATGGTTATCGGGGTCGCTGCCTCGGCCGGTGAGGCCGCTGCTACTGCCGCCAGGGAAGCGATGGCAACCACGGCGACGGTCGCGGTACGCTTGAGAAAACGTGCATAGCAATTGGGCATTCTCTGCTCCTTGGGAAGCGCGCACCTAACAGTGACGGAGGCGCGCGCACGGCGCGAATGATCGTTCCCGAGAATCTGATCACGCGGCCGAGCCAGAAGGCAAATCAGAACAGAGCCACCAATCTCCGTGGCTCATTCATCCAATCCGTGCACCCAGGATGCCAACCCTACGGCTGCCCCTGACCCCGTTCAGGTTTCGCGAAATCGTTGCTCTCACGTTCCGTGCATTCGGGGGCTCCAAAGGAATGCCTCACCTCACCCGGGCCCCGGGGATTCCGGCGATCGTGACGGGCGAGGTCTGCCAGGACCTTGAGAGTCTCAGCCTCCTCGTCCGGCGCGTCCATCTGTCGAGCGCTCGCCAGGCTGACTGTGAGGTGCCCGTGCGCTTCTTCGATTCGGCCGGTGCGGTACTCGGCAGCGCCGAGTTGACGCAGCGCCTGGACCCGCTCCCGGGCAGCGCTGATCCGATTGGCAAGGTCCAGCGACGCACGGTGGTAGCCAAGGGCTTCCTCGCTGCGCCCGACTGCCTGCAGTGCCATCCCCACGCCGTTCAAGCTCACTGCCTCGTGGAGTGTGTCGTTCGTGCTGCGGAAGACCAGCAACGCTTCCTGATGCAGGCGCAGGGCTTCTGCCGACTGCCCCGAGAGCAGAAGAACACTTGCGAGATTCATCCTCAGTACGGCTGAATCCGTACGACTGCCCATCACGCGGGCAAGCTCGATGGCCTGACGGTACATGCGCTCGGCCTCCATGGTGTTGGACAGCTTCGCATGAAGCTCGGCAAGGTTGTTCACCACCATGAACTCACCAGTCATGTTCCCGGCGCATTTGTACTTGGCAAGTGCCTCCGTGAAGTTTCCGACCGCCTCCTGATACGACCCCAGATGGAGCTGGGATATGCCGATCAGATTGAGACTCCTGGCCTGGTGGAACTCGCTCGATCCCTGCATGCGAAGAGCGAGGCATTCCTGCCCGCAGCGCAGCGATTCCCGGTATCTCCCAGTGCGCCAGTACGACATGGACATCTGGTAGAGGGCCTCGGCAGACAGACCGCCGTCACTCACCGCCCGGGATATTTCGTACACCTTTTCGCATGCACTCACCGCAGCCGCGGAGTCCCCCGCGTGGGCGAGAGCGGTGTTGAAATCGAGCAGAGCGTAAGCCTCGGCCGTGGTGTCCCCCTCCTCGCTCCAGTGCTCCAGCGCCCTCTCCATGAGCGGGCCCGCCGTCCTGAGATACCCCTCCGCGTCCATGTAGCCGGTGAGGACGTGTATGAAGCAGGCGAGTTCGCGGGCGGACCCGTGGTCGCGGGTGTAGGTGAGGGCGGCGAGGAGGTTGGATCCCTCCGTGGTGAACCAGATGTGGGCGCTGCCCTCGTCCCAGAGGCGGGCCGTTTCGGGGGAGGCGCCGGGGACGGACATGCGCATGCGTTGGGGGTAGGCCTCGCGGTCCGCGAGATCTGCCGCGTGGAGGTACATGTCCAGGAGGCGCTGGACGGACTGCTGCCGCTCTGCCGCGGGCTCCGCTTCCGCCTCGCTCAGGGCGAATTCACGTACGAGGTCGTGCAGTCGGAATCTGTGCGCCCTTGGTTCCGTGAGGAGATGGCAGGCGAGGAGTTCTTCCAGTGCGCTTTCGGTCTCCTCCGTGGAGAGGCCCGAGAGGGCGGTCGCCGCCGCCGTGCCGAATTCGGAGCCGAGGTGGAGCCCGAGGCGGCGGAACACCAGTTGCTGCGCGGGGGTGAGATCCCGATAGGAGAGGGCGAAGGAGTTCCTCAGCTGGTGTGGGCCGTCTCTCATCTCGGGAAGGCGGGTGGGCTTCTCCGCCATGCGCCGGTAGAGGTCCGCCGTGCTCCAGGAGGGGCGGGATTGCAGGCGGCCCGCGGCCATGATGACGGCGAGTGGAATCCCCGCGCAGAATCGTACGATCTCGGCCGCGTCGGCGTCGGGCGAGGTGGGGTGCGTCCCGACTCGCTCGTGGAAGAGGGCGAGGGATTCCTGCTGCGGGAGGATTTCCAGCGAGAGGCTGCGCGCATGCGGGAGGCCGGTGAGACGGCGGCGGCTGGTGATGATGATCATGGAGGGCGAGGAGCCCGGCAGCAGCGGTCTCACCTGCTCCGTGTCGACCGCGTCGTCCAGGACGATCAGTGCGCGGCGGGTCGCCATCGTCGTACGCCACAGGGTGACGAGCTCCTCGACGCTCTGCGGGATCTCACTCCTGGAGGTGCCCAGCTCGCGCAGCAGTTCGGTGAGCGCGGCCGCCGCCCCCAACGGCTCCTGGAACGTGGCGTGCGCCCGCAGGTCGAGGAAGACGCGACCGTCCGGGAAGTGTTCGCGGACGCTGTGTGCGGCGTGCACCGCGAGTGCGGTCTTGCCGACCGCGCCCATTCCGTCAATGGTACGCACCAATGCGGCACCCGTGGGACGTGCGCCGGGCTCACCCGCGCCCTCGGTCAGCCGGCGCAGTTCCTCCTGCCTTCCCACCCAGGGGACGTCGCTCGGCAGGGAGTCCGGCACGGGGGCGGCCGGTTCGCGCATCCGGACGGGCTGCGCGGGCAGGAGTTCGCCGACCGGTGCGCGGTTCAGGATGCCGTCGTGCACCCGGCGCAGCCGGGCCCCCGCGTCGATTCCGTGGTCCGCCGCCATCTGCCGCAACGCGCGCTGCATGACGCGCGCCGCCTCCTCGACCCGTCCGCCCGCGTAGAGCGCCAGCGCGAAGTGCTCGACGAGCGGCTCGTGGCCGGAGTGCCGCTCGGCCAGCGGCGCCAGTTCGGCGATGGCCTCGCTGTAGCGCCCCAGTTGTACCGCGATCTCGGCGCGCAGCAGCGACGCCTCGAAACGGCGGTCCGCGAGAACCCCGCGTATCCGCTCCGCCCACATGCCAGGGGACCCGGCCAGCGGCTCGCCGCTCCACAGGGCGGCCGCCTCTGTGAGCACGCCCAGCGCGTCGTGACTGCGGCCGTCGTCGTGCAGGGTCCGGGCGCGGTCGATGTGGGCGGTGTAACGGTGCAGATCCACCGCGTCGGCCGGGGCGTTGAGCGCGTACGTACGGGCGCTTCCGGCGACCACCGGGGCGTCGTCACCGCCGACGGTGCGGAGGGTGTGCCGGAGGCGGGACACATAGGTGTGCAGGTTCGCGACCGGCCTGCTGGGCGGCAGGTCCCAGACCCTGCCGACCAGGGTGTCGACATTGACCGCCTTGCCGATATCCCAGGCGAGACCGGCAAGGGTCAGCCCCTCCTTGGAGGAACCGAGGACGCGGTGCCGCTCGCCCGAACGCAACTCCACTGGTCCGAACATGCGTATCCGGAGCTTCACCAGCGCCTCCCGCCGGATAGGCCTTCCGCGAACACAAGATTGCCTCAGCTGAGCGAGAGTGACCAGAACAATCGCAGAATGAGGCCGGATCCGGCTGCTTCGCGCCGCCTTCTTCCGACTGGTTCCACAGCCTGCGGATAGCCAGAGTACCAAGAAAAGTGGGGCAGTTGCGCGCCTCATGTGCAACGGCGATACAAATGGGGCATGAAGGGAGCATGGGGGATGAGGATCTGAGCAATGTCTTGCTTTCGGCCATGATTGCCGCCAGTAGCGCGAATAGCTCGGAACCTTTGACAGGTTCCTTGTCAGATCCCTGGCCTGAGTTGGAGGGGATCTTGCGTTCGGTGATCAATACCGACCCTGGGGTCGCCGCCGAATGGCGTGCCGCGTGCGACGATCGCGCACCGTTGTCCCTCGGCCGACTGGCCACCGCACTGTCGCTCCGTGCAGCCCATGACGCGGCTCTGTCGCGCGGGTTACGGCGGTGGTGCGCGGATTATGCACCGCACGCCGGAAGTCCGCGCCCGGCGCCTGCGGGATCCGGGCATGTCAACAGCGTCGGCGGCGGTGCACGCCTGGAGGGGCCGACGGTGCAGGCACGGGACGTGCACGGCGGAATCCACTTCCACCCCGCGCCGCTGGACCTCCCGCCGGTCCCGCGCCAGCTCCCGCCTCCGCCGGGCGCCTTCGTCGGCCGGACCGAGGATCTGCACGCCCTGGGGGACCTGCGCGACATCTCCCCCTCCGCCGCTCCGCAGTTGGTGGTCGTCACCGGCCCGGCCGGGGTGGGAAAGTCCACGCTGGCCTCATGGTGGCTGCGGCAGGGTGCGGAAACCTTCCCGGACGGTCAGCTGTATGTGGACCTGCGCGGCAACGCGCCCTCGGACGCCCTGCCGCCCAGTTCGGTGCTGGAGCGCTTCCTGCGCGCCCTGGGCTCCGGCAGCGTGCCCGCCGACTTCGCCGAACAGGTGGCCCTGTGGCGTACGGTCACCGCACGCCGGCGGCTCGCTTTGCTCCTCGACGACGCGTTCACCGCCGCGCAAGTACGGCCGCTGCTGCCCAGTGGGCCCGGCAGCGTGACGGTGGTGACCAGCCGACGCCATCTGGCCGGGCTCGTCAGTGACGGTGCCGTCCTCCATCCGGTGCGGGTACTGGCCGCCGGTGACGCCGTCGAACTGCTCGCCCGCGGGGGTGGTCGCAGCCGGGTCGAGCAGGACCCGCAAGCCGCGCGGCGGGTGGCCGCCCAGTGCGCACATCTGCCGCTGGCCGTGTGCCTGGCCGCGGCGCAGCTCGCCGCGCGACCTCGTCGCCCGGTGGCCGCGCTCGCCGAGGCCCTCTCCGCCACCGGCCCGCTGGAGGCCCTCCAAGTCGACGGAGACGCCGCGGTACGCACCGCGCTGGACCAGTCCTACGACCTGCTGCCGAAGGGTGCGGCGTACGCCTACCGATGCATCGGGCTGCTGCCCGCACGCTCCGTCGACAGCGGAATGCTCGCGGCCGTCTGTGCCCTTCCGGCTCAGTCGGCGGACCAGCTGCTGGACACACTGATCCAGACCAGCCTTCTGGAGGACGCGGGCGACGATCGCTACGGCTTCCACGACCTGGTCCGTCAGCATGCCCGCCACCGCGGCGCGCGCGAGGACCGGCAGACCGTGCTGCGTCGCTTCGTGGACTGGTGCCTGGCCGGTGCGACGGCAGCCGAGGCGATCCTCTCCCCCAGCCACCGCAACCTTGCCCGCACCTACGAGCACCGCCCGGAGACACCGGTGTCGTTCGCGGGCGACGCGGAGGCCCTGGCCTGGCTCGACGGGCACCGGGACACGCTGATGGCCGCCGTGCGGCACAGCAGCGACTCCGGGTGGCACGCCTCGTGCTGGCAGCTGGTGGACGCCATGTGGCCGCTCTTCCTGCGGCTCCGCCCCGCCGAGCTGTGGATCGAGGCCCACGCGCTCGGGCTTGAGGCGGCGCGCCGTACAAGCGACCGCGACGGCGAGAACCGGATGCTCACCTCGGGCGGGAACGGACTGCGCAACGCGGGCCGCCACCGCGAGGCGGCCGAGTGGTACCGGCAGGCCCTGCGCTGCGCGACCGAGGACGGCGATCTGAGGCAGCAGGCGCAGGCGCGCAACGGTCTCGGGCACGCACAGCTCCAGAGCGGCGAACTCTCCTCGGCCCGCGAGCACTTCGCACAGGCACTGCGGCTGAGGCAGAGCATCGGTTACGAGCGGGGTGTCGCGCTGTCCCGGCTGTCCCTGGGCGAGACCGCCCTGGCGGCCGGGGAGCTCTCCACGGCGATCGGTCAGCTGGAGCAGGCTCACAGCACCCTGATCACGCAGCAGGACGCCTACGACGGGGCCCGTGCACTCGCCCTCCTCGGCCAGGCGCAGGTGCGGGACGGCGCCTACAGGACGGGCAGTGCGCAACTACGGGAGGCGCTGGAGCAGTTCGAGGCATCCGGTTCGGCGCACTGGCAGGCCCGCACCTGCGAGATGCTCGGACAGGCGGCGGAGCGGGCCGGGGATCCGGAAACGGCGCAAGAGTACTACGGGCGTGCCCTGGAGATCCTCCGGTCGATCAGTCCGGCCGACGCCGAGCGGCTGGTGGACCGGATGCGGGGGTTGTGACCGCCGCATCCGGTCGGTTGGCCGCCCGGCGCGGTGCTTTGCCCGGCGGGGCGGGGGCTCAGCTCTTCCGGTACGCCAGCGAAACCTCCGTGTGTCCGGCCACCGTCGTTCCGGCCGCCGGACGGCTGCCGCGCCCGGCCCGGCCGTCAGCACAGCCTTCAGCACGGACGTCACTTCGGCCGCTCAGGGAGAGGCTGCGCAGCGAGGCCACCGCGCGTCCGCCCGCCAGCCAGGCGTGCAGGAAGGAGACCAGGCAGACCCGCTGGTCACGGGTGAGCGCCGCCCCCGGCACGGGCCGTGCCAGCAGCGACCATCCGGCCCGGCACCATGTCAGGCAGCCGCCGTCCCGCAGCAGTCCGACCGAGGCCAGCAGAGCGCCCGGATAGCCGGCCAGCAGCGCCTGGGCGCGGGGACCGGCCTGGCGGGGCAGGGCGGGAAGCGCCGCGTGAAGGACGTCGGCGCTCTCCGCCCAGCGGTCGCCGCCGCCCGTGCCGGGCTCCGCCCACAGATGCACATCGCCGCTCCACCGGTCATGGTCACCGGAGGACTGCGGCACCGTGCCCGTATAGGGCGCCCACGGCACCCCGAGGGGGCGGACCGTGGCGCACCACGCCGCGCCGTCCGTACGCGCCAGCAGCGTCCGCCGGTTCGCCCGTCCGGCGAGGGGACGGCGGGGAGGAACGGCACCCGCGCAGGCACCGGCTCCTGCCGGGGCCCCGCTCAGCCGCACCTGCGCGAACCAGCCGCTCATGCCGGCACCCCCCAGTCCCGTTCCCCGCAGGAGTCCAGCGGTGCGGGCAGTGGCACCGGCTCCGTCTCCGCCGCGTATGCGGGCTCCCCCAGCTCCAGCAGCCGGTAGATCAGCTTGCGCATGCGCCGCGCGAAGTCGCCCGGCGCAGAGGACAGCCTGGCGCAGACCCGCGCGTAGTCCTGCGGCCTACGCTCCGCCGCGGCGAAGTCCAGCTGTTCCCGCAGCGGGTGCACCGGATCGAGCGCGCAGGACGCGGCGGCCAGCAGGGCGGCGGGTGAGGTCGTGGAGACCTCGGTGTGCGGATAGCAGGCCAGCAGGATCGGTGCTCCCGTCAGCGCGCCATAGGCGGTGACGGAGCCGTGGTCACCGATGATCCGGTCCGCCGCGATCAGCAGGCCCTGCCAGTCCGACTCCGGTGGCACCAGTGCCAGTCCGCGGCGCAGGCAGCCCGACAGCCAGCCCCGTACCTGCCATCCGCCGTGGCCGGACCAGACGTTGGGATGCAGCAGGGCGGCGACCCGGTACTCGTCCGGCGGCAGTTCGGCCAGCAGCCGGGGCAGCAGCGTCTCCAGCTTCCCGAAGGCCGAGGACGGCCCCCAGGTGGAGGGGACCACCACGAGCCGCTGCCCCTGCGTCAGGCCCAGGGCCCGCCGGTATTCCTCGCGCCGCGCCAGGCTCGCCACGATGCGGTCGTGGCAGGGGTCGCCCACCACCGTGGCCACGGGCAGCGCCTCCGGGCAGCCCACGGCGAGCTGAGCCAGATCCTCGTCGTGCGCGAAGGCGACGGCGGCCGGTATGACCCGTCCGTCGCTCATCAGATGCTGTCGGCTCACCATGCCCGGGGTACGGGGCAGCTCCGCCGGACCCGGACCGGTCGGGGTGCGGAGCAGCTTGATCTGCCCCGCGCCGTGCGACAGGCGGATCAGCGGGGCCCGCACCTGCTCGATGCCCCGGGATCCCGCCGCGAGCGCGAGGTCGAACTCGGAGCGGACCGCGAGCTCCCAGGGGATCACGGTGATCCCCCGGGCCCGCAGGTAGTCGCCCGCTCCGTCACTGAAGGCGTGCGGCGCGAGCGCGAACACCACCTGGATCCGCCTGTCCCCCCGGACGAGCGAAAACACCTCACGCAACCGCTGTGCGTAGGTAAGGGTGTGGATGACGACGAGGATGCTCTTGCACCCCGACGCCGTCACCCACTGGCCCTGCTGAACGACAGCCGGCTTGTTCATCCCACTTACTGGAGACACAGACTTCCCCCATGAATGTCGGTGTGTTTCATCCGTGGGGTGTGTGCCCGTGGGCTGTCGCAGACTTCTTGCAGAAATCTCGACGAGGTCTTGCGGATGCGCATGCGTGCCCCCGCTGACCGCCGCGAACGCCATGGTGGGCAGCGCGCGGCGGTCCCTCGCCCGCTTTCAGGCGCCGATGAGCGCATCCGTTTTCGTCGTACGGCGGCGGAGCACGGCCCAGGTGACCTCCAGCAGGAGCCCCGCCCCGGCCGCGATCGCCACCGAAGTCCAAGGGGCGCGTACACCGACGAGCTCGAGCTGGAAGAACTCCTGCGCGAACGGCACCACGAGCACCACTGCGAAGGCGGCGCCCATGGTGAGCACCAGGGCTATTCGCCACCAGGTGTAGGGGCGGGCGATGATGGCGAGCGCCCACAGCGCCACCAGGAACAGTGTCAGCGTGGCCGCCGAGGTCTCCGCTTCGAGGTTGCCGTCGTAGACGTGCCGCGCGTACAGGTACGCGGCGAACGTCGCCACCGCCGCCAACAGGCCGGCCGGCAGGGCGAAGCGCAGTACCCGGCGGACGAAGCCCGTCCTGGCACGCTCGGCGTTCGGAGCGAGCGCCAGGAAGAAGGCCGGGATACCTATGGAGAGCGAGCCGACAAGGGTGAGGTGGCGGGGCAGGAAGGGATAGGGGACCTGGGCGATCACGACCATGATCGCGAGCAGCACCGAGTAGACGGTCTTGGTCAGGAAGAGGTTCGCGACGCGCTCGATGTTGCCGATGACACGGCGCCCCTCGGCCACCACGGACGGCAGGACCGAGAAGTTGTTGTCCAGCAGGACGAGTTGGGCGACGGAGCGGGTCGCCGGGCTGCCCGCGCCCATGGCGACGCCGATGTCGGAGTCCTTCAGCGCCAGCACGTCGTTGACGCCGTCGCCCGTCATGGCCACGGTGTGGCCACGGGACTGGAGCGCCTGCACCAGCGCACGCTTCTGCTGCGGCCCCACCCGGCCGAAGACGGAGGTGCGCTCCGCGATATCCGCGAGTTCCTCCGGATCCTCGGGCAGTGTGCGGGCGTCGACCGGGTGTTCGGCGCCGGGGAAGCCGAGGCCACGGGCCACGGCGCCGACGGAGAGGGCGTTGTCTCCGGAGATTATCTTTGCCTGCACACCCTGCTCGGCGAAGTAGCGCAGGGTGGCGGGGGCTTCCTTGCGGATGCGCTGCTCGATGACGACCAGGGCGATGGGCTCCAGTGCGTCGGCCGCATCGGCGGCGGGATCCGGCAGCCCTTCCATGACTGAACGCAGTGTGGCGGCCGTACGGACGAGGAGCAGGACGCGCAGTCCGGCGGCGCCGTGCTCGTCCACCTCCGTGAGTACCGGATGCCCGGGGGGGAGCAGCGCGTCGGGTGCGCCGAGCAGCCAGGTGGCGGTACGGGCGCCTGCGCCCTGTCCGGGCTGACCGGGCACCGGCTCAGCAGAGCCGGGCTCAGCGAGCATGGCGCCGCTCCAGCGGCGGGCGGAGGAGAAGGGGGAGCTGTCGAGGACCTCCCAGCCCTCCGGTGCCGGATACGCGTCGATGATCGCCTGCATCGAGGCGTTGGGCCGGTCGTCGGCCGTGCCGAGCACCCCGAGCACGGCCTCGGCCGGTGCGTCCTGCGCGAGCAGCCGCACCTCGGAGACGTCCATCGCGGTCTCGGTGAGCGTGCCCGTCTTGTCCAGGCAGACGACGTCCACTCGGGCCAGGCCCTCGATCGCGGGCAGCTCCTGCACCAGACAGCGCTTCTTGCCCAGTCTGACGACGCCGACCGCGAAGGCCACCGAGGTGAGCAGCACCAGTCCTTCGGGCACCATCGGCACGAGTCCGGCGACCATCCGCCGGATGGCCTCGGCCATGTCGTCGTCGTTGCCCACGGTCAACTGGCTGATGATCAGCGCGATGCCGGCCGGAATGATCGCGTAGGTGACGAACTTCAGGATGGTGTTGATGCCACCGCGCAGTTCGGAGCTGATCAGAGTGAACTTGCTCGCCTCTTCGGCGAGCCGGGCGGCGTAGGCGTCACGGCCGACCCGGGTGGCGGAGAACGCGCCCGCCCCGGCCACCACGAAACTGCCCGACATGACGGTGTCGCCGGGCCGCTTGAGAACCGGGTCCGCCTCGCCGGTGAGGAGCGACTCGTCGACCTCCAGGTCGGCGGCCTCGGCCACCACGCCGTCGACCGCTATCTTGTCGCCGGGCCCCAGCTCGATGAGGTCGTCCAGGACGATCTGCTCGGCGGTGAGCGAGGCCGCCACGCCGTCGCGGCGGACCATGGGGCGGCTCTCGCCGACGATGGCCAGCTGGTCCAGAGTCCGCTTGGCGCGGACCTCCTGGATGACACCGATCAGCGTGTTGGCCAGGATGACCCCGCCGAAGAGCGCGTCCTGCACGGGGCCCACGGCCATGATGATCACGAACAGGGCGCCCATGATCGCGTTGATGCGGGTGAACAGGTTTCCCCGGATGATCTCGCCGATGCTCCGGCTGGAGCGGACCGGCACGTCGTTCACCTGCCCGGCCGCCACCCGCTCGGCGACCTGGGCCGCGGTCAGGCCCTGCGCGGAGACGACGGGTGCCCGTTGCTCCTCCTCGCTCGCCGGTGGAGCGGTGGCGTCCTCCGCTCCGACGGTGTTCAGCTGTTCAGCCACTCTCCGGGCCCCTTCATATGCGGATTGCTATGACGTGCGGTGTTGAGTGCGTGCTCGGTGGTGCGCGGACCGGTGCCGCACCGCGCTGGACCCCTACGAACGTAGACGGCCGGGGGGAGCCGCCGCCAGCTACCCCGGTACTACGTGCCCCCTACTGGGGTCGGGTTCAGCACCCGGTGGGGCTAGGGCGCGCCCTAGCCCCACCGTGTGAGGCTTCTCTCCCGCCGGCCGGTGCGGATATCGGCTGTCGTATTCGTCCGTGTACGGCACCACCTGCGAGGACGCCGGTTCCCGCGCTCCGGTTGAGCCGATGGATCGCGGATGCCGGTCTTTGTGCCTTCCCGAGGGGTGTGCGTACTGTCGCATCGCCCGTCAACTGACGGGCGCCCTGGGCCGTCCCGCCGAATCCTGCCGGCGGTCGAGGGGGGCATTCGACGCGCAAGCGCCGATGGCAGGAGCGGGGGAACCACGTAGCGGTTCCTCCTCCGCGACAGGGAGCATGCGCCTGCGCGGGCGGGACCGTGAGCGCCGCGCCCTCCGGGGTGCGGCTCGGGGGTGGAGACACCCCCTAGGGGCGACATCGTGCGCAGCCGCGTACGGACGGGCACTCATCCGGCCCGGGTCCGACAGCTCACCTCGCAGGCGTCGGTGAGGAAGAACGTCATGCTCTTTTCCGGTAGTGGCCGTCATCGTCGTCCCAACAAGTCGGCCCGCATAGCCACCTTCGCCGGGGTCACCGGTGCGGCCGTGGCCCTTCCCCTGCTCTCCGCGACGGGCGCCCAGGCTGCCTCGGTGGACACCTGGGAGAAGGTCGCCCAGTGCGAGTCCGGCGGTGACTGGTCGATCAACACCGGCAACGGTTACTACGGCGGTCTGCAGTTCTCCCAGTCCAGCTGGGCCGCCGCCGGGGGCACGCAGTACGCCCCGCGCGCCGACCAGGCGACCAAGCAGCAGCAGATCGCCGCTGCCGAGAAGTTGCTGGCCATGCAGGGCCCAGGCGCCTGGGGTTGTGCGAGTGCCGGTGGCCTGACGTCCGGCGGCCCGTCGGCGGACGTCAGCACGGAGGGTGGCGGCAACGGCGACGAGCAGCCGCAGAGCGAGGCCCCGGCCCCTGCCCCGTCCCAGCCCCAGAAGCAGGCGGCGCCCCAGCCGGAGCCGCAGCCCCAGCAGGAGACCCCGCAGCCGGCGCAGCAGCCCTCGCAGTTCGGCGGCAACTCCGGTGGCAACGGCGGGGATTACACCGTGAAGTCCGGCGACACGCTGGGCACGATCGCTGAGGCGCACGACACCTCCTGGAAGCAGCTCTACCAGGACAACACGTCGGTAGTCGGCGGTGACCCCGACCTGATCCTCCCGGGCCAGCAGCTCGCGCTCTGACCCCGAGCGCTCCGGGTCGCCTGATCCCGTAGCCCGTGCCCCGTCCCCCCGGGGCACGGGCTACGTCCGTCTCGGCGTGACAGCCGGCGAGGTCAGCCCGCGGTCAGCCCAGTTCGTCCGCCCGGCTGATGGTGTCCGCGAGCCGGGAGGCCGCCTTGTCCTCGGTCCGGGAGGCGATGTCGCGGGCGTATCCGGCCAGTTGGCCGAGCGTCGGCGTGTCCGGCAGTCCGTGCTCCCGCCCGCGCAGCGACTCGGCGAAGTACGCGGCGACGGCCGTCAGCCGCAGCCTCGGCTCTGCCTCGTCCCACAGGTCACCGCGCAGCGTCTCGGTGCCGACCGTCCGCGACTCCTCGTGCGGCGTGCGGCTGTCCGGTTCGAGCCACCGGACCGTCGAGGTGGCCACCTTGCCGGAGGCACCCTCTTTCAGCTGTACGGCGTACAGGGCGGTCACCGTGTGTCCGGGGCCGATCTCGCCGCCGTCGACCCGGTCGTCGCGGAAGTCCTCGTCCGCCACCTTCCGGTTGTCGTAGCCGATGAGCCGGAACTGCTCGACGGTCGAGGGATCGAAGGCCACCTGCGCCTTGGCGTCCCGGGCCCGCAGGTCGATGTTGCGGGGCAGTTCGTCGACGAACACCTTCTGCGCCTCCTTTTCGGTGGAGACGTAAGTGGTGTGTCCGTCGCCCTTGTTGGTGAGGCGTTCCATCAGCGAGTCGCCGTAATCGCTGCCGACCCCGACGCCGAAGAGGGTGATGCCGTGTTCGGCACGGTGCGTGGCGATCTGGTCCAGGATGGTCTCCGCCGAGGTGTCGCCGGTGTTGGCGAGCGCGTCCGAGAGCAGTACGACGCGGTTGGTCGCCCCCTTCCGCTTGCCTTCGACCGCCTCCTCGTAGCCCTTGCGCATCCCGGCTGCCAGGTTTGTGCTGTCGGCCGGTTCGAGTCCGTCGACGGCGTCGCGGACGTCGTCACGCGGCCCGTCACCGTCCAGCCGCGTCATCGGCAGCACCGTGGTCGCCTCGTCGCTGAAGGTGACCAGTGAGACCGAGTC
This sequence comes from Streptomyces gossypii, assembly GCF_025165795.1. Lineage (GTDB taxonomy): Bacteria > Actinomycetota > Actinomycetes > Streptomycetales > Streptomycetaceae > Streptomyces > Streptomyces gossypii. Next base: position 108,778 of record NZ_JAJAGO010000006.1, read on the forward strand.
CTTCGCCCGCAGCTTCCCGACCGCCTTCCGCAGCGAGGACTTGACGAGATCGAGGCGCCCGGGCTCGTCCATCGACCCGGATATGTCGATGACGAAGGTGAGTGCCGCGGGTGCCCGCCGTTCGGCGGCGTCCGGAGGCTCTTCCTTGGTGGCCAGCCCGACCCGCAGCAGCGACCACTGCCCACTGCCGGTGCGCGCGCCGTCCGCGGTCACCGTGAAGCCGTCGCCCTCGGGCTGCGGATAGCCCTGCCGGAAACTGTTGACGAACTCCTCCGGCCGCACGGTGTCCGCGGCGGGCATCCTGCCGTCATTGATCGTGCGCCGCGCATAGCTGTACGAGGCGGTGTCGACGTCCAGCGCGAAGGTGGAGAGGTAATCCGGCTCCACCGGGGCGGTGTCCTCCACCTCGCCCTTGCGCTCGCCGCCTTCGCCCTGCTGTGCGCCCTCTTTCGCCCCCGCCGGAGGGCCGTTGCTTCCCCCGGGCATCGGCGCGTCGTTCCGGCCGGCGTCCTGTCTTCCCCTGCTGCTGTCATCCGCGAGGTTCTCGGTGTCGCCGCTTCCCGTGCAGCCGGTCAACAGCACCCCGCCCGCCACCAGCCCTGCTGCCAGTCGTCGTCCCCAGCGCCGCATGCGGCCCCCCTTCCGGCCTCTCGGCCACCTCGTCCGTGTCGGTGATCTGACGTACGGGCCAGCGCACGGGATTCGGCACGGGCGTCACGGATGAGTTGCGAAGAGGCAACAGGGGGCCTGCGGGACAGCGCGCAACCGCCCCGGCGACGGAGTGTCCAGCGCAGCCGGGCCAGCCGGGTCACGCGGAACGACAGGACTCCTTGATCTGAGCCCACCGCGCCCGCTGACCCTCCGTCATCCGGCCGCGCAGCTCCGCCAGTTTGAGCAGGTTTGCCTCAGCCCCCGTCGTCAGGGTCTGTGCCTCGGCCAGGTAGTGGTCGTCCAGCACCGCTTCCAGCTCCGCCTCGTTCATGACCGGGACGATGCGCTCGGCGAGCTTGTTGGTGTTGCGGTAGGAGCCCTGCAGCAGGAAGGGCGGCTCGCTGCGGGCAGCCTGGTCCTGGGTGGCGGAGGCGATGTAGGCGGTGTTGACCGCGAGCACCGTCTCCCGTATGTACAGCAGTTTGCGCAGCACGGAGAGGATCTGCTCGAGCTCGGCGGCGGGGTAGCGGTGGCTGAGCCGGTCGGCCTGTGCGCCGGAGTCGCCGCGTGCCAGCCGCACCAGCAGGTCGATGTCGCCGCGCTCGCGGGTCGCCAGCGGCGCCAGTACCGGGTTGGAGGTCAGTGCGTTCTCGATGTGGCTGAGCCCGAAGAGTTCGCCCTTGCCGCTGAGGACCTCGCCGAGGTTCCACACGTCCGCGCGGTTGGCGAGCATGTCCGGGATGCGGAAGCGGCTGCCCGACTCGGTGAACGGATTGCCCGCCATGCAGACGGCGAACCGCTTGCCCCGCAGGTCGTACGTGCCCTCGGCGCCGTCGATCCGGCGCTGGGTGTCGCAGAGCGGGATGAACTTCTGGAGCAGCTCCGGTGAGGTGTGCTGGATGTCGTCGAGGTGGAGGAAGACGTTGTTGCCCATCTCCAGCGCGAAGTTGATCTTCTCCACCTCGCGGCGGGCGGCCGAGTCCGGAGCGGCGGCCGGGTCCAGGGAGACCGTGCGGTGGCCCAGGGCCGGGCCGTCGACCTTGACGAAGACGAGGCCGAGCCGGGAGGCGACGTACTCCATCAGGGTGGTCTTGCCATAGCCGGGCGGCGACAGGAGCAGCAGCAGGCCCTGGCTGTCGGTGCGGCGGTCCTCGCCCGCGGTGCCGAGCTGCTTGGCGAGGTTGTCCCCGATGAGCGGCAGATACACCTCGTCGATGAGCCGGTTGCGTACGAACGAGGACATGACGCGTGCCTCGTACGCGTCCAGCCGCAGCCGGTCGCGCTCCGCGGCGAGCAGGGCGTTGCGCTGCCGGGTGTACGCGCGGTGCGCCGGGACGCGGGTGGTGCGGAACTCCTCGGTGCGGGTCAGGAACTCGTCAAGTCGCAGCGGGAGTTCGCCGCCGCGCACCCGGGGGTGGGCGCCGAGCAGGCCGGAGACCTCGCGGTGCAGCGGGGCGTCCAGTTCGCGGCGCGGCAGGGAGTCTCCGCACAGCTCGATCGCGGCGGCCTCCTGGAGTTCGGGGCGTGGCCCGCCGTGGGTGCCGAGGTAGGAGCCGAGCCAGGCACTGACCAGCTGGTGCCGGGCCGGGAGGTCTTCACCGAGTGAGATCAGATCCTGGGCGAACGCCTTCACCCCGGGCGAGTCGGTGCCGCCGAGGGCGGTCTGGAAGTCGGCGAGCAGTTCGCGGGCGCCCGCGCCGGTAACGAAGCGGGGGCCCTCCGGGGCGGCGAGTTCCTCGAAGAGGTAGGCGGCGGAGGCGCGCGAGTCCGCGTCAGCGGCACGTCGCCGCGGGTGGCCCGCCGTGCCGTCGCCGGACGGAGCGCCGCCGGGATGGTCCAGCCCCAGGGTGGGCAGGAAGGCGCCGATGACCGCGGCCAGTTCCGCCTCGAACCGGTCGGTCTCCGCCGTCCGCCCGAACGCCGCCCGTGCCCGCCCGAGCGAACGCGCACGCGTGGTCAGCGCCGTACGGGCCGCTTCGTCCGCCCCGTACGCCCAGAACAGCTGGGCCACGGCCCGGACTTCGGGGGCGAAGCGGAGCAGCTCCGCGCCCTCCAGCAGCCGCAGCAGCGCGCCCAGGATGCGGGCCGCGTCGTGGTCGTGGACGCCGCGGTCGTAGCCCTCGTCGTAGGCGGACTCGGCGGCGCTGCGGACCAGCGCCAGCAGCCCTTCGTGATCCTGGGCGTCCGGCCGGGCACTGCCCGCCGCCGGCCCCGCTTCGCCTGCCGCCAGCCCGGCCAGCACCGTGGCGGCCAGGTGTTCCGCCCGGTAGACCTCGGGCGACTCCGAGGCAAGCGGCTGGTCCCAGAAGGCCCGGGTGTGCGCGAACTCGGCCTCGTCCACCGGCGACCGGTAGTCCGTGCCCGTCACGGAGAAGGCGAGCGCCCCGTCGTGCGGTACCAGGGCCAGGCCCACCGGCTGCGTGTTGACGCCGAAGCGGTGCCGCCCCAGCCGTACGGTGCCCGCGGCGTCGAACAGGTCCGCCCGGTCCCGCAGGGCGCGGGCGGCCTCCTGCCGGGCTGCCTTCAGCCGCCCTTCGAGTTCCTCGCCGCGGACCTGGTCGCCGAGTTGACGCAGCTCCTCCGCGGTCGTACGGACCTTCACCACCAGCGGGTCGCTGGCGAAGAACGCGTTGATCCCGTCCAGGTCGGCGAGTGTCTGCGAGCGGCGTGCCACCGTGCCCAGCAGGCGTTCGGCGGAGTCGGCCAGCTTCTCGGCGTGCCGGGCGCGCTCGTCGAGCTGGGCCTGCTTGCGCGCCGAGAAGGTCTCGTAGATCTCCTCGCGCTGCTCGGTCAGCCGCTGGAGGAAGTCGTCGAAGGAGCCGAAGCGCGTCTCCAGGTTCTCCAGGTGCAGCAGCAGCCGCCCCAGTTGCTCGTCGCACTCCTCCGGGGTGCCGGAGGCGGCGAGCGCCCCCGCCACCGCCTGCCCCAGCAGTGCGGATTCGGCCGCGAACTCCGCGCGGCCCTCGGATTCGAGCAGTTCCCGGCGGCGGCCGTCCAGCACGGCGCGGGCCCGGTTGACCGCGCCCATCACCTCGCCGAGGCGCTCCAGCAGGCCGGTGCGCACCGTCGCGTCCGGGATCTCCAGGCCGCCGACCACATCGGTGACGATCCGCAGGCTGTCGGCCTGTTCGTCGATCTGCTCGCCGAGTGCCACCGCCTCCGCGACGGTGGCGAGCGCGCCGGCACGCTCGGCCAGCTCGTTGATCTCGCCCAGGGTGCCCGCGAAGGCGTCCTCGCGGGACAGTTCGGTCACCGCCCGGCGCCCGGTGGCGTCCAGGGAGGCGGTCAGTTCCGCCGCCAGCGCGTCCACCCGCTCGGTGTCGGCGTACCGCAGCTCGCGCAGTGACTCGGTGCTGCCCTGGGCACGGCGCAGTGCGGTCAGCAGGGCGACCCAGCCGGAGGCACCGTCGGGCGCTTCGCCACGTGCCCGCCGGACCAGGGCGGTGACCTCGCGTTCGGCGGTGTCCAGGGCGCTGTCCGCCTGGACGCGCAGCTCCTCGACCCGCGCGAACTCGGCGATGACCTGCCCGGCCGTCTCCCGGAGCGTGGCGACCGGCCCGTCAAGACCGCCGAGACCGTCCGCCGGGAGCCAGTGGTAGAGATCGGTGACCCGCGCGCAGGCGGAGACGATCGCCTCGAACACCACGCCGCCGGGTGCCATGCCGTCCGCCATCCGGGCCACGGAGAGGCAGTCGGAGACGGCCCGGACCAGCTCCGCGTTGCCGATCCGGGCAAGCGGCCCGGTGCCGGGCGGCTGCGCGGCGGCATGGCTGTCGCTCACATAGGGGGTACGCCACACCTGCGCCGGGTGCACCCGGGTGGCCTCGTCGCCCGGCTGCCGCAGGACGGCCATCGTGCCGTCCTCGAAGAGCGCGTGCCCGTACGCGGCGATGGGGGTGGCGACCTGCTTGCGGATCAGGTTGTAGGGCAGCAGCAGTATGCGGCCGTCGGCCGGAGCCCGGAAGGCGTAGAGGACGTCCTCGCCGTTCGGGGAGCGTACGGCCGCCTCGAACACCAGGTCCGTGGTGTCGGTGTCGAAGGTCTTCGCGGCGGCGCCCGCGGGCGCGGTCGTGACGTAGTAGCCGCCGGGGAAGACGATGCCCTGGTCCTCGGGCAGCCGCCGGCACGCCTGGCCGATGCCGTCGAGGCGTACGACCTCGCCGGTCCGCTCGTTGTAGACCAGGTAGCGGTGCTCCGGCTCCTTGTACGGCAGGACGCGGAGCAGCACCAGAGGCCCGACCCTGGCGTAGGCGAGCTCCGCATCGCCCAACGACTGCAACTGCTCCTGCACGGGCTCCGAGTGGATGCCGCCGGAGGCCGTGTCGGTGTTGTTCCCGGTCTTGAGGGTGAGCGCGCCGCCGTGGACGGAGACGAAGAGGGTGTCCTCGACGGAGATGTGCGGGAACCGTCCGGGCACATGCTGCCCGCGCCCGGTCTCCGTCCACTCGAAGTCGTACGGCCCCGGCAGCACGTGGTCGCGCTCGCCCTTGGCGTCCAGATACTCCGGGGTGCCGTCCGGTCCGATGCGCCAGCGCAGCACCCGGATGTCGGCAAGCTGCTCGCTCGTGCGGAAGACGGCCAGCAGGAGCGAGCCGGTACGGCGCAGCCAGAGCAGCCGGGCGGCGCGGAAGTAGCGGTAGAGCTCGGCGAAGTCCCGCCGGAAGCGGGGGTCGTCCAGGAGGCCGGGCACCGCGTCCTCGGGGGCGGCCTCGAAGTGGCCGCCGGTGCAGCGGTGCAGCGAGAACACGTCGCCGACCCCGGCGACGTCGGCGGTGCCGCCCTCGCCCGCGCCGGTGCCCTTCCCCGGCCCGACGGGGCTGTTGCAGCCCATCAGCAGCACGCCGCCGACCTGCACGATGTCACGGGGCACGCAGTCGTGCCCGGTTCGGATGCGGTCCGAGCCCGTGAGTTCCAGCTCGCTGCCGCCGAAGGTCTCGACCCGCCGGGCGTTGAGCTCCTCCGCCCGTGCCGTCAGATCTCCGGCGGCGGCCGTCATCCGCTGCCGCAGCACCTCGTAGGTGCCCGCCTCCAGCCCGGCCCCGTCCCCAGCGGTCTCCGGCGTCCCCGTCACCATGCGTTTCCCACTCCTTGTTCCCGCTTCTTCCTCAATCGCCGGACGGGCTGGTTTCCCCAGCCCGCCCGGCGATGGAGGACGGACCGGCCGCCGTAGGCCCCAGGGCCTGTCCGGCGGATCTTGGAGGATCAGCCGGCGGCGTCCGGTGCGTGCGCTCGCAAGGCGGAGGATCGCTCTCGTACTGGGCGTACTCGGGCGACTCCGACAACGCAGCGAGCGTGCGTGCCGGGCGTCGCGGGCCCGAGAAGATCCACCGGACAGGCCCTACAGGTGCTTCGCGCCGTTCACCGTCGGGCCGACCGGGCCCGCGGCCCCGCCGGCCAGCGCGGCGAGCGGCGTGTCTGCCGCCGCCGTGCCCCGCACGGTGTCCAGCAGCGCGCTCAGCTCCGAGGTGTTCGGACCCTGGGTGGCGATGAGCCGGGTCAGCAGCCCCGCGAGTGTCAGATCACGGAGTCCGCCGGCGCCCAGCCCGCCCAGCATGCCGGTCAGGTCCTGGGTGAAGCTGGAGGCCTCGCCGTCCCGGCCCAGCCACGGCCCGGCCATCGCCTGCACGGACTCGCTGTTGCCGACGAAGGCGTCGACGCCCTTGCCCGTCGAGATCGCACCGATCAGCTTGTCGAAGAAGACGCTGTCGCCGCCGACGATGTCGATCTTCGCGTTCTCCAGTCCGGTCGCGATGAGCGTGGCGTGCGATTCGGCGATCTTGCGGTGCACGTCGATGCCCGCGAGGCGGATGTCCTTCTCCGCGTCCAGCCGCAGCCGGTACTCCTCGTGCTGCCGGCTCGCCTCGTCCAGCCTGGCCATCGCGGTGGCCTTCTCGTTGATGCCGTCGGCCTCCGCCTTGAGCTTCTCGCGCTCGGCGGTCGCCTCGGCGAGGCCCATGGTCTTGGTGGCCTCGGCCTCCACCTCACGGCGCCTGGCCGTGGCCGTGGCCATCCGCTCCTCGACCTCGGCCTCGACGAGGCCCATCGCCTTCGCGGCCTCGGCCTCCACCTCGCGGCGCCTGGCCAGCGCGTCGGCCATCCGCTCCTCGACCTCGGCCTCGGCGAGTCCGGCGGCGGCCGTGTCGGCCCGCTTGCCCTCGGCCAGCCGGATGGCGGACTGCGCGTCCATGTCGGCCGTCTTGCGCCGCGCCTCGGCCATGGTCACCTGCTCGGCGGCGTGGTGCTCGGCCGCCTCCTCGGCCGCCTCGGCCGCCTTGATGTCCTTGACGAGCCGCTCCTGGGCCTCCGCCTCGGCCCTGATGATGAGGGTCTGCCGCTCGCGCTCCGCCTCCTCGACGGAACGCAGCTTCTTGATCTCCTCCTCCTGCTGCGCGACGGTCTTCTCGACGGCGATGCGCTCCCGCACGACGTCCGCGATGTCCCGCTTCTCCGCCTCGACCTCCTTGTCGGCGGCGATGCGGCGCAGTTCGGTCTCCCGGTCCCGGCCGATGACCTCCAGCAGACGGTCCTTCTCGATCCGCTCGTGCTCGATCGCGATGACCCGCTCGCGGTTCAGCTGGGCGACGGAGATCTCGCGCTCGCGGTTCTGGTTCTGCACGCCGAGCTGCTCGTCGGTCTTGATGTGCGCGCTCTGGGCACGCAGGCGCTCCTCGGCCTGCACCCGGGAGGTCTCGGCCTCCTCGCGGGCACGCACCGTGTCGATCTCGCGCTGCTGCTTGATCTCGGCGTCCGCCTGACGCCGCTCCATCTCCAGGACGGCTTCCCGTGCGTCGACGTTCTGCCGGGTGATCTCCTTCTCCTCGTTGCGCTCCCACTCGTTGGTGCGGATGTGCTCGGCGGTGGTGAGTTCGGTGATCTTCCGGATGCCCTGGGCGTCCAGGATGTTGTCGCGGTCCAACTGGGCGAGCGGCGTCTGCTCCAGGTAGTCGATCGCCGCGTCCTCGAGGCTGTAGCCGTTCAGGTCGGTGCCGATGACGGCGATGATCCGGTCCCTGAACTCGTCGCGCTTGGTGTAGAGGTCGGCGAAGTCGAGCTGCTTGCCGACGGTCTTCAGCGCCTCGGAGAACTTCGCGTTGAACAGCTCCTGCAGCGTCTCCCGGTCGCTGGCGCGCTCGGTGCCGATCGCCTGGGCGACCTTGATGACGTCCTCCGTCGTCTTGTTGACGCGCACGAAGAACGAGATGCGGATGTCCGCACGGATGTTGTCCTGACAGATCAGGCCCTCACGCCCGGTGCGGCCGATCTCCATCGTCTTCACCGAGATGTCCATGACCTCGGCCCGGTGCAGCACCGGCAGCACCACGGAGCCGGTGAAGGTGACGTCGACCTTGCGCGTCCGGGAGACGATCAGGGCCTTGCCCTGCGGGACCTTACGGAAGAGCTTGAAGGCGAGGAGGATCACGCAGAGGGCGAGGATCAGGCCGACAGCGATCAACACGCCCAGCCCTATGGAGATGGTTCCCATGGCATCGGTTCCTTTGTCAGCCGGGCGGCAAGCCCGGGTCGAGCGCGGGGTCACAAGGCATGACCCGGAAGAACCCGCCCTCTGCGTCATAGTCGAAGATCAGTGCACGGCTGCCCGAGGTGAGGCGTCGTGCGTCGGCGGCGTCCTCGGTGCGCACCTGCACCAGCGCGGCGGAGCCGTCATCAGCTGTGACTTCCGCCTGACCGAAGTCGGTTCCCACCCGCCCGGTCCGGACCACACACACCCGGCCCACGAACTCACGGTGGGTGATGCCCTCTTCGGGCAGCGCCAGCACCCGCAGCGGCCGTACCAGCACTCGGGTGACCAGCACCGACACGAACAGCGCCACCGGCACCGCGGCGATGCGCAGCACGTCGTCGTCCAGCAGGACCGTGGCCGCCAAAGTCTGGAACCAGGCAATCGCCACGAGCAGTGACACCACGATCGACGGTGCCACTCCTCCCAGCCCGAACAGTCCTGACCCACCGGCCGAACCGGCACCCGACGCGGACGTGCCGATGCCCTCACCCCCGTCGGGGGCATCGGCACCCACGCCGGCCACCAGCACAAACAGCCAGTAGGCCACCACCGCGACCAGTGCGAAGCTGAACAGCACAGCGGGGAACTCCAGCGCTGCACGCAGGAACTCACTCATCCGCCGCCCCCCGTACCTGTTGCGGTGTGCCTCAACTCTGCCACGCACCGTTGTCGGCGCGCATTGCCAGAATCCGGCAATCTTTATGGTGTGTTTACGTCCGGATCAGGGTGGAACCAAGATGGGTCACACGACCCGAAAGTCAGATATCGCTCTGCGGCCAGCCCAGCAGTCGGGCGCCCATGGCAGCCGTCTCCAGGGTGTACCGGTGCAGCGCGTCTCCAGGGTCATACCCCGTAAGCAGCCGGATCCGCTCCAGCCGGTAGGAAAGCGTCCGCACACTCACGCCCAGCCGACGCGCCGCCTCCGCGTTCACATACCCGGCCGCCGCGCACTCGGCGAGGGTCTCCAACAGGGGTACGGCACCGCCGCGTGCCTCCGTGAGCGGTTCGAGCACCGTCCGTACGAGGTCGCCCATCGCCTCACGGTCGCGCAGCAGCACCGGGAAGACCAGCAGTTCGGAGGCGTTCAGCCGGACCGAGTCCAGCCCGAGCCGCTCGGCGAGGTCGAGCGCCCCGAGCGCCTCCTCGTAACTTCGCACGACACCGCCCGCACCACTGTGCTCACGCCCGATCGCCACCCGCACGGCCGCCGGATAGCCGAGGCCCGGCTTCTCGGCGAGGGCGGCGAAGGCGTCCACCATCGTGCGTTCGTTGCTGGCGGCGATGCAGACGAGCCTGCCCTCCTTGGTGGAGAGCAGCACATCACGCTCACCGAAGCGCCCCAGCAGCTCGCGCTGGATGCGGCGGACCGTCGGATGCACGTCGTCGTACGCCTCCTCGGCCACCGCGACGGCCACCGCGTGGGCCTGGGCGAGCTGGAGCCCGAAGCGCTGCGCGCGCTCGGCAAGCCGCCCGAGATCGCTGCGGCCGTAGAGCAGGTCGTCGATGAACTCCCGGCGCTTCCCCTCCTCCTGCCGCATCGCGAGCCGCTGCGCCCGCTCGTGCCCCTCGCCGATCGCGGAGACCGCGGCGTCGAGGACGGCGAGCAGCGCGTCCCCCGTACGGGCGCGCTCGACGGCGTCGGCCGTCCTGGCGATGCCGGGAAGAGTGCCCCACAGCCGCCGGGTCTCGCCCACGAACAGGCTGACGACATGGCGCAGGCCGTGGCCGCCCTCGGCGGACAGCTCACCGAGGCTGCGCAGCGCTTCGAGCTCCTCCCGGCGCGGCAGGCGACCGGTCTCGGAGACCTCGGAGAGGAGCTTGGGATATTCGCCGAGAAAGCTGCGAGGTATCGGGTCCTGCTGCCCTGTGCTCATCCGTCTCCCGGTTCTGCTGTCACCCGCTCCTGGCGGGCGCGTTCCGCGCTTACCCTACGGCCTCACCTGCCCCGACAGCGGGCTGAGCGCGGGACTCGGCGCAAACGGCAGGCACCTTTCCGCTTGCCACCTCACCGCAGGTCCGGGGTACGGTGTAAGAACAACTCCAAGATCACAAAAAGGGGAGCCGGGAAGTCTGGTCGGCAGTCGCTCCGTCCTGCCCGCCTACCCCCGGAGTCCCTTCATGACGTCCAAACCAGACGAGCAGACCTCACTCTTCGGGTTGCCCTCCCCCTCCGAGCGGCGCAAGCTCGGCGACGCCCTGCGGACGGAGACCCTCGGGGGCATGATGCTGCTGGGCGCGGCAGTGGTCGCCCTGATCCTGGCGAACACACCGCTCAGCGACACCTACCAGTCGGTCAGTGACCACCACTTCGGCATCCCCGCCCTCGGCCTCGATCTCTCGATGGGCCACTGGGCCTCGGACGGCATCCTCACGATCTTCTTCTTCGTCGCCGGCATCGAGCTGAAACGCGAGCTGCTGGTCGGTGAGCTGCGCAAACCGGCCGCCGCTGCCCTGCCGGTGATCGCGGCGGTCTGCGGCATGGTGGTGCCCGCGCTCTTCTACGTCGCGGTCAACATCCCCGGCAACGGACAGATGGACGGCTGGGCCGTGCCGATGGCCACGGACATCGCCTTCGCGCTCGGCGTGCTCGCCGTGATCGGGACGAACCTGCCGTCCGGAATCCGGGCGTTCCTGCTGACTCTGGCGATCGTTGACGATCTGGGCGCCATTCTCGTCATCGCCGTCTTCTACACCTCTTCCCTGAACTGGTACGCCTTCGCCGGTGCCGTCGCCGGTCTGGCGCTGTTCTGGGTCATGCACCACAAGCTGCGGATACGCGGCTGGTACGTGTACGTGCCGCTGGCCCTGGTCATCTGGGCGCTGATGTACAACAGCGGGGTGCACGCGACCGTCGCCGGTGTGGCCATGGGCATGCTGCTGCGGGTCCATCTGCGCAAGGACGCGGAAGGCAACGACGCGGAGGAGGTCTCGCCCGCCGAGCACATCGAGCACCTGATCCGGCCGCTGTCGGCGGGCTTCGCCGTGCCGGTGTTCGCACTGTTCGCCGCGGGCGTGAGCGTCTCCGGTTCGGCACTCGGCGAGGCGGTCAAGCAGCCCGAGGCGCTGGGGGTGGCGGCCGGGCTGGTGCTGGGGAAGATCATCGGCGTCTTCGGCGGCACCTATCTGGCGGCGCGCTTCACCCGGGCGCAGCTCAATCCGGACCTCTCCTGGTCGGATGTGGCGGGTGTCTCGATGCTTGCCGGTATCGGCTTCACGGTCTCCCTGCTCGTCACGGAGCTGGCCTTCACGGACGAGGGGACGATCGAGCATGTGAAGGCGGCCGTGCTGATCGGTTCGCTGATCTCGGCGGTGGCCGCCTGCCTGCTGCTGAAGGTCCGGGACGCGAAGTACCGGCAGCTGTGGGAGGCCGAGACGCGGGACGAGGACCTGGACGGGGTCGCGGACATCGACCAGGAAGAGGACCTGTCGGCGCGCCCGGCCGAGGCCCGGCGGCGCGCCGAGATGCGTGCCCGGCTGGAGCAGCTCGGCAAGGGTGACTCCTCGGCGCGCGGCGGCGGCACTCCCGAGGACTGACCCGGACACTCAGGGTCGCGGGTCGCGGGTCGCGGGCGTCCGGGCCCTCGGGGCGGTTCGGGCTCGCGAGCTCTCCGCCTACGGGCCCGGACGGAGTACCCCGGCGGAGTACCTGAGGGCCCTCCCGTGATCCCTGGTGGATCAGCGCGCGGCGTCAGATGCGGTGCTTCGCAAGGCGGAGGGGCGTCCTCATACCGGGCGTGTCCGGGCGTTCCGGCAACGCAGCGAGGTGCCGCAGCTGTCGTCGTGCGCCCGCCAGGGATCACGGGACAGCCCTTAGTCCTCGGCCTTCTCCGCGGCCGCCTGCTTTCCGTCCGCGTCGCGCCGGCCGCGGTTGCCCAGCGGCAGCCGCGGTCCGACGCCGTCGTCGGGGATCCCGACCAGTTCCTCCACATCGAAGACCCGCGCGACCGGCACATCCGTGCTGCTGTGCGCGACGATGGAGAAGGCGATGGTCACGGCTATCAGCGTGAACGCCTCCTCGCCCTCCGGGATGCCGGCTTGCAGCACCAGCAGCCCGTACACCACGGAGGCGAAGCCCTTCGGCCCGAACCAGGCGGCGGTCAGCTTCTCGCGCCGGTCGAACTCCGTACCCACCAGGGAAAGCAGCATCGAGGCCGGGCGGATCAGCAGGATCGCGAGTACGGCGACCGCGTAACCCCCGATGGAGAGGTCGCCGAAGAGGGACGGCGTCAGCAGCGCGCCGAACACCAGCAGCGCCGCGAACTTCGCCAGCTCGGCCAGGGACTCCCCCAGCGGTTCGAATGCCTGCTTCGCCTGCGGCGACACCGAGGCGAGTACGGCTCCCGCGCTGAACGCCGCGAGGTAGGGGTTGGCGTGCGTGAGGTGGCAGAGCGCGTAGAGGGAGACGCCGATGGCCAGCGGCATCAGCGGCTGGAGCTTGGGCTCCGCCCCCAGCAGCCGGAAGCGGACCAGGAAACTGACGAGCAGCGGCAGCGCGACCCCGAAGGCCAGCCCGAGGGTCAGCTCGGTGGCGATGGTGTCCAGGGAGGCGTCCTCGGCGTGCCCGCTCGGTCCGGCGGCTGCGATGAGCACGAGGACGAACGGCAGCGCCAGCCCGTCGTTCACGCCGCTCTCGATGTTGAGCAGCTGGCGGAGCCGCGCGGGGACCTCCTTGCGGCCGACGATCGCCGAGGCGAACACCGGGTCGGTGGGCGACAGCACGGCTCCCACCAGGAACGAGGTCGTCCAGTCCAGGCCGACGAGGAAGTGCGCGAGCAGCGCGATCCCCAGGAAGGCGAGTGGCATGCCCAGCCCCAGGGCGCGGGCCGGGTTCTTCCACCGCTGGCGCAGCTCGGGGAAGGCGACGTGCATGCCGTCGGTGAACAGCACCGCGAAGAGGGCGAGGTCGGCGGTCACTCGCACGATGTCGCTCTCGGGCGAGATGTGGATCAGCCCGAGAAAGCCGTCGCTGACCAGCGCGCCACCGGCCAGGAACAGCAGAGAGGTGGAGAGCACCGACCGGGCGGCGAGCCCGGACAGGAGCACCGCCACAAGCAGTGCCACACCGAATACCATGACCAGTACCACGACAACGCCCCCGCACACCAAGGTCTCGCAAAATCGACGCGCCGAACCCTATCCCACGGCCTCAGGGCGCCCGCCAGGGGTTACGGCCCGGTGCAGGTCGTCACGGGACAGCGCGCAGGGTGAGCCGGAGGAAGCGCGGGCGGTAGAGGGCGACGTCGCGCTGAATCGCCGCGGTGTCCTGTGTGACGTTCACGTCGTAGCCCGCCAGCAGGCTTCCGTCGCCGCCGAACTCCGCGTGCCACTGAGGGTTGTAGGGCATCGCCCCGGCCTCCGCGCCGCCGGGCGGGAGCGGTGGCTCCGCCGCCCGGTGCGGCCCGTGCCAGGGCCCGGCCGGGTCGCAGGCCCAGTAGGTGACGGCGGTTGCCGAGGGCTTGCCGTCCGGTCCGCCCGCGTCCATGGTCAGCAGCAGCCAGCTGTCGCCGCGGCGGGCCACGGAGTAGGTGTTCGTCGCACTGTCCGGGTGCTCGCCGAAGTCCATGGCGGCGGCTGCCCCTGGTTCCGCGGCCCAGCCGGAGCCGTTCCAGTACCGCCAGGCGGAGGCGTCCGCCAGACGGCCCTCGGGTGCGCGGGCGACGTGGGCGCGGGAGGCTCGGCCGCCCCGCACGCCGCGCTCGTCGGCCCCGAAGACGTACGTCCAGCGGCCCTCGCGTACGGCGGAGGTGCCGTAGAGCACCCGGGTCTCGGGGGCGGTGGCCGGGTCCGGACGGTGCAGCGGGTCGATGCTCTCCAGCTCGAGGCCGGGCAGCGAGAGCGTGGCCACCTCGGTGGCCCGTGGCACTCCGAACACCCAGGGCGGCGCCCCCTCCTCTCGCTGCCAGAGCAGGACGCGGACGACCTGCTCGCCGGAGCCCGGAGAACGGGGCTCCACCACGGCCTGGGCGGGCCAGCGCCACACTTCGCCGCCGTCCGCGTCGGCGGTGCCGGGGAAGAGCGCGCCGGGACGGCCGTCCGCGCCCGGCTCGCCGAGCAGGGTCCGCTCCATCCGTCCGCCGGGCGACATGACCAGCGCCGAGTTGCGCACCCAGGACGGCTGCGGGACGCGCCGGGCGCCGGGGTGGACCTGGTCGAGGAAGGTGTCGGCGGAGAGCCAGAGCGTGCGCCCGTCGGGGAGCCGCACCGAGCGGGTGCCGTCACCGCCGGTCCAGTCGTCGCTGCGGAGGTTGTCGTCGCCGTAGCGGGCGAACTCCCCCGTCATCCGCTCGTCGGGCTGCCAGCCGGTGGCCCGTAGGCCGCCGCAGCCGGCGGGCCCGTCGCCGCCGTCGGGGTCCGTGAGCACCCAGGCCAGCAGGGCGAGTGCCAGGAGCACCCCGGTTCCCGAGCCGATTGCCGTACGCCGCATCATCACGCGGGAGCATACGTCCCAGCCTGTCAGGGGAATGTCAGAACCGGCTCCGGACCGCCCTGTACTCCACGCGGCGGACTTCCGTTTGTAGAGTTCTCAACTATGGGGATGTGGAACGCGCCGGGGGGCTCAGACGGTCCGGACGCCGGGAGACCGAGAGGCTATCCCGACTGGCAGGCCCCGACCGAGATCGAACATGGGCTGTACGAGGCCAAGATGCGTGAGGACTGGCCCGCGTACTTCGACATCCTTGCAGGTACCGAGCTCTACCACGCGGCCCCGCGGGGGTATCTGGACAGCAACCCGGGGAAGGTCCGCTTCACCTCCTTCCACGATCCGGTCAGCGGCGGCCACGGCTACGTCCTGCTGACGTCCGGGGTACTGCCCCCGCCCGCCCCCGACCCGGTGTTCTTCCACTCCTCGCTGGGCTGGTTCGCCCGGGAGTGGCCCGATGACACCGCCTGGGCCGCCATCAATCCCGGCACCCCCTGTGAGGCGCACTTCGCCACGACCGCAGCCCACCGTGCGGTCTGGCAGCAGCACGCCGACCGGGTCGAGGACCACGGGCACCACCAGCTCCGCACCCTGTGGTCGGGCGCGCTGCAGGGCCCGGTGGCGCACGGGCTCGCGTGCACGGCGCTGATGTACGTGAACAACGGCGAGTTCTGGAACATGCTCGGGCACGGCCTGGGCTACGACACGGAGAAGAGCCGTCTGGAGAAGTGGTGGGGCGTCACCGGCCGGGCCACCTGGTTCGAGTACCAGGAGCGGCTGCTGCACGGCGACATGGTGGATGCGCGCTGGGAGTTCGTACTCCGGGTGCGCGAATCGCTGCGGCGCGCGGCGGAAGCCGGGCCGGGCCCCGGCGCGGCGCCGGGAATGGGGGCCGGGGGCGGCGTGGACGTGGCGCAGTGGCGGGAGCTGGCCGGGCAGCTGGCGCGGCAGCACGTCGAGGGGTCCGCGCGCACCTGGGACGCTGTCCCGGACACAGCCGTGGACGCCCCGGCGGACACCCCGGCCGACGTCCACTCGGGTGTCCCCGTGGACACCTCGGCGAAACCGGCGGCCGACGCCGACCGGGAGGTCGAGGAGATCCAGCGGATCATCGGCCAGATCCAGCGCTACGAGTCCCGTTTCCGCGCCGACGGCCTGCTTCCCGACGGCCACACCGTGCGCTCCGTCCTCTCCTGGGACTTCGGCCGCGCCTCCGGCATGGCGCGGTGGGGGCTGGCCTGCCGCTTCTGCGATGTCGCGGAGGCCGAGCAGGCCGTGATCCGTACCAGCCGGGTGAGCCAGTCGACGTACGACTCCTGGGAGGAGTTCTCCGTCGGCTACATCCTCGGGCGCTGCCTCCACTTCGACGAGGAGGAGTTCGGCAGCTGGTACGAGGACATGGTCGCCGCGCATCACATCCTGACCACTGACCCGGACAGTCCCTGGCTCAACATCCCCTGGAAGTGACCGGGGCGAAGTGCCTGGGGGCGACACGCGTAAGGGCGCGCGATCCCGCCGGATCGGCGTTTTGTCGGTAATGTCCACCCCGCGTGACGCGAACCGCCGTGTGCGCCGAGCGCGCGCCACCGATGCCGTGTGCGCCACACGGTGCGTGGTACTCGAAGCGCCGACGGCCGGGCCCAGAGCCGCCCGGGCGCGAGCCCGCTGGGAGGCGACGATGGATGCCCGGATCACCCTGCACGTCGACGGCGACGAACGGCCGCTGACCCTCGACACCCGCGTCACCCTGCTGGACGCCCTGCGCGACAGGCTGTCGGTGACCGCCCCGAAGAAGGGCTGCGACCACGGCCAGTGCGGGGCCTGCACGGTGCTGCTGGACGGCAGGCGCACCCTCAGCTGCCTCACCTTCGCGGTCGCGCAGGACGGGGCCGAAGTCGTCACCGCGGCCGGGTTGGCGAGCTACGACGGCGAGCCGCACCCGGTGCAGCGGGCGTTCCTCGAGAACGACGCGCTGCAGTGCGGCTACTGCACCCCCGGTCAGATCTGCTCGGCGATCGGCATGCTCGCGGAGGCGGCCTCGGGGCACCCCAGCCATGCGACCCCCGAACTGGCGGACGCGGGCGGCCGGGACGGCCCCGGCGGCGGACCCGGCGCACCCGGCGGGCCGGACGGCGCGCGCCGCACGACGGCGCCCGTCGTCCTGGACGACGCGGAGATCCGGGAGCGGATGAGCGGCAACCTCTGCCGCTGCGGCGCGTACGTCAACATCCTCGCCGCCCTGCGCGACCACGGCGCCACCGGGGTGACCGCATGATCCCCTTCGACTACCGGCGACCGGGCAACCCGGCCGAAGCCGTGGCCACCGTCATCGACCACGAGGGCGCCGCCTTCCTGGGCGGCGGCACCAACCTGGTGGACCACATGAAGCTCGGCATCACCGAGCCCCGGATGCTCGTCGACGTCTCCCGGCTCCCTCTCGACCGCGTGACCGAGACGGCAGGCGGCGGACTGCGGATCGGCGCCACCGTACGGAACAGCGACCTCGCCGCCCACCCGTGGGTACGCCGCAACTGCCCGGTGCTCTCCCGTGCGCTGCTCGCCGGCGCCTCCCCGCAGCTGCGCAACACCGCGACAGTCGGCGGCAATCTGCTCCAGCGCACCCGCTGCCCCTATTTCCAGGACCTCACCACCGCCTGCAACAAGCGTGAGCCGGGGAGCGGCTGCGCGGCGATCGGCGGGTACAACCGTGACCACGCCGTCCTGGGCGCCTCCGAGCACTGCATCGCGACACACCCGTCCGACATGGCGGTGGCGATGCTCGTGCTGGACGCCGCCGTCGTCACGCTCGGCCCCGGCGGCGAGCGCACCCTGCCGCTGGCCGGCTTCCACCGGCTGCCCGGCGACGCGCCCCACCGGGACACCGTGCTGGAGCACGGCGAGCTGATCACGGCCGTCGAGCTGCCGCAGCTGCCCTTCGCCCGCCGCTCCGCCTACCGGAAGGTGCGGGACCGCGCCTCGTACGCCTTCGCGCTGGTCTCCGTCGCCGCGGCGCTCGAACTGGAAGGCGGCACGGTACGGGAGATCCGGCTCGCCTTCGGCGGGCTCGCGCACAAGCCCTGGCGGGCGAGACTCGCCGAGGAGGCGCTGCGCGGCGCACCCGCCACCGAGGAGAGCTTCCGGCACGCGGCCGACGTCGAACTGGCCGCCGCCCGCCCACGCGACGGCAACGCGTTCAAGGTGCCGATGGCCCGCAACACGCTCGTCTCCGTACTGCGGGGGCTCGTGAACGGCGCGGAGCGGGTCCGCACCGACCGCACGGAGGAGGACCGATGACCGCCGGTACCCGGCCACTGGCCATCGGCGCGGCGCTGCCCCGCGTGGACGGCCCGGAGAAGGTGACCGGGAGCGCCCGGTACGCGTACGAGCAGCCGCCCCCCGGCCATCCGTACGGCGAACCGGTGTACGTGCACCCGCTCCAGGCCGACATCGCCCGCGGCCGGGTGGACGCGATCGACACCGAGCGGGCCAACGCGGTCGAGGGCGTGCTGGCCGTGCTCACCCACCGCAGCGCCGCACGGCTAGCGGACACCGGGGACCGGGAGCTTGCGGTCCTCCAGTCCGACCGCGTCGCCTTCCGGGGCCAGTTCATCGGCGCCGTACTCGCCGACACGCCGGAGACCGCACGGCACGCGGCCGCCCTGGTGTCCGTCGACTACGCGCAGGAGCCGCACGACACCGAGCTGCTCGCCGACCATCCGGGGCTCTACGCGCCGGAGCACGTCAACCCGTCGTTCGAGACGGACACCGACGAGGGAGACGTCGACAAGGCGATGGCCGCCGCCATGGTGAAGGTCGACCGCACGTACACCACGCCGATGGAACACAACAACCCGATGGAGCCGCACACGACGGTGGCCGTCTGGCACACGTCCGACGACGAGGCCCCCGATGACGAAGCCTCCGCCGGGTCCGTTGCCGGAGCCTCCCCCGAGGCGCCGGTGCGGCTCACCCTCTACGCCTCCACCCAGGGCGCGCACAGCGTACGGAAGACGCTGGCACCGATGTTCGGGCTGGTGCCGGACCAGCTGCGGGTGGTGTCCCCGCACGTGGGCGGCGGCTTCGGCTCGAAGGGGATGCCGCACGCACACGATGTGCTGGCCGCGCTGTGCGCCCGGGCGGTGCCCGGCCGTATCGTCAAACTCGCGGTGACCCGGCAGCAGATGTTCTCCCTCACCGGGCACCGCACGCCCACCATCCAGCGGGTGCGGCTGGGTGCCGACGTGGCCGGGCGGCTGGACGCCGTCGCGCACGAGGTCGTCGAACGCACCTCGACGGTCAAGGAGTTCGCCGAGCAGACCGCCTGCGGCACCCGGATGATGTACGCCGCACCGCACCGGCGTACGACACACCGGCTCGCCGCCCTCGACGTGCCGGTGCCGTCCTGGATGCGGGCGCCGGGCGAAGCCCCCGGGATCTTCGCCCTGGAAGTGGCGATGGACGAACTCGCCGAGGCCGCCGGACTGGACCCGATCGAACTGCGGGTGCGCAACGACCCGTCGGCCGATCCCGAGACGGGCAAACCGTGGTCCGGCCGCCATCTGGTGCGCTGTCTGGCCGAGGGCGCCCGCCACTTCGGCTGGCAGCACCGCAACCCCGCCCCCGGTGCCCGCCGTGAGGGCGACGAGCTGGTGGGACTGGGGGTCGCCGCCTCCACCTACCCCTACTACGCGCCCCAGGGGTCACGGGCCCGCGTCCGGTACGACGGGGAGGGCCACTGGAACGTGGCAATCGGCGCGGCCGACATCGGCACCGGCTCCCGTACCGTGCTCACCCAGATCGCCGCCGACGCGCTGGAGTGCCCCGCCGCTTCCGTGACGGTGGAACTCGGCGACACCCGGCTGCCCATGGCCACCGTCGCGGGAGGCTCCGCGGGCACCGCTGCCTGGGGTGCCACCGTGGTGGCCGCGGCCCATGCCTTCCGTGCCGCGCACGGAGAGCGCCCACAGCCCGGCGCGGAGGCGCACGGCGGCGCGGAAGCACACCCCGACACCAAGCGCTTCGCGGTGCACTCCTTCGGCGCGCAGTTCGCGGAGGTCCGGGTGGACGCCGACACCGGCGAGATCCGGGTGCCCCGCCTGCTCGGGGTGTTCTCCGTCGGCCGGATCATCAATCCGGTCACGGCACGGTCGCAGTTCATCGGCGGCATGACGATGGGGCTTTCCATGGCGCTGCACGAACACAGCGTCCTGGACCACCGCACGGGCCATGTGGTCAACCACGACTTCGCGGGCTATCACATCGCCACCCACGCCGACGCGCTCGGTATCGAGGCCCACTGGCTGGACGAGGACGACCCGCACACCAACCCGATGGGCGCGCGGGGCATCGGCGAGATCGGCATCGTGGGCTGCCCCGCCGCGATCGTCAACGCCGTGCACAACGCCACGGGCCTGCGCGTCCGCGATCTCCCGATCACCCCGGACAAACTCCTGCACTGAAGTGCCCTTTCGCGCCTGGCGCGGCTCCCCGGACGGGGTTTGTATCCGCTTTGTATGCCCGCCCCTTTGAATCGGCTGGTCACCGAGGACAAAGGGGAAGACCATGCAGAGACGTTCCCGTCGGCTTCTTGCTGTCATAAGCGCGGTCGCCGCCGTCGCCTTCGCGGCTCCGGCCGCCGTCGCGGCACCGCAGGAGGCCGCGTCGGAGTCCGAACTGGCCGCGACCCGGCCCGCCTTCAGGATGCCGTTCGAATGCGGCCAGAGGTGGCTCGGCAGCAACTGGAACGGGCACAGCCCGGGCCATTCCATCGACTGGAACCACTACGCCGCCGACGGCAGCACGGACGACTACGGCCGCCGCGTGTTCGCCAGCGCGGGCGGCAAGGTCATCGCCTCGTACTACTCCACGAGCACCGGCTACGGCAACACCGTCGTGGTCGGGCACGGAAACGGCTGGCAGACGCGCTACGCGCATCTGAAGACCCGGGCCGTCCAGCGGGGCGACAGCGTCAACCGGGGCCAGAAGCTGGGCCGGGTCGGCAAGTCGTCCGCGCTCTACAACCTCTCCCCGCACCTGCACTACGAGCAGATACACAACGGCCAGGTGGTCGTCTCGGTCATCCAGGGTGTCAGGTGGTACGACTACCTCAAGCGCTACCAGACCAGCAAGAACAGGTGCGGCTGACATGCGGCGCCGGCGGAGCGGGGACGGCGCACAGCCGTCCCCGCTCCGCCCGTACGACCCCCGCCGCACGTCAGCGCAGCGAGCGCAGCTTCGCGCCCACGAGTTCGGCCTGATCGGGGACCTCGAGCCGGCGCCACGTCGACAGCGAGCGGTGGAAGTAGCGACGGGCGGTCTGATGACGGCCGGTCGCGTGGTGCAGTTCCCCCAGCAGGCATGCGACGCGCGCCTCCGCGCGCCGGTCACCGAGCTGCTGCTGCACGGCGAGCGCGCCGACCAGCAGTGCCGAGGCCTGCCCCGCGTCGCCCTGCCGCAGGCACAGTTCCCCGATGCTCTGCTGCACGTAGGCGGCGCAGTGCGTGTCGGACAGATCGTCGAAGATGCCGAGTGCGTCCCCCAACTCCACCCGTGCGAGCTGCGGTTCGCCGCGCAGCTCGTGCAGTACGGCCATCCGGCGGCGTACCTGCGCCTCCCGGTGCCGGTCGCCGAGGTCACGGGAGAGCTCCAGCGCACCGTCGAGCCACGGTTCCGCGGCCTCCGGGTCCTGCCGCTCCAGCCAGACGGAGGCGATCGCGTTGCACGCGACGGCCTCGCCGTGCCGGTCGCCGACCTCGCCGAACCCGTGCAGGGCGTCGGCGAACGCCTCCAGCGCGGTATCGAGATCGTCGGCGATGCGGTGCACGGACCCGGTCCCCAACGCGGCGAACGCCTCGCCGGACAGGTGCCCGAGAGCAGCGAAGATCGCGCGGGACCGGTCGAACGACGCGAGGGCGTCGGCGTACCGGTCCTGATAGAGGTGGAGCTGGCCGAGGTTGCGCAGCAGTGCCGCGGCCCGCGCGTCGGACGGAGCAGGCATCGCGTCGAGTACGAGCTGATGGGTCCGCAGCCAGTCGCCGTAGTAGCCGCGCATGTCGAAGAAGCTCGCCAGCTCGATCGCCAGATCGGCGGCCCGGGAGACCCTGCCGAGACGTAAGGCGGATTCCACGGCGGCGACGAGGACCCGGCGTTCGGCCTCGAACCACTCCACGGGCTTGGCGCACAGCACGTGCGAGAGCGTGGCGGCGGGCCCGGTCAGCGGCATCGGCCCGCCTGGGGCCTGTACGCCGAGGAATCGCGTGGGCATCGCGGAGTTCGCGCAGCGGGCGAGTGCGATCAGTGCGTCGGTGACCTGGAGCTGGCGCTGGAGGCGCACGTCGGGCCCGTCCGTCTCGGCCAGTTCACGCGCGTAGCACCGCAGCAGGTCGTGCATGCGGTAGCGCTGCTGCCCCAGGGCGTCGGTGCCCACCACGTCGACAAGGTGCTCGTCCAGCAGCGTCTCCAGCTCATCTCCGGCGTCCGCGCGGCCCATCGCCGCCGCGATGTGCCAGCCCGCCACCGCCTCGCCGGTCAGCTGACCGAAGGCGCGGAAGGCGGTGGCCGCGGGCGCCGGCAGATGCCGGTAGCTCAGCTCGGCGCTCGCCCGCACCTCCATCTCGCCGGCCTGGAGTTGGTCCAGCCGTCCGCGCTCGTCGTGCAGGAAGTCGGCAAGGGTGCCCACCGTCCAGCCGGGCCGGTTGGCCAGCCGGGCGCCCGCGATCCGTACGGCCAGCGGCAGCGAGCCGCAGCCGGCGAGCACCCGGTCGGCGTCCGCTCCTCCCGCACGCAGCCGGTCCGGCCCGATGATCGTGCCGAGCAGTGCGCGGGCCTCGTCGCGTCTCATCAGTCCGAGGGGACAGTGGCAGGCGGGCAGTGCGGACATCCGGCGGCGCGAGCTCACGAGCACCGCCGAGCCTCCGGTACCCGGAAGCAGGGGGCGTACCTGTGCGCTGCCCGCGGCGTCGTCGAGGACGATGAGGAGCCGCCGCTGCGCCAGGCGCGAGCGGAACAGCGCGGCCCGCTCGCTCAGTTCACCGGGGATCGCGTTGTCGATGACGCCGAGCCCGCGCAGCATCTCGGCAAGTACGTCGGCCGGCTCCCGCGGCTGATCGCTCAGCCCGCCCAGGTCGACGAAGAGCTGGCCGTCGGGAAAGGCGTCGCGCACGCGGTGCGCCACGTGTACCGCCAGCGTCGACTTCCCGGAACCGGGCGGGCCCGAGAGGGCGGCGACGACGGGCTGGCGGCCGGCCGCCGACAACTGCCGTTCGAGTACGGCGATCTCCTCCGCACGCCCGGTGAAGTCAGGTATGTCCATGGGCAGCTGGCAGGTCGGCGGAACGGCCGCCGTACGGCGCCGGCCGACATGGCCGTACCCGTTGACCTCCTCCCCGATGGCGCGCAGGGGCGCGCTCGGCTCGATGCCGAGCTCGGCGGCGAGAATCCGCTCGGCCGCCGCGTACGCGGACCGGGCCTCGGTCGTGCGGCCGGAGTTGTACAGCGCGCGCACGGTCATCTGCCACAGATCCTCCCGCAGCGGGTCCTCGGTGAGCCGGGACCGCAGCTCCGCGACCAGCGGCGCGTAATCCCCCAGCCGCAGCCGCACGTCGAGACACTCGTCGACGGCGACCGACCGCACCTCCTCGATCCGGGTGATCGCCGGATCCCACACCACGCTGGAGGGCACGTCCTGGAGCACGCTGCCGCGCCAGAGGGCGAGAGCCGATTCGTAACCGCGCAGCGCGGCGGCGTTGTCGCCCTGGTCGCGGTCGGCGCGGGCGCCGTCCAGCCGCCGTTCGAAGAGCAGCATGTCGACGTCGTGAGGCGCGACCTCGAAGGCGTAACCCGAGGGCCGGGTGCTCAGCCCGTCGGTGGCGACGCCCGCCGCCGACAGTTCCCGGCGCAGCGCGCGCACATAGGTGCGGACGTTGGCGACCGCGGACCGGGGCGCGCCACCGGGCCACAGGACCTCCGTCAGCACGTCGAGCGAGACGAACCCCCCGGGCTGCAACAGCAGCGTGGCGAGAGCCGCTCGCGGCTTGGGGCCGCCGATACGGACGGGGACACCCTTCACCCGCACCTGGAGCGGTCCCAGCACACCGAACGTCGGCTCCCCCATCCGCGTGCCTCCGCGACAGCCGTGACTGGCGGCACAGCGTACTGGCGGGCGAAGGCGCCGAACAAGAGATCGCGCCGTGCCGCCGGACAGGCCCCAGGGCCTTGGCGGATCTTGTACGCGGCCGTTGTCGGCCGGTTCACCGGGTGTCTCGCCCGCCGCCGCCTACGCCTACGCCCGGGGCCGGGGCCTGGGGCCTGGGGCCTGGGGCCTGGGGAGACCCCATGCTCACTGGGTCGGCCAAAAGTCCTGGTAGCTCCACTACCAGGATTCCGGCCGCCTTCGGTGACCGCACGCACCGGACGACGCTTCCCTGGCGGGCAGACCCTGCCGGTCACGGCACCAGTGCCTCGGCGAGTTCGTCGAGGGCGTCGGTGAGGAGGTCCGCGGCGCGGAGTTCGACCGGCGAGAGGGCGTCCTCGGCGGACTGCCAGGCTTCGAGAGCGTCGTGGACCCGGCTCCAGTCCAGCGGCGCGCCCGCGCGCAGCGCCTCGCTCGCGGCGCCCATCGACTCCGCCAGCGCACGCGCGTACACGGCGGCGGGGGAGGTCTTGGCGGCAAGGGAGGGCTCGGCTGCCGAGGAGGAGTGCTTCGCCTTCGGGTCCGGCAGATGAGCCTCCAGCAGCATGGTCACCCGCCCCATCGTGACCAGTGCCAGCTGCGCGTCACGGGCGGCCCGCCGGTTCACCCCCCGGTGCCGGACCGGCTCGGCGCCGGCGCGCCCGGCCGCCTGGTCCCAGGCCGTACGGGAGGCCCGTACGTCGAGCAGCGCGTCGCGCACCTGGCGCGGGTGCCGGTTCTCCGGGTACGCGAAGGCGTCGAACACGGCGGTGGCGTAGCGCCCGTTCGCGTTCAGCCAGTCGGCGAGCCGGTCGCGCAGCCGTGGTGTCTCCCAGGTCGGGAAGAGCGCGTAGCTGAGCATCGCCACCAGGCCGCCGACCGCGGTGAGCCAGACGCGCTCCGGCACGGTCTGCGCCCACTCGGAACCGGCGATGCCCAGCAGGAAGATCACGTAGGCCGCGGTGCAGGCGGAGACGATGATGTATCCGGCGCTCATCAGCAGGTACATCATGCCGATGGAGCAGACGGCGAGGGCGGCGCTCACATACGGGCCGGGGCTGGTCAGCGCCGTCACGCTGCCCGCGATGACGACCCCGGCCAGGGTGCCCACGAAGCGGGCGACGCCGCGTTCGAAGGTCTGGGAGAAGTCGGGGCGCAGCACCATCACGGCGGTCAGCGCGACCCAGTAGCCGTGCTCCGGCGGAAGCAGCTCACCGAGGAAACGGCACAGCGGGACGACGACGGCCAACCGGAGCGCGTGCCGCAGGATGGGCGAGGACCAGCGCAGTTCACGCCGCAGCGCACGCAGGGCGACCGGCAGCAGGCCCGGCACGGAGGGACGGTGCAGATGGAGTGGGCGCTCCGACGGGTCCACGCGCTGCCAGCCGCTGCCGACGGCGCGCGGCATCGGGAAGGAGCGGGTCACCTCGACCGGTTCCTGCGCCGCCTCCACAGTGTCGTCCGTCAGGGCGATCAGCCGTATGGCGGTCTTGCGGGCCGGGCCGCTGAGCACCGGGCCGGATTCGGGAACCTGGAGGACGGCCAGCGCGTCCTCCGGGATGCGGACCGGTTCGCCGCGCCGGATCGCACGTGCCGTGGCGTCCAGCACGGTGCCCGCCGCCGCCAGCAGCGCCCGTACCCGGTCGCGTTCGGGCCCTTCGGACGGGACGCCGCCGACCACCGGGTCGGCGAGCGAGGCGAGGACCGGCCGGAAGCGTTCCGCCAGCGCCCGGTAGCCCTGGAGCTGGCGCGGACGGCGGCGCGCCTCCCGCCGGGTGACGGCCGCCGCGTCGCGCGCCTCCATCAGCGGCTCGGGGTCGAACGCCGCACGGGGGTCGTGCCGCAGGCGGCGCGCGTAGTCGGCCACGCCGGCCAGGGCGTCGGCGAGCGTGTCGCGCCGCTCGCCCCAGGGGCGTACCGGGAAGAGCTCGATCAGCGCCGCCTGTACGAGTCCGCCCACCGCGATCAGCGCGGCGTGACCCAGCGCCCCGAGCACCGAGGTGGGCAGGGTGACGGCGACCAGCATCACCGCCACGGTCAGCGAGGCGACGACCCCGGAGGTGGGCCCCGTCGCCCAGGCCATGCCCGCGGCGAACGCCCATACCGCCAGCAGCGCGAGGAACGCGGCGTCCCAGGGCACGCACAGATAGCCGACGAAGGTGGAGAGGGCGAGCCCGGCGGCGGCACCGAGCGCGAGCACCGGGCGGGGGCGCCAGCTGCGCTGGAAGGTGGCGGTGCCGGAGGCGAAGGCGCCGAAGGCACAGGAGACGGCGAGGGTCGGGCCGCCGAAGTACAGGGCCAGCCCGACCGTCAGTGCCACTCCGCACGCGCCCCGGATCGCGAGGAAGGGGGTGAGCGAGGTGCGCTCGACCCGCAGTCCGGAGCGGGCGGTCTCACGCAGTGCTCGTCGCCAGCTCATGATCGCGAGGGTAACCGGGGCGCGGGCCGCTGCGCGCGGGGCGGCACATCCCTCGGACCAGTCGGGCAGATGAGGCGACCACCCCGGGGTGGAGGGCAGCAGCATGGCGGTGCTCCGCGCAACGGCGGCAGTCTGTCCCCGGGCGGCAGTGCCCGCCAGGCACAGCCCCGCATGGGACACGGTCCTGGTCGTCGTCTCTGTTTCCAACCGGGCGCTCATATTTGCTGGTTGGGTAGGTGTTGAATGGGTGGTCGGTGGGGTGTGGTTCCGGTAGGAGAGGGGTGCCATGGAGCCGCTGGCGGCTGGAGATCCGGTGCGGGTGGGTGATTTCGTGCTGCGTGCCCGGCTGGGCGCAGGAGGAATGGGGGAGGTTTTTCTGGGCCGGTCGCCGGGTGGGCGGGCAGTGGCGGTGAAGGTCGTGCATCCGCATCTGGCGCGGCAGGCGGAGTTCCGGCGTCGCTTCCGGCAGGAGGTGGCCGCCGCGCGGGCCGTCGGTGGAGCGTTCACCGCACCGGTGGTGGCAGCCGGTCCGGAGGAGGATCAGCCGTGGATCGCGACGGTCTATGTTTCCGGGCCGCCCCTGGCCGTGGCCAAGGCCGGGCCGCTGCCGGACGACTCGGTGTGGCCGCTGGCGGCCGGGCTGGTCGAGGCGCTGCAGGCCATCCACGCCGAGAGGCTGCTCCACCGTGATCTCAAGCCGTCGAACGTGCTGCTGGCCGCGGACGGCCCGCGGGTCATCGACTTCGGGATCGCCCGGGCGATGGACGCCACCGCGCTGACCGGAACCGGCACAGCCATAGGCACGCCCGGCTTCATGTCCCCGGAAGAACGCGAAGACCTGACCTGCCGCCGCCAGCAGGCACAGCGGACGAGCCGTACCTCCAGCCCCCGAGAGGCGGCTCGGTTGCTGGCCGAGCTGGTCGCGGACCACGTGCGCGTACTGGGACCGGACCACCCCGCCACCCTGACCACCCGCCGCAACCACGCCCGGAATGTTCGGAAAGGATGACGGATCCGAGGGACGCCGGAGGAGCTCAGCACCGCCCGGCCGCCGGGCCTGGTGCGGGCTCCGGCGGCCCGGTACGGCTCGCGGCGCGGCCTAATCGTGGTGGGGGAAGCCGAGGTTGACGCCTCCGGTGTCGGCGGGGTCGGGCCAGCGGGTGGTGATGACCTTGCCACGGGTGTAGAAGGCGATGCCGTCGTTGCCGTAGATGTGCAGGTCGCCGAAGAGGGAGTCCTTCCAGCCGCCGAAGGAGTGGTGGCCGACCGGCACCGGGATGGGCACGTTGACGCCCACCATGCCCGTCTCCACTTCCAGCTGGAAGCGGCGGGCGGCGCCGCCGTCGCGGGTGAAGACGGCGCTGCCGTTGCCCCAGGGGGAGCTGTTGATCAGGGCGAGTGCCTCTTCGTACGTGCCCGCGCGCATGACGCACAGCACCGGGCCGAAGATCTCGTCCCGGTAGGCGTCGGAGTGGGCGGGGACCTTGTCCAGCAGCGAGACACCGAGGAAGAAGCCGCCCTCGTGGCCGGGCACGGTGTATCCGGTGCCGTCCACGACGACTTCGGCACCCTGCGCGGCGGCGCCCCGTACGTAGGAGGCGACCTTCTCACGGTGCTCGCCGGTGATCAGCGGGCCCATCTCGGAGGCCGGGTCGCTGCCGGGCCCGATCCGCAGGGCGGCGGCCCGCTCCGCGATCCGGGCCACCAGATCGTCGGCGACGGAGTCGAGGGCGACGACGACGGAGACGGCCATGCAGCGCTCCCCCGCCGAGCCGTAGGCGGCGCTGACCGCGCTGTCGGCGGCGTGGTCCAGATCGGCGTCGGGGAGCACGAGCATGTGGTTCTTGGCGCCGCCGAGTGCCTGCACCCGCTTGCCGTGCCGTACCGCCTGCTCCTGGATGTAGCGCGCGACGGGGGTGGAGCCGACGAAGGAGACGGCCTTGACGTCCGGGTGCTCCAGAATCCGGTCGACCGCGGGCTTGGCTCCGTTGACGACGTTCAGCACGCCGTCCGGCACCCCCGCCTCGGCGGCCAGCTCGGCGAGCCGGAAGGCGGCCGAAGGGTCCTTCTCGCTGGGCTTGAGGACGAAGGTGTTGCCGCAGGCCAGGGCCAGCGGGAACATCCACATCGGCACCATGGCGGGGAAGTTGAACGGGGTGATGCCCGCGACCACCCCGAGCGGCTGGCGCACCGAGGCGACATCCACCCGGGTGGACACCTCCGTGGACAGCTCGCCCTTGAGCTTCTCGGAGATCCCGCAGGCCAGCTCCACGATCTCCATGCCCCGGGCCACCTCGCCCAGCGCGTCGGTGTGCACCTTGCCGTGCTCGGCGGTGATCAGCGCGGCGATCTCCTCCCGGTGGGCGTCCAGCAGCTGGCGGTAGGCGAAGAGGATGGTGCTGCGCCGGGCCAGCGAGACGGTGCCCCACACCTGGTACGCCTCCTTGGCGGCGGCGACCGCCTGGTCCACCTCCTCGGCGGAGGCGAGCGCGACGCGGGTTGTCTGCTCGCCGGTGGCTGGGTCGTGGACGGGGCCGAAGTCGCCGGAGGTGCCGTCGACGGCCTTGCCGCCGATCCAGTGGCCGAGGGTCTTCATGAGGGAACACACCTTTCTCGCTGCTTGTCGCTGCTGTCGCTGCGCGGGCCGAGCAGGAACTACAAGTGCCATCGGCGCTCCGCCGCGCGGCGCTCGTACTCCGCGCGGGCCGCCACCGCGGCGGGCCTGCCGGAGACCTCGGCCACCGGCACGTCCCACCAGGCGTGCGCCTCGGGGCCGGGCGGCGCCGGGGCGGTCTCGACGTAGACGCACACGGGCACCTCGACGGCGCGGGCCGTACGCAGCGCGGAACGGAGGCTGTCTGCCGTATTAGCCCGCAGCACCCGCATGCCCAGCGACTCGGCGTTGGCGGCGAGGTCCACGGGCAGCGGGTCGCCGGTGTAGCCGCCGTCGGCCGCACGGTAGCGGTAGGCGGTGCCGAAGCCCTCGCCGCCGGTCGCCTCGGAGAGGCCGCCGATGGAGGCGTAGCCGTGGTTCTGGAGGAGCACCACCTTGATGGCGATGCCCTCCTGGACGGCGGTGACGATCTCCGTCGGCATCATCAGGTAGGTGCCGTCCCCGACCAGTGCCCATACGGGACGGTCCGGGGCGGCGAGCCGGACGCCGAGGGCGGCCGGGATCTCGTAACCCATGCAGGAGTAGCCGTACTCGACGTGGTACTGCCGGGGGGAGCGCGCGCGCCACAGCTTGTGCAGGTCGCCGGGGAGCGAGCCGGCGGCGTTGATCAGCACGTCCTCGTCGCCGACGACCGAGTCCAGCGCGCCCAGCACCTGCGTCTGGGTGGGGCGGGCGGCGCCGTCCCCGACGGCGAAGGCCGCCTCGACGGTCTTCTCCCAACGGGCCCTGCCCGCGCGGTACTCCGCCTCGTACGCCTTGTCGACCCGGTGTCCGCGCAGCGCGCCGTGCAGCGCCTCCAGCCCGGTGCGGGCGTCCGCGACCAGGGTGCGGGCGCTCATCTTGTGCGCGTCGAACGGGGTGATGTTGAGGTTGACGAAGCGCACTCCCGGCGCGGCGAACAGCGTGTTCGAAGCCGTGGTGAAGTCGGTGTAGCGGGTGCCGACGCCGAGGATCAGATCCGCGCCGCGCGCGATCTCGTCGGCGACGGCCGTACCGGTGTGGCCGACGGCGCCCAGCTCCGCCGGATTGTCGTGGCGCAGCGCGCCCTTGCCCGCCTGGGTGACGGCGACGGGGATGCCGGTCGCCTCCACCAGGGCGCGCAGCGCCTCCTGGGCCTCGCTGTGGTGGACCCCGCCGCCCGCGACGATCAGCGGCCGGTCTGCCGTACGTACGGCCGCGGCGGCCTCGGCCAGCGCGGCGGGCTCCGGCGGCGGGCGGCGGACCTGCCACACCCGCGGGGCGAAGAAGTCCTCCGGCCAGTCGTACGCCTCGGCCTGCACGTCCTGCGGCAGCGCGAGGGTGACCGCACCCGTCTCCACCGGGTCGGCCAGCACCCGCATGGCCTCCAGCGCGGCCGGGATCAGCGCCTCGGGGCGTGCGACGCGGTCGAAGTGGCGGGAGACGGGCCGCAGCGCGTCGTTGACCGAGAGGTCGCCCGCGTACGGCACTTCGAGCTGCTGGAGCACCGGGTCGGCGGGCCGGGTGGCGAAGGTGTCCCCGGGCAGCAGGAGTACGGGAAGCCGGTTGACCGTGGCCAGGGCCGCACCGGTGACCAGGTTGGTGGCGCCGGGGCCGATGGAGGTGGTGACCGCCTGGGCGCGCAGGCGGCCGGACTGGCGGGCGTAGCCGACGGCGGCGTGCACCATCGCCTGCTCGTTGCGGCCCTGGAGGAAGGGCATGGCGGCGTCCTCGCCGGGGGGTCCTCCGTGCGACCCGCGCTCGGGGTGCTGCGCGCGGTGTTCCAGCAGGGCCTGGCCGATACCGGCGACGTTGCCGTGGCCGAAGATGCCCCAGCAGGCGTTGATCAGCCGCTGCCGGTGGCCGTCCCGCTCGGTGTACTGGGCGGCGAGGAAGCGGACGAGGGCCTGGGCGACGGTGAGCCGCCGGGTGGCGGTCATGACGCGGACCCGCCGGACCCGCCGGACGCGGGAGCGGGCGCCGCGTAGAGCGGCAGTCTCGGATCCACCGGCTGCGCCGGCCAGCGCTCCCGGATCCACGCGTGCTCCGGGTGGTCGCGGATGAGCCACTGGCGGGCGCCGGGACCGGCCATCACGTTGAGGTAGTACATGTCGTGTCCGGGGGCGGCGATGGAGGGGCCGTGCCAGCCGTCCGGGATCAGCACGGCGTCACCGCCGCGCACCTCGGCCAGCACGTCGGTGTCATGCCCCGGACCGGAGGGGGACACCCGCTGGTAGCCGAGTCCTTCGGTGGCACCGTGCGGGGCGATCTCGAAGTAGTAGATCTCCTCCAGCGCGCTCTCCTCCCCCGGACGGTCCTCGTCGTGCTTGTGCGGCGGATAGGAGGACCAGTTGCCGCCGGGGGTGAGCACCTCGACGGCGATCAGCGCATCGGCCTCGAACACGCCCGCGGCGGCGAAGTTGTTGACCTGCCGCGAGCAGTTGCCGGTGCCGCGCAGCTCGACGGGCACGCCCGCGGCGGGCCCGTACCGGGCGGGCAGGCGGCGGGTGCAGCGGGCTCCGGTGAGCGCGAAGCGCCCGCCCGCCGCACTGGTGATGCCCACCTCGGCGTCGCGGGGCGCGTAGGCGAAGTCGCTCACTCCGGCGAAGACGCTCTCCCGGCCCTCCAACGCGAAGGTCTCGCCCCCGGGCTCGCCCTCGGCCGTCACCGACACCGAGCAGCCGCCGCTCAGCGGCAGCACGATCCACTCACTGCCGCCGGTGGCGAAGGAGTGCGCGCCGCCGGGCGCCAGTTCGAGCACGCGGAGTGCGGAGAAGCCCCAGCCCGCGTTCTCGGGGTCGATGTCCAGTGCGTACGGGCCCCGGCCCGCGCTGCCGTTCGGACGGTGGAACGCGTTGCTCATCAGGCCCCTCGTATCCGTCATATCCATCGCATCCGTCATTGCCGTCATAGCCGCCATACCCGCCGGGCTCCCCCTGATCAGAGCAGGCCCACCGCGGTGTCCACAGCCTCCTCGACCTTTCCGTCCACCGGATAGAGCAGCGACCGCCCGGCCACCAGCCCCTGCACGGTCGGCAGCCGCAGCGCCTCGCGCCATCGCTCGTACGTGCCCTCCTGGTCGCCGTCGACATCGCCGCCCAGCAGCACGGCGGGCAGCGTGGAGGAGGCCATCACCTGCGCCATCTCCTCCGGATCGGCGGTGACGGGCACCTTCAGCCAGGTGTAGGCGGAGGTCCCGCCCAGTCCGGAGGCGATGGAGAGCGAGGTGGTGACCGCCGCCGCGCTCAGATCACTCGTCAGCTTCCCCGCCACCCGCCGGGAGAGGAAGGGTTCGACGAAGACGGGCAGCCTCCGCTCCGCCATGTCGTCTATGGCGCGGGCGGTGGAGTACAGGGTGCGCAGCGATCCCTCGTCCGTGTGGTCGATGCGGAGCAGCAGTTTGCCCGCGTCGAGCCGGAGGCGCTGGATGTCCTGGGGGCGGTAGCCGGTGAAGCGGTCGTCCAGTTCGAAGGTGGCGCCCGCCAGGCCGCCCCGGTTCATGGAACCGATGGCGGTCTTCCCCTCCAGTGCGCCGAGCAGCAGCAGGTCCTCCAGGATGTCGGCCGTACCGAGCACTCCGTCGACCCCGGGGCGGGCCAGCGCGCGGCACAGCCGCTCCAGCAGGTCGGCCCGGTCGGCCATGGCCAGCCGCCTGCCGCCGACGGAGAGGGCACCGCGCGCGGGGTGGTCGGCGGCGACGATCATCAGCCGCCCGCTGTCGCCGACCAGGGCCGGGCGGCGGGTGCGCGCTGCCGCGGCGGCGGCGATCGCCTCGGGGTTCCGGGCCCGCACGGTGGCGAGTTCGGAGATGCTGATTCTCAAGAGGGGCTCTCTTTCACGGCGTGGGGGTGCGGAGGGCGGCACGCGGGGCGGGACACGGCGGGCCGGTCAGCGGCCGAGGAGGTCGTCGACCTCGGCCGCCGTGGGCATCGCCGAGGAGCAGGCGAGCCGCGAGGCGACCAGGGCTCCGGCCGCGTTGGCGTAGCGCACGATCCGCTCCAGCTCCCAGCCCGCCAGCAGTCCGTGGCAGAGCGCGCCGCCGAAGGCGTCCCCGGCGCCCAGGCCGTTGACGACCTCGACGGGGTGCGGTGGCAGCTCGGCGCTGGTGCCGTCGCGGTGGAGGGCGAGCACGCCCTTGGGGCCCTGTTTGACCACCGCGAGTTCGACACCGGCGTCCAGGAGCGCCTCGGCGCACTCGCGGGGGGCGCGCACGCCGGTGGCGACCTCGCATTCGGCCACGTTGCCGACGGCGACGGTCGCGTGCGCGAGCACTTCGCGGTAGAGCGCGCGGGCGTTCGCCCTGCCGTCCGCGCTCTCTTTGCCGCCTTCTCCCCAGAACATCGGGCGCCAGTCCAGGTCGAAGACCGTGGCCGTGCGGTCGGTGGAGCCTCCCCGTGCGGCGACCGCGGCCAGCGTCGCCGCCCGGCTCGGCTCCTCGCACAGGCCGGTGCCGGTCACCCACAGGACGCGGGCCGCCCGCACGGCGTCCAGATCGAGTTCCTCCGGACGGATGTGCAGGTCGGGTGCCTTGGGACGGCGGTAGAAGTAGAGCGGGAAGTCGTCCGGCGGGAAGATCTCGCAGAACGTCACCGGCGTGGGCTCGGATGCGACCGGTGTGACCCAGCGGTCGTCGACACCGAAGCCCTTCAGGGCCTGATGGCAGTAGTCGCCGAACGGATCCTGCCCGGTGCGGCTGATCAGCGCGGCGGTGCGGCCGAGCCGCGCGGCGGCGACGGCCACGTTGGTGGGCGAGCCGCCGAGGAACTTCCCGAAGGTCTCCACCTCGGCCAGGCCCACGCCCGTCTGGAGCGGGTAGAGGTCCACCCCGATCCGGCCCATCGTGAGAACGTCGAACGGCTCGTTCGTCGGCGGGGTCATGGGTGGGGTCATCGGCGGTGTCCTTCCCCGGTCCTGGAGGTCTGGTGTCGACAGGACCAGATGTAGCCCGCGCTGACAACCCTGTCAATGCAATGTCCTTACATACAGACGTCTAGACCGTGACCGGCTTGCGCACTATCGTGCAACGAAGCCGTCTCCCCGGCCTCTTCCCAGGAAGGAGACCGCCTCCCATGACCGTCCCCCTCGACCGTCTCCGTATCGGTTCCGCCCCCGACTCCTGGGGCGTCTGGTTCCCCGACGACTCCCTGCAAGTCCCCTGGTCCCGCTTTCTGGACGAGGTCTCGCAGTCCGGGTACGACTGGATCGAACTGGGCCCGTACGGCTACCTGCCCACCGATCCCGAGCGGCTCAACGCCGAGACCGCCAGCCGCGGCCTGCGGGTCTCCGCGGGCACCGTCTTCACCGCGCTGCACCGGGGCCCGGCCGTCTGGGAGGACACCTGGGCCCACGTCTCCCAGGTCGCCGAGCTCACCCGGGCGACGGGCGCCGGGCATCTCGTCGTCATCCCGTCCTTCTGGCGCGACGACAAGACGGCCGAACTGATCGAACCGAGCGAGCTGACCCCCGAGCAGTGGCGGGCCCTGACCACCGGCACCGAGCGGCTCGCCCGGCGGGTACGCGACGAGTTCGGCCTGGAGACCGTCGTGCACCCGCACGCGGACACCCATATCGACAGCGAGGAGCATGTGGCGCGGTTCCTCGACGCGACGGACCCGGCCGTGGTCAACCTCTGCCTGGACACCGGGCATTACGCCTACTGCGGCGGTGACAGCGTCAAGCTGATCGAGACGTACGGCGAGCGGATCGGCTATCTGCACCTCAAGCAGGTCGATCCGGAGGTGCTCGCTCGGGTGCGGGCGAACGGGACGGCGTTCGGGCCGGCCGTTCAGCAGGGCGTGATGTGCGAACCACCGCTCGGTGTCCCGGAGATGGAACCGGTGCTGGCGGCAGCGCAGCAGCTCGGCGTCGACCTCTTCGCCATCGTCGAGCAGGACATGTATCCCTGCCCGCCCGACCAGCCGCTGCCGATCGCCCAGCGCACCCGCCGCTTCCTGCGCGGCTGCGGCGCGTAGGCCTCCGGCTGAGAGGCTGCGCACCACGGCCCTCGTGGCCCCGCACGACACCGCACGACACCGCACGACACCGCACGACACCGCACGACAGGCACGACACCGCTTCGGGAGATCCGTACATGACGCAGCAGGCAAGCCTCGGGGTAGCCGTCCTGGGCACGGGAATGATGGGCGCCGACCATGTCCGGCGCATCGACGAAGTCATCAGCGGGGCGCATGTGGCCGCCGTGATGGACATCGACGCCGACCGCGCCCACAAGCTCGCCGGCGGCCTCCCGGGGTGCACCGCCCACACCGAGCCGTCCGCGGCGCTGGCCGCCCCCGGGGTGGGCGCGGTGCTGATCGCCTCCCCCGGCCCCGCCCACGAGGCGGCGCTCGTCGAGGCCCTCGAACGCGATCTGCCGGTGCTCTGCGAGAAGCCGCTCACCCCGGACCCGGACAGCGCGCTGCGGGTGCTGGAGACCGAGCAGAAGCTGGGCAGGCGCCGCATCCAGGTCGGCTTCATGCGGCGTTTCGACAGCGAGTTCACTCAGCTGCGCCAGCTGCTGGCCGGCGGCACGCTGGGGCGCACCCTGCTGCTGCACTGCAGGCACCGCAACGTCCGGGTGCACGACTACTTCACCAACGAGATGCTGATCAACGACTCGGTGGTGCACGAGATGGACACCGCACGCTGGCTGCTGGACGAGGAGATCACCGCCGTCACGGTGGTGCGGCCCCGCCGCTCGTCCCTGGCGCCCGAGGGCCTCGACGATCCGCAGGTGGTGCTCTTCGAGACGGCGGGGGGAGCCGTGGTCACCGTCGAGATGTTCGCCACCAGCGGCTTCGGCTACCAGGTGCAGGCGGAGGCGGTGTGCGAGCGGGGTACGGCCAGGATCGGCGAGGGGCACGGCATGCTCGTCAACTCCGGGGCCCGCTGGGGCGGTGAGATCCCGCAGGACTTCCTTGCCCGCTTCACCGACGCGTACGACCGGGAGGTGCAGCAGTGGGTGACCGCCGCCCGCGGCGGAGTGCCGACCGGGCCCAGCGCCTGGGACGGTTACGCGGCGGCGGCGGTCTGCGCCGCGGGTGTCGAGGCACAGGCGACGGGGCGGCGCACCGAGGTGGAGATGATCGAGCGGCCCGGCTTCTACGCCTGAGGGCTGTCCCGTCACCCCGAATGGGCAGGGCCTTGTCGACCGGCGTGCCGTTGTTGCGGAAGGAGAGGAAGCCGCTGGCGCCCTCCGTCCGCTGGCTGCCGCGCATCTGCGGGACAATCTGGGCCACCGCCTCGCCGGAGAGCGGGCCGCCCTCATGGGAGGCCGTCCAGCCTCCCTTGCGGCTCGCTCCCGCCCGCCCGCGCCGAGGAGATAGCCGAGCGGGGACGGCCCCGCCGGTGAGCCGCTGGATGCCGGCGGCGACGTCCGTGCGCCGCGGCGTCCTGGCGCGCTCCTTGCGGGTGTCGGACAAGCGCAGGGGTCGCAGCTCCCTCGTCCTGTTGTCCTGCGCCGCATCCACCACACGTCACAGCGCCATACCCCTGTGTGACTCAGGTCACAGGAATCACGCTCCCCGCACGCCGGCTCCATCACCGGGTGCGTTATACCCTTGGGGGGTATAGAACATCGAGAGCGCTCGGCGCCGCGTGGCCGTCCACGTGCCTGGGCACCCAGCGCAGCCCACCGACAGGAGCGAGACCATGAGCACCGTCAGCACCGTCACCACCACCTACCGGGTCACCGGCATGACCTGCTCGCACTGCGAGGGTGCGATCCGCGAGGAGGTCTCCGGAATTGGCGGCGTATCCGCCGTCGAAGCGGTCGCCTCGACGGGCCTGGTCACCGTCACCTCAGCGGGCGAGCTCGACGACGAGGCCGTGCGCGCGGCCGTGGACGAGGCCGGGTACGAGCTCGCCGGGCGGGCGTAGGCCCGGACTCCGGGCCGGGCGGACACCCCGGTGCCCGGAAGCGGAACGGAAAACGCCCCGCGACAGGTCCCCCCACGGGCCTGCCTACGGGGCGCTTCCTTGTCCCGGTCATGGATTCCCCCCACGGGATCCTGGCCGGGCGCTTGCCTGGCGTACGCACGCCGGGAGGGCCGCTCAAGGCTGCCCGTGCGCGCACACCGCTCGGCGCCGACTCCGCCGGGTGCCGACGCCACCCGGTTAGACCTTTGACCCCCCGCAATGGTTACCCCCCAATTCTGTGATGTACGTCTCACCGGATGGGCACAAACGGAAGGCCCCGGTCCGCTTGGACCGGGGCCTTCCTCATGCCGGGCGGGGCGCCTCGGCAGGATGGTTTCAGCGGGCCTCGACGGGTACGTAGTCCCGCTCGACGACGCCGGTGTAGATCTGCCGCGGACGGCCGATCCGGGAGCCCGGCTCCTTGATCATCTCGTGCCACTGGGCGATCCAGCCCGGCAGCCGCCCGAGCGCGAACAGCACCGTGAACATGCTGGTCGGGAAGCCCATCGCGCGGTAGATCAGGCCGGTGTAGAAGTCGACGTTGGGGTAGAGCTTGCGCTCGACGAAGTAGCTGTCGCTCAGCGCGTGCTCTTCCAGCCGGAGCGCGATGTCCAGCAGCTCGTCGCTCTTGCCGAGCGCCGAGAGGACATCGTGCGCCGCCGCCTTGATGATCTTCGCCCGGGGG
This sequence comes from Streptomyces gossypii, assembly GCF_025165795.1. Lineage (GTDB taxonomy): Bacteria > Actinomycetota > Actinomycetes > Streptomycetales > Streptomycetaceae > Streptomyces > Streptomyces gossypii. The sequence continues at coordinate 146,194 of NZ_JAJAGO010000006.1, forward strand.
TCGAAGTTCTTGTAGACGCGGTGCCCGAAGCCCATCAGCTTCACGCCGTCTTCCTTGTTCTTCACCTTGCGGATGAAGGTGTCGACGTCACCGCCCTGCGCCTGGATGCCCTCCAGCATCTCCAGCACACTCTGGTTCGCACCCCCGTGCAGGGGGCCCCACAGTGCGTTGATGCCCGCGGAGATCGAGGCGAACATGTTCGCCTGCGAGGAGCCGACGAGCCGGACGGTGGACGTCGAGCAGTTCTGCTCGTGGTCCGCGTGCAGGATCAGCAGCTTGTCGAGGGCGCTGACCACGACCGGGTCGAGGTCGTACTGCGCGGCGGGCACCGAGAAGGTCATCCGCAGGAAGTTCTCGACGTACCCCAGATCGTTGCTCGGGTAGACGACGGGCTGGCCGACGGACTTCTTGAAGGCGTATGCCGCGATCGTCGGCAGCTTGGCCAGCAGCCGGATCGTCGAGAGGTGGCGCTGCTCCTCGTCGAACGGATTGTGGCTGTCCTGGTAGAACGTCGACAGGGCGCTGACCACGGAGGAGAGCATCGCCATCGGATGCGCGTCCCGGGGGAAGCCGTCGTAGAAGCGCTTGACGTCCTCGTGGAGCAGCGTGTGCTGCGTGATCTCGTTCTTGAAGTGGGACAACTGGTCGACGGTGGGCAGCTCACCGTTGATCAGCAGATAGCCCGTCTCTATGAACGAGCCGCGCTCGGCGAGCTGCTCGATGGGATACCCGCGGTAACGGAGGATGCCGTTCTCGCCGTCGAGATAGGTGACCGCTGATTTGTACGCGGCCGTGTTGCCGTAACCGGAGTCCAGGGTCACCAGACCGGTCTCGGCACGCAGCTTGCCGATGTCGAAGCCACGGTCGCCCACCGTACTGTCCACGACCGGGTAGCTGTATTCGCCGTCCTCGTATCGCAGAACGACAGTGCCGTCACTTGCGCGGTGTTCGCTCACTTCTTCCCTCACCGGACGTAGTGCCTCTTCTTCGAGGTGCCCTGACACTTCCACTGTCCCCCATTTGGTGCCGTGCGGTGCACTCGGGGTCGGCCAAAGGGCTCCACGGTGGCACGGAGTGCCGCCTCTAGGACCATCCTGCACCCTGACGGCCCGGCGGTCACCCCCAGGTAGGTTCAGCAGATGGTTCAGCGGCCTGGGCCCGGTGAGCCCGAGAGCCGGAAGTCCAGAGCGGTGCAGCGGCGCCCCGCCGAAACCGTACGCACGGCCTGGCCCAGGGCCCGCTCCGAGCCGACCAGCACGACGAGGCGTTTCGCCCTGGTGACCGCCGTATAGAGCAGGTTGCGCTGGAGCATCATCCAGGCACTCGTGGTGACCGGGACCACTACCGCCGGGTACTCGCTGCCCTGCGAGCGGTGGATGGTGACGGCATAGGCGTGCGCCAGCTCGTCCAGCTCGTCGAAGTCGTAGGCCACCTCCTCGTCCTCGTCGGTGAGCACCGTCAGCCGCTGGTCGTCCGGATGGAGCGAGCCGACCACACCGACCGTGCCGTTGAACACGCCGTTCGCCCCCTTCTCGTAGTTGTTGCGGATCTGGGTCACCTTGTCGCCGACCCGGAAGACCCGGCCGCCGAACCGCTTCTCCGGCAGCTCCGGACGCGCGGGCGCCAGGGCCTGCTGCAGCAGGCCGTTGAGCGAGCCCGCCCCGGCGGGCCCGCGGTGCATCGGCGTGAGGACCTGCACGTCACGGCGCGGATCCAGCCCGAACTTCGCGGGGATGCGGCGGGCGACCACGTCGACGGTGAGCCGCGCGGCCTCCTCCGCGTCGTCCTCGGCGAAGAGGAAGAAATCCGGCAGACCACGGGTGAGGGGCCGCACCCCGGAGTTGATGCGGTGCGCGTTGGTGACCACGCCGGACTGCTGGGCCTGGCGGAAGATCCGGGTGAGCCGCACGGCGGGCACCGGCCCGCCCTTGGCCAGCAGATCCCGCAGCACCTCGCCCGCCCCCACCGACGGCAGTTGGTCGACATCGCCGACCAGCAGCAGATGGGCACCCGGCGGCACGGCCTTGATCAGCTTGTTGGCCAGCAGCAGGTCGAGCATGGACGCCTCGTCGACCACCACCAAGTCCGCCTCCAGCGGCCGCTCCCTGTCGAACGCCGCGTCGCCGCCCGGCTTCAGCTCCAGCAGCCGGTGCACGGTGGACGCCTCGGCGCCGGTCAGCTCGGCGAGCCGCTTGGCGGCCCGCCCGGTGGGGGCGGCGAGCACCACCCTCGCCTTCTTGGCGCGGGCCAGCTCGACAACCGACCGCACGGTGAACGACTTGCCGCAGCCCGGCCCGCCGGTGAGCACCGCGACCCGCTCGGTCAGCGCCAGCCGGACGGCCTCCCGCTGCTCGGGCGCGAGATCCGCCCCCGTACGAACGGCGAGCCAGCTCAGCGCCTTCTCCCAGTCGACGCCACGGAAGGCCGGGAGCCGCTCCTCGTCGGTACGCAGCAGGCGCAGCAGCTGGGCGGCGAGGGACATCTCCGCACGGTGGAAGGGCACCAGATAAACGGCCGTGACGGTCTGCCCGTCCTCGCCGGGGACGCTCTCGCGCACCACTCCCTCCGGATCGGCGGCCAGTTCACCGAGGCACTCGATGACCAGGCCCGTGTCGACCTGGAGGAGTTTGACCGCGTCGGAGATCAGCTGCTCCTCGGGGAGGAAGCAGTGCCCCTGGTCCGTGGACTGCGAAAGGGCGTACTGCAGCCCGGCCTTCACCCGCTCGGGGCTGTCGTGCGGGATGCCGACGGCCTGGGCGATGCGGTCGGCGGTCAGGAAGCCGATTCCCCAGACGTCGGCGGCCAGCCGGTAAGGCTGCTGGCGCACCACGGAGATGGAGGAGTCGCCGTACTTCTTGTAGATGCGCACGGCGATGGAGGTGGAGACGCCGACGCCCTGAAGGAAGATCATCACTTCCTTGATCGCCTTCTGCTCCTCCCAGGCGGCGGCGATCAGCTTCATACGCTTCGGGCCGAGGCCGGGAACCTCGATCAGCCGCTCCCCGCCCGCCTCGATGACGTCCAGGGTGTCAAGCCCGAAGTGGTCGACGATGCGCTCGGCGATCTTCGGGCCGATGCCCTTGATCAGGCCGGAGCCGAGATAGCGCCGGATGCCCTGGACCGTGGCGGGCAGCACCGTCGTGTAGTTCTCCACCGTGAACTGGCGGCCGTACTGCGCGTGCGAACCCCAGCGGCCCTCCATCCGCAGCGACTCGCCCACCTGCGCACCGAGCAGCGAGCCCACGACCGTGAGCAGTTCGCCACCGCGCCCGGTGTCCACCCGGGCGACCGTGTAGCCGTTGTCCTCGTTGGCGTAGGTGATGCGCTCCAGGACTGCTTCGAGCACCGCGAGTTCGACCGACATGTCACCGACCGTAGACGCGCGCACCGACAGCCGCGACTCCCTGTGGACGGCCCGTCGCCCAGCGGCTGCCTTCCGCTCTCCCTGCCGCCTGCTTCCCGTCCTGCGCGGTGTCACTTTCCGTACTGAAACCCCCCGCGCCCAAATCTGTTGTCACGATAGGATCTCGGCCTCTTGCTCCTGCCTCCGGGCGCCGTTTTAATCTCCCATGTAATCGTTACCATGAAGCGCGGAACGACGAAGATCATGAAGCGCGAAACGAGGAAGTGCGGCGTCGATGGCGAGCATCAAGGATGTCGCGGCGCGAGCGGGCATATCCGTCGCCACGGTCTCCCGGGTGCTCAACAACCACCCCGCGGTGCGCCCCGCCACCCGGGACCGGGTGCTGGCCGCCATCACCGAGTTGGGCTACCGGCCCAACGGTGTCGCCCGTTCGCTGCGCACCCACCAGACCCACACCCTGGGCCTGGTCATCAGTGACGTGCTGAACCCGTTCTTCACCGCTCTCGCCCGAGCCGTCGAGGACCAGGCCCGTGACCAGGGGTACAGCGTCATCATCGGCAACGCCGACGAGCAGCCGGAACTCCAGGACCACCACGTCCGCTCGCTCCTGGACCGCCGCATCGACGGGCTGCTGGTGAGCCCGACGGACGACAGCTCCCCGCTGCTGGCCGAAGTGGCCCGCTCCGGCGTGCCGGTGGTCTTCCTGGACCGCTGGATACCCGGCGTCGACGTGCCGGTGATCCGCGCGGCCGGCAGCTCTGCCGTACATGACCTGGTCGCCCACCTGTACGGGCTGGGGCACCGCCGGATCGCCATCATCGCCGGTCCCTCCAACACCACCACGGGCAACGAGCGGGTGATCGCCTTCCGGGAGGCGCTGGACTCGCACGGGCTCGCCGCCCCCGACCGCTACCAGCAGCACGGCGACTACCAGGCGGCGAGCGGACGCCGGGCCGCCGCCCGGTTCCTCGACCTCCACGACCCGCCCACCGCCGTCTTCGCCGCCGACAACCTGATGGCGCTGGGCGCGATGGACGAAATCCGCCACCGGGGCCTGCGGGTCCCGGACGACATCGCGCTGGCCGCCTTCGACGACATCCCCTGGTTCCTGCACACCGATCCGCCGCTCACCGCCATCGCCCAGCCCACCGGGGCGCTCGGCCACGCCGGCGTACGGGCGCTGATCGACCTGCTCGACGGCCGTGCGACGGATTCGGTAACCCTCCCCGCCCGCCTTGTCCCGCGCCGCTCCTGCGGCGAGTCAGAAATGGAGCACCGTTGACCACCTTCGACCAGCCGCCACTGCCGCCGACGGCGCCGGCTTCCGCACCGGCGCTGCTGCGCACCGAGGCCGTGACCAAGGCTTTCCCCGGGGTGAAGGCTCTGGACGGCGTCGACTTCGAACTGCGCGGCGGCGAAGTCCACGTACTGCTCGGCGAGAACGGCGCCGGGAAGAGCACCCTCATCAAGATGCTCGCCGGGGCGCACCGCCCGGACAGCGGACGCATCCTGGTCGACGGCCGCGCCACCCGCATCCTGGACGCCCAGGACGCGGAGAAGCACGGCATCGCCACCATCCACCAGGAGTTCAACCTCGTCCCCGACCTCACCGTCGCCGAGAACATCTTCCTGGGCCGCCAGCCGCGCAAGTACGGCCTGATCGACCGCAAGCGGATGGACTCCGACGCCACCGCCCTGCTCGCCCGGGTCGGCGTGGACGTCTCCCCGAACGACAAGCTCCGCCATCTGGGCGTCGCCCGGCTCCAGATGGTCGAGATCGCCAAGGCGCTGAGCGTACGGGCGCGGGTGCTGGTCATGGACGAGCCGACGGCCGTCCTGACCACCGGCGAGGTGGACCGTCTCTTCGAGATCGTGCACCGGCTGCGCCTGGAGGGCGTGGGCATCATCTTCATCACGCACAAACTGGAAGAGGTGGCGCGGCTCGGTGACCGTGTCACCGTGCTGCGCGACGGCCGCAGCATCGCCCAGATCCCGGCAGCCACCGACCGCGACGAGCTGGTGCAGCTGATGGTCGGGCGCAGCATCGACCAGCAGTACCCGCGTGAGCGCGGGGCACTGCACCGCGGGACGGCGCCGCTGCTCCGGGTCAGCGGGCTGAGCCGCGCGGGGCACTTCGACGGAGTCGGCTTCGAGGTACGGGCGGGCGAGGTCGTCGGCCTGGCGGGGCTGGTGGGTGCGGGGCGCACCGAGGTGGCGCGCGCGCTCTTCGGCGCCGACCCGTACGACAGCGGCACCGTCGAGGTGCAGGGGCGCCGGGTGCAGGGGAACGACGTGCCCTCGGCGATGGCCGCGGGCATCGGCCTGGTGCCGGAGGACCGCAAGGGGCAGGGGCTGCTGCTGGACGCCTCGGTGTCGGAGAACCTGGGCCTGGTCACGCTGCGCGCCGCCACACGCGGCGGTTTCGTCGACCTGGCCGGTCAGCGGCGCGCGGCCTCCTCGATCGCGGCCCAGCTCGGCATCCGGGCCGCCGGCCTCGACAGCCGCACCCGCACCCTCTCCGGTGGCAACCAGCAGAAGGTCGCGATCGGGAAGTGGCTGCTGGCGCAGAGCAAGGTGCTGATCCTCGACGAGCCGACCCGCGGCGTCGACGTCGGCGCCAAGCTCGAGATCTACCGGCTCGTCAACGAACTCACCGCGTCGGGACACGCCGTCCTGATGATCTCCAGTGATCTCCCCGAGGTGCTGGGCATGAGCGACCGGATCCTGGTCATGTGCCAGGGCCGGATCACCGGCGAAATCCCCGCCGAACAGGCCACCCAGGACGCCGTGATGGCCCTGGCGGTCCAGGGGGCGTCTTCAAATTAGCGCCGTCCGCCCGGAGGGCGGACTTTGAAGACACTCCAAAACCGCATCCACCAGCTGAAACAAGATATGGAGGGCCTTCGTGGCCACTGATCTGAAAAAGACGGGCCCTGGCCGGGGCCACGGCGGCGAGGGGGGCAGGCCGGGGCGCGGCATACCCGCCGAGGGCCTGCTGCCGCCGGTGGTCCGCCGGATGCTGTTCGAGAACGGTGCGCTCGCCGCGCTGCTGGTGCTCATCGTGGTCATGGCGATCATGTCGCCGGACTTCCTGGACACCAACAACCTGCTGAACGTCGGCGTGCAGGCCGCGGTCACCGCGATCCTCGCCTTCGGCGTCACCTTCGTGATCGTCTCCGCCGGAATCGACCTGTCCGTCGGTTCGGTGGCCGCGCTCTCGGCCATGGTGCTGGCCTGGTCGGCGACCGAGCAGGGGATGCCGGTCTTCTTCGCGGTGCTGTTCGCACTCGCGACCGGAACGGTGTGCGGTCTGGTCAACGGGATGCTGGTGTCGTACGGCAGGCTGCCGTCGTTCATCGCGACGCTGGCGATGCTCTCCATCGCCCGCGGCCTGTGTCTGGTGATCTCCGACGGCACCCCGGCGGCGCTGCCCACCTCGCTGGAGTGGCTGGGCAAGGACTTCGGCGACTGGCTGCCGGTGCCGGTGATCGTGATGCTCGTGATGGCTGGTATCGCGGCGCTGGTACTCAACCGCACCTTCCCGGGCCGCGCGATGTACGCGATCGGCGGCAACGAGGAGGCGGCACGGCTGTCGGGCATCCGGGTGAAGCGGCAGAAGCTGTTCATCTACGGCCTGTCGGGCTGCTTCGCTGCCGTGGCGGGTATCGTGCTGGCCTCCCGGCTGGTCTCCGCCCAGCCGCAGGCGGCGGCGGGCTATGAGCTCGACGCCATCGCCGCCTGTGTCATCGGCGGTGCCAGCCTCGCGGGCGGCAAGGGCAAGGCTTCCGGCACGCTGATCGGCGCACTTATCCTCGCTGTCCTGCGAAACGGCCTCAACCTGCTGAGCGTCTCGGCCTTCTGGCAGCAGGTGGTGATTGGGGCGGTGATTGCCCTCGCCGCGCTTCTCGATACACTCCGTCGCCGTACGTGATCTTTTCGTTTTGCCTCACGTGTAACTCTCTCAACTACCGTCGACTGCAAGGAATGCAGTAATGCGTATACAGAAGAGAACCACCCTCGTGGCTGCTGTCGCCGCGCTCTCCGCCGTCGCCGCCACCGGCTGCGGCTCGGACTCCGACTCCGGAAGCGGCGACGGCGACAAGGCCAAGATCGGCATGTCGCTCTCCACCCTCAACAACCCCTTCTTCGTGGAGATGAAGAAGGGCGCCGAGGCGGAGGCCAAGGCACACGGCGTGGACCTGACGGTCACCGACGCGCAGGACGACGCGTCCGCCCAGGCCAACCAGCTCCAGAACTTCACGAGCCAGAGCATGGACGTGATCGTCATCAACCCGGTGGACTCCAAGGCCGCCGGGCCCTCGGTCAAGGCCGCCGGCAACGCCGACATCCCGGTCATCGCCGCCGACCGTGCGGTGGAAGGCGCGGAGCCCACCGCGACCGTCTCCTCGAACAACGTGCAGGGCGGCGAGATGGCGGCCAAGGCCCTCGCCGAGAAGATCGGCAAGAAGGGCGAGGTCGTCGTCCTCCGGGGCATAGCCGGTACTTCCGCGTCCAACGAGCGCTTCGAGGGCTTCGAGAAGGGCATCAAGAAGTACAAGGACATCAAGGTCGTCGCCAAGCAGCCTGCCGAGTTCGACCGGGCCAAGGGCCTGGACGTCATGACGAACCTCATGCAGTCCAACGCAGGCATCGACGGCGTCTTCGCCGAGAACGACGAGATGGCGCTCGGCGCCGTCAAGGCGCTCGGCAGCAAGGCGGGCGACTCCGTCCAGGTCGTCGGCTTCGACGGCACCCCGGACGGGCTCAAGGCCGTCAAGGAAGGCACCATCACCGCCAGCATCGCGCAGCAGCCGGACGAGCTGGGCAAGATGTCGGTCCGGAACGCCGTGCGTGCGGCCGACGGCTCGGACGTCGACAAGGAGATCAAGGTCCCGGTGAAGCTGGTCAACAAGGAGAACGTGGCCGACTTCTCCTGACTCCCGACTCCTGACGGCTGAGGAGACGGATGCGTGTGCGGCTGCCCATGCCGCAGGCCGCGATCTCCACCGCGGCCGCATCCGTCAGCATGCGCAGGCATGCGCCGCAGCCGTGACGGGCCGGCGCATCGGCCGGTGAAGGCCCGCTCCGGGTTCGACCAGCCCGGCGGACCGCCACCACTCCGGCCATCGCTGACGGTTCTGTTGCTTCACAGCTCCACCGCTACACGCTTCACCGTTCCACTGCTCACGACCGGCCTGTCTCACAGCATCCCCCTCTGACCGGCCGGTCACCGCACACCAGGCCGTTCCCGAACGGTCTCGTCCCGGCGAAAGGCGCAACCGGATGTCCGGACACAGCCTCCTGGTCATCGGCTCGGCGAACGCCGATCTGGTGACCGCTGTCGACCGGCACCCCGCCGCGGGCGAGACCGTCCTGGGTTCGGACCTGGACACCCACCCCGGCGGCAAAGGCGCCAACCAGGCAGTCGCCGCCGCACGCCTCGGCGCCCGTACGGCGCTGCTGGCCCGGGTGGGCGACGACGCGCACGGCAGGCTGCTGCTGGAGAGCCAGCGGGCTGCGGGCGTGGACACCTCGGGGGTCCGGGTCGGCGGGGCCCCCACCGGGGTCGCGCTCATCGCGGTGGGCCCCTCGGGCGACAACACGATCGTCGTCTCCCCCGGGGCGAACCACCGGCTCTCGCCGCAGGACGTGGCCTCCGCGGGCGAGTTGCTCGCGGCGGCCGAGGTGGTCTCGCTCCAGCTGGAGATCCCGCCCGAAACGGTGGCGGCGTCGGTACGGGCCGCGGCGGCGGCCCGTACCCGCGTCGTCCTCAACCCCTCACCCCCCGCCCCGCTTCCGCCCGACGTCCTGGCCGCGTGCGACCCGCTGGTACTCAACGAGCACGAGGCGGAGTACCTGCTCGGCGCGACGGCGGACGGCAGATCACCCGCCGAGTGGGCCGAGGCCCTGCTGGCACTCGGCCCCCGCAGCGTGGTGGTGACCCTGGGCGCCTCCGGGGCACTGGTGGCCACACCGGGCACCAGCCATCACGTACCGGCTCCGCCGGTGGAGGCCGTGGACACCACGGGCGCGGGCGACGCCTTCACGGGCGCCCTGGCCTGGCGCCTCAGCCTCGGCGACAGCCTGGAGCAGGCGGCCCGCTTCGCCGTCCGCGTCGCCGCAACCTCGGTCACCCGCCGAGGCGCCCAGACCTCCTACCCCACAGCCGCTGACCTGACCTGACCTGACCTGACCTAGGCTCTCTCGTTGAGCAGCCGCCAGATGGTGAGGGCGAGTCTGGCTCGCTCCAGCCCGGTGGGCTGGGTGAGTTCGATGCCCAGGGCCTTTCCGATGTGTTCGAGTCGGCGGGCGATGCTGCTGTGGTGCAGGTGGAGGAGGTCGGCCGCGCGTCGCAGGGAGCCGGTGGCGCAGTAGAGGTCCAGGGTCTCCACGTCTTCCGGATGGGCGGCCAGGCGGGCGATCGCCGCCACATCGAGGTTCTCCTGCGCGGCGTCCCGGGGTATGTGCGCGAGCAGCGCCAACGCGCCCAGGTCGTCGTGGTGGACGACGGGCCGGTGCGCAGTGGTGAAGCGCAGCGCGGTGCGGGCTTCGAGCCAGCATCGGTCGGGGCCGGCGGCGGCGCCGATGCCCGCGCGTACACCCGTCGGGAACCGGGCCGTGTCGACGGTGGTGGCGAGGATGACGCCCACGTCGCCGAGCGGTGCCGCCTTCACGGGGCGGGCCGGGCAGACCAGTCCGCCGATCCGGTCCAGCGGCAGCTCCGACCGTACGGCGGCGACGCGGACCGGCTGGTCGACGGGGAAGCCCAGCAGGCGCAGTGCCCGTGCTCGGGCCGCCTCGTCGACGTCGGCGCTGACCACGAGTTCGACGAGGGCGGGGTCGGCCATGGTGGTGCGGGCCGGACCGTACCGCTCGACGGCCGCCGCGACAGCGAGGGCGAGCCGGTCCAGCAGCACTTCGTCGAGCGGGTCCGGCGCGCCGGGCCGTTCCAGCCACACCGTGCCGATCTCCTCTTCGTCGAGGGTGATCGGCGCCGTGGTGGACGCGGGTGACTGCGGGGTCGACACCTCCGTGCCGCCGGACGAGACGCGGATCGCCCACCCCGTGCCCTGGAGCCGCACCCCGGCCACGCATTCGGCCAGGCCCGCCGAGGCCCGGGCGAGCGCCGGGAGGTCCACCCGCCGGCGCATCAGGGTGTCGTAGAACATGACGACGCGGATCGCGCCCTCGACCTGCGAGTCCAGCCCCGACAGCCGTACGGCCAGTGCTTCCATCACCGCAGGATAACGATCTGGTGCGCGATAGCCAGTGGACCGGATCGTAAGCGCCGGTCGTTGCGCGAACCGGGCGGGAGTCCCGACGGATGGCGGATGATCTCCAGGGGTGCCGACCGCGACCATGGCGTGCATGGACCCAGAGCTGGAAGCATTCATCCCCTTCTTCCCCAAGGCCGAGCTGACCGACCCGGTCACCGAGCGCGGGAACTTCGCCGCGCTGGCCGCCGCCGTGCCCGCGCCGGACACGGCGGGAATGCAGGTCGAGGACCGCACGGTGCCCGCCGATCCGGACGTGCCGGTGCGGATCTACCGTCCGCGCCTGGCGCAGGGCGCCATCGTCTGGCTGCACGGCGGCGGAGGGGTGATGGGTGACGTGGATACCGAACACCCGTGGGCCGCCCGGCTCGCGGACAGTTCCGGTGCGGTGGTGGTCTCGGTCGGCTACCGGCTGGCGCCCGAGAACCGTTTCCCCGCCGCCCAGGACGACGCGTACGCCGTGCTGAACTGGACGGCGGAGCACGCGGCCGAGCTCGGCATCGACTCGGAGCGGATCGCGGTCGGAGGCCACAGTGCCGGTGGCGGCATCGCGGCCGGGGTGGCGTTGCGGGCACGTGACCAGCAGGGGCCGGCGATCCGCTTCCAGCTGCTCAACCAGCCGGGGCTCGACGACCGGCAGGAGACCTGGTCGCAGCGGCACTTCACCGACACGCCCTGGATGAACCGCGACAAGGTCACCGCGGTCTGGGGTCACTGCCTGGGCTCCGCGCCCGCCACCCCCTACACCGCCCCGGCGCGGGCCACGGACCTGTCCGGCCTGCCGCCGGCCTACGTCGCCACCGCGGAGTTCTGTCCGAACCGGGACGAGGACATCGACTACGCGTCGCGCCTGCTGAAGGCGGGTGTGTCGGTCGAGCTGCACCAGTGGTCCGGCACGTTCCACGGATCGCAGGCGATCCTGTCCGCCGGGGTGTCGCAGCGGCAGCTCGCCGAGCTGGGCGCGGCGCTGCGCCGTGCCCTGGCCGAGTGAGGGGGTGGCGATGACCACCGCCGGCCTGGCCGAGGCGCGCGGGCAGTCCATACCGCCACCGGATGCCGACTCCGTGCCGGGGCAGAGCCTGGCAGGGCTGCTGCGCCCCTACCGTGGGGGTTTCGCCGCCGTCGTCATCCTGCAGGTGATCGGCGCTGTCGCGGGCCTGGCGCCGCTGCTGGCGGTAGTCGAACTGGGCCGTACCCTGCTGGCGCCCGGCCCGGTCGATCACGGTCATGTCTGGATCGTCGTGGTCGTAGGTGCGGGCGGCTTGTTCGTCCGGCTGCTGTTCACGGCCGCGTCCTCCGGAATCGGACACATCATCGACGGTCAGGTGCAACTGGCGTTTCGACGCGCTCTGGCCGCGCGGCTGGGGAGCGTACCGATCGGCTGGTTCTCCCGGCGCCGGACCGGCGAGCTGGCAAAAGTCGTGGGAGAGGACGTCAGTGCCGTGCATCCGTTCATCGCCCACGCCCCCGGCGAGCTCGTCTCCGCCTTCGTGGTCCCTCTGGTGTCGCTGGTCTACCTGTTCACCGTCGACTGGCGGCTCACGCTGATCACGCTGATACCGGTGGTGCTGGCAGTGGCGCTGGTCCCCCTGATGATGACCCCGGCCCGGCTGCGCGAGCAGGCGGAGTTCGACCGGGCCATGGGACGGATTTCGAGTTCCGTCGTCGAGTTCGTGCAGGGCATCTCGGTGGTCAAGGCATTCGGTGGGTCCGGACGCGTCCACCGTAAGTTCCTCACGGCCACCGACGATTTCGTCGCCGTCTTCCACCGGATGGTGCGCGGCCTGTCCGGGATCGCCGCGGGGATGCAGCTCGTGCTGTCGCCGCCGTTCGTGCTGCTGGTCGTGCTGATCGGCGGTGAGGCTCTGATCACGGCCGGTGGCATGCCCCCGGCCGATCTGCTGCCCTTCCTGCTGCTGGGGCTGGGACTCACCGCTCCGGTGGCGGCCCTCGGCCACGGCTTCGACGATATGCAGGCCGCGCGCCGCGCGGTCGGCCGGATCCGGGACGTGCTGGACGTGCGGTCGCTGCCGGAGCCGGCGCATCCGCTCACGCCGCAGGGCCACCGGGTGGAGCTGCGGGACGTCCGGTTCGGTTACGAGGCCGATCACGAGGTGCTGCGCGGAATCGACCTGGTACTCGAACCGGGGACGGTCACCGCGGTCGTCGGGCCGTCGGGAAGCGGAAAGTCCACGCTGGTCCAGCTGTTGCCGCGGTTCTTCGACCCGACCCGCGGTTCGGTCACCCTGGGCGGTGTCGATCTGCGCGAGCTCGGCAGCCGGGAGCTCTACCGCAGGGTCTCCTTCGTCTTCCAGGACGTGCGCCTGCTGCGTGCGTCGGTCGCGGAGAACATCGCGCTGTCGGTGCCGCACGCCACTCTCGACGACGTGATGCGCGCGGCCCGGCTGGCGCATGTTCACGAGCGCGTTCTCGAACTGCCGCGCGGCTACGAAACGGTGATCGGTGAGGACGCCGGACTCTCGGGTGGCGAGGCGCAGCGGATCTCGATCGCACGCGCTCTGCTCGCCGACGCGCCCGTGCTGGTGCTCGACGAGGCGACCGCCTTCGCCGACCCGCACACCGAACAGGCGGTCCGCCGGGCCCTGGGGCCTGTCCGGGCGACGCCGGAAGGCGATCGGACGGTTCTGGTCATCGCCCATCGCCTGGAGACGGTCGCCGACGCCGACACCGTCGTGATGCTGGAGAACGGGTCGGTCGTCGAGCGCGGCAGGCCCGACGAACTGCTCGCGCAGAACGGCAGGTTCGCCGCGTTCTGGCGATCCCACCGGTCGGCGGTCGCCGAGGAGGCCGACAGCGACGAGACCGGCACCCACGAGACCGGCAGCCACAGTGGCGTACGGCAAGGAGACGAGCCCCGATGATCCGCATGCTGCTCCGCGTGCTGGGACGCGAGTACGCCCAGCCGATGCGCCGCACCATCGCCCTGATGACGGCCGCCGCGGTGGTCGAGGGCTTGTCCTACGCACTGCTGGTTCCCGTGCTGCGGGCGCTGTTCGGGGGCACCCCCTCAGATGCGCGGCCCTGGCTGATCGCGTTCGGAGCCGCGGTCGCGGTCTACGCGGTGCTGCGCTTCGTCGGCGATCTGTCCGGGTTCCGCGGCGGTACCACGCTGTTGCGCGGCATGTACCACCGTCTCGGTGATCATCTGGCCCGCCTGCCCCTCGGCTGGTACAGCGCAAGCCGCGTCGGGGAGGTGTCCGTGCTGGCCAGCAGCGGCGTCCTGCAGGCGATGAGCGTGATCGCTCATCTGCTGTCACCGCTGATCTCCGCCTGTGTCACTCCCCTGACGATCGTTGTCGTGATGCTTGCCTTCAACTGGCAGATGGGGCTGGCCGCGTTGGCCGCCGTACCGATCGTGGCGGCGATCCAGATCTGGACGGGGCGCTCATCGGCCGCCACCGACGCGGAGCGCGCCGCGGGTGAGCGTGACTCCGCCGGGCGGGTCATCGAGTACCTCCAGGCCCAGCCGGTGCTGCGAGCCGGCGGCCGGAGTGCCGAACGCTTCCGGTTGCTCGACGACTCGCTTCAGGAAGTCCAGGGCGCGTCCCGCCGTTCCACGTTCTCCGCGCTGCCCGGCGTCTTGGGCCTGGCGCTGACCGTGCAGGCGGTGTTCACCGTGCTGCTGGCCCTGGGCGCCTACCTCGCGCTCGGCGGGAACGCCGAAACGCCGGAGGTCCTGACGCTCCTGGTGCTGGCCGCCCGCTGCGCGGATCCGCTGCTGTCGCTGGCGGAGATGGGCGGCACACTCCGCAGCGCACGTTCCGAACTGGCCAGGCTCGACACGGTGTTGCGCACCGAGCCGCTGCCGGAGGCTCGCCAACCGGTCCAGCCGCTGCGCCACGACCTGAGGTTCGACTCCGTCGCCTTCCGGCATGGCGACCGCACGGTGCTCGACGGCGTGTCGCTGTCGGTGCCGGAGGGACAGCGGCTCGCGGTCGTCGGACCGTCGGGCGCCGGTAAGAGCACCTTGCTGCAGCTGATCGCGCGGTTCTACGACGTGGACGCGGGCGCGGTGCGCGTGGGGGGTGTGGACGTGCGCGCCATCAGCACCGAGGGGCTGATGGCGCAGATCGCCATCGTCTTCCAGGACGTCTACCTCTTCGACGGCACGATCGAGGACAACATACGTCTCGGCCGTCCCGACGCCGAGGAAGCCGAGGTACGTGCGGCAGCCGCCGCGGCGCAGCTGGACGAAGTGATCGAGCGGCTGCCCAGAGGATGGGCGACGAACGTCGGCGAGGGCGGCGCACTGCTGTCGGGCGGTGAGCGCCAGCGCGTCTCGATCGCGCGGGCGCTGCTGAAGAACGCGCCCATCGTGCTGCTGGACGAGGTGACCTCCGCCCTGGATCCGGTGAACGAGGCGGCCGTCCACGAGGGTGTCGAGCGACTGATGGCGGGCCGGACGGTGGTGATGGTGGCCCATCGGATGCGGACCGTCCGGCGCACCCATCGCGTCGTCTTCCTGGAGGGCGGCGGAATCGTGGAGGCAGGCAGCCATGAGGAGCTGCTGCGCCGCGGTGGCCGCTACGCCGACTTCTGGAACCTCTCCATGGCACCGGTGGCGGGTGAAGGAGACGAACTGGAAGGAACGGGCTCTCCTGCTCGGTGAGGCCTTCTACTCGGTGAGGGCCTGGTCGAGGATCTCCAGGCCCTGCGAAAGTTCCTGCTCGGTGCTCGTCAGCGGCGGGGCGATGCGGAAGATGCCGCCCATGCCGGGAAGCTGGACGATGTTCATGTGGAGGCCGAGTTCGAGGCAGCGCCGGGTGACGCGCCGGCCGAGTTCGTCGGAGCTCTCCTTGGTCTCCCGGTCCAGTACGAGCTCGATGCCCTGGAAGAGGCCCCGGCCCCGCACGTCACCGATCACGAGATGCCGCTCCCGCAGTTCCTCCAGCCCCGCCCGCAGATGCGCGCCGCTCGCCTCGGCCCGGGCGTCCAGCTTGTCGCGTTCCAGGACGTCGAGAACGGTGTTGCCCACGGCCGCGACCAGCGGGTCGGAGACATGGGTGGTGAGGAAGAGGAAGCCCCGCTCGTGTGCGCGCTGTTCGATCTCCGCGGAGGTCACGACGGCGGCCAGCGGCAGACCCGCGCCGAGGGTCTTGGAGAGTGTCAGGATGTCGGGGACGATTCCGGCGCGTTCGAACGCGTACCAGTTGCCGGTGCGGCACAGGCCGGTCTGCGCCTCGTCGGCTATCAGCAGCATGCCGCGCTCGCGGCACTTGGTCTGGAGCGCCGCGAGATAGCCCTCCGGCGGGTCGATCAGCCCGCCCGAGCTGAGGATCGGCTCGACGAGACACGCGGCGAGGCTGCCGACGGACTGCGCGTCGACCAGGTCGAAGGCGTAGTCCAGCTGCTTGCGCCAGTCGAACTCCCCTTCGGCGGTGACGAAGTCCGGACGGTAGGCGTTCGGCGTGGGGATCGCGATGTTGCCCGGCGCGGCGGGCCCGTATCCCTGCCGCCCTGTGCTGTAGGTCGCGCTCACCGCGCCCTGCGTCATGCCGTGCCAGGAGCGGCTGAAGGAGACGATCTCGAACTTGCCGGTCACCAGCTTGGCCATACGGATCGCGGCCTCGTTCGACTCCGCGCCCGTGGTCAGCAGCAGGACCTTCTCCAGCGGCTCCGGCAGGCTCTCGGCCAGCCTGCGGGAAAGGTCGACCACCGGGCGGGAGAGCATCCCGCTGAAGAGGTGGTCCAGCCGGGCGACTCCCTCCCGCACGGTGGCCACGATCTCCGGGTGGCTGTGCCCCAGGATCGCGCTCATCTGCCCGGAGGTGAAGTCCAGGATCGGGCGCCCGTCCTCGGTGTAGACGTAGCTGCCCTCGGCCCGTTCGATGATCTCCGGGGTGAAGCCCGGACCGTAGCGGATCATGTGGCGGTCGACGTCCGACCAGAATCGCGTGGAGTTCGTCATACGGCGCACGCTAGATCCGTACTCCTGCGCGGGTCCATCGATGATTTATGCTCTGCGTGTTCGGTTATTCCGAACAACTGGCCGACTTACCGAAGGTCACCCTGTGCTGAATCCGTGGCGGCTGCGCCTGCTCACCCAGCTGGAGAGCCTCGGCACCATCCGGGCCGTGGCCGAGGCGCTCGACATGAGCCCGTCCTCCGTCTCGCAGCAGCTCTCCGTACTGCAGCGCGAGTCGCGAGCGGTGCTGCTGGAGCACCACGGCCGGCGGGTCAGCCTGACGCCCGCGGGCGTACGGCTGGCGGCACACGCGCGGGAGATCCTCCGGCATATCGAGGTGGCCGAGGCGGACCTCACCGAGCGGCGCACCGAACCGGTCGGCGAGGTGCGCGTCGCCGCCTTCTCCAGTGCACTGCACGCCCTCGTACTGCCCGTGGCCGCCCAGCTGCGGCAGGTCCACCCCCGGCTCCAGATCTCCACAACCGAGCTCGAACCGCACCACAGCCTCCAGGCGCTGCAGCGCGGGGACGTCGACCTCGCCGTGATCTACGATCTGGCCGACGGGTGGCTCCCCGTCGACGACCAGATCCGCCGGGTCACGCTCAGCAGCGACCCGGTGGTCCTCGTACTCCCCCAGGGGCACCCGGGTGCCGAGGCCCCCTCGTGCGATCTGGCCGCGATGGCCGGGGAGCGCTGGGCGATGGACCAGCCCGGCTGCTATCTGTGCGAACTCATCACCCGCCTGTGCCGGAAGGCGGGTTTCGAGCCCGTCATCGCGGGCCGGTACGCCAGTTACGCGCTGCTGCTGGAGCACGTGCAGGCGGGGCTGGCCGTCGCCGCCCTGCCCGCGCTCGCGGTCGACGCGCGGTACGACGTACAGGTGCGCGCACTCACCCCCGCGCTGACCCGCACCATCCTCGCCGCCCTACCGGCCGGACCGCCGCCGCTGCCCGCGGCGCAGCTCGTCCTGCACCGGCTGCGTGCCCGCGGAGAGGCGCTGAGGCGGCCTACTCCTCGATAGCTCCGCCGATGCCCCTGAGATGGTGCCGGAAGGTGTACGAGGGGTCGGCGGCGTGGCGCGTCAGATAGTCGTCGAAGCGCGTCTGCTCGCGCAGCGACTCCCCCTGCCGGATCCTGCCGGCCTGTTCGCGCTCGGTCCGCAGAATGTGCCGCGCCGTCTCCAGCACTTGCCCGGCCCAGTCGGCGGCGACGAACAGCACGCCGTCCTCATCGCCGAAGACCATGTCGTCCGCGCCCACCAGATGCGGTCCGAAGCGTGCGGCGAGCAGCGCCTCCGGCTCGCGCTCGTCCAACCGCACGGGGCCGGGCGGGTAGCTGCCGTAGCTGAACACCGGGAGGCCGATCTCCGCCAGCTCCGGCGTGTCCCGGTGGAGTCCCCACACCGCCAGGCCCGCCACGCCCGCCGTCCCGGCCTCGAGTACCGCCAGGTCGCCGACGCACGCTTCGTCCGATCGCCCGCCGTTGTCGATGACCAGCACATCACCCGGCTCGGCCCTGGCGAACGCCTCCAGGAAGACGTCGACACTGCCGTAGTGCCGCGCGGGCAACGCGCGCCCCGCGATCCGGTGACCCGGGACGACCGCGCTGATGCCGGGCGGCGCGACGCGCAGCGGCAGGCCGTGGCGGACACAGGCGTCGGCCACCAGGGGCGTGGAGAGGTCGGCGAAATCCTCCAGCATGAGGTGCTCCCTGCTCGGGCCCGGCCGCCCGTGACGGCGCGGGTGTGATGGGCGGTGCCGTGAGCCTACGGGGAGGACCGGGCTGCCAGGGCCTCACGACGCGCAGAGGGCAGGGGCGCGGAGGGGGCGAGCGCTCGAGAGGCCCCGGCCGCGCGGCGCGGCCGGGGCCTCTCGTCTCCCCCCGTCGAACGCTCCGTTGGATTCCCCCCAGGGAGGCGCCGACACTGGTGTGACCCACGGCTCAGTGGAAGGGTTGTACGGCTGCGGAAACTTTTCTTCGGAGGCGCTCTCCCGACGGGCTTCACCGGGACGGGCTTCTTTGGGACGGACGGTTCGCCGCGGGCCCGGCCCGTCAGTCCAGCACGTGCCGTACGTAGCGCCGGGCAGTCTCGGCCAGCACCTCCTCGCCGTCGCCCGCCCACAGCTCCTCGTTGAAGATCTCCACCTCGACCGGCCCGTCGTACCCCGCCGCGTCGACGCTTTCGCGGAAGGCGCGCAGGTCGATCGAGCCGTCGCCCAGCTGTCCGCGCCCGGTCAGGACCCCGGCGGGAAGCGGCGTGATCCAGTCCGCGAGCTGGAAGGAGGCGATCCGCCCGGCCGCCCCCGCCCGCACCAGCTGCTCGGGCACCCGCTCGTCCCACCACAGGTGATAGGTGTCCACCACCACGCCGACCTGTTCCGCCGGGAACCGTTCGGCAAGCTCCAGGGCCTGGCCGAAGGTGGAGACCACGCATCTGTCCGCGGCGTACATCGGGTGCAGCGCCTCGATCGCCAGCCGTACGCCGTGCCGCAGGGCGTACGGACCCAGCTCGGCCAGTGCCTCGGCGATGCGTTCCCGCGCACCGGGCAGATCGCTGCTGCCCTCGGGCAGCCCGCCGCAGACCAGCACCAGGGTGTCGGTGCCGAGGGTCGCGGCCTCGTCGACGGCCCGCTGGTTGTCGGCAAGCGCCAGACGGCGCTCCTGGGCCCCGACGGCGGTGAGGAACCCGCCCCGGCAGAGCGAGCTGACCCGCAGCCCGGCCTCGCGGACCAGCTTCGCCGCCGCCTCCGTGCCGTACTCCTGCACGGGCTCACGCCACAGCCCGACGTACGGCACCCCCATCCGCGCGCTCGCCGCGACGAGTTCGGGGAGCGGAAGCTGCTTGACCGTCATCTGGTTGATGGAGAAGCGTGCGAGAGCGCTCATGAGCCGACTCCGTGGACGGAGAGAAGGCGGGTCATCCGGGCCTGCGCCAGATCCGGATCGGGGAAGAGACCCAGCTCCTCGGCTAGCTGGTGCGCGCGCCGCAGATGGGTCAGTGAACGGGCCGACTGGAGCCCGCCGACCATGGTGAAGTGATCCTGGTGCCCGGCGAGCCAGGCGAGCAGGACCACGCCTGTCTTGTAGAAGCGCGTCGGCGGCTCGAAGAGATGCCGGGCGAGCGGGACGGTGCGGTCCAGCACCGCACGGAAGCCCGGCACATCGCCCGCGTCCAACGACCGCAGGGCCTGCGCGGCGAGCGGGGCGAGCGGGTCGAAGACGCCGAGCAGCGCGTGGCTGAAGCCCTCCGCATCGCCCGCGATCAGCTCGGGGTAGTGGAAGTCGTCGCCGGTGTAGCAGCGCACTCCCTCCGGCAGCCGTCGGCGCAGATCGGTCTCACGCCCGGCGTCCAGCAGCGAGATCTTCACCCCGTCCACCTTGTCCGGGTGGGCGGAGAGGATCTCCAGGAAGGTGTCGGTCGCCTCATCCAGATCCGTGCTGCCCCAGTAGCCGGTCAGCGCGGGGTCGAACATCGGGCCGAGCCAGTGCAGGATGACGGGCCCGGACGCCTGCCGCAGCAGTTCGCCGTAGACCTCCGCGTAGTCCTGCGGACCGCGTGCGCGGGCCGCCAGATCGCGCGAGGCCATCAGGATGGGCTGCGCGCCGCAGCCCTCCACCAGCTCCAGCTGCTCCTCGTACGCGGCCCGGACCGCGGACAGACCCGCCGGGGCGGGCGGGCCCTCGGGATCGGCCGGGGGCGTGGCGAGCTGGTCGGTACCGACTCCGCAGGCCAGCTGCCCGCCCACCGCCCGCGCCTCCGCCGCCGAGCGCCGGATCAGCTCCCGCGCGCCCTCCGGGTCCAGCCCCATGCCGCGCTGCGCGGTGTCCATGGCCTCCGCCACACCCAGGCCGTGCGACCAGAGGTGGCGGCGGAAGGCGAGTGTCGCGTCCCAGTCGAGCACGGCCGGGCCGTCCGGGGAGACGTCGGCGTGCGGGTCGGCGACGACATGCGCCGCAGCGAAGAACGTACGGGAGGTACCGGCGACGCCGGCGGCAGCGGCCGCGCGGTTGCCCGTCACAGCGTCAGCTCCGGCACGTCCAGCCTCCGGCCCTCGGCCGAGGACCGCAGCCCCAGCTCCGCCAGCTGCACCCCGCGCGCGCCCGCGAGCAGGTCCCGTGACCACGGGCCGCCGTGTGCCACATGGCGCAGGAACTCCTCCCACTGGAGCTTGAAGCCGTTGTCGAACTCCCCGTTGTCCGGCACGTCCTGCCACTGCCCGCGGAAGTCCTCACTGAGCGGGACGTCCGGGTTCCACACCGGCTTGGAGGTGGCGGAGCGGTGCTGTGCACGGCAGTTCCGCAGGCCCGCCACGGCCGAGCCGTGCGTACCGTCGACCTGGAACTCCACCAGCTCGTCGCGGTTGACGCGCACCGCCCAGGAGGAGTTGATCTGGGCGACGATCCCGCCCTCCAGCTCGAAGATCCCGTACGCGGCGTCGTCGGCGGTTGCCTCGTAGGGCTTCCCCCGCTCGTCCCAGCGGCGCGGGATGTGGGTGGTGGCGAGCGCCTGCACCGACCGCACCGGGCCGAACAGGTCGTGCAGCAGATACTCCCAGTGCGGGAACATGTCGGCGACGATGCCACCGCCTTCCTCCGCACGGTAGTTCCAGGCGGGGCGCTGCGACTCCTGCCAGTCGCCCTCGAAGACCCAGTAGCCGAACTCCCCGCGCACCGAGAGGATCTCGCCGAAGAAGCCGCCGTCGATCAGCCGCTTCAGCTTCTGCAGGCCCGGCAGGTAGAGCTTGTCCTGCACCACACCGTGCCGTACGTCCGCCGCGCGCGCGAGCCGGGCCAGTTCGAGCGCCCCGGGCAGCCCCAGCGCGGTCGGCTTCTCGGTGTAGATGTGCTTGCCCGCGGCGATGGCCCTGCGCAGGGCGTCCTCCCGGGCGGAGGTCACCTGGGCGTCGAAGTAGATGTCCACGGTGTCGTCCGCGAGGACGGCGTCCAGGTCGGTGCTGACCGCTTCGGCATCCAGACCGTGCCGCTCAGCGAGGGCACGGAGCGCATGTTCCCGGCGGCCCACGAGCACCGGTTCGGGCCACAGCACGGTGCCGTCGCCGAGATCGAGACCACCCTCCTCGCGCAGGGCGAGCAGGGAACGCACCAGGTGCTGGCGGTACCCCATCCGGCCGGTCACCCCGTTCATGGCGATGCGCAGCGTCTTACGTGTCACGGGCACCTCTCCTCACAGAAAGCGCTTACTACGACTGACCCAATCACCTTCCCGACCGAGCGGCAAGCCCCTCCTGTGCGCTCGGCTCGCCTCCGGGCGCTCGTACCCGGTGTCGACACTCCTCCTGTGCGCTCGGCTCGCCTCCGGGCGCTCGTACCCGGTGTCGACACTCCTCGACACTGCACTCGCTCGTACCTCGCTCACTTGGTCTCGTCACTTTCGACACCGGCGCGCCCTTCGGCTCGCTCGCTGAGGCTCACTTCGTTCGCGAGCCGATACCGCACTGTCTGAGCCTGCGGGTTTTGACGCTCAGCCCTGGCCCGGCCGTGAGCCACACACGGCGCCCGCCTCGCCTCGGCCGTGAGCCGGTACCGCACCGTCTGTGCCTGCGCGGGGTTCGCGGTGTCTGTGGCCGCGGAGGACCGCTGTGGGCAGCGGTGTCCCGGGGGAGCGGAGCGAGTGAGGCTCAGCGAGCGAGCCGAAGCGGGCGCCGGTGTCGAAAGTGACGAAGCCCAGTGAGCGAGGTACGAGCGAGTGCAGCGCTGAGGAGTGTCGACATCGGGTACGAGCCCGCGGAGGCGAGCCGAGCGCATAAGAAGAGTGAGAACATGACGCTTTCCGTAACCGGTAGCCGTGGAGGAACGATGGCAGTGACCCTGGCCGATGTGGCCGCACGGGCAGGGGTTTCCGCGGCTACCGTCTCGCGGGTGCTCAGTGGCAACTATCCCGTGGCGGACACGACGCGGACCCGGGTGCTGCGCGCGGTCGACGACCTGGAGTACGTCGTCAACGGCCCGGCTAGCGCGCTGGCCGCCGCCACGTCCGATCTGATCGGCGTGCTCGTCAACGACATCGCGGACCCGTTCTTCGGCATCATCGCGGGCGCGGTGCAGAGCGAGATAGGGGACGGCAAGCTCGCCGTCGTCTGCAACACGGGTGGGTCGCCGGAGCGTGAGCTGACCTATCTCACCCTGCTCCAGCGTCAGCGGGCCGCGGCTGTGGTGATCACCGGCGGCGCCGTCGACGACGACGCGCACCAGGCCGCGCTGGCCGCCCGGCTGCGGCGGCTCTCCGACGGCGGGACACAGGTGGTGCTCTGCGGCCGGTCGCCCCTGCCCGGCACCGCTCCGGCCGGGGCGACGCCCTCCGGGCGGGACACCGGAGCGGAGCCCGGCGGGATTGTCACGCTCGCCTTCGACAACACCGGCGGGGCCCAGCGGCTTACCGAACACCTGCTGACCCTCGGCCACCGGCACATCGGCTGCGTCGCCGGGCCCGCCGACCGTACGACCTCCCGGCACCGCCTCGAAGGGCACCGCAGGGCGCTGACGGCACGGGGACTGCCCACCGAGGACGAACGGCTGACCGTGCACGGCGGCGCGTACGACCGCGCGGCCGGTTACGACGGCGCGCTGGAACTGCTGCGCCGCGCGCCGGAACTGACGGCCGTGCTGGCCGCCAACGACACCGTCGCGCTCGGCGTCTGTGCCGCTCTGCGCGACCAGGGTCTGCGGATTCCCGAGGATGTCTCCGTTGCGGGCTTCGACGATCTGCCCGCCAGTCAGGACGCGGGTCCGCCGCTGAGCACTGTGCGGCTGCCGCTGCACAGCGCTGGTGCCCGCGCCGGGCGGCTGGCGGTCGGCCGGGAGGGTGCGCCTCCCGGGGGCGTGACGACCGTACGGGCGGAGCTGATCTCGCGGGCGTCCACGGCTCCTCCGCCGCACCGTCCGTCTCGCTGATCTCCCTCTTCCGGGTGAGGCTCCTCCGGAGGCTCTTCCGTCCGGGCCATGGCGGGGATATCTTTGACTGAGTCAAGGAATCTCGCCGGGGCAGGCCGGAGGTACAGAGATGTCCGTCACCGAGGTCCGGGCCTTCAACCGGTTCTATACGAATCTGATCGGCGCGCTGGATTACAGCAAGCATCTGTACACGCCGTACACGCTGACCGAGGCGCGCATACTCTACGAACTGGCGCATGCCGCCCCGTTGGACACCGCCGATCTGCGGCTCACGCTCAGCCTGGACGCGGGCTATCTGAGCCGTCTCCTCCAGCGCTTCGAGCAGGACGGGCTGCTGGTGCGCGAGCAGTCCGCCGAGGACGCCCGGCGGCGGCGCGTCGCGCTCACCGAGCAGGGCCGGGAGGCAGCCGCGCTGCTTGAGGAGCGGAGCCTGGAGTCCACGGGCGAGCTGCTCGGCTCGCTGACGGCGGCCGACCGCGAGCGGCTGGCCGCAGCGATGCGCACGATCCGGTCGCTGCTCGGCGGGAAGCGGGAGTCGCCGCTCCCCTCAGCGCAGCCCCGGCCGCAGCTCCGGCCGGAGGTCACGCTGCGTGCCCCGGCTCCCGGCGATCTGGGCTGGATCGTTCAGCGGCACGGCGCGCTCTACGCCCAGGAGTACGGCTGGGATGTCGCCTTCGAGGCCCTCGTCGCCCGTATCGTCGCCGACTTCGCCGAGGGCCACGATCCGCGGTGGGAGCGGGCCTGGATAGCCGAGCTGGGCGGCGCCCCGGTCGGCTCGGTGATGTGCGTGCGGGACGACGGCGCGGGTGAGCCCGCGTCGGCCACCGCCCGGTTGCGGCTGCTGCTGGTGGAGCCGTCCGCCCGTGGCCGGGGCATCGGTGATCTCCTGGTGCGCGCCTGCGTCGGCTTCGCCCGCGATGCCGGCTACCGCGAGCTGGTGCTGTGGACGAACGACGTGCTGGGCTCCGCCCGCCGCATATACGAGCGGGCGGGATTCACCCTGACGGCCGAGAGTCCGCACCACAGTTACGGCGCGGAGCTTGTCGGGCAGGACTGGCGTCTGATCCTCTGAGCGCATGCGACTGGCTTTCTCCACACTCGGCGTCCCCGGACTGCCCATTTCCGAAGTAGTCCGCCTCGCCGCAGACACCGGCTTTCACGGGGTCGAATTGCGCGCACACCCGGAGGAGCCCGTGCACCCGGGCCTCTCTCTCACGAAGCGGGTGGAGGTGGTGGAGCAGTTCAAGGCTGCCGGTATCGAGATCCTCGCCCTGGCGGGCTATGCCAAGGCGGCCGCCCCCGGTGACGACGACGACTTCCTCCGCGAGACCCGAGGTCTGCTGGAGCTGGCCCGCGATCTGGGCGCCCCCTGGGTCCGGGTCTTCCCCGGCGGAGGGGACAGCGGGGCGGCCGAGGCGGAGGCGACCGCCGTCCGCAGGCTGTCCACGGTGGCGCCGCTGGCCGCCGACCTGGGAGCGCGGGTCCTGCTGGAGACGCACGACTCGCACCGCACCGGTGCCGCCGCCGCCCCGATCCTGCGGGAGGTCGACAGCCCCTGGGTGGGGTCGCTGTGGGATGTGATGCACAGCTGGCTCGGCGGGGAGCAGCCGGAGGAGACGCTGCGGCAGCTGGCGCCGTATCTGGGTTATGTCCAGGTCAAGGACATCGCCTCGGCGGCGGACACCACTCCGCTGCCGCCCGGTGCGGGGGTGCTGCCGCTGGCCGAGGTGACGGAGCTGCTGAGCCGCGCGGGCTGGGACGGCTGGCTGTGCTGGGAGTACGAGAAGCGCTGGTACCCGGACGTACCGGATTTGGCCGAGGCGCTGGGGTCCGTACGGGAGCATCTGCTGCGGTTGTTGTCGGCGGCCGCTTAGAGCCCCTGACAGAATGGGCGGTCGATCAGCTTGCGGCGTCTGGTGCGTGCGCTCGCAAGGCGGAGGATCGTCCTCGTACTGGGCGTACATGGACGACTCCGACAACGCGGCGAGCGCGCGTGCCAGACGTCGCAAGCCGACCGCCCATTCTGTTAGGGGCTCTTAGTCCCTGTCCGGGCCCCGGGCCCGCCCCGGCGCCGGATGGGCGCGGGGCGGGCTCGGGGCGCGATGCGGGCGTGCCCCAGGGGGCTGGCCCGCTACGGGCGGAGCTGCCGCTCGCGCGGGTCCGGCCGGTCCAGCTGCGGGTCGGGTGCCGTCAGGCGCCTGGCGCCGGGCCGCGCCTCGGGCGCGTCCACGTCAGCCCAGTCCAGCAGTGCGGCGGTTGCCGCCTTGCGGTCCTTCTCCTGGAGCTTGGCGATGTTCGCCCCGTGGTTCTGACCGGGTGCGACATAGACGTGCGCGTCGTCGCTGCCCCGGCCGACGCGGAACGGCTCGGCGCCCCACGGGTCGTTCTCCCCGTTGACGAAGAGCATCTCGGAGGACTGCGTGCGCACCCAGCGGTCGATGTCCTTCATCGCGTGCCTGTCGAAGCGCATGGGGATGTCACGGGGCACGAAGCTGCGCGGGACGTTGATGCCCGGATAGCGCAGTAGGTCGTCCAGCTGCGGCGTCCGCACGTCGGGCTGCCCGAGCTCGGTGCCGGCCTGGTAGTAGTACGGCACATACGGGGTCATGCCCTGGTCGGCGTACGAGGCGAAGCCGACGATCTCGTCCATGAAGGCGTACATCTCGTCCGTCGTCGCGGTCTCGGCCGACGGCACGTCCCCGCACCGCGCCTCCATCTGGTACTGCCAGAAGGCCCATACGAAGTCCAGCACGACGACCTCGTAGGCGCGGTCCGCGGACCCGACCAGCTCGAAGGTGTAGCCGTTGTCCTGGGCCTCCTTCTCGTAGCGCGCCACCATCTCGTCACGGCGGACCAGCGCCTCGCGCTGGAAGTCGGCGAGCCGCGTGCGGCAGGCGGGGGTGGAGACGTCGGCGAAGAAGTCGTCGTATGCCGAGTCCTCCTTGTCGCGCACGTTGTTCGGGGCGACGTAGGCGACGGTGCCGTCCATGTCCTGGGGGTAGAAGCGGCGGTAGTAGGTCGCGGTCATGCCGCCCTTGCTGCCGCCGGTGGAGACCCAGTTCTGGCGGTAGATCCGCTTCAGCGCCCGGTGGACACGGTGCTGGTCGCTGGCCGCCTGCCAGATGTCGAGCTTCGTCCAGTCGGCGGGCTCGGGGCGGGAGGGGGTGAAGTAGCGGTATTCCAGGGAGACCTGGTTGCCGTCGACCACCTGGGTCGGCTCACTGCGCCGGGGCTGCTCGCTCAGGTTGTAGCCGGAGGTGAAGAAGACCGTGGGCCGGTCCTCGCTCTTGTGCAGGATGGAGATCCGCTGCTGGAACGTGCCCGCCCGTGGGTTGCGGTGGTCCACGGGCTGTTCGTAGTCGAGCAGGAAGAAGCGGTAGCCGTCGACCGGCTTCTCCTCGATGAGACGCATCCCCGGAATCGCGAGGATGCGGTCCTTTATGTCCTTGTGGCCGCCGGTCTCCGCCGCGGTCGCGGCTCCGGCCGAGGCACCGCCGACGCCTACGGTGCCGATGAGCACCACGAGCGACAGCAGCCATCTGAGCGCCTTGCGCATTCACCCTCCCCTTGGAGCCTGTCGGGTGACCTCTGGATCGTCAAAGGTCTGGGTGAACCTATCGGCGGGCCGCGCGGCTCCGCCAGACCCACGACCGGTGTGCCACCGGACCTGCCCCGTACGGACGCGGGCGCCGGGTCGTAGGCTCGGGAGCATGACCGACGCAGATGCCGCCGACGCCCCCGACGCCGTCGCCGCCGCCATAGCCGCTGCCGAGTGCCCCGGCGGCGGCGCTGAGCCGCTCGCCACCGGACCGCTCGGCATGACCCTGCTCTCCCTGCACCAGGAGCCGGAGAACACCCGGTTCGAGGACGCGGCCGTGGGCTACGCCATCGTCATGCTGCGGCACGGGAGCCGCGTGCTGATGGTGCACGAGCGGCAGCGCGGCTGCTGGGAGCTGCCCGGCGGCAGCATCGAGCCCGGTGAGACGCCGCGCGCGGCGGCCGTGCGGGAGCTGTGGGAGGAGACCGGCCAGCGTCTGCCGGAGGACGCCCTGCACTTCGCCGGGTTCGTCAAGACCGTGCTCGGGCAGCACCGGCGAGTCCTGTACGGCGCGCTGTTCACCGCTCGTACGGACGCACCGCAGCCCTTCGTGCCGAACTCCGAGATCTCCGCGATGCACTGGCGGGACGGCGTCGAAGCGATGCCGGAGGTGCCGGGCCCCCTGGTCACACCGGGTGGCGGGCAGGTGCAGACGGTGGACGAGTATCTGGTCGCGCACTACAGCTCGTAGCCATATCTTCAACCCATGGCCAAACCTGAGGGATTCAGCTACGAGGACCAGCCGGGCGCCGGTGTGCTGATCAGTCATCACGGACGGCCCGCGACGAGGCTGCGGGGCAGCAGCGCCGACCGGTTCCTGAACGAAGTCCGGTCGGGCGACGCCCAGCTGGTGATGGCCCGCTGGACGGGCAACTACAAGCGCGGCAACGAGCGGACGGCGCGCGACCACCCGCGCAACCGGGGCCGCTGAGGGCCCGGTGGTGCGGGTGGTCGGGGCCGAGGACCGTGGCGTACCGCAGCCATGTGGTGGCCGCAATACGCCACGGTCCACGCGGGGACTGTCAACCCACGCGCACCGAGCCGTGGACCGGCTCTACGAGACCGCCGTCGGCTGCGGCATGCCCGCGTACACCCGCCACAGCCGCGCGTAGTGCCCCTCCCGTGCCAGCAGTTCCGTGTGCGTCCCCGTCTCGGCGACCCGGCCGTGCGCCAGGACGACGACGCGGTCCGCGCGGGCCGCCGTGCTGAGCCGGTGCGCGACGACCAGCGTCGTACGGCGCCGCGCCAGCCGGTCGGTCGCCTGGTTGACCAGCGCTTCGGTTGCCAGGTCCAGCGCGGCCGTCGCCTCGTCGAGCAGCAGGACGTCCGGGTCGACGAGTTCCGCACGGGCCAGTGCGAGCAGCTGCCGCTGACCCGCCGAGAGGTTGCGGCCCCGCTCGGAGACCACGTGCAGATAGCCGTCCGGCAGCGCCGCCACCATGTCGTGGGCGCCGACCGCGCGTGCGGCCGCCTCCACCTCCGCGTCGGTCGCCTCCGGGCGCCCGTAGGCGATCGCCTCCCGTACCGTGCCGGGGAAGAGATAGGGCTCCTGCGGCACGACGCCGAGCCGGTGCCGGTACTCCGCCAGGTCCAGCTCGCGCAGGTCGGTGCCGTCCACCAGCACGCGGCCGTCGGTGGGGTCGTAGAAGCGGGCGACCAGCTTGACGAGTGTGGACTTTCCCGCGCCGGTCTCCCCGACGAAGGCGACGGTCTGCCCGGCCGGGACGGTCAGGTCGATGCCGGTGAGGGCCTCCTCCTCCCCGTCGGCCGTCGCGTAGCGGAAGGCCACGTCCTCGAAGGTGAGTTCGCCGCGCAGAGCCTTCACGGGCTGAGGCTCGGACGCCGCCGGGGTGGCCGTCTGCTCGCGCAGCAGTTCCTGGATGCGGCCCAGTGAGACGGACGCCTGCTGGTAGCCGTCGAAGACCTGCGAGAGCTGCTGCACCGGGGCGAAGAACAGCTCGATGTAGAGCAGGTAGGCGACGAGCGCACCCGCCGTCAGCGTGCCGTCGCCGACCCGCGCGGAACCGACGACCAGCACGGTGGCGGTCGCCACGGCTGCCAGCAGCTGGACGAAGGGGAAGTAGACGGAGATCAGCCACTGGCCGCGCACCCTCGCCTCCCGGTAGGCGCTGCTGCGCGCCGCGAAGCGCTCGGCGCCCGCGCCCTCGTGGCGGAACGCCTGCATCATGCGGAGCCCGGCGACGGTCTCCTGAAGGTCGGCGTTGACACCGCTGACCCGCTCGCGCGCCAGTTCGTACGCCTTCACGCTCTGCCGCCGGAAGTAGAACGTGCCGATCACCAGCAGCGGCAGGGTCGCGAAGACCAGCAGGGCAAGCTGCACGTCGATGACCAGCAGCGCGACCAGGATGCCGAAGAACGTCAGCAGCGAGACGACAGCCGTCACCAGACCGGTCTGCAGGAAGGTGGACAGCGCGTCCACGTCCGTGGTCATCCGGGTCATCACGGCGCCGCCCAGATGCCGTTCGTAGTAGTCGAGTCCGAGCCGCTGAAGCTGCGCGAAGATCTTCACCCGGAGGGCGTACAGGATGCGTTCGCCCGCCCGCCCGGTGAGCCGCATCGCGCCGGTCTGCGCGCCCCACTGGGCGACGACGACCAGCAGCGCGAGGGCCGCCGCCACCCAGACGGCGCCGAGCGCCGTCTCCCGTACTCCCTCGTCGATGCCGTGCCGGATGAGCATCGGCAGCAGCAGCCCGGCGACCGCGTCGAGTGCCACGAAGGCAAAGGCGACCGCGAGGGGCGCGCCGAAGCCGCGCAGCAGGCGCCGCAGTCCGTACGACTCCTCCGCCCGCTCCGCCTGCTGCTCGTCGACGTCCGGTGTGTCGTCGGCCGGCGGCAGGGCCGCGACCCGGGCGAGCAGTTCGGGGCTGCCGGGCATGGCGCCGAGTTCCGCGCCGAAGCTGCCGGGGCGCCCGCTCTGCGCGGCGGTCGTCGCGATGGCGCTGCTGCCCCCGCCGCCTCCGGCACCCTCGACGGCGTCAGCCGAGCCGTTCTTGCGCGCCCACAGGGCGGGGGTGACGCCGTCGACACGGGCCATGCCGTCGACGCTCTCGAAGGAGCGGCCCTCTCCGTGTACGACGAGGCCCGCCGGGTCCCGCTCGGTCTCGGCGAGCTCGTCGGGGTCGGTGAGCAGCTTGCGGTAGAGGGAGCAGCGGAGGGTCAGCTCGTCGTGTGTACCCAGGTCCACCAGCCGGCCGCCGTCCAGTACGGCGATCCGGTCGGCCAGGGCCAGGGTGGACTGGCGGTGCGCGATGAGCAGGGTGGTACGGCCCGCCATCACCGAGCGCAGCGCCTCGTGGATCTCGTGTTCCACCTGGGCGTCGACGGCGGAGGTCGCATCGTCCAGGACAAGCAGACGGGGGTCGGTGAGGATGGCCCGGGCCAGCGCGATGCGCTGCCGCTGGCCTCCGGAGAGGGTGAGTCCCTGCTCCCCGACGGTGGTGTCGTAGCCGTCGGGGAGCTGGGTTATGAAGCCTTCGGCCTGGGCTGCGCGAGCCGCCGTCCGAATCTGCTCGGGGGTCGCACCGGGTGCGCCGTAGGCGATGTTGGCGCTGATGGTCTCGGAGAAGAGGAAGCTGTTCTCCGGGACCAGGCCGATGGCGGCGCGCAGAGATTCGAGGGTGAGGTCGCGGACGTCGTGGCCGCCGACGCGCAGGGCGCCGCCGGTGACGTCGTAGTAGCGGGGCAGCAGCAGCGAGACGGTGGACTTGCCACTGCCGCTGGTGCCGACGACGGCGACGGTCTCGCCGGGCTCGATGCGCAGCGTGAAGCCGTCCAGCACGCTCCGCTCGCCGTAGCCGAAGGAGACGGAGTCGAACTCCACCGACGCGTCCGCGTCCGCGGGCAGCTCGACGGCGTCCGGCCGCTCGGTCATCTCCGGCTCGGTGTCGATGAGGTCGAAGACCCGCTCCACACCGGCACGGGCCTGCTGGCCGATGGTGAGCATCATGGCGAGCATCCGGACCGGCCCGACCAGCTGTGCGAGATAGGTCGAGAACGCCACGAACGTACCGAGCGTGATCTCCCCGCGGGTGGCCATCCAGCCGCCGAGCGCCAGCATGGCGACCTGCCCTATGGAGGGCACGGCCTGGAGTGCGGGGGTGTAGCGCGCGTTGAGGCGCACCGTGCGCAGCCGGGCGGCGTAAAGGGTGCGGCCGATCCCCCGAAGCTTGCCGGTCTCCTGCTGCTCCTGCCCGAACCCCTTGACCACGCGTACGCCCGTGACCGCGCCGTCCACCACGGAGGCGACGGCTCCGGCCTGCTGCTGGGCGTACCAGGTGGCCGGGAAGAGCCGGACGCGGCTGCGCCCGGCGATCCACCACAGCATCGGGGCGACGGCTACCGAGACCAGGGTGAGCAGCGGCGAGAGGACCAGCATCACGACGAGCGCGACGATGAACAGCAGGATGTTGCCGATCATCATCGGCACCATGAAGAGCAGGCTCTGCACCAGCTGGAGATCGCTGGTGCCGCGCCCGACGACCTGCCCGGTGCTCAGCTCGTCCTGCCGGCGCCCGTCGAGGCGGACGATCGCGCCGTACATCTCGGTACGCAGGTCGTGCTGGACGTCGAGCGCGAGCCGCCCGCCGTAGTAGCGGCGTACGAAGGTGAATCCGTAGACGACGAGGGCCGAGGCGAGCAGCAGACCGATCCAGAGGACCATGCTGCTTTCCTGGCCGATCACCACATCATCGATGATCACCTTGGTGAGCAGCGGCACCAGGGCCATGATGCCCATGCCGCCGAGCGACGCCCCCAGCGCCAGAAGCACGTTCCTCCGGTACCGCCAGCAGTACGCGATCAGCCGCCGCGCCCATCCCGGGCTCTCGTCCCCCGCCGATTCCCTGACCCCCACGCGTGGCGTCCTTCCCCTGGCCGTCGAATGTCGTCGACAGGCTGCAACGCCCGGGCGGGGGGTTTTCATCCCGCACGCGGGGAAGACATCCGGGCGCCCGACCCGACCGGGCTCCCGACGCCTCACCCCAAGGAATCGGGGGTGGGCACTCACCCGTGGGATCCGCCCCGCCGACCGCTGGACCATCTTCCGGCTACGCTCTGCGACAGAGGGAGGTGGACAAGAGTTCGAAAGTCACCGCCTGATCACGTAGCGGCCGTGGCGCCACCACGCGGGCCTTGGAACTGTGACCGCGACGGGCTCAAGCCGTCGGAGGCTGCCCGTGCCGCACGGCAGCCGTGAACGAAGCCCACGCTCCCGCCGGAAAGACCAGGACAGGGCCCGACAGATCTTTGCTGTCACGCACGGGGACCACACCAGCGGTGGCAGCGGCACCGGGCGCGAACTCCACGCACTGACCCTCGTTGCCGTTGCTGTAGCTGGACTTGACCCACTCAGCACATGTGAGATCGAGATCAGTGCTCATGGTGCGTAGTCCTCCATCACTCTGCGGATCATGGCCAGCGACTCGTCCGGGTGCATCGCCACAGCCCGGAGCCAATCGTACGTTGCTGTCGCGTCAGCCACGGCGGTCACCGAGTCGATCAACTGTCCGGCGATTAGCGTATCCGCGTAGGCGACGCTCGGGCCTTCGTCGAACGTGAGGACCGTGAAGCTTTCAGCTGAGGGAGGCGCACCCATCCCGAATGGCAGCACCTGAAGGGTGATGTGCGGAGACTCCGACTGGGCCAGCAGATGGCCCAGTTGTTGGCACATCACGGCGTTGCCACCCACGGCAGTTCGCAGGCAGGTCTCGTTGAGCACACACCACAACAGCGGGGGTGTGTCACCCTCCAGCACCTCCCGCCGCTTGAGCCGCCGCCCCACCTTCGCGTCGATCTCCTCTGCGCTGGCCCGTGGATGTGTCGCCCGGAAGACCGCGCGGGCGTAGTCCTCCGTCTGCAACAGGCCCATGACCAGGCTCGCGGAGTAGTCGAGGATCCCCGTCGCACTCCGCTCCATCTGCAAGTACGGCACGAACCAGTCCGGGTAGCCCCACTGGCTCGCCCGCCTCCGCAGGCGCGCGAAGACGCCCGGCGTGCCGAACACGCGGTCGCAGGCCGTGGCGAACTCCGGGCTCGCGAGCCGTTCGCCCGCCTCGACCTTCGCGACGTACTGCTGTCCGTAGTTGGCCTTGTCGCCCAACTCCCGCTGGGAGAGCTCCACATGCAGGCGCCACGCCCGTACCTCACAGCCGAAGAACGCCGCACCACTCGCGGGCTCCGGGCCTTCCGCCGCCTCACTCGCCCCGCTCACCATGCAGGCTCCCCTCCACCCCAGGCCAGTTGACGTGCGCTGATCCCTGTTCATCGTAGCTCCGGAGGGCAACCCTCGGAGTACAGATAGTGAGGACGGCGCCAGTCGAGGCGCCCCGAACCGAAGGCCCTCCCCATGGTGACCCACTCCCCGCCGCCTTCCGGCTCCCCACCGGACCACTCGCACGACCGGCTGCCCACGCTCAACGAGCTGTGGCTGCGCTTGGACGCGCTGAGTGTCGAGATCCACGCCCACCTGGCACGCACCGCAACCGCCACTCCCCCACGGCCACATGACCCGCAGGAGCGCCGATGAGCAGCGAACCGACACCGCCCCGGCGAGCACAGCTCGCCTACGATCCCGCACGCGACGCGGAGGGCGTCGTGCACGCCGTCTTCCGCCGGGAGGAACTCCTCTTCGATCCCAAGGTGTCCGGCAACCGTGTCGCCTTCCTCCGGGCGGAACGCGGCGGCCCGGAGTGGACGGCGGACGCGGATGCGCTCTGGCCCGTCCCGCCCCCGGAAGAGGGTCAAGCCTGAGCATTACGGAGAGCGACTTATTTTCGTCGGATCGTGACCTTCGAGGTACTGTGCCCGCACACGGGTTGCCTCGGACCGACAACGAGGCGGCCCCAAGGCGGTGTTAGCGCACCGCCGAGGGGCCTTCACCCGCGAGGACTTACAAGAGGAGTCCCACGGATGCTTCGCCATGTTATCGCCCCTGCGCGCTTCTTCTCCCAAGTGCCGAACGAGATCATCAGGCACCCCCGCCTCTCCTCCGACGCCGTCCGGCTGCTCACCTGGCAGCTCTCGTTGCGCGAGGACCGGCTGGAGAAGCTGTCCGACACGGCGGCCCGCGCCGGGATCAGGAAGACCGGATTCCAGCGGGCCAAGCGGCAGTTGCTCGACGAGGGCTATCTGCACGAGTGGACCGAGCAGAACGCACGCGGCAACTGGGTCACCACCCAGCTCGTATCCAGCGTGCCCCTGACACCGGCGGGAGCACGGCGGGCCCGGAACGGCGGCGGCACCGCCTCACCCGCCGACGCCACCGCCCCGGAGCCGCAACAGCCGCCGAGTGCTGTGAAACCGGCCGCCGGTGAGCCGACCCGCCGGGCCGTCGGCCGTCAACCAAAGAAGAACACCGCACAGCACACCACCGACCACCCGGAAGCAGTCCGCTTCCTGCTGGGGCTGGCCCGCACGGACCCCCGGCTGGCCATGCCCGCCGCCACCGCCCACCGCTGGGCGCCGCTCGCCGCCCCGTGGCTGGCGGACGGCCGGCCTCCGGAAGGCGCGCGGAACGCGCTCACGCGCGGCCTCGGCGACGCCCGCTCCCCCTTGGGCGCCCTGCGCTGGCGCCTGGAACACGCCCTCCCCGCTCCCCCGGGCGGCCCACTGCCCCAGCCCAGGATTGCCCGGATGCGCGAGTGCCCCGGCGGGCAGGCACACGGCCACCCCCGCCTCTTCACCCCAGCGCGGGACGACACCGCCACGGACCGGTGCCCCGACTGCCGCCGCACCTCCAGGGGCCACCGCGACGCGCCCGCTCCCAGCTCCGGCCTCCTCGCCTTCCGGGCAGCACGCACCAGCGCGACCCGCACCACCTCCGGCGCAGCCTGACTCCACCCCGGCTGACCCGACCCGCCGGTCAGGCTGCGGTGGTGGTCGATGTTCCCCCTGCCCATGTGGCGGATCGTGTCGCCAATACTCCGGACTGTAGTGCGAATCGCGGGCGTTGTTACTATTGTGACTCCTGGAGGCACGGAGAGTAGCGGCGCTGTTTGGGGGCAAGCAGCCGACACGGCAGGCCAGCGCGCTGGGGAGCAGAAGCCGACCTCGCGCGAAAACCCTCCCTGGCCCACTCCTCACCGGACAACCGGGCATGAGGGAAGAGGAGCCCAGCGATGACGACAGATCCTGACAGCACTTCAGCGTTACCGACAGATGCTGGGGAGGTCCCGCGCCGATGAGCAAGTCTCATGACGAGGGTGGGCGGTTCCTCGACAGTCTGAATCCGGAGCGGATCGCTTCGACGATGTTCGTGGCGACGGATTTCGAGTCCAAGTCGCATCCGGATATGGAGCGGATGATCGAGGCCGCTGATCCCGGACAGACGGAGGCGCTCGGGGAAAAACTTGTCCGGGCGGCGACGACGATCGACAGGATCGGTCAGGACATCAAGGACTCCCGCGTCGACTGGGAGGGCGAGGGCGCCGACTCCTTCCAGTCCTGGAGCAGCCGGATGTCGAGCGCGACGCTGCGTCTGGGTGCGATGAGCAAGGGCGCGGGCGAGGCGATGAAGAACGCCGCGCAGACACTGCGCGAGGTCAAGCGGGACATGCCGAAGCATTCCTCGTCTGCGAAGGCGACGCTGGGCACTTACGAGATGCTGCATCCTGGCGGCCTCGACCGGCTGGACTTATCCCCACCGGGCAAGCCCGACGGCAAGGATCAGGCGGGGCCGACCCGTACGGAGGCGGTGAAGGCTCAGGCGAAGCTGACGGAGGACCACGGTGAGGCGGTCCGCCAGATGCGCAAGCTGGCCACCTCCTACACGCTGACGGCCTCTGCTATCCACCAGCCGGAGAAGGCGACGTTCCCCCCGATGCCGGGCGAACTCATGCCGCCCAAGAGGCCGCAGGAGATCACACGGGATCAGCAGCCTGACTCATCAAGCCCTGTGGGTGCCCAGCAGCCAGTGTCGGGCGGATCTTCCCTTCCGTCCGTGCCTGCGGCGGATGGTGGGT
Organism: Streptomyces gossypii; assembly: GCF_025165795.1. GTDB lineage: Bacteria > Actinomycetota > Actinomycetes > Streptomycetales > Streptomycetaceae > Streptomyces > Streptomyces gossypii. Next base: position 182,246 of record NZ_JAJAGO010000006.1, read on the forward strand.
TTGGTGCGCGGGCTGCTGCGGTGTCTGACCCACTGGTGAGGACGGACCTTTCGGGCGGTGTTGCTTCGCCGGGGGCGCCAACGGGCCCCCTCGGCGGACCGCTTGGTTCACCGCCCGGCTCTGCAGCACCGCAGAGCGGCGTCTCCATGGTTCCTGACGCGGTGCTTGCGCAGAGCCCCGCACAACCTCAGCCGTCGATGAGGGGGCCTGGTGTGCCTCCGCCCGGTGTGCCAGGGCCCGATGGGCCTCTCTTCGGTCCGGTGCCGATCACCCCGTCTCCGGGTGTGGGCCGCCCTCAGGCGCCGCCGTCTGGCGGTCCTGTGGGGCGGCGGCCTGCCGTGCCGCCGGGGGTGCGTGTGCCCGTCGACCATGGGAACGGGATCTATGGAGGCCGTCCCTCACCTCAGGTGGGGGCTCCGGCTCGTGGGCTTCCGCGGAGCCCGGTGATCGGCACTGAACCCGCTCCGGGTCAGGGTCAGCAGCAGGGGAGGTCGCCGATGGGGTATCGGCCGGGTGGCGGGATGGGTGGCATGGGGCCCGGCGGAAACCAGCCCGGCACCCCAACCGGTCGTCCCATGGGGTCTCCGATGGCTCCGCGCCCCGGTGGCCCTGTCGATGGTGCGCGGTCGCCTCACGGGGGAGCACCGGCTGGTCGTCCCTTCACGCCCGGTGGTACTGGGCTGCCACGGAGTGGGGCTCCGCAGGGCAACAACGTCTCCGGCCGTGGGCCGTATGCCGGGCGGGGTCCTGGGGGCAGTTCTGGTCCCTCGCGCACGGCGGACAGGCGTGGTCAGCGGGACTCCCGGCCTGACTATCTGGTCGAGGACGAGGAGACGTGGCCGCGCACCAACCAGCGCACAGTGCCACCCGTCGTGGAATGAAATCTGAACTGCGAGCTTGAGGAAACTGATGCGACGCAAGGTGGTTGGCCGGACGCCCTTCAGCAAGCTTGTACTCGGGGCGTTGAGTGTGGCGCTCGTGGGTGTGGCGGCGGTGCCCGCGCAGGCGGAGGATGCCCGGTCCCGGCAGTGGCATCTGGATGCGATGCAGGCCGAGAAGATGTGGAAGGTCAGCAAAGGCGAAGGGGTCACCGTCGCTGTCATCGACTCCGGTGTGGACAGCTCGGTGACAGACCTGCAAGGACAGGTACTCAAGGGGAAAGACATCAGTGGTCGCCCGGGTGACGCACACGACGACTACAGCAACCACGGCACGGGGATGGCGGCGCTCATCGCGGCCACGGGCAATGCAGGAGCCGAGCGCGGCACATACGGTCTCGCCCCGGCATCCAAGATCCTCCCATTGCGAGTGGCAGACAGCTACCGCAGCAAGAATCAAGCGGAAGCCGAGTCGGTCTTTGGTAAGCAAGTGGGTTCCGCAATCCGGTATGCGGCCGATTCAAAAGCCAAGATCATCAATATTTCACTCGCATCACTCGGAGAGACACGGGAACTCAAGGCGGCGGTCGAGTACGCACTGTCGAAGGGAAAGCTCATCTTCGCCGGCGTGGGAAATGAAGGGAACGCAGGCAACCACGTCATGTACCCGGCTGCGACCCCCGGAGTCGTGGGGGTGGCCGAAGTAGATGAGAAAGCCAACGGAACCGACGAGTCCCAACATGGCCCGCAAGTAGATCTAGCAGCGCCTGGCGACGACATGGTGTCTGCCTGCAGCGGTGGTGTCGAAGTGTGCACGAGCAGTGGCACGAGCAACGCCACCGCTATCGCTTCCGCTTCCGCCGCCCTCATCTGGGCCGAACATCCGGACTGGACAGCGAACCAGGTCATTCGCGTCCTGGTGAACACCGCCGGTGGTCCGAAGAGCGGCAAGGAGCGTACCGATTACGTCGGTTACGGAGCGGTCCGCCCCCGCATCGCCCTCAAAGACCCCGGCGACCCGGGCGACCCCGACACCAACCCCCTCCCCGGCCCCTACTCCGAGAAAAACGCGTCCCCCTCCCCCTCCAAGAACGCCGGAGACAAGGACCAGCAGGACAGCAAGGGAGAGGATCAGGAGAAGGCCGCCCCCGCCTCCGCCAGCGACGACGGCACCTCCACCACCACCTGGGCCCTCTACGGCCTCGCCGCCGCCGGCGTCCTCGCCGCAGCCATCGCCATCCCCCTCACCCGCTCCCGCCGCCGCACCGCAGCAGCCCAGGCGACAACAGCCCCTCCGGGCCCGTACCTCAGCCAGCCATCCGCCCCGCCATGGCCCAACACCCCACTCCCACCCGCACCTTGGGACCTTCCCCAGCCACCCCCCAACCCCGGAGACCACCCCAACCACTGACGACCGAAGACGGAACGGGGAAACGCATGTCCTTCGAAGACGAGTGGCACCAGCACCAGGCGAACGCGGCAGCCCGCCAGTCGACCAGCAGGCCAGCGGGACAGATGCCCGGAGACCAGGGCTCTGATCGTGACGGGATGTCCCACCTGGAGTCGGAGAAGGCGAAAGCCGCCTCCTACATCGAGGAGACTCTCGGGCCTGAGGTGAGCAAGGCAGGGGTCAAGGCGGACACCGCTTCCGCGGCCGTCACGGGCGGCGCGGGGGCAGGGGCTGGCGCAGGAATCGTCGGTGCAGGCGCACTCAACGGCTGGGAAACCCAGAAAGGTCTTCAGAACTGTCTCACAGACTGGGACCGTCAGCTGAAGAAACTGTCCAGTGAGCTGACCCGTCAGATGAACTCCTTGCGATCCGTGAATACGATATTCCAGGTCAATGAAACTGACACTGTTTCACGGTTCACCCCGGGCAAAGGTAGTGGCTACCCGAGTTCAAGCATCGCGGATTTCTGAGTAGAGGAGATGAGATGGCGCTCACTTATTATGAAGTGATCCATGCGAATCTGAACACTCTCACAGAAGCTGCCAAGGCGTGGAAGGCCATGGGTGAGAGGTTTGGTGAGCTTCGTACCAACTACGGAACTCATGTGCGAGGAATCGTTGACAACGGATCATGGTTAGGCCTATCAGCTGTGCAGTTCAATGCGGTGTCTCTCGTTACCCAGCACGAGTTCTTGGGTGCGAAGAATCAAGCGACCGCTATCGGCAACCTACTCGACGACGCTCACCAGCAACTGACGAAACTGAAGAAGAACGTCGAGAACGCCAGAGATGATGCAATCCGAGCAAAAATGCATGTCGATTCGCATGGTAGGTGTACTTATGATGAAAGTCTACTTAGCCCTGGCGAGGCTAAGGCACGGCATGCAAGCTGGGAATCCGATGAGCAGGCTTATACGAAGCGAATCACAGATGCTGTGCAAGCCGTTTCAGACGCAGATCATGGTGTAAAACTTGCTCTCAAGGGCGCCACGGTAGACAACGATGGCAAGGGAATGTGGGACGGCTTCAACAGCAAAGCTAAGGGAGATGTCGAGAAATATGAGGGCGCGCGGGCTGCCTACCTGGGCACAACCCTAAACTCCGGTGGCGAGCTCAGCCCGAAACAGTGGACAGAATTTGAGCGACTCATGCGCGACAACTCCGAAGACAAGACCTACAGTCGCACTCTACTCAACCAGCTCGGCGCCGACGGAACCATCAAACTGACCAATAGGCTGAACGACCGGGCGTACTATGACGACACTGACGATAAGAAGCGGTATCTGGGTTTAGAGAAGCAACTGGCAACCACGCTTAAGACTGCGACCTCAATCGACGGCGACAGTCGATCCGCCGATAGAAAATTCACGAATAAATTCCTTGGGGAACTCAAGGATGCGGGAGTCGAGGAATATGAACTTGCGGTTGTGGAACACGGCAGCGACGATGTCCAGATGGCACGGGGCTATCAGAGCATAATCACACTCATGCAGCATGGCAGTGGATATGATGAAGAATTCCTTCACGGCCTGGCTGATGATATTCGCGACGCCGAAGATCCCGACAGGGGTGGCGACTCTGACATCTGGGATCTGGACGGATCCTACTCCGGCAATCAGAATAAGGACGGCAGTTTCGACAGGAGCGGAACAGGGTGGTTCGCGAACGACCCGCTCGATGGCGCACTCGGACTCATGAGCAAGGACCCAGGAAGCGCTACCTCCTATTTCGACCCCACATCTCAGCATGGCAGGGATCGCCTGCATTATCTGCAGACCGAACGCAACTGGGACCTTGTCAACACATCAGAATGGCACGGCAATGTGGCGGTGAATGGTGAGGATGCACAGGATTTCGACAACCGCACAGGCTTCGGGGCAGCTCTTGAAGCGGCGATGACCGGGAACCCCCCTGGCTCTGAAGCCCCGGATGATTTTACTCAGCATAGCGAAGCGGAGAGGCGCGTTCTTGAGAGGGTCGTGAATGCATACGCGGAGCTCACGAAGGTCGACCAGGGAGGCATGCCCGAAAATATCCGTCAAAATATGGGTAATGCGATTGCCTACTATCCCGGAGAGGTCCACGATCTTCTCAGTGGCCGAGGGGATACGTATGACCAGGCCAAATATGAGATCAAGAATGCGACCATGAATCAGTTCATACGAGCAGCCGGTGAAGATGGAGGCGCCTTCCGCACCATCCACGACTCACAGATGGGCCACATTGCCGAGCAGGTCCACAAGCTTGATCGCAATGACTTCACGGTGGCCCCTTCTGGGAGCACGGATAGAGCGCAAGGAGTCATGCAGGACAGTGGCCAGGTAATGGGGTCCATGGATCAAATCCGAGCCGATGTCCTTGCCGACCGCCGTGACGATCAGACAGGCCAGAATAGCTGGTCTAAAACCTACCAGTATCACACAATTGGCGCGCCGGTCACTGCCGTGCCAATCGTAGGCGATACGCTCCAGAGACTTGTAGACATAGGTACCGGTCATTACGCCGAAGGCCTGAACGGGAGCGTAGCAGACAAGAGCAAGGAAGATATCATTAAGGAGTATGCGGAGAACGGCTATCCGAGATTATCCGAGATGATCGAAAAGCAGGCAGAATCGGTTGGAGTTACTGACAATGAAATGCATGACTCAGGCACTCGAGGAGCGTTGCTTCTCCAGAGTTCGGGGCAATCTTACGCAAGTGGTCTCGGCGCCGCAGAGGGGTCTACGGGGGAGCGTTCTCGATGAAGTCGTTGCGAGATTCCATCGCCAAACCCGGCACGCGTGTTCTTCTTATTCTCACGGGTATTTCCATTATTATCTTCGGCGTGGGTGTGGCGTCGTTCCGTGACAGCAGTACCGAATCGGAGGAGGAATTCTGCCGGAATATTCTACCGGCAGATAGCATAGCGAATTCAGACTCACTCAGTCGCTGCGGTGGCGAGTTGGAATCGGAAATGACTGGCAAGCCCCCAGGGGCGCTGACTCCAGGCGGATCAACCCGGCACAGCGGTAAACAAATTCACGCATTCGAGCAAACGGTGGATGCATATGCGAAGCGCTGGTCTGAGGATGGATCTGAAGTTCCTTCTGCCATACGTGAGAATATGTCGAATGCGCTCGCGTATTATGGGCCACAAGTTCATTTGATTCTACTCTCGCACGGCAACAGCGTGAGTGGCCGGAATGGCATTGAAATCAGCCGCGAGTCCATGGTTGATTTCATTCAAGCGGTTTCCCAGAGCGAGCGGCAATTTAAGCGGATCTACGACTCGCAGATCAAATTCACTACTGAACGAGTCGGCAGTCTGGGAAAGGATGACTTCACGAATATTCCGACTGGCGACACGGACAAAGCCAGGGCTGTCCTGCAGGAAAGCGGCAGAGTGATAGCCACCTTGACTCAGATTCACGCTGTGGTAATCGCTGATCGCGGAGACCCGAGCAGTGAGCAAATTAAGGCAGACCTCGTCGACAACTACGAACAATACGGTAAGCCTCGACTGGTCGAGATGATAGAAGCGCGTGCCAAGGCGGTTGGGGTATCGGATCACGATATGCATGCTTCTGGAACTCGAGGCGCACTCCTGATCCAGGGCACGGGGCAGTCCTACGATGCTGCGGCCCGAGAGACGGATACGTCGGTATCTAGTTAAAGATCACTTAGCACGTTGTCTCTGCTGTGGAGGCGATCGGGTCGAAGGCACCGGTCCGAGCTCGATCGTCAGATCGCCATCCAGTGCCCGAGCCAGGCGCCGCAGGAGCGGAATCGTAGGCATGGTCCCGCCGCCTTCGATCCGGGAGATCTGTGGTTGCCGCATGCCACAGCGCTCGGCCTGGGACAGACCGAGGGCAGCGCGGCGGTCGTAGACCAGCTGACCTTGATGTCGCGGCTGTGGATCTCGTGCTCGACGGGCGGGCTCCTGGCTGGTCTCGCAGGCCCTCTGAGCGGTGTGAGCACACTCCACCTCGGCCGACTCGCGCATCCTGGACTTTCGGAAGACCGTCAGGAGCACAACGCGGCGGCTGGGAGCGAGCCAGTACGTGAGGCGCAGCGGAGCCGAGGGCGAAGCGCAGCTCGGGAGCCGCCTGGGCCCCCGCTGGACCGGCCGTCGTGCAGCCTCCTCCCCTCACCCCAGCCCGTTTGGCGTACCGCGCGAGGGGCGGGCGGCGCAGCGAGAGTCGGACCGACGGAGGGCGCGTCGGGTGATGCCGGAGTGCGACCGGAAGGTGCGAGCGCACGCGTTCGATGAACGGTGACGGCCCCGAAGAAGCCGCATACTTCTCCGGGGCCGTACCGTTCGGGGCGTCGTGTCGGTGGCCTTCGGCGAACCAGGCACCCCCCACAGGGCCGGCCCGCCTTCCGTCAGTCGCCGCCCCGTCCCGCGGGAACGATCGGGAGTCTGCCGGAAACTTCCACGTAATGCACACTGACCGAACAGAATCAGTAACGTTGCGTATTAAAATGATGGCGGCAAGTAACACTACTTTCCGTAGGTGATCCACCACTCTCCGCCCCTCACCAGCACCGTTGCCATGGGGTCGGCGGGGCATTTTCACTACACGGTGCGCCCGTACCGATACGAGACGTCTCGAACAAGGCCGGAAACCGCCGTTCGACTCCGTGGGCTCGGGACCTTCATGCCTTCCGTGCTCCGGCGATCTGGCGGCACATGAGCGTCGTCAGCTCGTACGCCGTGTGCGAGGCCGCCACCGAGGTGATCTCCGCGTGGTCATAGGCCGGTGCCACCTCCACCAGGTCGGCGGAGACCAGGTGGCAGCCCGCCAGCCCGCGCAGGATCTCCAGCAGTTCGCGGGAGGTGAGGCCGCCGGCCTCCGGGGTGCCGGTGCCGGGCGCGTGGGCCGGGTCCAGGACGTCGATGTCGACCGAGACGTAGAGCGGCCGGTCTCCGATCCGCTCCCGCAGCTGCTGCGCCACCTCGTCGACGCCGCGCCGCATCACGTCGGCCGAGGTGACGATACCGAACCCCATCCGCTCGTCCTCGTCCAGGTCCTTCTTCCCGTAGAGCGGGCCCCGGACGCCGACGTGCGAGAGCGCTGAGGTGTCCAGCAGGCCCTCCTCGGCCGCCCGCCGGAAGGGCGTGCCATGCGTGTAGGCGGCACCGAAGTAGGTGTCCCAGGTGTCCAGGTGGGCGTCGAAGTGCAGCAGCGCCACCGGCCCGTGCTTGCGGGCGACCGCGCGCAGCAGCGGCAGGGCGATCGTGTGGTCCCCGCCGAGGGTCATCAGCCGGGCCCCGGAGTCGAGGATGCCGTCGGCCGCTGCCTGGACGGTCTCCACCGCCTCGTTGATGTCGAACGGATTTGCGGCGATGTCGCCCGCGTCGGCCACCTGGGCGAGCGCGAAGGGCGAGGCGTCCTGCGCGGGGTTGTACGGGCGCAGCAGCCGTGACGCCTCCCGGATCGCGTTGCCGCCGAAGCGCGCCCCCGGCCGGTAGGAGACCCCGGTGTCGAACGGCACCCCGACCACCGCGACGTCGGTGGCGCCGCCCACCTCGTCCAGCCGGGGCAGCCGGGCGAAGGTTGCCGGACCGGCGTAGCGCGGGACGCGGGAGGAATCCACCGGGCCCCGCGGGCCGGTCTGCTGCGCGGTCCGGCGGTGGCCGGTCTGCTCGTGCGCGGGCTCGTGCGAGGGATTGCTCATGTGCGGAGCCTAGTCAGCGGACTCCCACGCTCCACATGGACGGATCTGATGGCACTGGTCACCCTTTTTGGACAGACCGTCCATCGTCCTGACGTACGGGTCACAATGGCGCCATGCCACTGCCACTGCCGCTGCCCGCCGCGCCCTCCCGATCCGAGCTGATCGAGCACCTTGTCCGTACGCGTATCGCCGGTGACGTCGCCACGCCTCGCGAGAACAACCTCTCCCACTACCGCAAGCTCGCGAACGGCGACCGCCATTACTGGCTCGGTCTGGAGCTGGGCGACCGCTGGTCGGACGAGCAGGACGTGCTGGCCGTGATGGCCGAGCGCTGCGGCGTGAGCGACGACCCCGATCACCGGCACGGGCAGGACACCATCGACCCGGAACTGACCGTCTCAGCCCTGGACCGGGCCGCCGCGCAACTGCGCAAGGCCGCCGAGGGCCGGCGCCGGGTGCTCTTCGCGACCGGGCACCCCGGCGCGCTCCTCGACATGCACGGCACGCTCGCGGCCGCACTGCGCGGGGCGGGCTGCGACATCGTCCGCATCCCGCTGGGGATCTACGCGGACGACGGCGTGGCGGTGCAGTTCGGCGGCGTCGCGGCGTACGAGCGCGGCGCCTCGCTGTGGCACACGCACTCGCCGGAACCAATGCGGCAGATACTGGAGACGCTGGCGCGGACCGAGGAGGCCTCGCCCGATCTGGTGGTCGCGGACCACGGTTGGGCGGGCTGTGCGGCGCAGCACGGGATCGAGGCGGTGGGCTTCGCGGACTGCAACGATCCGGCGCTCTTCCTCGGTGAGGCCGAGGGCACGCTCGCGGTCGCGGTGCCGCTGGACGATCATGTGGTCGACCCGCGCTTCTACGAGCCGATGACGGCGTACCTGCTGGAGGCGGCTGGGCTCACGGTGGCCTGAACCGCCCGCATGACCCCCCGCATGAGCCGCTGTGGCAGGAGCCCGAAAAGGCTTTGCAGGGCCGCGGCGGCGGACCGTACAGTCGGGCTTATGTGTGGAGCCTTCCAAGCGATCACCAAGGGTGTGCACGCCGACGTGCGGTGCACCGGCTGGTGTCCTGATCTGACCTGCCGCCCGCGCGGCCGGCGCCCGGCCCTGGTCCGCCAGGACGCCTCCGGCGTCTGAGTCCGCAGCTCTTCGCGTCTTCCGCGCGCACGCTCAGCGTGCCGCCTTCGCTGTCATCACCCGCGCACTCTCCCTCTCGCTCGACGCGTCTCCCGCGTGTGCCAGGGCCTCCGGTGTCCCCATCGACACGGACAGGCCCGGCTTTCGCATGCCCGCATGCCCGTATGCCCGCATGCCCCGCATGCCCGCGCGCCTGTCCTCCACCAGAGGACCTCACCGTGGCACGCCGCCGCCAGACGCTTTCCCAGAACTTCCTGCGCCACCACGCCACCGTGGAGCGCGTCGTACGCTCCGCCCGACTGCGGCCCGACGACCTGGTACTCGAACCGGGCGCGGGCGAGGGTGCGCTGACCGGCGCACTGGCCCGCGCCTCCGGCCGGGTCGTCGCGTACGAGATCGATCGCCGGCTCGCCGCCCGGCTGCGCGAGCGTGTCCGCCCGCACCCGGGAGTGCGCGTGGTCCGGGGCGACTTCACCCGCGTACGGCCCCCCGCCGAGCCCTTCGCGGTGGTCGGCAACATCCCGTTCGCCCGCACGACCGACATCGTCCGCTGGTGCCTGGCCTCCCCCGGGCTGACCTCGGCGACGCTGCTGACCCAGCTCGAATACGCCCGCAAACGCACCGGCGGTTACGGGCGCTGGACCCTGCTGACGGTACGCACCTGGCCGGAGCACGAGTGGCGGCTCGTCAGCCGGGTCGGGCGGGAGTGCTTCTCCCCGTCGCCGCGCACCGACGCCGCGCTGATGCGGCTCGTGCGCCGCCCGCAGCCACTGCTGCCGCCCGGCGAACTGGCCGCGTACCGCGAGCTCGTCGCACTCGGCTTCACGGGTGTGGGCGGCTCACTGGCGGCCAGCCTGGCCCGCCGCTACCGGATCCGCCAGGTGCGGAGCGCCTTCCGGCACCAGGAGCTGGACGAAGCCACCCCGGTGGGTCTGGTCTCCCCGGAACAGTGGCTCCGGCTCTTCCTCGACCTCGCCTAAGGGCTGTCAGTCGTCCCGCCGCCACGGCGCGAGACGACCGCGCCGTGGGTCCGGCGGCACGCCAGGACACCGAACCCACCGCGTATGTCCCAGCGCCGCGGCGCAGTACGCACCCGGGCCCCCGGACCCGTCCGCGCTGCCGACGGCGGGCACGGAGACCGCCGGACTCCCGCCGTCGCGGCCAGACACCGTAGCGGCGCGAGGAGAACCACCGCTACGGCACGGGGTTCGGGGGCTCGGCACGCGCAAGCCGTGCCGGGGCCGGTCACAGACCGGAACACCGGGTCAGCGCGGCACCCGGATGACGCCCTCCTGGATCACCGAGACCGCCAGGCGGCCGTCCCGGGTGAAGATCCGGCCCTTGCCGAGTCCCCTGCCGCCCTGCGCGGTGGGGGACTCCTGGTCGTAGAGCAGCCACTCGTCGGCGCGGAACGGCCGGTGGAACCACATCGCGTGGTCCAGGCTGGCGCCGACCACGTCGCCGACCGCCCAGCCGCCGCGGCCGTGGGCCAGCAGCACCGAGTCGAGCAGCGTCATGTCGGAGACATAGGTGGCCAGACAGATGTGCAGCGTCGGATCGTCGCGCACCCCGTCCAGCTTGCCGTTCGTACGGAACCACACCTGGGAACGCGCCTCGCGCTGCTCCCCCGCGCTGGCGAACGGCGGGGCCTCCACATAGCGCAGGTCCACCGCCTCGCGTGCCTTCAGCAGCCGCTGGGGGACCTCGGGGTCATGGAAGAGGTGGGCGTAGCGCGGCAGCAGCTCCTCTGCCGTGGGCAGCGTCTCGGGGTCGGGCGCGGCGGGCATCGGCTCCTGGTGTTCGAGCCCCTCCTCGTACGCCTGGCAGGACGCCGACAGGTGGAAGATGGGCTGCCCGTGCTGGACGGCCACCACGCGCCGGGTGGTGAAGGAGCGGCCGTCCCTGATGCGGTCGACGGTGTAGACGATGGGCGCCCCCGGGTCGCCGGGGCGCAGGAAGTAGGCGTGCAGGGAGTGCGGCAGGCGCCCCTCGGGGACCGTGCGGCAGGCGGCCACCAGCGCCTGGGCGGCGACCTGGCCGCCGAAGACGCGGGGGACGACGGACTGCACGCTGCCGCCCCGGAAGATGTCCCGCTCGACCCGCTCGAGGTCGAGCAGATCGAGCAGGCTCGCGAGTGCGGTGGCCGTGCGGTCCTCGTTCATGTGCGGCACACGCAGGTCAGAGCCCCATCGACTTGGCGATTATCGAGCGCATGACCTCGCTGGTGCCGCCGTAGATCCGGGTGACCCGGGTGTCCGCGTACAGCCGGGCGATCGGGTACTCGGTCATGTAGCCGTACCCTCCGTGCAGCTGGAGGCACTTGTCGATCACGTGGGCAGCGGTCTCGGTGGTGAACAGCTTGGCCGAGGCAGCGTCGGCGGCGGTCAGCTCGCCCGCGTCCAGAGCGTCCAGCGCCCGGTCGCAGACCGCCTGCATGGCGTCGACGTCGGCGCGGCAGTCGGCCAGCACGAACTTGGTGTTCTGGAAGGAGGCGACCTCCTTGCCGAAGACGGTGCGCTCCTTCACATAGGCGTGCGCGAACCGTACGGCCGCCTCGGACTGGGCGTAGGCGCCCAGCGCGATGCCCAGCCGCTCCTGCGGCAGGTTGTGCGTGAGGTAGCCGAAGGCCGCGCCCTCCTCGCCGAGGAGGTCCTCGACGGGCACCTTGACGTCGGCGAAGGAGAGTTCGGCGGTGTCGGAGCTCTTGAGGCCGAGCTTGTCCAGGGTGCGTCCGACGGAGTAGCCCTCGGAGGAGGCGTCCACGACCAGGATGGAGATGCCGCCGCGGCGGTTCTCCGGGTCGGGGGCCGAGGTGCGGCAGCAGACCAGCACGCGGTCCGCCTGGGCGCCCCCGGTGATGAAGGTCTTGGCGCCGTTGAGGACGTAGTGGGTGCCGTCCGCCGAGAGCTTCGCGGTGGTCTTCATTCCCGCGAGGTCGGAGCCGGCGCCCGGCTCGGTCATGGCGATGGCGGTCATCAGCTCGCCGGAGACGAAGCCGGGCAGCCAGCGGCGCTTCTGCGTCTCGTCGCCGTACTTCAGGAGGTAGGGGAGGCAGAGCGCGGTGTGCACGCTGCTGCCGCCGAAGCTCACTCCGGCCCGCGCGCACTCCTCGCTGATCACGGCGTTGAACTTGAAGCTGCTCTCGCCGGCGCCGCCGTACTCCTCGGGCACCTCGATGCCGAAGACGCCCAGCGCGCCGAGGCTCTTGTAGAACGCGCGGGGCACGAAGCCCTGCTTGATCCACTGCTCGTAGTGGGGGACGACCTCGGTGTTGATGAAATCCCGGATCGTCCGGCGGAATGCCTCGTGGTCCTCGTTGAACACCGTACGCCGCACAGCGCACTCCCTCCGCGGCCGAACCGCCGCCTGGCCATCGAAGCCGCCTAAGCGCTTGCTCAGGAACACTTCGAAGCTACCGGACGGTCACCGCGCTGTCCATCCGTCCGAGGACAGCCCTCAGGCGCCCGGGCGCGCTGAGCCCGCACCCTCCCCCGCCGCCGCGAAGGCGCCCCGGGCCAGCCGGTGCAGCAGCGCCGCGGCCGCCGCCGGCTCGGGATCGGCGTTCAGGCTGCCGAGGCGGGGAGTGGAGTTGAGCAGGCCGAAAACCGTGTGCACGGAGATCCGGGCCTCCAGCCCCGTCAGCCCGGGATAGACCTCGCGCACCGCCGTGACCCACATCTCCACATACTGCCGCTGGAGTTTCCGCACCTGCCTGCGGTCCGCCTCGCGCAGCCGGTCGAGCTCCCTGTCGTGCAGGGTGATCAGCGGACTGTCGTTCATCGCGAAGTCGATATGGCCCGCGATCAGCGCGTCCAGAGTCGCCTCCGGGGCGAGACCGGCCGCCGCCGTTTCGGCCGTGCAGCGCCTCCCGCCCTCGCGCAGCCGCTCGCTGATGCCGACGAGCAGCTCGGCGAGCATGGCATCCTTGCCTGCGAAGTGCCGGTAGAGGCCGGGCCCGCTGATGCCTACCGCCGCACCTATCTCGTCGACCCCGACGCCGTGGAATCCACGCTCGGCGAAGAGCCGCGCGGCCTCGCGCAGGATCTGCTCACGTCGGGTGGGTGCCGCTGTCTCCAGGCTCATAAAACCCATTCTAGACAGCCGCGTTAATGCTCGTTAACCTGAAGGACGGGCGTTAACGAGAATTAACCGCCGTCGCCGTCGCCGTCGCCGTCGCCGTCGCCACCGCCGCCGCGGTGGGCTCACTCGGCGGGGCACGCGTCGAACGCACCCAGCACGCACCCAGCACGCACAGAGCAAGGGGGCTCCGCGGCATGGAGCAGGCAACGACTCTGGTCAGCACCGTCGACCCGGCATCCGATTCCGGCCTGGCCAACGCGGCCGCGCACCGCGAGCTGGCGGCGGAGCTGCGGGCCAGGCTGGCCGCCGCGCGGCTCGGGGGCGGCGAGCGGGCCCGCGCCCGGCATGCGGCGCGCGGCAAGCTGCTGCCGCGTGAGCGGGTGGACACCCTGCTGGACCAGGGCTCCCCCTTCCTGGAGCTCGCCCCGCTGGCCGCCGGGGGGATGTACGGGGACGCCGCGCCGGCGGCCGGGGTGATCGCCGGAATCGGCCGGGTCTCCGGGCGCGAGGTGGTCGTGGTCGCCAACGACGCCACCGTCAAGGGCGGTACGTACTACCCGATGACGGTCAAGAAGCACCTGCGCGCCCAGGAGGTGGCCCTGGAGAACCGCCTGCCGTGCGTCTATCTGGTGGACTCCGGCGGCGCCTTCCTGCCGATGCAGGACGAGGTCTTCCCCGACCGCGACCACTTCGGCCGGATCTTCTACAACCAGGCGCGGATGTCGGGCGCGGGCATCCCGCAGATCGCCGCCGTGCTCGGCTCCTGCACGGCGGGCGGCGCCTACGTCCCCGCGATGAGCGACGAGGCGGTGATCGTGCGCGGGCAGGGCACGATCTTCCTGGGCGGTCCGCCGCTGGTGAAGGCGGCGACGGGTGAGGTCGTCACCGCCGAGGAACTGGGCGGCGGCGAGGTCCACTCCCGCGTCTCCGGCGTGACGGACCACCTGGCGGAGGACGACCCGCATGCGCTGCGCATCGTGCGGCGCATCGTCTCGACCCTGCCCGAGCGGCCCCCGCTGCCCTGGTCGGTGCGCCCCGCCGTGGAGCCCGCAGCCGATCCGGCCGAGCTGTACGCCGCGGTTCCCGCCGACTCGCGTACGTCCTACGACGTGCGGGAGGTGATCGCCCGTCTGGTGGACGGCTCGCGTTTCCAGGAGTTCAAGGCGGAGTACGGCACGACCCTGGTCACCGGCTTCGCCCGGATCCAGGGCCACCCCGTGGGCATCGTGGCGAACAACGGCATCCTGTTCTCCGAATCGGCCCAGAAGGGCGCGCACTTCATCGAGCTGTGCGACCAGCGCGGCATCCCGCTCCTCTTCCTGCAGAACATCTCGGGCTTCATGGTCGGCCGCGCCTACGAGGCGGGGGGCATCGCCAAGCACGGCGCCAAGATGGTGACGGCCGTGGCCTGCACCAGAGTCCCGAAGCTGACGGTGGTCATAGGCGGTTCCTACGGCGCGGGGAACTACTCGATGTGCGGGCGGGCCTATGGGCCGCGCTTCCTGTGGATGTGGCCGAACGCCAAGATCTCGGTGATGGGCGGCGAGCAGGCCGCGTCCGTGCTCTCCACGGTCAAGCGGGACCAGCTGGAGGCACGCGGCGAGGAGTGGAGCCAGCAGGAGGAGGATGCCTTCCGGGCCCCGGTCCGCGCCCAGTACGAGGAGCAGGGGGACGCGTACTACGCCAGCGCCCGCCTGTGGGACGACGGCGTCATCGATCCGCTGGAGACCCGCACCGTGCTCGGTCTCGCCCTCACGGCATGCGCCAACGCGCCGCTGCCGCAGCGGGATCCGAGCGTGCCCCACTACGGCGTCTTCCGGATGTGAGGGAGAGCATGACGATGTTCGACACAGTGCTGGTGGCCAACCGCGGCGAGATCGCCGTCCGGGTGATCCGTACTCTGCGGGATTCCGGCGTGCGCTCCGTCGCGGTCTACAGCGACGCGGACGCGGACGCCCGCCATGTGCGGGAGGCCGACACCGCCGTGCGGATCGGCCCCACGCCCGCCGCCGAGAGCTACCTGTCCGCGGAGCGGCTGCTGGAGGCGGCCCGGCGCACCGGCGCGCAGGCCGTGCACCCGGGATACGGCTTCCTCGCGGAGAACGCCGCCTTCGCCCGTGCCTGCGAGGGTGCCGGGCTGGTCTTCATCGGCCCGCCGGCCGACGCGATAGAGCTGATGGGCGACAAGATCCGGGCCAAGGAGCGGGTGCGGGAGGCCGGAGTGCCGGTGGTGCCGGGCTCCTCCGGCAGCGGCCTGACCGATGCCGAACTCGCCGACGCGGCACGGGAGATCGGTATGCCCGTGCTGCTGAAGCCCTCGGCGGGCGGCGGCGGCAAGGGCATGCGGCTGGTGTGGGAGGAAGGGCTGCTGGCCGAGGAGATCAGCGCGGCGCGGCGCGAGGCGCGCGGTTCGTTCGGTGACGACACGCTGCTGGTGGAGCGCTGGATCGACCGCCCCCGGCATATCGAGATCCAGGTCCTGGCGGACGGCGAGGGCCAGGTGATCCATCTCGGTGAGCGCGAGTGTTCGCTGCAACGGCGCCATCAGAAGATCATCGAAGAGGCCCCGAGCCCCCTGCTGGACGACGCCACCCGGGCGGCCATGGGCGCCGCGGCGGTGGAGGCCGCCAAGTCGTGCGGCTACCGGGGCGCGGGCACGGTGGAGTTCATCGTGCCGGGCGGCGGTGGCGGACCGGCCGCGTATTACTTCATGGAGATGAACACCCGGCTCCAGGTCGAGCACCCGGTGACGGAGATGATCACCGGAGTGGATCTCGTCGAGTGGCAGCTGCGGATCGCGGCGGGCGAGCCCCTGCCGTACGCCCAGCACGACATCCGGATGACGGGCCACGCCGTCGAGGCGCGGCTCTGCGCGGAGACGGCACGGGCGGCCGGGGGCCGGGTCGACTTCCTGCCCGCGGCGGGCACCGTGCGGCTGCTGAGCGAGCCGAGCGGCCCCGGCGTGCGTACGGACTCCGGGCTCGTGGTGGGCACGGAGGTCGGCACCGCCTACGACCCGATGCTCGCCAAGGTGATCGCCCACGGCCCGGACCGGCAATCGGCCCTGCACCGGCTGCGCGCGGCCCTGGCAGGCAGCACGCTGCTGGGTGTGGACACCAACGCCCCGTTCCTGCGCCGGCTGCTCGCCCATCCCGCCGTGGTGTCCGGGGATCTGGACACCGGGCTGGTCGACCGCGACGCGCACACCCTGCTCGATGCGGGCGTGCCGGAGGAGGCGTATGTGGCGGCGGCGCTGCTGCGGCAGTCCGCACTGGAGCCCTCCGGAGCGGCGGGGCACCGGGCGGAGGAGCGGTGGACCGACCCGTTCTCGGTGCCGAGCGGCTGGCGGCTGGGCGGCGAGGCGGCCTGGGTGGTGCACCATCTGCGGGCGCCGGGTCACGAGCCGGTGGCCGTGCGGGTGCGCGGCTTCGCGGGCAAGACAGCGGCTTCTCAGGTCCATGTCGGTGCGGAGGGGGAAGCGGGCGAGGCCCGGCTGGCCCTCGACGAGGCCGCCCCGGACAGCCTGCGGCTGGAGTGGCGCGGTGTCAGTCACCACTTCCGGCACGTGCGCGCCGGAGGGAGCAGCTGGCTGGGCCGCTCGGGCGACGCCTGGCAGCTGCTGGACCACGACCCGGTCGAGGCCGCCCTGCACGGCGCGGGCGGGGCCCATGGCGCGGATGCGCTGACCGCGCCCATGCCGGGCACGGTGACGGTCGTCAAGGCCGCCGCAGGCGACGAGGTGACGGCCGGGCAGAGTCTGCTGGTCGTCGAGGCGATGAAGATGGAGCACATCATCGTCGCTCCGTACGATGGGACGGTCACCGAGCTGGATGTGCGCGCGGGCAGCACCGTCGCGATGGACCAGGTGCTCGCCGTGGTGGAACCGAGCGGCGCGGAGTCACCTCAGGAGCCGGAGCGGGAGGGTGGGCGATGACCACGGAGCCGTCCGAGAGGCTGCCGGTCCCCGAGGGGCTCCCGATGACCGTGGAGGTCGCCAACCTGCCCACCCGGGTCCGCATCCACGAGGTGGGCGCCCGTGACGGTCTGCAGAACGAACAGTCGGTCGTCCCGGTCGAGGTGAAGTCCGAGTTCATCCACCGGCTCTCCGGCGCCGGGCTGCGCACGATCGAGGCCACCAGCTTCGTGCGCCCGGACTGGGTCCCCCAGCTGGCCGATGCCGAGGAGCTGTATCCGCTGCTCGCGGATCTGTCCGGGGTACGCCTGCCGGTGCTCGTGCCCAACGCGCGCGGGCTGGACCGCGCCCTGGCGCTCGGCGCGCGCGAGATCGCGGTCTTCGCCAGTGCCACGGAGTCCTTCGCCAAGGCCAACCTCAACCGCACGGTCGACGAATCGCTCGCCCTGTTCGAGCCGGTCGTCGCCCGCGCCAAGCGGAGCGGCGCGACGGTGCGCGGCTATCTCTCGATGTGCTTCGGTGATCCGTGGGAGGGCCCGGTACCGCCCGCCCAGGTCCTCCGCGTCTGCCGTCGTCTGATCGACTTCGGCTGTGACGAGCTGAGCCTCGGCGACACCATCGGGGTGGCCACTCCCGGCCATGTCGCCTCGCTGATCGGCGGGCTGCTCGCCGAGGGCCTCCGGCCCGACCAGCTCGCCGTCCACTTCCACGACACCTATGGCCAGGCCCTTTCCAACACGCTCGCCGCGCTCCAGCGCGGTGTCACCACGGTGGACGCTTCGGCGGGCGGCCTCGGCGGCTGCCCGTTCGCGAAGAGCGCCACCGGAAATCTCGCGACCGAGGACCTCGTGTGGATGCTGCACGGCCTCGGGATCGAAACCGGAGTAGATCTCGGCCGTCTCACCGCCACCAGCGTGTGGATGGCCGACCAGTTGGGACGCCCCAGCCCCTCCCGTACCGTCCGCGCGCTCTCCCACAAGGAGTGACCCCCCATGTCCCTCGACCATCGCCTCTCCCCCGAGCACGAAGAACTGCGCCGTACCGTGGAGGAGTTCGCACACGACGTCGTCGCCCCAAAGATCGGGGACTTCTACGAGGCTCATGAGTTCCCGTACGAGATCGTCCGGCAGATGGGTGCCATGGGCCTGTTCGGCCTGCCCTTCCCCGAGGAGTACGGCGGCATGGGCGGTGACTACCTCGCCCTCGGGATCGCTCTGGAGGAGCTGGCCAGGGTCGACTCCTCCGTGGCCATCACCCTGGAGGCCGGCGTCTCCCTCGGCGCGATGCCCCTCTACCGCTTCGGCACCGAGGAGCAGAAGCGCGAGTGGCTGCCGCGAATGTGCTCGGGAGAAATCCTCGGCGCCTTCGGGCTGACCGAGCCGGAGTGCGGCTCGGACGCCAGCGGCACCCGTACGACCGCCGTGCGCGACGAGCAGACCGGCGAGTGGGTGATCAACGGCTCCAAGTGCTTCATCACCAACTCCGGCACGGACATCACCGGGCTGGTCACGGTCACCGCCGTCACGGGCCGGAAGGATGACGGCGCGCCGCTCATCTCCACCATCATCGTCCCCTCCGGCACCCCCGGGTTCACCGTCGCCGCCCCCTACTCCAAGGTCGGCTGGAACGCCTCGGACACCCGCGAACTGTCCTTCTCCGACGTGCGCGTCCCCCTCGCGAACCTCCTGGGCGAGGAGGGCCGCGGCTACGCCCAGTTCCTTCGCATACTGGACGAGGGCCGGATCGCGATCTCCGCGCTGGCCACCGGCTTGGCCCAGGGCTGCGTCGACGAGTCGGTCGCGTATGCGAATACCCGGATGGCCTTCGGCAAGCCGATCGGCGCCAACCAGGCGATCCAGTTCAAGCTGGCCGACATGGAGATGCGCGCCCACACCGCCCGGGTCACCTGGCGGGACGCCGCCTCCCGGCTGCTGGCGGGCGAACCGTTCAAGAAGCAGGCGGCGCTCGGCAAGCTGTACTCCTCCGAGATCGCGGTGACCAACGCCCGCGAGGCCACCCAGATCCACGGCGGTTACGGCTTCATGAACGAGTATCCGGTGGCCCGGATGTGGCGGGACTCCAAGATCCTGGAGATCGGCGAGGGCACCAGTGAGGTCCAGCGCATGCTCATCGCCCGGGAGTTGGGCGTGGGCTGAGGAGTTGCGCGCCGGCACTGAGATAATCGCGTCATGGCGGAAATCATCCAACGTGCGGGCACCTGGACCTTCGATGGTGACACCGTCCGGATCGTGCCCGGCAGCGGAAAGAGCGTGGGCGCCCTCCGGAAGTCCCTCGGCGAGGTGTCCGTACCACTCACCGCGGTCGCGGGCATCGCGTACGAGGCGGGGCGCAAGGGCGGACGGCTGCGGCTCCGGCTGCGCGAGGGCGCCGACCCGCTCTCCCAGGTGGCAGGCGGGCGGCTGCCGGACGCCTCGGATCCCTATCAGCTCGCGGTGGAGCTGGACAGATCCGGGGTCGCCGAATACCTCGTCGACGAGGTGCGGCAGGCACTGCTGCTGGAGCAGATCGCGGAGGGGCCCTGCGACCGCTATCTGCTCCCGGGCCCGGCCGTGCCGCTGACCGGGGCGGGCACGGACGGCACGGCCACCTTCGACGGCGAGCGGGTCCAGGTCGAGTGGAACTGGATAACGGAGGAGAGCAAGTCCTCCGGCGGCCCTCGGACCTTCCCGCTGCACGACCTCGCGGGTGTGGAGTGGACCCCGGCCGTCGGCTGGGAGAACGGCAGCCTGCGCTTCCGCCCCAAGGGAGCGCATGCGACCCTCAAGCCGCAGCACGACCCCAACTGCCTGACTCTGTGGGGCATTCGGCAGGCGCGGGAGACAGGCAGCGCGGTGCTGCTGGCCACCGCGATCACGGCCCGGCTGCCGCACCCCTCGGGCGCGGAGGCCGGCGACGGGGCGCAGGAGCGGCCCGCCGCCGGCGAGTCGCCCGTGGCCCTCACCAAGCGCGGCGGGGGCGACACGGCGGACCACGACGGACTGCTGCGCCGCCTGCGGGAGCTGGGCGAGCTGCACAGCAGCGGCATCCTCACCGACGATGAGTTCGCCGTGGCGAAGAAGGCGATCCTGGACCGCTTCTGACCGCCACCCGTCCGGCCCCGCAGCCAGCCGTTCAGCACTCAGTCGTTCCAGGGCACCTCCGGCGAGCGCCAGTAGTCGATTCCCAGCTGCTCCCACCGCGGCCCGTGTCCCGCCAGCCGCGTCCGGTAGTCCTCCCAGTCATGTGTCGAAGCCGGTGACCAGCCGAGTTCCGCGATGCCCGGCAGCCGGGGGAAGGCCATGAATTCGATCTCGTCGTTGGTCCGGAGCGTCTCGGTCCACAGCGGTGCCTCGACCCCGAGCACCGACTCACCGGGTGCCCCCTGGAGGTAGGTGCCGGGATCCCAGTCGTAGGACTGCCGCACCTCGACATATCCGGCCCAGCTCAGCCCGAGCGGCGTGTCCTTGTTGTACTTCATGTCCAGATAGGCACGGTTGGCCGGGGAGAGGATCAGCCGGGTGCCCTTGCGTGCCGCCTCTGCGACGTCGGGCGCGTCACCAGACCTTCCCCAGTACTGTGCGACCGCGCCCTCCGCCGGGTCCGCACCGACCAGCTGATGCCAGCCCACGACCGTCTTGCCGTACTTCGCGACGGTCTGCTGCGCACGCTTCATGAAGGCCACGTAGTCCTCATGGCTGGTGGAGTGGGCCTCGTCCCCGCCGATGTGCAGATAGGGGCCCGGAGTCATCGCGGCGATCTCCCGGACCACGTCGTCCACGAAGTCGTAGGTGCGCTCAAGCGGCACGCACAGGGAGCTGAAGCCCACCTCCGTACCCGTGTAGAGGGGCGGGGCGACTCCGTCGCAGTTGAGCTCGGCGTACGAGGCGAGTGCCGCGTTGGTGTGGCCGGGCATGTCGATCTCCGGCACGACGGTCAGCTGCCGCTCGGCGGCGTACCGCAGGATCTGCCGGTACTCCGCCTTCGTGTAGTAGCCGCCGGGACCACCGCCGACCTGGGTGCTGCCGCCGACCTCGGTCAGCCGGGGCCACGAGTCGATGGCGATCCGCCATCCCTGGTCGTCCGAGAGATGCAGATGCAGCTTGTTGATCTTGTACATGGCGAGCTGATCGACATAGTGCTTCACCTGGTCGACCGTGAGGAAGTGCCGGGAGACGTCGAGCATCGCACCGCGGTACTCGTAGCGCGGCAGATCCGTGATCCGGCCGCCTGCCAGCAGCCAGGGGCCCTGCTGGGCGCTGCGTGCCTCGACGCGCTCGGGCAGCAGCTGCCGCAGCGTCTGCACGCCGTAGAAGAGTCCGGTCTGCGTCCGGGCCTGGAGCACGGCACCGCGCGGCGAGACATCCAGCCGGTATCCCTCCTTGCCCAGTTTCCGCGGCCCGTCCAGCTTGAGCTGGATGCCGCCGCCTCCGGGACGGCCCTCGCGGTGCGCGGTCACCGGCAGTGCGAAGCCGGTTGACGGCCGCAGCAGCGCCGCGAGCCGCTCACCCACCTCGCGCGCCTGGCGCGAGTCCCGGGGCACCTGGATACGGGTGCGCTCACCGAGCGCGTACGGCTCGCCGCCCGGCTGCACGGAGGCGGGCGCCGGGATTACTTGGTCCAGCGGTCTCGGTTCCCCGGCGGACGGTGACACGTCGGCGCTCTCGGCGGCGCCCGTACCGGTGCCGGCGGCTGCCGACACCGAACCGGGCACGGCGGTGACGAGCAGCGCGGCGCAGAACAGCATGAACCAGATTCGTCTCACGACTGATCCCTTCGGACCTCGATCACGCGGGGCGGCCGGACATGTGCGAGGGGCGATCGTTCGATCACACACTCGTACCGCGCCGTCCACTCGGGGTCAAGGTGTAGACCAATACCACCCCTCTTGGACTCATCCCTGCCCGATACCGGGCAGGATTCTTGCGAAACCATCCCCGGCAGCCCAGTATCAACGGGTGCTCGAAAGCCGGACCCCGGTCCATGACGACCTGATCGACCATCTGGTCCGCACCACCGCGCTGCCCCGTGGCGAGGCCGCCAGGGTGGTGCTGGACGTGCTGGCCTACTTCGACGAGACGACGGAGGAGTTCGTGCGCCGACGCCACCGGGAGCTGCGCGGCAGGGGGCTGGTGAACGCGGAGATCTTCGAGCGGATCGCGGCCGAGCTGCCGCACCGCGCGGTGACGCCACCCGGACTCTCCCAGCGTCAGCTGCGCCGCCTCGTCTACGGCTGATCACACCCGTCACGGCCGCGAGCACACAGAAACCAACTGCCGGAGGAGATGCGCATGTGCGGGATCGTCGGATACATCGGCAAACGGGATGTCGCCCCGCTGCTACTGGAGGGGCTCCAGCGACTGGAGTACCGGGGGTACGACAGCGCGGGCATCGCCATCCAGAGCAAGAGCTCCGGGCTCAAGACCGCCAAGGCCAAGGGCCGGGTGCGTGAGCTGGAATCCCGTATCCCCAAGCGCTTCGCGGGCACCTGCGGCATCGCGCACACCCGCTGGGCCACCCACGGCGCTCCCAACGACGTCAACGCGCACCCCCACCTCGACCCGGCCGAGAAGGTCGCGGTCGTGCACAACGGCATCATCGACAACGCCGACGATCTGCGCGCCAAGCTCGGCGCAGAGGGCATCACCCTCGTCTCCGACACCGACACCGAGGTACTCGCCCACCTGATCGGCCGGGCGCAGGAGGAGACCCTCGAAGCCCGGGTGCGTGAGGCACTGCGCCACATCGAGGGCACCTACGGCATCGCCGTACTGCACGCGGACTTCCCGGACCGGATCGTCGTCGCCCGCAACGGCTCCCCGGTCGTGCTGGGCATCGGGGAGCACGAGATGTTCGTCGCCTCCGACGTGGCGGCCCTCGTCTCGCACACCCGCCAGGTCGTCACCCTGAACGACGGCGAGATGGCGACGATCAAGGCCGACGACTACCGCACCTACACGACCGAGGGCTCCCGCACCTCGACTTCGCCGGAGACGGTCGAGTGGGCAGCCGAGTCGTATGACATGGGCGGCCACGACACCTACATGCACAAGGAGATCGCGGAGCAGGCCGACGCCGTGGACCGGGTGCTGCGCGGGCGGATCGACGACCGCTTCGCCACCGTCCACCTGGGCGGGCTCAATCTGGACGCCCGCGAGGCGCGCGGGGTCCGCCGGGTGAAGATCCTCGGCTGCGGCTCCGCCTACCACGCGGGCATGATCGGCGCACAGCTGATCGAGGAGCTGGCCCGCATCCCGGCCGACGCCGAGCCCGCGAGCGAGTTCCGCTACCGCAACGCCGTGGTCGACCCGGACACCCTCTACATCGCCGTCAGCCAGTCGGGGGAGACCTACGACACCCTGGCGGCCGTCCAGGAGCTCAAGCGCAAGGGCGCGCGCGTCCTGGGTGTGGTGAACGTCGTCGGCTCCGCGATCGCGCGGGAGACCGACGGGGGTGTGTATGTGCACGCCGGGCCCGAGGTCTGCGTCGTCTCCACCAAGTGCTTCACCAACACGGCGGTCGCCTTCGCGCTGCTCGCCCTCCATCTGGGCCGGATTCGCGATCTGTCGGTCGCGGACGGCAAGCGGATCATCGAGGGCCTGCGCAAGCTCCCCGAGCAGATCTCCGGGATTCTCCAGGACGAGGCGGCCATCGAGAAGCTGGCGGCCGACTACGCGCAGGCCAAGAGCATGATGTTCGTGGGCCGGGTCCGGGGCTACCCGGTGGCGCGGGAGGCGTCACTGAAGCTCAAGGAGGTCTCCTACATCCACGCCGAGGCCTACCCGGCCTCCGAGCTGAAGCACGGCCCGCTGGCGCTGATCGAGCCCGCGGTGCCGACCGTGGCGATCATCCCGGACGACGAACTGCTGGACAAGAACCGCGCCACGCTGGAGGAGATCAAGGCCCGCAGCGGCACCATCCTCGCCGTCGCACACAGCGAGCAGGAGAAGGCGGACCACACGATCGTGGTGCCCCGGAACGAGCCGGAGCTCGACCCGATCCTGATGGGCATCCCCCTGCAACTGCTGGCCTACCACACGGCCCTGGCCCTCGACCGCGACATCGACAAGCCCCGCAACCTGGCCAAGTCCGTCACCGTCGAATAGCCCAGCCCGAAGACCACCCCAGCCCCCTCGAACAGGGGGCTTGAACCTGGTGATCAATAGCGCCACCCCCGCCCATCACACCCGGGACGCGGGCTAGCGGCGGGTCGGGCGCAAGGGCAGCGCAGAAAACAGCAAACTCCCGCGCGGGCCACCAACCGCGCGGGAGTCCGCCTCCCGGCCGGCGTTGCCCATAACGCCGGCGGTGTGCTGCCGCGTACGGGACCGTCACCTCCCGCCCGACAGCGCGCTGCTCTGTGTATGCCCCTCACAAGCGCACAATCCACCTCCGCAGGGCTACGGATTATGCGAGTTCGCCGCGCGGCGCGCCGTTCAACGCGGATACCCCGCCCACGAGTTCGACGGAACCGGATCGCCCACGCCCTAGGGGATCACCACGACGGGCCGCTGCGCGCGGCGCGCCAGGCGGCCGGCAACCGAGCCGAAGATCCGCCCGACCAGGCCGTGCGTCGAGCCGACGACGATCGCGTTCGCCTCATACTCCTGCCCGACCTCTTCCAGCTCGTGGCAGATGTCCCCGCCGCGCTCGACCAGGATCCACGGCACCTGGGAGAGGTGGTCCGCGCACGCCAGCTCCAGCCCCAGCACTTCCGTCCGGTGATCGGGCACGTCGACGAAGACGGGGGGCTCACAGCCCGCCCACACGGTGGTCGGCAACCGGTTCGCGACGTGAACGATGATCAGCCCGGAACTTGTCCGAACACCCATGCCGATCGCGTACGCAAGTGCCCGCTCACTTGACATGGAGCCGTCGAACCCCACCACCACGCCGTGCTTGAACGCCGGATCACAGGACTGGCGGGGGCTCTCGGCCGCGTCAGGGGTCGCCGGATCGGCGACCTGCTTGCGGTCCGTGGGTTCGGGGATCTCGTGTCCAGCCATGGCTATCTCGGCGAAGGGAGTCCTCTTGCGGAGGGACGATGGTTGTCTTTTCGGTAAGACCGGCGATCTTGATGACGACCGGGAAGCATCTTTCCCTATCCTTTACCCCAAGGGTACGGCGACACTCCCCATTGCTCACAGCAGAGGAAGCGGCCGCCCGCTCTGCACGCGCTGACCCCGGAGCATGCCGGAGCGAAGCGCTTTGCGCAACGCCGGGCTACGCCCCTTACATCGGCCTGCATCCCGCCCCAGCCCTCACTTCCGCACCCCTGCGACCCTCCGGCGGACACGTACCGCGATCGGGTCGTCACCCGAACAGGGGTCCCGCTGCGGGCGCGCCGCAGAAGAGCCTCGTCAGCCCAGGATTCCGGGACACATGTCATTCAGCCGCCCCAGCCACCCTGCGATCGCCCGAAAGCAGCCCCCTCAGGAGCACCAGAGGGTGCACGGGGGGCGCACGCCGGTGCACAAGCGCGCCACGCCACTGATCCCCCGCTTTTTTCGGCCAACTTCCGCACGTGGCACGCACCTTGGGGCCAGCTACCCTCAACACCGCTGCCACCTGGGAAGAAAGGAGCACTCGGGCGCCACGCACCCTACGGTGGCAGGGCACGAGGCGGATGCGCACTACCCAACACGCCCGCTGAGTGGAACGCTTCGTGATCGAATGCTTTACGCCAAGTTGCCTTGTCGACATAACGTCGGGTGCTGAACTTGTCACTCCGACCTCATCCGACACAGTAGATTCGATCTTGGCTATCGCCGCGGGGGAGAAGTGCAGGACCGAGAGGACGCGACGATTGAGGGGGGCTTAGTTCCAATGAGCCAGGACTCCACGAACGGTCCGGCGCCGACCGCCCGCAAACTGGCCGCACGCCGTCGGCGCGAGATCGTCGCCGTGCTGCTGTCCAGCCGCCACCGCCGGCCGCCCTGGACGGGCTGCGCCGCGCGCACGAGGAGGGCGCGCGGATCATCGGGCTGTGCACCGGCTCCTTCGTCCTGGCCGCGGCTGGGCTGCTGGACGGCCGCCCGGCCACCACACACTGGATGTACGCGCCGACGCTTGCCAAGCGCTATCCCGCCGTGCACGTGGATCCACGGGAGCTGTTCGTCGACGACGGCGACATTCTGACCTCCGCCGGCACCGCCGCGGGCATAGACCTGTGCCTGCACGTGGTGCGGACGGACCACGGCGCCGACGCGGCCGGGGCGCTCGCCCGGCGACTCGTCGTACCGCCGCGGCGCAACAACGGCGTCGACACCGGGCACCCCCGTCACCTGGACCGCTCCTTACCAGAGGAGATCGGCGCGGACCCGCTGGCTGAAGTCGTCGCCTGGGCGCTCGAACACCTCCACGAACAGTTCGACGTGGAGACCCTGGCCGCCCGCGCGTACATGAGCCGCCGCACCTTCGACCGGCGCTTCCGCTCACTGACCGGCAGCGCCCCCCTGCAATGGCTGATCACCCAGCGGGTACTGCAGGCGCAACGGCTGCTCGAGACGTCCGACTACTCCGTGGACGAGGTGGCGAGCCGCTGCGGCTTCCGTTCGCCGGTCGCCCTGCGCGGCCACTTCCGCCGCCAACTGGGGGCCTCACCGGCCGCCTACCGGGCGGCCTACCGGGCACGACGGCCGGAAGGCGAGGGGAACGAAGCGCGCATTCCGGAGGCGCGCAAGGAGGCGGCCGCTGCGGCGGCAGCGGCCGAAAAGGAGTACGAGGGAGCCGTGCCGACCGGCGGCAACGGCCGCCCCGAGCCAGGCAAGCCGGAGTCGGACGCCTACGCACCGAAACTGCCGAGGCAGCGTG
Source organism: Streptomyces gossypii (assembly GCF_025165795.1). Lineage (GTDB taxonomy): Bacteria > Actinomycetota > Actinomycetes > Streptomycetales > Streptomycetaceae > Streptomyces > Streptomyces gossypii. The sequence continues at coordinate 209,179 of NZ_JAJAGO010000006.1, forward strand.
GCCGCAGCTGGGGCGTTTCCCCGTAGCGGTCCGCGTCCTGGCCGCCCCTCCCGTCGCTGCTGCACCCGGGGGGCGGCCAGGGGCCGGGCAGGGCGTCGCCTGCTCCCTCACAAGGCGACGTAGGGTGAAACGTATGAACAATCGAATGGTGTGGATCGACTGTGAGATGACCGGGCTCTCGCTGATCGAGGATGCGATCGTCGAGGTGGCCGCCCTGGTCACCGACTCGGAGCTGAACATCCTCGGCGAGGGCGTGGACATCGTGATCCGCCCGCCGGAGGCGTCGCTGGACTCGATGCCCGAGGTGGTGCGCGCCATGCACACCGCCTCCGGACTGCTCGACGAGCTGGACCAGGGCACCACCCTGGCGGACGCCGAGGCCCAAGTCCTCGCCTACGTACGGGAGCACGCCAAGGAGCCCGGCAAGGCGCCGCTGTGCGGGAACTCCGTCGGCACCGACCGCGGCTTCCTGGCCCGTGACATGCCCGCGCTGGAGCAGCATCTGCACTACCGCATCGTGGACGTGTCCTCGGTGAAGGAGCTGGCCCGCCGCTGGTATCCGCGGGCCTACTTCAACAGCCCGGACAAGCAGGGCAACCATCGCGCGCTGGCCGACATCCGCGAATCCATCGCCGAGCTGCGCTACTACCGCGAGGCGATTTTCGTGCCGCATCCCGGCCCGGACTCGGACACCGCGAAGGAGATCGCGGCCCGCTACGCCCTGCCGCCCTCCCCCGCGTAAAACACGTGCGCGAGCACCCCGGCTGACCCTGTACACTCTTTCTGGGCCGGACGAAAAGCGCCGGTCATGGTGGATGTAGCTCAGTTGGTAGAGCACCTGGTTGTGGTCCAGGATGTCGCGGGTTCAAGTCCCGTCATTCACCCTAAACGATCAAGGTCTGACCTGTGGAAACGGGTCGGGCCTTGATCTTTTTCAATTTGTGGGAACACGACGGGAACACAACACCCCCTCAGCGGGCGTATTTTCCCCTCATGGCGAGCATCGTGGAACGACCCAAAAAGGACGGCGACAGCACTTTCCAGGTGAAGTGGCGCGAGGCCGGAGAGTGGGAGACCGAGCGCTTCGGCGATGAGGACAGCGCCGAGCAGTTCAAGAAACTCGTGGAGGCCCACGGCGGCAAGTGGCCCCACGGCTGGGTGCGGGGCAAGGGCTTCGTGGAGCCCGACACCGACCCCGACGACATGCCCCTGATCGACTGGGCACGCCGCTATGCAACCCGCCTCACCGGCGTCGACAAGCGCACCAAGGACGACTACCTGCGCGAGGTCGAGCAGCACATCGCGCTCATCGTCCACACCAAGCGCTCCGGCGAGGTCCAGGCCGCAACGATCGGCAACCTGACCGCTGATGACGTGCAGGACTGGGTGCGCCTCGAAGAGGACGGCGCACGGGACGAGGAGGACCCGAAGAAGTGGGCTCGTCGGCCGGCCTCACCCAAGAGCATTGCGAACAGGCACGGGTTGCTGTGGTGCATCGTTGAGGCTGCGATCAATGCGGAGCCGCAGCTGCGCACGAAGAACTGCTGCACGGGCACCAGCCTGCCGCGTACGGACGATGAGGTTGCAGAAGAGATGGTGTTCCTCGAGCGGGAGGAGTACCAGCGAGTCGCCACCGAGATCACCGACCCCGCCGCGCGGGACCTGGCGGACTGGCTCGTGGGCACCGGCATGCGCTGGGGTGAGGCGTCCGCGCTGCAAGTGCAGGACCTGAAGCTGACCAGTGGGACGCCGACGGCGACGGTCAGCAGGGCGTGGAAGCGGTCCCCGAAGGGAAGCGACCGCAGCTTCTTCCTCGGGCCGCCGAAGACGCGGAAGGCGCGGCGGGTCGTGGCACTCTCGCCGATGCAGGCCGCGACAGCGCGGCGGCTGGTGAAGGGGCAGCGTCCGGAGGCGTACGTCTTCCGCACCGCACAGGGCAAAGCGTGGATGCACGCCAATTTTTTCAGCCGGAAGTGGAAACCGGCGGTCACCGCAGCCGTGGAGAAAGGTCTCCCACGGCGCCCACGGATTCACGACCTGCGGCACACGCACGTGGCGTGGCTGATCGCCGCGAACATTCCGCTGCCGGCCATTCAGAACCGGCTTGGGCACGAGTCCATCCAGACGACTGTGGACCGGTACGGGCATCTGGTGCGGTCGCTGGATGGCGAGATGACCGCGGCGGTGGAGGCCGCCATGTCCGTGCCCGAGCAGCGTGCCGGGTTGTCGGTGGTGCGCGGGGGCTAGCTTGCGCGCGGGTACTGCTCGGCGGCGGCTTCGCGGCATACCCACAGCCCGTTGCCGGTGACGTGGCCGAGGAGGCGGTTGACCTCTGTCACCGCCTCCTCTTCCATGTGACCGCGGCGTATGAGCCAGGTCCAGGTGCCGTCAGGGGACTCGATGAGCAGCACGGGCACCCCGTCGGGCAGGTCATCGCTGAGTACAAAGCGCGCTGATGCTGGTTGTGACGCGTCTTTCATGTGTCCTCCGCGTGCCGCCATATTCGATCAGTTGTTCGACTGCCGGTTCGTGCAGGCCCCCGGCCGTCGCGCCCCCCAGGCGGATGACACATGCTGCCACGTAGTTCCGAAATTAACTACGGGCGTAGATGGAATGACCAGCAGTGACAATCAGGCCAAAGCTAAGGCGCGCCTCAGTCACTGACCCTCGGTGAATGTGTTGATCAGCCGCTCTACAGCAGCGCGCTGATCCGGCGTCAGCCGCTCGGCGTTCCGCACCCATGCGCGCGCTTCCCCGCTCTGGGACCACACGGTGTCGATCCCGAGGAACTGCGCGCCGGCGGCGTCTTGCACGACGCCCAGGTCGACGTCCAGTCCCACGGCGAGCCCGTTGAGCTGGGGGAGCTGTGGCGGGATCACGGGCTGGCCGGAGGCGAGGCGGTGCAGCCAGGAGTATTTGACGGTCTGCTCGCCGGTGCCGGGGTCAATGCAGCGCGCTGCCAGGCGATCGTAGGACAGCCCGATCTCCGCTTTGCGGGAGCGCACCAGGTCCGCGAGTTGTGTCCGCTCTGTCGGCTTTTCCTGCTCGGCCATGATCCTCATCTTGCCACTCCGTGTCACGTGATGGGCCGTGGGGTGTCCATGTGACCAGGGGTACCGGAGGGGATTCCCCCAGGTGACACGCGGCGGTCATTCCGCGTGCTGGACAGAGTGTCCATGAAATGCAATGCGGTGCGCCAGTACACACGGGCAACCTGACCGGATTCCGCACACCTCATCCAACCTTCTGGACACATCGTCCAAGCTATGCAATGCTCAGTTCATCCAAGCAGTGCAACTGCTCATCGCACGAGGTGGACGTGAACGAATCTGAACCCCTGTACAAACTGGTCAGCAGCACTCTGCTGCGGACCTTGATGGAGCGCACCGGCACCGGTGCACCCATATCCCTCCGCGAACTGGCCCGCCGTGCCGGGATAGCCCGGTCGAGTCTTCACGCGCTGCTCCACGAGATGCAGGAAGCGGTTCCGGCCAGCGAAGCGCACGGCATAGCCCAGACCATCGGAGTTGATCTTCTGATCCTCTTCGCTCCGGTCGGCCGCACCGTGGAACTCGACCACCCGTTGGCCGTGGCGGTGCCGGCATGAGCCGACGCCTCTACGACTACGACGAGGCCGCCGAGGAACTGCGGGTCACGAAGTCGTGGCTTCAGCGGCATATCAAGCGGCTGCCGCACGTGGACGGCCTCGGTGGTCACGTGCTCTTCACCGACGACCACTTGGACCGCATCCTCGCGGCCCACTGCTACGAGCCGGAGCAGCACGCCTTGTCGGCGGTGCCTGGCGGGGGGTCGCATCCGCTCGCGGAGTTGAAGCCGCTCCCTGCCCGGTCGCGTCGCACCGGCTGACTCCACCCCTCACGTACAAGCGGGGCCGCCGGAAGCACCCGACGACCCCAGCCCATCTCTCAACCTCAACGAAGGAGACAGGCTATGCCTGACCCTACCCAGACCATGCGGGCGCAGCAGCCCGCGATCTTCGCGATGGCCGCGCTGGTGGAGGCCCATCCGCAGATGCCCGGCGCCTACATGGTCCTGTCGCAGCACGAGCCCGAGGCCGTGAGCGCCCTGCTGCCCGGCCTGGCCACGGTGGAGGTGTGGCGCGAGGCGCTGTGCGTCGCCCCGGAGCAGGTAGCTCTGTCGGATCTGAACGGCGACCCGTTGGTCGAGTTCACGGCGCTGGTAGCTGGTGTGCCGGTGCGGATGTGGGCGGTCGGCGATCCGCTGGCCGAGCCCGTTGTGCTGTGCCACGCGGCCGAGTTGCGCGCCGGTCATCCGCATGCCGCGCATGAGGTCGACGCATCCGACGGCGCGTTCGCCGCGCTGGCTCCGGGCCGTCCGGTGCAGGTGTCGGCGTGAGTGCCCCGTCGGCGGCGGAGGTCGCCGCGCTGAAGGTGGCGCACGCTGCGGCGCCGGACGCGCCATACGAACTGCTGCGCGGCATCGTGTCCACGTTGGGTTCCGCGCAGCTGATCCAGACACCGGAGACGGCGGCGCGTGCGGAGCGGCACCGGCTGCGGCTGGTCGCGGCCGAGGCGGATCTGATGGCTATCAGGGGCACGCTGGCGCCGTCCGGCCGCCCTCGGCGGGTGCCGATGCCGCTGGGCGCGCGGGTGGCCCCGGTGGTCGAGTGGCTGGCCGACGAGGTCGCGCAGTTGCGGGCGCGGGTCGCGCAGTTGGTCCAGCAGCGGGATGACCTGCTGGTCGAGGACGCCCTCGCGGAGCGGGACACCGCAGCACCGCCGCAGAACCCGGTGTCGCTGCGGTGGGGGCTGGGCGACGTCGAGTACGTCGACGACGACTCCGTCACGGTGCTGCTGTCCGGCCCGTCCGGCGAGCCGTATGTGCTGGAGCTGGACGAGGCGCGTGCAGCCGAGCTGTGGGCCGACCTCACAGGGCCCGACGCGGTCGGCACGCGGAAGTGCGGCCACGATGACTACCACGACGGGCACCCGTGGGCTGACCGGCCGGGCATCTGGTGCCCCGGCCACTACACCACCGTTGACGCCGAGCGGGCCGCGTGCTGCGACCTGCACCAAGCGGACTGCTGTGACCCGGAGGACTGCGGGCCGTGCTGCCGGGCGTGCCCGACGTGCCCGGCGTACGCCCGGCAGCGCGCCGAGATCGGGGGCGCGTCGTGACCGTCTTCCTGCACGTCGTCGCCGCTGCCGCTCTGTTCGCCGGGATGACGGCCCTCGTCTTCGTCGCGGTCCCGACGGTCATCGATCTCATCGGCGACTGGCGTCAGCGCCGCGCCCACCCCGCCAAGCACCGCACCGGAGGAACCCGATGACCGGCCCCGAGCACTACCGCGCCGCCGAGCGGCTGCTGTCCGACGCTTCGTTCGCTGCCCACCCTCAGGGCCGACCGGTCCGCCGCAGTGGCGGCGAGTACGGGCCCGGTGAGCACGCGGCACTGATCGCCCAGGCGCAGGTGCACGCCACCCTCGCCCTCGCTACGCAGACTTCCGCCGCCCTGTCGCTGGATGCGGAGCCCCCGATCGCGTACGTCTACCGGGCCTCGTGGGGCATGACCCCGCTCGGCACGTACGCCAACCCGGCCGCTGCCCGCGAGCACTGCGAGGCCGACGCCCGCAACAACGACCCGGAGTACGACGGCGGGATCTTCGGCTGGCTCGGAGATGAGTCCGAGCCCGACGACCCCGACGAGCTGCTCGTCACCGTCAACGGCGTCGAACGCACCACGGAGTACACCGTCACCCGCATCACCATCGCCTCCGCCTACGACCCGGAGGCCGACTCCTGATGACGAACACCACCGTGCTGGCCGGGGCTTCGGCCCCGGCCGCCGGGCCGGCCGTCCAGCAGCCCGGCATCTACCAGATGACCGCCGAGGAGTACCACGCCGACCGCGGCTCCCTCTCCTCCACCGGCGCCCGCAAGCTCCTGCCGCCCAGCTGTCCCGCCATCTTCCGACACGAGCAGGACAACCCGCCCGCCCCGAAGAAGACCTTCGACTTCGGCCACGCGGCACACCATCTCGTCCTCGGCGACGGACCCGACATCGACGTCCTCGACTTCCCCAACTACCTCACCAAGGCAGCCAAAGCCGCCCGCGACGAAGCCCGCGACATGGGCGCCGTGCCCATGCTGCGCCACGACTACGAGCAGGTGGAGGCGATGGCCGACGCCATCCGCCGACACCCGCTCGCCGGGCCCCTGTTCACCCCCGGCTCCGGCGTCGCGGAGCAGTCGATCTTCTGGACCGACCGGGACACCGGGATCAAGCGGAAGGCCCGGCCCGACTGGGTGAAGCAACTCCCCGGACTGACCCTCTGCGTCGACTACAAGACCGCGGCGGACGCCAGCCCCGACGGCGTGTCGAAAGCGGTCCAGGACCACGGCTACCACCAGCAGGCCGCCTGGTACCTCGACGGGCTCGAGGCCGCCGGAATGGCCGACGACGGGTCCCGGTTCATCTTCGTCTTCCAGATGAAGACGGCCCCGTACCTGGTGACCGTCCGCGAGCTGGACCCGCAGTCCCTCGACATCGGCCGCGCGAAGAACCGCCGCGCCCTCCGCGTCTACGCCGACTGCCAGCGCACTGGCACCTGGCCGGACTGGACCGGACCCGTCGAAGAAATCCCCTCCATCTCCCTGCCCGTCTGGGCAGCCCTGCGTGACTCAGAGGAGTACCTCAGTGAGTGACCTCGCCGTTCCCGAGGCCCCGGCCAACAGCCCCGCTGTACAAGCCGACCAGCCCGCCGCACCCCAGCAGATGACGGAACTGATGCTGTGGGCGGAGTCCGCCCGCCAGGCCGCTCAGATCGCGCAGTCCCTCGCGAAGACCAGCTTCGCAGGCCAGTTCCGCGGCAAGCCGGAGGAGATCACCGCGGTGATCCTCTCCGGGCAGGAGCTCGGGCTTCAGCCGATGGCTTCCCTGAAGGCGATCGACGTGATCCAGGGCAGCCCGGCGCTGCGCGCCCACGCGATGCGGGGTCTGGTCCAGTCCCATGGTCACGACGTGGAGCTGCTGGAGTCCACTGAGACGCACTGCGTGATGCGCGGGCGCCGCAAGGGCAAGGAGGCGTGGCAGGAGGTCCGCTGGGATATCCCCCGTGCCCAGAAGCTCGGGCTGCTGAGCAAGGATCAGTGGAAGAAGCAGCCGCAGACGATGCTCATCGCCCGCGCTACGGGCGAGGTGTGCCGGCTGATTGCGTCGGACGTGCTGCACGGCATGCCCTACGCCGTGGAGGAGCTTGACTCCTCCTCCGCCAAGGTGCTCCGTGGTGCGCCGGAGGAGGCGCGGCAGCCCTTGTCTGTCGCTGCTCTGACTGCCGCACCCGCGCCCGCGCTGTCGACCGCGGTGGACCCGTGGGGTGCTCAGCCGGAGGATCAGCCGACCGTCGGCACTTCCGACCCGTGGGCCGACCAGCCCATCGGCGACGACGATGTGCAGAGCGACGGTTGGCCGGAGACCGCGCAGCCCGGCGGCGGTGCCTCGTGAGCTGGCACCTGCTGCGCCGTCTGGGCTGGGACACCGAGACCACCGGCGTCATCCCCACCGAGGCCCGCATCGTCACCGTCGCCGTCGTCGTGCGCGGCGGCGGCCACCCCGACCGCGTGTTCTCCCACCTCATCAACCCCGGTGTTCCCATCCCGGAGGAGACGACGGCAGTCCACGGCATCGATGACGCCCGCGCGCAGGCCGATGGGCTCGACCCGCGGGACGCGCTGGAGGACATCGCCGACAAGCTGACCGCCGCGCTCCGCGCGGGCATGCCCGTCGTCGCCTTCAACACTTCCTACGACTGGACCGTGCTGAACTGCGACCTCGCGCGCAACGGGCTGCCGACCATGGCCGATCGGCTGCGCGGTGCCGACCCAGTCACCCTGGTTGATCCGCATGTCCTGGACCGCCAGGCCCGCCCCTTCGTACGCGGCGCCGGTCAGCGCAAGCTCGGTCCGACGTGCGCCCGGTACGGGGTGGAGCTGGAGGACTGGCACACCGCCGAGGCGGACGCGCTGGCCGCGCTGCTGCTGGCCGACGCTCAGTTCGCCAAGTTCCCGCAGTTCCAGCGCGCCGAGCCGTCCGAGCTGTTCGCGGCACAGCAGCGGTGGCGGGCGGAGCAGCAGGCTGGGTTGCAGGAGTGGTTCCGGACCAAGGCCACCGCTGAGCAGGGTGGCGACCCGGGCAAGGTCATCGACGGTTCGTGGCCGCTGATCCCCGCGCCGCGTGACGGGGGCGGCTCGTGATCGCCGCCGCGCTTGGCGATCTGACGACGCTGCTGCTCGGAGCCGGGGGCGCGGGCGTCACCTGGCTCGTCATCCGCCTCGCCCAGCGCTGCATCACCTACGGTCCCCGCCCTGGCGACGCCCGGTGGCTGACCGAGGCCGAGGTCCAGCAGCTCCGCGAAAGCGCGTACGCGGACACTGCCGCGATCGAGATGGACGCCGTGGCCTGGCTTCCCTGCGCCGGCCGCTGCACCTCCCACGCCCCGCACGAGCCGGATGGCGACGGGCAGTGGACCTGCGGCTTGTGCGGCTCGATCGCCATCACCTACACCACCACGGAGGACTGAACCATGGGGTACACCACCCGCGTCACCGGCGAGTTCGCCATCTCCCCACCGCTGGCCTGGAGCGAGTTCAAGGACAGCCCGTTCAGCCCGTTCCCCCCGGCTGGTGACCACCGGCTTGAACTCGTTCTCCGCGTCGCTGAGGAGACGGTTCAGACGGATGACGGGCCGTTGCTGCGCCGGACCGCCTCGGCCCTCGTGATGAGCGATATCGACGAGTACCGGGCGTATGGCCTGATCGACGCCGTGCAGGCTGCCCTCGACGCCTTCCCGGGCCACGTCTTCACCGGGCGCCTTGAGTGCGAGGGCGAGGAGAACACCGATATGTGGCGGGTCGTCATCCGCGACGGCCGTGCTGTCAAGGTTGTGCCGAGCATCGTCTGGCCGGACGAGGACGGTGCGGCATGAGCGAGAACCTGCTGCTGATCGGCGTGCTGGTCGTCGGGGTGACCGGCTGCGCCGCGTGGCTGCTCGGCGCCGTGCTCGCCCTGGTCGGCGTGTCCCGGCTGCTGGTCCGTGCGGTGCGGCACCTGGCTGGCCGCCCGGCTGCGGGCCTCTGCCCGTGCGGCGGCGACGTGGAGACCTGCTCCTGCGGCACCGGCAAGCCGCTGCCCCAGCCCCGCCCGTACGCGGGCGGTGCCTGGTGACCGCCCTTGCCATCACCGTCCTCATCATCTGGGGCATCGGCAGCATCGGAATGTGCGTCGCATTGCCCACGGTCACGCGTGAGCACCCGGAACTCGCCACCGTGCACGAGACCGCTCCCGCCGCGTACTGCCTGCTGGCCGCCATGCTGATCGTGTTCTGGCCTGCTGCCGTCATCGCGAGCGCCGTGCTGGCGCTGGCTCGGCGGTGGAACCGATGACCGCGCAGATTGCCGCCCCCGCCGTGGTGGCGGGGGCGGCCCCCGCCGACCTCACCGTCATCGTCCACGGCACACCCGGACCCCAGGGCAGCAAACGCCACGTCGGCCGCGGCGTGATGGTCGAGTCGTCGAAGAAGGTCAAGCCCTGGCGCCAGGACGTCAAAGCGTCTGCTCTCCAAGCCATGGACTCCGGCGACGGGAAGTGGCAGCCGCTGGACGGCCCCCTCGCCGTCGCCGTCACCTTCACCGTCCGCCACCGCCCGACGAGTAAGCCGAGCTGGTGGCCGGCCGGAGTCCGCTGGTCCAAAACGCTGATGTGGCGCCCCGCTTCCATGCCGGATCTCTCAAAACTGCTGCGGTCGACCGAGGACGCGCTCACGGACGCCGGGGCGTGGCTGGACGACGCCCGCGTGGTGGAGTACCGCCGCCTCGCCAAGCACTACGTCGGGGACGACGCTGCGGACGTGCTGCGGTCGGGTCCGGGCGCGGTCATCCACATCTGGCGCCTCGGCGGTGGCCGATGAAGCAGAACGCCACCAAGGACGAAATCGCCGCGCTCCTGCGCGAGGGCCTGTCCAACAACATCATCGCCGCCCAGCTGCGGTGTGACCGGGCCCGTGTCTCCCGCATCCGCCGCGACCTGGGCATCCCGAACGTGCGACCGCAGCCGCTCACCCTGGAGCAGGTGTGGGCAACGCACACCAGGCCGGTGCGCGGCGGACACCTGGAATGGCTGGGCGAGCGACAGTCCCAGAGCGGAACCCCCACGATGCGCTACCGGGAGCAGCCGTTCACCGCGGCCCGGATCGCCTTCCGCATCCGTACCGGTCGTGACCCGCTGGGCTACGCCCGCGCCGAGTGCGGCATCCCGCACTGTGTCGCGCCCGAGCACATGGACGACACCGCGGCCCGGCTGCGTACCCGTGAGCAGCTGCGGTATCTGACCGGCGGCCAGGAGCGGCCCGCGCAGTGTCGACACGGCCACGACCAGGACGCCCACGGCCGGTATGGGCCGGACGGTACGGCCTACTGCCAGGCGTGCAACCGCGAGCAGAAGCGGAAGGCGCGCGTCCAGCCGACGGGTGGTACGTCGTGACCAGCGGGTGGTCGCAGGCAGTGTGTGCCACGCACCCGAAGCCTGACCTGTGGTGGCCGATCGGCGCCTCCGACGAAGCGCAGACCCAGGCCACGGAGGCGAAGGCCGAGTGCCGCGCCTGCCCCGTCCTGGACGCCTGCCGCGAGTGGGCGCTGACCCAGCCCGAGGGGTACGGAGTGTGGGGCGGCATGACCGCCGTCGAGCGCGCCGCACACCTGAAGCGGACCGTCCGGCCGGACCCGGACTTCCCCACAAGTAAGGGTCAGCGCGCGGAGCGGCAGGCACCCCGGCTGGCAGTCGCATGAAGCGGCGGCGGCCAGCGGCGGCGCGATCACTGCCAGGCGGATGCCTCGACTGGCGGGACTCAGCCCACTGGTCCAGCCGCGAACAGCCCTGCCGCTACTGCGGCTCCGACACCCATTTGCGCGACCCCAAACGCAAACCCGCACACAAAGCCTGCGCCGAGCAGGCCATCGCCCAGCAGTCCGCCGACATGGCGGACGCCTACCGGAAGGACACCCTGTAATGCCCAAGCTCGACAAGACCCAGATCCCCGAGATCAAGCTCGACACCGCCGCCGCATCCATAGAGGGCAGCCTGTCCGCCGAGCAGCGCCGCGGCCTCTTCGAATCGCCCGGCACCGTCGTGGTCGCGATCGTGGAGCTCACCTCCAAGAGCTACACGGGCCACGCCGACGGCGAGGAGAAAGACCCCCAGGTCAAAGTCCGCGTGACCGGCGCCGAGGTCGCCCGCACCGACGAGGAAGCCGCCTCCCTCCTGGAGGCGAAGCGCGCCATGTACCGGGGCCGGCGCATGGACGGAACGCTGGACGAGATCGGCAACGGACCGCGCGGCGCCGAGAACGTCCTGGCCCGCGAGTTCGCGGGCTACCCGACGGAGGCGGAGTTCAGGGCGGCGGAGGCCGAGAAGCAGGCGCGCTCGCGCACTGAGTTCGTCAGGTGACATCGCGGGGCCGCCCACCGCGGCGGCCCCGCGCTCTCCCTCCGCACATCCACGCACCGATCGAGGTCACGTTGAGCACAGAAGAGCAGCAGCGCAGCGGCAGCGTCCCGCACGCCTTCCGCAACGCCCTGTTCTGGCGCTGGACGCGGGAGATGCCCCGTCCGCTCGCCGACGGCTTCCTGAAGGTGTTGCAGGCCCTCGGGGCGGGCGCGAACGGCTCGGGGAAGCTCAAGTTCCGCGACGGCAAGCCCATCCGGATCAAGGACATCGCCGCCGCCGCGATCGTGGATGAGAAGGACTGCCGCCGCTACCTGGATGCCGCGATCGCTGCCGGACTCGTCTCCATCGAGGGCGAACGCAAGCGGGGGAAAGCGGCGCTGTACGTCCTCGTGCTCGACCCGACGCCGGACTGGGCTGCTGCCGTGGCAGCGCTGGATGCCTCCAAGAGGAAGCGAGCTGAGCGGAAGCCGCCCCCCTGGCAGGCAGAGAAGAACGGGGGGCGGTCCCCCGAACTCGAAGATGCGGAGAACGGGGGACCGCCCCCGGAACTTCCGGCATCTCCGGAGGAAGAAGAACGGGGGACCGCCCCCCGTATGGGTTCGGGGGACCGCCCCCCGTTTGGTTCGGGGGACCGCCCCCCGAACAACCCAGGGATAGCCAAGGAACTACCCCATGACGCGGCCGAGGTTGTTGCTCAACCTCAGGTAGATCCCGATCCCGGGCCCCAAAACGATCACTCCGACCACGAACAAGACCACCACGACGACGACGCGCCACCCGCCGCGCAGCCCCTCACCTTCACCCGCTGCGCCACCTGCCACGAACGCATGGTCCCCAGACCCGGCCGCGACCGACACACCCACTGCCACCCCGCCGCCGAGAGGAAGACCGCATGACCACCCCGTACCGCGTCCTCATCACCGGCAGTCGAACCTGGGACGACCTCCACGCCGTCCGCACCGCACTTGCCCACACCCTCGCCTCACTCCCCCCGGAACAGCCACTCGTCGTCGTCCACGGCGACTGCCCCGCCGGCGCCGACATCATGGCCAAGACGTGGGCGCTGACCACATTCACCGCCGCCTGCACCGACGACTACCAGCGCGTCACCGAGGAGCCCCACCCGCCCGCCTGGCACCTCCATGGGCGCGCCGCCGGACCGATCCGCAACGCCTCGATGGTCCAGGCGGGGGCGGACCTGTGCCTGGCCTTCATCCGCAACGGCTCCCACGGCGCCACCCACTGCGCCCAGCTCGCCGAGCGCGCCGGCATCCCCGTCAGGCGGTGGACCACATGACCCCGATGGAGCGCCTCCTCCTCGAGGCCATCCCCGACGGCACATTCGGCGGCACCCGACCCCGGCGCCGCAAACCCACCCCCACCCACCGCTGCGAGTCCTGCGGCCGAACCGGATCCCGAGCCTTCCACCACCACCCCGCCACCCCACACACCCCAGCAATCACCCTCTGCACCAACCGAAACGCATGCGAAACCCGACACCCCACCACCACACAACCGATGACGACCACAACGACCACCCGGAGCGCCGCGTGAGCTACCAGCCCGTCACCGTCTACGCCATCCGCTGCGACCAACACGACTGCGGCACCACCGGCCACTGCTACGACCCGGACGCCGAGCAGCACTACGAGCTGCACCTCGACCAGCCCGAGATGGGCGGCGGCACCCGCCGGTGGCTCACCTCCGAGGGGTGGCTGCTCGGCGTCCGCGACCTGTGCCCTGCGCACGCCACCGCGGCGGCCGTCGCCGCAGTGGAGCGCCTGGAGATCGAGATGACCCACGAACCGCTGTTCACCGACGAGCCCGCGGGGCTGCGCACGGACGGGAGCGCCGCCTGATGACCGCCGAGCCCGCCCGCCAGCTCCCCCAACTCGCCGTCCCGTGTCCCGCCTGCGCCGCGCCCGCCGGCCAGCTGTGCACCAGCCACAGCGGCACCCGCGTACGCCGCAACAACGTCCACCAGCAGCGCACAGCCGCGTGGAAGCAGGCCGCCTCAGCATCCGGTTCCGGCGGGCCGTGCGCGGAGGACGGAGCGGCGTGACGGTCCGTCGTCGCTGCGAGCTATGCCCGATGTGGCTGACCGACCCCGTGTCGATCCGCCGCGGCTACGGCCCGACATGCGCGAAGAAGCTCGGCCAGCCGCCCCAGCCGATCACCATCCACCCGGCCGCACCCGTGGCCGGACAACTCGCCCTGGAGGACCACATGCCCGACACCGTGACCGACCGCCCGTACACCGACGCTGATCTCCGCACCGAAGCCGCCCGCCAGCACGCCGCCCTCACCGCCAAGCCCGATCTCCACTACGTCGGTATGCAGATGGTCGGTATCCCCATCGCCAGCCGCGCAGACGAGCGTCGCGGCTGCTGGCACGACCTGGACGACATCGCCGGGGACGGCGTCGACGGGCGCGACACAGACCCGTTCGGCACCGCGCAGCGCGCTGTCAACGACCTGATGGTCGGCGCGGCCGACACGTCCGAGTGGGCGGTGCAGCTCGGTGCCGCCGGGCTGGAGCCGCACCCGTCGCAGGCATGGATGTGCGCCGGTGTCGGCTACGAGCTGGCCGTCCAGGTCGCCACCTCGCCGGACCTGAAGGCCGGTGCGCGGGAGGAGCTGCTCCGGGAGATCCGTGCCGCGGTCGACGCCACGGTGCGCCGTGTCCTCAACCGGCAGCCCGCCTGACCGCAACAGGCCTGCCCCGATCCGTAGTCGGGGCGGGCCCACCGCCAGCACACCCACCGGAGGACCCGATGGACCAGCCCGATCAGCCCGCGCGGTACAGCGTCCGCGTCGCCCTCGCCTCGCCCGTCCGCGACAACCCGCGCGAGCAGGAGCAGCTCCTCGACCGCTTCGCCGCCGAGGTGCGCGCCGCCGCACTCGAGGAAGCCGCCAACTACGTCCGCGGGGTTTGGTCGGGCGATGAGCAGCTCGGCCGAATCTCCGTCAGCACCGCGCTCTGCTTCGTCTCCGACAGGCTCCGCGACCTGGCCGCTGCTGCCCGCCCCGACACCACCGGAGGAACCCCGTGAACATCACAACCGCCGAACGCCGTGAGCAGTACAAGGCCGCGATGCGGAACGTGCGCGTGCTCCGCGACGGCAAGAACGGCGACCGCCGAGCCGACGCTGTGACGGCCGTAGCGGACGAGGAGATCACAGAGGCGCTGCGGATCGCCGACGCAGCCCACGACGCGAAGGTGCGCGAGCTGGAGGCCGAGAACGCCCGCCTCCGCAAGCAGGCCGCCGAGGTACGCGCCGCCGACCACGCCGAGGCCGCTGACGTGGCCGACATGATCGCCGCCGGATACCAGGCGGCAGGGCTCGCCCAGGCCAGCGATGGCGCCAGAGCGGTAGCCACCGAACTCCGCCGCCTCGCCACCCCCGACGACACCACCGGAGCCTGACCATGACTCAGCCCCGCGACCGGCATATCCGCCGCAACCCCAGTGGATTCCACCCCACAACGCCGCCCCCCGACTCCCGCCCGTACCGACGCGCGTTCGAAGGGTCCGGCAGCGAGATGCGCACCATGACCCTTTCCGCCACGCAGACCTGGCGTCAGATCGGCTGGCACGGTCAGACCGGCGCCTTCTACGCACTCGACGAGCAACCCAGCCTCCACGAGCCGGGCAGCATCTCCCCCCTGTGGCTGCTGGTGGACAACGAGCCGCCCGTCACGGACGCCGGGGCGGGTGCGTGATGGCCGAGCCCGTGCCCGCCGAACTCCGCTGCTCCCTCGCCGTCCTCGGCCGCGCCCACGACACGCACACCTGGGAGCCGCAGCCCGGCATGACCCCGGTCCACTGCCCCGGCCGCCAGCAGCTCCCCGCTGACCGGCTGCGGGTCCTCGTGGACCGCGCGTGCAACCACCTCACCCCGGCCGAGGGCGAGCAGCTGCGCACCCTCACCCGCCAACTCGCGGCCGGACGCGAGACCTGGCGGTCCAAGGCGGCCGAGATCGAGCGCGACCGAGACCGCCTCGCCGCCGAGCGTGACTCACTGGGGCGGGACCGTGCTGAGCTGGCCGAGGACAGTCTCCGCCGTACCCGCATCGAGCTGGAGCACTGGCAGCAGGTCATCGTCCCGGACCTCCGCGCCGAACGGGACCGCGCCCGCGAGGTGGCCGTCACGCTCGAACAGGAATGCGCACAGCTGGCCACCGAGCTGGAGCAGGCGCGCCGGGCGCTGGGACGGCGGCTCGGCCAGCTGGAGCAGGCCCGTCACGAGCTGGACGTCGCCGACCGCACCGCGCGGCGAATCCTGGAGCAGCGGCAGGAGATGGCCGCCGAGCGGTACCAGTGGCAGGAACGCGGCGACCGCGCCGAACAGCAGCTCGCCAACGCCCGCGAACTCCTGGCCGAACAGCTGTGCCTGGCTGAGATCACCCACCGATACGGCGCCATGGGCGGACACGACTCCCTCGGCGAGGGCCTCACCTGCGCCGGATGCGCACTCAACGCCCGCATCCGCACCGCCCTGGACAGCGGGGAGCAGCCCGAGGCGGAATGCCTCGGATGCGGCGACACCGGAGCCTGCAACGGCGGCCCCTGCGCCCACCCCGACGCCCAGCAGCCCGCCCCGGACGTCGAGCGGAGCACGCCGTGCTGACCCTCGCCATCAGCGCCGCCGCCGCGCTCGCTGCTGGATACGTCCTCGGCCGTATCCGGCCCGCCCGCCGCGCATCCGACTGGGCCTGGTGCACCATCCGCCGCTCCGCCGTGACCCGCAACACGTGGCGTTGGTGGGCGACGCAGCCAGTGTTCGGCGTCGAGATCGTGCTGCTGCTCGCCACCCGTCCCCGCGCCACCGTGCGCGCCTGGCGCCACCGCCACGACCCGCCGCCCCCGCGCAGCCCCGCCGTGTCCTTCCCCAGCCCGGAGGACCCGCCGTGCTGACCCTGATCGCCTACGTGCTGCTCGTCGCGGTCGTCACCGCGCTGCCCCTCGGCCACGCCGCAGCTGTGCCCGGCCCCGACCCCATACGCACCGCCGCCCGCCGGCTCACCAGGAGGACCAGATGACCCACACCCTGACCCTCGACCTTGCCGCCGGCCGCTACATCCGCCACCTCGACCAGGACGCCGCCCTCGCGCCCGAGGTGTACCGGCACGCCCGCGGCATCCTCGGCTCCACCCGCGTCACCATCCACACCACCGACACCCACACCGGCACCATCATCAGCCACGGCCAACACGCCGGCACCTGGACCATCACCAAGCACGTCGAGCCGGAGCCCGACCCCGCCGCCGCCGTCCGCGGCGACGGCATCCGCTGGGGCTGGACCCTCGTTGGGCTCGACCGCCTCGCCCGCACCGTCGTCTCCAACAACCGCGCCTGGTGGCCCGCAGGCGACCGCGACGACCTGTACAGCGCCGCCTGGCACGGCATCGTCGAACACCTCTACGCCACCGCCACCGAACCCCGCCGAGTCGACCTGATGGAGGCCGGCCGCAGAGCACTCGCCGATGACGTCCGCGACACCATGCGCCACCACGGAGCCCGCCGCGACACCAGCAACTCAGGCGTCAAGTACGCCACGTACTGGGCGTGGGCAGGACGCGCCGCACCCAGCCCGGAGACCGCCATCGTGGACAGGATGGCGGTGGAACAGATCCTCCCCACCCTCACCCGCGGCCAGCTCGCGGCCGTGCACGCGCTCGCCGCCACGGGCGACTACGCGGACGCCGCCCGCCTGTACGGGACCTCCACCGGCGGACTCGAAAGCCAGCTGACCTTGGCGCGACGCCGGTTCCGGGTTCTCTGGCATGAGGGTGAGACCCCTTCCCGCCCGTGGGGATGCGACCGGCGCGCAGGCAGCACACGCGGCACCGTCGGCACCCGATCCGCTGTCGCTCGCCTGCGCCAGCGCCGCCGGGCGGAGGTGGCGTGATGCGCCAGCCGGAACCCCCGGACGGGGCCGAATGGTTGGCCGACTGGCTGGAGTACGCGGTGCCGCTGCGCATCCGCGACCTGGAGCACCGGATCGCCACCGAGCACCTGACCCAGGAGTGGCTGATCGGCGTCGCCCGCCGCGGTGGCGCCTCGCTCGGCACTTACGGCGACGTCATGCAGTACTCGGACCGCCGGCCCCGCAACGGTCGGCAGCGGAACACCGTCATCCGCTGCACCGACGATCTCGTGGACGGGGTCGCCGCCGCGGTCATCCTCGCCGGACCAGAGGGGACCACGGTCTTCGGCCAACAGTTCCGGCCGTCGCCCGCCGCGGAGACGACACCCCCCGGCTGACCCCTTGGAGGGCCCCACACCTCCCAGCCCGGATAGCCCAGCAGGCAGAGGCACCGTCCTAAAAACGGCGCAGCGCGGGTTCGAACCCCGCTCCGGGCACGCCGACCACCCACCGTCAGGAGAACCCCGCGATGACCGAACCCGCCCAGGCGCACCGCCCCGTCAATGTCCGCGCCTCCGCCGAAGCTGAACTACCGCCTGACTGCTCGTGCGGCGCGGACGTGTGGTGCGACCGCCCCCGCCCGGCCGCGGTGAAGGGCTTCGGCCCCGCCGTCCCCGTCGTGGCTTATGTCGCGGTGGAGGTACGGGTGCACCGAGAGTACGAGGCAGTTGTCGACGCCCAGCCGCCCCGCCACAGTGGCCACACGGGCGCCACAGTGGCACAGGAGGCCACGGACGCATCTCCGGATACCGGGACGCCTGTTCGAGCGGGAGACGGGCACACAGCGCTGCGCGCCGAACTCACCGCCCTCGCCGACGCCTGGGACGCGGGCGGCCAACCATTCGCCGCGGACGACCTCCGGGCGGTCCTGGCCGCCGCCGCAGCGGGCGGTGCGTCGTGACCGCCCGCCGACCCCTCGCCCCCGGCGACACCGTCCACGGCTTCGCGTACGGCGCGTTCGGCCGCGATCACTACCACTGCGTCCGTATCGAGGCCGTAGGCCCGGACTGGGTCGTCGCCCGCGACCCGGATGACGGTGACGGAGGGGCCGAATGCGCGTCCGGGACCCGCCTTCTTCAGCTCGTCCAGCAGGCCCGTGACGAGCCGTGCCCCAACGGCGCCCCCTGCCCGGCCGTCGACGCCGGGCCCGCGCTCACCACCTGGACCCCGACCCGCTGAACCCCGGCCCGGCCGCACCCAACGGCCGGGCCACGGGTCACCGTTCGATCACAACCCGTACACTCCCGGGACACGCCCCCCACGATGGCCCTCACCACCACAGTCCCGGGGGGACACCGTGCACATGCGCACCGCCACCACCATCACCGCCCTGCTGCTGCTCCCCCTCACCGCCGCATGCAGCAGCGACGACAGCAGCAGCGACAGCAAGGCGACCCCCACCGCCAGCAGCAGCACCAGCCCGAAGCAGAAGTTCCTCGCCGATGTCCGAGCCGCGGAGTTTGCCAGCTGGGCCGACGCCCGCCCCACCAACGAGGAGCTGCTCGAATTTCCTCCGGAGTGGTGCACCGAACTCAAGGCCGGCCACAGCGTGGAGTACGTGTTCGATGACTTCGACGGGGCCGCGCTCTACCCCAGCGGCATGGACTGGGGCACCGAGTTGGCCGATGCCAACCAGCTGCTCGTCCTCGGTGTGACCGCGTACTGCCCGGACCTCCGCGAGCAGGTCACCAAGGATCTGCGCGAAAACGGCGGCTACTGAACCAGCCGCCGCGCCCGCAGCAGAAGGGGAGCCGGGGAGCGCTGCGTAACCCCAGCACGACGAAGCGCCCGCCCCGGCTGGGGCGGGCGCTTCCGTACGTTCACGTGAGCTGGCAGCTTGTCGATGACCCCGGGCCTAAACGTTGCGCTACTCACTTAAGGACAGGGGCAATGCGCCCACCGCCCGGGGAGAGGAACTTCATGTCGCAGCCCAGCACGCCCAGTTCTACCGCCCGCGCCGTCGTCTACTGCACGGCGCTGCTCGCTGGGGCCGCGCTTATCTTGACCGGACGGGGCGCCGCGCAGGAGGTGGTGACTCTCACCGTGGTGCTGCTGGCCGCCTACGATCAGCGGGCTGCGGCGCCTGGCGCATAGCCCCGGCACGACGAAGCGCCCGCCAACAGGGCGGGCGCTTCCGTGTGTGCGGTGCGGCTACGGCGTGATCAGCCAGTCCTCGCCGTCACGGCCCCAGTCCAGGCGATCACTAGGGTCGTCGTAGCCGTACTCCAGGCAGTTGTCGCACCACGCGCCGTGCTGCTGCTCATCGTCGTGGGGCGGGAGATCGCATTGGGCCATGCCGTGTTGATGGTGGAGAACAGCTCGGCACGTGGTCATGGCAGCCACTCCTCGCGGTAATCGGGGTGGTCGGCATACGGCAGGGTCAGCAGGCGGAGTGCATGCGCGAGGCCGGGGATCTCCCGTCTCTGCTCGTCCGTCCCCTCAGCCGCTTCCGGGTACGGGGGAGCGTCGTTGTTCACCCACGCCTGATAGTTGGCAGCGTTCGCCGTCTTCATCTCGAGTGCATACTCGTACGCGGTCACCATTCGCTTCTTGGCCTCCACCTCCCGCAGCACGCGGGCCGGACCATGGCGAGCGATGTGCGGCGCGCTGTTGTCGCGGGCGTAGTCCACGACCTCGTCGGTCGGGTGTGCGGCGTACACGCTGCCGCCGTCGGCGCGCCATGGGCCGGGCTTCGCCTTCCGCGCCACCGCTTCGTCCTCGTCCAGCCGCGCCCGCAGGAACGCGGTCAAGTCAGCCGTCATCAGGGGTCTCCTTCGCCGCTCGGTCCTTGACGCGTGGCCTATGTGACCCCGAACCGCTGTAGCCCGTCTCGATGTCCTGCACCGTGCGCAGGGACACCCCGAGCGCAGCCGCGATCTTTCGGTACGAGACCGGCGGCTTCTGCGCCCGCATGCTCAGCACCACTTCACGGCGGTCGTCGCGCCACTTCTTCGCCCTCTTCGCCTGATCTGCCAGGACTTCGCTGATCGCCTTGGCGCGCTGCTCCGGGTCCGGCATCGCCTCGACGGTATCCATGGCCTTGATCACCCGCTTGGCCTCCTCGGTCACGCCCGGCCTCATCTCTTCGGGCAGGCCGCTTGCCATGAGTGTAGGGGGTCCCATACGCTCGTGGGAAGCAGCCCACGCTGCTGATGCAAAAGCCCCCGGCCCGGCGCTGGAACGCCATATGGGCCGGGGGCAGCCATCCACCTGCACTACCAGGAGTGATGACCATGTCGGATCGTACCGACCAGCCCGACCCCGCGCCCAGCCCCGAAGCGGCGCTCATCCTCGCGCAGGCCGCTGACGACTACGCGCACGCCCAGTCCGAGGTGACCAAGGCCGCCGCACGCGAGCAGCTCGGCCAGGCTCGCGCCTCCGGCAACGAGGCCGCCGGAGCCGAGCGGGGGCGCCGCTGATGCCCACACTGAGCGCCGACATCGCCCGCCATGTGGCGTGGCTGTGCGAGACCTCCGCCACCCGCTGGGAGGCCGTGGCCGAAGAGACCACCGACCCAGCGCACCGGGCCAACTGCCTCGCCGCCGCCGCCGAGCAGCGGCGGCTCGCCGCCCTCGCCCTCGCCTCCGTCTGACACCCCGGCCGGGCCGCACGTCACGCACTGCGGCCCGGCCCCCTAGGACTCGAGAAGGACTTGGCATGACCAGCACCTGGCCCGAAGGCGTCGTCGCCCGCTACCTCAACCTCGGCGGCGCCCCCGTCGACGTGACCGACCTCGGCGGCGACCTCTACCTCCGCTACGAGATGAAGTGCCGCGGCTGCCCCGAGACCGACACGACAGAGCACGAGCCGACCGCCCATCGCTGGGCACAGCGGCACGCCGATACCTGCCGCGCCATGCCCCGCCCCTCCGTCTGACACCCGGCCGGGCCGCCACCACACGGCCCGGCCCCATCTCCGCACAGGAGCGCCATGGACCCCGCCGCGGTCACCAGCTGGGCCAGCCACCACCCCTACCCAGCCGCCGCACTCGCCGCCGCCACACTGCTGCTCGCTGCCGGAACCGTCTGGTGCGTGGCCCGCGCCGTCCGATCCGCCATCCGCCCGCAATCCTCCGTCGTCGTCGCAGCCATCGGCGCCGCCGTGTGCACCGCCTACACCGCAGACACCTCGTGGCGCTTCGCCGCGCACCGCCTCGACATGGCATCCACGGCCGAGCGGGTCATGATGTTCGCCGCCGCCGAAGTGGCGCTTCTCGCCTGCGCCCTGATGGCCCGCGCGCACAAGGCCACCACCGCCGAGACCTCCGGCACCTCAGGCACCTCCGGCGTTCCTGGCATCCTCGTCTGGGTCATCACCGGCGTACAGGTCATCCCCGCCTATGCGGAGTCCGGCCTCATCGGCGGCACCGTCCGGGCCGTGATCGGCCCCGTCATGGCCGGCCTGCTGTGGCACCTGGCCATGGGCCTGGAGATCCGCGTCGCCCGGCCCCGCGCCCTCTCCTCCGGCCTCCTCGCCATGATCGGGCGGGAGTTGCGGGAGCGGATGCTGTCCCGCCTCGGCCTCGCCGTCCGGGACCGTACCGCAGAGCAGATCTCCCGTGACCGGGCCACCGCCCGCGCCGTCCGCCTCGCCTCCCGGCGTTGGCTCTCCCCCTGGGGACGGGCCCGGCTCGCCGCCGCAGTCGCCCGCGCCGGGGTCGGCGCCGACCCCGAGCAGCGGCATCATCTGCTCCTGCTCCTCTCCGCTCGCCGCGGCGCAGCCGAGCTGACCAGCATCGAGCTGCGCTCTCCGTGGCAGCCCGAGCAGCCGCCCGCCACCCCGCGCACTCCGGCCGCACTCGTGCACCAGCAGCTCGCCGACATGCACCCGCTGGACGCGGTGCGCCGAGTACAGAGTGCGCACCCGAACCTGAACCCGGGCGAGTTGGCCGCGGAGTGCATCAGCCATGGGGTGGTCGTCTCCGAGCAGCTGGTGCGGGTGGCGATCGGCGCACCCAACCCGCCCCGCACCCCCGCACCCGTACCCGAGGTGCACCCGGAGCGTACCCGGACCCCTGCACCCGAGGCCCCGGCCTCCGAGCCCGAGCCGCTGCACCGGTTCGTGCTCGACCTCGCACCCATGCACCTGCCGCACCCCGAGGTGTGCGCACCCGCACCCGTGGCCGCACTCGACCCGCCCCGCCGCCTCGAAGTGCACGCCACCGTGCCCTCTGGGTTCGCACCCGAACCCGCTGAGACCGACCCACTGCTGGACCAGGCCCGCGCACTCGCACCCGGCCGCACCCCATCCCTGCGCCAACTCAAGAGCCTCGGCATCGGCCAGGCCCGAGCGCAGCGCCTCCAGACCGCACTGACCACCACCGCCCCGTGAGGACCCTCGCCATGCTGCTCAAGTCCCGCACCCGCCGTACCCGGGTGCGCACCCCCCACCCGGGTGCACTCCCGGCCCTGCCGCCGCGCCTGCCCTCCGGCTACGTACACGCCGAGGTGCACCCGGCCGACCGTCCCGCACCCGTACCCCACCCCGCACCCGCACGCCGCCCCGTCGCACCCCGCGGCGTGTACTCCGGCGTCCTCACCACCACCACCGCCCGCTGCGGCTGCACCATCAATCTGCACCGCGCCGAGTACACCGCCCACGACACCACCGGAGCACCCACCCAGCACGGATACGCCTGGATCTGCCCCGGGTGCCGCCACCTCGACCGCGGGTACAGCGCACGCGACTTCGGCAAGGCACTCGCCTTCGCCACCCGACACGAATGCATCCCCGAGGTCAGCTGTGGCTGACGACTGGTGGGACGACGTATACGACCCGGACGCCCCGGACACCGCGAGCAGCAGCCCGGCCCCGAAGGCCGGCACCATCCGCCGTGCGGCGGGTGGCGGCCGGCTCCCCGCCCCCGGCCAACTGGTCGACCTGGACGCCGCCGAGCAGCAGCCGGACACCGACCCCGACACGGCCGACACGGGGCCGGACGACGCCGACGAGGTGCCGGACAGTCCGGACACCGAGCGAGCGGCACACCGTTGGGACCCGACCCGCGTAGCTGACCGGCTCGTGGACGCACACCGCACCAGGCCCATACAGCAGCGCGCCGCCGACCAGGCCCGCGCCGCCATGTCCGCCGTCACCCAGCCCCGGCCACGACTCGGCCAACTCGCCTACGGCATCAGCACCATCGCCGTCCCGTGGTGGATCGGCGTCACCCCCTGGCTCACCGGCGCCATATCCGGTGCGCCGACCGGTATCTCCGTCGCCCTGATCCTGGCGGGCTGGGCCGTCGGCCACCGCACCGCCCGCGCTGTGACCGCTGTCGCCTGGGTCGGCCGCTGCACCTACACCGCTTGCGTCATCGCCGCGTTCCTCCACCCCTGACCTGCAAGGACTCGTCGCCATGTTGGAAATCGGCCTCCACGGCCTGTCGCTGCTGCTCACCGTGCTCGTCGTAGCTGCCGTCAAGAAGGGCGGTCAGACGATCGGCCCCGCCGCCGGTCTCGCCGCGGGCGTGGCGATGGCCTACGCGTACGCGCGCACCGGTCGGCCGTGGTCGATCCTCGCGGAGAAGGCCCAGGAGATGACCGCGACCGGCGGCGCCGAATTCGGTGTCGTCCCCGCGGCGGTCGCGCTCTCGCTCTACGCCTGGTGGTGGTACACCCGGCCCAAGCTCCTCGGCTCGGTGGTGCTGGGCTTCCTGCTGATGACCGCGGCCAGCGCCAGCAGCGGCCTATGGAAAGAGATCACCAGCGTGGTCGGGTCCTTCATCACGATCTTCGCGGGCTGACATGGCCAGCGACGACGTGCACGAGTGCCGGGCCGAGCGGGTGGGCGAGGTCATCGGCCGTACCTACGCCCGCGCCACCCGCGTGATGGCGACCCCGATCCGCCGCGCCCCCGCGCCTACCTGGCACTGGCGCGTGGCCTACCGGGCGGGGAGTGGACTGCGGCACGCCGCGGGCGCTGCCGCGCGCCGGGGCCGGACCGCGCCCCGCCGCCTGCTGGACGGGCTGCGCACGCTCATGCGCCGCCGCGGCAAGGGCCGTGGCCGCGCGGGCTCGGTGAAGTCGCGCGCGGGCCGTGCGGCCACGGTCGCGGGCGGCGGCTGGTGGGCGTGGCAGTGGGCCGCCGCCGAGGGCGTACTGCCCTGGGCACTCACCGGCGCCGCCGGGCTCGGCGCAGCCGTCGCGTACGCCGCGGGGAGTGAGCCGGAGCAGCTGCCCGAGCGGCGCAGGAAGCGCCCTCGCCATCCGGCGCCGGTGCCGGCCTTCTCCGCTCCCGCCGAGGAGGAGCCCGAACTCCCAGCCCTGGACCCGCTGCTGACGCTGTGCGCGCAGCTGATCGGCGACGCCCGCGGAGTCCACCTCGACACCCTGGTGGCAGCCGTCAACGAGGCCGCACCGCACCGCACCCGGGAGGGGCCCGAGGTGCGCGCGGCACTGGCGCAGCGGGGGGTGCCCACCCGGCCCTCCGTGGGGGCCCCGGGAGGGGGTGTCCCGGGCGCTCCCAGGAAGGTCCGCCGAGGGGTGCACCGGGAGGACCTGGAGGCCGTCATCGGACCCCTCTCCGACCTCCGCCCCGCGGCCCAGCCCAGCACTGTAGCTACGCCCGCTACACCACCCCTGACCAGCAATGTAGCGGACCCCGCTACAGCTGTAGCGGCCCCCGCTACGCCCCTTCAACCCACCCGAGAGAGCGCCTGATGCCCTACCGATACGAGTGCAACGCCTGCAACATCCGCGGCGAGGTGAGCAGCTGGCGCGGCCCCGCGCGCACCGCCCAGGACGAGCACCGCACCCAGGCGCACGCTGGCATGCAGCCCACAGCCGGAGACCGGGTTCGTCACGTCACTCCGGGCGTTCTCGGCCCCGCCACCGTGATCGTCGTGCTGCTCCTGTGCGTGCTGGTCGAGACGGTCACCGGGATCGCGCCGGACGACGTCGCCCGCTGGATCGGCATCCTCTGACCCCCAACCCACCGAAGGAGACCACCTATGACCCGCTGGATCGAAGACTCGTCCATGGAAGCCCCCGAAGGGCACCGCTGGGAGCGCCCAGCCCCGGACGACTGCCCGGCCTGCCCCTGCCACACCGCGCGCGTCTGCGAGACCCGCGCCTGGGCGCGGGCGGAGCGCCCCGCTTACGCGGACGGCACTCCGTACACCGTGCCGTGTCCCTGCATGACCGCCACCTGATTACCAGCCAGCCCTGGGGCGGCCGACTCACTGCCAGGCGATCGGCCGCCCCAGACCCCATCCCCACCAGGAGACAGGACCACCATCGTGGCACTTCGCCGAGACATGCCCACCCGAGACCCCAAGCGCGCCGAATCCGACTCCGGCCAGTCCCGCGACTACGACGCGAAGACCGGCGGCTGGACCAAGAAGGCCGCCAACCCTGACGACCACTGACACGCAGGCAACTGGTCAGTACGGAATCAGCGGCCATTTCCCTGTAACTCCCCATAACCCAGCGGGGTCTGACACTCTCTCTACCGTCACCCCCCGCTCCCGTACCATCACCATCAGGAGCGACAGCATGAGTCAGTACCAGCAGAACCCGCAGCAGCCCCAGCAGCCCCAGCAGCCGTACGGATACGGCACCCCGCAGCCCCCGGCGCCGAAGCCGAAGATGAGCCGCGGGAAGAAGATCGGCATCGGGTTCGGCATCTTCTTCGCGCTAATCGTCGTCGGCGCGGTCGCGAGCGGCGGCGAGGACACCGCTGACGGCGAAAAGGACCAGGTTGCCGCCGAGCAGCCGAAGGACCAGGCACCCGCAGCGAAGGACGACAAGCCGGCCGAGGAGAAGCCCAAGGACGAGCCCGAGCCCGAGGCCCCGGCGGAGAAGAAGTCCCAGGCCGAGGAGTTCAAGGCGTTCATCGCAAAGAACGGCACTCCGCAGGAGCAGGACGCGGCGAAGCACGTCGTCAAGGTGCAGGGCGCCGGGGAGCAGAACGACATCCTCGACAGCGCGGAGATCCACACGGACTACACCGGCGGTATCGTCGGCCCGCACACGGGCGACGGCAAGCTGCTCGCCTCCGCGTTCGCGGACTGGCGCGACTCGAAGAACGGACTCGTGACGGTCTACGACTCGGCTGGCGAGATCCTCTCCAACGGCAACTTCTAACAGCCTGCTCCACCACGGCCCCCGCCGGACCACCCTCCCGGCGGGGGCCGTTCTGCGGAAGGATGACCGCATGACCGAAGTGGAGCTGTACGGCGGACCGCTCGACGGGCAGACCGTCCCCGTGGATACGGACGACGGCGATCCCGACCCGTGGACGGCGATCCTCACCCCCGGCTGCGCCCACCCTGGCGGACGCTCCCTCTACGCGCCCGACCCCGCCGGCCGCTGGCGGTGGGTGCAAGACGTGCCCTGGGACGCCATGTAGCAGCAGCACCACGGCCCCGCCCAAGCGCTTGGGCGGGGCCTATCTGCGTGCCGCGGTCCAGCCCTCCGCCGGGATGACCGGCCCGAGTTGACCGCCGGTGCCGGTGACCGCAGCGGATGCCATACGGACCCGCGGCAGCAGCATGCCGGGCGCGGGTGGCGGCGCCTGGTGGCGCTCGAGCTGCCGCAGCGCACGGCCGCGGTCCGGGAACGGGCGGTAGCTCACTCGGCCCTCCGCCCTTCCTTGGCGAGGCGGCGTACTGTCTCGCGGCTGTAACCGGTGGCGGTGATGACGTCCTTCTGGGCCCATCCCTGGTCGATGGCGCGGGCGATGGTGGTTGATCGATGGCGTTCGGCTGCCTTGACCGCTTC
Organism: Streptomyces gossypii; assembly: GCF_025165795.1. Classification (GTDB taxonomy): domain Bacteria; phylum Actinomycetota; class Actinomycetes; order Streptomycetales; family Streptomycetaceae; genus Streptomyces; species Streptomyces gossypii. Next base: position 236,312 of record NZ_JAJAGO010000006.1, read on the forward strand.
CTGGTAGTTGGCGTCGAGGGCCTTGAGCTCGGCTTCTGTGACCATCCCCCGAGTGTGCCACAACCGCTAGGCCTAGACCCCTTGCCATGCCTCACGTCTTAGGCCTAGAGTGTGAGGCACAAGGACGGCGACGAGGGGACACACCATGAAGGCCACCACCCAGCAGACCAGCACCACCGGCGCCTGCCTCCGCTGTGGCCGCACCCTCACCGCCGCCCGCTCCATCGCCACCGGCTACGGCCCCACCTGCACCCGCAAGGTCAAGGCCGCCGCCCGCGCCGAGGTCGTCGCCCAGTACAAGGCCCACCAGGTCGCCAAGGCCGAGGAGCTGCTCGAGCAGGGCGGCCTCATCCCCCTCCGCGCCAACCGCGTGTTCCTCGCAGTCAGCAGCGACGGCGCCGCCACCTACCGCACCCACCGCGCCGCCTGCACCTGCCCCGCCGGGATCAAGGGCCTGCACCCCTGCAAGCACCGGATCGCCGCCCACATCCTCAGCCTCGCCGCGTGACCCCGGAGCGCCACATGCAGATCACCGTCACGGTCAACACTCCCGATCCGGCGCTGTGCCGCGAGGTCGCCCGCGAGGACCGCGACTACTGGAACGACCTCTACGACCACGAGCCCGACGACGAGTGACCGCCAGACCCATCCCGAGACTGGAGACCCACATGCCCGCCACGCCCGACGCCCTGCTTCTCGCCTCCGACGGCGGCCTTCAGGTCATCGACCTCCCCGCCAGCAGCGACGACCACCTCATCGTGATGCGCGCCGTCCTGCGCTGCCAGCGAGTTGATCTCGTTGCCCTCACCAGTCACCTGGACATGTGGGTTGACGACGAGTTCCTCTACAACTACCCGGACGAGATCAACCCGTTCGCGACGCTTTTGGCCCGCCGCTACGGCTTCACGCACCAGCCCTACCACGGGCCGGTACTGCTGACCGGCGGCGCGGACCAGGACGGCGAAACGCTGCCGCTCACGCTCGACCGGGCACGCGCGCTGCTCGCCGCGCTGCACGACACCGCCAGCTGATAGCCGAAACGCGCCGCCACGGCGGGGCGTCCGCCGGGGAATGGTCCCCCTGGTGCTGACGAGGCAGACCCGTAGCGAGAGGCAGCACATGAAGCGCATTCACCCGGCGACCATCGCCGGACTGACCGCCAAGGTCATCTTCCGTGAGGAGTCCTGGACGACCTGCCGCCTCTCCCGGCACGAAGTTGGGACCGTCGTCTCCCTGTACCGAGGGAACGGGGTCCGGTCCGTTGTCCTCACCGCGATCCGCATCGAGGACGTGCCCGGCGACACGTTCGGATGGGTGATCGGTACCGCCGTGGACCTGGCCACCGGCGAGCCCGAGGACTTCAAGGTGCGCGGCAACCTGTGCGTGCTCACCCGCTGCGACCTGTACTACCTCCCCGGCGATGGTTCCTGACCGCCGTTGTCAGTCCCGGCTGCCATGCTTCAGGTGTCCATTCACCCGTGCTGGCTGCCGGGCTACTCGGACACCCCGGCCCCTGCCGCGCCTCGCGTGGTGGGGGCCGAGCCGTGCGCAGCTACCATGGGTTATGACAACGTTGTCAGACACGGGGAGGCCGCACATGGACGAGCGACCCCGCGACGGCAACGGCCGATTCATCTACACCGGCGACTCCGCCGCCCGCGACGCCGACGCCTGCCGCCTCCGCGCACGCCACCACACCTACCAACAGATCGCGGACCTCCTCGGCTACGGCCACAAGTCGGAGGCATACAGGGGCGTGCAACGCGCCCTCAAGGACACCGTGCAGGAGCCGGCCGACGAGGTACGGGCCCTGGAGCTGGACCGCCTCGACCAGCTGGCACGCGCCGCCACCGACGTACTGGAGCGGCAGCACGTCACCGTCTCCCACGGCCAGATCGTGCGCCAGGACGGTGAACCCCTCCTCGATGACGGACCGGTGCTCGCTGCGATCGACCGACTCCTGAAGATCCAGGAACGCCGCGCCAAGCTCTTGGGCCTCAACGCACCTTCCCGCGTCTCCGTGGACGCGGAGCAGCTCGGCGCGGAGATCCTGAACCTGATCGACCGCGCGGCCCAGGACAGCGGCGATGACGACGGCACCTGACCTCGACCACCTCCGGCAGCAGATCGGACTCCTCGTCAGCGCGGGCGACACCCGCCAGCTCAAGCAGGTCCGTGACCGGCTCCAGTCCACCGTCGACAAGCGCAACCTGGCGACCCGCGCAGCCAAGTACGGCGCCGACCCGATCGGCTGGGTCCGCGAACGCCTCGGCCAGACCGTGTGGTCCAAGCAGGCCGACATCATGACCAGCGTCCGCGACCACCGGCGCACCGCGGTACGGTCCGGCCACGGCGTCGGCAAGAGTCACACCGCATCCCTGCTGGCCTGCTGGTGGCTGGACACCCACCCGCCCGGCACCGCGTTCGTCGTCACCACCGCCCCCACCGGCGCGCAGGTCCGCGCGATCCTGTGGCGGTACATCCGCCGCAACCACAAGCGCGCCCAGCTGGCCGGCCGGGTGAACCAGACCGAGTGGCACATCGATGACGAGATCGTAGCGTTCGGCCGCAAGCCTGCCGATCACGACGAGTCCGCCTTCCAGGGCATCCACGCCCGGTACGTGCTGGTCATCATCGATGAGGCGTGCGGCGTGCCCGCACAGCTGTGGGTCGCCGCGGATGCGCTGACGACCAACTCGGACTGCCGCCTGGTCGCGATCGGCAACCCCGACAACCCGGCGAGCCACTTCCGCAAAGTCTGCTCGCCGGGCTCGGGGTGGCACGTCCTCGGCATCTCCGCGTTCGACTCACCGAACCTCACGGGCGAGGACGTGCCGGAGGATGTGGCGCTCGCCCTGGTCGGCCGCGAGTGGGTGGAGGAGAAGGCCCGGGAGTGGGGCGAGGACAACCCCCTCTACCGCTCGAAGGTCCTGGGCGAGTTCTCCACGGACGCGGCGACGCAGGTCGTGCGCTCCAGCGACATCGCCGCCTGCCGCATCGAACCCGACACCCCACCCACCCCCGACATGCTGCTCCCCATCGAACTCGGCGTCGACGTCGGCGGCGGCGGAGACGAGACCGTCATCCGGGAGCGCCGCGGCATCAAGGCCGGCAGGGAGTGGCGGGCGCACACCGACCGGCCCGAGAAGATCGCCCCCATGATCCTCGCGGCGCTGCGGGAGTCCGGCGCGACGGCGGTCAAGGTGGACTCCATCGGCATCGGGTTCGGCGTCATCGGCGAGCTGCGCAACCTCGCCAACCAGGGCAAGCACACCGCGCACATCTACGCCGTCAACGTCGCCGAGAAGGCGTCCCGCCCCGACAAGTTCGTCAACTTGAGGGCCGAGTTGTGGTGGGACATCGGCCGCGGCCTGTCCGAGCGGGGCGGCTGGGACCTGTCCACCATGGCCAACCCGGACACCACCGTGGCGCAGATGCTCGAACCCCGATGGGACATCGACCCAGCGGGCCGCATTCGCGTGGAGCCCAAGACCGACATCATCGGCCGCCTCGGACGGTCCCCCGACAACGCGGACGCGCTGCTCCTGGCGTACTACAGCGCCGCCCGCACACGAGTGAGGTGGATGTGAAGACCAGCGTCGTCACCAGATTGAAGGCCGCGCGCACCGCGCTGCTCACCGTCAGCGGCCTCGGCGCGCTGACCGCCGCCGCCTGGTCCACGTTCGGACTCGGCGCCGGCCTCGCCAGCGCTGGGTTGTCGTGCTTCGCGCTGGAGTACCTGACCGGAGAGGACAGCTGATGAGGTCACCACTGCGCGCCCTGTTCAACCAGGCGGCCCAGACCCCGGTGCCGTTCGTGTCCCGAGCCCACTCCTTCGCCCTGCCGTTCGGGATGCGCCGCGACGCCGAAGCGCAGATGAGCGCCATGTCGAGCGTCGGCACGCTCTTCGCCATCGTCAACCGCACCAGCAACGCCACCGCGCTGGTCGACTGGAAACTATGGCGCAAGGCCAAGTCCGGCCGAGCCGAGGACCGAACCGAAGTCACCAGCCACGCCGCCCTCGACCTGTGGCGGAAACCGAACGCGTACATGCCGCGACAGGAGTTCGTGGAAACTACCCAACAGCACATCGACCTCACGGGCGAGGGCTGGTGGGTCATTGGCCGCGACCCGCGCAGCACGCTGCCGCTCGAGCTGTGGCCCGTACGCCCAGACCGTATGGAGCCAGTGCCCGACCCTGAGCGTTTCCTGAAGGGCTACGTCTACCTGGGGCCAGCAGGTGAGCGGGTACCGCTGGAACTGAACGACGTCGTCCAGCTGCGCATGCCCAACCCCCTCGATCCGTATAGGGGGATGGGGCCGGTGCAGTCGGTCCTCGCCGACCTCGACGCCACGAAGTACAGCGCCGAGTGGAACCGCTCCTTCTTCCTGAACAGCGCCGAACCCGGCGGCATCATCGAAGTGCCCAACGGCCTGGACGACAACCAGTTCGATGAGCTACGGGACCGCTGGAACGAACAGCACCGCGGCGTCGCCAACGCCCACAGGGTCGCGATCCTGGAGCACGGCGTCTGGAAGGACCGCAAACTCAGCCAGCGCGACATGCAGTTCGTTGAGCTGCGCGACGTGTCGAGCAAAGTCATCCGCGAAGCATTCGGCATGCCCAAGTTCGCTGTCGGTGATGTCGAGGACGTCAACCGGGCCAGCGCTGAGGCGTCCATGGCGTGGTTCGCGGAGCAGCTGACCGTGCCCAGGCTGGAGCGCATCAAGGCGGCACTGAACCACGACCTGCTGCCGCTGTACGGCGCCTCCGCGAACGGCTTGGAGTTCGACTACGAGAGTCCGGTGCCGCCCAACCCGGCGGCCCGCAACGAGGAGCTGACCGCGCAGGCGGCGGCAGCGCAGTCGCTGCGGGCGGCGGGCTACCTGGCGGCGGATGTCCTCGCGGCCGTGGGGCTGCCGGAGATGCAGGCGCGTACGCCGGAGGAGGAGCTGCTGGTGGACATCGTGCGCGGTGCCCCGTCCACCGCGCCGGTGATTCTGCCGTTGCTGGGGTTCGATCTGTCGGCGGCGGCGTTGGCCAGCAGCACGGGGGCGGAGCCGAGTAACCGGCTCGAGCTGGGCAGTGAAGCCCCGGAGTTGGAGGCGGCGATGCGGTGGAAGGTGGTGGCCACGCTGGATGACGACACGTGCCAGCCCTGCCGGGACAACGACGGCCACCTGTACCGCAACAGGGAGCAGGCGTACGAGGACTATCCGGGCGGCTCTGGCTATGTGCACTGCGTCGGTGCTGAGTACGGCAATGAGTGCCGGTGTCGGGTGGTGAAGCGGCGCCAGTCGTGACGGGGGCGCCCAACTGATCGCACAGTAGTGCACAATGGGTTATGACAACGTTGTCTGACAACGATGTCACTCACTCTCTGGGAGGGCGCCCGCATGCCGTGGATCAAGGAGATAGCACCCCACGCGCCGCACTGCGCCCTCCGCGAACTGCGCCCCGAATCAGGCCAGTTCATGCCTGTTCTCGATAGAATGACCACAACGAAACCCCGGCGACGGTTGCAGCCGTCCCGGGGCATGGCCAACCTGAGAGAGCAGGTCGACATGACCCAGGCTACGCCTGCCTGCGCACGTCCCACGAAGAGGTTTCCTGAGGGCCGCACAGGCACCTCGGCGGGCTACCTGGCACACCGAGCCGCAGACGAACAGGCATGCAAGCCCTGCACCGCTGCGCACTCCGCCAAGAGCGCAGGGCGGAAAGCGAGCCTCAGCCCGGTCTTCATCGAACGGGAACGGAAGCTATCCGCTGCACGCGCCCGTCGACGCCGGGAAACGACAAGCGCCTGCCTCCTACCCAGCCAGGAGCAGCCCGACGGCTGCCGCGCCACCATCGCCGGATACCAGGCGCACATCTCTGCTGGGCAGAACCCTTGCCAGCCATGCCGTGACGCATCAGCAGCCCACGATTACGACCCGGTGTGCAGCCGCCCCACCGTTCTCCACCCGCACGGACGCACAGGAACCCGCGCCGGATTCCACGCACACAAGTACGCAGACGAGCCCGCGTGCCCTGCCTGTCTCGCAGGAGTTGCGTCTGTCCAGGCCCATGCCCGGACAGATGATCCTGAATTGGCGCTGCGCAGCACGCTGTGGGCGAAGTACCGGCTGTCCCTTGAGGCGTACAGGGCCATGCTCGCTGAGCAGGGCGGCGCTTGCGCTATCTGCAAGGTCGGCGCACCCACAGACATTCGCACCAACCGCTTTCACGTCGACCACGACCACGCGTGCTGCCCCGGGAAGAAGTCGTGCGGGAAGTGCATTCGGGGGCTGCTCTGCCACGCCTGCAATACGGCGCTCGGCAACTTCCGTGACGACCCGCAGCGGCTGTCCACAGCGATCGCCTACCTCACGAATGGGAAGGGGACCAGGACCTGATGCCGATTGATCCGTCGAAGATCCGGGCGCGCCTCACGTCCGAGAAGCAGTGGTACCGCATCGACAACCTCGCGGGCGACGAGGCCGACGTCATGCTCTACGGCGAGATCGGCTGGCTCGGCAACGATGCCGAGGAGTTCGTGCGCGAGATCAAGCAGCTTCGCTCGACACAGATCAACCTGCACCTGTCGAGCCCTGGTGGGTCTGTCTTCGACGGCATCGCCATCATGAACGGGCTGCGCTCCCATCCGGCGAACGTCACGATCTACATCGATAGCCTCGCCGCGTCGATCGCCTCGGTCATCGCCATGGCGGGCGACAAGGTAGTGATGCGCAGCGCCTCGGAGCTGATGATCCACGAGGCGGCGGGCCTCTCCCTCGGCAACGCCGACGACATGCGGGAGATGGCGGAGCTGCTAGACCGGCAGTCCAACAAGATCGCTGCTATCTACGCCGAACGCGCGGGCGGCACCGTGGAGGACTGGCGGGCCGCGATGAAGGTGGAGACGTGGTACAGCGCGGAGGAGGCCGTGGCTGCCGGTCTGGCTGACGAAGTGATGCCCCCGCGTCGCAACCCGGCCGAGGAGCCCGCAGCGGAGCCACGCGCTACCTGGGACCTGACGGTCTTCCGGTACGCCGGACGCGAGGAGGCCCCCGCCCCGGCGCCCGCAGCGAAGTCCGCCATGCCGGTGGTGGGCGAGGCGGGCCAGTGCATCCTGCCCGCAGCCACCGCCACACCGCAGCCTGCGGAGTCGGTGCAGTCGGAGGCGCTGCGGATCGACATCGGTACCGCTCTCGGCGAGCAGCTCGTCGCCGTGCTCCGCGCCGCCGTCACCGAGACCCCCACCGCCGTCCCGCCCGCTGCTGCCGACGACCCGGCGGCCGAGCCCGCAGCGGACCCCGCCCCGGAGGCTGCCGCCCAGCCCGACGTGCCCCCCGTACCGGACGGCTGGGCGGACCAGACCGCACACCTGACCACGCCACCCGCAGACGACTGGGCCGCGCTCGTGGCCCCCCTCACCAACCCCCCGTCCCCGGCCCTGTCGTCCAGCGCGGCGACCGCCTGAAGGAGGCACCAGTGGCAACACCCACCATCCCGCGCGACAGCGAGCAGCTCGGCGAGATCCTCGCCGACAAGACGCGGGCCAAGGACATCCTCGCCAGCACCGAGTCGCTGACGAAGTTCATCGAGGACTACGCCAACCGCGCGCAAGGCGAGGGCACAGACCTTCAGCGGCTGGTGTCGGAGGAGACGCAGCGGCAGTTCGCGGACTTCCTCCGGGAGAACGGCGCCGAGGACGTCAAGCGGCCCGACGTCCGTGCGAAGGCGCCGGAGGCCGACCCCTATGCGGGCGCCTCCAAGGCCACCCGCTCCCAGGGCCTCTACAACCGCAACGCCCTCGGCGCCAAGGTGGACGCCCTCTTCACCGACTCCGGCGAGTACTTCAACACCATCTGGCGAGGCAACTCCAACCGGCAGTCCAGCGAGGTACAGAGCAAGCTGGAGCAGCTGAAGAACTTCAGCTCGGACGTGCCCAGCGACGGCGGGTTCCTCATCCCCGAGACGCTGCGTAGCGAGCTGCTGAAGGTCGCCCTGGAGACCGCGCTCGTGCGTCCCCGTGCCCGCGTGGTGCCGATGGAGACGCTGCGGGTGCCGTTCCCCTCGATCGATTCGACGACCAACGTCGGCTCGGTGTACGGCGGGATCACCGGGTTCTGGACCGAGGAAGGCGCACGCCTCCAGGAGTCCAAGCCCCGCTTCGGCCGCGTCGTCCTGGACGCGAAGAAGCTCACCGCGTACACCGAGGTCCCCAGCGAGCTGCTGTCGGACAGCATCGTCAGCCTGTCGATGTTCATCGACCAGATGTTCCCCGAGGCCCTGGCGTTCTTCGAGGACCAGGCGTTCCTCAACGGGTCGGGCGTCGGCGAACCCCTCGGTGTCCTCAACGGCGCCGCGGCTGTGTCCGTGGCCAGGGGCACGGCGAACACCATCGCCTTCACTGACGTCATCAGCATGTACGCGCGGATGCTGCCGCAGTCCATGTCCCGCGCCGTGTGGGTCGCCAGCATCGACTCGTTCCCGCAGCTGGCGTCCATGTCCTTCACTCCGGACGGCGGCACCGTCCCGGTGTCCCCGATGCAGTGGCTGAACAACGGCCAGCTCATCGGCGCCCCGCCCATGACCCTGCTCGGCCGGCCGGTCGTGTTCACCGAGAAGGTGCCCGCCCTGGGCGGCGCCGGTGACCTCAGCCTGGTCGACTTCGGGTTCTACTTGATCGGTGACCGTCAGGCCATGCAGGCCCGCCAGTCCGACGACTTCAAGTTCGACACCGACGAGGTCGCTTTCCGCATCATCGAGCGGATCGACGGCCGGCCGTGGCTCCAGTCGCCGATCACTCCCGCCAACGGCGGCAACAGCCTGTCCCCGATCGTCAAGCTCGGCGACGCGGCCTAACCCCCTTGCCCTGGCAGGCACTCAACCCCCTGCCAGGGCCTGACCCGGGGCGGCAGCAGCGCCCCGCCCCGAGAAGGAGAAGATCATGGAAGCACTCGGACGCACCCTCAACGTGGTCCCCACCGCCGATGGCGTGTACGCGAACGCCCGTGACTGCTCGGCGGTCACCTTCGTCTGCACCGGCGCGGACACCTACACCATCACCGAGGCCACCGACGCGGCTGGCACGGGCGCACAGAGCCTCGTGGTGGTGGATCACTACTACGCGAACACCTCGGCGGCGGGGGCCGCTGCGTGGACGCACGAGGAGCAGACTGCCGCCGCCGCGGTGACCATCGCGGCGGGCGTCGCGGTCATCGAGGTATCCACCAAGGCACTGTCCGACGGGTTCACGCACCTGGCGTGCGCCTCGACGGCGGCCGGTCTGGTCACCGCGGTCACGAGCGACCTGGCGGTGCAGCGAGCACCGCAGAACCTTCCGGCTGTGGCGGCCTGACGATGACGCTCCGGCTCTGCCTGGACTGCACCACGGCCTACGCGGTCGGGGTGACGCACTGCCCGCACTGCCAGTCGGAGCGGGGCGAGGAGCAAAGCGCCGATCCGTACCGAGGAGGTACCGACCCCATGCCGAAGATCACCCGCCATGGCGGGACCACCAACGCCGGTGCCGCTGGGAGTGAGGGCTCCTCGGCGGCACCGGACCACACCCGCATCGAGGGCGAGCACGGCCCCGAGTCCGTGCACTTTGCGGAAGACAGGGAGGTGTCGTCATCGCCTGGGAGCAGCTCCTCGCCATCGCCCAAGAAGCCCGCCAGCTCGCCGAAGACGAGCGCGGCCGGGACCCGGAGGCGTGCCCGAACGACGGAGAACCGCTCCTCAGCGGGCCGGACGGGCGGCTCTACTGCCCGTTCGACGGATGGCGACCCGACGGGTCCCGCACCGGACCCCGCTGACGACTGACCACACAACCCTGCTGACCACGAACGGAGGTGACCTCGATGGCTACCTGGTACTGCACCCGTGAGCACGTGAAGACGGCGCTCGACTACAAGGAAACCTCGCGCAGCGACTGGCAGATCGACCGCGCCATCGAGGCCGTGAGCCGGGATGTCGAGTCGCTGTGTCACAGGACGTTCGCTCCGGTGCAGGCGACCAGGTATTTCGACTGGCCGAACGCGCAGAGGGCCCGGTCGTGGCGGCTGTGGCTCAACCAGCACGACGTCATCTCGCTGGACTCGCTCACCTCCGGAGGCGTCACGATCCCCGCGGCGGACTACTTCCTTGAGCCCGTCAACGACGGGCCGCCGTACAACAGGATCGAGGTCGACCTCGCGTCCGCCGCGGCCTGGTCCGGCGGGGACACACACCAGCAGTCCATCGTCGCCACCGGCCTCTGGGGCTACAGCAACGACGAGACCGCAGTGGGGGCGCTGGGCGAGGCGCTCGACGCGTCCGAGACCGCGGTCGATGTGGACGCTGCGACGTCGGCCGCCGTAGGGGTGGGCTCCGTGCTGCGCGTCGGCGAGGAGCGGATGACGGTGGTCGGCCGGGCGCAGCTGGACACCGGGCAGACGCTCGCCGTCGACCTGGCGGTGCAGATGAGCGCGGCCACCGTCGCAGTGCAGGACGGCGCGCAGTTCGCGGTGGGCGAGGTGCTGCTCATCGACGGCGAGCGCATGCTGATTGTCGACATCGCAGGCAACAACCTGGTCGTGAAGCGAGGCTGGGATGGCAGTGTGCTGGCCGCGCACACCGCCGGCGCCGCCGTGTACACGCCGCGGACCCTCACCGTGCAGCGTGCCGCACTCGGCACCACCGCCACCGCCCACCTGACCGCGACCGCCCTTCACCGCTGGGACCCGCCCGGCCCCGTACGCGACCTGACGGAAGCCCTCGCTATGAACTCCGTACTCCAGAAGAGCAGCGGCTACGCCCGCACCACCGGCTCCGGCGAGGGCGAGCGCGAGTCCTCGGGCCGCGGCATCCGAGACCTCCGCACACAGGTCTACAACAGCCACGGCCGCAAAGCACGAACCAGGGCGGTCTGACGTGATGGACAGCATGCAGATCCGCGTGCGCGGCCCGGTTTTCGACGGCCGCGCGCATCGCGCCGCCGCCGACTACGCCGAGGCCGTAGAGGGTGCCGTGGCCAAAGAGGGCCTGCGGATGGCGACCGCAAGGTTCCGGCAGGTGCTGCGCCACCCCACCGGCTACTACGTGTCCCACGTACGGGTGCGGGAGACGGCAGGCCGGCACGTGGTGACTGACGGCGGTGTGGTGTACGGGCCCTGGCTGGAGGGCGTCGGCAGCAGGAACTTCCCCGAGACGCGGTTCCGGGGGTACTCGACGTTCCGGCGGACTCAGGCGCTCCTCGACCGGCGGGCGACGAACATCGCCGAACGCGAGTGGTCACGCTTTGCGGGGAGGATGGGATGAGCCTTGACCTGCGGGACCTCCTCAGCCGCGCGCAGTCCCACGCCGCGGCGCTCGGGCACTTCGAGCGGATCAACACGCACGAGCCGAAGAACCCGCCCGGCTACGGGCTCAGCGCCGCGATTTGGGTGCAGCGCGTCACGCCTGTCCGTACCTCCGGGCTCACCTCGACCACGGTGCGGGTGGAGCTGGGCGTGCGCCTGTACTCGCCGGTGGACGTGGGCGACCCCGACGGCATCGACCCGAACCTGATCGCCGCCGCTGACGCCCTGATGGCCGCCTACAGCGGGGACTTCGAGCTGGGCGGAGCGGTGCGGCAGGTCGACCTCCTGGGCGCGCACGGCGAGCCGATGGACGCACAAGCCGGATACCTGGAGCAGGACGGCACCACCTTCCGCGTGATCACGATCGCTCTACCGCTGGTGATCAACGACCTCTGGGAGCAGGCACCATGACCGATCCGGTGATCATCGTGACGCACACCGTCATGGACGGGCAGGTCGCCCGCTGGTACCGCAGCGTGCAGGACGCGACCACCTATCGGGCGGTCCTCAGCGCCTCCCGCAACGGCGTCAAGCTCCAGTCCGGCGAGTACCTGACCGACGTCCCCGACGCCTGGATCACAGCGGCCCGCGACGCACACGCCGAGCTGTCCGCGGGCCGGGACGCAGATGTGCGACGGCTCGCAACGCATCGACACCGCGGCTTCACCAACGGACCCATCGAGGCCATCGAAGAGGGTGGCGCCTGATGTCCAAGCAGTCGGGTCTCGGTGACCAGCTCCTTGTCTCCGGCTATGTCCTCGGCGGGGATGTGCAGGCGCTGGGCAACATCTCCGGCGGCAACTCCCCGCTCAATGTCACCGGCATCACGAAGAGCGCGCACGAGCGCATCGGCGGACGACGGGACGGCGCCATCGAGTACACCACCTTCTTCAACCCGGCCCCCGACCAGGCTCATGAGCGGCTGTCCGCGCTGCCCACCGGCGACCAGCTGGTCACCTACCTGCGCGGTGAAGGCATCGGCCGCCCAGCCGCCTGCCTCAACTCCCGGCAGATCGGCTACGACGGAAGCCGCGCAGACGACGGCGCGCTGACCTTCAGCGTGTCGGCGCAGGCCAACGGCTACGGGCTGGAGTGGTGCACGCAGCTGACGGACGGCATCCGCACGGATGCTGCGGCGACGGCTGGCACCAGTGTGGATCTCGGCACCGGCTCCACCGCGCACGGCCTTCAGGCGTACCTGCACGTCGTGTCCTTCACCGGGACGGACGTGACGATCACTATCGAGGAGTCCTCGGACGACGCCGCGGCCGATGCGTGGGCGCCCGTCACCGGCGGCGCGTTCATGGCGGTGGACGAGGGCCCGACGTGGGAGCGGCTCGAGACAGCCCGTGATCAGACCGTGGAGCGCTACCTCCGCGTCACCACTTCCACAACGGGCGGTTTCACCGATCTGCAGTTCTGCGTCCTGGTAGCCCGCAACGATGTCGAGACGAGGTTCTGATGCAGATGTCCAGGGTTGATCCGAACCATCCGGTGCAGGCGTACCAGACGTACCAGATCGTCAGCCCGCCGGACCGGCTCGTGCGTGCGGCGTGCGAGCAGGTGGGCTGCCAGGCGTGGGCCCACGGCTGGGAGTCGGTGGTGGACGAGGCCACTGAGCTGGGGCAGCGGCAGGCCGCGCACATTCGGCAACGGTCGCAGCGCACGTACCGGGAGCAGCGCACTCAGGCCGGGCTGACGGTGTTCCGGTTCGAACCTGGTCAGCGCTGCTTCGCCGAGCATTCGACCCGGCCGGAGTTGTACGCGGTGCGAGACGGGGACCACCGCGGCAACCCCACCGGCCGCACCCGCACGCACTCCCGGCCCGCCGACTGGGTCGAGGACTTCGGCGAGCACCAGCAGCACATCGCTGACCAGCACGAGAAGGGATAGCCACCATGGCAAAGCAAAGCGGCCTCGGGTGGAGCGTGTGCTCTGTCGATGACAGCGCGGGCGCGCCGCAGGACATCCGCAACGACGTGACCAACCTGGAGTTCGCCACGCCCAGGGCCGTCCAAGATGTAACGGGTATCGACAAGAGCGCGATGGAGCGCCTGCTGCTCCTGGCCGATTTCAGCATCACCTTGAACGGCGTGGCCAACTACGCCGAGAACATGTCGCACGACGTGTTCAAGACCGTGCCCTCCACCTCGGTGGCGCGCACCACCACGCTCACCGTCTCCGGCCAGACCCTCGCCAACGAGTGCCTCTACACGGACTATCCGCTGTCCCGATCGGACTCCGGTGAACTGACATGGGCCGTACCTGGCGTGCTCGCCGACGGTGTCGTGCCTGTCTGGTCGGCGGCCTGACATGGGATACAAGCGCAAGCGCCGCACCTATGACCTGGACTTCACCGGGACCGAGGACGCCGGCCTCCAGGTCCGCATGGGTGGGCTGTCCGTTGCGGAGATGCTGCGAATCCAGGGCATCACCGAGCCGACGGAGGACGACGAGCGGTGGGGCTTCGAGCTGCTCGCCTCGCGGCTCATCTCCTGGAACCTTGAGGAGGAAGAGGACGGCCGGCCTGTGCCGTGCACGCTGGACGCCATCCTTGAGCTGGATTGGGACTTCGTCACGCGGATCAATGAGGCGTGGGTCGACGCGATCGGCGGCGTGTCCGGCCCTTTGGAGAGCAGCTCGCCCGCTGGCGGGCCGTCCCCGGTGGTACAGATTCCGATGGCACCCCTGTCACCAAGCCCCGCGAGCTGGTCCGCGCCGAATGGATCCTCGGGCTCTGCCGTACCTTCCACGTTCTCCCCAGCAGCCTCCTAGACGAGGACGCCGAGCTGATGCGTCTCCTCGCCATCGAGGAGGCCGGCACACCCACACCCGACCAGACGCCGGAGGGAGGCGACGATGGCTAACACCGTGTCGATCACCATCCGGGCGCAGAACCGGACGCGGTCCGCTTTCAACGGCGTTGACCGCAGCCTGCGGCGTACGCAGGCGCGGCTGCTGCGTGCCTCCCGCAACAGCACGCATTTCAGCGGCGCTCTGCGGACCACCGCGCGTGGCCTGGGTGTTCTCCGGACTGGTCTTCAGGCGGCTGGGCGTGGCACGGGCGCGCTCATCTCCGGGTTCGGCGCGCTGACCGGGGCGGCGGGGAAGAGTAAGGGCGGCATCGCGCTGGTGGCAGTCGGGTTGGCGCTGCTGGGGCCGGCCGCCAGCGCGCTTGCGGCGATCCTCACCGTGGGGCTGGGCGCCGCGTTCATTGGGCTGGGCGCGATGGCGTTGAAGGGCGATAAGCAAGTCAAGGCCGCTTTTTCGGGAATGAAAGACAACGTTGTCAGTACGGTGAAAGAGGCCGCCGCGCCGATGAAGCCGTACCTCATCGACGGCATGAATCTGGTGGCCAGCGAGGCGCGGAAGATGAAGCCCGCACTGACGCAAGCCTTCTCCAGTGCGGGGCCGCTGATTCGGCCTCTGACCGAGGGCCTCCTCGGCCTGGCAAAAGGCGCGATGCCTGGATTCAACGCATCGTTGTCCCGGTCCGGTCCGATAATGCAGGGCTTCAAAGAGGCGCTCGGCGATATCGGCACAGGAGTCGGTGACTTCTTCGACACGATAACCGCCGGGTCCAACAGCCAGGCACTGGGCGACACTTGGCGGCAGATGGGCGCCGGGATCAACAGCTTGCTGGATTCGCTGGGTGGGCTGATGGATACCCTCATCGGCAGCAAGACCGCGACGCTCGCCATGGCCGCAACCTTTGGGCAATTGAAGTTGGTGATCGAGGGCGTAAACGCCATGTTCAAGGGCCTAGAAGCAGGGCTCGGCCTGGTCGACAAGGTAACGGGAGGCTTCGTCTCGAAGGTTGCGGACGAGGTCACACCGACCACCAAGAAGTGGAAGTCCGCCCTGTCGGAGGCGGGTGAAGCCGCGAAGGAGAATTCACGCTCCCTCAAGTCGTTGATGTCGGCGATGGAGGCACTCAACGAAAAGGCGCGCGGCAGCCTGGACGCGCAGGCTGGGTTCGAGCAGGCCATTGATGATGTGGCTGAGGCGGCAAAGAAGAACGCCAACTCGCTCCGCATGTCCGGCGGGGAACTCGACCTGAACAGCCAGAAGTCCAGGGACGCGTACGGAGCGTTGTCCGGCCTGGCCGGGGCTACAAAGGAAGCCGCTACCGCAGCGGGCAAGAACGGGGCTGCCTGGTCCAAGGTGAACGGCATCTACACGCGCGGCCGCAAGAAGTTGGTGGACGCGGCGATGCAGATGGGCCTGACACGTGTGGAGGCGCAGAAACTCGCTGGGCAGATTCTGCGGACGCCGAACAAGACCGCCCAGTTGAAGGGGAATCTGAAAGACCTAGCGAAGAAGGTCAAGCAGGCGAAAGAGAAGATCAAGTCTGTTCCGCAGTGGAAGTTGTCGAGTATGCGGGGCACGCTCTCGGACTTGTCGCGGAAGGTCGCGGACGCGAAGAGGAAACTCCGGTCCGTGCCGAAGTCCAAGCGGTCGTCCCTGCGCGCGACGATCGCCGACCTGGAGCAGAAGATCCGCACAGCGAAGGCCCGCATCGCGTCGGTGCGCGGCAAGACCGTGACCATCACCACGGTCCTCTCAACGATCGGCGGAGGTATTGCCGGTATGTACGCGTCTGGTGGTGTGGTGGGGGCGCAGCATGCGGCGGAGGGGGGTCCGCGTGGTGGTCGGGTGCTGGTGGGTGAGCAGGGGCCGGAGATCGTACGTCTGCCGGGCGGATCGTCGGTGACGCCGCACGGTCAGACGCGGCGGATCCTGGAGGGCTCACGCGGCGGCGGTGGCGGGCGGACGGTGATTGAGCTGCGCTCTGACGGCTCACGCCTCGCGGAGCTGCTGCTGGAGGTCCTGCGTAAAAGCATCCGGGACCGCGGCGGCGACGTCCAGGTCGTGCTCGGGCAGGGCCGCTGATGGCGTGGCCGGAGGACCGCCTAGACGTGGTGGTGGAGGCGTACCTGTCGGGGGCGTGGCGGGACATCACCGAACATGTGTATGGGCACGACCGGGGCGAGATCGCAATCACCAGGGGCAGGGCGAATGAGTCGTCGTCGCTGGAGCCGTCGCGGGTTACGGCGACGCTCAACAACCGTGACGGCCGGTACAGCCCCCGCAACCCCAACTCGCCGTACTACGGCGGGTTCGGCAGGAACGCACCAATGCTCGTGTGGGTGCGCGGCCTGGAGCCCTACCTGTGGATACCTGACGGCGGCTCCCGAGCCAGCGTCGCCTCCGGCAGCGCTCTTGACCTGACCACCGACCTGGACGTCCGGATCGAGCTGTCACTGGACAAAAACCCGACCCAATCCAGTACGTACGCGGCACGGGTCAACGAGATCGCCGCGCGCTACAACACCACCGGGGATCAACGCTCCTGGCGGCTGTTGATGAACACTTTGGGACAGCCTCAACTCGGCTGGTCACCGGACGGTGTCACCGTCGCCCCTCAGCTGGCGGCTGACACGCTCGTGCCCTACGCGTCGGGCGCAAGATTCACCGTCCGCGTCACCTTGGATGTCGACAACGGCAGCGGCGGCCACACCGCTCGGTTCTTCACCGCACCTACCCTGGCTGGGCCGTGGACCCAGCTCGGCGACCCAGTCACCGGCACCGGTACCACCTCCATCTACAACCCTGCCGACGCAGCGCTGGAGATCGGCGATGTCACGTCTCTCGGGTTTGGGACGGGCGCCGGCCGCTACTACGGGATGGAACTGCGGGACGGCATCGGCGGAACGCTTTTGGCGGACCCGGATTTCACCGCCCAGACACCGGGCATCACGTCGTTCACCGACGACGCCGGCAACCTGTGGGAGCTCCAGGGTGCGGCGCTGATCACCGACATGTACCGGCGTATCCGAGCGGAGGTGCCGGCCTGGCCCACCCGGTGGACGACGGGCGGGCTGGACGTGTGGACCGAGGTCGAGGCTGCGGGAATCACGCGCCGCCTCGGACAGGGTGCTGCGCCGCTTCAGTCGACGCTGCGCCGCCGCATCCCGAGCGGGCTTCCGTTGGCGTACTGGCCGATGGAGGAGGGCACGGACGCCACAGTCGCGTACAGCCCGATAGAGGGTGTGCCCGCGATGCACGCCCCCCGCATGACCTGGGCAGCGGACTCCAGCCTGCCGGGGTCTGATGCGCTGCCCACGCTCGGGGATTCGTCCCTGCTGTATGCCCGCGTGCCCCGCGCCGCGGCAGACGGCTGGCATGTGGAGCTGGTCTACAAGCTGGAGACGCTGCCGACCACCAGGCGCACGATGCTCGAGGTCAACTTGGTCGGCAGCACAGTTTCCACCGTGCTGGTGCTGATCGACTCCGGGCAGATCCGCCTGGAGTTGCACGACGTCGACGGCACGGTACTGGGTGCCGCATCGCTGACAGATGCGGGGGCGCTGGCTGACTTTGTGGGCGTCTGGAACCGGCTGCGAATTTTCACCGCTGTCGATCCGGGCAGTGGTGACACGTACTTCCACATCAGCTGGCGTGACGTCATCACCGACATCAGCTGGTACGTGCGCTGGCCCCTATCAACCGACGCGGGCCGCGTCGTGTCCATCGACGGAGACTGGGGCTCCGACCTCAACGGCATGGCGATCGGGCACCTCGCCGTCTTCGACATCCCAGGGACCTTCGGCGCGGGACACTCGGTCCCGAACGTGAGCATCTACGACAGCGCGGACGAAGCCTTCGCAGGTGAGCGGACGTGGCATCGCCTCCGCCGCCTCGCGGAAGAGGAGGACCTACCCCTCATCTACAGCGGCGACTTCTATGAGAGCCAGCAGGTCGGGCCGCAGCAGATCGACACCGTGCTCACCAACGTGCAGGCCGCGGCCGATGTGGATGGCGGCATGCTGATCGAGCAGCGGGAAACCCTGGGGATGGCGTACCGGGCGCGGGACACCCTCTACAACCAGGCGTCCGCCCTGACCTTGGACTACATGGTGTCTGGCGAGATCATGCCGGGCCTGGAGCCGGTGGACGATGACCAGGCGTTGCGCAACTGGGTGACGGTCAGCCGGGATGGCGGGTCCAGTGCGGATGCGGTGGAGGAGGAGGGGCCGCTGTCGATCGCGCCGCCGCCGGATGGCGCCGGGGTGTACAACGAGGCGGTCAGCGTCAACGCGTACACGGATGAGCAGCTGCCGCAGCTGGCGGCGTGGCGGCTGCACCTCGGCACGGTGGATGAGGCCCGCTACCCGCAGGTGTCCGTCAATCTGCGCACGGCCCCGCACCTGATCACGCAGGTGATGTCTCTGGACGTGGGCGACATCATCACCCTCACCAACTTGCCGCCGTGGTTGGCGCCGGGCGATGTCCGTCTGCGCGTCGAGGGCTACACCGAGATCCTCAACGCCTTCCGGTGGGAGATCACGTTCAACTGCTCAGCGGCGTCACCGTGGCTGGTCGCCACCCTGGTGGAAGGCACCACGGTCGAGGAGGGTTTCGAGGACGCCACGCTGGACGTGACCATCGCCGATGCCGGTGACCTGCCGTGGGCGCGCGCCAGCGACCAGGCACACACCGGCACCTGGTCCCTCAAGTCCGGGGCCATCACCCACGGCCAGACCAGTGATGCTGTCCTCGAACTCCCGCCGAACGCGGATGAGCTGGTCTTCTGGTACAGGGTCTCCAGCGAGCCGAACTTCGACTACCTCCGCGTCCTCCTCGACGGCCTGGAACGCATCAAGACTTCGGGTGAGGTCGGCTGGACGCGCGCGGTGGTCGACGTGTCCGGCGCCAGTACCGTCACCTTCCGGTACAGCAAGGACGTGGGTGACACTGCGGGCAGTGACGCGGCGTGGATCGATGACCTCACCATCGCGGTGCCGGCGGACGCCGGGGCGGATCAGCCGAACCGGGTCGACACGACGGGCTCCCAGCTGGAGCGGGAGGTGACCGAAACCGGCACGCAGCTGGTGGTGCACACGCCGCAGGACGGGCAGATCACCCGCGCGGTGTGGGTGTGCTCGGCCGGGGCCTGCGCCTCGGTGGAGGATCTCCCACTGGATGTGCGGGTGGGCGGGGAGGTGGTGCGCGCCACCGCGATCACACCGCTGGCCTACGACTCGTTCGGTCGGGTCGTCGCGTCCGGCTGGGGGACGGCGGACTCCGGGCAGACATGGGTCACCACCGGCACCCCCGCCGACTACGCCGTGAACGGCAGCGCGGGCACCATCACCCTCACCTCGGCGCCGTCCACGACCCGGTTCGCCCAGGCTCCGGAGGAGCTCGGCGGCTGCGAGATCACCGTCACCATCACCCCGTCCCAGCTCGCGACCGGCGCGGAGTTCCTGCCTGCGGTGCTGCTCCGCGCGTCCGGCTCCCTCTACTACCGGTGCCGCCTCCTGCTCGGCACCTCCGGCTCCGTCAGCTTGCAGGTGACGCAGACGACCACCGTGGTGGCCACCGGCACTACCACCTGGACGTACGGGGCGGGGACTGCACTGCACATGCGGGTGCGGATCATCGGCCACCGCGTGATGGGCCGCGTGTGGACTGACGCGGCGCCGGAGCCGTGTGTCTGGCACGTGGACGCGACGATCGCCAGCGGCCTGGTCGAGGTCGGCGCGGTAGGCGTCACCGGCAGCGCGTTCTCGGGCAACACCAACATCTCGCCGTCCTTCGCCTACGACGGTTTCGAGGTCGTGAACCCGCAGGCGATGACGGTCACCCGCTCCATCAACGGCGTCACCAAGAGCCACACCGCCGGCACCTCTGTGGAGCTGGCCCAACCCGCGCACGTCGCGCTGTAGGAGGGGAGCACCGTGGCCGCAGTTGACTGGAAAGCCGGGATGCGGATCACTGCTGATCGGATGCGGGCGTCCGTTCCGCAGGCGTGGACGACGTGGACACCGACGTGGGACACGGTCACCGGCTCCGCCCTGCCGAGCTACGGCAACGCCGGGGTGACCGGCGAGTACGTGCAGTTCGGGCAGCTGTGCATGGGCCGCCTGGAGATCCAATTCGGTAGCACCACGTCCTTCGGCGTCGGCGCAACCGGCAGCGACAACTGGCAGTTCAGCACACCGATCACAGCAGCGGACACGACGTTGATCGCCGGGTGGGGCGAACTCCAAGACGACGGCGGCAACAACCGATGCGGCACCCGGATCAGGATGAACACGGTCGACACTTTCGGGCTGGAGATCAGCAGCGGCGGGGTAAACGGCGCGGCCATCACCAACATCGGCGTTGTCGACGCCTCGGCGCCGTGGACGTGGCAAAGCGGCGACTGGATCCGCTTCTTCTTCATGTACGAGACAGCGAGCTGAGGAGGTTCTGATGGCTACACCACTGTCCGCTGACCGGCTGCTGGCTGCCCTGCGTGCGGAGGGCGTGAAGGTGCGGGAGCACCCGGGTTGGCGGTCGCACGACCGGAACCACAAGGGCGCCTGGGGCGGGGTGAACGGGCTGGTCATCCACCACACGGCCGGGGTCGATTCGCTGGGCCTGTGCTGGGGCGGCACCGCGGCTCTGCCGGGGCCGCTGTGCCACACCCACCTCAGCAAGGCGGGCACGGCGACGATGCTATCGGCCGGCCGCGCGAACCATGCGGGGAGCTTCGCGCGCAACGCGCACGACGCGGTGGTGCGGGAGTCGTCCAAGCACCCGCGGCCCGACTCCTCCGAGCCGATCGACGGCAACAGGCACTACTACGGCATCGAGATCGAGAACCGTGGCGACGGCGAAGACCCGTACCCCAAGGGCCAGTACGAGCAGGCGGTGCGGTGGGCGGCGGCGATCTGCCGGGCCCACGGGTGGACCGCCGATTCGGTGATCGGCCACAAGGAAGGCACCCGCCGCAAGATCGACCCCAGTTTCAGCATGACCGAGTTCCGCAGCGACGTGAACGAGCGACTTCAGCACAGCCCCAGCTGGGGCGGAGACGACGAAGACCAGGAGGACGAGGACATGGCCATCACAGATGCCGACGTGAAGCGGATCGCGCGGGCGAGTGCCGACATGACGTGGAACTGGGACGGGGTCGAACCGCTGCACCCGACCAAGGCGAACCCCACGCGCCAGCCGGAGAACGTCCTGACCTCGATCTGGAAGCAGATCGACCGGACGGAGAAGAAGGTCACCGCAGGGAACGCGGCCGTTGCCGAGCTGGCGAAGGCGCTGGGCGCGCGTGACGAGCTGGTCGACGTCGACGCTCTCGTCGCCCGTATCGAGGCCGCCATCGAGCGGGTCACCGTGGAACTGAACGTCCCCGAAGGAGCCTGATCATGAACCCCAATCTCGATACCGCGTACTGGCTCGGTCTGCTGATCTCCGTGGGCCTGCCGGTGCTGGTCGGTCTGGTCACCACGCGGGTGACGCACGCGGGCGTGAAGGCCGTACTCCTGCTCGCGCTCAGCACCGCAAACGGCTTCCTTGTCGAACTCGCTGCGGCGGGCGAGGGGTACGCCGTCGGGTCCGCCGCCGTGCTGGCCGCCGTGTCCTTCGCGATCGGCGTCCTCACGCACTTCGGCCTGTACAAGCCGACCGGGGTCAGCGCGAAGGCGCAGGAGCTGGGGGCCGCGAAGACCGGCCCGCAGGCTGCCTGATCCGCTTGACTGGCGCGCCCTGGGAGGTCGCTGATGGACCTGGCCACTCTGGGCGCGCTGCTCGTCGGCGTCGGCGCGGTCTTCGGCGGCCTGGTCACCTACCTGGGCAAGCGCGGAGAGAACGCCGTCACCGGCTACACGAACCTGACGCAGGACTTGCAGGAGGAGCGGGCCGAACTACGCGTGCAGCTGGCGGAGGCGCACTCGCTGCGGGCCGCTGACCAGGCGGAGATCACCCGGCTTCGCGGCATCATCACCCGACTCGGAGGGGATCCATCGTGACGCGGACTGAGCGCGTGCTGGCGCGGCGCTGGCGGCCGGTGCTGCTGGCCTGTGTCTTGGTGGCGCTGGCCGGGGCGGTGGTGATGGTGTGGGCGAGGGTGGACCGAGCGGATGGGCGGGCGGATGATCTGCGCACGGAGGCCGATCGGCGCGGCACTGCCGTCTCCACGCTGGCGGGGGATGTGCGGACGCTGCGGGCGCAGCTGGCGGCGGAGGGTGAGACACCGGACGCACCGGACCCGTCCGAGGCGGTGGATGACCTGCCTGACCGGGCCGAGGTGCCGGTGCCGATTCCTGGCCCGTCGGGGGCGGATGGGAAGCCCGGTCGTCGCGGCCCGGCGGGTGAGCAGGGTTCCGACGGAGGCGAGGGCCAGGACGGCAGCGACGGGGAGTCGGGCCCGGCCGGAGACCCCGGCACGGACGGCGAGGCAGGGCAGGACGGCGCCGACGGGCCGCAGGGTGAGACCGGTCCTGCTGGACCACCAGGCCCCGCTGGGCCGGGAGGCGAGCGGGGTCCGGCGGGTGAGCAGGGTCCTGCGGGTGAGCGCGGCCCCGCCGGGGAAACCGGGCCCGCTGGTCCCACCTGCCCGGACGGCTACAGCCTCCAGGCCCCGGCTGATGATCCGGATGCGCTGGTGTGCCGGAGGGACGGAGCACCCGACCCCGACCAGCCCGGCAACTCCGGGCCGAAAGCGCTCGCCGTCGACCGCCGCCAGTACCCGTGACGACCACGCCCCCGCTGCTCTGCCCTCACGGGCGGGCAGCGGGGGCGCTTCGTCGTGTCCGGGGTCAGGTGGTGCGGTCGGTGCGGGCGCCGGGGCCGGGTCGGGCTGCATGGGCTGCGCGTACGGCGGCGGCGGGGTAGTAGGCGCGGGCGCGTCCGTCGGTGCCTACGCGGTGTGTTCCGCGTACGCCCCAGCGGGAGAGTTGCCCGCGTGCGGATGAGGGCTTGATGCCGAGGTACTCGGCTGCCTCGGCGATGCTCCACAGCTCGGTATCGTCGGGCATGGTGCGGGCTCCTTCCGTACTGGCGCGGCCCGCCACCGGGGACCATCCGGGGCGGGCCGCTCGTCGTGCCTCGGTCAGGCGTCCGTGGCGTGCTTCCCGACGGTCGCCCAGAACTCGTCGTGGTCGAGGGTGTCGATGTCGACGGCGCCGTGCTGGTCGATGATCTCGGCGACGATGGCGTCCACGTCGTAGGTGCCCTCGGAGGCGTCGGTGGCGGTGGCGACCTGGTGGCGGACGTCGCTGCGGGTGATGGTCATTGGAGGCTCCTTCTCCTTGCCTTGGGCGGTTGCCCTTGGCTATGACCTCATTCTTGCAGCACGTGATGCAAGGTGTCAAGTGGTGAACCCGCATCACCAGCGCCGTCACAGCCACACGTCTGGTCCGCCGCCGAGCCACTCGATCAGGTGAGTGTCGTCCAGGTCGACGTCACCGGGGTCGAGGCCGATCCTGCGCAAGAACTCCAGCAGATCGCGCTCACTGTGGGCGATGCCGATGGCTTCCCCGTCTGCGCGTACTCGCCTGCCGCCGGTGGGGGACGGCGGGTAGACGACGATCCGGGCGTGGGCCATGAGGCCAGAGTGCGGCCGGACCCCACCGCGCGCACGTCGGGTGTTACTGGCTGCCGTCTCGGGTGTGGCCGTTGGGGCAGATCCACAGCACGCCGTTGCCGTTGGGGACGGCTTGCATGGCCTGGCCGCATTCTCCGCAGTTCATCGGGGTCTCCTCAGCTGTGGATGACGTATCCGCATTCGCAGGACCATCGGACGAGGGGGCCGTCTGGGGTGCCGGTCATGGAGCGTCCGCACATGCGGGGGCATGCCATGTGGGGGGTGTGCCGGTCGGTCTGGCGCGGCTCTTGTTTGACGGTTGTCCAGTATGTGCGTCGGTCGGTCATGGGGCGCAGCGTAGCGGCGCCGCGCAGGCTGCGGGAGGGGCGCACGGGAGCACGAGCCCCCGACATGGCGATGGCCTCCACCCTTACCTGGTGGAGGCCAATCGCTACCGTGCGGCGTCGGCCGCGCGTACCGTTCTGAGTGTCTACGTCAGAACGGAGTTCATTATGCCGCAGTGGTCTGACTACAGCACCGGCGAGCGCATCAAGATCCTCCGAGGCAGGGAGATCAAGCAGACGCAACTCGCGGAGATGACCGGCCTCTCGGTCGTCACAATCCAGAAAGCGGAGCAGGACAAGACCCTCTCCCTCCCCACCCTCCTGGCCATCGCCGACTCTCTGGGTGTCGACACTTCCGTCATCCTCGGGCAGCAGGCACCTCGGCGTTCCCTCTGCAGGGAAGACCGGGCGATGCTCCGCACCCTCTCTCACGCCGTTCACGACACGGCCGCAGGCGCCCTGCCCGACACCGAGGAGGAGCCCACGCTGGCCCAGCTGCGCACCATGACGGAGCGCTGCTGGTCCACGTACTGGCAGGGCCGGTATTCCGAGGCGGGCGCGCTTGCGTCCCCCTTACTGAAGGAGGCCGCCGCTCACCTCCACGCCCAGCCCGCCGGTGAGCAGGCCGCCGCGTGGGGCGCGCTGGCGGACGCGTACCGGGTCAGTGCCTACGTCTCCAACCTGCTGGGCGTGCGCGACCTGGCGTACGCCGCGATCGGCCACGCCCAGCACGCTGCGCAGATGGCAGGGGACGGGATCCGCGAGGCGCTGGTGACCTCGGGCCGCTCCTGGGTGTACCTGCGGGACGCAAGGCTCGCCGAGGCGCTGAAGCTCGCGGAGAAGTCGGCGATCGACATCGAGCCGAAGTTCTCGCGGGCGACTTCCGACGAGCTCACGGCGTACGGCTCGCACGTCAACTTCGCAGCGGTCGTGGCGAGCCGCATGGGAGACAAGGAGCGTGCGGCGGACTTCCTGTCGCAGTCGCATGCGACGGGCGCCCGCATGGGCAGCGAACACCGGGCCCACGGGACGCTGTTCGGGCCGGTGACCGCGACCACGCAGGCTGTGGGCGTCAACGTGTCGTTGGGGCAGTCCGGGAAGGCGCTGGCGCTGGCGGAGTCGATCCGGGATGTGTCGGGCCTGACGGATGCGGCACGCAACCGGTACGCCCTGGACAAGAGCATGGCGCAGGCTGACGCGCGGATGTGGGATGCCAGCCTGGACACGTTGGAGGAGGCGCTGGTCCGGTCCCCGGAGTGGGCGCGGCATCAGGCACTGCCGGGGGTTATCGCGGACAAGGTAGGGCGAGCGAGCACCGCACGACTGCGGCGCGTCTCGAAGTTGATCGGCGGGCACACCGGCACCGGTTTCGCGCAGGCGACAGCGAAGACAGCGCTGTGACTGGTATGCAGCGGACGACTCTGTGTAGTTGAGCCGCTAACGGTCCTCCGAGGCGGACGACTCCCAGCCTTGCGAATGGCGGGAGTCGTCCGCCTCGCTTCTTCACAGCCACGCTCAGTAGCGGGACCGTTACCCACATGCAGAGGACAGAGGGACAGACCCGGCGACGACGACACCTCGCCGAAGCAAGCCTCGCCCGCACCAGCGTGGCCCTGTACGTGGCCACCCACCCCCGCGACAGTGCAGCCGAAGACCTCGCCGAGCTACGCCGCTACGCGCACGCACGGGACTGGGACGTCACCGAAGAGGTCACCGACGACGGCCCCGCTGGCGCATCCCTGGAGTCCCGCTCCGAGTGGCCCCGGATCCGGCTCCTGATCGAGTCAGGGCACGTACGCGGTCTCGTCGTCCCCAGCCTGTGCGTGGTCGGTCGAAGGCGGCTGCTCGACTGGCTGGCGGATCGGAACGCGTTCGCCGTGTCCGTCGCCGAGTGCACCCACGACGGAGAGTGCACTCCGTGACCGCCGCACCGTCCACCGGCACCCCGGTGGACGTCGAGGCGGTGCGGACCGCGATCGAGCGTGCCCAGGAGACGCTGGCGCTCCCCGGCCGCCCCGACCTGGCTCCGCTCGAGGCCGAGTTGCGCGCCCACGCGGAGGCGCTGCTTCCCGCTGCCGAGGCCGCGGGCGCCGAACTGTGGCACGACTCGCTGGAGTGGTGGCAGTTCCAGTCCCGCGTCAGCCTCCTCCGCGGCGTCCTCGCCAAACCCCGCGCCGTCGACCCGCTGACCGCCCACATTCAGGTCAGCCACCTCGCCGCCGACTGCACCGCACTGCTCGACCACATCGGGGCCAAGCAGTGAGCCCCCGCCCCCGCGCGGCGGACATCCTCAAGCCCGCAGGCCCCTGCTGCCACTGCAAGCAGCACGCGGACGAACGCATCACCGTCACCTACGCCGAGCGCGGCTCCAGCCCGGCCCAAGCTCCACTCTGCTGCCTGCCGTGCGCCCGCAGCCTGCTGCTCCACGGTGCCGGCCACACGTGGCTCGCTGGCGATCTCGCCGCGATCGACACCGAGAGGACACCGCCCGATGGCTACCGCTGACCCGGGTCTCCTGCGATGCACCGCTGCGGACGAGGTACACCCGCCACCACAGATGGTGCCCCTGCTCGACTCGGCTGAGCCCGGCTGGGCACTCTGCGAACTGGCCGAGGACCACGACGACCGTCATGCGACGTTCATCTGCGATCTCAAGAGACCTGGGCCGGAGCTGACGATCTGGTGGATGTGGGGGCCGGGCGGCGGGGAGTTCGTCATGCGTCACCCGTGCCCGGGCACCACCACCGGAGACGAGTCCGGGGACGCGTGCACGCTGTTCCACGCCCATCCGAGCGGGCATTCGTGGCAGGTCACTGACCCCACCATGGAGGCGCTGCGGCAAGAGCTGGCAACCCGCGGCCCGATCCTCTGAGGCCGGTTCCGGCCGCCTGCTCCCCCGTAGCGGACGGCCGGAACCACCACCCGCTCCCCGGCGCACCCCGCCCGCAAGCACCTGTGAGAAAGGAAAATGATGTCGAAGATTGATCTCCCTCCCCTTCCCAAAGGGAAGTGGCTGCCCGCTGATCAGCGGGCAGATGTCGCGGCGCTAGTTGTTGCCGCCTACACCGAGGACAAGAAGGCCATCCGGCAGATAGCGGCAGAGTGCGGCAGATCCTATGGATTCGTCCACGGGATCCTGGCTGACGCAAACGTGAAGTTTCGGTCCTAGCGCCCCGCCCCGTGGTGCTGTCCGGCGGCGGCACCACGGCCACGACCACCCACGGACGCTGCCCACACCCAGAGACCGGAGGTACGCGTGAGCGACTACAGCGAATACCAGGACCGAGCCGACGGCACCACCGACGGCAAGCACTCGAAGAAGTCCGGGCAGCACCGCGCGCCCGGCCCCGGCGGAGACCAGGGAGCAGCCGGAGGCTCGTCCGGCTGCATGATCGCCGCCTTACCGCCCCTCACGGTCGGTATCGTGACGGCCGTCCTGATCCGAACCCGGAGGCGGTAGACGATGAAGGTCCGCGAAGTGCGCACGTGCCAGGACCCGGACTGCGCTGGCATGCCGCCGCATGGCGACGGCGAGGGCACCCGCTTCTTCGGTGTGCCCGCCTGGTGGATCTGCTTCGCGCTGGTGGTGGCCGGCGGGGTGGGACTGCTGGCGTACACCGCCGCCGTCCGCTGACTCACTCCGGCGCCTGGTCGTCGGGCAGCAGCTGCGCGGGCGGTACGCCCAGGGCCCGCGCGATGTGCAGCAGGCGGTCCAGCGGCGTGCTGGTGATGCCCAGCTCGATCCGCACCACCGTCGACCGGCTGGATCCGATCCGTTCGGCCAGCCCCTCCTGCGTCAGGTTCGCTTCCATGCGCGCGGCGGCGATCCGGCGTCCGATGTCAAGGCGCTGCTGGAGTAGCCAGGGCGGAGGAGGGTCGGACGAATGGTGCACCGTGACACGCTGGTCGGACCATGATCGAAAGTCAGTATCACCCCGTGCATCAGTTTTGGATCATGTCCTGACGGGTATGCCGGTGACCACCCGCCAACCCCGTATACGGCCCGCGCGGACCCTGCCCCCAGGCGGACCGCGCGGGGCCACGCTGAGCCCCGGCCTGATCAGCCGGGGCTCAGTCATGCGCGCTGCGGTAAGGGGCGAAGACATTCACCCTCTGGCGCACCTGGGCTGTGCGGCTGCTGCCTGTTCCCACGGGAACACAGGGGCCGAATTGGCGTCCGTGGGCGTCAATCTGCGTCAACTGGCGTCAACTAGATCGCCCCCATATGTCCGGGTTTCCAGCATCGTTGCAGGTCACAGTATGTTCAAGGAACGGTTTCAAGTCCCGTCATTCACCCTTGTTGATCAAGGCCCCTGCCTGGGGATTCGAGGCAGGGGCCTTTTTCGTGTCCCAGCTCACCGCGCTGCCCGCCAGCATGCTGGTGCGGCGGGCCAGTTCGGAGGCCGGTGAGGCGGGCGCAGCCCCGTCCTGCCGGCCGGACGACGGGCCAGGGCCGGACCGGGCGGGACCGGGCGGGACCGGGCGGGACCCTGCCTGGCGGGACCGGAGTCAGGCGCTGGCCCGTACCACCAGCTCCGTCGGCAGTACCAGCGGCGGAGAGGGCGCCGGTGCCCCCGCCCCGTCGCCTCCCGCCTGCCCGCCGGCGCCCCCGGGAGCGGCCTCCAGCCTGCCGACCAGCAGCCGCACCATCTCCCGCCCCATCTGCTCCATGTCCTGGCAGACCGAGGTGAGCGCGGGCTCAGCGTTGCGGGCGACCTCCGAGTCGTCGTATCCGATGACGGCGACGTCCTCGGGCACCCGGCGCCCCGAGGCCCGCAGGACGCGCAGGGCGCCGAGCGCCATCAGGTCGCTGGCGGCCAGCACCGCGTCGACATCCGGGTTGCGGGCCAGCAGTTCCTCCATCGCGCGCTCGCCGCTCTCCCGGCTGAAGTCGCCCTGTGCGACGAGGCCGGACGGCACCGCCCGGCTGCCGCGCAGCGCGGCGCGGTAGCCGGTGAGCCGGTCGACGCCGGGCACCATGTCCTGCGGCCCGGCGATCGTGGCGATCCTCCGCCTGCCCTGCCGGAGCAGGTACTCGGTGGCCGTACGGGCGCCGCCCACGTTGTCCGAGTCGACGTAGTCCACCCCGCGCAGCGGCGTCCACGGCCGCCCCGCCTGCACCACCGGGCGGCCCGAAGCCGCGAGGCGCTCGGGCAGCGGGTCGTCTCCGTGCAGCGAACTGAGCAGCACACCGTCGACGTGACCGTTGTGCACATAGCGCTCGACGCGGGAGCGCTCGCCCGCCGTCCAGGCCATCACCAGTACCAACTGCAGGCCGGTGGCGGCGAGTCCCTGGCTCGCACCGCGGAGCAGTCGGCCGAAGAACGGCTCGTGGAAGACCCGGGACTCGGTTTCGGCAACGATGAAGGCCACCGACTCCGCCCGCCGGGTGACCAGGCTGCGGGCCGCCGCGTTGGGTACGTATCCGAGGCGGTGCACCACCTCCTGGACGCTGGCCCGGGTCGCGTCACTGACGCGGTGCGAGCCGTTGACGACCCGTGAGGCCGTGCCACGGGACACGCCTGCCGCCGCGGCTACCTCTTCCAGCGTCGGCCGGGAACGCTCCGGCCGACCGTCGGACCTGCTCAAACCAGCCCCTCCCGGTTGTGGGGATCGTACTCGTCAAGGCCGGGCGGAAGCCTGGCCCGTAGGGGCACGTCCAGCGTGCCCGGCGCAGGAATCCCTCCCGGAACCGTTGACACACGGCACCGCCGGTGCAACGTTCCCTACGCGGACGGTGGAGCTGTCACCTGACATGCCCCTGTCGCAATGCGACCCTTCCGCGCGGCTCACCTCGCACGATCCACCCGTTTCACTGCCCTTCGCCGTTCCGGAGGAAGGACCACCGGACGGCTATGGGAGCGCTCACACTAGCGGAGGCCCTCCACAGAGAAGTCGCGCAGCCCTCTCACCGCCGTCGCGCTCGCCGTGTGAGCGCTCCCAAAAGATCGCCACCGACACCCCACGCCCCACAGCCGACAGAAAGGAACACCCGAGTGCGCACCTCCTTACGGACAAAGAGAGGGCACCGGAGAAGCCTGCTGGCCGGTCTCACCGCCGCCGCACTGGCAGGGGTCCTGCTGGCCCCGCTCACCGGCTCCTCGTCCTCCGCGGCCGAACCCGCCGCCCGCGCCGGGGAGACCCGCGCGGCCGAGGGCGACGACTGGCTGCACACCGAGGGCGGCAAAGTCGTCGACAAGGACGGCCGGGAGGTGTGGATGACGGGCACCAACTGGTTCGGCTTCAACACCACCGAACGCGTCTTCCACGGCCTGTGGTCCGCCAACATCGAGACCCTCACCGCGTCGATGGCCGAGCGGGGCATGAACATGCTCCGGGTGCCGATCAGCACGCAGTTGCTGCTGGAGTGGAAGAACGGCCAGGACGCGACCTCCAGTGCGGTCAACACCTACGCCAATCCCGAACTGGAGGGCAAGACCACCCTCGAGGTCTTCGACTACTGGCTGAAGCTGTGTGACGAGTACGGCATCAAGGTGATGCTGGACGTGCACAGCGCGGAGGCCGACAACGCCGGACACGTCTACCCGGTGTGGTGGAAGGACGGCATCACCTCGGAGGACTTCTACTCCGCCTGGGAGTGGGTGACCGACCGCTACAAGACCGACGACACCATCCTCGCGATGGACGTGAAGAACGAGCCGCACGGCCAGCACCAGCAGTCCCCGCGCGCCAAGTGGGACGGTTCGACGGATCAGGACAACTTCAAGCATGCCTGCGAGACCGCCGGAAAACGCATGCTGGCGATCAACCCGGAGTTGCTGATCCTCTGCGAGGGCATAGAGATCTACCCGGTCGACGGAGCGGACTGGCAGTCCGCCAACGGCGACGACTACCACTTCAACTGGTGGGGCGGAAACCTGCGCGGCGTCGCCGACCACCCGGTCGACCTGGGCGGACACCAGGACCAACTCGTCTACTCGCCGCACGACTACGGGCCGGCCGTCTCCCAGCAGCCCTGGTTCGAAGGGGAATGGGACAAGGCATCCCTCATCAGGGACGTCTGGCAGCCCAACTGGTTCTATCTGCAGGAGAACGGCACCTCACCGCTGCTGATCGGCGAGTGGGGCGGGCGGCTCGACGGCGGCGAGAACCAGAAGTGGATGGAGGCGATCCGCGACTTCATCGTCGAGGAGGAGATCCACCAGACCTTCTGGTGCCTGAACCCCAACTCCGGTGACACGGGGGGCCTGCTCAACCACGACTGGACGACCTGGGACGAGGAGAAGTACGCCTTCCTGAAGTCCGCGCTGTGGCAGGCCGACGGCAAGTTCGTCGGACTCGATCACGAGGTGCCGCTGGGCGGCGCCGGAACATCCACCGGCATCTCCGTCGGTGCCGACGGCTGAGCGCCACGGCTGAGCGTCACGGCTGTGCGCCACGGCTGAGACGGCAGCCGTACGCACGGCCAGAGCCGCCGGCCGACACTGGTCCCCGGTCCCGCACATCAGGGCCGGGGACCGGTCATGTCCGAAAGGCGCGTCAGCGGATGCGGATACCGTGCCGGGCCAGGTAGGGGACGGGGTCGACGTCCGATCCGTACGCGCGTTTCGCCCGGACCTCGAAGTGCAGATGAGGCCCGGTGGTGCGGCCGGTGTTGCCCGACCTCCCGAGCAGCGTGCCCGCTTTCACCCGGTCGCCCTTCCGCACATAGCGCTTCGAGAGATGGGCGAAGTAGGTGTACTTCCCGTCCTTCATGCGGATGATGATCATGTTTCCGTAATCACCGGAGTAGCGGGAGGAGACGACGGTGCCCGCTCCGACCGACCGCACGGGAGTGCCGACCGGGACGGCGAAGTCGATTCCGGTGTGGTGGCCCGCGCTCCAGTTCCCCGGGATTCCGTACGGTGCGGAGACCCGGGAGTTCGCCGCCGGCCGCGACCATGAATCCGGCGACCCCGCGGGCCATTCGCCGTAGACGCGGGCGCGCTGCGACTGCCAGGGGCCGCCGACCGCATAGGGTTCCGTGTCCGCGGGCTGACCATGGGGGTGGCCGTGCAGGTTGCCGTGCAGGTGTCCGTGCGGCTGCTCCGGTGTGGTGGCCGAAGCTGCCGCCGCGCCACAGGTGCCACCGGTGAACAGTGAGGTCACCACCGCCCCGCAGACCACGCGACGCAGTGCCGCTGCCGACCGTCGAGTCGCTGAGTTCATATCTGCGAGCAGATGACAGCGGCCGCTTCTCCGCACCCGGGAACCGTCCGTCGGAGTGACATCACGGTGAGTGATGCGAGCCGTGATGCTCCTGCCCGGCTCAGGTGGTCTCGCGCTGGATCAGCTCCGTCGGCAGCACCGCGTGGGGCCGGTCCGCCGCCCGCTGCCCGATCTCGTCCAGCAGCGCCCGCGCCATCGCGCGCCCCATCTCCTCGATGGGCTGGCGCACCGTCGTGAGCGGCGGGTCCATGTGCCGGGCGACCGAGGAGTCGTCGAAGCCGATGAGTGCCACCTCGCCCGGCACCGTACGGCCCGCCTCGCGCAGCGCCATCCGGGCACCCGCGGCCATCACGTCCGAGGCGCAGAAGACGGCGTCGACCTGGGGTGCACGGGTGAGCAGTTCGCGCATGGCGCGGCGCCCGCTGTCCTCCGTGAAGTCCCCATGGGCGATCAGCGATTCGTCGTCTTCCCGGCCCGCAGCCCGCAACGCCTCGCGGTAGCCGTCGAGTCGGCACTTCGCAGCGTACATGTCCAGCGGCCCCGTGATCGTCCCGATCGCACGCCGCCCGCGCCCGATCAGATGCTCCACGGCCAGTACGGCACCGCCCGCGTTGTCCGAGTCGACGTAGGCCAGCGGCTCCTCGGCGGAGCGGCGGCCGTTGAGCACCGCGGGCATCTCGATGCTCTCCAGCAGGTCGGGCAGCGGATCGTCGCCGTGCACGGAG
Source organism: Streptomyces gossypii (assembly GCF_025165795.1). Taxonomy (GTDB): domain Bacteria; phylum Actinomycetota; class Actinomycetes; order Streptomycetales; family Streptomycetaceae; genus Streptomyces; species Streptomyces gossypii. The sequence continues at coordinate 269,245 of NZ_JAJAGO010000006.1, forward strand.
ACCAGCAGCACGCCGTCGACCCGGTGCGCCGAGACGAACTGCTCGAAGCGCTCGCGCTCGCGCTGATCGCGTACAAGAGTCAGCAGCAACTGCATGTCCGTGTCGGCGAGTTCCGCGCTCACGCCGCGCAGAATGCCGGAGAAGTAGGGCTCGGAGAAGAGGCGCGTCTGGGGCTCGGGCACGACGAGCGCGATCGCGTCCGTGGTGCCGACGGCGAGGGCACGCGCGGCACGGTTGGGCACGTAACCCAGCTCGGCGACGGCGGCCTCGACTGCGGCGCGCGTACGGTCACTCACGAGGGGTGAGCCGTTGATGACACGGGACACCGTACCGCGGCCGACCCCCGCCCGGACGGCGACCTGTTCCAGCGTGGGTCTGACCACGCGGCGCCCGCGTACCGCTCCCATACACACCTCACCTGCCCCCATGCCCGACGTCGGTTTCATTCAACTACATCTCGTTCGGGGCGAATCCGTGTCGCAGTCCTTGACACCCCGCCCATGGTCCGCAACTCTTCAACGCATCAACGTGTGGGAGCGCTCCCAAAGCGCACCATGCCACTCCATCCCTTCATGTCCCGTACGCACGGGAGGTCGCGATGCACCTCAGCAGAACCCGCTCATCCTCATTCCGCCTGGCCGCGCTGGGCATATCCGCCGCACTCAGCGCCGGGTTGCTCGCGGGCTGTTCCTCCGACAGCGACAGTTCGGGCGGTGACGGGGAGAAGGTCACCGTCTCCGTCGGCGTCTTCGGAGTCTTCGGCTACAAGCAGGCCGGTCTCTACGACGAATACGAGAAGCTCAACCCCCATGTGACCATCAAGGAGAGCTCCACCGAGCGGAACGAGGACTACTACCCCGCGCTGCTGAACCGCCTCTCCGCGAACAGCGGTGTACAGGACATCCAGGCCATCGAAGTCGCCAACATCAACGAACTGGCCACCATCCAGGCCGACAAGTTCGTCGACCTCGGCAAGGCGTCGGGAGTCGAGAAAGAGGACTACCTGCCGTGGAAGTGGAACCAGGCGACCGCCGAGGGCGGCAAGGTCATCGGCCTGGGCACCGATATCGGACCGATGGCGATCTGCTACCGCAAGGACCTCTTCAAGGAGGCCGGGCTGCCCACGGACCGGAAGGAGGTGAGCGAGCTGTGGGCCGGTGACTGGTCGAAGTATGTGGACGCGGGCGAGACGTACATGAAGAAGGCGCCCAAGGGCACCAACTACATGGACAGCGCCGCGGGCCTCTACAACGGAGCCATCAACAGTTACGCGAAGAAGAACTACGACAAGAACGGCGACGTGATCTTCAAGGAGAGCGCGTCCGTCAAGGAGTCCTGGGATCTGGCGATGCGGGCCGCAGAGGGCGGCATGACGTCCAAGCTCCTGCAGTTCGACACCGGCTGGAACCAGGCGTACGCCAACGGCGACTTCGCCACCGTCGCCTGTCCGCCCTGGATGCTCGGTCACATCAAGGAGAACGCGGGCGAGAAGAGCGCGGACCAGTGGGACGTCGCCGCTGCCCCGAAGCCCGGCAACTGGGGCGGGTCGTTCCTCTCCGTACCCGAAGCGGCGAAGAACAAGGACGAGGCCGTCAAGCTGGCCACCTGGCTGACCGCTCCGCAGCAGCAGGCGAAGCTCTTCCAGAAGCAGGCAAGCTTCCCCAGCTCCCAGACGGCCTTCGACCTGCCCGAAGTCAAGGACGCCACGCACGAGTACTTCGGCGACGCACCGATCGGAACGATCTTCTCCGACGCGGCCAAGGACATCCCGATCTCCATCCTGGGCCCGAAGGACCAGTTGATCAACGAGAAGATCGCCGAGGGCATCCGGCAGGTGGAGAACGGCTCATCACCGGACGACGGCTGGAACGCCGCGGTGAAGTCGATCGACAACGCACTCGATTCGTGACCGGGGCGGCCGCCGCATGACCACCGAACACCAAGACGCCGCGCCCCCCGCCTCCCCGGGGGGCGCGGCCCGGCCGCGACTTCGGGCCCGCAAGCCCGGACCCTCGCCCGCACCGGGGAAACTCTCCCCAGAGGAACGCAAGGCCGCCCGGCGCAGCCGGCGCTATCAGCGGGACACCCGCTGGAGCCCCTATCTCTTCCTCTCGCCGTTCTTTCTCTTCTTCGCCGCCTTCGGGCTCTTCCCGCTGCTCTACACGGGCTGGGCCTCGCTCCACCGGGTCTCGCTGCACGATCCGACCCACATGGAATGGGCCGGAATGCACAACTTCTCCCGCCTGTGGGAGGACGAGTTCTTCTGGCTGGCGCTGCGGAACACCTTCACCATCGGAGTGATGTCCACCGTTCCGCAGCTGCTGATGGCACTCGGACTGGCACATCTGCTCAATTACAAGCTGCGCGGATCGATGTTCTTCCGGATCGCCGTGCTCACGCCGTACGCAACCTCGGTGGCCGCCGCCACCCTGGTGTTCGCGATGCTCTACGGACGTGACTACGGGATGATCAACTGGGCACTCGGTTCCGTGGGAATCGACAATATCGACTGGCGGAACGGAACCTTCAGTTCCCAGTTCGCGGTGTCCACGATCGTGATCTGGCGCTGGACGGGCTACAACACGCTGATCTATCTGGCGGCGATGCAGGCGATTCCCAACGACCTGTACGAATCCTCCGCACTCGACGGTGCCACCCGCTGGCAGCAGTTCATCCATGTCACGATTCCCGCGCTGCGCCCGACGATCCTCTTCACCGTCATCGTCTCCACCATCGGGGCGACCCAGCTCTTCGGTGAACCCCTGCTCTTCGGCGGGACGCAGACCGGCGGCAACAGGCATCAGTTCCAGACCCTGGGGCTTTACCTCTACGAACAGGGCTGGTTCAACTTCCATCTCGGCCGGGCCTCCGCCATCGCCTGGACGATGTTCCTGATCCTGGTGGTGATCGGCCTGGTCAACTGGCTGATCAGCCGCCGGCTCCAGAAAAGTCAGTGAGGCGGTACGCCATGGCTCAACGCGCCGGAAAACATCTGCATGGCGGCCGGATCACCTACGCGATCCTGATCGTCTTCTCCCTCGGTTCGCTCTTCCCTCTCGTATGGACCGCGATCGCCGCCTCGCGCGACAACTCCCGACTCGCCGAGACCCCGCCGCCGTTCTGGTTCGGCGGCAATCTCTTCGACAACCTCAGCACCGCCTGGACCGACGCGAACATGGGCAAGGCGCTGCTGAACACGACGATCGTGTCGAGCTCGATCGCCCTCTCGACCGTGCTCTTCGCGACACTTGCCGGATTCGCCTTCGCCAAACTGCGCTTCCGGGCCAAGAACTTCCTGCTCGTCATCGTGATCGGCACGATGATGGTGCCGCCTCAGCTCAGCGTCGTCCCACTGTTCATGGCGATCGCCGAGCTGGAGTGGACCAACCAGCTGCAGGCGGTCATCCTGCCGATGATGGTGAGCGCCTTCGGTGTCTTCTTCATGCGGCAGTATCTTGTGAACGCCCTGCCGACGGAGCTGATCGAGGCCGCCCGGATGGACGGCGCGCACAGCCTGCGCATCGTCTGGCACATCGTCTTCCCCGTGGCACGCCCCGCGATGGCCGTACTGGGGATGCTGACGTTCGTGATGGCGTGGAACGAGTTCTTCTGGCCGATCATCGCGCTGACCCAGGAGAACCCCACGGTGCAGGTGGCGCTCACCGGACTCGGCCAGGGATACATCCCCGACCAATCGGTGATCATGGCCGGCGCGCTGCTGGGCACTCTGCCACTGCTGATCGCGTTCGCACTGTTCGGCAAGCAGATCGTCGGCGGCATCATGCAGGGGGCGGTCAAGGGCTGATCACTGCGCCTCCCGCGCGGCCCGTCCCCTCTGCCTTCTCCCGCCCCGGCCCTCGCCCCCTGCCACCCCCTCACTGTTCCTACTGTCGACAAATGGGAGCGCTTCCATGACCGACCCCTCCGTACGGTTCCCCACGAACTTCCTCTGGGGCACCTCCACCGCCGCCTACCAGGTGGAAGGCGCCGCCCGGGAGGACGGGCGCACTCCGTCCATCTGGGACACCTTCTCCCACACCCCGGGCAAGACCGCGGGCGGCGACACGGGCGACATCGCCTGCGACCACTACCACCGCTTCCGCGACGACGTCGCACTGATGTCCGAACTGGGCATGTCCGGCTACCGCTTCTCCGTCTCCTGGTCCCGCGTGCAGCCCACCGGACGCGGCCCCGCCGTCCAGCGCGGTCTGGACTTCTACCGCTCGCTCGTCGACGAGCTGCTGGCCAAGGGCATCACCCCGCTGTTGACGCTCTACCACTGGGACCTCCCGCAGGATCTGGAGGACGCGGGCGGCTGGCCCGAGCGGAACACCGCGTACCGGTTCGCCGACTACGCGCTCCTCGTCGCCGAAGCCCTCGGCGACCGGGTCCAGATGTGGACCACCCTCAACGAGCCCTGGTGCAGCGCCTTCCTGGGCTACGGCTCCGGCGTGCACGCCCCCGGCCGCACCGACCCGGCCGACGCCCTGCGCGCCGCGCACCACCTCAACCTCGCCCACGGGCTGAGCACACAGGTGCTCCGCGAGACCCTGCCCGCGAGCGCCAGGGTGACGGTGAGCCTCAACCCGGCAGCCGTACGCCCGCACTCCGACTCGGAGGCGGACAAGGACGCGGCCCGCCGCATCGACGCGCTGGCCACCCGGGTCTTCTCCGGGCCCATGCTGCACGGGGCATACGACGAGGACCTGCTCGCGGACACGGCACGGCTCACCGACTGGTCCTTCGTACGGGACGGGGACCTCGCCGCGATCCAGCAGCCGCTCGACGGGCTGTGCCTCAACTACTACACGCCCTCGGTCGTCTCGGCCGTCCTCGGCGACAAGGTGGTGGAGCGCCACGACGGGCACGGCGACAGCACCCACTCGCCCTGGCCGGCCGCCGACCGGGTCGCCTTCCACCAGCCGCCCGGCGAGCAGACCGAGATGGGCTGGAGCATCGACCCCAGCGGCCTGACCGACCTGCTGCTCCGCTTCTCGCGCGAGGCGCCCGGACTCCCCCTCTACGTCACCGAGAACGGTGCCGCGTACGACGACAAGATGGACTCCGATGGCCGGGTGCACGACCCGGAGCGGATCAGCTATCTGCGACGGCACTTCCACGCGATCCTGAAGGCCATTGACGAGGGCGCCGACGTGCGGGGCTACTTCCTGTGGTCGCTGCTGGACAACTTCGAGTGGGCGTACGGCTACGGCAAGCGGTTCGGCACGGTGTACGTCGACTTCGAGACGCAGCAGCGCACTCCCAAGTCCAGTGCCCGCTGGTACGCGGAACTGGCTCGCACGGGAGAGATCCCGGCACTGCCGGAGGGCTGAACGACGGCCGAACGGCACCGGCTCCCGCGCGGCCACCGCGCGGGAGCCCGCGTCTGCGCTCGCGGAAAGCGCTGCGACTGGGGCTACGGCTGGGCTGGGCTGCTGGGCTGGGCTGAGGCTGCCGCTGCCGCCCTAACCGAAAGCCGTCGCCGGGGGCGCTGGGGACGGTACGGCCGTCGCGTCGCTCACCGCGCGCGCCCCGCCCGTGAAGTCGGTGAGTGCTGGTCCGTGCTCCACCCGGCCCGGGTGCGCGTCCGCCGCCGTACGCCGGGTCAGCTCGGCGAGCGGCAGTTCGTGGTCGGCGGCGAGCAGTATCGCGTTGCCGAAGCGCCGCCCGCGCAGCACCGCCGGATCAGCGATCAGGCACGCCTGGCCGAAGACCGCCTGTGCGGTTGCCGTCTGCGCCCGCAGATGTGCGAGGGGCGGCGCGGCGCCCGAACCCTGCCCGGAGCCGGCGCCGGCGGATGACCCCGAGCCCGATCCGTCGGTGAGGTTGGCGGCGTAGCAGCCGTGCGGCCCGAGCGTGCGGCGGGCCTCGGTGAGGAACTCGCCGCTCGTCAGATGGGCCGGGGTGCGGGCTCCGTCGAAGACATCGCAGATGACCAGGTCCGCCCAGCCGTCGGGGATGCGTGCCAGCGCGGCCCGGGCGTCGCCGGTGCGCACCCGTATCCGCCAGCCGCCGTCCCAGGGAAGCTCGCGCCGCACCAGCCCCACCAGCGCGCCGTCCAGCTCCACCACCTGCTGGGTGGAGCGGGGCCGGGTGAAGGCGGTGTAGCGGGCGAGGGTGAGCGCGCCGCCGCCGAGGTGGAGCGCGCGTACGGGCCGTCCGGGCGGCGCTGCGAGGTCGATGACATGGCCGAGCCTGCGCTGGTAGGCGAAGTCGAGATAGGCGGGGTCGTCGAGGTCGACATGCGACTGCGGGGCGCCGTCCAGCAGCAGTGTCCAGCCGTGCGGCCGGTCCGGATCGGGCTCAAGCCGGGCCAGCCCGCCGTCGACCTGCTCGCTGAGCGGCTCCCGGCGCTGCCTGGTCCGCCGCGCACCTGGCGCCTCACCGCTCTGCCGGGTGCGTCTGTTCTTGGCCACGTGGCCATTATGAGCCGGATCCGTACGAGCCGGGCCTGGGGCCCGGCCCCGGCCCCGGCCCCGGCCCCGGCCCCGGCCCCGGGAATCTTCCGCCGCCACGGCGGGCAACCACACCGGACAGAGTCCGGCGGCGCAGACGACCACCGCACCGCGACATCCGTCCTCGTCCGCCGACCGGCCCCAGTGCTGTGGCCGGGGAGGTTTGCCGGGAAGCTCGCGGCGTCCGGTGCATGGGGTCTCCACGCCGCAGGCAGGGGACGCCTCGCAAGGCGGAGGATCGCCCTCGTAGTGGGCTACTCGGGCGACTCCGACAACGCAGCGAGGATGGGGGCTCCCCTGGCCCGCAGGGCCGAGGGGACGGATGCCGGGCGTCGCAGGCCCGAGAAGATCGCCCGGACAGGGCCTAGCGGGAGCGGTCGACGGCCTCGATCGTACGGGCGGCCTGGCCGAGGGCCGCCCGAAGCCGGGACGGCTCGGTGGCCCGCGTGTACGCGCCCTCCGGCGGCACCAGCCAGCCGACGCCGGATGTTGGCGTCCGGCTGCTTCCGCCGCCGCTCGCGTCGCCGCCGGCGTCGTCGCTCAGGTCCCCGCTTCCGTGCACGTTCCCGTACGTCGACGTGCAGGCGCTGCCGGGTACGTCCCAGCCCGCCGCCGTGCCGGGTGGCACCAGGAAGCCGAGCGTGTCGCAGGCCCCGTCGTGCAGCACGGGGCCGACTCCGGCACGCAGTCGCAGGATGTCCACGGCCTCCAGGCCCTGCCGGACCGGCACGGTCACCAGGTCGCAGGGCTCCCCGAGGCCGGGCGCGACGCCGGTACCCGCTCCGTACGCAGCAGCTACTCCGGTGTCCAGCAAGGGGACCACTCCTCCGCAGTCGATGTGCACAGTCCAACGCCTCAGCGCGTCAACCGCTACGGCGGCGGAACGCTGCAAAGGATGGCAGTTCATGGCAGATCGCGGGAGAGATCTCCCTTTTGTGGCCAAACCCTGCGTGGCAGTCCCGTCACAGCCGGTACGGTCCCGCCATGGCGTCGTCACCATCTACGTCACCGGGTCCACCCCAGGGGCCCAACTCGGCCTTCCGCCAGCTGCGTGGCCGCCTCTCACCGGGCGAGTTCGCGGCTGCCGTCCGCAGGTCGGCGCGGGAGATCGGCGAGCGGGTGTGCTGTGACGCCCGCTACGTCGGGCGGGTGGAGGCCGGAGAGATCCGGTGTCCGAACTACGCGTACGAGCGGGTGTTCCTGCACATGTTCCCGGGCTGCACGCTCGCGGACATGGGCTTCGCACCCCGGGAGTCAGTCCGCGGCCGTGCCGCGCGCGCCCAAGGGGCGTGCGGAGGTGAGCACGTGCCCCCGTCCGCACCGACGCGCCGTACTCAACCCGTCCCGGAGCACGGACGTCCCTCCTCCCCGGAAGAGCCCGACAGCCACACGCCCGGCCCCGTCCACCCCGAGCCCGAGATCCACGAGCAGTCCGCGATCGACGAGGAGAGCGACGTGCTACGTCGCGCGTTCATGACCGGCGGCCCGGTCGCCCTGGCAGCAGTCTCACTGAGCGGTGCCGCGCCCAAGCCCCTCGGGCGAACCGACGGCACGGCCGCCTCCGCCCGCCCCGAACGGGTCGGGGCGGCCGAGGTCGGGGCGGTGGAGCGGGCCGTACGGCACATCCGGCTGCTGGACGACCGGCAGGGCGCCGACGATCTCTATGCCCGCGCCTGCGATTCGCTGCGCGGCGCCTACGAGTTGCTCGACGTCGGTGCGCGCAGCCGCGCGGTCTCCGAGAGGCTGCACGCGGGCGTGGGTGAACTCGCCCTCTCTGTGGGCTGGCTGGCGCACGACTCGCGCCGCTTCGACGACGCGCGCTCGCACTACGCCGAAGCACTCGCCACCGCGCGGATCGCCGCCGATCCGGCGGTCGAGGCGCACGCCTTCTGCAACAGCGCCTTCCTGGCCCGGGACGCGGGGCGCCCCCGTGAGGCCGTATGGGCGGCGCAGGCCGGGGCACGCGCGGCCGGGCAGCTGGGCTCGGCCCGCCTGCTGTCGCTGCTCGCGCTGCGCGAGGCGGGCGGCTGGGCCGGTATGGGTGACCGTACGGGGTGCCTGGCGGCGCTCGGCCACGCCCGCACGCTGTACGCACGGGGCTCCTCCGACGCGGACCCGGGCTGGATGACCTTCTTCGGCGAGGCCGAACTGGAGGGGCTCGAGGCCCAGTGCTGGTCCGCGCTGGGGGTCTGGGACGCGGCGATCAGCCACGCGCGGCGGGCGGTCGCCCTCCAGGATCCCCATTTTCTGCGCAACAGGGCGCTGTTCACCGCTGAGTTGGCGGGCGATCTGGCCGCCCGGCGCCAGCCGGAGGAGGCTGCCGCCGCAGCGTCGGAGGCGCTGGAGCTGCTCGGCGACACGCCCGCGGGTGCGGCGGACCTGCCGCCGGGCGAAGGGTCCGCCCCCGGGGCCGCCTCCAGGACCGCCCCCGCCTCCAGGTCCGGGGCCGCCTCCAGGACCGGGGCCGCCTCCAGGACCTCTCCGGTGCGCTCCACCCGCATCCGTGCCATGATCGCGACGGCGGCCCGGCGGCTCGAGCCGTACCGGGGCGAGCCCGCGGTCGCGGCCTTCCTGCGCAAGCCGCGCCCGTCACCGGAGCACGGCACGGAACCGCCCCCGGTTCGTCCGCTCTTCCTCCCACCGCAACGCTGATCGGCTGCGGGGCCGCCCGGCCCGACGTCACTCGAAGGGCTCTCAGCCCAGATGGCCGGTGTCGTTCCAGCGTTCGATGGCGGGCGCGTCGTAGGCCCAGCCGAGGATGGACAGGGACACCGGATCCAGCCGGATGCGCGCGGCGAACGCCGGCTCGTAGCCGAGCCACCGGGCGCCGAGCATCCGCAGCACATGACCGTGCGCGAAGACGAGCACATCGCGGTCGGCCGAACGGGCCCACTCCACGACGCGGTCGGCCCGTGCCGCGAGCGCGCCGAGATGCTCGCCGTCCGCGACGCCGTCACGCCAGATGAACCAGTCCGCTCCGGCTTGCTCCCTGATCTCCTCGGTGGTGAGGCCCTCGTAGGCGCCGTAGTCCCACTCCATCAGCGCGTCCCAGTCTTCAGCCCGGTCGCCGAAGCCCGCCAGCCGGCAGGTCTCGCGTGCCCGCACCAGCGGGCTGCTGCGGACCTCGGCGTCCGGCAGTCCGTGCCACGGCGCGCCGCGCAGGCGCTCGCCGAGCAGCTTCGCCGACCGCCGCCCCTCCTCCAGCAGCGGGACATCGGTCCTGCCCGTGTGCCGTCCGGTCGCCGACCACTCCGTCTCGCCGTGCCGGACCAGCATGATGCGCGCTGCCATCGACTCTCTCCATCTCTCGCCTCGGGGTGCGGAACACCCCGTCAACCGCCCGGAATCGCCCGGGACCACCCCGGTACCTCATCACTTCGGCTTGGGGCGTTTTTCTCGGATCGCCGCCGGCCTGCGGCGATCCGAGAAACACGCCCCAGCCGTCAACCACTCGGTTGACGGCAGCGTCCTTTCTCACGGCGTACGCCACCCGGTCAGACGCCCGCCGCCCAACCGTAACGACCGTGGGAGAGCGATCGGATGCACCAGGGCCACCGACCTCGCTGGTGGACGGAGCTGCCGGTGATCATCCTGATCTACTCGCTCTACTCCGCCGGCCGGCTCCTCGCACGTGGCGACGCGTCGGAGGCGGTGGACCACGGCCTCGCGATCCTCAGACTCGAACAGGATCTGCGGCTGAACTTCGAGCACCCGCTGAACCGCCTCTTCACCGCCGAGGCGTGGCTGGGCATACCGTCCGACTACATATACGCCACGCTGCACTACCTGGTGACCCCGGCGGTGCTGGTCTGGGTCTGGAAGCGCCACCACGCCCACTACCGCGCGCTGCGCAGCTGGCTGATGACCTCCACGCTGATCGGCCTTGTCGGCTTCATCCTCTATCCGACCTGCCCGCCCCGGCTGCTGGACGCCGCGTACGGCTTCACGGACACCATGGCGCAGTACGGGGACTACGGCTGGTGGGGCGCCGAGGCCAGCGCGCCGCAGGGGCTGGGCGGGCTGACGAACGAGTACGCGGCGATGCCGAGCCTCCATGTCGGCTGGGCACTGTGGTGCGGGGTGGCTCTGTGGCGGTACGGCCGCCCGTCACCCTGGCTGCGCGTCCTGGCGGTCGCCTACCCGCTGTGCATCGTCATCGTGGTGATGGGCACCGCCAACCACTACTTCCTGGACGCCGCCGCCGGTGTGGCGGTGATGGGCCTGGGCGCGGCGCTGGCCCGTCCGGCGATACGCGGCGCGGAGGCGCTGCGTATCGCGGCGGTGCGGGTCGTTGGGGTACGGGCGGGGATGCGGCTGTGGCCCGGCCTGTACTCGTCGGGGTCGGGGATCGTGCTCCAGCGCGGGGCGCAGACCCCGCGCAGCGTCAGCAGTCCCGAGCACGGCGGGGCGTCCGGGCCGGCCGACGCCTCCGAGCCCGCGGCGCGCTGACCCGAGGTCTGGCTGCCGTCGCTGCCGTCGCCGTTCGGATCCACGCCCCATCCCGGGGGCTTGCGCGACGCGCGACAATGGACGGCGGCACCCGAACCTGGAGGTCCTCCTATGCCAGAGCCGCACACGGCTCCCGACCAGCCCGGCGGCACGCCGCGCTTCCGGCGCCCCGCACCGCTGCTCTACGAACCTGCGGCGCCGGCGCCCGACGACGAGCACTTCTTCGATCTTGATTCGCTGGAGGACCCGCGTGAGCTGCTGGAACGCTCGACCGAACTGACACTGGCGTTCCGGGCGGCTGCCGACCGCGCGATGGAGTTCCAGGCGATAGCCGCGGCGCAGCTCGCCGACCCCAAGCGGTTCGACCGGCTGCCCGACGACGTGATCGCCCAGCGCGCGGACTGGACGGAGGACTACGCCCGCAAAATGATCGAGTTCGGCCGCGAGCTGCTGGGGAAGCGCGCCTGACCTCTGCCCCAAGCACCACGGAGGGGGTGCGGGCGAACGCGGAGAGTACCCGAACGCACTCCGCCCCGTCCCGGTTTCCGGCGATTCATGGAATTCCCTCCGAGGAGACGGGTAGACCTGTTCGTCATGAGCGATCCCGTCGGCCCCGCAGCGAACGTCGCCCCCGCCGCACCCGTCACCCCCGAGGGTGCCGACTGGCTGGCCTCCGCCAGCCGCTTCCCCCGCAGTGTCCACGCCCTGTGGGCGCTCCGCCCCGGTGCACCCAGCGTGCTGCCGTGCGGCTCCGTCTTCGATGTGGCGAGCACCCCGGCACACCAGGGGCGCGCGCTGCTGGACTGCCTCTGGTCCCGGGGGCGCGGCAGCGGACCGGTCGCCGTTCACCGCGGGCGGCTGCTGCTGTTCGCGGCGCCCGGCACCGCGGACCGGCTGCCCGCCCTGCTGCGCTGGGAGGAGTGGCGCAGCGACGCCGAGGGGGCGGCGTTCCCCCCGCTGCTGTGCCACGGACTCGGCGACGCGGTGACCGTGCCTGCCCTGATCCCGGACGCCTCGGCCGGGGAGGCGCCGCCCTGCCGTCTCCCCGCAGGACCCTCCCGCTGGCTGGTGCCCCCCGGCGTACGGCATCCGTGGCTGCCTGGCCCGGAACTGCTGCTCTGGGCCTGCGTGCGTACCCTCCGCTCCTCCCGTGCAGGTGGGGGCGGTGGCGGCGGGGGGAGAACCAATTTTCACTACGCGGGATCCTGATGCTAGGGTCTACAACGTCAGCAGGCGCCGTTAGCTCAGTTGGTTAGAGCAGCTGACTCTTAATCAGCGGGTCCGGGGTTCGAGTCCCTGACGGCGCACAGACAGCGAAGGCCCCCTCGTGCAGACGAGGGGGCCTTCCGCGTCTCCCGTCCTCACTGCCGCTCCCCCCTGGTCACCTTCACATCCCAGCCGCCGCCCGTCGCGGGCTCGCCGACCTCCACCCGCACTCCCCCGCCCGCATCCGTGTCGTAGCTCTCACCCGCTTTCAGCGTCGCGTCCGCGAGCGGCGGATAGACGGAGTCGGGTTGGCAGCCCTCGCTGTCCGGATGTCCGTCGATCACCTGCACCGGGCCGTCCGCCGAGGCCGCGTCGGCCCGGACCCGGTAGAGCAGCACTCCCTCGCCGCACATCCCGGCGTCGTTCCCCAAGGGGGTGCGCGCCTCGATCGCCAGCGCCTCGAAGGTGCCGGTACGGACCACGATCAGGCGGGCGTCACCGCCCGGACCGGCCGCGGCCCCCATCGGCGCGCCGAGCGGCCGCAGCGTGTGCCAGGTGGTGCCGGACTCCGCGGGTACGCAGTCCACGTTCCACGACCGGAGCCAGCCCACCTTCCACTTGTGCCAGCCGAAGAGGTCGGGGGCCAGTCCGAACTGGCTGCCCATCAGGTCCCAGTCCCCCACATGGGTGTCCCAGTCGCCCTTGCCGTCGCCGGGACGGCGGTAGAGGTCGGGCAGGTCGAAGACGTGCCCGGTCTCATGGGCGAGGACGTTCCGGTCGGGCGGGTGCTGTTCGAAGACGGTGACGATGCGCCGTATCTCCGTGCCGTCGACAACCATGGGCTCGTCGAAGTTCACCACCTTGGTGGCATCCGAGTTCACCCCCGGGGCGTGCGGGTCAGCCACCAGATAGACGAGGTCGTAGTCGCCGAAGTCCACCAGAGGGTCGGCAGTCGCCACGGCGTCGCGCAGGAAGGCGGTGCGCAGTTCGGCGTCCCAGTCCCGCCGTATTCCGTAGGCGGTGGAGGGGGCCGGCATCGGGACCCAGACTTCCCGAGGCCGGGGCCGCAGCTCCAGGCGGCCGTAGGAGGCGCGGGCGAAGAAGTCCGAGGTGACCGGAAAGTGATCGGCGACCAGTGCGTCCGTGGTCACGGAGGGCTCCCGGTCCGGGAACGAGAGGAAGAGCATCAGCGCGTCGAGAGGGCGGACGGGCCGCGGGTAGTCGGAGTTCCAGGTGTCGAGCCCCTCGGAGTGGTGGGCGCCGGTGCGCGGGAGGGCGCAGGAGCCCACCACGGCCGCGGCGGTGGACGGTCCGGCGGCGAGCGCCGTCCAGACGATGGCCGTCAACGAGTTGAGCACGCACGCGGTACGCCGCCACGGGCGTCGCCGGGCCACCCCCTCGGGTACAGCCGATCGCGCCACGTGTGGACCTCGCGGGGTGGGAAGCTACGGTTCTCACCCACGATGTCTTCTTTACTCTGTTTTCGCCGTATTTGGCTACGCCGGTTGGGTCACCCACAATATGATTACTCGGAGTAGTTCTGGTCGTGCTTGACCACTCACTTCCGGCTGCGGTGCAGAATCGATCATTCTCTTTCGTGCGTACCTCCGACAACACTCGACCGAGTGTCAGAAGTACCGCCCGGAGGCTGGATCGCGTACCGCACGAACCTCTATGATCGCCACATTTCCAGCGCGGATCTGCCTCCGGATGGCCTACGGTCGGTCGCTCGATTGGTCCGCACGCGACGAGTGACCGCAGGAGTGATCGGTGAACGGACCCTCCGACGGACCAGGCGAAGCCTCGCACGAGGCTTCGACCACACCAGCGCACACCCTCACGGAAAGTGAGGAGACCCGTCCCCGGGAGAGCGACTTCCGGGCCGCCTTCAACGCCGCCCACACCGCCATGGCCGTGCTCGACGGCCATGGCCACGTACGCAGCGCCAACCGCGCGCTCGAACGCCTGCTCGGTGCCGCTCCGGACGGTCTGATCGCCGCCCCCGTGGCGGGCCTCCCCGGACTCGACCTGGACTCCCGCGCGCACGGCGACTACGAGGAGGCGCTGCGCGGACGTGCTCCGGAGATGTCCTGCACACGGCGGCTCAAGCACGCCGACGGACACCCCCTGTGGGCCGAGATCACCGTCGCCCCGACCGTGCGCCAAGCGGATCCCCGCCGCGGAGAGGCGCTGCTGTCCGTCGTCGACATCAGCGAGCGGCGCGCCCTCCAGCAGCGGCTCCGCCACCTCCAGATGCACGACCCGGTCACCCGGCTGCCCAACCGCACGCTGTTCTTCGAACGGCTCTCCGCCGCCCTCTCCGAATCCGCCACCGGACGGATCGGGCTGTGCTACCTCGACCTGGACGGCTTCAAAGCCGTCAACGACACCCTCGGCCATCCGGTCGGCGACCAACTGCTCGACGCGGTCGCCCAGCGGCTCCTGCGCTGCGGCGAGGAGGGCGGCCACCTGGTGGCGCGGCTGGGCGGCGACGAGTTCGCACTGCTGGTGGAGGGCTCGACCGGGACCGACCAGCTCACCCGGCTCGCCCAGACCGTGCTGCTCGCCCTCCAGCAGCCCTTCGAGCTGGGCGGCCAGCGCCTCGCGGTCTCCGCCAGCATCGGCGTACTGGAACGGGAATCCGCAGGCACCAGCGCGACGGGGCTCATGCAGGCCGCCGACACCACGCTCTACTGGGCGAAGGCGGACGGCAAGGCCCGCTGGACGCTCTTCGACCCGGAGCGCAACGCCCACCGCATGACACGGCAGGCGCTCACCAGCACGCTGCGCCCGGCGGTCGAACGGGGCGAGTTCGTGCTCGAGTACCAGCCCATCATGGACTTCGGGGACGACACGCTGCAGGGCGTGGAGGCCCTGGTGCGCTGGCGCCACCCCCGCTTCGGCACACTCGGCCCCGACCGCTTCATCGGGCTGGCCGAGGAGAACGGCGCGATCGTCCCGCTGGGCCGCTGGGTGCTCACCGAATCCTGCCGCCAGGCACGCCGCTGGCTGGACGCACACCCCGGACGGCCGGTCTTCGTCAGCGTCAACGTGGCCGTACGTCAGGTCTGGGACTCCGATCTGGTCACGGACGTCCAGCGCATCCTGGAGCAGACCGGCGTGCCCTCCGACCTGCTCCAGCTGGAGCTGACCGAATCGGCGGTGATGGGCTCGGCCGGGCGCCCGCTCCAGGCGCTGCACGCGCTCAGCGAGATGGGCGTCCGGATCGCCATCGACGACTTCGGCACCGGCTACTCGAACCTCGCCTACCTCAGCCGCCTTCCGGTACGAACCCTGAAGCTGGACGGCACCTTCGTACGCGGCTTCCGTACCGCCCGGCATCTGAACCCCGCCGACGAGACGATCGTCACGGCCCTCGTGCAGCTCGCACACAAGCTCGGTCTCACCGTGACGGCCGAGTGCGTGGAGAGCCAGGCCCAGGCGGAACGGCTGCGGCGGATCGGCTGCGACTCGGGGCAGGGCTGGTACTACGCCAGGCCGATGGCACCTGAGGGAATCACGGCGCTCCTGGGGTGAGCCGTACGCCCGGTTCCCGCCGTCGCGGATTCCGCCGGACCCAGTTCGCGGTGGCTGCGCGCCGCGGCGGCGGCACGGGGGTGGCGGCCACCGGCCGCCACCCCCATCAGCCCGGCGGGGGTGCGGCCGTCGTCGGACCCCGCGCGGCAGCGCGGGCGCGCGGGAAGAGGGGCAGGTGGGCTAAGAGCCCCTAACAGAATGGGCGGTCGGCTTGCGACGCCTGGCACGCGCGCTCGCCGCGTTGTCGGAGTCGTCCATGTACGCCCAGTACGAGGACGATCCTCCGCCTTGCGAGCGCACGCACCAGACGCCGCAAGCTGATCGACCGCCCATTCTGTCAGGGGCTCTAAGAGCTGTCCCGTGATCCCTGGTGGATCACGGGATTACGGGATGAGCCCTCAGGGCATGGCGTAGGCGTTCGCGATGAGTTCGTAGCTGCGGACTCGGATGTCCGGGGTGTGGGCGTTGGCCGTGATCATCAGCTCGTCCGCTCCGGTGCGCTTCACGAGCGCGTCCAGCCCCTCCCGTACCGCGTCCGGTGTGCCCTTGATGATGTTGCCCAGCCAGCCGTCCACGAAGTCACGCTCCATGGGGCTGAAGGCGTAGTCCTCCGCCTCCTCGGGCGTCGGGATCAGCCCCGGGCGCCCGGTGCGCAGCCGCAGCATGGACAGCGCGCCGGTGAGCACCTGCCGATGGGCCTCCGCCTCCTCCTCCGCCGCCAGGGCGGAGACGCCGATCACCGCGTACGGCTCCGCCAGCACCGCGGACGGGCGGAAGGTTTCGCGGTAGAGCTCCAGCGCGGGAAGGGTGTTGGCGGCCGAGAAGTGGTGCGCGAAGGCGAAGGGCAGGCCGAGGGAACCGGCGAGCCGCGCGCTGAAGCCGGAGGAGCCGAGGAGCCACACCGGCGGCCGTGCGGTGCCGCCCTGCACCGGGCCGGGGACTGCGTGGATGCGGGAGTACGTGTGGGCCTGGGGGAAGTCGCCGTCCAGAAAGTGGGTCAGTTCGGCGAGCTGCTGGGGGAACTCGTCGGCTCCCTCGCGCGTGCTGTCGCCGCGCCGGAGCGCGGCGGCGGTCGCGCCGTCCGTGCCGGGCGCCCGGCCCAGCCCCAGATCGACGCGGCCGGGGGCCAGCGCCTCCAGCGTGCCGAACTGCTCGGCGATGACCAGCGGGGCGTGGTTGGGCAGCATGACGCCGCCGGAGCCCAGCCGGATGCGCTCCGTGCGCGCGGCGAGATAGGCGAGGATCACCGCGGGGGAGGAGCTGGCGACACCCGGCATCGAGTGGTGCTCGGCCACCCAGAAGCGGGTGAAGCCGCGCTGCTCCGCCAGTTGGGCGATGCGGGTGGAGGTGCGGAGGGCGTCTCCGGCGGTGAAGCCCTCCCCGACCGTCGCCAAGTCCAGCACGGAGAGCGGCACGGGCGCGGTGCCCCTCGCTTCGCCGCGTATGTCGTCGGTGCCTTCGTCGGCCACGGGCGGCCCGCCTCCTCCATCGTCCGCAGGCCGGGAAGACGCGCCTGCGCTACCTGCACGTACGCCGGGGCCAACCCGGCGCGGCGGCGCGCTATTCCCGGCCACCGGTCCCGGCCCGCCCGGCCACCGGCTGGTGGCCCGGCGGGGCGGGGCCGGAGCGGCTCGCCCCGCCGGGCGGGCCGCACGCACGTCAGGAGAAGAGCGTGCCCAGGGCCGGTGCGCGGACCGTGACGTCGAGCAGCCGGAGCCCTTCCCTGGCTGTCACCTGGTTCGCCGTGAGGACCGGCTTGCCGAGCGCCTCCTCCAGCTGGGGGATCCAGGCCGCCGTGTGCAGTGCCGTGTCGGGCAGCAGGACCGCCTGGGCGTCCGGGTGGTCGCCGCCACGGGCGAGGGCGAGGACCTCTTCGAGGCCCCAGGTGCCCACCTCGGCGGCGGTGATGATGCCGCTTCCGCGCATCGCCACCACCTCCGCGCCCGCGGCCTTCAGAAAGTCGGTGAACAGCTCCGCGACGTCCTCCGGGTAGGTCGCCGCGATGGCGACCCGTTCGACGCCCAGCGCGCGTACGCCCTGGGCGAAGGCGAACGAGGTGCTGGAGGCCGGGAGGCCCGAGGTGCCGGAGAGCTCGCGGACCTGCTGGTGCGCGCCGTCCCAGCCGAAGACGAAGCTGGCGCTGGTGCAGGCCCAGACGACCGCCTCCGCGCCGAGTGCCTTCACCTCCTCGACCTTGGCGGCGAGCCGGGCCGCCGAGCCCATCTCCAGCAGGGCGTCGACCCGGTGGGCGTCCTCACCGATGTCCGTATGCACCAGCGGCAGCCGTACGTCGGCGCCGGCCTCCCGGAGGATGCCTTCGAGGCGCGGGAAGTCGTCTTCCGCGGAGTATCCGGGGTAGAGGAACCCCACCGCCTGTGCCATGTGTGCTCCTTCGCGTGGAACCACCGGTTCGTGCCGGTGGAGGGATGCGGTACTCGGTCGGTCACTGCTCGGACGGGGTCAACCCGCCCGTGCGCGCACGTACGCTCGCCGGGGCGCCCACTCGGACACCCCGGTCAATGTGATTCAACTCACACTGGTGGCTGGCCCGCGGCCCGGTCGTCGGGACCGGCGGGAGGATACGGCGGGTCGTAGGGATCCAGGGGCTCGGCGCCGCCGCCCTGGTCCGCACCGGCCAGTGCGGCCTCCGGCCCGGCCGGGCCCGCGGGATGCGCCAGATCCGCGGGGGCCGTGTCCACCGGGCCGGCGTCCACCGGTTCGCCCGGACCGAACTGCTCCCCGGGGCCGGGGGTGTACTGCTGCTCACCCGGACCGTGGCTCTCCAGCGGTTCGTACGGCCCGTAGGGCTCCGACGGCGCCATCGCCGCCGGGCCGCGTCGCGCCACCGGGTCCAGCAGCGCCTGGTAGTGGCCGACCGCCTGCTTGCCGATCCGCTGCAGCGCCGCCCACATCGTCACCTGGTTCGCCGAGAGGACCGGCATCCGCAGCTCCGCTTCGAGCTGGGGTATGACGTCGTAGGTCGGCAGGTTGGTGCAGCTGATGAAGAGCGCGTCCGGGGCGTCGACGGCCGCCTCGCGGGCCATGTCGACGACGTCCCGGTACGGGACCTTCCAGATGTGCCGGGTCAGCCCGAGATAGCTGCGCCCGGTGACCGCGATGCCCGCTTCGCCGAGGTAGTCCTCCAGCGAGTCGGTTACCGACTTCGTGTACGGGGTGACCACGGCGACGCGGCGTGCGCCGAGCTCTCGCAGCGCTTCGAGCAGCGCGCCCGAGGTGGTCAGGGTAGGCACCTCTCCGGCCTGCTGCATGGCCACGGTCATCGCCTTCTCTCCCGCGGTGCCACCGACGAAGCTTCCGGAGGTGCAGGCGTAGGCGACGACCTCAGGGGCCACCGCGGTCAGCGCGAGTACGGCCTCGTGCAGCGTTTCGTGTTCGCTGACGAGACGGGCCAGGTCGAGGCTGACCTCGACGGGGACGAAGGGTGTGCGTGTGAGGTGGAGCGACACATCGTCGGGCACCCAGCGCCACAGCTCGCGATCCAGCGCGAAGTCGAACGGCGCGACGATTCCGACGCCGCGCTGCGGCTGCGGTCCACCGAGGAAGGAGACATCCATTTCGAGCCCCAAAAGAGACGGAGGGGTGGCACGGGCCAAAGAAAGAGATAACCGGTCAGACGCCGGGAACGCCGGGACAGATGCCTTTGTTGACGAAGGTAGTTCGCCGTCCCTACCGTGGTCAATCCTCGCATCTGCGACACCATCCGCGCGCTGTCCCCGCGCCCGTCCGCACAGCCCAGCCGCCCTTCGTTTCGAAATGGTTTACTTCCTATGTCCGAAACATGTGTTCTTGTCCTGGATGCTGATCCACTGCCGCGGCTCGACCGCCTCACCGATCGTGCCCGCGTGCTGCACGCGGACGAGAAGTCGCTGGCAGAGCGCTTGCCGGAAGCCGACGTCCTGCTCGTGTGGGACTTCCTCTCGGACGCCGTGCGCGAGGCGTGGTCCGGCCCCGGCCGCCGTCCGCGCTGGGTCCACACACCGAGCGCGGGCGTCGACCGGCTGCTGCCCGAGCTGGCCGGTTCCGAGACGGTTCTCACAAATGCCCGCGGTGTCTTCGACCAGCCCATCGCCGAATACGTCGCGGGGCTCGTGCTCGCCATGGCCAAGGACTTCCACGGCAGCCGGGAATTGCAGCGGCAACGACGTTGGCGGCACCGGGAGACACTCCGGGTCGCGGGCACTCGGGCGGTGGTCGTCGGCTCGGGCCCCATCGGCCGGAAGATCGGCCGCACCCTCATGGCGCTCGGTGTCTCCGTCGACCTCGTCGGGCGTACGGAGCGGTCCGGCGATCCTGATTTCGGCCGGGTGCACTCCGGTGACTCCCTCGGCACTCTGCTGGGTGAAGCCGACTGGGTGGTGTGTGTGGCGCCGCTCACCGACGCGTCGCGGGGCATGTTCGACGCCTCCGCGTTCGCCCGGATGAAGCCGGAGGCGCGCTTCATCAATGTGGGCCGCGGGCAGCACGTGGTGGAGGCCGACCTCGTCGACGCGCTGCTGTCGCACCGGATCGCCGGAGCCGCGCTGGACGTCTTCCACGAGGAGCCGCTGCCGGTGGAGAGCGGGCTGTGGGATGTGCCGGGGCTGCTGATCTCGCCGCACATGAGCGGCGACACCCTCGGCTGGCGGGACGACCTGGCCGAGCAGTTCCTTGACAACTTCGACCGGTGGGATGCCGGTGAGCCCCTGCTGAACGTCGTCGACAAGCAACTCGGGTACGTGCCGGGCAGCTGAGCCCGGCCTCCGCACCCCGCACGCCCGGCCTGTGCCGCGTGCCCTGTTCCCTCCCCCACGCCTGTTCCCTCCCCCCACGCCTTGCCCGTCCCGCATGTCCCGCTTGTTTCACCCGATTCGAGGAGGACTCGTTGTCCGATCTCACCGCGCTGTCCGCGGTCCAGCTCATCGCCGGATACGCCGCCCGTGACTTCTCACCGCTTGAGGTGACCCGGGCCGCGCTCGATCGCGCGGAAGCCGTCCAGCCGAAGGTGAACGCCTTCGTCCGGTTGAACGCGGAGGAGGCGCTCGCCCAGGCGCGCGCCAGCGAGGACCGCTGGCGGCGCGGCGCGCCCACCGGTCTTGTCGACGGAGTACCGGTGACCGTGAAGGACATCCTGCTCCAGCGAGGCGTCCCGACCCTCAAGGGTTCCTGGTCGGTGCGGGAGGAAGGCCAGGAGTGGGATGAGGACGCCCCTTCAGTGGCCAGGCTGCGCGAGCAGGGTGCGGTCTTCGTCGGCCGTACGACCACGCCCGAGTTCGGCTGGAAGGGCGTGACCGACAGCCCTCGGCACGGCGCCACCGGCAACCCGTACGACCCGGCACGTACCGCGGGTGGCTCCAGCGGGGGCAGCGCGGCGGCCGTCGCACTGGGCGCGGGTCCGCTGAGCCTGGGTACGGACGCGGGCGGTTCGGTCCGTATCCCGGCCTCCTTCAGCGGGATCTTCGCGTTGAAGCCGACCTACGGGCGGGTGCCGATGTATCCCGCGAGTGCCTTCGGCACGCTGGCGCATGTCGGCCCGATGACGCGGGACGCGGCGGACGCCGCCCTGCTGATGGATGTGATCACCGGAGCCGACCCGCGTGACTGGTCGCAGCTCGGCCCGGTGACGGGCAGCTTCCGTGACGGACTGTCCGAGGGTGTCGCCGGGCTGCGGATCGCCTACTCCCCCACGCTGGGCGGGCAGGTGGAGGTCGATCCGGTGGTAGCCGCAGCGGTGCGGCGCGCGGTGGAGCGGCTGGCGGAGCTGGGCGCGCGGGTCGAGGAGACCGATCCGCCGCTGCCGGATCCGGTCGAGGCGTTCCACACCCTGTGGTTCAGCGGCGCCGCCCGGATCACCCAGCACTTCAGCGAGGAGCAGCGGGCGGCGCTGGACCCGGGGCTGCGCGAGGTCTGCGAGGAGGGGCTGCGGGCGAGTGCGGTGGACTATCTGGCGGCGGTCGACGTACGGATGGCGCTGGGCAAGGCGATGGGCGACTTCCACCGCGATTTCGACCTGCTGGTGACCCCCACGATGCCGACCACGGCGTTCGAGGGCGGGGTCGAGGTCCCGGCGGGTGCGCCGAACCCGCGCTGGACGAGCTGGACGCCCTTCACCTACCCGTTCAACATGACGCAGCAGCCCGCCTGCTCACTGCCCTGCGGGGTGGACGGGGACGGCATGCCGGTGGGCGTGCAGCTGGTCGCCGCGCGGCACCAGGACGCGCTGGTGCTGCGCGCGGCCCACGCTCTGTACGCGGCAGGGGTCGCCGACATCCCCGGGCCCGCGATGGCAGCCGGGCCCGGGGGGGCGTGGTCTGGAGTAGCCGGGGCTACGCCCGCCGGAAGCTGAGGGTCTCGCCGAGGGCACCCGCCCGCCAGAGGTCCTGGCAGGCGTCGGCCATCCGGTCGAGACCGTCCACGATGCTTCCCCAGACGATACCGGGCACCCAGCCGGCGTCACCGTTGATCAGGAGGTTGTTCCGCTCGTAGAAGAGCGCGAGGTCGATCACCGTCTTCCGGCCCTGGTGATCGGCCTCCGCTTCATAGCCGTAGGACTTGGTGCCCAACTGCGTCTCACTGAATGTGAAATAGCACAGGTCACCCGGAATAGGCGTGATGGTGGGATTCTCCAGCGGTGGCTCCTCCGGGGCAAAGGGCGGAATCAGCGCGTAGATCTCATTCCGGGCGTACTTGGCATGGTAGACATCACCGCCGAGCGGCAGTGCGTTCCACACTGCCGCGCAGGTAACGGGTGCGCGGTCGTCGAGCAGCTTCGCGGTGCAGCTCACACCCCGCTTGTCCAGGGACACTTCGATGAAGCGGTCCGGCATCATGGCCTCCCAAGGCTGGTGGTTTACGTGTCAATACTGACGCAGCGGTCAACACGACAACGACCACATCAAGGGCCGGAAACAATCCGCATAACTCTCGGCAGCTTGGGTAGCCGCGCGCCCATGGCTCCACCACTTAGGGCGAGTACGCCATTCATCGGAAAAGGGTTCAGCCGCCGCTCACTGCTTGCGGGTGCAGCGGCCCTGGGTGCGTTCGGCGTAGCCGGATGCAGCCGGGCACCGGACGAAGGGAAGGTGGAAGGGGGCGATCTGCTGGAGCGCCTGCGTGACCAGGGATCCGTGAAGGTCGGCATCGCCAGCGAGCCGCCGTTCGGGTACATCGACGACGACGGCGACCCGACGGGTGAGGCACCGGAGATCGCGAAGGTCGTCTTCAAGCGGCTCGGCGTCCCGGACGTCAAGGCGATCCCGGTGGATTTCGGAGCATTGATCCCCGGGCTCAAGGCCCAGCAGTTCGACATCGTCTCGGCCGGGATGTACATCAATCCCACTCGATGCGAGCAGGTGCTCTTCGCCGATCCGGACTACATCATGCTGGATTCCTTCATCGTCAAGAAGGGCAATCCGCACGGGATCAAGACATACGAGGAAATTGCTGAGAAGGGCCTCAAGATGGCCACCGGCAAGGCATACGCGGAGATTGCGTACGCCGAGGCGGCGGGTGTCAAGGACATCCTGATCCTGCCGGACCAGGTTGCAGGTCTGAGTGCGGTGGAGACGGGCCGGGTGGACGCCTTCGCGGGCACCAACGTCACCGTGCAGGGCGTTGTCGAGAATTCCCGGCGGGCGGAGGCCACCAAGGCGTTCCAGCCGACGGTCGACGGTGAACCGCAGTACGGCGCCGGCGGCTTCGCCTTCCGCCTCTCGGAGAAGAACTTCCGCGACGAGTTCAACAAGGAGATCCACCGGCTCAAGGAGAACAACTTCGAGGAGCTCCTGAAGATCGTCAAACCCTTCGATTTCGGTATGAACGAGATGACCCACAAGACCGCGAAGGAGCTGTGTGGCTGATGATGACCTCTGGCATGTTCACCACCTGGTTCCTGCCGGGCATCTGGATCACCATCCAGGTGACGCTGTACAGCGCCGCCCTGGCCGCCGCGGTCGCCTTCATCATCGGCACCCTGCGCACCTCGCAGCTCTGGATCGTGCGCTTCGTTGCCGGTACCTACTTCGAGATCTTCCGCGGCACCTCGGCACTGGTGCTGATGTTCTGGATGTTCTTCGCGCTGCCGCTGTTCGGGTGGCAGCTGGTCCCCATGTGGGCCGGTGTGAGCGCACTGGGCCTCACCTACGGCGCGTACGGCTCCGAGGTGGTACGCGGCGCGCTCGCGGCGGTGTCGCCCGCGCAGCGTGAGGCGGGCATCGCGCTCAGCTTCACCCGGATGCAGCGGCTGCGGCGTATCGAACTCCCGCAGGCGTGGCCCGAGATGATCCCACCGTTCAACAACCTGCTGATCGAGCTGCTGAAGGGCACGGCGCTGGTCTCCACGATCACCGTCGCGGACATGCTCTTCGCGGGCAACCTGGTCCGGCTCGGCAGTAACGAGAGCGCCCCGATCTACACCCTGCTGCTGGTCATCTACTTCGCGATGGCGTGGGTCCTGACCCGCGGCATGCGGGCGCTGGAGCGGCACGCGAAGCGGGGAATCGGGCAGCTGCCCGAGAAGAAGCCGGGGCTCATCAGCCGCAAGCTCAGCGCGCGTGGTGAGACCGACCAGGCCGGCAGCCAGGTCGCAGGAGGTATGGGATGAACAAGTGGGACTGGTCGAATGTCGACGACTTCATGCCGAGGTTCTGGGACGGGGTGCTGGTCACCCTGCAGGCCCTTGCCATCGGCTCCCTCATCGCCTTCTCGCTGGGTCTGGTCTGGGCCATCGCGCAGCGCTCCACGCTGATCTGGATCCGCTGGCCGGTGATCGCGGTCACCGAGTTCATCCGGAACACGCCGCTGCTGGTCCAGCTGTTCTTCCTTTTCTACGTCGTACCGGAGTGGGGTCCCTCGATGTCCCCGCTCGCGACCGGCATCGTCGGTCTCGGGCTGCATTACTCCACCTATACCGCTGAGGTCTACCGCGCCGGGATCGAGGGCGTGCCAGCCGGACAGTGGGAGGCGGCCACTGCGCTCAGCCTGCCCAAGACCCGCACCTGGACCGCGGTGATCCTGCCGCAGGCAATCCGCCGGGTCATCCCCGCCCTGGGCAACTACGTCATCTCCATGCTCAAGGACTCCCCCATGATCGCGGTCATCGGGGCCTTCGAGATGCTCGGCGAAGCCCAGGCGTACAGCAATGAGACCTTCACGACCGAGGCGCTGACCGTGGTCGGAGTCGCCTTCATTGTCATCGCCTACCCGGCTTCTCTTCTTCTTCGAGCCCTGGAGCGTCGTCTTGTCCGCTGAGAACAGCACTTCCAAAGAGACTCCGAACCCGGCTGCCGACGGCAGCGAGCTGATCCGTTTCGACGGCGTGATGAAGCGGTTCGGCAGCAACGTCGTCCTGGACCACCTGGACTTCACGGTCTCCTCCGGTAAGCACGTCACCCTCATCGGGCCCTCCGGATCGGGCAAGACGACGATCCTGCGGCTGCTGATGACCCTGCTCAAGCCCGACGAGGGCACCATCAAGGTCGGCGGCGAGTACCTCACCCACGAGGAGCGCAACGGCAAGCTGGTCCCGGCGGGCGAGACGCACATCCGGGAGGTGCGCAAGAACATCGGCATGGTGTTCCAGCAGTTCAACCTCTTCCCGAACATGGGCGTGCTGCGCAACATCACCGAGGCGCCGGTGCACGTGCTCGGGCTTTCCAAGGACGAGGCCGAGGAGCGCGCGCGGGAACTCGTCGAACTGGTCGGTCTGACCGAGCACCTCGACAAGTACCCGAGCCAGCTCTCCGGCGGCCAGCAGCAGCGGGTCGCGATCGCCCGCGCGCTCGCGATGCGCCCGCAGGTGCTGCTGCTGGACGAGGTCACTTCGGCGCTCGACCCCGAGCTGGTGGCCGGTGTGCTCGACGTCCTCCGCGACATCGCGCACACAACCGACATCACGATGCTCGTCGTCACCCACGAGATGAACTTCGCGCGGGACATCTCCGACGACGTTCTGATGTTCGACGCGGGCCGGGTGATCGAGTCCGGCTCGCCGGAGAAGATGTTCTCCGACCCGGAGCACGAACGCACGAGAGAGTTCCTGAGCGCGGTCCTTTGAGTAGGCGGTGAGCGCTCGCCGAGCCCCCCGGGCCCGTTGAGGACAGCTCATCCGACTGCGGCCCCTGTACCCCGCGAAAGGGGACAACAGGGGCCGCACCCGCGTATGGCATATGCCGATAGCAGCGACACCCCGCTCCCCGGGCCCTGTTGACCGCTATCGTGATACATATGCCGTGACCCCCCGCTCAGGTCACGAAGCAGACGGTCACAACCTCAGGGGGCACCGTGGCGCTCAGGCCGGAACCGACCGCGCCGTTCCATTCGGTGCAGTACGCGCTGCGCGTGCTCGAATCAGTCGCCGGACACAGCGACGGAGTGGACGAGGAACAGCTCAGCCGCGAGACGGGGCTGCCCTCGGGCCATCTCGCGCATCTGCTGCTGATGCTGCGCCGCGAGGGCTATCTGGAGCAGATCTCGGACGGCAGCTACGTCGTCGGCGAGTCGCTCGTACTGCTGGGCTCCGGTGGCGACCGTGGGCGCGCACTGCGCGAGCGGCTGGACCGCACGCTCTCCGATCTGCGTGACTCCCTCGGTGCCGCGGTCTATTTCAGCCGCTACACGAACGGCGAGCTGGAGGTCATGCGGTACGCCGACGGCCCCAGCACCCCGATGGTCAACGAGTGGGTCGACTTCCGCTCCGCCGTGCACGCCACCGCGATCGGCAAGTGCCTGCTGGGCCAGCTCGACCACGACGGCCGCAAGGACCATCTCTCCCGGCACCGCACCGCCCGGCTCACCTCCCGCACCATCACCGACGAACGGCTGCTGCTGAACGCCCTCGACCAGCAGCCGCCCACGGTGCCGGTGCTGGACCTCCAGGAGTACGCGGTGGGCACCGTCTGCGCGGCGGTGCCGGTGACGGCCGGGGCGTCGGTTGGCTGCCTGGCGCTCTCCCTCCCGGTCGAGGACGCCCACCGGCTCCGCAAGGCGGCCGAGGCCCTCAACCAGCGGGCGGCACCGGTGATGCTGTCGCTGGTCATCTGAGCCCGCGTCAGCAGCCCCTCTGCGCAACCCATTGACACACCGCCATCCCCCTGAATACCGTCACGCCACCATTTCGAACATGTGACGAAATATCGAACAGTCAGTACCTCCCGGACTGTTCCACGTCCAGTGCTCCGAACGCTGTACGGAATGCCGAACATCACGCACTCGCCCTCTCCCCTCCTCCCCTCGTCTGGAGACACACATGGAAACGAGCAGACGCACGGTCCTCGCGGCTGCCGCCGCCGCGGGAATCGCCGTGGCCGCCGCGGACACGGCGTACGCGTCGAACGGCTCCGGCCGCGGGCGGAAGCCCACCAAGGAGCTCTTCGGGCGGCTCCCCGACGGCACCAAGGTCCATCGCTGGACCCTGGCCAACGGCCACACCCGCATGAAGGTCCTCTCCTACGGTGGCATCGTCCAGTCCCTCGAACTGCCGGACCGCCGGGGCCGGTACGCCAACGTCTCCCTGGGCTTCGGCAACCTCGACGACTACCTCACCGCCACCACCTTCTTCGGCGCCCTCATCGGGCGGTACGGCAACCGCATCGCGCAGGGCCGCTTCACCCTCGACGGACGCACCCGTCAGCTGTCCGTCAACGACGGCGAGAACAGCCTCCACGGCGGCGCCAAGGGCTTCGACAAGCGAGTCTGGGACGTGGAGCCGTTCGCGGACCGCCGCTCGTCGGACGTCGGCCTGCGGCTGCACTACACGAGCGCCGACGGCGAGATGGGCTACCCCGGCACCCTGCGGGTGACCGTCACCTACACGCTCACCAACCGTGGCGACTGGCGGATCGACTACGCGGCGACCACCGACCGGGCCACCGTGGTGAATCTGACGAACCACACCTACTACAACCTCGCGGGCGAAGGCAGCGGAGACATCCTCGGCCACCAGCTGCGGCTCGCCGCCGGCCGCTACACGCCGACCGACACGACCCTCATCCCCACCGGTGAACTCGCCAGGGTGGCGGGCACGCCCTTCGACTTCCGGCGGACGAAGACGGTCGGCGAGGATATCCGGGACGCCCACGAGCAGCTGGTCACAGCCCAGGGCTACGACCACAACTGGGTTCTGGACAAGGGCCTCTCGGACGGCCCCGAGCACTTCGCGACCCTCCGCGATCCCAGGTCGGGGCGCGTGATGAGGGTGGCCACCACCGAGCCGGGTGTGCAGTTCTATTCCGGTAACTTCCTGGACGGCACCCTGACCGGCACCTCGGGGCGCACCTACCGGCAGGGAGACGGGATGTGCCTGGAGACCCAGCACTTCCCCGACTCGCCCAACCAGCCCCACTTCCCCAGCACGGTCCTGCGACCGGGTGAGACGTACCGGTCCAGCACACTCCACACTTTCGCCGCCCGCTGAGCTTGCTCCGGGACGGCGCTCGGCGCGCCGTCCCGGAGCGCCGTACCCGTCGCCGCCCGGGGGTGTGACCCGGTAGGGATCTTGAACCAGGCGCCGGGCAGACCGGGCCGTCACTGACCGGCGAGGCCCGTGTGCGCCACACCGCTGACGATCTGGCGCTGGAAGAAGACGAAGACGATGACCAGCGGAAGCCCCGCCATCAGGCCACCGGCCATCAGCTGCGCCCACTGGATTCCGTAGGAGTTCATGACGGTCGCGATGCCGTTCGGCATGGTCATCAGGTCGGGGTTGTTGGTCACCATGTACGGCCACAGGAAGTTGTTCCAGGACGAGATGAAGGTGAAGATCCCGACGGCCGAGAGCGAGGGCCTGGACAGCGGAAGGATGATGGTGAAGAAGACCCGCCAGCGTCCCGAGCCGTCGATGAACGCGGCCTCCTCCAACTCGCGCGGGATGGACTGGAAGAACTTGTAGAGGATGTAGACCATCGCCGCGGGCGCGCACTGCGGAAGGATCATGCCCCAGTAGGTGTCGACCATCCCCATCGACTGGACCGTCGAGAAGAGCGGCACACCGAGCACGGCGGGAGACACCATGAGGCCGGCCATCACCAGGCCGAGCAGGGCGTTCTTGCCGCGGAACTCCGTGCGTGCGAAACCGTACCCGGCGAGTGCGCTGACGATGAGCACGATGAAGGTGACGCAGACCGAGACGACGAGGGAGTTGACGAACCAGTTGGTGATGTTGCCGCTCTCGAAGAGGGCCTTCCACGCCTGGGCCGTCCACTCCTCGGGCACCCAGTGGGTGGGCACCTCGACGGCCTCCGTCTCCGACTTCAGGGAGGTGAGCAGGGCCCACAGCAGCGGCGTCATCCACGCCGCGGAGACGAGGACGCCCAGCGAGGTGAGCACGATCTGGCCCGGCGTCCACTTGCTCTTCGGGCGCTTCGGGTTCTTGACCCGTACGACGGTGGCGGCGGTCATCGCACGCCCTCCTCACGCTTGCGCAGAAGCCACATCCGGCCGAGGGCGACGACTGCGATGATCAAGAAGAAAATCATGGAGACCGCGGAGGCGTAGCCCACGCGGTATGCGGTGAAGCCCTGCTCAAGGGTGTACTGGACGAAGGTCCGGGTGCTCTCCTCCGGTCCTGGCCCGAAGTCCTGCATGACCACGACCTGGTCGAAGACCTGGAGCGAGGCGAGCACCTGGAGCGTGACCACCAGCCCGGTGATGTTGCGCAGCATCGGCAGGGTGATGTGCACCATGCGGTGCCAGGCGTTGGCGCCGTCGAGGGAGGCGGCCTCGTACAGATGCTGCGGAATGTTCTGCAGCGCGGCCAGGAACAGCAGGAAGCTGAAGCCGACCGTCCACCACAGGGTGGTGATGACGACGGCGATCATGGCGAAGGACTTGTCGGTCAACCACGGGGTCTCGAGCCCGAAGACGTGGTTGATCATGCCGGTGCCCGGGTTGAACAACCACTGCCACAGGTTCGCGGCGACCGTCGACGGCAGCAGGAACGGGGCGAAGAAGCACAGCCGCCACAGCCACTTGGCACGCTCGATGTGATGGGCGAGCACCGCGAGAAGGAACGCGAGAACGACGATGCAGGGCACCACGAGCAGGGTGAAGTACGCGCTGTGGCCGAGGGTGTCCCACATGAGGGGGTCCTCGAAGGCCTCGCGGTAGTTGTCGAAGCCCACGAAACTCGCGTCTGTGCCGGAGATGTTGGAGTCGGTGAAGCTCAGCCACAGCCCGCGGCCGATCGGCAGCAGCACGAACAGCGCGAACAGCACCAGGAACGGGGCGACGAACCAGCCGCCGTGCTGGACCTTGCGGGTCATCCGGGCCCGGAGCGAATCGGCGTCCACCGCCCGGGCGGAGCGTACGGCGGCCGGTGCCACCACGGTGTCGACGGCGCTCATGCGGCGGCACCTCCCTCGCGCGCGGACGTGCCCTCCATCGGGTTCTTCATCTCGACGAGTTTCTCGAGCACGGCCTTCATGCTCCGGGCCGCGGCCTCCGGCTTGGTGGAGCCGACGTTGGAGGAGGCGATGACGGGGCCCATGCGCTGGCCGAGAAGGCCGATGGAGCCGGAGAACCAGGCCGACGGCTCGACCGCCATGTGGTCCATCGCGGAGACGTACTCGGACTGCGGCTTCAGGGCCAGGTACTTCTTGTCCTTCAGCGTCGGCAGATGGGCGGGGATATGGCCGCCCAGCGCCCAGTCGGTGGCATTCTTGATGACATAGGCGGCGAGTTGGTGCGCGCTCTCGTTGGTGGCGCCGCCGCGCTCCGACTGGTGCGGCAGGACGAAGCAGTGCGACTCGGTGTGGGTGGCGGGCTTGCCGAAGACGGCCGGCAGCGGAGTCGCGCCGTAGTCGAGCTTGGCGCCGGTGAAGACCGGCACCGACCAGTTGCCCTCCCAGGTGAAGGCGGAGCCGTTGACGAAGCTCTCGGCGTCGGCGATGCCGATCGGCGTGGTGTAGCCGTCGGTCATGTGCTGCCGCAGGAACTCCAGGACCTGCGTCGCCTTGTCGGTGTCGAAGGTGACCTCGCGGCCGTCGGCGCTCAGGACGGTGCCGCCGAGCTGCGTGTAGAAGGACAGGAAGAACCACCAGGAGAAGTCCGGCATGTTGGCCTTAATGCCGATGGTGTGGACGCCGCCCTTGACTGCCTTCTTGGCGGCCTTGAGGGCCCTGAACCAGTCCTCGGGCGAGGTGACCGCCGCCAGACCGCCGCCCTCGCCGAGCAGCCCCGCCTTCTCGCACACGTCGCGGCGGTAGAAGCAGAGTTGGGTGTGGACGTCGAGTGGCAGACCGTAGAGCTTGCCGTCGACGACCGCACGCTTCCACAGCAGCGGGTCGAAGTCCTCCTTCCGCACGCCGTACTCGGCCAGCAGCCGCAGGTCCCACGGGTCGAGCAGGCGTCCCGGCGCGAAGCCGGGGATCCGGCCCAGGTGCATCACGGCGAGGTCAGGGGCGCGGTTGCCGACGGCCGCCATCGCCAGCTTCGTGTAGTACGGGCTGCCCCACTGGAGCGTCGAGTCCTTCACTTCGACGCGGGGGTTCTCCTCGCGGAAGGCGTCGAGCATCGCGATCATGTTGGCGCCGTCGCCGCCGGAGAACAGGTTCCAGTAGCGCACTCGTACGTCCGCGTCCGAGGCGATCGCGGAGGCGCTGCGGTTCGCGGCGGCGAGTCCGAAACTGCCCGTGACGGCGAGCGCCCCCAGCCCGCCGAGCACACCGCGGCGGCTCGGGAGAGATATCGACATTGCGGCTCACTTCTGTTCGGTATTTCGAAAGGCGATCGCAGTCTCGAACGGGACCGTAAGGTCGGCGATGGAACACGTCAACGGTTCGGACAGACCTTCGGCGAAGTCCCGGTAAAGATTCCCGAAGTTGTTCGGCAGGCCGAACCCCTGACCTCACTTGCTTCTCTTCCTGCGCAACGCGTTGACGCACGCTTCCCCGCTGCCTGAGTTGCCGTTCGAGCCACTGGCCGGCATTCGGCAACCCGGTGAGCGGCGGCGGTCCGGAGCACTCCCGCGGAGCGGGTAAGATGACATTGTCATCCGGCGCCGTTAGCTCAGTTGGTTAGAGCAGCTGACTCTTAATCAGCGGGTCCGGGGTTCGAGTCCCTGACGGCGCACAGACACCAGACCGCAGGTCGGCGATCACGCCGACCTGCGGTTTTTCGTGCGCCCTGCGCTGCCCCTCAGGTGGAGGCACCCGGATGGTAGGGCCCCAGCGCGGGCGGTTCGGTGTCGCGGTGACGGGCCGCGAAGAACAGCGTGAGCAGCACGCCCGCGACCGTCCACACCGCCAGCACCCACATCGGGCCGGCCATCGCGTTCCCGTCGAAGTAGACGCTGTGACGCACCGCGGTCGTACCGGCACCCGGTGGCAGCCAGTCGCCGATCGTGCGCCAGAAGGGCGGGATCATGCTGCGCTGATAGGCGCCGCCCGCGCTCGGGTTGCCGAGCACCACGAAGACCACGATGGCCAGGCCGATGCCGATCACACCGAACATCACCTGGAGCGCGATCGTCGCCGCGCCCGCCGCCAGCACCACCAGCGTGCCGATCCCCCACAGCGCCAGAAAGTGGCCGGGCAGGGCGCCCAGCGCCTGGTCGACGATGAGCGCGCCGCCCAGGCCGGAGAGCGCCGCGTAGACCACCATGACGGCGAGCCGCAAAACCGCGCGACGGGTGTTGGCAGGGCGCGCACCGGCCGTGATGCCGAGCATGGAGGCCGCGAGATAGCCGCCGACGAGCCACCCGATGACGAGGTAGAAGGCGCTCAGGCTCCCCCGGTCCCCCGCGTTCGCCGGGGCGACGTCCTCGGTTCTGACGGTGCGCTGCTGCGCTTTGGCGAACTGGCTGCCCACCTCGGTGATCGCCTGGGCCACCGAGCTGCCCGCGGCCGAGGCGATCAGCAGGATGTCCTGGGTCCCCTGCTGGTCCATGACGTACGCGCCCTGGGCGTCGCGGTTCATGATCCGCTCCCTGGCCTCCCCCCGGTCGCGTACGAGGGTCGTCTCGACCGGTTCGCCGCGCAGCCCGTCCAGCCGCTCGGCGACCTCGGCGGGTGCCGCGACGGCGAGCGGGATGCGCTGCGCGTCCGGGTGGTGGAAGGCCCCGACGTAGGAGAGCAGGAAGCCGAGCTGGACGAGGAGCACTCCCACCATGAGGAAGAAGGCGCGCGGGGTGATCGCGTCACGCAGTTCGGCTGCGAGCGGGCTGTGGCGCATGGGGGAGAAGTCCTTCTGCGGGCGATGTGTCCCCATGCATACCGCACGTCACACCCGCGGACCGGGCGGCACGCGCGGCCCGATCAGCCCTCCTGCGGGCCTGGAGCGGCCGGGCCGCCGCTGACGGGGCAGGCGAGGTGGCGGCTCACACAGCCGTTCCCCCGCGAGGCTTTGACGACCTCCCCGTTGGGCATGTCGTTCCGGCGGATCCAGTCCCGCGCCGTCTGCCGGTCGCGCCCCTGAGTCAGCTGGCGCTCCGTCAGGCGCTGTTCCCGTACGGCGTCGGGCGCGTCGACGTACCAGAGCGCGTCGATGTGGCGCCGGGCCTCGGGCCAGCCGGGCAGGTCGCAGGCGAGGTAGTTCCCCTCGGTGACGATCAGCTCCGCCCTCGGACGCACCACATGGCGGGCGGCGATGGGGGCGTCCACCACGCGGTCGTAGTCCGGCACATAGATGTCGTGCTCCCGGCACCCCGCGACGCGGGTCAGCAGCGCCGCGTAACCCCGTACGTCGAAGGTGGCGGGTGCGCCCTTCCTGTCCAGCAGGCCCAGCCTGGTCAGCTGAGGGTCCGACAGGTGGAAGCCGTCCAGCGGCAGATAGGCGACACTGCCCTGGCCGTGCCGTTCGGTCAGCTCCGCGACCAGGGTGCGGGCCAGGGTGGACTTGCCCGCGCCGGGCGCGCCGGCCAGGCCGAGTACGGCACGCGGGTGTGCCGTGTCGCGGCGCACCTGCCAGGCGGCTTCGAGGATTTCAGCGAGGTCCATCCGGGCTCCCGGGGGTCGGTGACCCGTCCATGCTGCCGCAAGCGACCGGCTTGCGCGCGGGTCCGCGCGCCCCCCCGAACCACAGGCCCAACCCTTACTCCGGGTTGCGATGCAACCACCCAGCCTGCACCGTCCATCGACACTTCCGTCACAACTGTCCCGCCCATACAGTCCAAAATAGGCAAAACACCGTATTAGATTCTTGCGATCATGCGCTTTCCCGCGAAAGCCTGCCGTAGAGTCAGCGCGCAGCAAGACCACTTGGCCGGAATATGTGACCGAAGGCCGAAGGCACTTCCCACAGGCGCGAATGACTCCGCGTGATACGGAACCGGAGTGCCGCGCCCGCACTCTTGTGGTCAGCAGCCCGGAAGCGGAAGACCACCGCTGCCGTGGCAGAGCTAAGACGTGGGCGAGAACGAGGACGCGCGGAGCGCCGTGCACAGGGGGAAGGATTATGACGTCGACGCCTGAAGGCGCCCGGCCACCGCAGGCCGTTGCCGACCCGTCGCAGACCACCCGGCTGCGACTGCCGCGCCATCAGCGCACGGGCAGCGGAGGCGTGGGCCGTGCGCCGCGGTGGCCGCGCAAGGCCCTCCCCCGCTACGACTACGAGCACTACAGCCGCCTCGCCGGCCCGCTCACCCAGCCGCCCGCGGACCGGCCCTACCGGGTGAAGTACCGCAGCCTGCTGGCCGACGAGCCGCACCGCATCCGCGCCGCCGTGCTGCTGTGCCTCGCCCCGCTGCTCTCGGCCGGACTGCTGGTATGGCTGATGCAGCCGCAGCACTGGACGGACCGGGAAGGGGACCAGGTCTCGGACCTCGTGCTGAAGCTCGACATAGTGATGCTGGTCGCCATCGGCCTGATCGAGCTCTTCCGCACGCTGAACGTCCTCTCCAACGCGCACGCAACCCTCGTCGCGAAGGACCCCGTCCCGGTGGTGCCCGAGGCCGGTACCCGCGTCGCCTTCCTGACCTCGTTCGTGCCGGGCAAGGAACCGCTGGAGATGGTCACCAAGACCCTCGAGGCGGCCGTACGCATCCGGCACCGCGGCCTGATGCACGTCTGGCTGCTGGACGAGGGCGACGACCCGGAGGTGAAGGAGGTCTGCCGCCGTCTGGGCGTACGCCACTTCACCCGCAAGGGTGTCGCCCAGTGGAACCAGGCGAAGGGGCCGCACCGCGCGAAGACCAAGCACGGCAACTACAACGCCTGGCTGGACGCGCACGGCGACGCCTACGACTACTTCGCCTCCGTCGACACCGACCACGTACCGCTGCCCAACTACCTGGAGCGGATGCTCGGCTACTTCCGCGACCCGGACGTGGGCTTCGTCATCGGCCCCCAGGTCTACGGGAACTACGACAATTTCGTCACCAAGGCGGCGGAGAGCCAGCAGTTCCTCTTCCACGCCCTCATCCAGCGCGCCGGGAACCACTACGAGGCGCCGATGTTCGTCGGCACCAGCAACGCCGTCCGCATCAAGGCCCTCAAGGGCATCGGCGGGCTCTACGACTCCATCACCGAGGACATGGCCACCGGCTTCGAGATGCACCGGGCGCGGAACCAGGAGACCGGCCACCGCTGGCGCTCGGTCTACACCCCGGACGTGCTCGCCGTCGGCGAGGGCCCGAACGCCTGGACGGACTTCTTCACCCAGCAGCTGCGCTGGTCCCGCGGCACCTACGAGACGATCTTCAAGCAGTACTGGCGCGGCGTGTTCACGCTGGGGCCGGGGAAGCTCTTCAACTACACGATGCTGATGATCTTCTACCCGATCTCGGCGATGAACTGGATCCTGGCCGCCCTCAGCTGCGCGCTCTTCCTGGGGATGGGCGCCTCCGGCGTCCAGATCGACCCGGCGATGTGGATGATGCTGTACGGCAACGCCACCGCCCTCCAGATCGGGCTCTACATCTGGAACCGCCGCCACAACGTCTCCCCGCACGAACCCGAGGGCTCCGGCGGCCTGGCCGGAATGCTGATGTCGGCCCTCTCCGCGCCGATCTACGCCCGCTCACTCTTCGACACGGTGCTGCGCCGCAAGAGCAAGTTCGTGGTGACGCCCAAGGGCGACTCCTCGAGTCCCGACACGCTCTTCGGGACCTTCCGGATCCACCTCTTCTTCATCGCCGTGTTCGGCGGCTCGCTGGGCGGCTCGTTCTACCTCGGCCACGACCATCCGGCGATGCTCACCTGGGCCGCGCTGGCGCTGCTGATCACGGCGGCGCCGATCATCGGCTGGCGCGTCACCGTCCGTGCCGAGCGCAAGAAGCGCAAGCATGGGCGGAGGCGCGGGCAGCGGCCCCCGTCCGACGGCATGCCTCCGGTGCAGGGCGTCGGCCAGCCGCGTACGCCGCCCTCCGCAAGCTCGGAACACACCATGCAAATCGCCCTTGGGGGACGTGAACAATGAACTACCGCCCGAGCCGCCGTACCCGTCGCCTGGCGATCGGTGCGGCGGCAGTGCTCGTACTGGCGGGTTTCAACGGTCCAGCGCTCTACAACTTCACCACGGACAAGTACCACGATTACAAGATCAACCAGCCCGGGTACAAGGCGGAGAACGGACACTGGGACGTGGTGAACGTCCCGGACGAATTCAAGATCAACACGATTCACGCCGCCCTGCTGAAGACCGGCAAGGTCCTGCTGATCGCCGGTTCCGGAAACGACTCGAAGATGTTCGACGCCGGCACCTTCCGCACCGTGCTGTGGGACCCGGTGAAGAACAGCTACAAGAACGTCGACACGCCCGCCGACCTCTTCTGCGCCGGTCACACCCAGCTGCCGGACGGAAAGCTGCTCGTCGCGGGCGGCACCCAGCGCTACGAGACGCTGGAGGGCGACGTCGAGAAGGCCGGCGGCCTGATGATCGTCTACAACGAGAACCCGGACAAGGCCAAGACCCTGAAGAAGGGCACCCGCTTCACCGGTCGGAAGAACGGCAAGACGTTCGTCGCCCACAGCAACGTGCTCGTGCCGCGCGCCAAGAAGCAGGCGGACCCGGTCACCGGCGAGGTGAGCGTCACACCCAGCAGCGCACGCGTGTACGTCGAAGCCCCCGAGAAGGGCAAGGAGCACCAGACGGGTACCCAGGACCAGTACCGGATCCACGGCCTCAAGGCCGGCGAGAAGGACAACCTCTACGGCATCGCCCAGAAGCTGTCCTTCGACAAGAAGGACTTCCAGGGCATCAAGGACACCTACGAGTTCGACCCGGTCGCCGAGCGCTACATCACCGTCGACCCGATGGGTGAGGCCCGCTGGTATCCGACCCTGACCACCCTGGAGGACGGCTCGGTCCTCTCCGTCTCCGGGCTCGACGAGATCGGCCAGGTCGTACCCGGCAAGAACGAGGTCTACAACCCGAAGACGAAGAAGTGGGGCTACCTCCCCCGTAAGCGCTTCTTCCCCACCTACCCCGCGCTCTTCCTCGCCCAGGGCGGCAAGGTCTTCTACACCGGCTCCAACGCCGGATACGGGCCGGCCGACAAGGGGCGGGTGCCGGGAGTGTGGGACCTGGGGAGCAACGAGTTCACCGAGGTGCCAGGAATGAGCGACCCGGACATCCTGGAGACCTCGATGTCCGTACTGCTGCCGCCGGCCCAGGACCAGAAGTACATGGTGCTCGGCGGCGGAGGCGTCGGGGAGAGCCCCAAGTCGACAGCGAAGACCCGCATCGCGGACCTGACCGAGGACAACCCGCGCTTCAGGGACGGCCCCGACCTCTACTCGGAGGCCCGCTACCCGACCAGCGTCATCCTCCCCGACGACACGGTGCTGACCACCAACGGCTCCGGCGAATACCGCGGGCGCAGCGGCAGCAACGTCCTCAAGGCGGCGCTCTACGACCCCGAGAAGAACGAGTTCCGCGAGGTCGCCGACCCGCTGGTGGGCCGCAACTACCACTCCGGCGGGCTGCTGCTGCCCGACGGACGGGTGATGACCTTCGGCTCCGACTCGCTGTTCGCCGACGACGCCAACACCAAACCGGGCACCTTCGACCAGCGGATGGAGATCTACACGCCGCCCTATCTCCACCAGGACGGCGAGCGCCCCGAACTGAAGGACGCGGGCAAGCCGCGCAAGACGGTGCGGCTCGGCGAGTCGGTGGCCTTCCGCACGAAGGACGCGGAGTCCGTCGAGAAGATGCGGCTGATCCGGCCCGGCGCGTTCACCCACGTCACCAACGTCGAACAGCGGTCCATCGCGCTGGACTACGAGAAGACCCCGGACGGGATCGAGGTCACCCTCCCGGACGATCCCTCGCTGGTGCCGCCCGGCTGGTACATGGTCAACGCCGTGGACGGCGAGGGCGTGCCCTCGAAGGCCGTCTGGGTGAAGGTTCCCGTGGACGCGAACGCCGATTCGCACCCCACGGTGCCCGAGTCACCGCCGGACACCCCGGGGGACTGAGGCCGGTGCCCCTTCGGACCCTGCGGACCCGCGCGGCAGACCGCGCACGCCGCACATGACGGTGCCCCGCGCCCCTCCTCAGCGGACGGGCGCGGGGCACCTTCGCGTCGCCGGGGAGACGCAGGGCGCGCCCGGCAACCTCAATGCCTGACCGGGCGTCAGCCGTCAGCGTTCCGGGCCAGGTCGAGCGCGTACTCCGGGAACCACTCGCCCGCCTTCGGACCGCCCTTGCAGGTGCCGTCCGACTCTCCCGGCCGCTTGATCCACAGGTAGGCGTCCACCAGCTCGTCGCCCGTCTCGGTCGTCGGCTCCTCGCCCAGCGCCCGGCCGGGCGGATTGCACCAGGTCTCCTCACCGCTGCCCTTCGCCGGGCCGTTGCCGTTCCGG
The DNA here is from genome assembly GCF_025165795.1 of Streptomyces gossypii. Lineage (GTDB taxonomy): Bacteria > Actinomycetota > Actinomycetes > Streptomycetales > Streptomycetaceae > Streptomyces > Streptomyces gossypii. Next base: position 307,628 of record NZ_JAJAGO010000006.1, read on the forward strand.
CTGGTGTCCACGACGAACGGCTTGTCGCCGACCATCGCCGAGAGCTTCTTGCCGTACGCGACGTTCGATGTCGTCGACTGGTAGTTGGAGACGTTGAGCGCGAAGCCGTCCGCCGCTTCGATGCCCGCCCGGTGCAGCGGCTCCACCAGCCCGCCCGGATCCCGCACCCAGTCCGGGTTGCCCGCGTCCAGATAGACCTTCGTGTGCGGCAGCTCCGTGAGCTTCTCGACGGACTCCTTGAGCAGCGAGTAACGCTCCTCGTGGAACTCCTCGGGAGTGCAGCCCTCCTGGAGCAGGTGCGGCAGCGCGTCGGGCTCCACGACGACGGTGGCGGCGCGGTCCCCGATGCCGTCGATGACCTTGCCGAGCCACTCGCGGTACTCGTCGCCGCTGCCCGCGCCGCCCTGGGAGTACTGGCCGCAGTCACGATGGGGCAGGTTGTAGAGGACCAACAGCGCCTCGCGGTCGGCCTTCTCGGCGTCCTCCGTCAGGGCACGGGTCTCGGCCTCCGGGTCCTCGGTGCCGATCCACTCGGCCACCGGCTGCTCGGCGATCTCCTCGATCAGCGCGGCCTTCTCCTCCTTGCCGCCCTCGCGGTACTCCTCGGCCTGCTCGGCCGCGCTGCCGTCCGGGTTCACCCAGTAGGGGGCCTGGGCCTTCGGACGCTGTTTCAACGCGTTGCCGTCGGACGAGCCGCCGTCGGAGGAGTCGGAGGAATCCGAGGATCCCGAGGAAGAGGACGAGCAGGCCGTGAGCAGCAGCGCCGCCGCACCCAGCAACGCGCTTCCGGAGACGAACCGGGCGCGTGCGCCCGGTGCTGCGCCGCGGTGCGTCCGGTCGGCGTTCGTGCCGTACATGCACTCCCCCTCGGAGAAGACCAGGACAGGTCATGACCATCATCGTTGCACAGGCGGCGGGCACGCCCGCAACGTGTCGCGGCCGTCATCCGGCCCTCCTCCGACCGGCCGTACGTCAGCTGCGACGGGTCCCGGTGAGGTAGGCGGAGACCACCACATTGGAGGTGTACGCCCGCTGGTCACGGTCGAAGGTACCGCCGCAGGTGAGCAGCCGGAGCTCGGCACGCCCGTCCTCGCGGGGACCGTAGACCTCGCCGGCGTCGAACTCCGCACGCCCCACCACCTCCGCCGACTCGACGGTGAACTCCGCCACCAGCCCGTCGCCACGCGTGACCTCGACCTCGGTACCCGGCTGGGCGCTGCTGAGCGAGTAGAAGACGGCACGCCGCCGGTCGGTGTCGACATGCCCGACCAGGACGGCCGCGCCCTCCGCACCCGCCGTGGGACCGTCGCCGTACCAGCCCACCACCTGGGGCGTGGCGTACGGGGGCGCGGCGACGGCACCGCCGGAATCAAGCGAGCGGGGGATGACGGAGGCGTGGATACCCAGATCCTGGATGTCGATCTGCACCGGCCGGGCCGTGCCCTCCAACGGGTCGTGGGCGTCGGGCAGCGGCGGTCCCTCACCGGACCGGCTCCCCGTCACCGACCCGTCGCCGAAGACCCCGCCGTCGGTCACCCCGCCGGTGATGTCACGTCCCCACAGCCACAGTCCCAGCAGCAGGACCGCCCAGACGGCGCCGGTGAGGAACCGGCTGCGGTCACGGGTGGGCGGTTCGTCTTCCCCGGCCATGCGGCTCAGCGCCTGGTCGGGTCCGCCGCACGCCTGCGCCGCACGGCGAACGCCGCGGCTCCCAGCACCACCGCGCCGCCGGCCAGGGTGAGGCCCGCCGTCCGCGCGGCGCTCGTGCCGCCGGTGGACTCCTCAGCGGTGCCGCCGCCGCCCGCGCGCACCGGCGCGACCGGGGACGCGGGGGTGGTGGGCTTGTCCGATCGGTGATGCCCGCCGACGACGGTGACGGTACCCCGGCCCTGGCCGGTATCGACCACCACCTGGCAGTCGACGGTGATCTCGTACGAACCGGGCTTGGCCCGGGGTCGGATGCGGGCGGTGCCGACGAGTTCACCCTCGTCGGCCGGTTCGAGCTGGATGTCGCGCACGAAGGCGTCGGAGGCCGCGAGCGCGGTCTCGTCGTCGGCGCAGAAGTCGACCCGCAGATCGACCCAGTCGCCGGGCTTGGCCTTGCGCGGCGTGACCTCGACCCGGCCGCCGCCGGGCTTCCCGCCGGTGGGGTCGTCCCCCCGCATCTCCAGTTCGCCTTCGGCTTCCGCTTCGGCCTCCAGCTCAGCTTCCCCCTCCGCTTCGGCTCCTGGTTCAGCCCCTGGTTCAGCCCCTGGTTCGGGCAGCGGTGCGGGCGCGGGTACGGCGGCGGACGCCGCGGCGGCGGTGCCGGCGGCGACCGGCAGCGCGCCGACCGCCGCGGTGCAGACGGTCAGCACCGAAGCGGTCAGCGCGGTGGCGCACAGTGAACCGCGTCGGGCGTGGGGAAGTGATGTCCGGGCCATGGGAACCTCCGGGTCGCTCCCCCGAACATCCACCTCCCGGTGCCGCCCCGCACGCCCGGCTAGTCCGTTCAGGCCCGCACTCACCCGATCGCCCCGCGCCGTGGCGCTGCTGCACGCGATCCGTCAGCGTGGTGGAGGGGAGCCGGACGAGGCAGGGCGGAGACTGCGATGGCGAACGGACACGCGTGTGACGTGGTGGGCACGGCCGACCACGACGAGAACGCCGCCGACCGCGCCTTGACCGCTCTCTGCTGGTGGCGCACCGACCTCCCGCAAGGCGTGTGCGAGGACTACTGGCGCGATGTGCACGGGATCATGTTCGCCCGCACCCCCGGTGGGCCGGTGATCCGGTACTACAGTCGTTGCGCATGGATGCTTCCCTGCCCACCCGGCGCACGCTCATCGGCGTGGCCGCTGCCGCCGGGGTCGCAGCGCTGACCGGTTGTGCCAAGGACGAGTCGGGCGAGAAGGGGAAGAAACAGCCTTCGCCCACCCCGTCCGCCACCGACGCGGCCCGGCTCGGCGACGCCCCGCCCGCCGCCGACACCGCTTCGGCCAGATCGACGGACGGGGCTTGGCGCTATACGCGGCTCTCGCCCGAGCACAACGCCTCCTACCACGCACTCGCCGTCACGTCGCGGGACGACGTGTGGCTGCTGGGGACGCGGGAGAAACAATCCTCCGCTCCGTTCCTCGAGCACTGGGACGGGAAGCGGTGGAGCGAGCCCGCGCCGCCCGACGAGCTGAAAGCGGGTGGCCGGCGCTCCTCCTGCGCACTGGCCGCGGGCGCGCCCGGCGAGGTCTGGCTCGCGCAGCGCACGGGGGAGGACGGACAGCTCGCCGTGTTCCGCCGGAAGGGCGGGTCGTGGCAGCGGCTACCCGACCCCCCGGCCGTCAAGGGCGGCCGATGGTCGGACGGGGCGACGGAAGGCGCCTGGTGTGTGGCCTCGGGGGCGCACCTGTGGGCCAGCCCCTACGGCAAGGTCGTGCACTGGGACGGGAAACGCTGGGATGTCCCCGCTCTCCCCTTCCCCGCCGCCGCTCTCGCCGCCGCGCCCGCCGAGGACGGCACCCCCCGCGCCTGGGTGGCCGGATCGGTGGACACCGAGTGCGGTCAGGGGGAGTGCTACCCGCAGCCCGCCACGGCCCGGTGGGCGGACGGCGCCTGGCAGCGGCTCGACACCCCCTCGTACCACTTCCCCGACCCCGTGCCGCCCGAGGCGTCCGCCACGCTCGACACCCTCGTTCACGACCCCGTGAGCGGCCGTCTGTGGGCGCTCGGCCGCCACGGCTTCAACCACGGCGAGGTGGACAACGAGCCCGACGACGAGAGCGTCGTGCTGACCGGTGACGGCGCTGCGTGGACGAAAGTGCGCACTCCCGAGTTCGGCCGTGCCCTCTCGACCGCCGAGACCGTCCCCGACGGAACGGGCGGGCTGCTCCTGGACTCGCGGACACGCCGCACCGAGGACGGGAAGGTGCACAAGCTGCACGACCCGGGCCGGCTGCCCGAGCCGTCCGAGGTGCCGAAGCCGAAACGAAGGTACGACTTCAAGCAGCCGTTTGACATCGCCACGACGCGACTGATCCCCGGCACCCGGACCGTCCTCGCGGCGGGAGTCGTGATCTTCAACAACTCCTCGCCCACCGGGAACCCGCCACGGCGTCCCGTACTTGCCCGCTACGACGCGGGCGGCAAGGGCTGACCCTGCTGTTCGCCACACGGGCGGTGAAGTCCCGGGGCGCCGGGTTCCCCGTCGCCCGGCGGGGCAGATCCGGCACACCTGGCGGGCCGTTTCGGGAGATCGGGTCTACCTATTGCCACGTTGGACATTCCGCTCGCTCTGTTGGCGCTTCATGTATTTCCACGAAACTGTCGAAAGAATGAGCGACACGCAGCCGATCGCTATGAGCGTCAATCGCACGGTGAGGCCCTTGTTGGTGATGGCCCCTATGAAGCCGGCCAAGGTTCCACAACAACCGAGAAAGAGCGATCGCCACCCGAGGAGCATTTCGCTCAACCCGGCGGCGGAGCCCTTGAGGAATCCGCCACCCTGTAGTGATTCCCACTTACTTTCCCTGTTCGTCATCTCATCCCCACAGCATTACCGGAAGGGCACCCCCTTCCCGGATGACAGATACCCGGCTCATGCACTCATGCGCTTATGCGGTGCGCTTCATGTTACTTGACCGCAGTTCGTGTTGGCGTTCGAACTGCACGGGCAGACTTGCCCGATGGCCGAGTGGCGTCGCCAGGTGTTGTACTGATTGAGCCAACGGAACACTCTGCGGCGGCAGTTGGGGACTCCGTCCCAGCGCTGGGCGCGCCCTGGAGGATCTCCTGTTTCAGGGATGAGTGGAAACTCTCGCAGGCAGCGTTGTCCGCGGAGGTCCCGACGGCGCCCATGGACTGGGTCACCCCCAGATCTTTGCAGAGCCTGGCGAAGTCTTTTGACGTGTATTGCGCCCCGTGATCGGAATGGAACTGTGCACCCTCCGGGCTGCCGCGGGTCGGTGCGGCGTCTTTGAGCGGGTCGGCGACGAGCTCGGTACGCATATGGCCGGCGATCGACCAGCCGACCACCCGGCGCGAGAAGCAGTCCAGGACGGTCGCCAGATAGGAACAGATCCGGTCTTCATGGAAGCCCGCGGCCTGCGGGACCAACCTTCGAGCTCCTCGAAGGAAAGCAACCCCCGGAACACACACGGGACCTGTACTTCGCCGCAGGTGTTCTCTGCGGGGTGCTGGCCAACGCCGGCTTTGACCTGGGTGCCTATCCGGCGGCTGAGACACAGGCCCGTGCGTACGGTCAGCTCAACGATCTAACCGAAGCTTCGCGCAACCTGCAGAACGCCGAGAACCTACGCGACCAGCTCCTGGAGAACGACAACCTGCCCGGCGGCATGATGGCTTTCCCGTTGGCCAAACAACTCTTCTACGCGAGCACAACTCATCTGTGGCTGGGCACGGAGCCTGCACTCACCGATGCTCAGAGGCGCGCCGAGGAAGCCATCGGGATGTTCGAAATGGCCGAGCTGGCAGAGCGCAGAGCCGGGGAACTGGCGCTGGCCCGCCTGGACCTGGCGATGGCGCGCTTGGGTCGTGGCGACGCGGACGGAGCCGCTGCCGAGGTGCATTGCGTACTTCCTGTCGCAGCACGTCGCCGGACCGAAAGTGTCGCGCGACGACTGAGTCAGTTCGAACGGCGACTCGCCATAAGCCCTGCGGCGTAGCGACGTCGTCCTTTCCATCTGCCCACCACACGCGGCGGAGGACATCGCGACCAGTGTCTCTGACCAAGGCTTTGAGGGCATGTACGTGGACGCCCACGCCATCAGTCCGATCCGGATGGAGCGGAGCGCGCAGAGCTTCCCGCCCGGAGTCACGGTTGTCGACGGCGGGATCATAGGCCCACCCCCCGAGGAGGGGAAGACCGCCAGGCTGTACCTGGCGGCAGACCACAGTTTCGACGCCCTCGAAGCCGTCTTGAGGGGACAGCCGTACATACACGCTCTGCGGGACAGCAGTTGGGGTCGGCGTCGGCCTTGAAAATGGCTTCCGCCTCCTTCCAGAAGACGGCCCGCACGTTGGCCGGTGTGGCGCACGCCCTGGCTGATGCTCACGGAGTAGGGGACCAACTGGTCGCGGAGGGCCGCGAGATGCAGGACCAGATGCTGGCCGACCGGGACGACCTGCCGAGCGCGGCGGCTCGCCCACGCTCTGGCCGCCGCTTCCATGCGCAGGTCGTGGGGCAGATAGCGCCACTGGCAGGACGGTGCGGGCCAGATACAGGAGCCGGTTGACGATCTCCCGCATGTCGTAGTCGCCCTCGTGCCCGCTGCCCGAGGGAAGCCGCCCCTTCCACGCGGTGATGACCGGCCGGATCAGCTCCCACGCCTCATCCGGCAGATCGCTCGGGTACGGCTGCCGCCCGCCCATACCCACCAGCAGGCCGCACCCCCGGCCGTCGACGACGCTCCGCGTCGCCTCCCTCCTCCGCCTTGGATCCGAAGCCCCATGACGCCGCTCGCTGATCCACTGGCTATCGTGCACCAGGTCGTAAGCTGTGCCGTCATGGCGGACACGCAGCCTCGCAGGAGGCCATGGTGAGGATGGATCGTGCCCGGTGTGGTGACGGCAGGCCTGGCTTTGTGGATCTTCGGGCCGGGAGCCGGGTGGGTGGTCGAGCATGTCGACGGCGTTCACGGGTTGACCGGTGAGCAGGACGCCCAAGCGAAGAACAACGTGCGGGGGCGCATGCTTCAGGCGGGTGCCGGCCTGCTCGCCACGGTGGCGGTGTTCTACACGGCCCGTACCTACCGGCTCAGCCAGCAGCAGCAGGTGACCGACCGCTACACCACGACGGTCGAGCAGCTAGGCTCCGCAAGCCTGGAGGTGCGGCTCGGCGGCATCTACGCGCTGGAGCGCATCGCCCGCGACTCGCCGCGCGACCACGGTGCGGTGATGGCGGTTCTGGCCGCGTTCGTCCGCGAGCGTTCTCGCGACGAAGACGCCCACCCGGCGATGGGAGAGGCTTACGGGCAGACGTCCGGGCAGCAGGTGCGGCTGCGGGGGGACCTACAGGCCGCCCTCTCGGCGATCGGCCGCCGCGACCACCGCAGCGACTCCGGCAAGATTTACCTTTCTGATGCCGACCTGAGGGGCGCTGACCTGCGCGGCGCGTACCTGGCCGGGGCGGGGATGCGCGGCTCGGACCTCTCCGGTGTGAACTTCGGCGACTGCAATCTCGTCGGGGCGAACCTCGTCGGGGCGAACCTGGCCGGTTCGGCGCTGGGCGGAGACATGCGTGGCATACGCCTGAAAGACGCGGACCTGACCGGGGCGTGGCTAGCCGGTGTGCCTCTGCACGGCGCAGACTTGACCCGGGCGAAGCTATCCGGCGCGAACCTGGCGGGTGCTGACCTGCGCGGCGCGAACCTGGAGGACGCCGACTTGACCGATGCCGACCTGACCGGTGCCCTCAGGTGACGCCGTTCGCCTTCGGTGGAGCACACGCCGGTAGCTTCCGGCCCGGGAAATCACATCCGAGGTGCGCGCTGTGGGATTCGTCCTCGGCAGGGTCCCCGCCGAGCCCACCGGTCAGCACCCCCGTGTGTCCGGCATGCTGCACGACTTCGGCAATGCTCTTCGCCTGACCGCCGCGTCCAGTCCCCTACACCCGCACCTGGAGTGTGACGAGTGAAGGCTTGGAGCTGCGCCACGCCACCGACATTGAGGCCGTGTGGAACACGCTGATCGAGGTGTACGCGGAGGTACGGGCCGACCAACTGCACCAGCCGCACTACTCGGTGGAGCGGTACGGAGAACGCCTGACGCGCCACGGAGCCGAACCCGGCTGGGAGGCCGTGACCGCTGGTGGCGCCGGATGGCCACGCCTGCGCGAGGGCACCACCGACCGGGCCACCGTCGCGCTCAAGGAGATCATGCTGCGGGTGCCATGGCGCGGTACCGGCACCGCCCGTCGCCGGTCCCGTTCTCACCGCAATGCGGCGCGCCATCCGAGAGCCCGCGTCCGCGTCGGGCTCGGCGGAGCCGTGCGACGCCGACGAGCGGCACCAGTGATCGCGCAGCAGACCGTCGTGAATGCGCGGGCGCAGCAGGCGGCTGCGGCCGGTGACCGGCTGCGCCTGCCGTCAGGGAGATCCCTGCGGAGGACGAATGCATAGCATGGGTGTCCCATGGTCCGCGTACGGCAGGAGTCCGCCCTCATGACAGAGCGCAAGCCCATCGAATCGTGGCTCACCGACATGGATGGGGTGCTGATGCACGAGGGCGTCCCGATCCCCGGTGCCGACGCCTTCATCAAGAAGCTGCGCGACTCCGGCCGGCCCTTCCTGGTGCTGACCAACAATTCGATGTACACCGCCCGGGACCTGCACGCCCGTCTGAACCGGATCGGGCTCGAAGTGCCGGTGGAGAACATCTGGACCTCCGCCCTTGCCACCGCGAAGTTCCTGGACACCCAGCACCCCGGCGGTACCGCGTACGTCATCGGCGAGGCCGGCCTGACCACGGCCCTGCACGACGCGGCTTACGTGATGACCGACGCCGAGCCTGACTTCGTGGTCCTGGGCGAGACCCGGACCTACTCGTTCGAAGCGCTGACGAAGGCCATCCGCCTGATCAACAACGGCTCCCGGTTCGTCGCCACCAACCCGGACAACACCGGACCGTCGCCGGATGGCGCACTGCCCGCGACAGGTTCCGTGGCTGCGCTGATCACGAAGGCCACAGGGAAGGAGCCGTACTTCGTCGGCAAGCCGAACCCGCTGATGATGCGGACCGGCCTGAACGTCATCGGAGCGCACTCCGAGAGCAGCGCCATGATCGGTGACCGGATGGACACGGACGTACTGGCCGGGCTCGAAGCCGGGATGGAGACCTTCCTCGTCCTCACCGGGCTGACCACGAAGAGTGACATCGACAAGTACCCGTACCGGCCGACCACGGTCGTGGACTCGATCGCGGACCTGGTGGACCGCATCTGATCGTGGGCCATCCGACGGGCTGTCAGGCAGGCAGAGAGTGACGCGGCGTGGCAGGCCGTCGTTGGCGCCCCGGCCGCCGCCGGTGCCCCTGTGGCAAGGTGGGCCGCATGCATGCTGCCACCAGTGACCTGCGCGTCGGCCTGATCGGCTACGGCGTGGCCGGATCCTTCTTCCACGCCCCGCTCATCGCCGCCACCAGCGGTCTCGCGCTAGACGCGGTGGTCACCTCCGACCCGGCCCGCCAGCGGCAGATCCACGACGAACACGGCACCGGCGTCCGTACGGTCGCGTCGGCCGACGCACTGTTCGCCGACGCCGGGGCGCGGCCCCTCGACCTGATCGTGGTCGCCTCGCCGAACCGCACCCATGTGCCGCTCGCCCGCCGGGCGCTCGAAGCGGGCCTCGCCGTCGTCGTCGACAAGCCGCTCGCGGCGACGGCGGCTGAGGCGGACGCGCTCGCCACCCTCGCCGACGAACGCGGCCTGCTGCTCTCCGCCTTCCAGAACCGGCGCTGGGACAACGACTTCCTCACACTGCGCGCGCTCCTCGACGAGGGCGCGCTCGGCGAAGTGCACCGTTTCGAGTCACGCTTCGAGCGCTGGCGGCCCCAGCCGAAGGGCGGCTGGCGGGAGTCGGGCGACCCGGCCGAAATCGGCGGGCTGCTGTACGACCTGGGCAGCCATCTCGTCGACCAGGCGCTGACACTCTTCGGACCGGCACGTTCCGTCTACGCGGAGTCGGACGTCCGCCGGGCGGGGGCCGGGGCAGACGACGACACGTTCCTGGCGGTCACCCACGAGAGCGGCGTCCGCTCACACCTGTGGATGAACTCGGTCGCCGCACAGCTCGGTCCCCGCTTCCGGATGCTCGGCAGCCGCGCCGCCTACGTCAAGCACGGCCTCGATCCGCAGGAGGCGGCGCTGCGGGCGGGGGCCCGCCCGCAGCGCGGGGAGCCGTGGGGCGTGGAGCCCGAAACGGCCTGGGGCACCCTCGGAACTCTTGAGGGGGCTCGCACGGTCCGCAGCCTCGACGGCGACTATCCCGCCTACTACGCCGCGATCGCCACGGCCCTGCGTGACGGCGGACCGCCGCCCGTCACCGCGCGGGAGGCGGCGGCCACCCTGCGGGTCCTCGAAGCGGCCCGCCACGCGGCGGCCTCGGGCGACACGGTGCCGCTGACCGCCGCCCGCGACTGACCGCATCGCGCGGAGCCGCCCACGAGCGTCTGTCCGGGGGAACTGCGAGGACAGCCCGCAGGAGGCGCCTCCCCGGCTGCCGGGCCGGGAAGGCTGGTGCCGGGGCTCTCCGCCGCAGGCGGGGCACGGCTCGCGCGGCCGAGGACCGCCCTCGTAGGCGGCGAGTCGCGGCCCCGCCGAGCTCGCCCGCTACGCGCTACGCGTCCCTGAGCATCTGGCGCTGGCGGCCCAGGCCGTCGATTTCCAGTTCGACGACATCACCCGCCCGCAGATAGGGCTTGGGGTCCGGCTGGCCCATGGCGACACCGGCCGGAGTACCGGTGTTGATGACGTCTCCCGGATAAAGCGTCATGAACCGGCTGACATAGCGCACGACTTCGGCCACCGGGAAGATCTGCTCGGACGTGCTGCCGTCCTGCCGCAGTTCGCCGTTGACCCACAGCCGCAACGCGAGCGCCTGCGGATCGGGCACCTCTTCGGAGGTCACCAGCCACGGGCCCAGCGGGTTGAAGGTCTCGCAGTTCTTGCCCTTGTCCCACTGGCCGCCGCGCTCGATCTGGAACTCGCGCTCCGAGACGTCGTGTGCGACGGCGTATCCGGCGACCGCAGCGAGCGCCTCCTCGTCCGTCTCCAGCCAGCGGGCCGTACGGCCGATCACGACGGCCAGTTCGACCTCCCAGTCCGTCTTCACACTGCCGCGCGGGACCAGCACCGTGTCGTCCGGACCGACGACCGTGTCCGGCGCCTTCATGAAGAGGATGGGCTCAGCCGGCACGGCCCCGCCGGTCTCCCGCGCGTGATCGTGGTAGTTCAGCCCGATGCACACGATCTTGCCGATACGGGCGAGGGGCGGGCCGGTCCGCAGGCCCGTCGCGTCCAGGACGGGCAGCTCCGCGGCCGCCGCACGCACCCAGGCGAGTGCGGCATCGTCCGCGAGCAGCGCCCCGTCGATGTCCGGCACCACACCGGACAGGTCGCGTAGCGTCCCCTCGGCGTCGAGCAGAGCCGGGCGCTCGGCCCCCTTCGTTCCCACACGCAGCAGCTTCACAATCACTCCCGTGGTCATGAACGATGGGGACGGCCATCGAGGCGGATTCGGCCAAGCCTCTGAGAGGCCACCCGGCAGCCTCCAGGAGCGGGCGCGGCTTCACAACCCCGTGTTCACCTGCTGGGACGGCGCAGCGGCTGGAGCAGCGCCCGCTCCACCGCCGTCCAACTGGTCGTGGTGACCAGGTACAGCCCGGCGGCCAGCGGTACGACCGCCGCCGTGATCAGAGTCCCGAACGAGAGCAGCGGCAGCCAGCGGGCCATCGCGGCGGCACCGGGCGCGGCGGGGACGTCCTGCGTCCGGCCGGTCGAAGCCTGGGCAGCCGAAGCCTGGGCAGCCGAGCGGCGGGCCTGCTGGTACGTCCAGACGGCCACGGCACCGATGACAGCGAACAGCCCCGCGTACACCAGCCCTTGCGCCCCGAACACACCGCCGTCCCCCAGCGCGTCGGCCCACCGCCCGCCGAGCGGGGTGCCGAAAAGCTGCTGTCCGAGCAGTTCCCCGTCCGTCGTGAACAGGTGGTACATGACGAAGAACACCGGCAGTTGCAGCAGCATCGGCAGGCAGCCCGCCACCGGCGAGACTCCACGGCCGGTGTAGAGCTCCGCCGCCGCGCGTCGCATCCGCTCCGGGTCGGAGCCGTGCCGGTGCCGCAGCTTGGCCAGTTGCGGCGCCAGTTCGGCACGCACCCCCTCTCCGCGGGCGGCGGCACGGGCCAGCGGATGCAGCGCCAGCCGCACCAGCATGGTGCACAGGACGATCGCCACGGCCGTGGCCTGGGCGTGGAACACCGGGTCGAGCGACTCCGACAGGGACATCACCAGAGAAGCGGCGCCGTCGAAGAAAGAGGAAGAAGAAGACATGCGGGAGCCCTCCACGAGGTCTCGTCGTGCCGGCAGGAGAAATGCGGCGTGACGAGCCACGCAGGCTCAGACTGTGCGTGCGCCTACGCGGCCGTCCGGATCGGACGGCCCGGAGCCCGGGGCCTGGTGCTGCCCGCGGCGTCAGGGTCGCGCTGTGGCAGGAAGGCCACCCGGAGGGCGCGGTCGCGCAGGACCGTACGTATTCGGCCCGGCGGGGCGGAGCCGACCGGACGGGCCAGCGGCAGGAAGCAGACGGCGAAGGTCAGACCGACGGCCGCGGTGGCCGCCAGGGCCAGCCCGCCCGTCAGGCCCGTCTGCCAGAGGAGGAACTCGGCAAGCAGGAGGAACAGCGCGCACCACTCCGCGCGGCCGGCGAAACCCCGACCCCACATGTCGCTGCCCTCCCCTCGGCATCGGCACCAGCCGTGCGGACCACACTCCGTGCGGACCACACCGGTCACCGGACCTCTGCGCACCTGCCCGCTACAGCCGTCAACGCGCGAGCGGTGCGGGCGGTTCCCGCTCCCGCCACCGCCACCCAAGTGGCCAAGCCACCGGACAACACCCGGCCGCCGCGCGGCACTACGCCCCCAGCAGATGCGAGACCGCGTAGATCACCAGGCCCGCCAGCGCGCCGACCACCGTGCCGTTGAGGCGGATGAACTGGAGGTCGCGGCCGATGTGGGCCTCGATCTTCCGGGAAGTGTGCTCCGCGTCCCAGCCCGCCACCGTATCCGTGATCAACGAGGTGATCTCCCTCCGGTAGGTGGTCACGACATAGACCGCCGCACCCTCGATCCACCCGTCGACCTTGCCCTGCAGCCGCCCGTCCACGGACATCCGGGCGCCCAGCGACAGCAGCGACGCACGGGCGCGCACCCGCAGCTCGCTCCGCTCGTCCTCCGCCGCAGCGACGATCATGCCGCGTACGGACGACCAGGCGGAGGCGATGAGCTCCTGGACCTCGCCGCGCCCCAGCACATCCCGCTTGAGCCGCTCCACCCGCTCCCTGGTCTCCGGGTCCGTCCGCAGATCCTGGGCGAAGTCCGTGAGGAAGCGGTCCACGGCGCCGCGCGCCGGGTGCTCGGGCATGTCGCGCATCTCGGTGACGAAGCGCAGCAGTTCCCGGTAGACGCGCTCGCCGATCTTGCGGTCGACGAAACGGGGCGTCCAGCCGGGCGCACCACCGCTCACCGCGTCCATCACCGAATCGCCGTGCTCGTCCAGCCAGTCGCAGGCCCGCGTGCAGACCAGGTCCACGACTCTCCGGTGCCCGCCGTCCGCGACGATCTTCTCCAGCATCGTGCCCAGCCCGGGCGCGATCTCCTGCGCCTCGGCCCGGCGGGTGATCGCCTCGCCCACCACGGCCTGCACATCGGAGTCACGGAGCACCGTGAGCGCGCCCCGCAGGGCGGTCGCGAGCTCCTCGGTGACCCGGTCCGCGTGCTCGGGCTCGGCGAGCCAGGTACCCAGCCTGGCGCCGATGCCCAGACTGCGCAGCCGCCCCCGTACGACCTCCCCCGCGAGGAAGTTGTCTCCGACGAACTCGCCGAGGCTCTGACCCAGCTGGTCCTTCTTCGTCGGAATGATCGCCGTGTGCGGGATCGGCAGGCCCATCGGCCGCCGGAACAGCGCTGTGACGGCGAACCAGTCGGCGAGCGCGCCGACCATGCCCGCCTCGGCCGCCGCCGCGACGTAGCCCGCCCAGCCTCCGGCACCCGAGTTCTTGGCCCACGTGGCGAGGACGAAGATCAGCGCCATCACCCCGAGGGCTCCGGTCGCGATCGCCTTCATCGCGCGTACGCCGCGCTGCTTCTCCTCGTCGGCCGCCGTGAACACGCCAGGACCGCTTGTGAGTGCGCTCACATGAACGCTGTCATCGGCAGCGACTTCACCCGTTTTTGACCGTTCCATCCACTCCACCTGTCCAGCCCCCGGTTCCCCCATTGTCCCAATCCGCGCAACGGGAGGAACGATCTAGGGGTTCCTCGCGTCTCTGCGTGCGGGGCGCTGCTCCAACCGTGGGATCATGACACTGCCGACCGCCCGGAGCCCGGGCTCCGTCCGCCCGAGGGGATTCACCGAGCATGACCAGAAACATGGGTTATGCCCTGCTGGCCGGACTGGCGGCCGTGGTGGTGCTGATCTCGACAGCGATATTCATCGGTGTCGGAGGTTCGAAGGATGACATCAACGCCGCCCCGTCTCCGCGCGACCCGGCCGATCCGGCCTCCGCCGGCACCTGGGTCGGCACTTGGTCCGCCGCCGCGGCGGCAGCGGAGCCGGACACCCACGAGGGCATCAGCGACACGTCCATACGCAACGTGGCGCACAGCTCCGTCGGCGGCAGCCGGGCCCGCATCCACCTCTCCAACCTCTACGGCAACAGCCCGCTGACGATCACTCACGCGAGCCTGGCGCTGGCCGCCGCGCCCAGCAACCCGACCGCGGCCTCGGGCAGCATGCGGCTGCTGACCTTCGGCGAGAAGCGCTCGGTGACGATCCCTCCGGGTGGCCGGGTCACCAGCGACGCGGTCCGGCTCAACGTCCCCGCCGCGGCCGACCTGCTGATCACCACGTACTCCCCCAGGACCTCCGGCCCGGTGACGTACCACCCGTACGCGCGCCAGACCAGCTACCTCGCACAGGGCGACCAGGCAGAGCAGACCGCGGGCACCGCCTTCACCAAGCAGATCCCCTACTGGCGCTACCTCACCGGCATCGACGTGTGGAGCACCGAGGCCGAGGGCTCCGTCGTGGTGATCGGCGACTCGCTCACCGACGGCATCACCTCCAGTCCCGGCGCCAACCGCCGCTGGACGGACTTCCTCTCCCAACGGCTGCGCACCGAACGCCAGGCACCGCGCTACAGCGTGCTCAACAGCGGCATCAGCGGCAACCGGATACTGATCGACGGCAACAAGTACTACCCCAACAACGGCCCGAGCGGCCTGCTGCGGATGGAACGGGACGTCCTCTCCCGTACGGGTGCCAAAGCCGTGATCATTCAGATGGGCCTCAACGACATACTCAAGGGGCCCCGCCAGAGCGACCCCGACAAGATCGTCGAAGGTCTGCGGCAGATGACGGAGCAGGCGCACGAGCGGGGCCTCCAGGTGCTCGGCGGCACCCTCACCCCCTTCGGCGGGCACCGTGGCTACGAGCCGCGGCTGGACGCCATCCGGCAGGCGGTCAACCAGCAGATACGCGCGGGCGGAGTCTTCGACGCGGTCGTCGACTTCGACGCGGCGCTGCGCGACCCCGCCCACCCGGAGCGGCTGCGCAAGGCCTACGACTCCGGCGACCACCTGCACCCGAGCGACAACGGCTACCGCGCCATGGCCCAGGCCGTCGACGTGGCACAGCTGCGGGACTCCACCCCGGCGAAGCTCTGACACAGCTAGTGCTGTGGCCGGGAAGGTTCACCGGCTCGCGACGCCCGGCACGGCCCCTCGCCGCGTTGTCGGAGTCGCCCGAGTAGCCCACTACGAGGGCGATCCTCCGCCTTGCGAGGAACCGCACCGGACGCCGCGCACTTCCCGGTAAACCTTCCCGGCCACAGCACTAGCGACCGGCATACATCCTCGCGATGACCGCCTCGATGTCCGGCTCCCGCAGCGAGAGGTCCACCAGCGGATAGTCGGCCGCTATCCGCGACACGATCGGCGCGGCACTCGCCGAGGCGGCGAAGGCGAGCCACTGGCGCGGCCCCTCGGTACGTACGGTCCGGGCACCCGGCACGCCCTCGATCGGCGGCAGTTCCCGCTCCAGATCCACCACCAGGGTGCGCTCACTCTCGCCCACCTCGTGCAGCCCCGCCAGCGAGCCGTCGTACATCAGCCGCCCGTGGTCGATGACCACCACGCGTTCGCACAGCTGCTCGATATCGGTCAGGTCGTGAGTCGTCAGCACCACGGTGGTGCTCCGCTCCTCGTTCAGCACGCGCAGGAACTCCCGCACCTGGGCCTTGCTGATGACATCGAGCCCGATCGTCGGCTCGTCCAGATACAGCACCTCCGGATCGTGCAGCAGCGCGGCAGCGATGTCGCCGCGCATCCGCTGCCCCAGCGACAGCTGCCGTACGGGCACCTCCAGGAGCGCCCCCAGATCCAGCAGTTCGACACACCGCTCGAGATTCGCCCGGTAGCGCGCCTCCGGAATCCGGTAGATCCGCCGCACCAGCGCATACGAGTCGCGCAGCGGCAGATCCCACCACAGGGTCGTGCGCTGCCCGAACACGACTCCGATCCGGCGCGCGAGCTTGGTCCGGTCCCTGGACGGCTCGATACCGGCCACCCGCAGCCGGCCGCCGCTGGGCGTCAGGATCCCCGTCAGCATCTTGATGGTCGTCGACTTCCCCGCGCCGTTCGGCCCGATGAAACCGGCGATCTGGCCGCGTGGCACCGTGAAGCTGATGCCGTCCACAGCCCGCACCTCGCGGCGCTCACGGCGCAGCGGCCCGGTGCGGCGGCGCACCCGGAAGACCTTCTCCAGGCCCTCGACCTCGATGCAGTCGCCGCTTCGCTCCCGCTTGGCCATGCGGCCCACACCGTCCACACCGTCCATGCCGTCCATGCCGCGCCTCCTCAACTCCCCGTGCTCTGATAGCCGCGCAGTCCGGCACGCCAGGCCAGCCCCGCCACCGCACAGCAGGCCACGGCCACCGCGGGGGACGCGAAGTCCACCCAGCCGGGCAGCCCCAGCGGATCGTCCCGGCCCAGCACACGGAGCGCGGGCAGCCAGTTGACGAACGCCAGCGGCACCACGAACGTCACCCCGCGCAGCAGGTCCTCGGCGAAGATCGTCGGCGGATACTGCAGCAGCGTCGTCCCCCCGTAGGTGAAGGCACTCTGCACCTCCGCCGCGTCCTGCGCCCAGAACTGGAAGGCGCCGCCCAGCACGTACACGGCGGCGAAGATCGCCGCGCCGCTCAGCAGCATCACGGGCACCAGCAGCACATTCACCGGTGTCCAGTCGATGTCCAGCCCGGACAGCGCCCAGCCCAGCAGCAGCAGGCCCTGGAGCATCCGTCCGATCCGGCGCAGCGCGAAACGGTCCGCGGCGGCCTGCACCAGCACCGGCACCGGGCGCACCAGCAGCGTGTCCACCGTGCCGTCGCGCACCCGGCTGCCGATGCTGCTCAGCGAACCCAGCAGCAGATCGGCGAGCCCGAAGGCCGTGCAGGAGGTGCCGTAGAGAAAGGCCACCTCCGCCAGGGAGAACCCGCCCAGCTCGTCGACGTGCATGAACATGATCGCGATCGCGGCGAAGTCGAGGAGGGTCGTGACCAGATTCCCGACCGCCATCATCAGGAAGGACGTGCGGTAGGTCAGCGTCGCCCTTACCCACATCCCGACGATCAGGCAGTACGCCCGCGTCCCCCACCAGATCCGCTCAACCACCCTGCACCACCACCTTCCTGGTGGCCACGGACTGCAGGGCGCGCCCCGCCGCCAGCAGCACCAGCGCCCACCCCGCCTGGAAACCGAGCGCGCGGGCCAGGCTGCCCGCCCCCGCGCGCTCCTCCAGCAGCACATCGGCGGGCACCTGGAGCATCGCCGCCCACGGCAGCTGGCGTACCACCTCGCCGAAGGTGCCCGGGAAGACGGTGAGCGGCAGCAGCATCCCGGAGAAGAAGATGCTGAGCAGGACGCCCACGGTGCTGAGCCCGGCCGCGTCCATCAGCCAGAAGGTGGTCAGGGCCAGCAGATAGCGCAGCGCGTAGCCGACGACCACCGCGAGCAGGACGGAGACGGCGAACACCGCCCAGGTCAGCGGTGCTGTGGGCAGCGCCAGCTGGAACGCGAACGCACCCACCAGCATCGGCACGATCCCGCGTCCCAGCAGTTGGAACGCCGCCCGGCCCAGGTCGGCGGCCAGCCACCACGCCTGCAGGTCGACGGGCCGGTAGAGGTCCACGGCCACGTCACCCGTCCGGATGCGGGCCTCCAGCTCCTCCTGCGCACCGCCGCCCATCAGCGCCGTCGCGGCGAGCAGCGCCTGCCCCAGCCAGACGAAGGTCAGCGCCTGTGCCTGGTCGTACCCGCCCAGCTCCGGACGCTGCGACCAGAGCGCGATATAGGTGTAGGCGACGATGAAGCCGAAGACCGTGTTGGTGAAGACTCCGGCCGCCGTCGCGAGCCGGTAGGTGGAGTACCGGCGGAAGCTGCTGCCCAGGACGGCGAAATAGAGCGGAAGATGGCGCATCCTTTTGGGCCGCTCCTCCGTCTACCCAGTAGTACTTCCGTACGGCAGCAGGAAACGGCCGAAGCACGCGAGCCTAACCGACCTGACCGGCACGCAGCGATCGGATTTCCCGCACGCCGAACTCACTCGACCGGGTGAGGGGACACGCACGGAGGCAGCCACCGTTGTCACAGGTGTGGCCGTCGACGGTGTGGCCGTTCACGGGCGGACGGGGTACGGCATGGATGATGCGAGAGTGACTTATGGGGCGTACGACACGAATCGCCCGACTCTGGACGAGGAGTGCCTGCAGCGATGAGTGACGAGCCGAACGACGCGGCCGAGGGCCACAAGTCCCGGCCGGACACAGGATCAGCGGGCGAAGCCGGAGGACAGGGCAGCTCAGGCAGTTCCGGTGGCTCCGACAGCTCAGGCAGCCCGGAAAGCTCAGGCAGCCCGGAAAGCGCAGGCAAACCTGCCAAGGCAGCGCGGCGGCGGACCGGCTGGCGGCGCCTCATCCCCACCTGGCGCCTGGTGGTCGGCTCGTTCCTGATGATCGTGCTCATCCTGTCGGGCGGCCTCGTCGCGGGCTATCTGCTGGTCGACATCCCGGCACCCAACAAGGCCGCCGCCGCCCAGAACAACGTCTACCTCTACTCCGACGGCACCCAGATCGCCCGCGACGGCGAGATCAACCGGGAGATCGTCACCCTCTCCCAGATCCCCAAGAGCGCCCAGCGCGCCGTGCTCGCCGCCGAGGACCGGAACTTCTACAACGAATCCGCCGTCGACCTCACCGCCATGACCCGCGCGGGCTGGAACATGATCACGGGCGGCGACAAGCAGTCCGGCTCCACGATCACCCAGCAGTACGTGAAGAACTACTACCTCACCCAGGACCAGACCCTCAGCCGCAAGGCCAAGGAGTTCTTCATCGCGCTGAAGCTCGACAACGAGGTGAGCAAGGAGGAGATCCTGCTCGGCTACCTCAACACCAGCTACTTCGGGCGCAACGCCTACGGCATCCAGGCGGCAGCGCACGCTTACTACGGCAAGTCCGCCGAAGACCTCACCACCGGTGAGAGCGCCTATCTCGCGGCCCTGGTCAACGCCCCCGGCGCGTACGACACCCACGCCCACCCGGAGAACAGGGAGCGCGCCCTCGCCCGCTGGAACTACGTGCTCGACGGGATGACCGAGAAGGGCTGGCTCGGGCAGAAGAAGCGGGACGCGATGAAGTTCCCCGAGCCCGGCCCGTACAAGCCGCCGAACGCCCTCTCCGGGCAGCGCGGCTATCTCGTCGAAGCGGTGCGGAACTACCTCATCGAGAACGACATCATCGACGAGCGGCGCCTGCGCGCGGGAGGCTTCCGCATCACCACCACCATCGACCCCGACAAGCAGGACGCCCTCGTCGACGCGGTCGACGACCAGCTGATGTCGCAGCTGAGCAAGGACCGCGACGTGGACGACTTCGTGCGCGCCGGCGGCACCTCGATCGATCCCAAGACCGGCGAGGTCGTCGCGATGTACGGCGGCGTCGACTTCCTCAAGCAGTACGTCAACAACGCCACCCGTACCGACTACCAGGTCGGCTCCACCTTCAAGCCGTTCATCTACACGGCCGCGCTGCGCAACGACGCCACCACCCAGGACGGCCGCGCCATCGGCACCCGCACGATCTACGACGGCACCAACAAGCGCGAGGTGATGAGCGAGGGCCGCCGCACCGACTACGCGCCCGCCAACGAGGACGACCGCTCCTACGGCCAGATCCCCGTCATCACCGCGATGGACAAGTCGGTCAACTCCGTCTTCGCCCAGATGGGTGTGGACGTCGGCCCGCAGAAGGTCAAGGACACCGCGATCGACCTCGGTCTGCCCAAGGACACCCCGAACATGCCTGCCGACGGCTCCATCGCCCTCGGAGTCGCCACCGCCTCCACCCTCGACATGGCCGAGGCGTACGCGACCCTCGCCCGGCACGGCGAGCACCGCGACCACAGCCTGGTGAAGAAGGCCACCCGGGGCGGCGAGGTCATCAGTCTGCCCAAGCGTGCGACCGAACGCGCCGTGCCCCGGAACGCGGCCGACTCCACCACCGCGATCCTCCAGAGCGTCGTCGAGGGCGGCACCGGCACCGCCGCCAAGAGCGCCGGACGCCCCGCCGCAGGCAAGACCGGCACCGCCGAAGAGGACCGCGCGGCCTGGTTCGCCGGTTACACCCCGGACCTGGCCACCGTCATCAGCGTCATGGGCCAGAACCCCGAGGGCGGGCACGAACCGCTGTACGGGGCGGCCGGGCTCCCCCGGATCAACGGCGGCGGCTTCCCCGCCCAGATCTGGGGCGCCTACACGGCAGACGCGCTGGACGGCGAACCGGAGAAGGACTTCGACCTCAAGACCAGCGACGACGGCTCCAGCCGCCCGCCCGAGTCCCCCACGGGCGACACCCAGCCCACCACGCGGCCCACCGACCGCCTCCCCGGCACCGAGCCGCCCGCCAACGACCCCCCGGACACCCCCGGTGAGCCCGAGACACCGGGCGACCCCGGCACCGAGATCCCCCCGGACCCCGACGACCCGACGACGGGCGGCGCCGTCGGCGGCAGCACCGACGGGACCACCGAAGGAAGCGGAGGAACCGAAGGGACGGGCGGCATCGGCGACCCCGGCGGGGGTGACCCCGGCGGCGGCGATCCGGGCGGCGGTGGCCCAGGTGGCGGCGACCCCGGAGGCGCGGACGGCGGAGTCACCGAAGGCGGCGATCCCGGCGGCACGAACGGGGAACCGGACGGCGGGGTCACCGAGGGCGGAGACACCTGAGCCGGGCCGGCCCGGCGGAGTGACCCGCGCCGGGCGTCGGACCGGGCCGGGCGTCGGAGGCGGCCTCCGGGCCGGGTTTGCTACGGTGGGTCTTGATCCGACGAGACGCGCCGTACCGGGTCGCAGAACGCAGCAGGGCAGTGGGGACCAGCTCATCCGCCCATTCGCTCATCAGGAAAGACGACGCACCCCGTATCAGTTCCCACCACGGAGGTGCCGTCATGGCCTGGATTCTGCTCACACTCGCCGGTCTGCTCGAGGTCGGCTGGGCGATCGGCCTGAAGTTCACCGAAGGCTTCACCCGGCTGGTGCCCAGCGTCCTGACCATCGCGGGCTTCGCCGCCAGCATGTTCCTGCTCTCCCAGGCCGCCCGCACGCTGCCCATCGGCACCGCCTACGGCGTCTGGGTGGGCATCGGTGCGGCAGGAGCCGCACTCATCGGCATGTTCGCGCTCGGCGAGCCCGCGACAGCGGCCAGGATCTTCTTCGTCTGCCTGCTGCTGGTCGCGATCGTCGGCCTCAAGGCCACCTCAGGACACTGACGGGCCGACCGGCCTACAGATACAGGCCGGTGGAGTCCTCGGACCCCTGCAACCGCTCGGCCGCCACCGCGTGCAGATCGCGCTCGCGGATCAGCACGTACGCCACACCGCGCACCTCGACCTCGGCCCGGTCCTCCGGGTCGAACAGGACCCGGTCGCCCGGCTCCACCGTCCGTACGTTCTGCCCGACGGCGACCACCTCGGCCCAGTTCAGGCGGCGGCCGACCGCGGCCGTAGCCGGGATCACGATGCCGCCCGAGGAACGTCGCTCGCCCTCCGGGATGTCCGTACGGACCAGTACACGGTCGTGCAGCATCCGGATCGGCAGCTTGTCGTGCCGCGGGGAATCAGATGCGGGCGTCAGGGAACTCACGGCCGAACCGTATAACAGGACCGCGCCGCCACGGGCCGCTGGGCCGTGGCGGCTGCGACCGGCGGCTGGTGGCCAGGCTCAGGGTCTCTCGTTTGGATCCTGCCGGGCCCGGAGGCCGGGCGACGGGTCAGCGCCGTCGCCGCCTGGCCGAACGGAAACACAGCCCGCCCGTCACC
Source organism: Streptomyces gossypii (assembly GCF_025165795.1). Lineage (GTDB taxonomy): Bacteria > Actinomycetota > Actinomycetes > Streptomycetales > Streptomycetaceae > Streptomyces > Streptomyces gossypii. The sequence goes on from NZ_JAJAGO010000006.1 coordinate 329,771, forward strand.
ACCGCCGCCACCACAGCCACCGGCACGATCCGCTCCATACGCGGCGAGCCGTCCTCACCGACGAACTGTGCCCGCACCCCGGACACGCCCTGATTCACGGCGACGTAGGCGCGACCCACCGTCCGGTCGACGCTCGCGGCGGCCTTGGCCTTGACGTCACCCATGAGCGTCTGCGGGTGCACCCGCACGGCGATCTCGTCCAGCGCGACCGCGAGATCCCGCCGCCTGCGGACGATGTCCGCCTCGATGTCCACCGGGGTCCTGGCATCCGACACCGCGCTGCCTCCGTCGCTGCTCGTAGCACTCGGCCTGCTCTCCTACCGGACAGTCTGTCAGCTTCGCACCGCCCGCGCCCCACGGCTCCCCCGAACGGACAGCTCGCTACCCTCGTCCCGTACGGCACCGACCTCCAAGGAGCACCGATGAGCGAGCGACTGCAGCCCGGCGACACCGCCCCCGCCTTCACCCTGCCCGACGCGGACGGCAAGCAGGTCTCCCTGTCCGACCACACCGGCCGCAAGGTCATCGTCTACTTCTACCCCGCCGCGCTGACCCCCGGCTGCACCAAGCAGGCCTGCGACTTCACCGACAACCTGGAGCTGCTGGCGGGCGCCGGATACGACGTCATCGGCGTCTCCCCGGACAAGCCCGAGAAGCTGGCCGCCTTCCGTGACCAGGAAAGCCTGAAGGTCACCCTCGTCGGCGACCCGTCAAAAGAGGTCATGGACGCGTACGGGGCCTTCGGCGAAAAGCAGCTCTACGGCAAAACAGTGACCGGCGTCATCCGTTCGACCGTCATCGTCGACGAGAACGGCAAGGTCGAACACGCCCTCTACAACGTCAAGGCCACCGGCCACGTCGCCAAACTCATCAAGGACCTCCACATCTGACCGCCCCCCTCCCCACCCACTCGCACGGCGTAACCCGCAGGCCCTCCGCTCGTTCTCCCTTGCGAGACCAGAACACACGCACGCCGCAGAGCAAGCGGAGGGGGAGCGCGCATGCCCGGGATCTACGACCTTGAGGTGCTGACCGAGGCTGTGACCGCCTCCACCTCCTGGGCGGAGCTGCTGCGCCGAATGGGCTTCCGGCCCAGCGGGGGAAGGCGGCGCGTCGTTCAGGAGCACGTGCGCTCCCATGGAATCGACACCAGCCACTTCAAGAAGAAGAGCCCCTGGCGGAAATATTCGGACGAAGCCATCAGGGAAGCAGTGGCTTCGTCGACGACACTGCGGGAAGTTGCCGGAAAACTGGGGGCGCGTCCCGCGACGGGCACCCTTTCCCATATTCGTCGCCGCATTCTGGTGGCCGGTTTCGACACCTCCCACTTTCCCGCTCTGAACTACTCGCCGCTCGATCTCCCGTTCACCCGTGAGGAACTCGCCACCGCAGCCGCCGCGTCGTCCAGCATCCGGTCGACGGCAGAGCTGCTGGGCATCGCCGATGACAGCCGTTCGCGGTCGACGCTTCGCCGGATGCTGACGGAACACGGGGTGGATCTCTCCCACTTCACCCATTTCCGCAAGTACATCGCCCCGGACGATTTGCGGTCCGCCGTCGCCCAGTCCAGCAGTTATGCCGAGGTCATGAGGAGGCTGGAGCTGGCGGTCAATGACGCGAACCACCGGCACCTTCAGCGCCGTACCGTTCAACTCGGTTTCGACCGCTCCCACTTCACGCGGACAGCGCGCAGGCGGCCGCAGCCTGTCGGGGCTCAGTCGGTCGCCGGTGAAGTACTTCGCGTTCAACCGCCCGGATCGGTCCGCACGAACCACACGAGACTGCGCCGGGCCCTCGAGGAAATCGGAATCGGCTATCTCTGCACCGGCTGCGGAAATCCTGGCGAGTGGCAGGGCGTCTCCATGACGCTGCAGATCGACCACATCAACGGCGACTGGCGTGACAACCGCCGCCAGAACCTGCGCTATCTCTGCCCGAACTGCCACGCGATCACGGACACCTGGTGTGGCCGTGGCCGTGGCGGTCGTCGCCGCGGGCCGTCTCCGTCCCGGAGCACGGAACCAGATACCCCCGCCCACCGCCCGGCCGCTACGATGGTCGACGACGAGCGGCCGTGATGGAATTGGCGAGACATGCTGGGTTTAGGTCCCAGTGGGGTAACCCCCGTGAGGGTTCGAATCCCTCCGGCCGCACTTCACCCCACCAGTTCGTGGATGAGTGGGGTCAGGGCGCGGAAGGCGCGGCCGCGGTGGCTGATGGCGTTCTTTTCGTCAGGCGTCAGTTCGGCGCAGGTGCGGGTTTCGCCTTCGGGCTGGAGGATCGGGTCGTAGCCGAAGCCGCCGGTGCCCGCCGGGGTGTGCCGGAGGCTGCCTGTGAGGCGGCCCTCGACCACGCGTTCGGTGCCGTCCGGGAGGGCGAGCGCGGCGGCGCAGGCGAAGTGGGCACCACGGTGCGGGTCTTCGATGTCTGAGAGCTGGGCCAGCAGCAGGTCGAGGTTGGCCCGGTCGTCGCCGTGGGTGCCCGCCCAGCGGGCGGAGAAGATGCCCGGGGCCCCGCCGAGTACGTCCACGCAGAGGCCGGAGTCGTCGGCGACGGCGGGATGGCCGGTAGCCGAGGCGAGGGCGTGGGCCTTCAGCAGGGCGTTCTCGGCGAAGGTGAGACCGGTCTCCTTGACGTCCGGCGTTGTCGGGTAGGCGTCGGCCCCCACCAGTTCGAGGGCGGTGCCGCCGGCGCGGCCGGAGGCGGTGAGGATCGCCCGCAGTTCGGCGACTTTGTGTGCGTTGCGGGTGGCGAGGATCAGGCGCTGGCTCATTGCCGGATTGTCTCAGAGCCTGTCGCACCCGACAGGCCAGCGGCCCGCAGGCCGCAGGCCGCACCCTTGCGACGCTCAGCCCGGTGAGCAGACGTTCGTGAGGTCGTCGGCGGCGTCGCCGACCGGGCCCACGTCCGGGGAGCGGCCCTGCTCGATGTCCGTGCGGGCGTCGTCCACCGCCGTGGCCATGTCCTTGACGGCCTTGCTGACGTCGCCGTCGTCCGTCTCGTCCTGAAGCTTGTCGAGGTTCTTGTCGATGCTGGTCAGCGCCTCGCGGGCGGCCTGCGGGTCCTCCGTGGCACCGGACACGGCCTGTTGCAGGTCGTCGACGGTGCCGGCGATGGTGACCGCGGTGTTGGCGCAGTCGAGTGCCTTGTCCAGGGCTCCGCAGCCCACTGCCAGGGATGCGGTGAGCGCGACGGTGACAGCGGTGGCGGCGGTGGTGCCCAGAGTGCGACGCACGAGTGTTCCCCTCCTGTGTGGACGGACGGTCCGTCCGTGGCCCGTCCGTCGTCTCCGCCCGGCTGCCGCCAACCGACTGGTCGCGGCCGGGCCGGGGTGCAGCCGGACGGACCGCACGGTATGACCCGTACGGCCCGTACCTTCTCTGACGCGTAAAGCACTCGTAAAGTTGCGATTCTGAGCCGCCACTCGGAACTACTCGGGCTACTCCCCCGCCAGTGCCAGGCGCTGTGCGCCGTCGAGCTGGGCGCAGCCCTTGACCGCCAGGTCGAGCAGGCCGTCGAGTTCGGCGCGCGTGAAGGGGACGCCTTCGGCGGTGCCCTGGACTTCGACGAAGCGTCCGTCGTCGGTGCAGACGACGTTCATGTCGGTCTCCGCGCGCACGTCCTCCTCGTAGCAGAGGTCGAGCATCGGGACGCCGTCGATGATGCCGACGCTGACGGCGGACACCCCGCCTGTGAGCGGTTGCGTCCTGCCCTTGATCAGCTTGCGTTCCTGGGCCCACGCGACGGCGTCGGCCAGTGCGGTGTAGGCGCCGGTGACGGCTGCGGTGCGGGTGCCGCCGTCCGCCTGGAGGACGTCGCAGTCGAGCACGATGGTGTTCTCGCCGAGTGCCTTGAGGTCCACGACCGCGCGCAGTGAGCGGCCGATGAGGCGGGAGATCTCATGCGTACGGCCGCCGATCCGGCCGCGTACGGCCTCACGGTCGCCGCGGGTGTTGGTGGAGCGGGGCAGCATCGAGTATTCGGCGGTGACCCAGCCCTGGCCGCTGCCCTTGCGCCAGCGCGGTACGCCTTCGGTGAAGCTCGCGGTGCAGAAGACTTTGGTGTCGCCGAAGGAGACGAGGACGGATCCCTCGGCGTGCTTGCTCCAGCCACGCTCGAATGACACGGGACGCAACTGGTCTGGTGTCCTCCCGTCGATGCGGGGGACGTCGGTTTGAGACATGGGGTCGAGCCTAGTGCCGCGCCGGGCAGGGTCCACCCGCTCGCCGGGTCTGCCCCGCCCTGACGCGGCACCCGCTGGTCACATCATGTCTTCGATCTCGGCCGCGATGGGGTCCGCGTCGGTGCCGATGACGACCTGGATCGCCGTGCCCATCTTGACGACGCCGTGGGCACCGGCGGCCTTGAGTGCCGCCTCGTCGACGAGCGCCGAGTCGCTGACCTCGGTGCGGAGGCGGGTGATGCAGCCTTCGATCTCCTCGATGTTCTCGAGCCCGCCGAGTCCGGCGACGATCTTCTCAGCCTTGCTGGCCATCTGGTTCTCCTGGTTTCTCGGCCCTGGTGGAGGCTCATGAGGCGGTGTGTTCACGGTAAGCCACGTTCAGTCCATCCTCACGGGCGTGCTCCACCTGCTCGGCAGATGATGACGGCGACCGGAATGGTTCCCGGATGTGGCCGATGTGGGTCACGCCACTCCAGCGGGTGCATTCCCTAGCCCGCCATGCCCGTGTTAAGAATGGTCTAAACCACTGAGTGGATTAGACCATTGGCGCGGGCCGTGCCTCAATCCGGCCGTCCCCTCGCGCGTACCAGGAGGATGTTATGTCCACGGCTAGTGCTTCGGCCGGCGCCGACAAGAAGGGCCGCGGCGCGGGTGCGATGGCGGTCGCTCAGCGGATCGGCCGCAGCCTCATGCTGCCGATCGCCACTCTCCCCGCCGCCGCGCTGATGGTCCGGCTCGGCCAGCCGGACATGCTCGGGCGGGAGAACTTCCCCGCGTTCCTCAACCGTATCGCCGAGTTCCTGGGCGCGGGCGGCAGCGCCCTGCTCGACAACATGCCGCTGCTCTTCGCCGTCGGCATCGCCGTGGGCTTCGCGAAGAAGTCGGACGGTTCGACCGGCCTGGCCGCCGTCGTCGGCTACCTGGTCTTCAAGAACGTGCTGGGCGTCTTCACCGACAGCAACCTGCCCAAGGAGCAGGAGGTTGTCGACGGGAACATCGTCGAAGTGGCGCCCGCGGTCGACGCGGGCGTGCTCGGCGGCGTGATCATGGGCATCGTGGTGGCCCTGCTCTACCAGCGCTACCACCGCAAGAAGCTGCCGGACTGGCTGGGCTTCTTCGGCGGCCGTCGCCTGGTGCCGATTCTGTCGTCCTTCGCAGGTCTGTTCATCGGCATCGCCATCGGCTACATCTGGCCGGTTCTCGGCACCGGGCTGCACAACTTCGGCGAGTGGCTGGTCGGCTCGGGCGCCACCGGAGCGGGTATCTACGGCGTCGCCAACCGCGCGCTGATCCCCGTCGGCATGCACCACCTGCTCAACTCCTTCCCGTGGTTCCAGGCCGGGGAGTACGACGGCGCGCACGGCGACATCGCCCGCTTCCTGGCGGGTGACCCGGAGGCCGGGCAGTTCATGACGGGCTTCTTCCCGATCATGATGTTCGCCCTCCCGGCGGCCTGCCTCGCGATGTACCACTGCGCCCGCCCCGAGCGCCGCAAGGTCGTCGGCGGCATGATGTTCTCCATCGCGCTCACCGCGTTCGTCACCGGCGTCACGGAGCCGATCGAGTTCACCTTCATGTTCATCGCACCGGTGCTGTACGCGATCCACGCCGTGCTCACCGGCGTCTCCATGGCTCTCACCTGGGCACTCGGCATGAAGGACGGCTTCGGCTTCTCGGCGGGCGCGATCGACTTCCTGCTGAACCTGGGCATCGCCACGAAACCCTGGCTGCTGGCCCTCGTGGGGCTTGGCTTCGCGGCGGTCTACTACGTGGTCTTCCGCTTCGCGATCACCAAGTTCAACCTCCCGACCCCCGGCCGGGAGACGGACGAGCAGATCGAGGAGGAGGAGAAGGCCCAGTACAAGGCGTGATCAGCCGTACCCCTCCTGATCCGACCGGCCTGGTCTGACCTCGGAGCGCCACGACGCGGCCCCGGAACCCACTGCGGATTCCGGGGCCGCGTCGTCGGCACTACGCCGCGCCGGTCACACCTCGTACACCGCTCCGGGCCGGGCCAGATCCACCGGACCGTCGAAGACGGACTTCGCGTCGCGCAGGTTGACCTGCGGATCGGTCCACGGCGGGATGTGCGTGAGGACCAGCCGACCGGCGCCCGCACGGCTGGCGAACTCCCCGGCCTGTCGGCCGTTCAGGTGAAGTTCCGGGATGTCCTCCTTGCCATGGGTGAAGGAGGACTCGCACAGGAAGAGGTCCGCGCCCTCGGCGAGCCCGGCCAGCTCGGCGCAGGGGCCCGTGTCACCGGAGTAGGTGAGCGTACGGCCGGTGCCACGCTGTTCGATACGGAAGCCGTACGCCTCCACCGGATGGCGCACCATGTCCGTACGGACGACGAACGGGCCCAGTTCGAAGGAGCCTTCCGGGCTCAGCGGGCGGAAGTCGAACACCTCGCTCATGGAGGACTCTGAGGGCGTGTCGTCGTACGCGGTGGTCAGTCGCTTCTCGGTGCCCTCGGGGCCGTACACCGGGATCGGCGCGCAGCGGCCGCCCTCGAAGCGGTAGTAGCGCGCGACGAAGTATCCGCACATGTCGATGCAGTGGTCGGCGTGCAGATGACTGAGCACGACGGCGTCGAGGTCGTACAGGCCGCAGTGGCGCTGGAGTTCGCCGAGTGCGCCGTTGCCCATGTCGAGAAGCAGCCGGTATCCGTCGGCCTCGACGAGATAGCTCGAACAGGCCGAGTCCGCGGACGGGAACGAGCCGGAGCAGCCGACGACGGTGAGCTTCATGGAGCGGGAACCTCCGTGGGCAGCCGGTGGGCCCCTGGGGGTGGATGGGGATTTTCCGAGCGTAAGCCGCGAGCGGCCCGCTGACTCCTCCGCAGGGCTGTGGTGTGGGCGGAATCACCAGCGCGGGGTACCTTCGGAGCCGGAAATTCATACGGTCGGCTCGGCGGCCCGGGTGAACCGGGCGGCCGGAGGGAGTGGCTTGGAGACCTGGTCGTGGCTCGCACTCGGCGCGGTGGCGGTGCTCGCGCTGGCGGCGACGCTGGTGGACGGCACGGGTCGGCTCGGCCGGTCCCGCGGATCCGTCCGTGCGGGCGGTGTGCGCACCGGGGCGCCGCTTCCGCGTCCGTTGCCCGGCGAGATCTGGTGGGCCGCTCCGCCGCCCAGCGACACGGCCGGTCCCGGCGAATGGAGCCGGGGCGCGGTGTGGCTCTGTCTCGTCTTGGCGGTATCCGGGGACTCCGACTCCGACTCCGTCAGGGTCGCCCCGATCACCGACGCGGCGGAAGCGCACGGCCCGCCGTCGGACCCGGCCACGGCGCCGCTGCGGCTGCCCCCGGGCCCCCTCGGCGAGGGGCCGTACCGGCTGGAGGCGACATCCCGCCACGTACCCCGCTCCACCCTCCGCCGACGCATCGCGGAACTGCCCCCGGACCAGTGGGCTCACCTCCGCCACCTGGGCGGCTGATGCCGCAGTTCCCCACCGGCTCACCATCGGCCGCCAGGTCCTTCCCCTGACCCGCCCCTTCCCGAGACCGGGGCTCCGCCCCGGGCCCTCTGGGGCGGGGGTCCCTCTTTCCGGACCAGGGCGCTCCGTGCTGGGTTGTGCCGGGCTCCCGGAAACGGGGCGGGGTACAGCGCGGGCCGTGTCCCGCCTGGCCGCCCGGCGGAACCTTGAGTGGTCGGGCTTTCCCCTGACCGCCCTTCCCGAACCTGGGGCCCGGGCGTGGCTCGCAGCCGCCCGGCGTGCGGCGGGGGCCGACGGGCGACAGCCCGCACAGCACCCGGCCGATCCCCGACCGACGGAGCCCCGGGGCAGAGCCCCGGTTCGGGGAAGGGGCGGGCCAGGGGAGAGGTCCGGCGGGCGGGGCGCGGGCCGTGTTGGGGCGGGCCCGGCCCCGCCCGCCGGAGCCACGGGCGGCTACGCCCAGAGTTGGCCGTGGAGCGCCGCCACCGCCGCCTCCGTGGAGGCCGCGGTGTAGATCCCCGTCGAGAGGTACTTCCAGCCCCCGTCGGCGACGATGAAGACGATGTCCGCCGCTTCACCGGCCTGCTGTGCGCGCTTGCCGACGCCGAGTGCGGCGTGCAGCGCCGCCCCCGTGGAGACGCCCGCGAAGATCCCTTCCTGGGAGAGCAGCTCGCGCGTACGGGTGACCGCGTCTTCGGAGCCCACGGAGAAGCGGGTGGTGAGGACGGATTCGTCGTACAGCTCGGGGACGAAGCCCTCGTCGAGGTTGCGGAGTCCGTAGACGAGGTCGTCGTAGCGGGGCTCGGCGGCCACGATGTGGATGTCCGGGCGGTGCTCCCGCAGGTAGCGGCCCGCGCCCATCAGTGTGCCGGTGGTGCCCAGGCCGGCGACGAAGTGGGTGACCGAGGGGAGGTCGGCCAGGATCTCGGGGCCGGTGCCGGTGTAGTGGGCGCCGGAGTTGTCCGGGTTTCCGTACTGGTAGAGCATCACCCATTCCGGGTGTTCGGCGGACATCTCCTTTGCGACCCGGACGGCCGTGTTGGAGCCGCCCGCGGCGGGGGACGGGATGATCTCGGCGCCCCACATGGCGAGCAGCTGGCGGCGTTCCTCGCTGGTGTTCTCCGGCATCACGCACACGATGCGGTAGCCCTTGAGCCGGGCGGCCATGGCGAGCGAGATGCCGGTGTTGCCGGAGGTCGGTTCGAGAATGGTGCAGCCGGGGGTGAGCCGCCCGTCTTTCTCAGCCTGCTCGATCATGTGCAGGGCCGGGCGGTCCTTGATCGAACCGGTCGGGTTGCGGTCCTCGAGTTTCGCCCAGATCCGCACCTCCGCCGAGGGTGAGAGGCGGGGCAGGCGAACCAGCGGGGTGTTCCCGACGACCTCCAGCGGAGAGTCGTAGCGCATCAGCGCATTCCTCCGGCGACCGCTCCTCCGGCCACCGCCGGGAGGATGGTGACGCTGTCGCCGTCCTTGAGCGGGGTGGAGATGCCCTCCAGGAAGCGGACGTCCTCGTCGTTGAGGTAGACGTTCACGAAGCGGCGCAGCTTGTCGTCCTCAACCAGGCGCTGCTCGATCCCGGTGAACCGGGATTCGAGGTCCTTGAAGAGGTCGGCGACGGTGGCACCCTCTCCGTTGACGGACTTCGCACCGTCGGTGTAGGTGCGCAGGATTGTCGGGATGCGGACCTCGATGGCCATGGGTGTGCTCCTGTGGAAGAGGAAGGCGGGCGGGGCTGGGGACCGTACGGCCACGGCGTCGCGGCGCGGCGCCCGGGGCGGACAGCGGCGCGGCGCGGCCAGGCGCGGCACCTACGCGGCGCTGGCGAGGCGGCAGAGGTCGACATGCAGGCGCGCCGTGAGCAGCGGGCCCGTGGCATAGCTGAGTGCGCTCACGTCGTGGACAACCATGCGCTCATCGTAACGATTCCCGGGGTCGCAACCCGATGTCCGTACCATCATGCGGACGGCTTCGTCTCACATCTCGTAGGAGGCGACGAAAACGACCTCTTCTTCCGTCACTTCGCCGTCCAGGATGCGGAACGACCGGAAGGAGACCGGCCCTTCGTCCGCCCCGGACTCGGCGGTCGATACCAGGACATAGTGCGCGTTCGGTTCCATCGCCAGGTCGATGTCCCTGCGGGAGGGATACGCCTCGGTGGCTGTGTGCGAGTGGTAGATGACGACCGGCTCCTCGTCGCGGTCGTCCATCCCGTTGTGGAGCGCGAGCAGGTCCATCGAGTCGAACTCGTAGAACGTGGGCGAGCGGGCCGCGTTCAGCATCGGGATGAAGCGCTCGGGCCGGTCGGAGCCTTCGGGCCCGGCGATCACTCCGCATGCCTCGTCGGGGTGGTCCCGGCGGGCGTGCGCGACAATCTGCTCGTACAGGTCCTGGGTAAGGGTCAGCATGCCCAGCAGCATAGACAGCGGGGGCTACGCGCAAACGGCCCCGGCCGCGCCTCGGAGGGCGCGGACGGGGCCGCCTGCCACGCGGTGCTGCCGCGTGGCACCTGTCAGCGTGCGACGGGTGGTGGTGACGGGCGACGGGTCACAGGGTCTTCGTCGCCGGAGCCTCGGGGTCGTCCGGGCCCTTGGCCGCCGCGGCTGCTTCGACGGGCTCGACGGCCTCGCCGCGCGCCGCCCAGTCCGCCTCTATCTGCTCCTCGGTCTCACCGGCGTCCCGGCGCCGGGTGTATTCGAGGACCTTCTTGAGCTCCTTCTTGACGATGGGCATCAGGAAGTAGAGGCCGGTGATGTTGAACAGCGCCGCCATGAAGAGGGTGGCGTCCGCGAGGGACACCAGGGTGCCGAGCGAGAGCAGCGCGCCCATGATGACGATGAGGCAGAAGCAGATGTTGTAGATCAGCTCCGAGGTGCGGCTCGCCCCGAAGAGGTAGGTCCAGCTCTTCAGCCCGTAGTAGCTCCAGGTGATCAGCGTGGAGAAGGCGAAGAGGATGACGGCGATCGTCAGCAGCCACGGGAACCACGGCAGCGCGGTGTCGAAGGCGTCCGAGGTGACGGAGATACCGGCGCTGGTGCTGCCGTCGACGGCCTTGCCGGCCGCCGCGTCGTCGCGGAGCTTCTCGTACATCGGTCCGCCGGCGATGACGATGGTCAGCGCGGTCATCGTGCAGATGACAACGGTGTCGATGAACGGCTCGATCATCGCGACCAGGCCCTCGGTGGCGGGGTGCTTGGTCTTCACGGCGGAGTGCGCGGTGGGTGCCGAGCCGACGCCCGCCTCGTTGGAGAACGCGGCCCGCTGGAAGCCGATGATCAGTGCGCCGATCAGTCCGCCGGTGACTCCTTCGGGGTTGAACGCCTCACTGATGATCGTGCCGACCGCGTCGGGCACGTCGCTCACGTTGAAGCTGATGACCAGCAGACACGCTATGACGTAGAGGACCGCCATGGAGGGGACCAGGCGGCTGGTGACGGCGCCGATGGAGCGGATGCCGCCGAGCAGCACCAGGGCGACGAATCCGGCGATGACCACGCCGTACAGCAGCGCGCCGCCGGAACCGCTGAAGAAGCTGTCGTCCTTGCCCGTCACCTGGGTGAGCTGCTCCAGGGACTGGTTGACCTGGAAGAGGTTGCCGCCGAAGAAGGTGAAGAAGAGGATCATGAAGCAGGCGCCGAAGGCGAGCACCTTGCCCAGGTTCGGGAGGCCGCGCTCCTTGAGGCCCTTGCGCAGGTAGTACATGGGGCCGCCGGAAACGGTGCCGTCCGCGTGAATCTCCCGGTACTTCACACCGAGAGTGCACTCCACGAACTTCGCGGCCATTCCCAGCAGGCCGCAGAGAATCATCCAGAATGTGGCGCCCGGTCCGCCGATGGAGACCGCAATGGCGACACCGGCGATGTTGCCGAGTCCGACCGTGCCGGAGACGGCGGAAGTGAGCGCCTGGAAATGACTGATTTCACCCGGCGCGTCCTTCTGGTCGTACTTGCCGCGCACCAGCTTGAGCGCGGTCTTGAGGTACCGGAACTGGGCAAAGCCGAAGTACACCGAGAAGACGACGCCGGCGACGACCAGCCAGCCCACGATCAGCGGGAAGTCTGCGTCGCCCAACGGGACATCATAGAAGACGATGTCGTTCATAAAAGTCGATACCGGTTCGAAGACGTCATTGACGGCCTCATCGACCTTATCGGTCCAGGATTCACTTGCCATGGATACCTCTGCCTCTGCGGCTGCTGGGGACGGAATGAGCAGTCGACGCTTTCCCGGTGCTCACGGGGCGGCCCCGTTGCTTTCGGTTCGGAATTTCTTATCACAGAGAGCTACGGGGAACAGGTGTCAGGACTCGCACGTTCGCATCACGGACAGGTAACGTGAAGAAATAGTGTGGCAATTCGGTCAGTCTGATCGATCATTCGCTACCGATGCACGATTATCGGTCGCGCCGCATCGACGGAGAGTAATGAGGATCAAGTCGGCCGAGCCGGCCCATCGGCTCCGGCGGGCCTCGGCGGAGTCCGGCCGGGTCAGGGAGCCACCGGCCAGGACTCTAACCAACAGGGCCCGGCCCAGGAGGATTTCAGCCCACCCCCGTTCCAGTCCAGCCCCGTTTCAGGCCAGCCCCGTTTCAGGCCAACAGCGCCTCGGCCAGCGGCGCTTCAGTCCAGCAGGGTCTCGACGAGCGTCTCCTGGAGTGCCCCGAGCCAGAGATAGGCCATCACCATCGGCTTGCGCGGATCCTCGTCCGGCAGCGAGTAGAGCCCGCCGCCGTCGTCGTCATCGCTCACTTCGAGCCGGGTGCCGATGGCCAGCCGCAGGTCGTTGAGCGTGCCGAGCCACTGCTGCGACTGGGCCCGGGTGAGAGTGAGCACCGCGCCGCCCTCTCCGTGCGCCGTGAGGGCGTCCAGCGCCCGAACGACCGCGAGGGCGTCCTCACGCTTACGGGCGCGCAGGTCGTTCTCCGTGAAGCGCCGGAAGTCCGCGGAGGCGGTGCGCAGATCCTCGTTGGGAACAGCCTCGTCGCCGGGGCCGCCCGCCTCGGCGTCCGGGCCCCGGTAGGCGTCCGGGAAGAGGCGGGCCAGTGCCGGGTCGGAGGGCGGTTCGCTGGGCCCCTCGGCGAAAAGGGCGGCGAGCGGGTCCTCGCCCTCGGCAGGCTCCTCGCCCGGGCCGATCAGTTCCAGCAGCTGCACCGCGAGGCTGCGCAGGATCGAGATCTCCACCTCGTCGAGCGCGATTGCCGCGCCGCCGTCACCGGTGGCCTCGAAGCTGCCCGCCATCAGCGGTCCTGGGTGAGGGTCGCCCACAGGCCGTAGCCGTGCATCGCCTGCACATCGCGCTCCATCTCCTCGCGGCTGCCTGTGGAGACGACCGCGCGGCCCTTGTGGTGGACGTCCATCATCAGCTTCTTGGCCTTGTCCTTCGGATAGCCGAAGTAGCTCTGGAACACATAGGTCACGTAGCTCATGAGGTTGACCGGGTCGTTGTGCACGACGGTCGCCCAGGGGACGTCCGGCTCCGGAACCTCGATGGGCTGCTCGCTCGACTCCGGACGCTCGATCTCCACGGGGGCAACACTCACAGGTCCATGCTGCCACCCATGGGGCCCGGTCGCGCAAAACGGCTGCCGCATACAGGGCATCACGGTACGTATCCGGCACATGCCCGACGCACGGGCACGCGGCAACCGTCACCAGAATAATCGTCAAACTGACGAGATCCGAGGTAGTATCGGACCATGAACACTCCGGATCTGGAACTCCCGGTGTCCGTGCCCTCCACGGCGCTGTTCACCGACCAGTACGAGCTGACCATGCTGCAGGCCGCGCTGCGCGCCGGTACGGCGGAGCGCAGGTCGGTCTTCGAGGTCTTCACCCGCCGCCTTCCCGAGGGCCGCCGGTACGGCGTGGTGGCGGGCACCGGCCGGGTGCTGGACGCGGTGGAGAACTTCCGCTTCGACGGCCCGGTGCTGGATTTCCTGCGCTCGCACGGCATCGTCGACGAAGCCACTCTCCAGCGGCTGGCCGGCTACCGCTTCACGGGCGACATCCACGGCTACCCCGAGGGCGAGGTCTACTTCCCCGGCTCCCCGCTGCTGCGGGTCGAGGGCAGCTTCGCCGAGTGCGTGGTGCTGGAGACGGTGATCCTGTCGATCCTCAACCACGATTCGGCCGTCGCCGCCGCCGCCTCCCGGATGGCCGTGGCGGCGGGCGGCCGCAGGCTCGTCGAGATGGGCGCGCGCCGCACTCACGAGCTGTCGGCCGTTGCCGCCTCGCGGGCGGCGTACGTCGGCGGCTTCTCCGCCACCTCCGACCTGGCGGCCGGATTCCGCTACGACATCCCGACCGCGGGCACCAGCGCCCACGCCTTCACCCTGCTGCACGACACCGAGCGGGACGCCTTCACCGCCCAGGTCGACTCCCTCGGCAGCGGCACCACACTGCTCGTGGACACCTACGACGTGACGGCCGCGGTCCGTACGGCGGTGGAGGTCGCCGGGCCGAAGCTGGGCGCCGTACGGATCGACTCCGGGGACCTGCTGCTGGTCGCCCACCGGGTGCGGCAGCAGCTGGACGAGCTGGGCGCGCACGGGACGCGGATCGTGGTCACCAGCGACCTGGACGAGTACGCGATCGCCTCGCTCGCCGCGGCCCCGGTGGACGCGTACGGGGTCGGGACGCAGCTGGTGACCGGCAGCGGGCATCCGACCTGCTCCATGGTCTACAAGCTGGTCTCCCGCGCCGACACCGAAGCGCAGCCGGGCCACGACCCGGCCCAGACGCCGATGCGGGCGGTGGCGAAGAAGTCGCTGGGCGGCAAGCTCAGCCTGGGCGGCACGAAATGGGCGGCCCGCCCACGGGACGCGGACGGTGTCGCCGAGGCGGAGGTGGTCGGCACCGGCCCGGTGCCGCCGGAGCTGGCGGACACGCTGCTCCAGGTGCCGCTGGTGCGGGGCGGCCGTACGGTGGGCAAGGAGCCGCTGGACGCGGCCCGTGACCGGCACCGCGAGGCGCTGGCGAGCCTCCCGCTGTCCGCGACCCAGCTGTCGAAGGGTGAGCCCGTACTGGCGACCGAGTACCGCTGAGGCCACCCGCCGGCCCCGTCCCTCGCCCCTGCGGCCTTGGCGGTCCAGGGGGGAGGGGCGGCGCTACGTTGAAGACACCCCATAGGCTCGGTCCCGCTGGCTGACCGAACCGCCATCTCCGGCCGAAAGGTGTGCGCCATGCACCGGGCACTGATCATCGTGGACGTGCAGAACGACTTCTGCGAGGGCGGCAGCCTCGCGGTCGCGGGCGGCGCCGACGTCGCCGCCGCGATCACCGACCTCGTCGGCAACGCGTCCGCCGGTTACCGCCATGTCGTGGCGACCAGGGACTGCCATATCGAGCCGGGCGACCACTTCGCGGCGAACCCGGACTTCGAGCACAGCTGGCCCCCGCACTGCGTCGCGGGCACGGAGGGAATCGGCTTCCACCCCAACTTCGCACCGGCAGTGGCCTCGGGCGCGATCGACGCCGTCTTCGACAAGGGCGCCTTCGCCGCCGCCTACAGCGGTTTCGAGGGTGCCGACGAGAACGGGCAGTCGCTGGCGGAGTGGCTGCGGGACCACGAGGTGACGGAGGTCGACGTGGTCGGCATCGCCGCCGACCACTGCGTGCGCGCCACCGCGCAGGACGCGGCGCGGGAAGGCTTCGACACCAAGGTGCTGCTGGACCTCACGGCAGGCGTCGCGCCCGGCACCACCGCGCGGGCGCTGGACGAGCTGCGCGAGGCGGGCGTGGGACTGACCGGCCGGCCGGTGGTACGCCCCGCAGGCTGACCCGGCGAGGCGCCTGCGTCCGGTCCGGCGCCTCGGGCGGGCCCTGGAGGGGTCACGCCTCGCGGGGCCAGAGGCTTCCGGACGGCACCTCCCATGCCTTACGGGGGCGGTGCGGGTGGCGCAGCAGGGCGGCTATGGGGTGCCAGGCTTCGGTGTCGTCACCCGGGTTCGCCCGCCAGACCAGACCGTCCGGGTGGTGCAGGACGGCGGTGATCTCGTCCGGAGTGGGCGGCTCCGTGTTGCCCCGCAGATAGACGGCGCGCAGGCCGAGGTTCCGCAGCCGGGTCAGGGCACGGGCACGGTTTCCGGCATGCACCAGCACCCGCACCCGGGGTTCCTCGGTGAGGCCGGGCGGTGCCGGGGCGGCGGCGCGCACTGTATGCGCCTCGTCCGCGTGTGCGGACCAGCGGCGACGCCGGGGCTCGTGCGGAGCGCCGACGGCGTCTGCGGCGGATCTGGCCCGCCATGGCCAGTACGGCGCGGCACCGATGCGCACGTCCCCCGCCTCGTACACGCTCCGCACCTCCCGCGCCTCGTAGACCTCGCGTGCGTCCGGCACGTCCCGTGCCCGCCGCCCGTCGCGTTTCACCGTCGCGCCGCCCACGCCCGCGCCGTCCGCTCCCGCCCCGTCCGCGAACGGACGTGGAAGGGACAGCGCGACGATCACGCTGCCGTCGGGCAGCCGGGCGAACCCGCCTCCAGTCATGATCAACATCTCCCCCGCAGACCCGCCGTCAGAAGAACTCACGGGGGCATCTAAACGCGATCGGCCGCTGCCCGCTAGGGGGCAACGGCCGATCATGTTTTGACCTGCAACGATGCAAATCAGTGTGTGGAGGGTCCCACTCGCACGGTGATCGTCTTGCCGCTGAACGGCTGCTGGAGGATCGAGATCCGGGTGTTGGTGTCCGGCACCTTCACTCCGGCCTGCGGGTTGGACTCATACCAGTACGTACCCTTGTGGTCGTCGAATACCGGCTTGCCCCACTTCGGCATCACGTACTTCTTCTCACCGTCGTCGTGCAGCTTCATGCCGCTCGACGGGTACCAGCTGAAGGTCGAGTCGTACGCCTGGACGCGGGCCCGCATCAGGCTGCCGTCCTTCCACTTCTCGGGCTTCGCGTGCGCGTCCACCGGCAGGATGAGGCCCTCACCAGGATGGACGCCGACATTGTTGTCCTTCTGCGAGGTGTCCCAGAGCCATACGAGCAGTCCGGTCTGGTAGCCGTAGCGCTCCACCCAGTCCGGTCGCGTGGAGGCCCACCCGAAGTTGTACGGGCCGTGGGCGAGCGACTTGTCGTACCCCACGTGCTGGCGGTTCTCCGCGATGTAGAACTGCTCGTAGCTCTTGGTGAAGGACTCGGCGATGCGCGAGAAACCGTCCTTCGTCCAGCCGTTGTCGCTGTCTCCCTCGGCGCCGTCCTCCAGCACCTTCTCACCGTCGGCGGTGATCGAGATCGCGTCGGCGGTGAAGCCCTGCTGCGCCACTCCACCATCCGTCAGATAACGGAAGCGAATGTCGAACTTCTTACCCGCGTACTCGTCCAGCGGGTAGGAGAGGTCCCGGTAGGACTCCGACACACCGTGCAGCGCCGGGCGGTCGCCGCCGTCCCTCGGCAGTGGCTCGCCGTCCACCGTGCCGTCCAGCGGAGTCCAGTTGGAGCCGCCGTCGGTCGAGACCTCGGTGTAGAGGTAGTCGTAGTTCTCCTCGATGTCCCACCACCCCTGGAGATCCAGCGTGGCACCGGTCTTGCCGGTGAGGTCGACGGAACGGGTGAGGGTGTTCCGCAGGTCGTCGCCGCTGCCGCTCCACCACTGCTGCTCGCCCTCGGCGGGCTTGGTGATGGTGGTGGTGACTTCCTTCTTCGGCAGCTCCACGATGAGCGCCTGCGGATTCTTCGTCTGATAGCTCTGATAGCCCAGCTTGTGCGTGGACTTCGTGGCCGCCTTGGCGGTCTCGTAGTCCAGCCAGCCCAGCTGGAACTTGTCCCAGGCGTTCAGGTCACCGGCCGAGTCGCCGATTGCGTCCTTGCCCTTGTTGAGCCAGGAACCCGACGACATCAGCGACCAGAAGCCGACGGAGTTCTCGCCGGTCCCGGTGGTGTCGTAGTGGTCCGGCAGGCCCAGGTCGTGACCGTACTCGTGGGCGAAGACGCCGATGCCGCCGTTCTCCGGCTGGGCGGTGTAGTCACCGACCCAGATGCCGGTGTCACCGATCTCGGTGCCTCCGGACTTGTTGTACTCCGGACCGGTGTGGCCCGCCTCGGTGCCGTACGCGTACCAGCGGTGCGCCCAGATCGCGTCAGTGCCCTGCGCGCCGCCGCCCGCGGACTCGTCCTCGCCCGCGTGGATGAACTGGAAGTGGTCGATGTAGCCGTCGGACTCGTTGAAGTCGCCGTCGCCGTCGTAGTCGTAGCGGTCCCACTCGTCGTACTCGGCGAGCTGGGCGGCTATCTCCTCGTCCGTCTTGCCCTGGGCCTTCTGGTCCTCGGTCCAGGACGTGACGCCGTCGCGGATCGCGTCCCACACGGTCGGGCAGGTGGTGTCGCCGCAGTAGTTGGAGCCGTACCGGGCCTCGTTGTAGTCGACCTTGACCCAGTCGGAGACGGTGCCGTCCACCGAGTAGCGGCCCGAGGACTGCTTCTCGTAGTAGTTCTTCAGGGAGTCCTCGGTGTCACCGAAGTAGATCTCCCTGAAGTGCTCGCGGTCGAAGTCCTCCTGCCAGAGCGTGGAGTTGTTGTCCGCACGGTCGGGCTTCGCGATCTTGTTGTGCAGCGGGCCGGGGTCACCGCCGTACTGAGGGTCGACCTTGTCGCCGAACTCCACCAGGATGGTGAAGATCTTGTCGGTCTTCTCCCGCTCCAGCTCGACGTACTTGCCGTCGCCGAGCTTCATCACCTTGGAGTCGTTGCGGGTGAGGGTCTTCGCCTCACCCTTGTCGCCGTCGCCGGTGGCGAGCTTCTGCAGCGCGGCCTGGCGCTCGTTGCGCTGCTGCTTGCTGAACGGCCCGTCCAGATTGTGGTTGGGCTGCTGCTCCCCGGCCTTGTCGCCGGCCGGAGCGGTCTGCGGCTCCGGCTGGGGACGCGGCTGCGCCTCCGCTGCCGAGACGGGCAGCAGCACGGTCGCCCCCAACGCCGCGACGGCGGTGGCCAGCGCAGCCGACCTCGATCTTATGGACCTCTGTCTGCTGTTCACTTGTTCGGTGTCCTCCCTGCAAACGCAGTGACTTGACGAACGTATTCGACCGGAGTAGCGCCGGAAAAGACAGACCTTGATTCAATCCGGAGCAGGGCAGTAGGTTGCTCCGTCCACTTGTCGGGACGTCAGGAGTGCCGTGCGCCCGTGCGCCCCCCATGCCGCAGCGCCATGGGTGAGGTAACGCTTACCGGGCTGGCAGGTGGGCATTTCGCATCGTAGAGTCGTTCGACGGCGCGCCATTCGTACCGGATCGTATGGCTCCACCACCCCCGACAGCCCCCCGAGGACGGATCCCCGCCATGCCGCGTCCTGCTCCCGCACAGCTCGCCTACGGTCTGGTCACCGTTGTCTGCTCCACTCTCGCCATGCTGCTGCTCTCCGACGCCACTTCGGGCATGGCGGTCATGCTGATCGCCGTCGTGGCGCTGGCACTGGGGCTGCTCGTCGCCCTCACGGCACCGCTGGTCCGCTCCCGCCGCGAGGACGCTGCCACCGAAGCCGGAGCGGGGCTCACCGCACCGGCCACCGCACCGGCTTCCGCGGTCACCGGCACGGCCGCCACCAGCACGGCAGCCGCCGGCACCAGCCCCGCAGCCACGGAGCACCGGACCCGCGTCCCGCAGGCGTCCCTGCGCCGCTGACCGGCCGCTCCTCACCTGACCGGACCGCCGCGCCCGGTCAGGTGACCGCGACGACAACCGTCTTGGCGCCCTTGTCGTGCAGACACTGCCGGTAGGGCTTGTCCCAGGTGCAGAAGAGCACGTTCAGCAGCCAGAAGAGCGTCCCGAGACACGGCACGAGCGAGGGCAACTGGTAGATCACCGCCCGGATCCACGCAGGGGGTCCGGCGGGCACCGCGCCGTCCTGGAGTATGGCCACCCGGATCTTCATCAGCCTCTTGCCCACCGTCTGGCCCGACTTCGACAGCATCAGTCCCTCATAGACGAAATACACGAGGGTGTACGCACTGCCCTGCCAGAGGCCGGTATCGGTGTCGTCGTAGTCGAAGCCACCGATGACGCCGAGGATGATGCCCACCGGAATGCCGATGAGCAGTGCGTCGATGATCCGGGCCACCAGTCGCCTGCCGCGCGACCCCAGCGGCGGCATCCCCGCCAGCGGGTCGGTGGCCCCGCCCGCGTCCCCGTACGGGCCGGTGCCGTAGGGGTCGCCGTACCCGGGCGGCGGGGGCGCGCCGCCGTACGGGGAGCCCGCTCCACCCGGTTGGCCGTACGGCGAACCGGACGGCCGTCCCTCGCCGGACGACGACTGCGAGGGCGGCTCGGACGACGGCTCGGACGGGGGCCGTTTCCGGAACGGGTCTTCCGGTTGCTCGGTGCTCATGTCCCGAGTGGACCGCGCTCCCGGCGGCCCCGCATCCGGCGCCGTCCGTTAGGGGGACGCCCCGCCGCTCAGCCACACGCTCAGCCGCACACTCGGCAGCCGCTCAGCCGCCCGCCACGAAGGTCCGTGC
The DNA here is from genome assembly GCF_025165795.1 of Streptomyces gossypii. Lineage (GTDB taxonomy): Bacteria > Actinomycetota > Actinomycetes > Streptomycetales > Streptomycetaceae > Streptomyces > Streptomyces gossypii. Next base: position 349,832 of record NZ_JAJAGO010000006.1, read on the forward strand.
CGCCTTGTCGTGCCAGCACTGGCGCCAGGGGCGGTCGAACAAGCACCACAGCACGTTGACGACACCGAGCACGAGCACCGCCAGCAGGCTGTAGGTCAGCCAGCGCAGCAGCGCGGCTGGGAACCCCGGCCGTTCCTGGCTCTCGACGCCGAGGACCTTGATACCGAACAGCTTCTTGCCCAGGGTGCGGCCCCAACGGGCGGTCGGCAGCGCCTCGTAGAGCAGCCCGAAGACGAGGAAGGCGCCGAGGACGAGCGCGAGGTAGCCGCCCGTCGTGCCGTCCACCAGCCAGACCTCACGCGTGACGCCCGCCTGTTCGGCCGCGTCGATCTTGGCGTCGATATGGTCGGTCGCCTTGCCCACGAACGGAAAGGCGACGGCGCCCGCCACCCCGAAGACGATCAGCCCGTCCAGCAGTCGGGCGGCGAAGCGCCTGCCGAGCCCGGCGGGCCGCGCCTGCTGCTGGGCGGCCAGCAGGAAGGGGTCGGAGACCGGGGGCCGCCAGGGCGCGACGGCGTCCGGGCCGCCGCCCTGCGGCTGCGCGGGCAGTCCGCCGCCCGGCATCGGCTGCGGAGTCTGCGCGGGCTGCTGAGGCTGCTGAGGCTGCTGCGCGAAGTCGTGCACCTGCTGCGCCCAGGGCGGCCGTGCCGCGTCCGGCGCGGCGGGCGCCGGTGCGGGAGCGGGCGCTGGTGCGGGAGCCATGGCCGCAGCTGCTGCGGCGGCGGCCTGGCTGGGGCTCTGCACGGGCCCCTGGACCGGTTCCTGGGCGGGCTCGGTCGGCGGGTGCGTCTGTGCTCCGCTCGCGGGCGCCCCGGAGCTGCGCGCGGCGCTTCCGGCACCCCCCATGCCCAGGACATCCGAACGGCGCAGGCCCACGGTGCGCTCGGGCTGCTGGGAACCTCTCGCGCGGTCGCCGTCGGCCGGGCGCGGGATGCGGATGCCGACCGTGTCCGTCGACTCGCTCTGCGGGGCAGACGTCGCGGACGCCGGTGGAGACGCAGGCGCGGATGCCGGTGCGTCCGGCCGGCCCGGGCGGGAAGCGGAGCCGGGGCCGTCCTGCTCCGTACGCCGCCAGTTACCGCGCGGGTCGGCCGCCCCCGAGCCGGGCTGGTCCGAGGACTCCGGCTGCCAAGCCGTGGCCGCCTCGGGGCGGTTGCCGTGCAGTCTGCGAGGGTCGTCCCAGTCGACGACGGGCTCCTGAGAGCCGAACTCGCCGCTCGGGCGCGCCTCCGGGAGTGAGGCACCGCCGTCGGCCGCGCCCGCCCTGGGTACTTCTTCCGCCGGGGGCGCCGCGCCTGCCGGGGGCATCGCATCCGCCGGAGGCAGATCGTCGAGGAAGACGGGGCCGGTCTCCTCCACGGGCGGCGGCCGGTGCGCCTCCGGCTGCTCCGCCTGCGGTGCCTCCTCCGGCGGTCCCGCCGTACGCGCGGCCGGGACTTGGGCCGCGCCCGCCGCCTCCGGTGCGGTGCTGCCGGTGCCGGTGCCCGCGTCCGCGTCGGGGGGCTGCGGCATCGGCTCGCCCTCGCGTGGCTCGGGGCGGCTGGTGCCGGGCACCCAGGCCGTACCGCTCCAGTACCGGATATACCCCGGAATGGACGGATCCGGGTAATACCCTGAACGGGGTACGTTCTCGCTGCTCCCAGGGGGCACCAATGCCGTCAACTCCCATCGCAACACACTTGACCTGTCCGCCCTGCCAGGAGTCGGCACCCCCGCCCTCGCCCGCCTCCGCGAGCGCGGACGAGCCCGCCACCCCTGCCTGACGAGGGGCTGCGCGTCGTACGTACCGCAGCGACCGGGCGCGTACCTCCGCCTCTCCAAGGAGGACATTAACGAAGAACGGAGGGAGAGGGAGAAGAGGACCAGCCCCAGGACGTCCCGACGGGTGCCGCTGCCAGGCCCGCGTCAGGCAGGGTTCGCCCCGCTCGCCGTCCTGGCACGGCCATCGGCCGCGCTGCCCGGCTGGCCGAGCAGGCCCGCTACGAGGCCGATCGGGCGCCTTGCCGCTGACCGCACCAGGACGCCTCGCTACCGGGCCGACCCTGCCTGACGCGGCCCCGGAGGTCATGCTCGTCACAGCGGAGGAGTTCCCCCGGAAAGTCCCCCGAAGTCGTGTAAGAGTGACGGCGCGGGCTGCTCTCTCCCGTGCGCGACCGTCCGCACCGGGCGGGCACGGCACGAGGGGAAGGCAACGACATGCGGACCGTCATCGAAAGCGAGCTGGAACTCAGGCTGGTGCTGTCGCCGGAGCGGAGCATCGCCGTCCCGTCCCGGTTCATCTACCACACGTGCGATCCGTACGCGGTCCACGTCGCCTTCCACATCGGTTCGGGCAGCCCCGTCCTGTGGACGTTCGCCCGCGAGTTGCTCGTCGAGGGCGTGTTCCGGCCGTGCGGGCAGGGGGACGTCCGGGTGTGGCCGACGCGGGTGGAGTCGCACGGAGTCCTGTGTCTGGCGCTGTCCTCGCCGGACGGTGACGCGCTGTTGGAGGTCCCCGTCCCGGCGCTCTCGGCATGGCTGGAGAGCACGCTGCGTGCGGTGCCGCCGAGCAGGGAACACGAGCGGCTGGGGATCGACGACGGGCTGAGAGAGCTGCTCAGCCCCACTGCGCGCGAGGCGTGGCCCTCGGACGACTCCGGAGAGCCGGGGGACGCGGGGATCACTCCCTGATCCCCGCCCCGGACCCCCACTCCCCCGGTGCCGCTGCGCATCGTGCCCCGGCGCCCCCGCCTCACCCGCTCTCGCGGGCGGCCTGACGCACCAGCGGCACGATGCGCAGCGGCACGGGGTTCTCCATCACGATGGCCGTCGAGGCCCGCACGATGCCGTCGAAGCCCACCACCCGGTCGATCACCCGCTGGAGGTCGGCGTTCGAGCGGGCGACCAACCGGCAGAGCATGTCGCCGTGCCCGGTGGTGGTGTGCAGCTCCAGCACCTCCGGGACGGTGGCCAAGTGCGCCCGTACGTCGGCCCCCTGGCCCTGCTTGATCTCCAGGGTGGCGAAGGCCGTCACCGGATAGCCGAGCGCACCGGTGTCGACGTCCGGCCCGAACCCCCGGATGACGCCCGTCGACTGCAGGCGGTCCAGGCGCGCCTGCACGGTGCCGCGCGCGACGCCGAGGCGGCGGGACGCCTCCAGCACGCCTATCCGGGGTTCCCCTGCCAGCAGCTCCAGCAGCCGCCCGTCCAGCTCATCGATCGACACGCCACTCCTCTTTCTCGCGTTCTGTTGGTCATCCTGTGCAGATCGCCCGGCATAGACGGGACCTGCCTGTGCATATTGTCCACCTCAAACGGGAACTATTGCGCATCTTGTGGATGAGCGGGAGCCTTCGCCTATGACTGAGACCACGCACACAACCCCCGAGACCGCCCGGCAGGCCGATCCCTTCCCGGTGCACGGGATGGACGCGGTCGTCTTCGCCGTAGGCAACGCCAAGCAGGCCGCGCACTACTACTCCAGCGCCTTCGGCATGCAGCTCGTCGCCTACTCCGGACCGGAGACCGGCAGCCGGGAGACCGCCAGTTACGTACTCGAGTCCGGTTCCGCCCGCTTCGTCTTCACGTCCGTCATCAAGCCGTCCACCGTGCACGGCCGCTTCCTCGCCGGTCATGTGGCGGCGCACGGCGACGGCGTCGTCGACCTCGCCGTCGAGGTGCCGGACGCCCGCGCCGCGCACGCCTACGCGGTGAAGCACGGCGCCACCAGCCTTCAGGAGCCGCACGAGGTCAAGGACGAGCACGGCACCGTCGTCCTCGCCTCCATCGCCACCTACGGCGAGACCCGGCACACGCTTGTCGAGCGCGGTGCCTACGACGGCCCCTACCTGCCCGGCTTCAGCAAGGCCACCCCGATGGTCGCGCCCCCCGAGCGGCGCACCTTCCAGGCGATCGACCACTGCGTCGGAAACGTCGAACTCGGCCGGATGAACGACTGGGTGGCCTTCTACAACAACGTCATGGGCTTCACCAACATGAAGGAGTTCGTGGGCGACGACATCGCCACCGAGTACTCCGCGCTCATGTCGAAGGTCGTCGCGGACGGCACCAAGAAGGTGAAGTTCCCCATCAACGAGCCCGCGATCGGGAAGAAGAAGTCCCAGATCGACGAGTATCTGGAGTTCTACGGCGGGCCGGGCGTGCAGCACATCGCGCTGGCCACGAACGACATCGTCGCGACCGTGAAGGCCATGCGGGCGGCCGGAGTCCAGTTCCTCAACGTGCCCGACTCCTACTACGACACCCTCGGCGAGTGGGTCGGCGACACCCGCGTCCCGATCGACGAGCTGCGCGAGAACCGCATCCTGGCGGACCGCGACGAAGACGGCTACCTGCTGCAGATCTTCACCAAGCCGGTGCAGGACAAGCCGACGGTGTTCTTCGAGATGATCGAGCGGCACGGCTCGATGGGCTTCGGGAAGGGCAACTTCAAGGCGCTCTTCGAAGCGATCGAGCGGGAGCAGGACAAGCGCGGCAACCTCTGACCTGCGCGCGCCGCCGCCCGCCTCGCGCACCGGGGCGGGCGGCGGGGCGGGCGGCGCGTGGCTCGGGGCCCCCAGCGCGGGCCCCGGTGCTCACCGTGTACGCAGCCGGAACGGACAGGGAAGAGGGCACGGGGGACGACACCGGCACCGGGCAGCGCCGCCCGCGTCATCGACACCGCGATCGCCCTCGCCGCCGCGGAGGGGGCTGTCGGCGGTCTCGATGAGCCGGGTCGCCGCCGAACTGGGCGTCTCCACCATGTCCTTGTACCGGTACGTCGCCTCCAAGGAGGAGCTGCTGATCCTGATGGTGGACAGCGCGGCCGGGACCCCGCCCGAGGGCCCGCCGCCCGGAGGACGGCTGGCGGCCCGCGCTCGCCTTCTGGGCCTCCGCACAGCGGGCCGTGTTCGACCGGGACCTGTGGTCATTGCGGGTCCCGATCAGCACCCCTCCCGCGACTCCGCACTCCGTCGCCTGGACGGAGAAGGGGATGGCCTGCCTGCGCGCCACCGCCCTCTCCCCGGGCGAGAAGCTCGGCGTGATCACCCTGATGCGACGCCGCCGCCCGCGCGGCCGGTGCCAGCATGGAACCGACGACGGCGGCCTACGGCCGGCTGCTGGGCAGACTCACCGACGCGGACCGCTTCCCGGAGATCCCGGCCGTGCTGCGCTCCGGAATCCTGAGCGCGGCGGACGGCCCGGACGATGACTTCCGCTTCGGCCTGGACCGGATCCTGGACGGCGTCGCCACCCTGGTCACGACCCGCGAGGCAGACTGACGCGCCAGCCGGCACCGAAAGCGGTGAGGCACCCGCTCTGTTGCCCTGCCCCCGGGTCAGTGCGACGCTGCTGCCATGAGCACGCTCCTCGCACAACTGCGGGACGGACTGCCCGCCGAGGCGGTCGTCACCGATCCGGACGTCATGGCGGCGTACGCCCATGACATGGCCGGGTTCTGCCCGGCCGGCGACTCGGCGGCCGTCGTGCTGCCGCGCACCGTCGAGCAGGTCCAGCACGTCATGCGGACGGCGACGGCGCTGCGGGTGCCCGTCGTCCCGCAGGGCGCCCGTACGGGGCTGTCGGGAGGAGCGAACGCGAGTGACGGCTGCATCGTGCTCTCGCTGCTCAGGATGGACCGGATACTGGAGATCGACCCGGTCGAGCGGATCGCCGTCGTCGAGCCGGGTGTCGTGAACGCCCGGCTCTCACGCGCCGCGAACGAGCACGGCCTCTTCTACCCGCCGGACCCTTCCAGTTGGGAGGAGTGCACCATCGGGGGCAACATCGGCACCGCCTCCGGCGGCCTGTGCTGTGTGAAGTACGGCGTGACCGCCGAGTACGTGCTGGGCCTGGAGGTCGTGCTGGCCGACGGGCGGCTGATGTCCACCGGCCGCCGTACGGCGAAGGGCGTCGCGGGCTACGACCTGACCCGGCTGCTGGTCGGCTCCGAGGGCAGCCTGGGAATCGTCGTGCAGGCGACGCTCGCTCTGCGCCCGGAGCCTCCGGCGCAGCTCGCGCTGGCCGCCGAGTTCCCCTCGATGGCGGCGGCCGGTGACGCCGTCTGCCGGATCATGGAGCGCGGGCACACCCCGTCGCTGCTCGAGATCATGGACCGCACGACGCTGCGCGCCGTCAACAAGCTGACTCGAATGGGCCTTCCGGAGTCCACCGAGGCACTCGTGCTCGCCGCCTTCGACACTCCGGAGCCCGCTGCCGACCTGGCGGCCGTCGGTGACCTGTGCACCGCCGCCGGGGCCACCGAGGTGGTGCCTGCCGAGGACAGGGCCGAATCCGAAATGCTGCTCCAGGCACGGCGGATGGCGCTGGTGGCGCTGGAGAAGGTGACGGGCACGACGCTGATCGACGACGTCTGCGTGCCCAGGGGCCAGCTGGCTCCGATGCTCGACGGCGCCGCCGCGATCGGCGAGAAGTACGGGCTCACCGTCGGCGTCTGCGCCCACGCGGGAGACGGCAACACGCATCCCATCGTCTGCTTCGACCCGAAGGACGAGGACGAGGCGCGCCGCGCCCGCGAGTCCTTCGACGAGATCATGGCCCTCGGGATAGAGCTGGGCGGCACGATCACCGGCGAACACGGCGTCGGTGTACTCAAGAAGGAGTGGCTCGCCCGCGAACTGGGGCCGGTCGCCCTGGAGCTGCAGCGCGGCATCAAGCAGGTCTTCGACCCGCACGGCCTGCTCAACCCGGGCAAGATCTTCTGAAGGACTGCCGGCAGGACCACGCTCTGCCAGACGGCGTCAGCAGGACGGCACCTTGCCCCCGTCGCCGTCCTTCAGCGCCTTCAGCGCGTCCAGCGTCCCGTCCAGGGTCTTCACCGGGATCAGCCGCAGCCCCTGAGGCAGTTCCGCCTCCGCGTCCGCGCACTCGTCCGCCGGCACGAGGAAGACGGACGCACCGTCCCGTTTGGCGGACTGCGTCTTCAGCGCCACGCCGCCGACCGGCCCCACCTCGCCGTTTGCCTCGATGGTGCCCGTGCCGGCGATCGTACGGCCGCCGGTGAGGTCGCCGCCGCGGCCGTCGCCGTCGAGTTTGTCGATGATGCCGAGAGTGAAGAGCAGACCGGCACTGGGCCCGCCCACGTCTGCCAGCTTCAGTTCGACCTTCACCTTGTCCGAGGAGAGTTTCAGCTCGCGCAGCGCCGCCTCGACGGCGACGTTCTGCGACTTCACCATCTCGGCCGTGTTGTGCTCGGAGACCTCTTCGGGGGTGTCGCCCACCGGGTAGACCGAGTCGCGCGGCATCACCGCCCGGTCGGTCGCGAACCAGTCCCGGACCAGATCCGGCAGCCGCACCGACTCGTCCGGCTGGGTCGCCGCGATCGTCGTCATCAGCAGGGAGCCCTCAGTCTCGCGCGGCTCGCTGCCCGAGATGGAGATCACCTGCTCGCCCTCGTGCTCGCCCAGGACGTCCGCGGTGAGTCCGGGCTGGGCGACGGAGAAGGGCAGCGGCGCGGCGGCGGCGACCGTGAGCAGCGCGACCACGGGCAGCGCGCACACGGCGAGCGTGCGGTGGCGGGTGCTGCGCGGTGGCTGGGAGGCGGCGGGGGGCTTGGTCAGCGTGGGCGGCATGGGAGGAAATCTAATTCACCGGCTCACCTCAGTGCGTCGGCGACCTCCTTGGCCGCGTGCACCACACGGTCACCGACCTTCGGCGGCACCGAGTCGGCAAGCATCACCACGCCGACGCTGCCCTCGATGCCGAGCACCCCCAGCATCGGGGCAGCCGCGCCGCTGGCTCCGGCCTCCAGCTCGCTGTGGGTGAGCACATATCCGGGCCCCAGCTCGTGTTCCCGGCCGCGTCCGGCCAGGATCGCCCGGCCTGCGGCTCCTCGGTCCAGTGGATGGCGGAAGCCGGTGCGGTAGGCCACGTGGTAGTCGGTCCAGCTGGGCTCGACCACCGCGACGGCCAGGGCGTCGGCCCCGTCCGCGAGCGTCAGATGTGCGGTCGCCCCGACCTCCTCGGCCAGGGCCCGCAGGGCGGGCAGCGCCGCCTCCCGTACCAGCGGGTGCACTTGGCGGCCCAGCCGCAGCACCCCGAGGCCGACTCGCGCCCGCCCGCCGATGTCGCGGCGGACCAGCGAGTGCTGTTCCAGGGTGGCGAGCAGCCGGTAGACGACCGTGCGGTTCACGCCGAGCCTGGTGGACAGCTCGGTGACCGTGAGGCCGTGGTCGGTGTCGGCGAGCAGCTTGAGGACCCGAAGTCCCCGGTCGAGCGTCTGAGAAGTCTCCGCGGTCACGACGCCCCCTCCTCGGGTGAGTGGCGACGGCCCCCACGCGGGGTGCGCGCTGCCGTCCGTCGGCAGCAGTGCTCCTCCACGCAGAGAGCCGCCGGCCGAAGTGGCACTGGCAGTACGTCCATACGTCACCGGCTGCGCTCCGAGGCGGCGCTGCCACGGGGCGTGTGCGTGTGCGGAAACTTAGCGAGCGATACCGCTGACCGGAAGGGTCCGTCCAGAATCCGGGCAATGCTGGCCCGATTTTTCCGTAATGTGAGCCTGAAACCCGAGAGTACGGTGGTCGGCGCGCCCCTTACCGAAAGTCGGTAACCAGCCACAGCACTCCGCGGCGTCCTGCCCGGCGGGCTACCGCATCCGAGTGGCCCACTCCCGCACCTTGTCGATGCGCTGCCTCAGCTGCCCGGCGGTGGCCTCGGCGGCGGGCGGCCCGCCGCAGGTACGGCGCAGCTCCGTGTGGATCACCCCGTGCGGCTTGCCGCTCTGGTGGACATACGCGCCGACCAGCCCGTGCAGTTCCTTGCGCAACCCCAGCAGTTCCTTGTGCGTGACCACCGGCCGCCGGTCCGCGGGCATCTCCAGCAGATCCGCCTCCTCGTCCGGCTTCTTCCGGCTGTGCGAGATCTGCCGCGCCTGCCGCTTCTGGAGCAGCATCTGCACCTGGTCGGGCTCCAGCAAGCCGGGAATGCCGAGGTAGTCCTGCTCCTCCGCGCTGCCGGGGTGCGCCTGCATGCCGAACTCGGCACCGTCGTACATCACCCGGTCGAAGACGGCATCGGACTCCAGCGCCTCGAAAGGCAGCTGGTCGTCGTCGCCGGTGTCCTCGTCCTGCTCGCGTTCGGCCTCCGCCAGCAGCTTGTCCTCTTCGGCGTACGGGTCCTCCTCCGCGTCCTTCTTCGGCTTGTCCAGGACGTGGTCCCGCTCCACCTCCATCTCGTGCGCGAAGGTCAGCAGCGAGGGGATCGTCGGCAGGAAGACGGAGGCGGTCTCGCCGCGCCGCCGGGACCGCACGAAACGGCCGACCGCCTGTGCGAAGAAGAGCGGCGTCGAGATGGTGGTCGCGTACACGCCGACCGCCAGCCGGGGCACGTCCACCCCCTCCGACACCATCCGGACGGCGACCATCCACCGGTCCTCCCCGTGGCGGAAGTCGTCGATGCGCTGCGAGGCGCCGCCGTCGTCGGAGAGCACCACGGTCGGGGCGTGCCCGGTGATCTCGCGCAGCAGCTTGGCGTACGCCCGCGCGGAATCCTGGTCGGTGGCGATCACCAGTCCGCCCGCGTCCGGAATCGCCTTGCGCACCTCGCCGAGGCGCCGGTCTGCGGCGCGCAGCACCGCGGGCATCCACTCACCGCGCGCGTCCAGCGCGGTGCGCCATGCCTGGGAGACGGCGTCCTTGGTCATCGGCTCGCCGAGCCGGGCTTCGATCTCGTCACCGGCCTTGGTGCGCCAGCGCATGTTGCCGCTGTACGAGAGGAAGATGACGGGACGGACGACGCCGTCGTCGAGGGCGGTGCCGTAGCCGTAGGTGTAGTCGGCGACGGAGCGCCGCACCCCGTCGTTGCCCTCGGCGTAGTCGACGAACGGGATGGGGTTCGTGTCGGAGCGGAAGGGCGTGCCGGTCAGGGACAGCCGCCGGGTCGCGGGCTCGAACGCCTCCAGGCATGCCTCGCCCCAGGAGCGGCTGTCGCCCGCGTGGTGGATCTCGTCCAAAATGACGAGCGTCTTGCGCTGCTCGCAGCGGTTGCGGTGCAGCATGGGGCGTACGCCGACACCGGCGTAGGTGACCGCCACCCCGTGGTACTCCTTGCCGACGGGGCCCGCGCTGTACTCCGGGTCGAGCTTGATCCCGATCCGCGCGGCGGCCTCGGCCCACTGCATCTTCAGATGCTCGGTGGGCGCGACCACGGTCACCTGCTGGACGACATGGTGGTGCAGCAGCCAGGAGGCCAGGGTCAGCGCGAAGGTCGTCTTGCCCGCGCCGGGGGTCGCGACGGCGAGGAAGTCCCGGGGCTGGTCCTTGAGGTACTCCTCCATGGCCCCCTGCTGCCAGGCACGCAGCTTGCCTGCGGTGCCCCAGGGAGCACGGCCGGGGAAGGCCGGGGAGAGATGGGTGGTGGTGGTAGTCACGGTCTCCGTCGCGGTCGCGGTCGCGTGCAGGGGCGGGCAGCGGGTATCAGGTCGGCAAGGCAGGTCAGGTCAGCAGGTCAGCAAGCGGTCAGGCCGGCTCGGACGCGTCCGGCCCGCCTCGTACGGCAAGGTCGTCAGCCTACCCGCGCCGGGGGTACCGGTCCGGGGCGATTCCGGGTGACCGGCGGCGGGTGCGACCCACCTCACACCGGGCGCCCGAGGTCCACGAGTCCGGGCCTTCGGTGCTCATGCACCGGCCCTCAGCTTGTCTCTTCACCGCCCCGCCCAGATGCTTGATCACTGGTGGACCGATGCGGTGAGGCGTCGCAGTGCGGCGTGGGCGGGTGGGCCCCAGGTGGGCTTTCCTCCCGGGCGGCCGTGGACGCCGGCGTCTCCGATGTGGATGCCGCTGAGGGCGCGCAGCACCGCCCAGCCGCGCGCGCGGCGCAGGGTCGCGGCGTCCGGGCCCGGCTGGTAAGCGTCGTGGAAGCGGTCGGCGGCACCGTCCGGCAGCAGGATCCAAGCGGCGGCGAGGTCGCAGGCCGGGTCGCCGGCGAACAGGTCGCCGAAGTCGATAACGCCGGAGAAGGTGCCGTTCGTGGTCAGGACGTTGGCTGGATGCAGGTCGCCGTGGAGCCACAGCGCCGGGCCCGCCCATTCGGGCGCGGCGGCGGCGTCTTCCCAGACCGCGCGGACGGCGTCCGGGTCGGGGATCAGCCCCAGCTCGGTGGCCGAGGCCAGCTCTCGGGTGAAGTGTTCGGCGGTGTCGGCCAGCCGGCCGCCGCGGCCGCGGCCAGCCGGCGCCTCGTCGGGGGCGGGTCGGTGAAGGGCTGTCAGAAACGCGGCCAAGGTGACGGCCGCCTCCGCGGCGCGCGTCGCGGGGGCGCGGTCGGCAGGTTCGCCCGGCACCCAGGTGGTGACGATCCAGGGCCGCGGAAACCGTTCGGAGGGCTCACCGAGGCGCTGCGGGACGGGGACCGGCAGAGGAAGGTCCGGGGCGAGGAGGGGCAGCCAGGCGTGTTCCTTGCGCAGCAGCGCGTCCGCAGACTGCGTGGCCCAGGGCAACCGGACGGCGAGGTCGTCGCCGAGCCGCCACAGCTGATTGTCCCAGCCACGCGCTCCGAGCCTCAAAGGGTGATCCGTCAGGTCGGGGTGCTGCTCACGCAGCAGGTCCCGAATCAGTTCCTCTGTGATGTCCGTCCCGGTGGCTGTCATATGGAGCAACGGTAGTGGGAGGTGGCGGCGGCCTGCCCGGTACCGTCCCGCCACCAGAAGGTGAGCGAGAATCTGGCGAAATGAGTAAATGACAAGCTCAGGTGGTGACCAGCACCCCCGCGTACGAGAGGCCGGCGACCACCACCCACGCACCCAGGCCCAGCACCGCGACCTTCTTACCCGTACGAGCGAGCGTCGGCAGATGCACCGCGCTGCCCAGCCCGAACAGCGCGGCGGCCAGCAGCAGTTCACGCCCGTCACCGGCGATCTCGAGGGCACCCTCCGGGAGCAGGCCGGTGGTGCGCACCGCGACGAAGGCGACGAAACCCGCGACGAACAGCGGAACGAGCGGTGGCCGTGCGGCGCCCTGCGCACCGGACGCCACGGCGGCGGCCCGGCGGCGAACGGACAGCACCACGCAGGCGACCAGCGGCGCGAGCAGCATCACGCGCATCAGCTTGACGAGGACGGCCTCGCCCAGCGCACCGTCGCCCGCCGTCCCGGCCGCCGCCACCACCTGGCCCACATCGTGCACGCCCGCCCCGACCCAGCGCCCGAACTCGGCGTCGGTGAGGCCCAGCGGGTGGTGCAGCAGCGGCAGCACCGCGATGGCGAGCGTCCCGCACAGGGTCACCAGCGCGACGGAGGTGGCGACATCGCGCTCGTCACTCTTCCGCACCTCACCGACCGCCCCGATCGCCGAGGCACCGCAGATCGAATAGCCGGTGGCGATCAGCAGTGGCTGGTCGCCGGTCAGCCCCAGCCTGCGACCCATCCACAGCGTGCCGCCGAAGGTCGCGGCCACCACCACACACACCATGACCACGGTCGGCCAGCCGATGGCGAGCACATCGCCCATGCTCAGCTCCAGCCCGAGCAGGACGACGCCGATCCGCATCAGCCGCTTTCCGGCCAGCGACAGCCCGGGGCGCGCCGGGCCGCACACCCACCGGCGGACGCCGGGGAGATGGGCGGCGGCGATGCCCAGTACGACGGCGGCGGTCAGCATCGGCACGGCGGGCAGCAGCAGATGCACCGCCTCGGCCAGCCCGACTCCGGCCGCGGCCAGCGCCAGCCCGGGGAGGGGGCTGGGGCGGGGCGGACGGACGGCAGGTGCGCCAGATACGGCGGGTGCAGCGGGTACGGCGGGTACGGCGGGTACGGAAGCGGCGGGTACGGAAGCGGCGCGAGCTGGGGCGGGGCGGGTGGTGCCCGTGCCGGAGGCTCCGGTGGAGTCCGGGCCGATACGGTCCGAGAGCAGCGACATCAGCTGTCGGCGGGCAGGTCGTAGACCCGCCGGACACTGGTGCCCAGCCGTGAGATGTCGGCGCCGTAGAGATGCAGCGAGACCGCCTTCTCCTCGCAGCCGTTCCACACCCGGTGGATGTCGCCGGGAGGCGCGAACCCGCAGACCGAGCCCGTTGGGTTCACCACGTCCTCGGTCGCGACCAGCCGCGCGGGGCCGTCGTCCGCCCCGGCGGGTATCAGCCGGTAGCGGCGCTCGTGCTCCTCGCCCTGATGGACACCCGTGACGCACCAGGAGACGTGGTCGTGGATGGGTGTCCGCTGACCCGGCAGCCAGACGAGCCCGACGAGGGAGAAGGCGCCGCCCGGCTCGGCGTGCAGCAGATGCTGACGGTAGGTGGCCGGGTCGCCCTCGTACTGCTCGGCGGTCAGCAGGTCGTCCGCGCCCAGATGGGGTGCGAGCTTCTCACCGACCAGATACGCCGTGACGTCCGGCGCCAGACCACGGCCCACGACCTCGCGCACCTCGGCGACAAGGGCGCCGAGCCGCTCGGTGGCAGGGGCGCCCGGGGCGAGGCGAGGGGCGCGGGTGTCGGTGGACGTGTCGGTGGGAGCAGCCATGCTCGCAGCGTGCCGCGATCATCCCATCACGTCTAACGACGGTTTCTTCGCCGTTTCCCAACAACTGCTTATGGGTTCGCTCGGCAGCGCCTTACCGCCTCAGCGACGGCTCAGCAGCCGACGCGGTTGGCGGCGACCGCCCGGAGGCTGTCCGCCACCCGCGCGGTGGCCGGGATCTCCAGGTGCTCCCGCAGCACGTACGCCGAGACCTGTCTGCGCGACGCCGGGTCCAGCGGCCGCCCCGTGACCCGCTCATGCGCCAGGAAGGACAGCACCAGCCCCGGAATCATGGCGATCCCCAGCCCCTCGGCGACCAGGCTCTGGATGACGAGGTTGTCGTCCGTGGTGAAGACGATGTCCGGCGCGAAGCCCAGTTCGGCGCACTCGTGCAGAAAGTTGCTGCGGCAGCGCAGACACCCGGCGATCCACCGCTCCTGGGCCAGTTCGTCCAGCTTGACGGCCCGCCGCCAGGCCATCGGGTGCCCGACGGGCAGCAGCACGGTCAGCTGGTCCTCCATCAGCGGGATCTCCACCAGCTCCGCCGGGACCTGCTCGCGCAGGCCGGGATAGGTGAAGGCCAGACTGATGTCGCACTCGCCGCGCACCAGGCGCTCCAGCGAGTCAGGCGGCTCGCTCTCCTGCAGCTCGACCCGTATGCCCGGATGCTCGACGGCAAGCCGGGCCAGCGCCTCGGGCACCAGCGTGGCCCCGGCACTGGGAAACGCACAGATACGCACCTGCCCCGAGCGCAACCCCGTGATCGCCGACATCTGCTGCTGGGCGGCCTCGATGCTCCCCAGGATCACCCCGGCGTGCCGGGACAGCGCCTCACCCGCCTCGGTCAGACGCATCCGCCGCCCGACCCGGATGAACAGCGGGGTGCCCACCGCCCGCTCCAGGGCCTTCATCTGCTGCGTGATCGCGGGCTGCGTGTAGCCCAGCTCCCGGGCCGCCGCCGAGTACGAACCGGCGCGAACGACCTCGTCGAACGTCCTGATGTGCCGCGAGTCGAACATGGGTGCACCATAAGCAGATTTTGGGGACCGCAAGCAATCCCCTCACGGGAGTTTGAGTTCAGGTCATCCCGCGTGCAGCTTCCGCAGCACCTCCGCGATGCGCGGCACGTCCTCCTCCTTACCCGCAGCGATGTCGATCACCAAGCCATATGCCTGCTCCTGGTCGAGATCGGCCATCTCCGCTCCGTTGACGTCGAGAAAGACCATCGTGCACATCCACGCCGTGCGCTTGTTGCCGTCCACGAACGGATGGTTGGCTGTGAGGGACTGCAGCAGGGCCGCCGCCTTCTCCCACAGGTCCGGATATGCCTCGACGCCGAACATCTGCGACTGGGGCCGGTGCAGCGCCGAACCTAGGAGGCCGAGGTCCCGGACCGCGACTTCCTGGCCCGCACAGGCGAACTCGGCGAGCTCCAGGGCCTCCTGGACCGTCAGATACTTCACGTGCCCTACTCCCCCAGCTTCCGCAGCAGATCGGCGTGCTTGACCGCGTACTTGGCGCCGAGCTTGCGGACGGTCTCCCGGTCCGCCTCGTCGGCCAGGTAACGCTCTATCGCTCTCACGGCGACCGCATTCATACTGCGGCCCTCACTCTCCGCACGCTGCTTCAGGGCGTCCTGGATCTCCTCCGGCAACCTCAAGTTCATAGCCATACCACAACGGTATCATTTCCGGCCCCATGGTGGCACCATCGTGCTATTGCCGTTCCGACGCCCGCAGCCGCCCCGCCACCACGATGCCCACCGCCGCGACGGCCGCCGACACCGCGTAGACCGCGATGAACGCCCCCGGCTGCGAGCTGCCACCCGCCGCCTCCGCCGCCTCCCCCGCGCCGTCAGCAGCGTGCCCCACGCTCACCGACCCCCCGCCGAGCGCCGCGAAGGCCGCGCCGGAGACGGCGAGCAGCACGATGTTGGAGAGCCCGTCCGAGGTCTGCAGCGCCGCCGAGTTCGCACCGGCCTCCTCCGGGGCGGAGAGGCTGAGCAGCAGCACGCTGGTCGCGGAGATCACCAGCCCCATACCGAAGCAGCCGACGGCCATCATCGCCGCCAGCGTCCACACCGGCACGCTCTCGGCCAGCACGGCGGGCGCGTACGCGATCCCGGCCGTGACCAGCACCATGCCCAGCTGTGCGAGCCGCTCCCGGTACTGCTCCATCCGGGGCCGCGACTGCGTGAAGGAACCGAGCGCCCAGGTGGCGCCGCCCGCCGCGAGGGCGAGCCCGGCCATCGTCACCGACAGCCCGCGCTGGGTGACCAGGGTCAGCGGCACGAAGCTCTCCGCCACGATGAACGACCCGGCCGCGATCCCCCGCAGCAGCACCACGGCGGGCAGCCCGCGCGCCGCCCGGTACGTGCCGCGTGGCAGCAGCCGCAGCGCGGCCGGTACGAGCAGCGCGACGCCGACGGCCGCCGGAAGTGCCGAGAGGGGACGCAGGTCCTGGCCCGCGTACTGCAGCAGCCCCGCACCGACGGCCACGGCGAGCGCCAGCCGCAGCCGGCGCCGGTCCGTGGGCAGCTCCCCGGCCCCCTCCGTCGGACCGGACGCCCGCCGGCGCAGCGGCGGCAGCATCGCCAAGAGCGGCACCACCACGAGCGCCGGGATGCCGAGGAACACCCAGCGCCAGCCGAGCTGCTCGGTGACGGTGCCGGAGATCAGCGGCCCGACGACGGCGGGCACCACCCAGGAGGCGGCGAACGCCGCCATCACCGTGGGGCGCAGCCGCTCCGGATAGGCGCGGCTGACGGTGACGTACAGCGCCACGATCACCAGCCCGCCGCCTATGCCCTGCACCGCCCGGCCGAGTATGAACATCCACATGGTGGCCGCGGTCCCGGACAGCACCAGCCCGGCGGCGAAGGCGCCGATACCGGTGGCGAGCGGTGGCAGCGGGCCACGCCGGTCGGACCACTGACCGGAGACGCTGATGCCGAGGAGACTGGTGGTGAAGAAGGAGGAGAAGGCGAACGCGTACAGCGAGACGCCGTCGAGTTCATCGGCCGCCACGGGCATCGCGGTGCCGACGGCGGTCGCCTCGAAGGCGATGAGCAGCACGACCGAGATGATGCCGAGGGTGAGCGCCCGGTGCACCGGGCTGAGCACCGTCCCGTCGCGGACGGGCTCCCCCTCTTTCCGGTCCGTACGCGTACCGGTGTCTGTGTCGCTACTCGTGTCGCCGATTGCCGCCATCCGGCAACGGTAAGGTGCGAAACCGCTCACTGCCCCTGTCTCAGGTCCCTGATTCATCGGAAATTCGACCTAGGCAGCAAGCCCCCGGTACGACCCTCAGTACGGCTTCACCATGCACCCATCGACAAGCGCCCCTGCGCTGTCAGCGGGCCGTGGCACAGTTGACCGAGAGGAAAAGCTGAGCAACGGGGGGTTGAGCAGTATGGCTCGTCAGGTCTGGATGACCGGTGAAGTGCGGGACTGGCTGTGGGCGCTGATCGGCGCCGAGTCACCGCTGGCGCAGCACGCGGGCGGAGCGCTGGTCGCCCTGCTGGAGCAAGGCCCGTCCATGGGCCCGCCGCTGGTCGCGGAGCTTCCGCCCGCCCTCGCACTGTCGGCCACGGAGGAGGCGGGCGCCGACGCGCATCAGCGGCAGCTCGAACTGCTCCACCAGATGCGCCGGGCCTGCGCGGACGTGGTCGTCGCGTGCAGGCAGTTGGAGAAGGAGGTCGAGCGGCTGGAGGAAGGAAAGCGGCAGCGCGACTCCCGGATAAGACAGGCCCTCGCGAAGGACCAGTCCGACATCGCGCTCCGCGAGCGCGAAGAGGCCCGTTCCGCCGAACGGCACCTCGTACGGGTGCGCGTGCGACTCTCCCGCGCGCGTGGTCAGGAAGAAGACCTGCGGCAGGTAATCCAGCGGGTCACAGCCCGGCTGGACGAGCTGTCCGCCCGGGCGGTGGTCAGCGGAGCGACCCGCAATGTCGCGCAGGGCCTGCGGAGCGTCAACGAGGCACTGGCCGAGCTCGGCGTCCCGGAATCGCCCGGTGCGGACACCTTCGCCATCGAGGCGGCACTCGCCGAAGCCCAGCTCGAGGAGGCGGAGCTGGGCGCGCACATCGCCGAACTGGAGAACGAGGCGCGCATTCTGCTGACCTTCGCCTCTCCGCCCTCACCGCCCGCGTACAACCCGCAGCAGGAAAGCCCCTTCCGCGAACTGCGGCTCCAGGGGCGCGGCTCGGGGCGGATCCTCTTCGCCGTCGAGCCCGACGGCACGCTCGCCCTGCTGGCCGCCGCAGCCGGTGAGAACGACTGGGGCGCCTGGTACTGGCGCGCACTCCCCCGAGCCCGCCGCCAGCTCGCCGGCGCGGAATCCGAACTCCCCCGCCCCCAGCGCCGCGTATACGGCACAGAGGCGCTGCTCGCCGAGTTCTTCCCCGAAAGCGCCTCGGCGATCCGGGTCAGGGCCGCCCGGCTGGCCACCGCGAACCACGGCTGGGACCTGCCCTCGATGCGACGGCAGGCAGGCCTGACGCAGCAGCAGGTCGCCCGCCAGCTCCAGGTCCAGGACGAGGAGGTCGCCAAGGTGGAGCGTACGAGCCCGGGTAACACCGACATCTTCACCCTCGCCGCCTACTTCGAGGCACTCGGCGGCAGCCTGGAGATCACCGCCCACGTCGCGAGCACCCATCACACCTGGGTCCTGCCGCCACAGGCCGAGCCGGGGCCGGTCACCAACTGAGCACCGCGCGGCGGAAGCCTGAGCACCGCCGCTCAGGCTCCCCCGTCCTGACCGGGCCCGGAGGCCCCCGTGAGAGGGTCGACGCACGTACGGGACACCCGGGAGGGGATATGAGCAGCACATGGGCCCTGCTCGTGGAGGAAACCCGTGGCTCCCGGGAGCGGTTCTGGGCCTCGCGCGTACTCGGCCAGGTCGAGGGCACCCGCGAAGAGGCCATGACGGTGCTGCGCGCCGAAGCCCTGCAGTTCAAACCGAAACACCCCAAGTCGGTTCTCCGCCGCCGCCTCTTCCAGGATGCCGACGGCTTCCTGATGCTGCTGGAAGGCGCGACCCAGGACTTCCACTGCCGCTTCACGCTGTCCGAGCTGGTCTACGACACCGACGCTCCACCCTCGCACGCATGAGAGGGTGACCAGCGCGTCCGCAACCGACCCGGGAGGTTCGAGCACCATGTGGGGACTGCTCGTCGAGGAGAACGAAGGCTTCGGCGGCCAGCGCCGAGTCTGGTCTCCGACGATCATCGGCCACATGGACGGCACCCGCGAGGAAGCGATGAAGGCGCTGCGCGGCCGCGCCGAGCGCTACACGCCCACGCACCCCTCCTCGCCCCGCCGCCGCCTCCTGTACGAGAACACCGACGGATTCCTGCTGGTGGTCGAGGGCGCGACCCAGGACTTCCACTGCCGCTTCACGCTCGCCACCCTGCTCTCCGACAGCGCGGCGAAGTAGCGGCTCCCCCCGCTCACCGCATCCCTCACCCCCTGATCGGTCGACGCAACGACCACCTCCACCCCGGATCCGTGTCCATTCCGTCGACCGATCCCGATCAGACCGGCAAGCCCCCCTTCACTGCACGGAGCAGCCCCCGGAGGGCTCCCGCGTCGACTCTCAGAACGACGTCCGGGGCATCGCTCTCGCGTATGTGAAGGGGTCCCGAGGCGTCGTCAGCCGCCAGTTCGACGCAGTTGCTTGCCTCACTGCTGCGGGAGGACTTCTGCCACTTGAAGGTGGGCACCTGCTGCCCCCTTCAGAGCCTGTTCACGACGCCGCGGATAACAACGGGACTCCTCGGCACCGAGTGCCGCGGCCCCGCCCGCACCAGCTTCTCGCCCAGCGCCTCCGTCCGCCCCGGGTCAGCGGCCTCGATCATCCGCTCCATATCCGGATGCGACTTGGACTCGAAGTCCGTCGCCACGAACATCGTCGAAGCGATCCGCTCCGGATTCAGACTGTCGAGGAACCGCCCACCCTCGTCATGAGACTTGCTCATCGGTTCGGATCCCCTTCCTTCCCTCGCTCGCTCGCTGCCCCGCTCGCCCTTGTCCGTCGCCTCACAGGCCTGCCTCGGAGTCACCCTTGTCCTTTGTGCCCTCGCTCCGCCCGGGGTTGGATCCGTCGCCGCCCTTGCCGGTGCCCTGTTCCTTCGCGTACGGGTCGTGTTTCGGGTCGTAGTGGCGCTCCGACTCGGCCTGGATCGCCCACATCTGGTCGCGGGTGTCGAGATCCACGCCCTCGTAGCCAGAGCGTGCGCCCGTGAGGGCGGTGCTCAGGGCGGAGATCTGGCCGGAGAGGATGCGGGACAGCTCGGTCAGTTGCTCGTGGATGAGGGTGTAGGAGTGGTGGAGGGTGCTGGCTTCTCCGAAGCCGGTGCCGAGGCCGGCGGGGGTGATCCGGTCGTCGGCGATACGGACCGGCTGCGCGTCGGAGCCGTCGAGTTCGTCCAGGAGTCCGTCCACGCGCTTCTTGAAGCCGCGCATCGACTCGAGTCCGGCGAGGAGCTGGCCGGGGGACGGGGCCGGCAGCCCCGGTCCCAGCGGTGCCGCTCCCGCGAGCTGGAGCGACTGTTCGTCCCCGATGTGCTGACCTGCCATGTTGATCCGCCCCGTTCCAGCATTCTCGCTACTCTCCGTGCCCCCGGGCATCACGATAGTAATAACGCCCGGGAATCGCACTACAGTCCGGAGTATTGGGGACACGATCTGCCACCCAAGGCCGCTAGTTGACAACCGGTTGCATTGTGTAGTCGTGCGATCACGCAACGCATGAGTACGGATACTCAGTTGTACCTGGGAGCTAAGGGCTGTCCGGTAATCCCTGGCGGGCGCACGACGTCAGCTACGGCACCTCGCTGCGTCGTCGGAACGCCCGGACACGCCCAGCATGAGGACACCCCTCCACCTTGCGAAGCACCGCATCTGACGCCGCGCGCTGACCCACCAGGGATCACGGGACAGCCCTTGGGCTTGTCTCACGGGCGAGCAGGGAGCGGGACATGGAAGAGAAGATCCACCAGGACATGACGCCGCTCCAGGACCTGATGGAGAAGGCTGCCGGGATCGAGGGCGTTGAGGTCGTCCCCGGGGACGGCTTCGTGATGATGTCCCCTGTGTCACTGGAGCACGTCCGGACCTTTCGGTATCTGACCGGCGTCTTCGATGACCAGCTCGACGACGGGCAAGGGCTGGAGGCCGTCGGCGAGATCGAGGTTCAACACCCCGAGTGGGACACCGGCAAGAGTCCCGATGTCGTGCTCTGGTCTCCGCGGAGGATCCGCAGCGCGGCGCGCATCTCATCGAGCTCGCGTGCGGGATCGCCTCACCGTCGAGCGTCGAGAACGACTACCGCATGAAGGTCGCCCTTTACGCCTCCGCCAAAATCCCGGTCGAGCTGCCGCTCTCCTCGGGCTCGTTGCGGGTGGACACGGGCAGGCTTCCCGTAGCACCGCCCGCCGCGCAGCGGGCGGCGTGGCCGCCGCATCGTACGGCCGCCTGAGCGCCTACTGCTGCTGCGGCTGCGGCTGCCCCACCGCCGCCTGGGGGCGGATGGGGAGGCGGATCACCGGGCGGCCGGTGGCGTTGCGGACGGCTGAGGCGACCGCCGCCGGGGAGACGACGACCGGGATCGAGGAGGCGGCCTTGGCGCCGAACGGGGCGACGACGTCCCGCTCTTCGATCAGCTTGACGATCCGGATGTCCGGGGCGTCCAGTGCCGTCGGCAGGGCGTATCCGGTGAGGTCGGGGCGGCGGACGACGCCCTTGGCGACCCGGAGGTGTTCGCTGAGCGCGGCGCCGATGCCCTGGGTGACTCCGGCCTCGATGCGGGTGCGCAGCTGGCGCGGATTGAGCACGCGGCCCACGTCCTGCGCCACGGCCATCTCCACGACGCGGATCGCGCCCAGTTCGATGTCCACGTCGACGACAGCGCGTACGGCGGCGAAGGCCAGCCCGACGAAGGCGTCGCCCTGCCCTGTCGCGTCCAGCGGCTCGGTGGGGTGGGGTCGGCACTGGGCGGTGGCCCAGAGTTCCTTGCCCTCCAGCGTCTCGGCGACGGTCGTGGAGAGCACCCCGTCGTACGAGGTGATCTTGCCGTCCGCGATCGACAGCAGCTCCGTGGACATGCCGAACTTCGCAGCCAGCGGCTGCAGCAGCTGCGTGCGGACCATCTTCGCCGCGCGCTCCACCGCCCCGCCCGAGACCCAGGTGTGCCGCCCGCGGGCGCCCGCGCCCGCCGGGGGCTGGTCGGTGTCGACCGAGGCGACGTGCACCTCCTCGATGCCGAGGGTCTCCTGCACGATCTGCCGGGCGAGGGTGGCGAAGCCCTGGCCGGTCTCGACGGCGGCGCAGAGCACCGTGGCGACCGGGCCGTTGACCTTGACCGTGGCGGTGGAAACCTCGTCGGCGCCTTCGGTGCCCAGCATGTGCACCATGCCCAGCGCGTAGCCGACGCCGCGCCGTACCGCGCCGGGCTCGCCCGCGCCGCCGGGCCCGCCCGGGAGCAGCCAGTCGGACTCGGGGCTCTCCTTGGGCAGGGCGGGCAGCGGCGCTTCGCGGACCGCGCGCAGCAGTTCGGCGACGGGCGCGGGGCAGGTCACCGTCTGGCCGGTGGGCAGCAGGTCACCGGTGGCCATCACGTTGCGCAGCCGCAGCTCGACGGGCTCCAGGCCGAGTTCGGCCGCCAGCTTGTCCATCTGTCCCTCGTACGCCGCGCACACCTGCATGGCGCCCTCGCCGCGTACGTGGCCGGAGGGCGGGTTGTTGGTGCGTACGGCCCAGCCGTCGATCACCGCGTGCGGTACGACGTACGGCCCGGCGGCGAAGGAGACGGCGGCGGCGAGGGCGTCGGCGGAGGTGTCGGCGTAGGCGCCGCCGTCCAGCAGGATCTGTGCCTCGACCTTGAGCAGCCTGCCCTCACGGTCCGCGTGGTGGCGGTAGCGCAGCAGGGTGGGGTGCCGGTGGGCGTGGCCCAGAAAGGACTCCTCGCGGGTGGCGGCGAGTTTGACCGGGCAGCCGGTCTTCATCGCGAGCAGTCCGAGCGGCACCTGCATCCCGGTGTCCTCGCGGTCGCCGAGGGCGCCGGGGACTCCGGTGACGACCACCTTCACCTGTTCGGGCGGCAGTCCGAAGCAGGCGGCGGCCAGGTCGCGGTCGGTGTGCGGGTCGGTGGAGGCGGTGTAGATCTCGACGCCGCCGTCCTGGCGGGGTACGGCGAGTCCGGCCTCCGCGCCGATGGGCGCCGGGTCCTGGCGGCCGATGCGGTAGAGGCCCTCGACGATGACCTCGCCGGTGACCTCCGGGTCGCCGTAGCGCAGCGGGATGTGGCGGATCAGGTTGCCGTCGGGGTGCAGCGGTTCGGCCTCGAAGGATTCCTCGGGGTCGGTCAGCGGCTCCAGGATCTCGAACTCGACGACGATCGCCGCCGCCGCGAGCCGCGCGGTGTCCGGGTGGTCGGCGGCCACGGCGGCGATGGGCTCGCCGTGGTGGCGTACCAGCTCGCGGGCGAAGGCGGGCCGGTCGGCGACCCGGCGGCCGTGTGCGGCGTCGCCGGGTACGTCCTGGTGGGTGATGACGGCCCGGACGCCGGGCATGGCCGCCGCCTGGGCGGTGTCGATGGAGAGGATGCGCGCGTGCGGGTGCGGTGAGCGCAGGATCGCGGCCCACAGCAGGCCCTCGGCCCAGAGGTCGGCGGCGTACGCGAAGGCGCCCTCGGCCTTCGCCGGTGCGTCGACCGGGGTGAGCGAGGCACCGAGCCCGTATGCCTGCGAGGAGGGCTCGGCGGCCGGGCTGGTGAGGGGCGTACCGGCGGCCGGCGTCCCTGTGGTGACGGCGCCGGGGCCGTCGGCACTGCCCGTCATGCCGTTGCCTTTCCGCATCGTGCCAGGGCCTGTCCGGCACACTTCTGGGGACTGCGGTGCGGGCGGTTCATGCGCCGCCTCCCTCGGGGGGCTGTGCGGGCTGGGCGCCACCGGCGCCGGGGGACGCCTGGTGCGGGATGCGGGCCTGGCCCGGGGCGGCGGCGCCGTCACCGGCGGCCTGGCCCGGGAGGCCGGTGGAGGAAGGTGCGGCCGGCTGCGCCGCCGCGTGGTCCGCGTGGTCCGCGTGCTCTCCGTGCTCGGCGGCGGCCCGCGCGGCCCGCTCCTGCGCGACGGTGCGTACGGCGTCGAGCACCCCGCGATAGCCGGAGCAGCGGCAGAGGTTGCCGCAGATCGCCTGACGGGTCTGCAGCTCGGTGGGGGCGTGGTTCCCGGCGAGCAGGTCGTGTACGGCCATGGCCATGCCCGGTACGCAGAACCCGCACTGCACCGCTCCGCACTCGGTGAGCGCACGCTGCACGTCGGACGGGGTGCCGTTGGCGGCCAGCCCCTCGACCGTACGGACGTCGCTGCCCGCCGCCGTCGCCGCGGGCACCAGGCAGGAGGCGACGAGCCGTCCGTCGACCTGGACGGAGCAGGCGCCGCACTCGCCCTGCGAGCAGCCGTCCTTGGCGCCCGCGAGACCGAGCCGCTCGCGCAGGACGTAGAGCAGCGACTCGCCGATCCAGGCGTCGGTGACCGGCCGGTCGGCGCCGTTGACATGAAGGACGTAGGAGCAGTGCGGGTGCTCGCTGACGGTCGGTGCCGCGGGGACGGCGGGTACTTCGGGCTCGGGCGCTTCGTCCAGTGTGTCCGGCTGTGTGTCCGGCTGTGTTTCCGGGCCGGTGCCGAGATCGTCCGGCGCTACGCCCTCCGGGTCCAGGCGGTCCTGGTCCGGAGGAGGGTCGAAGGTG
The DNA here is from genome assembly GCF_025165795.1 of Streptomyces gossypii. Lineage (GTDB taxonomy): Bacteria > Actinomycetota > Actinomycetes > Streptomycetales > Streptomycetaceae > Streptomyces > Streptomyces gossypii. Next base: position 374,025 of record NZ_JAJAGO010000006.1, read on the forward strand.
TGGGCCTCGGCTGCGGAGTCGCCGCGCGTACGGGCCGGATCCAGGGTCAGGTCCGGTGCGGACATGTCGTACTCGCCGGAGTCGTCGGCCGCCGCGGGCGCGCCGGGCGCACTGTCCCAGCGTGCGCCGCCGGACGCGCCCTCCCAGCTGTGCGGGGGCAGGGGTGACGCCGTGTCGGGCAGCGGGGCCGTGAGGTCCGCGGAGGGCGGTGAGTGCGGTGAGTGCGGTGAGCCCAGCGAGTCCGGGGGCGCGGCGGCGGCTGCCTCGGGCGGAAGGCCGTCCGGAACATCCGAGCGGTCCGGTGCGGGGGCCTCCTGCGCCGAGTCGCCCGGCACGGGCGCCGGCGCGGGCGGGGCCATGGGCTGGGGTGCGGACGGGGGTGCCGCGGTGCCGTACGCGACCGGACCGGTGTCCGGCAGGCCGCCGGGGACCGCACCGGACGGGGCGGCACCCGGGTGGAGGTCCGCCGCCGCCTCCGGCGGCAGCTCGCCCCAGGTGGCACCGGAGGTCACCGGCTGCCCGTCCGCAGGACCGGCACCGTTGGGGGGTGGGGCCGCGACACGGCCCGGCAGTGGGCCGGGCGGGAGCGGGCCGGAGTCCGGGGGCCGTTGGGTCTCGGGGTGGCCGGATCCAGGTTCCGGCCACGCGACGCCGATGTCGGGTGCGGGAGCGGGAGCGGAGGCAGCGGCAGGCGGGAGGCCGCCGCTCTGCACGGCGGGATCGGCACCCGTGAACGGCACCTGCCGCCGGGCCAGCGCGTCGGCGAGCTGTCCCTCCAGTGCGGGACCCTGCGGGGCGGCGGGCATTCCGTACGCCTCGCCGGGGCCTGGTGGTTCGCCGTGTGGCTCGCCCGGTGCTCCGGCGCCGGCACCGAGCGGGCGCCGGACGCGGGCCTCGTGGGAACCGGCGAGGGCTGCCGCCGCTCCCTGGCCCATGGCCGCGGCCGCGCTCTGCGTCTCACCGGCGGGCAGGTCCGGCGCGCCGAGCGAGTCGGGCGCGCCGGTCGTGCCGGTCGTGCCGAAGCCGCCGGGGTCCGCGCTCGGCGCGGCGAAGGGCAGTGTCCACTGGCCGGTCGCGGAGGGGTCTGTCGTCGCGGAGGGCGTCATCGGCACGCCCGCACCTGGTACACCCGCATCCGGCATGCCCGGCGCGCCGGGGGTACCCAGCCCACCCGGCATCGCCGCTACACCGTGCACGTCCTGGACATCGGCCGCGCCCGGGCCGGCAGTCTCGCCCAGCCCGCCCAGCCCGCCCGGCTGCATCGGCGGCGGCGTGTAGCCGCCCTGGCCGGTGCCGGGTGCCGCGAGCGGGCTCTCCCCGGTGAACGGCGCGCCCGGACCGCCGCCGAGCAGTTCACTCGGCAGCTGGACGAACGCGGTGGCGTCCGCGTCGTATTCGCCGCCCCAGCCCTCGGGGGTGGCGTACGGCTGTCCGGGGCCAGGGCCCGGTCCGGGGCCCTGAGCCTGCGCCTGGGCCATCGGGACCTGCCCGTGCCCCTGAAGCTGTCCGGCGGCCCCGCCGTACCCGTCGCGGGCGTCGTGCGGCTCGGGCACGCCGTACGGCTCGGGAGCGGCGAACGGGTCGTGCGCGTCCTGCGGCCCCTGAGGTGTCTGCGAGCCGTCAGGGAGGCGTGAACCGTCAGGCAGGTGCGAGCCGTGAGGGGCGTGCTGGTCGTTGCTCATGCGAGTGCCCTCCCGAGCCCGCGGCGGGCCAACGCCGCCACGGTACGCCGCAGATGCAGCGCCGCGGGCGGAAGTGCGGGAGCCTCCCCGCCCTCCTCCGAAGGCTGCGGGTCCGGAATGCACGCCATGGCGACATACTCCCCGAAAGCGGTCAATGCCTCCGGGACCAGGGTGCGTCGGCCGTCCCAGTCGACGAGTGAGGCGACCCAGCGTTCTGCTTCCAGGGGGCGCAGCGGCATCGGCGCCACCGCCCCGATCGCGCACCGGACGTTCCGCCGCGCGGGGTCCAGCACCACCGCGGCGGAGGCGAGGGCGCGGCCCGGTCCCGTACGCCCGGTCGCCTTCAGGAAGGTCTGGGGGGCGTGCAGCAGGGGCACGCGCACATAGCCCACGACCTCGCCGGCGCGCAGCATTTCCATGCCCGTGAGCAGGTGGCTCACCGGCATTTCACGCCGTGCGCCGCCGGCGCCCGCGACGACCAGGGTGGCTTCGAGCGCCGCCAGTACGGGGAGGGTGTCACCCGTGGGCGCGGCGCTGACGATGTTGCCGCCGAGCGTCCCGGCGTTCCGGATCTGCGGGGGCCCGGCCGCCCGTGCGCTCGCCGCCAGGGCGGGGATCAGCGCCGCGAAGTCGGGCCGCCCCATCCGGGCGAGGGTGAGACCGGCACCGAGCAGGGCGTGCCCGTCCAGGTATTCCCAGCCGCGGATCTCGCTGATGCGCCCCAGGCCGACGAGCGCGGTGGGGCGCAACTGCCCGGCGTTCACACTCGCCATCAGATCAGTGCCACCGGCCACCGGTACCGCGGCGGGCATGGCGGTCAGCGCCGCCACGGCCTCGTCGAGCGTGCCCGGCAGCGTGACCGGCTGCGCAGCGGACTGCGCCGCCTGTGGTGCATGCGGTGCGTGCGTGCTCAATCCAGCTGCCCCTTCCCCGGTTGTCCCGGCTGCACTGCCGTACGGTACGTGCTCACAACCCGGACGTGGCAACTCTGGCACATCTCACCCGGCTGTCGACCCGAGGGTCCGCGAAGGGCTGATTCATCCGTTGACGGGGTGCCGGTCCGGTATCGCGAGCCGTCACCGAAGAGTGACGAATGCCGCCCTTGAGGAACCTTGTACGAGTTTCTGTTGTGGGTTCCCCACGCTCCCAGCCCGGACCGGCGAGTGCTTGCTCCGCAGCCCCGGCTCACACGATCGGGGGCTGCCCCTCGATCGGGCGTCCGACAACACCGGGGCGACGCTGCCATGGACGCGGTCCGGAGGGCGGGCGGTAACCGACGCCCATCGCGTCCAGACGTGCGAGGTGGGTGCGCAGCATCCGCTCCTCGAATCCGGCGAAGTCGCGGTCCCGCGGCGGGGGCAGCGGGGACCAGGCGACCTCGGCGAGGGCGACGAGCCGCGGGAACAACTGGTAGTCGACGCGCTGCCGGTCCTCGGTGACTTCGGACCACATGTTGGCCTGGGTGCCGAGGACTCGGGCGGCCCGCTCCGTGCCCGCGAGCTGGGGCGGGACGGGCTCGAAGTGGTAGACGTCGCTCAGGGTGCGGACGAATCCGATGGGCACCGGCTCGTCGGCGCCGCCGTCCTGCCGGTGGTCGAGATAGACCTGCTGTTCCGGGCACATCACGACGTCATGTCCGGCCTCGGCGGCGGCGATTCCGCCCGCGTAGCCCCGCCAGGAGGAGATTGCCGCGCCCTGGGGCAGGCCGGTCCGGGTCAGGGCGCCGCCGCTGTCCGGTCCGAGGTCACCCGACAGGCTCTCAGCCACGCTGTCGGGTGCGTCGGCGCTGCCGCCTTCCAGGATCTCGTCCCAGCCGATGAGCCGCCGCCCGCGTGCGGCGAGCCAGCGGGCGAAGTGGCGGAGGAACCAGGACTGCAGTTCGTCCTCGTCCCGCAGGCCCTCCTCGCGCATCCGCCGCTGGGCGGTCTCGGAGGCACGCCACTGCTCCTTGGGGCACTCGTCGCCGCCCAGGTGTACGAAAGGTGAGGGGAAGAGCGCCAGCACCTCCTCCAGCACCGCTTCGTAGAACCGCAGGGTGTAGTCGGTGGGGGCGAGCACGTTGGGGTTGACGCCCCAGGTGTCCCAGACGCCGAGCGCGGAGGTGTCGACCGCGTCGGTGTTGCCCAGCTCCGGGTAGGCGGCGATGGCCGCCTGGGAGTGGCCGGGCATCTCGATCTCGGGAACGACGGTGATGTGCCGCTCCGCTGCGTAGGCGACGATCTCGCGGATGTCGTCCTGGGTGTAGTAACCGCCGTGCGGGCGCTCGTCCCAGAGCTCGGAGGCGCGGTGTCCGCGCTTGGTACGCGGGCGCCAGGCGCCGGTGCCGGTCAGCTCGGGGTAGCGCTCGATCTCGATGCGCCAGCCCTGGTCGTCGGTGAGGTGGAAGTGGAGCACGTTGAGTTTGTGCGCGGCCAGCAGGTCGAGGTAGCGGAGCACCCCGTCCTTGGGCAGGAAGTGCCGCGACACGTCCAGCATCAGCCCGCGCCAGCCGAAGCGGGGGGCGTCCTCGATGTGCTGGGCTGCCACCCGCCATGCGCGGCCGGGGTCGGTGCGGGAGCGGCGGAAGGCGTGCGGACCGAGCAGCTGGCGGAGCGTCTGGGCACCCCAGAAGACGCCCGCGGTGCCGCCGCCGGAGATCTGGACGCCGTCGGGGGTGACGTCCAGCCGGTAGCCCTCCGGGCCGAGTTCGGCGGTGACGTCGGCCTCGGTGCGCAACCGCACCAGGCCGCCCGGGCCCGCGCCGGAGCCCGCCGGTTCCAGCGGCAGCCCGGTCGCCGCGCCGAGTTCGGCGCGCAGCCACCGGGCGGTTTCTTCCGTGCCGGGTCCGGCGTCCAGCGTGGTGGCGGGGGTGAGGGTGAAGTGTCCCCCGTCGCCCGCGGTGCGGGTGCGGGGTGCGGGGATCAGGTCGTCGGGCATGTCGTCGCTCCTGCTCAGGAGGGGGTGCGTGACGGGGCGGGGGTGTACGGGGCGGGGGTGTACGGGGCGGGCCGTTCGGGCGCGTTCGCTGATCCACGCCGCTGTCACGGGCGGGTTCGTCAGTCCTTCATGGCTCCGCCGAGGCCGGAGACCAGGTGCCGCTGCACGGCGATGAAGAAGATCAGGACGGGGATCGTCATGATGGTCGATGCCGCCATGACACCGCCCCAGTCCGGGGTTTCGGTGTCGAAGAAGACGAGCAGCGCCATCGGCAGTGTGGAGTTCTCGGTGGCGCTGATGATGAAGGACTTGGCGAACAGGAAGTCGTTCCAGGTGGTGATGAACGAGAAGACACTCGTCGCCACCAGTCCGGGGAATACCAGCGGGAAGAGTATCTGCCACAGGAATCTGGTGCGGCTGGCCCCGTCGATGAACGCCTGTTCCTCCAGCGCCTCCGGTACCGCCTTCACGAACCCGCGCAGCATCCAGATGGCGAAGGGCAACGAGAAGGCGATATGCGGAATGATCAGGGAGGCGAGCGTGTTGAGCGCGTTGAAGTCCCGCATGAGGAAGAACATCGGGATGGTCAGCGCCTCGATGGGCACCATCTGCGCGGTGAGAAACATGATGAGCAGCGTCGTGCGGAATTTGAACCGGAAACGCGTGACCGCGGTCGCCGCGAGAAAGGCGATGAGCGCGGAGGCGACGACCACGGCGCTCGCGACCAGCAGGCTGTTGAGGAAGTACCGCCCGAAGTCCTGCTGTTCGAAGACGCGCTGGAAAGAGTCGAGAGACGGGCTCAGCGTCCAGGGCCGAGGTTCGTCCGACTGCACCTCACCTGCCGGTTTGAAGGCGGACAGCAGCATCCAGTAGAGCGGGAAGGCGACGACGACGGCGATGAGCACCGCCACCGTCTCCGCGGCGAGCCGCCAGGGCCTCTTGACTCGCATCATCACAGTTCCTCACCTCTCCGCCGGAGCAGTCGCAGATACACGAGCGTGACGCCCAGCAGGATCACCAGCATGACGACACCGATTGCCGATCCGAGGCTGTACTGCGAGGAGGAGAACGCCTTCTGGTACGCGTAGACATTCAGTACGAGATTCTGTCCGGCGATGCCGCCGCCGTCCGTCATGACATAGATCTGGGTGAACACCTTGAAGTCCCAGATGATGGACTGGATCGTCACCACGATGAGGATGGGCCGCAGCATCGGCGCCATGATGCTGCGCCAGGTGCGTACCGCTGAGGCGCCGTCCAGTGAGGCGGCCTCCAGTACTTCGCCGGGAATCGCCCTGATCCCGGCGTACATCGTCACCATGACGAAGGGGAACGAGCACCAGACGATTTCGAGGAACACCAGGAAGAAGGCGCTGTAGCGCCCGTACGTCCAGGAGTAGTCGTCCAGGCCGAGGAGTTTGTTGACCGGCCCAAAGTCGGCGTCGAAGAGGAACATCCAGACGGTGGACCCGGTGATCGCGGGTGTCGCCCAGGCGCCGAGCGCGGCCATCATCAGCGCCAGCCGGGGCAGCGTCCGGATACGGGTGAGGAGCACGGCGAGGCTGCAGCCCACCGTCAGGGTGCCCGTCACGCACAGGGTCGCGAAGACGACCGTGGCCAGCAGCACACTCCAGAACTGCTGGTCGCCGAAGAGCTCGGTGTAGTTCGCGAACCCCTCGAAGGTGGCGGTCTCGCCGCCGCTGACCTGGGCCTGGGTGTACTCCAGGAGGGATATCAGGCCCAACTGGTAGATGGGGTAGGCCAGCAGGGCGGCCAGTACCACCAGCGCGGGGGTCAGGTAGAGCCAGGGTGTCCACCTGCCCCCGCGCCGTGAGACGGGTGCGGTGGTCTTCACTGTGCGAATGCCTCATCCATCTTCTTCGCGGCGTCGTCGGCGGCGTCTTCCACGCTCTGCTTGCCGCTGACGATCTGCTGGAACATGGTCGGCAGGACCATCCCCGCGTCGATCTGGCCCCAGGCGGGGCTCGACGGCACGAACTTGGCACCGTTTTCCAGCGTCTGCACGAACGGGGCGACCCACGGCTTCTGGGCCGCGATCTTCTCCCGGGTGTCGGAGTAGGTCGGCAGGAAGCCCATGCCGTCGAAGAGGCGCTTCTGGGTCTCCTTGCTCGCGAGCCGCTTCATCAGGTCGACGGCCAGCGTGCGGTGCGAGGTGCTCTTCATGACGCCGACGTTGTTGCCGCCCGCGAACCCGGGGGCGGTCTCGCCCGCCTTCACGCCCGGCAGCGGTACGACCTTGTACTTGCCCTTGACCTCGCCTTCCTCCATGGCCTGGCGGTTGAAGTCGCCGCCCAGCACCATCCCGGCCTTGCCGCTGGTGAACGCCTCGACGTTGTCGTTGCCGCCCATCTGGGCGCAGTTGGCGGGCGGGCAGTTGTGCTTGCCGAACAGGTCGGTGTACGCCTTGATGCCCTTCTGGGCCTCCGCGCTCTGGATGGTGGAGGTGAAGGAGTCGCCCTTCTTCTCGGCGATCTCGCCGCCGTTGGCCCAGATGAACGGCAGGGCGCCGTAGGTGTAGGCGCCGCCGACCATCAGCCCGTACATCTCGGGCCGTTCCTTGCGGATCTTCTTCGCCGTGGAGGCGACCTCGCCGAGCGTCTTGGGTACCGTGAGATCCAGGTCCTTGAAGACATCGGTGCGGTAGTAGAGCGCGCGCACGCCCACGAAGAGCGGCGCCCCGTAGATCTTCCCGTCGACGGTCACCGACTCCTTGGCGGTGGGGTCCTGGTCCTTGGCCTCGTCCCAGGCGGCGAACTCCTTGGAGACGTCGGCGAGCCCGCCGTCGGCCACATACCCGGCGGTGTCCGTGTTCCCGAACTCGATCACGTCGGGGGCGGAGTCGGGGTCGTTGAGGGCGCCCTTGATCTTCTCGGCGCGGCTGTCGACGGGGATGTACTGCACATCCACCTTGGCGCCGTCGTGCGCCTTCTCGAACTCGGCGACGACGTCGTTGACGATCGCCTTCTTCGGCTTGTTGTTGACCTCCTGGAAGAGCCACACCCGCAGGGTGCCGCTCTTCTCGTCCTTCTGGTCGCCGTCGCCGGACGAGGACGGCGCGCAGGCCGTGGCCGACAGTCCGGCGAGGGTGAGGGCCGCTATCGACGCGGCCACGCGGGCGGAAACTCTCATGAGCGGAACCCCCAGCAGTGAGTTGCAACATTCGCAACGGCTGTTTCGTGCTGCACAACTTCGCAGGAGGTTATGGGCGCAGGCACCCGCCCACAAGAGGTCTCGACCAACCCGTAATCCGCCGAAGCGCTCCGTGCAACGGCCCGCCCCGCGGCGTCACGCCACGGGAGCACAGGGTTGGGGGCCGGACGGGAGTGGCACGCACGGGAGGAGGGGCACGCACGGGAGCGACACGTGCGGGGAGGGGCGGCAGACAGCACAGCGCGCCCCGGCCCGCCTCTCACTCGAAGAGGCGGGCCGGGGCGCGCTGCACGCGTCCCACACCGCCCGCGTACGGAACGCGGGCGGCGGGCACGGGGACCGGCGGAACGGAAAGCAGGTCAGCGGCTGCTACTTCTTGCCGTCGCCCTTGCCGTCCTTGCCTCCCTTTCCGCCCTTGTCCCCACCGGCGCCCATGGTTTCGAAGATCTCCTTGCACATGGGGCAGACCGGGTACTTCTTCGGGTCGCGCCCCGGTACCCAGACCTTGCCGCAGAGCGCGACGACGGGAGTCCCGTCCAGCGCGCTCGCCATGATCTTGTCCTTCTGGACATAGTGGGCGAAGCGCTCGTGGTCGCCGTCGCCGTGCGATGTCTGCGGGGTCGGCTCGACCAGCGTGCCGGTGCCCGCCCCGCGCTCGGGCTCGAGTGTGCTCATGTGACCCAAGCTTAACCGCCTCACGACCGTGACTCAGTTCAGCGACGGATCGTCCGGATAGGTGGCCACCATCGCCAGTTCGCTGCGCTGCCGCCGCAGCACGGAACGCCACAGCCGCTCCGGAGCCGGCGAGGAGACGTCCCCCGGCTCGGACTCCACGACATACCAGGCCCCCTCGGACAGCTCAACGTCCAGCTGCCCGGCGCCCCAGCCGGCGTAACCCGCGAAGATGCGCAGCGAGCCCAGCTCCCCGGCCAGCAGCTCGGGCGGCTCCTCCAGATCCACCAGACCGATCGCCCCGTGCACCCGGCGCCAGCCCGCCGGGCCGCTGCCGGAATGACCGCGGGCGGACGGCACCACGGCCACGCCCAGCGCCGCGTCCAGCGAGACCGGGCCGCCCTGGAAGACGACACCGGGCTCACCCGCCAGCTCCGCCCAGGGCTCCAGGATGTCGCCCACTCCGACGGGTGTCGGACGGTTCAGCACCACGCCCAGCGCACCCTCGTCGTCGTGGTCGAGGACGAGGACGACGGCGCGGTCGAAGTTCGGGTCGGACAGCACCGGGGACGCGACCAGCAGCCGCCCGGTGAGCGAAGACACCTCGGTCATGCCGCAATGATCCCGCACCGGCGGCGTTCGCGGGAGGTCAACGCCCGATCCGGCGCCGCCCGCCGGCCGCGCGCCGCCCGTTCGGCGGGGCCGGCCCGTGACCCTGGGCTGCCACACGCTGACCGTCCGTACGGACGGCATCCGGTCGCCGAGAGCCGGTGCGGGCCGGGCACTGGCACACCCGTGCATAATCCGGCAGCTTGGCGATTACGCTTGCTGACTGTCCCAGCCCATCTCCAGGAACGCGGAGATCCATGACCGGCACCGATGATGTCCTGCTAGTCCACGGCGGCACCCCCCTCGAGGGGGAGATCCGAGTCCGTGGCGCGAAGAACCTGGTGCCCAAGGCCATGGTGACCGCGCTGCTCGGCAGTGAGCCGAGCCGACTGCGCAATGTGCCCGACATCCGCGACGTCCGGGTCGTACGCGGCCTGCTGCAACTGCACGGTGTGACCGTGCGCGCCGGTGACGAGCCGGGTGAGCTGGTGCTCGACCCCTCGCACGTGGAGAGCGCGAACGTCGCCGACATCGACGCGCACGCGGGGTCCTCGCGCATCCCGATCCTCTTCTGCGGCCCGCTGCTGCACCGTCTGGGCCACGCCTTCATTCCCGGGCTGGGCGGCTGCGACATCGGCGGACGGCCCGTCGACTTCCACTTCGACGTGCTCCGCCGGTTCGGCGCGACGATCGAGAAGCGGGCCGACGGCCAGTATCTGGAGGCGCCGCAGCGCCTGCGCGGCTGCAAGATCCAGCTGCCGTACCCCTCGGTGGGCTCCACCGAGCAGGTGCTGCTCACCGCCGTGCTGGCGGAGGGTGTGACCGAACTCTCCAACGCCGCCGTCGAACCGGAGATCGAGGACCTCATCTGCGTGCTGCAGAAGATGGGCGCGATCATCTCGATGGACACGGACCGCACCATCCGCATCACCGGCGTGGACCGCCTCGGCGGCTACACGCACCGTGCCCTGCCGGACCGCCTGGAGGCGGCCTCCTGGGCGAGCGCGGCGCTCGCGACCGGGGGCAGCGTGTACGTGCACGGCGCCCGGCAGCGGGAGATGATGACCTTCCTCAACACCTTCCGCCGGGTCGGCGGCGCGTTCGAGGTCGGCGACGAGGGCATCCGCTTCTGGCACCCCGGCGGCCCGCTGAACGCCATCGCGCTGGAGACGGACGTGCACCCCGGTTTCCAGACCGACTGGCAGCAGCCGCTGGTGGTGGCGCTGACGCAGGCGTCCGGCCTGTCCATCGTGCACGAGACGGTGTACGAGTCGCGGCTCGGCTTCACCTCCGCGCTCAACCAGATGGGCGCGCACATCCAGGTCTACCGGGAGTGCCTGGGCGGCACCCCGTGCCGCTTCGGGCAGCGGAACTTCCTGCACTCGGCCGTCGTTTCGGGGCCCACCAAGCTCCAGGGCGCGGATCTGGTCATCCCCGACCTGCGGGGCGGGTTCTCGTACCTGATCGCCGCGCTGGCCGCGCAGGGCACCTCTCGGGTGCACGGCATCGACCTGATCAACCGTGGCTACGAGAACTTCATGGACAAGCTGTCGGCACTGGGTGCGAAGGTCGAACGCCCGTAAGCACCGCCAGACGCCGAGAGGGGCGGGCCCCCCCCCCGGGGGGCGCCCCCCCCCCGGACCCCCCCCCCGCCCCGTGGGGGGGCCCCCCCCCGCTGGGGGGCCCGCCCCTCTCCTTGCCCGCCAGCTGTCAGCGGATCACTTGCCCTTGGCGGCTTCCTTCAGCTTGGAGCCCGCCGAAACCTTGACGCTGTATCCGGCCGGGATCTCGATCGGGTCACCGGTCTGCGGGTTACGCGCCGTACGAGCGGCACGGTGCGTACGCTCGAAGGTGAGAAAGCCGGGGATGGTGACCTTCTCGTCTCCCTTGGAGACAACCTCGCCAACGGTCTCGGCGAGCGCGGCCAGAACGGCGTCGGCGTCCTTACGGGTCACCTCGGCGCGCTCGGACAGAGCGGCCACCAGCTCACTGCGGTTCATAGTCTGTTACTCCCGTGTTCTTCTTGCCGATGAGGCGTGAGTTCGAAGCCGATGCTGCCAGGGGCCTCGGACACTCCCCGGACCCGGGTCTCGTTCAGACCCCCGCGCCCAGTGACGCATCCTGCCCCCACCTGCGGCGGGAAATCCAATCCGGCTCGCAAACCGGTACCCGGCTGCGTCACCCGAAAAGTGCCAGTGGCTCGCGGCTGACGCCTCAAGGCTCTGTCCGGTGCGGCTTCCGCAACCCTAAGGGGGCCGTACGGGTGCTGCATCCCGCGACGCGCCGGGCGGGGGCGGGCTCGGGCCCTTCGTGACCGAGCTCTCACCGGACGGGCCCGTCGCCGCCACCTCGCGCGGGGGTCAGTCCGTCAGCTCGGTGGGCTCGCCCAGCGACCCCGGCTCGGTGCTGCGCGGCGGCTTGGCCGCGTCGCGCACCGCCCCGGCGACGGCGCCGGCGACCTTCTCGTTGAAGACGCTGGGGATGATGTAGTTCGCGTTCAGCTCGTCCTCGTGCACGACGTCCGCGAGGGCGCGGGCGGCGGCCAGCATCATCTCGTCGTCGACCGTGCGCGACTGGGCGTCCAGCAGGCCGCGGAAGACGCCGGGGAAGACCAGCACGTTGTTGATCTGGTTGGGGAAGTCGGAGCGCCCGGTGGCGACCACGGTGGCCGTACGACGGGCCTCCGCGGGGTCTACCTCCGGGTCGGGATTGGCGAGCGCGAACACGATGGCGCCCTCGGCCATCGTCGCCACGTCCGCCGCCCCGAGCACGTTGGGCGCGGAGACGCCGATGAACACGTCCGAGTCCGCCACGGCGTCCTTGAGAGTGCCGGTGACCCCTTCGGGGTTGGTGTTCGTGGCGATCCAGCGCAGTGGCGAGTCCACCTCGGCGCTGACCAGGTCCTCGCGGCCCGCGTGGACCACACCGTGGATGTCGGCGACGACCGCGTGCTTGACGCCGGCCGACAGCAGCAGCCGCAGGATCGCCGTACCCGCCGCGCCCGCCCCGGACATGACGACCCGTACGTCCTCGATCCGCTTGCCCACCACGCGCAGCGCGTTGTGCAGCGAGGCGAGCACGACGATGGCGGTGCCGTGCTGGTCGTCGTGGAAGACGGGGATGTCCAGCGCCTCGCGCAGCCGCGCCTCGATCTCGAAGCAGCGGGGCGCCGAGATGTCCTCCAGGTTGATGCCCGCGAAGCCCGGGGCGATTGCCTTGACGGTCTCCACGATCATGTCGGAGTTCTGTGTGTCCAGGCAGATCGGCCAGGCGTCGATGCCCGCGAACCGCTTGAAGAGGGCCGCCTTGCCCTCCATCACCGGCAGCGCGGCCTGCGGGCCGATGTTGCCCAGGCCGAGCACGGCCGAGCCGTCGGTGACCACCGCGACGCTGTTCCGCTTGATGGTCAGCCGCCGGGCGTCCTCGGGATTCTCGGCGATCTGCATGCACACCCGGGCGACGCCAGGGGTGTACACCATGGAGAGATCGTCACGGTTGCGAATAGGATGCTTCGAAGACATCTCGATCTTGCCGCCGAGGTGCATCAGGAACGTACGGTCGGAGACCTTGCCCAGCGTCACACCCTCGATGCCGCGCAGCTTGCCGACGATCTCGTCGGCGTGCGCGGTGGAGGTCGCGGCGATCGTGACGTCGATCCGGAGCCGTTCATGGCCGGAGGCGGTCACGTCGAGGCCGGTGACCGAACCTCCGGAGGACTCCACGACCGTGGTGAGCTGACTGACCGCGGACCCGCCGGCGGGGACTTCCAGACGGACCGTCATCGAATACGAGACGCTTGGCGCGGTTGCCATGGCCGACTTCCTCTGCTTTCCCTTGTCACGATGCGCCGTGCGGCGCACCAGAGATAATCCCACCTACCGGCGGGTGCGCGGTAACCACCCTCCAGTATTGGAAACAGAATTCCACCATACGAGAGGAACAGGGGTTACGGAAGCCCTCATTCCGTGGAGCCGGGTGGACCGCCGCACGGGTCGCTACGTGAGCCGCCACGGGTCACTTCAGAAGAAAATGCGTCATCAATCATCATGAATTGCCCCGAAACGTCCTAGGATCTGGCCCGCAACCGTCTGCACTCACGGGAGACCAGGACATGGCTCAGGGCACGGTCAAGTGGTTCAACGCGGAGAAGGGATACGGCTTCATCGCCCAGGAAGGCGGCGGGCCGGACGTCTTCGTCCACTACAGCTCGATCGACGGCGAGGGCTATCGCAGCCTGGAGGACACGCAGCGCGTGGAGTTCGAGATCGGGGCAGGGCGCAAGGGGCCGCAGGCGGAGCAAGTCCGCGTCATTTCGTAAGAAAAACGACTTCAAGGTGGCACCGACCCGCCAGCTCGCCTCGCGGCAAGTGGTCGCTCGTAGCGACTATGGTTGGGCCCGGGGGCATGGATCGGGCCGGTGCCACTCACAAGGCTAACAAAGAGTCCCACGAGGCGATTCCCCCGCACGCGACCGATTCCGCCGCCCGGGTCGGCCCCGCCGGAATCACCCCTTCCAGGATGCCGCGCCGGGGCTCCTCCTCACCCCTTCAGCAGATCGGGCACCCCGTCCTCGTCGGGCAAGTCCCCCTCCGCCGACAGGATCGTCAGCCGCTGGGTGGCGCGCGTCAGCGCCACGTACAGCACCCGCAGACCGGCCGGGCGCTCCCCCTTGGAGACCTGCTCGCGCGAGGCCACGCCCGCGATCTCGGCGGGCGACACCACCAGCGTCGCGTCGTACTCCAGCCCCTTGGCCTCCAGACTCCCCAGCGCCACCGCCCGGCCCCCCAGCCCGGCCAGCCACTCGCGCGCCTCCGCGCGCCGCTCCATGGCGACGACGACGCCGACCGTGCCTTCCACCTCGGCCAGCAGCCGCCGCGTCTCCTCCCGAACGGCAGCGCCCAATCCGCCCCGCGCGAGGGCGAACCGGGGCTCCATGCCGGTGGAGCGCACCGCCGCCGGTGGCACCGACCCCGGCATCGCCAGCGCCAGCACCCGGTCGGCCAGCACGGCGACCTCGGCGGGATTGCGATAGTTGACGGTCAGTTCGAAACGGCGGCGCGGCCGGGTGCCCAGCGCCTCGTCCCGCGCGGCGGCGGCCTCCTGCGTGTCGGTCCAGGAACTCTGCGCCGGGTCACCCACGACCGTCCAAGTCGCGTGCCTGCCCCGGCGGCCGACCATCCGCCACTGCATCGGCGTCAGATCCTGCGCCTCGTCCACGATCACGTGCGCGTACTCGGTGCGCTCCTCGGCGAGGCGCTGCGTCCGACTCTGGCGGCCCTGGTTGCGGTCGGCAGCGGTGGTCAGCTCCTGTACGCCCAGCTCCGCCAGCATGTCGGCCTCGGTCGGCTGCCGTGGCCGCACGGGCGTACCCAGCAGCGTCTGCAGCTCGTCCAGCAGCGCGACATCGTGCACGGACAGCGGCCCGTCCCCCGCCGCGTCCAGCCTGCGCAGTGACCGCGCCAGCAGCCGCACCTCCGCACCGCGCAGCGTCCGGCGTGCCCAGCGCTCCAGGCTCCCCTGGTCCGCCATCGCGGCGAGCACCCGGCGCGGGGTGAGCTCGGGCCACCAGGCGTCCATGAAGTCGGTGAACTCCGGCTCCGTCGAGACGTCCTCGTCGAACGCCTGGCGCGTCTCCGCCGCCAGCTCCGGATCGTCCAGGTGGCGGCCGGCCGCACCGGACTTCTCCCAGAGCGCGTCCAGCACGAACCGCCGGGCGCGTGGCCGCATCAGGTTGACCGGCGCGGTGCCGCCCAGCGCCTGCTGTCTGGCCCGGCGCAGCTCCTCGGGCCCCAGCTCGACGCGGGCGCCGAACACGACGACCCGCAGCCGGGTGGGCGTACGGTGCGGCGCCTGGCGGGCGTGGGGAGCCTCCGTGGCTTCCAGGGCCATTCCGGGCAGCATCCCGGACGTCGCGTCGGACGGCGCATCGGACGCCGAGGCGGGCGCTCCGGGCGCTCCCACCGTCTCCAGGGCGCCGCGTGCGGCGTTGCGCAGCACCCGTGCCATGCGGCCGGAGCCCTTGATCCGGGCCACGGGCTGCGGGTCGAACGCGGCTGCCTCCGCCCCGTCCGCCAGCGAGCCCAGCGCGCGGATGGCGACCTGGCCCTCCTCGCCCAGCGAGGGCAGCACGCCCTCCGTGTACGACACCAGCAGCGGTGTCGGGCTCACGATCAGGATGCCGCCCGCGTAGCGACGCCGGTCCCGGTAGAGCAGATAGGCGGCCCGGTGCAGGGCGACGGCGGTCTTGCCGGTGCCGGGGCCGCCCTCCACCTCCGTCACCGAGGCGGCCGGTGCCCGGATGACCAAGTCCTGCTCCGCCTGGATGGACGCCACGATGTCCCGCATGGCGTGGCCGCGGGCCCGCCCGAGCGCGGCCATCAGCGCGCCGTCGCCGACGACGGCCAGCTCGGCGCCGTCCAGGCTGGCGCGGACCTCCGGGCGCAGCAGGTCGTCCTCGACCGAGAGCACGCGGCGCCCCTTGCTCCGGATCACCCGGCGCCGGACGACGCGGCCCGGGTCCAGTGGTGTGGCCCGGTAGAAGGGCGCGGCGGCGGGTGCCCGCCAGTCGATCACCAGCGGCGAGTAGTCGGAGTCGAGCACGCCGAGGCGTCCGATGTGCAGGGTCTCGGCGATGTCGGCGCTGCCGTCGACGCGTATCGCCGACTCGTCGGGCTCCAGCGACTGGTACGCCCCGTCCGCGCCGCGCACGCTGTCCTTGCCGGCCAGCAGGTCGACGCGGCCGAAGAGGAAGTCCTCGAACTCGCTGTTGAGCCGGTTCAGATGGACCCCCGCCCGGAAGACCTGCGCGTCGCGCTCGGCGAGGGCCCCCGGGGTGCCGACCTGCGACCGCTCCGAGGCGTCCTTCATCAGGAACTCGGCCTCGTCGATCTTCTCCTCCAGGCGGCGGTACACCCGGTCGAGGTGGCCTTGCTCCGCCCGGATCTCGCGGTCCCGGACGCCGTCGTCCCGCACGGTGTGCTCGGCTGTGTCCTGCGTTGCCAACGCGGCCCCCTTCTTCCGTACTCAGGGCAGCCGTCAACCGTACGCGACCGAGAGTGCGGTGTGCACCCGCGGTCAGCCCCGGCAGGAGGTCGAATACCCCCGAGAGGCCCTAAGGGCTGTCCCGTGATCCCTGGCGGGCGCACGACGACAGCTGCGGCACCTCGCTGCGTTGCCGGAGCGCCCGGACACGCCCAGTATGAGGACGCCCCTCCGCCTTGCGAAGCACCGCATCTGACGCCGCGCGCTGATCCACCAGGGATCACGGGACAGCCCTCAGGTCCCGGCCGGGTCCGTCGCGATCCGGTAGCCGCGCTTCACCACCGTCTGGATCAGGCCGGGCGTGCCCAGCGCCGACCGCAGCCGTGTCATGGCCGTCTCGACCGCGTGCTCGTCGCGGCCCGAGCCGGGCAGCGCGCGGAGCAGTTCCGCGCGCGGGACCACCCAGCCCGGCCGTTCGGCCAGCACCCGCAGCAGCGCCATACCGGCGGGCGGTACCGCGCGCAGCTCGCCGTCCACGATCACGGCGTGACCGCGGATCCCGACCTGGTGTCCGGAGATCTCCAGAGGCCGCACCCGGCCGGGCAGCTCGGCGCAGAGCAGCTGCACCAGCGGGCCCAGCCGGAAGCGCTCCGGCTGCCCGGTCGGCACGCCGTGCCGCTCCAGTGGCGCCGCCGTCATCGGGCCCACGCACGCGGCGAAGACCTCGCCGCTCAGCGCCGCCAGCAGTTCTTTCTGGATGCCCCGCTCGGCAGCACGTTTCAGCAGCGAGGCGGCGGCGGGCGCGCTGGTGAAGGTCACCGCGTCCATGCTCCGGGCGAGGACGGCGTCGAGCAGGCGGTCCACCGGCCTGATGTCCTCCGGGGGCAGCCAGCGGTACACCGGCACCCCCACCACGTCCGCGCCCTGTTCTCGCAGCGCCTCCGAGAATCCGGACAGCGGCTCGCCGTGCAGCTGCACCGCGATCCGCCGCCCCTGCACACCCTCGTCCAGCAGTCGCCGCTGCACCTCTGCCATCGACTCGGAGGCCGGTGACCACTTCTCCCGCAGCCCTGCCGCCCGCACCGCACCGCGCACCTTGGGGCCGCGCGCCAGCAGCTGGGCTCCCGCCATCCGCTCCCGCAGTGCGTCGCCGAGGCCCCAGCCGTCCGCGGCCTCCAGCCAGCCGCGGAAGCCGATGGCGGTGGTGGCCACCACCACGTCGGGCGGGGTCTCGGTCAGCCGGGTGGTGGCGGCCAGCAGTTCGGCGTCGTCGGAGAGCGGGACGATGCGCAGCGCGGGCGCGTGCAGGATCTCGGCACCCCGGCGCTCCAGCAGGTTCCCCAGCTCTTCGGCGCGCCGGGCGGCGGTGACCCCGACGGTGAAGCCTTCCAGGGGTTTGATCTCGTGCGCGGGGTTGAGCTGATCCATGCGCTCCTCGTCCACAGTGTTCCTCAAGAAGGGCCCACCGGTTCATCCGTGCACCGGTGTGCTGTTCACCGACCCGGTGCCGAGCCTGTCAACGGTCCGTGACGGTCCCGGTTCGCGGGCATTTCCTCAGTGTTACGCCCCGCAGCAGTGTTGCGCCCCGCAGCGGCGAGGGGCCTCACCCGCAGGTATACCGCCCAGGTGACGAAGGCGCAGAGCACGTAGTAGCAGGCGAAGGCGATGAAGGCGCCCGTACCTCCCCCGGTGCTGACGAAGGACTGCCGCAGCGCGAGGTTGATGCCGAGTCCGCCGATGGCGCCCACCGCGCCGATCAGGGACATCGCGGCACCGGACAGCCGCCGCGCGTGGGCCGAGGCGGCCTCTCCGGTGAGGCCGCGGGACCGGGCCCCGGCCTCGTGTATGGCGGGGATCATCTTGTAGGACGACCCGTTGCCGACGCCGGTGAGGATGAACAGCAGTACGAAGCCGGTGACGAAGAGCGGGAGCGAGGCCCGTATCGACGCGGTGATGACCACGGCGGAGGCCGCGGTCATCAGGACGAAGGTCCACAGCGTGACCCGCGCCCCGCCCCGCCGGTCCGCCAGCTGGCCGCCGACCGGCCGGATCAGCGAGCCGAGCAGCGGGCCGATGAAGGTCAGCGCGGCGGCCTGCAGCGGCGTGCGGTCGAACTGCCCCTGGAGGACCAGTCCGAAGGCGAAGCTGTAGCCGATGAACGAGCCGAAGGTGCCGATGTAGAGCACCGCCATGATCCAGGTGTGCCGGTCCGCCGCGGCCTCCCGCGCGGCACCGGTGTCGTTGGTGACCGGGCCCAGGTTGTCCATGTACCGCAGGGCGCACAGCGTGGCCAGCACGATCAGCGGCAGGTAGGCGGCCAGCAGCAGGCGCGGCCGATCCGCTCCGGCCACGCCGATCACCAGCAGCGCGGCCAGCTGCACCACGGCGACGCCGATGTTCCCGCCGCCCGCGTTCAGCCCGAGCGCCCGGCCCTTCAGGCGCAGCGGATAGAAGCTGTTGATGTTCGTCATGGCGGAGGCGAAGTTGGCGCCGCCGACCCCGGTGAGCACGGCCACCGCCACGAAAGTGCCGTACGAGGTGCCCGGTTCGAGCACGAACAGCAGCGCGATCATCGGCAGCAGCAGCATGCCGGCGCTGAACACCGTCCAGTTCCGGCCGCCGAAGCGGGCCACCGCGAAGCCGTACGGCACCCGCAGCACCGCGCCGACCAGCGAGGCGACCGCCACCAGGAAGAACTTCCCGGCCGCGTCGATTCCGTACTCCGGGCCCATGAAGAGCGCGAGCACGGAGAACATGCTCCAGACCGAGAAGCCGATGTGCTCGGCGAGCACCGAGTAGGCGAGGTTCCGGCGGGCGATCCGCTTTCCGCCGTTCTCCCAGAACTCCGCGTCCTCGGGATCCCAGTGCTCGATCCAGCGTCGTCCTCGTCGGTGGACGGCGGCGGTTGGAGCGGTCATGGACGCCTCCCGG
The DNA here is from genome assembly GCF_025165795.1 of Streptomyces gossypii. GTDB lineage: Bacteria > Actinomycetota > Actinomycetes > Streptomycetales > Streptomycetaceae > Streptomyces > Streptomyces gossypii. The sequence continues at coordinate 392,987 of NZ_JAJAGO010000006.1, forward strand.
GCGGTTGGCCGGACTGGGCCGGTTCCCTGTCACGGGCAGAGGCTAGGCAGCAGGGATTTCCACGCCGTGCCGCCAGGTGACACCCGTGAAACCGTCGGCTCACCCGGCGCCGCGCGGCTTCGTGAGCACGGGCGGGGCCTTCGCGACGGGCTCACATTAGCGACCCGCGGGAAGGATCACCACCGTGCCGCGACGCAGTTGAACGCTCCTGTCACGGCGCGCACAGCACCCGGTCCGCCGCCGGAAGCCAGGCGCCGTCCGGCACCTCCAGCCAGCCGCCGTCCGAGGCCAGCCGGGCCGCCTCCGCCCGCAGCACCTCCAGTCCGTGATGGCGCAGCCCGCGCCGCCACACCAGGGAGACCGGAGCCAGCGCCACCGGATCGGTCAGCGGGCGCAGCACCATCCCCGGTACGCCGATGAAGACCTCGCTGGCCAACACCGACCAGCCCTGCTTGCGTACGACACGGGTGAACTCCTCCTCGCCCTCCAGCTTGGGGAAGGGTGCGGCCAGCGCGATGCCGCGCCCGGCGAAGAGGGCGCGGGCGAAGTCGGTCCACTCCGTGGTGTCCGCGTTGCCCGCTCCGGCGTAGAGCGTCTCGCCCGCCAGCCGGGAGAGCGGGATCGCGGGCAGGCCCGCGAGCGGATGGTCCTCGGGCAGCAGTACGGCGACGCGTTCGTAGCGGATCAGGGTGTGGTCCAGTCCGGCCAGCACATGCGGCGCCAGCCCGGCGACCCGGCCGAAGGAGACGTCGAGCCGCCCGGCGAGCAGATCGGCGGACGCACCAGCCAGGCCGCTGTGGAAACGGGCGACGAACTCCACCCCGGGCGCACCCAGCCGAGCCGCGTCGAGCACCCGCTGCCCCGTGCTGACGGGGGCGGCCACATCGACGAGCAGCGGCCGGTCGGCAGCCGAGACCGCCGCGGCCAGCGCGTCGTGCGCGGCGAGCACCGCTCGCGCGTACGGCAGCAGCCGCTCTCCCTCAGGGGTCACGGTCACCCGGCGCGTCGTCCGCAGGAGGAGCGTGGCGCCCCACTCGCCCTCCAGCCGCCGGATGTCCCTGCTGAGGGCCTGCTGCGCGACGAAGAGCCGGGCGGCGGCACGGGTGAAGTGCAGTTCCTCGGCGACGGTGACGAAGGCGCGCAGCAGGCGGGGGTCGGTCTCATGGGGCACGGGCTGATTGTCGCCGACGAGGGCGGCCCGGCGTCCGCCGCATCGAGATATTGACAACGAGAGTGCGTGAGTGGGCTCTGAAAAGGTGTTGGACCTGGGCGGACGCACTCCGGAAGTGTGGTGCACATGCCGAAATCTCCCTCCCGCACCGGAGACATCCGGGACGCCTCCGAGACCCCGGACAACCCGGATGCACCGGCGGACGGCCCGCTGTTCACCGTCTCCGGCGACCGGCTGATCGTGCTGCCACGTGCGGGAGCCGACACCTCCGGTCGCCGCCGCTCCCCCGACCGCCGCGCACCGCGCGGCGCCGCACCGAGATGGACCGGACGGAGATGGACCGGCCCCCGGTGGGCGGCCCCGTACGCGCGCCTCTTCACCGCGCCCGGCTCCGTGGCCTTCACCGCCGGCAACCTCATCGCACGGCTGCCGATGGGGATGCTCACCGTCTCCGCGGTGATCATGATCGCCGGTTCCCGGGACTCGTACGCGCTCGCCGGTGCCGTGACCGCTTGCGGGCTCGCCGCGACCGCGGTCGTCGGGCCGCTCACCGCCCGCCTGGTGGACCGGTACGGGCAGGCGCGCATCATGGTGCCCGCCGCGGCCCTCGCGGTCGGCGGCTCGGTCGCGCTTGCCCTGTGCGTCCGCTACGACGCGCCCGACTGGTCGCTGTTCGCCGCCTACGTGTCGACCGCGACCACACCGAACACCGGTGGCATGTCACGCGCCCGGTGGGCGTACCTCTACCGCGACGACGCCGCCGCCCGGCACACCGCGAACTCCTTCGAACAGGCCGCCGACGAGCTGTGCTTCATGCTCGGGCCGGTAATCGCCGCCCTCCTGTGCACGGCGTTCTTCCCGGAGGCGGGCACGCTGACCGCCGCGTTCCTGCTGCTCACCGGGGTGCTGCTGTTCGCCTCGCAGCGGCGCACCGAACCGCCGCCCAGTCCGCGCACCCCCGGCCGCCAGCGGTCACCCCTACGGCTGCGGGGAATGCCTCCGCTGCTGTTCACCTTCCTGTGCACCGGGGCGGTCTTCGGCTCGATGGAGGTGGTGACGCTGGCCTTCGCGGACGAGCTGGGCCACCAGGGGGCGGCGGGCGTCGTCCTCGCTCTGCAGGCCGGGGGCTCGGCAGCGGCGGGGCTGGTCTTCGGCGCGCTGCGGCCGCCTGGGCCGCTCGCACGGCGGTTCGTGCTGTGCGTGTGCGCGATGGCGGTACTGATGACGCTCCCGCTGCTTGCTGCCACCACGACCGGCAGTCTGGCGGCCGTCGGGGCGGGGCTGCTGCTCGCGGGGATGGCCACGGCGCCGACCATGGTCACCGGGATGACGCTCGTCCAGCTGGTCACCCCGGCCGCGCGGCTCAACGAGGGCATGACGCTCTCGGTCACCGCTCTGCTCGGCGGCGTCGCCGCCGGGTCGGCGACGGGCGGATGGGCTGCGCAGCACCTCGGAGAGGGTGCGAGCACGGGTTACTGGGTGCCGGTCACCGCAGCGGCGCTGGCCGCCGCCACCGCTGCGGCGGGGTTCCGGCATCCTCAGGGTCTGCTGTCCCAGAGCTCGCGCGGGCAGGTGTGATGGAGCGCCCCAGGAGTAGGACAGGCTCAAGGCTTAGCGATCACGGAGTCGCGGCGCTCTGTGATCACAGGGAGAGACCTGTATCTACGATCCGGCCCGCAGCACTAGCGCCGAGCTGTCGCGGCAACGTCGCCGGAGATCTTTTCGGCCCCGATCCGCCCCATGCGTGCGGTCCCCCATTCACCCAAGGAGGCCAGGGCCACGTTGAGCGAGACGCCGTGCTCCGTCAAGGAGTACTCGACCTTCGGCGGCACCTCGCGGTACACCTCACGATGCACGAGCCCGTCTTCTTCCATCTCCCGCAGATGTTGAATCAGCATCTTCTCGCTGACACCAGGCAGACCGCGTCGAAGCTCGGCGAACCGGCGGATCCCGTGGTGGTGGAGCTCCCAGAGGATGAGCGACTTCCACTTGCCGGCGACTACGTCCATCGCCGCGTCGATGCCACAGAAATAGGGACCACGTCGCGCTGCAGTTGCCATCCGCCCTCCAAGAGGCACTTACCTACGGGTGAGTACCCGACTAATTAGTCCGTACTGGTCAACTTTACCGGCTGCGGAGAGGATCGAGCCGAAGGACAGACACGAGGGGGAGCGCCAAAAATGACAACTGACAGCAGCGTCCAGGTGAGTGTTCTCGGGCTAGGGGCTATGGGCAGCGCTCTCGCGGGCGCCCTGGTGAAGGCCGGATACGCGACCACATGCTGGAACCGCTCGCCGGGGAAGGCGGACGGCCTCGTTGCGCAGGGCGCCAAGGCTGCCGACACGGCCGGCGACGCGGTCCGGGCCAGCCGATTGGTGATCGCATGCCTGCTGGACCACGCGTCGGTCCATGAGGTGCTCGATCCGCTCTCCGATGAGCTGGCCGGACGAACCCTGGTCAACGTGACGACGACGTCACCTGCTCAGTCACGGGAGTTGGCGGATTGGGCCGCCCAGGCCGGAGTCGCGTATCTGGACGGCGGCATCATGGCCGTACCGCACATGATCGGCCAGCCTGGGGCATCGATCCTCTACAGCGGGTCGGCCGATGTCTTCCATCAGTACAGGCCGCTGCTCGACCTGTGGGGAACCAGTACCTACTTCGGTGAGGATGCCGGGCTGGCGTCCCTGTACGACCTCGCCCTGCTCGCGGGCATGTACGTCATGTTCGCCGGATTCATGCACGGCGCCGCCATGGTCGCGCCAGCCGGAGTGACGGCGGGCGAGTTCGCTGCTGAGGCCACACCTTGGCTGACCGCCATGACCGGCGCCTTCCAAGGTTTCGCCGCAGTCATCGACGGTGGGGACTACACCGTCGAAGGGCAGCAGAGCCTCCAGTTCTCCAGCCTCAGTGACCTCCTGGCTGCCAGTTCCGACCAGGGCATCAGCACCGAGGTAGTCACCATGGTCCAGCGGCTCATCCAGCGTCAGATCGATGCAGGCCATGGAGAGGAAGGCTTCGCCCGAATCATCGAGAGCATCAAGCAACCGGGCTAGCAGCGTGCAAGGCGGTGGAAGGCGTTCTGCCAGGCGGGTGTGCGCTCCAGGCGATGTGCCGGAGCTGCGGCAGCTTCTCGAAGACGGCCCGGTCGCTGGTCCGCGGGCGGTGGAAGCCCATCCCGCCTATCCGCGCGAGCTCTCAGTGCCGCGTCAGGCAAGGTTCGCCCCGCGGGCAAACCTTGCCCAACGCAGCACTAGCGGATCAGCAGCTGAGGTTGCTGCCCGGCGTCACACCGAGCATCGCGGTGTAGTTCCGGTATTTGTCGATCCGGCTCTGGACCTGGGCCGGGTTTCCGCCCTCGCACTCCAGGGCGCCGTTGATCGCCCAGATCGTCTGGCCGAAGCCGTGGCCGCCGACCATGGCGTCGTGCGCCGTCATGGTGCCCGGGCCCTGCTGGGTGTTCCAGTACCAGAGCGCGGTCTGCATCGCCACGGCCGGGTCCCGCTCCACCAGGTACGGGTTGTTGAGCAGGTCGATGCCCAGCGCGTCACCCGCGGCCTTGTAGTTGAAGTTCCAGCTCAGCTGGATCGGCCCACGGCCGTAGTAGGCAGCCTGGCCCGCCGGGCAGCCGTAGGGCTTGCTGTCGTCGCAGTAGTGCGGGTAGTTGGCCTCGTTCTGCTCCACGATGTAGTAGAGACCGGCAGTCTCGTGGCTGATGTTGGCGAGGAACGCGGCGGCCTCCCGCTTCTTCGTCTCCTCGCTGCCGGTGTTCGCGAAGCCGGGGTAGGACTGCAGCGCGTCGACCAGGCCGCGGTAGGTGTAGAAGGGGTTCCGGTTCGGGAACATCTGGTTGAACTGCGCCTCGCTCACCACGAAGCCCGAGGGGTCCGGGTCGGGGTCGCCGCCGCCGTCACCGCACGCACCCTTGTCCACCCAGACTCCCCACTGGCCGGTGTCCGCCGGTGCGGTGCCCTGGGTCCACCAGCTCGCGGACCAGTTGTGGCCCGCGTGGGACACCGTGTCGCCACCCAGATAGACCTTGTCGGCGCTCCAGGGGGTCGCGCATGCCGCAGCCGCCTCGGCTGCGGGAGCGGCGGGAGCGGCGGTCGCGGACGACGCCGGTACGACCACCGCGAGCGTGGCGGATGCGGCCGCCACCGCGAAGACGGTCTTGAGGCGCTGCCTGAACTGTCCTGACTGTTTGAACTGCCTGAGCTGTCTCAACACTGGGTCGCTCCTCACGTGCGGCTCTGGCCACAGGGGGGAATCAATGACGGAGTGCAGTCAACTCTCTTGGTCTAAACCAGTCAAGGTATAGACCAATATTTTCTTCACTCTGCACCTTCGGCCTGCTACGTGAGGTGACAGCAGCGCCAGCACAGCAGGAGACCGCACCGGGACAGCACCGGGGCCAGCACTCGACCCCGGACAGCAAAAAGCCTCCGGCCTGCGAGATTCGCAGGCCGGAGGCTTAACACGGGGGTGGAGATGGCGGGAATCGAACCCGCGTCCAACGAAGTGGAAGGAGGGCTTCTCCGAGCGCAGTCCGCTACGATTTTCTCAGCCCCGGAAATCACGCGGACAAGTTTCCGACGGGCTCAGTCACTGTGAAGTGTCCCGGTAAACCCCGTGACCGGGTTTACGCGGTGAGTCCCCTAAATGATACTGGGCACCGGAGCGGGAACACCTCCGGGCCAGCACCTCACAGTCGCTGCTCAGGCAGCGAGGGTGAAGGAATCGCGCTTGTTATTGGCGATTATTTTTTTGCGGCAGATGGTTAACGAGATCATTGCCGCGTTCCTCGGCTCGCTTCCCCTGCTTCGACATCCGCTGTCGAAACCGATCATCCCCATGTTGAGTTAACAAACACCGCACCCCGAGGGGCGCAGTCTCCATCCTACGGGAACAACACCCGAGGGTGCCAGTGCGTTCCCACCGCCCGATGCGGTGGTCCCAGACCCTGCGCCGGCGCCCGGCCAGGCTACGCCCGCTCCTTCCGCTTCACCGCGGACATCACCCGCTCCGCGTCCCGGCGGTCCTCCCTCTCCCGCAGCGTCTGCCGCTTGTCGTACTCCTTCTTGCCCTTCGCGAGCGCGAGCTCGACCTTGACGCGCCCCTCCTTGAAGTACAGCGACAGCGGCACCAGCGTGTACCCGGTCTCCTGCGTCTTGCCGATCAGCTTGTCGATCTCGGCACGATGCATCAGCAGCTTCCGCTTGCGCCGGGCACTGTGGTTCGTCCACGTGCCCTGCGAGTACTCCGAGATGTGCACGTTGTGCAGCCACACCTCGGCGCCGTCCAGCTGTGCGAAGCCGTCGACGAGCGAGGCCCTGCCCTGGCGCAGCGACTTGACCTCCGTCCCGGTCAGCACCACACCGCACTCGTACGTGTCCAGGATGAGGTAGTCATGGCGCGCCTTCTTGTGCTGCGCGATGAACTTGCGATCCGTCTGTTTTTTGGCCATAACCCCACCATGGTCCACTACGAGCCCGCCGCGAGGCCACCCAATACCGTCCGCGCCTTCGACTCCGCCGCCGTACCGGAGGCCACGACGAGGTCGGGCGCCAGCCCCGCGCGGTCCACGGAGCGCCCCGCCGGCGTCCTGTAGTGGCCGACGGTCAGCTCCGCGACCGAGCCGTCGGCCATCCGGTGCGGCACCTGGACCGAACCCTTGCCGAAGGTGTGCGAGCCGACCACCACGGCACGGCCGCGGTCCTGCAGCGCTCCGGTGAGCAGCTCGGCCGCGCTCATCGTGCCGCCGTCCACCAGTACGACAACGGGTGCTTCGGTGTCGCCGCCCCGCTCCGCGTACAGCGCGCGCTGGGTGCCGTTCACGTCGTACGTGGCGACCAGGCCGCCGTCCAGCAGGGCGGAGGCCGCGTCCGCCGCCTCGTCGACAAGTCCCCCGGGGTTGCCGCGCAGGTCCAGCAGGATGCCGCTGCCGTCCGGCACCTCGCGGACAGCGCGCCGCACCTGCTCGCCGGAGTCCTCGGTGAAGCGGGTGATCTTGATCCGCGTCACCTCGGGCGACAGGTTGTCGGAGGTGACGTTCGTGTCGGCCAGCAGGGCGCGGTGCAGGATCTCGCCCCACTGCCTGCCGTCCCTGCCCAGCTCCACCTCGACCGTGCTGCCGGGGCCCTGGCTCGCGGCCGAGGCGGCCCCGCGCAGCAGTGCGACGACCTCCGTGACAGGGAGCGCCGCCACCCGCTCGCCGTCCACCGCGCGCAGCCGGTCACCCGCGCGCACCCCGGCCTCGGCAGCCGGGCTGCCCGGCCGGACCCGCGCCACCTCGATGACCCGGCTGTCCGCCGCGTCGGTGCCGCGCCGGACGGAGATCCCCACTCCGACGTATTCGCCGCTCAGTGTCCGCTCCAGCCCCTCGTACTCGCGGGCGGAATAGGCGGCGGACCAGCGGTCGCCGCTCCGGCTGACCAGCTCCTCGGCGCCCTCGGTGGCGTCACCCGGACCGCGCGCGCCCGAGGTGCGGCCCGCACCCTCGTCCGATCCCCGCCCTGATTCCGGCTCCGTCCCCGGCGACGCCGCTTCCGGAGCGTCGGGCCTCGGTTCACTCGAAGGGGGACCGTCGCCCGCACGGTGGCGGGGCAGGTCGGCTGCGCCACGGTGCGTCTCGCCGCCCCACGAGTTGGTGGCGGCACCGGTCGCCAGCACGCTTGCGAAGACCAGCGTCAGGACGGCCCCGCGACAGGCGCGGCGGGGGCGCACATACTTCCACGTGCCCGACATGTTGCGGAGTCTAGGCCAGACATGGGTGCCGCAAGGGCAGTTGCCCCTCCGGCACCCGCGTCCTGCGTCACACCTTGAGGTACTTGCGCAGTGCGAAGAAAGCTGCAATAGCGGGCATCAGCATGCCGACCGCGAGGATAAGCGGCAGTACCTGCGCCACCGCGTCCCAGCCGATGAAGTTGATCAGCGGGATCTTCTCCTGCAGCCAGTTGTCGATCAGGAAGTACTTGCCGCCGAGCAGCAGGGTGCAGGCGAAGCCCGCCCCGATGAGGCCCGCGATGGCGGCCTCCAGGATGAACGGCAACTGGATGTAGAAGCCGGACGCGCCCACCAGCCGCATGATCCCGGTCTCCCGGCGTCTGCTGAAGGCGGAGACCCGGACTGTATTGATGATCAGCAACAGGGCGACCACCAGCATCAACGCCATCACGCAGAGCGCCGCGATGTTCATGCCGTTGAGCAGGTTGAAGAGATTCTCCAGCAGGTCCTTCTGGTCCTGGACCTTCTGGACCCCCTGTCTGTCCGAGAAGGCGGAACTGATCACCTTGAACTTCGTCGGATCGGCGAGCTTGATCCGGTATGACTCCTGCATCTGGTCGGAGGTGAGCGAGTCGACCAGCGGAGAGTCCTTGAACTGCTCCTTGTAGTGCTTGTACGCCTCGTCGGCGGACTCGTAGTACACCTTCTCCACGATGTCGAGATCGTCGAGCTCGGCCTTGATCTTCTTCTTCTGCGCCTCGGTGACCGCACCACCGGCACAGGCCTCGGTCTTGGCGTCGTTCTTGTTGCAGAGGAAGATCGACACCTGGACCTTGTCGTACCAGTACCCCTTCATGGTGCTCACCTGGTCGCGGGCGAGCAGCGAACCGCCCAGCAGAGCCAGCGACAGGGCGACCGAGACGATCACCGCGAAGGTCATCGTGAGATTGCGGCGGAGACCGACACCGATCTCCGACAGTACGAACTGGGCGCGCATGGCGTCCTTTCCTGCGTTCCTGCTTGCGTGAGCTCAGTGCTGATAGCCGTAGACGCCGCGCGACTGGTCACGTACGAGACGGCCCGCCTCGAGCTCGATGACGCGCTTGCGCATCTGGTCGACGATCTGCTGATCGTGCGTGGCCATCACCACGGTGGTTCCGGTGCGGTTGATCCGGTCGAGCAGCTTCATGATGCCGACGGACGTCTGCGGGTCGAGGTTGCCCGTGGGCTCGTCGGCGATCAGCAGCATGGGGCGGTTGACGAACGCGCGGGCGATGGCAACCCGCTGCTGCTCACCACCGGAGAGTTCACCGGGCATCCGCTCCTCCTTGCCGCCGAGCCCGACCAGGTCGAGCACCTCGGGCACGGTCTTGCGGGTCTGGCCACGGGACTTGCCGATCACCTCGAGCGCGAACGCGACGTTCTCGGCGACCGTCTTGTTCGGAAGGAGGCGGAAGTCCTGGAAGACGGTACCCAGCTGGCGGCGCATCTGCGGCACCTTCCAGTTGGACAGCCGGGCCAGATCCTTGCCGAGCACGTGTACTTGACCGTGCGTAGCACGCTCCTCACGGAGCAGCAGCCGGAGGAAGGTGGACTTGCCGGAGCCGGAAGAACCCACCAGGAAGACGAACTCACCGCGCTCGACCTCCAGCGAGACATCGCGGAGCGCGGGGCGGTTCTGCTTGGGGTAGGACTTTGAGACACTGTCGAATCGGATCACGGTTTTCGCACCACGTCGGCCTGGGTAGGGACAGTGGAAGCCGCTACAGCTCCCCTTGGTGGAGGCGACCCTACGCGACGGGCTGTGCACTGCGCAGTCGGCGTCCTGTGTATGCGGGTTTCCGCGGTGCGCGTTCCGTACAATCGCGACGAGGCCCCACGATCTGCCGACGCCCGTCTCCCTCGCGTTTCCCGTGCGTCCGCCCTCGCTATGGCGTACCAGGGCGTAACTGGCACAGTGGAGGGGAGCCCGGCGGGGAACGATTTCACCCACCGTGGCCGTTGGCGGACTGAGGAGGAGATCGCATGACATGCGACCGACTGGTGTGTGCCAATTGCGCGGGCCCGGTGAGTGAGGGCCGCTGTTCCGTGTGCCGTGCGCACCGGGCGCGGCTGCACCAGGAGAGCGGGCCGCTGGCGGCTCTCACGCCTGCTGCGCTGCTCGGCCTCCTGCTGACCTTGATAGCGGTGGCGGTGGTGGCCCAGCGGGTGGCCGTCGCGTAGAGGACGCACGAGGGGCCCGGGACACCTGACGTGTCCCGGGCCCCTCGTGCGTCACTGTGCCGTACGAACGCCTCAGGCAGCGGTCATACGACGGTTCAGCATGCGCGGCATGACCCGGAAGCCGACACCGCCCGCGATCATGGTCGCGGCACCGACGAGGAGGAAGGTCGTCTCGGCCGCACCGGTCTCGGCCAGCTCGTCCTTCGGCTTCTCCTGGCCGACCGGCTCGGTACCGCCGACGTCGGGCTTGGTGCCGCCGCCCTCGGCGCAGTCCACCTCGGACTCGCTCAGCTCGCAGGTCGGGGTGTCGTCGCCGCCACCGCCGCCGCTGCCACCGATGGTGGCAGGCTCCTCGCCGCCACCGCCGCTGTTGCCACCGCCGCTGTCGCCGCCACCGCTGTCGCCGCCGTTGGCGTTGCCGCCATTGCCGCCGTTGCCGTTCCCGCCGTTGGCGTTTCCGCCGTTGCCGTTCCCGCCGTCCTGGGCGCCACCGTCCTGGGCGCCACCGTCCTGAGCGCCGCCATCCTGAGCGCCACCGTCCTGAGCGCCGCCATCCTGGGCACCGCCGTCCTGAGCGCCGCCATCCTGGGCACCGCCGTCCTGAGCGCCGCCGTCCTGGGCACCGCCGTCCTGAGCGCCACCGTCCTGAGCGCCACCGTCCTGGGCACCGCCGTCCTGAGCGCCACCGTCCTGAGCGCCACCGTCCTGAGCGCCACCGTCCTGAGCGCCGCCGTCCTGGCCCTGGTCGACTCCGGTGATGGCGCCTTCGAGGAGCCCGCCGTCGTCACCGCCGAGGAGCCCGAGAGTGCCGGGCGATGTCTCGGACTGTGTCGTTTCAGCTTCGGCCGGGCTGACCGCCTGGGCCACGCCTGCGGCGGTGAGCGAAGCACCAGCCGCGAAAACCGCGCCGGCTGCAATTCGCGCAACGCGGAGTCGCGTCTTGGATTTGGTCATCTGCCAACTACCCCCAGTAGATACTCGTCAGTGGGGCAGTTGTGTGAAGGGGCCTCCCGCGCCGGGCCGTTGAGGCGGCAGTGCCGCCCGCCGTCTGCCGATCGGGTACCACGCTCACCCCAGCCCGCACACGTTCCCCGTCACACGTCTGCCGAGAAAACAGCTTTCCCAGTTTCCACACCATCGTCAAGCGAGCCCCGAATCAACCCCGGTGAAGGGAGTGTGAGTCTTTCGACATCTCGGCACTGGACAGAACTTGACGCCTTCAGCCTGTCCGAGGGCATCTTCGTGGTGTGTGAACTGACTCCGATAGTAGGGGTCTTCACCTTCGACCACCTGATGTACCGGCAATAGGCAAGCGATCGCGCAGAATTGGCGTGCGGTGCGTCCGAGGCTCGACTGAGGGGTTCTGTCCCGCTTTGGGCAAGGGTGCGACGGAGAGGCCCGCTGCGAGCGAGCGGAGTCACAGCTGTGGATCCCGGAGTGGATCAGTGCAATCGTTATCAGCCGGATACCTCACGGCACCCGTCAGCCCGAGCAGCCGGGGCCGGTCCGATCAGTCGGTGGACTGCTCCTGCTGCTTGCGCCAGCGGATGCCCGCCTCCAGGAAGCCGTCGATGTCCCCGTCCAGCACCGCCTGCGGATTGCCGACCTCATGCTCCGTACGCAGATCCTTGACCATCTGGTACGGGTGCAGGACATACGAACGCATCTGGTTGCCCCAGGAGTTGCCGCCGTCACCCTTCAGGGCGTCCATCTTGGCCTGCTCCTCCTGCCTGCGGTGGGCCAGCAGCCGGGACTGCATGACGCGCATGGCGGCGGCGCGGTTCTGGATCTGGGACTTCTCGTTCTGGCAGGAGACGACGATGCCCGTCGGGAGGTGCGTCATCCGGACCGCCGAGTCCGTGGTGTTGACCGACTGGCCGCCCGGCCCGGAGGAACGGAAGACGTCGATACGGAGCTCGTTCTCCGGGATGTCGATGTGGTCGGTCTGCTCGACCACCGGCAGGACCTCAACGCCGGAGAACGAGGTCTGGCGGCGGCCCTGGTTGTCGAAGGGCGAGATCCGCACCATGCGGTGGGTGCCCTGCTCCACCGAGAGCGTCCCGTAGGCGTACGGGGCCTTGACGGCGAAGGTGGCCGACTTGATGCCCGCCTCCTCCGCGTACGAGATGTCGAATACGTCAGTCGGGTAACCCCTGCGCTCGGCCCAGCGCAGATACATCCGCATCAGCTGCTCGGCGAAGTCGGCGGCGTCCACGCCGCCCGCCTCGGCACGGACGCTGACCACGGCCTCGCGCGGGTCGTACTCGCCGGAGAGCAGCGTACGGACCTCCAGCTCGTCGACCGTCTTGCGCACGGAAGTCAGCTCGGTTTCGGCCTCGGCGCGCGCGTCGGCGTCCCCCTCGGCCTCCGCCAGCTCGAACAGCACCTCGAGATCATCGATGCGCGACCGCAGCTCCTCGGCCTTGCGCAGCTGGCCCTGGAGGTAGGAGAGCTTGCTGGTCACCTTCTGCGCGTTCTCGACGTCATCCCACAGGTCAGGGGCCGCGGCGTGCTCCTCGAGCACGGCGACATCGGCCCTCATCCTGTCCAGGTCGAGGACCGCCTCGATCGACTCCATGGTGGAGGAGAGAGACTTCAGCTGTTCGGATACATCGACGACTGCCACGGGCCCAGCCTAACGGCTGACCGCACGGGTGTTTCCGCGCCTGCGTCCGGGACCTCCGGTCCCGGCACTCCGACGCGGTGCGGTTGCCTGCGGCGGCGGCGCGGGCGGACGGGCCCTGGCGGGCCGTCCACCCGGCCGGAACGTCGCCGCCCGGGCACCTTCGTGCGGCCTGCCCGCGCCTTTCGGCGACCCGGGCGCGGCAGCCACGGGCCACGGGCCCGAGAACCCGCGTGGCGGCACCGCACCAGGGGCGGCAGTCGGGAGCCGGGCGGGAAGACCGCCGCTCCGGCGGCCCCGGCCCGCAGCCGCCAGCCGGTGACGCCCGGCAACCACCCGCACGGGCGGCACGGGCGGCACGGGCGGCACGGGCGACCGAGCCAGGGGACGGCCCGCCCCGTCCGCACGGCAACATGAGTGACGGCCGGAGACCGGGCCCGAAGCCCACCCGTCCCAACAGCCTCGCGCCGGGGGCGGTAGCGGGAGGGGCCGGGCGGTACCGGCACCATGCGGTTCAGACAGCGGCGCCGAAAACCACCCGCCATGGCCCGCCCCGGTGGCACCCGCCACGCAGGCCGCAGCCAGTGCCGCCGGGCGAGAAGAGCAGCCCTCGGGCGGCACCGGAACGCGGCCGACAGCCGGGGGCACCCGGAAGCCACCCGCACCGGCGGCACGCGACAGAGGCAGCGGTCGAGGGGGCCGGGGCCGGGAGGCGAGACCCGTTCCCGTGGCCGCGGTGACATGGGCGGCAGCCGGGGCCGCCGACTCAGAAGAGCCCTCCCCGGGCGGCACCGCACCGGGGGCGGCCGTTGGGGACCGGGGCGCAGGCTGAGGCGGCTGACGCCAGGCGACGGAAGCGTGCGTCCCAGGGCCAGGCCGCCGTGCCGCCGGTCCGAGGCCGCCTTGCAGGCTCCCCCCGGCACCGGCGGTGGACAGACCGATTCGTGGCCGCCGCCGGGCCGCCCGTCGTCCCTGATTCAGGGGTTGGTGGACTGCTGGACCTCGGGGGCGGGACGGCTGGACGAGTCGTCACCCGAGGTCGCCAGCCAGCCGCCCAGTCCGGCCGCCACCGCGATCACCGCCGCGACCACTCCCAGCCGCACCCGGCGCTTCCGCAGCGCCGCCGCCTGTGCGGCGCGATTGCGGGCCGAGCCCGCCCGGCGGGCACCTGTCGCACGCGGTGCCCGGGCGGTGCCGTGTGCGCCCCCGGCGAGCTCGTCCGCGCCGGGCACCCGCATCGAGGTGTGTGTGTCGCGGTTGGACTCCGGTCCGGTGCTGGTCTCCACCAGCGGGACGGCGACGCGCGGCGGGACGTCCTGCGCCGGGGCGGCGGCGGGGACGGTGCCGGTCGCGGAACGGCCCGGTGGCGGCTCGTCGTACGGCTCGTCCGGCTGCTCGTCGATCTCCAGCGGCGGGGCGCCCTCCAGTTCGGGAAGGATCTCGCGCAGCCTGGCTGCCATCTCGGGTGCGCGCAGCCGCGAGGCCGGGGCCTTGGCCAGGCACTGGTGGATGAGCTGCCACAGCTCGTCCGGGATGCCGGGCAGCGGTGCCACCCGCTCGGTGACATGCCTGCGCAGGATGGCCCCGGGGTGGCCGCCGCCGAAGGGGGTGAACCCGGCGAGCAGCTCGTACAGGACGGTGGCCAGGGCGTAGATGTCCACCGCGGCCCGTGGCGGCAGGCCCTCGACCAGCTCGGGGGCGAGATAGTCGGGCGTTCCGATGATGCCGCGCGGCCCCTGCAGGCCCTGCGAGCCGCTCGAGAACGCCTGGCCGCCCAGCCCCTGTGCTGCCTGGCTCGGGCCTGCGCCGCCGGAGTTGCGCAGCGCCGCTGCCCGCCGCGGTGAGTCGATCAGTTTGGCGATGCCGAAGTCGGTGAGCAGGGCGGGCGGCGCACCGCCCGGGCCGGGCGGCGCGTGCGCGTCGAGCAGTACGTTCTCGGGTTTGACGTCGCGGTGGATGATTCCGGCGGCGTGCGCCGCCACCAGCCCGTCCGCGATGTCGGTGGCGATGGCCACCGCCGCCTGCGGGGCGAGACGGCGTTCGTGTTCGAGGCGGGTGCGCAGATCCGTGCCTCGCACCAAGTCCATCACCAGGGCGAGGTCGCTTCCGTCGACGACCAGTTCGCGCAGGCCGACCACCCGTGGGTGGTCGAGTGAGAGCAGCGCCGCACGCTCTTGTACGAAGCGGTCGACGAGCTCCTGATCCGAGGAGAGGTCCTCGCGCAGCAGCTTGATGGCGACCGGGCCCTCGGGCCCTTCGCCGAGCCACACCGTGCCCGCGCTGCCGCGTCCCAGGATCTGGTGAGCGGTGTAGCGACTGCCGATTTTCCGTGCCACCATCCGTCCCTCGCTGGAGCCGTGTGAGCCGAGTGAGCCGTATAAACCGTGTGCGTGTGAACCGTGTGAATCATGCAGGCCGAGTGAGCTGAGCGAGCTGAGCGTCACGGCGACAAGTTACGCGTCGCAGACCCGTCAGGAACCCAATACTGGTGCCAAATGTCATTTCTGCGAGCGATTTACCTCGGAGAAGTCGACAAATCTCTGAACTCGCCGAACTTCCGTCCGATATCTGTCGCGTTCTCGCGTGCTCGCGTTCGGCTTCCGCCGTCCGGCGCTCAACGGTCGGTGACCGCCGGACGGCTCACGCTCACCCTCCGAGGCTCTCGAAGATGTCCCCGACCTCTTGGGCGAAGTCCTTTGTCTTCTCCCAGAAGCTCTTGCCCTCGGCCCACCACTCCGGCACGGGGGTGAAATTCCAGACAAGAACACCGATCACGGCGAGGATCAGGACCATGAACAGGCAGCCCTTGAGGCAGCCCAGGCCCGGGATCCGCATCCGGTTGGGGTTCGGCTGACGTGGTTCGCGCCGCTGGGGCGGCTGCGGCGCGGCGGGTGGGCCCTGCGGCTCGTACCGCTGGGGCTCCGGCTGTGACTGCCGACGGCGCGAAGGCTGCTGCCGACGCTGCGGCTGCGCGGGCGGCGGCGCGTACTGCTGTTGCTGCGGCGGCGGCTGCTGCCGCTGAGGTGGCTGCTGCTGCGGCGGCTGCCGCTGAGGTGGCTGGCCCTGCTGCCCTCGCGGCGGCTGCTGGGGCGGCTGCTGAGGTGCGACATTGCGCTGCGGGCGGCGGCGCAGTGGGTCCAGGTTGGGATCGAGCGGCTGGACCTGGGTCTGCTCGTTGCGGTCACGGGCTGCCGCCATCTGGCTCTGCCAGGGGTGCGGGCCGTCGGGCGGCGGCGGTCCACCTGGTCCGCCCGGTCCACTAGGCCCACCCGGTCCACTCGTCTGGGGCATCACGTTGGTCGGTGCACTCGGGTCGTAACCCTGGCCCTGCCCCGGCCCGCTGCTCGGCAGCACCTGGGTCGGGTCCGCGTCACCGCCGGGCTGGCCTTCCGGCACGGGCGCGGGCTGCGGGTCCGGTAGGAGCAGTGCGGCGACGCCGAGCGCGGCACGGGCCTGTTCGGGGGTCGCTCCCGCGCCGATGCCGTTCGCGACGGTGCGGAGTGAGCGCGCCAGGTTCTCCGCGCTGGGACGCTCCTCGGGCCGCTTGCGCATACACCGCTCGATGACGGTCCACAGCGGGTCGGGCAGGCCCGGCGGGCGCTGCGCCTCCTCGCCCAGGTGGCGGTGGATGACGGCGAGCGCGTTCTCACCGCTGAACGGCGGGCGGCCGGTGACCAGCTCGTAGAGCAGGATGCCCGCGCCGTAGATGTCGACCGCGGACGTCTGCGGACGGCCCTCGGCCGACTCGGGCGCGACGTACGCGGGCGTCCCGACGAATTCCTGGGTGCGGGTGAGCCCGGGGGAGTCGGCGAGGCGTGCGATGCCGAAGTCGGTGAGCAGCGGACGCATCCCGTCCGGGCCCTCGGCGAGGAGCACGTTGGCGGGCTTGAGGTCGCGGTGCACGACGCCGTCGGCGTGGCTGGCGGCGAGGGCGTCCGCGACCTGCGCGGTCACCAGGGCGGCTCCCATCGGTGAGAACGGGCCGTTCTGGCGCAGGTAGTGGTGCAGGTCGGGGCCTTCGACCAAGTCCATGACCAGCGCCAGCAGATCACCCTCGACGACGAGGTCGCGGGTGCGCACGATGTTCGGGTGTGTGAGCCGGAGCAGGACGGAGCGCTCCCGCAGGAAGCGCATCACCACATCCGGGTCGTTGGCCAATTCCTCCTTGAGCACCTTGATCGCAACGGTCTCGCCGGGCTGCCCGGCGACGGCCGCCTCGGAGCCCGCCGTCTCACGCTGACGGGCCCTCCAGACGGTGCCCGTGGCGCCGCGACCGAGCGGCTCCTCGAGCAGGTATTTGCTGCCAACAGGCCGCACGTCATGCGCTCCCTGGTCTGTCTCGTCCTACTATCCCGCACACTGTAGTGCCGCAGCCTGCGGTGCCGTCGCGCCTGAGGGGCACCAGCCGCAGGTCCGGCCCACGCCGAGGACCCCGCGGGATCCGGAAGTCCCTGGGCACGGGGCCGACCGCCTCTCCGGGGAGACGCATGGCACAGACGGTTGGTTGCGGACATCGGCGGGCAGCGGGTGGAGAGCGAGGTGCACGGGACCGGATGGTTCGGGCAGTACCAGGCGGTATCTGTCATATGCGGTCACAGTCGGTCTGCCACTTTTCCCAGCAGGCACTCTTGCGCACCGAACCGGGAAATCAAGATCATTAGATAGTGCCAGCGCAGCATATTGTCAGTGCCGGGTGCGAGGATGCACCCAGTACGGAGCGTTGGTGGGACCGGGAGGGGCCGATGCAGATCCGTCTGACTGTCCTCGCGTCGCGCAGCGGCCAGGCTGCGGCGCGACCCTGCGATGTGCTGGTGACCGCCCCGCCGGGCACAGCCCTGGCAGCGGTGACGGACTCCCTGGTGACGACGGCAGCCGCCGCTGCCGCCACGCACGGCTCCGCAGCCGATGCCTCGCATGAGGCGGTGTCGGTGTATGCGGGGGCGGAGCGGCTCGATCCGCACCGTCGGTTGCTCGGCGAGCCGCCCCTGATCGACGGCGCGGTGCTCTCGTTGTACGGCCCGGCCGCGCCCGTCCCCGTCTCGGCCTACGGGTCGGCGAAGGCCCGGCTCCATGTCGTGAGCGGTCCGGATTCCGGCGGTGTCCATCTGCTGGGCGGCGGCCGGGTCCAGCTCGGCCGCTCGGCGGAGGCCGATGTGGCACTCGACGACCCCGACGTCTCCCGCCTGCACTGCACGGTGACGGTGACGGACAGCGGCGCGGTGACGGTGACGGACCTCGGCTCCACGAACGGCACGACGGTCGACGGCTCGGTGATCGGCGGCAGTCCGGCACTGCTCGCCCCGGGTGCGCGGCTGCGGCTGGGGGAATCGGTGATCCGGGTGGAGGGCTCCGCGCCCGCCGGGCTGCTGCCGGTCGTTCCGACGGCTCCGGACGGCGAGGGCCACCTGCGGCTGCCGGGTCCGGCGGTCGGCTCCGCCGGGGGTCTTGTTCCGCAGGCCCTGCACCCTCCCGCAGCCAGACCCCCGGCGGCGAGACCCCCGGGTGGCAGGCTGACCAGCAGCGCTCCGACCGCAGGAGGTGGCACGGCAGGCGGCGGTGCGGGCGCTCCGGCGAGCGATGCCGTCGGTGAGATGCCGGGCGGTGGCGGGCGCGGCGGGGCGGGCGGCGCGCAGATCACGGGCGGCGGCGTACCGGGCAGCTCTCGGCGCGACACCGCGGTACGCAGCAGCGACCGGCCGCATCCCGCACCCGCCTCGCCCTGGCCGGGCGAGGAGGGGCGCACCGGCTCGGGCGCGGGCGAGCCCCAGCCGCCCACCCATGCCTACGCCACGGGCGGGCCGTTTCCCGGCTCGGAGGAGACCCGCAGTGCGGGGCTGGTCCTGCCGCCGGGCGCGAGACCCCCCGCCGATTCCGGCCCGTCGGACGAGGAGTCGCGGCGGCGCAGACGCGGGCGCGGGATAGGCGCCTGGGCCCGCCGGTTCACCACGGCCCGCGACGGCCTCGCGGAGCCCGACCCCGACGACGGCTACGACGGCTACGACGGCTACGACCAGCCGGGCGGGTACGACGGCCGGGGCGGCGACGAGGGGCACGGCGGCGGTTCGCGTGCCGCCTCCGGCACCCCGGCCGGTGTCCCGGCCGACGGCGAGTGGGACGCCCGCTGGCCCGATCCGGCCACGGTGCTGCTGACCACCCTCGGCCCCGGCCCCCGGCTGTGGGAGCGGGGCCCCGGGCACCCGGAGGCGCTGACCGTGCGGCTCGGCAGCACGCACCACAGTGACGCCTCGGGCGAGCTGCCTGTGACGGTGAATCTCCGCGACGCCGACGGTCTGGGCCTGGCCGGCCCCCGCTCGCGGCTGTCCGGGGTAGCGCGCTCGCTGCTGGCCCAGCTCGCGGCGCTGCACGCACCGAGCGACCTGGAGATCGTGCTGATCTCGGCGGACCACGCGCGTGACGTCGCGAGCCGCGTCGAGGAGTGGGCCTGGCTGGGCTGGCTGCCCCATCTGCGCCCCGCGCGCGGCCAGGACTGCCGTCTGCTCGTCGCCTATGACCGTGAGCAGGCGGCAGCGCGTACGGCGGAGCTGGTCCGGCGGCTGGACAAGGCCGTGCCGCCCCCGCCCCCGGCCGATCACGGTGCCGCCGGGCACCCCTCTTCCCCAGGCGACGGCGACGCCGCCGGCCACACCGGCGTGGGCTCCGCCGTTGCGGCCGAGCCGCACAACGGCCCGTACACCGTGCTCGTCGTCGACGGTGATCCGGGCTCGGCCGCCCTGCGCGAATCCGTGGCGCGCCTCACCGGCGACGGCGCCGCCGCCGGTATCCACGTACTCACCCTCGCGGAGACTCCGCCCGCGACCCCGGCTTCGCCGCTCGATGCCACTGTCGAGGCGGCCTGTGCCGCCTCGCCGCCCTTCCGCGAGTGCCGCACGCTGGCACTGCTGAGCGGCTCCGTCGCCACCGCCGTCCAGATCGTGCGGCGTGACGCCCCGGCGCCGCTCGGCGGCTGGGGGCCCGGCACGGCTCTCGCCTCGATAGACGGCGTGTCGGCCGCCTGGGCCCAGCGGTTCGCCCGCGCTCTCGCCCCGCTGCGGGAGGCGGACGGCCGGGGCCGGGGCGGAGTGCATGGCCACCCGGCCGCCTCCGTGGCCCTCCCGCAGAGCTGCCGGTTGCTCGATGAGCTGGGTCTCGCCCGTGCCACCCCGGTCGCGGTGCTGGCCCGCTGGACGGGCTCCGCCCGTGGGGAGGCGCCTCGTACGGACAGCCGCGCTCCGTTCGTGCTGGGTGCGGGCCCGCAGGGGCCGATCGGCGCGGATCTCGCAGCCGACCGGGGGCATGCGCTGATCACCGGGCCTCCGGGCTCCGGCCGCACGGAGCTGCTGCGCGCGCTCGCGGCCTCACTGGCCGCCGGTGAGCGGCCCGACCGCCTGGGCCTGGTGCTGATCGACGGCTCGGGCGAGGCGCGCGACGGCGGTCTGGCGGCCTGTGCCGAGCTGCCGCACGCCGGGTCCCACCTCACGGCGGGCGACCCGGTGCGGATGCGGGAGTTCGCCCAGTCGCTGAGTCGGGAGCTGAAGCGGCGCGCGGAGCTGATCGGCGAGCGCAGCACCTACGACGAGTACGACGCCTACCGGGGCGAGCCCGGCGAGGACGGGACGGCGCCGTCGGGTGCGCTGCCCCGGCTCGTCGTCCTGGTGGACGACTTCGACACCCTCGTCGATCCGGCGCTGGGCAATCCGGGCCGCCCCGCCGCGGGTTCGGTGGTGCGGGCGCTGGAATCGGTGGCGCGCGAGGGCGTACGGCTCGGGGTGCACCTGGTCACCGCCTCCGCCCGGCCGGAGCGCACCGGCCGTACAGCCGTGGATCAGGGCGCGGTCATACGTATCGAGCTGACGGGCCAGGGGGAGGACGAGCCGGTCCCCGGGCGCGGGATCGTCCGGCTCCCCGGAGGTACGGTGACCGCCTTCCAGGCGGGCCGGGTGACAAGCCGGATTCCGCGTACGGCCACGCTCCGGCCGACGGTGGTCCCGCTCGACTGGGCCCGCTCCGGTGATCCGCCGACCCGGCGTCCCGTCCGGGAGCTGGGGAACGGCCCGACGGATCTGGCCCTCCTCGCCAGTGCGATGGACCGGGCCGCGAAGTCCCTCGGGGTGGCGGACTTCCGCACCGCCGAGGGCCTCCAGGCCCCGTCCGCCGAGCCCGCCTCCGACCGCTCCCGCACGGCGGGGTGACCGGCCCGGCCACTCCGCGACTCACCGCCGCACCACCGCGCACCGCCACGCCCGTTCCCGTGCCCGTTCCCGTTCCCGTTCCTGTGCCCACCCGGCAGGCTCTCAGAGGGTTTCGCTCAGCGAGTCCGCGATGCGCCGCCTCGACACCCGCGCGGCGGGGAGCAGCGCGGACGCCACCGCGCCCAGCACGGCCGCCGCCCCCAGCCCCGTCAGCATCCAGACCGACGGAAGCTGTGCGATGCCCGCCCCGATCCCGCTGAGTCTGCCCTGGGTGTCGATGAGCCAGCGGCTCAGCAGCACCCCGCCGCCGATGCCCACCACGGCCGCCGCCAGCGCGATATAGCCCGTGGAGACGACGACGACCCCGCTGATGCGGCGTGGTGTCAGTCCGATCGCGCGGAGCGCCAGCAGGTCCCGCCCCCGGTCCCGTACGCAGGCGCCGATCGTGGTCAGCAGTTCGGTGAAGCCGATGAGGGCGAGGACCACGACGAGTCCGGCGATTCCCCAGCGTGCGGGCGACAGCCCGTCGGCCGGGTTGGCGACTTCCCAGATCTCCAGGCCGCCGTCCACCCGTTCGCCCAGCTCCGCGCTGACGGCCCTCGGGTCGCTGCCGGGCCGGAGTTCGAGCAGTGAGAAGTCGGGCCGCATGGCGGAGGTGCGGTCCCGGAGGGTGTCCAGCGAGGTCGAGATGACTCTGCCGCCGTCCGCGGGCTCCAGGCTGCGGCCCACGATATGCAGGATCTGGGGACGGCCGCCGACCGTCATCCGTACCCAGTCGCCGACTTCGGCCCGCAGCAGTTCCAGCAGCCCCTGCCCCGCGACCGCCTCGTCCGGGCCGTCGGGATGCCGCCCCTCCTCGACGGTGAAGGGGTACGGGTGCGCGTCGGTGCCCAGACCGCGCAGGGTGATCGTGCCCGTCTGGCCGGGTATGAGGGCGTCGACCTCCGCGCCCGGGTGGACGCCGGTGACGTCCGGGTGGCCGGCCAGCAGGCGCCGGGTCTGCTGCTCGGTGAGGTTCCCGTTGTGTCCGGAGCGGGCGGTGAGGGCGGTGGGCAGGCCCACTTGTTCCGGGTGTTCCTGGAAGCGCTCCATGGTGGACCAGACGCTGAGCGCCACGGTGATCAGCAGCAGCGGCACCGCCAGCCGCAGCACCGCCGAGGCCGCCTGGGGGCGGCGCGGGAAAGCGCTGCGCCAGCCGAGGACGAGGGTGGAGGAGACGGAGAGCCCGAGCCCCAGCGGCAGCCCCAGCGCGCTGCGGGTGATTCTGGAGAGCGGGCCGACGGTCGTTCCCGTGCCCGCCGTGCGCGCGGAGGGCACCGGTGAGATCCGTCCGGCCCGCCAGGCGGCGAGGCCCGTGGCGATGACGATCAGCAGTACGGCGGACGCGGGCAGGCCGAGGACCAGCGTGAGGTGCCCGGGCAACTCCTGCCATACGGCCGCCGCCTCGCCGACCCGGCCGGGTATCCGCGAGCCGAAGGCCAGGATGGTGCCGGTGCCGAGTGCGACGGCGAGCAGCGCCATGGCCAGGTGCTGGATGAGGAAGACACCTGTCACTTGCCCGGGGGTGAAGCCGATCGCCTTGAGTACGGATATGTCCCGCAGCTGACCGCGTATCCGGGTGCTGATGGCCCCGGAGGCGACAAGGGCGCCTGCCAGTAGCGCGCCGAGGCCGAAGACTCCGAAGACGAGGCCGAGCAGCCGGTAGCCCTCCTCGGCGTCCGCGCGCGCCTCCTGCCATTTGGTGACACCGGCCACCTGGTCGGCGCCGAGTTCGGTGACCGCGCGCTGGACGATGAAGTCGGTGTCCCGCGGGTCGTGCAGCCGCAGTCCGAGCGTCTGCCCGGCGTCGCCGTCCGCGGTGTTGGCCGTGCCGGCCAGGGTGCTCGGCAGCACCCAGCCGACGCCGGGCTGTTCACCGGGCCGGTAGTGGGGCTCGGCGGTCTCCGCGACGCCGATCACCTTCAGCGTGCGGGTGCCGCCGATGCCCGGGACGGTCAGCGTGTCGCCGGTCTCGGCCCAGAGCGCCTGGGCGAAGGAGTTCTCCAGCACGATGCCGCTGGGCTTCTCGGGGTCGAGCCACTGCCCGGAGACGAGCGCGGGTGTGCCCACCTCGGGCGGTTCGAAGGCGGCGGCCCGCATCTCGACCGCCGCGCGTACGCCCCCGGAGGTGGCGGTCGTACGGGCGGTCGGGAAGGGGCCGGAGACGTCGGCGACGCCGTCGAGGCGGGTCAGCGCCGCCACGTCGGCGTCGGCGCCGGTGCTGAGCCAGACATGGGCGCCCCGGGTCTGGCTGAAGATGCGTTCCCAGGGGTTGGTGGCATAGCTGAAGAGCGCGGCGGCGAGCAGCAGCGAGGCGACGATCCCCGCGGTGGCGAGGACGCTGACGATGGTCTGCCCCCGGTGCGCCCGCAGGTCGGCGTTCGCCCAGCGCAGGGTGGCACGCACCGTCATGGGTCGATTTCCAGCACGCCGGAGACGCCTCGGGCGGTGGGTTTGCGGGCGGGGCCCAGGTCCGCGTCGTCCACGATCCGGCCGTCGAAGAAGCTGATCACCCGGTCCGCGGCGCTGGCCATCCGGGCGTCGTGGGTGACCATCAGGATCGTCTGGCCCTGCTGGTGGAAGGTGCTCAGCAGCCGGCGGACCTCACGCGTGCCTTTGCTGTCGAGGCTGCCCGCGGGCTCGTCGGCGAGCAGCAGGCCGGGGTGGTTGACCAGTGCGCGGGCCAGCGCGACGCGCTGCTGTTCGCCGCCGGACAGCTCGCCGGGCATCGCGCGTTCCTTGCCCGTCATCGCCAGGTCGGCGAGGAGTTCCTCGCGGGCGGCACGCGCCTTGCGGGGGGAGGATCCGGCGAGCAGCGCGGGCAGTTCGATGTTGTCGGCGACGGTGAGGTTGGAGACGAGGTTGAAGAACTGGAAGACGATGCCGATGCCGCTGCGCCGCAGTACCGCCCAGCGGGCCTCGGAGAGGCCGTCCATGCGGCGGCCGTCGATCCAGAGGCTTCCGCTGTCGGGCTGCTGGAGTCCGCCGAGCAGGTGGAGCAGGGTGGACTTGCCCGCGCCGGAGGGGCCGGTGATGGCGACGAACTCGCCGCGTTCGACGGTCAGGTCGACTCCGCGGACCGCCCGTACGGGGGTGGCTTCGCCGTGATGGGTCTTGGTGAGGCCTTCGGCCCGCAGGGCGGCGACGGCGTCGTCGGCGGTCATTCCAGCTCCTCCTGGCATCGTTCGAGCCAGTCGAGGTCCGCCTGCAGGTGCAGCATCGCGCCCTCGATCAGCAGCTGGGCGATCCGGTTGTCCGCGTCCTCGGCCGTGCCCAGTCTGGACAGGTCGCGCATGGTGTTGAGGTACTGACGCCGCTGCTTGTTGATCAGGGCGATCCGGTCGGCCATGCCGGAGGGCGCGGCGAGTGCGAGCTTCATGAAGAACTCGTCCCGGACGCGTGGTTCGTCCGTCGTCCCCTCGAACCAGGCGAGCACGGCTTCCTGCCCGGCTTCGGTGAGCTGGTAGATGCGCTTGTTGGGGCGGCTCGTCTGTTCGACGTCCTCCCCGGCGATCAGCCCGGCCTTCTCCAGGCGCCCGAGGGTGACATAGATCTGGCCGACGTTGGGCTGAGGGTACGCGGAGCCCAGGAGCTTCTCAAGGTCCTGTTTCAGCTCGTAGCCATGGGCCGGGCCCCGCGCGAGGAGAGCCAGCAGCGGCAGACGCAAGCGTGCTCTCCTCCTCCGGTCTCGTGAGCGCCTTCGAGCGCTGGTGGTGCGCGGGCGATTCCCTGGTGCGGGGTGGTCCGCGGACGCTTCCGCACCCCTCTTACGACCTGGTGCCCGACAGTCAGCGGGCTCCCGGTGGCCTGCGGCTCCGCCTTGGATCGGAAGCCGCAGGCCACCGCTCACTGATCCACTCGCTACCGCGCACCAGGTCGCAAGCTCTAGTATCGCCCATGCCTAACGGGTATATATGAGCCCCAGATGTCGGGGCAAGGAGCAACGGTGGCGGACGTACGAGGGGGTGCGGATGCGGTGGATGCGGGCCGCGGGCAGAGGACTTCTGGTCGCCGCCGTGATCGCCTCCGGTTACGCCGGGATCGGCCCGCAGCGCGACACCCCGCCCGGCCGGGGGCCGATGACGCTCGCGACGTCGGATGATCTGACCCGCTATCTGGCGCCGCTGCTGGCCGACTGGAACAGCGCGCACCCGGGCGAGGAGGTCACGGTCGTCGAGCTGCCGGAGTCGGCCGACGAGACCCGCTCGCAGATGATCACCGACCTGCGCGCGGACGATCCGCGCTACGACATCCTCAACATCGATGTCGCCTGGACCTCCGAGTTCGCCGCGGCGGGCTGGATATCCCCGCTCGACCGCGACCGCTTCGCGCTGGACACCTTCCTGCCCCCGGTGGTGGAGACCGCCACCTTCGACGGCCGGCTGTACGCCGTCCCCTATGTCACCAACGCCGGTCTGCTGTACTACCGCAAGGACATCCTGGAGCGGGAGGGCGAAAGCCCGCCGCGTACCTGGGCCGAGCTGGCCCGCCAGGCCCGTACGATCGCGCCGCGGCACGGACTCGACGGCTACGCGGGCCAGTTCCTGCCGTACGAGGGGCTCACCGCCAATCTCACCGAGGCGGTGCTGTCGGCGGGGGGATCGCTGCTGGCGGACGAGGGTGCGCGCGTCACCGTGGGCGCGGGGGTGCGCGAGGCGCTCGAACTGCTCGCCGACGGGGTGCGGGAGGGCTGGATCCCCCGCGAGGCACTGCGTTACAAGGAAGAGGAGTCGCGCAAGGCCTTCCAGAGCGGGGAGCTGCTCTTTCTCCGCAACTGGCCCTACGTGTACTCCCTGGCCGGGCAGGGGGGATCGGCGGTCGCCGGGAAGTTCGGCGCCGTGCGGCTGCCGGGGCCGCGCGGGCCCGGCACCAGCGTGCTGGGCGGCTCCAACCTCGCGGTGCACAGCCGCTCGCGGAACGGCAAGTCCGCCGCCGACCTGATCGCGTATCTGACCAGCGCCCCGGCCCAGCGCCGGGTACTCACCGAGGGCGCGCTGCCGCCGGTGCGCGCCGACCTCTACAGCGACCCGGCCCTCGTACGGGACCATCCGTATCTGCCGACCCTCCGCCAGAGCATCCTCACCGCCGAGCCGCGTGCCAAGAGCCCGCGTTACGACCAGGTGACGCTCGCCGTCCAGGCGGTGACACACGATGTGCTGACGCTGCGCCAGACGCCGGAGGAAGCCGTGGCCCGGCTCACCCGCGAGCTGACGGCCATCGCCCGCAGAGACTGAGGCGCGCCCAGGTGGCCCACCCTCGGAGGCACTTGCGTACACCGGGCACCTCGGGCACCTCGGGCACGTCCTGCCCGTCGGGCACGTCCAGCACATCGCGCACGCTCCCGGCTCATTGATCACTTGTTAAGTACGTGCTTCGTATCTTGGCCAGGCCGCGGCACGTTCAAACACGCGTCATATCCGGGCAATACAGGCTCGGTTCTCTGTTCCCGTGTGCTTTCCCGTTGACACCTCCAGGTAGCGCCTACCTAACATGAAGGCAACCGGCGGCCAGCGGGCGCCAGGTATCTCCAGAGAACGGGTCAGCGAATGTCGGCACTCACTGTTGGTGAAGGCCCCTCCCCGCGCACGGCGGACGCCTGGTGGCGTGACGCGGTGATCTATCAGGTGTACGTCCGGAGCTTTCTGGACAGCACCGGCGACGGGATCGGCGATCTGGCCGGTGTCCGGGCCGGGCTGCCCTATCTGAAGAAGCTCGGCGTGGACGGCATCTGGCTCAGCCCCTTCTACCCCTCACCGCAGCACGACCACGGCTACGACGTCGCCGACTACCGCGACGTCGACCCGGTATACGGCGACCTGGCGGAGTTCGACCGGCTGGTCACCGACGCCCGGCGGCTGGGCATGAAGCTCGTCCTCGACATCGTGCCCAACCACTGCTCCAGCGAGCACCCCTGGTTCCGCGACGCGCTCCGCGCGCCGGCGGGCAGCGCACCGCGCGACCGCTTCCACTTCGCCGACGGCCGGGGCCCCGACGGCGCGGAGCCGCCGAACAACTGGCACGCGATGTTCGGCGGCCCGGCCTGGAGCAGGATCACCGAGCCGGACGGCACGCCCGGCCAGTGGTATCTGCATCTGTTCACCCCGGAGCAGCCCGACCTCAACTGGCGGGACGCCGACGTCGCCGAGTCCTTCGACGGCACTCTGCGCTTCTGGCTGGACCGCGGCATCGACGGATTCCGTATCGACGTCGCCGCGGGCCTGTTCAAGGACCGCGAACTGCCCGACTCCCCCGACCCCAAGGCCGACGAACGCTCCCGCGACTCGGTGAACCCGCTCGCCTGGAACCAGCCCGAGGTGCACGACGTGTGGCGCCGCTGGCGGGCCGTGTGCGAGGAGTACACCGCCGAGGACGGCTGCGACCGGCTGCTGGTCGGCGAGATATCGGTACCCACCACCCGGGAGCACGCCGAGTACATCCGGCCCGACGAACTGCACCAGGCGTTCTTCTTCGACCTGCTGAGCGCCCCCTGGGACGCCGACGCCTTCCGCAAGTCCATCTCCGAGGCCCTGCGCGACATCGCGGACACCGGCTCCACCACCACCTGGGTGCTCAACAACCACGACCAGGTGCGGTCCGTCACCCGCTACGCGGGCGAGCCCGGCATCGACTCCGGCGGCCCAGGTCCTGTCCGTTGGGACTTTGAGGGTCAGCCCGCGGCGGCTGGTGCGTGCGATCGCAAGACGGAGGATCGGCCTCGTACTGGGCGTACTGGGGCGAATCCGACAACGCAGCGAGCGTGCGTGCCAGGCGTCGCGGGCCCGAGAAGTCCCACCGGACAGGACCTGGGCTCGGACCGCGCACGCGCGGCGGCACTGCTGATGCTCGCGCTGCCCGGCGCCGCGTACATCTACCAGGGCGAGGAACTGGGCCTGCCCGAGGTCCTGGACCTGCCCGACGAACTGCTCACCGACCCCATCTTCCGCCGCACCGGCAGCCGTACGGGCGTACGGGACGGCTGCCGGGTGCCGCTTCCCTGGTCGGGGCACGCCTCCCCTTTCGGTTTCA
The DNA here is from genome assembly GCF_025165795.1 of Streptomyces gossypii. Taxonomy (GTDB): domain Bacteria; phylum Actinomycetota; class Actinomycetes; order Streptomycetales; family Streptomycetaceae; genus Streptomyces; species Streptomyces gossypii. Next base: position 420,981 of record NZ_JAJAGO010000006.1, read on the forward strand.
CCTCGGGCACCGAGGGCGTACAGCCCTGGCTGCCCCAGCCCGACTGGTTCGCGGCGCACGCCACCGACCGCGCCCTTTCCGATCCCCGGTCGTTCTGGCACCTCTACCGCGAGGCGCTGCAACTGCGGCGCGGGCTCCCTCAGCTCGGCGGGGGCACCATGCGCTGGCTGGAGTCCTCCCCCGACGTCCTGGCGTTCGCGCGCGGCGACGGCCTCGTGTGCGCCGTCAACTTCGGCACCTCACCCGTGGACGCGCCCGTCCCCGCCACGCTGCTGCTCGCCAGCGGGCCGTGCACCGGCCCGGTACTCCCCGGCTCCACCGCCGCGTGGTGGATCAGCGACCGCACCGCGCCCTGACCCCGTCCCCTTCCCTCTTCCCCCGTCCCCTGCCCCGCCCCCGGTTCCCGCTTTCCCGACTTCCCGCTCCTGGAAGGAATCCCGCATGAGACCGTTCACCTCCACCACCACGACCCGCGCCGCCACCGCCCTGATCGCCGCGCTCGCCCTCTCCTTCACCGCCGCCTGCGGCAGCGACGACAGCGACGACGGCGGCGACAAGGGCGCGAAGCCCGCCAAGCCCGCCGTCGAACTTCCCAAGCTCGACGGGAAGAAGCTCCAGGTCGCCGCCGTGTGGACCGGGCCCGAGGAGAAGAACTTCCGCAAGGTCCTCGAGGAGTTCGAGAAGCGCACCGGCGCGGAGGTCGAGTTCGTACCGACCGGCGACAACACCGCCACGTTCCTCGGCACCAAGATCGAGGGCGGCGCGCCGCCGGACGTCGCATTCCTGCCGCAGGTCGGCGTTCTGCACCAGTTCGCCGAGAAGAAGTGGCTCAAGCCGCTGGGCGACAGTGCCAAGAAGGAGCTGACCAAGAACTTCTCGCAGGGCTGGCAGGATCTGGGCGCGCATGAGGACACCCAGTACGGCGTCTACGCCAAAGCCGCCAACAAGTCCCTGATGTGGTACAACACCAGCGCCTTCGAGACGGCCGGGGCCGCGGAACCGAAGACCTGGAAGGACTTCCTCGCCCAGGCACAGCTCATCTCCGACTCCGGGGTCGAGCCCGTCTCCGTCGGCGGCGCCGACGGCTGGACGCTCACCGACTGGTTCGAGAACGTCTACCTCTCGCAGGCAGGGCCAAAGAAGTACGACCAGCTGGCCAAGCACGAGATCAAGTGGACCGACCCGTCCGTGGAAAAGGCGCTCACCACGCTCGGGGAGCTCTTCGGCAAGGACCAGTTGCTGGCAGGCGGCAACGAGGGCGCGCTCCAGACGCCGTTCCCCGAGTCCGTCACCAAGACCTTCTCCAGCACCGACGCGCCCAAGGCCGCCGTCGTCTTCGAGGGCGACTTCGTCGGCTCCAGCATCACCAACGACACGAAGGCGAAGATCGGTACGGACGCCAAGGTCTTCCCGTTCCCCAAGGTCGGCGCCAAGTCGCCGGTGGTGACCGGCGGAGACGCGGCGGTGGCACTCAAGGACGGCGAGGGCGCCCAGGCGCTGCTCACCTTCCTCGCCTCCACCGACGCCGCCGAGATCTGGGCCGAGCAGGGCGGATTCGTCTCCCCCAACAAGGAGATGGACTCCGCCTCCTACCCCGACGACGTACAGCGCGAGATCGCCAAGGCGCTGGTCGGTGCGGGCGACGACTTCCGTTTCGACATGTCCGACCAGGCCCCGGCCGCCTTCGGCGGCACAAAGGGTGAGGGCGAGTGGAAGGCGCTCCAGGACTTCCTGAAGAACCCGAAGGACGTCAAGGGCGCCCAGCGCGCCCTCGAGGCAGCCGCCGCCAAGGCGTTCAAGAACTGACGGACAGGGACAGGATCTCCATGTCGCACGCATCGGCGGGCGGCCCGGGAACGCCCGTGTCCAAGGACCCCGGCAACCCAGGCAGCTCAGGCAGTTCAGAAGGTCCGGGCGGCCCGTCCCCTTCACCGGTCCGGGCCGCCCGGGGACGCGCCTCGCTCATGAGCACCCGTCCCTGGATAGCCGCAGGCTTCCTGCTCCCCGCACTTCTGCTGCTCGGGGCGCTGGTCGCCTATCCCATCGTCTACTCCCTCTACCGCAGTTTCTTCGGCGCCTCCGGTGACGGCTTCGTCGGGCTGGACAACTACGCGGAGGTGTTCTCCGGCGACCGGCTGACCGCCGTCAAGAACACCCTCGTGTGGGTGATCGTCGCCCCGTCCGTCGCCACCGCGTTCGGTCTGGTCTTCGCGGTACTGACCGAACGGGTGCGCTGGGGCACCGCGTTCAAAATGGTCGTCTTCATGCCGATGGCGATCTCGATGCTCGCCGCGGGCATCATCTTCGGGCTGGTCTACCAGCAGGACCCGGACCGGGGGGTCGCCAACGCGGTGTGGGTGGGCGTCCATGACACCTTCACCGAATCCTCCGCCTGGCCGGGCGCCCGGCCGCGCCCGACCTCGGATCTGGCGGCATCGGGCGGCGGCGCCTTCACCACGAAATCCGCCGCCGAGGGCTCCGGCACCACGGACCTGCCACTCGTCGGCGTACCGCCGCAGGACGTCGCGGGCGCCGCCGAGGCGGCACCCGCCAAGCCTGCGGGCGGCAGCGGCGCCGACGGTGCCGTCACCGGGACGGTGTGGCTGGACTTCACCAAGGGCGGCGGCGGCAAGCCCGGATCGATCGACCCGAAGGAGAAGGCGCTCGCCGGAGTCACCGTGGAGGCGGTGAAGGACGGCGAGGTGGTCGCCTCCGCGAAGACCGGCGACGACGGTACGTACGCCCTGCCCAAGGAGGCCGAGGGCGCCAAGCTCCGGCTCCCCTCCTCGAACTTCGCGGAGGCGTACAACGGCGTCGACTGGCTGGGCCCCTCGCTGGTGACCCCGGCCATCATCGCCTCGTACATCTGGATGTGGGCGGGCTTCGCGATGGTGCTGATCGCGGCCGGACTCGCGGGGATCTCCCGTGAGCTGCTGGAGGCGGCACGGATGGACGGGGCCAACGAGTGGCAGGTCTTCCGGAAGGTGACGGTGCCGCTGCTCGCCCCGGTCCTCTCGGTCGTCGTCGTCACCCTGATGATCAACGTGCTGAAGATCTTCGACCTCGTCTACATCATCGCGCCCAGCGCCACCCAGTCCGACGCCAACGTGCTCGCACTGGAGCTGTATCTCTCGTCCTTCGGCGGGGGTGCGAACCAGGGGGTGGGCAGCGCCATCGCGGTGGTCCTGCTGCTGCTCGTCGTCCCCGTGATGATCATCAACATCCGCCGACTGCGGAGGGAGAACCGCCGATGAGCACCCCGTCCCCCGCACCTCCCAAGAAGGCCGCACCGGCCGAGAAGACGGGCGCGAAGAAGAGCGCTCCGGTCACCGAGGCGAAGCCCGTACGGGCGAAGCCGTCAGTCGGGTCCCGGATCGCCGCACTGACCGGCGGCACGGTCATGCGGGTCGTCCTGCTGCTGATCGGGCTCTTCTGGCTGCTGCCGACCGCCGGGCTGCTCGGCTCCTCCTTCCGGGACTCCGCCGACATCGCGGACTCCGGCTGGTGGAGCGTCTTCAGCGACCCGGGCCAGCTGACCTTCACCAACTACGACGCGCTGTTCGCCAACGACGCCATCACCGACTCGCTGATGGTCACCATCATGATCACGGTGCCCTCGACGGCGCTTGTCGTCATCCTCGGAGCGCTGGCCGGGTACGCCTTCGCCTGGCTGGACTTCCCCGGCCGCGACTGGTGGTTCCTGGTGGTCGTCGGGCTGCTCGTGGTGCCCGTGCAGGTCGCGCTCATCCCGGTCTCCAAGCTGTTCAACACCCTCGGGCTCTTCGAGACCACACCAGGGGTGGTGCTCTTCCACACCGCCTTCGGGCTGCCGTTCGCCGTCTTCCTGCTGCGGAACTTCTTCGCGGAGATCCCGCGCGAGCTGATGGAGGCCGCCCGGCTGGACGGTGCGGGTGAGATCCGCCTCTTCACCCGGGTCGTCCTGCCGCTCGGCGGTCCGGCGATCGCCTCACTGGGGATCTTCCAGTTCCTGTGGGTGTGGAACGACATGCTGGTGGCTCTGATCTTCGCGGACGCAGGGTCCCCGCCGGTCACGGTCGCGCTGCAACAGCAGGTACGGCAGTTCGGCAGCAACATCGACGTGCTGGCGCCCGGCGCGTTCATCTCGATGATCATCCCGCTGGCGGTCTTCTTCGCCTTCCAGCGGCAGTTCGTCTCCGGGGTAATGGCCGGCGCCGTGAAGTAACACCCGCCTGCGGCGCCCTTCACGCCCGCGCGCCGTGGCAGCGGAATCCTCTTCCGCCGCCACGGCGCGCAGCCGCGCCGGACAGGACCCGGCCAGCCGTCTTTCAGTCCGGCGGCATCGCGCGCCACCGCTACGCGCGGCACCCGTGGTGCTCGGCCCGGCCGTACGCGCTGAACCGCGCCACGCTGGCGCCCAGGCGCGCCGCCCGCGTGTACGCGAAGCCGGTGCCTGCCCGGCGGCCAGCCGACCCACCTGCTTCCCTCCCCCGACACGGCGGGAACTCGCGCGCGGTGGTGCCGACAGCACGCAGGCGCGTGCGCGCAGCAGCGACTGTTCGGCGGTCAGCCGAGGGGACCGGCGGTAGCGCGGTGTCTGCGCGCGGCATGGCGCATACGTGGAGGGAACTGCGCCAGGTGGGCTTATCCGCTCACCGGACCGGGGGAGGCCGAGTAACCCCTTCCCCGCTGCCCAGTTGTGCCGAGCATGACGAACCCAGCCGTCGTACGCCCCCGCCCGCACGTGTCCTCCGGCACCCGCGCGGTGCGGGCCCGATGGGCGGACGGGTGGGCCGCCCACCGTGCGGAGGCCGCGGCGGTGGCCGCGGGCACCGCGCTGGTCGGTGCCCAGGCCCTGCGGCTCGGCCCGTGGGTCGCGGACGAGGCCGCCGTCACGTTCGCCTACGCGCGCAGCCTCGACGAGGGTCTGGGTGCCGTCCCGCAACCGGGCGCCGAACCATCCGAGGGGTTCGCCGGACCAGGCTGGCTGGGCCTGCTGGTACTCGGACGACGGCTGGCCCTGTTCGACCACGGCTCGCTGTCCGGGGTCCCCGACCACGTCTGGTTCCCCAAGCTGCTGGCGCTGCTGTGCACGGCGGGCGTCCTGGCCGCCGTCGCGGGCACGGCTCGGGCGCTGACCCACCGGCGAGGCTGGCCGGTGGTCCTGCTGGCGGCCGGGGCGCTGGCCGTGCCGTTGCCCGTGGTCCGCTGGCTCTTCTCCGGTCTGGCGAGCCCGCTGTACGCGCTCGCCCTCGCACTGTTCACCTGCACCCTGGTACGAGGGCTGGCCCGAGGGCGGCTGCTGAGCCCGCGCACGGCCGCGGCCGCGGGTCTGTTCGCCGCGTTGGCGGTCAGCGCGCGTACCGACACGGCGGGGATCGCCGCCGTCTTTCCGGCCCTGGCCCTGCTCGGGCCCGCTCTGCTCCGGTCCGGCCTGCTCCGGTCCGGCCTGCGCCATGCCCGCCTCGCCACGGTGGCGCGCGGCATGGGGGCGTACGGGCTCGCCTTCTGCGTGCCCTGCGGGATCGGACTGCTCTGGTGGCACGCCTCCTTCGGCCACTGGTTTCCGCGCACCGAGCCGCCGCCCGGGGCCACGGCTGCCGCACTGGTCACAGCAGTCGTGCTCGCTCTCGCCCTCGTCCGTGGCGGACGGTTCCGCCGGGGAGCGTGCCTGCTGCTGCGACAGGCCGAACGTCCTTACGCACGGGCGGCGGTGGCGCTCGCCGTCGCCGGCGGCCTTGCCCTCTCCCTCACGGCACGGCCCGCGCCGCCCCAGGGCCCCTCGCTGTCCTTCACCGCCCAGCGGTACGGCGGCATGTTCGCCGCATACGCGCACCGGCTGGGTCTGGAGCGCAGCACCGTCGCCCTGCCCGCGCCGGGCGGCGCGCTGCTGGCCGCCGGGAGAGCGGGCCCACCGGCACCGGGCGCGCAGCAGATCCTGGGGCTCACCGGCGGGACCGACCCCCAGGTGGCCGCCGCCTACGCCGCACACGACATGGCCCGGCTGCGCCGCTACGTACTCGACCGCGCCCGCCCCGAGTTCGTGCACCTGGACGGCGCGCTCACCCGCCGCACCGGCCTCACCCCCGAGCTGCTGGCCGCCAACGGCTACCGCCCGCTGCTCCGCCGGGGCGACAGCGGCGACTTCGTCCACCGCAGCGCGGTCACCGCCCCCGAACGGCTCCCGGAACTGCGCCGCTGGGCGCGCACGACGGCGGAACGGCTGCACACGGTGGGGTGACTGACGCCGTGTTTCTCGGATCGCCGCGGCGATCCGAGAAACACACCTGGATCGGTCGACGCTTTGACCGCACGAAGCACCGGATCGTGGCAAAAGCACCGACCGGTGCAGCTCCCGGCCTGCTCGCCGCTCACCCGGATGGTGGACCAGCGTGACCCTCTCGCCGTGGCGGGGTTGAGCAGTGTGCAGAAGTCCGCTGTCAACGAACGGTCGTGTGCCCCGATGAGTCCCCGTCTCTCCGTCGTTGTCCCCGTCCACCATGCCGGAGGCCATCTCCTGGAGTGCCTGCGCTCGCTCGCCGCGCAGGCGATGGCGGACCTGGAGGTCGTGCTCGTGACGGCAGCCGCCGCCGACGGTGACGCCGAGGCGGCCGAGGCGGCGGGCCGGGCCGCCGCCGGATTCGCCGCGGCCGACAGCCGGTTCCGCGTGGTGCGGCAGGACAGGGGCGGCGGGCTGGGTGAGGCACGTGCGACGGGTCTGCGGCACTCCGACCCGGAAAGCGTGTATCTGGCCTTCGTCAATCCGTCTGACACGCTGCCGCCGGACGCCTACGCCCTGCTGGTGGGCAGCCTGGACGACACGGGGTCGGACTTCGCCACGGGCAACGTGCTGCGGCTGCCGTGGGCGGGCGTGGGCACGGCGGGCGGGGTGCAGGCAAGTGCCGTGCAGGCCGAGGGCTTCCGTAAGCCGATGGAGCGGACCCGCCGGGGCACCCACATCACCCGGCATCCCGCACTGGCCCAGGACCGGCCCGTCTGGAACAAGGTCTTCCGCCGCACGTTCTGGGAGCGGCACGGCTTCCCCGTCTGGCCGGACGGCCCCGTGCAGGAGGACACCCTCGTCACGCTCCCCGCGCACTACCTCGCCGAGGCGGTGGACGTACTGAGCGACCACGTCTACCACTGGCGCGAGCTGCCCGGCGGCGTCCCCGCCCGCCCCGGCAGCGACAGCGGGGCGCTGCGTGACCGGCTGGCAGTGGTCGACGGAGTGAGCCGTCTCCTGGCCGCGCACGGAAGTGAGGCCACCGGCGCGGGCAAGGACAAGGGCGCGAGCGGGGACGGCTGGGCGGCGAAGCGGCATTACGACGCCTCCGTGCTCACCGGCGACATGGTGCCCTTCATCAAGGCGTTGCCCCGGAGCAGCCCGGATTTCCAGGGGCTGTTCACCGTCCTCGCCTCGGACTTCGTCTCCCGCGTCGACCCGGCGGTCCTCGCGTCGCTCCCGGTCGGCCTGCGGATGAAGTGGCACCTGATCGGCGAGCGCCGCACCGCCGACCTGCTCGACGCACTCGCGTTCGAACGGGACAACCCGAGGGTGTTCCGTACGCACGGCATGCGGGCCCGCCGCGCCGCGTACCAGCACCCGGACGGCCGGGAGATCCCCGTCCCCCGCCGGACCGCCCGCCCGAAGACCGACGACCTGCCGCTGATCACCCGGCTGCGGGAGGCCCGCTGGCAGCCCGACGGCACGCTGCTGCTGCGCGGCTACGCGTATGTGCGCTCCGTCGACGCCGGGCGCCGCCGCGACTCCCGCAAGATCGCCTGGCTGCGTCAGAAGGGAAGCCGCCGCCGGACGCCGCTGCGTGTCCGTACCGTCCCGGCGCCGGACGCGACCCGGAACTCACGGCAGCGGCTGCACTGCTATGACGCCTCCGGTTTCGAGATCACCCTCGATCCGGCGCGGCTGCTCCGCTCCCCCGGCGACGGTGACGGCGGTGGCGGTAACCGTGGAGGTGGGGGTGGCGCCGCCCGCCCCCACACCTGGACCCCGGTCATCGCGGTGGTCAGCGGCGGCCTGCTGCGGCGCGGCCGGATCGAGCCGGGCGGCGACGGCTCCGGGGCGCAGCCACCGGCGCGCGACCTCGGCGACGGGCTCCGGATCGTGCCCGCCTTCCGGCGCGGGTGGCTGCGGCTTTCGGTGGAGGAGACGGTGGCACGGCTGGAGGACCACCGCTCGGACGGGGAGACGCTGGAGCTGACGGGCACGGTCCGCGAACGGCACCGTCCGGTGGTGTTCCGGGCCGGACACCAGCGCACCGGAAGATCGGCCGAGTACCCGGTGCGTACCGAGGGCGCGGCGGGGGACGGCTGGACCAGGTTCACCGTGCGGGTGCCGCTGGCGGAGCTGGCCCGGATCCGCGCGCCGCGGGAGAGCGGCGGCGACGCGGCAGAGGACACCGCGGGCCGGGACGCCGCAGACCGGGACGCGGCAGACCGGGACGCGGCAGACCCCGGCCGCACACCGGAGGACGGCGCCGCCGCACCGCGTCCGGCAGAGCGCTCCGCACCGCCCGCGCCCGTACGGGGGGCCCGCACGTCCGACCTCTGGCGCGCGGCCCTGGTCCTGGAGGACGGCACCACCTGCCGGATCGTGGCGCCGGGTGACTCCCCGCCGGGCCACTATCCGCTCGGCCCCGACGCCCGGCTCGGCGGCGTGCCCCGCGAGTTGTGCCTGGGCCCGGACACCGCGGGCCACCTGGTGCTCACCGACCGGACGGTCCACCCCGTCGTCGACACGATGGAGTGGAGCACCGGGGGCGAACTCGTGCTGTCCGGCAGCTATCCGGGCCGGATGCGTGGCGCCCGGGATCTGGTCTGGCAGCACAGCGGCCACCGGGAGGAGGTGGCCGTCCCGGTCGAGCGGGAAGGCGACCGCTTCACCGCCCGCCTCCGCCCGTCGAGCGGTGCGCCCGGCGGGCTGCCGCTGCGCCAGGGCCGCTGGTACCCGTTCCTGCGGGTGGCGGGTGCCGAGCACCGTACGGCCGACGTGCCCCTGCGGCTACGGCCCGCGCTGCACGCCGCACTGCCGTCCAGCTATCAGGCCGACCGCGACTACACGCTGGAGCGGCGCTTCCACGACCGGCTGTTCCTGCTGTCCGGCTCCGTCCTCGGGCCCCGGGAACAGGGCGCGTACCAGCAGCACCGGCTGAGCAGCGTGTGCTATCCGGCTGCCCGGCGCCGACCGCTGCGCGACGCGGTGCTCTACCAGAGCTTCGACGGCCGCCAGTTCTCGGATTCGCCACGCGCGCTGTACGAGGAACTGCGGCACCGGGACACCGGGGTGGAGCACCTGTGGGCGGTACGTGACGGGCAGGCCGCCGTGCCCGCGGGCGCCCGTACCGTCGCCATGGGCAGCGCGGAGTGGCACGAGGCGCTCGCCCGCAGCCGCTGGCTGGTGGGGAACACCCACTTCCCGCGCTGGTTCGTGCGGCGGGAGGGGCAGACGGCCGTACAGACCTGGCACGGCACCCCGCTGAAACGGATCGGGCTCGATCTGGCCGGGTCCAGCTTCGCCAACCACGACTATCTGTCGGGGCTCCCCCGGCGGGCCGCCGAATGGTCCTTCCTGCTCTCACCCAACCGCTTCAGCACCCCGATTCTGCGCCGGGCGTTCGGCTACCAGGGCGAGATCCTGGAATCCGGCTATCCGCGCAACGACCTGCTCTACGCGGCCGACCGGCACAAGCATGCCGAGGAGGTGCGCGAGGCGCTGGACATTCCGCCGGACAAGCGGGTCGTGCTGTACGCGCCGACCTGGCGGGACGACAGCCGCTTCGACCAGAGCAACTGCAAGTTCGACCTGCGTCTCGAACTGGACGCGGCCCGCTCCGCGCTCGGCGCCGACCATGTGCTGCTGGTGCGCAAGCACTACCTGGTGGCGGACGCGGTGCCCGGCACGGGCGACGGGTTCGTGCGCGACGTCTCCGCCTGGCCGGACATCGCGGAGCTGCTGCTGATCGCCGATGTCCTGGTCACCGACTACTCGTCGCTGATGTTCGACTTCGCGCACACCGGGCGCCCGATGCTCTTCTTCACCTACGACCTGGAGCGCTACCGCGATGTGCTGCGCGGCTTCTACTTCGACTTCGCGGAGCGGGCGCCCGGCCCCCTGCTGTCCGGCTCGGCGGATGTGATCGCGGCGCTGCGGGAGGTGGAGGCGGTGGCCGCGGAGCACACCGCGCGGTACGCGGAGTTCCAGCAGGCGTTCTGCGATCTGGACGACGGGCGGGCCGCGGCGCGGGTGGTGGACCGGATGCTCGCGGCGGGGGACGCGCCGGGCGGGGCGGGGAAGCAGGGGGGCAAGTCCGGCAGCAAGCCCGATGCCCCCCGCGGCGGGGAGGCCGAGCCGGTTGGGGAGACCGGGCCCGGCGGGGAGACCGGGCCCGGCGCCGAGCCGTACGGAGAGGCCGGGGAGTGAGCCGCCGCTCAGAGGCTGTCGGGTGACCTCAGATCGGGCGGCCACGCCCTGGCACGCACCGGACCGCGTCCGCTTTCCCATCGGAGGTCACCCGACAGCCTCTTACGGGAGTGACCGGAGGGGGACCTTCGGTGGTGGCGGCGGCTCGGCCTGCCGCGCGGGCGGCGCCGGGTGCCGGTCGGCCATCGGCACCACCGGCGGCAGCGCCGCGACGTCCTCGCCCAGGAACACGCGGCGGACCACGCGCTCGGCCGCGTACCCGTCGTCGTACGTGCTGAAGCGCTCGCGGAACGCCCTCCGCAGCTCCTCCGCCTCCGGCCCCCGCCAAGCCCCGGAGGTGAACACCCGGGCCAGCTCGTCCTCGGTCCGGGCCAGGGCACCGGGTGTCTCGCCGGGGCGGCCGGAGAGCAGGTCGAAGTAGACGCCACGGGAGGCACGGTAGGCGGCCCAGTCGGGGGCGTAGATCACCATCGGACGGTCCAGTGCCGCGTAGTCGAACATGACCGAGGAATAGTCCGTGATCAGCGCGTCCGAGGCCAGCGACAGCTGCTCCACGCTCGGATGGCGCGACACGTCCACCAGCAGCCCGCGCTCGTGCAGCTCCAGCAGCGCCCGGTCGTCGCCGTAGAAGTAGTGGGTGCGCACCAGCAGGACGAAGTCCTCACCCAGCTGCCGGCTCAGCTGCCCCAGGTCGGCGAGGGGCACGAACCCCTTGCGGTAGTCCCGCATCGTCGGCAGGTAGAGCAGCGCGATCCGGTCTTGGGGGATGCCCAGGGCGTCCCGGGCGGCGAGCACGTCCTGCCCGGTGGCGGTGGAAAGGACGTCGTTGCGCGGATAGCCGCTCTCCAGGTGCTCGTAGGCGCTGGGGTAGACCCGGTCCCAGACCTCCGTGGAGTGCGGGTTCGCGGAGATGCTGAAGTCCCAGCGGGCGGCCCGCCGCAGCAGCCCGCGGAAGTCCATGCCCGCGGCGGGGTGCGGCTGCTGGTCCAGCCCCATGCGCTTGAGCGGGGTGCCGTGGTGCGTCTGCAGGTGGATCTGGCCCCGGCGCTTGACCACGGTGTCCGGGAAGTTGACGTTGTTGACGAAATAGGTGGCGCGCGCCATCAGCTGCCAGTAGCGGCGGGAGCGCGGCAGCACGTAGTCGGTCCCCGGCGGCAGGTCGGGCACCGCGCTGCGGCGTACCACCCACACGCCGTGGATCTGCGGGACGAGTTCCGCGCACTTGCGCTGGACGGCGGCCGGATTGCACGTGACTCCGCGGTCCCAGTAGGCGCTGTAGACGGCGAGCCGCTTGTCCAGCGGCAGCCGCCGCTGAAGCCGGTAGTACATCCGGTACGCGGGCCTGCCCAGCGCGTGCCGCCCCCGGCGAGCCCTCTTCAGCAGCGATCTGCGGCCCCGCTTGGCGTTCTCCAGCGTGGCGTAGGCGGTGTAGGAGCGGCTCGCCAGGAGCCGGAAGGCGGCGCCCTCGATGCCGCCGGGCGGCCGGAATCCGGTGGGACGGAACCGGTGGTAGTGCCGCGCGGCGGCACGGAAGTAGGCCCGCCTGTCGGACGGGCGCACCCGGTCCGGACGTGCGACGCAGAACAGATAGTGGCTGATCATCCGTTCGAACAGGACGGGCCTCAGCTCGTCCAGCTCCGGGCGGGCGTCCAGGAAGGCGAACAGCGACTCGTACTGGGGGAAGATGTCGAAGTGCTTCCGGCCCGGGGAGCGGGTGATCGCGCCCTGCGGGCGCTGCCGGTAGCTGACGCAGGCGCGCGGCAGGCAGCCGATGCTGCGGGCGGAGATCATCACCTCGTAGGCGAGTGGCGCGTCCTCGTAGAGACCGGGCTCGAACGCGAACGCGTGGTGCTGGTAGAACTCGCGGCGATAGGCCTTGTTCCAGGCCACGGCGAAGAGCCGGAGCAGGTCCGGGTTCTCGAAGGCACTGGCCGTGCCGGTGCCCGGCGCGGCCAGCTGCTCGCCGAAGACGCTCGGCCGTACGCCGTTCCACCAGTAGGAGCGGACGTGGTCGAAGACCAGGACGTCGGGCTCCCCGCACGCCTCCAGCTGCGCGGCGACGGCCTCCAGGGCACCCTCCAGATAGCTGTCGTCGCTGTCGAGGAAGAGGAGGTAGTCGCCGCGCGCCTGGGCCGCGCCCGCGTTGCGGGCGCGACCCAGGCCGACGTTGGACGGCAGGTGGAGAACCGTGAACCGGGGCTCCCGGGCGGCGTACTCGTCCAGGATTCGGCCGCAGCCGTCGGGCGAGTGGTCGTCGACGGCGATGATCTCCACATCGGTGAACGACTGGCCGACGATGGAGTCCAGACATTCGCGGAGGTAACCCTGGACCTTGAAGACGGGGACGATGACGCTGAGACGTGGCATGAGCACCATTCCTTGGCGGACACGCGGCGCGGGGTACCCGCCGAGCGACGGGACAAACGCTCGCTGACAGCAGCAGGATGGTTTCCGACTGTCGGCCAGGAAGCGTCCGCTGTCCTCGACTGTGCCGGGCGTGTTGGCTGATCGTCACACCACATGAGCCTATGTGGCCTAATATCCGACTATCACACCACGCAACTGAGCTACCCGCGCCCCGGACCGGCCCCTCTCCGTACGCTCGCGCTCCGCACGCTCGCGCTCCGTACGCTTGCACCCGTCTCCGTACGCTCGCGCCCCCCAGGCCGTCAGCGGCCGCGCTGCTTCCGGGCACGCAGCAGCGCGCGGGTGAGCGCCGGCGGAAGCACATCGATCGCCACCCGCCGCGCCCGCGAGCGGGGGCGGCGCGACGCGCCCGGAGCCGCCGGCCTCGCCGCCGGCCCGCCACTCGTGCCGGGCTTCCGAGCCCCCGTGCCCTTCTCCGGTCCGGAGCCGGCCTCTCCTCCGGGCGCGTTCGCGTGCCGGGAGAGCGGGAGCGGCGGCGGTGCGGCCTTGCCGCCGCCGACCAGCAGCAGCCGGTGCCCGGCCACGTCCTGCCACTGCAGCCAGAAGTCGCCCCGCTCCTTCAGCTCCGCGTGCAGCTGATCCTGTATCGGGCCGGGGTTGCCCCAGGTGCCGTAGAACTTGTTGTTGCTGACGCAGACCGGCCGCAGCCCTCCCTCCAGCACAGCCTGCCAGGTGGCGCAGGCGACACCCGGCGTGTGGCTGGAGCGGTAGTCGTCGAGCACCACGAGGCCGTCCTCGGACAGCACCTGGCGCGAGGCGGCGATGTCGGGCTGCACATGCTCGTACAGATGCGAGGCGTCGACGTGCACGAAACGGCAGCTGTCCGCCGTCACCTGCTCGGGCACCACGAGGGTGGGCGCCTGGATGATGCGCGGCAGTTCGTCGTGGAAGGAGAGGAAGTTGGTCTCGAACGAGCGACGCGTGAGAGTGGAGTACGAGCCGCGCATCTCCCGCTTGTTGTGCTCGTCCGGCGCGTCCGAGTCGAAGAGGTCACAGACGGTGAACAGCTCGTCGTCACGCAGATAGGAGCGCATCAGCACAGCGCTCTTCCCCATGTAGGCGCCCATCTCCAGCAGGTCGCCACGCTGGCCGAGACGTTTCTGCCGGGACAGGAACCAGTCGAAGAGGACGAGATCGGTGTTGTAGAACCAGCCCGGCACATCGTGGAACGACCGTGGTACGGGCAGCTCCTCGGCTGCGGAAGCGGTGGCTGCTGCTGTCATGGGAGGCCTCCTCGGGGGGATGGTGCGACTGTTGCCTGTATAGGGGCGACCGCCGTGTGACGGGGCGTTCGGTACGGGTGCATACCGAAGATTCCACGGCGGGACGAGCAGTGGCCATCCCCCGTTCAATCCTGCATACACAGAGTATTCATGCGACTGCACAGCGTGTCTATGGGGGTTCGGAAGGGCTCCGGCGGCTGCGGCTGAGCACCTGCCCGGGAGGCACGGCTGCCGCCGCCGGCTCCCCCGCCTCCGGGGCCCGTGCGGGGGTGCGCCACAGCCAGTCCGGAATCCGCGGCTCCACGAGCGGTCCCAGCGCACGCCGTACCGGTACCCCGCACATCAGCACCGCCACCGTCATCATCACCACCGTGAGCAGAGCGGCAACCAGTACCCCACCGCGCGCCAGGAGGTCATATGCCCCGGCCCCCTGCAGGATCTTCACCAGCAGCCCGTGCAGCAGATACGGGTAGAGCGTGACCGCTCCGAGCAGCGTGAAGGCCGTGGTGCGGGCAGGCACCAGGGCGAGGAAGGCCGCACCGAGCACGGCGGTGAGGGCGAACAGCGCCAGCCGCACCGCCAGATATCTGCCGGGCGACACCGCCAGCTCAGCGCTGCTGAACTGCATCAGCAGCCACCCTGCGCGGACCCTCGGCGCCAGCCAGTAGGCGCCCGCAGCCGCGCCCAGCACCACGAGCAGGGCCAGCCGCCGGGCGAGGACGGTCTGCAGTGACCGGAAATGCTCCGGCCGCAGGCGGAGGCCGAGCACGAACCACGGCAGGAACTGGAGCACTCGGGGCAGCGCCAGCTCGTCACCGACGCTGGTGAGCCCCGCGGCGAGCGAGATCAGCACGGCCACGGCGACGGGGTACCGCACGGCCTGCCACAGCGCCGCCGTCAGCCGCCACAGGAAGAGCGCCACCAGGAACCAGGTGAGGTAGCGCGGCTCGGTCGGAGTGACCGAGAAGGGCTCGTCCCAGGCCAGCGCGTACATGGCCGCATAGACGGTCTCGAAGAGCAGATAGGGCAGCAGCACCCCGGTGGCCAGCTTCCGGATCTGCTCCGGGGTGCCGCTGAAGCGGCGCGAGAAGTAGCCGCAGAGCAGGGCGAAGACCGGCATGTGGAAGGCGTAGACGAAGAGGTACGCGGCCTTCACCGCGTTCATCTGCTCCATCAGTGGAGCCCAGCTGTGTCCGGCCACCACGAGGAGAACCAGCAGGAACTTCGCGTTGTCGAAGTAGCTGTCGCGCTCGGTCGCGCGGCCGCCGCTCGCAGGCGTGCGGCGAGCCTGGGTGGTGAGGGTCTCGGGTGCCACCTGCCTGAAAGTACGCAAAACGTACCTGTGTGCCAGGCAGCGCTCGCCGCCGTGGCCCGTACGGAGGACAGGATGCGGCAGTCGGCCCATGGCCGTACCGCCGCATCCTGCCCGTCCACCCGATCAGGGCGCCCGGATCAGGGCGCCCGGATCAGAGCGCCCGCCGGCTCGGAAGACTCAGCGGTTCGAGCGCAGCAGCGTCCGCATCGTCCGCATCGCGACCGACAGGTTGGCCAGGTCGAAGGTGTCCGAGGCGTGGATCTCGTCCAGCGTGGCCCGTGCGCGTGCGAGGATCGCGGAGTTCTTCTCCTCCCATGCGGCGAACCGGTCCTCCGCCGTCGGTGTGCCGTTCCCCGCCGCCAAAACGTCGGCCGTGAGCAACTGGTGCGCCGCGTAGAGGTCCTCACGGATGGCTGCGCGTGCCGTGGACTGCCAGCGGTCCGCACGCGGCAGCTCGCCCACCCGCTCCTGCAGCTGGGTGATGGCCAGGCGGTCCGCCAGGTCGTAGTAGACGGCCGCGACATCCAGCAGGTCGTTGCCCGTACGGCCCGCGACCGCGACGACGTCGAGCGCCGGGAAGGCGGCCGAGAGGCCCGCCACCCGCCGGGCCAGTTCCGCCGGGACGCCCGCTCCGGCCAGCTCGTCGTAGATCTTCTCGTACCAGACGAGGTCGTCGCCCTTGAGGAGCTTGGGCAGCCCCTCCCACACCTCGGCCACCCGGTCGCGGAACACCTCGATGGTGTCGGCGAGCAGCAGCGGCTGCGGCCGGTTGTTCAGCAGCCAGCGGGCCGCGCGCTCCACGAGCCGGCGCGAGTGCAGCCGCATGCGCGTCTGCGTCCCGGCGGGCACGACGTTGTCGAGCGCCTCGACCTCGTCCCAGATGGCACCGAGTCCGTAGATGTCGCGGGCCGCGGTATGCGCCCGGACGATCTCCTCCGTGGAGGCTCCGGTCTCCTCCTTCATCCGGTGCAGGAAGGTCGAACCGCCGGTGTTCACTGTGTCGTTGACCAGCACCGTCGTGATGATCTCGCGGCGCAGCGGGTGGGTGTCCACCTCGGCGGTGAAGCGCTCCAGCAGCGGCTTCGGGAAGTAGGCGTGCAGCAGCCGCTCGAGGTACGGGTCGTCGGGCAGGGTGCCCTCGACGAGCTCCTCGGTCAGCGTGATCTTGGTGTAGGCGAGCATGACCGCCAGCTCCGGCTGGGTCAGGCCCTGGCCGCTCGCCAGCCGCTCGCGGATCTGCTTGTCGCTCGGCAGGAACTCCAGGCCCCGGTCGAGCTTGCCCTCCTTGCTCAGCCTCCGCATGTGGCGCTGGTTGGCCTGGAGGAGACTCGCCGCCTGCTCCATGGAGTTGCTCAGCGCGGCGTTCTGCGCGTAGTTGCTGCGCAGGACCAGCGCGCCGACCTCGTCGGTCATCTCGGCCAGCAGCGTGTTGCGCTGCTTGACGGTCATGTCGCCGTTCGTCACGACCTGGTTGAGCAGGATCTTGATGTTCACCTCGTGGTCGGAGGTGTCCACGCCCGCGCTGTTGTCGATCGCGTCGGTGTTGAGCCTGCCGCCCCTGGTGGCGAACTCGATGCGGCCCAGCTGGGTCATGCCCAGGTTGCCGCCCTCGCCGACGACCTTGACCCGCAGATCCCTTCCGTCCACCCGGATGGAGTCGTTCGCCTTGTCCCCCACGTCGGCGTGCGTCTCGGTGGACGCCTTGACGTACGTGCCGATGCCGCCGTTCCACAGCAGGTCGACCTCGGCGCTCAGGATTGCCTTCAGCAGCTCTGCCGGGGTCATCTTGGTGACTCCGGCGTCGATGCCGAGCGCCGCCCGCACCTGCGGGGTGATCGGTACGGACTTCGCGCTGCGCGGGTGGATGCCGCCGCCCGCCGACAGCAACTGCGTGTCGTAGTCCGCCCAGGAGGAGCGGGGCAGCTCGAAGACGCGGCGGCGCTCGGCGTACGAAGTGGCCGCGTCCGGGTTCGGGTCGAGGAAGATGTGCCGGTGGTCGAAGGCGGCCACCAGCCGGATGTGCTCGGAGAGCAGCATGCCGTTGCCGAAGACGTCACCCGACATGTCGCCGACCCCGACGACGGTGAAGTCCTCGGTCTGGGTGTTGTGACCCAGCTCGCGGAAGTGCCGTGCGACCGATTCCCAGGCGCCGCGCGCGGTGATGCCCATGCCCTTGTGGTCGTAGCCCGCCGAGCCGCCGGAGGCGAACGCGTCACCGAGCCAGTAGCCGTACGCGACCGCCACCTCGTTGGCGATGTCGGAGAACTTCGCGGTGCCCTTGTCCGCGGCGACGACCAGGTAGGTGTCGGAGCCGTCGTGCCGCACCACGTCGGTGGGGTGTGCCACCTCGCCGCCGACGAGGTTGTCGGTGATGTCCAGCAGGCCCGAGATGAACGTCCGGTAGCAGGCGATGCCCTCGGCCTGCCAGGCGTCCCGGTCCACGGACGGGTCGGGGAGCCGCTTGCCGACGAAGCCGCCCTTGGCGCCGACCGGCACGATGACGGTGTTCTTCACCTCCTGCGCCTTGACCAGGCCCAGGATCTCCGTACGGAAGTCCTCCCGGCGGTCGGACCAGCGCAGGCCGCCGCGCGCCACCTTGCCGAAGCGCAGGTGGACGCCCTCGACGCGCGGGGAGTAGACCCAGATCTCGTACGCCGGGCGAGGGGCGGGCAGTTCGGGGATGCGCTGCGGGTCCAGCTTCATCGACACGTAACCGTGCGGCTCGCCGAGGCTGTCGGACTGGAAGTAGTTGGTGCGCAGCGTCGCCTTGATGACCGTCAGGAAGGCCCGCAGGATGCGGTCCTCGTCCAGGCTGGCGACCTGGTCGAGCGCGCCCTCCAGCTCCTCCAGCAGGCCGTCGGTCAGCTCGTGTCCGGCGGAGGCGCGCTCCGGGGACATCCGGGCCTCGAAGAGGTTGACCAGCAGCCGGGTGGTGTGGACGTTCCGGCGGAGGGTGTCCTCCATGTAGTCCTGGCTGAAGGTCGCGCCCGCCTGCCGCAGGTACTTGGCGTAGGCGCGCAGCACCATCGCCTGCCGCCAGCCGAGCCCGGCCGAGAACACCAGGCTGTTGAAGCCGTCGTTCTCCGCCCGGCCGTACCAGACGGCGGAGAACGCCTCCTGGAAGCGGTCGCGGGCGTCGTCGCCGAACTCCTTCGTCTGGGTGGTGGGCATACGCAGCCCGAAGTCGTAGATCCACGCCTTGCTGCGGTCGGCGCAGCGCAGTTCGTACGGCCGCTCGTCGATGACCTCGACACCCAGGGCCTGCAGGATGGGCAGGACCGCGGAGAGGGAGACCGGCTGACCGGTGCGGTAGATCTTGAACCGGCGCTCGCCCGCCGCCGCACCCACCGGCTCGTACAGGCTGAGGGCGAAGTCCCCCTCGGTGGAGAGCCGCTGGAGGTACTGCAGGTCGGCGACGGCGGCGCGCGGGGGGAAGTCGGCCTTGTAACCCTCGGGGAAGGCGTGGGCGTAGCGGTGGCTCAGCTCGGCGGCCTGCTCCTCGCCGCACTCGGCGAGAAGCGCCTCGTTGAAGCCGTCGGCCCAGGAGCGGGCGGCCTCGGCGAGGCGGGACTCGATCCGCTCGGTCTCCGCGTCCGTCAGCCGGGGAAGCCGGCTGCCGGGTTTGACACGGATGACGAAGTGCAGCCGGGAGAGGATCGACTCGGTGTTCCAGGCGGTGAAGTCGACACTGGTGCCGCCCAGTTCCTCGGTGAGGATATCGACGAGGCGCAGCCGCACGCCCGTGGTGTAGCGGTCCCGGGGGAGGTAGACGAGCGCGGAGTAGTACCGGCCGTACTCGTCCTGGCGCAGGTACAGCCGCAGCTTGCGGCGTTCCTGCAGGTAGAGCACCGAGGTGACGATGTTGCGCAGCTGCTCGACCGGAGTCTGGAACAGCTCGTCGCGCGGGTAGGTCTCCAGAATCTGCAGCAGGTCGCGCCCGTCGTGGCTGTCCGGTGTGAAACCGGCCGAGGAGAGCACCTCGGCCACCTTCCGGCGGATGACGGGGACCCGGCGGACCGACTCGGTGTAGGCCGAGGAGGAGAACAGCCCCAGGAAGCGCCGCTCACCGACGACATTCCCGTCGGCGTCGAACTTCTTCACACCGACGTAGTCGAGATACGAACGCCGGTGCACCGTGGACCGGCTGTTGGCCTTGGTCAGTACCAGCTGCTTGTGCTCACGCGCCTTCGCCCGGGCATCGGCGGGCAGCCTGTTGAAGGACGGCGAGACCGGGTGCCCCTCGGAGTCCGTGTGCCGGGGGTCGGAGCGCAGGACGCCCAGCCCGGTGCCGGGGACGGCGCTGAGCAGCAGCTCCTCCTCGCCGTTGGTCTTGTCGATCTCCAGCTCGTACTCGCGGTACCCCAGGAAGGTGAAGTGGTCGTCGGCGAGCCACTCCAGCAGCTCCCTGGCCTCCTCGATCTCCAGGTCGCGTACGTCGTCGGCGGTGGGCTCCGAGGGCAGTTCCGCGGCGATGCGCAGAGCCGCCTCGCGCATCTTCGACCAGTCCTCGACCGCTTCGCGGACATCGGAGAGGACGCGCAGAAGATCGCCGTTGATCTGCTTGAGGTCCTCCCGGTCCGTCTCGCGGTCGATCTCGACGTGGATCCATGATTCGGTGACCGCGTCGTGCGGCAGCTCCTCGGCCTCCGCGCCGAGACCGGCGCGGAGGCGGGTGTCGCGGCCGGTGTCGAGCACCTCCAGCAGCTTGCCGGTCACATCCCGGCGGACGGTGATCTGCGGGTGGATGACGGCGTGGATGCCGCGGCCCTGCCGGGAGAGCTCGTTGGTCACCGAGTCGACGAGGAAGGGCATGTCGTCGGTGACGACCTCCACGACCGTATGACTGCAGGTCCAGCCGTTCTCGTCGACGGTGGGGGTGTAGACGCGGACGTTCGCCGTGCCCTGGGGGCGTTCCTGCGCAAGACGGTGGTGGGCGAGGGCGGCGCCGAGGATGTCGACCGGGTCACGGTCGGTGAGGTCCTCGGGCGCGGTGTGCAGGTAGTAGCGCTGGAGGTACATGGCGAGCGCTTCGTCCCCGAGCGACCCCGCCCCGGGACCCTGGGCCGGATGGCCCGCGAGCGGGCTCTGCTCGGATACCCGGGCGGCTTCCACGAGCCGCTCGGCCTTTGCTTCGTCCAGCTTGGTCTGCATGTCCTCTGGCTCCCTGCCGCGCGCCTTTGCGCGACGTTCGGTTCGGCGGGCAACACGTCATGGCGCGGGGTGCCCGCGCCATACCGACGTTATGCCACGGGGATGAACAGCGGCAGCCCGAGCGCTGTCGCGCTGGGAGCACGGGTGAGGGCCTGAGGGCCTTCGATGGCTATAGCGCTGATCACGCGCGTAAGATTACCCTTCTGGGCGGATCCGTCATGGGCTTATGTGTACAAACCCGGTTGTGAAGTTGGACGCTCTGGACAGGCAGGACACCGGCGGGACATCTGCCTGGCGCGGGGGGCCGGACCCGTGCCCGACGGGCCGGCGAGCGGCTACGGGACAACGGCCTCCCCTGCGCCCCCACGCCCTGCCGCGGGGGAGGCCGTAAGCCGACGGCGACCCGAGGCCATCGCCTCGGCCACCTCTACGGCGTCGAGCAGCGTGTCCACCACGGGGACACCGGCCGTGGCCAGGCTGGCCCGGCTGTGCGAACCGCCGGTGTAGAGCACCGCACCCACCCCGGCGTGCGCGGCGGCCAGCGCGTCGTCCACGGCGTCCCCCACGACGACCGTGCGAGCCCGATCGACCTCCTGGAGCGCCGACAGGTGCCGCGCCATCTGATCCGCCTTGCCACCGCCGGACGGCCCGAGCGCGCCGTCCACCCGCAGGAAGTGCCCGTCGATCCCGTGCGTGCGCACGAGCGGGACCAGCAGATCGTGCGGAGCCAGCGAGCACAGGGACTGGGTGTGGCCCTCCCGCCGGCGCTCGGCGAGCAGCTCCGCTGCGCCGTCCGTGAGCGCCACGCCGTCGCAACGCTGCCAGTAGTGGCGATGGAAGGAGCTGTCCAACGCCTCCCACTCCTCCTCGGTGGGAGTCCGGCCCATCAGCCGCTCGTAGAAGCGCGGGACCGGCACGCAGTACAGCTCCCGGTACCGCTCCAGCGTGATCGAGGGCAGGCCCAGCTCGGCGAAGGAGGCGTTCGTCGCCTCCAGCACCGCGTGGACGTCGTGCAGCAGCGTGCCGTTCCAGTCCCAGACGATGTGCGTGATGCCGGTGCGTGCGCTGGCCGGCGCGCCTCCGGCCCTCCCGTTCCGCTGTTCCATCCTCCGACCGTACGCGCCGGGTCTGACAGCCGGACAGCAGTCTTCCGGTGGGGGCTCCGGCGAGGAAGGACTCAGCCGATCAGGCCGGGGACCTCCTGCACGGCGAACCACAGCAGTTCGTGCGCCTCCGCGCCCTCCACGGTGAACTGCGCGTCCTCGTCGCCCTGGTCCGCCGCCCCCAGCGCGTCGGCCGCGGCGGCGACGTCCGCCGCGGCCTCCTCGGCGTCGACGTGCACGGCCGCTGCCTCGGTCAGCGCCACGGGACCGGCGATCCGGACCTCACCGAGCGCCGCCGGATCCAGCCCGCGCTCCGGATCGGCGACCGCCGTGCCCTCCGGCGCCTCGACGGCGAGCACCACCCGCCGACGTGCCGCGTCCGGCTCGCCCGCGAGGAGGCGCAGGGACGCCTGGGCCGCCCGGCTGAGCGCCGCGTACTCCAGCTCCTCGACGTGCTCGGAGAGATACCACTCCCTCAGTCCGGGAGTGACTGCGTACGCCTCGATCATGCCCGCTCCCAGCTCACCCGCCCGGTGTGCCTCGGCGAGTGCGGGAAGGGTCAGGGGGACATAGACACGCATGGCTGCCGCTTTCGTGTATCGCCGTACCGACTGATCCGCCAGCATACGGCCCGCCGGAGCACCCGGGCTTCTCACGGACCGGCGAGAAACCGCAGCTCACCGCCGATGCGCGTCATCACGGACGCCACGATGCCCTGGACGGGTGAATTGCCTTGACGCCACCCGGCAAGCCCCCGCTCGTTGCGGTCGACGGGGCCGCCCGCTACAACCGTCCCAAAAGCTACTGCCCGGTATCCAACTGCCGCGACCGGGGCGGCCGGGAGCGGGGGAGCCATGACCAGCACCAGCGCACAGACACCGTCCGCGTTGCCGCCAGAGGGCGCTGCGGCACGCGGGAGCGCGCCGCAGCGCCGGGAGGCACGGCAGCTCAGGGAGACCCGGGAGGCGCGCGCTCCTGGTCAGGGGCCACCTCGTGCGCCCTCACGCACCGGACCGCCGGGCCGCCGGGACACGCGCCGTCCCGAGCCCCGGCGCGCCCGGCCCACCGAATCGGCGGTGGGCAGCGCCGTACAGCGCAGGCGCGAGGCCCGGCCGCACCACTGGTTCGCCCAGCAGCTGCTGCTCGTGCTCAGCGGGCAGCGCCCCGCCCACACGCTCCTCGGGCACGTACGGCGCGAGGCGTTCGACGAACTGACCCGGGTCGCGCCACGGGCACCCCTGCGGCCTCGCGGGGCGGACCGCAGCACGCCGGAGGTCGTGGCGGTCGGCGCGCAGCAGCCCCGCTCGGGCGTCGTCGAGGCGTACGCGCGGATCGTCACGGACGGCCGGAGGCAGGCGCTGGCCTTCCGCCTCGAACTCTGCGAGGACCACCGCTGGCGCTGTGCGGCCTTCGAGCTGGACGGCCCGCGGGCCGTCCGGGAACGACGACGGGCCGGGCCCGCACCCCGCTGAGGAGGTGGCAGGCCCGGCCCGGTGATGATTCACGGGCGCCGCCGGGCGCGCCGTGTCACTTCTTCCTGCGGCGGCCCTTCTGGGCCTTGCGCCGGCGCTCCGCACGCGTCATCCCGTCGGCCTGGGAGCGCACCGGACCGCCGTCGGAGGAGGCGTCCGCCTCCTCCGCGGCATCCGTGCTGTCCTCCGCGGGTGCGTCCGCCGTGGCCAGCTCGCCTTCCACGACACCGCCCTCGGCGGTGGGGGCGGAGAAGTGCAGCCTGTCCGGACGCTGCGGGGCGTCCAGCCCCTTCGCGCGGATGGCGGGCGCGGCTCCGGCCGCCACTGCCTCCCGCGGCTCCTTCTCCAGCGAGGGCCCGGCCGCCTCGTCCTGCACCGGCACCTCCTCGACCTGCTGCTCGACCTGGACCTCCAGATTGAACAGGTAGCCGACGGACTCCTCCTTGATGCCCTCCATCATGGCCTGGAACATGTCGAAGCCCTCCCGCTGGTACTCGACCAGCGGGTCCTTCTGGGCCATGGCACGCAGGCCGATGCCCTCCTGCAGGTAATCCATCTCGTAGAGGTGCTCGCGCCACTTCCGGTCGAGCACCGAGAGGACGACGCGGCGCTCCAGCTCGCGCATGATCTCCGAGCCGAGCTGCTGCTCGCGCTTCTCGTACTGATCGTGGACGTCGTCCTTGATGGACTCGATGATGAAGTCGGCGGTGATGCCCTCCCGCTCGCCGGCCGCGTCCTCCAGCTCTTCGACGGTCACCTCGACCGGGTAGAGCTGCTTGAAGGCCGCCCACAGCCGGTCGAGGTCCCACTCCTCGGCGAAGCCCTCGACCGTCTCCGCCTGGACATAGGCGTCGATCGTGTCGTCCATGAAGTGCAGCACCTGCTCCTGCAGGTCCTCGCCCTTCAGCACCCGGCGGCGCTCGCCGTAGATGACCTCACGCTGCCGGTTGAGCACCTCGTCGTACTTGAGGACGTTCTTCCGGATCTCGAAGTTCTGCTGCTCCACCTGAGACTGGGCGGACGCGATGGCACGGGTCACCATCTTGTTCTCGATCGGCACGTCGTCGGGGACGTTGGCCATGGCCATCACCCGCTCGACCATCTGCGCCTTGAACAACCGCATCAGGTCATCGCCCAGCGAGAGGTAGAAGCGGGACTCGCCCGGGTCGCCCTGGCGTCCGGAACGGCCGCGCAGCTGGTTGTCGATCCGCCGCGACTCGTGCCGCTCGGTGCCCAGGACATACAGCCCGCCGAGGTCCTTGACCTCCGCGAACTCGGTCTCGACCGCCTTCTCCGCACGCTCCAGCGCGGCGGGCAGCGCCGCCGCCCACTCCTCCACGTGCTCGACCGGGTCCAGCCCCTTGGTCCGCAGCTCCCGCTCCGCGATGTCGTCCGGATTGCCGCCGAGCTTGATGTCCGTGCCACGGCCGGCCATGTTCGTCGCGACCGTGACGGAGCCCTTGCGGCCCGCCTGGGCGACGATCGCCGCCTCCCTGTCGTGCTGCTTGGCGTTGAGCACCTCATGCCGCACGCCGCGCTTGTTCAGCTGCTTGGAGAGGTACTCGGACTTCTCGACCGAGGTGGTGCCGACCAGGACGGGCTGGCCCTTCTCGAACTTCTCCGCGATGTCGTCCACGACGGCGTCGAACTTCGCGACCTCGGTGCGGTAGATCAGGTCGGCCTTGTCGGCACGGGCGAGCGGGCGGTGCGTCGGGATCGGGACCACACCGAGCTTGTAGATCTGGTGGAACTCGGCGGCCTCGGTCATCGCCGTACCGGTCATGCCGGAGAGCTTGCCGTAGAGACGGAAGAAGTTCTGGAGGGTGATCGTGGCGAGCGTCTGGTTCTCGTCCTTGATGTCCACCTCCTCCTTCGCCTCGATGGCCTGGTGCATGCCCTCGTTGTACCGGCGGCCGGCGAGGATACGGCCGGTGTGCTCGTCGACGATCATGACTTCGCCGTCGATGACGACGTAGTCCTTGTCCTTCTTGTAGAGCTCCTTCGCCTTGATGGCGTTGTTCAGGTAGCCCACGAGAGGGGTGTTCACCGATTCGTAGAGGTTGTCGATGCCCAGCCAGTCCTCGACCTTGGCGACCCCGGCCTCGTGGATGGCGACCGTGCGCTTCTTCTCTTCGATCTCGTAGTCGCCGGTCTCCGGCTTCTGCAGGCGGGTGTCGCCGGGCTCGCCCTTCTCCAGCCGCTTCACCAGCTTGGCGAAGTCGCCGTACCACTTGGTTGCCTGGTCGGCCGGGCCGGAGATGATCAGCGGCGTACGCGCCTCGTCGACGAGGATGGAGTCGACCTCGTCGACGATCGCGAAGTTGTGCCCGCGCTGGACCAGCTCGTCCTGCGACCAGGCCATGTTGTCGCGGAGGTAGTCGAAGCCGAACTCGTTGTTCGTGCCGTAGGTGATGTCGCTGTGGTACTGCTCGCGGCGCTGCGCCGGCGTCATGTTGGCGAGGATGCAGCCCACCGAGAGGCCGAGGAAGCGGTGCACCCGGCCCATCCACTCGGAGTCACGCTCGGCGAGGTAGTCGTTGACCGTGATGATGTGCACGCCGTCGCCGGAGATGGCGTTCAGATAGGCGGGCAGCGTGCTGACCAGGGTCTTGCCCTCACCGGTCTTCATCTCGGCGACATAGCCGAGGTGCAGCGCCGCGCCGCCCTGGACCTGCACGTTGTAGTGACGCTGGCCGAGGACGCGCTTGGCGGCCTCCCGGACCGTCGCGAAGGCCTCCGGCATCAGGTCGTCCAGGGTCTCACCCTTGGCGTACCGGTCCTTGTACTCATCGGTGAGAGCCCTCAACTCAGCGTCGGAGAGGTCGACAAAATCCTCTTCGATGGAATTCACCTGCCGCGCGATGCGGTCCAGCTTGCGCAGGATTTTTCCTTCACCTGCGCGCATGAGCTTGCCGAAGACGGACACGTAGGGTGACTCCTTGCCGGTCGGGCCTGGCACGGTTTGGTGCACGGGCGCAGCGGAGTGGGCCCCCGCCGCACCGGCCATCGTAAGACAGGGGAGATGGCCTCTGTACCCCCAACGTGCCGGACATCCGGAAGGTGCCGGGCCGGAGCGGGAGAATGGACGGCATGGAGCCGACCACTCTCAGCACCCCGCGCCTTTTGCTGCGCCCCTTCGAGGAGGGCGACGAGGAGGCCGTGTACGCCGCCTGTCAGGATCCGGAGATCCCACGCTGGATACCCGTGCCCGACCCGTACGAGCGCGAGCACGCGGAGGAATTCGTGCGTCACACCAGCCCGGCGGGCTGGCGCGACGACACCATGTACAACTTCGGATTCTTCACCCGCGAAGGCGAGCTGGCCGGCTCCATGGGACTGGTCAGGATCGCCGTGCTGCGCACCGCCGAGAGGCAGGCCGAGCTGGGCTTCTGGGCCGTGCGGGAGCAGCGCGGCCAGGGGTACACGGACGAGGCCGCCCGCGCGGTGATCGACTGGGCGTTCGCCGCGCTGGGAGTGGATCGGATGGAGTGGGTCGCGATGGCGGGCAACGCGGGATCGCGGGCGGTCGCACGCAAGCTGGGCTTCGTCATGGAGGGGGTGCAGCGGGCGCGGATCGTGCACCGGGGGGCCCGGCATGACGCCTGGGTGGGAGCGCTGCTGCCCTCGGACTGGGGCCGGCCGATGCAGACGCCCTACTTTCCGGGCTGACGACCTGGTGCACCGGCTGCCGTGCCCCAGGTCGTGAGCTCCCGGCCCGAACGGATCCTTCTGCTTTTCCGCCTCGATCCCGGGGGATTGTCAGCGGCGGCGCCTACGGTGTCGGGTATGAAACCCGAGTTCTCTCTCTCCGCCGATGAGGCCCGCCGTATCGCCCTGCGCGCCCAGGGGCTGCTAGGACAGGCCCGGCCCGATCGCCGGGCAGGGGTGCGCGGGGTGCTCCGGCGCCTGGGCGCGGTGCAGCTGGACACCATCTCGGTGCTGGCCCGCTCGCACGAGCTGGTCGCCTACGCACGGCTCGGCCCGGTGGGCCGGGCGGCGGTGGAGTCGGCGTACTGGAGCGGCGGTCGCTCGTTCGAGTACTGGTCGCACGCGGCCTGCATCCTGCCGGTCGAGGAGTGGCCGCACTTCGCCTTCCGGCGGCGCGCGATGCGGGCGCGGGGTCACCGCTGGCACCAGCTGGCGGACCGGGAGGGCGCCTGCGCCGTGGTGCGGGACCGCCTCAAGGCGGAGGGCCCGCTGACCACCACGGAGCTGGGCGGCGGGAAGAACGGCGGCGAGTGGTTCGACTGGTCCGAGACGAAGATCGCGGTGGAGTGGCTGCTGGACACCGGTGAGGTGGTGTGCACCGAGCGGCGCGGCTGGAAGCGGGTGTACGACCTGACGGAGCGCGCGATCCCGGACGACCTGCTGCACGACGACCTCGGCGACCGGGAGTGTGTGCGCCGGCTGGTGGCCCAGGCGGGCGCCGCGATGGGCGTCGCCACCGAGGCGGATCTGGCCGATTATCACCGTCTGAAGAGGGAGCAGGTGGTCTCGGTCCTGGGCGATTCGGGGCTTGTTCCGGTGGAGGTGGCGGGCTGGGGGCGTCCCGCCTGGGCCGATCCGGCAGCCCTCGCGACTCCCGCCCGCGGCCACCACCGTACGACGCTGCTCTCGCCCTTCGACTCGCTGGTCTGGGACCGGCCGCGCACTCAGCGGATATTCGGCTTCACGCACCGGTTGGAGGCGTATGTGCCCAGGCCGAAGCGGGTGCACGGCTATTTCGCGATGCCGCTGCTCGCGGGCGGGAAGCTGCGGGGGCGCGTCGATCCGGCCCGTGAGGGCACGACCCTCGTGGCCCGCCAGCTCTCCCTGAGCGGTCCGGGTGCCGTGCAGCCCATGGCCCGGGCGCTCGCCGGGGCGGCCTCCTGGACGGGCTGCACCCAGGTGCGGCTGGAGCGGGTGACGGCGGCGGAGCTGCGGGAACCGCTGGCCGCGGAGATCGGGCGCGCCCTGGACTCCGCGGCGGACTGACACCGGCTCGCGGCCGGAGCCGGGGTCACCGGATTTCGAGGATCTTCTCCCGCATCGCGTAGACCACGGCCTCCATCCGGGAGTGCAGCTGAAGCTTCTCCAGGATGTTGCGGACGTGGTTCTTCACGGTGTTCTCGCTGATGAAGAGCTCTTTGGCGATGTCGCGGTTGTTCATCCCGGTGGCGACCAGCTTCAGCACCTCCAGCTCCCGCTCGGTCAGCCGGGGAGCGGGGACGAGCTTGCTCTCGTCCGTGCGCTGGATCATGGACTTGAACTCGGTGAGCAGCTTCGCCGCCATCGAGGGGCTGATCTGGGACTGGCCGTCGGCGACGGCTCTGATCGCCGTGGAGACCTCGTCCGTGGAGATCTCCTTGAGCAGATAGCCGGTTGCGCCCGCCTTGATCGCGTCGTAGAGATCCGCTTCCTCATCGCTGATCGTCAGCATGATGATCTTCGCGCTGGGTGCGACCTCCTTGATGGAGGTGCACGCCTCGATGCCGCCGCGCTTGGGCATCCGCACATCCATCAGCACGATGTCGGGCAGCAGGTCAGCGGCCTTGTCGACCGCTTCGGCGCCGTCCCCCGCCTCGCCGATGACCTGGATGTCCTCCTCCTGCGCCAGCACGATCTCCAGCCCGCGCCGGAACAGCGCGTGATCGTCCACGACGAGCACCCGAATGGGCTCCTTGACCGGATCGCACGCACCGGACGCGTGCCCCGACGGATCCTCTCCGGTCCCGGGCACGGGCATCACGGGCCCGAAGCTGTCCGCCATCGTTCCTCCCCCAGCAGGCTGTGCCGCGGCAACCGGACCGCGCACGGCGCCGGTTGGCGGTGAGGCCATGATTCCATGCCCGCGCCCCCGACCGGGCCCAGGACCCGGCCGGGGGCGCGATCGCGCCGGTCATCCTCCGAGGGCACCGCCCGCGCCGGGGGGCGCCTGCTCCGCGAAGGGGTCCTGTTCCAGATGGATCACGCCGTAGTCGTATCCGTGCCGCCGGTAGACGACGCTCGGCTGTTTGTTCTCGGAGTCAACGAACAGATAGAAGTCATGACCTACCAGCTCCATCTCGTAGAGCGCCTGGTCGAGAGTCATGGGGGCGGCCGCGTGGGTCTTCTCGCGGACCACGAGGGGCCCCTCGCCCTGCACCTCCAGCGGTCCCACCTTGGTGATCGCCGGCCGTCCGGAGTCCGAAGGCTCGGCCTTCGCGGCGGCCGCGTCCAGTTCGCCGTTGAGTTCCGCTGCCAGGTGGGCGGTCGCCGCCGCCACGCTTACCGGCGCGCGGCCACCCGCGCGGTGCACCCGGCGCTTGTCGTGCTGCTTGCGCAGCCGCGCCTCCAGCTTGCCGGCCGCCAGATCCAGCGCCGCGTAGGGATCGGACGCCGCGGCCTCTGCCCGGATGACGGGCCCTCGCGTGCGCAGAGTGATCTCCACCCTGTCGGAGCGGTCGGCCTGCCGGGGGTTGTGTTCCTTGGAGACCTCGACATCGAGGTTGATCACCTTGCCGTCGAGCTTCTGGATCTTCTCCAGTTTCTCGGCCACGTGCTTGCGGAACCTGTCCGGTACCTCTGTCTTTCGGCCCTTGACGACGATGTCCACGCAGAACTCCGTTCCCGGAGCGCTCCGCGCGTTCGAGCGGAACGCATCCGTTGTGCACTGACGCCGGAGGCTTGCGGTGAACCACAAGCGACTTCCGGCATAACGTCGGGTTGCGGCTTTCACCTCCTCCTCCCCCAAGCGGAAGATCGTCACCCCACTCGAACGTACCTCCAGTCGGGGATGCTGGGCACCCCCTACCCGGACGTACCTCCATTCAAGGCACTCGATCTCCGGTACCACCCGTAACGAGCCGTGATCTGCGCGAGTTCCGGCGGGCTGCCGCCCGGCACCGGAAACGCACGGTCAGCGCCGGGAACGCACCGCGATCACCGCTGCCACCGGTCTGCGCCCCGCCACCGCGTCGACGGCACGCGCCGCTTCCGCCAGCGAGGCTCCCGTCGTCATCAAGTCGTCAACCAGCACCACCTCCGCCGCTGCCAGCGGCGTTCCGGAACCCGGTACCGCCTCCAGAGCACCGTCGAGATTCCGCAGGCGCTGCCCCGCCGCCAGCCCCGACTGGTCCGCCACCGGGCGGCGTTGCCGCAGCGCCGTCAGCACCCGGGTGGGCGTTCCGCCGCGCCGCAGCTGCCCGGCGGCGGCCAGCGCGATCCGCCGCACCGGGTCGTGGCCACGCCCTGCCACCGCCCGGCGTGCCGAGGGCACGGGCACGAGCGTCACCGGAGCTGCGCCGTCCGCACGGCCACCGACGGCGGCACGCACCGCGCGCGCCAGCAGCCCGCCCAGCGGCGCCGCGAGCCGCAGCGCCCCGCGCTCCTTGTGGGCCAGCAGCACGGCCCGCACCTCGTCCGCGTAACCGACCGCCGCGTGGACCGGGGGCAGCCCGGACGGCGCCGGGGAGGGGCGCACACGCCATGCCTCCGCCTCGCCGAGCCTGCCGCGGCAGTCCTCACACAGGGGCGACCCGGCGCGCGGAACTCCGCATCCGGCGCAGCCCGCGGGAAGCACCAGATCCGTCAGCTCCCGCCACAGCGCTCCCATGCCTCCACTGTCCCAGCAGCGCACCGGGACCGCCATAGCTGTGGACAACTCCGGACATTGACGACCTCACCCGCGACAGGGTGCGGCTCAGGTCGTCACCCCGGATAGACGGGCGCGGTGCCCTTGTCCGTCAGCGTCTTCCAGTTCTCGTCCGGCGGCAGCCGCACGATCCCGTACGCCGACTCCGCCAGCAGGGGTCTCCCCTCGTCCTCGGACGCCGCCACACCCGTCACGTCGTTGATGCCGGG
Organism: Streptomyces gossypii; assembly: GCF_025165795.1. Classification (GTDB taxonomy): domain Bacteria; phylum Actinomycetota; class Actinomycetes; order Streptomycetales; family Streptomycetaceae; genus Streptomyces; species Streptomyces gossypii. The sequence continues at coordinate 451,910 of NZ_JAJAGO010000006.1, forward strand.
CAGCGTCGGCTGGTTGGTCGTCGAACCGTCCGTGCCGACGTACTGGAGCTGCTGCACGCTCTCGGTCTCCCGCCCGACCACCACCAGCTGGCTGTCACCAGCCCAGGAGGTGGCGATCACGTCCTCGAACTGGGGTGCGGCGGCCTGCAGTGCGGCGATCTCGATCTGCGGATCGTCCGGGGAGCCCCACCGCTCGACGCGGCCGAGATGCAGCGACCTGCGGCCGTCCGGCTCCCGCACCCGCACCGCGATGCGCACACCGTCCGAGGAGATTTTCAGCGACTCGACACGTTCGCCCTTGCTCAGGCCCGGGACGTCGACCTCCTCCGGCTTCTCCTTGCCGCCGCGCACCCGCAGCAGCCGCGGGTTCCCGGGGTCGCGGTCCGCGATCCACAGATCGCCGAGCCCGTCCCAGCTCGGTGCGGTCAGCCGGTCCTTCTCCTGGCTGGCCTCGCTGTGCAGCACCGCTTTGCCGAGCTCTCCGCCGTCTTCGAGCGGGGCGACGTAGAGCGAGCGGCCGTTGAGCGAGACGGCGGCGCCCTGCCGCTCGTCCCGGCTCACCGCGACTGAGCCCATCTCGACCTTCCCGCTGCCCAGCGCGCCTTCGACCACCTTGGTGTCCTCGCTGGTGGAGGTCAGCGCGGCGACACGGTGCTCGCCGTCGATGAAGTACTGCCGGGCGCCCCGCCCGTTGAGCTTGCCCGGCGCGTAGGACTCCGCCGCCTCCTGCGAGAGCTCGCACAGGTCGTCTCCACCGGGGCCCTCCAGCGCCACCCGGCTCACCGTGGCGGAGCCCTGGGACTGGACGGAGTGGAGCACCTGCGCCGCCATCCGTGCGCACTGCGGCCGTGAGGCCCGCGCGCCCCGCGCGTTGAGCCGCACCGTCAGCCGTCCCGAATCGTCGAGCGAGAGGTGCTGCTTGTCCTTGCCCGCGAGCTCGGTGCCCGCCGGGAACGCGGAGGTGACCACCGGTTCGAGCCAGTCCGTCGGCCCTTCGATCAGCGCCTCCACCGTCTCGGTCACCGGGTCGATCCGGCCGCGCACATAGACCGGGTCGGCCACCAGCACGTCCTCGCCCCGCGACACCGCCTCGGCGTCCGCTCCCAGTCGCGCGTAGTAGTAGACGTTGACGGAACGGTAGATGCGCTCGAAGTCGGACTCGCTGAGGATGACGCCGTCCGGCAGCTTGTCGATCCGCCACCCCTCCTTGAGCTTGGTCAGGTGGAACCGCTCGTCGTAGTCACCGTCCTCCGAGTCGTAGCTGTGCTTGCTGTCGACGATGGCCGTACGGCGGCCACCCACCTCGACCGTGTAGCCGCGCCCCTCACCGCCGTCCCGCTGCGAGGCTCCCGGATTGGGCCCTGCGGTGACCACCGTGGTCCGCTGAAACGGGTCCCACTTCTTCGCGGCCTCCTCGGTGAGGTACTCGCTGGCGGTCGCGTACCGCGGCTCGTCGCTCGTCGTCGCCTCCAGGAAGCCGCGGACGATCTCCTGCGGTCCCTCGCCCTTCTGCGGGCTCACCCCGAAGACACGCACACGGGACTCGCCTTCGGTCCGGTGCGAGGAGTCGACGCGGTCGACCTTCCCGCCGGAGGGCATCGACGCGCAGCCGGACAGCAGCAGTACGCCGGCCATCAGCAGCACTCCGGCCGTTCGACGGCGTTCAGCGCGCATCGCCGGGGCCCCTTCCCTTGTCTTGGCCGGCACCAGGTGCCGCAGTCGTCCGTGCCTCAGTCGTCCGTGCCTCAGTCGCACCCGCCGGGACCCGGGTGTGAGCGGGCAGCGCACCGTCCACATCGCGCTTCCGGCGCGAGTCGGCGGGCTCCAGCGGGATCGGGGAGCCGCGCAGCGTCTCGCCGACCGTGCTGGGCAGCGTGAGCCGGAACTGGGATCCGCCGCCCGGCTCCCCCCACGCGTGCAGCGAGCCGCCGTGCAGTCTTGCGTCCTCGACGGCGATCGAGAGGCCCAGTCCGGAGCCGCCGGTCGTACGGGCCCGTGCGGGGTCCGCGCGCCAGAAGCGGTTGAAGACCCGGTTGACCTCGCCCGGCTTCAGGCCGACCCCGTAGTCCCGTACGGCCACGGCGACCGCGCCGCCGCCCGAGGCGAGCCGGATGATCACGTCACGGCCCTCGCCGTGCTCGATGGCGTTGTCGAGGAGATTGCGCAGCACCCGCTCGATACGGCGCCCGTCCGCCTCGGCCACGACCGGCTCCGCGTCGCCGAAGATGATCACTCGGCTGCCCTTGCGCTCGGCGAGCGGCTCGCAGCCGTCCACCACCCGCCGGACCACATCACGCAGATCGGTCGGATCGGCCTCCAGCGCTGCGGCGCCCGCGTCGAACCGGCTGATCTCCAGCAGGTCACCCAGCAGCGACTCGAAGCGGTCCAGCTGCCCGAGCAGCAGTTCGGCGGAGCGCGCGGTCGCGGCGTCGAAGTCGGCACGGCCCGCGTGGATCACGTCGGCCGCCATCCGGACCGTCGTCAGCGGGGTGCGCAGTTCGTGCGAGACGTCGGAGACGAAACGCCGCTGCATCCGGGAGAGGCCCTCCAGCTGCTGGATCTTCACCTGGAGGTTCTGCGCCATCTTGTTGAACGCCTCGCCGAGCCGCGCGATGTCGTCCTCGCCGGTGACCTTCATCCGCTCCTGGAGACGGCCGGCGGCGAGCCGCTCGGAGATCCCGGCGGCCATCCGTACCGGTGTGACGACCTGCCGGACCACCAGCCAGGCGATGGCGCCCAGCAGCACCACCACGAAGACGCCCGCGGTGACCAGCGTGCCCTTGACCAGGCTGAGCGTCTCCTCCTCCTGGCTGAAGGGGAAGACGTAGTAGAGCTGGTACGGATTGCCGCTGGCGTCCGTGACCCGCTTGCCGACGATCAGTCCGGGCTCGGTGCCGCCGCTCTTGCGGTGCAGATCCGCGTACCGCTGAAAGGTGCCGTGCTGCTTGTCCATCGCCTCGCGCACGTCCGCCGGGATGGTCTCCTCCGGGAGGATGTCGCCGGTGGCGCGCGAGCCCTTCAGCCGCGCGTCGGCGTTGCCCAGGATGGGGATCTCGTCCCGCTCGGAGCTGAGCACGACGACCGAGTAGACGCCCTGCCCGCCGCTGGCCAGCTGCTCCATCAGGCTGTTCAGCCACGTCCCGGCGGACTGGGCGCTGCTGTTCGGGGCGGCTGTCTCGCCCTCCCCCGAGCCTCGGCGGTTGTCCTTGTCGGCGGCTTGCTGGGCGAACGCGAAACCGCCCTTCGCCTGACTCTGCGCGGTCTGCTCCTTCGCCTCGAGCAGACCGTTCCGCACCTGGCCGGTGACGACTATGCCCAGCAGCAGGACCACTCCGAGCGACATCAGCAGAGTGGCCGCGACGACCCTCAGCTGCAGGTTGCGGCGCCACAGCCGCATAGCGGGCAGCAGCGGACGCCGCACCAGGCGCACGAACATCCGGAAGACGGGATGCGCACGGGTCCCCGTGGCGCCCTCGGGCAGCAGCCCGTCGGAGAAGAATCCGGCAGCGGGCTTCAGCCGCCCGAGCCTCGAGGACTCGCGCGGCTGGCCCCCAGTGCCGTCCCCGTCCTTACGCGGGGAGGCACCGCCACTGCCGGACATGTCAGCCAGGTCCAGCCTTGTACCCCACGCCGCGAACGGTGACCACGATCTCCGGCCGCTCCGGATCCCGCTCCACCTTCGACCGCAGCCGCTGGACGTGCACGTTCACCAACCGTGTGTCCGCCGCGTGGCGATAGCCCCACACCTGCTCCAGGAGTACCTCACGCGTGAAGACCTGCCACGGTTTGCGGGCGAGCGCCACCAGCAGATCGAACTCCAGCGGGGTCAGCGCGATCGACTGGCCCTCCCGCTTCACCGAGTGACCGGCGACGTCGATCACCAGGTCACCGATGGCCAGCTGCTCCGGCGCCGGCTCCTCGGACCTCCTCAGCCGGGCCCGGATACGGGCGACCAGCTCCTTGGGTTTGAACGGTTTGACGATGTAGTCGTCCGTGCCGGACTCCAGCCCGACCACCACATCCACGGTGTCCGTCTTGGCGGTCAGCATGACCACCGGCACCCCGGACTCCGCCCTGATCAATCGGCACACCTCTATGCCATCCCGCCCTGGCAGCATCAAATCGAGCAGCACAAGGTCGGGTTTGGTCTCGCGGAAGGCGGCGAGCGCCTTGTCTCCGTCCGAGACGAACGACGGTTCAAAGCCTTCGCCGCGCAGCACGATGCCAAGCATCTCTGCCAGTGCGGTGTCGTCGTCGACGACAAGGACGCGTCCCTTCATGAGTCCATCATCCCATTACCCGATCGCAGCTCTCCCGATCGTGACATGGAACACAATTGGGCCATGCTGTCCCGCTCGGCCGGGGACACCGCTCCGTGCTCCGTGACAAGCGCCGTCACCAGCTCCGGAGGAGTCACGTCGAACGCCGGGTTGTACGCCTCGGCGCCCGCCGGGGCCGCCCGCACGCCCGCCGCCGACTCCGTCACCTCCCGCGCGGGCCGCTGCTCCACCACGATGGCCGAACCGTCCGCCGCCTCGGGATCGACCGTCGTCGCCGGTGCCACCACCAGAAAGGGCACCCGGTGGTAGCGGGCGAGCACCGCCAGCGGATAGCTGCCCACCTTGTTGGCCACCGAGCCGTCCGCCGCGATCCGGTCCGCACCGATCAGCACCGCGTCCACCTCACCCGCCGCGAACAGCGAGCCCGCTGCGTTGTCCGTCAGCACGCTGTACGGCATGCCGTGCCCAGCCGCCTCGTACGCCGTCAGCCGGGCGCCCTGAAGCAGCGGGCGCGTCTCGTCCACCCACAGCCGCCGCAGCGCCCCGGCGCGGTGGACGGCCAGCACGACCGCCAGGGCGGTGCCCTCGCCACCGGAGACCAGCCGCCCCGTGTTGCAGTGCGTGAGGATGCGGAGACCGCCGCCGGGGAACAGTCCTGCCAGCAGGGACCGCCCGTGCTCCGCCATCGAGGCGCTCGCCCGCGCGTCCTCCTCGTGCAGTTCCCGCGCCTCGGCCAGCGCTGCCGCCGCCGCGCCCTCCGGCCCCGCCCCGCCGTCAGCCGCCGCACGGTGGGCGCGCTCGGCCCGCCGCACTCCGTAGGCCAGATTGACGGCAGTGGGCCGCGCCTCCGCGAGCAGCTCGGCCGCCGCCGGTACGTCGGCGCCCCGGGCCGCAGCGAGCGCGACGCCGTACGCGCCCACGATGCCCAGCAGCGGCGCGCCGCGCACCGAGAGCCGCCGGATGGCCCCCACCAGCGCGGGCACCTCCGTACACGCCAGCTCGACTTCCTCGAACGGGAGCCGCGTCTGGTCGAGAAGCACCACCGCGGGCCCCGCCGGCGGCTCCTGCCAACGCACTACGGGAAGGTCCTGATCAGCCATCCGCACAGTCTGCCCGCAATTCCGCCCGCGGGCTCCAGCGCGCAGCAGGCTCCGCCAGAAGCCACTCAGAGGTCACGGAGGGCACCATCAGGCCGCAGGCCGCGCCCCGCACCGCGGGCCTCCGTGGCACGATGGCTCAGAGTCTGCCGGGTGGCCCAGGCCATCCCGACATGCTCTGACAACCAGGCGAAGGAGTAGGAGAACGATGAGCGACTCTCCGGGCTGGGCTTCGCCCGGATCCAACCCGTCCGATCCGGCCGACGGCAGCGAGGGGCGGCCCGGCCCCGCCCCGCAGCAGGGCCCGCAGGCGCCCCAGGCACAGCCACCGCGCAACTGGGCGCCCCAGCAGCCACCCGCCGGCGGGGGACCGGGCTGGGGAGCCGCGCCTCCACCGCCACCGCCCCCGGGGCAGCCCGGACCGCCGGGCTGGAACCAGTGGAACCACGCCTGGAACCAACCGCCCGTTGCACAGCCCGGTGTCATCCCGCTGCGCCCGCTCGCAGTGGGCGAGATACTCGACGGCGCGGTCTCCAGCGCCCGAGATCACTGGCGCACGGCGCTCGGTATCGCACTCGGCGTCGCCATCATGATCCAGATCGCCTCCACGGCGGCCACGGGCATCTGGCTGCGGAACAACAGCGGTCTGGAGGCGCTGCAGGACGACCCCAACCCCAGCACCGAGGAACTGACGGACGCGCTGCAGGGCACCGCCAGCAGCGCCGGAGTCGAGCTGCTGGCCACCCTCGTCGGCACCGTGGTGGCCACCGCCATGCTCACCATCGTGGTCAGCCGGGCCGTACTGGGCCGCGCCATCACACTCGGCGAGGCATGGCGGGAATCCCGGCCGCAGCTGCCGAGGCTGCTCGGACTGACCCTGCTCGTCCTGCTGATCGTTGTCGGGGCCTTCGCCGTCGGTCTCGCTCCCGGCCTCGTCATCGCCCTCGCTGGCGCCCCGACGGCCGGGAGCCTGCTGGCCGTGCTCGGCGGCCTGGTGGGTCTGGTGGCCGGTGTCTGGCTGTGGGTCCGCTACTGCCTCGCCGCGCCCGCCCTGATGCTGGAGAAGCAGACCGTGACCGGGGCGCTGCGCCGGTCGGCGAAACTCGTCACCAAGAGCTGGTGGCGGATCTTCGGCATCCAGATCCTGGCGGTGCTGCTGGTGACCGTCGTCGGCTTCATCGTGCAGATCCCGGCCTCGCTGGTGGCCGGGCTCGTCGAGGGAGACGGCGTGGACAGCGTTCTGTCCGGCCCGGAGTTCTCCGTCTCCTGGACTTACCTGATCATCCTCGGTATCGGTGCCGTCATCGCCTCCACCGTCACCCTCCCGCTCAGCGCGGGCATCACCGCGCTCCTCTACATGGACCAGCGGATCCGGCGCGAGGCACTCGATCTCGAACTGGCCCGCGCAGCGGGCACGGGTGACGGCACCCCGGCGTCCTCCCCACACCCCGCGCCGGGGAGCTGAGAAGCTGTTGTCTCACCCCGGTGGGGGTCAGGACGAGCGGTCTGGTGCCGTCGGGTCCGAGGCAGAGGAGGGAGCCGACGCGGAGCGTCGGCGACCGACGAGAACGGAAGGAGGCGGCGGTGCCAGGGCACTCGGCCCCCGACCGGGGTGAGACGACCGCTTCTGAACGGATGACGGGGGGTCGGCTGCCCGCGGAGGACGGGCCGGTGACCATCCCGCGTGAACCGGCCCGCGACGCGGCGGAGGACGAACTCTCCAAGCCCGCGTACCACCAGGACGATCCGGGACTGCTGCAACGGATCCTGGACTGGCTCTGGGAACACCTCGGAAAGCTGCTCAACTCCGCCGCGGATGCCTCCCCCGGCGGGGTCGTCGGACTCGCCGTCATCCTGGTCGCCGTGCTGCTGCTCCTCCTCGCGCTCTGGATGCGGCTGGGCTCACCACGGCCCGCGCCCGGCGGCGATCGCGGCTCCCTCTTCACAGACGGCCCGCGCAGCGCCGCTGAGCACCGCGCGGCCGCCGAGGCGCATGCGGCCGACAGCCGCTGGAGCGAGGCTCTCCAGGAACGGATGCGCGCCATCGTCCGCTCCCTGGAAGAACGTGCGCTGCTCGATCCCCGCCCGGGCCGGACCGCCGACGAGGCGGCCACCGAGGCCGGTCTGCCGCTGCCAGGACACGCGGCGGCGCTGCACGCCGCCGCGCGGGCCTTCGACGAGGTGACGTACGCGGGCAGGCCGACGGACGCCGCCGGGTACGCCCGCATGCGGGACCTGGACGAAGCGCTGCTGACCGCCCGGCCCGACTTCGGCGCCGCCACCGCACCCGCCACCACACCCGCCGGTGCCGGCCCGCACGGAGCCCGCCGTTGACTCTCCCTCCTTCCACCTCCACCTCCACCTCCCCGACCGCCGGGCAGCTCTGGACACGGACCCGCGGGCTGCTGCTCGCCGCCGCCGTCCTCGCCCTGGCCGGGGTGATCATCGCCGCCGTCCGCTCCGGCGAGCACCACGGTGCCCTCGACCCACGCTCCGCGGACCGCTACGGCAGTCGCGCCACCGCGGAACTGCTGGCCGGCCAGGGCGTGGACACCACCGTGGTCACCACCACGGCGGAAGCCGCGGCAGCGGCGGGCCCGGACACCACGCTCCTCGTCACCCGCCCCGAAGCCCTGACCTCGAAGCAGCAGGCGGCTCTGCGGGACGCCGGGCGGGGCGGTCGCACCGTCCTTCTCGCACCCGGCCCGGCCACGCTGAACACCTTCGCGCCCGGCGCACGCGTGGACGGCCTCCCCGTCGACGTCCAGCCCACCTCGCCCGACTGCGAGCTGCCCACGGCCGCACGCGCGGGCGACGCCGACCTCGGCGGGCTGCGCTACCACCTGCCCGGGGGGCGCCCCGACGCCTGCTATCCGCGCGACGGACTGCCCACCCTGGTCCGCCTGCCCGCGGCCAGCGGCGCTGACACGGACGCCCACGGCGGTGACGCCGGTGACACGGTCCTTCTCGGCGCGCCCGACCCGCTCTACAACGACAGCCTCGACGAGCGCGGCAACGCCTCGCTCACCCTGCAACTGCTCGGTTCCCGCCCGCATCTCGTCTGGTACCTCCCCTCCCTCTCCGACGCCGCCGCGGAGGGCGACAGCAGCTTCTTCGAACTGGTGCCGGACGGCTGGTCCTGGGGGATGTACCAGCTCGCCTTCGCCGCCCTGCTGACGGCACTGTGGCGCGCACGCCGACTCGGACCGCTGGTCCCCGAACGGCTGCCCGTCGTGGTGCGCGCCTCCGAAGCCACCGAGGGCCGCGCCCGCCTCTACCGGAAGGCGAACGCACGAGACCGCGCGGCGCAGGCCCTGCGCGGTGCCAGCCGCTCGCGGCTCGCTCCGCTGGTGGGTGTGCCCGCGGCCCGAGCGGACTCCCCGGAAGACCTCCCGCAGGCCCTCACCGCCCATCTCCGCCGGGGCGACGGCACCGGGATGCCGGATGACGCCGTCCACGTCCGCGCCCTGCTCTTCGGTCCACCTCCCGACGACGACGCGTCGCTCATCCGGCTGGCGGACGAACTCGACCTGCTGGAACGACGCATCACCCCGACCGCGACACCGACAGACGCCGCAGTACCGACAGACAAGGACCGCACCTCGTGAGCGCCCCCTCCGCCGACAGCGCCCGCAGCGCCCTAGAGGCCCTGCGCACCGAGATCTCCAAGGCCGTCGTCGGCCAGGACGCGGCCGTCACCGGCCTCGTCGTCGCCCTCCTCTGCCGTGGCCACGTGCTCCTGGAAGGAGTACCCGGCGTCGCCAAGACCCTGCTCATCCGCGCGCTGGCCGCGGCCCTCGCGCTCGACACCAAGCGTGTGCAGTTCACACCCGACCTGATGCCCAGCGACGTCACCGGATCACTGGTCTACGACGCCCGCACATCGGAGTTCTCCTTCCAGCCCGGCCCTGTCTTCACCAATCTGCTGCTCGCCGACGAGATCAACCGCACTCCCCCGAAGACTCAGGCGTCACTGCTCGAAGCGATGGAGGAGCGTCAGGTCTCCGTCGACGGCACCCCGCGAATGCTCCCGCAACCCTTCCTTGTCGCGGCCACCCAGAATCCCGTGGAGTACGAGGGCACCTATCCCCTCCCGGAGGCCCAGCTCGACCGCTTCCTGCTGAAGCTGAACATCCCGCTGCCGAGCCGCGCGGACGAGATCGGCGTCCTGACCCGTCACTCAGAGGGATTCGACCCCCGGGATCTGGCCGCCGCCGGTGTGCGGCCCGTCACCGGAGCGGCCGAACTCGACGCAGCCCGAGCAGCTGTCGGCACGACCTCCGTCTCCCCCGAGATCACCGGCTACGTCGTCGATATCTGCCGTGCCACCCGCGAATCCCCCTCGCTCTCCCTCGGTGTCTCTCCCCGAGGCGCTACCGCCCTGCTCTCCACCGCACGCGCCTGGGCCTGGCTCACCGGACGCGACTATGTGATCCCCGACGACGTGAAGGCCCTCGCACTGCCGACACTCCGCCATCGCCTCCAGCTCCGGCCGGAAGCGGAGATGGAGGGCGTGACCTCCGACAGTGTGATCAGCTCGATCCTTGCCCAAGTCCCCGTCCCCCGCTGAGCCTCCACCAACGGATTGACGAGCCCGAAAACCCATGGCACTCACCGGACGCACCGCCCTCATCGCCGCTCTCGGCGCACTGCTGGTCGGCCTGCTGCTACCCAGCTGGACCGGACTGCTCGCCGTGGAACTCCCCCTGCTGCTGGCAATCCTTTACGACCTCCTGCTCGCCGCGCCAGTACGAAAGCTCCAGTTCACCCGTTCCGGTGATACCTCAGTTCGACTGGGCGAACGCGCGCACGTGGACCTCGTCCTCGGTAATCCGTCGCGCCGCCCCCTGCGCGCGCTGGTCCGCGACGCATGGCCGCCGAGCAGCTGGCCCGACGGCGACGGCATCGCCGCCTCCCGCCACCGGCTGACCCTCGCGCCGGGCGAACGGCACCGGCTCACCACACCCCTTCATCCGGTCCGCCGGGGCGATCGGCGGGCCGCACGCGTCACCGTCCGCTCCCACGGCCCGCTCGGACTCGCAGCCCGCCAGGGAAGCCACGAGGTCCCGTGGACGCTGCGGGTGCTGCCCGCCTTCACCAGCCGCAAGCACCTGCCCGCGAAGACGGCCCGGCTCCGCGAACTCGACGGGCGCACCAGCATCCTCACCAGGGGTGAGGGAACCGAATTCGACAGCCTCCGTGAGTACGTCCCGGGAGACGACACCCGCTCCATCGACTGGAGGGCAACCGCCCGGCAGACGACGGTGGCGGTCCGTACCTGGCGACCGGAGCGGGACCGCCGCGTCCTCATCGTGCTCGACACCGGCCGCACCTCCGCGGGCCGGGTGGGCGACGCGCCCCGGCTCGACGCGGCGATGGACGCGGCCCTGCTGCTCACCGCCCTCGCCTCCCGCGCGGGCGACCAGGTCGACCTGCTCGCCTACGACCGACGCGCCCGAGCCACCGTCCGCGGCCGCACTGCACGTGACGTGCTCCCGGCCTTCGTCGAGGCGATGGCTCCCATCGAGCCGGCGCTTGTCGAGTCCGACACCCGCGGGATGGCCGCCACGGCCCTGCACTTCGCGCGTCGCCGATCCCTCGTGGTCCTGCTGACAGGACTGGAGGCCGCAGCCGTGGAAGAGCAGCTGCTCCCCGTTCTTCCTCAGCTGACCAGGCGCCACACGGTTCTCGTCGCCGCGATCGCCGATCCCCGCATCGAGGAGATGGCGGCATCGCGGGGCACAGTGGACGCCGTCTACGAGGCCGCGTCGGCTGCCCGCACACAGGCGGAGCGCAGACACACGGCGGAGCGCCTTCGCAGCCACGGTGCACTCGTCGTCGACGCGACACCCGACACGCTGGCACCCGTCCTCGCCGACTCCTATCTGGCACTCAAGTCAGCCGGGCGGCTGTAAGGCCACGCAAAAAAGCCGGGTTCCCTGAAATGAATTCAGGGAACCCGGCTCAAAAACTGTTCGGCGGCGTCCTACTCTCCCACACACTCCCGCATGCAGTACCATCGGCGCAACAAGGCTTAGCTTCC
>NZ_JAJAGO010000007.1:0-209023 GCF_025165795.1 Streptomyces gossypii
TCGTCCAGGTCGTCGGGGGTGGGCGGCCCGGTACGGGTACGGATACGCTGCCTCAGATCCGCATTGTGCAAGAGCCCGAACTCACGGTTGTTGACCAGCTCGTGCTCCTGACGCTCCCGCAACGCCTCCACCGTCAGCCGCAGCTGCTCCTCCACCTGGTTCATCGGCTCGTTATAGAGATCAGCAACCCGGCTGTGCACCCGCAACACCGTCTGCGCCACACTCAACTCATACTCACGCGGCGCCAACTCATAATCCACGAACGTCCCCGGCAACGCAGGCTCACCCACATGCCCCGAAGCCAACGCCACAGCCGCCTCACCGCGCCGGTTCTGAGCCGGGATCGCGCGGGCGAGGAACCGCTCAAGGTGATCGCGTAACACCTCCGACCGGGCGGCGACCTCCTGGAAGGCACCGCGGGGCAGGGCGAGCACGGTGCAGCGGGTGACGGCCCTGAGCGTGTACGGCCACACTCCGGGCTCCGGAGTGAGGGCCTGGTCTCCGAGGTGGTCCCCGTCGGCCACGGTGCCGAGCGAGATCTCGTCGCCGTACTTGCCGGCCCCCGCCCGGTGCAGTTTGCCGTGCGCGATCAGCAGCAGTTCGTCCACCGGGGTGCCGAGGGTGGTCAGCGTGTCCCCGGCGGCGTACTCGCGCTGGACGCACCGGTCGGCCAGCGCCTGGAGGGCAGCCGGGTCGTCCATGCCGCGCAGCAGCGGGATCTCCCGCAATTCGGCCGGGATCACCCGTACTTCGGTGCCGGTGGAGACGAATTCCACCCGGCCGTCGCCCAGGTTGTGGGTGAGCCTGCGGTTCACCCGGAAGGTGCCGCCGGTGGCCTCCGTCCAGGGAAGGACCCTGAGCAGCCAGCGAGGGGAGGTCCCCTGCATCTGCGGCGGCGTCTTGGTGGTGGTGGCCAGTTTGCGGGCGGCCGCAGTGGTCAGACTCGAAGGGGCATTGCTGCCGGGTTGTGCCATATCAGTGCCCGATCTCCACGTCCTCGAGAATTCCCAGCGCGTCCGGCACCAGCACGGCGGCTGAATAGTAGGCGCTCACCAGATAGGAGATGACCGCCCTTTCGTCGATTCCCATGAAACGGACCGACAGCCCGGGCCGGTACTCGTCGGGAATACCGGTCTGGTGCAGCCCGACGACACCCCGGTCGCTCTCTCCGGTACGCATGGCCAGAACGGAGGTGGCACCCGTCGAGCTGACCGGGATCTTGTCGCAGGGGAGGATCGGCACGCCCCGCCAGGCGGGCACGGAATGGCCTTCGAGATCGATGCTCTGCGGATACACGCCGCGACGGGTGCACTCCCGGCCGATCGCGGCGATCGCCTTCGGGTGGGCGAGTACGACGCTGGGCTCCTTCCACACAGTGGCCAGGAGTTCGTCCAGGTCGTCGGGGGTGGGCGGCCCGGTACGGGTACGGATACGCTGCCTCAGATCCGCATTGTGCAAGAGCCCGAACTCACGGTTGTTGACCAGCTCGTGCTCCTGACGCTCCCGCAACGCCTCCACCGTCAGCCGCAGCTGCTCCTCCACCTGGTTCATCGGCTCGTTATAGAGATCAGCAACCCGGCTGTGCACCCGCAACACCGTCTGCGCCACACTCAACTCATACTCACGCGGCGCCAACTCATAATCCACGAACGTCCCCGGCAACGCAGGCTCACCCACATGCCCCGAAGCCAACGCCACAGCCGCCTCACCTTCGGCGGTGCGCGCCCCGGGCGGCGTGGCCCGCGCCGCCTCCAGATGCTCCCGCAGGCTGGCGGAAGCATCCCGCACCTCATCGAACGCCTCCCGGGTCAGAGTCAGCGCCGTACCGCTGGTGAGCGTGCGGAGGCTGAAGTCCCACTCCCCCGGCTCCGCCGCGGCGAGCTCCTCCGCACCGGCGAAGTCGCCGTCGGCCAGCACGCCGAGGGATGCCTCCTCGTCGTACTTGCCCCGGCCCAGCCGCTGGAGTTTGCCGTGCGCGATCAGGACGACCCGGTCGGCAGGACGGCCGGCCTCCACCAAGGTCTCCCCGGGGCCGAAGTCCCGCTGCTCGCAGCGAGCGGCGAGGGCCGCCAGCACCGGCTCGTCCGAATATCCGCGCAGCAGCGGGAGTTCGCCCAGTTCCAGCGGAATCACCCGGACCTCGGTGCCGGTGGAGACGAACTCCACCCGGCCGTCGCCCAGGGTGTGGGTGAGCCGGCGGTTCACCCGGAAGGTGCCACCGGAAACGTGCACCCAGGGAAGCACCTTCAGCAGCCAGCGGGAGGAAATTCCCTGCATCTGCGGAGGCGTCTTGGTGGTGCTGGCGAGATTTCTTGCCGCGGCCGTGTCAAGGCTCAAGCGCCCCTGCTCCGTGGCACCCTCTCCGCCGGAAGGTGATTCCACCGAAGTGGTCATGGAAAACCGCCAATCTTCATGATGGGAAAAGGAGTTGACTGCGTCATTGCGTCACTGCGCTACTCCGCGACGAAACTAACCGGGTACCGCCCTTTACGGCAATCGCTCGAAAGAGAACACGTTCCGATGAATGAGGAGCACCGTCACCGGGTACTCGCGGCCCGGTCCACAGCCGTGCCCGAACAAGCAACCGGGGGCACGGGCAGGTCACAGGTGCATTCCAGCAGCGCACACTGCGAGCGGGGAGACCGCCGCCGCCGAGTAAGGTCACGTCAAGGGAACTGGGGGTGAGGTGATGCGCGCTGTGGCTGGTCTGTGGCGCTGGCGCCGTAACCCGCTGTGCCGTCGCAGCGACCGCCGGGAGGCCTGGCTGGCGCTGTGGGCCCTCCTGCTGATCCTTTTCGTCGCCCCGGTCGTGGGCATGCTGAGCGGGGTGCTGACCCACGAGGAGCTGCTTGCCACCGTGCGCGCGCAGCGGTTGGAGCGGCATGCGGTGTGGGCGACCGCCGAACAGCTGACGGTCCCCCGGCGTCCGCTGGACTCCGACACTGAGGACAGCGCCGAGTCCGAGGGCCGGCGGGGTGTCATCGCCTACTGGTCCGGGCCGGACGGTGCCACCCGCACGGGCCCCGCCGACGTCGGCCATGAGGTGCGGCCGGGGGATCGCTTCCGCGTCTGGACGAACGACGACGGGGAACTCACCAGCCCGCCGCTTTCCGGCGCCACCGCCTCCTCACAGGCGATGCTGGCGGGTGTGGTCGCGGCGGCGGCGACCGCGGCGGCGGTGGAGATCGGACGGCGCCTGGCCGTACGGCAGTTGCTGCGGCGGCGGTACGCGCGCTGGGACGACGAGTGGGCCAGGATCGGTCCCGACTCGGGACGTGCCGGGACCAACAGCTGACCGGTCATCGACCCCATCCCGCGCACGCTACGGTGGTGGTGCCGGGCCGCCCGACGTCACGGCACCGCAGCTCAAGATCGTACGAAGTGAGGACGCAGCAGTCCATGGGACAGCCCTCGGTCCAGGTCACACACACCGGCACCTCGCGCTGGCGGCGGCGCACCGGGGAGTACGCCTCACTGTCCGCAGCCCTCCAGGCGGCGTCCGACGGCGATGTGCTCACCGTCTCGCCGGGCACCTACCGGGAGAACCTCGTCCTGGACCGCGCCGTGACGCTGCGCGGTCCGGAGCGGGCGGGCAGCGGTTCCGTGCGCATCGCGCCGGCCGACGGTGTGGCGCTGACGGTCCGTTCCTCGGCCTCGGTGCATGATCTCCAACTGGAGGGCCAGGACGCTTCCGTACCGGCCCTGTTGGTCGAGGACTGCGCCCCCGAGCTGACGGGCATCCGGGTGCTGACCCGCTCCGCCGCCGGGATCGAGGTCCGCGGCGGAGCCCGGCCCACCGTGCGCCGCTGCACGGTGGACAACCCTGCGGGACTGGGCATCAGCGTCACCGGCGGCGCGGGCGGCGTGTACGAGGAGTGCGAGGTGGTCGCGGCCGGTCAGTCCGGCGTCTCGGTGAGCGACGGCGCGCACCCCCGGCTGGAGCGCTGCCGCATCCACCACGCCTCGGGTGCGGGCCTCTCGCTGCACGGGGAGGGGACCGCCGTCGAGGCGGTGGGCTGCGAGGTGTACGAGGTCAAGGGTGCCGGGCTGCAGGTCGCCGCCCGGGCCACCGGGCACATGACAGGCTGCCGGGTGCACCGGACCACGGCGGACGGCGTCACCCTGGACACCGATGCCGTGCTGACCCTCGCGGACTGCGAGATCCACGACATACCCGAGAACGCGATCGACCTGAGGTCCCGCTCGGTGCTCACCCTTACCCGTTCCACGGTGCGCCGGTTCGGCCGGAACGGCCTGTCGGTCTGGGACCCGGGCACCCGGGTCGACGCCAACAGCTGCGAGATCCACGAGAGTACGGGCGACTATCCCGCCGTGTGGATCAGTGACGGCGCCGCCGCGGTGCTGGACTCCTGCCGGGTGCACAGCGTGCCCGACGCGCTGTTCGTGCTCGACCGGGGCTCCCGCGCCGACGTACTGGACAGCGACCTGTCCCAAGTACGGGGCACCGCCGTCTCGGTGAGCGACGGCGCGACCGTGCAGCTCGACGACTGCCGCATCCGGGAGGCCGGGACGGGCGCCTGGTTCCGCGACCACGGCAGTGGCGGCAACCTTGCCAACTGCACCATCGACGCGGCCGCCACCGGCCTCATCGTGACCAAGGGTGCCGATCCGACCGTGGAGCGCTGCACCGTCACCTCGGCGGAGGAAGCCGGGGTGTACGTCTCGGCGGAGGGCCGGGGCACCTTCCACGGCTGCCGGGTGACCGGCTCTCAGGGCTACGGCTTCCACATCATCGACGGGTGCCGTACGACGCTGCGGCGCTGCCGGACGGAGCGCTGCGCACGCGGCGGCTTCGAGTTCGCCGAGGACGGCCCCCTCGTCGAGGACTGTACGAGCGACGAGAGTGCCGCCGTCTCGGCGCCGCCGGCTGCGGCCCGCACACCGGCCCTCGCCAGCGCGGGACTGCTGACCTCGCCCGCCGCCATACCGGCGCAGCGGACCGGGGAGGGCAACCCGAACGCGCAGAGCGACCAGAACGCCCAGCACACCGAGAAGCCGGCCGCCGAAGAGGCGCGGCCCTCGGAGGAGGTACTGGGGGAACTCGACGCCCTCGTGGGCCTCGACAGCGTCAAGCACGAGGTCCGGACCCTGACGAACATGATCGAGGTCGGCCGCCGACGCCAGCGCGCGGGGCTGAAGGCCGCTTCGGCCCGCCGCCATCTGGTCTTCACCGGCGCCCCGGGCACCGGCAAGACCACCGTCGCCCGCCTCTACGGCGAGATCCTGCACTCGCTGGCGGTGCTGGAGCGCGGCCATCTGGTCGAGGTGTCCCGGGTCGACCTGGTGGGAGAGCACATCGGTTCGACCGCCATCCGTACCCAGCAGGCGTTCGAGCGTGCGCGGGGCGGGGTGCTCTTCATCGACGAGGCGTACGCGCTGTCGCCCGAGGACTCCGGCCGCGACTTCGGCCGGGAGGCGATCGACACCCTGGTGAAGCTGATGGAGGACCACCGCGAGGAGGTGGTGGTGATAGCGGCCGGCTACACCGAGGAGATGGACCGCTTCCTCGCCGTCAACCCCGGTGTCGCGTCCCGCTTCTCCCGCACCATCACCTTCGGTGACTACAGCCCGGAGGAACTGCTGCTGATCGTCGAGCAGCAGGCCGAGGAGCACGAGTACCGGCTGGGAGAGGGCACGCCGGAGGCGCTGCTCAAGCATTTCGCGGCGATGCCGAGGGGGCCGTCGTTCGGCAACGGCCGAGCCGCCCGCCAGACCTTCGAGGCCATGGTGGAGCGGCATGCGGGGCGGGTGTCGCTGCTGGCGGAGCCGAGCACGGACGATCTGACGCTGCTCTTCGGCGAGGACCTGCCCGAGCCCTTCTAGGCCCCGCCCCAGAGGCCCCGCCCCAGAGGTGCGGTGCCGGGCTGCGGTGCCGGGCTGCGGTGCCGGGCTGCGGTGCTCAGGCCGGTGCGCCCTCTCCTTCGGCGTCCTCGCTCAACTGGGCGGGCAGCGTTTCCGGGCTCGGCTCTCCCCCTTCCTCCCGCTCGCCCGCCCCCGCGCGGTGCCGCCGGGTCAGCAGCCGTGCCAGCAGCCCGTCCCGCTCCTCGTCGAACGCGGGGTCCGCCTGGAAGTCGCTGTGCCCGAGGAGGGGCGCGGGCAGTGGCCTGCGGGTGGTGCGGCCGTACGCCAGCGGGTCCTGGAGCGGGCCCCGGTCGACCTCGGGGTGCTCGGCGCCGGGGAGCCGGACGGCGCCTCCGATCGGGTCGGTGAGCCGCCACAGGTTCCGCCAGCAGTCCAGTTCCCGGTGCAGCGCACCCAGCGGGCGCGGCCCGAAGTAGGCCGGGAACCAGCGCCCGTAGAGTCTCTCCAGCGGTGATCCGTAGGTGAGCAGCGCGACCTGGTGCCGGGTGACCGGGTCGAGCTGCCACACCGCCGCGGCGGCCAGCACGCTGCCCTGGGAGTGGCCGGAGAGAACGATACGGCCGCCCTCACGCTCCTGCGTCCAGCTCGCCATGCGCCATACGAGGTCGGGCACGGCGCGCTCGGCGTAGCAGGGCGGCGCGAAGGGGTGGGCGGCGCGCGGCCAGAAGGTGCCCACGTCCCACAGGATGCCGATGGTGCGACGGGCCGAGACGTCCTTGTAGGCGCGGCGGCCCAGGGCGAGGAAGAGCAGGAAGACCGCGCCGATGAGCCAGGAGCCGAGCGCCTGGACGCAGTCGGCGAAGCCGTCGACGACGAGGGGCGCGCCGTCGGCCGCCGCGCCGGGGGTCTTGCCGGTCAGCCAGGTGCCGAGCACGGCCGCGGCGCCGAGCAGCAGGGTGAGCACCGCCACGGCACCGACGACAGCCGGTGCGGAGTCGGTGAGCGCGGCGCGCGCGATGGCCCGCCCGATGCGCCGGGAGCGCGGTGTGTCGGCCCGCGCACCGGGGTAGCCCTGGTGCACCTGGGCGGCCAGCTGCCGGCTGCGGAGGTGGACCCGGACGAGCAGGCCGCACAGCAGGACGAGCAGCAGGACGAGCAGCACCGGAATGGTGGACGCCTGCCAGGTCAGTACCGTCGGCGGCCCGATCCCCTGCCCTCCGAGCCGGTCGGCGACCCACTGCGCGACACCGCCGGACATCACACCTCCCAGCGCGCAGGCCAGCATCGCCACCGAGGCGGCGGCAAGGCCGCACAGCGCCGTACGGGCGACCGGTGCCGCCCGGTGGAGCACCACCCCGGTCGCTGCCAGGGCGACCACCAGCGCCCCCTGCGCAATGGCGATCACACTGAACGCCTCGTCCCCTGGCAGTTCGCCGGAGCTTCCCCAGCCGGGGCGGGACCAGCCGGCGTGCAGGGCGGCCAGCACCAGCACCGAGGCCGAGGCCAGGGGCAGCACCCGGACGGTCAGCCGGTCGCCGCCCTCGTCCGCCTCGCTCTCCTTGCGGCCCCGGCGGCACACGGCGTACAGGGCCCAGAGGCCGCCCGCCATGATCAGGACCGCGTTCGCCCAGCCGAGTGCGTCCAGCCAGGCGGAACCGCCCGGTTTGCGGTCGAACCTGGTGGCGGCCCCGGCGAGCGCGGCGGCGATGGTGAGCAGGCCGGCGGCGGTGTGGGCGGCGCGCAGCCGGGCAACCAGCCGCCTTCCGTACCAGAAGCCGGGCAGGCAGAGCGCCGGGCGGTCGGCGGCGGCCGGGTCGTCCTCCGCCACCTGGCCGCGCCATGGGGGCTGGGATTCGTACGCGCTCCAGGTGCGGTGCGAGAGCCACCACAGCAGCACGATGAGCGCGGTGGGCACGAGGGCGGCCAGCGCGATCCGGCGTCCGGGCTGGCTCCACCAGCCGCCGCCCTGGGCGTCGACCGCCATGAAGCCGAGCCAGGAGTGCTCCCGCGCGCAGCCCGGCTGCCCGGCGCACTGCCAGGCGACCAGGTCGAGCGCCACCTCGCAGGCGGCGGCCGCCAGCAGCACGGTGAGGCTGAGCGCCACCAGCCGCACCACCAAGCCGTGCAGCCGTACGGCGCGGTGGCGGGCCTGGGCGGCTGGGCGCATCCAGTGGGCGAGGTTGACGACCATGAACGGCAGCAGGATGAGCCACAGGGCGCGGGCGCTGTTGCCTGAGGTGAGGTGGGACCAGCAGTAACCCTCCGGGATGGGTTTGTCCGCGTACTCGCCCGGCCGGTCCTCGGCGTCCACGTCCTCGGTGCGGCGGTAGACGGCGGCTGTGGCGTCTCCGGTGATCCGCACGGTGCGCGGATCGTCCAGCATCTCTTCGGGGGTGGCGCCTCCGACGCCATGCACCAGGAGTTCCAGCGCGAGTCCGCCGGGGTCCTCCCCCGCCGGTTCCGCCGCGTGTGCTTCTGTGGGTGCCGCTGTGGGTTCTTCTGTCCGGTCCGACTGCATAACGCTCCCCCGGGACGCCTGTTGACCGCGTACAGCATCCCCGCCCGGCCTCCGGCGTACAGCCCTCGCTTCGAAAGACGACCCGAAATCGTGACACGGCGGCCACGAGTCACCCATGGGAGGATGTCCCCCGGCCGGTTGGGCCGGTGGCGGAGGGACGAGAGGAACGGCAAGCGCGGTGGTCGACAATCAGAATCTCCTGGCGGAGCAGCGCCGCGCGTTCATCCTGGACGAGGTCCGACGGCGCGGCGGGGTCCGCGTCAACGAGCTCACCCGGACGCTCATGGTCTCCGACATGACGGTGCGGCGCGATCTGGACACGCTGGCGCGGCAGGGCTCGCTGGAGAAGGTGCACGGCGGCGCGGTGCCGGTGGCGGAGGCGAGCACGCACGAGCCGGGCTTCGAGGTGAAGTCCTCGCTGGAGCCGAGCGCGAAGGAGGACATCGCGCGGGCAGCGGCCCGGCTGGCGGCTCCGGGCAGCGCGATCGCGCTGTCCGGCGGCACCACCACGTTCGCCCTGGCGCGGCAGTTGCTGGAGGTCCCGGATCTGACCGTGGTGACCAACTCGGTGCGGGTGGCCGACGTCTTCCACGGCGCGCAGCGCGGCGCGGCGGGTGACGGAGGGCAGGGGCGGCGGCCTGCGACGGTTGTGCTGACGGGCGGGGTGCGTACGCCCTCGGACTCCCTGGTGGGCCCCGTGGCGGACGCGGCGATCGCTTCGCTCCACTTCGATGTGCTCTTCCTGGGTGTACACGGCATATCCCGTGAGGCGGGCCTGTCCACGCCGAATCTGGCGGAGGCGGAGACGAACCGGCGCCTGGTGGGGGCGGCGCGACGGGTCGTGGTGGTGGCGGACCACACCAAGTGGGGGACGGTGGGGCTGAGTTCCTTCGCCACGCTGGCCCAGATCGACACGCTGGTGACGGATGGCGGGCTCTCCGCACCGGCGCGCGCCGAGATCCGGGAGGAGCTGCCCGGACTCGTGGTCGCGGGCGGCCCCGAAGGCGTTGCGGACGGTCCTGACCCGGACAGGGCCTGAGGGCTGTCCCCGTAATCCCTGGCGGGCGCGCGGCGTCAGCTACGGCACCTCGCTGCGTTGTCGGAACGCCCGGATACGCCCAGTATGAGGACGTCCCTCCGCCTTGCGAAGCACCGCATCTGACGCCGCGCGCTGATCCACCAGGGATTACGGGACAGCCCTTGGGCTGTCCCCGTCCGAGTGACCCTCTTTCCGGGATAGTTGGTCCATGTCAAAGCAACTGAGGCCCGTCGCCCTCGATTTCCTCGATTCGGCCCCGGTGCGGCTGGTGTTCGTCCAGCGCGCCGCGGCCGCCCCGGAGGCCGTCTTCGCCGCGCTGCGCGAGGTCGACAGCTGGCCGCGGTGGTACAGCGCCGTGACGAAGGCCCGGCCGCTGGATGCCGGGGCCCGCCGGGTGATCCATCTCCGGGGCGGCACACGTTTTCTGGAGACGGTGATCGCGGCGGAGGAACCGGAACGCTACGCGTACCGGGTCGACGCGACGAACGCCCCGGGCGTGCGGGCCATACTGGAGGACTGGCGCCTGACGCCGTCGGGATCCGGCACCGTGGTGCGCTACACGATGGCGGTGGACGGCACGGCGCCGGCCCGCACCGGCCTGCGGCTGCTCGGTCCGGGTCTCGAACGGGCGTTCCGTGCCGCGGTGCGGAAACTGGACCGGCGCCTCGCCGCGGCGGAGGCAGACCCCAGCGGCATGCATGGGTGACCGATCCGCGGGTGGTCAGTCCGGCCAGGCACCGACGGCGAGGAACGTCTCCAGCGCGTCGCTGTACGGCTTGATGTCCAGGCCCTGCCCGGCCAGCCAGGCGTCCGAGTAGTACTTGTCGAGATAGCGGTCGCCCGGATCGCAGAGCAGCGTGACGACCGATCCGGTCCGCCCCTCGGCGACCATCTCCGCGACGATGTGCAGGGCGCTCCACAGCCCGGTACCGGTCGATCCGCCCGCCTTGCGCCCGATTGCCGCGTCCAGGGCCCGTACGGCCGCCACGGAGGCGGCGTCCGGAACCTTCATCATCCGGTCGATCGCGTACGGCAGGAAGCTGGGCTCCATCCGGGGCCGTCCGATGCCCTCGATCCGGGAGCCCCGGTCGCTGTGGGCCTCGGGGTCGCCGTGCACCCAGCCGTCGAAGAAGCAGGAGTTCTCGGGGTCGGCCACGCAGATACGGGTGTCGTACTGCATGTAGTGGACATACCGGGCAAGGGTGGCGGAGGTGCCGCCGGTGCCCGCGGTGGCGACGATCCAGGCCGGTTCGGGGAAGCGTTCGAGGCGTAGCTGCTGGTAGATGGATTCGGCGATGTTGTTGTTGCCCCGCCAGTCGGTGGCCCGCTCGGCGTAGGTGAACTGGTCCATGTAATGGCCGCCGGTCTCGGCCGCGAGGGCGGCCGAGACCTCGTACACCGTCTGCGGGTCGTCCACCAGATGGCACCGTCCGCCGTGGAATTCGATCAGCCGGGTCTTCTCCCCGCTGGTCGTGCGCGGCATCACCGCGATGAAGGGCACGCCGATCAGCTTCGCGAAGTACGCCTCGGATACGGCGGTGGAACCGCTGGACGCCTCGATGACGGGCCGGTGCCTGCGGATCCAGCCGTTGCACAGACCATAGAGGAAGAGGGATCGGGCGAGCCGGTGCTTGAGGCTGCCGGTGGGATGGGTGGACTCGTCCTTGAGGTAGAGGTCGATGCCCCAGCGTTCGGGCAGCGGGAAACTCAGCAGGTGGGTGTCGGCGCTGCGCTGGTTGTCCGCCTGGACTTTGCGCACCGCCTCCTTGAGCCAGGTGCGGTAACCGGCGTCGCTGCGGTCCACGTCGACGGTGGCGGACACGCCCTCCGGAGCGGTGGACGGGCCGTTCGGCTGCGTGGTGGGCGGCGTGCCGGGCACGCCCTGGGGGGTCTGGCCGCCCGTGTGGTGCGCGGCCCGTTCCGTGTTGCTCACCCGCCCGATCATAGGAGCGCCGGGAAGTGCCACTGGTGGACGCGCCGGATGCGCGGCACACTGCCGTCAGGGTGTATGGCACCCGGCCGGGGGTACATCGGCTGCGATGTTCTAGGCGGAGGGCGGTGCGGCATGACGGAGCCTGAGTTCGATGCCGGAGGCGTGCGGATAGAGCGCTGGCTGCGCTCCCTCACCAGAGGCGGGCGGGTCCTGATCCGGGACGGCCGGCTGGAGCTGCTGACGAGTTACGGCCGTGAGATCGACAGCGCCCCGCTGGAGCAGGTGCGGATCAGCGGCCGGTACGGCATGCGGGGGCGTGCCGTGGCCACGCTCGGGGGGACGCGCTATCTGCTCCGGCTCGGCCTCGCGCACCGGGCGGGCCTGCTTGCCGCCCTGCGTACGGCCCAGGCCAAGTCGGCCGCCGAGCGGGGCGTGCTCGGCCGCTGAGACCGCGTGCCCGGCGGTGCCGAGGGTCAGGGAGCCGAGTTGCGGTGCGGATCTGGCGGCCGCAATGTGGGATTCGTGGCACAGCTTCTGAGGTCACATGCGGTCAGCTCTTGCCTACGGGCCTTCTCCAGGGAGTCGCAGCCGTGATCACTCACCCCAGCAGGCCCGGCAGTCCCCGCCCGAGCGGCCCCAGCGGTCCGAGCAGTCAGAGCAGTCAGAGCGGCCCGAGCAGGCACTGCGCCGTGGAGTTCCAGGCGCTCCCCTCGCGGATCGGGCAGGTCCGTCGCATCGTTTCCGCGCAACTGCGCTACTGGCATCTCGACCCCTTGATCGACCGCGTCGCTCTCGGCGTCACGGAACTGCTGGCCAACGTGCACCAGCACACCGGCCCCGACAAGCGCTGCACCCTGGAACTCGTCCTGTTCCAGGGCCGGGTGACGGTCTCGGTGCGCGACTACGATCCGAGCCCGCCCCGGGTGCGCACCTCCGGCGCCCTCGCCACCAGTGGCCGTGGCCTCGCCCTGGTGGCCGCGGTCAGCGAGGCCTGGGGCATGCGGATGCGGCCGGACGGCTCGGGGAAGGTCGTGTGGTTCACCCTGCCCGCGCCGCTCACGGCCACCCGTACCGTGCCGGCCACGGCCCGCACGGCCGCGGCGCGGTGGGCGCCGGATGTCGGCGCGGCCGCCGCTCCTGGGGTGGAACGGCGGCGCACACCGCAGAGGCCTTCAAGCGTGCCGGTCACCTCTTGACGGTGACCAGCCTGACGGTCACCGGCCTGACGGTCACCGGCCTCACTCCGTGGCGATGGCCCGCAGTACGTCCAGCCGGGCCGCGCGGCGTGCCGGTCGCCAGCCCGCGAGCAACCCGGCCACCACGCCGACCAGCGCGACCACGGTCAGCTGGACGGGCGGTACCGCGAAGCTGAACGGCGTACTGCTCTGGCCGTCGGCCGCCGTCACCAGTGCCCAGCTGAGGAACCCGCCGAGCACCAGACCGCCCACCGTGCCGAAGGCGGCGATCATCACCGACTCCCAGCGGACCATCGACCGCAGTTGGGCACGGGTCTGGCCGACCGAGCGCAGCAGCCCCAGTTCTCTGGTGCGCTCGTGGACGGCGAGGGTGAGGGTGTTGGCGATGCCGAGCAGCGCGATGAACACCGCCAGCGCGAGCAGCGCGTAGACCAGGGTCAGCATCATGTCGATGGTGCTCGCCGAGGTCTCGATGTACTCGTCACGGGTCTGCACATCGGGGTTGCCGAAGCCCTGCGCGACCCGCTCGACGGCGGCCTGGCCGGAGCCGGTCTCGACTCCGTCCTTGAACGACACCACCATCAGCCGGGTGGATTCCTGGGTCCGGTGCGGTTCCCATGCCTCCCGGGTCACCACATAGTCGCCGGTCAGCTCCGAGGTCTCGTAGAGCGCCCGAACGGTGAAGGTCTGCTTCTCGCCGTCGGCGAAGGCCAGTTCGGCCTTGGAGCCCACCTTCCAGCCCTCGTCCTCCGCCTTCTGTTCGGAGACGGCGAGGCCGTCGGTACCGAAGTTCTGGAAGGAGCCGGAGACTTCGCCCAGATGCATGACGCTCTGGAGGCGCCCGGGGTCGGTGACGGTCAGCGCCGCGCCCTTCCCGTCGATACGGGCGACGCCGTTGCCGAGGCCGAGCGCGGAGTCCACTTCGGGAAGCTGGCGGACCTCCGGCTCCATCCTGGGGCTGAACCCGCTGCCGCCGTCACCGAACCCGGGGGTGCTGACGGCGACGTCGCCCGCGAAGTTGCGGGAGACCGTGTCGTCCATCGTCGCCTTCAGGGAGGAGGCGAAGACCGTGAACAGCGAGACCACGGCGACGCCGATCATCAGCGCGGTCGCGGTGGCCGCGGTGCGCTTGGGGCTGCGCAGCGCGTTGCGCTGGGCGAGCGCCCCCGAGATGCCGCGCATCCGCCTCGCCGGGGCGCCCAGCGCCCGGATCGCGGACGAGGAGGCCACCGGGCCGAGCACCACGAAGGCGATCAGGACCAGGAGCGCTCCCAGGGCGGTCAGCAGGACCGCCCCGCCGCCCAGGGCGCCGAGCACGGCGAGTCCCACCCCGCCCGCGCCCAGCACGGTGCCGGTCAGGGCGCGGGAGCGCGAAGCGCCGGAGCTCTCCACCGTGTTCTCCCGCAGCGCTGCCAGGGGCGCGGTGCGCCCCGCCCGCACGGCGGGAAGCAGCGCGGAGCCCAGGCAGACGACCACGCCGACCGCGAGGGGCAGCAGCATCGACAGCGCGCTGATCACCAACGTGCCCTCGGGGAAGGGGAATCCGACCGCGGGGAAGAGTGCCTGCAACCCGGCGGCGATGCCGATGCCCCCGGCGAGTCCGGCGGCGGAGGCCAGCAGCCCGACCACGCCGGCCTCGATCATCGTCGATCCGAGCACCTGGCGCCTGGAGGCTCCCAGCGCCCGCAACAGGGCGTTCTCCCGGGTGCGCTGGGCGACGACGATCGCGAAGGTGTTGTGGATCGAGAACGTCGCGACGAACAGCGCGATTCCGGAGAAGACGAGGAGCAGGGTGGTGAAGAGGCCCAGGAACTGCTCGGTGTTGTTCTCCATCGCCTCCTCACCGGCCGCCTCGCCGGTGATCGCCTCCACTCCCCCGGGCAGCTGGGCGGCCACGGCCTGGGTGAGCTGCTCCTGGCTGGTGCCGGGTTCGCCGCGCACCACGAGGGTGGCTGCCAGGCCGGGCTCCGGCATGAGGTACTTCTCGGCGTCGGCACGGGTCATGCCGGTGAAGGTGACCTGCGCCAGGCCGTCCTCGCCCGCGAAGGTCGCCAGACCGACGATCTTGACCTGGACGGGATCGGGAGTGCGCAGCGTGGTGGTGTCGCCGATCTTCAGGTCGCCCTGGTCCGCGACGCCCCGGTTGACGACCACCTCGCCGGACGCGCGGGGAGCGCGGCCCTCGGCCAGCTCGTACGCGTTCAGTTCCTCGTCCGCGATCCAGTTCCCCGCGACGGTGGGCGGCCCCTCACCGCCCAGACCCTTCCCGTCGGCGTCCAGCAGCTGCCCGTTGCCCTCGATGCTGGGTGCCGCCGCGGCGACGCCGGGAGTCTTCTCGATGGCCTCCAGCAGGCCCGTGTCGACCGGCTGGCGGGTGCCCACCGCGTCGTCCGAGGTGGTGATGGCGTCGCTGCTGCGGACGACGGTGTCGGTGCCGCTGCTCGCGGTGTCGAAGAGGTCGTCGAAGCTGGCCCGCAGGGTGTCGCCCATCACGAGCGTCCCGGCGAGGAACGCCACCCCCAGCAGCACCGCTGAGACGGTGCCCATGAAGCGCCGCTTGTGCGTCCGCAGTGAGGAGAGGCTGATACGGACGGAGGCACGGGTTCCGCTCATGTCGGCACCTCCTCCTGACGCGTGCGCCCGTGGTCGAACGCCTTGAGCCGGTCCAGCACGCGCTCTGCGGTGGGCCCCTCCATCCGGTCGACGAGACGGCCGTCGGCGAGGAAGATCACCTCGTCGGCGTGTGCGGCGGCGACCGGATCGTGGGTGACCATCACCACGGTGCGGTCCATCTGGTGGACGGCGCGGCCGAGCAGTCCGAGCACCTCCTCGCCGGACTGCGAGTCCAGGTTTCCGGTCGGCTCGTCGGCGAAGACCACCTCGGGCCGGCCCGCGAAGGCGCGGGCGACCGCGACCCGCTGCTGCTGCCCCCCGGACAGCTCGCTGGGCCGGTGGTGCAGCCGGTCGCGCAGCCCGACGACGTCGATCAGCGTGTCCGTCCATGCCGGGTCCGCACGGGTGCCGGAGAGATCCTGCGGCAGGGTGATGTTCTCGGCGACGGTGAGTGTCGGCAGCAGGTTGAATGCCTGGAAGACGAAGCCGACGCGCTCGCGCCGCAGCAGGGTGAGTCTCTTGTCGCTCAGCGCGCTCAGCTCGGTGCCGCCGATGTGCGCCTCGCCCGAGGTGAGGGTGTCCAGCCCGGCCGCACAGTGCATCAGGGTGGACTTGCCGGAGCCGGAGGGGCCCATGATGGCGGTGAACCGGCCGACGTGGAAGTCGACGGAGACGCCGTCGAGGGCGCGTACCTCCGTGTCGCCGGTGCCGTAGACCTTGACCGCGTCGATGACACGCGCGGCGATACCGGTCGAGAGATCCGTGGTCATTTCGCACCGCCCTTGCTCTCACGGAGCACGGACAGCCGCATCCAGTACTCGTCCTCGTCGATCTCGCCGGAGGCGAAACGGTGGGCCAGCAGTTCGAGGGGGCCGTCGGACTGCTGCTGTCCGCCGCGTGCCCGCCCGACGGTCCGGCGCAGCAGGGTGACGACGCCGACGATGGCGGCTGCCCAGAACAGCGGGAAGAGCAGAATCCAGGGGCCGGGTCCCCCGCTGTCGGCCCAGTGCGCCATGGTGTTCATATCGGTTCAGCTCCTCGGTAGTTGCTGCTTCCTGCGCTACCGAGACTCGCCGCCGAAGGGGGTCTGCGTCGTCGTACGGCCAGCGGCTCCGTACGTACCCCGCCGGGAGTACGGCGCCGCTCGCCGCGCTGCTCCCGACGGGTCAGAGGGTGACCGCGATGCCCGTGTGCGGCCGCCGGCCCCGTCGCAGCAGGGCGCCGCCGGAGTCCACGAGGCGGAACCGCCAGCCGTATTTGGCCGTCAGCGCCCGGCGCACCCGGCGCAGTTCCGCCTTGCTCTCCAGCAGCCGCGCGGTGCCCTCGGCGGGGCGCGCGTCCGCGCTGATCCGCCCGCGCACGTCGCAGGGGGTGACGGTGACCCGTGCGTCGTGGCGCAGCCGCTTCACCTTGCCGCTGTCGTCGCGGGTCCACACCAGCAGCTCGCCACCGTCCTCGGCTGCCCACACCGGCGTCGGCACCGGTGTGCCGCCGCGCCGGTGGGTGACGAGGCTGACGTATGGGCTGTCGGCGAGCCGCTGCGGAACCATGGCACCGACCTTACGGCCTGGTGCGCGATAGCCAGCGGGCGATCGCGCCCCCCGCCCGTAGGGCCCGCCCCGGCGCTCCCGGGCGTACCCCTGGCCACCCCGGGGCCTGTGCGATGGGCCTTCTCGGGCCGCCGCCAGTTCACGCCGCATGCACACCCGGGGCCACCGGTCCAGACCCAGCTCCCGCTCATGGTCCCTGATCCGGCGGAGCCCGGGGGTCAGTTCGCTCTCGGCGAGCTGCCGGAATCCGCAGCGCTCGTAGTAGGGGGCGTTCCACGGCACCTCGGTGAAGGTGGTCAGCGTGAGGGCCGGCACGCCGTCGGCCGCCGCTCTCTTTGCCACGTGGTCGAGCAGCGCCCGCCCGATGCCCCGCCGGGCACTGTCCGGGTGCACCGAGATCTGTTCGATGTGGATGCCGCCGTCGACGGGTTCGAGGAGCGCGTAGGCGACCGGCGGGCCGTCCGGCGCGGCGCAGACCCACAGCCCCTCCGCACGCTGGTAGGCGCGCAGTTCGTCCACGCTGGGCGGTTCGTCCTCCGCGATGGCCGCCATCCCGATGTCACGGAACCAGCGTCCCGCCGCCCGCTCAATTTCACGCAACTCCGCCAGCTCCGCCGTACGGCCTGGTCTGATCAGCATGACCTAGCCTCCCAGCTTTCCGAGCGGGTCGTCCAGCACGGGTTGCCAGGCCAGTTCTCCGGCGCCCACCAGAGCGTTGTGGTCCAGCGAGCAGGCGAGTACGGGCACCTGGCCGCTGCGGCCCCACAGGCTGCGGTCGGCGACCACCGCCCGCAGCCGCTCGCCGTCCGCCTCCACCAGGGTGCGGTGCAGGCCGGCGAGGATGATCCGGTCGGGGTTGAGGATGTTGACAAGCCCGGCCAGGCCCTGCCCGAGCCGGTCGATGAGCAGTTCGACGGCCGTACGCACCCGGGCGTCGGTGGCGTACTCCGTACGGATGAGCTCGCGGGCCTGTTCGAGCAGCGAGACCTCCGGGCCCGGTTCCCGGCCCGCCGCGGTCAGCAGGGCGAGCGGGTCGGCCTCCACGTCCAGGCAGCCGCGGCTGCCGCAGTGGCAGGGCCGTCCGCCCGGCACCACGGTCAGATGGCCGACCTCCAGGGCGAGGCCCGAACTCCCGCTGTGCAGTTTGCCGTCCAGGACGAGGGCGCCGCCCACGCCGCGGTGGCCGGTGCCCACGACCAGCAGGTGCTGGGCGCCGCGTCCGGCCCCGTGCCGGTGCTCGGCCAGGGCCGCAAGATTCACGTCGTTCGCGGCGAAGCCGGTCGCCGGGGCGACTCCGGCGGGCCCGGGGACGCGGGCCTCGTCGAGGCAGCGGCGGAAGATCTCCCGTACTGGTGCGCCCACCTCCCAGGACAGGTGCAGCGGGTTCAGCGCCGTGCCTTCCGGCTCGGCGACCGCCGAGGGCACGGCGAGCCCGGCGCCGACGCAGCGCCTGCCGGACTCCCGCAGCAGCGTGGCACCCGCCTCGACGACCTCGCCCAGTACCCGCGCCGGGTCGGCGGGGACCGTCATGCAGCCCGGCGCGGTGGCCACGATCCGCCCCCCGAGGCCGACCAGGGCGGCGCGGAAGCCGTCCGGGTGCACCTGGGCGGCGAGCGCCACGGGGCCGTTCGGGGCCACCGCGAGGCGGTGCGAGGGCCTGCCCTGGGATCCGACGGCGGCTCCCGGACGCGCGTCGACGGTGATCAGTCCGAGCGCCGCAAGTTCGGCGGCGACCGCTCCGGCCGTCGCACGGGTCACACCGAGTTCCGCGGTGAGAACCGCGCGCGTGGGCGCACGGCCGGTGTGCACGAGTTCGAGTGCCGGGCCCAGGGCGCTACGGCCCCGCTCCAGCCTTGTTGTCCGAGTCTGGGTCACACGTCTATTCTGGCTTTGTGCCGCTAATAAACAAACTCCGGACCACCCGCATCGGTGATAGAGTTCCCGGCCGGACCGCCGATCACCCTTCCCAACGACCCCAGGATCCCGCACTGACCCGGCTGAGGGTAGCGCTCACCGCGTTCTTCGCCCTCGACGGACTGCTCTTCGCCGGCTGGGTCGTGCGCATCCCGGCGATCAAGGCACAGACCGGCGCCTCCGCCGGCGATCTCGGCCTGGCGCTGCTCGGCGTCTCCGGCGGCGCAGTGGCGACGATGACGCTCACCGGCGGACTGTGCCGGCGCTTCGGCAGCCGCCGGGTGACCGTGGCGGCGAGCGTGCTGCTCTCGCTGAGCATCGCGCTGCCCGCGCTCACCCACTCCGTGCTCACCCTCGGTCTCGTCCTGCTGGTCTTCGGCACCGCCTACGGCGCGGTCAACGTGGCCATGAACAGCGCGGCGGTGGACCTGGTGGCGGCGCTGCGGCGCCCGGTGATGCCCAGCTTCCACGCCGCGTTCAGTCTCGGCGGCATGGTCGGCGCTGGCGTGGGCGGGCTGCTTGCCGGGTCGCTGGGCCCCGCCCCGCACCTGCTGCTGCTCGCCGTGACGGGCCTGCTGATCACGGCCCTGGCCGCCCGCAGGCTGCTGGCGGGCACGCTCCCGCCCGTCGGGACGGCAGCGGGCGACGGCTCGCAGGTGGACCCCGAGCAGGACTCCACCACGACCGGCACCGGCACCGGCACCCGCTCGGGCTCCGGCACCGGCACCCGTGCGGCGGGCCGCACCCGCACGCTGGTGACCGTGCTCGGACTCATCGCCCTGTGCACGGCCTACGGTGAGGGCGCGCTCGCCGACTGGAGCGCACTGCACCTGACCGACGATCTCGGCGCCAGCGCGGGAGTCGCGGCGGCGGGCTACTCCGTCTTCGCCCTCGCCATGACCATCGGCCGCCTCTCAGGCACCTTCCTGCTGCAGCGGCTCGGCCAGAGCCGTGCGCTGACGGCGGGCGGCGCGGTCGCGGCCTGCGGCATGCTGCTCGGTTCGCTGGCCCCGACGGTCTGGCTGGCGCTGACCGGCTTCGTGATCACCGGGCTCGGCCTGGCGAACATCTTCCCGATCGCCATCGCCCGCGCGGGCGCCCTCGCGGGCCCGAGCGGCGTCGCGGCGGCCTCCACCCTCGGCTACGGCGGCATGCTGCTCGGTCCGGTCGCCATCGGCTTTCTCGCCGAGTGGTTCTCGCTGACGCTCGCGCTCACCACGGTGGCGCTGCTGGCGGCGGTGGCGGCGGCCGTCGCGTACGGGGTGCGGCGCATGGTGTGACCGGCACCGGTGCCGGTACCGCGACTGCGGTCCTCCGGGCATACCGCACCCGTGGCTCCAGTGGCAGAATCACCGCATGGACTCACAGCGGCAGTCAGGCACGGCGCCGATGGCGGCCAGGCGCCTCCCCCACCGCCGAGCGCGGTCCCACGCCGAGCGCGACGCCATGACCGTGGAGATCGGCTTCGCGCTGGTCAGCGGCGGGCTGCTGGCCGGTGCTGTCTTCCTGGCGCTCGCCAGCCCGGCGCTCTTCGGAAACGCCTCGTCGGGGTGGATCCAGTACGCCCAGTGGGCGGGCGGCAGCGTGTTCGTGGGGCGGGTGCTGTGGGTGCTGCTGCGCTGGCCCGGCCGTCAGCCCAGCCAGCCGGGACGCACCAGCCCGGATTCGTAGGCCAGGACGACCAGCTGGGCCCGGTCCCGGGCGCCGAGCTTGACCATCGTCCGGCTGACGTGCGTCTTGGCGGTGAGCGGGGAGACGACCAGCCGCCGGGCGATCTCCACGTTGGAAAGCCCGATGCCGACAAGCGCCATGACCTCCCGCTCCCGCTCGGTCAGTTCGGTGAGCGCGGCGGCCTCAGCGGGTTCCTTGGAGCGGGCGGCGAACTCCGCGATCAGCCGCCGGGTGACCCCGGGCGACAGCAGTGCGTCACCCTCGACGACCGCGCGCACCGCACGCACCAGCTCCTCCGGCTCGGTGTCCTTCACAAGGAAGCCTGCGGCTCCGGAGCGGATCGCCTCGAAGACGTACTCGTCGAGTTCGAAGGTGGTCAGGATGACGACCTTGACGTCCCTCAGCTCGGGGTCCTCGGTGATGCGCCGGGTGGCGGCGAGACCGTCGAGGAGCGGCATCCGGATGTCCATCAGCACCAGCGCCGGGCTCAGCTCGCGGACCAGAGTGAGCGCTTCCTCCCCGTCCGCGGCCTCCCCCACCACCTCTATGTCCGGCTGCGCGTCGAGCAGCGCGCGGAATCCCGCACGGACCAGCAGCTGATCGTCGGCCAGCAGTACGCGGATCACTGTGCCTCCCTCTCCGGTGATCCGCTCACCGTATCCGGGGCCCTCAGCGGCAGTTGGGCCAGCACGCGGAATCCCCCGCCCCCGCGTGGACCGGCGCTCACCGTGCCGCCCAGGACGGCGGCACGCTCACGCATGCCGACCAGGCCGTTGCCTCCGCCGGAGGGGCCGTTCTCGGCCGCCGGTCCGTCGTCGTCGATACGGATGCGTACCTCGTCGTCCCCGTAGCTCAGCAGCACACGGGCCTCCCGCGAACCGGAGTGCCGCATCACGTTCGTCAGCGCCTCCTGGATGATCCGGAAGGCGGCCAGATCCGTCCCGGGCGGCAGCGGCACCGCGCTGCCCTCCGTACGGGTGCCGACCCGGAGCCCCGCGCCCGCCGCCTGCTCGGCCAGCTCCGGGAGGCGGTCCAGGCCAGGTGCGGGCGCACGGGGCGCGTCGCCGGGCGTGCGCAGAGTGTCCAGGACATGGCGGACCTCCCCGAGCGCCTCCTTGCTGGCGGCCTTGATCGTCTTCAGCGCGCTGCGGGCCTGTGCGGGATCGGAGTCCAGCAGCGCGAGCCCCATGCCCGCCTGCACGTTGATGACGGAGATGCTGTGCGCCAGGACGTCGTGCAGCTCCCGCGCGATCCGCATGCGTTCCTCGTCGGCACGGCGCGCTTCGGCCGCCTCCCGCTCCTCGCGCTGCCGGGCCCACTGCTCCCGGCGGACCCGTACGAGCTCCCCCGCCGCGGCGACGGCCACCAGCCACGCGGCGGACGGCAGCCCGGCGCTCCACCCGACGCCGTCGTCGCCGGAGGGCGGCAGCCAGCGGTAGAGCCAGACACCGGTCAGCAGCTGGCCCGCCCAGAGCAGCACGAGCGCCGACCAGGCGGCCCGGCGGTGCCCCTCGACGACGGCGCTGAAGACCCCGACGACGGCGCAGAGGTAGACCGGCCCGACCGGGTATCCGGCCATGAGGTAGACGGTGCACACCGCCGCCGTGCCGAAGGCGGTGATCACCGGGTTCCGCCGGCGGATCAGCAGCAGCCCCGGACCGAGCACCAGCAGGGCCCGCCCCCAGGTGTCGAGCGGCACCACGTCGGCCGGGAGATGCTCCAGCTGCTTCTCCTCGGCGAAGCGCGAGCCGCCCAGGGTGACGAGGGTGATCAGGAAGGTGGACACCCAGGGGAGGCGCGCCACAGCCGGCGGCCGCTCCACCCAGCGTTGCCACAGCGGCACGCCCGTGGGACTGCGTCGCAGGGGGGCTCGGTTCATATCCGCCACGCTAATCCGGACCAGGTACTCCCGACGTCACCCGGACGCGGTGCCCACAGCTACTCCCCTGGCAGTACGGCCCGCACGCCCCCTCCTCGCGCGGGGAGCCGGGGCCGGCCCGTGGCGGCTCCTCCCCGTCGCCGAGCCCGATCCGGTCGTGCAGCCGGCGCAGTGGTCCCGGTGCCCACCAGTTGGCCCGGCCCGCGAGCCGCATGGACGCGGGCAGCAGCACGACCCGGATGAGGGTCGCGTCGACGAGGATGGTCAGCGCGGTGCCCACCCCCAGTTCCTTGAGGAAGACGACACCGCCGGTGGCGTATGCCGCGAAGGTCAGCGCGAGGATGCCCGCCGCCGCCGTGATCAGCGGCGCGGTACGCCCGATGCCTGCGGCGACGGCGAGGTCGGTACGGCCGGTGCGTGCGTACTCCTCCTTGATCCGCGACAGCAGGAAGACCTCGTAGTCCATCGAGAGCCCGTAGGTGACGCAGAACATCAGTACCGGGATGCTGGGCTCGATCGAGCCGGTGGGGGTGAACCCGAGCAGTCCGGACAGATGGCCCTCCTGGAAGATCCACACCAGCGCGCCGAACATCACCGACAGGCTGAGCAGGTTGAGCACGGTCGCCTTCAGCGGGAGCAGCAGACTGCCCGTCAGCAGGAACAGCAGGACGAAGGTCGCGGCCACGATCAGCGCGATGACATACGGGAGCCGGTCGAGCAGGGTGTCGCGGAAGTCCGAGGTCTCCGCAGGGTAGCCGCCGACGACGGCGTCGAAGGGCGCCGGTGCGCCGCGAACGCGTTCGACGAGTTCCGGCACGTCCCCCCGCATGGCCGCCTGCGTGGGCACGACTTCCAGAACCGCGGGATCCGCGGCACGGTCGCCGTCGCCGGGCGGGCGGATGAGGCGTCCGTCGCGGTGCACGCCCGTTGCGGAGTCGACCTGGTGGACGCCGGGGATACGGGAGAGCCGGGCCGCGTAGCGGGCGGTGCCGGAGCCCGCCTGCCGCGCCTCCTTCGCCACGACGTACAGGGTGTCGGTCGGCTCGGCCGCGAACTCGCGGTGGATGGTCTCGGACGTGGTGCGCGAGGCGGTGCCCTCGGGCAGCGTGCGTTCGTCCGGCAGCCCGAAGCGCAGCCCGAGCAGCGGCGATCCGGCCAGCAGCAGGATGCCCAGCACGACCGCGGCTGTGAGCGCCGGGCGGCGCATCACCCGCAGGGCGGTCCGGTGCCAGAACCGTCCGCCCCCTACCGGCTCGCCGGGCCGCTCCACCCGGTGGCCCCAGCGGGCGAGCGCGGCGGGCAGGACCAGTACCGCACCGCCCAGCGCGGTGATGACCACCAGGATTCCGGCGTAGGCGAAGGAGCTGAGGAAGAAGAACGGGAAGATCAGCAGCGCCGACAGGGACACGGCGACCGTGACACCGCTGAAGATCACTGTGCGGCCGGCGGTGGCGACCGTACGGACCACGGCCTCCTGCTGGCCGAGTCCCCCCGCGCGCTCCTCCCGGTAGCGGGTGATGACGAAGAGGCTGTAGTCGATGCCGAGACCGAGCCCGAGCACCAGGGCGATGTTCGCCGCGAACGTCGACACCTGGGTGAACTGGGCGAGCACCCGCAGCCCGGCCAGCGTGCCGAGCACCGAGAAGAACCCGACACCGAGGGTGAGCAGGGCCGCCGTGGCGCGGCGGAAGAAGAGGATGAGCAGGAGCAGCACGGCGGGCAGCACCAGCACCTCGGCGGTCAGGAAGTCCTGCCGGGCCTGTGCGCTCACCTGCCGGGAGATCTCCTCCTGACCGCCGACCTCGACCGTGATCCGCGAGGTCTCCCGGGCGAGTCGGGGCGAGAGCTCGTCCAGCTCGGCACGGGTGTCGGTCGCGCTGCCCTCCAGCCGCGCGAGGATCAGGGCACGGGCGCCGTCCTCGCCTCGCAGCGCCCGGCTGCCGCCATCCCAGTAGGAGTTCACCTCGGTGACCATCCGGTGGGCCTGCAGCTCCTTCCCCAGCGCGCGGGCATCCGCGGCGACCGCCGGGCTGTCGACATGGCCGCCGCGCGCCGTCACCAGCAGCGCGAGATTGGGGTTGCCCCTCCCGTGCTCCTGACGCAGCAGTTCGGCGGCGCGCACCGACTCGGTACCGGGGGCGTCCCAGCGGGAGAGTTCGAGGTCGCCCTGCGCCCCCGCGCCGTAGGCCCCCAGGCCCAGCAGCAGCACCAGCGCGGCCAACAGCACCGCGCCGCTCCGCCGCACCACGCGCGCTCCGGTCCGCGCAAGCGGCCCGTCCCTCCGCCTTCCCTGCCGTGCCATGCGGGTGGTTCCTCTCCGTACGGGATGTGTGCGGCCAGGCTCGCCCGCGCCGCTGACCGTCCGCTGGAAGATCCACTGGAAGGCGCGGGGAGGGTGCGGCAGGGCGGGGAGGCTCGGCTCAATCCGGCGGACTGCTGGGAAGCCGGGCGAGACCGCTGCTCCGGGCAGGACGTAGGCTCGTCGGCAGCGAGGGAAGGGCACGAATGGCCGGTAGGACCCGATTTGAGATGCTCGGCCCGCTGCGGGCGGTGCGCGGCGGCAGCGAACTGGCCCTGGGGCCACCCCGGCAGCGGGCGGTGCTGGCCGTACTGCTGCTGCAGGAGGGCCACTCCATGCCCTACCGGTCGCTGGTCGAAGCGGTGTGGGGTGCCGAACCGCCCGTCCACGTGCGCAATCTCGTACAGAAGTACGTGTCGGGGCTGCGGCGCGCGTTCGCGGAAGCGGACTCGGGCCCAGGCCCAGGCCCAGACTCAGGCGCGCCGGAACTCGTGTGGACCGGCAGCGGTTACCGGCTGAGCCACGCCTCGGTCGACGACCTGCTGGAGCGGCGGGCCCTGCTCCGCTCCGCGCTGGCCGCGCGCAACGCGGGCGAGCTGCGCAGGAGCGCCGATCTGGCCCGGGAGGCGGAGGCGATGTGGCGCGGGGAGTTCGCCGAGGGGCTCACCGGCCCGTATCTGGACGCGGAGCGCATCCGCTGGGCGGAGAAGCGGCTGACGGTGCTGGAGGCGCGCCTCGAAGGGGATCTGGAGTTGGGCCGCTATCACGAGTGCGTCCACGAGCTGCTCCGGCAGGTGGCGGCGCATCCGCTGCGTGAACGGCTGGTGTCGCTGTTGATGCTGGCCCTGTACCGCAGTGGGCGCGCCTCGGACGCCCTGCTGGCGTACGAGAGTGCGCGCCTGCGGATCGCTGCGGAGATGGGGTCGGACCCCGGGCCGGCGCTGCGGGCCCTGCACGGGCGGATACTCCGTCAGGAGCCCTCACTGCTGCCCCTCTCCGTGACGGCGGGCTGACCGGAGAGGGAGTCGCCGGTCAGGCCGAGGCTGCGGGCGAGCCGTACGACGGCCTGGTCGAAGAACTCGGCGCGGGCGTCCACGACGCGGTTGAGCTGGCCGAAGACCTCGAAACTGACAAGTCCGAACAGCTGCACCCAGGCGGCGACCAGTTCGGCCACCGCTGGGGCGGGGAGCGGGATGTCGAGTTCGGCGGCGAGACGCTCGGCGTCCGCGCGCAGGCCGGGGGGCAGGGCCGGCGGGCTGCCGGGTGCGCCGAGCGTGCCGTGGGCGTGCGCGTCGCGTGCCACCGCGATCAGGGCGAGGCCGACCCGTGCGGCGGGCCCCGTGGTGACGAGCGGGGCAGAGTATCCCGGCACCGGGGAGCCGTAGATCAGCGCGTATTCGTGCGGATGTTCCAGGGCCCAGGCGCGCACCGCCCGGCATACGGCCTGCCAGCGGACGAGCGGCGGGCCTGCCGGGGGCCCGGCCGCCGCGAGGGCGCGCTCGGCATCGGCGCCCAGCGCGTCGTACGCGTCGACGATCAGTGCGGTCAGCAGCTCGTCGCGGCTGGGGTAGTAGCGGTAGAGGGCTGAGGAGGCGATGCCCAGTGTCCGGGCGACGGCGCGCAGCGAGAGTCTCCCGGCACCCTCCTCGGCCAGCTGGCGGCGGGCCTCGTCCTTGATTGCCGCGGTGATCTCGGTGCGGGCGCGCTCCCGGGCGCCGGTGATCCTGCTCATGCGGGTAAGTGTGCCAGCTTTCGGAGCAGTGACACAAAACGAGAGCACTGCTCTTGCTTTTCTCTTCACGCTGGTGCCATACTCACATCAGACGGAAGCACTGATCTCAAAAGAGAGCAGTGCTCACACACATCAGGAGGACGCCATGGCACCGGACATGAAGGCACACGACGACGCACAGGCCAACGCCCCGCAGGCACAGCACTACATGAAGCCCGGGAAGCTGGAGATCGCCCTGCTGCACCGGCCGATGACCTGGCTCAACCGGCACGGCATCGCCCTGAACGGCAAGGGAGTACTCGCCGTCCGCGGCCGCACGAGCGGCGAGTGGCGCGTCACCCCGGTCAACCCGCTCTCCCACCAGGGCCGGCGCTATCTCGTGGCACCGCGCGGCCATACCCAGTGGGTGCGCAACCTGCGCGCCGCCGGCACCGGCGAGATCCGTGTGGGCAAGCGCGCCGAGCCGTTCACCGCGGTCGAGGTCGCGGACGCCGACAAGCCCGAACTGCTGCGCACCTACCTCAAGCGCTGGGGCTGGGAGGTGGGGCGTTTCTTCGGCGGCGTCACCGCGAAGTCCAGCGACGAGGAGCTGCTCCAGGCCGCGCCCAAGCACCCGGTCTTCCTGATCACTCCGCTCGAGGGACCGGCTCGCTGACCGCCACCGGCTCGTCCCCGGCCGCACGCCCAGCTCCGGACGACGGCCGGTCCAGGGTGTCCAGCGCCCGCCGGGCCACCGGATGCGCCCGTACGATCTCGGCCAGCGAGGTCGTCCCCCGGGTGATGCGGGCGAAGACGTTCCACGCGGGGCGGAAGCCGGTGAGGGCCGCGTGCAGCATCCCGGGGCGGCGAAGGAAGATCTTGAACATCCGCCGCCCCACGCCCATCTCGATCCCGAGCCCGGCCTTGACCGCGAAGGCGTAGTTCAGCGCCTGCCGCCGCGCGTCCACCGCGTCATGCGATTCGGAGATCCGCACCGCCCACTCGCCCGCGAGCCGCCCGGACCGCAGCGCGAAGGAGATCCCCTCGCGAGTCCACGGTTCCAGCAGACCGGCCGCGTCGCCGCAGACCAGCACCCGCCCTCTGGAGAGCGGCGAGTCATCCGCCCGGCAGCGGGTGAGATGGCCGGAGGAGACGCTGGGCGTGAATCCCGACAGACCGAGCCTGGCAACGAAGTCGTCGAGATAGCGCTTGGTGGCGGCGCCCTCGCCGCGAGCGGAGATCACCCCGACCGTGAGCGTCCCCTCCTTGGGGAACACCCAGCCGTAGCTGCCGGGCAACGGCCCCCAGTCGATCAGCACCCGGCCCGCCCAGTCCTCGGCGACGCTGGCGGGCACCGGGATCTCGGCCTCCAGGCCGAGATCGACCTGCTCCAGCTTCACCCCGACATGCGCCCCTATCCGGCTTGCGCTGCCGTCCGCACCGACGACGGCACGGGCGAGCACCGGCTCCTCACCGCCCCCGAGGACGACGGCGACGGTGCGGCGGTCGGGCACGAAGGGGCCGTGCTGCTCCACCCGGGAGACCGTGACACCCGTACGCACCTCGGCCCCCGCCCGGATGGCGGACTCCACCAGCGCGTGGTCGAACTCCGGCCGGTTGATGAGCCCGAAGAGCATCCGCTTGGACCGCCTGGTGCGGGTCAGCTTGCCGTTGAGCGAGAAGGTCACCGCGTGCACCCGGTCGCGCAGCGGCAGTTCGAAGCCGGGAGGCAGGGCGTCCCGCGACAGGCCGATGATGCCGCCGCCGCAGGTCTTGTACCGGGGCAGTTCGGACTTCTCCAGCAGCAGTACGCGGCGCCCGGCGACTGCCGCCGCGTACGCCGCCGAAGCACCGGCCGGACCGGCGCCGACCACCACGACGTCCCATACGGTGCGGTCCGGCTCGCTGCGGTCCGGCTCGCTGCCGCTGGATGCGTTCT
The DNA here is from genome assembly GCF_025165795.1 of Streptomyces gossypii. Lineage (GTDB taxonomy): Bacteria > Actinomycetota > Actinomycetes > Streptomycetales > Streptomycetaceae > Streptomyces > Streptomyces gossypii. The sequence continues at coordinate 28,086 of NZ_JAJAGO010000007.1, forward strand.
CACTGCTCACGATGTGCTGCCGCTCCGCTCGATGAGGTGTCCGCCAAGGCCCGACCGCATCCTACGGCGCACCCGGTGCCGAGTCGCGTTGTGGGAGGATCGGGCCGACATTCCTCGCACGCATATGTGTGCGTACACGTGCCCAACGTCGCGCCCTCAAGGAGCGTTCCCATGACCCTGAGCCGGAGCTCGCTGGCGGACACGGTTTCCTCGTCGCTGCCCGGAGCCAGGCGGGAACTGGCAACACTGGTCGCCTTCCGTTCGGTGGCCGACCCCGAGCAGTTCCCCGTGAGCGAGTGCGAGGCGGCCGCCCGCTGGGTCGACGAGGCGCTGCGCGCCGAGGGCTTCGAGGACGTCCGCGTCCTGGAAACCCCGGACGGCACCCAGTCCGTCTTCGGCCATCTGCCTGGTCCGGAGGGCGCACCGACCGTGCTCCTCTACGCGCACTACGACGTGCAGCCGCCGCTGGACGAGGACGCCTGGACCTCGCCGCCGTTCGAGCTGACGGAGCGGGACGGGCGCTGGTACGGGCGGGGTGCGGCCGACTGCAAGGGCGGCATCCTCATGCACCTGCTCGCGCTGCGGGCGCTCCGGGCCGACGGCGGCATCCCGGTCGGTGTCAAGGTGATCGTCGAAGGCTCCGAGGAGCAGGGCACCGGCGGGCTGCAACGCTACGCCGAGGCGCACCCGGAGCTGCTCGCCGCCGATGCCATCGTGATCGGGGACGCCGGGAACTTCCGGGTGGGCCTGCCGACCGTCACCGCGACCCTGCGCGGTATGGCGATGATCCGGGTCCAGGTCGACACCCTCGAAGGCAACCTGCACTCCGGCCAGTTCGGCGGCGCCGCACCCGACGCCCTCGCCGCGCTCCTGCGGATGCTCGACTCGCTGCGCGGCCCGGACGGCTCGACCCGCGTCGACGGGCTGGAGGCGGACGGCTCCTGGAGCGGACTGCAGTACGAGGAGGCGGACTTCCGCCGGGACGCCCACGTGCTCGACGGGGTGGACCTGATCGGGTCCGGCACCGTTTCGGACCGCATATGGGCGCGTCCGGCCGTCACCGTGCTCGGCATCGACTGCCCGCCGGTGGTCGGCGCCACGCCCTCCGTGCACGCCGGAGCGCGGGCGCTGGTCAGCCTGCGGGTTCCGCCGGGCACGGACGCCGCCGAGGCCGCCAAGCTGCTGATCGCCCATCTGGAGTCACACGCTCCGTGGGGTGCCCGGGTGAGCACCGAACACGTCGGCGGGGGCCAGCCCTTCCGCGCGGACACCGGCAGCCCTGCCTACACGGCGATGGCCGAGGCGATGCGGGAGGCGTACGGCGGCACCGGGATGGCCGTCGCCGGGCAGGGCGGCTCGATCCCGCTCTGCAACACCCTGGCGTCGCTCTACCCGGAGACGGAGATTTTGCTGATCGGCCTGAGCGAGCCGGAGGCCCGGATCCACGCGGTGGACGAGAGCGTCTCCCCCGAGGAGCTGGAGGCCCTGTCGCTGGCCGAGGCGCTCTTCCTGCGGAAGTACGCGGCGACGGCGCTCACCGGGGGCGCGTAGGGCAGCCGGCTCGGCGGCGGTGGCCTGATGCTCGCCGAGCTGCTCCCGCCGGTCCTCGCGGATCCACTCCGGGCGGTCACCGCTCGTGCGGCTGCCGGTCGGCTGCCGCGTGGCGCGCTGCCTCAAAGGCGGGGTCCGGGAGGCTGTGCCGGGTGAACGCCCACAGCACGAGCCCGAGGCAGCTGAACGCGGCACCCAGTGCGCATACGGCGCCCCAGCCGGCCACCGTGTAGAGGGAGGTCGCGGCGATCGCGCCGGTGGCGCTGCCGACCGAGTAGAAGACCATGTATCCGCCGATCAGCCGGCTGCCCGCGTCCGGGTGCAGCGCGTAGATCAGGGTCTGGTTGGTGACATGGACGGCCTGCACGGCGAGGTCGAGAAGGATCACGCCGACGACCAGGGCCCAGAGCGAGCTGCGGGTGAAGGCCAGGGGCAACCACGAGGCGGTGAGCAGCGCCAGGGCCGTGCCGGTGGTCCGCCGGGAGAGTCCGCGGTCGTTCAGGCGGCCCGCCGCGGTCGCGGCCAGGGCGCCGGCGACACCGATCAGCCCCAGCGCCCCGATCGCACTCTGGGAGAGGAAGTACGGGGTCTCGCTGAGCGGCAGCGCGACGCTGCTCCACAGGGTGCTGAAGGCGGCGAAGACCAGCAGACCCAGCAGGGCCCGGAGCCGCAGCAGTCGTTCCCGCGCGAAGAGGGTGAGGGTGGAGCGCAGGAGCTGTCCGTAGCGCAGGTTTGCCGGCGGAGCGTCACTGTGGCGCGGCAGCACGCGGGAGAGGACCAGGGCGAGCCCAGCCGTGAGCGACGCCGAGGCGAGGTAGACGGAGCGCCAGCCCGCGAGGTCGGCCATCAGGCCGGAGGCGGTGCGGGCGAGCAGGATTCCGGTGACCACGCCGCTGGTGACCAGACCGACGACCCGTCCGCGCCCGGCGGGAGGGGCCAGTGATGCCGCGAAGGCCATCAGCGTCTGCGTGACGACCGCGAGAAGCCCCATCGCGGCCATGCCCGCGAGCAGGATCGCCGCCGTGTGAGCGGCGGCCACCGCGGCCAGCGCGGCCACCAGGAGCAGCAGCTGGGCCACGATGAGCCGTCTGCGGTCTGCCACATCACCCAGCGGCACGAGGAAGAAGAGTCCCAGCGCGTATCCGACATGCGTGAGGGTGACGACGCTGCCGACGAGTGCCGGGCTCATGGCGAGGTCGTGGCCCATCGTCACCAGGAGCGGCTGGGAGAAGTAGACGTTGGCCACCGCTGCCCCGCAGGCGACGGCGAACAGCACGACGACGCCACGGGAGAGGACGAACGCGGAACCTTCCCCGCTTCGGGTCCCGGTCCGTCTCGTCAGAGCCTCACCGTTGCCGGGCATCAGCACACCTCCGCATATCTGGTTTCATCTTGCTACCAACATTGGCGGCGAACGCTAGCCCTTTTGGTAGCATGTTGCAACCGTTGCACGGCAACCGTCACGAGAGGGAGAGACGCCATGGTGACCAGGACGCGCTTCGACGACAGCGACTGCCCCGTCGCCCGTTCGGTGGACGCGATCGGCGACTGGTGGTCCCTGCTGATCGTGCGCGACGCCTTCGACGGAAGCCGGCGCTTCGGTGAGTTCCAGCGCAGCCTCGGCGTGGCGAAGAACATCCTCACCGCGCGTCTGCGCACGCTGGTCGCCGGCGGCGTCCTCGAATCCGTCCCCGCCTCGGACGGCAGCGCCTACCGCGAGTACGTACTGACCCCGAAAGGCGAGGCGCTCTTCCCCGTCATCGTGGCACTGCGACAGTGGGGCGAAGAGAACTTCTTCGCCCCCGGCGAACCACACTCACAGCTGGTCGACCGCCGGCAGGGACATCGCCTCCGCGCGCTGGAAGTGCGCTCTGCCGACGGACGACGGCTGAACCCCGACGACACCACCGTCCACAAGACCCCCGTCCACAAGACCCCCACCCAGCGATCCGAGCCGTAGACCCGAGGTCGCCCACCGGGCTCTCAGATGCCGACCGGGGCGCCCGCCTCCAGGTTGAGCGTGGTGCCGCGCTCCCGCGCCCGCAGGGCCCACCGCAGCCGCCGGTACCGGACGGGCGGCAGCAGCCTTGCGGCCTCGGCCTCGGTCACGAAGACCCATTCCCGCAGCTCGTCGCCCTGGAGCAGCAGCTCCGCCGCCCGCGCCGACTCCAGGCACCCGCCGTCGAAGAGGAGCCGCAGCCCGCCGAAGGCCGGCGGGCAGGGTGCCTCCCAGTCGACAACCAACAGCCGCGGAACTTCGGCGAGTTCGATACCGAGCTCCTCGGCGACCTCCCGCATCCCCGCGCGGGCGGGCGCTTCTCCCGGCTCGACGATGCCGCCGGGGAACTCCCAGCCCGGCTTGTAGGTCGGGTCCACGAGCAGCACGCGGTCGCGTTCGTCAAAGAGCAGCACGCCCGCCGCGAGGGTCTCGGCCGTCGGCTCGGGCGCCTGGACGATATCCAGCGCCCCGGCCCCCTCCCGTATCGCCTCGGCGACGCGCTCCGCGGTGCGGCGGGGGGTGAGCCGACTGGTGTCGACGGTGTGCGCGTCCGCCGTGATCCAGGGCAACGCCGCCTGGTAGGCCGGGAGATGACCCAGACACCAGTCGGGGGACGAACCACCCTCCCGCTCCGCCCGAGTGCCGATACGACGACGGAGGATCGTTTCCTCGACATGCAGCAGCACATGGCGGACGGGGACGCGACGGGACGCCAGCGCGCCGAATATCTCGTCCCGGTACTCCTGGCGCAGCAGCGTCATCGGAGCGATCAGCGGGCCGGGTATCTCGGTCAGCAGCGCGGCGGCGGTGTCCGCCACGAGCCGCCGCCAGGCGGGCAGATCCTGGAAGTCGTCGACTTGGCCCAGCCGTTCCTTGGGCAGCATGACGCGCAGTCCGGCGCCCAGCAGTTCCGGGTCGTAGAGCGTGCTGCCCGGGATCAGGTCCAGAAGTTCGTACGCCGCGGTGGTCTTGCCTGCGCCGAAGGCGCCGTTCAACCAGACGATCACGCTTCCCCCTCCTCCTTCGCCCCTCCGTTCAGGTGCCCACTGCACCCTGCCACGGAAACGCGCCGGATCTCCGCCCGCGTGCGGCGGAAAGGCTGCGCGCCGCAGGTTCCGCCGTGCGCCCCGCACGCCCGTGCGGCCGCGGAACGGGGCCGGAGCAGCGGAAACACCGGAGCGCGGTGGGACGCGCGGGCGCCGGTGGCACGGCCGGTGGGTGGGTGACCGTACAGAACTCGCCATGAAGGTTGCCGCAAAGGGCCTGCTCACTCACCGCTCATCGCTCATCGCCGCTCGTCACCGCGCGGGGTGCAACGCTTCCCGGCAGGCCGCCGCGGCACCGACCAGCCCGGCGTCGGTGCCCGTCCGCGCGGGAAGGATGCGCAGGTCACGTACGAAGGAGAGGGTGGCGAACTCCGCCATCGCCCGGCGCAGTGGGGCGAAGAGGACCTCACCGGCCCGTGCCACTCCGCCGCCGACCACCGCGACCTCGATCTCCGCGAGCGCCGCCGTCGAGGCGATCCCGGCCGCGAGCGCCCGCGCCGCGCGCTCATAGGAGGCGATGGCCACCCCGTTCCCCGCCCGGGCGGCGGCGGCCACGGCGGCGGCGCTGCGGTCGCCGTCCGGACCGGGCAGCCAGCCGCCGGCCAGCGCCCGTGCGGCGATGTTCGGCCCGCTGGCGATGCGTTCCACACAGCCGCGCGAGCCGCAGGGACAGCGGTCTCCGTCCATGTCGACGACGACATGCCCGATGTGACCGGCGTTGCCCGTCGGCCCGGTGTGCAGTTCCCCTCCGAGGACCAGCCCGCCGCCGACGCCGGTCGAGACGACCAGGCACAGCGCCCCCGCATATCCGCGTGCCGCGCCCTGCCAGCGCTCGGCGGCGGCCATCGCCACCCCGTCGCCGACCAGCGTGACGGGAAGTCCGCCGGCCGCCTCTCGCACCCGCGCCACCAGCGGATAGGCCCGCCAGCCGGGGATGTTGACCGGGCTGACCGTGCCCGCGGCCGCGTCGACCGGGCCTGCGCTGCCGATTCCCAGGGCGCTCACCCGGGTCCACTGCGGCGCCGCCGACAGTTCGGCGAGCACCTCGGCCACGGCGGCCATCACCCGCTCACCGCCCGCCTGGCCGGGGGTGGGCCGGCGGGCCTGGGCCACCAGTCGGCCGTCGCCGTCGACGAGGGCACCCGCGATCTTGGTGCCGCCGATGTCGAGCGCGGCGACGAGGTCGGTCTGCATGCTGTGCGTATCTCCCGGTGAGGCACTCCCCGCGTCCCGGGGTGGGAGCGGTGCACGGACAGTCTCACCACTGCTGACAACGTTGTCCAGTTACGATGTAACCCGCAGCATGCGGAAGGCGCCGCCGTTCGGGCCGTGTGTGCCGCAGGATGTGTCCCCCGCCGCAGAACGCACCGCACCGCACCGACGACACTGCGGGCAGGACAGGCGCGACGGACAGACACCAGCACCGACGACGAGGACAGACTCCCGTGACGGACACCATCCGCCCCACCCGCACCACGGCGAGCCGCTACGGCGGCCGGCCCACCATGAAGGACGTGGCCGCCCGCGCGGGAGTCGGGCTCAAGACCGTCTCGCGGGTCGTCAACGGGGAGGAGGGCGTCTCCCCGGACACCGGGCGCCGGGTACAAGAAGCCATCACCGCACTCGGATTCCGCCGCAACGACAGCGCCCGGGTGCTGCGCAAGGGCCGTACCGCCAGTGTCGGCCTGGTGCTGGAGGACCTGGCCGACCCCTTCTACGCCCCGCTCAGCCGCGCCGTCGAGGAGGTGGCGCGGCTGCACGGCGCGCTGCTGATCAACGGCTCCAGCACCGAGGACCCCGCACGGGAACAGGAACTGGTGCTGGCTCTGTGCGCGCGCCGGGTGGACGGGCTGGTGATCGTCCCGGCGGGTGACGACCACCGCTATCTGGCGCCGGAGATCGCCGCCGGGGTGGCCACCGTGTTCGTCGACCGGGCGCCGGGGCTCATCGAGTCCGACGTGGTGCTCACCGACGGCTTCGCGGGGGCACGCGAGGGGACCGCGCATCTGATCGCGCACGGGCACCGTCGGATCGGCTTCGTCGGCGACCAGCCGCACATCCAGACCGCTTCCGAACGCCTGCGCGGCTACCGGGCGGCGATGGCCGACGCCGGGCTGCCGGTGCACGAGCCCTGGATCACGCTGGGGCCGACCGACCCCGCCCGGGTGACGGCGGAGACCTGGCGGCTGCTGGCCGGACCGGAGCCAGTGACCGCACTGTTCACCGGCAACAACAGGGTGACGGTGACGGCGGTACGCGTGCTGGCCGCCTCCGGACGGCGCGTCGCCCTGGTCGCCTTCGACGACTTCGAGTTGGCCGATCTGCTCTCGCCCGCCGTCACCGTGGTCGCCCAGGCGCCCGCTCAACTCGGACGCACCGCAGCCGAGTTGCTCTTCCGGCGGCTGGAAGGCACCGAGCAGGCCACGCAGCGGCTCACGCTGCCGACCCGGCTCCTCCCCCGCGGCTCGGGCGAACTGCCGCCACAGGACTGACGACTGGGCGCCGGGCCGGCGGCAGCTCCTGGGCAGCCGCCGCGCAGGGGATGGTCTGATATCCGCGTAAAGCACCCGATCAGCGGGAACACTCCGATGAGACGCCCCCCACCCCAAGATTGGAGGCGGGCCCATGTTGCGCGGAATCGACGTGAGTTCGCACCAGTCGTCCATCGATCCGGACGGACTGGATTTCGTCATCGTCAAAGCGACCGAAGGCCGCAGCTACGTCAACCCGCGAATGAACGACCAGGTGAAGAAGTCCCGTGACGCCGAATGCGTCGTGGGCTTCTACCACTTCCTGTGGCCGGGGAACATCAAGGCCCAGGCGGAGTACTTCGTTTCCAAGGCCGCCGAGGGCAAGAGCGATCTGCTCGCCGCGGACTGGGAGCGGACGAGCGAGGGGACGTACGCGAGCAACGGGCAGAAGGACCAGTTCATCCGCGAGGTGAAGAAGCTGCGTCCGTCCCACCGCGTCCTGCTCTACTGCAACCGGGACTTCTGGCTGAACCACGACACCACTTCGTACGCGGGCGACGGCCTGTGGATCGCCGACTACGTGACGGCGGGCAAGCCGCGCATCCAGGCGAAGTGGCGGATCCACCAGTACACGAACGATCCGCTCGACAAGAACGTCGCCGAGTTCTCCAGCCGCGCCGCGTTGCGCGACTGGGCCTCGGCCTGACACAGGCGCCCCCAGAGGGCTCCGGAACGCCCGGACAGGACCCACCAATCCATTGGTCCGTCCGGGCGCACCTCTCGGGCTCTGCCGTATGGATCTTGCCCGGTCCGCCGGTCGCCGACGCTCCGCGTCGACTCCCTCCTCCGACTTGCGGCGCCACACCAGACCCCGCTCACCGATCCAGCCCGACCCGAACGACAGACCCGAGCGGTCAGCGCCCGGCCAGCCGGGAGAGCTCGAACCTGGTCAGACCCGTGTGGCGGACGGCCTCGGCGAGATCGACGGCACCGCAGTCCACCCCGCGCAGCAGATAGCCGCTGAGCGCGCGGGCGGTCGCGGGTTCGTCCAGTACGTCACCGCCCTTACGGCCCGCGTATCCGGAGAGGCGGGCGGCCGCCCGCTCGAACCCCTCGCGATAGAAGGCGTAGACGGCGGCGTAACGGGTGGGAAGCTGGCCCGGATGCATGTCCCAGCCCTGGTAGTAGGCGCGGGCCAGGGAGCGCCGCACCAGCCCGTAGTGGAGCCGCCATGCCTCGTGCACCCGCGCCGGGGGGCCGACGGGGAGCACATTGGTGGATCCGTCCGAGAGGCGTACGCCGGTGCCCGCGGCGGCCACCTGCATCACGGCCTTCGCGTGGTCGGCGGCCGGGTGGTCCATGGACTGGTGGGCCGCGCTCACGCCGCACGCGGCGCTGTAGTCGAAGGTGCCGTAGTGCAGCGAGGTCGCCCGGCCGTCGGCGGCGTCGATCATACGGGCGACGGTGGCCCGGCCGTCCGCACCGAGGACGGCCTGGGTGGTCTCGATCTGGATCTCGAAGCCGATCCGGCCCGCCGGGAGTCCGCGCGCCTCCTCGAACTCCTCGCACAGCCGCACCATCGCGCGGACCTGCTCGGGGTAGGTGACCTTGGGCAGTGTGAGGACGAGCCCCTCGGGCAGCCCGCCCGCCTCCATGAGGCCGGTCAGGAAGATGTCCAGGGTGCGGATGCCGCGGTCGCGGACCGCCGCTTCCAGACATTTCATCCGGATGCCCATCCAGGTGGGCACCGGCCCCTCGGCTCCCGGCTCGAACGCGGCGGCCACCAGGCGGGCGGCGCGGGCCGCGGCGGCGTCCTCCTCGGCGTCGGGCCGGGGACCGTAGCCGTCCTCGAAGTCCACGCGGAGGTCCTCGACCGGCTCGCGGGCGAGCTTGGCCCGGACACGCTGGTGGACCGGCCCGGCCAGTTCCTCGGGAAGACCGAGCACGGCGGCGAAGGAGGCGGCGTCCGGTGCGTGCTCGTCGAGCAGGGCGAGGGCCTGGGCGCCCCAGTCGCCCGCGATGCCCGGGCTGAGGGCGTCGGCGGGGACGTAGACGGTGTGCACGGGCTGGCGGGTGCCCGGGTCGCCGGGGTAGCGGCGCTCCAGGTCGGCGTCGACGCCCGCGAGTGAGGCTCCGATGCTCTCCCGTACGGAGTCTGCGAAGGTGGTCGCGGCCGTCCCGTCCTGCGTCATCTGCTGTGCTCCCGTTCGCCGTTCCGCCAGGTCGAAAATCAACAAAACGTTGAAGTTCTTCGCCGGACGCTATTCCCGGCCCCTCCGGGCGTCAAGAGGGCACGGCGAAGACGACGGGCCCCCGCACGCGGTGCGCGCGGGGGCCCGTGGAGCGGCGACGGGGCCGCGGCGGAGCGTCAGCCCTTGCGGGCCCGCACCTCCTTCGTAAGCTGCGGGACCACCTGGAAGAGGTCGCCGACCACGCCGTAGTCGACAAGCTCGAAGATCGGGGCCTCGGCGTCCTTGTTGACGGCCACGATGGTCTTCGAGGTCTGCATGCCGGCCCGGTGCTGGATCGCACCGGAGATCCCGGCGGCGATGTACAGCTGCGGCGAGACGGACTTGCCGGTCTGGCCGACCTGGCTGGAATGCGGGTACCAGCCGGCGTCGACGGCGGCGCGGGAGGCGCCCACCGCCGCACCGAGCGAGTCGGCCAGCGACTCGATGACATGGAAGCTCTCCGCCCCGCCGACGCCGCGCCCGCCGGAGACCACGATCGCGGCCTCGGTCAGCTCCGGACGGCCGGTCGACTCGCGCGCGGTGCGCGAGGTGACCTTCGTGCCGGTGGCCTGCTCCCCGAAGGGGACGGCCAGCTGCTCGACGGCGCCGGCCGCCGGGGCGGCCTCGGGCGCGGCGGAGTTGGGCTTCACGGTGATGACCGGAGTGCCCCTGGTGATGCGGGACTTGGTCGTGTACCCGGCCGCGAAGACCGACTGGGTGGCCACCGGGCCGTCGTCACCGGCCACCAGGTCGACGGCGTCGGTGATGATGCCGGAGCCCGTGCGGACCGCCAGCCGGGCCGCGATCTCCTTGCCCTCCGCGGAGGACGGCACCAGCACGGCCACCGGGGAGACGGCTTCGTGGGCGGCCTGCAGCGCGTCCACCTTCGGCACGACGAGGTAGTCGGCGAACTCGGGGGCGTCGGCGGCCAGGACCTTCACCGCGCCGTACTCGCCGAGCACCTTCGCGGCCTCGTCGGCGCCCGGGCCCAGGTGCACGGCCACCGGGTCGCCGAGGCGGCGGGCCAGCGTCAGCAGTTCGAGAGTCGGCTTGCGGACGGCACCGTCCACGTGGTCGACGTAGACAAGGACTTCAGCCATGAGATGTTCTCCTGCGGGAAGAGTGCGGGGAAGGGCGGGCGGCTCAGACGAACTTCTGCTCCGCGAGGAAGGCGGCGAGCTGCTTGCCGCCCTCGCCCTCGTCCTTGACGACGGTGCCCGCCGTGCGGGCCGGGCGCTCCGTGGCCTCGTCGACCTTGGTCCAGGCGCCTTCGAGGCCGACCTCGTCCGCCTCGATGTCCAGGTCGTCCAGGTCCAGGGACGCCACCGGCTTCTTCTTGGCGGCCATGATGCCCTTGAAGGACGGGTAACGGGCCTCACCCGACTGGTCGGTCACCGAGACCACGGCCGGCAGGGACGCCTCCAGCTGCTCGGTCGCGACATCGCCGTCCCGGCGGCCGGTGACCTTGCCGTCGGCGACCGCGACCTCGGAAAGCAGCGTCACCTGCGGCACGCCGAGGCGCTCGGCGAGCATCGCCGGAAGCACGCCCATGGTGCCGTCGGTGGAGGCCATGCCGCAGATCACCAGGTCGTAACCCGTCTTCTCCACGGCCTTGGCGAGGACCAGGGAGGTACCCAGCGCGTCGGTGCCGTGCAGATCGTCGTCCTCGACGTGGACCGCCTTGTCCGCACCCATCGACAGCGCCTTGCGCAGGGCGTCGCCGGCGTCTTCGGGGCCGATGGTCAGCACGGTGACCTCGGCGTCGTCGGCCTCGCCGGCGATCTGGAGCCCCTGCTCGACGGCGTACTCGTCGAGCTCGGAGAGCAGGCCGTCCACCGATTCACGGTCGGTGGTCAGGTCTTCCGAGAAGCGCCGGTCGCCGGTGGCGTCGGGCACGTACTTCACACAGACAACGATCCTCAGGCTCACGCCGGCTCTCCTACTGCATCGTCTCTCACGCTTCCCGGCCGGGAGGGCCGGACTTCCTCAGCTTATTACCCGTGACTGCCCGGTACCGCGTGCCGGTGCGGTCGGTGTTACTCGTCAGTACACTAGCCGTTCCGCGCGTTATCAAGGCCGTCGGAATGTGACCTTGCCAACGCGGCGGGCGAGCGGCACGGCAGCCCTCGCGAGCGGCCCGCGAGCCCGTCACAGCCCAGACGCCGCACGGAGAAGGACAACTCAATCACGCAGGACGCGGAAGCGCCCCTGGTGATAGAGAAGCGGCCGCCCGCCGCCCCGCGCCTCGCCGTCGATCACCTCGGCGAGCACGAGCTGGTGGTCACCGGCAGGGACCCGTGCGGTCACCCGGCACACCAGCCACGCGCTGACCCCCTCCAGCACAGGAACCCCCATGGGCCCGTGGTGCCATCGTGTCGGCGGCGCGAAGCGGTCGGCACCGCTGCGGGCGAAAGTCGCGGCCATCTCCCGGCGCGCCTCGCCCAGGATGTGCACCCCGACATGAGCGGCCTCGGCGAAGGCGGGCCAGCTGGAGGAGCCGGTACCTATACCGAAGGACAGCAGCGGCGGGTCGGCCGCCACCGAGCTGACGGAGGTGGCGGTGAAGCCCACCGGCCCGGACGGCCCCGGCGCGGTGATCACGGCGACTCCGGCGGGATGCTCGCGGAAGGCGGCACGCAGCAAGCCGGAGCCGGCGGCAGGGTCCGCCGTACGCACCGGCCCCCCGGCGCTCGGCGCGCTCACCGCCCTGCCCCGGGGTCTGCCGTCGACGCTGACATAACGTCACTCTGACGATACGCGGCACGCGGCGTCAACCCCGTGCCCGGAGATGGGAGCCGGATCACGTCACCGCCGCACCGAGAGCGGCGATGACATCCGCCCGGCGGGGCTGACCCTGGGCCCGACGCACGACCCGGCCGCCCGCGTCGAGCACCAGCACGGTCGGCGTACCCGCGATCTCCAGTCGGCGGACCAGCTCCAGATGCGCCTCCGCATCGATCTCCAGATGCACCACGCCCCCGACCATGGCGCTGATCTCCTCCAGCACCCGGCGGGTGGCCCGGCAGGGCTGGCAGAAGGCGCTGGAGAACTGCACCAGCGTCGCCCGCTCGCCCAGCCGTTCGACACCGAGGACAGCGGCCGACAGTTGCCCGATCATGTCCCCCAGCATGCACGCGCGATCGGCTCCGCAGCAGTGCCGCAGGGTGCACGTGATGAGGATCTCGCGGCGGGGTACCCCCCTGCTGTGGCCGTAGGCGGGTGTTTCGGGCACGATCTGCGGCAGCCAGAAGTTACGTATCCGTAGGTTCTGATTCCGATGAAGCCGCCGGGAGACCCCACCCCAGGCGCCGGCGAGAAAGGGTCCCCCCGCATGGCAGAGCTTGTGTACCCACCAGTGATCGGTGTCGCCCGCACCTTCTTCAAGGCACTCGACATCCGGTTCGACATCCAGGGCGCGGAGAACGTGCCCAAGCGCGGCGGCGCGGTGCTGGTGAGCAATCACATCGGCTATCTGGACTTCATCTTCACCGGGTTCGCCGCCCGGCCCGCGAAGCGGCTGGTGCGGTTCATGGCGAAGGAATCAGTCTTCCGCCACAAGGTCTCCGGGCCCCTGATGCGTGCCATGAAGCACATCCCGGTGGACCGCGAGCAGGGCGAGCACGCCTACCAGCACGCGCTCAAGGCGCTGCGCTCAGGAGAGATCATCGGGGTCTTCCCGGAGGCGACGATCTCGCAGTCGTTCACGCTCAAGAGCTTCAAATCGGGTGCCGCCCGGCTGGCGCAGGAGGCCGGTGTGCCGCTGCTGCCGGTGGCCCTGTGGGGCACCCAGCGGCTGTGGACCAAGGGGCAGAAGCGGGACTTCGGGCGCAACCACCTGCCCATCACCATCCGGGTCGGCGAGACGGTGCACGCCGAGCCCGGCGAGTACGCGGCGAGCGTCACCAGACGCTTGCGCGGGCGGGTGCAGGAGCTTCTGGAGGCGGCCCAGCGCGCTTACCCGGGTGTGCCCAGGCACGAGCAGGACACCTGGTGGCAGCCGGCCCATCTCGGTGGCACGGCGCCGACTCCGGCCGAGGCGAAGGCGCTCGGCGCCTCATGAGCAACCGGCCGGGCGCCCTCGTTCAGAGGGTGACCGGCAGCGTGGTGTCCAGCCGCGCACGGTCGGGCGCCTGCCGCAGCGCGGCGAGCACCGCTCCGGGCGGCGCGGCGTAGAGCGTCGGATAGTCGAACTCCCCCGCCAGGTGGTCCGGCACGTAGGCGAGCTGTTCCGCGTCGAGCCGGAACCGCGCGTCCACGCCCGGCCTGTTCCCCCGGGGGTCCTGGCGCGCCCAGCCGTGGCCGGGGAGCTTCAGCGCCACCAGCCCGTGTACGACACCCAGATGCTGGTAGCACAGCCCGGCAGGGATGCCCTCCGCCCGCAGCAGGGCGGCGAGTGCGTGGGCCTTTGCGTAGCAGATGCCGGTGCGTTCGCCGAGCACCTCGGAGGCGCGGCAGGTGACGCGCGGATCGTCCGCGTCCGTGGAGTGCGTGACCTCGTCACGGACGAACTCGAAGGCCGCACGCGCGTATCCGGCGCGGTCCGGCGCGGCGGAGCGCAGCAGCGCGGCCGTCTGGCGTACGAGCGGGTGCCCGTGGTCGATGACGTCGTCGGCGGCGAGATAGGCGCTCTCGTCAGCGGTCTCGGGGCTGAGGATCATGGGCGTCAGCGTACGGAGGCGGCCGACCGTGAATCAATTGATTTACGGTCGGCCGCATATCCATGCACTGGTTTTTCATGCAGTGGCCCGGTGGCCGCCCTCTTCACCGCCGGGCGGTCATCTCCTCGCGGAGGGCGGCCACGAAGCCGTCGACATCCTCCTCGGTGGTGTCGAACGCGCACATCCAGCGCACGTCCCCGGCCGCCTCGTCCCAGAAGTAGAAGCGGTAGCGCTTCTGCAGGCGCTCGCTCACCTCCCGCGGGAGCCGGGCGAAGACCGCGTTCGCCTGGACGGGATAGAGGATCCGCACCCCCTCCACGGCGCGGACACCGGCCGCCAGCCGCTGGGCCATGGTGTTGGCGTGGCGGGCGTTGCGCAGCCACAGGTCACGCGCCAGCAGCGCTTCCAACTGCACGGATATGAAGCGCATCTTGGAGGCGAGCTGCATCGACAGCTTGCGCAGATGCTTCATCGCGCGCGTCAGATCCGGATCGAGCACGACGACGGCCTCACCGAAGAGCATGCCGTTCTTCGTCCCGCCGAAGGAGACGATGTCCACGCCCGCGGCGTGCGTGAAGGCCCGCATCGGCACGTCGAGGGCCGCCGCCGCGTTGGCGATGCGGGCGCCGTCCAGGTGCACCTTCATGCCGCGCTCGTGCGCGTGCTCACAGATGGCCCGGATCTCCTCGACCGTGTAGAGCGTGCCCAGTTCGGTGTTCTGGGTGATCGAGACGACCTGCGGCATGGCACGGTGCTCGTCGTCCCAGCCGTACGCCTCCCGGTCGATCAGCTCGGGGGTGAGCTTGCCGTCCTCGGTGGGCACGGTGAGCAGCTTGAGCCCCCCGACGTACTCGGGCGCGCCGCACTCGTCGACATGGATGTGGGCGCTGTCGGCCGAGATGACCGCACCCCAGCGGTCGGTGAGCGCCTGGAGGGCGACGACGTTGGCGCCGGTGCCGTTGAAGACGGGGAAGGCGTGGGCGTACGGGCCGAAGTGGCTGCGCATCACCTGCTGCAGATGGCCGGTGTAGTCGTCGGCGCCGTACGCGGGCTGGTGGCCGCCGTTGGCCAGCGCGAGCGCGGCGAGGATCTCGGGGTGCGCACCCGCGTAGTTGTCACTGGCGAAGCCGCGCATCTGCGGGTCGTGGCGACGTTTGGCGTGCGTGGCGGGGGCTGCCGCGGCGCCTGTCGTCATGGCTGGGGGGTGAGCCACAGTCGGGTTCCGTTCACTTCCTCGGCGGGCGTGACCCACGTGCCGATGACGGCTTCGGCCAGATCCTTCACGTCGGTGAAGCCGGTGAACTTGGCCTGCGGCCGCTCGGCGCGCATCTGGTCGTTCACCAGCGCCTTCACTATCAGGACGGCGGCCGCGGCCGGCGGCCCGCTCTCCCCTCCGGCCTTGCGGAAGGAGTCGCCCAGGGCCAGCGTCCAGGCTTCGGCCGCCGACTTGGCGGCGGCGTAGGCCGCGTTGCCCGCGGTCGGCTTGCCGGCCCCGGCTGCGCTGATGAGCAGATAGCGGCCGTTGCCGCTGCGGCGCAGCGCGCCCTCGAAGGCGAGGGAGGTGTGCTGCACCGTCCGCACCAGGAGGTCGTGCAGGACGTCCCAGTCGGCGAGGTCGGTCTCGGCGAAGGTCGCCGAGCCGCGCCAGCCGCCCACCAGGTGCACCAGGCCGTCGACGCGGCCGAACTCCTTCTCGGTGCGGTCGGCCCACGCACGGCTCGCGTCGAGGTCCAGCAGGTCGACGGTGTCACCCGTGACCGTCGCTCCGCCGTGTGCGAAGCGTGCCGCGTCGACCGCCTCGGCCAGCCGCTGGGCGTCCGCGTCGGCGGCGACGACGGTGGCACCCGCCTCGGCGAGCCGCAGCAGGGCGGCCTGCCCCGCGGGCCCGGCCGCGCCGGCGACAGCGACGACGGCGCCGTCCAGCCTTCCGTTCGCCCCGTTGCCCTCTGTGGTGCTCATGGTCGTAGCCTCCTTGTCGCGGGAATGCCCGCGGTGAACGGCCGTCACGCTGCCGCGGCGACGGACTCCGCCGTGATGCCCTTGGTCGATGTGATCACACCGCGCAGCTTCTTCGCGAGGGCCTCGTAGAACATGCTGAGCGGAAACTCGTCCGGGAGCACGTCGTCCACGAGTTTGCGGGGCGGGAGGCTCAGGTCCAGGGCGTCGGGGCCCTTGGCCCAGGTGGACCCGGGGTGGGGGGAGAGATAGGTGGAGACCAGGTCGTATGCCTTGAACCAGTGCACGATCTTGGGCCGGTCGATGCCGTCGCGGTAGAGCGTCTCGATCTCCTCGCGAAGGCGCACGGTGACCTCGCGGGCACGCTCCCAGTCGATCGTGAGGCGGTTGTCCCGCCAGCGCAGCGCATCGTGCTTGTGCAGGTAGGCGAAGAGCAGCTGGCCGCCCAGACCGTCGTAGTTCCGGTTGCGCGGGCCGGTGACGGGGAAGCGGAAGAGGCGGTCGAGCAGTACCGCGTACTGGACGTCGCGCCCCTGGGGGAAGCCCTCGGCCTCCAGCGTGACGGCCTCGTGGAAGGCGGTCAGGTCGCAGCGCAGCTCCTCCAGTCCGTACATCCAGAACGGCTGGCGCTGCTTGATCATGAACGGGTCGAACGGCAGGTCACCATGGCTGTGCGTGCGGTCGTGGACCATGTCCCACAGCACGAAGGTCTGCTGGGCGCGCTGCTGGTCGGTCAGCAGGCCGCGGGCGTCCTCGGGCAGCTCCAGGCTGGTGGTGTCGCAGGCGGCGTCGACGACACGGCGGAAACGGGCGGCCTCGCGGTCGCAGAAGATGCCGCCCCAGGTGAAGCGCTCGGGGGCCTGGCGTACGGCGATCGTCTCCGGGAAGAGCACGGCGGAGTTGGTGTCGTAGCCCGAGGTGAAGTCCTCGAAGGTGATGCCGCAGAACATCGGGTTGTCGTAGCGGGTGCGCTCCAGCTCGGCCAGCCAGTCCGGCCACACCATGCGCAGGACGACGGCTTCCAGATTGCGGTCCGGGTTGCCGTTCTGCGTGTACATCGCGAAGACGACGAGGTGCTGGAGGCCGTCCGCACGCTGCTGGGCGGGCTGGAAGGCGAGCAGCGAGTCGAGGAAGTCGGGCACCCCGAAGCCCTCGGCGCCCCAGCGGCGCAGGTCGTCCACGAGCGCCTCGTGGTACGCGGCGTCGTGCGGCAGCAGCGGGGCCAGTTCGCGCACCGCCGACACCGCCCGCTCCAGCTCGGCCTCGACCGACTCGCGGGACGGCGCGTCCTCGGCGTCGAAGTCGATCGCGCCGTCCTTGTCCTGCGCGGGGCGTATCGCCTCCACGGCCGCCTTCAGCACGGGCCAGGCGGGGTGGTCTACCACTCGGTCCGCGGACAACGGGTCACCATCCGTAGCTACTGGCGAAAGAATTTCCGTCATGACCAGCCCTCCACAGGAGAAAGTCTTGTACAGGTACGGTAACCGCCAAAGGAACCCGCGCTCAAGTGGCAGCCTTGGGAATCCGGCCCGGCCCGGAGGGCGGAGCCCGCGGCGAACGCTCTAGGCTGGCCGCCCGTACGCGCCGTACACCCGGTACGAGGGGCGTGTACGCCATACGAGACGCACGAAAGCGGGTACGCAGCGTGGCACTGCTCACCGTCGGACATCGCGGGCTGATGGGTGTGGAGCCCGAGAACACCCTGCGTTCCTTCCGCCGCGCCGAACGCGAGGGTCTCGATGTGATCGAGCTGGACCTCCACCTCAGCAAGGACGGTGCGCTGGTGGTCATGCACGACGCCGTCGTGGACCGCACAACCGACGGCTCCGGCCCCATCGGCGGCCTCACGCTCGCCGAACTGCGCGGGCTGGACGCCGGGCAGGGCGAGCGGGTGCCCGTCTTCGAGGAGGTCGTGGCCGCCGTACGGGCGCCGCTGCAGGCCGAGATCAAGGACCGGGCGGCGGCCCGGGTGCTCGCCGAGGCGGTCAGGGAGCACGACCTGCACCGCCGCGTCACCGTCATCTCCTTCCACGACGACGCGCTGCGTGAGACCCGTGAGCAGCTGCCCGAGATGCCACTGGTGCTCGTCGCGGGAAGGAGCGCGCCCACGGCTCCGGAGCGGGCACGGGAACTGGGCGCCGAGATGGTCTCACTGGACCTGCGTCATCTGGACGCGGAGACGGTGGAGCGCTGCCGTGCCTTCGGGATCAAGGTCATCAGCTGGACGGTGAACACCGCCGACGAGCTGGCCCGCGCCCGCGAGCTGAAGCTGGACGGTGTGGTCACCGACCTGCCCGGTATCCGCCAGGCGGTCAGCCGAGCGGCTTGACCAGCAGCTCGAAGGCCAGATCGTCGCGCTGCGGCAGACCGAAACGCTCGTCGCCGTAGGGGAACGGGCTCATCCGGCCGGTGCGCGCGTAGCCCCGCCGCTCGTACCAGGCGATCAGGTCCTCGCGCTGGGTGATGACCGTCATGTGCATCTCGGCGACGCCCCATGCCTCGCCGGCACTGCGCTCGGCCTCCCGGAGGACGGCCCGGCCCAGGCCGGTGCCCTGGAGCTGCGGGCGTACGGCGAACATCCCGAAGTAGGCGTGCCCGTCCCGCTTCTCCAGCTGGCAGCAGGCGACCAGCTCACCGGCACGCTCGACCGCGAGCAGCGTGCTGTCCGGATCCTTGATGACGGCCGCCACGGCTTCCGGGTCGGTGCGCTGCCCGGCCAGCAGGTCCGCCTCGGTGGTCCAGCCCACCCGGCTGGCGTCGCCACGGTAGGCGGAGTCGATGAGCGTGACCAGCACCGGGATGTCGTCCTCGGTCGCGGCACGGAAGGTCGGATCGGCATGGTCCATGGGAAACGAGCTTACGACCCCGTGCGCGATAGTCGGCAGGCTCCCGTGGTGTCCCGCGCGACCCGGGGCCCGCCGCGCCTATCGTCCGGCGCATGGTGCACGTACTGAGCAGCCGGATCCTGCTGCGGCCCACCGATCCGGAGGGCTCCCGCGCCTTCTACGGCGAGGCGCTCGGGCTGGCCGTCCACCGCGAGTTCGGGTCCGGGCCGGAGCGGGGCACGGTCTACTTCCTGGGCGGCGGCTTCCTGGAGGTCTCGGGGAGGGCGGCCGAACCCGCCTGCCCCGGGCTGCGGCTCTGGCTCCAGGTGGCGGACGCCCGTGCGGCGCGGCAGGAACTGGCCGCACGGGGCGTGCGCATCGTGCGGGAGCCGGTGCGGGAGCCCTGGGGGCTTGTCGAGATGTGGATCGCCGCCCCCGACGAGGTCGGCGTCGTCGTCGTGGAGGTGCCACCGGACCACCCGTTGCGCTACCGGCCGGGAAGCTAGTGCTGCGTCTGGCAAGGTTTGCCCGGTAGCGAGGCGTCCTGGTGCGGCCAGCGTCCCCGCCGGGCAGAAGCAGATGCAGTAGGCGATTTCCGTCGGGTCTGTGAGGCTGCGGCGTGCCAGCAGCCAGTGGTCCCAGCCCTGGCGCCTCCAGGGCCGGATCGGAGCTGCGGCCCAGTCGTGGACCCTCGCACACAGCAATTAACGAGACACCGCACACCACGACACGGAGTGTCGTTGCAGTACTAAACAAAAAACTCAGACCCAGCGCTGCACGAAGTCGATCGCCGCGGAGTCGACCTCAGCGGGGTTCGAGGCGCTCAGGAAGTGCTGCCCGCCCTCGATGGTTTCCAGACGCGCCCCGGGAGAGCGGGTGAACATCCGGATCTCCTCCTGGGCGTTCGCCACGGAGTACACCTGGTCCGCGGTGCCGTGCAACCACAGGACGGGGCAGCGAACCTCGTCGAGCCTGCCGTGGAGCCCGTCGCGGTCCCGCAGGTTCACCGTGCTGAGGCGCAGGCGGCGGCGTCCGGCATCACCGGCGTAGTTCGCGCGGTAGGTGGCGAGCCAGAACTCGCGTTCCCCGGCCGATACGCCGCCCATGGCCGTGTCGAACACGTCGTCCACGACCTCGTCCGGCACGACCCAGTCCTCGCCGACCGGTTCGGCAAGGGCGTCGATGAGCGGCGTGTTGAACCCGATCCCGTCCCAGCACCCCAGGTCGCGGCTGCGCGGGCTTTCGAAGTCCATTGATGTGCCGAGCGTGATGAGGCCCTTCACGGTGTCCGGGGCGAGCAGCGCCATGCGGACTGCCACCCAGCCGCCCTGCGAGGTCCCCAGCACCAAAGCCTCGCGGATCCCAAGGGCCTCGAGGGCCTGTAGGTTCGCGACTGCGCTGTCCCAGTAGGTGAAGTCCTGGTACGAGGCCCTCGTGCGGCCGTGCCCGTAGGGCTCCAGGGCAAGCAGGTTGGCCGCGGATACGAGCTCCGGGTCGGCGAACTGCGGCCGGTACAGCTCGGCCGAGGTGGTGTACGAGTTGATCAGGACCAGCGTCGGGAGCGCGGGGTCGTACGACTTGGCGAAGGTGTACCCGACGGTCGACCCGCCGAGGTGGGGGATCTCGACGGTCTGCTCGATCTTGCTCATGGATTACTCCTCTATCTGTACATGGGGAAATCCTTTGGGAACTAATGGGCTGAGATCGATACGGTGAGCCGTTCCCGCCTCAAATCGGCGGCGCATGACGGCAGCACCGCCACGTCCTCGCGCGGTCCTCGCGCGTCGGCCGCATCTCTCAGGACTGCATCGATGAGTCAGCTCCTTGCGCGTGTCGGGGCGCTTTGACCCGCAGCACGATCAGCAATGCGGAGGCGAGCAGCACGACGCCAGAGACAGTGAATACGGTGATGACGCCGCCGATACCGAACATCACACCGCCCGCGGCAGCCCCGCCGGCGATAGCAGACTGCACGCCTACCACCACCAGCCCGCCCGCACTTTCTGCCTGGTCAGGCACCATACGAGTCGACCAGTTCGACCATGCCACCGACACGCCGCCAAAGGCCAGGCCCCAGAGGACCACCAGAGCCACATATCCGACTTGCCCAGCGGGAAATAGTGCCAAGCCCAGTGCTGCAACGCCCATCAGCACCGGCGTCAGTGTCAACGTCAGGCGCAGGCTGATCTCCAAAAGCCACCCGGCCACCAGCGTGCCCACGAAGTTCGCCACTCCGAAGACGAACAACAGCAGCCCCAACTTATCGACGTCGACTTTCACCACGTTTTCCAGAGCAGGCCGGATATAGGTGAACAGCGCGTAGTGCCCAATGTGAACCAGCAGCATCCCCACAATGCCCACCCCGAAGCCCGGGCGTCGCAGCACCTCCCACAACGTGCCCAGCCGTGCCGTGCCACGGGGCGCCATCCGGGGCAGCGCGAACATCTGGAACACCAACGTCACCACCCCGAGTGCGGCCGCCGCCACGAAGGTGCTGCGCCAACCGGACAGCTCGCCGAGGTAGCTGCCAAGCGGCACCGCCACGATGGTCGCTACCGCAATGCCACTGAAGATGATCGATATTGCACGCGGAACCAAAGCTGCGGGCACCAGACGCATCGCCACCGCCGCCGCCATGCTCCAGAAGCCACCGAGTGCGACACCCAGCAGGATCCGCATCAGCATCAGCACCACCATGTTGGGGGCTACGGCCACCAGCAGATTGGACACGATCATCAGGACGGTGAAGCTGAGCAACACGATCCTTCGGTCGATCTTCCGGGTCAGGGTCGCCGTCAACAACCCGGAAAGCATCGCTGCCGCCGCCGTGACAGTCACCGCCTGCCCCGTCATAGCTTCCGATGTCCCCAGGTCGGCGGACATCGGAGTCAACAAGCTCACCGGCAGATACTCCGCCGTCAGCAGCCCGAATACACCCATCGCCAGCGAGAACACCGCCGCCCAAGACGATGAGACAGGTTCGGGCGGTACCAGTTCCACATCGACCGCTTCGCCAGGGTTGTCATCGGGCACGGTGTCACACACATCACTGCTCAACTGCTTGCTTCTCCTGCATCGCGTGAAAGGGTCGAGTCAAGCCTGCACGCGAACTTCAGGATGAGCTATGACAGAACGTCTGCCATATTTGACCGAGACTCCGGGCGGAGGGGCTTCAGGACAGTTCGCCGTATCGTCTGACCTCATCAGCGAACTGCTGACCAGCATGCGGCTGCGCGGTGTCCGGTACCGCCGCGTCCATGCCGGCCCGCGGTTCGGCCTCCATTTCGAGGCCAAGCCCGGACGTGCCTATTTCCACTTCCTAGCCGTCGGCTCCGCCGTCCTGCGCGCCGAGGACGGAACTGTCCACGAGCTCTCGGCAGGAAATGCCGTATTCATGCCCCACGGCGAGTCCCATCAGCTGCTCTCCGGTCCGGATATACCAGCCCGGGGTATAGACAGTTTCGACGCGGTCACCCTCAGCAACGCAGTTTGTGACGTGAACGCCTGCCCGAGCGTCGACCCGAATCCCAGCGCGATCTTCTTCAACGGCTACATGGAGTTCGACCTCGGCGGAATGCAGGGCATCAGCCAGCTGATGCCCGATGTCATGCTGGTCGATGCCGGGGGGAAGCGTTACCCCGGGCTCATGCCGATTCTCACTTCCATGAGGCGCGAAGTCTGCGCCGCGCGCGTGGGCTTCGCCGGCATCCTTGCTCGTCTGGCCGAAGTGGCGGCGGCCATGATCGTGCGGGGCTGGGTCGAATGCGGATGCGACAATACCTCCGGCCTCGTGGCCGCGTTGCGTGACCCTCGCCTGGCTTGCGCCATCTTGGCCCTGCACAGGCAGCCCGGGCATCACTGGACCGTGGCAGAGCTGGCAGCGGAATGTAATGTCTCCCGGTCTGTCTTCGCAGACCGATTCCAGACCACGATCGGCATGCCGCCCCTCCGTTACGCCACGGAGCTGCGGATGCTCCTCGCCGACCAGTGGCTGGCCCAGGACACGCTGCCGATCCAGTCCGTGGCGCAACGCCTCGGCTACACCTCTCAGGCCGCTTTCAGCCGTGCCTTCAAACGCGTCACCGGCCAGCCGCCCGGGGCCAGCAGAGACACCCCACATTCAAAGGCTACTAAGATGTCATCTCATTTGGCTGGATAAGCTGCCAGTCGTGGCGAGGATCGTTGAGCGGCTGGTGCCGGATGAGTTGTGGGAACTGTTCCAGCGAGTGGTCCCGGAGGTGCCGTCACGGCCTCAAGGTGGTGGCCGGCGCCGGCACGGCGACCGCGAAGTGCTGGCGGCAATCGTTTTCGTGGCGACCTCGGGCTGCACGTGGCAGCAGTTGCCGACCGCATCGTCCGGGCCGTCCGCGCGACGGCTCACCGCCGCTTCACCGAGTGGACGAAGGCCAGGGTGTGGGCCAAACTCCACCGCCTGGTCCTCGACGAACTCGGACCCCGCGGCGAGCTGGACTGGTCCCGGTGCGCGATCGACTCGGTCAACATGCGGGCCCTGAAAAGGGGGAACTGACAGGCCCGAATCCTGTAGACCGGGACACGTACGGGTCAAGGATCCACTTGATCACGGAGCGGACCGGCCTGCCCCTGCCCATCGGCATCTCGGGCGCCAACACGCACGACAGCCAGGCACTGATCCCCCATAGTGATCGAGCCCTGTCTCGTTCTTCGCGGTCTGGAAACACTCCTCGACCATCCGTCGAGATCCCGCGATCCTCGCCAGCTCTTCAAGGGGCGTCCCCGCCGGGCAGAAGCAGATGCAGTAGGCGATTTCCGTGGGGTCTGTGAGGCTGCGGCGTGCCAGCAGCCAGTGGTCCCAGCCCTGGCGCCTCCAGGGCCGGATCGGAGCTGCGGCCCAGTCGTGGACCCTCGCCCCATGAGCACCTTCGCCGCAGCTCAGAGGCTTCCAGGCGTCAACGGGAAGCTGATTGATCAACGCGTGGGCTCGGGCCTGACCAAAGAATTCCATGGTCATGACCATCTGCGATCTCAGGATCGCGAGCACATGAGGAATGTCGTGTTCTTCCAGCCATAACCGGATACGGCTCGTCTGACCGTAGAGTGCGTCGGCGGTTATCCAGCCGAACGGGATTCCGGCCTCCACCGCACGTTTCAGCATGCGCAGGCCCAGGTCCGGTTTGGTGGCGAACTCGACATCATCGTCGATACCGGCTGCCCGGCAGCGTTCACGGTCCGAAGTCCAGCCCTTCGGCAGATACAGCTCACGGTCGATCAGGGCACGACCCCGGCCGGAGCCGTAGGCCAGGAAGACCGCGACCTGGGAGTTCTCGACCCGGCCGGCCGTTCCGGAATACTGCCGGGCCACCCCGGCTGACCGCGTGCCTTTCTTCAGGAATCCTGTCTCGTCGAGAATGAGAATTCCCCGCTCGGAATCCCCGATGTTCCACGACCGCGTCGCGGACGTCGTCGCGCAACGCGTCGGCGTCCCACAGGTAGTGGTTCCGCCAGTCGCTGCATCCCCCTGGGGGCCGTCGTCACCAGCGGCCCCGGCCAGCGTCCAGCCGTTCTTCTGTTCGGCCTCGCCGAGCAGTCCCCGCAGGCAGGACACCATCCGCCGCCGGGACTCCACCCGGCCGAACCGGCCCGCGAACCGCGCCACCAAGTCATCGGACACGTCTGACCAACCGTCAGTCAATAGCCCTCGCACACAGCAATCAAGGAGACAGCGCACACCACGACACGGAGTGTTCGTTGCAGTACTAGGGTCTGCGCGCAGGCGTACGCCTGCGCGCAATGAAGGAACCCCGACGCGCTGCTGTGCTTCCGGGCGCTCCCGTAGCCGGAATCTCCCCGGGGCAGCCTCCTCGGGGAGGTGCGCCGTGCATGGGCCTGGCGTGGTGAGTTGGCTGCTGGTCGCGATATGCGGGGCGGTCGGCGCGTACTGCCTGACCAGGGTGCGGCAGGGCAGCGCCGGGCAGCGGCGGATCTCCGGCATCGAAGCCGCGATGGGGCTGGGCATGGCGGCCATGGCACTGCCCGGCGAAACGGTGGTGTCGCCGCTGCTGCTGGCCGTCCTCTTCGGTGCCACGGCGCTCTCCGCGCTCTCCCTGCTGCTGCACGGGGCGGCACGGTCCTCCGGGCCCCACTTCCTCCACCACGTACTCGAAGCGCTGGCGATGCTCTATATGGCGCTGGTGATGCAGGCGGCCGCGGGGAGCGGCGGCGGGCACGCCGCGCACTCCGCGGGTCCGGGCGGCGTGCCCGCGCTCACCGGCGCGCTGCTGCTGTATTTCGGCGTCTACGCGCTGCGGGCGGGCACCCGGCTGGTGCCGGCGGCCGCCTCCGGGACGGCGGGCGACAGCGCGGCGGTCCCGCTGCCCGCGACTGCCGACGCGTGCAGGCTCGCGCTCGCGCTCGGCTCGTTCGCGATGCTGCTGGGCATGTGAGGGGGCTCGCGCGGCAGCCGCGCGCCTGCGACGCCGCAGCGCAGGAGGTGATGCTGCCCCTCGGTGAGTGATGCGTCACTTCTGGGTAGGGCGGCGCACCCGCCGGATGTCCGCCCTCTAGTCTGTGACCATGTTGGTCCCGCTCGCGCTGCTGGTCCTCGGCGGCTTCGCCGCCCTTCTCGCCCCGCGCCTGCTGACCCGTTCCGCCTGGCCCGACCGCGAGCCGGTGCTCGCCCTGTGGGTGTGGCAGTGCGTGGTGGCCGCCGTCCTGCTGTGCTGTGTGCTCGCGATGGCGCTGTCCGCCGCGGCTGCCTGGCAGGTGGTGCGCGGCCATGTGTTCGCCCCGGCGCCGCAGGGCGTGGAGGAGGCGTACCGGCTGGGGCTCTACGAACCCTGGGCCGCGCCGCTGGCCGTGCTGCTCGCCTGCGGCGGTGCCTGGACGGGCGCCATGCTGCTGCGCGAGATCCGCGATGCCCGGCTGCGCCGCCGCCACCGTCGAGCCGAACTGCGGGTACGGGCGCCTCAGTTGCCCGGCGAGGACCAGGCGTCCGCGGGCGACCGCCTCGTCGTGCTGGAGGGTGAGCGTCCGGATGCCTGGTGGCTGCCCGGTTCGGCGCCGCAGCTGGTCATCACCACCGCTGCCCTGCGGCGGCTCCGCGGACGGCAGTTGGACGCGGTGCTGGAGCACGAGCAGGGGCACGCCAGGGCGCGGCACGACTGGCTGCTGCACAGTGCGGACGCGCTCGCCGTCGGCTTCCGCCGGGTGCCGGTATTCGCCGCCTTCCGTGACCAGGTGCACCGGCTGGTGGAACTCGCCGCCGACGATGTCGCGTCCCGCCGCTACGGCCGGATGACCATCGCCATGGCTCTCGTCGAACTCAACGAGGACCGCGGGGTCTTCGGCCCGTGCGCCGCGCCCCGTGGTCTGCTGCCGCAGCGCGTACACCGACTGCTCGCACCCGCGCACCGGCTGCCGGTCGGGCAGCGCCTGCGGGCGGGCGCGGTAGCCTCGCTGGTGCCCGTCGTACCCCTGCTCGTCGCTTTCATCCCGGGCCTCTGCACGTTGGGTTAGCCGTTTCCCCGACCTGTGCGTGAGGATCGGTCCATGCCCGCTCCCCGCCCGTACCCCCGTCCAGACGTCGAACCCGGCAGCGACCGGGCGGCGCCCGCTTCCGTACCGCCACCCTGGCCCCATGGCTGGAGAACGGTGGCACCGGTACTGTGTGTGCTCGCGGCGGTTCTGATCGCGCTGGTGGCCGTGGGATGGGATCCGCTGCTGGACGTGGACGAGTCACTCGCACGGGAACTCCACAGCTTCGCACTCGCACATCCGGGCTGGACGAAGACCGCGCGGATCTTCACCGACTGGGTGTGGGACACCTGGACGATGCGGGCGCTGCTGACGGCCGCCGTCCTCTGGATGTGCTGGCGTGCCCAGTGGAGTGCCGCGATCCGGCTCGCGATCGCGGGAGCGTGCGGGACTGCGGCCCAGCAGGGCCTGAAAGCGGCGATCGGACGGGACCGCCCGCAGTGGGCGGAGCCCGTCGACTCGGCCCACTACGCGGCGATGCCCTCCGGGCATGCGATGTCCGCCGCCTTCGTCTGCGGGCTGCTGCTGTGGCTGCTGCGGTATCTGCGGGTCCCGGCCCCGCTGTGGTGGACGGCGGTGACGGTGGCGGGCGTGTCCGTGGCCGGGGTGTCCTTCACCCGGATCTATCTGGGCGTGCACTGGCTGACCGATGTGGTGGTGGGGTGCCTGCTGGGGGCGGCGATCGCCGCATGCGCGGGAGCCCGGTTCCGGGTGCGCCGACGCACCACGGGGAAAACAGCGGAAGGTGTGGAATGACGGTGACAGCGGTGCTCTTCGACTTCTCCGGGACCCTGCTGCGGGTCGAGCCGGTGACGCGCTGGCTCGGCTCCGTACTGCGGCAGGAGGGGATCGCACTGCCCGAGGAGGAGTTCGCACGGTGTGCGGCGCTCCTGGAGGAGGCGGGCGCACTGCCGGGCGGCACAACGCCCAGGTCGCTTCCGCCGGAGCTGGCACATCTGTGGGCGGAGCGCGACCGGAGCGCACAGCTGCACCGGGAGGCCTACACCGCGCTGGCGCGCCGGGTGCCGCTGCCGGGTGCGGGGCTCCACGAAGCCCTGTACGAGCGCCACAAGGCACCCGACGCCTGGCAGCCCTACCCGGACACCGAGCAGGTGCTGGCCGAACTGGTGCGCCGGGGCGTGCCGGTGGCCGTGGTGAGCAACATCGGCTGGGATCTGCGCCCGGTGTTCCGCGCGCACGGGCTGGACCGGTATGTGCGGGACTACCTGCTCTCCTTCGAGCACGGCATCCAGAAGCCGGATCCGCGGCTCTTCCAGGAGGCCTGCCGGCGGCTCGGCCGCGCGCCCGGCGAGGTCCTCATGGTCGGTGACGACGCGCGGGCGGACGGCGGGGCGGCGGACATCGGCTGCGCCGTCCACCTGGTGGAGCACCTGCCGGTGGAGCGGCGGCCGCACGGCCTCGGGCCGGTGCTCGAGCGGCTGGACGAGCCAGCGTGAGCGGCGAGGGTGGGCCTGCGCAGCAGGTGACACACCGATACCGGGGCGATCCCCCGCGTCGCCCCGATATCGGCAGCAGCACCGGGTACCCGTCGCGTAGGCAGGCGGTACCCGAAGTCCCGTGAGTATATTGGCTCAGAGCCAGTCAACGCAGGAGTTACAGGATGTCCCCTCGGCGCCCATCGGTCAATGAAGAGTTGCGCCGACGCTCCCGCGAACGTCTCCTCCAGGCGACGATCGAAGTCGTCGGAGAGCGCGGGTACGAGGCGACGACCTTGGGAGACATCGCAGACCGGGCCGGTTCGGCACGCGGTCTGATCTCGTACTACTTCCCCGGCAAGCGGCAGCTGTTCCAGTCCGCCGTGCACCGCCTGATGCACCTCACACTGGCCGAGGCACTGGACCGGCCCCCGATACCCGAGGGCCCGGACGCCGGGCAGGAACTCCTCGCCCGCGCCATCGACGCGATCCTGGGGCTGGGCCGCGAGCACCCCGTCCTGATGCGCGCCCATATGGCGGGAATCCTGCAGCAGGAAGGCTTCGTCCAGTGCGACGAGCAGCAGCGGCTGGCGGCGCTCCTGCACCGGACCGTCTCGCAGTACGGCTCCACCGACCCGGACGCGGATTACACGCTGCTGCGCGCGCTGCTGATGGGCGCGGTGGTAGCCGTCCTGCTGCCCGGCGCGCCCATGCCGATCGCCCGGCTGCGCGCGGAACTCTTCGGGCGGTACGGGCTGGACTGGGAGCTCGGCACCCCTCCGTCGGCGAGCCAGCCGTCCAGGCCCGCTTTCCGGCTGCCCGCCCAGAACTGACGCACAGAACTGACGCCCGGAGCTGAACCGCGCGCACCCGCAACGCGCCCGCCCCGGACCCTCCCGCCCCGGGCCCCGCGGTGCGATCCTGGGAACCCCGGCGGGAAGGACGTCCAGTGCCAGCCCTGCTACGTGTCGCGGTCATCGGTTCGGGCCCCAGCGGTGTCTACACCGCGCAGGGCCTCGCCTCCCGGGAGGGCGACGGACCGCGGGTGGCGGTCGATGTGCTCGACCGGCTGCCCTGCCCCTACGGCCTCGTCCGCTACGGCGTGGCGCCCGACCACGAGAAGATCAAGTCCCTGCAGGGCAGTCTGCGTGCGGTGCTGGAGCGCCCCGAGGTGAGGTTCCTCGGCAACGTCGAGGTCGGTGCGGAGGGCACCCGCCCCGCGGAACTGCTGCGCCTGTACCACGCGGTCGTCTACTGCGTCGGGGCCGCGACCGACCGGCAGCTCGGCATCCCGGGCGAGGAGCTGCGCGGCAGCCAGTCGGCCACCGACTTCGTCTCCTGGTACAGCGCGCACCCGGACGCGGCGCCCGGTTTCCCCCTCGACGCCCGGTCGGCCGTGGTCATCGGCATCGGCAACGTCGCGGTGGACGTGGCGCGGATCCTGGCCCGCGAGGCCACCGAACTGCGGCACACCGACGTGCCCGAGAGCGCCCTGGGCGGCCTCGCGGCGAGCACCGTGCGGCGGATCTCGATGGTGGGGCGGCGCGGTCCGGCCCAGGCGAAGTTCACCACCAAGGAGCTCCGGGAGCTGGGCACCCTGCCGAACGCGGACGCCCTCGTACGGGAGCCGGAGCTGGCCCTGGATCCGGCGTACGAGCGGCCGGAAGGCCTGCCGGGCGCGACCCGCCGCAACCTGACGGTCCTGCGCGACTGGGCACGGCGTACGGAGCGCGGACACAGCCGCTCGGTCGAGCTGCGCTTCTTCCTGCGCCCGGTCGAACTGCTGGACGACGGCCGGGGCGCCGTCCGCGCGGTGCGCTTCGAGCGGACCGTGCCGGACGGCGGCACGGGGGTGACCGGGACCGGCCGGTACGAGGAGATCGAGGCGCAGCTGGTGCTCCGCTCGGTCGGCTACCGCGGGGTGGCCCTCCCCGGGCTGCCCTTCGACCCCGCGACGGGCACCGTCCCGCACGCGGCGGGCCGGGTGCTGCGCGGCGACGCGGCCTCGCCGGGCCAGACGGTGTCGCCCGGAGAATACGTGGCGGGCTGGATCAAGCGGGGGCCGACGGGCGTGATCGGCACCAACCGGCCGTGTGCGAAGGAGACCGTGGGCTCGCTGCTGGCCGACGCGGAAGAACTGCTGCGCACGGCCGGGCCGCGCACGCGCGATCCGCTGGAGGTGCTGCGGGCGGCGGGGGCGCGGCCCGTCGAGTGGCCGGGCTGGCTGGCCATCGAGTCGGCGGAGGCAGCCCTGGGGCGCTCGCTGGAGCGCTCGCGGGTGAAGATCCCGGACTGGGCGGGCCTGCTGTCCGCCGCCGGCTCGGGCGGAGCCGATGCGGGCGAACTGGCCGATGCGGGCGAACTGGAGGACCGGACGCGCTGAAAGGCGGCCCGCCGAGGAGCGCACACGCGGCCTGGCCTGCGAGGACTCCGCCGTCGCAGGGCGATTGTCAGTGCCGGGGTGCAGACTGCTGCTCAGTACCCAAGACGACGATGTCGAAACGGTCGAAAGGGCGGTGTCCAGTATGACGGACGTACTTCTCGCAGTAGGCACCCGCAAGGGCCTCTTCCTGGCACGCCAGGCGGCCGGGCGGCGGCAGGCGCACTGGGATCTCGCCGGTCCGTACTTCAACGCCCAGGCCGTCTACTCCGTCGGCATCGACACCCGCCGCCCCACCGCCCCCCGGCTGCTGGTCGGCGGGGACAGCGCGCACTGGGGCCCGTCGGTCTTCCGCTCCGACGACCTGGGTGCGAGCTGGTCCGAGCCGGAGCAGCCCGCTGTGAAGTTCCCGCAGGAGACGGGCACCTCGCTGGAGCGGGTCTGGCAGCTCCAGCCCGGCCCCGCCTCGGAGCCCGACGTGGTGTACGCGGGGACGGAGCCCGGCGCGTTGTTCCGGTCCGCGGACGGCGGGGAGAGCTTCGCGCTCGTACGGGCGCTGTGGGAGCACCCGACGCGGGAGAGCTGGGAGCCCGGCGGCGGCGGTCTCGGACTGCACACGGTGCTTGTCGACCCGCGCGACGCGCAGGCGGTGACCGTCGCGGTGTCCACGGGCGGCGCGTACCGCACCGCCGACGGCGGCCGGAGCTGGGAGCCGTGCAACCGCGGTGTGCAGGCGACGTTCCTGCCGGAGGAGCAGCGCTTCCCGGATCACGGGCAGTGCGTGCACAAGATCGCCCGGGACGCGGTCGACCCCGACCGCCTCTACCTCCAGAACCACTGGGGCGTCTACCGCAGCGACGACGGCGGCAGCCGGTGGACGTCCATCGGTGACACGCTTCCCTCCGACTTCGGCTTCCCCGTGGTGACTCATCCGCGCCGGGGCGGAGTGGCGTATGTCTTCCCGCTCAACGCCGATTCGGACCGGGTGCCCGCACAGCACCGCTGCCGGGTGCACCGCACCGAGGACGCGGGAGCGAGCTGGCAGGAGCTCTCCGCAGGGCTTCCGGAGACGGCGCACTACGGGCCGGTGCTGCGCGACGCGCTCTGCACGGACGACGCCGACCCGGCGGGCGTCTACTTCGGCAACCGCAACGGCGAGGTGTTCGCCAGCGCCGACGACGGCGACAGCTGGCAGCAGTTGGCCGCGCACCTGCCGGACGTGCTCTGTGTGCGGGCGGCGGTGATCGGCTGAACTCCCCTGCCCTGCACGGCGGCAGAGCAGATGGCCGGATGAGTGCGTGACGGCGCGGAGTGCGCTCGCGAGCCGCTAGAGTGACCGACCGTGGCTGCACGACCTTTGAACGAAATCGTCGAACCCGGCTGGGCCAAAGCGCTGGACCCGGTCGCCGGACGCGTCGCCGAGATGGGCGGCTTCCTGCGTGCCGAGGTCGCCGAGGGGAGAACGTACCTCCCTGCCGGTGAGCAGGTGCTGCGCGCCTTTCAGCAGCCCTTCGAGGAGGTGCGGGTCCTCATCGTCGGACAGGACCCCTACCCCACCCCGGGGCATGCCGTGGGTCTGAGCTTCTCCGTCGCGCCCGAGGTGCGTCCGCTGCCCGGCAGCCTGGAGAACATCTTCCGGGAGCTGCACAGCGACCTCGGACTCCCCCGGCCGTCCAACGGCGACCTCACCCCCTGGACGGCGCAGGGCGTTCTGCTGCTCAACCGCGCCCTCACCACGGCGCCCCGCAAACCCGCCGCACACCGGGGCAAGGGCTGGGAGGAGGTCACCGAGCAGGCGATCCGGGCTCTGGTCGAGCGCGGAAAGCCGCTGGTCTCGGTGCTGTGGGGCCGGGACGCGCGCAACCTGCGCCCGCTCCTGGGCGGTCTGCCCGCGGTCGAGTCCGCGCATCCCTCGCCGATGTCGGCCGACCGCGGCTTCTTCGGCTCCCGCCCGTTCAGCAAGGTCAACGACCTGCTGGCGCAGCAGGAGGCCGCCGCCGTGGACTGGCGCCTGCCATGACCCATGACTGGGTCATGGGCGTCGACTCGGGCGGATCCGGACTGCGCACCGCGCTGGCCCGCGTCTCCGCGGACGGCCTCCCCGAGACGGTGGGCCGTCGGGCCTCGCGCGAACCGGTGCGTACCGGCGGCTCCGGAATCGACGCCGGGCACCTGCTGGAACAGCTGCTCCCCGCCGCCCACGGCCTCCTGGCGGACGCGGCCGGCGGGGCGGGCACCGGAGCCGGCACGGCGGCCGACGCTGCGGCGGACGCGCCGGGCAACGCCCGGATCGCCGCTGTGTGTGTCGGCGCGGCCGGGATGGCGACGCTCGGCGAGGAGCTGCGTGCCGTGCTGCCCACCGCCCTGCGGGAGTCGCTGGGTGTGCGGCGGCTCGCGCTGGCCGCCGACGCCGTCACCGCCTACGCCGGTGCCCTCGGTGAGCGGCCGGGCGTCGTGGTGGCGGCGGGCACCGGAATGATCGCGCTCGGCACCGACCTGCGGAGCTGGCGCCGCGTGGACGGCTGGGGCCATCTGCTGGGCGACTGCGGCAGCGGCGCCTGGATCGGCCGGGCCGGGCTGGAGGCGGCGCTGCGCGCGCACGACGGCCGTACGGGCGGCTCCGCCGCACTGCTGCGCCGTGCCGAACGGCTCCTCGGTCCGGCCGGAGGGCTGCCGGGCGCGCTGTATCCGCGTACCGACCGGGCGGCGGTGCTCGCCTCGTTCGCCCCGGAGGTCGCCCGGTGCGCCGTCGACGGGGCGGACGGCCCGCCCGATCCCGTGGCGGCGGACATTCTGCGGCGGGCGGCGGCGGAGATCGCCTCCAGCGCGGCGGCGGCCTGCCCGCCCGCCGATGCGGCGGGCCAGGGGGATCAGGCGCCGGCGGTGGCGCTCACCGGAGGGCTCTTCCGTACCGGCGAGGCGCTGCTGGGACCGCTGCGGGAAGAGTTCGCGGCACAGCTGCCGCATGCCCGGGCCGCCGTCCCGGCGGGCGATCCGCTCGACGGCGCGCTGCTGATCGCCGCGCGGCTCGCCGCGGGCTCGCTGCGGCTTCCCGCCGACCCCGCGCTGCTCTCGCTGAGCTGAGCGGGCCAGCCTGAGCGGCCCTGACCTGCGACGCGGACGGCTCGTGCGACACGCGGGAGGGATAAGGACAAATTCGGACCCACCTCCCCCGGCCGAACAGCAGAGACCGCAAAGGCATTAACATGCGGGCATATGAGCTCCCCCAATGGTCCGGGCAATGGCCTGCCTGTACGAATGCCCCGTCCCCGTCAGTCCGGACGGCACCGCCGGCCGGAGCCCGTCGTCGCCCCCGAGGACGCTCCGGCGCTGGTACTCGCCGTCCCCGGAGAGCCGTCCGCGGCGACACGCAGTCTGGCTGCCGAGATCGTGAGCATCGCACGCTCCGAGCTTCCCGGCCTGGACGCGCAGATCGGCTACGTGGAGGGCGGGAGCGACGAGTTCCCCAGCCTTGAGGACGTTCTGGCCCAGGCCGCGGCCGATCGCTCCAGCGGCGTAGCCAGTGGCGCGGACGAGGCCGCCGAGTCCTCCGAGCCCGCCGCGCAGACCGGCCCGCAGGCTCCCGTCGCCGTGGTCGTCCCGCTGCTGGCCGGCCCCGACGCCGTCCGCATGCGGCAGATACGGCAGGCGGTGCTCGGCAGCGGCACCGGGGCGGAGCTGACCGACGTCCTCGGTCCGCACCCGCTGCTCGCCGAGGCTGTGCACGTCAAGCTCTCGGAAGCCGGTCTGGCCCGTGCGGACCGAGCCCGCCTGTTCACCGTGACGACGGCGGCGGACGGCATCATCCTGGCCACCCTCGGCGGCGAGGAAGCCGTGCAGGCCGCAGGGATCACCGGCATGCTGCTCGCCGCGCGGCTTGCGGTACCGGTGCTCGCCGCCGGGCTGGACGAGGAGGGCGCGGTCGCGCGCACCGCCGACCAGCTCCGCGACTCCGGTTCACAGCAGCTGGCGGTCGCCCCTTGCCTGATCGGCCCCGAGGTCCCGCCGGGACTGCTGGACGCCGCGGCGGAGGAAGCAGGCTGCTCGTCGGCCGAGCCGCTGGGCCCCTATCCCGCGCTGGGCAAGCTCGTCGCGTCGGCGTACGGCGCGAAGCTCGGCCTCCCACAGCAGCCGCAGGGCATGCCCACCCGCTGAACCCGCCGGGGCGCGGGTGCGCGGGGCTCCATGCGCACCACGCACCGCGCGCCGGGCTTGTGTTCCCGCTTCAGCCGAAGACGACGCAGGAGGCGGCCGGTGCCACGGCCGATCCCGTCCGGTGCGGCATCCCGGTGTCCGCGTCGACCTCGAACCAGGTGAGGTCGCCGGAGCGCTCGTTCGCCGCGTAGAGCCACCGGCCCGAGGGGTGCAGGGCGAGCCCGCGCGGCCAGTGGCCGCCGCAGGAGACCGTGCCGGCCGGCTCCATCGCGCCGCCGGTGGCGTCCAGCGCGAGGACGGCGATGCTGTCGTGCCCGCGGTTCGCCACCCAGGCGAAGCGGCCGTCCGCGCTGACGACCAGTTCCGAGGGGTAGTTGGGTCCGGTCGCGTCCTCGGGCAGGACGGGTATCGCGGCCCCCGGCTCCAGCGTGCCCGCGTCCTGGTCCCAGCGGCACACGGTCACCGTCGAGCCCAGCTCGTTGACGACGTACGCGTATCGGCCGTCCGGATGGAACGCCAGCTGCCGGGGCCCGCTGCCCGGGGGCAGCGCCACCTCGGTGTGGAGCAGCACTCCGCTTGCCGAGCCGTCGAGGCGGTAGATCCACACCGAGTCCGTGCCGAGGTCCGCCGCGAGCAGCCAGCGGCCGGAGGGGTCGGGCACCACTGCGTGGGCGTGCGGGCCCGTCTGACGCTCCTGGTCCGCGCCACTGCCCCGGTGCGGGTAGCTGGTCGCGTTCCCGCCGAGGGTGCCGTCGGCCCGCAGTGGCAGTGCACTGACGCTGCCGGAGGTGTAGTTCGCGGTGAACAGGCGCCCGGCGGCGAGAGTGAGGTGGGTGGGCGCGGCGCCCCCCACGGGCAGGGGCGCACCGACCAGGGCGGGCCGGTCGGGATCTGCGAGGGAGAGCACCGCCGCCGCCCCGTCCGCCGTCTCACTGACCGCGTACAGCAGCCCGTGGTGCAGCGCGAGATACGACGGGTCCGGCACGGCCGTCTCGGTATGGCGCAGCGTACGCAGGGCGCCGGTGTCCGGGTCGACGGCGGCCGTGGTGATGCCGCGGCCACCCGCCGAGGTGAACGAGCCGATGTAGGCCCGGAGGCCCGGCTCAGGTGCCTGGTGCTGCTGCTCGCGCCCCTGCTCCTTTCCCTGCCTGTCGCTGGTCATGCAGAGGCGCCCTTCCGCCGACGTCGAATGATCATGCCGACGGTAGCAGCCGCCGCCACCGTGCCCGCCAGGAACGTTCCCTTCAGGACCCGGCGGTCCTTGCCGCTCCGGCCAGCGGAGAGCGCGGGGGGCTGTGCAGGGGCGTTGCGAGGGCGGTGAGCAGCTTCTCCAGGCCCTGGAGGTGGTGCAGCGCGGACTCGCCTGCGGAGCGGTGGCGCGCGCCTGGTGCCGATGACCCCGGTGCCGGTAGTTCCGATGGTGCCGGTTTGGCGGGCAGCGAGGCGCCGGCGCCCCCGTGGGCGGGCGACAGCAGCGCCTGGACTGCCGTCTCCACCCGGTGGCAGGCCTCGGTCAGCCGGGCGTCATGCGAGGCTCGCGGGTCGGCTGAGACGGCGTTGAGCCCGCGTACCTCGTGTGCGCACTCGTCCAGCAGAGCCAGGATCTGGCGGGCGCGCGCCTTGCGGACGCGCAGCGGGTTCAGCGGGTGGACGAGCGGGGCGAGGGAGAGCCGCGCCCGCCCCAGCACCGCGTCCAGCTCGGCGGCGAGCGGTGCCGGGTCGGCGTCCGGGTCGCCGGCGAGCCTGCGCGCCGCGGTGAGGGTGCAGTCGTGCACACCCCGCACCGCGCGCTCGATCCAGGCGTGGGTCGCGGCATGCGTCGTGACGGGCAGTACGAAGGCGACGGCCAGTGCCGCACCCGCGGCGCCCACGCCGGTCTCGAGGGCACGCAGAGCGAGCAGACCCGGGTCCAGCACTCCGAGCAGTCCGTACAGCAGCGCGGCCATCAGCGTCACCGCGAGCATCATCCAGCTGTACGACACGGCGGCGGTGTAGAAGATGGCGAAGACGCAGACCGCCACCAGGGCGACCGTCGGAGCCACCGCACCGTCCACGGGGATGGCGACGACGATCCCGACGGCCATGCCGATCACCGTGCCCAGGACCCGGCGGAAGCCTCGGACGAGGGTTTCACCGCGCGACGTCGTGTTGACGAAGATCCACCAGACCGCGCCGACGGCCCAGTACCAGCGATCCGGCGAGAGCATCTGGCCCACCGCCAGGGCGAAGCCACCGGCGGCGACAACCTGGACGGCCTGGCGGGTGGTGGTCCGCGCCAGGCCCGCTCCACCCGGCGGAGAAGGCGTGGCGGGCGGCGGCAGCCGCCGTTCGAAGCACCAGAGGCCGAAGCGGACCACCGAGGCGGCGAGGACGGCGAGGACGGTCGCGGAGTACAGCTCGGGCAGCTGGGCGGGCGACGGGCGCAGAAACTGCGTGACGAAGCAGGTCATGAACGCGAAGACGCCCAGGGCGTGCCCTCGCGGCCCCCAGCGCCGCGCGTACACCCCCGCACCGGCCACCGCGACGAACATGAGGGCGCGCGCCGGCGGGTCCTCGTGCAGCAGGGCGGTGAGCACCAGCACCCCGAGCCCCGCCGCGGGCAGCAGCGCGGTGGTGAGGGCCTGGCCGCGAACCGTCGGGTCGGTGACCGTGAAGAGCGCGAGGAGCGCGGCGAGACCACCGGCGATGACCGCCGGGAGATCGTGGCCCGTGGTCACACAGACGAGAACGGCCAGACCGATGCCGAGAACGGACCGCGTAGCGCTGCGCAGTCGCAGCCGCCCCGGATCCGGAGCCACGAACGCCTCCTTCAGCACCGCTTCCCACCCTTCCGACGCTCCGGCATGACAAAGGCGCCGCGGAGACCCGCAGCGCCATCGTTTTCGTATTAGAGCACCCCGTAGCCCTGCTGCCCAAATCGTGAGACAAGGGGGCGCCGCATCGGCGCCGCACCGGCGGCGCGCTCGTCACCGGGAGTGCGGGGAGGCGTTCGCTCGGTCACGCGCGTCATACTGCAGTCATGCGGGTGGCATTGATGACGGCGGGTTCGCGCGGTGATGTGGCGCCTTATACCGGGCTGGCGCACGGCCTGGCCCAGGCGGGCCACGAGGTCACCCTGGTCACACACGGCTGCTTCGCGCCGCTGGTGGCCTCGGCGGGCGTGGCCTTCCACCCGCTGCCCATCGACCCCCGCGCGGAGCTTGCCTCGGCACGTGGCCGCGCCTTCCATCAGAGCGCCACCGGGGTGGGCAGACTCGTGCGGCTGGCGCACATGGCCCGGACGCTGATCGGGGAGATGGCTGACGACCTTCTGCGGGCGGCCCGGTCCAGCGACGTGCTGCTGGTCTCCAGCTCGCTCGGCCCGCTCGGACACACCCTCGCGGAAGGGCTCGCGATGCCCAGCATGGGGGTTTATCTGCAACCCATGGACCCCACGGGCGAGTTCCCGCCGCCGGTGATCGGCACCCGCTCCCTGGGCCGTGCCGGTACCCGGCTGGCCGGGCACACGCTGAACGTCGCGGTGGACGGCATCTACGCCGAGACCGCCCGAGAGCTGCGGACCAGGCTGGGGCTCGCTCCGGCCAGCTCGCGCGCCGCCCGCCGCTCCCGCCTGCGGGACTGGCCGGTTCTGCACGGGTTCAGCCCCCGGGTGGTGCCCAGGCCCCGCGACTGGCGGCGGGGGCTGAGCATCGCCGGCTACTGGTGGCCGCACGTTCCGGCGGAGACCGAACTGTCTTCCGCCCTCCGCGACTTCCTGGCCGACGGGCCGCCTCCGGTCTTCGTCGGCCTCGGCAGCGCCACCGTGCCCGACCCCGACGGTCTGAGCCGTGCGGTGGTGCGCGCCCTGCGCGCCGCCGGTCTGCGCGGTGTCATCCAGCGCGGCTGGAGCGGCCTGCACGCGAGCGCAGCGGACATGCTCACGGTGGACGAGGTCTCCCATGCCGCGGCGTTCCCGCACATGGCCGCCGTGGTCCATCACGCCGGAGCCGGTACGACCGCCGCGGGACTGCGTGCGGGCGTTCCCACCGTGCCCGTGCCGGTCCAGTTCGACGCGGCCTTCTGGTCCTCCCGCCTCGTCGCTCTGGGCACCTCGCCGGTGTCCGTGCCGCTGCGCAGGCTTACCGCGCCCGGTCTGGCCAGTGCCCTCAAGCGGGCGACGACCGATCCGTCCTACCGGCAGCGCGCCCGCGATCTGGCCACCCGCATCCGCGAGGAGGACGGCGTGGGGCCGGTCCTCGCCGCAGTCGACCGGCTCACCGGGCCGTAGGGCCTGCCCGGGGGTCTGTCGGCTGTTCCTGCCGGGCCTTGGCATGCTGGACGGTATGCCTTCCTCCTCCCCCGCTTCCGGTGGCCCTCCGCTCCCGTCCCCGTCCCCGCCCGTTCCGGTGATCTTCGACCTCGACGGCACCCTGGTGGACAGCGAGCCCCACTACTACGAGGCGGGGCGCCGCGTCCTGGCCGAGTACGGTGTGCCCGGCTTCAGCTGGCGGGAGCACACCGAGTTCATCGGCGTCGGTACCCGCGAGACCCTGAGCACGCTGCGCGACCGGTACGGGATCGACGCGCCCGTCGACGAGCTGCTGGAGCGGAAGAACCGCGTCTATCTGGAGCTGGCGCGCACCGCGACTGAGGTCTTCCCGCAGATGCGCAAGCTGGTGGAGCTGCTGCACGCGTCCGGGCACCCGATGGCGGTCGCCTCCGGTTCCTCCCGCTCCGCCATCGCGGCGGTGCTCGGCGGCACGGGCCTGGACACGGCACTGACCCGCTGGGTGTCAGCCGAGGAGGTCCGCCACGGCAAGCCCGCCCCGGACGTCTATCTGGCGGCGGCAGGCATGCTCGCCGCCGATCCACGGGAGTGCGTGGCGCTGGAGGACGCGGCACCCGGAGCGGAGGCGGCCCGGCGGGCGGGCATGCGGTGCGTCGCGGTGCCGTACGTCCCGGAGTCGGCCGGTGATCCCGCCTTCGCCGGGGCGGGGCTGCTCTTCCCGGGCGGACAGCAGGATTTCGACGCCCGGCGGACGTACGACTGGATCCGCTCCGGCTCCGCCCGCCGGGACACTCCCTAGTGCCGCTCCCAGCATGATCCAAACGACAGCTCCTAGGGGCTGTCCCGCGCCGTGAAGCGCACGCGGTCGAAGCGGGCGGTGCAGTGGGACTCCGGGGCGCCGGAGCAGACCACGAGTCCCGCGTAGTAGGCGGCGTCCCCGAAACCGGGGACGCTGCCCTCGGCCAGGGTGGTCCAGGTGGCGCCGTCATCGGTGGAGACGAGGGCGGTGAAGGCGGTGCCGGTGCGCCGCAGCCGCAGCAGACACGGGAGCGACGCGGTCTCACCGCCGGTGAAGGCGGAAGCGCCCGCGACCGTGTCGCGGAGCATGAGCTGCCCGGTACCCCGGGGCCCGCTGCCGTCACTGGTGATGACGGCCCCGGCCGCCTGGTCGAACGGTGAGAGGGACTTGGCCATCAGCAGCCCCACCCGGTCGCCTCCGGTGGCGCCGCCGGTACGGCCGAGGAGCCGGGCGGTCAGCTCACCGTCCCCGGTGACCGTGTGGCGGACGAACTGCCCGGTCATGCCTTGGTTGTTGACGGACAGACCGCTTCCGGCGCCGTGCACCGTGAAGGTGCCGTCCGCGTACCCGGTGCTGCCCGGGATGCGGACGGACACCACCCCGTACGTCCCCAGCACACGCTCGTCCGGCACGACGTCGCCGAGATCGCCGTACGTCCACGGCTTGGGCGGCGGCGTACCGACCGTGAGCTTCACGGTGGAGGACGCGGTACCGGCCGCGTTGCTCACCCGGACCGTGACCGTGAACGCGCCCGCCTCGCGCGGTGTTCCGGTGACAAGGCCGGTGCGCGGGTTGAGGCGCAGGCCCGGGGGCAGGCCCCGCGCGGAGAAGTGGCGCGGCTCGTGCGAGGCCCGCAGCAGATGCCGGAACGGGACTCCCCGGTTGGCGAGCACGGTGGCCGGGGAGCGGAGCTCCGGCACCGAGGGGCGCGGCATCACCGCACGGGCGGGCGCGGAACGCGGGCCCCGGCCGCCGGTGCTGGTCTTCGCGACGGCGTAGTGGTACGCCGTGCCCGGCTTGCCGGTCGGGTCGGCGTACCGGGTGCGGGTGCCGAAGCCGACGGGGCCGACGCCGGTGGCAAGCGTGGCGTAAGGGCCCTGTGCGCGCGGGGCGCGCAGCACGGTGTACCAGGCTGCGGGGTCCGGGTCGGTCCAGCTCAGCTCTACCGCGTCGGCCCCGGCGACCGCGCGCAGGTCAGTGGGGGTGACGGCGGGGCGCGGCACGGACCAGTCGCGCCCGGTGGCGGATGCCAACCGGACGTTGTCGAAGGCGCCGCTGCCGGTCTCCGCGTACTCCTCGTCCACACCCAGGCAGGAGGTGAGGACGAGCCCGGCGTACACCGTCTCCCCCAGCGCCACCTCGGTGCTGCCGACCTCGGTCCAGTGCACGCCGTCCGGGGAGAGCGACCCGGTGCACCGGTTCCGTTTGCGCTCCACCCGCACCCAGTACGGCGCGCGCAGCCGGTAGCCGTCGCCCGCGCCCTCC
This sequence comes from Streptomyces gossypii, assembly GCF_025165795.1. Classification (GTDB taxonomy): domain Bacteria; phylum Actinomycetota; class Actinomycetes; order Streptomycetales; family Streptomycetaceae; genus Streptomyces; species Streptomyces gossypii. Next base: position 68,857 of record NZ_JAJAGO010000007.1, read on the forward strand.
ACGTACGGGGCCTCCAGCGGCGTCGCCGACTCCGGCAGCGTGCCCAGGTCGGAGATCGGGAACGCGGCCTCGCTCGTGATCGCCCGCTGCTGGGACGGGGGCACTGGAGTGCTGCCCGTCGCGGACGTCGCGCCGCCCGGCGTGCGCCGTACGGTCCACACGCCGCTCCAGGTGTGCAGCGGCAGCCCCTGCAGGAGCAGGGAGGCGTGCGCGGCGTCCGCGTCCAGCGAGCGGCGCAGGGTGACACCCGCCTTCGCGTACTGCGAACTGAGGGGCCACACGATCCGCGCGGTGAGCGTCCCGTCGCCGTGCAGCGGCCGATACGCGACACGGAACGCGTCCGCCGTGCCGCCCAGGTCGGCGCCGCCCGCCTCCAGGACGAAGCGCTCGCCGTCGAAGGCGGCGGCGCCCCGTACGCGGGTCTCGCCCACATCGGCGGTCGACCAGCCGCCGGGGAGCCCGGCCGTGCCGGCGCACCAGACCGAACTTCCACTCTCACCCCGGTCGTTGGCGGCGGTGACGGTGTAGTAGTAGGTCCGGCCCGCGCGCACGTGACGGTCCGTGTACTCCGCCGGGCCGACCCCGGATGCGAGGCGCTCGTACGGCCCTTCCGGGCGGGTGGCGCGCCGCACCGTGTAGCCGGTGGCCCAGGCGGACGGCAGCCAGCTGACAGTGACCGCGTCGGCGTCGGCGTCGCCGGTGGCGGTGGCGGTGGCGGTGGCGGTGGCGGTGGCGGTGACTCCGGCGGGCGCCGCAGGCGTGGCGGGCCGGGGCCGCGCCTCGGCGTAGGCCAGGGTGCCCCAGCCCGGGAAGTCGTCGTTGGCGCCCTCGGTGACGCGGGCGCCGCCGTCGCCGCGGAAGACGGCGCTCCGGGTGTGCGGCGCGGCCATGCCGCGTACACCGGCGTAGTGCGCGTACGCCATCTCGTAGACCGGCGGCAGCTTGCCGCGTCCCTTGTCGGAGACGGCCTCCTTGAGGTACTTGCCGGTGCGGTCCAGGTCGCGGGTGAAGGGAACGTCGCCGCCGAGGTTGTAGCGGGCGGCGTACTCGGCGTTGGCGAGGATGCGGTGGCCGTCGAAGCCCCACAGGTCCACGCCCTGGTTCCAGGCGACCTGCGCGGCGTTCCCCAGGAGGCCCAGCGCGAGCTGCTCGTGTCCCTGGTCCCGGCCGCTCTCCTGGCCCTGGCCCGCGTCGGTGACGATACGGTGCCCGACGCTGCCGTTGCCGGCACCGGCCGCCGCGAACCGCAGGGCATCCTCGAAGAGCGTGCGGTTCTCGCAGAACACCGCGATGGCGAGGATCGTCTGAATGGACGTCAGGTCCCAATTGCCGTTTGCATACAGCATGTAGCCGGACACCGCCGGGTACCACACGTTCAGGAAGGACTCCGCGCAGCGCACGACGCTCTCCTCGGGCCAGCCGTCGTAGCCGCTGTGCCGCAGCAGTTCGGCCGCGTTGACGAGCTTGAAGCCCTGCAGTCCGGCACCGAGCGGGCCGTCCGCACCGGTGACGCCCGTCAGCGACGCGGACCAGGCGTCGAGGATGTCGCGGGCCTTGTCGGCGTGCGCGCGCTCGCCGGTGACGCACCACATCAGCGCGTTCTGGTAGGCGGCGCCCGCGTCGGCGGCGGCCTCGTTCATATGGTCCGTGGGGCCGCGGCCCCAGGTGGTGATCTGGCCGGTGTTGCGCACGGTGTACTTGGCGGACGAGCGGGCGTGCGCGGCCAGCGCCTGGTAACCCGCGTACAGCGGGGATTCCTTGGCGGCGACAGCCGTCTTCATCCGCGCGAGGTCGTCCGCGCTGTGCAGCAGCCCGGGGTGCGCGAACCGCTCGGGCGGGCCCTCCGGGCCCGTGGCACCCCGCGCGGGGCCCGCCGCGAGCAACCCGGCCGCGCCCGGCGCCAGCAGCAGGGAGCCGGAGCCGAGGAGTCCCCGGCGGGTCAGTCCGCTGGTCACCGGGTACCGGCCTTGCCCGACGCGGCTTCCTCCGAGGTGAGGAACGTCAGGTCGTGCACATGCTCGTTCGCGTACAGCGGGACCATGTCCCCGGTCTCGAACCAGCGGGGCTTGGCCATGCTGTCGGCGATGACCGTGCCGTTGACGACCAGGTTCTCGAAGGTGACGTTCTTGATTGCGTGGCCGGCGTCGTAGCCGAGCAGCAGACAGGGGTGGGAGTGGCTGCCGGTGTAGCGCACGTCCTTGATGTAGACGCCCTCGATGCCGCGGCCGACCGAGGTGTTGTACTTCTTGTTGTACATCACCCGCATATGGATCAGCTGGCCCTCGCGGAAGTCCTCCACCCGTACGTCCTCGACGCGGACGTTCCGGATCAGGTTGCTGTCACCGGGATTGAGTGCGATGCAGCCCTGGTAGCCCATCTGGGGCTCGCGGTGGTCGCAGATGTCGAGGTTGCGGAAGGTGAGGTTCTCCAGCATCTCGGGCTTGTCGGTGTTGCCGTGCGTCCCGACGTTTACCGGGTGGGCGACGTCGGCCCAGAGGGTGGAGTTCTGGACGGTGATGTTCCGGACGTCGCCGTGGTATTCCCAGCGGTGGGTGTAGACCGCGACGCAGTCGTCCGAGTTGCGCATGAAGACGCCGTCGATGGTGACGTCGCTGCTGCAGAAGATGTCGATGCCGTCGCCCCAGCCCTTCGCGCTGAAGGAGCCCATGCCGTTGATGGTGACCCGGGAGGACTCGGCGATGGTGGTCGCGTATCCGTCCGGGTTGAGCATGGTCACCGCGCCGATGGAGATGTTCTTGGAGCCCTCGACGGTGACGCCGCCGCCCGGCGAGGCGTGGATGACGCCGCGCCCGGCGAGCTTCGCGTTCTCCACGTCCTTGAAGATGACGCGCGACTTCAGGACCGCGCCCCCGTGGAGGTACACCGTCTTGCCGGACGGCACGGTGACCGTCCCGCCGTCGGTGGTGTGCACGCCGGGCCCGAAGTGGATGACGTCCGGGTCGTCGGCGTCGGGGCGGTCCCTCTCCAGCGGGCGGGCGAACAAGTGCAGGCAGTCGAAGATGTCGTCGTCGACCTGGAGGACGAGGTTGCGCGGCTCGGTGAGCGTGAACCGCGCGGTGCTGCCGCGCACCTCCGGCTCGATTCGGTACGAGTCGGGCCGCACCCGCACCTTCTCGACGCCGCCCTTGACGTAGGTGACCGCCACCTCCACGCGGTCGGCGAAGTCGAAGTACACGAGGGAGGATTTGTACCGCTGGTCGCCGCCGGTGACTCTGTCGACCTTCTTCAGCATGGCCAGATGGGTGCCGAGCTTCTGCCACTTGCCGCCCGGCGTGCGGACCTTGACGGTGAAGCTGTCGTGGGTCGGGGCTCCGTCGGGCACGGGGTAGGTCACCAGGTCCGCGGCCGGGCGCCGGGCCTCCTCCGCACGGGCCCCGGCGGTCCCCGTGGCGGTCAGTCCGACGGCGGCCACGGTGGCACCCGCCGCCTGGAGGGTGGTGCGGCGGGACAGGGAAGAGGCCATGCGAATCTCCTTGCGGTGTACGGGACGGCGTGCGGCCACCGGGGAGTAACCGCTTTCTATCGCCGGATGCCCAGAGCCTCATGTAGGCGGCAATGCGGGGCAAGGCCAGGCTGCGGCTTTCGAAAATTTCGCCGACACCAGGAGTCGGGCCGGAAACGGCTCACGCCTTCAGCGGCCGGTAGACCGTGAGTGCCTCGTGGTGCTTGTCGAGGAACAGTTCACCGGGGGCGGGGGCGACCTCGCCGTCGTAGGCGAGGTGGGTGCCCGTGGGGATGCCGGTGATCCGCAGCCTGCGCAGCCGGGCCGCGCTGTGCACGGGCGACCGCCCGAACACGCTGGTCAGCGCCGCGGTGATCAGCCGGGTCCGGGCGAAACGGCCGCCAGGCAGCGCCCGTACGTCCAGCAGCCCGTCGGCCAGGTCGTACCGGCGTACCGGGGCGAGCGCGAGGCCCCGGTAGGAGCAGTTGCCGACGAAGAGCTGCCACAGCGCCCGCTGCCGTCCGCCGAGTCCCGCCTCCACCGGCCCGGCGGTGCGCAGCACCCGCAGCGCGGCGAGCACCCCGGCGAGCCAGGCGCCGAGGCGCGGCGCCCAGTGCTCCCGGATCCGCACCATCTCCGGATACGAGCCGAGGCTGAAGGTGTTGAGGAAGTATCCGGCGGCGCCGGACTCCCCCGGGCCGGGGGTGAAGCGGCCCAGGTCGACGGCGACGGCCTCACCGTGGCGCAGGGCCTGGCAGGCGTCGTCGGCCGTCTCGACGCCGAGGGCTCGCGCGAAGTGGTTGCGCGTCCCGCCGGGGAGCACCATCAGCGGCAGCCCGTGCCGTACGGCGGCGGTCGCGGCGGCGTTGACGGTGCCGTCACCGCCGAGGACGCCCAGCACACCGCCGATCCCGGCGGCCCGCTGGGCCGCCTGCTCCAGTACCTCGTCGAGGGTCTCCGAGGCCCCCTCGGCTCCCTCGGCCCCTTCAGCCGGGTCGTAGGCGACGATGGCGGCGTGCGGCAGGGCGGCCCGCACGGAGGTCAGCGTCCGGGGCCCGGCCACCAGCGCTGCCGCGCCCTCGCCCACTCGGCCTCCCGAGGAGGTGTTGGCCACCAGTACCAGCCCGCGCCCGTCGGGCAGCGCGGGCGCGTCGGCCAGCGGTCGCGCGGGGGTGGGGAGCCGCGCGTGAGTGGGTGCCAGGCCCCGTACGGCGAGCGCCGCGCCACCGCCCAGTGCCGCACCGGCCAGGACGTCACCGGGGTAGTGGGCACCCGTGTACACGCGGGAGAAGGCAACGGAGGCGGCGAGCGGCACCAGTGCGGCACCCCAGCGCGGGGACTCCAGCGCGACTCCTGCCGCGAACGCCGAGGCCGAGGCCGCGTGTCCGGAGGGGAAGGAGGTGGTGACGGGTTGACGGTGCAGCCGCCGGATCACGGGGACGACGTCCGTCAGCGGCCGGGCCCGCCGCACGGCCCCCTTGCCGAGGGTGTTCACGGTGGCGGAGGCGACGGCCAGCGAGGCGGCTCCGCGCAGCGCGGCGCGGCGCGCGGCCGGCTTCCCGGTCGCGGCGATCCCGGCGGCGACGCCGAACCACAGGGCCCCGTGGTTCGCCGCCCGGCTCAGCCGCGGCAGGACGCGATCCGCCCCGGGCAGGTGCCGGGCCGCCACTCCGTGGAAGGCGGCACGGTCCCAGGCCCTGACCCGGCGGACGTGTGGCAGCCACCGCCCGGTGACAGCTGTTCGCATGACGTCTTCCTCACTGCTTGCGGTTCTTCCCGCCGCCGCGAGCACCGGGGCGTGCGGGGGGGGGGGTTGGCCGCCCCACCCGGCCCCCCGGGCCGCGGGCGGGCCGGCCCCGCGGGCGCGGGGGACCCCCGAAGCCGGCCGATACCCGGGTGCGCTCCGTCACGCTCCGGGCCGAGACGCTCCGGAACGGCTCAGGTGGCCAGCACGCAGCCGAGGGAGGAGGTGGCGAAGGGTGCGCCCGAGGGAGTCGGTTCGCCCGTCTTCGCGTCCACGGTGAAGACCCCGACGTTGTTCGCGCGTTCGTTGGCCGAGAAGAGCAGCGTGCCGGACGGCGACAGGCTGATGTGCCGGGGCCAGGAGCCGCCGCAGGGCACCGTGCCGACCAGCCGCAGCGAGGCGCCGGCGTCCTCCACGGCGAACCACGCGACACTGTCGTGCCCCCGGTTGGAGAGGTAGACGAACCGGCCGTCTGCCGAGATCGCCACCTCGGCGGGATAGTTGCGCGTGCCGGGGTCCGTGCCGTCGGGAAGGGTGGGGCGGCTCTCCCCGCGGGTCAGCACGCCGGTCGCGGCGTCGTAGGCGCAGACGGTGATCGTGCTGTCCAGCTCGTTGGCCACGTAGGCGTACGGCGCCCGCGGATGGAACACCATGTGACGGGGTCCGGCGCCCGGCACCGACTTCACCTCGGAGACCGGCCGGAGCGCGCCCCTTCGCCCGTCGAGTGCGTAGGTGTGGACGGAGTCGGTGCCCAGGTCGACGGCGAAGACGAAGGCGCCGTCCGGGCCGGTGAGGATCTGGTGTGCGTGCGGGCCCGCCTGGCGGTCCGGGTCCGGCCCCGAGCCGGAATGCCGCACGAGCGCCGTACGGCAGCCCACGCCGCCGTCGGCTTCGAGGGAGTGCACGGCGACGCTCCCCGCCGTGTAGTTCGCGCTGAGCAGGTGGCGGCCGCCCGGGTGCACGGACAGGTGGGTGACGCCGGCGCCGCCCGTGGACCGCGCACTGCCGAGCGGGCTCAACTCGCCACCCGCACCGATGGAGAAGGCGCGCACCGCGCCGTCCGTCCCGCGCTCGTCGAGCGAGTAGAGCACCTCGCCGGAGGGTGCGAGCGCCAGAAAGTCGGGGTTGGTCACGGCGTCGAAGCCGCCGGTCGCGGTCAGCGCTCCGGTCCGGGTGTCGTAGGCGCAGGTGATGATCCCGCTGCCGTACGTGCCGAGGTACGCGGTCCGGCGGGCGGTGGCCTTCCGCCGGGCGGCAAAGGCGGGTGCCGCGTGCGCGGCGGATGCTGCGGCGCCGACGCCGAGGGCGCCGAGGCCGCCGGCGCCCAGGGTGCCGGCGAACGAGCGGCGGCTGATTCCGGCGGGCGGTTCCTGTGGTTCCGAGGTGCGTGACGGCACGGATTGTTCACCTCTCGTGGGGGGACACGGGATGCAATGTGGCATGTCTGCGCCAAGCAGCATGACCGGTCCACCACCCGGCGGTCCAGACCACATGACGCCGTTTCAGCGCGCGGACGCACACCACGGCGACGCGCCCGTACTCCGTTCGAGTGAAGGCGACTTGACAGGGGATCAGCAGCTCGTTGAACCTAGCGACATGACATTCATTTTCAACTGGGGTGGTTAGCGTTGCGCGTCGCATTCGTCGGCAAGGGCGGCAGTGGCAAGACCACGCTGTCCGCTCTCTTCTCCCGCCAGCTCGCGCGTTCCGGCGCGCCCGTCGTCGCCATTGACGGCGACATCAACCAGCATCTCGCCGCGACGCTCGACCCCGGTGAGGGCGAGTCCTTCACAGCTCCGCCGCTCAGCACCCGCCTGGGCGAGATCAAGGAGTGGCTGCGGGGTGAGAATCCGCGCATCGCCTCAGCCGAGGCGATGGTCAAGACGACGCCGCCCGGCCGGGGTTCGCGGCTCCTCCGCCTCCTCGGTGACGACCCGGTGCACCGCGCCCACGTCCAGGAGGTGGGCGGGGTACCGCTGATGGCGACGGGCGTGTTCGAGGAGAGCGACCTCGGTGTCGCCTGCTACCACTCCAAGCTCGGGGCGGTCGAGCTGTATCTCAATCATCTGGTGGACGGCCCCGGCGAGTATGTCGTCGTCGACATGACGGCGGGTGCGGACGCCTTCGCCTCCGGGCTGTTCACCCGTTTCGACATGACGTTCCTGGTAGCCGAGCCCACCCGCAAGGGCGTCTCCGTCTACCGCCAGTACCGCGATCACGCGCGCGAGTTCGGGATCCCGATCGCGGTCGTCGGCAACAAGGTCGCCGACGAGGACGACCTGCTCTTCCTCCGGGAGCACGTCGGCGAAGACCTACTGGCCTGCTGCGTGCCCTCCCCCTGGGTGCGGGGCCGTGAGCAGGGGCGCGCCGGCGGCGAGCTGGAGGCGCACAACGCGAGCTCTCTGGAGACCCTCCGCGCCGCCGTCGACTCCCGCGCGAAGGACTGGGCCGCCTTCCAGCAGCATGCCGTCACCTTCCACCTGCGCAACGCCGCCGCGCTGGCCGACAAGGCCACCGGCTCCGCGCTCGCCGCGCAGGTCGACCGGGACTTCCAGCACGGCCCCGCCTCGCTGACGACCGCCCCGGCCGAGGACCTCACGGAGGCCCTGACGGCCGCGCCTTGAGGAAGAGGCAGCCGTCAGGGCTGCGGTCACCAGTGCCGCGTTGCCCCGATCGGGCCCTGCACCGGCCCGCACCGACACCGACACCGACAGGAAGTCTCACCATGTCTCTTGACGTCCCCCCGAAGCTGCTCGCGGAAGCCGAGCGCGGCCCTATCCGCGAAGAGGACTTCGTGGAAACCGTCCGCGTCTCCCTGCCGTACGCCTACAATCTCATCGCCGGTCTCGTCCGGGAACTGCGCGAGGGTGAGCGGGAGTTCGCCGACAACCACACGCCACCGCCTTCCGAGAAGGAGCGCGGCCAGCTGCTTCGGGCACTCTCCAGCGACGCGATCCGCGGCAGCCTGGAGCGGCACTTCGGTGTCGGCCTCGCCTTCATGAACTGCCACCGGGTCGCCGTCTTCCCCCTCCAGTCGCTGGGCGGCGAGGCGCACACCCGCTTCACCTCGCAGCGCTCGCAGATCCTCAACCAGTCGCCGGAGTTCCGCGACTGCTGACCTCGCCGCGGCGCGCGCCGGGGTCCTTTCCGCCCCGGCACGCGTCGCCCGAGGATCCGCTCGGGACCCGCTGCGGCGTCTCCGGACCCTCCCCCGGCCGGGGGGAAGGCCACGGCGACGTCCAGTCCGCCTTCGGGGCCCGGCAGGGCGATCACCTGGGCACCGTGGGCGGCGGCGACCGCCGCGACGATGGACAGGCCGAGCCCGCGGCCGTCCGGGCTCCCGGTCCGGGACTCGTAGCGCCGGAAGGGCTGGAAGAGCGAGTCGATGCAGTCGTAGGGGATGACCGGTCCGCTGTTGACCACGCGCAGCACCGGTGCGCCGCCCTCGGTCCCGGTGGACACGCGCACCCAGCCCGAGGAATCCCCGCGCCCGGGCTGGAACGGCGCGCCGAGATCGGTCTGCGCCGCTCCCTGGGCGCCGCCCGTGGCCAGATCCGCACCCAGTTCCTGTGCGAATCGCTGCTGCTCTCCGCACTCTGCGGCTTCGGCGGTGTGCTGCTGGGCATCGCGGTCACCACCGGTTACGCGCGCTACCAGGGCTGGCCGGCCCTGGTGCCGCTGTGGGCCATGGCCGGCGGCGTCGGCGCGACCCTGATCATCGGCGGCCTCGCCTGGTTCTACCCCGCCGTCCGCGCCGCCCGCCTCCCCCCGACGGAGGCCCTGGCCGCGTCCTGACGCGGGGGGCGCGGGGGCGCGGGGGCTTCGCCCCCAGGTGCTGCCGGAGGGATCGTCCCGAGAGCCAGACAGACAATTGCAGATGCCAGGCAGCTGCCTCTAATGTGTCGCATATGCAGTCTCTCAGGATCACGCGAGCGGCACATGCGCCCCGCCCCCGCCACGGCGCGGTGGCCACCGTGGTGGCCGCCGCGCTGCTGGTGCCGCTCACCGCGTGCGGCGGTGGCGGCAGCGCGGCGGGGTCCGGCAAGGGCGGCGACTCGCAGGCGAGCCTGACCGTGCTGGCCGCGTCCTCGCTCACCGACGTCTTCAAGACCGCGGGCGCCGCGTACGAGAAGGAGCACCCCGGCACGGAGATCACCTTCTCCTTCGCCGGTTCCCAGGAGTTGGCCGCACAGGTCAAGCAGGGCGCGCCCGCCGACGCCGTGGTCACGGCGGACACCACGACCATGGACGGGCTGCGTGCCGAGACCGGCAAGCCGACGGTCGTCGCCGAGAACCGGCTGGTCATCGCCACCGGCGAGGGCAACCCGGAGAGGATCGACGGTCTGGAGGACCTCTCGGACGGCGGGCTGAAGGTCGTACTCGCCGCCCCCGAGGTGCCCGTCGGCCGGTACGGCAAGCAGATTCTGGACGCCCGTAAGATCGGCGTGCAGCCGGTGTCCCAGGAGCCGAACGTCCGCGCCGTCCTGAGCAAGGTCGAGCTGGGTGAGGCCGACGCCGGCCTCGTCTACCGCACGGATGCCGCCACGGCCGCCGGGAAGGTGGACGCCGTCGAGATCCCCGATGAGCAGAACGCCGCCGCCGCGTATCCGGCAGCCACGCTGAAAGCCTCCCGGCATGCCGACGCCGCTGCCGGGTTCGTGCGGTGGCTGTCCGGCGACGAGGCTCAGAAGATCTTCCAGGACGCGGGCTTCCAGCAGCCGTAGGAGAGCCGAGCCCCAGGGATCCGCAGATGAGACACCTCAGCAAGAGGGCGCCGGGCAGCCGGGCGCCGGGCAGGCGCCCGCCGCTCACCCTGGCGATTCCCGCCCTGCTCGCCGTCGCGCTTCTGACGCTGCCGCTGATCGGAGTCCTGGCCCGTACGTCCTGGGGCGACCTCGGCGGACATCTGACCAGGCCGGAGACCACCGAGGCGCTTCGGCTGTCGCTACTCGTCTCCTTCTGGGCGCTCGGCCTCTCCCTGCTGCTGGGGGTGCCGCTGGCCTGGCTGCTGGCCCGCGTCGACTTCCCCGGCAAGGCAGTGGTGCGCTCGCTGGTCCTGCTGCCGATGGTGCTGCCGCCCACCGTCGGAGGGGTCGCGCTGCTCCTCGCCTTCGGCCGCCGGGGGCTGCTCGGCCCGTGGCTGGAGGACACCTTCGGACTCACCCTCCCCTTCCACACCTCCGGCGCGGTCCTCGCCGCCACCTTCGTGGCCATGCCGTTCCTCGTCATCAGCCTCGAAGGGGCGCTGGCCGGGCTGCGGCCGCGCTACGAGGAGACCGCCGCCTCCCTCGGAGCCTCGCCGCTCCGGGTGTTCTTCACCGTGACGCTGCCCATGGTGGCTCCCGGCCTGGCTGCCGGTGCCGCCCTTACCTGGGCGCGCGCACTCGGTGAGTTCGGAGCGACGATCACCTTCGCCGGGAACCTGCCCGGCACCACACAGACCCTGCCCCTGCAGGTGTATCTGCTGCTCCAGGAAGAGCCGGAGGCCGCGACCTCCGTCTCGCTGCTGCTGCTCGCCCTGGCCATGGCCGTGCTCGTCGCACTGCGCGGCCGCTGGACCGGAGCACCCCCGCGCGGCGGCGCAGACCGGCCCAGCTCCCCGTCACGGGCGGCGGGCCCCGAGCCGACGGAGGACACGGTGGACACGCCGGATGCGGCGGCACCGTCGGCCACCGGCGGCGAGCCGGGAGCCCCGCCGGAACGCTGGGCTCTGCACGCCGACCTCACCGGCTTCAACCAGCTCACCCTGGACGCCGAACCGGGCACCACCCTCGCCGTCGTGGGCCCCAACGGCGCGGGCAAGACCACCCTGCTCCGTGCCCTGCTGGGCCTCACGCCGCGCGCCCACGCCGCGCTCCGCCTCGGCGGGACGGACGTCACCAGCCTGCCGCCGCACCGCCGCGGCGTCGCCTGGGTGCCCCAGGACGGCGCGCTCTTCCCTCATCTCACGGCCCTGGCCAACACCGCCTACGGCCCGCGCGCACACGGCGTCCGCCGCGCCGAGGCACGCCGCGAGGCCCAGCGGTGGCTCGACCAGCTCGGAGTCGGCCACCTCGCGCACCGCAAGCCCGCCCAGGTCTCCGGCGGTCAGGCCCAACGCGTGTCCCTGGCACGCGCGTTGGCCACCCGTCCTCGGCTCCTGCTGCTCGACGAGCCGCTCGCGGCACTCGACCAGACGACGCGCTCCCGGGTACGGCACACCCTGCGCACCCACCTCGGCGGCTTCGGCGGCGTCTGCCTGATCGTCACCCACGACCCCGTCGAAGCCGTTTCCCTGGCGGACCGGATTCTCGTACTCGACGAGGGCCGCGCGGTGCAGGACTCCGCACCGGCCGAAGTCGCACGTCATCCCCGCTCCCCGTGGGTTGCGCGGATGCTCGGCAGCAACGCCTGGCCCGGCACGGCGCGCGACGACGGTCTCGCCCTCCACGGCGGGGGTGTGCTCATCGTCGCGGACCCGCTCTCCACGGGCTCCGAGGCGCTGGCCGTCATCGCACCGGAGGCGGTCTCCGTACACCGGGAGCGGCCCGCCGGCAGCCCGCGCAACGTCTGGCCCGGCACGGTGCGGGAGATCACCGCCAGCGGCAGCCGGCTGCGGGTCCTGATCGCCTCGGAGCGGGCGCCGGATCTCGTCGCCGAGATCACTCCGCAGGCCGCCGCCGAACTCGGCCTCACCGACGGGACGTCCGTATGGACCAGCGTCAAGGCCACCGAGGTGACCGTGGTGCCGCTGTGAGGCAAGGGGCGCATCGCCAGTTCAGACGCCACCTCATTGACAGTGGGCGCCGGCGTTGCTTACATGCGCCCACAAGCGCTTTCCAGCCACTGCCCCGGAGCGGTCCCTTGCAGCTGTCGCGTCGCACCCTGTTGTCCGTGATCCCCGCTGCCGCTCTGCTGACGGCGGTGGGGCCGCTGCACGCACGGGCCCAGTCCCGGGCCGCCGGGGCGGGCGGCGACCACGCCGTGCTGATCAGCAACACCCTCGCCGTCTTCGCGGGCACCGCGGACTCCAACGCCCGGCCCGAGGTCGCCGCGAAGCTCGCCTCGATCGACTCGACGGCGCGGGCCAGGCTGACCGCGATGGACGAGGCCGGGGAGGGCGAGCTCTTCGCGGACGTCCCGCTCGGGACCAACGACAGCAACCTGACCAAGTCCTTCGAGTACCTCTACGAGATCGCGCTCGCGACCGTCGCACCCGGCCCCGCCGCCTCGGATCTGCGCGGCAGCGAGCCGGTCCAGCGGCGGGTCATCGACGGCCTGGTCACGCTGCACGACACGTACTACGGCGACCAGTCGAAGGGCTACTACGGCAACTGGTTCAACTGGGAGATCGGCATCTCCGCCCGGGTGAGCAAGATCCTCGTCCTGCTCAAGGACGCACTCGCGGCCTACCGGCCCGGCCTCCCCGCCACCTATGTCGCCTCGATGGACGCCTACCTGCGCAACGGCAAGGACGGCGACGTCGATCTCGACTCCCGTTTCCACACCGGCGCCAACCTCGCCGACATCACGACGAACCGCATCCTCCAGGGTGCCGTCCTGGAGGATGACGCCCGGATCAGCAAGGCGATCGCCGACCAGCTGACCGTCTTCGCGACGATCGATCCGTACGACCTGCGGCACGGGGTCACCGACGGCTTCTACGCCGACGGCTCCTTCATCCAGCACGCCTCCGTCGCCTACACCGGCTCCTACGGCAAGAACCTGCTCGCCCGCGTCGTCCAGACCGTCAAGATCCTGGACGGCAGCGGCTATGTGCAGGACGGCAGCCTGGTCGGCGTGGTGCAGGGCTGGGTGGTCGACGGCTTCGCCCCGGTGATCTTCGAGGGCTGGATGATGGAGATCGTCAAGGGCCGCGGGACCTCACGGACCACCACGGGGTACGCCAATGCCGCCGAGGTCGTCGAGGCTGTCGTCGACCTCTCCGGGTACGCGAGCGGCAGCGACGCCACCGCCCTCCGCGGATACGTCAAGTTCGTCCGGGAGACCTCGAAGGCCGCCCCCGATCCCGCGGACTTCGTCTCCCCCGTCAGCATCGCGCGCTATGCCGACATCCTCGCCGACACCTCGGCCCCGGCGCGGGACCTCAAGGCCGCCGAGAGCCACATCGCCTTCAACGCGATGGACAAGACCGTCCACCGGCGGCCCGGCTACGCCTTCGCGCTCGCCCGCAGTTCCGCCCGGATCAGCAAGTACGAGTACATGAGCGGCGAGAACCTCATGCCGTGGTTCCACGGCGACGGCGCGCACTACCTCTACCTCTCCGGTCAGGACCAGACCGCGGCGTACGGCGTCGACTACTTCACGGCGGTGCCGCCCTACCGGCTCGCCGGTGTCACCGCGCCCGTGGAGACCCGCCGCACGATCCCCGAGCTCTACGGCACACTCTGGTACGACAACCCGGAGCGCGGGTTCACCTCCTCCTCCGAATCGCAGAACACCTATGTCTACTTCCCTCGCGGCACCAACACCCACTCCGGCGGTGCCTGCCTGGGTGCGTACGGCGCCGCCGGGCTGATCCAGGCCGACGACGCCGCCTACGCCGCCAAGCAGGCCGGTGACCTCCCCGACGACTTCGTCGTCTACCGCAACGCCGGTGCCACGAAGTCGTGGTTCATGCTCGACGACGAGATCGTCGTCCTCGCCGCCGGAGTGGTCGACCCGGCGGGCCGCGCCGTGACGACGACCGTCGACAGCAGGATCGCCGACCCCTCGGACACCGTCTCCCTCACCGGCGAACTCCGCGACGGCAACCGGTGGTCGGGCCCCGGTACGGCGCCGCTGGCCTGGCTGCGCTACGCCGACGACGGCCAGGGCACCGCGGTGGGGTACGTCTTCCTGGACGGGCGGCCCCCGACGGTCTCGCTGGACACCGTCACCCGCAGCCGTCGGGTCGTCCGCCGTTCCAACCCCGACACCCCGGTGAGCAAGCAGGTCTTCTCCGTCGCCGTCGAGCAGCGGGCCGCCGCGCGCCCGGCGTCGATTGCCCACGCCCTCGTACCCAACGCCTCCGAGGGGCAACTGCGTTCGTACGCCGACGGCCCACTCTCCGTCCTGGCCAACACCGTGCGGGTGCAGGCCGTCCGGCACACGGGGCTGGGCATCATCGCGGCCAACACGTTCACCCGGGGCCGGCACCATGCGGGGCGGCTCTCGATCGACGGTGCGGCCTCGGTGATCCTCCGCGCCGCGCCCGACGGCACGGTCTCGATCGCGGCGTCCGACCCGACGATGGAGCGGGACTCGCTCTCGGTCACGGTGCACGGCCGGCGGATGCGGGAGGTCTCGGCCGACGAAGGTGTCCGCGTCCGCGCCGTCCCCGGGGGCACCCGCGTCGACTTCACCACCCGCCACGCCTACGGCCGCAGCTTCACCGCGACACTGCGGTCCCGTTAGGGCGTGTCCGGCACTCACTCCGCAGAGATTATTGGTCCAGACCTTTACGGGAGTCGAGGCGGGCTTATAGCGTGTCGCGGGAAGCGCACGCATGGTTCTGGTACTTCATCCCCACAAGGAGCACCCGCCGACGGAGACCCCGCCGGCGGGTGACGCACGGCACCGCACTGCCCCGCACCGCACTGCCCCGCACCCCATCGCGCCGCCCGCCCGCCCGAACACCAGGGCGCCCGAACTCCGGAACACCCCCATCGTCCCGTTGAGATCTCTCCTGCGTACGGCACGTCACCGGCCCTGAGCCGCGCTGCCGCCGTTCCCGAACGCCGCTTCTGGAAGGACACGCAATGGCTGGTCATGCCCGAAACCCAGGCAGCGACACGTCCCGGGAGCGGGCCGAGCACCCCGCGAAACCACCTCGGTCCCTGCCGGACTTACGACTGCCGGGGCTGCGACTGCCGGGGCTGCGACTGCCGGGCAGTACCGTCCTCAGAGCCGTGCTCGACCGCTACCGACCCCACAGCAGCACGGTGCTCAGGGTGTCCGTCGGCCTCACCTTCATCTGGTTCGGCGCGATGAAGTTCTTCCCCCAAGCCAGCCCGGCGGAGCATGTCGCCATCGGGACCATGGACGCGCTGACGTTCGGCCTCGTGCCGGCGGACGCCTCACGCCCCCTGCTGGCGCTGTTCGAGACCGTGATCGGGCTGGGGCTGGTCACCGGCGTGCTGCTGCGGGTGGCCCTGGCAGCCTTCTTCGTGCATATGGCCGGGGTCTGCTGCGCCCTGTTCCTCCTGCCCGAGGAGATGTGGAACGGAGCGCTGGTCACACCCACCCTGGAGGGCCAGTACGTGATCAAGAACGTGGTCCTGATCGCCGCCTGCCTCGCCGTGGCCGCCGACGAACGGCCCACGTGAGAACGCGGGCCGCTCTCCGGCGCGCCGGTTCTACTCCTTGGTCGAGCCCGTCAGCATGCCCTCGATGAAACGGCGCTGCAACGCGAGGTAGACGACCACCACCGGCAGGGCGATGAGCACCGACGCCGCCGCCAGCAGTGCGGTGTCCGAACTGTGCTGGCCCTGGAAGAAGGCGAGGCCCAGGGGCACCGTGCGATGTGCCTCGTCGCTCACCATCACCAGCGCCATCAGGAACTCGTTCCACGTCCACATGAAGACGATGACGACCATCGTGGAGATCGCGGGGCGCCCCATCGGCACCAGGATCCGCCACAGAACCGTCCAGCTGGACGCCCCGTCGATCCTGGCGGCCTCCACCACCGCACGCGGGGTGCTGCGGAAGTAGGTACGCATCCAGAAGACACCGAAGGCCAGCGACTGCGCGGTCTGCGGCAGGATCAACCCCCAGTAGGTGTCCGTGAGTTCCCAGTACCGCAGATCGAAGTAGAGCGGTACCAGCACCGCCTCCTGCGGAAGGGTGAGCCCGAGGATGAACAGATAGAACAGGAGGTTCGAGCCGGGGAACCGCATCACGCCCAGCGCGTACGCGGCCAGCACGGCCAAGACGGTGGTGACCGAGACCACGGCCACCGCGACCAGCACCGAGTTCGTCATATAGGTGCCGAAGTGACCGCGCGTCCACGCCTCCGAGAAATTGCCCCAGTTCAGCCCGTCCGGCAGTGAGAAGCCGGTGTCCAGCGAGGACCGGTCACCGAACGCGGAGAACAGCACGCCCACCACCGGAGTGAGGGAGATGATCGTGAAGAGGCCCAGAATGCCGTAGGTGAAGAGGCGTTCGGTGCGAGTCGTCATGATTTCCGGCCTTCCACCAGTCGCGAGACGGCCACCGTCAGTACGAAGATGAGGACGGTGAGACCCACGCCCATCGCGGCGGCCGAGCCCACCGAGTTGATCTCGAACGCACGGCGGTACACCTCGAAGGCCGGCACCGAGGTGGCATTGCCCGGGCCTCCGCTGGTGGTGATGTAGATCAGGTCGAAGTTGCGCAGGCCCGCGACGATGGTGAGGGTGAGTGCCACCGCCACCTCGCCGCGCAGTCCCGGCAGCGTGACGGTGAAGAACTCCCGGACGGCGCCCGCCCCGTCCATCCGCGCCGCCTCGTACAGCTCGCGGGGGATGCGCTGCACCCCGGCGAGGAACAGGACCAGACACAGCCCGGTCCCCACCCAGGTGCCGATCACGCCGACCGCCGGGAGCGCCCAGGTGTAGTCACCCAGCCAGGAGCGGGCGAACGACCCCAGCCCGACGCCCCGCAGCAGGTCGTTGAGCAGCCCGTCGGGTGCCAGGATCGAGCGCCACGCGACGCCGACCACCACCATGGCGAGCACCTGCGGCAGGAACAGCACCGTCCGGAAGAACGTCATGCCGCGCACCCGGAAGCGTGACAGCGCGGCGGTCAGCAACAGGCCGATGGCCACCGGCAGCGCCGCGTAGAAGAACAGCAGCGCCACCGCGTGCCCGAACGGGGCACGCAGCGAGGGATCGGTGAACAGGTCGCGGTAGTTGTCCAGACCCGCCCAGCTCGCGGCCGACAGCCCGTCCCAGTGCAGCAGCGAGAGCCACACCGTCTGGCCGAGGGGGATCAGCAGGAAGAGGGTGTAGAGCAGGAGTGCGGGCAGCACGTAGAGCACGCCCACCGCACGCGGCTCTCCCGGCGAGCGCCTGCGGTACCGGGCGGCGTACGCCCGCACCATGCCGCGGGTGCTCACTGATCTGCCTTGTCGCCGGACTGCTTGCGCCGGAAGGCCTGGTACTCGCTCTCCATCCGAGACGCCAGACGGTCCGGTGGCATGCTGCCCTCGATCAGACCCTGAAGATCGGCGGAGAGGGTGTCGTAGAAGGTCGGGGTCGTGTAGTCGAGATAGGGCACCAGCCCGTCGTCCGCGTTCAACTGCTCCCAGCCCTTGATCATCTGACTGTCCGCGCTGCCGGCCGGCACCTCGTCGGCGGCCTTGCCCGGTACGGCGGGGAGCACGCCTTCCTTCGTCATCACCTCGGAGGCGTGCGAGCCGGTCAGGAAGTCGAGATAGGCGGCGGCGACGTCGGGATGCTTGGAGCGGGAGGTGAGGGACCAGGCGAGGCCCTGCCCGCCCGTCGTCTTCAGCGGGCCGCCCGCCGCGCTGGGCGGCGGCGGCATGAATCCCAGCTTGTCCCCCATGGACTTCTTCAGGTCCGCGAGCTGCCAGGTCCCGGTCATCAGGAAGGCGCCGTCGCCTCCGGCGAACTGCTTCGCCGCGTCGTCATAGCCGGTTCCGTTCGCCCCCTTGGGCAGGTAGCCGCGCTCGGCCCAGTCGGCGAGCGTCCCGGCCGCCTCCCGGGTCGGGGCGTTGTCGAAGCCCCCGCCGCGGCCCAGCACGGTGTCGCGGGTGTTCTCCGCGCCGCCGGCCTGATCCTGGAGTACGCCGAAGGTGTGGATCGCCGGATACTTGTCGAGGTTCCCGAGCTGTACGGGGAGCTGTCCCTCTTTCTTGAGGACGGGAAGGCTTCGGGTGAACTCTCCCCAGGTGCGCGGCGGTTTGAGTCCGGCCTTCTTCAGGACGTCCTTGTTGTAGTACATGCCGACGTATTCGCCGGTCTGGGACATCCCGTAGAGGCGGCCGGTGCCGAAGTGCGTGCCGTTCGCCGAGACACGGTTGAGGTTGAGCAGGGTGTTCGGGTAGCGGGTGTTCCAGCCGTAGATGCCCGCGTAGTTGTCGAGCGGGGTGAGGAGCCCGGCCTTGACGAAGGCGACCATGTCCGCGTAGCCCTGGTTGGCCTGGACGACGTCCGGCGGGTTGTTCCCCGAGAGCGCGAGCTTCAGCGTCGTCTTCAGATCGGAGAAGCTCCGTGCGACACGCTTGATCGCTACGTTCGGGTACTTCTCCTGGAACTCCTTGTTCAAGCGCTCGATCGTCGCGTTCTGACCGCCGCGGACCTCCTGGTCCCACACCGTCAGCGTCACCTTCCCCGCCTTGGCGGGATCGGGGACCGCGGTGGCGCCTCCGGCGCCGCCGGGCCCGGCACCGGACCCGTCGGTGCCGGGCACACAGGCCGACCCGGCAAGGGCGACGCCCAAGGCCAGTGCGACCGCGGCCCCGGGGCGGCGGCGCGGGCGTATCCAACGGCGCGGGAAGCTCATCGTCAGCAACTCCTCTGGGGCGCCCCGACGGCCGGTGCCGTCGGAGTCTGTCGTGTGGATCTTGCTCGCCTGCCCTGGCCCGGACGACCGGGCGGCGCAGGCCGCCACCCGTCACCGGCGTCAACAACCCTCCGGGGAGCATTCGCCCCTAGGAGGCGCGGAAGCCTATGGTCGGAGTGGCCCGGCGCAGAGACCCCTCGAAGTTGACCGGGGGCAGCAGGTCGTCGAGGAAGCGGTAACGCCGCATCACTTCCTCGGCCTGTCCCCCGCACCGGGTGGCGTACTGCCACCAGGCGGCGACCTCTCTCCAGCCGGGCGCGGAGAGGGATCCGCCGAAGTGCTGCACGGACAGACCGGCCGTGAGGTTGGCGAAGGCGAGCCGGTCGGCGAGCGGCCAGCCCGCCAGCGTGCCCGCGGTGAATCCGGCGACGAACACGTCACCGGCGCCCGTGGGGTCGAGCGCCTCCACCCGCAGCGACGGCACGTCGGCCGTCTCCCCGGAGATCGAGTCGATCGCCACCGCACCGCCGGAGCCCTTGGTGACGACGGCGATCGGTACCAGCTCGGCCAGGGCGCGTACCGCCTGCTCGGGGGTCTCCGTCCGGGTGTAGTGCAGCGCCTCGGTGGAGTTGGGCAGGAAGGCGTGGCAGAACGACAGGTCGGCGAGGGTGTCCGGATCCCAGGCGCCGGTCTCGTCCCAGCCGACGTCCGCGAAGATCAGGCTGTCCTCCGCATGCGCCTGTCGCGCCCAGTTCTCCAGCCGCCCGGGGGCCAGCGAGGTCACACAGGCACGGGAGCGGGGGCGCTCCCCCACACTGACGCAGGGCTGCGGCGCCTCGTGGCCGTGGGAGATCATCGTCCGCTCCCCTTCGTAGGCCATGGACATGGTCACCGGTGAATGCCAGCCCCGTGCCCGGTGCGAGGGGGTCAGGTCGATGCCCTCGTTGTCGGAAAGGCTCTCCCAGCAGTAGTCCCCGTACACGTCGTCTCCGAAGGCGGCGGCCAGCGAAGTCCGCAGACCGAGACGGCTGAGCGCGGTGGCCATGTTGGCGACGCCTCCCGGGCTGGACCCCATGCCGCTGGCCCAGGACTCCGTGCCGCGCACGGGTGCGTGGTCGAGCCCGGTGAAGATGATGTCGAGAAAGACGGTGCCCGTCAGGAAGACGTCGACTTCCGGGGCCCCGGCGTCCTCACGCCGAGCGGCAAGCGGATCCACCGGCCCGGAAGCCGGTGCTGGTCGGGCGCTCCCGTTGGTGTTCAAACCCTCTCGCCCCCTCTGGCTGAAAGACGTCCATGTGATGACCGACACCTTGCACGGAAGCACCCAGGAATGCAATACCTCAGTCACTCTCGCGCAAAGTCGCTCAGCCGGGATAGTCTCCAGCCATGCTGCGCGAGACCCGCCACGACCAACTCCTGCGGATCCTCCGCGAGGAGGGGGTGCTTCCTGTCACCGAGATCGCCCGACGGCTGGAGATCAGCGAGGCCACCGCCAGGCGCGATGTCGCCGACCTCAGCGGCGCGGGCCAGCTGCGCCGGGTGTACGGCGGCGCCGTCGCCCGGGACAGCGCCGAGCGGCCGTTCGCCGAGGAGGAGGTGGACGATCTGGCGGCCAAGAACGCCGTCGCCCAGCACGCCTCCGGGACGGTCGAGGACGGCGAGGTGGTGCTGCTCGACATCGGCACCACGACGCTCCAGCTCGCCCGGCGGCTGCACGGCCGGAAGATCACCGTCGTCACCAGCAATCTCGCGGTGTACGAGGAACTGCGCGGCGACCCCGAGGTGACCCTGATCCTGCTGGGCGGCCAGGTAAGGCCCAACTACCACTCGCTGGTGGGCTTTCTGACGGAGTCCAGCCTGCGCGAGCTGTATGTGGACCGGCTCTTCCTCGGCACCAGCGGGGTGCTCCCGGACGGCAGGGTGCTCGACACCACGGACATCGAAGTACCGGTCAAGCGGGCGATGATGTCGTCCGCCCGCCAGGTCGTCCTTCTCGCCACGGCCAAGAAGTTCCCCGGCACCGGGAGCGCCCGGATCTGCGGGCCCTCCGAAATCGACATGCTCGTCACCGGCCGGTCGTCCGACCCGGCCACCCTCGCCGTGTTCCGCGAGGCCGAAGTGGAGGTAGTTCAGGTATGAGGCTCACTGTGCTGGGCGGCGGCGGATTCCGAGTGCCGCTGGTTCATCAGGCCCTGCTCGACGACCAGAAGGACCCGGCGGGGCGCTGCACCGAACTCGTCCTCTACGACACCGATCGCGGGCGCCTCGACGCGATCGGAGCGGTGCTCGCCCAGCAGACCGCGCAGCACCAGGGCCCCTCCCCCGCCGTGCGCACCACCACCGAGCTGGACGACGCGCTGCGCGGCGCCGACTTCGTCTTCTCCGCCATCCGGGTCGGCGGCCTCGGCGGCAGGGTCAGCGATGAGCGCAGCTCGCTGGCCGAAGGAGTGCTGGGCCAGGAGACGGTGGGAGCGGGCGGCGTGCTCTACGGGCTGCGCACGCTGCCGGTGGCCGTGCGGATCGCCGAGCGCATCGCGGAGGTGGCCCCGGACGCCTGGGTCATCAACTTCACCAACCCGGCGGGCATGGTCACCGAGGCCATGACCCGGGTCTTCCGGGAGCGGGGGGCGGGCGAGCGGGTCATCGGCATCTGCGACTCTCCCGTGGGCCTCTGCCGCCGTGCCGCACGCGCCCTGGGAGCCGATCCGGACCGGGCGGGCTACGACTACGTGGGCCTCAACCACCTGGGCTGGCTGCGCCGCGTCATGGTGGACGGCCAGGACCGGCTGCCCGCGCTGCTGGCAGACGCTCCGGCGCTGGAGTCCTTCGAGGAGGGCAAGCTGTTCGGGGCCGACTGGCTGCGGGCGCTGGGCTCACTGCCCAACGAATATCTGCACTACTACTACTTCAACCGCGAAGCGGTCGCCTCCCTCCAGCAGGCGACCGCCACCCGCGGCGAGTACCTGCACACCCAGCAGGCGGGCTTCTACGAGCAGTTGCGCACAGGCGGCGCAGGCAGTTCAGGCAGCGGAGCGACGGGGCCGGACGCCTACGCCGCGTGGGAGAGGACGCGGCGCGAGCGCGAGGAAACCTACATGGCCGAGAGCCGCGAGGCGTCCGGCGGCTGGCAGCGGGACAGCTGCGACCTCGAGGGCGGCGGGTACGACCGGGTCGCCGTGGCACTGATGCGGGCGATCTCCCGCAATGAACGGACCACCCTCATCCTCAACGTCCCCAACCGCACCGCCGTCCCCGGCATCGACGCGGACGCCGTCGTCGAGGTGCCCTGCCTCGTCGACGCGGCCGGCGCCCGCCCGCTGGCGACGGGTGCCGTCGCCCCCGACCAGCTCGGACTGATGCTCACCCTCAAGGCAGTCGAACGCTCCACCATCGAAGCGGCCCAGTCGGGTTCGCGGGACGCGGCCCTGCGGGCGCTGGCCCTCCACCCGCTCGTCGACTCCGTGGCCGTGGCCGGACGCATCCTCGACGCGGCCGGCGGTTTCTCAGAGCACCCGCGCCAGTGAGTCGAGGGCGGTGAGGTGGTCGCCGCCGCCGGGGATCAGGACGGCGCTGGTGACGCCCGCTCCGTGCAGTTCGTCGATCCGTGCGCGCGCCTGCGCCGGAGTGCCGGCCACGGCGAGCTGGGGTATCCACGCGTCGGGAATGCGGCGGCCGAACTCCTCGCGGGTGGCGCAGTCCGCCCGCAGAGCCGCCAGTTCACCGGCGAAGGGCAGGACGCGGATGTGGGCGGCCCAGTCCGGTTCGCCGACCCACTCGAGCCCTGGGCGTGCCGCGGCGAGGGCGGCGGCGGGGTCGGTGCCGACGGAGGCGACGTTGTAGGCGACGAGCCGGTGCGGGCGCGTGGCGCCGATGTGGCCGACGGCCTCCCGTGCGTACTGCGGGCTGACGGGCTCGGCCAGGATGGTCCCGTCGGCGGCGGCTCCGGAGACGGCGAGGGACTTGGGCCCCCGCACCCCGGCCAGGATGTCCGGCACGACGTCCGGCCTGGCGCAGTCCTCCAGCTCGATGCCGTCGAGACGGATGTAGCGTCCGGCTGTCTCCAGACGCTCTCCGCGCAGCAGCGCCCGTACGGCGTCCAGGTACTCCCGCAGAAGGGTGAGGGGGCTGTCGGGCCACTCGCCGATGCTGCGCATCCAGCCGGGCATGCCGTGCCCGACGCCCACGTCGACGCGCCCTGGGAAGAGCTGGCCGAGGGTGGCCGCCTCCATGGCGGCGAAGGCGGGATTGCGGGCGCCGACGGGGACGATCCCGATGCCCACCCGGATGCGGGAGGTGGCGCCGAGTACGGCGGCCGCCTGCGCGATGCCGCCACGGAAACCCAGGTCCTCGACCACCCAGATCTCGTCGAACCCGAGGTCTTCGGCACGGCGGGCGTACGGCACCGCCTGCCCGGCCGGGATGTCCCGTGTCAGCATCACGCCCACGGCGGGGCCGGTCGCGGTCGAGTCCATGGGTGCTCCTTCGGCTGGGCACTCGGGGCACTGCGAGCACCCTGGGCGGTCAAGCGCAGAACCGTACGGCTTGGAGTGTACGGTCGCCCGCGCCGCCCACTCCTGGCCCGCACTCCTGGCCCGCACCCCCGGTCCGCGTCGCCCGCCGCCGAGCTGTCGCGGGGGCTACCCCCGTCGGCGAGCCTTGCCCTGCTTGCCGCCCTTGGGAGCACCTTTGGGACCGCCCTTGGAACCGGCAGAGCTCTTCCGGGTGTTCTTGCCCCCCGGCTTTCCGGGTACGGACTTCCGCCGTGCGCCGCCACCGCCCGTGTCCGCGACCTTGCCCTTCGGCTGCGCCGGGGCGGGAGAGCGGCCCCGCGAGCTGTTGACCGTCCGCCCCCGGACGATCCCGATGAAATCCTCCACCAGTTCGGTGGTTTCCTCCTCCGGCCAGGACAGCGCGATCCGCGACTCGGGGGCGTCCGAGACCGGCCGGTAGGTGAGGTCCCTGCGGTGGTACAGGCGGGCGAGCGACTGCGGGACCACGAGCAGTCCGACCCCGGCCGCCACCAGTTCCACGGCATCCTCCGTGGTGGCGGGGCGCTCGAGCGCGGGCCGTCCGGGGCGGTGCTCCCATTCGAGCGTGTCGTCACAGGGATGCAGCACGATGTCGTCGGCCAGATCCGCGGCCGACACCTCGTCCACCGCCGTCACCACATGGTCCTTCGGGACCACGACCACCGTCGTCTCGGTGTAGAGGGGGATCGCGCTGAGGTCCGTCCGGTCGACGGGCAGCCGCACGAAGCCCGCGTCGGCTCCCCGGCTCCGGAGCAGCCCGCACGCTTCGGCGGCGGACACCGGGACCAAGGTCAGCGGCACTCCGGGCAGCCGCTCGTGCCAGATCCGCACCCACTTGGTGGGCGTCACCCCGGGGACGTACGCGAGCCGGAACGAGGGGGGTACATCCGAGCCTGTCACGTTGCCAGGCTACCGGTCGTGGTCGGAGGGCCCGCACACGCTCGATACCCTGGACACCATGACTGCGCACCAGACCACCCAGACGATGAAGCCCGCGACTGCGGCGAAGAAACTGGGGGTGTACCTCGAGGCCACCCCCACCGAGTTCCAGGAGGGCACCGTCTCGCGCTCCGAGCTGACCGCCCTGCAGGCCGACCCGCCCCAGTGGCTGCTGGAACTGCGACGCAGCGGCCCGCACCCCCGGCCGGTGGTCGCGGCCAAGCTGGGTGTCTCCATCTCCGGCCTCGCGCGCGGCGGTGTCACGGAAGCCCTCACCACTGAGCAGATCGACGCGTTGAAGAGCGAGGCGCCCGACTGGCTCCAGCGGGAGCGCGCCACCCAGGCCGAGGTCCGGAAGGAAACGGTCCGCATCAAGGAGATGCACGCGGAGCGCGCCGGCCAGAACCGCGGCGCGCAGGACTGACGCCCCGCGGGCGGGTCACGGCCTGCCGCGCGCACCGCAGCCACCGCACGCCCGGTTCGCCCGTACGCCGCGGGAGATGTGTCACGATCATCACTCACGTGCGGGCACGGGAGGGCCGGTCGGGTGGGATCACACGCAGACGTCGTCAGGCCGCTGCCGGAACTGCTGCGGGAGCACGCCCGGCGCTTCGGGGACAAGGTCGCCTTCGAGGACCGCCGTACCCGTCTTACCTACGGGGAGCTTGAGCAGCGGACGGGACGGCTGGCCGGGCATCTGGCGGCTCTCACGCCGGGGCGCGGTGAGCGCGTGGTCATCCTCCTCGACAATCGCGTCGAGGCGGTCGAGAGCCTTCTCGCCGTCACCCGGACCGGTGCGGTGGGTGTACCGCTGGATCCGGGGTGTGCCGAGCCCGAGCTGGCCCACCTGCTGGACGACAGCGGCGCCCAGGTGGTCATCACCGGCCGTCCTCAGCTGCCGCGTCTGCAGCGCCTGCTGGCGCAGCGCCCCCAGCTGACCGTGGTGGTGGCCGAGGGCGGCGGCGAAGCCGGCGAGGCCCGCGAAGCCCGCGAGGGCTTCGGCGAGCCGCAGCCGGGCGTCGTCCTGAGCTACCGGGATCTGGTGGGCACGGAGCCGCCCGCTCCCGCCCCGGACGACCTCGGGCTGGACGAGGTGGCCTGGCTGCTCTACTCCTCCGGGTCCACCGGCGCCCCCAAGGGCGTGCTCTCCACGCAGCGGAGCCGCCTGACGCCGGTCGCCGCGGGTTTCGTCGACGTCCTCGGCATGTCACGGCACGACCGCCTGCTGTGGCCGCTGCCCGTCCACCACGCGATGAGTCAGCTGCTCTGCGTCATCGCGGTGGCGGCGACCGGTGCGAGCGCTCTGATCCTGCCCCGGTTCTCGGTGGCGGAGGTGAGGGGCGAACTGCACCGGACTGACTCCCCGTACACCCTCCTCGGCGGGGTGCCGACGACGTACGGCGAACTCCTCGGTGCCGTCCGCGACCAGGAAGGCGAAGGGCTGGGCACGCCGGCGCTGCGTGGCTGCATCAGCGGGGGCGCCTCGGCAGGCCCCGACTTCCGGCGGTCCTTCGAGGAGACCTGCGGCGTCCCGTTCCTGGAGCACTACGGCAGCACGGAGGCCGGCCCGGTCACCATGCCGGCGCCGGACGGCAGCACGGCGGCCGACTCGTGCGGCCCGGTGATTCCCGGTACCCGGCTCCGCGTCGGCGGCGGCAGCGACGGAAGGGAGGTGGGTGAGGGTGAGCTGTGGGTCAGCGGGCCGGGTGTGATGGCCGGTTACCACGGCAGGCCGGAGGCCACCGCCGAGGTGCTGCGCGACGGCTGGTTCCGTACGGGTGACCTGGCGAGGATCGACGCCTCCGGTGAACTCGTCATCACGGGGCGGGCCGGTGAACTGATCGTCCGCGGCGGCAAGAAGATCCATCCCTCCGAGGTGGAGCCCGTGCTGCGGGAACTGCCGGGGGTCGCGGACGCCGCGGTGGCCGGACGCCCGCACCCCGCGCTCGGCGAGGTGCCGGTCGCCTACCTGGTCCCCGGGCACGAAGGCTTACCCGGCAGGAAGCGGATCCTTTCCGCATGCCGTCGGCAGCTCTCGCTGTTCAAGGTTCCGGTGGACCTGTACCAGGTGGCCCGGATACCGCGCACCGCCTCCGGCAAGGTCAGGAGGCACGCGCTGGCCGACGAACCCGCGCGGCTCCTCGAAGCGGAGGCCCCGCGGCAGGACGGCTTCCCGGCGGCGGACGCGCTGGCTCTGGTACGGGCCGAGGTCGCGGCCGTGCTCGACTGCACGGCCGAGGAGGTGGAGCCCGGAACGGCGCTCCGGGACCTGGGCATGGATTCACTGACGTCGACGGTGCTGCGCGAACGCCTGTCGACGGTGACGGGGCTCTCCCTCTCGGAGGCCGTCGCCTTCGACTACCCGACGGCCGCCGCGCTGGCCGCGCACCTGCGGGCGCGGTCCGCCACCGAACCGTCCGGGGCCGTCCTGGCACGAGGAGGGGCGTCCCGTGCCGACGACGACCCCGTGGTGATCGTGGGGATGGCCTGCCGCTACCCCGGAGGGGTGACCTCCCCCGAGGAGCTGTGGCAGCTGGTGAGCAACGGAGTGGACGCCGTCGGCCCCTTCCCCGCCGACCGGGGCTGGGACACCGACCAGTTGTTCGATCCGGACCCCGGCCGGGCCGGCCGGACCTATGTGCGCGAGGGCGGCTTCCTCTCCGGAGTGGACCGCTTCGACCCGGCCTTCTTCGGCATCTCGCCCCGCGAGGCGCTGGCCATGGACCCGCAGCACCGGCTGCTGCTCGAAGTGGCCTGGGAGGCGTTCGAGCGTGCCGGGATGGATCCCCGCACCGCGCGCGGCTCGGCCACGGGTGTGTACGCCGGAGTCATGTACAGCGACTACGCGGGCCGTTTCGCGGTCACCCCGGAGCACGTCGAGGGGTACCTCGGCATCGGCAACGCCGGCAGCGTCGCCTCGGGCCGGATCGCCTACACCTTCGGTCTGGAGGGACCGGCGCTCACCGTGGACACGGCGTGCTCCTCGTCCCTGGTGTCCCTGCATCTGGCGGCCCAGGCACTGCGCAGGGGTGAATGCGCCCTCGCGCTGGCCGGTGGTGTCACGGTCATGTCGGGGCCGACCTCGTTCGTCGAGTTCAGCCGGCAGCGTGCGCTGGCCCGCGACGGACGCTGCAAAGCCTTCGGGGCGGCAGCCGACGGCGCGGGGTGGGCCGAGGGCGCCGGGATGCTCCTGATGAGCCGCCTGTCGGAGGCGCGCCGCGCCGGACACCCGGTCCTGGCCGTGGTGAAGGGCTCCGCGGTGAACCAGGACGGGGCGAGCAACGGCCTGACGGCGCCGCACGGACCAGCGCAGCAGCGCGTGATCCGGCAGGCTCTCGCCGACGCGAGTCTGACGCCCGGTGAGATCGACGCGGTCGAGGCGCACGGCACGGGTACGCGGTTGGGCGACGTCATCGAGGCGGAGGCGTTCCTCGCGGCGTACGGGCAGGAGGCGCGGGAGCGTCCGCTGTGGCTGGGCTCGGTCAAGTCGAACATCGGTCACACGCAGGCCGCCGCGGGGGTCGCCGGGGTCATCAAGACGGTGCAGGCGATGGCGCACGGTGAACTGCCCCGTACGCTGCACGCCGACGAACCGACCCCCGGCGTCGACTGGTCGGCCGGGACGGTGTCGCTGCTGACCCGGGCCGTAAAGTGGCCCGTGACGGGCCGCCCACGGCGGGCGGGAGTGTCCGCCTTCGGGATCAGCGGCACCAACGCGCATGTGATCCTGGAGCAGGCACCGGCTGCTCTCACGCCTGCCGACTCCTGCGCGGCGGGCGGGCCCGTGCCCGCAGCGGCGGTGCCGTTCCCGGTCTCGGCCCGGAGCGAGCCGGGACTGCGGGCCCAGGCCCAGCGGCTGCACGATCACCTGGCCGCCGACCCCGGCGCGAACCTGGTGGACACCGGATGGTCGCTGGCCACCACCCGCACCGCCTTCGAGCACCGTGCCGTGGTGGTGGCCGAGGACCGCCGGGAGTTGCTCGCCTCCCTGCGGGCGGTGGCCGAGGGAAGGGGCCGGCAGGGGGTGTGTACGGGCGGGCCCCGCCAAAGCGGCCCGCTGGCCTTCCTCTTCACCGGGCAGGGCAGTCAACGAGCGGGCATGGGACGCGAGTTGCATGAACTCCACGCGCTCCACCCGGCCTTCGTCCGGGCGTTCGACGAGATGTGCACACTCTTCGACCCACTGCTCCCGAGGCCGTTGCGTGAGGTGGCCTTCGCCGACAGCGGGTCACCGGCCGGTGCTCTCCTTCAAGAGACGCAGTTCGCACAGCCGGCGCTCTTCGCGCTGGAGACGGCCCTGTTCCGGCTGCTCGAATCCTGGGGGGTACGTCCCGACCTGGTGGCGGGGCACTCCATCGGCGAGGTGACCGCGGCGCACGTCGCCGGGGTGCTCTCCCTCGCGGACGCCTGCACCCTGGTGGCGGCACGCGGCCGGCTGATGGGCGCCCTTCCCGCGGGCGGCACCATGGCCGCCGTCCAGGCCGGTGAGGACGAGGTGGCCGCCTACCTGGCGAGCGGGGGCCGGGCGGTCGACGTCGCCGCAGTCAACGGGCCCTCCAGCGTGGTCGTCTCCGGGGACGAGGCGGCGGTCCGGGAAGCGGTGGCGCACTGGAGCGGGCGGGGCCGCGCGACGTCGCCGCTGCGGGTGAGCCATGCCTTCCACTCCGCGCACATGGAACCGGTACTCGCCGACCTCGCCCAGGTGGCGCGAGGGCTCTCCTACTCCCGGCCCAAGATGCCCCTGGTGATGTCCCTGGCGGGCCGGACCGCCACCGACGAGGAGCTGTGCTCCCCGGACTTCTGGGTGGACCACGTCCGCCGCCCGGTCCGCTTCGCCGACTCGATGACGTCTCTGCGCGAGCGGGGTGCGACGCGCTACGTCGAACTCGGCCCGGACGCCGTACTCACGGGCCTGGCCCGCCCCTGCCTCGCCACACCGCACCCGGCGTCGGCGGGCACGGGCACCGGAGCCCCCGCGCCGCTGGTCCTGCCGACCTTGAGCAGTTCGCAGCCGGAGGCACAGGCTCTGCTCGGCACCGTGGCCGCGCTCCACGCGAGCGGCGTGCCCGTCGGCTGGCAGGGGGTGTTCGCCGGTCGCGGCGCACGGCGCACCCCGCTGCCCACTTACGCGTTCCAGCGCCGCCGGTACTGGCTCGACGCGGACCCACCGGCACCGTCCACGGTGGCGCCCGGCGCCACTCCCCCTTCCCACCCGCACCTGCGGTCCCACCCGTTCCTCCGGTCGGCAACGCCGACTGCGGAAGACGGCGGCCTGCTGCTGAGCGGGCTGCTCGCGCTCCACGAGCACCCCTGGCTGGCCGATCACGCGGTGGCGGGCACGGTACTGCTGCCCGCGACCGCCTTCGTCGACATGGCACTGCACGCCGGTGCACTGGCCGGGACACCCGTCCTGGACGAACTCACCCTGACCACGCCCCTGCCGCTGACCGCCGGTGAGACCGTCGAAGTACAGGTGAAGGTGGCGGGGGCGGACGGGGACGGCAGGCGGGCCGTGGTCTGCCACGCCCGCCCGCACACCGTGGCGGGCGACCGGTCCTGGCGCAGGCACGCCTCCGGGACGCTCACACCTCAGGAACCCCCCGTCGGTGGCCAAGAGCGGGCGGCGCACCACACCTGGCCCCCGCCGGGCGCTGTCCCGCTGGCCCTCGCCGGGGGGCCGGGGGCACCTGGAGGCGGTGCGGGTTTCTACGAACGTCTGGCTCACGGCGGGCTGCACTACGGCCCGGCTTTCCGTGGCCTGCACGCCGCCTGGCGTCTCGGCGACGACCTGTACGCCGAGGTCGCGCTCCCCGAAGCGGCGCTCCCCGAAGCCGCCGGGGGTTCCCTCCCCGGCCAGGGCGCCCCCGGTTTCGCCCTGCATCCCGCGCTGCTGGACGCGGCACTGCACTCCGTGGCACTGGGCGGCCTCGCGTCGGCGGAGGGCGGCGACGGTGCCGTGTCTCTGCCGTTCGCCTTCAGCGGTGTGCGGCTGCACCTCACCGGCGACCCGACCGGCCGCTCCGCCGGCTCGCGAGGGCTGCGGGTGCGGGTGTCGCCCGGGGCCGACGGCCGGGCCGGACTGGAGCTGGCGGACAGCGCGGGCACGCTCGTCGCGACGGTCCGTTCGCTGGCTCTGCGGCCCTTTCCGGCTGCCGGGTCGGGTGCCTCCAGCGCGCTGGGTGGCCGCCTCTTCCGTATGGACTGGGTACCTCTGCCGCCGGACTCCGCGCGCCCTTCGGTGCCCGCGTGGGGTGTACTGGGCGAAGCGGGCCCTCGGCTGCGGGACGTGCTGCTTCCCTCTGGCTCCGGAATCCGGGTGTACGCGGACACGGCGGCGGTGGCCGCCGCCGCACCGCCCGTTGTCGTCGCCCCCTGCCCGCCGCCGACCGGGACGGGTGGCGGCGCGGCGAACTGCGTTGACGGTGCGGGCTGCGTTGACGGTGCGGGCTGCGTAGCCGGTGCGGGCTGCGCGGCGGAGGTGCACCGTACGGCGGCCTGGGCACTGGCGCTCGTGCAGTCCTGGCTGGCCGAGCCACGCCTGGCGCGCTCCCGCCTCGTCATCGTGGCGGATTCCTGCGAGGGCACTGCCGGGGAGGGCACTGCCGACGAGGGGCCTGCCGCGCCTGTCCACGCCTCCGTCTGGGGACTCGTGCGCTCGGCCATGCGAGAGAACCCGGGCCGCTTCGCGCTCGTCGACGTGGACGGTCACCCCGACTCGGCGCGTGCGCTGCCCGCGCGCCTGGCCGGCACGGAGCCGGAGACGGCCGTGCGGCGGGGGACGACGTACGTGCCGAAGCTGGTGCGCGCCGCCGCCACGGCCGGGGACGAGCGACCGCTTCCCCGGCTGGATCCCGAGGGCACGGTCATGATCACCGGCGCGACCGGCTCGCTGGGCATGCTGATCGCCCGCCATCTGGTCACCACGCACGGCGTCCGTCACCTGCTGCTCGTCGGCCGACGTGGTTCCGAAGCGCCGGGAATACCCGAACTGTGCGCGGAACTGGCCGAATCGGATGCCTCCGTGACGGTCCGGGCGTGCGACGTCGCCGACCGGACGGCGCTCGCCACTTTGATCGACGGGATTCCCGCAGCACACGCGCTGACGGGCGTGGTGCACGCCGCCGGCGTGCTGGACGACGGCATCGTCCCGGTGCTCACCCAGGACCGGCTCGACCATGTGCTGCGGCCCAAAGCTGATGCCGCCCTCGCCCTGCACGAACTCACCCGCGACCGCGAGCTGGCGATGTTCGCTCTCTTCTCCTCGGTGGCCGGCACGTTCGGCTCCGCCGGTCAGGCCAACTACGCGGCGGCGAACTGCGTCCTGGACGCCCTGGCCCGGCACCGCAGGGAACTCGGGCTGCCCGGCACGTCGATCGTCTGGGGCCCCTGGCAGCAGACCAGCGGCATGACGGCGCATCTCAGGGAAGCGGACCTGCGGCGGATCTCCCGTTCCGGATTCAGCCCGCTCAGCACGGAAGAGGGCCTCGCGCTCTTCGACGCCGCCGTCCGGAGCGAGGAGGCGGTCCTGGTGGCTACCCAACTCGACCCGGCTGCCGCGGCGGACGACCCGCTGCTGACGGGTGCGCGGCCCGGGACGCCCGTCCTGGGCGCGGTGCCAAGCGCGGCAGAGGCCGACGGCCGTCTTCCCCTAAGCCGACGGCTGGCCGCAGCGCCTCCCGACCAGCGCGCTGCGCTGCTCCTCGCGGAGGTGCGGACCCTGGCGGCAGCGGTGCTCGGTCATACCGAGGGGCAGTCCGCGGTCGGGGCTGACGAGGTCCTGGCAGACCTGGGCCTCGACTCCCTCGCCGCCGTCGACCTGCGCAACCGACTCGCGACGGCGACGGATCTGCCCCTGCCGTCCACGCTGCTGTTCGACTTCCCCACGCCTCGCACGGTCGCCGCGTACCTGGAGGAGCGCTACGCCGAGGAGGTGACGGCGCACGAAGCCCCCCACCGCCCGGCGGCCGCCGCCCCGGCGGACGGTGGGGATCCGGACTCCCTGTCGACTCCGGACTCCCTGTCGGCGCTGTTCCGCGCCGCCTGCGCCCGCGGAAGGACGTGGGACGGGATGGCGCTGCTGACGCTCGCCGCACGTCTCCGTCCGGTCTTCGACCGCGCCGGGGCGCCCGGCGCCGCGCCCGAGGCCGTCACGCTCACGCCGGGCGGCGCGGGCCCCCGCCTCATCTGCTTCCCGGCGCTCAGCGCGCTCTCCGGCCCGCAGGAGTACGCCCGCCTCGGCCTCGGCCTGCAGGGCCTTCGGCCGGTCTCGGCGCTCCGCCATCCCGGCTTCCACCGGGGGGAGGCACTGCCGGACACGCTGGACGCCTTCGTCACGGCTCAGGCCGCCGCCGTCCTCACCTGCGCGGGCCGCGAACCGTTCGTCCTGCTGGGGCGTTCGGCCGGCGGCTGGGTCGCCCAGGCCGTGGCGGAACGTCTGGAAGCCGAAAGGGCCGAGGGTGCCGCCCCGGTCGCCGTCGTGCTGGTGGACACCTACTCCGGCGACACCGGCATCGGTGAGGAGTCCCTCTCCGCCATGACGGCGGACATGCTCCAGCGAACGGCGGAGTTCGCGTCGGCCGATCCGGACCGACTCACCGCCATGGCCGGGTACTTCGACCTGTACGCGGGCTGGAAACCAGCGCAACTCGCGGCCCCCACCCTCTTCGTACGGGCCCGGGACCGTCTGCCCGGCACCAGCCCCGCCCCGGTCTGGAGCCTGCCGCACTCCGAAGTCACCGTGCCGGGCGACCACTTCACCATGCTCGAAGACAACGCCCGCACCACCGCACTCGCCGTACACCGCTGGCTCACCGGCCTGCCCTGACCGTCTGTCCGTCCCTCCGTCAGCCAGCCGGGCAGCCGGGCAGCCACGATGCTCCCGGCCCCGGCCCCGGCCCTGCCCGCCACCCGCCGCTCCTTCCTCGTCACTCCGCCCGCAACGCCCGTGCCGTATGCGTCCGGGCCGCCCAGCCCGCCGGCAGCAGCGCGCCGATCACCGCGATCGCCACCCCGGCCAGGGCAAGCAGCGCCAGCAGGGGTACGTCGTACACGTCGATGTCCGCCGACGGGATCGTGGTGCCGACCGCGCGGCCCATCTCGGGCATCACCCAGCCATGCAGTGCCACCCCCAGCGGGACGCCGATCGCCCCCGCCGCCAGGCCTGTGCCGGCCACCGAGGTGAGGACCTGCGCGATCGTCTGCCTCGGGGTCATCCCCAGGGCCTTGAGAATGCCCAGGTCGCGGACCCGGTCCCGGGTGTCCAGCACCACGGCGTTGAGCACGCCCAGGCAGGCCACGGCGACCAGCATCAGCGTGAGCATCGCGATCAGCGCCTGCATCGCCCGGACCACGCTCGACTTCCCGCCCTCAGTCGCCGCCGCCTCCGCGCCGAGCGGCTTCAGTGCGGCGTTCAGCTCCCCGAGGTAGCGCGCCTCATCCGTACCGGACTTGAGCTCCACGCTGAACTCAGCGGGCAGGAACCGGGCTTTCAGCCCCGCGACCGACGACGCGCCGGTGCGCACCGCCATCCCCTTGTCGCCCAGATCGAAGATCTCGCCGACGATCCGCAGCCGGACGGTGCGTCCCTGTTCGGCAAGAGTGACCGTCTCCCCGACTCGCACTCCGGTGGCCTGGAGGAAGCGCGTCGCCGCGACCGCCTCCCCCGGAGAGTCGAACCAGCGGCCCCTGACCATCGTGGCGGCGCTGCCGGCGGAGTCCCCTTCGTATGCCACCAGCGGTGTGCCGCCCGTCAGGCCCGGGACGCCCACCTGTGTTTTTGCGGCCAAGAAGGAGGACTCGGTCTCCGGGCGGGCTTCGATCGCCGATGCCACTGCGGCCGGGTCGGCCGCCTTCGCGGGCGCCGTGTCACCCGGGACGGGACCGGGCCGGGGCATCGTGCGTACCGTGACCTCGCCTGCCCGGTCCGGATCGCCGTCGGTCTTCATGGCGATCAGCGTGCTGCCCAGACCCACAGCGAACGTCACCGCCAAGGCTCCGAAGGCGACCGCGGACGCCAGCGTCGCCGAGCGCCCGGGGCGGGCGAAGGGACTCGCCAGGCCCAGGGTGACCGACCGCGGCAGCGGCAGGCGTCCCAGCAGATGCCGCACTCGCCGCCCCCGTGCGCCGACCGCGGCCTGGTCCATGGTGATCACCTCGGCGGTGCGCAGCCGCGCCGCCCGCAGCGCGGGGCCGAACGCGGCGGCGGCCACCACGGCCAGCGCACCTGCCAGGACAGTGACGTCCACCCACAGGGGGATCAGCACCGTCGCCGTCCCGTACGCCTCGGCCACCTCGGCCAGCAGCGGCACGGCGAGCACGTTGCCGAGGGCCGCGCCCAGCGCGGCGCCCAACGAGGCCGGGATCAGGGCCTGGGCCACGTATGCCCGCCCAATCTGCAGCGGAGTGAATCCGAGGGACTTGAGGATTCCGATCCGCCGCCTCGCGGCGCCCACCGCGCCGCTGACCACGATGCCGATGACCAGGACCGACATCGCCAGGCCCAGCAGGGCGAAGGCGGTGACAAAGGGGATGAACGCCGCCGTGTTCTCCTGGGCGGTCTGCCGGACGTCCAGATACGACTGGGTGCCGGCGATCGCACCCGGCGGCACGGCGGCGGCGAGCCCGTCGCGGCCGGCCGCGATGTCGGCGCTGGCGGCGGCGTCGGTGAACCGGTAGAGCATCTGGTAGTCGGACTCCGCCCCGGCCAGCCCGGCCACCTGCGCAGGCACGACCCAGGCCTCGGCGCTCTCGCCCACCGATTCGGCGATCCCGACCACCCTCAGCTCGGTCTCGCCGGCCACCAGGCCGTCCCCGGTCCTCATGTCCGGATGGCGGGCGCCCGCCTCCAGCACGATCTCGCCGGGAGCCTCGGCCCAACGGCCCTCGATCAGGCTCACCTCGTCCACCGGGCTGTCGGGCGCCGTCCGCCCGGCGACCGTCAGCGGCGGCGGTTCGAAACCGGGCGGCGCCCCCTCGGGCGTGCCCTGGCGTACGGAGGAGACGGCGAACGGCCCCGCCACAGCGTCCACCCCGGACACGTGTGCGGTGGCGGCCAGTTGCTCCGCGGTCACCGCCGAGCCGTCGAACTGGACCGTCAGGTGCGCGCCGTGCTGCTTGGCGAAGGCCCGGTCGAAGGGTGCCTGGGAAGCGACGAGGAGACCGACCGCCAGTACGGAGGCGGCCACCGAGAGCAGGGTCGTCAGCGTGATCACCGCGGTCTGCACGCGTCGCCGCCCGACCCCTGCGCGCACCACTCGGCCCAGGGCCCCCCGCCGCGGCACGACCCGCCCGCTCATCGGGTCACCGCCGTGACGTCCCGTGCGATGACCCCGTCGACAAGCTCGATCGTCCGCGTCGCGCAGGCCTCGGCCAGCGCCAGGTCGTGGGTGACCAGGACGATCGTCTGCCCGTCGGCATTCAACGCGCGGAGCAGCTCGCACACGTCCATGCCGGAGGCGGTGTCCAGCGCGCCCGTGGGCTCGTCGGCGATCAGCAGCGGCGGGCGGTTCATGAGCGCCCGTGCGACCGCGACGCGCTGCCGCTCGCCGCCCGAGAGCCGTCCCGGATAAGCCCCGGCGTGCCGGTCGATACCGAGAGAGGCGAGCAACTCGGCGGCGCGGGCCGCCGCCTGGGCCCGAGGCGTGCCGGAGAGCTGGGCAGGCAGGAGCACGTTGTCGGTAACGGTGAGGTCGTCGAGGAGATTGAAGAACTGGAAGACCATCCCGATGCGGGAACGCCGGTACTTCGCCGAGGCGCTCTCACTCAGCTCGTCGACGCGCAGCCCGTCGACCGTGACGCTGCCCCTGCTCGGGCGGTCGAGACCGGCGATCAGGTTCAGCAGTGTCGACTTGCCACTCCCGGACGGGCCCCGCACCGCGAGTGCCTCCCCGGCGCGCACCCGCAGCGTCAGCCCGGCCAGTGCGGCCCGGCCCTCGTCGTACTCCTTGGCCACATCTCGTACGTCGATGAGGGGGTCGGTCATCAGTCCTCCACTGCTCGGATGCCGCCTCTTCGGGCAGCCGCCCTGACGGTAGGAGCGCCTGCGACGTATCCACGTCGGCCGCTGTGCGGAAGATCCGTACCGTCCGCGGATGAGGCGCCGACCCGTCATCCCTGCGATGTACGCCCACGGTGCGGGCCACTGCGTCCCACGGCTGATTCGGAGCGCCCCACCGCTTGGCACACTGACGCGGTGAGCAGGAAAGAGGCAGTCACCCGCTGGTCCTGGGCCGTCGACGCGGTGATCGCCTTGGCGCTCACCGCGGGGGTGGTCGTCGGCGATCTGAACCGTTCGTACATGGAGGTGCAGCGGGAACCCGCCGGGAGCGCGACACCGGCCCCCGTGGGAATCCCCGGGCCTCCGCTACCCCCGCCCGTGCCGCCGTCCCTGCCGCCGTCCGACGCTCCGCATGGCGTGCCCCATGGCGTTCCGGCAGTCGAGCACACACTGCCCCCTGTCGAGCCGTGGGAGCTGGCGGCCGCGGTACTGACCGCCATGCCACTGCTGCTGCGCCGCCGCCACCCCCTCGCCACCTACTGGACGGTGATGGGTGCGACGCTGCTGCTGCACCAAGGTGACGTCGCCGCGGACGCGACCACGGTCACCTTCGCCTCCGGCCTGATCGCGGCGTACAGCGCGGCGGTGCACAGCCCGCGCCGGAAGACCGTTGCGGCTTCGCTGCTCGCCGGGGTCGTGCTGTACGCGGCCTTCCCGTTGGCTCCCGAGGTGGACCGGGGGCTGGTCCCCCTCCTGGTACTGCTGCCGATCGGCCTCGCCACTCACGGCATCCACACCTGGCGGCAGCGGGCGCAGGCGCTGCAGGAGGAGCAGCAGGCGGCGCTGCGGCTGGCCGTGGACCAGGAGCGTTCGCGGATCGCCCGGGAGCTGCACGATGTGGTCACCCACAACGTGAGCATGATGACGATCCAGGCCGGTGCCGCACGCAAGGTTCTGGACGCGGCGCCCGATCAGGCCAGGGAGGCGATGCTGGCGGTGGAGGCGGCCGGGCGCTCGGCGATGTCCGAGCTGCGCCACGTGATGGGCCTGCTCACCATGGCCGCCGACGGCCCCGACCCGGCCACCGACGTGGGCCTGGCTCCGCAGCCTGGCCTGGACCAGCTGGCGGAGCTTGTCGACCGGGTGCGTGCCACTGGCGTGCCGGTGCACCTGACGGTGCGGGGCACGCGGGCCGAACTGCCGGCCGGCGTTGACCTGGCGGCTTACCGGGTGGCGCAGGAAGCACTGACGAACACGGGGAAGCACGCCGCGGGGGCGAGCGTCTCGATCACCGTGGAGTACGCACCCGGCGAGCTGCGGATGGAGGTGGCGGACACCGGCGGGGTGCCGCAGCCGTCGGCGGGCTCGGGCAGCGGAAGCGGCCTGGTCGGCCTGCGCGAACGCCTCGCGGTCTACGGCGGTACCCTGCACGCTGGCAGGCGCCCGGCCGGAGGCTACCGGGTCCGCGCGGTGATTCCGGTGGAGGAGCCATGACCGAGGCGCCCAGAGTGGTGATCGTCGATGACCAGGCGCTGGTGCGCACCGGCTTCCGGATGATCCTCGCCGCCGACGGCATCGAGGTGGTCGCCGAGGCGTGCGACGGCGACGACGCGATCGCCGCGGTCCGGAGGACGCGACCCGACGTGGTGCTGATGGACATCCGGATGCCGGGCACCGACGGCCTGGAGGCCACGCGCCGCATCCTCCAGGACGACGGAACGGCGCCGCGCGTCATCATCCTCACCACGTACGACCTCGACAAGTACGTCTACGCCGCACTCAGCGGGGGCGCAAGCGGCTTCCTGCTGAAGGACGTCACGCCGGAGCACCTGACTGCCGCGGTCCATCTGGTCCGCTCCGGGGACGCCTTGCTGGCCCCCGCCATCACCCGCCGCCTGGTCGAACGCTTCGCCGCGACCGGCGACCGCACGGCTCCCCTCCACCGTGACCTGTCCACGCTCACTCCGCGTGAGCTGGAGGTCCTCGAATCCCTGGCCCGCGGCCGCAGCAACGCCGAACTGGCTGCGGGCCTTCACCTCAGCGAAGCCACGGTGAAGACTCATGTCGCCCGCATCCTGTCGAAGCTGCGGCTCCGCGATCGCGCCCAGGCGGTGATCGCCGCCTACGAGACGGGGTTGATCACGCCCGGATCCGACGGCCCGCAGCACTGACGCTTTGCGGCTACGGGGCGTGGACGGGCACGATGGCGGCATGCACACGGAACCGGGGACGGGCTCTTCGGCGGACTCCCTGGCCGGGACGCTCCGTTGGGCAGACTCACCGTCCTGGGCGCAGCGTGCCGCGGCCGGACGGCGGCTCGCCCGGCGGGCGGACCTCGACGACATCCGCCCCCTTCTGGAACGGCTCCTGCTGGACGCTGACGACACCGGTGTCACCCAGGAGACGGCAAGGGCCCTGCTGGAACGCCACGACCTGCCAGGCCTGCGCGCCGTGCTGGCCGCGTTGTCCCGCGCCGAGGCGTTGTGCACCGCCGACCAGCTCGCCGGTGAGGTGGACGGCTACCGCAGCTGCGTGTCCGCCGCGGGCCGAGGGGACGAACTCCGCCGCCGACTCACCACCCTGGCCTCCGACACCGACACCGACACCGACATCCGCGACGAGGCCCGGACTCTCCTGGGCCCCGGCAACCATGCGTGAGCGCCGCCGCGCAAGCAGCGTCCTCCACACTCACGGACCCCGCCTCTGCACTCGGCCGTCGTCGACCGCGTCACTCTCGTTGGGCACCTCTTCGAAACCGGCGCTGACTCCTACCGCTTCGCGCCAGTATCCGCCGTGGGGGTATCAAGG
Organism: Streptomyces gossypii; assembly: GCF_025165795.1. Lineage (GTDB taxonomy): Bacteria > Actinomycetota > Actinomycetes > Streptomycetales > Streptomycetaceae > Streptomyces > Streptomyces gossypii. Next base: position 107,820 of record NZ_JAJAGO010000007.1, read on the forward strand.
CCGAACAGGCTTGCGGGCCCCCGCGGGGAAGCGGAAAACGGACCGTCAGGGAGAGTACGTGAAGCTGACAGAGCGCCAGCTGACCCATCCGTGGGAAGGCGTGCTGACCACTCCAGCCGTCGGCACCGATGTCGGCGTTCTGGTCCTGGCCACGCCCGAAGCCGACGCGCTCCCCGGCGCGGCTGCCTGGCCACACATCCTCGACGCGCTCGACAGCGGAGGCTGACAACGACGCGTCTCCGGGCCGGTCCGGCACCGGACGGGCCCGGCTCGACGGCCGGATGTACCCGGCCCGGAAGGGGCCGGGGTGAAGGGACGTCAGCTGCCCGCGGGCCGGACGGTGCTCATGATCTTCTTGATCTCGGCGGCAGTCAGCGCCTTGGGAACTCCTTGGTCCGCGTAGATCACCCAGCCGTGCATGGTGCCGTCGGGGAGCTTCACGGCGATGCTGTGCACGACGGCCTTGGGCGGGACGCAGGAGCCCGGGCGGTGGGTGACCGTGACCTCGGCGGTCGCGGTGTAGCCCTCGATGCCGCCCTGCTTCCACGGCTTGGCCTCACCGACCTTGATCTCGGGCTTGTGCTCCTCGCCGCCGTACGCCGCGAAGCCCCAGTTGCCCGCCCAGTTACGCGCGTTCTCCTGGAGACTGCCCTCCTTGCCGCCTCCGGTGGTGCCGGCCGTGGCGAGCTGTCCCTTGCCCGCCTCGCCGATCGCCTCGGGGTTGGGGCTCGACGCGCAGCCGCCCTCACGGTAGTTGGCGGCTCCGGTCATGACGACGATCGGCTCGCCGGCCTTGTCCGTGTAGGAGAGGGCGGTGCCCCGGTCGAGGACCTTCCACTTCTCGGCCTTGGCGGGCACGTCGTAGCGGAAGTGGTGCTTCTTGGAGGTCTGTGTCTGCCATCCCGCGATCGTCGGCTGGTCGCCCGAAGGGCTCGCCGGAGCAGAGGGCTGGGGCGACTCCGCTGAGGGCGACTCGGATGAGGGGGCCTTGGACGCCGCGGCTTCGGTGTCGTCGTCCTTGGCCTTACCGGCGTCGTCGTCGTTGCACCCGCTCAGGGCGACGGCCATGCCGATGCCGAGGGCTGCGATCAGGGTCCCCTTCTTCCGACGGAACGGCATGGGGGCGGACTGCCGGTGCTGAACGATTCGCTGGAGGCTTTTTGTCAAAGACATGACCGACACCCTAGGTGAGCTGCGCATCCGTCCCCTGACCGGGTGGGGGCCCGGTCTGTGCGGCGGCGTTCGGGAGGGGCGGATGCCAGGGCGGCGGGGCCTGGACCATGCCTCCCCGTCCGGGGACACCACGCAAAGGAACTCAACGTCGTTCCAGGTACGGCGCGAGGTGGTGCAGGCGAGTGTGGTAGTCGGGGTGCGAGGACAGGAGTTTCCCCGAGAGGCTCGGCCTGCGGCCGCGAGCGGTGGCTCCCCTGCCGACCACAGTCGTTTCGCCGCACCCGGACAGCGCGGAGGCCGCCACCTGCCCGCTGTCCTGTTCCTCCGCATGCATCATCTGCAGCACCTCGGCGAGCATCGGTGCGAAGCCGGACACCGCGGCATGGTGATCCGCCCGCAGTTCGGCCCGGCGTGCCACGGCGGCGAGCAGATACGGGGCAACGACCAGCGCCAGGACCACGAACCAGTAGGACAGCGCGGTCATCAGCACGAAGCCGCCCACGACGAGAAGCAGCAGCACCTTCCAGCCGCCTGTGCGCCCATGGCCGAGGACGGCGGCGAGCCGGACCAGCCTCCGCGCGGCGGCCCACGCGAGCCGTCCCGGAAACGCGTACCACTGGCCCAGGAGCGAAGACCAGGTGTGACCGTGGACGTGGTGTCCCAGCTCGTGAGCGAGAACCGCCACCAGCTGACCGTCGGACAGCCGCTCCAGGGCGAACCGGGTGACGCCCACGATGTGTCCCGCCGCGGCCAGAGCGTTGATCCGATCGCTGTCCTCGATCCACAGCTCGTAGGCGCGGCCCTCGACTCCCGTGCGGGCCGCCACCTCCGTCCACAGCGGTTCCAGCCGGGCCCGTTCTTGCGGAGTGGGGTGCCGGAGATTCAGCAGGTGACGGGCCAGTGCCCGCTCGGTGGGCCGGTGAAAAGCCATGGCACCCGAGGCCAGCCACAGCAGGATTCCCAGCCACTCCATGACCGGGAGGAGGGCGTAGGAGAGCACCGCCACGATCGCCAGGCTCACGAGGAGCGAGGGCAGATGCAGAAGCAGTTGCCCGACGGCCGTGGCATCGGCGCCACGCTGCCGCCTCGCAAGGTGGACGCGGCCGCGGCGCCCGTGGCCGTTCTCGCGCCGGGCCGCACCTCCCGGGCCGGGCGGCGCGGGCGGAATCGTTTCGTCCGGGTAGCTCGGGGGCGGAGCGGCCGCACCGGTCGGATAGGCCGGAGGGCCGGTCCGAGAACTGTGGTCGGATCCGCTGGGGTGGTGGGAATGATGGGGGTGATGAGGACTGTTCATGACAGCTTCCTACGCGGATGGGCGGCTGGATGGTGACGACGGTGCGAAGCGGACCCGTGGCGTTCAGCCGACGAGCCGCGCGAGGGGCAGCAGCAGCACTCCCGCGCAGTAGGCACCCAGGCCGGCGCGGATCCACCGGTGTTTGGCGGCGACGATGCGGCTGTTCTGGGCCAGCGCCTCAAGCACTCCATCGGCGTGACGTGTCTCGGTGACGGCGAGTGCCTCGGCGAGCCGGCCGTCCTGGGTGGCCCGGCGGATGTCATCGAAGTACGTCAGCGGCCGTCCCGGAGACCACCGGCTGGTGCCGTACCTCGGAAGCACGGCGAGGAGCAGGCACATCAGCGCCCCGGCCAGAACGGCCATGGCCGCCCACAGCAGTGTGCTTCCCGTGGCAGAGAGCCGCGACGGGGACCACCCCCGGGCCACGAGCAGGCCACCGAGCAGACTCACCGTCATGCTCATGGCACCGAGCAGCACAGCCGCCTTGCTGTCCGCATGAGCCGTCTCGGACCGCAGCTCCGTCAGCAGACGGACTCCCACGGCCGGGGCGTCCGCCCCGCCACAGGTCATTCCTCCTCCTCGCCGCTGAGGCCGGACGCTCCGCCCGCCGGCTTCCGGAGGCGCTCCGAGGGCTCGTGGGCTTCGCCCCCGGACAGAGGCTCCGGCGCGAGCGGAGCGGGAGCGGCACTGGACAGGTCGCCGGCGAGGAACTCCTCCATGATCTCCACGGCCCGTTTGTTCACTCCGGCACGCTGGTAATCCTCCAGGGTCCCTTCCTTCAACACCTGCAGCGCGAACTTGGACTGGTGCCGGACCAGCTCCAGCTGGTCCCTGCTCAGGTTCTCCATCACCAGCCGGGAGTCCTCCGGGTGCTGCGCCAGGTGCAGGGCCCACATCGCGACGCCGCCATGCGTGAGGTGGTGCTCGTAGTAGCGGATCTTCGCCGCCTCCAGCTCCCTCGCCTCCTCCTCCTGGCGGCCCTGCAGCATCACGAGCTCGTGATCATGCCGCGCCTGCTCCGCCCCCCGCTCCGCGTTGTACCGGTCCTCCCGCATCGCCACGTCATGGGAGAGGCCCAGCTGTTCGTCGGAGTAGCGGAGCCGGCGGAGTTCCCGCTGGTGGGCGATCGCCGCGTCGTCCAGCCGGAGCCGCACCGCGGACGACGTACGCAGCCCGGCCTCGTCTCCCAGCTCACCCGCCCTGGCGATCACCTGGCACACGGCGCGTTCGGCATCCGCGCTCCGGTCGATCGGGAAGGCACGGCTGACCGGGTACGTCAGCCGCTCCAACCGGCGCTTCAGGAGGGCGGGTACGTCCCGCTCCCCGCAGGCCACGAACTGCTGCGGCCGGGTGACCTGCCAGGTCAGCTCCACCTCGGCGGTGAAGTCGAAGGCGTCGTTGTCGCTGGGCAGCAGCAGCGAAGGGGTGCAGGTGTGCACCCCCATGTCGACCTCGTAGACCGCGGTGTACCGCTTGGCGGCAAGCACGGAGCGCACCGGCCGGCGGGGCGGGAGGTAGACGTCGAACGCCCCCTTGTCCGTGGTGAACACCAGCGCGTTGTCGATTCGGCTGTAGCCCCTGCGGTAGTCGAACCGGGATAACTGACGCACCGTCAGTACGGGATCGACCAGGTCACTGTGCCGGTCCGCACCCTGGTCCCAGTCGAATCCGCGGCGAAATTCCGCCATCGTAGGTCTCCTCTCGTTCAGTGGTGCATCCGGAAGGGCGCGGCCCTGGGCCGCGGTCGGGAACGCGGCACCTCACAGCACGGTCAGCAGACGGCCGGCTACAGGAGGCGGGTCTCCCCCACGCCGGCCGCGCAGTGTCCGGAGCATGTGATCGAGGCGCTTGCGGTCCTCGTCGGAGCCGACGAGCGCCGGAAGGAGCATCGTCAGTTCCCGCTCGATCTGCGGATCCTCGTCCGCCTCGACGGCCCAGTCGGCCAGGGCTTTCAGCGCGTCGGCGGTGTGCCGCAGATCGCGCAGGGCGGCCTGCCACAGCAGCACCAGCCGACGTGCCTCCTCGCTCGTGCCCTGCGAGGCGGCCTCCGCGTACCAGCGCAGCAGCAGTCGGCTGTCGGCGTGCGTGCAGGCCAGAACGAGCGCGTGGAGCGCCAGCCGACGGCCGGACGACCCGTCCTGGAGAAGGTCGAGAAGCCCCCGCAGCACCCGGCTGCGCACCTGCGCCGACTCGTCGCTCAGCAGCAGTGCGGCGGACTCGGCGAGGTGCCGCGCCTCGTCTTCCTCGCCTCCGGTGCGGGCGGCTTCCGCCAACGCCTCGAGTGCTTCGTCGGGCATCCTGGGGCCCACGAGGGCGTAGGCCCGGATGGCTGTCCAGCGGAACCGCGGGCCGGCCTCCTCGCTGCACCAGGAGCGCAGGATCTGCGGAATGTTCGGGGCGCCGACAGCGTGCGCCATCGCGAGGGCGTTTGCGGCGACGAGGCGGTCACGGTAGCTCTTCGACGCAGCCCAGCCCCCGATGAGCAGGGCCATCGCCGACGGCAGGTCGGTCTGGGCCAGCAACGCGGCTGTCACCGCCGCGCGGGCACGTACCAGCGGCCGTCCGTCCTCCGCGAGCTGCCGGAGCCACTGGAGCAGAGCGGGCCGTGCGGAGGGGTGGCTCGTCCAGACCTCACGGAGGACCTCGGCGGCGGTACCGGGCTTCTGGAAGCGGGCCTTGCGCTGGCGCACCGGGCCCCACTCGGTGTGCTCCTCCTGCCAGTACTCGTCAGCTCGGGCCAGGCGCAGCCTTTTGGTGATGGAGGTCCCGAAGATGCCGACCCGCGGCTCCGCCCCGGCGTCCTCGGTCCTCTGGAACTGTGCCCACAGGGCGTCGCTGAGCTCCGCGGTCAGGGCGTAGGCGGCCTCGTCGAACGCCGCGAGGGAGATGAGGAACGCCTTGTCCCGGAGCGGGGTTTCCTCGTCCCCGAACCATTCCTGGGCCTGTCTCCGGACCAGCTCCGGGCCGACATCCGCCAACGACTCCCCGGTGGTCCTGCCGTCCGCGTACTCGGCCAGGGCCGCCGCGAACTCCGCTGCCTCTCGCAACTGGTGGTCGTCCCGTGCGAGGAACTCCCGGGAGAGTGCCAGGGCCAGCAGTTCGCGCTCCCTGCGCGGGTCCTGGACCGTGCCATGCAGGTGCGACCGGAGCACCGCATGCGGCGACGGCGGCTGCCAGGGGACGGGTGTGATCCCCTGCAGGGTCGCGAACAGATCGACGGTGATGACCAGATAGGCGTCCCTCTCCCGGAGGGCGTCCCGCACGGCCCACAGGTCGATGTCGCGCAGCGGGTTCCCCCTCTTCGTCACGAGGCCGCTGATGAGGTAGCCGGGCGATTCCCCGTTCACCTCGTCCTTCAGCGCGGTCGGCCGGGTGTTGGGATCCACTGCCCGCACGCGCACGGCGCCCACGGCACGCAGCAGCATCAGGGCAGCACTGCGGCGGCCGGTGAAGGGCGCGCCGGAGAGCACCAGGACCCGTTCCTCGCGCAGCCGGCCGCGAAGGGGGTGGACGAGCTCCTCGTACCCGGCGAACACCTCGGCCAGCTCGTCGAGTTCGGCAGGGGGGATGTTTCCCGAGGTGTGAGTGGCGGCAGCGCTGCGGTAGTGATACTCCACCTTGGTGCCGAGGACGACGTCGCCGCCGACGCTGCCCCCGCTGACCCCGGTCTGGTCGCCGCCGACCAGGCTGCCGCCGACGGCGCGCGGCACGTGTTCGTACAACTCGCGCCGGGCCGCCCAGGGATCCTGAGGACGGTCGTCGTCCGTGTCGGCGTGCTCGCCGTCCGTCTGCTCCGGCCCGTCGGCGGACGGGTCGGTGTCGTCCTGGGACGGCTCCGCCTTCTTGTCACCGGGCTGATCACTCATGCCTGCTCGCTCCGGCCCTCACGCGGGACCTTGCGCTGGACACTTCCCATGATCACATCGCCGGTGACCTGGCCGCCGCTGACTCCGGTCTGATCGCCGTCGACCAGGCTGCCGCCGAACGACACCGTCCCGCCGTTGACGATCATCCCCGGCCCGCGGCTCGCGGGCGTCGCGGCGGGAGCCGCCGGAGCCTGGCCCGTGGCGTCGTCGCGCCTGCCCCTGCCCCCGCTCCCGGCGGATGCGGGCTCCGGGGCGGGCACGGTGGTGCCGCGCGGGAGGGGATCGTGCAGCCACATGTCGAGCCGGTCCTTCTTCACGGACACGGTGGTGTGGTGGAACTCCTCCGGGCGCAGTCCGCGGTGTCCATGGCGGACCACGCCCTCGTAGACGGGGGGCGACACCCCCAGCGCGCAGCCCGCGTCCTGCTGCGCGAGCGCTTCGCGCAAGACGTCGGCATCAAGCAGCCGACAAGACTGGTTGAGGTCGTGGCCGACGAGCCCGCCGACCGTGCCGTGCTTCGGGTCGAAGGCGACCTCTCCCGCTGCCAGCACCATCCGCAGCCGCATCTGAGCACTGCTCGATGCCAGCCGGTTGTACTGGTGCAACGCGTCCGGAGTGGTCGTCAGCAGGGCCCGGAGCAGCGCGGTTTTCGGAACCTCGGCACTGACCAGCACGATCAGGCCGTCCCCGCGGTCCTCGCGGTACTGCATGGTCCGCTCGACACCCGCTTCGGCCAGGGTGTCCTCCACCACGTTGTGCAGCTCCCGGCGCAGGCATGCCTGCGCCACATCGTCCCGCCGGCTGAAGTCCTCGATGTCCAGCAGCAGAATGGTGCGGTTGACCGGTTCTGTCGGAGCCAGGGTCATGGGTGCCTCTCGGACGGTCGGGCTCGGTCCGGAGCACTATCTCGTGTGGGTCTGACAGTGGAGAAGGAACACCGGCACACAGCGTCTGTAACCGATGGCACACAACTCCCCTCAGCTGCACGGCCGTCTGCCACGGGACAGTCCCTACTCACCGCCTCCTATGCGGCGCAGCTGCTCCGGGCGGGCGATGACCAGTCCCCTGCGGCTCGTCCGGACGATGTCGCGTTCCCGCAGCTCCTTGAGAAGCCTGGCCACCGCCTCGCGCGAAGCTCCGACCGCGCCTGCCAGTTCGTGCTGGCTGAGGCCGGTGGTCAGGCGCACGCCCTCCGCCTCCCGCACCCCGTGTGTGCGCGACAGCTCCAGGAGCAGGAGAGACAGCCGCTCACGAACTCCGAGTGCTCCTTGCTCCACGCGCCGTCGGTCGCTGGCCCGCGTCCGGTCCCCGATCAGACTGAGCAGCTGGAGGGCGGTAGCAGGAAACTCCGCGAGATGGCCCAGGAATCCGCTGCGCTCGATCGTGACGGCTTCGACCTCCCCGAGTGCGGTGACCGTCGCCGAGCGAGGACGGCCGCTGACCGCGGACGCCTCACCGACGATGTCGCCCGGCCCCCGCAGCGCGAGCAGACCTTCGTAGCCGTTGGCCGCGGAGTGGGTGACCTTGGTCCAGCCGGCCAGGATGATCATTACGTGCGTGGACGGTTCGTCCTGATGCACCAGCACGGACCGCGGGCCGAACTTCATGGGCCGGCCCAGTTTCAGTAACGCGACACGTTCCTGGTGTTCCAGCCGGGCCAGGAACGGGACCTGATCGTCAAGCCTGCCGGCTCGGGACGGCGGCGTGGGCTTGGACCCTGCGGAAACGGCCGCTGATACCGGCCACCCCGCCCCGGGGCTGTCCATGCCGTCGGTCTCCACCCGCACCCCCCGGATCCTGGCAACTCCACGGTCCTTCGGTGAAGCCTTCCCCTCACTCTGTGCAGCCAGCCTATGGCACACGCCCCAGAGCACCCCAGAGGTGCGTTGCCCCCTGGCGAGGACGCGCAGCTCCATTCGGTCAGACCGACGGGGTCGGCGCAGGTTACCGGCGCTCCCGTGATCAATCGCGGGGCAGCAGTTGTGCTGCCGCAGAGCTGCCCGAGAAAGGGCAACCGGACCTGGCGGTGGGGGTTGTCGCGGTTGGTGTCCACCAACCTCCGTCAAGACAACCCGGAGGGTAGCGGCGCCCCGGGGCCGAGGACCGGTCGGTACCGCTCCACCTCGGTGCACCACCGCATGCTCTGCGGAGGCGACAACAGAGGTTGAGCACATTCGCGGAAACCGCGCCGGCCCCACGCCGAGACCGCGCCTGGAGGCACTCGGCCGCCGTGTGACATAGCGTTTCCCGTGACGGGCCGGGGCTGACAGTGGCAATACGGAACGGCGGATACGCGGTGGAGCAGCACGAGGGACGCGCTTCCTCCCGGGCGGATGACGGATGGTGGTCCAGTCGTCTGCATGAGCTCTGGCGTGTCTCCGACAGGGTGCAGGACGTGGCGGAGCTGGCTGACTCCCTCTACGGCATGCTGCTCCGTATGCCCGGCGTCCTGGCCGTCGTGGGCGCCCGCTGGAGCGGCGGACTGCTGCACTACCTCCGCAGTGTCACCCTGTCGGAGCCGACGCCCTCGTTCATGGAAGTCGAGCAGGAGTTCGGTGCAGCTGCCGCCGAAGATCCGGACGGCGATCCGCCTGTGACCGTTCACGAGGTGTCGGAACTCGACGGCGCCATGCCGCATGTCCAGCTTCTGGTGGCGGCGGGCGCGCGGATCGTGGCCGAGTGTGCCGTGCCGTTGGCGCAGGGGGGCTGGGTGTCGTTCATGGTCGCCACCGCGGAACGGGCCGCGGTCGATGTGACGCTGCGGAGCCGGTTGAAGCAGGTCGCCGAGGTCACCATGGTCTCCGACCGGCGCCTCATGGCGCGGCGCGAGGACGAGCTCCGTCAGGTGAGTGACGCGTTCCTGGCGGAGGCGTCGTTGCAGATGGATTCGAGCCTTGATGTGGAGAGGACCGTGCGGCGGGTGGCTCGGACAGCTGTCCCCGCTGTCGCCGAGGGCTGCGTCGTGCATCTGTGTCTGCCCGGTGGGCTGACTCCCGTGGCCTCATCGCACATGGACGCGGGCGAACAACAGTGGCTCGGTGCGGTCGCGGCCGAGGACCTCTGGCTCACACATGTGCTGGAGCAGGTCCTCAGCCGCGGGCAGGGGCGGGTGCTGCACGGTGACGAGCTGGAAGGCGGGCCGTTCGGGGCCGCCTCGTCCGGGGCGGGGCGGGCCGTACGCGCGCTCAGCGTGAATCCGCTCAGGGCCCGGGGGCGGGCTCTGGGCACTCTGACGTTCCTCTACCACAGGGTGGTCATCGCGGAGTCCGCCTCGCGGTTCCTTGCCGATCTTGCTGGCCGGGCCGCGTTGGCCATTGACACCAGCACCCTGTACGAACAACGGCGCCAGCACGTGGTCTCCCTCCAGCGGCATCTGCTGCCGAGTGAGCTGCCGCGGATCTCGGGCCTCACTCTGAGTTCGGCATACGAAGTGGGGGACGCCTCGCTCGATGTGGGCGGTGACTTCTACGACGCCGTCTCGGGGGCGCAGGATGGCGTGACGCTCCTCATCGGTGACGTCTGCGGTCGCGGGGCGGAGGCCGCGGCACTCACGGGTCTGGCCCGCCATACCCTGCGCACCCTGCTCGAGGACGGCGGTCCGCCCGAGCACGCGCTGGGACGGCTGAACCAGGCCCTGCTCAGGGAGGGCACGTCCCGCTTCGTGACCGCGCTCGTAGCGGTGCTGGTGCGGGACGGAAAGGGATTCCTCCTACGTTACTGGAGCGCGGGGCATCCGGCGCCTCTGGTGCGGCGTGCGGACGGCGCCGTGGAGGAGCTCACGGCCCACGGGGATCTGCTGGGTGTGCTGGAGGACATCGAGTACGGATCCGGGTCGGCGCATATGGCGCCGGGGGACGCGCTGGTGCTGTTCACCGACGGGGTGACCGAGGCGAGAGCGGCCGACGGAACGTTCTTCGAATCCTGCCTGCGGGACACGGTGGCACAGCAGGGGGCCGGCGCGGCCGAAGGGTTCGCAGAACGCCTGGCAGCCACTGCCGCGGGGTTCCGGGCGACGGGTGCGGACGACATCGCCGTACTCGTCGCCCAGGCGGAGGTGGTCGCGTGAGCGGGTCGGCCCGGGATCCGAGGATCGATCACGATGTCGTCTGGGTGGTCGAGGATTCGGCGGAGGACGCCGAGGCCATTCAGCGGGCGCTCGGCCGCACTCATCCGGGTCTGACGCTGGAATTCACCGACAGGGGGGCCGGAGTCGCCGAGCGGCTGCTGGAAGCCGCCCGACGGCCGGGACTCGTCCTCCTGGATCTGAAACTGCCCGGTCTCAGTGGAGCCGAGGTGCTGCGGTCCATCCGCTCCATGCCTGAACTGAACGACGTGACCGTGGTCGCCTTCACCTCGTCCACCGCGCCGGACGAGGTCGACGCCACCTACGCGGCAGGGGCCGACAGTTACATCTACAAGCCGGTCAACTTCGAGCTCTTCACCACCGTCCTGAAGGGGGCAGTGGACTACTGGCAGAGAAGAGCGAAGGGCGGGGACGAGGGCCCTGCCGCTCAGCCGCCGTCTTCCTGACCCAGAGTGAAGTAGAAGCTGGTCCCGCGACCGGGTTCACTCTCGAGCCACAGCTCGCCACCGTGCCGTTCGACGATCCGTTTGACGATCGCGAGACCTACGCCGGTGCCTCCACCGCGCTCGTCCTGCCCGTGCAGCCTGCGGAACAGCTCGAAGACCTCGTCCTGATGCTCGGCCGGAATGCCGATGCCGTTGTCGCGGACAACGACGGTCTGCCGGAGGGCTCCGCCCGCCGGAGGGCGGAGTGTGTCGACCAGAATCTCGACCGTGCGGTCTCCTTGATCGCCGGCGTACTTGGCAGCGTTCACCAAGAGGTTGACCAAGACCTCGTAGAGCCGGTACTCGTCGGCGTACACCTCGGGGAGATCCCCTCTGACGACCCTCACACGGGCCTCGGCCAGACGTTCCCCGGCCACCTCCAGCGCGGAGTCCAGCACCCGGTCCAGGGGGACGCGGACGCGGTGCAGCCCGCCTCGGCCCAGTCGGGCGAAGTGCAGGAGCGAGTCGAGCAGGCCGTCCATCCGGCCGACCAGTCGCCGCACGGTGAGAAGCCGCCGGACGGTCGTCCCATCGAGTTCCGCTGCGGCGTCCTCGATGACGAAGGCCGCGGCGTTGGAGATGCCCCGCAGTGGCTCCTTGAGGTCGTGGGCCGCCACATGGGCGAACGAATCGAGGTCGGAGTTGGTGATGCGTAGCTGCTCGTTGAGCGCCGCCAGTTCGGCCTCGTGCCGAAGTACGAGGCCGGTCAGCGTGCGCCAGAGCTCCTGCGCGGTGACGCGGTCGGTCGGCGTCCAGGGCAAGCTCTGTCCACGTACCACCGCGCGGAAGGCGGCACCTGACCCGCGGGGTGTGAGTCGTTCCCCTCGCGGGCCGACCTGAACGGGCCGGGAGGGATCGGCGGCCCATTGGCGGGCAGTGGGACGCTCCCTGCGGAACCAGGCCAGGAAGTCACCCGAGCGGCTCAGCGCCACCATCAGCATCCCCGCCGGGCCGCCTTCTGCCAGGTCGCCGCCGCCGGGGCGGCCCAGTTCCTCGGACAGCCGGTCCGTGCTCCAGACCGTGCCCGGGGACAGCTCTGCCGCGCGTGTCCGGAGGGTTTCCAGCAGAGCGGGCGCGACACTCGTGCCGCTGGTGGCGATGCGGGCGCCGCGGCAGAGCGCCGCACCATCGGCCTCCAGCAGGGTCCTGAGTGTGCCATCGCCTGCCAGGAACGAGGCCTCCAGATCGGACGTGACCCGGGACATGATCCGGCCGAGGCGCTCACTGGACGCGAGGAGCGCCTCGGCCTGCTCCCGTTCCTCGATGGCCGCGAGTTGCAGGGAGAAGGCGACACCGAAGAACTCGCATGCCGCCCGGAGTTCCGGGGGAATGGTGACGGCCGTGCTGCCGTGACAGGCGATCAGCCCCCACAGCTCGCCCTCACGCAGGACACTGACCGACATCGACGACTTCACACCGATGTTCCGCAGGTACTCCAGATGAAAGCCGGACACGGTGCGCAGTGCCGAGTTCGACAGGTCCAGCGGCAGGTCCGAGCCGGCCTGCCGCGGGGGGTGCAGGTCCACACTCGTGTCGTCCACGTCGGTGATCACTCGGATCCAGTTGTCGCGGTAGAGCCGTCTCGCCTGGGGCGGGATGTCGCTGGCGGGGAACCAGAGCCCCAGCCAGGGCTCGTGGCCGTCGCCGACCTCCTCCGCGACCACCTCCCCCGGCCCGTTCTCGCCCTCGAAGCGGTAGGCGACCACTCGGTCGAAGCCGGTCAGCGCCCGGATCTCCCGGACTGCCGCCTGACAGCACTCGACTACTGCCGTCGACGACCGGAGCCGTGTCAGGGCTCGCCGGACCCCTTGGTAGTAACGCGCGAAATGCGGCAATGGGACGTCTCGCGGCTCGAACTCCAGGATCAGCGAGGGTCCCTGTCGGTGTGCGGTCACATCGAACATCCGGGGGGTGCCTGCCACATCGAGGGAGACGGGGAGAACCAGGCTCGCCACCTCGTGCTCATCACCGACTTCCAGAGCCTCGGCCCAGTCCTCGGGAGACAGCACCCGCGTGATGGACCCCCCGACCAGTTCCTCCGCCATGATGCCCAGCAGGGAGCCGGTGTTCCGGGCTGCGGTGTGCACGGTGCCGGTACTGGCCTCCACCGCGAGCAGGGTGCCATGGGACTGGATCCTGCCCAGCAGGTGAATGGGCTCCTGGACGCACTCGCTGAGGTCGAAGCCGACGGCCGCTGCGGCTTCGGCCTCCCGCCCCGGTTCCGGAAGGGACATCTCTTCTCCCACATACCGTGTTCTCGATCCGCTTCGGCCGACCCGTCGAGATCCTTCCACGGCCCCCGCGGCCCGGGTGGCTGCCGCGGGCACGTGTCGTCGCTCCCGGTGGCGGGCGTTGCCGCCGGGCTGCCGGCGTGATCAGCCTTCGCTCCGTACCGGGCCCGTCGGCCCGGGGGCCGACAGCGGGACAGTGTGTCCTTGGGGCAGATCACGGTCGGCCGAGGCGGCTTCGCGCTCAACCCAGGCAACTCAGTCGTACCTGACGGTTGGCGTTGTCCCGGTTGGTGTCGACGAGGCAGACGGACTGCCAGGTGCCGAGTGCCAGCCTGCCGGAGAGGACCGGGAGGGTGGCGTGGAGTGGGACGAGGGCCGGAAGGACCTGGTCGCGGCCCGCCGTCGCCGACCTCCGAGGCGGAGACCGACCCGTCACCGGCCTGGAGTCCGCGCAGCACCCGTGTCGGCGTGAGGAGTTCGAAGCCGTCACGCAGGCCGGCTGGCTGCTCGCCCAGCTGCGCAGGCAGCGCCTCAGCGATGTCCTCGTCGACAGCGGGGACGGCGAAGTCACCCGCGTACAGGGAAGCACCGCAGAGAAGGCATCGCCGCCGAGGCCGAAGCCCTGGACGGCGTCCCGTGCCCACATCCGCCCGTGTGCGCCCGCTCCCGGACGCACACGCGCACCCACCCGGGTCATACCGCCTCCCGTGACGGAACGTGGGCCGGCTCACCGTGGTCACCGACCGCGGTCGGGCCCGAGCGCCGTTCGCTGCCGTCGCGTCAGCTGGCTAGAAGTCCAGTGCGGCGAGGTGGTCGGCGGTGCCGCCGCGCCATTCGACGAGGAAGATGGTCGCGTCGTCGCTGGTGGATCCGCCCCGCTCCCGCTTGAGTGTGTGGGAAAGGTTCCGTGCCATGTGCTGCACGCTCTGCGTGGTGGGTCCTACGCTTTCGATGATGTCGATCATGCGTTCTTCGCCGAACTGCTCCTGGCCTGCGCGGTGTTCCTCGACGAGGCCGTCGGTGTAGAACATCAGCCGGTCGTCCTGCTGGAGATCGAGGGAGGAGATCTGAGGTTCGGCGCCGCCGAAGCCGACGGGCAGCGTGCCCGGGTTCTGCAGGGTTCGGATCATCTTGTGGTCGCGGATCAGCAGTGCCGAGGGGTGCCCGGCGTTGACCCACTGCAGGTGGCCGGTTCCGATGTCCAGGCGCATCATCTGCGCGGTGACGAAGTGGTCTGGGCCGAACTGCTCATCGATCGCGCGGTCCATGAAGGCATACAGCTCGGCGAGGCTCACGTCGGCACGCCTGGCGTGCCGGTAGGCGCCCACTGCGACGGTCGCCAGTACGGAGGCGTTCAGCCCGTGACCCATCGCGTCGATGATGGCCAGGTGCAGGACGTCGTCGTTGAGGGCGTAGTCCAGGCTGTCACCGGCGACGTTGTAGGCCGGCTCCAGGATGCCTGCGACGGAGACCTGGGGGGTGTTCATCGAAAGCGGCGGCAGCAGCGACCACTGGATCTCCGCGGCCAGGCTCATCGGCTGGCGTCTGCGGGCCTGGAAGAACTGGTCCGTGTAGTTGTTCTTGGTTACCAGCATGTCGGCGACCAGGCCGGCCAGCCGCCGCAGCAGCCTGCGGTCGCCGTCCTCGACCGTGTCCAGGGTCAGGGTCATCACCCCGACCTCGTCACTGCCGTCCAGCAGCGGCAGGTACATGCGCACGCCGTCGTCCTGGACGTCCTCGATCGCGGCCATGTTCAGAAACGCCTCACCCGCCCGGGTACCGTCGATCGGCACCGCTTCGCCGACCGTGAGTCCCCGGCCCGGCAGCGGGACCAGTTCGAGCTGCTCGTAGCACTGCAGGAGGATCGACACGTCCCGGCCACCGATCCTGGCCACCTCTTCCGCCACCAACGGAGCGATGAGCTGCGGAGGCATCTCGTGAGCGCGGTCCAGCAGCTGCCCCAGTAGCCGCTCACCGAACCCCTCCGACAGATCCAACCCGACCCTGCGTTTCCTCGACCGGTCCTGCTCCACCACGTACTTCCTTCCCGCTCGCCCGACGGCACTGCCAGGGGTAACGAGCAACAGCCCATGGGAATTACGCCAGATGGGTGTCCCGGAGCGCGCCGAGTGAGAACCGTCGGCCGCCCCCAGGGCGGGCGATGCAAACCCGCAGGTGGAGCCGCCGGAAACTCCCTACTGCCGGGGAAGGCCGCGCACATGTTCGTACCGCTGTCGTGTTCGCCGAGCGCCAGCGCGAACTGACTGTGGCGAACCCGAACGGCGGGCTCGCCCCTCAGGGGCCGGCGGGCGCCGCCCAGACGAGGCGCAGTCCGGCCTCGGCCATCCTGACCTCGCAGCTTCAACGCGCGCGGGACGCAGACCGTATCGCTGCCGGCCGAGAGAGGACGACGGCCAGGAGGTCATGGTGGAGGTGCGGCGCACCGCCGCCCGTTTCCAGCCGGAGCGGGGCACCGTAGGGGCGCGGGTGATGGCCCTCGCCCACCACCCGCCGTGGACCGGGGTGCGCCCCGCGCAGGCGACAGCAGATCGCGGGAACCGCAGCGCGTCGCGCGAGGCGACACCTGCGTTCGACGAAGTCAGCGAGCAGGTCGAGACCCGCCTCTCACACGAGCAGGTACGCGGCTGCCTACGCGCCCTTACCCCACCGCAGCGCAAGGCGATCACTCTGGCCCACTACGACGGACTCAACTACCGCAAGGTGGAGGAATCGCTCTCAGCGCCGCTCGGCACGATCATGACCCGGCTCCGCGACGCCCTCATCCGCCTGCGCGGCCGCGTGAGCTGACCACCGGACCTCCTGCGGCGCGTGGTGCTATAGCGTGCGTCACCGCCAGCCGGACCGCACCGCTGATCCCGGGGGCATCGCCGCCGGCTGCCAGGTCGGCCATAGCCCGGGCGATCTCACGCAGCTTGGTGTTGGTGTGCTGGGAGATCCGTATCAGGATGTCCCGGGCGGCGGCCGCGTCGCAGTGGTGAGTGACCGTGAGCATACCGATGGCCTGGTCGATGTCGGCATGCGACTTCAGGGCCGCTTGCAGGTCGGCTTCCTGGTCACGGCGCAAGTCCTGCTCCAGCCGGACGACGCGCAGCGTCGCGAGCCTCAACTCCAGTGCGTCCATGACGACGGCGGCAAGGTCCCGGAGCGTGTCCGTCTCCTCCTGGGTGACCTCTCGGGGACCGGTGTCCATGACGTTGACCGTGCCCAGGCGGTGGCCCTCGGCGGTGGTGAGCGGCGCCGCGGCATAGAACCGCAGGCCCAGTTCCCCACGCACCAGCGGGTTGGAGACGGCCCGTGCGTCTTTGAGCGTGTCCGTCAGTACGTAGGGCTCGCCCTGGAGGATGGCTGAGGCGCACAGACCCGGGTCGCGCCCGATCTCGCTGATCCCGTGGATCCCCTGGGCCGCCGCGAGCCAGATCCGGTCCTCGTCGACGATCGTCACCGTGGCGAGCTGCACGTGAAAGGATCGGGCCGCGAGCGCAGCCACCCGCTCGAAGGTACCGTCCGGCGGAGTGTCGAGAATCCGGTAGTTGCGCACCGCAGCCAGCCGCTGCCGTTCCTCGTCGCCTCGAACCCGCTCGGCCTCGACGATCATGACTGTCTCCCCTCGACCCAGCCGAGGCGCCGTCGGCCCAAGGGCACGGCGTCACCGGGAGGCTGGGGTGTGCCTCTTGGGATGCGCTTCCGGGATGACGGCAACCGGGGTCTGGGGCGGACGACACGTGCAATGTATCAAGGCGCGCCCGGAGATGGGGCGCGTGATGCTCAGGCCGGCCCGAAGCGGCGGCCTATCGCCGGGATGAACGCAGAGAAAGCCGTAACCGAGCGGCGGCTCTTGCCGCTGGAGAATCCGGGGCGTCGCGGAGCGGTATCAGCTGGTGCCGCCGCGGACCGTGGTGCCCTTCGATCCTCCGGGCACGGGCAAGAGCACGTCGTGCCCGGGCTCGGCTGAAGGCCGGCGCACGTCCAGGTCTGCCAGGTCGTCGGCTGACTCTCACCTGGCAACAGCGGCGGCGGCTTCTGTGCCGGGGCAGGGTCTCACCGCGTTTGGTGGGCTCCGGCCAGCACCAGATCGGGGTCCAGCCGGCCTTCGACCAGATCCAGCGCCGTCGCACCCAGCCGTAGGCCGTGCGCACGGGCGTGGCCCCGCAGGGCGGTGAACGCCGTGTTCACGTCGACGTTGCCGCGCTCGGCCAGTACGCCCTTGGCTTGTTCGATGACGACGCGGCTGTTCAAGGCCGTCTGGAGCTGTTCGGTGAGGACCTCGCTGCGTCGCAGTGCGCGTTCCTGCAGGATTCCGATCGTGGCGACGTCCGCCAAGGCGCGCGCGATCTTCTGGTTGTCCGCAGGCATCTCTCCGGGCTCGTGGCCGAAGAGGTTCAACGCGCCGATGGTCTGGTCACGGAGCCGAAGCGGGAAGGCGTGTACCGACTGGTAGCCCTCCTGGCGTGCCTGCTCGCTGAAGAGCGGCCACCGGTGTGCCGTCTCGGTCAGATCCGGTACCAGGACCGGCTGTCGGGAGGTGAAGCAGTCCAGGCACGGCCCCTCCTGGGTCTGCAGCTGGAAGAGTTCGAGCAGGCGCGTGCGCTCGGTCGATGACGCCATCACCTGCAGACTGCCCCGCTGGTCGCTCAGCAGCAGCCCTGCGGCGGACGCGTCCAGCAGCTGCACACAGCGCAGCACCAGTTCGTGGAGCAGGTCTGCCACGTCGTAGTCGTCGACCAAGGTGTCCGCAAGCTGCACGAAGGTCTCGGCGAGCTCTCGTTCCCGGTTCATCGCGGTCATCTCCCGATCCCTTGCCCACATCGTGCTTCATCGCCATGGTAGAAGGTCGCATCCGTGCGGCCGTCACGGCTCATCACTCCCCAGCCGCAGGCGTCCGTCCAGCACGTCGGCAGCCACCTCACCGATCAGCGCGCCGATGAGGAAGGCGTGGGCCCGCATCAGCGCGATGGCGTCTGCCGCGGGGACGTCGAGGCGCGCCATGAGCACGCCCGTCGCCTGATGCACCTGCCGGTGCGAGGCCGTCTCATCAGTCCAGTTCACCGCTCCGATGTCGCTCGGAGACTGGTGCAGCATGAGCAGGGCCCAGACGGCCACGTCGGCGATCTGCAGGACCGTGGCCAGTTCGTCGACACTCAACGGCCCCGGCTGCCCACGGTAGACGCTCATCGCCCCGATCCGGATCGCACCCCAGCCCAGCGGAAAGACGAAGAGCCCCGCGACCTCGTGTTCCTCGACGGCGTGCGCGAAGGTCGGCCAGCGCGGGGGAGCGGCCGTCCGGACATCGGGCACCAGCACAGGCCCGCCACTTTCGAACGCCTCGAAGCACGGACCCTCGCCCAGGGTGTACTGCAGTTCTTCAAGGACGTTTGCAGTGCTACCGCTGGCATAGAGTGTCTCGCGATGCTGCCGGTCCCCGATCAGTGC
Source organism: Streptomyces gossypii (assembly GCF_025165795.1). Lineage (GTDB taxonomy): Bacteria > Actinomycetota > Actinomycetes > Streptomycetales > Streptomycetaceae > Streptomyces > Streptomyces gossypii. Next base: position 126,404 of record NZ_JAJAGO010000007.1, read on the forward strand.
GAACGAGACCCCGTCCCCCACTGTCAGCAACTCCGCGCACGCCCGGCACGCCCGCGCCATCGGAGCGAGGGGGCTGGAGACATCCCTTATCGCCTCAGTGACAGCGGCCCGCAGGCTGTCCCGATCAGCCACGGTAGCCACCGGCCCCGGAAATCGTGCCCATCGCGTCGGCTCCGTCCCTAGGATCACCGGCACGTCGGTCCCACACGCGACGGGGTCCAGGTTCACGAGTCCACGGCCGGTCAGCTCAGCGTACTCCCATAGGCTGTCCCTGAGCGGCCGGTGGGCAGGCAGCACAGCCACGCATGGGGTGGCCACACCGGCTACAGGGTCCGAGCCGGCGCGGCCCGAGCCCGCCGTCGCCCGGGCGATGGGGAAGCCTCACTGCCAGTGCCGTGCCGGTGCGGTCTCGAGTGACGCGGGCCCAGGATCCGTTGCGATCCTGGACACACGAAGGGCGCCTCCCCGGAGTCGGTGCCTGTGCAGTACCGATCACCTGGCGGCGAACAGCACCCCGGGGCAAGGTCGGCCGGCGGAGCTACGTCCTCATGCGGATGCTCGATTCCGTACCGCGCAAGGTCTCTCTGTTGAGATGCTGCGCTTCGGGCACGCAGGGTACGGAGATACCGCGGCCACCCCGGGACAATCGTGCCTACCCCAGAAAGCTCAGGCGGACCTGGCGGTGCGGGTTGTCCCGGTTGGTGTCGACGAGGCAGACGGACTGCCAGGTGCCGAGGGCCAGCCTGCCGGAGAGGACCGGGAGGGTGGCGTGGGGTGGGACGAGGGCGGGAAGGACGTGGTCGCGGCCGTGGCCCGGGGTGCCGTGGCGGTGGTTCCAGCGGTCGTCGGCGGGCAGCAGGTCGCGGAGTACGGCGAGCAGGTCGCGGTCGCTTCCCGCGCCGGTCTCCAGGATGGCGATGCCGGCCGTCGCGTGCGGTACGAACACGTTGAGCAGCCCGTCGCGGCCGGCGGCGGAGTGTTCGAGGAACTCCGCACAGTCGTGGGTCAGGTCGGTGACGGTCTCCTCCGCGCCGGTGGTGACGTCCAGGAGGCGGGTGCGCAGTGCGTCGGTCATGCCCCCATCCTGCCGCGCCGGGCGCCGTCAGGCGGGGCGGCGTCGCACGGGAAGCTTCGGGCGGGGCGCGCTGTTGGTGGAAGCATGAACTACACGGACACGGAGGTCGTGGTCATCGGCGCCGGGCAGGCTGGCCTTTCCAGTGCGTACCACCTGCGGCGTGCGGGCTTCGAGCCCGGCCGGGACTTCGTGGTCCTGGACCACTCCCCCCGCCCCGGCGGCGCCTGGCAGTTCCGCTGGCCGTCCCTGACGTACGGGAAGGTCCACGGCATGCACGCGCTGCCCGGGATGGAGCTCACCGGCGCCGACCCCGAGCGTCCGTCCGCCGAGGTCATCGGGGCCTACTTCGTCTCCTACGAGCGCGCGTTCGCTCTCCCGGTGCGGCGGCCGGTGCAGGTGAAAGCGGTACGCGAGGACCCGCGCGAGGGTTCGGACCGGCTGCTCGTGGAGACCTCGGCCGGGACCTGGGCAGCCCGCGCGGTGATCAGCGCCACGGGCACCTGGGACCGCCCGTTCTGGCCGCGCTTCCCCGGTCAGGAGGCGTTCCGCGGCACACAGCTGCACACCGCGCAGTACCCCGGCCCCCGTACCGAACCGTTCACCGGGAAGCGGGTGATCGTCGTCGGGGGCGGTACCTCGGCCGTGCAGCATCTGCTGGAGATCGGCGAGGTGGCGGCGGACACGACATGGGTGACACGCCGGCCGCCCGTCTTCCGCGAGGGCCCGTTCGACGAGGAGGAGGGCCGGGCGGCCGTGGCGCGGGTGGAGGAGCGGGTACGCGACGGCCTGCCTCCGCGCAGCGTGGTTTCGGTGACGGGTTTGCCCATGACCGACGCGATGCGGCGCGCCCGGGCGAGCGGGCTGCTGGAGCGGCTGCCGCTGTTCGAGCGGATCACCCCGGGCGGTGTGGTCTGGCCGGACGGGCGGACCGCACCGGCCGACACCCTGCTGTGGGCCACCGGCTTCCGCCCCGTCGTGGCGCATCTGGCGCCGCTGCGGCTGCGCGAGCGCGGGGGCGGCATCCGGCTGGACGGCACCCGGGCGGTCCGGGACCCGCGCGTCCATCTTGTGGGTTACGGCCCGTCGGCGAGCACCATCGGCGCGAACCGCGCGGGCCGGACGGCCGTACGGGAGATCCGGGCGCTGCTCGCCGGGACGGGGACACGCGGGGACGTCCGCGGGCGGCCGCTGGAGAGCATCGCCGCCACGGCCGCCGCGTAGGCGCGGGTGGGCGGCCGGGCCGGTCAGCCGGTTCCGAGACCCGCCGTGGCGGCTCGGTGTCATTGATCTACACCTCTGTTGGTCTGCGTGCCCCCTTGTCGCCCCGTGTGCCACCTGGATAGCTTCCCGGCATGCCTTCCCGTCGTTCCCTCCTCGCCGGTGCCACCGCCGCCGCGCTCACCACTCCTGCGATCGCCGCCGCCCCGGCCGGGGCCGCCCCCGCTGCCGGCGGCCGAGGCCGGCTGACACCGGGGGCCGATCTCGCCGCGTCCCGGCACTGGCCGATGCTGCGCGGCCGGAAGGTCGGGGTGGTCAGCAATCCGACCGGTGTGCTGCGGGACACCCGCCACATCGTCGACTCGATGGCCGCGCGCGAGGAGCTGGACATCGTCGGCGTCTTCGGGCCCGAGCACGGTTTCCGGGGCAGCGCCCAGGCGGGTGAGTCCGAGCCGGAGTTCGAGGACCCGCGTACCGGACTGACGGTGTACGACGCCTACGGGGCGAACGCCGCGAAGATGCGCGAGCTGTTCACCAAAGCGGGCGCGGACACCATCGTCTTCGACATCCAGGACGTCGGCGTGCGCTTCTACACGTACATCTGGACGATGTACCACGCGATGACCGCCGCGCGTGACCTCGGCGCCCGCTTCGTCGTACTCGACCGGCCCAACCCGGTCGGGCGGCGGGCCGACGGGCCGCTGATGACCGACGGGTTCACCTCCGGAGTGGGGCTCAAGCCGATCATCCAGCAGCACGGCATGACCGTGGGCGAGCTGGCTCGCTACTTCAACGGCGAGCTGCTGCCCGGGGAGGGGAAGGGCGGCAAGGTGGAGCTGGAGGTGGTACGGATGCGCGGCTGGGACCCGCGTTCGGTGGCCACCGGCAACGGCCTGCCGTGGGTCCCCCCTTCCCCCAACATGCCGACCGCTGACACCGCCGCCGCCTATCCGGGCACCGGCTACTTCGAGGGCACCAACCTCTCCGAGGGGCGCGGCACGACGAGACCGTTCGAGTTCATCGGCGCGCCCTACCTCGACCACCACTACAGCGACCGGCTGAACGCCCGGGCACTGCCCGGGGTCGTCTTCCGCGAGGGCTATTTCGTGCCGACGTTCAGCAAGCACGAGAAGAAGACCTGCGCGGGGGTGCAGCTCGTCGTCACCGACCCGCTGCGTTTCCGGCCCATCGCGACCGCCGTGGCGATGCTGGTGGAAGCGCACAGGTACGAGGAGTTCGCCTGGCGGGAGGACTCCTGGGACCCGAAGCGGCCGTACTGGATCGACAAGCTCTCCGGCTCGCCCCGGCTGCGCGAGATGATCGACTCGGGTGCGGAGCCGGACCAGGTGACCGCGGCCTGGGCGGGCGAGGTGCGGGACTTCGAGCACACACGGCGGCCGTACCTGCTGTACCGCTGAGCGGCGCCGGACGGGGCGGGCCGAGGCGGGAATTGAGTATCCGTACTCATGGCGGCGGGCCTGCCGCCAGCCACGATGAGACGCATGACGACTCCTCTCCAGCGGCCGACCACGACCGCCTTCTTCGCTCAGGCCGCCCTCGCCTTCGCCGTGTCCCTGCTCGCAGTCGGCATCGGCGTCGTATGGCTGCCGGTCGGGCCGTGGGAGCGCGGATTCCTCGCGCTCGGCGTGCTCTTCCTTGTCAGTTCGTCCTTCACGCTGGCCAAGTGCGTACGCGACCGACAGGAGACCCTGGAGGTGACACACCGGGTGGACCAGGCCCGCATCGACAAGATCATCTCTGAGCACGATCCGTTCGAGATCAAGAGCTGATTCGCTCGGAGCGGCGCTGGGCCGTCCGCCCCGGCGTGAAGGTGCTGGCCCGCGCCGCCGCCCTCACCTCGGGCCCGCTGCTAGCGGAGAGGTTCCCCGTCGACCTCGGTGGTGACCGACTCGTGCAGGAAGCACAGGTGCCCGCCCGCCTTGGTGGCTTCCTCCAGCGGTTCGGGGTACGACCAGGCCACGTCGTCGACCCGCCGGTCGCCGTCCGCGAACGCCCAATAGGTGGTGGTGCCCTTGTAGGGGCACACGGTGCGGGTGGGGCTCTCGGTGAGCAGGTCGCGCCGTACGTCCTCGGGCGGGATGTAGTAGCGGTTGGGCAGTCCGGTCTCGCTCAGCAGCATGGGCCGGTCGGTCTCGGCGACCGGCCGGCCGTCGAGCAGTACGCGCACATGGCGGCTGCTCTGCCGCACGTCGACGCGGTGGTAGGGGTCCCGCAGGTGGCCGTGGACCTCCTCGTCCTCGTCGAACCAGGCGTCCGCGGCCTGCCAGTACAGAGCCAGGTGACCGCGCAGCCAGGCGGCTCCGTCGAGCGCCTCGGGGTAGGCCCATACGCCGTTCTCGGCGCGCTGGTCGCCGACGCGGACCGACCAGTACGACGCCTGCCCCTTGAACGGGCAGTGCGTCGTGTGATCGCTGGCCTCCAGCACGTCGCTGCGGACATCGGCGAGGGGAATGTACAACTGCGGGAGCAGACCGGTCTCGTGCAGCAGCTTGCCGTCGCGCGTGTCCACCACGGTCTCGCCACCGATCACCGCGCGCACGCGACGCGGGAACTGCTGGAAGAAGAGCCGGTGCGCGGGCCCCTCGATGTCGTAGTTGACCGACTGCGGTGGGGCTCCGGACAACGGCCCGTGGGACAGCGTCAGAGTCATGGCAGTACCTCCCGTTTCGGCTGCACCTGTGTCTGTCTCGTCCGCGCCCCGGAGGATGATCCAGCCGAAGACCTTCTCCGCCCCGGGCGAGGCCGGCTCCATCGGATGTCTAGTGCTGCGTCTGGCAAGGTTTGCCCCGCTTCAGCGGGGTGGGGAATCGCGTCTCTCGATTGCTCTGACCTCGGCGTTTCGCATAGATGGGCACTGTTGTCAGTGGCGCCCGCTAGGTTGTCCCTACCGGCGTGGATGCTGGGAGGGGGGGTGGGCCGGGTGATGCGCGCGTACAAGTTCGTGATGCGTCCCACTGTCCGCCAGGCCCAAGCGTTGGGTGAGATGCTGCGGGATCACTGCTCAATGTACAACGGCGCGCTCCAGGAGCGGCGTGACGCCTGCCGGCATGTCTCCCAGACCACCGTCCGGTACGGGCAGCAGTCCGCGCAGCTCAAGGAGATCCGGGCGTTCGATCCCGAGCGGCAGGGCCGGTGGTCGTTCTCGTCCCAGCAGGCCACCTTGCGCCGTCTCGACAGGTCGTTCCAGGCGTTCTTCCGCCGGGTGCCGCCGCGAAAGCCGGGCTGAGCCGGAGTATCCACGATGCGGGTTGGGGGTGTTCCTGGGCATCCTCGCGCACAAGGCTGAAAGCGCCGGTCGCAAGCTGATCCCGGTGGACCCTCGCAACACCTCCCGCACCTGCCCCGCCTGCGGGCACGTGTCCGACGAGAACCGCACCACCCACGAGAAGTTCAAGTGCACCCGGTGCGGGCACACCGCCCACGCCGATCAGGTGGGCGCGCTCAACGTCGCTGTCAGGGCCGGGCTGGTCCCTCCCGCCGTGGCCTAGCCACGACAGGAGAAGCCCTCCGGATCCATCCCGAGGGAGGAGTCACCGTATGGGCGATCTCCGCACCGGTCGCGTAACACCACCGGCGGCGACGGGCTCGTCCACAGCAGCCGCCGGGGATCGGCCTCCCGCCCGTTCAGTCGCGCCGGTACTGGGCGGGCGAGCCCTTGGTGGCCTCGTCCTCGTGGCTGCCCGCCCGGCCGCGGTCGACGTGGAAGGTCGTCAGGGTGGACACCGGCGAGCGGGGGTCGCGCCGGTCAGCGATCACGCGCATGTGGACGCTGAGGCGCTCCGGCGTGAGCTCGTAGAGGTCGTAGCCGTAGCGGTTGCCTTCGAAGTACTTCAGGTGCGGGTTGGCCGCGCCCATCACCGGCCCGTTGGAGGCGTTCCACTCGGAGGAGTACGCGCCTGAGGTGACGGAGTGGGCCGTGAACTCCGTGCCCAGGACCGGCGAGGAGGCGTCCTCGAAGTCGGCGCGGAGGTCGTCGACGAACGCGGAGTGCCAGTCGCCGGTGACCACCACCAGGTCCTCCAGTCCGCTGGCGTGCACATGCTCCAGCACCTCCCTGCGCTCGGCGAGGAAGCCGTCCCACTGGTCGGTGAACATGTACGCCCCGCCCGGCGAACCGCGCAGCTGGCTGAGCATGATCGAATTCGCCCAGACGTGCCAGGCGTCCGGCGCGTCACTCACCTGCCGCTTCAGCCAGCTCTTCTGTCCCGCGCCGAGGATCGTGCCGTCCGGCAGGTTCTGCGCGGAGCGGTACGAGCGCAGGTCGAGCACTGTCAGCTCCAGCAGGCTGCCCCATCGCCGCACCCGGTGGATCTCCGGGTCGGGCAGCGCGGCGGCTCCGAAGGAGTCACGGTGCGGCATGTGCTCATACCACGCCTGGTACGCCGCCGCCCGCCGCCGCATGAAGGGAGCTCCGCCGCCCGTGCCGCTGTAGTCGTTGACCACCTCGTGGTCGTCCCAGGTGAGGAACCACGGGTGCGCCGCGTGCGCCGCACGCAGCGACGCGTCGCCCTTGTAGAGGGCGTGGCGCTTGCGGTAGTCGCCGAGGGTGAGGATCTCGCCGCCGTCGTGGTCGCGTACGTGTTCCTCGGGGACGCCGCCGACCTGGCCGTGCTCGTAGATGTAGTCCCCCAGGTGGACCACGAAGTCGACGTCCTCACGGGCGACGCCGCGGTGGGCGGCGTAGTAGCCGTCGTGGAAGGCCTGGCAGTTGACGGCGGCGAAGCGCACCCGTGAGGTCCGGCCGGCGGGCGCGGTCCTCGTCCGTCCGGCACGGCTGGTCCTGCCGAGGGCGGAGAAGGCATACCAGTACTCGTGCCCCGCGGCCAGCCCGCCGACGGGAACGTGCACGCTGTGGCCGAGGGTCGCGGACGCGGGCACCGTGCCACGGGCGACCACTTTTCGCAGCCCGCGGTCCCGGGCGACGACCCAGCCCACCTCGACGATGTCGGGCAAGTCCTGTACCTCGGCTAGAGGTTCGGGCGCCAGCCTGGTCCACAGCACCACCGAGTGGGGCTGGGGGTCGCCGGAGGCGATGCCGAGGGTGAAGGGAGCCCGGTCGTACGTGGCTCCCAGGGCCTCGGCGGCCTCGCGGGCCTGGGCGGGAGTCAGGCCCGCCGTCAGCGGCCAGGCGGTGCCCAGGGCCCCGGCGGCGGCCGCGGACTTCAGCAGATCACGACGGTTGAGCGTCATGGCCGGTCTCCTTTGACGCCGAGGGTGAGGGATATCGCGTCGGCGTAGCCGTCGTTGGAGCTGCCGCCGCTGCGGGTGAAGACCAGCAGCAGCCGGGCGCCGCGGGCTCCGGGCGGCACGGTGGCGCTGTCGGTGCTCTCCACCAGCGCCGTGCGCCCGTCGCGCTCCCCCGCCGTGACGGGGCCCAGCACGCTCAGCGCGAGCGGCGTCCCCCTGGCGTCCCGGAACTCCACGGACAGCCGGGCGCCGTCCTCCTGCGTCGCGTAGCCGCCGAGCCAGGCGGTGACCGTGTACCGCACCCCGCCCGCGTCGACGGCGGCGTGCCCGGTGGTCCCGCGCCTCGGCAGCTCGATGTCCTGCGTCAGCGCGGTACGGGGACTGTTGCCGCCCGAGAAGAAACGGCTGCCGCGTGCTGCGGGGCCCGGGTCCTGCGGGGTCGGATACCCGCCGCCCAGGTCGTAGTTGATGAGCGCTGGAGCCCCCTGCGTGATGCGCCAGCCGGTGACGGAGCGGACCGGCTCCGGGGTGCCTCCCGGCCCGTTCTCGGCATCACCGTTGACGACGAGTGTCACGCCTGCCTCCTGGCGGTGGGGTACTTGGGCGCCTGCATCACACCAGCTGAATGTGAATCGGCAAAGGACGCCTGACGAATCCCGGCCGACGCTCTGCCCCTGGCAAGGGCGTGGCCGCGGACGTGTCCGCCCCGGCAGGCGACGGAGTACTCCACCACTCCGTCAAGAAGACCTCGCCGCCCCGGAACACATCCTCGCCTGACCCCGGCCACAGGGCGCTGGTGGGGCGCGTTGAACCGCAGCCCGGTCAACGCCTCGGTGGCGGCGCCCGGTTCAGCTGACGAAGCGGCAGCCGGAGGTGTGGGACGCCGCTTCGGTGGCGGCCGTGTCCGCCGCTCCGGCGCGGATCGCGTCGAGCAGCCGGGCGTGGTCCATGTACTCGCGCAGACCCGCATGCCTGCGATGCCTGCGATGCCTGCGATGCCTGCGATGCCAGAGTATCGCTTGTGCACATGCCTTGCTGCGGCGATGTTTGGGGTGTCCCACCGACGACGGACGACGGGCACGACCACGAGCGCATCGACGTAGTCGTCTCGAACGCGGGCTTCGGCGACTTCGGCACGGCCGAGGACCTCACCGACGAACAGGTCGAGCAAGCGATCGCCACGAATCTCACCGGCTCGATCCAGCTCGCCCGCCGTGCGGTCCCGCACCTGCGCGAGCAGGGCGGCGGCGTGCTCGTCCAACTGTATGGTCGCCGGCCAGTCCGGCGTTGCCCACCCCACCATCGAGGCGGCGCTGTCCGACGACCCGGCGCTGACAGCGTCTGAACGAAGGGCGACGACCGATGGAGGCAACCGGCCCTCGGCCGGCCACAACCAACGGTTGTACACGCCTAAGATGCGCTGATGGACACCGAGGCCTTGCGATCGTTCGTCCGGGCGGCCGAGCTCGGGCGGTTGCAGCATGCGGCCGGCGAGCTGGGCGTGACGCAGCAGGCAGTCTCCAAGCGGATCGCCGCCCTGGAACGCGAGCTGGAGGCGCGTCTGTTCACACGTAGCGCCCGAGGGGTTGAGCTGACGCTCGATGGTCAGGCGCTTCTCCCGCACGCGCGGAGCATCGTCGCGGGTGTCGAGCGCGCCATCACCGCGGTAAGGCCGGGCTCCCGGGCCCTTCGTATCGACGTTCTCGGCCTGCGAAGCGCGCAGGCCGTTGTTCTGCACGACTATTGGCGAGCGCATCCGGAGACCAACCTCGACGTGGTGACCCTCAGGGTGAACGACCCACGCGCGGTGGTCGCCGCCGTCGAAGCAGGCGATGTCGATGCCTCGTTCCGTACCGTCACCGACCCGGCCGCACTGCCGCCCGACGTGCAGATGATCCACGCGTTCGACTCGGCGCTGGAACTTCTCGTCGGCCCGGGACACCCGCTCGCCTCCGCGCGACGACTGACACCACCGCAGCTGCGTAAGCACCGGATATGGGTGCCGGGTATCGCTCCCCGCAGCGAGTGGGCGGAGTTCTACGATCAGCTCGCCACCGACTTCGATCTGCGCATCGACGCGGCAGGCCCGCACTTCGGAGACGAGGTGCTCCTGGAGACCCTCGCGGACTCCGCGGACGTGGCCACGCTCGTCGGGGCACGCGACAGGTACATGTGGCCGACGAACCACGACCTGCGCCGCATCCCTGTCGTGAATCCGACTCTCGCATACCCGCTCTCGCTGATCCTCCCCAGAACGAATCCGCATCCAGGGCTCCGCAAGATCATCACCCACCTCGGCAGCCTGCCAAGGCTCCCTGAGACGGTCTGGCTCCCCTCCTGGGCAACGACGCCGCGGCGCGGTACACCGAAAGGATCGCGGCATGTCCAGTGACCGCCTCATGCGCATCCGCAGCGCCGAGTTCCAGGCCATGGCCGAGAGAGTCCTGCGGGTCACCGAGCTCACCTCCCGCCTGAACGTCCTGCCCTTCGAGGACGAGGCGGGCAAGGCGGACCTGTTCGAAAAGATCCTCGCCAAGCCACTGCCGCCGAAGGTCACGATCTATCCGCCCTTCTACACGGACCACGGCCTTCACCTCGACCTCGCGGAGCGCGTGTTCATCAACCAGAACTGCACGTTCCTGGACTACGCCGGGATCCGGCTCGGCGAGCGCGTGATGGTCGGGCCGAAGGCCACCTTCATCACCGTCGGGCACCCGGTCGATCCTGAGGAGCGACGGGAATGGCTGAGCGGAGCTCCCATCGATGTGGCGGAGAACGTGTGGATCGGCGCCGGTGCCACGATCCTGCCCGGCGTCAGCATCGGCCGTGATGCCGTGGTCGCCGCCGGCGCGGTCGTGGCCGATGACGTACCGCCGGCAAGCCTGGTGACCGGTGGCAAGGGAACCGTGCACCGAAGCTGGTGACCGACTCTCCGGGCCAGCGGCCAGGCGGCGCCGCGCGCGATGAGGAGGGGCGTTCTTTGCCGGCCCCGCGCTTCGCGCATGCCGTCGAACCATGTCGGAGCTGACGCTGACGGGTTGTGGGAGGCGAGCAGCCCCGCACAGCTGCACCGCCTTCGCGCCGGACGGATCGAGGTGGCCGTGGTGGCGATCGGTGAGGGGCTTCCCGACTGCGACTTGACGGGGCTGCGTATCGCGGTCCCGCGCACCGGTCGCGGCCTGGGAGTGGCCGTCGGCGCCGGTCATCCGCTGGCTTCCCGGGAGGAAGTGCACGTTGACGGTCTGGCCCAGGAAGCGTGGATCGTGGGAGCGGGAGGGAAGGTGAACCGCAGTTCGGCGCCTGGCCGACACCTGAGGCTCCCCGTGTGGCTCTCGGTCCTCCCCGGACTGGCGACGGACACCGTCCCTCACGGCGTGAAGTGGCTGCGTGTGCAGATCGGGCGCGGCAGCCCTGGCGACGTTCCTGTTGGCGGGGCGGTCGCGCGCCCGTCAGCCGCCGCTCCCGGTTCATCTCGCTCCCGGGTTGCGGCTTCCGGCTCGATTCTTCGCGATGTTCCGTACCTTCTTGGTGTTGCCGGACTCGGCGAGCAGGGCGAGTACCGGCAGCGACGCCGACTTCTCGGCGAGGACACGCTGCATCCAGTCCGTGACTTCTGCCAACTCGGCCGGCCTGGGCACGTGACCGTCCTTGATGGACAGGTAGAACACCCAGTCGTGGGTGCGGCGACGGATGAACTCGCGGTGCTTCTCCGCCTTGAGCTGGTCGATCTCCGGCAGCAGTTCGGCGGACCACTGCCGGAACTCGGCAGGACCGACCGCCTTCATCGCAATCCTGTCCACGAGGTCGACCACCGCCGTCTTGGACACCATCTCGATGGGGTCACGCAGGATCACGGCCACGATCCCGCGGTCTCGGTCGCGGCTGCGCGAGGCAGCGATCACTGAAACCACGCGTTGGTATACGGACGATCGCACGTGCTCGTCCGCGACGGCATCGTAGACGTCCACGTCCACGATGCCGGCCTCGGCGAGCAACGCGGCTAGGTCGGCGTGCAATGTCATCGCTTCATCACTTCGTCACTTCGTCACTTCTCGCAAGAGTGCTTCTTGGCGGCCTCGCGCCGCTCCCGTTCATCCCGTTCCTCCGCTTGATTTCGCCTGCCGAGCTTCCTGACGGCTTGTCTGACCTCCGTCTTGTAGTGTTCCACCGCTTGTCGCTGCGTACGTGTGAGCTCCGGTTGGCCGTCAATGGGGTGGCCGTTCGGTCCAATCCTGACCTCGCGGCCCCCGCCACCGGTGACATGGGCGTGCGCCGGCTTGTCGACGTCGTACTCGTGCACGACGATGCGCACGCCGTTCTTGGTGACGTCCAGGAGGGACAGCCCGAGCGGGTCGAGCCACGTGAACGGATTGGGAACGTAGCTGTGCGGCGCATAGCCACCGGCGAGACCGATCGGGTCGGGGGTGAGGTAGCGGGCCGTTTCCGGGTCGTAGTAGCGGAAGTAGTTGTGGTTCAGGCCGGTTTCGGGGTCGGCGTACTGGCCTGGGAAGCGGAGGGGGCACGACACCCCGTCGGGCGGGGTGGGGAGGGGCGTTCCCCAGAGGGTGGTGCGGTGTTGCCAGGCGAGGTGGCCGTCGGGGGTGAGAAGTTCGGTGGGCGTGCCTGTCAGGTCCGTGACGATCGCGTGGAAGCGGGCACTCCCGGTGAGCGGCTCCCGGTCGGTCTGGGTCAGGGGGCGGTGGGTGCCGGGTGCGTAGTCCCAGGTGGTCGTCGCACCGGCTTGGGTGGATTGTTCGGCGAGACGGGTGGCGTCCCAGGTGAAGATGAGGGACGTGCCGGCTGGGCCCGTCTTGGATATGCGGCGGCCGAGTGGGTCGTAGGCATAGCGCCACTGCCCGCCTTCGGGAGTCGTCGCCGATATCAGGCGGTCTGCCGCGTTCCAGGTGTAGATCCAGGTGCGGGTCTGGCCGTTGAGGAGTCTGCGGGTTTTGCGAATCAGCCTGCCGGCCGCGTCGTGTTCGTGGGTGGTGCGGCCCGCGAGGCGGACCAGGGTGCCGGAGAACTCGCGGTCACCCGGGGCCGGGTGGTCCGGTGCCGTGGCGTGGGTCTGGTTGCCCGCCGTGTCGTAGGCGTACGTCTCCGTCCAGCCGTGTGCCTGGACGCCCGTCACCCGGCCCACCGGGTCGAGGTTGAAGTGGCGCGTGCCGGTGGTGAGTTCGCGGACCTCGGTGACGTAGCCGTCGGGGCGGTAGGTGTACGTGCGGTGCTGGAGGAGGTTCTGCGAAGCGGAGGCGGCCGTCTGGTGGGTGAGGCGGTCGGTCGCGTCCCAGCCTTGGGTGAGGGTGACCGCGCCCATGGCGCGCTCGACCTCACGGCCTGCCGCGTCGTGAGTGAAGGTGAGGGTGCCGCCATCAGTGGTGAGGGCGGACGGGCGGCCCGCCAAGTCGTATGTCCAGCCGGAGACCAGACCGGAGGGCGTCGTACGGCCGGTGCGGCGGCCCAGCGCGTCGTAGGCGTACGACGTCGTGCGGCCGTTGACCGTTTCCGTCAGGACCCGACCCAGCGGGTCACGTTCCAGGGTCAGTTCCGCGGCGGCGTTCGCCGCATGGACGAGGGCACCGTTCACGTCGTAGGCGTAGGTCGTGACCTCGTCGGCTGCTTCGTCGTGCTGGGCCGTCACGCGGTCCGCCGCGTCCAGGGTGTAACGCAGCGTCTCGCCCAGTGCATTGGTCCTGGCGATGAGGCGGCCCGCCGCGTCGAGGGCGTACGTACGGGTGGCGCCGTTGAAGTCCGTCTCGGCGACCAGACGGCCCGCCGGGTCGTACTCGTAGCTCCACTGCTCGCCCTGGGGATTGGTGACAGCGGTAAGCCGCAACTCCGTGTCGTACGCGAACGCGTAGTGCGCACCGTCGGGGTCGGTGCGGGTGGCGGGCAGGTCGAAGTGGGTGTTCGTGTGGCGGGTGGTGTGTCCGGCCTGGTCGGTGTGGGTGACGAGGTTGCCCTCGCAGTCCCACTGCCACGTCTCGCGCGTCCCGTCGGGATGTTCGCACCAGGCCGGCTTGCCCTCGATCGTCCAACCGTGCCGGGTGGTGTGCCCCAGCGGGTCGGTGACGGCGGTGATACGGCCGTGTGGCCCGCGGCGTACGTGGGTCGTGTGACCGGCCGGGTCGGTGACGGTGACCGGGAGGCCCGCGCCGTCGCAGGTCACGGTGGTGGTGTGGCCGAGGGCGTCGGTGACCGCGGACAGGTGACCAGCGCTGTCGTAGGTGTAGCGGGTCTCCGCCCCGCCCGGGTCGGTGGTCGAGGTACGGGCGCCTCGGTCGTCGTAGGTGTGGCGCCACACCGCGCCGCCCGGCTCTCGGACCTGGAGTGGCAGCCCCCAGTCGTCGTAGACGACCTCGGTCACGGTCCCGTCGGACAGCTCCACCGACACGGGACGGCCTTCGTCGTCGTAGGTGTAGCGGGTGGTGTGGCCCAACAGGTCGGTGACGGCGACCGGGTTCCGGTTGGTGGCGTCCCACTCGGTGCGGGTGGTGTTGCCCAGCGGGTCCGTCTCGGCGATGACCTTGTACGCCTCGTTGCACACGTACGTGGTGGTGTGGCCGTGGGAGTCGGTGTAGCGGGTGGTGCGGGCCGCCGTGTCGTAGTGGAAGCGCCCCGACAGGATCCCGTCGGGGCCGATGCCGCGCAGGACGCGGCCCCGGTGGTCGTAGACGTAGGCGTACGTGGTGCCGTTGCGGTCCGTCCAGGAGGTGACGCGGTGCTGGTCGTCGTAGCGGTAACGCAGCGCCTTGCCTGTGGAGTTGACGATCTCGGTCAGGTTCCCGGCCTCATCGTAGCCGTACGAGATCAGCGTGGTGCTCCGCGCGCCGTCTTCGCCGTGCAGCATGCGCAGCGCGGTGACGCGGAGCAGGCCCGGGTCGGTGTCCACCGCGATGCGGTAGCCGCCGGAGTGGGTGATCTCCTTCGGTGCGCCGCGGACGTCGTACGCGAAGTCGATGCGGTCGCCCTCGCCGCTGCGGTCCGTGATCGCCTTCAGCGCCAGGTCCGGGCCGCCCACCGGCAGCGGCGCGAAGTGCAGGGTGCGGCCCCGTTCAGGAACGGTGACGGTGAAGGTGCCATCGTGCTTGCCGTCCCAGCACAGCGGCCAACGCGGCCCGGATGTGGGCAGCGTGGGCACCTCGGGCTCCGGCACCGGATAGGTGAGGAGCATCCCGTCGTCGGTGACGTAGACGACACCCGCGTCATCGATCTCCAGGCGCTGGTCGAGGGTGGCCGCCCAGGTGGCGCCGAACCAGCCGCCGCACGGGTGCCCCGACACGTAATGCCGCTCCAGCACCAGCGGCAGCGTGCCGGGCAGGTCGATGTCGGTGGTGGACATGACCATTTCGCCGGTCGCCACGTCGACCGGCTCGCCCTCTTTCTTCTTCTCATCGTCGGGTGTGTTGTTTCCGTCCGGATCGTGATTCGTACGGTCGCGGGCGGACCCGTCCCGTCGCAGCCCCTGCTCCCGGCGCGCCAGCCGCTGCGCGGCCGAGGCAGCGGCCTTGCTGGCCCCTCCCGCGCCGCCGGACGCGAGAGCGAGCAGCAGGTCCGGGGTCAGTTGCCCGGCAGCACGGGACGGATTGCGCTGCCACTCCTCCCAGTTGCTGACCGCCTTGGCGAACTCCTTGGGGTTCTCCACCGCGTACGCAGCCCCGTCGGCCATGCCGGCCAGTCTCATCGCGGCGCCGCCGAAGCCGTCCTCGAACATGAACTCGACCTGCTTGAACAAGGAACGCGTGCTGTCCCCCGCGCCACCGAGGAAGTCCTTGCCCCGCTGCTTCCACGCGTCCAAGCCCTTCTTCCCCGGGGGCTTGTCCGGCGCCTTCTCGGCCGCCTTGTCCAGCTTCCCCTTCGCCGCCTTGACGACGCCCTCAAGCTCCGTCTCCAGCGCGTCCAGACGGCGGTGACAGGAGTCCATCGCGGAGATACCCGGATCGTCGTCCGGCGGGCGCGGCGGCAGCGCGTCGTCCTTGCGCTCCACCGCCGCGTTGTACGCCGTGACGTCCTTCCAGTGCCGCTTCGAGGCCGCCCGCGCCGCGTCCGCGTCCTCGATCAGGGGCTTGCACCGCTTCTGCACTGAGCGGAGCTTGTCCGCGTACGAGTCCAACGCGTTCGCCGCCGCGTGGAACTGCGTATGCGCGGATCCCAGTTCCTGGGGCAGCTTCTCGACCGCCTTGTCGAAGCTCTCCGACGCCGCCCCTGTCCAGTCCATCAGCGTGAGGTCGTCCAGCTTGGCCTGCCCGTCCTTGAACGCACCCGCGTACGCACGGAGCTTGACCACCAGGTCATCCACGTCGGAGGGGTTGCCGAAGATGACATCGCTGGGTTTCGCGTTCGGCGGTATCCGCTCGACGGTCCCGCCCTCGGTCGCGTCACGCGAACTCATGCGTCCGGCCCGCCCTTGCTCTGGTCGATCATGGCCCGCAACGTCTCCGCGTCCAGTACGAACGCCCGCGGACTCAACGGTTCCACCAACGCCCGCACCCCCTCCGGCAACAACTCCACCAAGTCCTCCGCCGTCGTGGACGCCCACTCACAGGCCCCGGCGTACTGGCTCAGAACCCTACGGTGATCCGAACGAAACTGCCTAGCGGCGCCTGACGAACCGGCGGCTCACCGTCCGGGAGTCCCGCCGCCACCGCCTGGGCCGCTACCTGTGGCCACATCAGGGCCGGGCCCCGGCCGGGGTGGCGGCCCGGGGTCAGGCCGGAGCGAGGACGCAGAACTCGTTGCCCTCCGGATCGGCCAGAACCTTCCACGGGACGTCGCCCTGGCCCACGTTGGCGGGCGTCGCGCCGAGCTCCATCAGCCGCGCGACCAACTCCGTGTGGTGGCCCGCAGAGGTGGTGGCGAGTTCGATGCGCACGCGGTCTCTCACGGTTTCCGGGTCCGGGACGGTGACGACGTCGACGCAGACGGCGGCAGGGTCCGGCCAGGCGGGACCCGCGGACTTGACGTTGGTCACGCCGGGTTCCTCGCTGGAGACGTTCCAGTCGAGCGCCTCCGCCCAGAACCGGCCCGGCTCCGAGTCCTCCCGGGCTTTGAGATTCACCTGAAAAAGCTGCAGCGCCATGCCGCCAACCTATCCCAGGCGTTGAACTGACAGTCGGAAGCGCCGCGTCCGGACGGGCGGCCGGAAGTCCGCGTGGCCTGCTGCACGGGAGAGGGCGCGGACTGCGGGCGGTCGCCGGACAGACCGAACAGGTGAACTAGATCCAGTCGCGAGAACAGCACAGCAGCGGACTCTTGCATCCTGGCACTGAGTGTCAAACAATGACAGTCATCTGACACTCAGTGCCAAGTACTTGCCCCGCAGGTTCTTCAGAAGGAGGTCCGGATGTCCCGTGAACATGCCGCGCGGATGATCGACTGGCAGGCGACGGCCTGCGCCATGCAGGGGTCGCCCCTGTACGCGGCCCTGCTTCCGCAGGTCGCCGCAGACCTGCGGGCGGGCGGCGTGTGCGCCGAGGCGCTGGCCGGATACGAGGACGCGCCCGGCGCGGACGCGATCGCTCTCCGGCTGCTGGGCGGCGTGCACGCGCGGGTGCTCACCGGACGCGCCCCCGGCCTTGCGGAGCATTTCCCCAGCATGGGCGGCGAGTTCCGGCCGGAGCGCGCCACGGACCTGGGGCGTGCCTTCCTGGCGGCGGTCGGCGAGGGGATGGCCTGGGTGCGCGACTGGATGACCCGGCCGCCGCAGACGAACGAGGTCGGGCGGGCCGGGCCGCTGCTGGCCGGGGCGCTCCACGCGGCGACGCGGCGCCCGCTGCCCGTCCGGCTCTTCGAGCTGGGAGCCAGCGCGGGCCTCAATCTGCGCGCGGACCGGTTCCGCTGTACGGCCCCCGAGTTCGCCTGGGGGCCGGAGGACTCACCGGTGCGGTTGGAGGGCGCCTGGCAGGCCCCCGTACCGCAGTGGCTGACCCGGGCGGCGCGGCGGCGGCCGGAACTCACCGTCGTCGAGCGGCGTGGCTGCGACATCTCGCCCGTCGATCCGCTGTCGCCGGACGGAGCGCTGGCCCTGCGGGCGTACGTCTGGCCCGACCAGGCCGAGCGGGCCGCCCGGCTGGACGGCGCACTGCGGCTCGCCGCGAAGGTGCCGGCGGAGGTGGAACAGGCGGGTGTCGCCGAATTCCTCGCAGGGATCGAACCGCAGGAGGGCACGCTGACCGTGGTGTGGCACTCGATCATGCGGCAGTACGTGCCGTCGGCCGAGTGGGCGCGGGCCGAGGGGGAGCTGGAACGGCTCGCGAGGGCCGACGGCGGGGACGATACCGGAGCGGGCTTCGCCTACGTCGCCTTCGAGCCGGCGGGCGCCGGGGCCGGCGTGCGACCGTGCCACCTGTCCGTCCGCGTGGGCACCGGAGCGCGGGAGATCCTCGCCGAGGCCCCGCCGCACGGTCTCCCCGGACGCGGGTGAGCCGCGCCCGGCACCGACGGCGCCCGGCGTGGCGCGCCGCCGGGCCGTCAACACCGGGCAGGAGCCGTGCTCCGCATTAGGCTCCTGGCATGCCCGCACGCTTCAAGGCTCTGGTACTGGACGCGCTCGACCATCAGGCGCTCGCTGACTGGTGGTGCACCACGCTCGGTTATCTGCGGCGGGAACCGCCTGCGGGCGAGGCCGCGCACTCGCTCGAGTGGCCGGTGCCCATCTACGACCCCCGTGGGCAGGGCCCGGTGATCTGGATCAATCCGGTGCCGGAGCCGAAGACGGCGAAGAACCGTATGCACGTCGACGTGTACGGCCACACCGAGGAGATGCTGGCATTGGGCGCCACGCTGGTGCGGCGGCACCGTGGGCGGTTCGACTGGGATGTGCTCGCCGACCCGGAGGGCAACGAGTTCTGCGTGTTCTCGCCGCCCAAGCCGCATATGACCCCGGCGGCCCGGTAACGTCCTGGTGCACGGCAGGCTCTGAGCACGGTGGCGCGGATCAGCAGCGCTCCAGCAGGCGGAAGCGTTCCGTCACGACGAGGGTGTCGTCGTCCACCGTGAAGTCCAAGCCTCCTGGGGTCTGTCCGAGCGCCGCGCGCATCTCGGGGCTGTGCCAGAAGTTCTCGTGTCCCGCACGCCATGAGGCGACCGTGGTGTGCCCCTCGCCCTCGTCCACCGCGTGCGCGAGGTCGACGTCCGCGAGCCGCAGCACTCGCACCTGCGTCAACTCGATGACGGCGACCGGGCGTTCACCGGAATCGACGACCACGGACCGCTCGCCCGCGCGGGGCAGCGCTTCGCCCGCGATCTCGTACTCGGCGTGCAGCCCCGTCGTCGAGGTCTTCGCGCCGGAGAGGATCGCGGCCACCAGTTGGTCGCGCAGCGGGCCGGGGAAGGCGAATTCCGCGCGGGGCAGTTCCTCGTGTGTCGGCATCAGGCCAGGGTAGAGCCCTCGGTCACACCCGCGTGGGCGTCACGGCGGACGAGGGCGGCGTAACGGCCGTCCAGGGCCAGCAGTTCATGATGTGTGCCCCGCTCGGCGATGCGGCCGCCGGAGAGGACGACGATCTGGTCCGCGTCGCGGATGGTGGAGAGGCGGTGGGCGATGGTGAGCGTGGTGCGGCCGGTTGCCAGAGCGTCGATCGCCTCCTGGACCGCCCGCTCGGTGCGGGTGTCGAGGGCGCTCGTCGCCTCGTCCAGGATCAGCACCGGCGGGTCGCGCAGGATCGTACGGGCCAGCGCGAGGCGTTGTTTCTCACCACCCGAGAAGCGGTAGCCGCGCTCGCCGACGAGGGTGTCGTAGCCGTCCGGCAGGGCTGCGATGTGGTCGTGGATCTGGGCTGCTTCGGCGGCGGCGCGCAGCTGAGCGTCAGTGGCTTCCGGCTTGGCGAAGCGGAGGTTGTCGGCCACGGAGGCGTGGAAGAGGTAGGTCTCCTGCGAGACGACGCCGACCGCGCGCGCCAGTGACGCGAAGTCGAGATCACGTACGTCGACGCCGTCGAGGGTGACGCGACCGCCGGTGACGTCGTAGAGCCGGGGCACCAGATAGCTCAGGGTGCTCTTGCCGGATCCGGTCGTACCGACGACGGCGAGGCTGCTCCCGGCGGGGACGGCCAGTTCGATCGCGTCCAGGGTGGGTGCGGTGGCGTCCGTGTCGTAGGCGAAGGTGACGCCCTCGAACCGCACCTCGCCGCGCGCCTCGGTCAGCCGCACGGGCTGCTGGGGCTCGGTGATGTCAGGGGTCAGGTCGAGGTACTCGAAGATGCGCTGGAAGAGCGCGAGCGAGGTCTGCATCTCCACGCCGGTCGACAGCAGCGAGACGGCGGGGCGCAGCAGGCCCTGCTGGAGGGTGACGAAGGCGACGAGGGTGCCGAGGGAGACGGTCGGGCCGCCGAACTGCACCAGCACGCCCGCGGACCAGTAGAGCAGGGCCGGGATGGCCGCCATGATGATGCCGATCGTGGACATCCGCCACCGCCCGGCCATGCTGGAGCGGATCTCCAGGTCCACCAGGCGTTCCGACTCGTCGCCGAAGTCGCGGGTGAGGGAGTCGGACCGGCCCATGGTGCGGCCCAGCAGGATGCCGCTGACGGAAAGCGATTCGGTGACCACCGCGGACATGGCGGCCATCTGCTTCTGCCGCTGGGTGGTGATCGCCTTCCGCTCCCGCCCGACCCGGCGGCTGATCCACACGAAGAACGGCAGGAGCACCAGTGACACCAGGGTCAGCCGCCACTCCAGCGCCAGCATGGCGGCCAGGGTCGCGACGACGCTGGTGAGGTTGGAGACCAGCGAGGTCGCGGTGGAGGTGACGGTGGCCTGCATGCTGCCGATGTCGTTGGCGATGCGGGACTGGACCTCGCCGGTGCGTGTCCGGGTGAAGAAGGCCAGCGGCATGCGCTGGAGCTTGGCGTAGACGGCGGTGCGCAGGTCGTGCATGACGCGCTGGCCGACGGTGGTGCTGATGAGCGTCTGGAGGACGCCGAAGACGCTGGTGGTGACGGCGATGAGGATCATGCCGAGCGCGAGCAGCGACAGGAGGCCGGTGCGCTGCTGCGGGATCGCGGTGTCGAGGATCTCCCGCAGGAGGAAGGGGGAGGCGACCGAGACCAGCGAGGACGCGCCGACCAGCACGCCGACTACGGCGAGGCGGCCTCGGTAGGGGCGGAACAGGCGCAGGATGCGGCGTACGGGGGCGGGGGGCGGCCCACTGGGGTCACGGGTGTCGCGAGGCAATGTGCTCCTCGGTGTGCGGGGTGGGTACCGGGCGGGAGGGGCCCACCCGGCAAGGCAGGAAGAAGAGCATAGTTCATTGTTACCTATACTCACAGTGAATTTAGTCCTGATAACCTGCGGCCATGCCCAGAACCCCCGACGCGACCGCCGGTGACCTCGCCGATCAGCTGCTGAGCCTCACCCGGCGGCTGCACCATGTGCACAAACGGAATCTGTCGCCGGTCGGCATCACTCCCGCGCAGTCGCGGCTGCTGCGCACCGTGGCCCGTACCGCCACCCCGCCCCGGATGGCCGACATCGCCGCACAGCTGGAGGTCGTACCGCGTGCGGTGACCACCCTGGTGGACGCCCTGGAGGAGCGGGGCCTGGTGCGCCGGGTGCCGGACGTCACCAACCGCCGGGTGGTGCGGATCAAGGTGACCGAGGGCGGCATAGCGGCACTCAAGGAGCTGCGTCAGGCCCGGCGCTCAGCGGCGGAGGCGGTCCTCGCCCCGCTCTCCGCCGACCAGCGCACCGAGCTGAGCGCGCTGCTGGCGCAGCTGGAGACCGAACACCCGGGCCGCTGACGGCGATTCGGGTGGCGCGGTCACTTCCCGAGCGTCGCCCGGTCCCCCATCACCACGACCGGATGCGCCGCCGGGTCCAGCGTGCGCAGCAGATACTCCATGCCGGACCGGGAGAGGCTGACGCACCCGGACGTCCCGCTGCCGTGGTCCATGTGCAGCCAGATGCTGCCGCCCTTGGTCCGGCCCTCGGGCCGGGTCGGATCGAGCGGGCTCGTCCCCTCGACCCTGTTGTAGTCGATGGCGATGACGAGGTCGAAGTCATGCCGGGTCTTCTCGGGCCAGTACGAGGGCGGGGTGAAGGCTGAGGAGTGCGTGTACGGCAGCCGTGCGCCCGGGTCCGGCAGCACGCCGCCCGCGTCCGTAAGGGTGAAAACCCCGACCGGGCTGCGCTTGTCCCCCTCGCGGTGATCGGTTGTCCAGCCGCGCTTGCCGTTGTGCCCGCTCCACTGCTTGTCGCGGGACCAGCGCCCGCTCGCGTCTCCGCCGCTCACCTTCTCCGGGTCCTTCCGGGTGTACAGCTCGATCTTCGCCTCCCCGGAGTCCTCGCCCTTGCCGTAGACGGCGACGACCTGCCGGGAGCGGTCCGGGATCTTCTCCTGGAGCCGGTCGCCGACGCCGGGGATGCGCTTCAGCCCGGTGTGCCCGGCAGGGGCCGGGGAGCGGGAGGCGGACGGCGAGGAGGACGGCGAGGAAGCCGCCCCATCGTCCTTTGGCGGGCTGTCCCCGCCGCAGCCGGTGAGCAGCAGGGTGAGTGCCACGACTGTGGCGGGCGCCACAGCGGCCATCCACCTGCTATTGGTCCATACCGATCCCGTACGGTGCATGATTCACATGGTCGCACTTTTCGGAGACAGCTCCGTGCGGAAAAACCCGTTGATTTCCGGCCCTTCCTCTGGCGAGGCTTGCCCAGCCCGCCCCCTCGAACCGCCCCTGGGACGTCATGCACATTCGTCATCTTCCTTATCCGGATCCTGGTACGCCCGATGTGCGGTCGGGCCACCACTTCCTTCTCTGGCTGGGGCGGCAGCAGTTGGGTGGCCAGGCCAAGTCGCTGGCGTGGGGCACCCTTCATCTGCTGTCGGTGGCGGCGCTCCCCCTCGCGGTCGGGCTGGCGGTGCAGGCCGTGGTGGACCGTTCCGGTGAGCGGCTGGCGCTGGCCGGTGCTCTGATGGCGCTGCTCGGAGCGGGCGCGACGGTGGGCGACACGATGCTGCACCGCACCGCCATCACCAACTGGGTCA
Organism: Streptomyces gossypii; assembly: GCF_025165795.1. GTDB lineage: Bacteria > Actinomycetota > Actinomycetes > Streptomycetales > Streptomycetaceae > Streptomyces > Streptomyces gossypii. The sequence goes on from NZ_JAJAGO010000007.1 coordinate 148,885, forward strand.
CCGCGGCAGCCCGGGTGCAGCAGCTGCTCGCCCGCCGGACGGCCTCGCTGGGCGCGACGCTCACCCAGCGGGTGGCGGCTGGTGAGGTCGTGGCCGTATCCACGGGCGACATCGAGAAAGTGGGATGGTGCGTCGAGTCGGCCTCCCGCTTCAGCGCCGCACTGCTGGTCTCGCTCTCGGTGTGCGCGGGCCTGATCGCCTACGAACCGGAGCTGGGCGGCCTGGTGGCCGCCGGACTGCTCGTGCTGACCCTGGTCATACTGCCGATGCTGCCGCGGGCCACCCGGCGGGCCGACCTTCAGCGCGAGAAAGCAGGCCGGGCCACCGAGTTGGCTGCCGACACGGTGGCCGGACTGCGGGTGCTGCGCGGCATCGGCGGCGAGCAGCTCTTCCTGGAGCGCTACCGCAAGGCATCGCAGGAGGTACGCGGTTCAGCGGTGCGTACGGCGCGCATGTGGGCGCTGATCGAGGCCGTGCAGGTCGCTCTGCCGGGGCTGTTGCTGATCGCCGTGATCTGGCAGGGCACCAGGATGACGACGGACGGGCGGCTCGCGGTGGGTGAACTGGTCACCGTGTACGGGGCGGTGACCTTCCTGCTGTTCCCGCTGCGGATGTTCCAGGAGTTCGCGATGGCCTACTCCTTCTCACGGCCCTCCGCCACCCGGGCGGCCCGGGTCCTGGCGCTGCACCATGCGACGGAGGCCCGTACGGCTGCCGCGCCGGGCACGGCGGCGGCGCTCCGGCCCGAGGGTGACCTGTACGACCCGGCCAGCGGGGTGCTCGCCGCCGCCGGGCAGCTGACGGCGGTGGTGTGCGGGGACGCGGACGCGGCGGGGGTGCTCGCCGACCGCCTGGGCGGACACGCCCTCGCCCCCTCCCCGGACGGGGAGGAGGTGCTGCTCGGCGGCGTCGCGCTGGACGACGCTCCGCTGGACGTCGCGCGCACCGCCGTCCTCGTCCAGGACAAGGATCCCGTGCTGCTCTCCGGGACTCTCGAGGAGCTGATGGATGTGCCCTCCTCCGGTGAGGTGGCGGTGCGGGACGCGCTGGAGGCGGCCCAGTGCGGTGACGTGCTGGCGGCGCTGGCGCAGGGTTCCCCTGGCACGGACGCCGACCCGCTGCGGGTACGGATCACCGAGCGGGGCAGATCGCTCTCCGGCGGCCAGCGACAGCGGCTCGCGCTGGCGCGCTCGCTGGTCACCGACCCGGCGGTACTGGTGCTGGACGAGCCGACGAGTGCCGTCGACTCGCACACCGAGTCCCGGATCGCCACCGCCCTGCACCGGATACGTGCGGGGCGCACGACGGTGGTACTCACCTCCAGCCCGCTCGTACTGGACTGCGCGGACCAAGTGCTGCTGGTTCAGGACGGCCGGGTGACGGCCTCCGGGCCACACCGGAAACTGCTGCACACCGATGCGGACTACCGCGCCGTCGTCACCCGGCAGACCGACGAGGAACTGACCGAGAGGACCGGCTCCGCATGATCGGCGTCGCACCACCCGCCTACGACCCGGCCGCTTCCGAGTCCGTGACCACCCTGCCCGTGGGCACCCCGGCGACCGTACGCGCCTACGTGCGCTTGCTGTTCCGGCGCCACCGGCGGGCCTTCGTCCTTCTGGTGACGGTCAACGCGATCGCGGTGACCGCCTCCATGGTCGGCCCCTATCTGCTCGGCACCGTTGTCGAGGACCTCGCCGCCGGAGTCGAGGACATTCCGCTGGAACGAACGGTCGCGCTGTTCGCCGTCGCGCTGCTGGTCCAGACGGTGTTCATCCGGATGGTCCGGCTGCGCGGAGCGATGCTCGGCGAGGAGATGCTGGCGGATCTGCGCGAGGACTTCCTCGTACGGTCCGTCGGGCTGCCGCCGGGAGTGCTGGAACGCGCCGGGACGGGAGACCTGCTCTCCCGGATCACCACCGACATCGACCGGCTGGCAAACGCCATGCGCGAGGCGGTTCCGCAGCTCGCGATCGGCGTCGTATGGGCCGCGCTGCTGCTCGGGGCGCTCACCGTCACGGCGCCGCCGCTCGCGCTGGCCGTGCTGATCGCGCTGCCGGTGCTGATCACCGGCTGCCGCTGGTACTACCGGCGGGCACCGGCCGCCTACCGCTCGGAGGCCGCCGGGTACGCCGCCGTGGCCGGTGCGCTTGCCGAGACGGTGGACGCGGGCCGGACGGTGGAGGCCCACCGGCTGGGCGCCCGCCGCATCGGCCTGTCCGAGCAGCGCATCGCGGAGTGGACCGCGTGGGAACGGTACACGCTCTGGCTGCGCACGATCATCTTTCCCACCCTCAACCTCAGCAACGTGCTGGTGCTGGGCTCGGTGCTGATGCTCGGCGGCGTGTTCGTGCTGGAGGGCTGGATCTCGGTCGGTCAGCTGACGACCGGCGCGCTGTTCTCCCAGATGCTGTTCGAGCCGGTGAGCCTGATCCTGCGCTGGTACGACGAACTGCAGGTCGCCCAGGTGTCGTTGGCCCGCCTGGTGGGGGTGCGCGAGATCGAGCCGGACAGCGGCGACGGTGCCCTCTCGCCCGACGGCCGCCGGATGCAGGCGGACGAGGTGCGCTTCGGCTACCACGAAGGGGCCGACGTCCTGCACGGTGTGACGCTCGACGTACCGCCGGGCACCCGGGTGGCACTCGTCGGACCGTCCGGCGCGGGCAAGTCCACGCTGGGGCGGCTGCTCGCCGGGATCTACGGGCCGCGCGAGGGCGAGGTGACACTCGGCGGCGCGGAGCTGTCCCGGATGCCCGCCGAGCGGGTGCGCCGGCACGTGGCGCTCGTCAACCAGGAGCACCATGTCTTCGTCGGCTCCCTCCGGGAGAACCTGCTGCTTGCCCGTACGGACGCGGACGACAGCGAACTGCGGGCAGCGCTCGGTGCTGTGGGCGCCGATGACTGGGCGGATGGCCTGACGGACGGGCTGGACACCGAGGTCGGCTCCGGCGGAGTCGCCGTCACCCCCGCACAGGCGCAGCAGATCGCACTGGCCCGGCTCGTCCTCGCCGACCCGCACACCCTCGTGCTGGACGAGGCGACCTCGCTGCTGGATCCGCGCGCGGCACGGCACCTGGAGCGCTCACTGGCCCAGGTGCTCGAGGGGCGCACGGTCGTCGCCATCGCCCACCGGCTGCACACCGCGCACGACGCGGATGTGATCGCGGTCGTCGAACAGGGCACGATCAGCGAACTGGGCAGCCACGACACCCTGGTCGCGGCCGACGGCGCCTACGCGGCCCTGTGGCGGTCCTGGCACGGCTAGGGTCCGCGCCGCACAGCCGGGTGGGCGACCTGGTCACGGTGGTCCTCAGAAGGGGTTGAGGGCCACCAGACCGCCCGCGCCGCCCAGCAGCATGAACAGCGGCATCAGTATCTTCACCTCGACCCACGCCCCGGCACGGAAGCGCATGAAACGCGGGGTGCCCAGCGGATACCAGCGCTTGCCCCCTATCCGGATCGGCCACAGGATCGGGCAGCCGGACACCGTCAGCGCGTCTCCGACGCTGTGCACAAGGGCGCCGAGCACCACCGGCAGGCCCAGCCACAAGTACTCCTGGCCGTCCGCGTGGAACAGCCAGTCCGCGCCGTTGCCCGGTTTGGCGAGCACGTCGGCCAGGATCCAGGCCGAGGCGGCCCCGAGCAGCCAGACCAGCACGTCGCTGGAGACCCGGGCCATCCGCCACAGCAGGCCCTCGACGGCGAGCACCACATGTATGAAGAGGATGACCAGCACCGCCCAGCGGCCCCCGGTGACGGCCGCCGCCGAGAACCCGGCGCCGATGAGCACGGCCCAGACCCAGGTGTGGGTGAGCGTGCGGTGGCCGCCGGAGCGGCGCCGCTCACCACTGGTCCTGGTCCCGTTGTAGACGGCCTGCGACAGCTTGTCGATCACCCCGCACAGCACGCGGGAGATCGGCCCGAAGGCACGCGAGATCGTCGCCGACTTGTGGTCGAGATCCGGTGCCAGCGCCGCACCCGCGCAGATCAGCGTGCCGATGACGAGCACCGGCCACGGCATCCGGTGATCCAGTGCGGCTGCCGCCGCGCCCACCCCCAGCCAGGCCGCCGCTCCGGAGAGCGAGTGCGCTGGTCCCATCATCCTTATCCCACCCCTGTGTTGAGCTGTCCCGCCAGTGCCCCGGTCGCGGCACGGGCACCGCCCGCCGACCGCAGTGCGCCCAGGGAGCGACTCAGCGTAGCCTCCAGTGATCACCGCAGCCTCACCGGTTCTCGGAATCGGACCGCGGAAGGGCAAGATGGGGGTGTGACAGCCACCCTTATCGATCAGATGCCGCCCGAAGCCGACCCCGACGCTCTCTTCGAGACCTTCTCCGCCTGGGCGGAGGAGCAGGGGATCTCGTTGTACCCGGCCCAGGAGGAAGCGCTCATCGAGGTGGTGTCCGGGGCGAACGTCATCCTGTCGACCCCGACCGGCTCGGGAAAGAGCCTGGTCGCCGCGGGTGCGCACTTCGCCGCACTCGCCCGGGACCAGGTGACCTTCTACACCGCGCCGATCAAGGCCCTGGTGTCGGAGAAGTTCTTCGATCTGTGCAAGCTCTTCGGCACCGAGAACGTCGGCATGCTGACCGGTGACGCGTCCGTGAACGCCGACGCCCCGGTCATCTGCTGCACCGCCGAGGTCCTGGCATCCATCGCTCTGCGTGACGGCCCGAACGCCGACATCGGCCAGGTCGTGATGGACGAGTTCCATTTCTACGCGGAGCCGGACCGCGGGTGGGCGTGGCAGATCCCGCTGCTGGAGCTGCCGCACGCGCAGTTCATCCTGATGTCGGCGACGCTCGGCGACGTGAGCCGCTTCAAGGAGGACCTGACCCGCCGCACGGGGCGGGAGACCGCGGTCGTACGCTCCGCCACGCGGCCTGTGCCGCTCTCCTACGAATACCGCACGACCGGCCTCACCGAGACCCTGACGGAGCTGCTGGAAACCCACCAGGCTCCCGTCTACATCGTCCACTTCACCCAGGCACAGGCCGTGGAGCGGGCACAGGCGCTGATGAGCATCAACATGTGCACGCGGGCCGAGAAGGACCAGATCGCCCAGCTCATCGGCGCGTTCCGCTTCACCACGGGCTTCGGCCGCAACCTCTCCCGCTACGTCCGCCACGGCATCGGGGTGCACCACGCCGGGATGCTGCCGAAGTACCGGCGGCTGGTGGAGCGGCTGGCCCAGGCGGGGCTGCTGAAGGTCATCTGCGGCACGGACACGCTCGGGGTCGGTGTCAACGTCCCCATCCGCACCGTGCTGTTCACGGCGCTCAGCAAGTACGACGGCACGCGCGTCCGTACGCTGCGGGCCCGCGAGTTCCACCAGATCGCGGGCCGCGCCGGGCGGGCCGGTTACGACACCGCCGGGCTCGTCGTCGCCCAGGCCCCCGAGCATGTCGTCGAGAACGAGAAGGCGCTCGCCAAGGCCGGTGACGACCCGAAGAAGCGCCGCAAGGTCGTCCGCAAGAAGGCGCCGGAGGGCTTCGTCAACTGGAGCGAGCAGACCTTCGAGAAGCTGATCGCCTCCGACCCCGAGCCGCTGAACTCCCGCTTCCGGGTCACCCACGCGATGCTGCTGTCCGTCATCGCGCGGCCCGGTGATCCGTTCACCGCGATGCGGAAGCTGCTGGAGGACAACCACGAGGACCGCCGTTCGCAGCTGCGGCACATCCGCCGGGCCATCGCCATCTACCGCTCCCTGCTGGACGGCGGGGTCGTGGAGCAGCTGGACGAGAGCGCGGCCGGGCCCGACGGGCGCCGCATCCGGCTCACCGTCGACCTCCAGCAGGACTTCGCGCTCAACCAGCCGCTTTCCACCTTCGCGCTCGCCGCGTTCGAGCTGCTGGAGCCTGATTCGCCGTCCTACGCGCTGGACATGGTCTCGGTCGTCGAGTCGACCCTGGACGACCCGAGGCAGATCCTCGCCGCGCAGACGAACAAGGCAAGAGGCGAGGCCATCGGCCAGATGAAGGCGGACGGCATCGAGTACGAGGAGCGGATGGAGCGGCTGATGGACATCAGCTACCCCCAGCCGCTGGAGGAGCTGCTCTTCCACGCCTACGGCGTCTACCGCAAGTCGCACCCCTGGGTGGGTGACCATCCGCTCTCGCCCAAATCCGTGATCCGGGACATGTACGAACGGGCGATGACGTTCACGGAGTTCGTCGGCCACTACGAACTCGCCCGCACCGAGGGCATCGTGCTGCGCTATCTGGCCAGCGCCTACAAGGCGTTGCAGCACACCGTGCCGGACGATCTCAAGTCCGAGGACTTCCAGGACATCATCGAGTGGCTGGGCGAGATGGTCCGCCAGGTCGACTCCAGCCTGCTGGACGAGTGGGAGCAGCTGGCCAATCCCGAGGACGAGACGGCCGAGGAGGCGCAGGAACGCGCCGACCAGGTCAAACCCGTCACCGCCAACCCGCGTGCCTTCCGCGTCCTGGTGCGCAACGCACTGTTCCGCCGGGTGGAGCTGGCGGCGCTGGACAAGGTACGGGAACTCGGCGAGCTGGACGGCGACTCCGGCTGGGACGCCGACGCCTGGGCCCAGGCGATGGACGGCTACTGGGAGGAGTACGACGATCTGGGAACCGGCCCCGACGCCCGCGGCCCCAAACTGCTGCGGATCGAGGAGGAACCGGCCGAGCGGCTGTGGCGCGTCCGCCAGACGTTCGCCGACCCGAACGGCGACCATGACTGGGGCATCTCCGCCGCGGTCGACCTGACCGCCTCCGACGAGGAGGGCCAGGCAGTCATCAAGGTCCTCGACGTCGGCAAGCTCTGAGGCGCGTCTGCCGGCCGTCGAGTCCAGCGAACGATCTGTGAGCCGTCGCCGCATCTGAGAAGCTGTTGTCCTACCCCCACCGGGGTAGGACAACAGCTTCTCAGGGGCACCCCGCGGCGTTCTGCCAGTGGCAGAACACCGGCCCGAGCGGGCTCGACGATCACTACGGTCAGTCGCATGACAACGATTACCACGCGCACGATCGAGTACCCGGCCGACGGTCTACCGATGATCGGGTACCTCGCGCTCCCGAACGGCGCCGATCGCCGGCCCGCGGTGCTGCTCGGCCCGGAGGGCCCCGGACCCGGCGACGTCGAGCGCCGCCGGGCCGATGCGCTCGCCGAGCTGGGATATGTGGCGCTGGCCTTCGACCTCCACGGCGGACGCTATCTGGGCGACCCCGAGGAGATGCTGGCCCGTTGCATGCCGCTGCTCGCCGACCCCGGCCGGATGCGGGGCATCGGCCACGCGGCGCTCGACGTGCTGCGCGACGAACCGCGGACCGACTCCGACCGGATCGCCGCCGTCGGCTACGGCACGGGGGGCGCCATCGGGCTGGAACTCGGGCGCGACGGCGTCGACCTGCGCGCGATCGGGACAGTCAACGCACTGACCACGGGCCGAGCGGCCGAGACGGCGCGCATCCGCTGCCCGGTGTGGGCCGGGGTCGGGTCGGAGGACCCGATCATGCCGCCCGCACAACGGGACGCGTTCACCGCCGAGATGCAGGCCGCGGGCGTCGACTGGCGCCTCGTCGTCTACGGCGGCGCCCTGCACGCCTTCCACCACCCGCCGGTCGACCAGCCCGTGCTGCCCGGCGTCGGCTACCACCCACGGCACGCGCGGCGAGCCTGGCGCGACGTCGTCGACCTGCTTGCCGAGTGCCTGCCCGTCTCGGAGTGATCTGACCGGCAACCGCGATTCCACTCGGCCACGGGCAAGACCACATGAGACGGGACACCGGTACTCCGGCCAGCCAAGACCGCCAGGGCGGACTCCCGGGACCGCAGCCCCGGTTCCCTGGCAGTCTCTGGCACCGCTCATCGGCACCGCTGCCGTCTTGTCAGATGCCGTAGGGCGGCATCCCTCAGGGAGTGTCCCGAGTGCCGACCCCGAGGTGCTCGCCGACCCGGTTGACCAGCAGCGTCATCTCGTACGCGACCTGCCCGATGTCGGCGTCCGCCCCCGCCAGCACGCACAGGCAACTCCCGTCGCCCGCAGCGGTGACGAAGAGCACGCCTTCGTCGAACTCGATCATCGTCTGCCGTACCCGCCCCGCCCGGAAGTGCTCGCCCGAGCCTTTCGCGAGACTGTGCAGACCGGAGGAGACCGCCGCCAGATGCTCCGCGTCCGCCCGGTCCAGACTCTCGTTCTTCGCCGTCACCAACCCATCGTTGGAGAGGACGAGCGCATGACGGACGAACGATATCCGCTGCGTCAGATCATCCAGCAACCAATCGAGGCTTGCGTTCAGTGCCATCCCCGTGTCCCCCTTCTCCTTGGCAACCGCCGTGCCACCCTTACCCACGACGGCACGGTGGGCAACCTCCCCGGCCCCGCACACCAGAACTCTGACCGGATGGAGACCTCCCCAATGGACCACGAGACGACCGCCGAAGTGACCGGAATCCAGGAGTTCTTCACCGAACGGGCGACCGGCTGGGACGCGCGCTTCGCCGAGGACGGCCCAGCCTACCGGGCGGCGGTGGACGCGCTCGGCATGCACCCCGGGGACACCGTGCTCGACGCGGGCTGCGGCACCGGCAGAGCACTGGAGCCGCTGCGCGCCGCCGTCGGCCCGCACGGCACCGTCCTGGGTGCCGACGTCACTCCTGCAATGCTCTCGGAGGCAGCTCGCGCCGGGCGGCGGCAGGCCGGGACGCTGCTGCTCGCCGACGCGGCCCGGCTGCCGCTGCGTGACGGCTCCGTCGACGCGGTGTTCGCAGCCGGGCTGCTCGGCCATCTGCCTCGGCCGCAGGCGGGCGTGCGGGAGCTGGCGCGCGTGGTGCGCGAGGGCGGCTCGCTGGCACTCTTCCATCCCGTCGGACGAGCGGCGCTGGCGGCCCGCAAAGGCAGACGCCTGGCACCGGAGGATCTGCGGGCGGAGCCCAACCTCCGCCCGCTGCTGGCGGCCGGGGGATGGCGGATGACGTCGTACACGGACGAGGCGGCGTGCTTTCTTGTCCTGGCCACTCGGCAGTCCAGCTCCTCGGACCCAGGCCGACCCCGGCCGCGTGACCGGGCCTGACCCCGGTCATGCCGCCCGACGGGCCGCGCGCGGCACCGCGCGCCTTCGCTCAGGCCCTAGCGACCCAGCTCCTTGCGGCTCACGCGGCGCAGCTTGCGCCGCTGTGAGGGGTCGAGTGCCACATAAGCGATCACGGGCACCCCGACCATGACGAGCAGCGCGATCCAGAAGGACGTCACCGCCCACAGGAGCAGGCCGACGGCCACGCCCCCGACAGCGATCTTGCCTCTGTTGGTCATCTCCATGCCTCCTTCGCGGCAGCGGCAGCCACCGCTCTCTCCATTGAACGCCTGTGCAGCTGAGCCGGTTCCTTCCGGGAGCCTCTGAGTGGTGTTCGCCCAGGCTTCCAGCATGCGGTACCCTCGGCCGCTCCGCTTCACTAGTCAAATTTGAGGAACGAACCAGCGACGTGACCCGGACCCCTTCCGCCCCCGCTCCGCTCACCGATCCGGCGCACTGCGCGGCCGTCTTCCTGCCCGCGGACCCGCCGCGCCTGGGCCGGGTGGCCTTCTGGCACCCGGACGGCACTCCGCCCGTGTCCGACACGCACACCGAGGAACTCTCCGTCGTCCTCCCCCGTGACGACGCCGGCGACAGCGACAACGGCATCGACGACGGCATCGGGACGAGGACCGTACCGGCTCTCGTCCTCCCGGTGCGGGAGGCCCTTCCCCTGCTGACCCGCGCCCGCGCCCGCGTGGAAGCCCAAGTCGCGTCCGGAGACGAAGCCGCGCCCCCGGGGGCCGCGGCCTACTGGGGTTCCGTCGCCGTGCTGGGCCTGCAGTTCGCGGCACGGGGCAGGCTCCTGCCGGGGCTCAGCCCGGAGGGGCACGACGCCTGGCGGTTCGCTCCCCTGGACCCCGAGGACACCTTCCGGATACGGGATCTCGCCGCGGCCATGCCGCCGTACGCCCATGCGGTACCGCTCGATCCTTCCCTGCCGCCCGGTGACGGTGAGGCCGCGCCGCTCCGGCTTCCGGAGCCCGAGCGGCTGCTGCGCGCCTTCCTCGACGCCGTCGCCGACGCGCTGCCGCGCAGCCCCGCCGCCGAGCTGGCCACCGGCGGCCCCGCCTACGCGGCCCAGGCACCGCAACGGCTCCCGGAGCTGCGGAACTGGGCCGCCGACGTCGCCGCCGGGCATGACGCGGGGGTGCGCCTGTCGCTGCGCGTCGAGGTCCCCGGACTCACCGAGGACGGCGCGGCCACCGCACGCTTCCGTGCCGTGCTCCAGCTGCACAGCCTCACCGACCCGGGGCTGATGGCCGACGCGGCCGAGGTGTGGGCGGGCAGCTCCCCGGTGGCCGCGGGCTTCGGTCCGCGCGCCCGTACGGACACCCTGCTGACCCTGCGCCGGGCGGCGGCCGCCTGGGAGCCGCTGACACCGCTGCTGTCGGCTGCCGTACCGGACTCCGTCGAACTCGCGGACGAGGAGATCACCGATCTGCTGGGGTCCGCCGCCACCCGTGCGCTGGAAGCCGCGGGGATCGTCGTGCACTGGCCCGCTGAGCTGGCCCGGCAGCTGACCGCACGCGCGGTCGTCGACTCCGGCCACGGCCCGCAGGAGGAGTACGGGCAGGGAGCGGGGGCGGGGGCGAAGTCCCCGTCCGGGCCGCCCGCCACGCTCTCCGCCGACGCGCTGCTCAGCTTCAGCTGGCGCTTCGCCGTCGGCGGCCAGGAGGTGACCCGCTCCGAGCTGGACCAGCTCGCCGAGGCCGGGCGGCCCGTCGTACGCCTGCGCGACCAGTGGGTGCTGGTGGACCCGGAGGCGGTACGCCGGGCGCGTGAGCGGCAGGACCACAAGCTCACCCCGGTAGAGGCGCTGCGCACCGTGCTCACCGGTACCGCCGAGGACCGCGGCGAGCGGATCGAGGTACGGGCGAGCGGCTGGCTGGAGACGCTGCGGGAGCGGCTTTCCGATCCTGAGCGCCCCGACGCCTCCCCCGTGGCGCAGCCCACCGCGCTCACCGCGACGCTCCGCGACTACCAGCTGCGCGGACTCGGCTGGCTGCACCGGATGACCTCGCTGGGCCTCGGCGGCTGCCTCGCCGACGACATGGGCCTGGGCAAGACCATCACCCTCATCGCGCTCCATCTGCACCGTCAGCAGGATCCCGGATCGGCCGGGCCCACCCTGGTGGTCTGTCCCGCGTCGCTGCTGGGAAACTGGCAGCGCGAGATCGAGAGGTTCGCCCCGGGCACGCCGGTCCGCCGCTACCACGGCAGTTCCCGGAGCCTGCGGGAGCTCGCCGGTGGCGAGTTCGTGCTCACCACCTACGGCACCATGCGGGTCGACGCGGAACACCTCGCCGGGATACCCGGTTCCGGCTGGGGCATGGTCGTCGCGGACGAGGCCCAGCACGTGAAGAACCCGTTCTCCTCGACCGCCAAGCAGCTGCGCACCGTGCCCGCCCGCGCCCGTATCGCGCTGACCGGCACCCCGGTCGAGAACAACCTCTCCGAACTGTGGGCGATCCTCGACTGGACGACTCCCGGCCTGCTCGGCCGGCTCGGCACCTTCCGCCGGGAGTACGCGGACGCGGTGGAGGGCTCCGCCGACCCCGCGGCGACCGAGCGGCTCACCCGCCTGGTGCGCCCCTTCCTGCTGCGGCGGCGCAAGTCCGATCCCGGCATCGCCCCGGAGCTGCCTCCCAAGACCGAGACCGACCGCGCCGTTTCGCTCACCCCCGAGCAGGTGGGGCTGTACGAGGCCGTGGTGCGCGAAGTCCTCGCCGACATCTCCGCGGCCGAGGGCCTCGCCCGGCGCGGCCTGGTCGTCAAGCTGATGACCGCCCTGAAGCAGATCTGCAACCACCCCGCCCAGTACCTCAAGGAGGCCGAACCGGCGACGCTGCGGGGCCGTTCCGGGAAGCTGGAGCTGCTGGACGAACTGCTGGACACGATCCTCGCCGAGGAGGCGTCCGTGCTGGTGTTCACCCAGTACGTGCAGATGGCTCGGCTCATCGAGCGGCATCTGGCCGGTCGCGGCGTACCCTCCCAACTGCTGCACGGCGGCACGCCCGTGGCGCGGCGCGAGGAGATGGTCGACCACTTCCAGTCCGGCACGGAGCCGGTCTTCCTCCTCTCGCTGAAGGCGGCGGGCACCGGCCTCAACCTCACCCGCGCCGAGCACGTCGTCCACTTCGACCGCTGGTGGAACCCGGCAGTCGAGGCTCAGGCCACCGACCGCGCCTACCGCATCGGGCAGACCAGGCCGGTGCAGGTGCACCGGCTGATCGCGGAGGGCACCATCGAGGACCGCATCGCCGCGATGCTGGAGCGCAAGCAGGCGCTCTCCGATGCCGTACTGGGCTCGGGCGAGGCCGCTTTCACCGAACTCACCGACAACGAACTGGCCGAACTCGTCGAGCTGCGGGGGACCGACCGATGAACTCCGAATACGAGGACGAGCGCACCTTCGCCGCCTTGCCGCCCGCCCACGGGCGCGGCTTCGCCCAGAGCTGGTGGGGCCTCACCTGGCTCAAGGCCCTGGAGGACACCGCTCTGGACACCCAGCAGCTCAAGCAGGGCCGGAAGTACGCCCGTCAGGGCGCGGTCGGCGCGGTGTCGGTGCGCCCCGGCCGGATCACGGCGGTGGTACGGGACCGTGACGGCACGCCGCACCGTGCCGACGTGCTGCTCCAACAGCTCGGTGCGGAGAGCTGGGACCGGCTGCTGGATGTCGTCTCCGGCGAGGCCGGGCACCTGGCCGCCCTGCTGGACCGCGACATGCCTCCCCGGCTGGTCGAGGACGCGGCGGGGGCCGGAGTCGAACTCCTGCCCGGCATCGGCGATCTGGACCCCGAGTGCGGCTGCGAAGCCTGGGACCACTGCCTGCACACCACCGCGCTCTGCTACCAGATGGCCCGCCTGCTGGACCAGGACCCGTTCGTGCTGCTGCTGCTGCGCGGGCGCGGCGAGCGGGCGCTGCTGGACGAGCTCCAGACCCGCAGCGCGGCACGCGGCGCGCGGGAGAGCGCGGAGTCCGAGGGCGCCTCGGCGGGCTCGGGCTCTTACGCGGACGGTACGGCGGCCGGGGAGGGGCCCGCGGGGGTCGACGCGGAGGAGGCGTACGCGCTGGGCGCCATCCTGCCGTCGCCACCCGGGCCGCCAGCCCTGGTGGAGTTCCCGGGCGACGGGCCCGTGCTCGACTCCGGTGCCGCACCGCCGGAGGAACTGGACGTCGAGGCACTGAAGTTCCTTGTCGCCGCCACAGCCGTGCAGGCCCAGCGCGCGCTCGCCGAAGCACTCGCGCCCGGGCACGCGGACAGCTCGCTGCCGGAGCCGCTCGGGACAGCGCAGGACACCGTACGACTGGCCGCCGCGCACCCCGGGCCGCGGGTGGGCGAACGGCTGACGGCAGCCGGCGGCCGTACCTCCGCCGAGCTCGAACCCGCCGTGCGTGCCTGGGAGTTCGGGGGCGCGGAGGCGCTTGCCGTACTGGAGGAGGCGTGGTCTCCGGAACCGGACGCGCTGGCGCGGGTGAGCGATCAGCTCGCCGCGCTGTGGCCGGAGGAGGAGGGCCGTGCGGAGAGCGGCCGCGTGCTGCGCGCGGACGGCAACCGCTGGACGGTCGCGGGTTCCGGCGTCCAGCTGCGGTACGGCCGGGACGGGCGGTGGTGGCCCTACCGCAGGGAGCGCGGCCGCTGGTGGCCGGCGGGCCCTGCCGAGCCCGACCCCGGGGCCGCGCTCGCCACCGTGCTCAGCGAGGGGTGAACACGGCGGCGTGACGCGTGTAGACGCGGGGCCGGACACACTCCGGCCCCGCGTCCGTGATGCACGGTGCTACGCGGTGATGCGGACAGCAGGCGGTCAGGAGTCAGGCGGCGTCCAGGCTCAGGCCGCGTTCTCCATCACCGGGTAGTAGCCGCCGGACTGGCCCGCGGCGGTCGGATGGTAGGAGTCGCCGATCGGCCAGGTGACGCTGTGCAGCCACTCGTCGTCGGAGCAGATCTCGTGACCGGCGAAGGCCGGCCGCACGTCGCCGTAGTCGAAGCCGTGATCGGCGGCACGCTTGGCGGTGACGTCACTGAGGTCGTCGGAAGCGGAGTTGATGGCGGCCCGCGACCTCTCGCTCAGACCGAACCAGCAGCCGCCGTTCGGCTGGTACATCCGGGGGTAGCCGAGGACGACCACCTGGGCGGACGGTGCCTTGGCGCTGATGGCGTTGTAGACCGTGTCGAGCTTGGCGGGCAGGCTGTTGGCGATGTAGGTGCGCGCCTGCTGGATGCGGGAGAGGCACGCGCTCTCGCCCTGGAGGACGCAGGTCTGCATGGCGTCGGCGAAGCCCGCGTCGTTGCCGCCGATGCTGATGCTCACCAGCGTCGTGCCGGAGTCGAGCGGGCCGAGCTGGTTGGCGAGGACATCGCCGGTACGGGCGCCGGAGCAGGCCGTGAAGTCGAAGGAGGCCGGGGAGTTCGCGGCACTCCACAGCTCGGGGTACGCGTTGGCGCTGCGCTTGCAGGCGCCGCTGCCGGAATCGTAGTTGCCGGCGCCGACTCCGGAGGAGTAGGAGTCGCCCAGCGCCACATACGAGGAAGCGGCCTCTGCCGGGGCGGCGGAGGCGACTCCTGAGGTGAGGGTGGTCAGTCCGAGGAAGAGGGACACAGCGGTGGCCGTGCCCGCCCATCTGCGCAGCTTCATGGAGCCTCTCATGGTGGGGTGACATGGAGAACTTCTGGCGTACTGAGTAGTAGCAGCACTGCGTCGGTGAGAGAAGTCCCCCTGCCCAGCATTTCGTTCGCCGTCGGCCGTGATTCACCGTCAGCTGTCCTTGATGTCAGACGGATTGCCCGGCGACCTGTTGAACGACCGGGAGGGACTCGGGTAACGCCCGTTCAGGAAATGCGCTGGTAGAGCTTCTTGCCCTCCCCCGCGGTGAGGCTGCAGGTGACCGTCCGCAGGCCGAGCCGCGTCCCCGAGGCCCGCGGGTACTGGACGAGGGTCCCGCCCACCGCCGAGTGGCCGCGCGCCTCGTTCTTCATCGGGGTCTCGCACAGGGAGTCCGCCGCGTCGCGGACCGCGCTGTCGGTGTCGTACTCCCGCGTCAGCTTCTCCTGGTGCACCACCTCGGCATCGTGCGCGGCGGAGCAGTCGGCGGGCTCAGCCTGCCCGTTCTTGTCCTTCTCGACGTCGAAGCAGTCGCCGACCTCCATCTGGTACGCGGGTCGGGGGCCGCTGCTCGGCGTCGGCAGGATGGACTCGAAGTCGGGGCTCTCCTCCTCCGTCGGGTAGTCGTCCGGCTCCTCGGTCGGGTAGTCGTCCGGCTCCTCCGTGGGGATGCCGGTGGGCTCCGGCTCCGGGGAGCTCGACGACGCCGAAGGGCTGGGCGAGTCGTCGGCCGCCGTGTCCTTGCCGTCGCCGCCGTCGAGAGCCAGCACCGCTCCGGCTATCAACGCGACCGCGACCACCGCGGCCACCACGATGGCTGTCACCGTCTTACGGCTGCCGCCGCCGGGTGGCGGGGGCGGCTGCCAGCCGCCCGGACCGGGCGGGCCGAAGCCGCCGGAGCCGGGCGGCCCGAAACCGCCGGGACTGCCGGGACCGCCAGTCCCCGGATGCCCCGGCGACCCCGGGGAGCCGGAGGCTCCTGGGGTTCCCGGGCCTCCAGAGGTTCCCCCCGCGTCCGATGGCGGGTAGGGGTAGAACTGTGGCTGACCGGACGGCTGGCCATGCGGCTGGCCCGGCGGCTGTGCGGGCGGCGGTGGCATCGACATGGTGATCACTCTGTCATGCCTCCCTCACCGACAGCGATGGAGTATCGGGGCAAGAGGCCGCCCGACAGCCTCTCAGCCGCAGCACGCCCCGAACCAAGGAGAACGATGGGCAACACCCCTGACTCCCCCTACTACGCGGACGTTTCGCCCGGACGCGGCACGCTGCCGCCCCGCGCCTGGTACGCGCGCTCCGACGCCCGTCGGCTGATCCTCGACGGCAGCTGGCACTTCCGGCTCTCGCCCACAGCCGAGGCCCATGACGCCTCGTTCGCCGGGGACGGCTTCGACCCGGGCACCGACCCCGGCTGGCACACCGTCACCGTGCCGGGCCACTGGGTGCTCCAGGGGCACGGCGCGCCCGCGTACACCAACACCCGCTACCCGTTTCCGGTCGACCCGCCCCACGTCCCCGACGAGAACCCGACCGGCGACCACCGCCGGGTCTTCGACCTGCCGGCGGACTGGCCGGGCGGCGGTGGGTGTGTGCTGCGCTTCGACGGCGTCGAGTCCTGCGCCCGGGTCTGGCTCAACGGCCAGGAGCTGGGGGACTTCCAGGGAAGCAGGCTGCCGCACGAGTTCGAGGTCGGACGGCTGCTGCGCCCCCGGGGGAACGTGCTGGCCGTACGGGTGCACCAGTGGTCCGCGGGGAGTTATCTCGAGGACCAGGACATGTGGTGGCTGCCGGGCATCTTCCGTACGGTCGCCCTGCTGCACCGGCCGCAGGGGTCCGTCGCGGACTTCACCGTGCACTCGGCCTACGACCACCGGGACGGCCACGGTGTGCTCCGGGTGCTCAGCGAGCCCGGCGGACGGGTCTCCGTACCCGGGCTCGGCCTCGAACTGGAGACCGGTGCCACGGCACGGGTGCCGGTCGAGCCATGGACTGCCGAGACTCCCCGGCTGTACGACGCGACGCTCACCACGGGCGGCGAGTCGGTGCCCTTCCGGATCGGCTTCCGCACGGTCGCCGTCGAGGACGGCGTGCTGCGGGCGAACGGCCGCCGTCTCCTCTTCCGCGGCGTCAACCGGCACGAGTTCCACCCGGAGACCGGCCGCACACTGGACGAGGAGACGATGCGGCGGGACGTGGTGCTGATGAAGCAGCACAACATCAACGCGGTGCGCACCAGTCACTGTCCGCCGCATCCCGCCTTCCTCGACCTGTGCGACGAGCTGGGGCTGTGGGTGATCGACGAGTGCGATCTGGAGACCCACGGCTTCACCCACGTCGACTGGCGCGGCAACCCCGTGGACGACGAGCGCTGGACCCCGGCGCTGCTGGACCGCGCCCGGCGGATGGTCGAACGCGACAAGAACCACCCCTCGGTCGTCATCTGGTCACTGGGCAACGAGTGCGGCAGCGGCAGCGGACTGACCGCCATGGCCCGCTGGATCCGCTCCCGTGACCCCTCCAGGCCGATCCACTACGAGAACGACTACGCCTACCCCGACTCCGATCTGCACAGCCGGATGTACGCCTCGCACGCCGAGGTCGAGGAGATCGGTCGCCGCGAGGGCCCCGCCAAGCCCTTCATCCTGTGCGAGTACGCCCACGCCATGGGCAACGGGCCGGGCGGGCTGAGCGAGTACCAGCGGCTGTTCGAGGCATACGAGCGCTGCCAGGGCGGCTTCGTCTGGGAATGGAACGACCACGGGCTGCTGCGGCACACCGAGGAAGGGCAGCCGTACTTCGCCTACGGCGGCGACTTCGGCGAGGAGGTGCACGACGGCAACTTCGTCTGCGACGGCCTGGTCTTCCCTGACCGCACCCCCTCCCCCGGACTCGTCGAGTACAAGAAGGTGATCGAGCCGGTCCGTCTCACCGGCGACGGCGCCGCCGGTACGGTCCGGGTCGCCAACCTCCACGACTTCGCGGACCTCACCCACCTCTCGCTGGAGTGGTCCTACGAGGTCGACGGCGAGGCCGTCGGCGCCGGCACCCTGCCGCTGCCCGCCGTGCCCGCGGGGGGTTCGGCCGAACTGGCCCTGCCCGCACCGCCGTCGACGGACCGGCACGGGGAGGCGATGTGGACACTGCGTGCGGTGCTGGCCGGAGACACATCCTGGGCACCAGGCGGGCACCTTGTGGCCTGGGCGCAACTGCCCGCACCCGCACCCGCCCGGGGCCGCGATGAGACGGGCCGAGGGGTGGCACCGCACCGCGACGGGCAGCGCCTCACACTGGGCCCGGCCGTCTTCGACGCCGCCACCGGCGCCCTGACCCGGCTGGGCGCCGTGCCCGTGCGGGGGCTGCGGCTGGACGTGTGGCGGGCGCCCACCGACAACGACGAGGGGGCGCCCTGGGTCCCGGGCAGCGGACCGGGCGCGGCCTGGCGCGAGCTGGGCCTGCACCGGATGCGGCACCGGGTGGACGCCGTCGAGACGGACGGCGAGGCGCTGGCCGTGCACAGCCGGATCGCGCCGGCCGCGAGCGACCTGGCCCTGCGTACGGTCTACCGGTGGAGCTGGGCCGGCGGGGAGCGGGACCCGCTGCGGCTGATCGTCACCGTCGAGCCCGAGGGTGAGTGGGACTGCCCGCTGCCGCGGCTCGGCGTACGGCTGGAGCTGCCTGCCGCGTACGACCAGGTGCGCTGGTTCGGCGGCGGGCCGGGTGAGGCCTATCCGGACACCCGGGCCGCCTCGGTGGTCGGGCGCTGGGCGAGCGGGGTCGACGCCATGCAGACGCCCTATGTCCGCCCGCAGGAGAACGGCGCCCGTGCCGACGTGCGCTGGACTGAGCTGCACGACGGCACCGGTGCCGGGCTGCGGGTCGATGCCGGGGAGGACCACTTCTGGCTGACCGCCCGGCGCTGGACCGATGAAGCGCTCGATGCCGCCACGCACACCCCCGATCTGGTGCCTGGCGACACGGTGCACGTCCATCTGGACCACGCGCAGCACGGCATCGGTTCCGCGTCCTGCGGGCCGGGGGTCCTGCCGCAGCACCGGCTGGCAGCGGGCCCGGCCCGCTTCTCCTTCACCCTCTCCGCCCTGGACACGGCCGGGGACGGAGAAGCCGTTATCCGGCCGTGACGCCGGCGCTGACACCGCCCTTGACGCCGACACCCCCGTATCCGACGTACTGACGCAGTTCCGCCCCCTGCGGGACCGGGCCGTCCGGGCGCCACAACGGCATCTGGACCAGGCCCGGTTCCAGCAGCTCGAAGCCTTCGAAGAGCGGGAGGATCTCGTCGTAAGGGCGGAGGTTCAAGGTGGCGGTTGCCTTCTTGTACACACCGGTCGCCTCGCTCAGGACGCCGTCCTCGGTGCGGAAGTCGTCGGTGATGTGGGTGAGGGCGAGACAACTGCCCGCCGGGAGCTGCTCGGTGAGCGCGGCGACGATCCCCGCCGGACCCTCTTCGTCCTGTACGAAGTGCAGGACGGCCATCAGCATCAGGGCGACGGGCTCATCGAAGTCGATCAGCTCGCGGATCGTCGGATGCTCGATGATTGCCTTGGGGTCGCGGATGTCGGCCAGCACGAAGCCCGCGTCACCCTCGTTCGTCAGCTTGGCACCGGCGTAGGTGGCCACTATCGGGTCGTTGTCGACGTACACGACCCGGACGTTGTCCGAGACCTGGCGGGCGACCTCATGCGTGTTGGGCGAAGTGGGGATGCCGGTGCCGATGTCGATGATCTGGCGGATGCCCCGGTCCACCACCGTGCGCACCGCGCGGTGCATGAACGCGCGGTTGCCACGGGCGCTGACGCGGATCTCCGGCGCCAGTTCCAGCACTCGTTCCGCAGCCTCCCGGTCCACCTCGTAGTTGTCCCGGCCCCCCAGGTAGTAGTCGTACATCCGCGCGGGATGGGCTGTGGTGGTGTCGATCTGTTCGGGGGTGAAGCCCGCTTCGGACACGTCGTTCTCCGTTCGTGGTACCTGGTCAGTGGTACCTGCTGTGTGGTACCTGCTCTGTGGTGCCGGGTCAGTGGCACCAGCTCATGCGTTCTCGTGCGGGTCAGGCGAGCAGGAAGTCGGCCTCGCCGGCCTTCGCGCCCCGGATGAAGTTCTCGATGGCCTGGTGCGGGTAGATGAGCGCCGGGCCCGACGGGTCCTCCGACTGCCGCAGCGCCACCCGTCCGTCGTGGAGCCTCAGTGCCTCGACACAACTGCCGCCGTTGCCCCCGCTCCAGGGCTTGCGCCAGCCTTCACGGCCGAGCTGTTCGGCGGGCATGCCGCTGTAGATGCGATCCATGGTTCAGATCTCCTTGCGCAGTGCGTTGAGGAGACCCGCGGTCCGGTTCAGTGGAGCGGCCTGCCCGCACATCCGGTCCAGGGCCTCCAGGAACGCCGATACGTCCTCACGCTGGTCGTAGTAAGCGGCTCCGACCAGGTTCTCCGTACAGGCGACGTCGGGAAGCTCCTCCACCGGGAAGCGGAAGAGGTGGAAGGGTCCGTACATCGCCGGATGCGAACCGGCGCTGTACGGCATGATCTGGAGGTTGACGTACGGCAGCTCGGTTGCCTTGATCAGGTGCTCGATCTGCTCGGCCATCACCTCGCGGCCGCCGATGGACCGGCGCAGCACGGTCTCGTCGATCACGATCCACACCAGCGGAGGCTCCGCACGGCCCAGTACGGCCTGACGCTCCAGCCGGAGAGCGACCTGCCGCTCGATCTCCTCCTCCGGCGCATGCGGCATCCCGGACCGCAGCACGGCCCGTGCATACCGGGAGGTCTGGAGAAGTCCCGGGACATAATGCGGTTCATAGGCGCGGATGAGCTCGGATTCGCTCTCCAGGCTCACGAAGGCGCTGAACCACTCGGGCAGCACATCGCGATAGCGGTGCCACCAGCCGGGCTGGTTCGCCTCCCTGGCCAAGGAGACGAATCCCTCGATTTCCTCCGACTCGGTGACTCCGTAGGTCCGCAGGAGTTTCTCGACATACGGAATACGGAGACCGACTTCGGCCTTTTCCATCCTGCGGACAGTGGCGTGCGTCACATCGAGGGCGTGACCGGCCTCTTCGTACGAAAGGCCGGACTTCTCCCTCAATTGCTGCAATCGCCTACCCAGCACCACCCGCAGGACAGTGGGAGCACCGCCGCCCGAACGCAAGTCAGCCACTATCGCCCGCCTCCAACTGCCTTCATGAGAGCGCAGTTTGACACGAACGACCGGTCGAACGACAGGCGACTCCCTGCGTTTCTGCAATTTGCAGCCTGTTCCTTGCCATCGGCTCCCTACGGGCCCATAGTGGACCGGTGGCTTCTCCCCGTGAGGCTCTCCCCAAAGAGACTCTTCCCCATGAGCACCGCGCCGGCAGCAGCGCTGTCACGCGGCCCCTCAGGGACGCATTTCACCTCCCCGCGCGGGACACGTCCGTCGGGGAGGCGCGCCGCCGCGTTCTGGACCGGCTGCGGGAATGGGGCGTTGCCGAGGACTCCTGCGGGGACGCACAGCTCCTGGTGTCCGAGCTGTTCACCAATGCCGTGCGGCATACGGACAGCGAGAAGGTCAGCTGCGAACTCTGGGTAATCGGCGTAAGGCTGCGGCTGGAGGTCACCGACGAAGGCGGCGGCCGCCCCCTGCGCCCGTACGCCCGCACGGTGGGCGCCGTGGACGCCGACGGCGAGAGCGGACGCGGCCTGCTGCTGGTCAGCGTGCTCGCCGACGAGTGGGGCGTCCGCCCGGACGACCGGGCGCAGGGCCACGCGGTATGGGCGGAGCTGCCCTGCGTCCGCACCCTGCACTGACGGGCAGGGGAGAACGCTAGGGTCTGCTCAGACCTGGGGTCTGTTCAGATCCGGGGTCTGTTCAGATCCGGGGCCTGCCGGGCGCCGTGCTCGCCCGCCGTCCGCGTCGCCAAACGGGGGATCTTCCGTGTCCGAGATGTCCGATTCATCCGCGCTGCCGGCAGTGCTCTTCGCGATGGACCCGCACCATCTGCCCCGGCTCTTCCCCGCCCCCGTCCGGGCACGGCTGGCCTCCTGCTACCGGATGCCGGACGGCGCCGCCCCGGTGCCCGAGGCTTCGGGGGGCGTCGCGCTCGCCGACGCGGAGGTGCTGATCACCGGCTGGGGCTGCGCCCCGCTCACGGCCGAGGTGCTGGACACGATGCCCCGGCTGCGTGCCGTGCTGCACTCGGCGGGGAGCGTCAAGGCGCATGTCACCAGTGCCTGCTGGGAACGTGGACTGCTGGTCTCCTCCGCCGCCGTCGCCAACGCGCTCCCCGTCGCGGAGTTCACCCTGGGCGCGATGCTGCTGGCCGGCAAGGACGTGTTCCGCATCCGGGCGCGGTACGCCGCCGAACACCGTCTCCCGGAGACCGGCGAGACCGCCTCACTCGGCAACTACCGGCGCCGGGTCGGCATCATCGGCGCGTCCAGGACCGGTCGCCGTGTCCTCGAGCTGCTGCGCCCCTTCGACTTCGAGACGGCCGTGCACGATCCCCGGCTGTCCGCCCCGGACGCCGCGGCGCTCGGCGTGCGGCGGCTGCCGCTGGACGAGCTGGTCGCCTCCAGCGACATCCTCAGCGTGCACGCGCCCGACCTGCCCTCGACCCGGCGGCTGCTCGACGCACGGCGGCTGGCCCTGATGCCGGACGGTGCGACCTTGATCAACACCGCCCGGGGTGCCCTCGTCGACACGGACGCCCTCACCGCCGAACTCTCCTCGGGCCGTCTCTCCGCCCTGCTGGACGTCACCGATCCCGAGCCCCTGCCGCCCGGCTCCCCGCTGTACGGGCTGCCCAACGTCACGCTGACGCCGCACCTCGCGGGCGCGCTCGGCAACGAGCTGGAGCGGCTCGGCGCCGCCGTCGCCGACGAAGCGGAATGCCTGCGGGCCGGACGTCCGCTGCGCCATCGAGTCGTGCGCGCGGATCTTGAGCACAGCGCCTGACCGGCGCCGGAACAGGCCCCGGAGCTCCCGCAGACCTTTCGCCGGGCAGTGGCAGGTACGACCGGAACACTCCGGGTGGCGTTATCCGGTCGCAACACGCACAGCCGCGACAAGGCGGGGGGCCCGGTGGCAGGATTCAGCAAAACTTACCGATCTTGTCGCCCAGTCAGCCGAGGCGATCCCTCTGGAGGCACTGTGTCATCCCAGCCGTCACGTAGGTCCCTCCCTCTTCTCGCGGCCGTCGCGTCCATCGGACTGCTGGCCGCCACCACCGCCTGCTCCAGCACCGAGGCCAAGGGCGACGGTTCCACGATCTCGCTGGTGGAGGAGGGCAAGCTCACCACCTGCACCCACCTGCCGTACGCGCCGTTCCAGATGAAGAAGGGCGACAAGGTGGTCGGGTTCGACGTCGACGTCGTCGACCTGGTCGCCAAGGAGCTGGACGTCGAGCAGAAGGTCGTGGACACACCCTTCGAGGGAATCCAGACCGGTGAGGACCTCAACGCCAGCAAGTGCGACATCGCCGCGGCGGGGATGACGATCACCGACGTCCGGAAGAAGAACCTCGACTTCAGCAGCCCCTACTTCGAGGCGACCCAGGCTCTGATCGTCAAGAAGGACGAGGACTACAAGTCCCTCGGCGACCTCAAGGGCAAGAAGCTCGGCGTCCAGCAGTCCACCACCGGCGCGGAGTACGCGAAGAAGGAGGGCGACGGGGTCGAGACCGTCCAGTTCGAGGACCTCGCGCTGCTGCTGACCGCGGTCAAGACCGGCCAGGTGGATGCCGGCATCAACGACAACGGCGTGCTCTACGACTACGTCAAGGAGAACAAGGACACCAAGGTGACCGCCGAGTTCGACACCGGCGAGCAGTACGGCCTCGGCGTCCGCACCGGCAACGACGCGCTGCGCAAGAAGGTCAACAGCGTACTCAAGAAGGCCAAGTCGGACGGCAGCTACGACGAGATCTACAAGAAGTGGTTCGGCAAGGCCCCCGAGGAGTCCGCGAAGTGAATCGTCGCCTCCCCCGGCGCCAGCGGATCCGGCTGATCCGTACGGCGCAGTACGGCGTGCTCGTCCTGGTGGTCCTGGTGGTCGCGATGGCCGCGAACTGGGGCGAGATACAGCGCGCCTTCTTCGACGTCGAGGTCGCCAAGGAGCAGTTCCCGGAGATCGTCACCACCGCGCTGGGCAACACGATCATCTACACCGTGATCGGCTTCGCGTTCGGCCTCACCCTGGGACTGATCCTGGCGCTGATGCGGCTCTCCCAGGTGCCGCCGTACCGCTGGCTGGCGGTCGCCTACATCGAGTTCTTCCGGGGCGTCCCCGCACTGCTGGTCTTCATCGCCTTCGGCTACGGTGTCCCGCTGGCCTTCCAGGTGGCCATCAACCAGTACGTCACCGTGATGCTGGCCCTCGGCCTGGTCGGTGCCGCCTACATGGCGGAAACGATCCGCGCCGGCATCCAGGCGGTTCCCAAGGGCCAGATGGAGGCCGCACGCTCGCTGGGCATGTCCCAGCCGCGCGCGATGATCTCCATCGTCATCCCGCAGGCGTTCCGCATCGTGCTCCCGCCGCTGACCAACGAGCTGATCCTGCTGACCAAGGACTCCTCCCTGGTCTATCTGCTGGGGCTGTCGCTGGGGCAGTACGAGCTGGCCAAGTTCGGCCGGGACGCGCTCAACCAGCACCAGAGCATGACCCCGATCCTGATAGCCGGGCTGCTGTACCTGGTCATCACCCTCCCGCTGGGCCATCTGGTCCGCCGGCTGGAGGCCCGTACGGCGAAGGCCAGGTGAGAGAGACGATGGCAGCGTCCATAAAGAAGAAGGACGGCGGGCCCGGCACACCGGCGGAGTCCGGCGAGGCGATCCAGATCGAGGGACTGCACAAGTCCTTCGGTGATCTCGAGGTCCTCAAGGGCATCGACCTGAGCGTGAAGCGCGGTGAGGTCGTCTGTGTGATCGGCCCGTCCGGCTCCGGCAAGTCCACCCTGCTGCGCTGTGTGAACCTGCTGGAGGAGCCGACCTCCGGGAAGGTGAGCGTCGCCGGGACGGAGGTGACCGACCCGGATGTGGACATCGACCGGGTGCGGCGCGGGATCGGCATGGTCTTCCAGGCGTTCAACCTCTTCCCGCATCTGACGGTGCTGGAGAACCTGGGCATCGCCCAGCGGCGGGTCCTCGGCAGGGACAAGGAGCTGGCCGAGCGCACAGCCCGGCACAACCTGGAGCGGGTGGGCCTCACCGACAAGGAGGACGCCTACCCGGCGAAGCTCTCGGGTGGCCAGCAGCAGCGCGTGGCCATCGCACGGGCGCTGTCGATGGAGCCCGAGCTGATGCTCTTCGACGAGCCGACCTCCGCGCTCGACCCGGAGCTGGTCGGCGATGTGCTGGCGGTGATGCGGAAGCTGGCGAAGGAGGGGATGACGATGCTGGTCGTCACCCACGAGATGAGCTTCGCCCGGGAGGTCGCAGACCGGGTGGTGTTCATGGACGAGGGCGTCATCGTGGAGCAGGGGACGCCGGACCGCGTGGTCGGTGACCCGCAGCACCCGCGCACCCGCTCCTTCCTGGCCCGGGTGCTCGATCCGGCGGCGGCACAGCTTCCGGAGTAGCACGCCTCTCCGGGAGGCGGGAATCGCAGCGGCCGGTCCGGCCTGTCCGGACCGGCCGCCTTTTCGTCATGCCCGTTGACAAATTAGGATGCGGGCAGCATTCGCCGTTGCCGGCAGCATCCGCCACAGGGAAGAGGGGCGTGACGACCGATGGCCGTACCCGAGGGACCGCTCGTCGTAGGGATCGACAGCTCCACCCAGTCCGTCAAGGTCCTTGTCGTGGACGCGGCGACCGGCCAGGTCGTCGCGCGCGGCCAGGAACCGCACATGGTGACCTCCGGCCCAGGCCACGAATCGGACCCCGAGCAGTGGTGGGAGGCCCTGCGCGCCGCGCTCGACAGCTGCGGTGACGCCGTACGCAGAGCAGCCGCGGTCTCGGTCGCGGGCCAGCAGCACGGCCTGGTCACCCTGGGCGCGGACGGCCGCCCCGTACGCCCCGCACTGCTGTGGAACGACGTGCGCTCGGCGCCGCAACGGGACAGCCTGGTGGCGGAAATGGGCGGACCGCAGTGGTGGGCGGACCACATCGGCAGCGTGCCCGCGGCGGCCTTCACCGTGACCAAATGGGCCTGGCTGCGCGAGCACGAGCCGGACGCCGTGGCGGCGACCCGGGCGGTACGGCTGCCGCACGACTACCTCACCGGGCGGCTCACCGGCCAGGACCCGGCGCTCCACGGCGGCGCGGACCACGGCACCACGGACCGGGGCGACGCCTCCGGCACCGGCTGGTGGTCATCGCGGACCGGAGCGTACGACGAGAGGGTGCTCGAACACGTCGGGCTCTCCCCCGAGCTGCTGCCCCGGGTGCTCGGGCACGGCGAGGCGGCCGGCACCGTAGGAGACGGTCTGCCCCTGCCGACCGGCGCGCTCGTCGCCACCGGAACCGGCGACAACATGGCAGCGGCGCTCGGCCTGGGGCTCCGGCCCGGCAGCCCGGTGCTCAGCCTCGGCACCTCGGGCACCGTCTACGCCGTCTCCGGCAGCCGCCCGGCGGACCCGACCGGCACCGTCTCCGGATTCGCCGACGCGGGCACCGGCTGGCTGCCGCTCGCCTGCACCCTCAACTGCACGCTCGCCGTCGACCGCGTGGCCGCCCTGCTCGGGCTGGACCGCGAGGCGGTGGAGCCGGGGGGCAGCGTGACGATGCTGCCCTTCCTCGACGGCGAACGCACGCCCGATCTGCCGCACGCCTCCGGACTGCTGCACGGTCTGCGGCACGACACCAGCGGCGGCCAGGTGCTCCAGGCCGCCTACGACGGGGCGGTCTTCGCGCTGCTCCAGGCCCTCGACCAGGTTCTGGGCGGCCAGCGGGCGTCGGAGAGCGGAGGTACGGGCGCGGGCGGAGCAGTCGGCTCCGCCGCAGAGGCGGACTCGCCGATCCTGCTGATCGGCGGCGGCGCCCAGGGCACCGCCTGGCGGGAGACCGTACAGCGGCTCTCCGGCCGCCCGGTGCAGGTGCCGCGCGCCCGCGAACTCGTCGCGCTCGGCGCCGCCGCGCAGGCGGCGGGGCTGCTGCTGGGCGAGGACCCGGCCGCAGTGGCCCGGCGCTGGTCGACGGCGGCGGGCCCGGCCTACCCGGCGGTGCCGCGCGATGAGGCCGCCCTCGCCCGGCTGGAATCCTCGCTCACCGACGCGGACACACTGCTGCGCCGGCCGGTCTGAGGCACGCGTTGTCTCCACACCCCGCGGCGCCGGTCCCCAACTCGCAGCAGGAGATGCGGCGCCGCAACCTGTCGCGCGCGCTGTACGCCGTCGCCGGTGAAGGACCGGCCTCGCGAGCGTCGGTCGCGGCACACATCGGGCTTACCCGCGCGGCAGTCTCCACCCTCGTCGACGAACTGCTGCGTGCCGGACTGCTGGTGGAGCTCGGCCCGGGCCGCCCGGGCGGAGTGGGGCGTCCGGGCAGTCACTTGGCGCTCACCGACCGGGGCCCGTGCGGCATCGGAGCCGAGATCGGCGTCGACCGGCTCACCGTCTGCGCAGTGGACCTGCGGGGCGTTGTGCGCACCCGTACGACCGTGCCGGCGGCGAACCGTGCCAGCGACCCGGCAGCCGTGCTGGCCCGACTCGGCGAGCTGGTGGCCGGATCGGTGCGGGACGCCGATAGGGAAGGGCTGCGCCCGGCGGGACTGGCGCTCGCCGTGCCCGGCCTGGTCAAGCGCGACTCCACGACGGTGGTCCGGGCACCGAACCTCGGCTGGCAGGACACGGAAATCGCCGCGCTGCTGCCACTCCCCCACGGTCTTCCGCTCACCGTCGACAACGAGGCCAACTTCGGGGCGCTGGCCGAGCTCTGGCTCGGGGACGCCTCCGCACCGCGCGACTTCATCCATGTCTCCGCCCAGGTCGGCATCGGCGGCGCGATCGTGCTGGACGGCGATCTGCTCCGCGGCGCACGGGGGTTCGCCGGAGAACTGGGGCACGTGCCGGTCCGCCCCGGCGGCCGTCGATGTCCGTGCGGCGGACGCGGCTGCCTGGAGCAGTACGCGGGCGAGGAGGCGGTGCTGCGCGCCGCGGGCCTTCCGCACGGGGACCCGGGCGGCCGTACGGGCACGCTCGCCGACCGGGCGGTGGCCGGTGACGCCGCCATCGGGAGGGCGCTGCGCGGCGCCGGTACGGCCCTGGGCGTCGCGCTCGCGGGAGCGGTGAATCTTCTCGACCTGCGCGCGGTGGTGATGGGCGGCTCGCTGGCACGGCTCGCGCCCTGGCTGCTGCCCTCGCTGGAGAGCGAGTTGGCGGCTCGCACGGCGGCGCCGGACGCGGTGCCGGAGCTGCTGATCGCCCAAGCCGGGGATGACGGCCCGCTGTTGGGCGCGGCGCACGCTGCCGTACGCGCGGTGTTCGACGATCCGCTGCGGCACGGCGCGGCCCTGACTGCGTGAGCCGCACGCCGTAACGCGCTGTGCCTGCGGCGTCGTTGGGCCGGTGCCGCTGGGCTGGTGTCTTTTGTCCGGCGCCTTTGGTTGGCCCAATGGCAGGGCACGGCGGGCCTTGGCAGAGCCTCCTGGGAGGGCCACCATGGGAGACGCGTCAAGCTTGTCATGCTCGCGTCCCATTCCTACCCGCCCACCGGGAGCCTCGATGGACTCCGCACGACACGGCCGCATCCACCGACCCGCCCGACGGACCCTGTTGCGCGGCGGTGCGGCCCTCGGCCTCGCCGCCATGGCGGCGGCCGTGCCCGCCGCGGCAGCCACGGCACAGCCCCGCTCCCGTCCCGAGTGGGGCCGCCCCCGCGCCGAGTGGATCCCGGCCAATCCGGCCAACTACACCGTGAGCAACAGGCCTTCGTCGTATCCGGTGCAACTGGTCGTCGTCCACGTCACCCAGGAGACTTACGCCGACACGCTCGCCATCTTCCAGAATCCGGCCCGCAGCGTCTCGGCTCACTATGTCGTGCGTTCCGCGGACGGCCATCTCGCACAGATGGTCCGGGACAAGGACATCGGCTGGCACGCCGGGAACTGGAACTACAACACGCGCAGCATCGGCATCGAGCACGAGGGCTGGGTCGACCAGCCGGAGTGGTTCACGGACGCGATGTACCGGACCTCCGCCGCGCTGACCGCCGCGATCTGCGCGGAGCACGGCATCCATGTGAACCGCACCAACATCATCGGCCACCACGAGGTCCCCGGTGCGACACACACCGACCCCGGCCCGCTCTGGGACTGGGACCGCTATATGGGCCTGGTCCGCGCGGCGGGCGCCCGCGCCAGGTCGTAGCGACCTCAGCACCCGCGACGCACCGAGGGGACGTGTCCGTGGCGGCACGCCCCTCGGGAGCGGGCACTCGCAAGCCGTCAGGAGAAGGCGACCGGCTTCACCAGCAGACGGTCGGACGCGTGACCGCCGGGCCGGAATGTGCAGCTGCGGTAGCGCCAGGCAGGACGGGCGCCGCGCGGTGGAGCACGTGACGCGGGTGAGATGCTGGCCGGAACGAGTCGACCCCGGTCGTACGGAACCTCCCGTCGCCACGGCCGGACGTGCGTGAAGGAGCCCGGTGTCCCCACTCTTCCCGGCAGTGCGCGAAGCCGCGTCACAAACCGCGTCACAAACCGCGCCCCACACCGCGTCACGCCCCACGCTGCGCTTCGACGGGCGCGCCCTCGACTACGCGGAACTGGCCGGTGCCGCGAGCGCCCTGGCCGCCCGCATCGAGGGCGCGGGACGGGTGGCGCTCTGGGCCACCCCGGAGCTGGAGACCTGCGTCGGCGCCATGGCCGCCCTGCTGGCCGGAGTCCCCGCCGTACCGCTGAACCCGCGCACCGGCGGCCGGGAACTGGCACACATCCTCGCGGACAGCTCCCCCTCCACCGTGCTGGCCGCGCCCGGCGTACAACTGCCCGGAGCGCTCGCCACGTTGCCGGTCACGCAGATCGACGCCGACGCCCGCGCGACGGGGCCGCTGCCGCCGGAGCCCGCCGCCGGATCACCCGCCCTGATCGTCTACACCTCCGGCACCACCGGACCGCCCAAGGGCGTGGTGATCCCGCGCCGCGCGATCGCCGTCACGCTGGACGGCCTCGCGGACGCCTGGCAGTGGACCGCGGACGACGTGCTGGTCCACGCGCTGCCGCTGTTCCATGTGCACGGCCTGATCCTCGGTGTCCTGGGGCCGCTCCGCCGCGGCGGCGGCGTACGCCACCTGGGGCGCTTCAGTCCGGAGGCGGTGGCCGGCGAACTGGCGGGCGGCGGCTCGATGCTCTTCGGCGTACCGACGATGTACCACCGGCTCGCCGAGGCGGTGGAGAGCGAAGCGGCGGCGGGCGGGCAGCGGCCGCTTGCCGCCGCGCTGGCGGGCGCGCGCCTGCTGGTCTCCGGCTCGGCCGCGCTGCCGGTCCATGACCAGGAACGGCTGGCCCGTGCCACCGGCCGCCATGTCATCGAGCGCTACGGCATGACCGAGACGCTGATGAACACCAGCGTGCGCCTGGACGGACCGCAGCTCCGCCCCGGCAGCGTCGGGCCGCCACTGCCCGGGGTGGAGCTGCGCCTCGTCGACGAGGGGGACGAGCCGCTGAGCACGCCGGAGGAGGAGGCCGTCGGTGAGATCCAGGTGCGCGGCCCGAACCTGTTCACGGCGTACCTCAACCGGCCGGACGCGACGCGGGCCGCTTTCGCCGAGGGCGGATGGTTCCGGACGGGCGACATGGCCACCCGGGACGCCGACGGCTCGGTACGTATCGTCGGCCGCAAGGCAACCGACCTGATCAAGAGCGGTGGCTACAAGATCGGGGCGGGCGAGATCGAGAACGTCCTGCTGGAGCACCCGGGAGTCGCGGAGGCGGCGGTCACGGGTGAGCCGGACCAGGATCTGGGCGAACGCGTCGTGGCCTGGATCGTGCCCGCCGACGCCGCGCGGCCGCCCGGCGCAGCCGCCCTGGCCGACCACGTGTCGGCACAGCTCTCTCCGCACAAGCGCCCGCGCACCGTGCGCTTCCTGCGGGAGCTGCCCCGCAACGACATGGGCAAGATCATGAAGCGGGAGCTGGGCGCCTGACGGCCCCGGACGCCGCCCCCGACACCAGTCCCTCTCCGACGGCGAGACGGCGGTAGGACTCCAGCCGGTCGGCCGGGTCGTGGGTGTTGAGGGTCAGCAGGATCTCGTCGGCACCGGAGTCCCCGGCGAGCTGGTCCAGGGAAGCGGCCACCTCGTCCTCGGTCCCGTACAGCTGCGACTGCCGTGCCTCTTCGAAGTAGGTCCGCTCACGCTCGGACATCTCGTGCACGGGCGGCACCTCGGCCGCCGGTAGCAGCGGCGCGAAGACGCCGCGCGTCCGGGAGACCACCGTGGACCACGCCTCGGGGATCTGCAGCAGCTCGGCCCGCTCCCGCGTCGCGGCGACCGCGGCACTCGACGCCACGACGACGTACGGCGCCGCCGCCTGCGCGGAGGGACGGAAGCCGTCGCGGTAGCGGTCGATGGCGGCGTACATCCGCGTCTTGTCCCGCAACGCGCCGATGACCAGCGGCAGCCCGTGCGCCGCGGCGATGTCGGCACCGGAGCCGGTCGCCAGGACGAAGGCGGGCACCCGCAGCCCCTCCCCCGGTACGGCACGTACGCCGTGGCCGCCCGCGAAGTAGCCCAGCAGTTCGGCGAGCTGCGCCTCGAAACCGTCGGCCGCCTCCTTGCCCACTCCCAGCGCCCGCCGTACGCCGTCGGTGAAGCCGACCGAGCGGCCCAGCCCCATGTCGATGCGGCCGGGGAAGAGCGATTCGAGCACCCCGAACTGCTCGGCGACGACGAGCGGCGGATGGTTGGGCAGCATCACCCCGCCGGTGCCGATCCGGATGCGTTCGGTGGCCGCGGCGACCGCGGCGGCCAGCACGGTCGGGGCGGAGCCCGCGACTCCGGGCACGCCGTGGTGCTCGGAGACCCAGAAACGGTGGTAGCCGAGTTCCTCCGCCTCTCGCGCGAACCGCACGGTCGCACGCAGCGCTTCGGCCGGGGGCTGCCCGGCGCGGGTGAGCGAGCGGTCCAGCACGGACAGCCGCCACGGACGCCGACGCCCGGGTTCGGAGGTCCCGGACGCCTCGGGTGTCGCACGCGTCTCGCGTATCTCGGATGCCTCGGCTCCCAGCGGATTCATGCTCCGCTCAACACGCACGCCCGCACCCCGGATTCCCCGTCCCCCAAGCCCTCAGCCCCCGTCCCTCAGTCAGGGCCCGCTCAATCCCGTTCGGCCCCCCGCTCAAGCGCCCTCACCCTCCAGGAACCCGGCGTCATGGGCCAGCAGCGCGATCTGCACCCTGTTGTTCAGATCGAGCTTGGCGAGGATCCGTGAGACATGGGTTTTGACCGTGGGCACGCTCATGTGGAGCGAGCCCGCGATGTCGGCGTTGGACCCGCCGCGGCCCACGGCCACCGCGACCTCCCGCTCCCGTTCCGCGAGCGTGCCCAGCGCGGTGCGTGCGCGGACCTGCCGGGTGTCCCGCGAGGAGGCGGCGACATGCCGGATCAGGCGCCGGGTGACAGCGGGCGAGAGGACCGGCTCACCGGCGGCGACCCGGCGCACGGCGGTGACGATCTCGGCGGGCGGAGTGTCCTTGAGCAGGAACCCCGCGGCTCCGGCACGGAGCGCGCGCAGCACGTGCTCGTCCGCGTCGAAGGTGGTCAGGACGATGACCTCGGGCGCCCCGGGGCGCACGCGCAGCTTCTCGGTGGCGGTGAGTCCGTCGACCGTGGGCATCCGCAGGTCCATCAGGACGACGTGGGGCGCGGTCCGGTCGGTGAGCGGCAGCACCTCGGAGCCGTCGCCCGCCTCGCCCGCGATCTCGATGTCGTCGAGGCCGCCGAGCATCAGCCGCAGGCCCGCGCGCACGAGGGGATCGTCGTCAACGAGGAGCACACGGATGGTCATGGAGACACCGTAGTCAGGCCAGGGTCTTCGTATCCCTCCGGGCCGGAGCGGCGGGCGGCTCGGGGTCACGCGGCGGTGTCCAGGGCAGCCACCCGGTGAGCCGGAATCCGGCCCCGGCGCGGGTGTGCTCCAGCCGTCCGCCCGCCAGTTTCGCCCGCTCGGCCAGGCCGATGAGTCCCTGACCCGCTCCCGGAATACCTTCGTTTGACCCGGTGGCGGAGAGCGGGTTGCGCACCATCACCGTGAGGCCCTCGCGCGGCCCGCCGCTCACCGTCACGGTGACTTCCGCGTCCGGGGCGTGCTTGCGGGCGTTCGTCAGTCCCTCCTGCACGATGCGGTACGCCGTACGGCCCACCAGCCCCGGCGCCGCCGCCGGTTGTGTCACCTGCTGGTGCAGGGTGATCCGGGCGCCCGCGGCCCGGGACTCGTCCGCGAGCCGTTCCAGGTCGGCCAGGACGGGTTGCGGCCGGCCGCCGTCCTCGCACTCCCGCAGCACTCCCAGGATCTCCCGCATGTCCTCCAGCGCCTGGTGCGCGCTGTCCCGGATGACCCCGGCGGCCCGCTGGATCTCCGGCCGCGGTGCGCCGGGATTGAACTCCAGGGCGCCCGCGTGCACGCTCAGCAGCGAGAGGCGGTGGGCCAGTACGTCGTGCATCTCCCGTGCGATGTCCTCGCGCGCCTGCGCGCGGGCCTGGTCCGCCGCCTGTTCGGTGCGCTCGCGCCAGGTCGCGACGAGCTCGCGGCGCGAGCGGACGTAGAGGCCCCAGCCGAGTGTCGCGGCGAGCAGCGCGAAGTAGGTGAGGGCGGATTCGGTGGCCGGCGCCTCGGGATCGGGGCCGCTGGCCACGTACACCAGGGCCGGGGCGAGCCCCAGCGCGGCGACCCAGGCCGTGACGCGCAGCGGACGCCGGGTGGCGACGGTGAACAGGGCGACGAGGGTCGGCCCGGTCATGAAGTGCCCCAGCTTCCCGGACACCAGCAGGACCACGGCGAGCTGCACGGGCCAGCGCCGCCGCAGGAACAGCGCGGCGCAGCCCAGAGCGGCGGCCGACTGGTCGACGATCCGGGCGGTTTCCGACATGTTCCCGTCGGTCACCGCGGCGTCGGAGGTGAGGACGGAGAAGGCCGCAGCGCCCAGGAAGAGGCTGATGTCGGCGGTCCAGTCACGGATGGTGCGGCGCATAGTCCGTGAATGTACTTTCCGGCCCGTGCTCGTGGGTCCGTCGCGCCCGGATTCGGGACTTTCGGACGACATGGCGCGGGCAGATCCGCGACTTTGGTCGACGGGGTCGCGGCCGACGGCCGATGTGGCCGGTCCGCAGGGCTTTCTAGCCTCAAGCCATGAAGAGCCTGCTTGGATTTCTCAGCTTCATCCTCATCTCCCAGGGCCTCGGCGGCTTGTTGCACGAGCTGACCGGCGGCGCGTTCCATCTCTGGGGACTCGTCCACAAGACCGCGTTCCTGGAGGGCTTCGAGATCTATGTGAGTCTTCTGCTCGTCGTCCTGGGCGTGGCGGTCGGGACGGCGGCGGGCAGGGCTCGGGCCTGAGAAAGTGACTCCCCGGCCGCTTTCGGGGTTTCCGCAGGTAACCTCTTGACCAACACATTGGTCTATGCCAATCCTGTACGCCCACACCACCACCCCCCAGGTGGAATCTGGCAAGAGCCTCCTTGGAGGGGTAACCCATGCTCACTCGGTACAGCGCGAGACGGACGCGCCGCGCGCACAGAACGTCCCGCCGGCTTCTCGCCCTGGCCGTGGCGACAGCCCTCCTGAGCGGTTGCGGAGGCATTTCGGATGCGGACGACGAGACCAGGACGCTCGACGTCTGGCTGATGAAGGGCAGCCTGACCGACAGCTTCACGAACTCCTTCGTGCAGGACTTCGAGACGCGCAACCCCGGCGTGCAGGTGGAAATCACCGTCCAGGAGTGGCCCGGCATCAACAAGAAGGTCTCCAAGGCGCTCAAGTCGGGGGACGGACCGGATGTGATCGAGGCGGGCAACACGCAACTGGCGGAGTACGTCGATTCGGGCGGGGTGCGGAACTTCACCACCAGCGTCATCGACCTCGACGGGGACAACTGGATACCCGGCCTCAAGGAGTCCGGGCAGATCGACGGATACCAGTTCGGCATCCCCTTCTACGCCGCCAACCGCGTCGTCATCTACCGCACGGACATGTTCGAGGAAGCCGGAATCACCTCCCCGCCCAAGAACCGTGCCGAATGGCTGAAGGACACCGCAGAGCTCGACGCCGCCGAAGGCCGCCAGGGCATCTACCTGCCCGGCCAGAACTGGTACGTGCTCGCGGGCTTCGTCTGGGACGAGGGAGGCGAGCTGGCCACCGAGCTCAGCGGTCAGTGGACCGGCTCTCTGGACACTCCGGCGGCGCGGCGCGGCATGGAGTTCTTCGAGAAGCTCCACGCCCTCAGCGACGCACGGTCTGACGCCGACGAGTCGAAGCCCAACGAGCTGGATGTGTTCGCCAAGGGCGACATCGCCCAGCTCATCGCCACGCCCGGCTCCGCGAAGCTGATCACGGACGCCAATCCAACGCTCCAGGGCAAGCTGGGCTTCTTCCCCGTCCCGGGCAAGAAGAGCGGCGAGCCGGGAGCGGTCTTCACCGGCGGCTCGGTGCTGATCATGCCGGAGAAGAGCGACCGGAAGGACGAGGGGTACGAGTTCGTCAAGCTGCTCACCGGTGACGCCTGGCAGAAGCGGCTCGCCCAGACGATGAGCTACGTACCCAACAAGTCCACCCTCGCCGGTGCGCTGAAGGACGAGCCGGGTGCCGCCGCGATGGCCGAGGCCGCGGCGAACGGGCATGCGACCCCGGCCTCTCCGCACTGGGGCAACCTGGAGGCCGACAACCCCGTCAAGGAGTTCCAGACGGCGGTGCTGAACGGAGCCGACCCCAAGGAGGCGGCCCGCACGGCGACGGACAAGATCACCAGACTGCTCAGCGGCTCCCCGAGGTAGCTCCCAAGGGCTCCACGGGGTAACTGCCGAGGCGGCCGCGACCCCTGACGGGCCGCCGACGGCATGTGCTGCACCCCTCGGGAGGTGCGCGGTGGTACGCATGCCCCCATGGAGTGGTTCGAGGCGTCCGATGCCTGGCTGAGCCGCGTGCTGGTGCAGCGGGCGCTGGCCGGCGTGTACATCATCGCGTTCGTGACCGCCGCACTGCAGTTCCGGCCGCTCGCGGGCGCGTCGGGGCTGCTGCCGGTGCCCCGCCTTCTGCGCCACATCACCTTCCAGGCAGCGCCCAGTGTCTTCCACTGGCACTACTCCGACAGGTTCTTCGGCGTCGTCGCCTGGTCCGGAGCGGGACTCGCCGTCGCCCTCGCGGCGGGTGCCGCCGATCTGCTGCCCCTGTGGGGCGCGATGCTCATGTGGGCGGTGCTGTGGGCGCTCTACCTCTCGATCGTCAATGTCGGTCAGCTCTGGTACGCCTTCGGCTGGGAGTCGCTGCTGCTGGAAGCGGGCTTTCTGGCGATCTTCCTGGGCAACGAACGGACCGCGCCACCCGTCCTGATGCTGTGGCTGCTGCGCTGGCTGCTCTTCCGCGTGGAGTTCGGGGCCGGGCTCATCAAGTGGCGCGGCGACCCCTGCTGGCGCGACCTGACCTGCCTGTACTACCACCACGAGACGCAGCCGATGCCCGGCCCGCTGAGCTGGTACTTCCACCGGCTGCCCAAGCCCCTGCACCGGATCGAGGCGGCGGCCAACCACCTGACCCAACTGCTTGTACCGATCGCCCTCTTCCTCCCCCAGCCGGTGGCGGGCATCGCCGCCGCCGTCATGATCGTCACCCAGCTGTGGCTGGTGCTGTCCGGCAACTTCGCCTGGCTCAACTGGCTGACGATCGCTCTCGCCCTCTCCGCCCTCGACACCGGCGCGGTCACCGAGCCGCGCACGTACGACGCCGTGCCCCTCTGGTACGTGGTGCTGGTGTGCGCCGTCACCGGCCTGGTCGCGGTGCTCAGCTACCGGCCCGTACGCAACCTGCTGAGCTCGGGGCAGCAGATGAACCGCTCCTTCGACGCGCTGCATCTCGTGAACACCTACGGCGCGTTCGGCAGCGTCACCCGGTTGCGGCACGAGGTCGTCATCGAGGGCACCGACGCCACCACGCCCGGTGAGGAAGCGGTGTGGCAGGAGTACGAGTTCCCGGGCAAACCCGGTGATGTACGGCGGCGGCCGCCCCAGTTCGCTCCCTGCCATCTGCGGCTGGACTGGCAGCTGTGGTTCGCTGCGCTCTCCCCGGCACGCGCCGTCGGCTGGCTCACCCCGCTTGTCGACAAGCTGCTGGTGAACGACGCCCCGACACTGCGGCTGCTGCGGCACAATCCGTTCCCCCGCACACCGCCCGTGCACGTACGGGTACTGCTCTACCGCTACCGCTTCACCACCCGTGGGGAGCGGCGGGAGACGGGTGCCTGGTGGCATCGCACACTGATCGGCGAGCTGCTCCCGCCGGTCGCCGGGCCGAGCCCGGCGGACCGGATCTGACGGCTCGGTGACGTCTGCCCGGCGCCCTGCGGAAAACGGCACGCGGCGGCCTACGGTGAGGCGGTGAGAGCAATCCGACCCTCCCGGCCGGCCCGTCCCGCCCGATCCGCGCAGCCGCCCCGCGCCAGCAGGTTCAGCCGGTTCGGGCGCGCCTCCCCCGCGGCGCGCTCGACGCGGCGGGATCTGTACGCGGCGACCGCCGCGGCGCTGCTCTTCGCAGCGGCTGTGGTGATCGGACGCTCGATCGAGGATCACCAGGACACCCTGAGCCTGCGCTGGCCGCCGATGTACGCCTACTGGCTGCCGCATCTGGGCCCGGGCACCCCGGCGGCGCTGGCCGTCGCCGTGCTCGTCGTGGCGTACGGGCCGACGCTGGCCTTCCGGCTGCGGTGGCGCGTACTGCTGCCCGTCGCCTGGGGTGCCTCGATGGCCTGGATCTGGTCGCTGGCACTGATCGACGGCTGGCACCGGGGCGTGGCCGAGCGGCTGACCACCAGATACGAGTATCTGCAGTCGGTCGACAGGATCCGGGAGACCGGGGTCGGCACCACCCTGCGCACCTTCACCGACTACATCCTGCTGGGCCCCGACAACTGGCCCGCCCATGTCGCCGGGCATCCGCCGGGTGCGGTACTCACCTTCGTGGGGCTGGACTGGGTCGGACTGGAGGGTGGAGCGTGGGCCGCCGCCTGGTGCATCACCCTCGCCTCCTCCGCAGCCGTGGCGGTGCTGGTGGCGCTGCGGGCGCTGTGCGGGGAGGAGACCGCGCGGCGCGCGGCGCCGTTCGTCGTACTGGCGCCGGCAGCCGTCTGGCTCGGCGTGTCGGGCGACGGCTACTTCGCCGCGGTCAGCGCCTGGGCGGTCGCGCTGCTGGCGCTGGCGGCCACCCGAGCCGTGCGCGCCCCGCGCGCGGCGGCGCTGGGCTGCGGGCTGCTGTTCGGGCTCACCTGCTATCTGTCCTACGGGCTGGTGCTGATGGGGGTGGTGTGCCTCGGGGTGCTGGCGGCGGCACGCACGCTCCGGCCCGTGCCGTATGTGCTGCTGGGCATGGCGCCGTGGTTCGCGCTCTTCACCGCCGCCGGATTCTGGTGGTTCGACGGCTACTTCACGCTGGTGGAGCGGTACTACCAGGGCGCGGCGGAGATCCGCCCGTACGAGTACTTCGTCTGGGCGAATCTCGCCGTCAACGTCGCGGTGGTCGGACTGGCGGTGGCCGCCGGGCTGCGGCGCACCTCGGTGGCGCTGCCGTCCGCACTGCGCGGGCTGCGGCACGCCCCGGCATCAGGCGAAGCGGCACTCGTCCTGCTGGTGACGGCGGCCGTGTGCGCCGTACTGACGGCCGATCTGTCGGGGATGAGCAAGGCGGAGACGGAGCGGATCTGGCTTCCCTTCACCCTCTGGCTGCTCCCGGCGGCGGCGCTGCTGCCCCGGCGCGGAAGCCGCTGGTGGCTGGGTGCCCAGGCGGCGCTGGCGCTGACCGTGAACCATCTGGTGATCACCGGCTGGTGAACACCAGAGGGCCCGTGCGCCGCGGGCGGAAATG
Organism: Streptomyces gossypii; assembly: GCF_025165795.1. Lineage (GTDB taxonomy): Bacteria > Actinomycetota > Actinomycetes > Streptomycetales > Streptomycetaceae > Streptomyces > Streptomyces gossypii. Next base: position 187,525 of record NZ_JAJAGO010000007.1, read on the forward strand.
ATCTGCCGTCAATTCCCAGATCGGCAGCGGAAGAACTCGGGAACAGCATCGCGGGAAGTTTCACCAATTCCCCACCCCGCACCCCCGCGCCGTTGTTAGGCTGAACTCCGTCAGAAGTGCGGCCGTCGACGAGAATCCGGTCGCGCTTACGGGGGACTGCCTTGAGGGGGGCTTTTCTTGATCGCTCCAGCCTGCTGACGGCCAATGCGCTCCGCGGGCCGCAGCTCCATGCCCGCGTGCGCCGACTGGCCGCCGCATTCCGCTTCTTCCAGTGATTCCGTCCCCGCCGAATGCGGCATTCCGCTGCCCTGGCGCCCCGACGGATGCTCTTCCCGCATGCCCATTTCCGCCTCTGTTCCGTTTCCGGCGGCTATCGGCGATGCGGCGTTCCCCGGTACCTCGGCACTTCCTGCTCCGTGGCTGAGACGCCATGGCTTCCAGAAGGGCAATCATGACTTCACTGCACGGCTCCTCTTCCCGCGCCCTCCGCTCCCCGGACGGCACCAGCGGCAGTTTCGGCCGCATGTTCCCCCACCTTCCCGGCCGCCAGCCCACCGGTCTGGAGGCGGCGAAGGCGTTCGGCCTCCCCGGCGGGAAAATGGACGGCGGCGGCACGACCGCGGACCAGGAGAACCCCGAACTGCCTTCGGGCTTCACCTATTTCGGCCAGTTCATCGACCACGACCTCACCCTCGACGTGATGTCACAGCTCGGCCAGAGCAACGAGCCGGGGAACCTGACCGACTTCCGCACCCCGCGTCTGGACATGGACAACATGTACGGCTCCGGACCGACGGTGAACCCCCACCTCTACGACCCGGACTCGCACGAGACGAAGCTCGCGCTCTCCCCCGACGGCGCGGACCTGGCCCGTACCTCGGAGGACGTCGCCCTCATCGGCGACCCGCGCAACGACGAGAACATGCTTCTGGCGCAATTCCATCTGGCACTGATCAAATTCCACAACAACGTCGTCGACGAGTTGCGCGGCGGCCGGATCACCGACGCGTTCGGGCAGCGCCTCGCGCCGCAGCCGCCCGACGAGCCGCCGACCGAGCAGCCCGGTGTGCCGCTCGCCCAGCTGCTGGATGTCGAGAACTACTACAACACGGTGTTCTCCGAAGCACAGCGCCTCGTCCGCTGGCACTACCAGTGGCTCGTCGTGCACGAATTCCTCATGCGGGTGGCGGACCAGCAGGTGGTCCAGGACGTGGAGAAGAACGGTCCGCAGTTCTTCACCCCCGGCAGCGCACCCTTCATCCCGGTGGAGTTCGCCGCCGCCGCATACAGGTTCGGGCATCCGACCGTCCGGTCCGCCTACCGAGTCAACGACGACTTCGTCGGGAAGATCTTCCCGGACAACCCGGACGCGCCCGCGGTACCGCGCCAGGACCTCCGCGGCGGGCCCGTCCTCCCCGAGCACGCGGTCGACTGGTCGCACTTCTTCCCCGTCGTCCCCGGCAAGGAACACCAGTTCGCGCGGCGGATACTCGCCAGCCTCAACACCCAGCTCCTGGACCTGCCGGTGTCCGCCGTACCCGGGGCCAAGGAGGGCGCGCTCGCCAGGCCGGTGGCGTCACTGGTGGTACGCAATCTGCTGCGCAGCGAGGCACTGGCGCTGCCCTCCGGCCAGGATGTGGCACGCAAGGTCGGTGAGGCCGTACTGACCGATGAGGAGCTGGAGACCACCGGGCCGGTGTACCTCTGGTACTACATCCTCAAGGAGGCGGAGGTGCGCTCCGGCGGGCTCCATCTCGGCCCGGTCGGCAGCCGGATCGTCGCGGAGGTCCTCATCGGACTGATGGACGCCGACCCCAGCTCGTACCGGTTCGCCCACCCGGCCTGGCGCCCCACCCTGGCCGACCGGTACGGCCGCTTCACCGTGAGCGACCTGCTCCGCTTCGCCGGCGCCGTACAGGCCTGAGCGCGCCGCGCCGCGCCGCGCGTCCGACGTCCGCGTTCCGTAAGCACGAATGGGCTCGGCTGAGGGCGCGCGGCGGGGTCTTATGGGGGGTATGAAGTCCCTTTCACCGCCCCGCTTCCGAGGGCGGCTGCACGATCCCCGTACCGCCACGGCCCTGGGGCGGTGCCTGGGCGCCGCCGTGCTGACCTGCTTCGTCACCGGGCTGATCAGCCATGTGCTCCAGGAACCGCCCGGCGTGCTCGCCGACCGGCTGCCGTCACGGCCCGTGAACGGTTACCGGATCAACCAGGGCGTGCACGTGGCGACCGGTATAGCGGCGATTCCGCTGCTGCTGGCGAAGCTCTGGACGGTCTATCCCCGGCTCTTCACCTGGCCGGCGGTGCGCGGCGTCCGCCACGCCCTGGAGCGGCTCTCGGTGGGCGTGCTCGTCGCCGCCGCGCTGCTCCAGCTCTTCCTCGGGCTGCTGAACATCGTGCAGTGGTACCCCTGGCCGTTCTCGTTCCGGCCGGTGCACTGGGCCCTCGCCTGGGTGCTGGCCGGTTCGCTGCTGCTGCACCTGGCCGTCCAGGCGCCGCGGATCGCCGCGCACTGGCGTCGGCGCTCGACGGGCACCCGGCAACTGCCGGACGAGGAACGTGACGAACCCGACCGGCGTTCGCTGCTGCTGGGCGTCGGCGCCGCTGTCGGCGCGGTGACGGTGGTGACGGTGGGACAGACGTTCGCCCCGCTGCGCCCGCTGAACCTGCTCGGCCCGCGCCACCCCGAGCACGGCTCGCAGGGGCTGCCGGTCAACCGTTCGGCCGCCGCCGCGCGGGTCTCCCCCGCCGCCGTACGCGACTGGCGGCTGCGGGTGGCCGGACCGCTGCCGTACACGCTGACATGGGCGGAGCTGGCGGCGCTGCCCCAGCACGACTCCGAGCTGCCGATCGCCTGTGTGGAGGGCTGGAGCGCCATGGCCCGGTGGCGCGGCGTGCGGATGCGGGACCTGCTCGACCGCGCGGGTGCCCCGTCCGGGGCCACCGTCCGCATCGTTTCCCTCCAGCGCAAGGGCGGGTACGCGGTCTCGGAGATGGGCGCCTCCTACGCCCGTGACCCGCTCACCCTGCTGGCCCTGCGGCTGAACGGCGAGATCCTCAACGCCGACCACGGATATCCGGCACGCGTGATCGCGCCGAACCGGCCCGGTGTGCTGCAGACCAAATGGGTAACCCGGATCGAGGTGCTGACATGACCGCACTGCGCGTGATGCTGGCGACGACGGGCGCGGCCATGCTGGGCTGGGGCTGCTGGCTGCTCGTCACCGAGACCCGGGAGGGCACCGTGCCGCAGACCACAGCCTGGCTCGCGGGCGCGGTCGTGGTGCACGACGGACTGGTGGCACCGCTCCTGCTGCTGCTGGGCGCGGCGCTGGGACATTTCGGAGCGCGGCTCCGCCGGAGGCACGGGTACGGGCCCGAGGCCGCACGGCAGGACGACGTGCGGCGGGTACCGGGCGCGCTGCGCGGCGGGCTGATCGTCGCGGGGTGCCTGACGCTGGTCGCACTGCCCGCGCTGCTCCGCCAGGACCAGCCGCGCTATCCCTCGGCCCTGCCGCTCGACTACACCGCGAACTGGCTCACACTGCTGGGACTGACCACCCTGGTGACCGTGGCCTTGCTGGTACTTCCCGGGGTCGCCCGGAGACTCCGGACGCGGCGCACGCGGGCCGGGCGGGCGCGGGACTAGGGGCGTGTGCCGCACCCCAGGAGTACGGCCACCTGTGAGCTGTGATTCTCCGCCTTGCGAGCCCTCCTGCCTGCGGCGGGGAGCCACCGGCTCCGACGACGCAGCCCGACCCGCCCGGCGGATCTCCTCGTGTCGCGCGACGCCCGGCCCGCGCCCCCTCGGCCCTCCGGGCCTGGGCAGACTCCATGCCCGCTGCGGCGTCGCCTCGCGCGGCGGGTTCGGGGCGGCGCTGGCGCGCGGGACGGCGCGGCGCGGCGGCGGGCGAAGCGGGCGGCCCGGCCGCTGACGGCCCGCCCGCCCGCCGCGCCGCGGCACGCGCACCGTGCGATCACGCCTCGCGGTGCAGCGCCAGGAACGAGCGGTCTCGTACCGTCCACTGCGCGCCGACGGCCCAGCCCTGGGCCGCCGCCAGTTCACGCAGCGCTCCGGCACCCAGTCGTGCCCAGGGAAATACGGGACCACGCCCGCCGCTGCCGTCGTCCAGCCGTACCTCGATCCGCTCCTCGACGTCCGCCTGCGCGGCCTCGACCAGCAGGCTTCCCTGCGGTGTGAGCAGTTCGGCAACCCGGACCAGCAGTGCGCCGGGGTCGCCGCCTATACCGATGTTGCCGTCCAGGAGCAGTGCGCTGCCCCACCGGCCCTCCCCCGGCAGGGTGTCGAAGACGGAGCGGCACAGCGCGTCCACCCCGCGCCGTCTGGTGCGCGCGACCGCTTCCGGTGAGGTGTCGATTCCCAGTGCGGGGCTCCCCCGCCGTGCGAGGGCCGCGACCATCCGGCCCGGCCCGCAGCCGATGTCCAGGACCGGCCCGGCGCAGCGCCGCAGCACCGTCAGATCGGCCGCGTCCGCACGCGCGCACCAGCGCTCCACCTCCAGGGGCAGCAGCCAGCCGTCCGTGCGGCGCAGGAAGAGGGGGCCCCGGCCGGTGCGCAGCGCGTCGCCGTAGAGGTCGGCGTGCCAGGGCGGCGAGGGAGGCGAAGGGCGCGTGGGCCGCGACGGCGCGCTCACCGTGCCGCCTCCGTCCGAAGGTCCGCGAACGCCTTCGCGAAGCGGCTCGCGCCACCCGCGCGGCTCCCGCATACGGCGGCGATCGCGGCGGCGTCCTCCGCCGTGTCGACGTCTCTGAGCACCGGCAGGTCCCGTACGGACAGACCGGCGTCGACGAGCCGCCGCCGCTGTACGGCACCGGTTTCCGGGGCGGACATGGGTACTCCGCGCACCAGCTCGGGATCGGGCACGGCCAGGCCGAGCGCCCAGAATCCGCCGTCGGCGGCCGGGCCGTACCAGGCGTCGCAGCCGTCCCAGGCGTCCGGGGCCAGCGCGGGCCACAGGAGTTCGCGGGTGAGCTGCGGGGTGTCCATGCCGATGAGCAGCGCGGGCCCGTCGCACAGGGCGAAGGCCGCGGCGATGCGTTCGTCGAGCCCGCCGCCGCTCTGCGGTACGACCTCGAAACCGTCCGGCAGCCAGTCCCCCGCTCGTCCGGCGAGCACCAGCACCCGGCGCCGGGCGGGCAGACGTGCGGCGAGGGCGAGGGTGTCGGCGAGTGACGCCTCTGCCAGACCGGCCGCCTGCCGTGGTGTGTAGGGCGGGGTCAGACGGGTCTTGACCCGCCCAGGCACCGGCTCCTTCGCGATCACCAGCAGCGCCGTCCCGGCCCGTTCCCCGTCGGTGCTCGGCTGGCCCGTCTCCGTGCGGGCCCCGTCCGTCTCCGTGCGGGCCCCGTCCGTCACCGTGCGGGCCCCGTCCGTCACCGTGCGCGCCCCGCCCGTTTCCGTGCGCGTCTCGCCCGTTTCCGTGCGCGTCTGGCCCGTCACCGCAGCACCGCCCGCATGTCCTGGACGGCGTGCCAGGTGCCGCGCCAGGTGCCGGTCACCTTGGAGGCGCCGGTACGCGGCCGGTACTCGACTTCCGTCTCCTCGATCCGCCAGTCCTCCTCAGCAGCCCGGACCACCATCTGCAAGGGGTAGCCGCTGCGCCGGTCCGTCAAACCGAGCCCGACCAGCTGCCGCCGCCGGGCCACGCGCAGCGGCCCGAGGTCGTGCAGCCGGACGCCGGTACGGCGGAGCAGCATCCGGGACAGCGCCCGGTTCCCGGCCCGCGCATGCAGCGGCCAGGCTCCCCGCTCGGTGGGCCGTCGCCGGGCCAGCACGAGATCCGCGCGGCCCTCCCGTACGGGGGCGGCTATCCGCGGCAGCGCGCCGGGGTCGAGGGTCGCGTCGCAGTCGCAGAAGGCGACGAGCTCGGCTTCCGCGGCGAGCAGCCCGGCGTTGCAGGCGGCGCCGAACCCGCGGCGCGGTTCGTCCACCACGACGGCGCCGTGCGCCCGCGCGATCTGGGCCGAGCCGTCCGTCGAACCGTTGTCGACGACGAGTGCGCGCCAGCCGTCCGGGATGCGGTCGAGTACCCACGGCAGCGCCTCGGCCTCGTTGAGACAGGGAAGGACGACGTCCCCGTACTGAGGCGGAATGTTGGTCATCTCCCACACCCTACGAACGCGGAGGGGACGAAACGGGTCTTGCCTCCTTACGAAACACGGACATCGGCCGTTCCGCAGCCGGGCAGGCATCCCGCCCGGGCGAAGAGCTGCGAAACTCGGCCGTATGCAGCAGTCAGCACAGCGCCGGATCCTGGTCGTGGACGACGACCCCACGGTCACCGAGGTCGTCTCGGGCTACCTCGACCGTGCGGGTTTCCTCGTCGACCGCGCCGGGGACGGGCCCACCGCACTCGTCCGCGCCAAGGAGACACCACCCGATCTGGTCGTCCTGGACCTGATGCTTCCGGGGCTGGACGGTCTGCAGGTGTGCCGGCGGCTGCGCGACCACGGGCCGGTGCCGGTCGTGATGCTGACCGCGCGCGGGGACGAGGAGGACCGCATCCTGGGGCTGGAGGTGGGCGCGGACGACTATGTGACCAAGCCGTTCAGCCCGCGTGAACTGGTACTGCGGATCGAGTCGGTACTGCGCCGGGCGGGTGCGCCGGGCAGCGGCGGCCCGCGCCTGCACGGTGGCGGGATCACCCTCGACCCGGCGGCCCGTACGGTCGCCGACGCCCGCGGGCCGCTCGCGCTCACGCTGCGCGAGTTCGACCTGCTGGCCCACTTCCTGCGCCACCCCCGGCGCGCCTTCAGCCGGGAGGAGCTGATGTCGGCGGTGTGGGGCTGGGACTTCGGTGATCTGTCGACGGTGACCGTGCATGTCCGGCGGCTGCGCCACAAGGTGGAGAGCGACCCGGCCCGTCCCCGCCTGATCAGCACGGTGTGGGGGGTGGGCTACCGCTTCGACTCCGAGGGCGCCGGCAGCGGATCTTCTCTGCCCGGCAGCGGCAGCGGTTCGGGTGTCACGACGGAAGGCCCCGGCGATGCGTGATCTGCTGCTGATCGCCCTGTACGCGGGAATGGGCGCCGCCGCGGTCGGGCTGGCGGGTGCCCTGGTCCTCCGGGTGCTGCGCCGCCGCTCGGTCGGCGTGTCCCTCGCGGTGCTCACCGCCGTGGCGGTCGGTGCGATGCTCGCCGGGACGCTGACGGTGGCCTGGGCGATGTTCCTCTCCTCGCATGACCTCCAGGTCGTGACGATGGTGTGCGCCGTTGCGGCCGCGGCCTCGATGCTGACGGCACTGCTGCTCGGCCGCTGGGTGATCGGCGGCCACCGTGCGTTGGAGCAGGCAGCTCGTACGCTCGGGGAGGGCGGCGGATTCACCAGCCCCGACACCCCGATGGCTGCCGAACTGACCTCCCTGGCACGCCAGTTGGCCGATGCGAGTGACAAGCTGGCGGCGGCCCGGGAACGGGAGCGGGCGCTGGAGGAGTCACGCCGGGAACTGGTGGCGTGGATCTCGCACGACCTGCGCTCCCCGCTGGCCGGGCTGCGGGCCATGGCGGAGGCGCTGGAGGACGGCATCGCGGACGATCCCGCGCGCTACCACCGGCAGATACGGGGCGAGGTGGAGCGGCTCTCCTCGATGGTGAACGACCTGTTCGAACTCTCCCGCATCCAGGCCGGTTCGCTCGCCCTGGCCCCGACCCGGATGTCCGTCTACGACCTGATCAGCGACGCCATCGCGGGCGCCGACCCGCTGGCGACGGAGCGCGGCGTGCACCTGGCCGACCACGGCGTGGAGCGGGTGCCGGTGGAGGTGGACGGCAAGGAGATGACCCGGGTGCTGGCCAACCTCCTGGTCAACGCCATACACCGGACCCCGGCGGACGGGACGGTCGCGGTCGCCGCACGGCGTGAGGCGGACGGCGTGGTGCTGTCCGTGACGGACGGCTGCGGCGGGATTCCGGCCGACGACCTGCCGCGGGTCTTCGACACCGGCTGGCGCGGCACCCACGCGCGCACCCCGCCTGCGGGCGCCGGCCTCGGACTGGCCATCGTGCGCGGCATCGTGGAGGCCCACGCGGGCCGCGCGGCCGTACGCAACGTCCCGGGCGGCTGCCGCTTCGAGGTCACTCTCCCCCTTCCAGCCTAGGCGGGGGCGGGTTGTCGAGGAGTACGACTCCGTACTGCCCCAGGATGTCGGCGTGCTCGGCGTCGCGTCGCTCGTCGGCGGGTCCGATCGCCCGGAAGTAGCCCTCGATGGCTCCCGGGTTGTTGATGACGAGGATCTCCGCGGTCGTCGTGATGGGCTGGAACGTGTGGGGGACGAACCGGGGTCCGTAGACGTAGGCACCGGACTCGGCGTCGTGCACGTCGCACTCGTCGAGTGAGGCCGACCCCACCCAGAACCGGACCCGGCCGGACAGCACCACCCAGCTCTCGTCCTCTCGACTGTGGGTGTGCAGGGGCGGCGCATCCCCGCCGCTCATGGTGAGCCGCACGACGCTGACCGCTCCGCCCGTCTCGGCGTTCGCCACGACCTGCTCGTTCACGGTCCTGTAGTACCTGTACTCCTTGCCGTCTCCTGGGTTCCGCACGAGGGCAGTGCTCATGAAGTCCTCCTCCCGGCGCACGGCCCCCGGATCGGAGGACGGCTTCGCCGGAGTAATTTGATTGACGGTTCAATTATTGCGTGCGCTGAGGGCCCCCGCCATATACGGAAGAGAGTTGGCCTGTTCTTGAGCCTCCGGGGTCGAAATGTGCTTCGCCCAGGGTCGGTTGCTCACAGCTGGGCGTACGGCTTCACCGGAGGTGAGCATCCCGGCTCCCCCGCCCGAGGGGCAGGGCTCCGCGTCAGCAGACGATCCCGGCGTCTCAGCCGCGCTCGCGCAGGTACGCCTCCAGCTCGGCGGCCCCGGTCAGCATCGCCCGCCCCCGAGCGGACAGCCGACCGCGCCAGTCGCCCAGTGCGGCCTCCAGCGGCTCCAGCCCGCCCGCCGCCCGCACCTGGGCGATCAGCGGGGCGATCTGCTCCAGCAGATAGCCGCCCCGCCTGAGCTGGCGTGCCAGCTCCGCGTCCCGTACGTCGGCCTTCTCGTAGACGCGGTACCCGGTCTGCGGGTCGCGGCGCGGGCGGACCAGCCCGGCGCGCTCCCATTTGCGCAGCGTCGCGGGCCGGAGCCCGAGCTTCCCTGCCAGCGGCCCGATGAACGTGCCGCCGGACCCGGACCCCGCGGCCGGCTCGGACCCCACACCGGGCTCGGGCTCCGTGGCGGGCTCCAGGTCGCGGAGGGCGCTCTCCACGGCCTGGAGTGTCCGACGGTCGTCGAGAAGCTGGGCATGGCTCTCGTCGATGAGGTGGAACGCCTCATCGGCCGCGCCCTCGTTCACCGCCCGCATGATCGCCGTCGCCGTCTGATGGCCGTGGCCGGGCAGCAGGGCCAAAAACGCGCGCAGGGCCCGTGCGTGCAGCGAGGTATAGGTGCGGTAGCCGTGGAGGGTGCGACCGGCGACCGGAAGAATTCCGGCCTCCTCGTAGTTCCTGACGGCCTGCGTGGACAGACCGTGCCCGCGCGCCAGGTCAATCGGCCGAAGCCGCTCGCCCCTTTGAAGGTTTCGTCCCACGTGCCTGCCCATGTCGCGGATAAGTTTCCACCGAAAGTTCAACGATACCGTTGAAGGCATGGCTACTGACATCACAGACATCGCCCATGCCGTCGAAGCCACCGCCGTCATGAAGCTGCTTCCGGCCCGGCCGCGGCTGCTCGCTCTGGGCGAGCCCACCCACGGCGAGGACGCACTGCTCGACCTGCGCAACGAACTCTTCCGGCAGCTCGTCGAGCAGGAGGGCTACCGGACGATCGCGCTGGAGAGCGACTGCATGAGGGGCCTGGTCGTGGACGCCTACGTCACCTCGGGCACGGGCACCCTCGACGAAGTCATGGAGCACGGATTCAGCCACGGATGGGGCGCCTCCGCGGCCAACCGTGAACTCGTGCGCTGGATGAGGGAGTACAACAACGGCCAGGCGTCCTCCGAGCGGCTCCGCTTCGCCGGCGTCGACGGCCCCCTGGAGATCACCGGCGCCGCGAGCCCCCGGCAGGCGCTCACCGCGCTCCACCGCTACCTCGCGGGCCGGGTGGACGCTGACCTGCTCCCCTGCACAGCGGAAACGCTCGACCGCCTGCTCGGCGCGGACGACCGGTGGACGAACACCGCCGCGATGATGGACCCGACCGAGTCCGCGGGGCAGTCGGCCGAAGCCACCGAACTGCGACTGCACGCCGACGATCTGGTGGCGCTGCTCCACGCGCAGACACCGCACCTGATCACGGCGGCCTCGCCGGACGACTGGGACCGGGCACGCTTGTACGGGCGCACCGCCACCGGCCTGCTGCGCTACCACCACTGGATGGCCGACACCTCACCGGGCCGTATGACGCGGCTCGTCGGCCTGCGGGACCAGATGATTGCCGACAACCTCCTCGCCGTCGCCCAACGGGGCCCGACGCTGGTGAACGCCCACAACGGCCATCTCCAGCGCGACAAGAGCACGATGCGCATGTGGGACCAGCCACTGCTGGAGTGGTGGGGCGCCGGTGCAGTCGTGAGCGCCCATCTGGGCGAGGACTACGCCTTCCTGGCGACGGCCCTCGGTACGATCCGGCACCAGGGGGTGGACACCCCGTCACCGGACACCGTCGAAGGACTCCTGTACGCGCTCCCGGAGGACCGCTGCCTCGTCGCCTCCCCCCGGCTGGCCACCGCCCTCGGTGACACGCGGCCCGCCCCCCGCGTATCCCCCTGGTACGGCTACGCCCCACTCGACCCGGCCCACCTGCCGAACAGCGACGGCATCGTGTTCGTCAAGAACGTCCCGCAGAACCAGGACCTGTCGTTCGGGTCAGGCTGGACCGGTGAGGTGGGCGACGTGGTGGACGAACAGGAAGCAGGCTCCCGCAAGCCGCGCGGCGAGGGAGACTAGGGCCTGTCCGACGGGTCAGGCCCTGGTGCCTGTCCAACAGGGCTTCGGGCTTGCGCTTTCCGTTGCGGCAACTTCTACGGTCATGTGTGTGGCCGGAGAGACCGGCCCGGCGAGGGAGGCACCGGCAATGGCCTGGTCGATCGCGGAGGTGGCGCGGATGTCCAAGGTGACATCGCGGACGCTGCGGCATTACGACGAGATCGGCCTGCTGCCGCCCGCATGGATCGGGAGCAACGGGCACCGCTACTACGAGGAGGCCGATCTGCTGCGGTTGCAGCAGATCCTGCTGATGCGGGAACTGGACCTGGGGCTGCGCGAGATCCAGGCGGTCCTGGACAGCCAGCTCGGCCAGGTGGCCGTGCTCCGTGAGCACCACCAACGGCTGCTCGCGGAACGGGACCGGCTGGAGACGCTGGCCCGTACGGTCGGCCGCACCATCGCCGAACTGGAAGAAGGTAAGGGCAAGGGCCATATGACGAAGATCAACAAGCCGGAGAACCTGTTCGAGGGTTTCCAGGCCCCCTCCGAGGCCGAGGCCGAGGTACGGGAGCGGTGGCCGCAGGCGTGGGAGCAGTCCCGGCAGGCCGTCGAGGCGATGACCTCCGAGGACACGGAGCGCTGGCAGCGTGAGGTTACGGCGCAGATGATCCGTATGGCGGAGTTCATGGTGGCCGGCACGCCGGTGTCCGACCCTGCGGTACAGGCCGAGGTGGACGCCAACTACCAGGGCATCTGCCGGTTCTGGACCCCGACCGCGGCCGCGTACAAGGGAGTGGGCCAGACCTATGTCGACGACCCGCAGATGCGGGCCAACTTCGACAAGATCGCCGACGGTCTCGCCGTCTACCAGCGCGATGCGATGACCGTGTACGCCGATGCCCGGCTGAGCTGACCGCACGCGCCTAAGGGCTGTTCGGCGGGTCATGAGCGCAGCCAGGGGCGAATGGCTGCGACGGTCACGGTGCCGTGGAAGATGTATGCCCTCTTATCGAATCGGGTGGCGACGGCACGGAAGCCCTTGAGGGCGTTGATCGTTCGCTCGACTTCATTCCTGCGCTTGTGGAGCGACTTGTCGAAGCCGGTGGGCCGACCGCCCCGGCTGCCACGGTGCTGCCTGCTGGCCCGCTGGTTCCTCGGTTCGGGGATGGTGTGCTTGATCCGGCGCCTGCGCAGGTACCGGCGGTTAGGACGGGATGAGTACGCCTTATCGCCGCTGAGGTGATCAGGCCGGGTGCGCGGGTGACCGCCACCCGGCCGTCGTACGCGAACGCGCTCAAGGACCGGGATCAACTGAGGTGCGTCGCCCCACTGCCCTGGCGTGATCAGCACCGCCAAGGGCCGACAGCCGCCGTCTCCGGCGAGATGAGTTTTCGTGGTCAGACCTCCCCTGGACCGGCCGAGAGCCTCGTCGGGGCGATGCTGAGCGGGCAGGACCCGTTTCCTTGGAATTCGCGGCGGACGCCTTCGAGCCCCGGCGGCATGCTGATGGGCCCGGCAGGTCGTCGAGTCAATGCCGACCATGCTCCAGTCGATACGTTCCTCGGCGTCGGCGTCGGTCTGGACGGCACGCAGCACGTTCTCCCAGGTGCCGTCCGCCGACCAGCGCCGATGCCGGTCGTGGCAGGTCTTCCACTTCCCGAAGCGCGTCGGCAGGTCGCGCCAGGGGATGCCGGTGCGCTGGCGGAAGAGAATGCCGTTGATCACCTCGCGACGACACTTCCACCGCCCGCCCCGTCCCACGTTCTTCGGAAGGTGCGGCTCCAACCGAGCCCACTGCGCGTCAGAAAGATCGCCCCGCCCCACACCAGCCGGAACGATCTCGCCAATCGCCGGTCACATGACCCATCGGACACGCTCTAGTGTGAACCTGGTGAGCGAATCCTCTTCCTGCCTGCGCACGACAGCAGCGGCGTACGATGACATCGCCGTTACCTACGCCGGTTTGCCCCGCAACGACCTTGCCCATTTTCCACTGGACCGCGCGGTGCTCGCCGCATTCGCCGAGTCGGTGCGGGCCGCCGGTGCGGGGCCCGTCGCGGAGCTTGGATGCGGCCCAGGCCCTGTCACGGCGCACCTGCGGGATCTGGGACTGGACGTCTTCGGCGTCGACCTGTCGCCGGTGATGATCGATCTTGCCCGCAAGGCATATCCGGATCTGCGCTTCGACATCGGCTCGATGGACGCGCTGGAGCTGGCCGACGGAGAGCTGGGCGGCATCGCGTCCTGGTATTCGGTCATTCACGCCCCGCCGCAGGACATACCGTCCTATCTGGCTGAGTTCCGGCGGGTCCTGGCCCCGGGCGGCCACCTCCTGCTCGCCTTCTTCGAGTCAGAGGGCGGGCCCGTGACGACCTTCGACCATGCGGTGGTTACGGCGTACCGGTGGCCCGTCGACGACCTCGCCAAGCTCGCGGGCGAGGCCGGGTTCGCCGAGATCGGCCGGATGCTGCGTGAGCCCCGCGAGGGTGAACGTCACCGCCGCGGCCACCTGCTGATGCACAGACAGTAGATCCGACGGACAGCGATTCGCCCTTCCTGACCGAACCCGCCACCACCGAGGGCTTGCCGGCGCTGTGGAAAACATCGGCCCACTCGACGACGGACCCATCGGACCACCACGGCTCAGGAGGGGACCGTCGCGGCTCGCGGTCAGTCCCGGCCGACAAGGGGCGGAACGAGGCTCGTTCCACGCTTCCGCCCCATGCCGGATCATGCGGCATACGCCGATCCGGCGGCGCCGTCAGCCACCCGGGACGCGGCCAACCCCTTCGCCGCCCGCACCTTCGAACCGAACGTGCGATGCGACTACATCCACGTAGGACTGCCCGGCCCCGACGGCCTCGGACGTGTCTGCCCAGTGCGACGCGCTGGAGATGCTCCCGTCGATGGAACACGGCCCTCAGACCACACCGCAGTCGTCGCCGACCTGGCATTGGACACGGCCGCATTCTCCTGACGAAACTTCCTCAGTGCTCGCCCGGCCGAAGCCGATGGGTGCGTGGACGTTTATCCTCGGTACCCGCGACGGGGGCGACTCCACCGTCCGGCTTCGGCCGGAGTGCCCCTCCTCAGGCACGATGAGGGCGGGCGCTGTCGCTTCCCCACACGGCGCGGCCGGGCTTCGTCAGAACGGGACGCCGCAGTGGAGGATGATGTTGGCGTACGGGGTGACCTCGCCGGTGCGGATCACCAGCCGGGCAGCGTGGACCCGTTGTTTGAACTCTTCGTGCGGCACCAGCTCCAGGCCGCTGAACAGGCCCTCCACATACGTGGCGACCTGCGGGTTCTTGTCGCGCACCTCACTCGCTGCCGTCGCGCCTTCGACCTCCAGCTCGGCCAGGACGGCGTCGAGCACCGTGGCGAATCCCGGCACGCCCGCGGTCAGGGACAGGTCGACCACCCTGGGTCCCTGGGGGCCGTAGGGAATCGGCAGGCCCGCGTCGCAGACGACCACCTGATCGGTGTGGCCCAGCTCGGCCATGGCCGCGGCCAGGTGCCGATTGAGGATTCCTGCCTTCTTCACTTCCGTCTCTCCACTTGCTTCTCTCCACTCGTCGGGCATCCAGCGCATCGATCCAGCCCGACCGCCCCCGTACCGCCACCGGCGCGAAGTCGATCAACGATCCAGCCGCGCTCAGGAGCATGCCATGTCCGGTGGCCGCCCCGGATCCCGGGGCTACTGGCGCGTACCGCGCCTTCGTCCCGTGCGGCCTCGCCGGATCCGCGAGGCTCCAGGAGCTCCAGTCAACGCGAGCCCTCAACTGGCCCCGGCGCGCCCGGGGTTGCTCGCCCGCAGCGGGGCATGGGCGAACTTCTTCATCCCCTCCTCGAACCCGACCCGGGCCCGCCAGCCCAGGTCGTCGCGCAGCCGCTGCGAGGAGGCCGTGATGTGGCGGACGTCTCCGAGCCGGTACTCCCCCGTCACCACCGGCATCGGCCCGCCGTACGCCGCCGCCAGCGCGGTCGCCATGTCCAGGATCGTGTGCGGCTCACCGCTGCCCGTGTTGTACGCACGCAGCTCCCCCTCGGGCCGCTCCCGCCCCGCCTGGCCCGCCTGGCCCGCCTGGCCCGCCAGGGACTCCAGCGCCGTCACGTTCGCCGCCGCGACATCCCGTACGTGCACGAAGTCGCGGCGCTGCGCCCCGTCCTCGTACACCCTCGGCGGCTCGCCGCGCTCCAGTGCGGAACGGAAGAACGAGGCGACGCCCGCGTACGGGGTGTCGCGCGGCATACCGTCGCCGTACACGTTGTGGTAGCGCAGGCTGATGGCCCGGCCGCCGGTGGCACGTGCCCAGGACGCCGCGAGGTGTTCCTGGGCCAGCTTTGTCGTGGCGTAGACGTTGCGCGGATCGGCCGGGGCGTCCTCGCCGACCAGGCCGGGCGCGAGAGGGGCGCCGCAGTGCGGGCAGGGCGGCTCGAAGCGGCCGTCGTCCAGATCCGGTACGGACCGTGGTCCGGGCCGCACCACCCCGTGCACCCGGCAGACGTACCGGCCTTCGCCGTACACGACCATCGAGCCGGCGAGCACGAAAGTACGCACCCCGGCCTCGGCCATCCGCTCCAGCAGCACCGCGGTGCCCAGATCGTTGTTGCTCACATAGGCGGCGGCGTCCGCGAAGCCCTTGCCCAGGCCGACCATGGCGGCCTGATGACAGACCGCGTCCGCCCCCCGCAGCGCGTCGGCCACGGCCGCGCCATCCCGTACGTCAGCGGTGATGCCCTGCCGCCCGTCTCCGCCCGCGGGCCCGTCACCCGCGGCGGTGTCGAGCGACACGGGCTCGTGGCCCGCCTCCCGGAGAGCATCCACGATGTGCGAGCCGATGAAGCCCGTTCCTCCTGTGACCAGTACGCGCATGAGGTCACGCTAGGGCCGCTCACGGGGCGGCGGCGAGTGCCGCACCCGGCCGTCAGAGATCCGTAAGGTCTGGCCACGGCCTGGTCATGGCACGCCGCTGCTGCCACGATGCGTGCCATGACCAACGACCGACTCCGCGACGTCTATGTCGTCGACGCCGTCCGCACCCCGGTGGGCAAGTACGGCGGCGCACTCGCCCAGGCCCGGCCCGATGACCTGGCGGCCCATGTCGTACGGGCCCTGCTGGACCGTACGCCCGGACTCGATCCGGGGCGCGTCGACGAAGTCGTGTTCGGCAACGCGAACGGCGCCGGGGAGGAGAACCGGAACGTCGGGCGGATGGCGGTGCTGCTCGCCAGCATGCCGCCGAGCGTACCCGGCAGCACGGTCAACCGGCTGTGCGCGTCCGGGCTGGACGCCGTCGTGCAGGCGGCCCGCACGGTGGCCGTCGGTGACGCGACGGCGGTGATCGCGGGCGGGGTGGAGTCGATGAGCCGGGCCCCGTGGGTGGTGCCGAAGCCCGAGCGCGCCTTCCCCGCCGGTGCACCCGAGATGCACTCCACCACCCTCGGCTGGCGCATGGTCAACGAGCGGATGCGCCCCGAATGGACGGTCTCGCTGGGTGAGGGCGCCGAGCTGATCGCGGAGCGGCACGGAATCAGCCGCGAGCAGCAGGACGCCTTCGCGGCCGACAGCCACGGCAAGGCCGCACGGGCCTGGGCACAGGGCGCCTACGACGCGGAGATCGCCCCGTACGAGGGCGCGGACCTCCCCCGCGACGAGACGATCCGGGACGGCAGCACACCCGAGAAACTCGCCGGGCTCCGGCCGGTCTTCCGCCGGGACGGCACCGGCACGGTCACCGCGGGAAACTCGTCCCCACTCAACGACGGCGCGGCCGCCCTGCTGCTCACGGACGAGGAAGGGCTGGCCGCGACCGGACGGGAGCCGCTGGCACTCATCCGCGCGTCGGCCGTCACCGGTATCGAGCCGCAGCTCTTCGGGCTGGGGCCGGTGGAGGCCGTCCGGCGGGCCCTGGCCAAGGCGGGACGCGGGCTCGGCGAGCTGCACACCATGGAGCTCAACGAGGCGTTCGCGGCCCAGGCCCTCGGCTGCCTCGCCCACTGGCCCGAACTGGACCCGTCGGCCGTCAACCCGCGCGGCGGTGCCCTCGCCATCGGCCACCCCCTGGGCGCCTCCGGCGCCCGGCTCGCGGGCGCGGTGGCCCACCAGCTCGCGGCAGCCGGCTCGGGTACGGGCTTGGCCACCCTCTGTATCGGCGTGGGCCAGGGCCAGGCACTGGTCCTGGAACGCTGACCTGATCAGGGCCCCGGCGGTCCGGACCCCCGGCGTGAGCGATCACCTCCGAGAGTGCGGTATTGTTCTCTTGCCCGACCGGCACGGGGAAACCCGGTCCAGACGGGGCACCGGGACGTGGCGCAGCTTGGTAGCGCACTTGACTGGGGGTCAAGGGGTCGCAGGTTCAAATCCTGTCGTCCCGACGGTGCAGGAGGTGCCCTGAGCAGGGAGAAATCCCAGCTCAGGGCACCTTTTCTCGTCCTCAGACACATCATGGAGCTGACTGTGTCAGCATCGATGGGCCGCCCAGGGACCACGGTTGGGGAGCCTCCCTGATCAGAGCATGTACGCCGGGGGACCACGATCACCACCGCCCGATCACACTTGTGGGTGCCTGCAACGCCCTCAGCGATGCGGTCAGCGGCGCCGACGGAGCGGGAGCCGCCACGGACAGGTCGGCGCTGGATGGTCTGCGGCGATCAGTGCCCGGCGATGATCCGCACACGTGCAGGGGCACCCCTGGTCCCCGGCATCATGCCAGGCCTGCCCACGCGTCAGCTCCGAAGGCGCCCTTCACGTCGGATGCGACGGTGGTGGCGTCCACCTTGGCCTGCAGGGCGTACACGGTCGTCTTGCGTGCGCCGCGGACATGGAGGTGGACTGGGCTGTGGCCCGGGTGGTCCGTGAGGATGCGCTTCAGTTCTCTGACGGACTGTTCGGTGATCCGGTGGGCGGGGAGGGCAAGCCGCACGGGGGGTTTTCCGCCGTGCTCGGCCAAGGACACATCCAGTACCGCGAGTTCTCTGCCGAAGATGTTCACGGTTCCGTCCCTGGGCTCGATCCTGCCCTTGACGGAGATGACGTTGTCTTCGGCCAGCGCGTGCTGCACGAGCTGGTAGGAGGCGGGGAAGAAGAGGACCTCGATGGCGGCATCACGGTCCGCGAGGTTCACGATGGCCCAGGCGTTGCCCTGTTTGGTCATCTTGAGCTGGGTGCCGGTGATCAGCCCGGAGAGCTGAACGTCTCCGTTGGTCCGGCCGGATGCGAGCAGTTCAGCGATGGAGCAGTCTCGGGCGCCGGCCAGGACGTGCTCGGCGCCATCCAGCGGATGGGCAGAGACGTACAGGCCGAGCATTTCGCGTTCGGTCGCCAGGAGCTGTCGGCGGGGCCACTCTGCGTCGTCGATCGGGAAGTCGAGGCCGAAGGCCGGTTCGCCGCTTCCTTCTCCGCCCGGATCGGCGAAGAGATCGTCTTGTCCGAAGCTTGCCGCTTTCTTCACGGGGATGATCGCGTCGATGGCGTCCTCGTGGATGGCGGTGAGGCCCTTGCGTGAATGCGCCAGGGAGTCGAAGGTGCCGGCTTTGATCAGGGACTCCACCGCTCTTTTGTTCAGTGCGGGCAGGGCGGCCTTGTCGAGGAAGTCGGAGAAAGAGGTGAATTTCCCTTTCCGGTGGCGGGCATCGACGATGGCCTCGATGACGTGGTCACCGACGTTGCGTACGGATCGCAGCCCGAACCGTACGTCGTCGCCGACGGCGGTGAACTCGGCGACGGACTCGTTCACGTCGGGCTGGAGTACGCGGACGCTGTTCTTGCGTGCGTCGGCGAGGTAGATCGCGGCCTTGTCCTTGTCGTCGCCGACCGAGGTGAGCAGGGCGGCCATGTATTCGGCCGGGTAGTTGGCCTTGAGGTAGGCGGTCCAGTACGAGACGAGGCCGTAGCCGGCGGTATGGGACTTGTTGAATGCGTAGCCGGAGAACGGGAGCATGACGTCCCACAGGGCCCTGATCGCTTCCTCGCTGTACCTGTTGCTCCGCATGCCGTCGTGGAACTTGTCCCACTCCGCGGCCAGCACCTCCGGCTTCTTCTTGCCCATCGCACGGCGCAGCAGGTCGGCGCCGCCGAGGGTGTACCCGGCCAGTTCCCGGGCGATGGCCATGATCTGCTCCTGGTAGACGAGCAGGTGGAAGGTGTTGCCGAGGATCGGTTCCAAGGCGTCGCGCAGCTCGGGGTGGATCGGGGTGATCTCCTGGCGCCCGGTCTTGCGGTGCGCGTAGTTGGTGTGCGCGTTGGCCGCCATGGGGCCGGGACGGTAGAGGGCGTTGACCGCGGCGATGTCCTCGAACCGGGTGGGCTCCATCTGTTTCAGCAGTACGCGCATGCCGCCGCCGTCGAGCTGGAAGACGCCGAAGGTGTTGCCCTCGGCCAGCAGCCGGTACGTCTTGGCGTCGTCCAGGGGGATGACGACGGTGGACGGGTCGGCGTCCAGGGGGTCCACGGTGGCCAGGCTGATGCCCCGGTTCTCGCGGATGTTCTCGATGGCCTGGTCGATGACCCCCAGGTTCCGCAGCCCCAGGAAGTCCATCTTGATCAGGCCCATGGCTTCGCAGGACGGGTAGTCGAAGCCAGTGATTTTCACGCCGTCCGCGGCACGCATGTGCAGGGGGATGCGGTCGGTGAGCTTCGTCTTGGAAAGGATCACCGCAGCGGCGTGCACGCCGGTTCCGCGGGTGAGGCCCTCCACCCCGCGGGCGGTGTCGAGTACCCGCTTCACGTCGGGCTCGTTGTCATACATCTGCCGGATCTCGCCGGCCTCGCCGTACCGCTCGTGGGAGGAGTCGAAGATGGCAGCCAGCGGGGCGGACTTGCCGTTGTGGTCCGGCGGGAGCGCTTTGGTGATCCGCTCGCCGTGGGCGTAGGGGTAGCCGAGGATGCGTGAGGAGTCCTTGGTCGCGTTCTTGGCCTTGATCTTGCCGAACGTGTTCACCATGGCGGTGTACTCGTCGCCGTACTTCTCGGTGACGTAGCGGACCATCCTGTCGCGTTGGCGGTCGTCGAAGTCGAGGTCCACATCCGGCGGGTTGATGCGCTCGGGGTTCAGGAACCGTTCGAAGAGCAGGCCGTGCTCCAGGGGGCACAGCTCGGTGATGCGGGTGGCGTAGGCAACGATGGAGCCTGTGGCCGAACCCCGGCCCGGACCGAGCGGGATCTTGTGCTCCCGGGCGTGGCGGCAGATGTCCGCCACGACGAGGAAGTAGGAGCTGAAGCCCATGGGGCCGATGACTGTCATCTCGGTCTCGAAGCGGTCCAGGACGTGCTGGGGGATCGGGTTCCCGTAGCGCATCGCCAGGCCCTTGAGGACTTCCCCGCGAAGCCACGACTCCTGCGTTTCGCCTTGGGGCACGTCCGGGAACTGCGGCATCTCGTCGACGTAGTCGAAGACCTCGTCGTAGGACTCGATGCGCTCGGCGATCAGCAGGGTGTTGTCGCAGGCTTCCGGGAGCTCTGAGAACAGGCTGCGCATCTCGGCGGCGCTCTTGAGGTAGTAGCCGGAGCCGTTGAACCGGAAGCGGCCCGGGTCGTCCTTGTTCTTGCCGACACCGATGCACAGCAGGCTGTCGTGAGCGTCGGCCTGGTCCTCGGTGACGTAGTGCGCGTCGTTGGTGGCCAGGAGGGGAATGTTCAGGTCCTTGGCCAGACCCAGCAGGCCTTCACGGACTTCACGCTCGATGTCCAGGCCATGGTCCATCAGTTCCAGGAAATAGTTCTCGCGGCCGAAAATCTCCTGGTAGGCCGCGGCGGCATCCTTCGCCTCCTCGTACTGGTTCAGCCGCAGGCGGGTCTGGATCTCGCCGGAGGGGCAGCCGGTGGTGGCGATGACGCCGTCTGGCCGTTCAGCGATCAGCTCCCGGTCCATGCGCGGTTTTCCTGCAGGGAACTGGCCCTCATAGCTGGCCTGCGTGCTGAGCCAGAACAGGTTCCGCAAACCCTGGCTGTTCCGCGCCCACATGGTCATGTGAGTGAAGCGGCCGCCACCGGAGACGTCCTTCGCCCCCTCACCGTCTGCCTTCATCGCGCGACGGCCCCCTGGCCCCCAGAACTCCTGCTTCCGGACGGACCGGGAGGAAGGCGCCACGTACGCCTCGATGCCGATGATCGGCCTGATCCCCTCGAAGCCCTTCGCGACCTGAGCGAACTCGTAGGCGCCGAACATGTTGCCGTGATCACTCATGGCGATCGCAGGCATCTCCTGCCGAGCAACCTCGCCGAACATCGGCTTCAGCTTCTGCGCGCCGTCCAGCATCGAGTATTCGGTGTGATTGTGCAGGTGAACGAAGGAATCCGGCACGTGTGGGTCGCCTCCAGGATGAGCAGAAAGCACCATCCCGGCCAGAGCCGTGATGGTGGCCTTGTCGGTGGCCGACCAGCATCGGCAGTTGATGGATGGCTCGACCTGTCGCGGATGCGGTCATGCCGACGGGCGGCCTATGGGTCGCACCTCCCGTGAACGCGATCAGTCCGAGCTCTTGAAGTGCTGCCCGGCAGCCACTCGGCTGCCGGGCAGCACTTCGCCTGCCCCCCGGGCTGGAAAACCGCATGTTGACCAGAGACAACA
>NZ_JAJAGO010000007.1:209033-454632 GCF_025165795.1 Streptomyces gossypii
TCCCGCTTTCTGCCCGTCACTTTTTCGCGCTGCCCTCCACCCCGGCGGCGGCGGGCCCCCACTTCTCCTGCCGCACTGTCTGCAAAACCGCATGTTGACCAGAGACATCAAAGCGAGGGAGGCGTACTGGAATCAAACAACCATTTCCCCGATCAGACACAACGATTGGTTGTCCGCATAGAATGGTCCGCGTGGACCTCACCGCCGTGCGCACCTTCGTCACCGCCGTGGAGGCGGGACAGTTCCAAGAAGCCGCCACCAACTTGTCGATCACCCCGCAAGCCGTCTCCAAGCGCATCGCGGCGCTGGAGATGGACCTCGGTGTGCAGCTGTTCAGCCGCACTGCCCGCGGAGCCCGGCTCACCATCGACGGACAGGCGTTCCTGCCCTACGCCCGGGCTCTCCTCCAAGCCGAGGAACGGGCAGCCGCTTCCGTGCGGCCAGGGCGCCGGGCACTGCGCATCGACGTGATCGGCCGCCGGCTCTCGGTAGCGGGCTTGCTGCGCGACTTCCACCGCGCGTATCCCGAGACCGACCTTGACGTCGTGACCCTCTTCGACTCCGAGACCGCCATCGCCGCCGTCCGGTCCGGGACGATTGACGCGACTTTCCGCGCCGTCACCATGCCGGGCCGACAGCTCCCCGACGGTATCGAGGCCACTCCGGTCTTCGATGAACCGCTGCACCTGTTCACCGGGCCGGCTCACGAGTTCGCCGGCGCCCGAGCGGTCGCTCCCGCCCAGCTCGCCGGGCGCCGGATCTGGATGCCCGGCAACAGGCCCGGCACCGAGTGGGCCGCCTACTACGACGAGCTCGCCGCCACGTTCGGTCTCACCATCGACTCGGTCGGCCCCGACTTCGGTATCGAGCCCCTCCTCGACACGATCGCGGGCTCCTCGACGCTGGCGACCTTCGTCAGCGAGCAGACTCCGCTGGTCTGGCCTGCTGGCCACGACCTGCGGCGCATCCCCCTGCACGACCCGACCCCGGTCTACCCGCACTCACTGATCTGGCGCACCGACAACCCGCACCCAGCCCTCACCGCACTGCGTAACCACCTCGCCTCCGCATACCCCGGCTGCCCCGGCAGCGGGACCTGGACCCCGAAGTGGACGCAGCGCGCCACACTGCCGAGCTAAGGGCTGTCCCGTTCTCATGGCCCTGTCCAGGCCCCCTGACCCTGTCCCCATCCGCGCCTCCTTCGCCTACGGCGGAGGAGGCTTCTCGTTGTCCGCGGCAGGGGCACCTCACCTTGTCGGACCTCTTCCGCCCCCGGGGTTCCGCTGGACTGCGTTACGGCTCGCGTGCGCCATCCTCTCGGGGCTCCAGTCGGCGCTGGCGTACGTCAACACGCTGCTGACGCAGGAGGTCCTGGCTGATCCGAAATGGGCGGACAAACTCACCGACGCGGGACTTTCGATCTGGACGTGTCCCTCCGGGCGCCGGCGGAGCGGGTGCGGCCGCCGTCGAACCACCGGGCCGCCCACCGGCGGGAGAGCGCGGCGGACGGCCCGGTGGGGTGCGATCAGGGAGCGAGCACGACCGTCTTGCCGGACAGCCGCCCGGCGCCCGCATCCTCATGCACGGCGGCCAGCTCGGCCACCGGGCGGTGGGCGGCGACGTGGACCCGGAGCTTGCCAGCATCCACCTTGGCTACCAGCTCGGCCAGCTGGGCTCCGTCACTGCGGACCCACAGGCTCGAGCTGCGCACCCCCCGAGCGGTGTCCTCGGGAATCGGGCCGGCTGTGCTGGCGGCGACCCCGCCGTCGGCGACATAGTCCGTCAGCTGCGCGAGCTCCTCCGGGGAGACGCGCACATGGTTCACCACGACCTGGAACGGACCGCCCACGGCGTCCGGGCCCGCGGCGAGGGCGAGGGGGCCCACGACCCGGTCCGCGCCGTAGCCCCGAAGGCGGTCGGCGTGCTGCGGCCCGTCCACCGCGGTCACGTGCGCTCCCGCGTCGACGGCGAGCTGCACCACGAGGCTGCCCACCGCGCCCCCCGCCCCGTTGACCAAAACGGTCTGACCGGGCTTCAGCTCGGCGAGCTCGAACGCCGCCTGCCAGGCCGCCAGGCCGGTCAGCGGCAGCGCCGCGGCGTCGGCCAGCTCGATCGTCCGGGGTGCCCGGGCCACGGTCCCGGCCTGGACGAGCACGTACTCGGCGGCGCCGCCGGCGGAGTCGAGGGGCAGCATCGCCACGACCCGGTCGCCGACCTCCAGGCCCGTCACGTCCGCGCCGAGTTCAGCGACGGTGCCCGCCAGGTCGATCCCCGGCACGTACGGGAGAGTGATCGGGAGCATCTCGGCCAGGACACCGGCGCGGATGTGGTCGTCGACCGGGTTGAACGACGTGGCCGCCACCCGCACCAGCACCTGGCCGGGGCCGGGGACCGGACGGTCGACGTCCTCGTAGCGCAGGACGTCGCTGCTGCCGAACTCGTGGAAACGCATTGCCTTCATGGCACTTTCCTCCAGGGGATATTGATGTCGTCGCCAAGGGATGAGGCGATCAGGCGGGAAGATGAAGAACGTCGGGCGCTCAGGTCAGCTGCACCGAACGGGTGGAGTTGCCCAGCACCATGCGGTCGATGGCGCTCACGGCGCTGCCGGGGTCATCGGCGGCGCCGATGGTGAGCAGCAGCGGGACGAAGTGGTCGGCCGTCGGGTGGGCGACCGCGGCGCCGGGTGCCTTGTCGCGGTAGTCGGTGAGGGCGTCGGCGTCGCCCCGGGCGAGGGCGTCAACGGCCCATTCGTCGAAGGCCGTGGTGTCGGCGGCGAGCTCCGGCCGGCGGAAGACGGCGAAGCTGTGCGTCATGAAGCCCGAGCCGAGAACGAGGATGCCTTCTTCGCGCAGGGGCCGCAGGCGTGCCCCGAGCTCGAGCAGTGCGCTGGGGTCGAGGCTGGGCATCGACAGTTGCACGACCGGGACGTCGGCCGCGGGGTACATGGCCATGAGCGGGATGAAGGCGCCGTGGTCGAGGCCGCGGTCGGCGAACTCGTGCACCGGTGTCCGGCCCAGCAGGCCCACGAGTCGCCGAGCCAGATCGGTGGCATCCGGGGTCGCGTAGGGAAGGGTCTTGTAGCGCGGGTGGAAGCCGCTGAAATCGTAGTAGAGCGGAGTGCCGGCCGCGGCTCCGGAGATCGCGACGGGTGCCCGTTCCCAGTGGGCCGAGACGACGACGACGGCGCGCGGTTTGGGCATCGACTGGGCCCAGTCGAAGAGGTCGCCGAGCCATTGCGGGTCGTCGAGGGTGAAGGGGGCCCCGTGGCTGACGAAGAGGCTGGGCAGTGGTCCGTCGGACGGGTTCCACATCCGCTGCTCGCGTGCCTGTGGCAGGACTCGGGCCAGCAGGTCGTCGTACGCCGCGGCTGGTGTGCGCGGCGGGGAGGGGGAAGCCAGGCTGCTCGTGGCGGTCATCGAAATCAACTCCTTCGCTTGCCTGGACAAGTGTTTTCACTTGCCCAGGCAAGTCAAAAGGTAGCCCATCAAGGGTTGCCCAGGCAAGTGATGCGAGTTGCCCGGGCAAGTACGATGGGGCTCATGGATACCCAGTCACCCTGGCTCGACGACGACCAGCAGGACCTGTGGCAGGCTCTGCTCACCGTCGTCATCGCCCTCCCGGCAGCCCTCGACCGTCAGCTGCAGCGAGACGCAGGCATCTCCAACTTCGAGTACGGAGTTCTGGCCCAGCTGTCCATGGCCGACGAGGCCACGATGCGGCTCAGCGACCTGGCCCGGTCCTGCGACAGCACCCTGCCCCGCCTGTCGAAGGTGATGGACCGCTTCGAAGCCCGCGACTGGGTCGCCCGGCGCCCTGACCCCGGCGACGGTCGATACACCCTTGCCACCCTGGCGGACGCCGGCCGACGGAAACTCGCCGAGAGCGCGCCGGAACATGTCGCACAGGTGAAGCGGCTCGTGTTCGATCCGCTCAGCGCCGCTCAGCGCCGCCACCTTGGGGCCGCACTCACCCGCATCTCCGCTTCCGTGCGCCAGGAACTCGAAGGAGGAGGCTGAGCGCCGTCCTCAGGCGGGGTCTTCCGTCAGCCCTGCGACGCCAACGACGCGGTGCACGGGGAAGGTGCGGACCTCGCCGACGAGGTGGCCGGTCCGCACCGCGCCGTCGGCGAGGGCAGCCGCCTGGAGGGCGGTAGCGGGCTGGTCCATGACGCGCTGCCAGTGCGCCCGTTGCCGTTCGCGCTCTTCAGCGCTTGCCAGGTGCTCCTGGTCGAAGCGGAGCATCGTCCGGGTCCCGTCGGCGGCGGGGGGGGCAGGGCGAACTGGACCGTGGTGGTGCCGTGGGTGACGCGGATGCGGCCTGCGGTGTACTTCGTACCGGCGCGGACCGAGTCCAGGCGGCGTTGGGCCGGAATGGAGCGGGTGGCCGCCACCACCCCGCCCAACGACGGCCCCTCACAGATCAGTGTCGCGGCGAGGCACCTTTGCCGGCGCGACGAGATCTATGTGCTCGGCGGGGTGCAGGCCGTGCACTTCCGCCTCGGAGCACGTGCAGATCCTCACGGCCGACTCCAGGGAAGCACTAGAGCGATGCGCAACTACGGAGCGCTGTTCCTGGGAGAGGCACATGTGTGCCCCGCCATCCGGCTGCCCGGAGGCGGCGTACTCCGGAGCAAGGTCTAACGCGGTGGGGGCGGGGCCCGGCTGTCGGTGACGGGCGATAACTTGTGCGGCAGCACAGCAGGCCGGTCGACAACGGGGGCTCCCTATGCGGTACCGCTTCACGTCCTACCACCCGGCGAGTGACGCCGAGGCGGCCGTCACGGACGGCACCAGGCTGGGCGGCCTGCCGCACTGGCTGGAGGAACCGCAGTGGCCCGTCGACCCGTACGAGAACGAACTCGCCCCGTTCATAGGCCAGTTCCGGGTGCCGGCGGCAGAAGCCGGCGGGAACGGGGACCGGATGGTGTATCTGTTCGCCATCGGGTTCTCGGGTGAACACGCCACCGTCGTCCAGCCGGGCGGGCAGGTCACCGAGTCCTTCGAGACACGGGCGGCGGCCACCGGGCCGACCGACCTGGCCAGGGTCCACCTGCTCCGAGTGGAGGAGGAGGTCGACTTCTCCCACCTCGAGCAGGAACTGGAGCCGGTCGAGGACGAGGACGAGGACGACCGGGAGGAGCGGCTGGAGGAGCTGCTCGTAGAGCGACAGAAGGACGCCGCAGGGAGCATCCGGATGAACCAGCTCGGCGGCCCCGATGTGGTGCCGGTCTGGCTGCAGGGCGACGACCTGCCGGGCGAGGACTGGCAACTGGTCGCACAACTCGACTCCTACCAACTGCCCTTCGAGGTCAACTTCGGTGACAGCGGGGTGGGTTACCTGTTCCTCTCGCCGGACGGCAAGAACGCCGAGTTCTTCTTCCAGAGCTGCTGAAGGGACGGGCATGGAGCATCCCCGCTCTCGGGCGCTGACCTGGCGCCGAGTGCCGCTGGAGCCGAACGTCCCGGTGACGAGCTGAACCCTCCGCCCATGCGCGCCGCTCGCGGGGCAGATTGCCTACGTTCGGCGTGAGCTGGATGGCTCCCGGCTGGAGTGGGAGCGTGCCCCCGCTCTCCCCGGCGATCGTCCCTGCTCCCCCGCCCAGGCCGATGACCACCACTCGCCGGTGCTGAAGCCCGGCCGTGGTGGCCTTCAGCGGCTGCGATTCGCAAGCCCCGCTGAGGGAAAGGATGGTGGGCCAGGCCGAGGCTGCGGTCGGCCCGCGTGCGCGTCGGCAGGCAACGTCCGCGCGCTGTAGCGAGAGGACCAGCCACTTCGCTCACGCGCGCCCTGGCTGATCACCACCACGGGAGGAGCCCACACCATGAGCATTGCGCACCGCATGACCGGTTCCGGCAACCACAAGGTCCTCGTACTCCACGACTGGTTCGGCACCAGCGCCGGTTGGGGCTCCTTCCTGGACTGCCTGGACGGTGACACCTTCAGCTACGCCTTCCTCGACTACCGCGGCTACGGTGACCGCCAGGACGTCACCGGCGCATACACGTTGGCCGAGATCGCCGACGACGCCCTCGCCCTGGCCGACGAGATCGGCTGGGAGCGCTTCTCCCTCGTCGGCCACTCCATGGGCGGCAAGGCCGCGCAACAGGTACTGGCGCAGGCCCCGCAGCGGGTACGCAAACTGGTGGGAATCGCCCCCGTCCCCGCCGGGCCGTACCTGCTGGATGCCGACGGAAAGGCACTGTTCTACGGCGCCGCGCAGGACCGCGACAAGCGACTGGCCATCGTGGACCTGGTCACCGGGCAGCGTGCATCCCGGACGTGGATCGACCTGATGGTCGACCGCTCCCTACGGCTCTCGACCCGCGAGGCGTTCGGCGGCTACGTCAAGGACTGGGTCACCGCCGACCTGACGGAGCGAATCGCCGGTATCCGCGTCCCGGTCAAGGTCATCGTCGGCGAGCACGATCTCGCGCTGACGGCCGACGCGATGCGCGACACGTGGCTCTCCCACTACCCGAACGCGGAACTGGAGGAGATCGCCAACAGCGGCCACTACCCGATGCACGAGACCCCGGTGGCCCTGGCGACGACGCTGGAGACGTTCCTGCGTGCCTGAACCAAGTCCGGCATGCGACGCCGAGGGGGTGCCGGAGCGGGCTCTGCGGTAATGACCGCCGTCACGTCGCCGTAGCTCAACGCCTTCGGCCCGGTGAGCAGGTAGTCGCGCTGGTCGTCGGCATCGGCTCCGGTCTCGGTCAGCAGTGCGGAGGCGGCGGCCGCGATATCCCGTGCGTCGATCCAGCCCGGTCGGCCGTCACCGGCGGCGGTGCGGATCTCCCTGTGCCGCCCGATTTGCTCGCCCAGCGGGTGCGGGCGCAGAAAGTTCTGCATGAACCCGGAAGCGCGCAGCACGACCCGCCCCGGGCCGGGCCCGCACCCTCCGCGCCAGCTCCAGCGCGCCGGGAGCATTCGGCAGCACGGTGGCGGAGCCGAGCAGCACCACGCGGCGCACGCCGAGGCGTTGCGCCTCGGCCAGGAACGGACCGACCAGCGGCATCGGATCCACGGCGTTCGCGGGGAGGCACCAGATAAACCCGGTCCATCCCTCGCAGCGGCTCACTGGCGGCGGCAGGAGTAAGTCCAGCAAGAACACAGCTCGGGGGCGTTCGGTGGGCGTTGGGGGCCGTTCGGGTGCTCGCTCCTACGGCGGCTTCCGAGATGCGGTGCGTTACCGCCCTTCCCAGACTCGTGGTTGACGGCGCGGCATCGCGTGGTCGCACGCTCTTCTTCCATGACAGGAGACCCCCATGCGAGCACGACTGGTGCTGGCCACTCTCACCCTCGCCTCTTGCGCCTCGCTGACCGTGGCGGCCGCGGCACCGGCCGGCGGCGGCCACGGCGAGGTCGGTCGCGACCTGGACCGGGCGCGGTACGCCACCGGTGCCTTCTTCTCGGAGGAGCTGGCCGAGACGGCCGGATACCAGCGCACGGACGAGTGCGTAAGCTCCCCGGAGGGCGGTATGGGCTACCACTACCTCAATCCGGACAACCTCGGCTCCACCGAGCCGGGCAAGCCCGCCGCGGTGCTCTACGCCCCCGACGGCGAGGGAGGCCGGAAGATGGTCGCGCTCGAGTACATCGTCCCCGACCGTGACCAGAACCCCGAGACGGTGGAGGACATCTACGCGTTCGGGCAGCGGCTCAAGGGGCCGATCACGAACATCCCCCAGCTCGGCGTGCACTACGCGCTCCACGTGTGGCTGTGGGAGAAGAACCCCCTAGGGCTGTTCGCCGACTGGAACCCGCGGGTGCACTGCCCGGCGGACAGCGGCACGGACGCGGGCGAGCCCACGCCGTAGCCGGTCGCGGGCCGGGCCGGGCCGGGCCGCCATCCTCCTTGCCGACCACGTCTGCCGTGAACTGGTCGTCGAACCCCTACGAGTGCGCGGTGCTGTGACGGGTGTGGGTGGGTGTTAACTCTGGTGCGGTGGCAGATCGTACAGGCGGGTCACTCCTTGGCCGGCGACCGCCAGTTGGTCGCCGTTCCCGGCGAGGGCGAGGGTGTCTACCGGAAACCGCCCGGGGACCGACAGTTTCTTCTCCGGCTTGCAGTGGGAGTCCCAAAGGTGCACGGTGCTGCCGTCAGTGTCGGCGGTGGCGAAGCGGGTGCCGTCGGCGTCGGTCGCGAGCAGGTCCGCATCGTCCGGGATCTCGCAAAGGCGCTTGCCGCTGCTCGTGTCGGTCACGGTGATCATCGTCGCGCCGGAGGTCGAAAGCATGGGGGCCAGGAGCTTCCCGTTGTCGCTGACGGCCCAGGACTCGCTCCCGGCTTCAAGGGAATGTTGCAGGTGCCTGTTGAGGGGCACTTGCGAAGTCCGCCCCGTACGGGTGTTCTGCAGCACCAGGCCCTGCGGGTTCGTGATGAGGAGACGGCGTCCACCGGTGCTCATGACGACTGGCTCCTGGTCGGCGGCGATTTCCGGGGGGTCGGCTCTGATGAGCTGTCTATTCCCTTCCCAGGGGAGCCGCCGCGCCACCAACTCACTGCTGCTGGACTCGTTCACCGGGTAGATCACCTGGTAGATCACCGCACCGTCTTCGCGCGCGGCCACGCCGTCGACTCTGGTGTCGGTCTCGCCGTCGGCCCCGGTGTTGCCCTCGATGGTGGGCATGTGTGTCTTCCCTGTGCTGACCTTTCGTGTGGTGTCCCATCGCCGTACGACGCCCTCGTCGTCCACCGTGACGAGAACGTCCGGCCCGAGGGCCATTGCCGTGATGTCGCCGGTGGGCAGCGTGGTGTGTGAGGTGTCTTTGGGCACCACCTGGCCCAGGGTGAGGAAGGTCGCTGCCAGAACGGCGCCGGTGACGGCGAGTTGGAGGCGGCGCCGCCGGATGACGCGGTCCCGTGGGACCGCCACCCGGTCCCTCGCCAGGGACCGGCTGGCGAGACGCTCCTGCAGGCGGATGTGGCGGAACTGGTAGGTGCCGGCGGACTGGCGCAGCAGCTGCCGTTCCCGCGCATCCGAGAGGAACCGTACGAAACGCCAGGGCAGCCGGCCCTTGGTCGCGAGTACCAGGCGGAGCAGGAAGAATCTGGGCCAGGCGCGCGGCAACAGCATCAGCACCGCGAAGGCGGCCCCGGGCAGCACGGTGGCGACGAGGTTCGGCTCGGAAGTGCGGAGGACTCCCGTCTCGTCGGCCACCCGGGCCAGGACGTCGGTGAACCGGGGTTCGCCCGACCAGCCCGTCAGCGCCAGGAAGACCATGTAGGCGGCCGAGACGGTCACCGTCATCAGCGGCAGTGCGCTGGCCCCCAGCACGGTCCCGGCCAGCCCCGCTCCCACCAGGGACGACCTGCGGTCCTGGCGTACCAGGCCCAGCGGCGTCGCGCGGGTGGAGTGTGCTGAGGGGGCATCGAGCCACTCATAGACGGCGAACGCCAGACCGATGACGGTCACGGCCCCGCAGACGAACGCGGCCACCTGGAGGAACTGGGCCAGATTCCTCGAGGACCAGCTCCCGGTGAACGTCACGACGATGCCGAAGGTACCCAGCAGTGTCACCGCCACCACGGATGCCAGGACGAAGCCCGTGCGGAACCCGCCCCGCAGTCGGTGCAGCGACCCGCGCAGTGTCAACGACACCCGGCCCGGCGGCCGTTCCGGCGGCGCCGCATACCAGGTGAGCATCGCCAGCACGGCGGCCGCCAGGCCGATCGTGAGCATCGCCTCCTCGTCCACATGCTGCCCGGCCACGCGCACCACGACCACGACGAGCATCGTCACCAGGCCGATCCCGATACCGAGCGGGAGCCCCACCCAGCGGGACAGCAGGCGGGAGCTCATGAGCCACCAGGCGAGATCGCGTTCACGGTGCCGGTGGAGGTAGGTGGCCAGGTACGTCAGCCACCGCTCGGCCTGCCGGGCCTCCCGCTGCCAATCGGCGGCCGCCTCACCGGGGAGAGTTCCCGGCGGCGGCGCGTAGGCCGCGGGGATGATGTGGTCGACGAGGTGGTCCTCCACCGCGTGCCGGCCATCGAACCCGAGAAGTTCGGCCGGGTCCCGGTCGCAGTGCCGGTAGACGGCACGGGCGAGGGAGAGCGCCAAAGGGGTGGACAAGGCGGCTGCCACCGGGCCGTCGGGGTGTTCCCGTACGTGAGCGTAGACGGGTTCCCAGTCCACGCCTTCCGGCCAGTTCACCTCGCTGAGGTAGGCGACGGCATCCGGCACCGCCACGGGCGCCACCTCCACGACCGGCGCCCGGCGCAGCGCGGGCGAGCCGCCCTCGATCACGTCCTGGTACTCGACCGACCGGCAGGTGACCACGACGCCGCGACCGTCGCCGCAAGCCTCGTTCAGAGCGCGTACGGCGCTGCGCCGGGCCGCCTCGGGGATCTCGTCCAGCCCGTCGAGGACGGGTAACAGCATCCGCCGCTCCAGCAGCAGACGCGGGACCTGGGACCGGCCGCCGTAGTACGAGGTGGCCAGGGTGCCCACCATCCAGTCGTCCAGCGACTCGCTGACAGGGTCCCAGGACGAGACGGACAGCAGCACCGGAACCGGAGTCTGCGCAGGGCGGTCGGCCAGCAGGCCGAGCGTCAGCATGAGAGCCAGAACCGTCTTCCCGGCACCCGGCTCCCCCAGCACCACCAGCCGACCGCTGCTCACCTGCCGGTATCCCTGGGCCAGCCGAGCCGCGGCACCGGGGAAGTCGCCCTCCAGCCGGCCTTGGAGGGAGAGCCGCAGAACACGTCCCTCCACCGGAGGGACCACGGTATCCGGTGGTGCCGACACCGGCCGTCTGGTGGCGTCCCAGGACAGCGGGATCACCCGTGGATCCCTCAACTGCCGGGCCGCCACCTCCTCCCACCACTGTTCCCGCACCGTGGCCGCCAGCCGGTCGGCGGCCACGCCCGCCTCCGGCGGCGGGGCGGGCGGAGGCAGAAGCTGGGCGCCCGCCGCCCCGAGCGACCACAGTCCAGCGAACATACCGGCGATACCGGTCAGCTCCTGCGCGGACTCAGGGTCGGCCCTGATCAGCGCCCAACCCAGCCCGAGCGATACGCAGGCCACCGAGGCGAACAACACCAGGCGGGACCGCCTGCCCCGCACCTGCCACCCGAGCCGAGCCACCGCACCAGGCTTCCACAGAGGGCCCCCTCACGTCCTGAACTTCCGGATCGGAGCGGGAGCGCGTGGATCCACCGCGCTCGCGCCGCGCTCGGCGATCTCCGACCAGAAATCGACGGCCAACTGCTCGAACCGCAGACCGAATGCCAGGGCGGCGGCCTGCGGGGGTTCGAACTTGAAGCCGAGCCCGGGAGCGTCTTGCGCAGGCATGTCCGCGGTGGGAGCCGACGCGAGGATCCTCTCGTACTCGGCGAGCTGACGGCGGTGTGCTTCCAGTTGCTGCTCGGCGAGTTGACGCACCTGTGCCTCGCTGGACGGGCCGTCCTGCTGGAAGAAGATCCGCAGCAGACCCTCGTCGCGGATCTCGGTGGTCTGATCGGCCGGGCCGGTGAGCCACTTGGCGAGTACGTCCTGCCCGGCCGGGGTGATCGACAGTGTCCGGCGCCGACGTCCGGCGCTCTCCCGCTCCTCGAGGACGAGCCCGTGGCGCGCGAGCCGGGCAGCCTCCGCGTAGATCTGGGACCGCGGAAAGGCCCAGAAATGTCCGATGCTCTGCTGGATCTCTCGATCGAGCGCGTACGGCGTCGCGGAGCCCGACTGCTCGAGGAGGCCGAGCACGACGTAGGTGCTGGCGGAGAACGTTGGCATCCCATATCCCGATCTGGACGGTCTGAATCCCGGCGTTGCACGCCCGACTCCGAAGTTGGAGCATCTGAACAGTACAGGCTGCACGTTCGAAACTGATGATCGGAGTCATCGATGACCACGGCGATCGGCAATCCCTATCTGGAGGGCAATTTCGCCCCCGTCTCCGACGAGGTGAGCGTCAACGACCTGCCGGTGACCGGGACTCTGCCGCCCGAGCTGAACGGCCGCTATCTGCGGATCGGCCCCAGTCCCAAGGGGTCTGGCGAAACCGGCATGAGCCATCACTGGTTCGTCGGCCAGGGCATGGTGCACGGCGTCCGGCTGCGCGACGGGCATGCCGAGTGGTACCGCAACCGGTTCGTCCGGGGCGATGTTCCCGAAGACTCGCCCAACACCAACATCCTCGCCCACGGCGGCCGGCTCCTCGCGCTCGTCGAGGGAGGCGGGGCGCCGGTGTCGATCACCCCCGACCTGAACCGCATGTCGACCTGGGACGCCGACGGGGCGTTGCGCGCCGGCTTCACCGCCCACCCGAAGACCGATCCGGCCACCGGTGAGATGCACTCCCTCAGCTACCTGATCAGGCCCGGTACGGAAGAACTGCGCTACGTCGTCATGGACGCCACCGGGAAGGCGACGCACGCCGCCGAACTGCCTGTTTCTGGGGTACCGATGGTCCACGACATGGCCATGACCGCCACCCGGGTAGTGGTGCTCGACCTGCCGGTGACCCTGTCGATGGACGCCATGGGCCGCCTGGCTGCGGGAGCACCGGAGAGCGGCGACGCGCTCCCGATGCGCTGGAACGAGGAGCACCCGTCGCGGGTGGGAGTGCTGCCGCGCGGCGGCACGGCGGATCAGATCAGGTGGTTCGACGCGCCGCGATGCTATGTGTTCCATGTCCTCAATGCGTACGACACCCCGGACGGCTCGATCATCATGGACGTCGTCCGCTACGACACGGTGTTCCGCGACGTGTTCCGCGGTCCCGCCGACGGGCCGCCTGCGCTCGCCCGGTGGACCATCGCCCCGGACCGGGGCACCGTCTCCGAGCAGATCATGTCCGACTACAGCGTCGAATGGCCCCGGATCAACCAGGCATGGGCCGGGCGCTCCCACCGCTACGGCTGGTTCGGGGGGACCGGACCCGACAGTCTGCGCCTGTCCGACGACGTCAGCCGTGACCGTGGCGGCAGCTTCGAACCCGGGCCGCTGGTCAAGTTCGACACCGCGACCGGCGAGGCATCGGCACACCACTTCGGAACCGGGCGTGTGACACAGGAGCCGACGTTCGTGGCACGGCCCGGCGCTGAGGCCGAGGACGACGGCTGGATTCTCTCGGTCGTCTACGACGGCACTGCCGATCGCAGCGAACTGGTCGTACTCGACGCCGCCGACCTCAAGGCCGCTCCGCTCGCGCGCGTACACCTGCCACGACGCGTCCCCTTCGGCTTCCACGGCAACTGGATCGCCGACAACGAGATCGGCGCTTAGAGCCCCTAACACAATGGGCGGTCGATCAGCTTGCGGCGTCTGGTGCGTGCGCTCGCAAGGCGGAGGATCGTCCTCGTACTGGGCGTACATGGACGACTCCGACAACGCGGCGAGCGCGCGTGCCAGGCGTCGCAAGCCGACCGCCCATTCTGTTAGGGGCTCTTAGCCGTGCTGGGCCCCGCCTCCGATTCCCCTGGGTCACCTGCCGGTCTGCTCCGGGATGGCTGACTCCGAAGGCCACGAAGCGGCAAAGGGTGGCACCCGCCAGAAGGTACGTTCGTACACTCTGGCGGGTAGGCTCATACGCATGCCGACGACGGACTACTTCGCCGAGGACCCGCGCACGAACCTGGAGCGCATGCAGGCAGGCGACCTCTACATCGCCGACGACCCCGAGATCGCCCGCCGCCAGCAGCAGGCTGTGCGCCTGGCAGCGCGCTACCAGGCCGCCTACGCCGAGGATGCCGACTCCGCCCGGCCGATCCTCGCTGAACTGCTCGGCTCTCTGGGCGACGAAGCACACGTGCGTCCGCCTCTGTGGGTCGACTACGGCAGCAACATCACCATCGGCGCCCGGACCTTCGTCAACTACAACCTGACCGCCCTGGACGTCGCCGCGGTCACCATCGGCGAGGACTGCCAGATCGGACCCAACGTCCAGTTGCTCACCCCGACCCACCCGCTGGAACCGCAGCCCCGCCGCGACAAGCTGGAGGCAGCCCAGCCGATCACCATCGGCGACAACGTGTGGCTCGGCGGGGGCGCCATCGTGCTGCCCGGCGTGACCATCGGCGACAACTCCGTCATCGGCTCCGGCGCCGTCGTCACCAAGGACATCCCCGCGAGCGTCGTCGCCGTCGGCAACCCCGCCCGCCCGGTCCGCACCCTCTGACCCCGCACCCCATGGCCACCGGACACACCGACCCCCAGCGCCGCGAACGCATCCTCGCCGCGACCCTCGACCTCGTCGCCGAGGAGGGAGTCGCCGGCGTCTCCCACCGGAAGATCGCCGCCCGCGCCGGAGTGCCCCTGGGCTCGATGACCTACCACTTCAGCGGCATCGACCAGTTGCTGCGGGAGGCGTTCCGCCGCTTCACCGACCACCTCGTCGAGCTGTTCGACACCTGCCTCAGTGCCCCGGCCGACCGCGACCAGGCCAGAGCCGCGGTGGCCGACCTCATCCACACCCTGTCCGGCGGAAGCCGGCGCGACCTCGTCCTCACCCAGGAGCTGTACACCCTCGCCGCCCGGCAGCCCTCCTACCGGGAACTCACCCATGAGTGGATGGCCCGCAGCCGCACCCACCTGGAGAAGCACTTCGACCCGGACACCGCCCGCCAACTCGACGCCCTCATCGAGGGCCTGACCCTCCACCGCGCCGTCGCCCAGGAACCCCACGACCGCGCCCTGACCCTGGAAGCCGTCACACGCATCACCACGACCGGCAGCCGGGCCAGCTGACCGCCCGTGCGGCACAGACCTGACGGATGTGCCGTACGGGCATCAACCAGAGACGCCGGCATTCTGATGGTCGACTCCCGCACGCGCGGCCGCCGCGGGAATCACCCTCGAGTCCACGCCCAGCAGGCGTCCAACCACCGCGTCACAGCCGGTCTCCTCGGTGACCTCCCGGATCACCGGGTCAATCGGATCCTCACCGTGCTCGACCCGGCCGCCCGGGAGGGTCCAGCTGCTCTCGCCCGTCGGTGGTACGTGACGGGCGAGCAGCACGCTCCCGTCCTCGACGCACACGGCGTACGCCGCCGGCCGGAAACTCATCCCCACACCTCCCACCGGACCCTGACCGACGTCCAAGATCCGCGCCTCGCCAGGAACGCAGAATGGAGCCGGACCGACTTCTCACGCTCCAAAGCCACTTCCACACCGTGCGAAGTCCATCCGCTGGGCAGGTGGGTCACTGCGTGGTCTCCGGCTGGCCGGTGGCACGCTCGCAGAGGACGACGGGGATGGTGATCGCGGCCAGGACAGCGCCGATCCACGCGACGGTGGTGATGGGCGCGTCGGCGTTGAGCGCGATGCCGGCTATGAGGGGAACGATGCTAATTCCGAGTTGGACGGCGGACACCGTGGTCGCCCCGGCGAGGGTGGGGGCGTCGGAGGCGAGGGTGAACACCCGGCTGTAGATGGCGGGGTTGAGCACGAATCCGGCCACGCCGAGGAGCAGCACGAGCGGGACGATCGCGAGAGCGTGTTCGGCCAGTGCGGCGATCAACACCGAGCACACGATGATCCCGGCCGATCCTGCGAGCAGGGCCTCGTGGGGCCGTCTGTCCGACATGCGGCCACCGATCGCCAAGCCGACGTACGCCCCGACGCCGAACAGCATGAGGACGACCGGGGTCCACGTGTCCGGGATTCCGGTGACGCTGTCGAGAAGTTCGGCGAGATAGTTGAAGGTGATCATGTACGCCGCCGTACTCAGCAGCGTGGCAGCGTAAACGAGCCACAGGCGTGGCTGCCGCATCATCCGGAGCTCACGTTTGATGCTGGGGTCCTGCCCAGCGGTCGTCCGGGGCATGGCGGCAGCCACGGTGGTGGCAGCGGCTAGGGTGAGGGCGACCACGAGCCAGAATCCGCCCTGCCAGCCGGTGTGGTGGCCGATCAGTGTTCCGGCGGGACCGCCGAGGATCATGGCCAGGCCGAGGCCGCTGACGACGACGCCCGATGCGCGGGCTACTCGGTCGGGGGTGACCAGACTGACGGCGGTGACCGACGCGACGGCGAAGAACCCTGCGTAGGCGAGTCCGGCGACGAAGCGGCTGATCAGCAGCGCGGTGTAGCTGCCGATGATCAGCCCGGCGGCGATGCAGGCAGCGAATATCAGCTGGGTCAGCACCAGCGCCGTCCGACGTGGCCACTTGAGGCTGATGACCGCGAAGGGTGGGCCACCGATGACGACCCCGACCGCGAACGCGGTGATCAGCCCACCCGCGGTGGCCAGGCTGACCTCGATGTCGGCGGCCACCGCTGGAAGGACCCCGGCGAGGAGGAATTCCGCGCTGCCCATGGCGAACAGGCTGAACGCCAGGAGATACACCCCGAGCGGCAGGCGCCGTTCCGTCGCTACCGGGCCGTCTTGGCTGACGACGGTCGCGTCGGCGACGCGTGCTTGAGCCAACTCACCTCCCCGCTCGGCAAGTTCTCCAGCGGTCGGGCCGGTCGGGCCGGCGCCGTTGATCACAACATCGCGATGTTTCTTCATCACTGCCACCTCCTGAAGCGACCGTGATCCATCACCCTCGGGAACCGCAACTAGCGTTGCCGAAACAGGAACGATCTGATGGTCTGGTTCAATGCAGTCCCATCCCGCGATCGACGCGACCCTCAGCCAGATCGGGCACCGCCTGCGCGGAGTCAGAGAGAAGAAGAACCTCTCCCTCGCGGAGATCAGCCGCGCGACCGGTGTCTCCAAGAGCACTCTGTCCCGGCTCGAATCAGGGCACCGCAAGCCAAGCCTGGAGCTGCTGTTGCCGATCGCCGCCGCCTTGGCGGTGCCTCTCGATGAGATCGTCGCCGCCCCGCGCATCGTCGACCCGCGGATGCCGCAGAAACCGAGGCGGACAGACGGTCGCGTCATCGTTCCGCTGTCGCGGACACAAGGTGAACCCAAGGCATACAAGCTCACGATCCCCGCGAGCGAGTCCGAGCCGTTTCCGCGTACTCACGCCGGATACGAGTGGCTCTACGTGCTCAGCGGACGGCTACGCCTCATTCTCAGTGACTACGACCTGCTCCTCGGCCCAGGGGAGGTCGCCGAATTCGACACCCAGCACCCGCATTGGTTCGGCTCAACCGGCCGTGGCAGCGTCGAGGTGCTCAGCCTCTTCGGCGGGCAGGGCGAGCGAGCTCACTTCAAGGTCAGGCCCACGCCGGGAGCCGCCTTCAGCGGCTATCAGCAGACCAGGCCTGAAGACACATGAACGACGTGGAGCCTCTTCGCCGGAGCGCCGGTGGAGTTGACCACCTCGGCGGACGCTCGAACGCCGATGGCCTGACGTCCACGGTCACCCGGCTTGGTCAGGTGGTCGGCGTCGCCGTCAGTCGGTGACGAGGTCCTCCGGCGCGGAACGGGCGAGTTCGACAAGCGTGGCGAGCGCCTGGGAGAGGACATCCGGCTGCGGCGAGGCGAGGCCCAGCCGGATCGCGTTGGGGGCGTGGTTGCGGCCGATGGTGAACGCGGCGGCGGGCACCACCCCGATGCCGTGCCGCGCGGCAGCGGCGACGAAGGTGTCCGCGCGCCACGGGCGGGGCAACTGCCACCAGCAGTGGTAGGAGCGCGGATCGCTCTGCACGGCGAAACCGGCGAGGTGCCGGGCCGCGATCTCCTGCCGCACTGCCGCTTCCCGCTGTTTGGCCTCCACCAGTGCCTTCACTGTGCCGTCCTGCTGCCAGCGGTGGGCGGCCTCCAGGGCGAACCGCCCGGGGATCCCGCCACCCGACCGCAGGGTGGAGACGATCTCGCTCGCCAGAGCGCCCGGCGCCACCACGAATCCGAGAGTCAGGCCGGGTGCGAGGCGCTTGGACAGGCTGTCGATCAGGACGGTCCGCTCGGGGGCGTACGCGGCGAGCGGCGGCAGTTCGTCATGGAGGAAAGCCCAGACGGCGTCCTCGACTGCGGTGATCCCCAGTCTGAGCAGGACCTCTGCCAGCCGCTCGACGCGCCCTGCGGGCATGGTGGCCGAGAGCGGGTTGTGCAGCCTTGGCTGTACGTAGACGGCGTGCAGCGGGGCCGCGGCGTGGGCTTCCTCGACGGCCTCCGGCACGAGCCCGTCATTGTCCATGGCCAGGGGGACGACGGTGATGCCGAGCCGGGCGGCGATGGGCTTGACGACTGGGTAGGTCAGCTCCTCGACGCCAAGCCGGGCACCCGGCGGCACCAGGGCGGTGACGACGGCCGAGATCGCCTGCCGGCCGTTGCCCGCGAAGAGGATCCGTGCCGGATCGGGGCGCCAGCCGCCACTGGCGAGTATGTCGGCGGCGGCTTCCTGGACGGCAGGGAAGCCGGACGTGCCCACCGGCCGCAGGGCGGACCCGAGGGCGTCGGTCCGGAGCAGTCCGCCGAGCCCCTCGGCGAGGAGTGCGCTCTGCTCGGGCACGACGGGATAGTTGAGCTCCAGGTCGATCCGCCCGCCGTCGGCGGGTTCGGTGAGCGCGGGGGCGGATGCCGCGGTCCTGGCGGTCTCCGCGCGGACGAAGGTGCCGCGTCCCACCT
The DNA here is from genome assembly GCF_025165795.1 of Streptomyces gossypii. Taxonomy (GTDB): domain Bacteria; phylum Actinomycetota; class Actinomycetes; order Streptomycetales; family Streptomycetaceae; genus Streptomyces; species Streptomyces gossypii. Next base: position 227,502 of record NZ_JAJAGO010000007.1, read on the forward strand.
CGCCCACCGTCAGGCCCCGGCGGGACAGTTCCTGGTACACGCGCGTGGCGGTGGAGTTGGCGATGCCGTGCTGCCGCGCGAACTCGCGCTGCGGGGGGAGGCGGTCACCGGGCAGGAGGATGCCTGCGCCGATCTCCCCCGCCACGTCGTCGGCGACGCTCTGGTAGTCCTTCACGGCGCTCCCCGTTGTCCCGGTGGTCTGCTCGTGCGGCGTCCATTTCAGCACAGCATTGCCCTGAGTGCAATATTTGCATTGCATTGAGCATTGCTCTCGACCTAAACTCCGAGCATTGCTCCGAGCCCCAGCTCCGGCCCGGACTCCCCGCCCCCGCCCGACGGTTACACCGGGGCAACACAACAGCGAACGAGGCGTGTTCATGGTTGAACTGAGCGGGATTCTCGGCGTGACGGTGGTGGCTCTCGGCATGGTGCTCACCCCCGGACCGAACATGATCTATCTCGTCTCCCGCAGCATCACGCAGGGCAGGCGCGCCGGCATCGTCTCGCTCGGCGGCGTGGCGCTCGGCTTCATGGTGTACCTGCTCGCCGCGAACCTGGGCCTGTCGGTCGTCTTCGTCGCCGTGCCCGAGCTGTACTTCGCGGTGAAGCTCGCGGGTGCCGCGTACCTCGCCCACCTGGCCTGGAACGCCCTGAAGCCCGGCGGCATATCCGTCTTCGCCCCGCAGGACGTGCCGCACGACTCACCGCGCAAACTGGTCACGATGGGCCTGATGACGAATCTGCTCAATCCGAAGATCGCCATCATGTACCTCTCGCTCATCCCCCAGTTCATCGACCTGGACAAGGGCCACGTCCTCCTCCAGGGCCTCATCCTCGGCTCGATCCAGATCATGGTCAGCGTCGCCGTCAACCTCGCCATCGTCCTGGCGGCCGGCGCGATCGCCGTCTTCCTCTCACGCCGCCCCTCCTGGCTCAAGGTGCAGCGCTACGCGATGGGCACCGCCCTGGGTGCACTCTCCGTCTCAATGGCCATCGACACCTCGGGCCCGGCCAAGGCGAACTGACGGCAGGTCACCAGCCGGGGCCTGGGTCGGGCAGGGCCGAGCGGGACCACTGATCAACTCCGCTCGCCGCGCGTCCAGTTCAGAGGGGGGTACTCCGACGGTGGACGGGCCGGGAGGACGTGCGCCGTCCCGGCGTCGTCTCGGCGTCGTCCCGGCATCGTCTCCGCGTCGCGAGCACCGTTGGGCGACGCTCCTGCCACTCTGTGACCCATGCCACATGCAGTTCCTGTCAGCAATCGGTGCGCCGTCCCGCTCAACTCACGAGAGCAGGAGATACCGACAGGAGCAACACATGAAGCACCGCATCGTCATCCTCGGCGCCGGCTACGCCGGGGCCTTCGTGGCCGGGAACCTGGCGCGCCGGCTGTCCCCGGCGGACACCGAGATCACCGTGGTCAACGCTGAGCCGGACTTCGTCCAGCGGCTCCAGTTGCACCGGCTCGCGGCGGGCCAGGAGATCGAGGTCCGCAAGCTCGCCGACGTCTTCGCGGGCACGGGGATACGGCTGCGCCTGGCCCGTGTCACCGCCGTCGACCCCGCGCGCCAGGTCGTCGCCGTGGCCGACGCCGACGGCGGCGGCGAGCTCGGCTATGACACGCTTTTCTACGCGCTCGGCAGCCACGTCGCCGACCACGGCGTCCCGGGCGTGGCCGAGCACGCCTTCAACGTCACCGGCCGGCCTTCGGCGCTGCGCCTGCGCGAGCGCCTGGACAGCCTGGGCGGCACGGCCAGGCGGGGCGAAGGCGGAAATGTGCTGGTCGTCGGCGACGGGTTGACCGGCATCGAGACCGCCACCGAGATCGCCGAATCCCGGCCCGGCCTGTCGGTGGCGCTGGTCGCCCGCGGCGAGCTGGGGGCCCGGCTCTCGGCCGGAGCCCGCAGTCACCTGCGCCAGGCCTGCCACCGGCTGGGCATCACCGTCCTGGAGCACACCAGCGTCGAAGCCGTCGAAGCGACGCGGGTGCTGTGCGCCGACGGCAGCGCCCTGGCATCCGACGCAACCGTGTGGACGGCCGGGTTCACCGTCAACCCGATCGCCGCCGCCGGCGGGCTGGAGGTCACCGAGAACGGTCAGATCGTCGTCGATCGCACCATGCGGTCGGTCTCGCACCCCGACATCTACGCGATCGGCGACAGCGTCCACGCGATCGGCGACAACGGCCGGCCGCTGCCGATGTCCTGCGGTTCGGCCGGCTACACCGGCCGGCAGGCCATGGAGGCGATCGTGGGACGCCTGACCGGCCGCAAGATTGCGCACATCAAGCTGGTCTACCCGGGCAACCACATCAGCCTCGGGCGGCGGGACGGGATCCTGCAGATGGTTGACGGCGAAGCGCAGGCAAAGCCGAAGTACGTGGGCGGCCGGAAGGCCGCGCGGGTCAAGGCGGGAATCGTCAAGATGTCGCTGTGGGCCGTCTCGTACCCCACCTTCGGCGTGCCCAAGCGCAAGCGCCGTCTGGCCGCCGCGCCGGATACGTCCGCCCAGAAGGCGGTCGCGTAGACCCTAGGGTGGTCCGCGTGGACAGCACCGCTGCTGACGGCTTCGACACCAGCCGGTTCGAGGCCAGCCGGAACCGGCTGGCCTCGCTGGCGTACCGGCTGCTGGGCTCCGCCGCCGACGCAGAAGACGCCGTGCAGGATGCGTTCCTGCACTGGCAGGCCGCCGACCGGCAGCGGATCAGGGTGCCGGAAGCATGGCTGACCAAGGTCGTCACCAACCTGTGCCTCGACCGGCTCCGCTCGGCACAGGCCCGCCGTGAACGCACCGCCGGCGCCTGGCTGCCCGAACCGCTCCTCGACGGCGATCCCATGCTCGGCCCGGCCGACACTTTCGAGCAGCGCGAATCGGTCTCCCTGGCCGTCCTGACCCTCATGGAGCGCCTGTCACCCCTCGAGCGGGCCGTCTACCTCCTGCGCGAGGCCTTCTCCTACAGCCACGCCGATATCGCCGAGATCCTCGACATCACCGAGTCCGCGAGCCAGCAGCACCTCCACCGGGCCCGGCGCCGCATCACCACCACGCGCCGCGGCGGCGGCGAGGTCGACCCGGCATCCGCCCGCAGGATCGTCGAGGCGTTCTTCACCGCTGCCTCCTCGGGCCGCACCGAACGGCTGGTGGTGCTGCTCGCCGACGACGCTACCGCGATCTCCGACGGCGCCGGCCTGACCGGGACGCTGCTGCGGTACGACACTCCGCAGCGCATCGCCGCCGTCGCACGGGCCGGCTTCAAACCCACACCCGCGAAACGGCGACTTGCCGGCGGCACGCCCGCCGTCCACTACGCGCTCGTCAACGGCTCCCCCGCCCTCCTCTTCGTGCTCGGCGGCAAGGTCGTCGGCGCCGTGACGTTCGACATCGCCAACGGCAGGATCGCAACCGTGCGCGGTATCGCCGCCCCCACCCGCCTCGACCGCCTCACCGAAGCCTGGCGGCAGCACGAACCGGAAACGCCGATCATCACCCAGTGGTGACCCGACGAAATCCTGCCGCCGGGACGAGGCTGACGCGGCCCGAAACAGGAATACCACGTCCCCGCATGCTTACTTGCCGTTGCATTTCACTCGGATATAGCCTGGGGCAGGCAATCCGCCTTAAGACCGAAAGGATCCGGTTCATGGGTAGTGATTCTTCCCCCAATCTCCCTCTGATCGGCACCACCGTCGCCGAAGGATACGCCCACTGGAGCCCTGAGCTGCGGAAGGAGTGCGATGACAACGCCTACAGGGGCGTGCTGGGCCAGTCTCTGCTGAAAGAGACCGATTCGTCGCGTATCTGGGAGACCACCCTGTCCCCCGGGGAGCGAATTTCTGTTCACCGGCATGTGCTGGACTATTTCTGGATATGCCTTACGGACGGCCGGGTCCGCCAGCACACAAGCGACGGCACCACTCGGGAGATTTCCTATGCTCGCGGGCAGACCTGCCATTTCCGTTTCTCCGAAGGGCAGTATCACCTGCATGACATCAAGAATATCGGCGATGACGTTCTGTCGTTCTTGACGGTGGAGATGAAGGACGGGGCGAACGAGCCTCTTCAGCTCCCGTAAGGTTTCGGACTCTGCCGCACGCGCGCCGGTGTCGTCGTCGACGACACCGGCGCCTGCTGCGTGATCCGGTTCAGAGGGCGGCAGAGAGTGCTTCGAGCAGGGTGTCGTCCGCATGCCGGTCGCCGACGGTGATGCGGCAGGTACCGCGTACGAGATGCCCGGTGTCGGCGACGATGATTCCCGCGCTGCGAAGCTGTTCCATCACGTGCTCGTGCTCGTGCAGCCGCACCAGCAGGAAGTTGGTCTCGGAGGGGAACACCCGCTCCACGGCGGGATGAGCGGCGAGTGCCGCGGCCATCCGCTCACGCTCGGCACGGATGAGCGGGATGCTGGCGAGTGCCCGTTGCGAGTTGGTCAGCCGATCGCGTACGGCCCGCTGCGAAGCGTCGGTGAACCCGAAGGGCACCTGCGCCCGCCGCAGTGCGTCGATGATGCCGGGTTGGGCCAGCACGGCTCCGCAGCGCGCACCGGCGAGCCCCCACGCCTTCGAGAGAGTCCGCAGGACGATGAGGTTGTCGTGCTGTCCGACCAACTCGGCGTACGAGGGGTTCTCGCTGAACTCGACATAGGCTTCGTCGATCACCACCAGCCCGCGGCAGCGCGCGACGAGGGCATGCACCTGTGCCGGGTCGAGCCTGGTCCCGACGGGGTTGTTCGGATCGCACAGGAAGGTCACCCGCGGATCAGCGGCAAGGATCCGCTCGGTGTCGAGTTCAAAGAGATCGTCGCCGCGCAGCGGCACGTCGACGACGGGAAGCCGCAGCAGGCGGGCGAAGTGGGCGTAGAGCTCGAAGGTGGGCGGCGTGACGCAGACGCGCTCGCCGGGCGAGGTCAGCGCGGCGAGAAGCAGCATGACGCCGTCGACCGCCCCGCTGGTGAACAGCAGGTGCTCCGTACTCAGCGCGCCGGTGCCGTCGTGGCCGGGCACCTTGGAGAGCGTGGTCAGGTACGTCCTGGCGAGTTCGGTCGTGTCGAGGTGGGGATACTGGGCTTCGGCGCCCAGGAGCGGGTTGGTGTTGCCCGACAGGTCGATCGTGTCGAACCGCGGCCGACGGCGAAAGCGGGCCGGGCCGGGGACCGGCACCGTCGTGACGGGGGGAGCCGCGAACCGCGACAGCTCCGGCTCCTCTTCTCCCTCCTTCGGGGGCGTGAGGTCCTCGGCACGCAGCCAGTGGTCGAGGGGCACGAACAGGTCAGCTCCGAGGATGCGCTTGCGGTGGACGTCTCCCCGGCCGAGGTGGAGCCAGTCGAGACCGGAGCGCTGGGCGTCGAGACAGAGCCCGTAAAGAGTCACCGCGCAGAGGCCGTTGTCCATGACGGGGTCGTCGGGGTCCATTGCCTGCGTGAGGGAGTAGAGCCCCCGGCCGTTGTGGGACGTGGTCACCAGGCCGGCCTGGACCACGCTGTCCTTGCGGCGCCGTACGAGAATCTCGGTGCGCTCCCCCAACGCGCCCTGTGCCAGCGCGTCGAGGGCCTCGGCAGTGTACGGATTGCGGCGGCCGCCGCCGCTCTCCGCCTGGCGCTGGTGCAGTTCCACGAAGGCGTCTCGCGCCCCGTCCGCCCCGTCCGCCCCGTCCAGCTCGCTCAGGCGGACCCGCTCCCAGGTGACTTCCTGGGCGGCCGCGTGGTGGCGGCGACGGAGATCGTCGAGTTCCTCGGTGCCCATGCGGTTCCGCAGGAGGTCGTCCACGTCCCCGGTCAGACGGAGGACGCACTCGGTGTCTGCGGCGAAGGGGACGAAGCCGGCTGCCCGCAGCGCACGGGTGTCGTCACTGCGGCGCACGTGGGGCACGAGGACCTGACGCACGTCCAGTTCCTCCGCACGGCGGAGCAGCGCACCGAGGGTGCGACCGGTCGGGGCGGGGCTGGTCGGGCTGTACAGGGCCCCGCCCATCAGGGTGGGGCGCTTGAGTGCTGCGGGCTCCAGTGCGGCGAACTCCTCGGCAGCCGTCTCCAGTTGAGCTGGAGAGCACACCGGCGCGGGGGAACCGAGGGCGGCGCACAGCACGTGCTGAAGGGCGTCGATATCTGTGGACCTACGCATTCCGGCCTTCCTCGATGCGGTCGCGGTACTCCTCGAACAACTCGGCCAGGGTGCGGGCGATACCGGCCTTCCAGCCGACCGAGCAGTCGCCGATGAGGCTGCGGCGGGCTTCGTGGTCGAAGACCGCTGTCTCCCGGCTGTAGTCGTTGCGGTCCAGTCGGACCGGTACTCCGGTGAGCGCGGACATGTGTTCCAGCAGGTCGGTGATGCCCACCTCCTCGTCACCGCCCCAGTTCACCACCCGTGCGGGTACGCGCGCCGCGTCCCACAGCAGCGGCACCTGGCGGACGACGTCATCGGTGTGCAGCAGGTTGCAGTAGTTCTGCCCCTCGCGGGGCACGGCACAGGGCTGGCCCCTGCGCATCTGCTCGAACAGGATCATGGGCACACCACCGTGGCCGTACGGGCCGTAGGCGATGTTGAGCCGGGCGATCACCGCGGGCAACGCGAGTGCTTCGGCCAGTCCCCGCACCACGCCTTCGGCGGAGAGCTTGGCGATGGGGTAGGTCGGCAGCCACGGCACCTCCCCACCCAGAGGATCGCCCACCCGGTACTGATGTGTCCGGTCGGCGCGGTGGTAGACCACCCCGGAGGAGACGTACAAGAACGACTCGGCGGTGGAGCAGTGCGTCATCAACCGGGCGGTGCCGACCGCGTTGACACGTGCGACCTCCTCGAAGTCGTGGCCGTCGCCCCGCTGCACCGCCGAGTGCAGCACATGGGTGAAGTCCCTGGGCAGGCTGTCCAGTTCGTCGGTGGCCATGTCCCAGGTGACGGTGCGGGCGCCGCGTTCCTCGAGAGCGCGGCGGGCGGTCGCGTCATGGAACCGGCCCAGGCACCACACCTCGTTGTGCGGAGCGAGCGCTTCGGCGACGGGCCTCGCGACCTGCCCGGTCCCGCCGGTGATGAGAATCTTCCTGCCTTGCATGTTCAGCGGCTCCTGGTCCTGTCGGCGGTTGCCTCTGCCGGTCCTCAACCGATCTGCGCCGGTCCTCAGCCGAGCGCACGGGCCAGTTCGCGCCGGAGTGTCGCCTGGAAGGTCCGCACATGCTGCGGACTCATCAGGGTGTAGTGCTCCCCGTCGACCTCGACAAAGGTGGTGGGGCGCCGGGTGAACTCGTCCCAGTGGCGCAGCTGTTCGTCCAGCCACTCCTGTTTGGTGCCGCGCAGCGGAGTGCAGTAGAAGACCCGGACCTCCCCGACCGATCCTGACGGTGCGTAGGTGCGGCCGATGTGCACCATGTTCTGCGCCAGGTGCACCCAGTGGCCGAACCGCTCCACGGTGAGGTCCAGTTCGGTCAGGCGGCGCTTCGGCGCCTGGTCGACCAGGCGGGCCAGCTGATCGGTTTCCGGCAGGTGGCGGAGGGTGGTGTTCAGCTCCTCGATGTCGGCGGCGTCGATCAACTCGAGGAACAGCGCAAGGTTGATCGCGCCGTCGGTGAAGGTGATCTCGTTCATGCGGCCGGAGATGTGCGGCGGCAGGTTGAAGACCCCGACGAACTTGACCGTGTCGCCCTCGGCCTCCAGTACCTTGGCGATCTCGAAGGCGACCGCCCCTCCGTAGGAGTACCCCGCAACCGCGTAGGGGCCGCTGGGCTGCGCCCGCCGGATCGCCGCTACGTAGGTGGAGACCATTTCGGCGAACGACCCGAAGTGGGTCTCGGCCTGCCCGAACCCGCGGGCCCGCAACGCGTAGAACGGCCGCTCACCGGTGAAGTACTTGGCGAGATTGACGAACACCAGTACCTCTCCGAGGCCGGGATGCACGCAGAACAGCGGCGTCCCGTCTCCGGTTACCTGTAGGGGCACCAGCGGATCGTAGGCGGCGTCGCCACCAGCGCCGCCCTGCACGGCGGTCAGGCGACCGGCCAGTGCCCGGACGGTCGGGGCCTGCAGGAGCAGGGACATCGGCACCTCTTCGATGCCGAACTCGGCCTGGATCTCCAGCTTGAGCCGCAGCACGTCCAGCGAGGTTCCGCCCAGATCGAAGAAGCTGGCAGTCGCCGGCACCACTTGGGTGTTCAGCACGCGGGCGTAAACGCCGGCCAGCGCGGTCTCTGCGTCCCCCTCAGGTGCCACGTAGTCGCCGAGGAACCGGGTGCTCACCTCGTCCGTGCGGCGGGCCGCCTCGTCCAGGCTCCCCGCCTCGACTGCCGTGCGCAGCCGGGACCGTTGGATCTTGCCGAGGTTGCCGCGGGGGATCTCCGCCTCGGTGAGGGGAAGAATCAGCTGCGGGCGGAAGCCCCAGTGCATGACTGTGGAGCTGCGGATCGCCACGATCGCCTGGTACACCGCGGTGTCGTCGGTGAGGTCGCACGCCGGGACGAACGCGACGGCGGGCTGTTCGGAATCGGCCCCGTCCGGCCGGATCGGGAAGGCCGCGACCTGCCCGCGCTGCACCTCGTCGAGCTCGTCCAGGACCGCTTCCAGGTCATGGCTGTAGTAGTTGACGCCGTTGACGATGATGGAGTCCTTGGCCCGGCCGACCAGCGTCAGCCGCCCCTCGGAGTCGAGGCGCCCCAGATCGCCGGTGCGGAACCAGCCGTCGGGAGTGAACGCCTGAGCGGTCGCCTCGTCATTACCGAAGTACCCGTCGGTCACCATCGGGCCGTGCAGCTCCACCTCGCCCGGTTCTGCGGTCCCGGGCCGGTCGGTGGAAGCCAGTACCGTGCCGTCGCCGTCGGTGATACGCATGCGCAGGCCCCGCACCGGGCGGCCCAGCGGAGGGAACTCCGTCTCCAGGTCACGGGTGGCGAGTTCGCGGTTGAACACGCTGCCCGCGCACGTCTCGGTCATTCCGAACGCGGGCACGATCACGTCTTGGCGCAGCCCGTAGGGAGACAGAGCGTCCACGAAGGTCCGTACGGTGGCGGTCACGGTGGCCTCACCACCGGAGATGATGTACCGCACGCCTGAGAGGTCAACCTCCTGCAGTGAGGCAGGACGCTGTGCGAGTGCCTGATTGATCTGCCCGAACAGGAAGTTGGGCGTGAAGGTCACTCTCACCCGGTGAGCGGCGACCAGCCGGAGAAACTCCACCGGATCCGCCAGTACTCTCGCCGGAGCGACCACCACCTGGTCGGCCCCGTTGAACATCGGCAGCAGGTGTGCCTCGATCGCCGCTATGTGATCGCCCGAGATCCAGTTCATCGAGGTGTCGTCGGGGCCCAGTTCCAGCGCCCCCGCCTTCCCGGCCTGTGCCGCCAGCAGGTTGGCGTGGGTGAGCCTGACCGCCTTGCTCATTCCGGTGGACCCGGAGGTCACCATCAGCAACGCGAGATCGCCGGGAGCGGGCGTATGGTGCTGCTCGTCCCCGGGCACAGCATGCCTCAGCTCCTCCACTGTCACCGTCCGCAACCCGGTCTCGGGCAGGGCTCCGTGGGCCGCCTTGGAAGCGACCATCAACGGGTCGCCCAGGAGCGTGCGCAGGTGCTCCAGCTGCGCACGCCAGCGGGACGGGTCCGCCGGCGGTGCGACCGGGCACGGCACGAAGCCCCCCAGCACGCACCCCCAGAAGGAATGGAGGAAACTCTCGGGGTCATGGGCGGCAATCAGCACCCGGTCGCCCGGGGCGGCGCCATGGCCGCGCAGCCCGTGTGAAACTTCGACGGCACATTCCCGCAGCTCCGCGTAGGAGAGGAAAGAGCCGCCGACGAATGTGATTCCTCGAGAGGTGTCATGGGCCGCACTCTCGAGCAACTGCGGGAGCGTCGAAGCAGGAAGTTTATCCGGCATAGTGGCGAAGACCTCCATGAGGGCGAGCAGATGCAGGGTGGGGGGAGATCGTGGGGCAGTCACCGATGAATACAACCGGGTTGGCGTCGCGGAGCGTCCCGGTGCTCGGCCTGGCCTGTGCGGTCCGTGTCGTCCAGCAGGCCCTCAGCCGAACTCGTTGAATCGCGCGATTTCTTCGATCGTCTGCTGGAGCTGCAGCTCGTCCGGATCGGATACGACGGCATGTCCCACGCGGCCGTACGGCCCGATCGGCGCATCGGGTGCGTATTCGATCTCGTCGAATGAGAAATTGCGTTCGAAATCCTTCTGGGTCAGCGTGCCGCTGCTGGAGTGACGCAGCAGGAGGTATCCGTAGAAGCGGTCCGGGATGCTGCTGTCCAGAGAGCATGTCGGCTCTTCGCCCAGTGCGAAACTTATCTCGACGTCGAAGAGGTCGACGCCGAACGTCAGTTTGTTCACCTGCGGGGAAAGTGCACCGGGGAGACGGATGGCACACTCGCCGAAAGTCAGGCCGGTGTCTTCCGCAAACGCTTCCAGATGGAATACGCAATCAGGTGCGCGCAGACTGGTGAGCGCTTGCCTGGCAAGCGTCTCCGCTTGGTGGAACAGCGTGGGAAGACGCCTTCTGTCCAGGACATGCGCCGCCAGCACACCGCCCTGCACAGCGCTGAGCGGTGAGATGTGATTGCGACTCAGCGACGACCATCGAAGACCACCGTTCTTCCAGACGCCGTCCAGGTAAACTTCCGAGGCGTCGATGAAGGACTCGGCGACGATCTCGACGTCTGACTGGCCGGGAAACAACCGCAAGGCCCGTGCGTGGTCGTCAGGGGAACGAACGATGCTCGTCCGCAGAGCGCCGGCTCCGGTCGCCGGCTTGAGAACGAAGGCATCCCCCAGGTCTTCGGCCAGTTCCTTGAATGAAGTATCCGGTGATACGTATCGGCAGCGCGCGCGCTTGACGTGAGCCGGCAGGCTGCTCTTCTGAAGGTATTTATCCCGGAAGTAAAGAGCTGTTTTTGAGTCTGAATTTCCGGGAAGGTTCAGCTGCTGCCGCAAATAAGTTGCCCCGAAAACGCCCATTTCATGGACGCTGAGCACTCCTGTCACTTCGGCGATGCGCGCGGAGAGAACTGCCCGCAGTATCTCCTGGGCGTTCTCCATGTCGGTAACCCGGGTGAAACTCCGCCCCGCTGGCGGGCTCATCGGAGTCTGCACAATGTAATAAGGATTCAAACCTCTGCGCTGTAGCGCCTGGTGAAGGTCTTCCCGATACCCGATAACAATCACGGTTGGCATTCTTGTCTCCCCGAACTAAGACTAGCCAAAACTGTCAAGAAGCCGTGCGCTGTACTGCTCGAGTCTCGAGGCCGATACGGTGGCATCGTGTCACAGGCATACCGCGATGGGGATATGCGGATGCATGATCATTTGCAGCGTGAGACGTGATTTGAGTCACAAGTTTAAACGCCGTGATGGACAGATATGGAATCGCTCACGACCTTTCTGCTCATCGGGGGGTATTCGCCATGCCGATCACCTCTCCACGCGCACCAGCCACGCAGGAGTCACGACCAGCTATTACCAGCACACCGAAAGTTACATTCCCGGCCCAGCCATTCGCTGGATTGCACGGCTCGGAATCAGCTGCGCCGGGCACTGGCGCGCTGGGCCCTCGCAGACGAACATGGAGCGCGTGAGTGATCAACAAGCACGATGGACCCAGGCAACCGTCTACCCCGACATGTGGGCCGACCCGGACGACGACCCCCGCAACAGCGAAGGAAACAGTCCGGACGGCGAGCTTGCGACGGTGCAGGACTTCCTGGCGGGCTACCGCATGACCCTGCTGATGAAGTGCGAGGGCCTGGATGCGGAGCAACTGGCCCGCCGGTCGGTTCCGCCGTCGACGATGTCGCTGCTCGGCCTGCTCCGGCACCTCGTCGAGGTGGAACGGGACTGGCGCAACTGGCTCAGCGACGGTGACCCGCTGCCGAAGCTGTACGGCGAGCGTGACTCGGACTTCCACCGAGCGGTCGCCGAGCAGGGCGAGGTCGACGCCGCGTACTCCGATCTGGCGCGGGAACAGGCCGCGACCGACGCCGCGCTGGCCGAGCACCCGGATCTGGGCGAGCGCGTGGGGAAGGACGGGGTCGCCATCCGGGAGCTGATGGTGCACAGGATCGACGAGTACGCCCGCCACTGCGGTCACGCCGACCTGCTGCGCGAGTGCGTCGACGGCAGGGTGGGCCAGTGACCGCTACCGGGTTCCCTCCGGCACCGGAGGGAACCCGGTAGGCGATCAGCCGCTGGGGCCTGCTGCCGCGCCCCGGTCATGACCCTGCCCGGCTCACACCTCCTGGCGTGCTACGACCGGTGGCGGCCCGCGTTCGCCCGGAACACCCGCTCCTCGTGCGGGCCGTAGGCGAGATCGAAGATGACCAGGACGCCCGTGCGGCGGTCGCGGCCCTCCTCCGCGTCCCGTAGCTGGATATCGATACGACGGTCACGGACGGCGCCGACGATCGCGGGGAGGAGTGCGACAGCCAGCACGGCGATGGCGATGGCGTTCTGGCCGATGGTGTCGAGTGTGTTGTTCATGCCTCGATCCTGGCTGCCCTCGACGCTCGACAGCAGTGGCAGGACTGTCGGCATTCGTCGAATTACTGCCATACTGCTGTCATGCTGACGAACGTGGCAGTCGCACTCACCCACGGAGTCAACGCCTTCGAATTCGGAGTAATCTCCGAGGTCTTCGGGCTGAACCGCGGGGATCAGGGTCTCCCGGTCTACGACTTCGCCCTGGTCGCCGCCGAACCCACCCCTATCCGGGCCAATCCGGGCTTCACCATCGGTACCCCGCACGGCCTGGACCGGCTCGCGGAGGCGGATCTGATCGCGATCCCGGCAGGGGAGGGATACGTCGACCGAAAGTTCCCACCCGAGCTGCTGGAGGCGCTGCGTGCCGCGGTGAAGCGTGGGGCGTGGGTGCTCAGTGTCTGCTCGGGGGCGTTCGTACTGGGCGCGGCGGGGCTGCTGGACGGGCGGCGGTGCACCACCCACTGGCGGTACACACAGCAGTTGGCCCAGCGCTTTCCGGCGGCGCGGATCGAGCCGGAGGTGCTCTATGTGGACGACGCCTCGGTGATCACTTCGGCCGGTACTGCGGCCGGGATCGACGCCTGCCTGCATCTGGTCCGGCGCGAGCAGGGCAGCAAGGTCGCGAACGCGATCGCGCGCCGGATGGTCGTACCGCCGCACCGTGAGGGCGGGCAGGCCCAGTACATCGAGCATCCGCTGCCGCAGGAGCGGGACGGCGACGCGATCACCGCCTCACTGCACTGGATGGTTGAACATCTGGACGAGGAGGTAACCGTCGAACAGCTCGCGGCACGGGCGCATATGGCACCGCGCACCTTCGCCCGCCGCTTCCAGCAGGTGACCGCCACCACGCCCTACCAGTGGATGCTGGGACAGCGGCTGCTGCGGTCCCAGCACCTGCTGGAGGAGACGGCCTTGACGGTGGACGCCATCGCGGCCCGAGCGGGATTCGGCAACGCCGCGACACTGCGGCACCACTTTCTCCGGCGGCTCGACACGACGCCCAACGCCTACCGGCGTACCTTCCGTGGCCCCTGCCAGGACCGGCCGGCGGAGAGGCCGTAACCGGCGTGTCGAGGAAGACTCCCGCGTCGGGCCGGAAGAGTTCCCCCGGACGCGCGGCAGCGGATCGTAGCGTACTGGACGCGGAGAGCGGCGCCGAGACGGCGCGGTTCGACGCCACGGGTGCCACGACGGAGACGGCGTTCGTGCTCGGGGAGCTCTATCGGCGAAACGACGCATGGAAGTTCCGGGCGGTAGGCCAGGGGTACTCCTCCGGACTGGAGGGGCTCGCCACCGACTTCGGCATCTCCGTCGACGAACCCGCCTCGCCCCCGCCTGCACCTGCCCAGCCGGTGCAGCCGGTGCAGCCGGTGCAGCCGGTGCAGCCGGTGCAGCCGGTGCAGCTGTCGAAGATCACACTGACGAAGGCAGCGCCCGCGGTGTCGCTGACCAAGCAGGGCGCCACCTCCGGTGCCATGCGGGTCAATCTCTCCTGGAGCGCTGCCAAGCCGTCGCGTGGCTGGATGAAGAAGGGGGACGGCGCCGTCCGGCTGGAGGACGTCGATCTGGACCTCTCCTGCCTGTGGGAGCTGCAGAACGGAGCGAAGGGGATCGTCCACCCCATCGAAAACCAGTTCGGCGCGTTCGACCAGCCGCCCTACATCCGGCTGGACCAGGACGACCGGACGGGCTCGAGTACGGCCGGTGAGAACCTCATGATCAATCTTGATCACGTGGCCGAGATCAAGCGCATCCTGGTGTTCGTGGCCGTCTACTCCGGGGCGTCCAGCTTCTCGGGTCTGGACGGGGTCGCCACGCTGTATCCGCCTGTCGGTCCGCCGATCGAGATGCGTCTGGGTGAGTGCACCGTTCCCGCACCGGTCGCTGCGATCGCACTGATCGAGAACGCGGGCGGGGAGCTGATCGTCCGGCGGGAGGCGAAGTTCCTCGTGCTGCCCCCCGGCATCCTCAAACAGCAGGCCGTGGATATCGAGTACGGCTGGGGGATGACCTGGCACGCGGCGGGTAAGGACTGACCACGCGCCCGGATGCGCCACCCCGGGCGGGGCGGCGCATCCGGATCCGCAACCGGATCAGCGGGGCTGTGCGAGAACCTCTGGATTCGCGCAGTGCGCGAGGGGCCGGCCGGCCAGGAACCTGGCCGCGTCCGAGGCCACGATGGAGGCGGCGTTGAGGGCGGTCTGCTTGCTGGCGCCGGCCAGATGTGGCGTCATGACGAGGTGCGGGGTCGTCAGCAGGCGTGAGTCCGCGGGGATCGGCTCACGGGGGAAGACGTCGAAGGCCGCGCCGAAGAGCTTCCCGGCATCCAGGGCGTCGCACACGGCGTCGTAGTCGACGAGGGACCCGCGGGCACAGTTGACCAGCACGCCGCCCGCGGGCATCAGGTCGATCATCTGCCTGGAGAGCAAGCCCTCGGTTTCCGGCGTCGCACGGGCATGGACGGTGACGAACTGGGAGCGCCGCATGAGGTCAGCCAGGTCGGTGACCTCGGCGGGTGACACGTCCTCCGCACGGACGAAGGGGTCGGCGACGAGCACGTTCGCCCCGAATCCACGGACGATCCGGGCGACCCTGGAGCCGATGGCGCCATATCCCACGATGCCGACCGTGCTGCCCTCGAGCTCCGGCCCGACCTTCTCGAACATGTAGTAGTCACCTCGCCAGGTGCCGGCGGCGAGGTCCCCGTGAGTGGCGGGGACACGCCGGGCCGCGGCCATCAGAAGTGCGACCGTGTGCTCGGCGGTGGCGGTGGCATTGCGCCCGGGGGCGAACGAGACCGCGACGCCGTGCCGGGTGGCCGCCTCCAGGTTGGCGTTGACGGGGCCGCCGCGGCTGACGCAGAACAGGCGCAGATCAGGGCTGGCTTTCAGAATCCGTTCGGTGAGCGGAGCCATCTGGGTGAGGCAGATTTCCACTCCGCTGAGGGCCTCGATGAGCTGCTCCTCGGTGCCGGACGCCTCCCGCACCTCGGCCACCTCCCCGAAGGGCTCGACCGGCCAGGGCAGGGTGAGCTCGCGGAAGACCGCGGCAGGTGCCGCGGACCGGAGCCGGTCGATGAGCAGGGAGTTGAGGACGAAGTGGTCACCGGCGGCGAGGATGGTGGTCACTTGAGTGCTCCTGGGGTCACGGGGCGGTTCAGTGTCAGCAGCGACGGCACTCCGTCACGCAGAACGAGCTCGTTCAGGGCGCAGTTGACCAGGAACGGGAAGATCCGACGGTACTCGCGCAAGGGCAGGCCCAGCATGCGGCAGAGCACGAGCCGGATCGCCGTGGTGTGGCCCACGACGAGGACGCGGCCTTCGCTGTGATCGGCCTGGAGGTCGGTGAGGAACGCCCGGTAGCGGTCGCCGGCCTCGAGGGGGTTCTCCCCCTTGGGGAGGTGGTGTGTCACCGGGTCGGTCTGGAAGGCCGCAAGCTGGTCGGGGAACCGCTGCTGCATCTCGGCGCGCGTGAGGCCCTCGGCGATGCCGAAGTCCAGCTCGCGCAGTCGTGGATCCACGCGCACCGGCAGTCCGGTGCGCACCGCGCTGTCGTGGGCTGTCTCCTGGGAACGCGCCAGTGGGGAGGCCCAGATGGCGGTCAGGTCCGCTTGCTCGGCCCAGTCCGCGAGCGCGCCCGCCTGTGCGTAGCCGCGCTGGGTGAGCGCGATGTCGGTGCTGCCGGCATACCGGTTCTCGGCGTGCCACACGGTCTCCCCGTGCCGGGCGAAGATGACATGGAGGCTCATAGTGCCGTCCTCTCTCGTGCGTGGGCCGCGACGACACCGGGGAGCCAGCCGCGTTGGACAAGCAGATCGAGCAGCCGGAGGTAGCCCTCCTCGTGAGGGCGTTGCTCCGAACGGCGTGGCTCGAGGGTCCGGTCGAGTCGCACCATCGCGGTGGCGACGCTGTCCAGAGGGTCACGGCTCGATGCGGCCAGCACCGCCATGCCGAGCGCCGGCTGCGCGTTGCGCGGCAGGGTCACCGGGCGTTGCAGCACATCGGCGCGCAACTGGTTCCACAGGTGGTTGCGGGTGGCCCCGCCGGTGAGGATGACCGGTCCGTCGGTCGGGGCGCCGAGCTGGTCCACGTAGTCGAAGCAGAGCCGTTCGATGTATGCGGCGCCCTGCATCAGCGCGGCGAAGGACTCGGCCCGGGTGGCTGGTTCACGGCTGCCGAAGGCGCGGGCCTCCGGGGCGACGAAGGGGAACCGTTCGCCCGTGGAGACCAGTGGATAGCGCAACAGGCCGGTGGGCAGCAGTCCCGCGGCCTCGCGGGTGAGCCCCTCCAGGTCGTGGTCCGCGAACTCCCGTGCGACCAGGCCGGCTCCGACGCTGGAGGCTCCCCCGGGCAGCCAGTGGCCGGTGGGTGACCGGTGGGAGTAGACGACCCCGTGCGGATCGTGGATGAGCTCTTCGGTGACGCCTTTGAGTACCAGGGTGGTGCCCATCACCGAGTTCCAGCTTCCGACGGCGGTCGCCCCGGAGCCCAGTTGGGCCGCGCAGCCGTCGGTCATCCCGGCGACGAGGGTGGTGCCTTCGGTGAGCCCGGCCTCGGCAGCCGCCTCGGCACAGACCTCACCGATGACCGTGCCGGGCAGTACCAGGTCGGGCAGCAGCGCGCGGGGGATCTGCAGGGCGGCGAGTACGCGCTCGGGCCAGCTCACCTGTGCGGCGTCGGCGCCGGTCTTGAGGGCGTTGCTGGTGTCGGTGGGTACCTCGTGCCCTGCGAGTCTGCGGTTGACGACATCGCTCTGGTGCGCCAGCCGCCAGCCGTCCTCGGCTGCGTGAGGAAACCGGTGGAGCAGCCAGCGGAGCTTGGGCAGGGCCCAGGAGCGCTGCATCCGCTGGTAGCCGGCCTGTGCCCACTGCTGCTCCCCGGCGGCGTTCACCTCTTCCGTCTCCGCCGCGGCGCGTCCGTCGTCGTACATCAGCCCTGGTGTGGCGCAGCGGCCCTGGCGGTCCAGCATGGTGAGGGTGCCGGAGGTCGCGTCCACGGCCACGCCCTTGACCCGGCTGAGGTCGGCACCGGCGGCGCGTGCCTGGCCGATCGCGGTGCAGACGGCGCGCCACCACTGCTCGGGGTCCTGCTCATGGCGCTCCCCCTCGCGGTAGCTGGTCAGCGGGGACGATCCCTCGCCCAGCAGACCGCCGTCGGCCGCGGCGACGACCACGCGCACGCCCTGGGTGCCCAGGTCGATCCCCAGCCAGGCATCCGATCCGGTGACGGTCATGCGCCGGCTCCACCGGTCGAACGGGGCTGTCCACTGCCGCCTGTCCACAGCGGCTGGTTCAGCTCCCGCAGGTGCAAGAAGTCGGCGTACCGCTCGCTGAAGGCCGCGAACTCCTCTGGGTCGGGCTGGTACGTGGCGGCAGTCTCGACGTGCCGCGCGGCGGCGGTCCTGAAGTTTGGCTCACGGCCGGTGGCGACCAGGCCGGTCAACCAGGCGCCGCGGGCCCCGACCTCCGCGCCTGCGGGGATCGTCACGGGAAGGCCGGTCACATCGGCGATGAGCCGCATCCAGAAGTCGCTTCTGGTGCCGCCGCCGCAGAGCGCCAGGCTTTCGGGTGAGCCCGGGGCCGCGGTCAGGCAGTCGCGGATGGTCATGGTGACACCCTCCACCAGGGCACGGGCCATGTCCTCGCGGCCGGCTTCGAGGGAGAGGCCGGAGAGGGAGCCACGTGCGGTGGGATCGAAGAACGGGGCCCGCTCCCCTGCGGGTGAGAGGTACGGGATGAACCGCACTCCGGCCGTGTTCCGGCTGCCCTGTGCCGCGAGACTCATCAGATCGGTGACAGAGGTCAGCCCGAGCATGCGTGTCCCCCAGTCCAGGACGTCGCCGCCGCTCATGGTGGGGAAGGCCCGAAGGTAGCGGTCCGGGACTCCGAGCGTCACGGTGATGCCGACCGGCTCGTCGGTGACCACCGTGTCCGTGATGACCTCCGTGGCCAGGGTGGTGCCGAGGATGCAGCATGCCTGGCCGACGGTCACCGCGCCGGCGCCGATGGCGGTGGCGCAGATGTCGTACGGCGCGAGCACCACCTGGGTGCCTGCGGGCAGGCCGGTCTCGGCGGCTGCCGAGGCGCTGATCGTGGTGACTCGGTGATCGTCGTCGCGCAGCTCGGGCAGCAGCCGCCGTGCCCCTTCCAGGCCGTAGAGCTCGAACAGCCGGTCGGACCAGTCGCGCCGTCTGATGTCCATGAAAGGCGCTGAGGCGTCCGACTCGTCGACGGCGGGCTCACCCGTGAGCTTCAGGTGGACCCAGCCACCGCAGGTCAGCAGGTGACTCGAGCGGGCCACCCGGTCGGGGTCGTGCTCGCGCAGCCAGGCCAGCACGGCGTTGGGCATCCCGGTGGACACGCGCGATCCGCAGATCCGGAACGCCTCCTGGGCCACCCCGTCGCGCTCCCACGCGGCGATCTGTGCCGTGGCTCGTCCGTCGTTCCACAGCACGGCGGGCCCGGTGGGACGGCCCTGGCCGTCGACCAGCCAGGCGCCGTCGCCCTGTGCGGTGACGGCGACCATGCCGGGTGCCTCGGGGAGCACGGCGACGACTTCCCGGACGGCTTCGGCGACGGCGGCCCAGACTTCGGTCATGTCCTGCTCGGCCCATCCGGGATGAGGCCGCCGCACTTCGGTCGGCCGACGGCTCACCGCCAGCTCCTGTCCGTCGTCGCCGTATCCGACCACCTTGATGGTGGTGGTGCCCGCGTCGATGGCGATCGCAGTCATATGGCTCACCCCCGCCCGTGTGCCTGGCGCGAGCGCCGGGCGACGGAGTCCAGGCCGACCGCGATGAGCAGCACCGCGCCGGTGATCATGAACCGGTAGGAGGAGTCGAGGTTCAGCAGGGTGAGCCCGCTGGAGATCGACTGGATGACCAGGACCCCGAGGAGGGCGGCGAAGGCCGAACCGCGGCCGCCGAACAGGCTGGTCCCGCCGATCACCGCCGCGGCGATGGCGTTGAGGTTGACGTCTCCGGTACCGGTGCTCTGGTTCGCCGCGGCCAGCCGCGACGCGGCCAGGATCCCGCCGAGCGCGGCCAGTGCGGAACACATGACGAATGCCGAGGTGTACACGCCCCGCACGTTGATGCCGGCCCTGCGGGACGCCTCGGCGTTGCCGCCGACCGCGTAGAGCGAGCGTCCGAACTTGGTGCGGGTGAGCACGTAGTTCATCACCAGCACCAGCGCGACGAAGAACACGAACATCCAGGCGACGCCGCGGGTGCGGTTGAGGTAGAAGACCGCGAGCAGCAGCCCGGTCAGCAGCAGGAGCGCCTGCATGAGCAGCCACTGCAGCGATGAGGACGACAGTCCGGCGTCACGGCGGGTGCGGGCCCGTACCCATCCGTTGGCCAGGAATCCGCCCGCGGCCGCCACCGCCAGCGTGTAGGCCATCCAGGCGGGGACGAACCACAGCTGTGCGAATTTCACCAGGGTGGAGTCGTAGGGCAGGTTGATCGCGTTCTGGCCGCGGAGCAGCCACAGCTGCACGCCCAGGAAGGCCAGCAGCCCTCCCAGGGTGACCACGAAGCTGGGTACGCCGACGCGGTTGAGTATCTGGCCGTAGAGCCATCCGATCAGGCAGCCGGCGGCCACGGCCGCGAGAACGGCAAGCCACATCGACTGCTCGTGCTTGACCATGATGACGGCCGTGATCGCGGCCGACACGCCGCTCACCGATCCCACGGAGAGGTCGATCTGGCCGACCAGCAGGGCGCAGACGACCCCCAGTGCGAGGACCCCGACGGGGACCATGTCGAACGTGAGGTTCACCAGGTTGGTGCTGGAGAGGAAGGTCTGATTCAGCGACTGGAAGATCGTCCAGATCACCACGATGCCGCCGACGACGGGCAGCATGCCCAGGTCTCCGTCGCGGACGCGGCGGACCGAGGCCCGGATACTGTCGGTGATGCCCTGCGGCGTCACGAGACGCTCGTCCTGCAGTTCGGTGACTCTGGCCACCGAGGTGTCGGGCGGTGTCACAGCTCTTCCCTCTCTTCCTGCGGGGAGGTGACCCGGCGGGCGGCTCGCCGCGAGACCGCGTTGTCGGTAGCACCGGTGATCGCGGCGATGATCTCTTCGGAGGAGACGTCCTCGACGTCGTACACGCCGTTGTTGCGGCCCAGCCTCAGCACGGCGACGCGGTCGGCGACGGCCCGGACGTCCTCCATGTTGTGGCTGATCATGACGACGCCGAGCCCGTTCTGCTTGAGCCGCTCGACGAGGTTGAGGACCTCGGCCGTCTGTGCGACGCCCAAGGCGGCCGTCGGCTCGTCGAGCAGGATGATCTTCGGGTTGCTCAGCAGCGAGCGTGCGATCGCGACCGTCTGCCGCTGGCCGCCCGAGAGGGCAGCCACCGGCACGCTGAGGGAGGGGATCTTCGCCGACAGCTGCCGCAGCAGCTCCCAGGAACGTTTTTCCATGGCGACGTCGTCCAGCAGCCAGGGCCGGATCTCCTGACCCAGGAAGAGATTGGCCTTGACGTCGAGGTTCTCGCACAGGGCGAGGTCCTGGAAAACCGTGGCGATGCCCCTCGCGTGGGCGAGGGCCGGTGAGCCGAGAGACTCCTCCTCGCCGTGCAGGAAGATCTTTCCCGCGTCGGGCGCGTACACCCCCGACAGGACCTTCACCAGCGTGGACTTGCCTGCGCCGTTGTCCCCGACGATGGCCACCACCTCACCGGCCGCGACGTCGAGTTCGATATCGGTCAGCGCGGCGACCGCGCCGAAGCGCTTGCAGATTCCCCTCAGCGACAACACGGTGTCCGTGCCCGCACCGGTAACCGCGGTGCCTTTCATCATGCCCTCTTCCCTCGGACTTCCCTCAGAGACTTCGGATCGCTACTTGATGCCCAGGCGTTGGCAGTCGGCGGCGTACTTCTTGGTGCACACGTCCTCGGTCTTGAACACCGCGTCGGGACCGAAGACGACCTTCTTGATGTTCTTCTGTGTCACCACGGTCGGCTTGAACAGCTGTGACGGGGTGTCGAACAGCTCGGTCTCCGCCTTCGGCTTCTCGCCCTGCATCAGCTTGTAGGCGGCGTCCGCCGCCGCCTTGGCGACGATCCTGATCGGCTTGGAGATGGTGTTGTACTGGTCTCCCGCGATGACGCGCTGGATCGCCGCCAGTTCCGCGTCGTTGCCGGTGACCGGCGGGACCTTCCCGTCCGCGGCCTTGAACGCCGCGATCGCTCCCCCGCCGGTGCCGTCGTTGGCCGCCACCACACCGGCGATCTTGCCGCGGTACTGGGCGATCTGCCCGCTCACCCACTGCTGGGCCTTCTCCGGCGACCAGTCCGGCGTGTCGTACTCGGCGAGCAGGTCGTATCCGCTGTCGTCGACGGCGTTGTGGATGCCCTTCTTGATCAACCCGGCGGCGGCGTCGGTGGGAGACCCGTTGACAAGGAGCACACCGCCCTTGGCCTTGGTCTCCTTCAGGTGGTCGACAAGCGACTGGGCGATGGACTCGCCGATCGCCTCGTTGTCGAACGACACGTAGAAGTCCGCGGGCTTCTTGGGTATGGGACGGTCGTACGCGATCACCTTGACGCCCTGGGACTGCGCCGTCTGCACGATGGTGGCCGCCGCGGCCGAGTCCACCGGGTCGAGCACGATCACCTTGGCGCCCTGGGCGATCGCGGAGTTCGCCTGCTGCTGCTGGAGCGACGCGTCGCTGTCGGCGTTCTGGTAGATCACTCCGCAGTCCGAGCACAGCTTGGCCATACGCTTCTTGAAGAGCGGAGCGTCGAACTGCTCGTAGCGGGGCGAGGCGAGGTCGGGCATGAGGAACGCGACCTTGCCCGACTTGCCGCCCCCCTCGGAGGTCCCGGACTCCGGTTCCTCGGCGCATGCGGTGAGAGCGCCCAAGGCGAGGATGCCGGTGAGAGCACCACTGGCCAGTCTTCTCATGTTCCACTCCTTGATCCGGGACCGTGCAGCTGCCGGTCGACTCGCTGTGACGTAACGCACAAGAAACTCGCGACCCGGGCAGGGTGTCAACATGTGCTGAGAACTGAACACCGCGGTGTGATCCATTGATCAGCAGGGCTGTTCAGTTGCCGGTACGGGTGAACATCGGTGTGCCATGCTCCCTGCGAGGAGCGGGCCCCGAACCAAGCTGCGGCCCGCTCCACCCAGCGAGAACACGTAGCGGATGGGGCGAAACCGGCACCGCCCACATGTGTTCCGTTAACAGAAAGGGAACAGGGGGAATCCATGGAGGAAGGCAAAGATCCGGCCGCCCAGGACAGAGGCGGACGAGGACCGCACGACAGGCGTGAGCAGATCAAGAGCCGCGTCGTCGACGAAGGCTTCGTCCGCATCGAGAGGCTCGCCGACGAGTTGGGCGTGACCCCGATGACCATCCGCCGCGATCTCGACTACCTCCAGGGCAAGGGGTGGCTGAGAAAGGTCCGCGGCGGGGCGACCGCACAACCGTCGACGGCGTTCCACGGCGACATCCGGCACCGCACCCAGGCCATGGCAGAGGAGAAGAGCGCACTCGCCCGTGCCGCACTCCGTCTCGTCAAGCCCGGACAGTCCCTCATCATCGATGACAGCACCACCGCCCTCGCGCTCGCCGGACTGCTCTCGCAGCGTGCGCCGTTGACGGTCATCACCAACTTCGTACCCGTGATCCAGGTGCTCGCCGGCAGTCCGGGAATCGAGCTCATCACCCTCGGCGGCGCGTACTATCCCGCCTACGACGCCTTCCTGGGCATCCGGACCATCGACGCCGCCAACACCCTGCGCGCGGACACGCTGTTCGTCTCCACGACCGCCATCACCCGCGGCCACTGCTACCACCAGTCCCAGGAGACCGTGGGAGTGAAACGAGCCCTCATGGAAGCCTGTGACCACAAGGTGCTGCTGGCCGACCACACCAAGTTCCAACGCCGCGGCCTCTACCAGCTCGCACCCGTCACCGCCTTCGACCTCGTCATCGTCGACGCCGGTATATCGGCGACCGACCTGGACGCCCTGCAGGCCAGCGGCGTGGAAGTGCGCGTGGCGCGCCCGGAGTGAGGTCCCTCAGAGCTGCTCTCCTCCATCCGCTGCCACCACCCCCGTCGTCGCCCGCGCACGCCGGAAGCTTGCGCGGTAGTCCCTGGGGCGCCGTCCGGTGTGCCTGGCGAAGAGGGCAGCGAAGGTTCCCGAGTCCCGGTACCCGACCGCGGTGGAGATGCCGGCGACGGTTTGGTCCGTGGTCTCCAGGAGGTGGCGGGCACGGCGGACGCGCGAGGACTGCAGGTATGCGAGGGGACTCCTGCCGGTCTCGTCCGCGAAGCGCCGCAGCAGCGTCCGCGTGCTGACGTGGAACGTCTCCGACAACGCCCCGAGGTCGTACCGGGCGGAGAGGTTCTGGTCGAGCTGCCGCATGACCCGGCGGGAGAACTCGTCTCCGGGCTGCGGAAGAAGCCGCGCGTCCACGTACGGCGTCTGGGACGAGCGTGCGTCGTCGACGAGCGCCACCCGCGCGGTTGTCCGTGCCACGCCCGCACCGCTGTGCTCACGGATCAGCTCCAGCGCGAAGTCGTACATGGCGCTGAAGGCCGCCGTCGTCGTCACTCCCTGGTCGGTGACGACAAGGCGTTCGGGGCGGACATCGCAGCTCGGACAGCGCCGGGCCAGCTCGTCCGTGAGCAGCCATGCCGTCGTGGCCCGGCGTCGGTCGAGAAGCCCTGCCTCGCCGAGCAGGAACGCACCGACACAGAGGGAGACGACGGCCTTGCCCGCGGCCGCGTGGGAGCGGATCGCCGCAATTTCGGGGGCGAGAGGCGCGAGCTTCGCGTCCATGTCGAGGCCCGGCACGAGCTCGAACCCCGGCACGACAAGGACGTCCACCTCGCAGAGCGGTGAGACGGCCAACTCCACACCACCCGATGCGGCGACTCGGCGGCGAGGCGAGACAACCGACACCTCGTATCCGGCGCGGTCCGGGCCGGCAACGTGCGTGGCCATCGTCAGGAGGTCGGGCACGCCGAACACCTCGGACGCGAAGCAGCCCGGATAGGCCAGGACCCCAACCCGCAGCGCGCTCACGCTCGCCTCCTCACCGCCGTGGCTGTGGCGAGATTACCCCCGTGCTTGGCGATCCGGCCCATACCCGTGCACGGGCACATCCCGCACGCTGTCCCCATGAGCGCTGCCAACGGGCGTCTTGACGACGCGATCACGGACTTCTCACGCCGCCTCACGGACGTGGACGGGGTGGTGAAGACGGTGTACACCGCCGGTTCCGGACCGGCCGTCGTGGTGATGCCGGAGATGCCCGGCATCAGCCCCGACGTCCTCCGGCTGGCACGGTGGGTGCGGGATGCGGGCTTCACCGTCTACGTCCCTTCACTCTTCGGGACCGACGGTGCCTACCCGACGACCGAGAACGGTAAGGAGGTTGCCCGCCGCGCATGCGTCAGTGCCGAGTTCCGTGCGTTCGCCGGGGGCGGCACCAGCCCCGTCACGGCGTGGCTGCGCGGGCTCGCACGCCAAGCCCACGCCGAGTGCGGCGGTCCGGGAGTCGGCGCCCTCGGGCTGTGCTTCACCGGTAACTTCGCCCTCACGATGGCGATGGAGCCGGCCGTCATCGCGCCAGTTGTCAACCACCCGTCACTGCCGCTGGACGACCCCGCCGGACTCGAGATCAGCGAAGAGGACGCGCGCACCGTCCGGGACCGCATCGCACGCGATGGGCTGAAGGTCCTCGGGTACCGCTTCGACGGTGACCGCTGGTGCACCGGCCGGCGCTTCGCCGCCTACCAAGCACTCCTTGGCGACGCCTTCGACGGGCGCGTCCTTCCGGGCAGGTCTGCCCACGCCGACCCGCCCCCGTTCTTCCGCGACGTGGTCGGCACCCCCCACAGCGTCGTCACCGCCCATCTCGTCGACGAGGAGGGACATCCCACGCTGAGGGCCAAGGACGAGATCCTCGCCTTCCTGACCGCCCGCTTGAGGCCGTCCTCAGCCTCGAAGGGCGATCGTCAGCACGAGCAGGGGGCGGCTGGCGCGTCAGAGGGAGGTTAGGGGGCGGTGCGGCGGCCGGGGCGTTCGTCGTACGGGGTGGCGCGGGAGCCATCGACGCCGACCTCCAGCCTGCCGATCCGTTCGACCTCCACGACGACGCGGTCGCCGTGGTGGAGGGGCCCGACGCCGGCGGGGGTGCCGGTCGCGATGCCGATGACGAGCGCGGCGAAGACCATGGGCCAGCGCGAGTCGTACTGGCCGACGAAGCCGAACAGGGCGACGGGCACGGTCTGGCGGTCGGTGCCGCTGAGGTAGAGCAGCGGGGTGAGGAAGTCGTTCCAGACGAAGATGACGTTGAGGATGACCACGGTGCCGGTGACGGGCCGCATCAGGGGCAGCACCACATGGAAGAGGGCGCGTAGCGGGCCGCAGCCGTCCGTGAGGGCGGCCTCCTCGTAGCCGCGGTCGAGGGCCCGCGGGAAGCCGGTGTACAGGAAGACGGAGAACGGCATCTGGAGGCCGATGTAGAAGATCACGAGTGCCAGTGGGTTTCCCAGCAGTCCGAGGTCCCGCATCGTCTGGTAGAGCGGGATCAGGGCCAGTTGGAAGGGCAGCAGCAGTCCGGTCATGAAGAGCAGGAAGGCGCCCTTGGACCAGGAACGGGTGGAGCGGGCGAGCGGGTAGGCGGCCATCGAGGACAGCACCACGAGGAACAGCACACTGCCGAGGGTCACCAGCAGGCTGTGCAGCAGCGCCTGCCCCAGACCCGCCAACTGCCAGGCGTCGGCGTAGTTGTTCAGGGTGGGGCTGGTCGGCGGGGCGACCGGTGACGGCCTCCACACGCCGGTGCGCCAGGTGTAGCGCTTCACGCGGACTTCTCCTGCCTCTTGAGCCAGCCGTACTGGACGTAGCTGAAGAGGGCGACGAACACGGTGAGGACGACGGCGAGGGCGATGCTGTAGGCGAACTCGTTGAACTGGAACGCCTGCCGGTAGATCACTGTGGAGAGGGTGTCGGTGGAGCCGCCGGGGCCGCCCTGGGTCATCACCCAGACCTGGTCGAAGAGTTTCAGGCCGCCGATGAGAGACAGCGTGAGGTTGATGGTGATGGCCGGGGCGAGCACGGGCCGTACGACGCACCAGAAGCGGCGCAGGGGACCGGCGCCGTCGATGTCGGCGGCCTCGTAGATCTCCTGGGGGATGCTCTGCAGCCCGGCCAGGAAGATGACCATGGAGTATCCGGCGAACTGCCAGATGATGACGGCGACCACGGACCACAGGGCGATCGACGGGTCGCCGAGCCAGTCCTGGCTCAGGGAGCCCAGGCCGATCGCCTCCAGCAGGGCGTTGATCGCGCCCTCGGGGGCGTAGAGGTACTTCCACAGGTAGGCCGTGACGACCGGGGTGATGACGGCCGGTGCGAAGAAGAAGACGCGCAGCACGTTCCGGCTGCGGATGCGGGAGTTGACGCCCAGGGCGAGCAGCAGCCCGATGCCGTTCTGCACGACGGTGATAGCGAGCGCGACCAGCAGCGTGTTGGTGACGGCCGAACGGGCCGCCTCGTCCTGCCAGATGGCGCGGAAGTTCTCCAGGCCGATGAAGTCCAGGGTGGGGCTGCCGTACCGCGGGGGCGTCGTAGGTACGCTGGTAGATCACCCAGGGCAGGCGCTGGAGGTCGTCGATGGTGAGCTGGTCGCCGATCTCGGGGTGGTCGGTGGCGACCACGAAGACCCAGCGGTCGTCGTACAGGTCGGTGGCGGGAAAGCCGCTGACCACACCGTGCGGCCTCAGCATGCCGTCGACCGTGCCCAGCCGCGCCCCCGTGCTTTCGTCGATGTCGGCGGGCACCTGCTGGAACCGCAGCCGGATGCCGGGGGCCTCCCGGTGGACGAGGCGGACCAGCTCGGCGCCGATGACGGCCACCGCGTAGTCGGAGGCGATGACGGTGAACTCGTGGGCCTCGCGCCCCGGGTCGAAGTCCGCCTGGCTGGTGAAGACCCGCTCCAGCAGGGCGCATGCGGTGGTGGTGCGGTCGAGGAGCACCTGGCCGAGCGGGGTGAGCGCGTACTGGCCGCCGTCCCGGGCGAGCAGGTCGTCGTCGAAGTGGCGGCGCAGGCGCGCCAGGGCGGCGCTCATCGCCGGCTGGCTGAGCCCGTTGCGCTGCCCGGCGCGGGTGACGCTGCGCTCCTCCAGCAGGGCGCGCAGGGCGCTCACCAGATTGAGGTCCAGTTTGGCGAGGTTCACCGCATCCCCTCCCGCATCCATCGGCACGTGCTGTCCATCAGCACCTGCATCCATGCCGTCGATGGAGAGAGAAACCCGCAGCCGATCCCATGCCTCTTTCCTCTTCGCTCCCCGCCCCGCTGTTCGGCGGCCCGTTCGCGGCAGTCCGGCGCCAACTACCGCCGCCATGTCATCGACCTGCACGTCGCCCACCGCTCCCCCGACGACCGCAGGAGCGAGGAGGAACTGCGCGCCGAGGCAGCCGAGATCATGAACCGGCGGGCCGCCGACGACCTGCCGTACGTCTTCATCGGCCTGCCGACCTCGCTCACCGGCCCCTACGACGAGGTCGTCCTGCCCGCGTGGTGCGCCCAGCCGGACTGGGAACTGGAGCTGGCGGCGGTGATCTCCCGCCCCGCCCACCGCGTCTCCCCGAGGAAGCACTGGAGGACGTCGCGGGCTACACGATCGCCAACGACCTCACCGACCGGGCCGGTGTCTTCCGCCGCGACATGCCGCCGATCGGGACCGACTGGCTGCGCTCCAAGAACGCCCCCGGCTTCACCCCGCTCGGCCCCTGGCTCATCCCGGCCGGGTCGGTCGGCGACCCGGGCGACCTGCGGCTGACACTGCGGCTCAACGGTGAAACCATGCAGGACGAGTCCACCAAGGACATGGTCTTCTCGGTCGCGCGGATGGTGTCGTACGTCTCGCAGACCGCCCGGCTTCTCCCCGGCGACCTGGTACTCACCGGCAGCCCGGCCGGAAGCGGCCGGGCCGACGAGAAGCGCCTCGATCTCGTGTCGTACGGCGCCGCGACCCAGCAGGACGTGGACACCCTCGCCGAACGCCTCCTCGCGGGTGACGTCCAGCTGATCACCCGGCCGGGAGAGGTGAAGACCCCGGGCGGCGGCTACGGATTCCGCTTCTTCGATGTCGACGGCCGCACCGTCGAGGTCTCCGCCGACGTCCGGGCGCGCCGGCACCGCCGCGTCGAGGAGAAGGAGTCCGTCCCCGTCCGCCTCTCCCACGTCGTCCTCAACTCCCCCGATCTGGATCGCACTCGTGCCTGGTACGAGCGGCACCTCGGCTTCGCGCTGTCCGACACCCTCAGCTCGCCGCACATGGGCGAGGTCATGCACTTCATGCGGATCAGCTCCCAGCACCACTCCATGGCCCTCGCCAAGGGGCCGCACACCTCGCTGCACCACGTCTCGTTCGAGATGAGGGGCATCGACGAGTACATGCGCGGCTCCGGCCGGGTCATGCGCGCCGGGTTCCGCAAGGTCTGGGGCCCCGGCCGCCACGTGGCGGGCGACAACACCTTCACGTACTTCCTCGACCCGCACGGCAACACCGTCGAGTACACCACCGAACTGGAGGAGCTCGACGAGGACACCTGGCACCCGCACGTCTACGACTTCTCCCAGCCGGAGGTCACCGACCAGTGGGGCACCGCCAACCCGATGAACGAACTCATCGCCAAGGAGTCCTTCAACGACATCGACCGCAGCTGCTTCGTCGCCCCGCCCGTGTGACTCGCCCGCTCGCCCCCTCCCTCCTACGGAGCCCCATGCGATTCGCCACCTACCTTCAGGAGGAGCGCCGCCGTTGCGGCGTACTGGGCAAGGACACCGCCGCCGCCCTCGGACCGTACCTGGTCACCGCAGACGAACTGGAGCCGTACCGGAACGCCGACGGACTGCTGGAACTCGCCCTGACCGCCGAGATCAACGGACAGGTCGTCGGCACCGACCTGCTGTCCAACATGAGCTGGACCTTCGAGGAGATGGTGGCCTATGCCTCACGTGGCACCCGGGTCATGCCCGGTGACGTGCTCGGCTCAGGCACCTGCGGCAACGGCGGCTGCCTGGCCGAACTGTGGGGCGTACGGGGCGAGCGGACGTCCCCGCCCCTCCAGCCCGGCGACACCGTCACCCTCACCGTGGAAGGCATCGGCACTCTCCAACACGGTCGTCCCCGGGCCCGAGCCGATCCCGCTGCCCACGGCCCGCCACCGCCCCAGAAACCGGCCATGACGGGCCCACACCGTGGCGGTGTTAGTCAGCTGAGGCTTCCACGTAGCTGATGTCCGGCCGCGGCGGCTGCTCCATGCCGTCGCCGATGAAGTAGTCGACGTGGTGCGACTGCATGTACCCCTTGACGGTCATGTCGTTCCGGTAGCCCGGGTTGTGCGGCAGGGTGTAGAGCCGGGTGTCCGTCGCGTGGTCCGTCGTGAAGATGATCAGTTCGTTGTGGTCCCCGTTGACGTAGAGGGCTTCCTCACGCCAGTCGCCGAAGACGTCACCGACCATCGTCGGATTGCCCTGGCCCACGTTGGTCGCGCCGTAGTGCCAGGTGGTCAGCTGCCGCTGTGAGCCGTCCGGGGCCCAGTTCTCGAACTTGCCGTCACTGAGCAGCTCCAGCATGGGGTCACCATCCCACCAGATGCCCAGTTCAGGCCACGGAGCGTCGTCCGGGTCCTGGATCAGCTCGTCGGTGGGCGCATTGTAGAGACCGGAGAAAGACCATGCTTCCATGCCGGGGTGGCGGGAGTCGATGTCGCCGGCCATGCCGCGCCCGACGTCGCCTTCGCCGTCCTCGACGTGCTGCCAGAGCATGGTGCCGTCGCTGGCGTCGTAGTAGTACTCCCGCAGGCCGTCGGCCTGGTTCTGCTGCACACCGTAGCCCTCGAGACCCGGCCGGTCCGGGTCCATGTCGGCGATGTGGAAGCGGTCGCCGTGCACGACGCCTTGGTCTGCGAGCGAGTAGAGCATGGTGCCGTCGCCGTCGAGCACGAACCCGATCTCGGCGACCTCGTCGTCGCCGTCACCGTCCACGTCGATGACGCGGGTGTTGTGACCGTCGGCGGCGTCCTGGTTCCCGCGCAGCCACTTCCACTGCCGGGTCAGGTCCTTCCCCTCGAAGTTCCAGGCGGATATGACGAGGTTGAAGGAGCCGTCCGACTTTCGGTTCTTCTGGTAGGCGACCAGGCTCGGCGTGGTGCCGTCGAGGTAGCCCACGGCGAAGCGGGCGTTCATCGGACCTGTCTCGATGTAGTCGTCCGGCACGGGCCCCGTGGCCCGGGGCGCTCCGGTCTCGCCGTCCAGGATCGCGATGGACTGGTGGACGTCGTCCTCCTCGGAGTGCACGCTGCCGTCGCCGAAGGTGACCCCGTCGGCGACACGCACGGCGACCTCGGCGGTGCCGTCGCTGTCGAAGTCGTAGACGGTGGCGCCGTCCCAGTGGCCGGTCCCGAGCGTGGCCGACCCGGAGTCCGAGCTGTTCGGCCCCATGTCGACCTCCCAGAGGAACTCGCCGTCGCTGGCGTACGCTTCCAGCTTCTGCCCGGGCCGTGGCGCGTTCCGGAGGACAAGGTAGTCGTACTCGCCGTCGCCGGTGAGGTCACCGACCCAGGAGAACTTGATCTGGTCACCGTCGCGCAGCGGGACGCGGACCACCGGCTCCTCGGCGTGGTCGGCGTCCAGTGTGAACGCGCCGCTGGGTTCCTGCACTTCGCCGTCGACGACGGGAACAACCCGATAGCGGTTCTCCTCGCTCAGGTCGGCCTCGGAGTCCTCGAAGTTGGTACCGCCGGTCAGGACGTCGTCGTTGATCCGCTTCCAGTCACCGTCGCCCGTCGCGCGCTCGACGTGGAAGCCGATGTCCTCCGGGTCCAGGCCCAGGAGCCGCCAGGAGACGAACACATCGGTCTCGCTGGAGCGCACTGCCACGACCCCACGGTCGAGGTTCTCCATCGGGCGCGTCGCCTGCACCGCGTCGGTCGAGGTCGGGGTTCGGGACGACTGGCCGGTTGACGCGGGATCAGCCGACGCGGGGCCCAGGAGCACGGCGCTGGCGACCAGTGCCGCGACCGCGACCGCTGCGCCGAGTGGCCTTCGGCGGACTCGCCGCCGGTGTGTGCTTGGCATGAAAACCTCCTGGCTTCTCAGCCATCTCTGTCGGGACTCGGACCCACGGTCCACCGGACCGCTCTGCCGCGACCTCTCCATGGGCCGTCCCTTCGGGTGGGGGGAACGTTGCTTCATACGTGCGGAGTTGCGCGGCGCGGCCCAGGGGTGGGGGTGCTGGCGCCGCCACCCGCCTCGGGAAGTAACGGGGGCGGCAGCACGTCGAAAGGGGCGGGGATCGGGACGACCGCTGGTGGGGGAACGGGCCCTGGCGCCACGCGCACTGCACTGTCGACCCGCGAGTGGACGCAAGTCAAGAGAACTGCGCGAGTTGAGTCTCTTAGCTTCATAACTCTCGGCACAACTTGCGTACATACAGAGATAAAGACGGCATTGCACATGCCTGACGTGCCACCTCTGGCCCCTGGTGGCCAGTTTGAGTCAGGGTTAATCAACAACGAAAATGTTGCTGCACAGCGCAACACCCCACGGGGATGCCCGGAGGAGCCAACTGGACATCACTGCCCGCGGGTTGGGCCCGGAACGAATGAGTGCCACGCCCTGCCGCCCGTTGTTGGACGGTCCGTCACGCGTGCGGTCCGCCGGAGCGCCGGGCCGAGTCGTAAGGGCGCAGGAATCCGCACATGCCCAGTGACTGCGCTGCGGGTTCCGCGATGCGTGTCACCTCGGCCTGGTGCAGGTGGTCCGCTGTACCCTGCTTCAGTGCGTCGATCTGCGCGAGTGCGCGTGCGGCAGTGGCTGCCGCTCCCTCCTCGACCACGCGCTGCCACTGGCCGACCCGCGGCCTGACGAGTGCCACCGCGGCACGGTGGAAGCCTTCGAGGGCGGAGGTGTTGCCGTCCTCCGTCTGTCTCCGCAGTTCGGTGAACCCCTCCAGGGCCAGGTCTCTGCGGGCTCGGGCGCGCTGCGGGCAGGGGCGACCGTCCTCGTCGTCGATGGCGACGGCCTCGGGGTAGCGCTCCGGCGTGAGGTACTCCGGAGGGAAGGTCAGGACGGCATCGCCTGCTTCGGGCAGTCCGCTGTTCTGCATGACGATGAGGACCCGCAGGTCGTCGTCATTGACCGCGCGGTGAATGGTGCCCGGGGTGAACCAGACGACGTCGCCGGGGTCGAGCAGATGGGTCCGCGGCCCCTCGTGGGTGAGGGTCTGCAGCCGCCCCCGCCCCCCGGTGACGACGTAGCACTCGGCGCACGTCAGGTGCATGTGCGGGGAGCCGCCGTGTTCCAGGTCGGCCGTCGGCCACGGATATACCTGCAACTGGCTGAGGCCCACGGATCCGGGGAAGTCAGGAAGGGGCGCGGGGAGGGAGGCGGGAGCGGTCACAGGGCGAACTCCGTGGCGAACCACTGGAGTTCGTCGCGTTCGCAGGCACTGTCGATGAAGACGAAGCGATGGCGCAGGCTGAGGGCCTCCCCGGGGGCGAGCTTGATCTCGGTGTCGTACGCCGGTGAGGCGTTCAGGCAGGCGAAGGGCTCGCTGCGCGCGAACCACTTCAGTGGCACGGAGGCGGACGACGTACCGGCGAGGGCGAGGACGGTGCCTGCGCCGTCGGTGTCGTCGTGTTCCCCGCTGATCGCCGCCCACGCCGCCTCGGCGCCCATGACGGCATCGCCCTCGTGCCCGCCGGCCGCGCGGAGAGCCGCACCGGTCCACGAGCGGGGCCCGCGCCAGAAAAGCCCGGTGTAGCCAGCGTTCGGCCGCCCGTGCGTGGTGGGGCTGCCCATCCGCAGGGGTTCCGTGTGCACGTTGGTGAGATCGGTGGCGAAGTCCAGGGCCCACACTCCGCGTGCGAGGTCCGCGCTGTGGAAGCGCAGGCTGCGCCTCTCGTCCATCCATGTCCCGCCGGTGGAGGAGATCCAGTCCAGCTGGTGGCGGATGGACACCTGCGTCCCTTGGCTGTCGCAGGTGTCGAAGACGTTGTGCTGCTGACTTCCGTGGTTGTTCCGCCAGACGTATCCGTGGCCCGGGGCGCCCTGTTCGAAGGTCGGTCCGCCCCAGAAGTTGTCGCCGGACAGGTGCGACCAGGTCAACTGCAGGCCCTTGTGCCAGCGGTGGTCCCAAGGGCGGTAGACACTCACGGGCGCACCGGAGAGGGTCCTGATCGGGTGCAGATAGGGCTTGGGGGACTCCTCGTCGGGGGTGTCCGGCCGGTAGACGTACTGGGCGATGTCGGTGCCGGCGACCGTGACGGTCAGCTCGGTCTCATCGTCGCTGCGCCGCGTCCCGAAGAGTGCGTCAGGCATGGAGCGCCTCCTCACCGGTGCGGGCTCGGGCGGCAGTCTCCGGATCGCCGTTCATGGAGTGGTAGTAGGGGTTGTCGGGTGTGAGCGTCTCGGGCGTGACGGGACGGCCGCCGGCGGCCGACTCGTAGAGGGCGGCGATGAAGGCGAGCACGCGCCTGCCGTCCGCTCCGCTTGCCTCCGGGCGCTGACCGGCCCGTAGGTCCCGCAACAGCAGGCCCAGTTGGGCGGTGTGCGAGCTGGCCTCGTTCTCCTTCGGCGCGCCCAGGAGTTCGGGCGTGTGGTCCGCCCGGTGGGGGGCGGGCGTCCATGTCCAGTTGCTGTTGTCGTAGCCGTAGAGGTGGCTCAACTCGACGGTGGCCTCGGGGAAGTCGAAGCGGAGATAGCTGGTTTGGCGGGGAGAGAGCACGCTGTTGATGACCGAGACCATGGCTCCGGAGGCGAAGCGGACCAGCGCCATGGAGACATCCTCGGTTTCCACCGCGCGGGCGAGCGTCGCGGCGGAGGCGCGGACTTCGGTCCACTCCCCCATGACGGCGAGCATCATGTCCATCTGGTGGATGCCGTGGCCCATCGCCGGGCCACCGCCTTCGCTCTGCCAGGTGCCGCGCCAGGGCACTTCGTAGTAGGCGTCGTCGCGGTACCACAGGGTGTGGCAGACGCCGACGAGAGGCACTCCGAGGGTGCCGGCGCGGATGTGTTCTCGCAGAGCGCGGGCTCCGGAGCCGAAGCGGTGCTGGAAGACGTAGGAGACGTAGGGCCCGCCTTCGCGTTCATGCGCGGCGATCTCGTCGTACTCGGCGACGGAGAGAGTGGGCGGCTTCTCGCACCATACGGAGACTCCGGCGTCCAGGCAGGCGATCACCGCGTCGCGGTGCGCGAAGGGCGGCGTGCAGACCACGACCAGATCAGGGCGCTCTGTGGTGAGCATGCTGCTCAGGTCGCTGTGCGCTGCCGCGATCTTCCATTTGGCGGCGAAGTCCTGGGCTCGTTCTTCGTCGACGTCCAGGACGGCGGTGACCGTCACTTCGTGCTGGGCGAGGAGAGCCGGCATGTGGATGCCGTCGGCGATGTTTCCGGCGCCGACGATCGCCACCGCGATCGGCTGGTCCGACTTGGGCATGGGAGTCTTCCTTGCGGCTGGTCTGGGCGGGGGGAGAGAGAAGCGCAGGCTGACGAGGGCCACGGCGGGCGGGCGAAGGGCTCGAAGGAGAGAAGCGGCTCGCCGTCCACATGCGGGGCCATCAGCAAAATAGTGATCGATCACCTTTCGCGTCAATAGCTATGCGGTGATCGCTCTTCAGCACCGTCAGCGGGGAGCGGGCCCGCTGGAGCCGCGCGGGATCAGCCTGAAGAGTTCATCGATATGCACGGCCGGCTGGGGCCTGCCGTCGATCAACGCCAGCAGCGACAGCATGGCCCGCCGCCCCAGCTCCTCACGGTCGCTGCTCACCGTGGAGATGGTCGGCGAGAAGTACTGCGTGAACTGCTCGTTGTCCCAGCCGAAGACGCTGATCGCCTCAGGGACGCGGACACCGCGGTCCTGGAAGCCCCGGAGAACTCCCATCGCCACGTAGTCGTTGGCCGCGAACACCGCCGTCACCCCTGAATTCGCAGGCAGATCCCGGGCCGCCTCATATCCGGAACGCACCGACCAGTCCCCGTCGACGACGCCGAAGGACTCGAGTCCGAGTTTCGCGATCGTGTCCACATAGACGTCACGCCGGTTGCGTGCGGACGCCCAGTCCGGGGATCCGGCGACATGCAGGAAGCACCGATGGCCCAGGCCGGCAAGGTGACGGATGATCTCCTCGGTGAAACGCCCGTCCGCGAGCTGACCGCGGGAGCGCATGTTGTCGTCGTACTCGCCGTACACGAGCACGGGCTTGGGTGCGCCGCCCGCCTCCGCTCCCAGTCGCGCCAGCGGAGCGAACGACAACAGCCCTTCCGCACGGCCGGACTCCAGCAGCGCCAGCGCGCCCTCGGCACGCCGGGACTCGTCACCCTCGAGCCCGAGGACATCGGTCGTATAGCCCGCTTCGTGAGCAGCGGCGGCCGCTCCCCGGAGGACCGGAACAGGAACAAAACTCGTCAGCTCCGGAAGCACGACGGCAATGCGGTGGGAACGGCGCGTCCTCATGGAGCGAGCGATGAGATCCGGCTGGTAATCCAGCTCCGCAATAGCCCGGTCGATCTTCTCCCGGGTCACGGGTTTCATTCCTGTGGTGCCCTTGAGGTAGCGCGAAACGGTCTGGTGGGACACTCCGGCCAGCCGGGCGACCTCCCAGATGGTGGGCCGCTTCTTCCCCGCACCCGCGGGAGCCGTGCTGTCTGTCATGGCTCTCCTCGACACCTTCCGCCGCAGCGATCCGCACAGGGACACCTACCCCCTCCAGAGGATAGAGCGCTCAGCGCACCGAAAGTGATCGATCACTACCGCAGGAGTTAAAGCGCTTCCACCTCAGGCCGTTGACGATCAGCGAAGCTGCCGCCATCCTGGGGCTAAAGCGCTTACATAGCCTTGGGTTCGACCTCAAGGGGACAATTGACTGCCACCGGCCCAGACACCAGCGCCGCCGAAGATCCGTCCGCCCCGGCGGCACCACACCTGTTCTCGCCTCCCGCCGCGCGTACGCAAGGCAGCATCGCGCTCCTGTGGGACAAGCCGCCCGCGTGGCAGCACGTCGACCGCTACGAACTGCTCCTCGACGGAAAGCTCGTGGGGAGCACCTCCGCCACCGACTACACCGC
Organism: Streptomyces gossypii; assembly: GCF_025165795.1. GTDB lineage: Bacteria > Actinomycetota > Actinomycetes > Streptomycetales > Streptomycetaceae > Streptomyces > Streptomyces gossypii. Next base: position 264,066 of record NZ_JAJAGO010000007.1, read on the forward strand.
GCGCGACCTGGCACCCGGGCGCATGTACTCGGCCTGCGTGCGCGCCGTGCTGCGCGGCGGCGCGGTCTCCGCGCACAGCGAACCGGTCCGCGTCTCCACCGCGGCGGCCGGAGCGGTCCTGGAGGTGACCGCGTTCGGCGCCATCGGCGACGGCGAGACGCTCAACACGGCCGCGATCCAGACAGCGGTCGACTCCTGCCCACCGGGCGGTACGGTGCGGGTGCCCCGGGGCGTGTTCCGCACCGGAGCCCTGTTCCTCAAGAGCGATATGACGCTCCTCGTCGACGAGGGCGGCGTCGTCCTGGGCAGCGGCGACCCCGCCGACTATCCGGAGGTGCTCTGCCGCTGGGAGGGCCGGGAGGTCCCGAGCTACGCCAGTCTGGTCAACGCGGGCACCCTTGGCGGCCCGCCGCTGGTCAACGTCACGATCGCCGGCCGCGGCACGATCGACGCCTCCGGCAGCCTGCTGCGGCCCAGGGAACTGGCGGAGGCGGTCGGCGCGCCCGGCCGTGCGCTTGCCTTCCGCAACGTCGAGGGCGTCTACCTGCTCGACGTCACGGTGCGGCACTCCCCCGCCTGGTGCGTCCACTTCATCTACTGCGACGGCGTCAGCGTCAACCACGTCCAGGTGCACACCAAGTACGACGCGGACGGGATTCCGTATCCCGGCATCGTCAACGGCGACGGCATCAACCCGGACTCATCGAGCCACGTGTACCTCTTCGACACCCTGATCGCCAGCCAGGACGACTGCATAGCGGTCAAGTCCGGCTGCGGCACCGACGGTCGGCGCGTCAACCGGCCCTCGGAGAACATCCGAATCACCAACTGCCGCTTCCGCAGCGGTTTCGGTGTGGCGATCGGCAGCGAGATGTCCGGCGGGGTGCGCAACGTACTGGTGCGGGACTGCACCTTCGAGGGCGTCTACAGCCTCGCGAGCGTCAAGGCGCCCCGCGGCCGCGGATCCGTCGTCGAGAACGTGCGCTTCGAGGACATCACGTACACCAACCACAGCCCGGAGCACACGGACGGCAAGTGGTTCCGCGGCGCGGTCAACATCGACCAGTTCTACAGCCACGATCTCGTCGACGCCCGCACGAAGGCCGGGCTCGACGAGAGCACACCCGCCGTCCGGGACGTGACGTTCCGCCGGATCACCCTGGAGACCGTAGCGGGCAACGCGATCCACCTCACCGGGCTGCCGGAGCGCAGTCTCGAGAACATCCGCCTGATCGACATCTGCGCCGTCGGACGTTACGGCCTCAAGGCTACACACGTCACCGGTCTGCTCCTGGAGAACGTCGATGTCCGCTCCCGCGAGGACGCCGACTACGTCCTGCGGGACGTCACGGAGCTCACCGTCGCGCCTCGCGATGCGGGCCGAGACCACTGACGGGCACCAGCCCGGCCCTGCCACTCAACCGCTGAAGAAGACAGGAGACGAGCATGGTTTCAGCAAGCGCTTTCCGAAGGGGTGCCGTCGGTACGGCACTACTGAGCGCGGCATTCAGCAGCGTACTCACCGGCCCCGCCCAGGCTGACTCCGGCAACCGGCCGGGGCTGCCGGAAGAATGCCGGGGCAGCGCACCCGTCGTGTGCCACTTCGACGTACCCCCGGGCGACTACCAGGTAAAGGCGCTGATCGGCGGGAAGACCGCAGGCAGCACCGGCATCTCGGCGGAGATGTACCGTGGGATGCTCGCCGAGACTCCCACCGAGGCGGGTCAGCGGCTCCGTCGCAGCTTCACGGTGAACGTACGGGAGCCCGAGGGCCAGCCGACGAAGAACGAAGAGGGCGGCCCGGGCCTGGAGTTGCGGTTCGAGGGGAAGGCGCCCCGCCTGTCCGAGCTGCACGTCACCCCCGCGCGCAAGGTCCCGCGGCTGTTCCTCATCGGTGACTCGACGGTCTGTGACCAGGGCGGCGACGGGAGATACGCCGGCTGGGGCCAGCACCTGCCGCAGTTCCTCAAGCGCGGGGGCTCGGTCGCCAACTACGCCGACTCCGGCGAGGGTACGGGGAGCTACCTGGCCAAGCCCGAGCTCTTCGACAACGTCGAATCACGGGTGCGGCGGGGCGATGTGGTCCTCATCCAGCTCGCTCACAACGACAAGCAGACGACAGCCGGGGAATATCGGAGCCGGCTGACGGAGATGGCCGAGCGGATATCCGCGAAGGGCGGCCGGCCGGTGTTCGTGACACCGACCGTGCGCCGGTGGTTCAACGACGACGGCACCCTCCAGCCCACCGGTCTCCACGTCACCGGCCAGGCGAACCTCCCCGACGAGATGCGCTCCCTCGCAGACGACCTGGACCTCCCGGTCATCGACCTGACCGCCCTGACGCAGCAGGTCGTCGAGAGCCTGGGCGAGCAGGCGTCCAAGGACCTCTATGTGGAGGGCGACTCGACGCACACGGACCCCGGAGGGGCGACGGAGTTCGCCGCCCTCGTCGCCGAGGAACTGCGGAGTCAGAGGCTGCTGCCCGCACGCCTCTTCCGCTGAGTGTGCGGCATCCCTTGAGCTTCCCCTGAGCTCTGCTGAGTCCTTGCCCCAGTTGCCTCAGGGGGCTCTTCCCCGCGTGTGCTCCGCGAGCTCGTGACGTACTTCGGGGCGATGCCCGGGGAACTGCCGTCAGCTTTCGGCGGTCTGCGGTGCCGCAGGGCTTCGTCCGCACAGAGTTCGCAGAACCTATGTCGCACCCCGAGGCCAAGGCCCGGATGCTGGACACGATGGGCAAGATTGCGTCGTGCGTCCCACCGGCCAAGGTCAGGGCGTGTCTCACCTCTCAGCTCTCAGTCCCGGGGGACGGTTCCGCAGGACGACCTGATGTTCAGGCACGGCTGGAGCAGGAGTTGGCGGACGGGGACGGCCTGCGGGTCCGGCGCGCCGAGCCGGTCCAGCAGCATTCTCGCGGCCTGCTCGCCGAGCTCGTGCTTGGGAGGCGCCATCGCGGTCAGCGGTACGTCGGCCAGTGAGGCGATCTCGTCGTCGTACGCGATCAGCGCCAGGTCCTCGGGGGTGCGGAGCCCGCGCAGGCGCAGACGGCGCATCAGCTCGATCGCGTCGTGGTCGGAGTGCACCAGCGCCGCCTTCGTGTGTTCGGCCAGGCACTCCTCGATGAACCGGTCGTAGTACCGCGCGGCCTCGGTGGAACCGAGCGTGGGGCGGCCGCTGTCGAGGACCGGCCCGCCGGGGGCGAGGTCGAGCCGCCGGACCGCCGCTTCGTATCCTTCCCGGAGGAGAGCCGCAGTGGGGCTGCCGTTGGTGAACAGCGCCACGCTCTCGTGTCCCAGCTCCACGAAGTGCCGCACCGCCGCGAACGCCCCCTGCTGGTGGTCGGTCGCCACGAACTCGCAGGGTGCGAAGGGGTCGTCCGGCTGGCGCTCCATCAGTACGAAGGGCAGCCCGGTGGCCCGCAGCTGGTCGTACGTCTCCGGAGGCAGTGTGTGCCCTCCCGGGGAGGCGACGAGCAGTCCCGACGCGCCGGAGGCACCGAGTTCCTCGAGCCGTTCCGCTTCGTTGTCCTGTGCGTAGTGGCTCAGGCTGATGACGACGCGGGCACCCCGCGCGGCGGCCACGGCCTGCACCCCGGCGACCACCCGGGGGTAGTAGTACGTCGCCGAGGGGACCAGCAGCCCCAGCACGCAGCCGTCCTCCGGCGGCGCGGCCTGGGAGAGCGCACCGGAGGGCTCAACAGCCTGCCGCGGCTGGGCCTGTTGGCCCTCGGTGCGCGGCGTCGCCACCATGGCGCCGCCGCGCACCCGAGTCACCAGGCCCTCGGTCTCCAGGTCGACCAGGTCCCGCCGGACAGTGGCGCGTGACACGCCCAGGCGCGCGGCGAGGCTGGTGACCTTCAGACCGCCGGACGCCTCCAGCTCACTGATCAGTCGCTCACGCCTCTGCGCGACAAGCATGTCGGTCATGGCCTCCGGCCTTCTCCGTGAGTAGATCTTCAGCATCTTAGAGGAATCTGAGCGATCATGCTCCAGAATGGAGCAAATGAGCACAGTGCGCTGTCGCGCGAGCCGGACAGACCCTAGTCAAGATGGTCTCCAACGAGTGCGAGGCACTGGATGACAGCAAGACCGTACTGTGCGCTCGCGTTGCTGCTGAAATCCGCTTCGTCGACGGGGTTGAGCACGCTCGGCCCTTCGACGCGCTTGGACCCGAAGTCCTGGTCGTCGGGATAGCCCGCGTGGCCCGTGCGCAGCTCCGCCCAGGCGCGTGCGGCGAGCCTGTCGTCGTCCATGTGCTTCGCGGCGTAGGCGGTGGCCCTGGAGTACGACTGGCGCAGGTTCTGGCTGCCCCAGTCGTCACCGGTGGCTTCCCTCTGCTCTTCCTTGGTGCCGTTGTAGAGGCGGCAGTACATCAGCCACTGGTCCTTCGCCTCCGGGAGGTCGACCAGGTCCAGCAACTCCGTCATCAGCTCGATCAGGCCGAACACACAGTTCAGGGAGCCCACGCTCACGCTCGGCTCGGTCGCCGAGGAGAACTTGCCGTCGGACAGGTTGTAGGTGAGTTCTCCGCCCTGGGCCCATCCGTTCGGTAGCGCGGCGAGGGTGGTGGCGCCGTTGATCAGTTTCTTCTTGGCTATCGGGTCACCGTTGCGCTCCCACTCGGTGAGCCAGGCCAGTGCCATTGCGCCCCAGTCGGTGGTCTTGCCCACCGACAGTGCCTTGGGATGGGGGTCGATGGGCTCCTCCCGCACCTTGCGTCCCGGGTCGACGGTCAGGAAGGTCCGGTCCGAATCGATGAGGTCGTGCAGCAGGTCACCGACACGCTCGTCGGCGGTAAGGAAGTAGTACATCCGCCGGTAGCCCGCGTTGCTGATGCGGACCTGCTTGGCACTGTCACCCCAGTGCTGGACGCCGTGCCGGGTACCCAGACCCTTGTATCTGCCCAGGTGGTAGACGTCGACCTCGCCGGTGTGCCGGGTCATCGCCTCGGCGAGGCGGAACGCCTTCGCGTCGCCGGTGCGCAGGTAGTGATACCACAGCCACAGGTCGGTGGAGAGCTCGGAGTTGTCCCAGGCGTAGCCGCCGACGTCATACCGCCATACGTGGCGGACGTCGTCGTAGCTGTGCATGACGTCCCCGTAGTCCCAGAAGCCGTACCAGGAGCGCTGGTCGACCTGCTCCCGGTGGTAGCGATGGATGGCTTCGAGCCTGTCCTCCAGCTGCTTCTTCGCGTCGCTCGAGCGGTCCACCGGGGTCCATGAGCCGAAGACCCCGGCCGAATGGAGGTGTTCGGGGCTCGCCACCAGCAGGGGCGGTGTCGCGTTCGCCGCGGCGAGTTCGGTGAAGCGCTCGGCCGTGGGGGTCGCCTCCAGGGCCCAGAACGTCAGCTCTGTGGTGCGTGCGACACCGTGCGGGGTGTCGTAACCGGGCTCGTAGTCCTCATAGGTGATCTCCAGCGCGTCGAGTTGCTTCTCGTACGTGTCCTGTCCAAGGCCGTCGTGGAAGAAGCGCACGTCCATCGCGCCTGCCCGCGGTGACCACATCCAGACGGTGGCCTGCGCCTCGTCTCCGGCGGCACCCGTGACCTCCAGCTCGGTCGGGTGCAGTTGCCAGAAGTTCCGCATGCCGAAGGCGAGGCCGCCGGCGGGGGAACCCACATAGGCGAGTCCCTCGGCACGCCGCCCGCCGTCGGACCGGATCCAGGCGTGGCCCTTTTTGGTGCGCTTGTGGATCTCGAAGCCGTGGGCGTTGAGCTGGCGCAGGCTGTAGTCGCCGAAGGCGGGGATCCAGTGCAGGCGGTCGGTGACCCGGCTGTCCCAGGTGCTGGTCTCCGGGGTCGCCTTGCCCTCGTACTGCGCCTTCTTGACCGCGTCCCCCGGGTTGCGGCGCAGTCCGGTGATACCGCGCACGGCCTCGGCGAAAACGCCCTTGCCCTCTCCGGCGAAGCGGACGTGCCGGTCGTGCGGCGCACCGCGCATCGGCACCGCGAACCGCACACCGAGGCCGTTGACGAAGTCCATCTCCGGGTTGCCGTCGTAGATGAAGCTGTGCACCACGCGGATGGCGTCGGAGCCCGCGTACAAGTAGAACCGCACGACGAAGGGGAGCCAGGCGCGGCGGCCCTTGCGGTGCTTGCCCCAGACCTTGATCACGGCGCGCACCGGGCCGTCCTGCTCGACGTGTGCCGACTGCACGTCCCCGGTGAACGACTCGGATTTGACCACCGCCGCGCGGTCGGTGCTGGACTTGTCCTGCCGGGAGGCGACCAGGCAGCCGGCCTCGGCGACTACCTTGCTGCCGCGTTTGATGGACTTGACGAGATGTTCGCCCTCGCGGCCGAAGGTCACCTGGACCACACCGGTGTCCACGGTGATTCCGCCCCTGGTGGTACGGACGGTCAGCGGTTTCGCGGGGTTCTGGGCCGACCCGGCCTTCAGTACGTAACGGTCACCGCTCGGGGTGCTTCCGCCGACGGAGTGGGCCGTCCACTTCACCGAGCCGTCCGGCCACCAGCCGATGGGCCAGCTCTGCATCGGGACCGCGTCACCCGACTCCGTGGTCAGCGAGAACTCCTGGCCGGGCGCGAAGGAGCCCTTTGCCCACGGCACGCCCCAGGTCGTCCCACCGGCCAGCTCGGCCGGGTTGCCGCCTTCGAGCCATTTCAGACCGATGGGGTCATGCCCCTTCGGATCGGCGAGGGGCTGCTGCGGGCTGCTGGGCGCGGCAGCATGCGACGGGCTCGCGGACGAGGCCAGCAGGGCGGTGGCACCGCCCGCGGCGGCCGAGGCCAGCACGGAGCGTCGGCTGAGTTGTCCCACGGTGTTCAACTCCTTCGAAGGCAAGGACTGATAGCGCTTACCGAGTGATCGCGGACAGTGCGGCAGTGTTTTCTGGAGGAGACGGTTGGACGAACGGGGCTTCAGGGGGCCGTTCAGGAGTGCGGCGGAGCGGAGAAAACCCAGAGGAGAACCCAGCGGGGAGAGATCCGGGCCGGGCAGCCGTGAGGGCTGTCCCTTAATCCCTGGCGGACGCGCGCCAGGGATTCCTGGCGTCTCGTCGTGCCGACTTCCACTCCTCTTTGGCTCAGCAGTGGTCACATGGATACACCAGTCCGCTCGCATGAACCAGACCTGGAACAGAGTTCGTGTCCCGCACCGGGCCCCCTGGGGCCCCAGATCTCGCGCGAACGCCCATGACCAGCAAATGTGCGGAAGCTGGCGACTACCGACGAGTCGCGTCCGAGGCCCGAGCCCGCTCATGAGGTGATTGCTTATGCTCACTCATGAAGCAAAGTTCAGCGATCTTTGCCGGAACTGTAGCCCTGGCTACCCTCGACGGTGCACAATCCACAACACCGTCCCACGCGGACTGGATCGCTCCATCCCATCAGCTGGTCGGCGGCTCCTTCGACGGTGTCGCCCGTGCGGCGGGCCCGTCCGAGAGCATCACTGCCGGTCAGCCAGCACGTGGTTCCGACTTGCGCACCTCGAACCGGGCGCAGGACGAACCGATCTGCGCGACGCAGCCCCGCCCGGACAACAGCCGGGCCGGCACGCGTCTGTGACTTCACTTCAGGAGGAAGAAGAACGTGACGTCGGACCCCTCACCGTGTCCCCCGCGAGCAATGGTGGTCATGCCCGCCACCCTGCGCGCCGATCTGTTCGGGCGTGCCGAGTGGGAAGAGCTGACCCGCACGGTGGATGTCGTCGCCGACTGCGAGAACGGCCCGGCGCTGCTGGCCCATCCACGGCGCCGTGAAGGGGAGGTGCTGGTCACCTCCTGGGGTGCGCCACAGCTGACACGGGAGGTGCTCGACGAACTGCCGTCCCTGCGTACCGTCGTGTACGCCGCCGGCTCCATCCGCCGCCTGGTCAGCGACTCCGTCTGGGAGCGCGGCCTGGTCGTGACCTCGGCTGCCGAGGTGAACAACGAGCCCGTCGCCGAGTTCGTCTACGCCCAGACGGTGCTCGCCCTCAAGGACGCCCACCGCCGGTCGCGTCACATCGTCGAGAAGGGTGAGTACCCGTCGATGGAGGCGGTACCCGGGATCTACCGCCAGAACATCGGCCTGGTGTCCTTCGGGTCGACCGCCCGGAAGGCCGCACACCGGCTGCACGGGCTGGAGTCGGAGATTCTGGCCTGGGACCCCTACCAGGACGAGAGTGTCTTCCGCGCGGCAGACGTGATCCGAGCGGACGGCCTGCCCGAGATGGTCTCGCGTTCCCGCGTCCTCAGCATCCACACGCCCCTCATCCCGGGCCGTACCGAGAAGCTGATCACCGGGGAGTTGCTCCGGCTGCTGCCCGAGGGCGCGACCCTCATCAACACGGCGCGCGGCGGTGTGATCGACGAGGAGGCAATGATCGAGGTGCTCTTCGAACGGCCGGACCTGTTCGCCGTACTCGATGTCACCACCAAGGAACCGCCCGCGCCCGGTTCACCGCTCTACACCCTGCCGAACGTCATGCTCACCGGGCACGTCGCCGGAACCATCGGCGGCGAGCGCCGGGCGCTGGGACGGCTGGCCGTCGACGAGCTGCGACGCATCGCGCACGGACTCCCCCCACGCTACTCGGTCTCGGCGGAGGCCGCGCGCACCCAGGCCTGAGCACCGCACCCCCGCACCTCGCACCGGCTACCCGCCCCTGCGCGAAAGATGCGCCAGAGGTATTGACCCTCCTGTGTAAGCGTTTTAACTTCCCATGCATTCCCTTCACGATCGAGGAGGCTCCGTGGCATCGCCGCTACGCGAGCGCCCTGGGAAAACGACGGCAGGCCGCCCTTCCCGTCACCACCCGCCAGGCGCTTCAACCAAGCGAAAAGGTTTTCACCGACAGCGGAACTGGACGCTCACGGCACTCATGGTGCCGGGCCTCGCGTACTTCCTCCTGTTCCAGTACGGCGCGCTGTTCGGGAGCGCCATCGCGTTCAAGGAGTACGTGCCCTTCGACGGGGTCTGGGGCAGCCCGTGGATCGGCTTCGAGAACTTCCAGCGGATGTTCGGCAACGCCGAGTTCTGGGACGCGGTAGTCAACACCCTGGTGATCTCGGTACTGCAGCTCGTCTTCTACTTTCCCGTCCCCCTCGCCCTGGCTCTGCTCCTGCACAGTCTCACCTGGTCCACCGTCCGCCGATTCGTGCAGTCGGTGGCCTATCTGCCGCACTTCATCTCGTGGGTGATCGTGGTCGCCCTCTTCCAGCAGATGCTGGGCGACACCGGCCTGATGAACAGCTTCCTCGGCGACGCCGGCCTGAGCACCGTGGACGTCATCGGCAATCCCGACGCCTTCAAGCCACTGGTCGTGGCCCAGGTGATCTGGAAGGACGCCGGCTGGGGCACCATCATCTTCCTGGCGGCCCTCACCCAGGTCGATGAGCAGCTGCTGGAGGCTTCCGCGATCGACGGAGCCGGTCCCTGGCGGCGCTTCTGGCACGTCACCCTGCCCGCGATCCGCCCGGTGGTCATCCTGCTGCTCATCATGCGTCTGGGCGAGATCCTCTCCGTCGGCTTCGAGCAGATGCTCCTCCAACGCGACGCGGTGGGACCCGAGGCCGCGGAGATCATCGACACCTTTGTCTACTACCAGGGCGTTGTCGGCGGCGACTACGGCTTCGCGACCGCCGCGGGCCTGTTCAAGGGCCTGATGGGTGCCCTGCTCGTCTACGCGGCCAACAAGGTCGCCCACCGCCTCGGTGAATCGGGGGTCTACAAGTGAGCACTCAGGTCCGGCCCTCCTGGATGGAGAAGCCGAAGCCCCTCACCCAGGCGGCCAAGGCGGTGGCCCTCATCGTTGTCGTGCTGATCGTCTGCGTACCCTTCCTCGTCATCGTGTCGACCTCGCTCGCCTCCCAGCGCGAGGTGGTGGAGAACGGCGGCTGGGTGCTGTGGCCGACGGAACCCACACTCCAGGCCTACCGCGACATTTTCGAGGGCGGCATCGTCACCCATGCCCTCGGCGTCAGTGTCGGCGTCACCGTCATCGGCACCCTGCTCAGCCTCGCCTGCACCGTGACGCTCGCCTACGCCCTGTGCCGCCCCGGCGTCTTCGGCGGCAAGCCCTTCCTGATCCTCATCCTGTTCACGTTTCTCTTCCCGCCGGGCATGATTCCGAGCTTCCTGCTGGTCAAGGAACTCGGACTGCTGGACTCGTACGCCTCGCTGATCCTTCCCGTACTGGTGAACGTGTTCAACCTGGTGGTTCTGCGTGGCTTCTTCCAGGGCATCCCCGAGGAGCTGTACGAGGCGGCCCGGCTGGACGGTGCCTCGGACCTCCGCGTGCTGTGGACGATCGTGCTGCCCCTGTCGAAGGCCGCCCTCGCGGTGATCGGCCTCTTCTACGCAGTGACGTACTGGAACTCGTGGTTCTACGCCTCACTCTTCCTCGAGAGCGACCACTGGCCGCTCCAGCAGGTCTTGCGCACCTACGTCATCTCGGGCGCCGGGCTGACGGACACCACCACCGGCGAGGGCACGGTGAACGCGCCACAGACGATCCAGATGGCGATCCTCGTCATCGCCGTGGTGCCCATCCTGCTCGTCTACCCCTTCCTGCAGAAGTACTTCACCAAGGGCGTTCTCACCGGCGCCATCAAGAGCTGACAAGCATTGAGAGTCTCTTAGCCCCGATCGGAAAGGCCACACCCTCATGTCCAGCATGTCCCGACGCACTCTCCTGCAGTCGATCACCGCAGCGGGCACCGCCGTCGCCGTCCCCGGTCTGCTGACCGGCTGCTCCTCCGGCTCGGAGGGCGGGGACGTCTCCAACTCCGGCAAGAAGCTCGCCCCCTGGCCCGCGTACAAGGCCGTCGCGGGGGCCAAGCCGGATCTCGCCCCCACCGACGAGGGCGTCCAGCCCGGCTACACGTCCTACCCGTCGGATCTGTCCCGGTCGGTCTCCCGCAAGCCGGGCGACGGCTCCACCATCAGAGTCATGAGCCTCACCTTCGGCACACCGCCCAAGGGCCGCGGCGAGAACCGCTACTGGAAGGCCGTCGAGGAAGCACTGGGCGTCAAGATCGAGTTCACCATCGTCCCGCAGAGCGACTACCAGAAGAAGATGGCCACGGTGCTGGCCGACGACCCCGAGGCGCTGCCGGACATCATCAACCTGTTCCACGGGTTCGTCCTGCCCCGCGAGCCGGAGTTCGTGCAGCGGCGAGCCCAGGATCTGTCGGAGTTCCTGTCGGGCGACGCCGCCGCGGACTACCCCAACCTCGCCAACATCCCCACGCACGCCTGGCGCGACATGGGCCGCATCGGCGGGCGCATCTACGGTGTCCCCCTGGAGCGCCCGGTCCCCGGCTCGACCCTGTGGGTCAACGAGGGCACGTTCACCGACGCGGGCATGAAGGAAGGCTGGTCCGCGGAGGACTTCACCACCGTCGCGGAGAAGGCGACACGCGGCAAGAAGTTCGCCCTGGGCGCCGCCGCCGGATCCGGTTACGGCAACGCGGTGCACGCCGCGGCCCACAACGCCCCGTCGGAGTGGTCCGTGGACAAGAGCGGCACATTCCACAGCGCCTACGGGGACGAGCGCTTCCGGGCGGCCGTCGCCTTCCAGGCCAAGCTGCGCAAGAGCGGCCTCTATCACCCGGAGGGGGCGTCGATGTCGACCCCGGATCTGGACACCCTGTTCCTCAACGGCACCGTCGCCTCCCTGCAGAACGGATTCGGCAGCTACCAGCAGGTCTTCCCCGACTCCCGTGGCCTGTTCACGCCGGCCGCCTCACTGCCGTACAGCGTGAACGGCACTCCGGGCGGACTCGTCAGCTCCCGGCGCTCCTTCGGCCAGACCATCCTGAAGAAGGCGAAAAAGGAACGGATTCAGCTGCTCCTACGCGTCCTCGACTATCTGGCAGCCCCGTTCGGCACGAAGGAATGGGAGCTCCTGCACTACGGGGTGGAGGGCACGCACTTCAAGCGCGGCAAGGACGGCTCTCCGGAGGTGACGAAGCTGGGCGAGGTGGAGAACATCACCAACCTGCCCTTCAAGTACCTGGCGGAGGGGCCTCAGGTGCTCTTCGTGCCCGGCATGCCGGATGTCGTGCGTGATCTGCACGCCTGGCAGCAGAAGGTGGTGCCGGTCTCCATCCGCAAGCCTTCCTACGGACTCCGGTCGAATACCGCGAGCACCAAGGGCGCCACCCTCAAGTCGCTGATGACGGACACGATCACCTCGGTCGTCGCCGGACGCGCCCCGCTGTCCGAGTACGACGCCGCCGTCAAGAAGTGGCGCTCACGTGGCGGCGACAAGATGACCGAGGAGTTCACCAAGGAGTACGCCGCCAACTCGTGAAGCGGCAGGGCGGCGGGCGGCAGGGCGCAGGACTGGGGCTGTGCCGCCGTACACCCGGCCCCTGCACGAGCCCGCAATACCACCGGCACGCGCGACACGTACTCAGCACCCCCATCGTCGTACGGAAGAGCGTGGGCCCGCCCACGTTGGAGCCCACCGGACCCACCGGACCCACAAAGGAGATGAGCCGACTTGACGACCGCGCGCTCTTCGCACGACACCGGTCTCACACCGCCCCCCGACTTCACGCTGTCTCCCTACACGGCCTACACCCGGGCGCACTGGGAAGCCTCGGCCGACAACCTTCTCGACGCTCTCCTCCCCTACGCCACTCCCGGTCTGGCCCAGTACCGCCTCCCCGGCCGGGCCAGCCACTCCGGCGGGTGGAGCGACGGACTGGAGGGCTTCGCCCGCTCCTTCCTGCTCGCCGCCTTCCGCATCGCCGGGGCCCGGGGCTGCGACCGGCCCGGCAGCACCGTCATACGCGACCTGATCCTGCGCTACTCCGCGGGCCTCGCGTCCGGCACCGAGCCCGGGCACCCGGAGCACTGGCCGCCCATCACCGACCACGCCCAGCCCATGGTCGAGGCCGCCTCCGTCGCCATCGCCCTGCACGAAACGCGGCCGTGGCTGTGGGACCAACTCGACGACCCGGTACGCCAGAACGTCGCTGCCTGGCTGGGCGGCTTCGTGGGAGCCACCGCCAACGACTCCAACTGGCGCCTGTTCCAGGTCATCACCGAGGAGTTCCTCGTCTCGGTCGGCGCCCCGCACAGCCGCGCCGAGATCGACGCCGGCCTGGCACGGCTGGAGGACTGGTACCGCGGGAGCGGCTGGTACACGGACGGCGACGGGCAGAAGTACGACTACTACAACGGCTGGGCCATGCACCTGTACCCCGCCCTGTGGGCCCGTATCGCAGGCCCCCGCGCCGACCCGGAACTCGTTGCCAGGCATCGCGCCCGCCTGCGCACGTTCCTCGAGACGCACCAGTACTTCTTCGGCTCCGACGGCGCCCCCGTCCACCAGGGCCGCTCCCTCACCTACCGCTACGCCGCCGCCGCCCCGTTGTGGATCGGTGCCCTGGCCGACGCCACACCCCTGTCGCCCGGCCGCACCCGCCGGCTGGCCTCCGGCGCCCTCAAGCACTTCGCCGACCACGGGGCACCGGACCGCGACGGGCTGCTGAGCCTCGGCTGGTACCGCCCCTTCCTCCCGGTCACCCAGGCCTACTCCGGTCCCGCGTCACCGTACTGGGCCAGCAAGGGCTTCCTCGGTCTGCTGCTGCCGGAGGACCACCCGGTGTGGAACGCTCCCGAGGAACCGGGGCCCGTCGACACCGCTGACCGGCGCATCTCCCTGGACGCTCCCGGCTGGCTGCTGCACTCCACGGCCGCCGACGGGATCGTACGGCTCGTCAATCACGGCAGCGACCGCCTGCAGCCCGCGCCCCAAAGCTCCCAGAAGAGTCGGCTTCCTCAGGCCAGCCCGCACTACAACCGGTTCGCGTACTCCAGCGCGGCGGCTCCCGAGACCCCGCCCGGCAAGGACGCACCACCCGGTCCCGACAACCAGATCGCACTGCTCTCACCCTCCGGACCCTCGCGCCGGAACCGTATCCACCGGATGTACCTGGGGGACTCGCACGCCGCGTCCTGGCACGCCGCCGACACGGCGGACCAGGAGAGCGACCCGCCCCGGTGCATCACGACGGCAAGCCTGGTGCGCGGCCCGTGGGAGGTGCGCATCCACCGTGTGACGGCCCCGGCCGGAACACCGGTACGCGAAGGCGGCTGGGCGGTGGCCGGCGACGACGCTCCCCCCGCGGAGGAGAGCGGTCCGGGCTGGGCGCTGGCGCACCGCGCCGACGGCCTGACCAGCGTCCTGGTGGGGCTGCTGGGGTGGGAGGACGGCGGCGTTCCCGTCCCGGGAACCGTCGCACACGCCCGCGGGCACAACGCGTACGGCGAGCACTCGGCGACGCCCTTGCTCACCCTGCCCCGGCACCCCGGCGGTACGCGGCTGCTGGCCACCCTTGTCGTGCTCACCAGCGATCCGGACGTGTACGGGGACATCCCCCTCCTGCGCACCGGCGCTGCGGCCCACCCGGCGCCAGGAGGAAACGTGACCGTCCGTTTCCCCGACGGCACGGTCGAACACGTGCGGGCCGATCCCCTCCCTCCTACCCGGTCCTCCAGGACCCACCCCCTCAAGGAGCTCCAGTGAACCGCCTCGACCCCGCCGACGCGCGCATGGACAGACTCCGCCGGCGACTGCAGGGTGTGGCGTACGGCGGTGACTACAACCCCGAGCAGTGGCCGGCCGCCACCTGGGAGGAGGACATCCGCCTCATGCGGGAGGCCGGGGTGAATCTGGTGACCTTGGGCGTGTTCTCCTGGGGGCTGGTGGAACCGAGGCCCGGTGTCTTCGAGTTCGGGTGGCTGGACGAGGTGATGGACCTCCTGGCCGAGGCCGGGGTGAGCGTCGATCTGGCCACGCCCACCTCCGCACCACCGTCCTGGCTCGCTCACGAACACCCCGAAACGCTGCCCGTCGACGCCGAGGGCCGCAGGATCGGCTTCGGCTCCCGCCACCACTACTGCCCTTCCTCGCCGGCGTACCGCTACTACGCCGCACGGATCACCGAGCAGCTGGCCGGACGCTATGGCGGCCATCCCGCACTGGCCATGTGGCACATCGGCAACGAGTACATGGGGATGGGGTGCCACTGCCCCGTGTCGGTCGCCCACTTCCGCCGCTGGCTCGCCGACCGCCACGGCAGCATCGACGACCTCAACGAGGCATGGGGAACCGCTTTCTGGGGCCAGCGCTACGAAACCTTCGACCACATCGGCACGCCGGTAAGCCACAGTCGGCTGGTGGGGGCTCCCAACCCCGTCCAGGAGCTGGACTTCACCCGCTTCTCGGACGCGGCAGCGCTGGACTGCTTCACCGCCGAACGCGATATCGTCCGCCGCCACACGCCCCAACTGCCGGTCACCACTAACTTCATGGCCTCCTTCAAGCACCTGGACTACTGGCGCTGGGCGGCCGAGGAGGACGTGGTGTCCCTGGACATCTACCCCAAATCCTGGGATCCGGAAGGGCAGTTGCACTCCGCCTGCAACTTCGACCTCATGCGCTCTCTGCGGGGCGGCGCCCCGTGGATGCTGCTGGAGTCGGCCACCGGGCCCGTCGTCGGCGAAGAGCGGAACTCCGCCCGTCCCGCCGGGCAGTTGCGGGTGCGTTCTCTGCAAGCCGTCGCGCGCGGGGCGGAGTCGGTGATGTTCTTCCAGTGGCGCGCGTCCCGGGCCGGTGCCGAGCGCTTCCACTCGGCGATGGTTCCGCACGGCGGCACCCGTACCCGTACCTGGCGGGAGGTGGTCTCCCTCGGCGAGGACGTGGCACGGCTGGCCGGTCTGGCAGGCGGTCGGTGCGACCGGGCCGAGGTGGCCGTGCTGTGGGACTGGGAGAGCTGGTGGGCGGTGGAAGGCCACCCCGATCTCCCCTCACACGACGTGGATCACAAGGCCCGCGTCATGGACCACTACCGGCCGCTGTGGGGCGCCAACGTCACCGTCGACTTCGCCGGCCCGCACACCGATCTCACCGCCTACCGCCTGGTCATCGTGCCCAACCTCTACCTTGTCGACGATGCCGGTGCGGAGAACCTCACCGCCTACGTGCACGACGGTGGGCACCTGCTCATGTCGTACTTCTCGGGGATCGTCGACGAGCACAACCAGGTACGGCCGGGCGGTCACCCCGGCGCCTTCCGCGACCTGCTCGGCATCGGCATCGACGAGTTCAACCCGCTCCAGCCGGACGAGACCCACGGGTTGGACCACGCCGGGCACACAGGAACGGCCAACGACTGGCAGGACGTCATCCACCTCACGGGCGCCGAGACGCTGGCCACGTACACCGACGGGGAACAGGACGGCGGTCCAGCCGCCACCCGGCACCGTTTCGGCAGCGGCACCGCCACCTACCTCGGCACCTCCCCCGACAGGGAGACGCTGCGCCGCCTCATGCTGGACTGTGTGACCGGCGCGGGTGTCACACCCGTCATGGACACACCCGAGAGTGTGGAAGCCGTACGCCGACGCGGCGCCGACGGCACCGACCATCTCTTCCTACTCAACCACGCCCCGGAGGAGGTGACGGTCGAGCTCGCGCCCGCCGCGTCCAAGCCTCATGACCTGCTGGCTCCCGGGGCGCAGGCGTACGAGGCGGACCGTCTGGTGATGCCGCCGTACGGAGCGGCCGTTCTGCGCGAGGGCGGCGAGCGCTGACGGCACCTCCCCGGGGGTGTCCCACGGGGCAGCTGCCGGCGCTATGCCGACAGCACGTCCCGACGGCGGACGGAGTCGCGCACGACGATGTGCGTCCCCAGCATGACGTGCTGGACGGTGCCGGGCGTCTCGCTGTGCAGCGCCAGCCGGACGGCGGTGCGGCCCAGTTCCTCGTGCGGGACGTGCACTGTGGTGAGGTCGATGTCGGCTGCCGAGGGAAGGTCGTCGAACCCGGCCAGCGAGATGTCGTCGGGGATGCGGAGGCCCTGCTCGCGCAGGGCCTGGCGCGCGCCGGCGGCGATCAGGTCGTTGCAGGCGAAGACGGCGGTGAAGTCGCGCGGCCCCTCGTCGAGCCGCGCGCGCATCATGCGGTAGCCCTCCTGCCGGTCCATCCTGCCGTCGACCTCGAGCCCCGGGTCGTGCGGAACGCGGTATGCGGCAAGCGCCGCGCGGTAGCCGGCCACCCGGCTGTCGGGGGTGGTGTATCCGGCCCGCCGCCCCAGGAACAGGATGCGCTCGTGGCCCGCCGAGAGCAGGTGGCTGGTGACAGCGTGCGCGCCGGCGGTGTTGTCGTATTCCACGACGATGGCCGGTACGTCGGGCCCCAGCGGGGGCCGTCCGCACAGCACCAGCTGCGATCCGGCAGCAGCCAGCGCGCGGGCATAGCCCGCCATGCGCTCGTGATAGGCGTCGTCGACGACGATGTTCCCGACGAGTATCACGGCTTCGGCGTGTTCTTCGCGCATCAGCTGGACCGTGGCCAGTTCCCTGTCCGCGTCGCCGCCGGTGGTGCCGACGAGGCACAGCCTGCCCTCACGGGCGGCCTCGTCCTGCACGCCCTGCGCGACATGGGCGTAGTGCGGAGAGATGACGGAGTTGACGACGATGGCCACGCTCTTGGCCTGGCCCCCCGCGAGTCCACGGGCCCGTGCGTTGGCGACGTAGTCGAGCTCGCGCACGGCACGCAGCACTCTGCCGCGCGTCGTGGGGGCGCTGGGGTACGTGCCGGAAAGGATCCGCGAGACGGTGGCGACCGAGACGCCGGCGCGTTCGGCCACGTCCCGGATGGTGGCGGGGCGGGGCCGCCCGTTCGCGGACGTGCCTGCGCGAGGCATCCGACCTCCCTGCATCCCGCAAGGGGATGTAACCGATTGAACACACTGATACTTACGGAAACGAGCGCGCCCGTCAATGCGGGGCCCCTGGGCGCGGGTGGTTCAGCTGACCAGCGACGACCGGCATCCCGGCAGTCGTGGTGCAAGCGGGACGCGATCCGCGTGCCGCAAGTATTGACGTGGACATGAGTGCCTGCTTTTCCCTGGGAATGCAAACGGTTTAACTCTGTCGGCCCTCAGGACGCGGGAGTCGCGTTCCCGCCCGGGCCACACCTTTCCGTGATCGTCATCAGCGATCCGGCGGCGACTGGGAAAGACTCGAGGTCCTGACCGGCGGAACCAACCACGTCGACTCGGAGGCCGACCTGAGCAAGGACAGCAGCTTCCGGGGCGCACCCGTCATCGACGGCGAGGAGCAGGAGTCCAGCAGGGAATTCACCCTCGCAGCCGACCACGCCGAGGAGCCGGTGGTCCGCATACCGCCGCGCGAAAGCGGTGAGGTCAAGTTCACCTGAGTCGGCGACCTCAACGGCGACGGCGCGTCCGACTACGTGATCGACCGGAAGACGCCCCCCAGAAGCTGGAGGCATACACCAGCGAAGGGAAGTTCCTCTGGGAGGTCGACATGGGACCGAGGAGGACGACAGGCGTCAGTCCATCGCGATCCTCGACGGCGAGACCGGAGCGCCCCGCGCCACGGCTCCGGTGCCGGGCGACTACCTTGAGGACGGCCCGATGTACGCCTGCTTCGGCGTGTGCTATCTCGACGGCACCATGCCGAGCCTGGTGGTAATCGGAAACGACATGGCCCGGCCGCCGCAGCCGGACATCAGCTACTCCGGAGCTGCTGCCCGCACACCGGGCTGACACGTACAGCAGGGTGCCCTCCGAGGCTCAGAGGGCACCCCATCCGTTACGCGGTGAAGCGGTGGTCGCCGGAGCCGACCTGGTACACCACCCAGCCGTCCTCCTTGCGCAGGAACTCCGCGGGGGTGTGGGTGACCGCGTCCGGAGCGTCCGCCGGGATCCACACCTCGGCGGTCGTGTTGGGAGGCACGGCGCACGTCAGGGCGAAGCCGCCGGAACGCTGCTTCCACCGCGTGGAGACCGGGCCGTAGACCGAGGAGAACGTGGCGCGGGCGGAGGTGACCTCGCCGCCGGGGCGGGGACGGACGACGATCTCGCGGTAGCCGGGCCGCCCCGCCGAGATGCCGGCGATGTTCGTGTACATCCACTCGCCCACCGAGCCGTAGGCGTAGTGGTTGAAGGAGTTCATGTCCGGGGTCTGGAAGGTGCCGTCGGGCCGGATGGAGTCCCATCGTTCCCACATCGTGGTGGCGCCCTTGTCGATCTGGTAGCCCCAGCTGGGGAAGGAGCGTTGCTGGAGCAGCCGGTAGGCGACGTCGGTGTGGCCAGTGTCGGTGAGGACGGGCAGCAGCCGGGGCGTGCCGAGGAAGCCCGTCGACAGGTGCCAGTCCTTTGCCTCGATCAGCGCGACGAGCCGGTCGGCCGACGCCTTCCGCAGCGCGTCCGGCAGGAGGTTCATCGACAGGGCGAGGACATAGGCCGTCTGCGTGTCCCCCTTCACCTTGCCGTCGTCGGTGACGTAGGCGTCCTGGAACGCCTTGCGGACGCGTGTGAAGAGGTCGAGGTAGGGGGCGGAGTCCTTGCCGAGTTCCTTCGCCGTCCGGGCCGCGAGGTCGGCGCTGTGGGCGAAGTACGCGGTGGCGAGGACGTCCTTCGGAGTCTCGTCGGAGACGTTCAGCCAGTCGCCGTACCCGCTGGCCGGGCGCAGCAGTTTGTCGCTGTGCTTCTCCAGGTACTTCAGCCATGCCTGGACGGAGGGCCAGGCATCCTCCAGGACCTTTCGGTCTCCGTACGCCTGGTAGAGGGACCAGGGAACGGTGACGCCCGCGTCGCCCCAACCCGCGACCCCGTGGCCGACCGTGCCGACCATGGGTGCCACGTCCGTGAACGCGCCCTCCGCGGTCTGCGCGTCGCGCAGGTCCACGAGCCACTTGGTGAGGAAGCGGGCCGATTCCATCGCGTAGGCGGCCGTGGGCGCGAAGACGTTGATGTCGCCCGTCCATCCCAGGCGCTCATCGCGCGCGGGCGTGTCCGTCGGGATGGAGAGGAAGTTGCCGCGCTGCCCCCAGGTGATGTTGTCGTGCAGCTTGTTGAGCATCGGGACGTCGGTCTCGAACTCGAAGGTGAAGGGGGCGGACGTGTGCATGACGCGACCGGTCACGGCCTTCGCCGTCGGTGTGCCGGGGAAGCCGGTCACCTCGACGTAGCGGAAGCCGTGGAAGGTGAAGCGCGGTTCGTACGTCTCCTCGCCACCGCCCTTGAGGGTGTACGTGTCGGTGGCGGCGGCGGTGCGCAGGTTGGCGGTGTAGAGGGTGCCGTCCGGGTTGAGGACCTCGGCGTGCCTCAGCCGTACGGCCGTTCCCTCTTCGCCCGAGACGCGCAGCCGTACCGAGCCGACGATGTTCTTGCCCAGGTCGAAGACGAAGACGCCCGGCTCGGGTTCGGTCACCTTCTTGGCCGGGAGTTCCTTCTCCACCCGGACCGGGCCGTCCACCTGCGCGACGATCAGGTCGGGAGCGCCCTCGTCCACGGCGCGGACGTCGAGCCAGGCGCGGTCGTCGAAGCCGGGTGACGTCCAGCCGGAGGTCTCCTTGCGCGCGTCGTACGTCTCGCCGTTGAGCAGGTCGGCGGAGATGATCGGCCCGGAGACGGCGCGCCAGTCCGTGCCCGAGGTGATGCGCTCACTCGTCCCGTCGGTGTACTCGACCTCCAACTGCGCGAGCAGCGCCGGGCGTTTGCCGTACTGGTGAGGTCCCCACATGCCGACGTTGCCCGCGTACCAGCCCGGCGCCACGTAGGCGGCGATGGCGTTGGCACCGGGCCGCAGGAGCTTGGTGACGTCGTAGGTCTGGTACTGGACGCGTTCGCGGTAGTCGGTCCAGCCGGGAGCGAGCTGATCGCGGCCCACGCGGCGGCCGTTGAGGTGCGCTTCGTACAGGCCGAGCGCCGTGGCGTACAGGCGGGCGCGGGAGACCTTCCTGCGCGGGAGCCTGAACTCGTGCCGCAGCTGGTTGGCGGCGTACGACGCCGGAACGACCTTCCCCCAGGGGCCGCCTCCCCAGGCGGCCGCCTCCTTCGCCGGCTGCCAGCCGCTGTCGTCGAAGTCGGCCTGGCGCCAGTCGTCGGCGGGCTCCTTGTCCGTCGACCTCCAGGAGTCGTCGGTGACGATGCGCTGTTCGCCGGACGCCGTGTGGAGGGTGAGGACGGCGACCAGGCCGGCGGGCCCCTCGGTCGCGTTGGCCGCCGAGATGGCGAGGATGTTCTTCCCGGAACGCACCTGGGCGAGGACGTCCACGACGGCCGGCCGGCGCCAGCCGTCGTTGTCCGTCTCCAGGTCGGTGCGGGCCACCTCGGTGCCGTTCACGGAGACGGCGTAGACGTTGTCGGCGGTGACGGCGAGGGTCGCTGCGGTGACCCCTTCCGGGAGATCGGCGGTGCGGCGGAACCAACGGGTGGCGGCGGGCGCACTGGTGGCCGGTTCGCCCTCCGGGTACCAGATCCACGCGCTTCCCTCCAGGGACGGCGCGTCGGTCAGAGCCGGAGGAGCGGATATCCATTCCGCGGACCACTGGTCAGCCTCCATGAGGCCGGTCTCCCACCACGCCGGCGCGCTCCAGCGGGAGGCTCCGCCTTCGGCGTCCCATACGCGTACGGACCAGAAGTAGCGTGTCCGCGGCTTCAGTCGGGGGCCCGCGTACGGGATGAGGACGGACTCTCCGGAGGTGACCTTTCCGCTGTCCCAGACGTCCGGGTCCGACAGGCCCGACTCGCGGGAGGCCACCCGGATCTGATAGGCGCTCTGGCGCATGCCCGGCTTGTCCGAGGCCATCGGCCAGCTCAGCCGCGGGTGTTGCACGTCGAGGCCGAGTGGGTGCCGCACGTACTCGGCCGTCGGCGTGGTGACGCGCAGGCCGCCGCGCGGCGTACGCGCCCGGGCCGCTGGTGTGGACGCCGGTGCGGCCACCGCTGATCCTGCGTCGGTCGCCGCGGCGGCCACGGTGCCCGCCGCGGCCGCCAGAATGTTTCTCCTGCTGATCACTACGACCCCTCACTGAGAAACGATGAATCGATTCACGGCGTGAACGTAGAGGCGTAGAGGATGTAGGTCAATGAGTCTGCCGGATTCTCTTGGTAAGGCGTCAGATAGGCATACTCCTTCATCGGGATCCGAAGGTCGGCGCGACCGAGCGATTGAACGGTTTCAATCCTGCTTCGTCGTAACTACCGCGTACAGCCCGCCGCTCAGCTCAGCGCGGCTATGCGGCGATCCGTACGCGGTCGCACTCGTCGTCGGAGAGGAACGACGCCAGCGCCCGCCCCTGCTCGGCGACACCGGTGCGCTCGGCGCGCGAGAGGCGGCGGAGGGGCGTGACCCTCACGGTGCCTGCCTCGACGCTCCAGGTCGCTGCGACCCTGCCGTCGACCAGGACGACGTGCGTACCGGAGACGGACAGGCCGCGGTGGGCGTCATCGACGATCCGGCTGCGATCGTGGTAGCCGAGGATCGCGTTGTCGAACGCGGGCAGGAACCGCACCGGGGCGGGTGTGTCGGCGTCGGGACGCGGCGCGCCGGGGAGGTCCAACAGCTCGCGACCGCGCTCGTCGCGGAAGCTGACCAGCTCCTCGCGCATCGCGGCGACCGCGGCCGGCAGACCGGTGAGGCCGCACCAGGCGCGCAGGTCCGCGGTGGCGGCGGGGCCGTATGCGGCGAGATAGCGCCGCACCAGCGCCTGGCCCACCGGGTCGGAGCCGTCCGTGGACGGAGGGTCGATCTCGCGCCCCAGCCAGGACGAGAGCAGGACGTTGCGCACTCCCGCCCTCGTCCGCCAGAGTCCGCGAGGCGGCAACTGCGCCATCGGGAGGAGAGCGGCGACCAGCATCTCCCCCAGCGCCCGCGGCCCCGGAGTCGGCCACCGCCCGGCGAGCGCCCGGGCGAGCCCGGTCATCGAGCGTGGTTCGTCATCGGCCATCACCGCCCGGCCTGCGGCGGCGAGTTCGTCGAGGTCCGTCCCGTCGAGCTCGCGGCGGTAGACCCCGAGTACCCGTTGCCGCAGCATGGCGCCGTGCCGGGCCCGCCACGCCAGGACGTCGTCGGCCGTGACCAGGTGGACGGTGCGGCGCATCAGATGGGTCCGCACCACGCTCCGCCCGGTCAGCAGGTCGTCCAGCGCCGCCGGTTCGAACGCGCGCAGCCGCGACCAGAGTCCGGTGAACGGTTCCTGTGGTTCCTGCGCCTGCAGGCCGCCGAGATGCGCGACGGCGTCGAGGGCCGGTATGTCGGCGCGGTCGAGCAGCAACTGCCTCGCCAGCGTCGCGCGGTTGAGCGCCCGGGTGCTGAGAACCGTCTTCACGGTGACGCCGTTCCTCTCGCTCAGCTCGACTTCTGACCGTCGAGCGCTTCGCGGAGAATGTCCGCGTGCCCGGCGTGCTGGGCGGTCTCGGCGATGACATGGATCAGCACCCGGCGCACGCTGCGTACCGCTCCCGGCTCGTTCCAGGGTGCCTCCGGCAGCGGATGTGCCGTCGACAGGTCGGGGACCGAGGCGATGGTCTTCTCGCTCGCCGCAGCGACCTGCTCGTAACGCGCGACGATCCCGGCCAGCGTCTCACCGGGCAGCATCCGGAAGTCGTTCTGGTGGTCGATCGCCCACTGCGGAAACTCCCGTGCCGTACCGGCTGCGAGGTCGTCCCAGGTCACACCGTCGGGCAGGTCATAGCGCAAGGCCGACGGGCCCTCCGCCGCGAAGCGCATCCATCCCTCCTCCATGGACGCGACGTGCTTGACCAGCCCGCCCAGGCACAGCGTGCCGGCCGTCGGGCGCTCGCCGAGCTGCTCGTCGCTGAGGCCGCGCGTCGGGTGGGTCAGGGCGGATCGCGCGGTGGCGAGCTCGGCGAGCAGGTCGGCCCGCTCGGCGTCGAGGGTTGCGGGAGGCGTGGTGGTGACGGTCACGGCGTTCGGGCCCTTCGGGTTGGTGTCGCTGTCTGGCACGAGACAACAGTCGCAGCAGAAGCGGCCAGGATGTGTCCGCTTCTTCCGGCAATATGGAGCCATGCCGAAGACCTCGGCGCGACTGCTCGCGCTGCTCTCAATGCTCCAGACCCGCCGGGACTGGCCCGGAGCGCTGCTGGCCGAGCGGCTGGACGTCAGCCCGCGCACCGTGCGTCGTGATGTCGACCGCCTGCGCGAGCTGGGCTACCCCATCGTGGCCGCCAAGGGCCCCGACGGCGGATACCGGCTCGACGCCGGAGCGGAACTGCCCCCGCTGCTGTTCGACGACGAACAGGCCGTCGCCCTCGCCATCGCCCTCCAGATCGCCACCGCCACCGGCGCCGGCATCGGGGAAGCCGCGGCACGTGCGCTGAACACCGTCCGGCAGGTCATGCCCGACCGGCTGCGCCGCCGCATCGACACCCTCCAGGTGACTGCCGTCGAGCCGCCCGCGACCCGGCCGGGCCCGCAGGCCGACAGCAGCGTGATCATGGCTCTCAGTGCCGCGGTCCACGCCCGCGAGGTACTGCGCTTCGACTACGCCCCCGCGCCACCGCCGGGAGCCACCGACGACGGCCGCGCCGAACCGACTCCGCGCCGGGCCCAACCACACCACCTCGTCACCTGGGGCGGGCGCTGGTACCTCGTCGCCTGGGACCTCGACCGCGAGGACTGGCGCACCTTCCGCGCGGACAGGATCACCCCGCGCAGCCCCACGGGGCCCCGCTTCACCCCGCGTGAACTGCCCGGAGGGGACGTGACGGCCTTCGTCGCCGGAAGATTCCGCGGCTCCGCGGGCTCGGGCGACTGGCCCTGCCGCGGCGAGGTGATCCTCGACCTGCCCGCCGCCGACGTCGCCCGCTACGCGCAGGATGCGCTCGTCGAGGAACTGGGCCCGAATCGCTGCCGGCTCGCACTGGGCTCATGGTCATGGCCCGGGCTGGCCGCCACCATCGGCAGGTTCGACGCCGACATCGAGGTCGTCTCCCCGACCGAACTCAAGGACGCCTTCGCGCACCTGGCCCGCCGCTACGCCAACGCCGCAACCAAACCCTTCGCGACCCCGGACCCGGTACCGGCCCCGCCTCTACGGTCGCACGCCCGCCCTAGCGTCTGAGATGGGCCGAAAGGTGGTGTTGCAGCGGCCGGCCGACCGCCGCGAGGTCGTGGACGAAGTCCAGCGTGTCCTCGCCCGTCAGGGTGTAGCGGCGGCGGGTCGCGTTGACCTCCTTGGCGGTGGGCGTGAGAGCCACCTGCTGCGTGGTGAGGTCGAGGGTGCCCTCGACCGCATGGCCGACCATGATTTCCGCGACGCCGGTGGGCTGGGTGATCAATGCCTCCACGCGCCCTTCGGGCTGCAGTCGCCACCAGCCGCTCTCCCGGGCCGACGGCCGCAGCGGGGTGTCGTCCGCGCCGAGCAGCCAGGCGCGTGCCTCGTAGTGGAGGAAGGGCCGCCCGTCGTGACTGAAGGTGACCTCCTGCGCATATGCGAAGTCCTCGGCGAGGGTCGGGTACCCGCCCTTGCCCCGGCCGGCCCAGGTGCCCAGGAAGCCGATCAGCGGCGCGAGCAGCACATGCGGCGCAGGTGCCTCGTCCGGTCGAAAGGCGTCGGGATACGGGTGCTTCTGAGCGGGGTCGAACATGAGGTGCGCTCCTGGGTCAGGGCCGGTGCCGAGTGGCAGCCTAAGGGCCGTCCCGTAATCCCTGGCGGACGGCGGGCGGGAGCCGGTCGTGGACTGGGCGGTCTTTGGGGCGGGGCTTCACCCGGCCCGGATGGTGCTGCTTCGCTGGCACAGTGACAGGACACGGCCAGGTCGAAGGACCGGGATCGAGGCAGCATGGACGTCGGTAGTGCGACCGGTCCGGCGGTCGCGGTCGTAGGGGTCCTGGGCACACTGATGTCCGCGCTGCTGACGCAGCGCGCGGCGGACCGCAGCAGGCAGCGCGAGCAGGAGCGCGCAGAGCGCGAGCGGGAGCGGCGCAGTGACACCGAGGCGCGTCGCTCGGGCTATATCGCGCTCAACACTGCCGCGCGGCAGTATCTGGCCGCCCTCACCGACCAGCTGCACGCACTCAGCCGCACCGACGACGTGCGCGACGTGCGGCACCGGCTCACCGAGACCCGCGATCTGCATCGGGACGTCCACGCGGAGGCCCAGATGCGGATGCCGGAGCGGGTGCTCGACCTCGCGGCCGAGGTCAGCCACGGTCTGGGCGCGGTGTACGGCAGGCTCAAACGCCTTGAGGGCGGGGTGTCGCGGCCCGGCGACTCGTTGGCAGCCGCGCATGCGGACATCGATGCGCTGTGGGACCGGTTGCGTGCGATGCGGCGGGAGATGCGGGCCGACCTGGGCGCGGCGGGGGCGGATTCGGGGCGTTGACCGGACTCCGCCCCCACGGCGCCTGAGTGACCGTCATCATGTCAAGAATCAGGTGCAGTTGCTGCCTGATCGGGCGCGCAGACGGGCAAGGGGGATGTGTGGACGACGAGGCGATAGGGGAAAGCGGGGGCACCCAGGGGCTGCGCGCCTGGGTGATGGCCGCGACGAAGCGAGCCCTGCGGCTTTACCCGTATACGGGACTTGCTGCGGGCACCCCGGAAGCGTACGACCGCTCGGTCGAGGAACTCAGCGAGTTGGCCCGCCTGTTGGACCATGACGCGGAACTCCGGGCCACGGTGACCGTGCAGCTCTCCTCCGTGCTGACGATGCGCCATCTCGCGGGGGGCGGTGTGCCGGAGGACCGGGGGCGGGCGCAGCGGCTGCTGCGGGAGGTCCGCGATCGGGGGACGGCGACGGGAGCGGTGACGGATGAGGAGGACCGGCGGTGGGCCGCGTTCTTCCTGCTCGCGCTGGCGATGCCGGTGCCGGCTTCGGTGCCGCGGGTGGGAAGGGGGGCCGGTGAAGCGCCTGGATTCTCCTCCCTCCTCGGCTGGGCCGAACAGCTGGGGCCCGAGGGGATGGCAGCCGCCGCGACCGACATACGCGTACTGCTACCCGAGGTACAGGAGTTGCCGCTGCCCCCCGAAGTGCGGGGGCAACTGCAGCAGATGGGCACCATGCTGTCCGTCCTTGCCGGGCCCGACTCTCCGGTCGCCGCCATGCGCCAGGTGGCCGACTTGGCGCCCGAAGGCTTCCCCGGAGCGGACGAGATGCGGCGGATGATGGGCATGATGTCAGGCCTTGCCGGCCCTGCGGCGGGTCCGGAGCCCGCCACGCCCCCGGCGTCCGACCACACCGGGGGACTTGCCGACGCCGTCGCCCTGAACGCGGTCCTCCCCTCGCTGTTCAGCGTGGTCGAAGCCGCACAGAGCGGTGATCCGGAGGTCCTCAACGGGGCGATCGAGGGCATGCGCACCGCGTATGACCGCATGCCACGCGGCCATGAGAACACCGCTGCCATCGAGGGCCTGATCGGTGCCCTGCTGCAACTCGGGCCGCTGGGCGGCGGCAATCTCCAGGACCAGTCCCTCGGTCGCACCTACACGAAGACACTTGTCGACCAGTTCGCCCTGATCGCGGACAGCGGGACTCCGCTGGCCGATGAGATCGGGCTCATGGCGCGGGTGTACCCGCTGTTCGACCAGGTCCGCGAGGCCGCGCAGGCCGAGGAGGTGACGACGTTGCGGGCGCTGGTCACCGAGCTCGGCGCACTCGAGGCGGATACCCCGAAGGACCACGAGTTCCACTTCCTGGTCCTGCTGGCCCACGGCTACGCCTGCAGGACGCTCGGCACTCTCACGAACGACGACGACATGCAGTTCCGCGGTCTCGCCTGCATCGAACGGGCCGCGGCAGCCGAGCAGTCCGCGCCCGCCTTCGCCAAGCAGTGGCTCTCCTGGATCTTCCGGGACTCCGACGCCGTGAGAGCCGTTCTCACCGACGACCCGACTCTGCTCAAGAACCACACCCCCGCGCCCGCCGGCGCCTCGACAGGTGACCGGTGGAGCTCAGCGCTGTCCCTGATCACGCGGTACGGCCTCACCCATGATCCGGCGGATCTCGAGCCGGTCATCGCCGAGCTGGAGCTGCTCCGCGACGGCGTCCGTGCGGGCCAGGGCCCCCAGTTCGCGGCAGAAGCCCTCTGGGCGCTTGCGGAGGCGTACCGGGCCCGCTGGCACCACAGCCACGACATGGCCCATGTGGCTCCCGCCCTGGACACGGCAAAAGAGGCCCTGGACACGCTCGCTGCCGACGTCATCCTTCAACAGGGCGCGGAACACGGGCTCCTGGCGGCACGGACGGGCGCCGCACGCAGCGTCAAGGCAGCCACCTGGGCCGCCTCGCACAACCAGGCGGAGATGGCGGTGGGTGCACTGGAGCTGGGCCGGGCCCTGGTGCTGCACGCCGCGTCCACGGCGCGTGCCGTGCCGGAACGCCTCGAAGCCTGCGGGCATCACGAGCTCGCCGAGGCGTGGCGCGCCTCCGGAGCGGCTCAGGCGCCGGCGGACGACGGGCCACCCCGTGAGCTGCCGAGCACCCTGCGGCGCCGCGCCCTGGAAGCTCTCGGCTACCGGCAGCAGGGCCTGTTCACCACTCCCACGCTGAATGAACTGTGCGACGGAGTCGCCGAAGGCGAAGCGGACGCGTTGGTCTATCTGCTCCCCGGCGAGGGCGAGTCACCCGGCGTGGCGATCGTCGTGGGGCCGGACATCGGCGTCGGCATAGGCGGCCTTTCGCTGCTTTCCGGCAGCGAGAGCGGCCCCCTGGAGCGCTACCTCGACGCGGCTGCCGAACGGTCCGGGCACCTCGGCGAGCCGGCCGCCGAACAGGCCTGGCAGGACGCCCTTTCGGCGCTCTGCGACTGGGCATACGCCGCGGCGCTCGACACCGTGATCCCAGCCGTCGCGCAGCGGCTCGCGGCCAACGACGAACGCGACACGTCCCGTTCGGGGCCGCCCAGAATCGTGCTGGTTCCGTGCGGACGCCTCGGCGTCGTCCCCTGGCACGCCGCACGCCTGCCCGAGGAGGCGCCCCATGACTACCTCTGCCAGATCATGGTCATCAGTTACGCGGCGTCCGGCAGCCAGTTCCTGCGCACCGTGCGGCGCGGACGGCGCGACCCGGCCGCCGCCCCCGTCCTGGTGGCCGACCCGCGGCAGGAGCTGACCCACGCCGAACTGGAGGCCACGGCGCTGTATGAGGCCTACTATCCGCTGGCGCGGATGTGCGGAGAGTTCTACGAACCCCCGGTGGAGCCGGACGCGCCCGGCACTCCCGACGAAATCCTTGCGCTCCTGAGCGAAAGCCCCTCGCTGCTCCATGTGGCCTCGCACGGCTCCGCGGGGGTCCGCCCGACGGTGTCGTCCCTGCATCTCGCCTTCCCGGACGGCAGCGAGGCACTGCCCGCCGAGGAGGGCGGCCCGGGGGGCGATCCCGATTCGGGGATGCTGACCGTGACCCGGATCCTCGACCGTGTGGGTGGGGAACAGCCAGCGGCGGACGGCCCGTTGATCGTCCTGAGTGCCTGCGAGACCGATCTGAGCACGCGCGACCACGATGAGGCGCTGACCTTGACGACGGCGTTCGTGTCGGGCGGCGCGCGCGATGTGGTCGGCTCGCGGTGGACGACTCAGGACGGGGCGTCGGCACTGATGATGGCGGTGTTCCACCACTATCTGGCGGTCGAGGGGAACAGCCCGGCGGACGCGCTCAGGGCGGCGCAGGTCTGGATGCTCGACCCGGACCGGGAGGATCCGGGCTCGCTGAGCGGAGAGCTGCTCCGCGAGATGGGGCGCCCTGGGCTCGAAAGCCTCCCGGTCTGGGCGGCGTTCATCCACCAGGGGCACCCGGGTCCAGGAAGAGGGACCGCACCGGGAAAGGGGACCGTGTGAATCCGGGGGAAACGCTGCTCGACCTGGTCGGCGAGCACCGGGAGAGTATCCGCGAGGGCCTCGACGACGAGCAGCACGAGAAGCTGCTCACCAGGCTGCGGGCGCTCGCGGAGACGGCGGAGGACGACCACAAGGCCGTGCGCAACGCACTGCAGGGCGTCCGGCTCGCCCTGCGCCCGTTGGCGTTCGACCATCCGGCGCGCCTGGCTGTGGATGCCATCCGGTTCGGCGGGGCGCCGATCGGGCCGGAGAGCGTGACGGGGGCGCGGGACCTCCTTGTACGGCTCACGGAGCCCCCGCCCGGTCCGGACACCGCGACGATCATCCGGACGGCCCAGGACCGGTTGCTGGAAGAGCCCGCGCTGAACTCCCTGCTGATGTGCGCCCGGTGCCACGCCGCCGGTTTCGACGAACCGCCGCCGGAGCTGATCCGCCTCGGCGACGCGGAACGCGGCGACCGCTATCCGGCCTTCCAGTTCGCCGGCGACTCCGGCGGGCCGATCCCCCTCGTGCTGTACGTCAACCGCCTCCTCCTCGCCGACATCGACCCCTGGGGCGCGGCCGACTGGTGGCTGAGCGGCAACACCCTGCTCGGCGGCAAGCCCGCTTCGCTGCTCGGAGAGCTTCCGGACGAGCAGCTGGTGGGCGTGGCCACAGCACTTGTGGAGGGGGACTGATGCCCGGCACCCTCCCCCCGTCCGCGTACGCGATGCGGCCGAACGGACACAGGCTTCCGCCCGGTACGCGGCTGTGGCGGATGCACAGGACCAAGCGCCCCGCCGAGCAGTTCAACCCGGTCCCGGTGGATGCCCACTTCGGCGGCAACCGCTTCGACGGCACCGTGCCGGACCCGTACCGGTATCTCTACCTGGCCGAGGATCCGACCACCGCGCTCGCCGAATCCCTGCTGCGTTCCCTGGAGTTCGACCCGGAGACCGGGATGCGGCTCGTCCCGTACGCCGCGGTCGCGGGCAAGTCCCTGAGCCTGTTGCGCACCCGGTGCGAGCTGAGCCTCGTCTCCCTGGTCACCGAGGCGGATCTGGCCGCCGTCTGCCAGGATTCGTGGCTGCTCGAAGCGGAGGGCGAGCGCTACGCCAAGACGCGTCGCTGGGCGAGTGAGATCCGCGCGCAGATGCCCGCGGCCATGGGCCTGATCTGGCAGTCCCGGCGCAACCGGCCGCACCTCGCGTCGGTGCTCTTCCAGGACCGGTGCGGAGGCGAGCCGCTCGCCACGGTGCCGATGAGCGGGATCTTGGATCTCGGCTCGCCCGAGGGCGTGACGGAGGCGAACCGGCTGCTCGCCCCGCTGCGAGCAGCGATCGTGCCACCCTGGCCCGACTGATCGCTTGTCGTCGGGTGGCACCTGATGCCATGGTGACAGGATGGCGGCACCTGTTGACCAAGCGTCAGTTTTTGCGGAACTCAAGGACGTTCGTCGGGCTGGGCTCGTACGGCTGCGCGGTCGCGCGCTGCCCGCCCTCGAGCGGGCGGCCGCCGCCCGCATACCGGACGGTTCGATCGAGGCACTGCTGCGCCTCGCCGTGGCGCGGGTCGACGCGGACACGCTGCGGGCCGCCGCCGAGTACACCCTCGGCCTCGCGCAGGGCACCCGGGACTGGCCCGCCTCTTCACGGCGGACACGAGCCGCCCAGGTGTACGGGGTGAGCGTCGAACGCTTCCGCAAGGACCAGGAGCTGATGGTCCTCGGCCAAATCGCGGACCACATCGTGGCGTTGGCGGACGGCGGCGCGGCGGAGGGCTGGGGCGACGCCTCGCACCGGCATGTGGACTTCCGGCTGGCCGGACGGAGCGTACGGCTCAGCGTGCATGTCCATCCGGTCGATCTGCTGCGCGACGTCGACGTGGTCGTCTCCCCCACCAATACGCACTTCGCGCTGCCCGAGACGTACAAGTCCTCGGTCTCGGCGTCGTTGCGCCGCGCGGGTGCGGTGCGCGGGGTGACCGGGGACATACTGGACGACCCGATACTCGACGAGCTGCGCAAGTGGCCCACCCTGCAGGGCGCTTCCGGCCACCCGGTGCTTCCCGGCACGGTGGCCGCGACGGGCTCCGGCGCACTCGCGAGCCAGGGGATACGCCGGATCTACCACGCCGCGATCGCCGTACCCCGCGCCGGCACCAACGACTACGACGTGCTGCCCGCCGACGTCACCCGGGCTGTTTCCCGCGCACTGGCGCTCCTCGCCGACGAGCACGAACGCTTCACGCCACCCCTGCGTACGGTGTGCTTCCCACTGCTCGGCTCGGGGCGCGGCGGCCTGCCGTACGAGGTCAGTCTGGGTGCCGTCTGGGCAGCCGTGGAGGCGGAGTTCGCGCGAGGCGCGCGGTGGGACGTCCACTTCGTCGTCCGTGCCCCGGCCGCCGCCACCCTCCTGGAGCGGCTGCCCACCAGGATTCGCCCGTCCCGCGACCAATCCAGGACCGGACAGCCCGGTTGACTGGGGACACCGGGCCGTTCAGAGGCCGCGGGGGAGCCGGACGCCCCTGGGCGGCCCGGGCCGGCCTTCCCCGGATAGCCGGACAGTGGAGAAGGGTGTCTAGTAGCGTGGATCACGTCATCACCAGGATGCGGCAGTGGGCCGACGGCTCGCCCGGCCGCATCATCACCTGGCCCGACCCGGACGCTTATGTCCTGGTGGACGGGGTGCTGCTGCGAGCACACCCGCACTCCCCCGGGCTCGCACCGGGCGCGGATGTCGAGGTGCGCCTCGACCCGGCACAGCAGCGGCTCATCGCGTACGAGAGCGGAACGGGGCACTGATGAGTACGTACGAGATGGGCCTCGCGGACGGATGCGAGGAGCGGCAGCCCGTCGTCATCCTGCTCGACACCTCGGCGTCCATGGGGCGGCCCGCCGAAAGCCCGCGGATCGACGAGCTCAACGACGCCCTGGCCCGGTGGTTCGACGAGGTGCGGTCGTTGTCGAGGCTGCGCTCACGCGTGGAGGTCGCTCTGATCACCTTCGACTCCCGCGTCCGGGCCTACGACGCCCGGGCGGAGAGTCTGGTGCCGGTGGAAGGCGTGGCCTCCGACCGGCTCTTCGCGCCGGTGGATGAGGTCCGCCCGCCCCGGCTCACCGCGTCCGGCGTGACCCGGCTCACCGAGGCCGTCGAGACGGCGCTCACCCTGGCCCGGGAGCGCTACCGGGCCCTGCAGGGGCAGCGCGTCCAGGTGCGCCGCCCGTTCCTGTGGGTGCTGACAGACGGCGCGCCCAGCGACGCGGAAGGGCAGCCGCAGGACGCCGCGGCCCTGGCCGGCACGGCGCGGCGGTTGCGGCAGGGCGAGGAGCAGGGCGAGTGCATCTTCCAGGCGGTGGGCGTGCGGGGTGCCGATCTCCCGCTGCTCCATGTCCTCGCGCCCAAGAGCACGTTGATGCTCGACAGCTACGACTTCGGCCAGATCCTGGACCTGGTCTTCCAGAGCTCCGACCAGCTCGGCGCGGTGCAGCACGCCGACGACGCCCACCGGCAGGTGGCGGAGAGGGCTGCGCGGCAGAAGCGGATGGACGAGCTGGAGAGAAAGTTCCGATGATCGTCACGGGCGCCGCCGTCCAGGGCACCAGCCATCTCGCCGCCGGGCAGGACTGCCAGGACGCCTTCAAGGCGGTGGACTTGGGAGACGCCGCGGTTCTCGCCCTCGCGGACGGATCCGGCAGCCGGGAGCGCAGCGCGCTCGGCGCGCACCTCGCGGTGGACGTCGCGTGCCGGGTCCTTGCCGCTGAGATGCCGGACGGGGCAGCGCGGCCCGAGGAGTGGACGGAGTGGATCGCCGCGCGGGGCGCGCTGGTGCTGGCGGCCTATCTGCGGGCGGCACGGGCCGTGCTGGGAGCGGTGCCTGCGCAGGGCGGGGAGGCCGCGGAGGGCGCACACGCCGCGGACGTGGGGGAGTTGGCCGCCGCGCTCGTCGCCGCTGTGGTGCGGCCGCCGTGGGCGGCCTTCCTGTCGCTCGGCGACTCTTTCGGCACGGTCCTCACCCGAGATGACGCAGAAGGGCCCGAGCGGTGCCACCTCGTGCTGCCGCCGCCCGTGCCCGGCGAGCCGCCACCGGCCTTCCTCTCCTCACCCGGCGCCGCACTGCGGATCCGCACCTTCACCGTGTGGGAACCCGGACTCAGCGGGGTCGTGCTCGCCTCCGACGGGTGCGCGTCCCTGACTCTCGACCATCCCGCTATGCGGCAGCTCCCCCTGCACGCGGGTCTCTTACCGTCGGAGCGGTTCTTCTGCGGACTCGCCGCGACGCTGCGCGGCAACGGAGGGGACGCCGAACCACTGCGCGCCCTGCTCTCCGGACCACGGGCCGCCCGCACCGGCGACGACCTCACGGTGGCGTGCGCACTGGTGGAAGGCGGATGAGCGATGGCCATCAGAGTGGTGTCCGGCAGAGGGCACCAGTGGCTGCTCACCGAGCGGATCGGCAGCGGCTCGGAGGGGATCGTGTACGCGGTCGATGATCCGCGCGCCCTGGTCGCCAAGCTCGTCCCCGACCCGCCGGACCGGGAGGCGTACCGGCGGCGCGTGGAGCGCCTGGTGCGCCAGCGGCGCGAACCACGCACCGTGCGTCTCCTGTCCGGCTCCCCCACCCGGCTCGCCTGGCCGATGGTGCCCGTGCGGACGGTGCTCGGCGGCGGCACCGACAGCATCGACGGCTATGTGATGCGGGACATGCGACTCGCCTACCAGCCCTTCACCCATCTCGTGTCACCCGCCGCCCGCCGCGCCTTCCTGCCCGGCGCGACCTGGGCGACCGCCCTGGCCGCGGCGGAGGCGCTCGCCCGCCTCCTGGCCGAACTGCACGCCGGGGGCTATGTGGTGGGGGACCTCAAGCCCGACAATCTCTGGGTCGACACGCAGGGCCGGGTCGGCCTCGCGGATGTCGACTCGTGGCAGTTCACGGACGGCCGGGAGGTGTTCCCGGGCCGGATGCGTACGCCCGGCTACACGGCACCGGAGCGGATCGGCCCGGTCGGCGCACCGCCGGACAGCTCCTCGGACGATTTCGTGCTCGCGGTCCTGATCCACCAGCTCCTGATGTCGGGTCTGCACCCCTTCACCGGGCATCCCGCGGACGGCGGCGACTACCTCTCACTCGACGACAACCTGCTACAGGGGAGGTGCCGCGCCGTCGACCGCACCTCGGTGGTGCTGCCCCGCTCCGCTCCGCCCGCCGACCTGCTGCCGCGACGGCTCGCGTCGCTCTTCGGTGACGCGTTCGGCGGCACCCGTCCCCACGCCTGGCTCTGGGCCGAGGAGTTGGCGGTGGCGCGGGCAGCGGAGCGGCTCACCGTCTGCGCCGTCCAGAAACTGCACGTGTACACGATCGAGCGGCCGTGGTGCCCCTGGTGCGACCAGGCGGAACGCGGCATGGACAGCTATCCGGGCGCGGACTCCGCGAGAGGGGCACCATGACGACGACCCTGCTCTCCGTGGCCAGGACTCTCGACAACTGCACCGTCCTCGGCCCCGGCACCCGTGCCGTCATCTGGGTGCAGGGCTGCCCGTTGCGCTGCCGCGGCTGCGTGGCGGCCGAGACGCTGCCGTTCGAGGGTGGTACGCCTCGTCCGGTGGCGGAACTCACCGAGTGGCTGGTCGGGTTGAGCCAGGTGGCGGGCGGCGTGGAGGGCGTCACGCTGTCCGGCGGTGAGCCGTTCAGTCAGGCGGCGGCGCTCGTCGAGCTGATCGACACGGTCCGTGCACGGCGTCCCGACTTCAGCGTCATGGCGTACTCCGGTTTCCGTTACGAGGCACTGTGCCGGGGCGACGCGGGCCGACGGGCGCTCCTCGACCGGCTCGACCTGCTGATCGACGGCCCGTACGTCGCCTCGAAGCACGGGAGTCTGCGCTGGCGCGGCTCGGCCAATCAGCGGGTCCTCGCCCTCTCGGACCGGTACGCACACGTGCTGACGGAATCCGACACGAGCGCGGGCATCGAACTTTCGCTGGCGACCGACGGTTCGTTCGCCTGGGCCGGGGTACCACCCACTTCTGGTTTCCGGGAGGGGTTCGAAGCACACCTCGCGGCACGGGGGTTCGTGCTGCACGCCGAAGCACGGAGAGAGCCATGAGCGGATCACCCAGATACAGCACTGTCTCCATCGGCTCCGCCTACGCGCGGCGCGAGGCGGTCCGGCGCGCGCGGCAGGCCGAGGAGCGCCGGGCCCGCGCTGCCGAGCGCGCCCGGGAGCGGGCCGCACTCGCCGCCCAGCGCGCCAGGGAGACCGCGATGCGCCGTGAGAGGGCGCGGGCGGAGAACGAGCGCAGGAAGGCGGAGTCGGCCCGGCGCCGCCAAGCCGAGCAGCAGGCCCATGAGGCACGGACCCGCGCGGAGCACGGCCGTGCGGACGCACGGCGGCTCGACGAAGTGCGGACGCTGATCACCCAGCTCCGCAAGGAGAGCGGACCGGATGGTGAACTGGACGCGCTGGAGAGGCGGTTGACGGAGCTGGGCGGGCGCGTCGGCCTGGGAGAGCCGCTCGGCGAGGCGATCGAGGAGCTGCGGGGCCGGGTCGTCATGCGACGCCACTTGGGAGGCGGCGGGCCCGTCCAGACTCCGGACACGAGTGGGGTCTTGGCAGGTCTGGAGCGACGCCTCGCGGAAGCCGGTGCGGA
Organism: Streptomyces gossypii; assembly: GCF_025165795.1. Taxonomy (GTDB): domain Bacteria; phylum Actinomycetota; class Actinomycetes; order Streptomycetales; family Streptomycetaceae; genus Streptomyces; species Streptomyces gossypii. Next base: position 300,264 of record NZ_JAJAGO010000007.1, read on the forward strand.
GGGTGCCGCGCACGACGAACCGGGCCGGCAGCACTGCGTCGACCTGCTCGGCCAGTTGCGTGCCGCGTCCGGCCCTGGACAGAAGGTTCGCTTCGAGGCTCTGCTCGGCACGGCGGAGCACGCGATCGCGCGGCATACGGCGACGGTGGCGCAGGCAACCGAGCAGTACCACCAGCAGGCCGAAGCGGAACGGCGGCGGGCCGCGGCACAGGCGGAGGGGGAACGCCAGCGGGCAGAGGCGGAGGAGCAGCGGGCGGAGGCCGAGCGGGAGAGGGCCGAGGCGCGGGAGGCGGCGCTCGCCGAGGCCGCGGACCACTTCGGCGTCCTACGGGAAGCGGCACGGGACGCCGTGGCCGACGCCTTCGAGCTGGGCGACCCGGACCTCGGCCGGCGTCTGGAGGGCGCCCTGCTCGCCGTCATGGACACCCTCTCCGCGCGCCACCCGGAGGGGGCACTCGCGGCGGTCACGGCGCTCGAGGAGCTGCTGCCCTCGGCCGAAGCACGCCTGGACGAGCTGCAGTCGGCGTACACACGGCGGAGCGAGCTGGCCGAGGCCCTCAAGGAGGCGATGGCCGGGCAGGGCCTCTCCTTCACCGGGGGCGAGGACCAGGGCGAGCAGCTCTTGCTCTCCTTCGTACGGCCCACCGGCGCGACATACGAGACGACGGTCGGTTCCGACGCCGAGGGGACACCGGTCCTGGTCTACTGCGTGGAGGGGGAAGCCGACGTTTCCGTGGCGGCATCCCCTCACGACACGGAGGGCGGCGTACGCGACGCGACGGAGGATTTCCTGGAGCGGGTGCATGAGGAGCTGAGCAGGGACGACACCTTCGTGCCGGGCGAGATCACCTGGCGGGGCAAGCCGCCGGGCGGGCGGAGACCGCCACCGGGCAGCGACGTACGGAGGGCCCGGTGAGCACCATCGACTGGGGGAAGCAGGAGCCCGGCGGCAAGGGCGCGGAAGGCCCGGACGCGGCGGACGGGATGATGCCGCGGTGGGCGGTGTCGCTCGGCTGGGAGCTGCGCCGGGGCCGCCAGTTGGTGCTGGACGGGCAGATCAGGGACCGCTGGTGGTTCGAGGACCGGCCCGCCTCGTTCCGTGAAGTGGTCGCCGGAGTACTGGATCTGCGCGGCGCGGAGGTGGTCGGCTGGTGGGATCCCGTCGACGGGCTCACGTTTCCGCTGCCAGAGCACGCGGAGCGCTTCGACCAGCTGGTGGCCCGACACGCCTCGCCCGCGGCGCGACCCGCCGCCTCTCCAGCCACGCAGCCCGTCGCCGCGAACGGCGCGGGCCCGGACCAGCGTGGGGACGAGGCGCCGGCCCGGCCACCGACCCGGCGGGGTGCGGAGCGGCGGCGCATGGGCGCGCGGGCGCTGTCGCCGACGACGGCCGGGCGGCCGCGCTCCTTCGAGGATGTGGCGGCGACGGTGCACCGTCTGGTGGCCTCGCCCGACGCGGCCACCGCCTTCGTCTTCCAGGACGTCGACCACCAGCTCCCGCCCGACCAGCCTGAATCGCCCCTCGGCTATCTACGCCTGCGCGCCGCGATGACGGATGCCGTGACGCCGCGCCCCGGGCCCGACACGGGGCCCGCGCCGCACGCCCGCAACGCGGTGCTGTGCGCGGTCGGCGACGTCGGGCGCCTCCCGGGCTGGTTTCATCTGGAGGACCCGCGGATCGCCTCCCTGCACATCGGGCCGCCGGACCCGAGCGAGCGACGCCTGTGGCTGTCATGGCTGCGACAGGAGTTCAAGGGCGCGCCGGAGGCCACGCGCGCGGAGACCGAAGCACTCCTCGGTGCCACCGACGGCATGGCGGCCTGGGACATCGACGCGCTCACCAAGACGTCCTGGCTGCGCAACGCCCCTCTCCAGAAGCCCGACAAACTACTCGAACAGCACCGCCTCAATGTGAGCGTCGACCCCTGGACCCAGCTCGACCGGGAGACCGTGGGCAGCGCCGCCGAAGCACTGAGCGCCCGGGTCGTCGGCCAGGCCACAGCCGTCGACGCCGTGGCGGCGGCCCTCCAAGCCGCCTACGTGGGCGTGGACTTCGGCAACTCCGGCACCGCGCGGCCCCGTGGCGCCTTCTTCTTCGTCGGGCCGACCGGCGTCGGCAAGACCGAACTCGCCAAGGCCGTCGCCGAGTTGGTGTTCGGCGATCAGAGTGCCTACGCGCGCTTCGACATGAGCGAATACCAGCAGGAGCATGCCGCCGAGCGCCTCGCGGGAGCGCCGCCCGGTTATGTGGGGCACGAACAGGGCGGCGAGCTGACGCGGCGGGTGCAGGAGCGGCCCTTCAGCGTGCTCCTCTTCGACGAGATCGAGAAGGCCCACCCCAAGGTGCTGGACAAGTTCCTGCAGATCCTGGAGGACGGCCGCCTGACGGACGGCCGGGGCCAGACAGCGTACTTCTCGCAGTGCCTGATCATCTTCACCTCCAACACGGGTGCGGAGACGGTGCAGGATCTCCTCGCCGAGCGCGGCGACGAACTCCCGTACTCGGCCCTGAAGGCGCACTTCGCCCTGGCGGTGGAGGAGAAGTTCCGCGAGATCGGGCGGCCGGAGATCTACGGACGGCTCAAGCCCGGCGTCGTCGTCTTCGACATGCTGCGCCGCGAGCACATCGTCAAGATCGCCGAGAGGCTGCTCGGCCAGCTCGCCGAATCCGTACGGGAACGCCATCAGGTCGAACTCGTGCCCGACACCGCCACGCTCTACCCCTGGATCACCGCACGGATGTCCGACCCCGAGCACCAGGCGTACGGCGGACGCCAGATCCGCAACGAACTGGAGCAGCTGCGCACGGCGGTGGTCCGCCACTTCATCGAGCGGCGGCCCCCGGCAGGGAGCCGGATCCGGGCGGGGATCTCGGAGGAGGGAGAGCCGCGGGTGACTCGCGACGGCGATCCGCAGGTGACTCACGAAGGGGGCGTGTGAGCGTGATCGGTATCGACATCGGGCACCGGTACGGGCGGATCGGGCGGATGGGTGCGGACGGGCGACCGGTCGTCACCACGGTGCCGCTCGACCGGCTCGAAGGGGAGGGGCACGCCGCGACGGCGCTCGCGGCACTGCTCGGCTCCAACGCCGCGGCGGAGAACGGCTGTCCGGCGGACCCGACCGCGGTACTCGGACTCTGGCCGTCCGACGGGACGGGCTCCGAACTGCGCCGCGCCGCGGAGGCCGCCGGACTGACCGTCGCCCGCCTGCTGCCCGAACCGGTCGCCGTGGCACTGCACTACGGCGCGGTCGTGGAGGGGGTGAACCGTACGGTGCTCGTCTGCGATCAGGGGGCGACGACGCTCGACCTGACCGTCCTCGACGTCGCACCCCACCGCACCGTGGGCATCCTGGACACCCGCACCCATCGGCTCGGCGGCGACGACTGGGACGAGGCCGTCGCCGCCGGGATTCTCCGGCAACTGCCCGCCGACGCCGATTCCCGCGCGGTCGCCGAGCGCCTTCGGCGGGACCTCTCCCCGCGGGACGACGTGACCGCGTCCGCCCCCTCCCAGGGGCAGGATCTCGAAGTGAGCCTGGACCGGGCGACGCTCGACCGCCTGGTGGCACCGCTGCGGGAGCAAGCCCGGAACGCGGTGGTCCGGGCGTTGACCGACGCGGACCGGATGCCGGACACCATCCTCCTGGCGGGCGGCCTCTGGGCCACGCCGGGTGCGGCGCGGCAACTGGAGGAGGGACTGGGCCTCGGCATCCAGGTGCGGTGCACGACGCCTGAACTCGCCGTGATAAACGGCCTGCTGGCTCTGGAGGACTTCGGTGCGCTCCGCCTCCAGTCCGGACCGGCTGACCAGCATCGCGGGGCGGCCCGCTCCGAGGCGCCGCCGCCTCCGCCAGCGGAAGACCCCGAGCCACAGCCGCGGCACCACGTGCGGGACCCCGATCCGGCCGTCAGCTCACCCACCGGGCCCGCCCCAAAGACCGAAGGTGCCGGATGGACGGCCGGTCCGGAGCCCGAGTCCGGCCCGCAAACCTCCGGACCCCGCGAGCCCCCCGAGCCCCCGGCCACCCCCGAACCCCCGCGAGCGCCGGAAGCGCCGGAAGCGCCGGAGACCCCGCCCAGCCAGGCAACCTCCCACGGGCCCGCACCCAGCGCCGCTTCCCGTCCCGCAGATCCCCCAGAGCCTCCGGGCCCCACGCCCTCGGCCACCCTCCAGTCCCCCCTGGTGGCAGTCCCCGTAGACCAACTCGATGCCACCCGCCGAGGCAGCCACCTGCTCGTCATCTGGGCCTGGCCCGAGACCGCGCTCAGCGCGCGCGTCCGCTGGCAGCTCGGCGAGGCCGATCCGGGCCACCCGTCGCACACCGGTGAACTGCGCTGCCTGCGCCGGGTGTACGAGCATGACGGCGGGCTCAGCCTGAAGGTGGGCCGCGGCGCGGTGACCCTGACCGTGGAGGCGCTGGTCGCCGATCCGGAAGTGGACTGCGAGGGCTCGTCGTCGCTGCTGATCGCCGCTGAGGCCCCCGTCGTGGAGTACGTGCCGTCCGTGCGCCGCCGTATCAAGGGCCGCGTCGCCACGGTGACGTTCACCAGCGAGACCGCCTGTGAACTCCCCGCGGTCCGCATCGTCCACGGCCTCGGCAACTATCGCCCCATGAGCCTCGCCGACGGCACCGTCCTGCACGAAGTACCCGCCCAGCGGCTGCCCGCCCGGACACCCCTGTCCGTCGAGTTCCCGCTGCCCGCCACGCGGGACACGTCCTGGCTCGTCTGCTTTCCCGCCGACGCCGCCGCCTCCGACATCGACATCCGCCCCACGGCGCTGCACCGACTGCGAGTGACCTGATGCCCCGACGACTCACCTGCCCCTACTGCTACGAGACCTTCACCGCACGCGAGATCCGGTTCCGCTGCAACAGCCGTCTGAGCCGCACCCAGAAGCGGTGCGCCCGGGTGCGGGACCAAGTGCTGGACGACCGGATGGGCAGACGTCCCGCCCACGAACTCGGACCCGACTTCGCCGGGGACGGCCGCAAGCCGACCGCCGTCTGCCAGACTTGCGACGGAGAGACGACCTACCGGATCTGCCCGGTGTGCCACTCCCTGCTCCCCGTTCAGTTCGGCATGGTGGAGAACCGGCTGATCGCCATGGTGGGGGCCAAGGCATCCGGCAAGACGGTCTACATGACGGTGCTGCTGCACGAGATGATGAACCAGGTCGGCGCCGACTTCGGAGCCTTCCTCATGGGCTCGGACGACAACACGATGCGCCGCTACAGCTCCGACTACCAGGACCGCCTCTACCGCGACCGCCAGATGTTCCTCGGCACCCGTACCGCGGCCACCAACGACAACCGTGTCGAGCCGCTGGTCTTCCGGTTCGGCCTGCGCCGCCGCCACCTCTTCGGTGACCGGCCGCAGCACACCGTCCTCTCCTTCTTCGACACGGCGGGCGAGGACTTCAGCTCCCGTGAGAGCGTGGAGCTCAACACCCGGTACCTGGCAAACGCCGACGGCATCGTCCTGCTGCTCGACCCGCTGCAGATGCCGGGCGCCCGCGACTCGGCGCTTCCGGGCACCGCGCTGCCCGGCACCGAGGGTCTGGACGCGCCGGTCAACGTACTGGGCCGGGTCACGAACATGCTCCTCGCCCCGCAGGCGGGCAGGGCACGGCCTGGGATACCGGGACTGCCGGGCAAGTCGCCCCAGAAGGTGGACACCCCGGTCGCGGTGGTCTTCTCGAAGCTGGACGCCTTCTGGCATCTCCTGGACCCGGGCAGCCCGCTGCGCGCGCATCCGCCGGGGGGCGGCCGGTTCGCTGTGGAGGACAGCCTGAGCGGCCACGAGGAGGTGCGTCAGCTCCTCAAGGACTGGGACGGTGTCCCGATCGACCAGATCCTGGAGAACACCTATGCCCGCTACCGCTACTTCGGAGTCTCCGCCCTCGGCCACAGTCCGACCCCGGACGCCCGCGTCGCCCCGACCGGTATCCAGCCCTACCGGGTCGCGGATCCGCTGCTCTGGCTGCTGAGCGAGTTCGGTTCGGTGCCCAAGACGGGGCGGGGATGACGGGCGACGGCAGCGCCCCTCCCCGGCTGCCGGAGGACGGCGCGCAGTTCCAGCAGCTCTACTACACCTCCTGCGAGCGCGGCCTCAGCGGCTTCTCCGGCTTCCAGTTCAACGCGGTGAGCACCGGCGTCGCGGCGGAGACCATGCACACCGTCGAGGCCCTCGCCGGATACGATCCACCCCGCTCCCTTGTCGAGTCGGACACCCCGGACCAGCTCGCGCGCTGCCCGGTCAACCTCTGCTACGTACCGCTGGGCAAGGGCGCGACGGCACTCTGCGTGCAGTACGTGGGCCGCGACTCGGCCCGCCGCTTCGGCAACTACTTCGCACACGCCCTGCACACCGACGACTTCGGCGCCGCGAGCAGCGGCATGCTCGGCATCGAACTGTGGGGCTCGCCGGTGTGGACGTCCACCGTGGCGCCGGACACCGAGATCCCGGTGCTCCAGTCCGCGCCGCCACGCGGGCCGCTGAACCCGCGCACGGTACAGGCGTTCCTCCGCGGACACCCGCACGCGGACCAACTGACGCAGCTTCTGGCCGCCGTCCTCGCCGCGCTCACCGAGGAGGACCAGCCCTCCGTCGTCCTGGTCGACAGCTCCACCGACCGGATCGCCCACTGGTTCGCGGCGGTGTGCTATCTGCTGCCGCCACCGCTGGCGCGTCAGCTCTCCTTCTCCACCTATCTGTTCCGGCCCGGCCTCAGCCGCCTGCATCTGATCGGCACGGTTCCGGAGGCCGAGGCCGGCTTCGGCCCCGACGACGAGGGTTCGTACCTCGTCTTCGACTTCGCCGAAGGCGACTTCCCCTCGCTCGTCTACACCCACTACCTGGTACGTCTGCTGGTCCGGATCGGCGTCGGCTCCATCAGGTCCGTCTGGGCGTGGACACGGGATTACACCCACGGACACGAGCGCGACCCCGGCGACTGGCACGCCCCGGTGGCCGCGGCGGCGACCGAGGGCGGCGTCGCGCTCGACGGCGTCGACGTCGAGGCGGTGATCGAGTGGCTGGGCCGCGCGGACCATCTGGGGCCCCTGCGGGCCAAGGTGGCCCGTGGCATCGACGAGAGCCACCAGACCCTGGATGACGGCGCACTGGCGAAGCTCAGCGCCGCCGCGCTCGCGGGCGGCGCCCCGGACCTCCACCAGAGGCTGGAGGGCAGACTGCACGCGTCCCGGATGCGGGCGTACATGACCGGCGCCGGGGACGCGGTGGAGCCGGTACCGGTCACGGACCCCGAGCAACGCGAGCACGCCACCGCACACTGGCGGCGGCTCCTCGGCCAGGCGGAGGACGTACGCCAAGGAGTGCGGCTGCTGCTGTGGGCCGACAGGGCGGGGCTGGACCCGCCGAAGCCGCTGCTGGCCGACCAGGCCGGGCAGCTCGCCCGCGAGCTCCTCAGCTCGGCGTCGACCCGGTCTGCCGGAGCAGGCTTCCGGCGCGAGGTCGAACACCTCCTCGCCCGCCTGCCGGAGTTCAGGAGCGCACTGGTGGAGGGCCTTGCCGAGCTGGTCGCCCGTCGCGGCGGCCAGGAGCAGCTCTTCTCGCAGTTCCCCTCTCACCTGCTCGACGAGCGGGACTTGGAGGACCGGCCGCGGCTCCTGGAGCACTACTGGATGGCGCAGGCCGAACGGAAGCCGGGCCGCACGGTCGAGCTGCTGTTCAAGATCCTGGCCGTGCGGGGCCAGGAGACACCGGACGCCGACCTGCTGCGCGCGCTCTGGCGGAAGCCGCTCTGGCCACACCGGGACGCCGTCGAGATCGCCGAGCGGCTGCCCACGGACCGGGTGCTCGCTCCGGCGGTCGACGAGTGGTTCGACGGCGCGGTCAAACAGCCGATCGCGGACGAACAGGGCCTGAAGGACTGTCTGCTCCTGTGCGAGCTGCTGGACTCCCCCGGCAGGTACGCCTGGCTGCGGCCGGTCACCCAGGAGTGTGTCACCGCCACGCTCACCTTGGACGGCCTGCTGCGCGACGCCCCCGACGCCACCTCGCTTGCCCGCGGCTTCGCGATCCCGGCAACGGAGACATGGGCGCCGCCACGGGCCCTGAAGCAGTTCCGCCTGGTGAACGCCCTCCTTGAGCGTCCTGCCCAGGTCCATCACATACCGGCGATGGTGGTCGGGTTCGGTGACCGGACGCGCGGCGCCTACCTGAGCGCCCTGCAAAGACTGACCGTCCGCCGCCACACAATCGACGACGTGCTTCTCAGTCATGTGGCAGGCGTGACCCTGGTGAGCTCGCTGGGTCCGCTGCCGCAGGCGCACGCCGACATCCGCGCCGCGATCCTGGCCCATGCGCTCGACAACTGGCGGAGCAGGGACACCCGGCGCCTCGCGCAGCTGGTGCGTCCGTACGCCCCGCTGCTCGCGGAGCGGATCTTCGAACATGGAGAGCAGCGCCTGAGCAGCTACGGGAAGTTCGTGCGCCGCATCACCGGGCGCGGACCCCGGGACGGTGACCGGGACGACTACCGGGGCACCGGCCCGGACACGAGGAGGTGAGCCGGCCATGGCGGAAATCATCATCTATCTGGTCCTCGCCGTCTTCTACCTCGCCCTGCTCTCGGGGTACTTGACGATCTCCCCGCTCATCGCGGCCCTGCGTGCCCTCGGCCTGGTCGGCGAGCTCCTCCGGCTCTACGGCCGCCTGCTGGTCGGCGTACTGCACCGCCGCACCCCGGAGTTCGAGGTCCTCCCCCCGTACCGGCCGCAGGACGAGAGCACGAAGGCGTACCGCAACTACTTCTTCGGTCCGGCCGTCCGTGATCTGCGTCAGCTCCTCACGCTGGGGCAGCGCATGTACGGCCGGTGCGTCGGCGACAGCTTCCGCGGCACCGTCCGGGAGAACCTGACCGCACCGAGCCGGAGCCGGCTGGTCACGGTCCCATGGGGGCTGACGCTCTGCGTGGGCCTCGCCGTGGGCGCGGTCCTCGCCGTGCCGCCGCTCTTCCTGCTCTGGCTGCTGCAGGCGGTGGGTGTGGGGGTGCTGACGGGGGCGGCCAGGCTGACCGCGGGCGCCCTGCGTGCCGTCGACCGCGTCCTGCTGCGGGCGAAGCAGCTGCACACCGGCATGCTGTGCCCGCACTGCTTCGAGCGCGTCCCCTACCCGTCCTACGACTGCCCGCGCGATACCTGCCGCCGCCGGCACGAGGACATCCGACCCGGTACGTACGGGATCTTCCGGCGCCGCTGTGAGTGCGGCGGGCGGATGCCGACGCTCCTGATGCTGATGAGCAGGGACGGCAGGCTCCAGGCGTACTGCACCCACGAGAGCTGCGGCAAGGCGATGAACGCGGACGCCGGGCACGCGCCCGAGCTGGTGATTCCGCTGATCGGCGGCCGGGCCGCGGGCAAGACCCAGCTGATGGCGGCCATGCTGATGTCGCTGGAGAACGCGGCCGGGGACGGCGGCCCCGCAGTGCGCCTGGCCGACGACGTCTCGCTCTCCAACTACCAGGTACTCCGCGAGGTGCTGCGGATCGGCGGCCACACCCGAGGCACTCAGCGTGCGCTCCCCCGCGCGCACTCCTTCGTGCTCGGCACCGGACGCGCGGAGCGCCTCGTCCATGTCTTCGACACGGCCGGGGAGCGGTTCGTGAACCGTGACGACGTCGACGCCCTGCGCTATGTCCGGGCTGCCCGCACCTTCGTCTTCGTGCTGGACCCGCTGGCGGTGGACAGCTTCTGGACCCGGCTCGAGCCGTCGCCGGGACCGTTGGTGGACCGCACGCTCGCCTCACCGGTCTCCCCTGAGGTGGTGTTCGGCCAGTCGGCCCAGACGGTGGCCACGATGGGGACGCCCCTGCAGCACTGCCGCCTCGCGGTGGCGATCAGCAAGACGGACCTCCTGACCGAACACGGCCTGGTTCCCGACCGCCTGGACGACAGCGCGGCCGCCCGCGCCTGGCTGCGCGAGAAACTGGGACTGCACAATCTGGTCCAGGCGATGGAGCTGGAGTTCGGGGAGGTCAGATTCTTCTGCACGGCCGCGGTGACGACCTCCGATGACCACCAACTCCACGACAGCATCGCCCCGTTCGTGGGCTGGTGCCTGAACCCCTGATGCTGGGCTACGCGAGCCCGTCGAGCAGTTCTTCCAGAGCGAGTTCGCCCTCGCGGGTCTGGGCACCGGCTGCTACCGCTCGCCCCATGCGCTCGACGACCGGCTGCGGAGCGGGGTAGACCTTGGCGTGCGCCTGGGCCTCCTCCGTCAGGTCCGGCACCGGGCCGCTGGCTTCGGCGGCGTCGATCGCCTGCTTCGCCGCTTCGGCGACACCGGCCGTAAGTGCGCCGATCCGGTGCGCGAGTGAGTCCACGAACACGTCCAGCTCGTCCGGAGCGAGGGCACGGTTGATCCAGCCGTACCGCTCGGCCATGCCGGTGCCGAACAGTTCCGCACCGAGGACGGCCTCGAGCGCGCGGGCGCGGCCGACGAGCCGGGTGAGGTACTGGGTGCCGCCGCCGGGGAAGATGCCCATCCGGGTCTCCGGCTGGGAGAGCCAGGTCTCGCCGGCTGCGGCGAAGCGCATGTCGGCGGCCATGGCCAGCTCGGCGCCCCCCTGGACCACCGAGACGCTCGCGGCTGCCCTGGCCGTGTCCCGCTCCACCTTCACCCGGCGTTTCCAGGACGCCACCGGCAAATCTCCGGGCGCCTACCTGACGCAGTGGCGCATGGATCTCGCCGCCCGCCAACTGCGAGACACCGACGCCAAGATTGAGACGATCGCCCGGTCCGTCGGATACACCTCCGTCTACGCCTTCAACCGGGCGTTCAGCCGCACCAGATTCTTGCCCCCGGCGCGCTTCCGCCTCGGCTCCCGGCAGTCTGCGACGGCCGCCGGAGGCTGACGCCCGCGCTTGCCCGGACTGCCCGGTGTCACCAGACGCTTGGGTCGCCGGCCCGCAGGGCCGTGCCGCGAGAAGGCCGCCCGCTGAGGTGGCCCGGCGGGATTACCGGGCGGGACGGCCGGTCCCGCCGGACACCTCGGCCCGGCCCGGCCGGAGGGCTGCCCGGTCGGCGGCTTCGGTGCCGCGGTGCCAGCCGGCCGCGTCGGTGACTCCGCGCACTCTGGTGGTCACCGTCTCGGGGAACATCTGCTCCATGCGGTCGGTCACGGCCACCTCGCGGCCGGCGAGGACCGGCAGCAACGAGCTCTGCTCCGCCGCCACTTCGTGGGCGACGGCACGGAGCCGGTCCCCGATGTGCTGGGCATAGGCGGCGAGGAAGGACTGGCGGAAGGTCCTGGTGCGCTTGCGGCCCGCCTTGCGCGCTTCGCCCTCGGACCGGCTCATCGCGCTGTGCGCCTGGACCAGGAGCGAGGTGTACAGCAGCTCCACCGCGTCCAGATCCGACTCGAAACCGACGACGGTGGTGAAGCCGAGCGAGCTGTTCCAGACAGCCCGGCACCCGTTCGCCGTGGCGACGGCGTCGAGCAGCACCGCCTTCGCCGTCTCGTACGGGGCGTCCACGCCGATACGGCAGACGGCGGGCTCGTCGGCAGCCGGACGCCGGGCGGCGAGCAGCGCCTCGTCCACACTGTGCCGCGCCATCAGCTCCTGCGCCTTGGTGCTGAGCGCCTCGGCCTCTTCCGGGTACGGCGTCGCCTCGGCCTTGGCGAGCAGGGCCCGGATGCGGGCGAACGTCTTCGGTTCGCCGGCGACGGGAACGGCCGGTGCCTGGCCGGGGACGGGGCCGGCGGGTTCGATCCGGGGCAGTCCGGTGAGCAGGCGATACAGCTCAAGGACGGTGGTCGCCTGCGCGAAACGGCTCGGGGCGGGAGCCGTGGCGGCCTTCTCCTCGGCCGCGAGCCGCCTGAGCTGCTCCGGCCAGCGATGCGGCAGTGCCGTGCCGTACCGCCGCGTCTCGGAGACGATCAGGCGCGCCGCGATCCTCAGGTGGTCCTCCCCCAGCCGTCCGCGTACCGCGCGCGCCACGTCCGCGGGCTGCCATCCGTACTGCCAGGCCCTGCGCACGAACTCCTCGCCCCTGCGCGCCAGTTCGGCATCGCTGGTGGAGTCTGCGGCCAGCAGCGAGGCGGCCGTGTCGAGGGCGGAGTCCAGGTCCTTTCCGCCAGGGGTGCCGGTGTCGGTGGCAAGGGCGGCGGCGAGGGCACGGTCGACGGTGGAGTGCTGAGGCATGGTCCCGGTACAGAGTGATCGAAGGGGGCGGAGGAGGAAGCGGTGGTGGAGGACACCAGCATGACACTCGTCCGGCGGGCCCGTCACGAAGTGCGTGGGCCGCTCCCCGTCACGCCGGCCGGAGCCGCGTCCAGGCGCCCCTGGGCCGGAGAGACCGGCATACCCCCGCCGGAGGTGAGCAGGGCCAGCAGCAGTGCGGCGCCGGCCGCGCTGAAGACGGACAGGCTCAGCGGCGCCTCGGGGTGCCGGAAGAAGAACATGGAGAGGCCGAAGATCAGCAGCAGCCCACCGCTGGCCAGGGCCGCCCAGCGGCAGGCAACGCCGGTCAACAGAGCGAGTCCGAGGACCAGTTCGGCCACGGTGGCGATCGAGGCGACGATGGTCACCATCCAGTCGGACAGGTACGGCGTGAGCTCGCCCGCGTAGGAGACGTACGCGTCGAGGCTGCCCCAGGCGACCTCACCGGTGTCCGGCGGGCCCCAGAGGCCGAACCGGTCGGCGACGGCTGACAGGAAGCCCGCGGCCAGGGCCAGCCGGGCGAAGAGGATGAGGGTCTTCCAGACGATGGTGTGCTGGTCGAACCGCTGGATCGCATGCTTGACGAGGCGGACCAGGCGCATTTCGGGGGTGTGCTCCGTTCAAAGGCCCGTACGGGAGGATCGCTGAGTACGAGGAGAGGCAGGACCTCTTCGCAGCTTAGGCGCGGCGCATAAGCACCGGATCAGCCGATCGCACGCCAGGTCGAATAGCAGGCGCACATGCGTGTGAAGGGTGTGCGCGGCTCCCCGGCCGTATCCGCCGCGGTCGGCCCGCCTCAGTTCCGGTGCGCGCACAGGAAGCCGTCGACCACCTGCTCGACGTACTCGGCGGTTCCGAGAAGTCCTGACCATCCACCACCGGGCGGAGGACTCCCACCTGTGGCCGGTACTGCGCCCGAAGGTCGCGGGAGAGCCCGAGAGGGAGAGGCTGCTGGACGAGATGGACGCCGAGCACTCCGTCCTCGACCCCCTGCTCGCGAGCGTCGGCGCGGCGCTGGCCGGCCGGCGCCGCCAGGAGGTGGCCCCGCTCCTGGACCAGGCCACCGAGAAGCTCACCGCCCACCTCGACCACGAGGAGAAGGACACCCTGCCGCTCATCCAGGAAGTCATGACCGTTGCCGAGTACGACGCCTTCGGTCAGGAGCAGCGACGCATGCTCGGACTCAGGGCCGGGTCGGCGTTCCTCCCGTGGGTGCTGGACGGGGCCTCCGAGGAAACCCGCCGGACGGCTCTCGGCGCCCTGCCACCCCCGGTCCGGCTGATCTACCGGGCGGTGTGGAAGCCGCGATACGAACGCGGGACGCGGCGCGGCACTGGGCTCTAAGGTCCCTCGATTGTGTGCTTCTGCACGAGGGGTGCGAGCTCGTCAACGACGGGGCAGGGCAGATGGGCGCGGACCCGCTGCGGAAGGGATTCCCAGTAGGCGGGCGTGACCGCCATGTCGTGGTGCGCGTCGTTGCCCGCCCCCGGGGCGTCCACGCCCAGTACCAGTACGGGCCGGGAGGCCGCCGAGTGGTTGGTGGTGCCCCGGTGCACGGTCAGGGCCGAGCGGGCCGAGATGTCCCCGCGTCGCGGGTACTTCCGCACGGCCTGGGACTCGTAGCGGGGGAAGTCGGCGCGGGGCGGGAACATGCCGTGCGCGAAGTGCTCGCCCTCCTCCCACTGGGTGCCGGGGGCGATTTCGAAGGGGCCCATGTTCTCCTCGGTGTCGACGGCGGTGAGGTTGAAGGCGAGCGAGGTGAGGCGCCGCTCCGTCCTGGTGGGTTCGGGCAGGGGGAAGTCCCGGTGCCAGGGCTGGTTGACGGCCCCGGCGAAGGGGATGTCGAAGCCCAGCTCGACGATCGCGTACTCGGGGCCGAGCACTGCCTCGCAGACGGACCGGACCCAGGGGTGGTCCACGAGATCGACGAAGCCGCGCATCTGCTCGGGGTGGATCTCGACGTAGTAGCGGTGTGGTCCGCGACCCACTGCGCCGCCGGGGCGTTGCCTCGCTTCGTCGAAGGCGGCCTCGATGTCCTCGCGGAGGCGGTCGGCCCACTCCGTACGGAAGGCTCCACGCCGAGCGGTGACGCCGTCCGTGTACAGCTCGTGACGGGCCGCGGCGACGGCCTCCGGCGTGACGACGGTGTCGCGGGCGGCATTGTCGGCGGTGTCGGTGTGCGCAGCTGCCGCGCGGTCAGCAGTCATCGGGGTTCTCCTTCTGTTTCACCTCGGGCAGAGGAACACGGCAGCCACTCTGCAACGTTGCAATCATCGTGGCAAGATGTGTGGAGTGGTTTTCTGTTCCCCCACCCACCGGCGTGGGATGATCAGAGCGCGGGCACCGAGGGAGAGCGAGCGTGGCAGCGAAACTGAAGGACGTGGCGGCACGGGCCGACGTCTCCGTGCGCACGGTGTCGAACGTCGTCAGCAACGCCGCCCCCGTGGCACCGGCGACCCGCGAGCGCGTACTGAAGGCGATCGAGGAGCTGCGCTACCGCCCCAATCTCGCGGCGAGGAATCTGCGCCAGGGACGCACGGGGCTGATCGGCCTGGCCATACCGGAGGTCCGCTCGCCGTACTTCGGCGAGATCGCCGAACTGCTGATCGACGCCGCCCAGGAGCGGGGCTGGACGGTGCTGATCGACCGTACGGGCGGCCTCGCGGCCCACGAACGGCGCCTGCTCGCCGACGGCCCCGACGCACACTCCGTCGACGGCATGATCCTCAGCCCCTGGGCGCTGACCGCCGACGAGCTCGGCCGCCGCAGTGCCACCACCCCGCTGGTAGTCCTCGGCGAGCGCGACCCCAAGGGCACAGCCGACCACGTGGTGGTGGACAACGTGACGGCAGCGCGCGAGGCCACCACGCACCTCGTCCAGCTCGGCCGCCGGCGGATCGGCGCCATCGGCCTCCAGCCGCAGCTGAGCAACGGCACGGCCGAGCTGCGGGCCAGGGGCTACCGCGCGGCGCTCGCCGCCGCGGGGCTGGCCCGCCCACCGGAACTCACCCGGACGGTCTCCACACTGCACCGCGCGGAGGGGCACCGGGCCATGCGTGAACTGCTGGCCGCCCCCGTCAGACCGGACGCGGTCTTCTGCTTCAGCGACGAGCTGGCCCTGGGCGCGCTGCGCGCCGTCCACGAACACGGCCTGACCGTCCCCGGAGACGTCGCACTCGTGGGTTTCGACGACATCGAGGACGGCCGCTACTCCACCCCCACCCTCACCACCATCGCCCCGGACAAGGCGCAGATCGCCGAACGCACCCTGCAGTGCCTGGCCGACCGGATCTACGGGCGCCTCGGCCACCTACCCGCACGCCATGTGACCGCCCCCCACGAACTCCTCATCCGCGACAGCAGCTCCTCTCCCTGACCGCATGCGCCGCCCACATGCCGGATCGGTACAGATCAGGTGAAAATGGTCATGAGCTGGTAAGTCTTTGCGAGGAGACGCCATGGCGCGGGCGGTTTGGTCGGGATCATTGACGTTTGGCCTGGTCAGCGTGCCTGTGCAGCTTGCCACGGCCACCAGCTCGCACACCGTCCACTTCCGGCAGCTGGAACGCGGCACCGCGGACCGGGTGCGCAACCGCCGGGTCAACGAGCGGACCGGCAAGGAAGTCCCCTACGACAAGATCGTCAAGGGATACGAAACCGACGAGGGCGAATATGTGATCGTCGAGCCGGAAGAGCTGGACGAGATCACACCGGGCCGCTCGAAGACCATCGAGATCTCCGGCTTCGTCGAACTGGACGCCATCGACCCGGTCTTCTTCGACACGACCTACTTCCTCCAGCCCCGCAAGGAGCATGCGAAGACCTACGGGCTGCTACGGGACGCGCTCGCTGAGACGAACCGGGCGGGCGTCGCCACGATGAGCATGCGGCAGAAGGACTACCTCGTCGCCGTGCACGAGCAGGGCGGGGTGCTGGTCATGCACACCCTGCACTGGGCGGACGAGGTCCGGGACCCGCACGAGACGCTCGACAACCTGCCCTCCGGCTCCCCCGGCACGTCCAAGGAGCTGAAGATGGCCACTCAGCTGGTCGAGACCATGGCCGCCGAGTGGAATCCGGAGGACTTCCACGACCGCACCCATGAGCGGGTGAGGGAGCTGATCGAGGCCAAGCGGGCCGGGGAGTCGGTACCCAAGGGCAGCGAGCCGCCGGAATCGACGAACGTGGTCGATCTGATGTCGGCTCTGGAGGCGTCCGTTGACAAGGCCCGCTCCGGCCGGAAGCAGAAGAAGGGCAGCAGCACGAAGACCGGCGGCGCGAAGAAGACGAAGGCGGAGGGGAAGGAAAAGGGAAAGCAGCAGCGGAAGGCGAAGTCCGGGGGCGAGGACTGGGCCGGGCTGACGAAGGACGAGCTCTACCAGCGGGCCTCAGAACTCAACGTGACCGGTCGCTCCCGCATGAACCGCGACGAGTTGCAGGAATCCGTCGCGAACGCCGCCCAGCAGGCCGCATGAGCCGGGACGGTTAGCGGGGCGGGCACAAGGAACCCGGAACCCGGTTTGCACGCGTGAGGAAGGGATCGGCGATGCCACACCAGGACCAGCCGCACGCGCCCGACGCGGAAGCGCCCGAGGAGGTACGGGAGGCCCTCACCCCGGTCGGCGGGGAGGAGTCGGACGACGAGCGTGCGGGCGAGGCGGGCGACGCGTTGAGGCGGTACGAGAAGGCCCAGGAGTGGGCGCATGGCGAAGCGCCGGACTGAGCCCGTCGGCGAAGAGGAAGCGGAACCGAGTGGCAAGGAGCCTCGCTGTGACAGCGAGCCAAGAGGCTGGAGCGGACTCGTGGCGGACGGCGGCACCCGGCTAGCCGACTGGTGGGAGCAGGCGCGGCACGGCCCCAGGCGGGGGAAGGCGCGTCTGCAGCGCGCGGCGCAGTACTCGGGACCGGAACGGGAGACGCTGCTGCTGCTGCTCAAGAGCCTGGTGGCCGGTGTGTTCTCCTGGGGCCTCGCCCAGTACGTGATCGCCTCGCCGCAGCCGACGTACGCTCCGTTCACCGCGCTGTTGGTGGTGCAGTCCACCGTCTACCGTTCGCTGCTCTACTCCACCCAGTACATCCTGGCGGTGATCTTCGGCGTCCTGGCCGCCGGAGCTGCTGGCCCGCTGCTGGGCGTCAACGTCGCGGCCTTCGCCGCGATGCTCGCCGTCACCCTGGCCATCGGCCGCTGGCAGCGGCTCGGCCCTCAGGGCCTGCAGGTCTCCGTCGCCGCTGTCTTCGCGTACAACGCGCTGTCGGGCGCCCAGACGTCGATGCTCTGGGAGATCGTCATGATGGCGCTGCTGGGTGCGGGCGTCGGTGTCTGCGTCAGCCTGTTGATCCTGCCTCCCCTGCGCTACCGCACCGCCGCACAAGGCGTCCAGAGTCTCTCGGCCGCCCTCGCCACCCTGCTGCACGACATGGCGGAGGGACTGGAGGACGGGCTGCCCGAACGAGGAATGCTCGCCGAGTGGCTCTACCGCGCCCGGCAGCTCGACAGCACCGTGGCCAGTGCGCGGCACGCCGTCGAGACCGGCGCCGAGAGCGTCCTCTACAACCCGCGCCGCATGGTCTCCCGGCGCGTACCGGTCACCTTCTCCGGCTACCGCACCTCCACCGAAGCGCTCGGCCGCGCCGCGGAACAGCTCCGCAGCATCGCGTACGCCCTGCTGCGCATGTGCGACTCCGAGGGTGAACTCTGCCCCGACGACCGCTACCTGCGCGCGTACGGCGACCTGCTGGAGATCGCCTCCCGCGGCGCGGGAGCGATCGGGGCGACCGACGACGCCGACGGAGGCAACGCCCTGCGCCGGGCGCTGGACGACGGATACACCCGGCACAGCGATCTCACGGCGTCGGTCGGCGACAGCTCCGCCTGGCCCAGCCATGGGGTGCTGCTCACGGACGTCTACCGCCTGCTGGAGGAGTTCGACCACGCGCACACGCAAGGTTCCATCGAGATCCCGGCACGTCGTGACGGCGGTGCCCGCCGTGGGCAGGCGGGTGAGCCGGGCGGGTGAGCCGTTGAGGTGAGAGACGTGAAGCAGGTGTGAGCCGGCGACGCGGGTGTTACCCGCTTCTGCAGGAAGGACTCAGCGCAGTCCACCGACCGAGGAGGAACGATGCCGGCAGGTTCGAACGCCAAGCGCGAACGCCAGTACGAGCACATCAAGGAGGGTGCCGAGGAGCGGGGTGCCTCCACGGGCCGCGCGAAGGAGATCGCCTCGCGCACGGTGAACAAGGAACGCGCCCAGAGCGGTGAGTCACGGCGCGCCTCCCGCACGTCCACCAAGGACAAGCCCGCGCCTCAGCGCGGCGGTGAGCGCTCACACAAGGGCCCCGTCAGTCCGACCCGCGACCAGCTCTACAACGAGGCCAAACAGCGCAACATCGAGGGGCGCTCCAAGATGAACAAGGAGCAGTTGGAGGAAGCCCTGGGCCGCTGACCCCCGGGGCCGCCACCGGAGAGGCCCTAACCGGCCACCGGGGCGAGCCAGAGGCCGGTGACGGCGTCGATGAGCCCGCTCGCGTAGTCGTCCCAGCTGGACCGGGCAGTCGGAGCGTTGTCGGCCAGCGACCGCTCGCGCTCCGCGAGCATGTGCACCAGCAGGGTCCGTGTCATGTCACCGCGTTCGAGCCGCACGGAAACCGGCAGGCTCGGCAGGCAGCGGTTGAGCCCGTGGAGCGTCTGCTCGATCGACGGCCCGAACGCCTCGTCGATCGCGAGCTCTCGGAGCACCGGATCCGTGGTCAGCTGGGCGGCGAACCTCGCATACCAGCTGGGTGAGCCCAGTGCGTCCAGGTGCCGGCTGCTGGGGCGCACGAGGCAGGCGACCCAGTCGCGTACGTGCGGGGAGTCGGCCGTCTCGGCCAGCAGCGTGGTGCGCAGCTCGTCGATCTGGTCCGCGTGTCTGCGGATGATGGCCCGCAGCAGATCCGTCTTGGTGCCGAAGTGGTAGCCGACGGCGGCGTTGTTGCCCTGCTCGGCGGCTTCGCTGATCTGGCGGTTGGAGACGGCGAACACGCCTCGCTCGGCGAACAGCCGCTCGGCCACCGTGAGGATCGCCTCGCGCGTCCCCTCCGCTCGTGAGGTCCGGCCCGTCTTCTGGCTCATTCGTGACTCCCTTCACTCGGCGGCCGTGTGCGTTCAGTAGACGCCTCCTGCTAACTTCAGTCAAGCGACTGAATTAAAAGCACGCCGAGCGCGTGCACACATCCAACGAGCAGGAGGACCAGTGGCAGTCAGTGCCTCACCGCGGGCCACAGAGGGTGGCCGGGAGCCGGCGGGCAGTTTGGTCTGGGTCCTGGCGTTGTCCGGGGTCGTCGTCGCGCTGATGCAGACGATGGTCATCCCCCTGGTGGCGGACCTTCCCCGGCTCCTGGACGCCTCAGCGGCCGACAGCACCTGGGTCATCACCGCCACCCTGCTCGCCGGGGCCGTCGCCACCCCCGTCACGGGCAGGCTCGGCGACATGTACGGCAAGCGGCGCATGCTGCTCGCCAGTCTCGCCCTGCTGGTGGCCGGCTCCGTCGTCAGCGCTCTCAGCGACAGCCTGCTGCCGATGGTCGCCGGGCGCACCCTTCAGGGTCTGGCAGCCGGCGTCATCCCGCTGGGTATCAGCATCATGCGCGACGAACTGCCCGCTGACCGGCTCGGGACGGCGACGGCCCTGATGAGCGCCTCGCTGGGCATCGGCGGAGCGCTCGGCCTGCCCATCGCGGCCTTCCTCGCCGAGCACGCCGACTGGCACGTGCTGTTCTGGGGAGCTGCCGGCATCGGTGTGCTCGCCACCGTGCTGGTCGCCACGCTGGTCCCCGCCTCACGAAACCCCACCGGCGGACGTTTCGACCTGCCCGGCGCCGTCGGACTGTCGACCGCTCTGATGTGCCTGCTGCTGGCCATCTCCAAGGGGGCGGCCTGGGGCTGGGGCAGCGCCCTGACCGTGGGGCTCTTCTGCGCCTCTGCCGCCGTCCTGGCACTGTGGGGCTGGTGGGAGCTGCGGACGCCGCAGCCGCTGGTGGACCTGCGCACGACCGTCCGCCGTCAGGTGCTGCTCACCAACATCGCCTCCGCCGTTTTCGGATTCGCGATGTTCGCCATGTCCCTCGTCCTGCCCCAGATCCTCCAGCTGCCGAAGAGCACCGGCTACGGACTGGGCACCTCCATGGTGACCGTGGGCCTGGTCATGGGCCCGTCCGGCCTGGTCATGATGGCCGTGGCCCCGCTCTCCGCCCGTATCTCACGGACCCGGGGGCCCAAGGTGACGCTCATGGCCGGTGCCGTGGTGGTGGCCGCCGGGTACGGACTGGGCATCGCCCTGATGTCCGCCGTCTGGCAGCTCGTGCTCGTCTCCTCGGTGATCGGCGCCGGCATCGGGCTGGCCTACGGCGCCATGCCGGCCCTCATCATGGCCGCCGTGCCCGTCTCCGAAACCGCAACGGCAAACAGCTTCAACACCCTGATGCGGTCCATCGGCACGTCCGTGTCCAGCGCCGTGGCGGGTGTCGTGCTCGCCCAGATGACCGTCTCCCTCGGGCCGGTCGCCGTACCCTCCCAGGACGGCTTCCGCCTCGTCATGGCCATCGGGGTCGGTGCCGCCCTCGCCGCGCTGGCCATCGCGGCCTTCCTGCCCGGAGCGCACCGCAACAGCCCGGCGCCCTCCCAGCCGGCTCCGAAACCCGCGCCCGCCACCGCGCCGACCGAGGGCTGACGCGCCCCCTGGGCGTTACCGGCTCGCCATGTCCTGGGTGCCGATGACGGAGAGCAACTCCAGCTGGGCGGCGCCCTGGGTGCCCGGTGGGGCGGTGAACCACAGCAGACGCTGGCGTCCGTCCTCGCTGAACAGGCTGTGGCAGTCCAGCTCGATGACGCCCAGCGCGGGGTGGACGATGCGCTTGTGGTCGTTCCTCCGGAGGGCGACATCGCGGGTTTCCCACAGTGCGGCGAACTCCTCGCTGCGCCGCCGCAGCACGGCCACCAGGCCAGCCACCTCGGTGTCCCGGCCGCGCCGGGCGGCGACGGCCTGGAGGTCGGCGACGAAGACCCGCGAGTGGTGCGGGTGCTCGTCCGGCGGATAGATCGCACGGGCGCCCGGATCGGTGAACCAGCGGTAGACGAAGCTCGCCGCCGTGCCGCGTACCGCCGGAGGTCTGCCGACGAGCGCGGCGGCCAGCGCGTTCTGGACGAGGATCTCGTGCAGGTCGGTGATGACCTGCGCCGGAGTGGTGGTGAGGCGGTCCAGCAGGCCGAGCAGGGCGGGCTGCACGTGCGCGGTCGGACTGTGCGCCGCAGGAGGGACGGGCCGCTCGGCGAGGTGGAACAGGTGGTCGCGTTGGTCGCCGTCCAGGCGGAGCGCCCGGGCGAGGGCGGCCAGCACCTGAGCGGAGGGCTGGGCGCTGCCGCGTTCCAGCTCGGTGTAGTAGTCCGCCGACAGGCCCGCCAGCTGGGCGACCTCCTCGCGCCGCAGGCCCGGGACCCGGCGCCTGGGGCCGGTGGGCAGACCGACGTCGGCCGGCCGGATCCGGTCGCGCCGGGACTTCAGGAAAGCAGCGAGTTCGGGAAGGTTCACTCCACCATCGTCACCCGTACGGCGGGCCTGAGCCAGGGGTTGCCGACCCCAGGGTAGGTACAGCCCTGGCTGGCGGAGGCGAGTCGGCCGATCGTGAAGGGACCGACGGGGCGCGGCGACCAGGCCGCGGCCCGAGGCCGATCCCTTGCAGGAGCGCTCCATGTCCCTCCCGAATCCCGCGGAGAGCGCCGCGCCCGGTTCCGGCACCCGCCACGGCTCCGGCCCCAGCCCTGACCGCAGCTCCGCTCCCGGCTCCGGCCGCGTCGCCCTCGTCACCGGTGGATCGCGCGGTATCGGCCGCCAAGCGGTGAGCCGGCTGGCCGCCGACGGGTTCGCCGTCGTGGTCGGGTTCGCCGGCAACAGGGAGCTGGCCGAGGCGGCCGTACAGGAGGTCACGGCAGCGGGTGGCCGGGCGGTCGCCGTCCAGGCCGACGTTGCCGACGAGCAGGCCGTGGCCGCGCTGTTCGCCACCGCCGAGTCCGAGTACGGCGGCGTCGACGTCGTCGTCCACGCCGCCGGACGGATGTATCTGGCGCCGATCGCCGAACTGGATCTGGCCGAGCTGGACGCGACGCACCGCACCAACATCCGCGGGACCTTCGTCGTCGCCCAGCAGGCAGCCCGGAAGGTGCGCGGTGGCGGCGCGATCGTCACGTTCTCCACGTCCGTGGTGGGCCTTGCCTTCCCCGGTTACGGCGCCTACAGCGCGAGCAAGGGCGCGGTGGAGGCGGTCACGCTGATCCTCGCCCGCGAACTGCGCGGCCGGGACGTCAGCGTCAACACCGTCGCCCCGGGGCCCACCTCCACCGACCTCTTCCTGGAGGGCAAGGACGAGGAGACCATCGCCCGGCTGGCCGCCCAGCCCCCGCTGGAACGGCTGGGCACCCCCGCCGACATCGCCGAGGTCGTCGCCTTCCTCGCCTCCCCGGCGGGCCACTGGGTCAACGGCCAGGTGATCCGCGCCAACGGCGGCATCGTCTGACCGGCTTCCGTTCCGCAGGCGTCAGGCATTTCCCGTACCACCCGACCGCGCCAACACCATGGTTCTGGTCGAGGAGGTCACGGACGGCGGCTGGGGCATCGGCGGCGAGTCCCTGACCCTGGCCAAGATCCAGCAGATGTCGCAGGGCTGAGAACGAGCGCCCCGGCCGGACAACCGTCGGCCGGGGGCACCCTCTTGGGACGCGGTCACGCGGTCACGCGGTCACGCGGTCACGCAGTCCGCCGGTCAGGGCTCGGTGTACGTCCCCGTGAGCGGGATCCGCGGGTCCGAACCCTTTGTGAGACTGACGCGCGGGGCGGGCTCGGGCCCGGCCGCCGGGGCACGGCGCCGGCGGACGTGGCGCACTGCCTCGATGACGCCGCTCAGCAGGAACGCGAGCCCGAGGCCCACGCCGACTGCGACCAGGTCGTTCTCCTGGAAGAGCGTGCCGCCGACATAGCCGATCAGCACCGTGTAGCTGCTCCAGCACAGCCCGGCGAACACGGCGAAGAAGACGTACTTCCGCCACGGGTAGCCGACCATGCCGGCCGAAACGGTGACCAGGTAGCGCCCGAAGGGGATGAAGCGGGAGGTGATGAGCACATAGCCGCCGCGGGCCTCCAGCTCACCGGCGATCCAGTCGTGCGCCCGTCGGCGCTTGGTCCCGGGGCGTAGCCGTTTCGCGAAGCGGCCTGCCACCAGACGGCCGAGCGCGCAGGGGACCAGGTCACCGAGGAACGCTCCGAGTGCCGTGGCGGCGATGCAGGCGGCCAGACTCGTCTCACCGCCGGCCGCGTAGACGCCCGCAACGACGATGACGGGTTCGCTGGGTATGAGTGGCAGGAACGAGTCGAGCATGGACACCGCGGCCAGCACCAGGTAGAGCCAGGGTGAGGTGATCAGGTCTTCGGCCAGCTGCATCCAGTCGATCACCGTGCCGCCTGCTGAATCTGGGGGGCCTGCGGCGTGCGAGTTGCGTTGCCGCCGCCGTTGCCGTCCTGCCCGTTGAGCAGTGCGCCCATCGCGCGGGCGCCGTCGGTGGAGAAGCACAGTTCGAGGTTGGCCGCCGATTCCGCGGCGCGGGGGGTGGCGCGATCGAAGAGTGCCTGCTCGTACTTCTCCAGTGCGGTGTGGAGATCGCCTTGGGCCCCGACGATGGCGAGGGCGAGTTCACAGGCGTCGTGCAGGGCGAGATTGGCTCCCTCGCCCGCGAACGGTGACATGAGGTGGGCCGCGTCGCCGAGCAGGGTGACGCCCGGTGTCGCGGGCCAGCGCAGTCCGACCGGAACACAGCTCGCGCCAATAAGGATCCAGTGGTCACGCCCATTAGCCCGGCGGGCACGCCATCCCATCAGCAGTCCGGCCTCCCAGCCGACCAGCGGGGGCACGGTCTGACCCCAGAGCTCGAAAGCTCGGGTGTGGGCAGTGCTCACCTGCTGGCGGCCACTCATCGAGTCTCACTCACGACCCAACAAGTCCCATTAGGTGGGGGTGTCGGCCGGGGGGTCATTCAGGAGGTGCGGGCCGTCGTTCCGGACGTTGTTGACCGCGGGGGAAACCGCCCGGGCGTCGAGCTCGCCGTCGGAGGGAGGGGCCAGCAGCCGACGCAGTCCCTGAGGCTCCTCCTGCGCGGGGTCGAGCCAGGCCGCGTAGTTCTCCGGAGCCAGGGCGAGGGGCATCCTCGGATGGATGCGGCCCGCCGCGTCGGTCGCCTCGGTGGTGATGACGGTGCAGGTCGCCCACCACGCCTCCGGATCGCCGCGGTCGGCCACCTGCGGATCGCGCCAGAATTCGTACAGCCCCGCCAGCGCCATCACCCCACCGTCCTGTGCGCTGACGAAGTACGGCTGCTTGCGCTGCCGTCCGCCGCTGCGGACCGTCTCCCACTCGTAGAAGCCGTCGGCGGGCAGCAGGCAGCGCCTGCGTGCGAAGGCCGTGCGGTAGGCGGGCTTGCTGTCGACGGTCTCCATCCGGGCGTTGATCATCTTCGCGCCGGTCTTCGGGTCCTTCGCCCATGAGGGCACCAGGCCCCAGCGCAGCGGACGCAGCCGCCGTACGACCTCGCCGCTCTCGCGGTCGGCCCGCTCCAGCACCGCCCACACCTGGTCGGTCGGTGCGACGTTCCAGCTGGCCCCGAGGGACTCGCCGGGGTCCCAGCGCATCACCTCGAACAGGTTGGCGAGTTCCTCCTGACTGCGAGTGGAGACATATCGACCACACATGCCCATACCCTTTCAGTACCCTCGCTGAAACTGCCATCCAGGCGGTGCCCGCCACCTCAGGATTCAAGACGGCGGCGATCCTCCTCGTCCCACTTCCGGGTGTCGCGCGGCTGCACGTACGGCTCGTCATCGGCCGGGTGGCCGCCCGCGACGGCGCGCTGACGGGCCAGCTCCGCGTCGCACTCCAGGCCCAGAAGGATCGCGAGGTTCGTGATCCACAACCACACCAGGAAGATGATCACGCCGGCAAAGGTGCCATAGGTCTTGTTGTACGAGGCGAAGTTCGCCAAGTAGAACGCGAATCCGGCCGAGGCGACCATCCAGATCAGCAGCGCCAGGAAACTGCCCGGCGTGATCCATCGGAAGCCGAGGACCCTCGCGTTCGGCGTCGCCCAGTACAGGATCGCGATCATGACCGTGACCAGGACCACCAGCACGGGCCACTTCGCGATCGACCACACCGTGAGGGCTGTGTCGCCGACCCCTAGCGCGGCGCCGACCTGCTTGGCCAGGCCGCCGGTGAACACGACGATCACTGCGCTGACCACGGCCAGCACCATCAGCACCACCGTCACTCCGACGCGGACGGGCAGCACCTTCCACACCGGGCGACCCTCCGGGACGTCGTAGACCGCGTTGGCGCTCCTGATGAACGCGGCGACATAGCCGGAGGCCGACCACACCGCGAGCAGCAGACCCACGATCGCCATGACCGAGCCGATTCCGGCGTTGCCCTGCATCTGCTGCACCGCGTTGCTCAGGACGTCCCGCGCCGCGCCCGGGGCCAGGTTCTGGATGTTGTCGAGCACCTGCTGCGACGCCGACTGCCCGAGAACTCCGAGCAGCGAGATCAGTGCCAACAGTGCGGGGAACAGCGCCAGGATCCCGTAGTAGGTCAGCGCTGCGGCCCGGTCGGCCAGTTCGTCCTTCTTGAACTCCTTCAGAGTGCCTTTCAGCACCGCCTTCCAGGAGCGCTTGGGCAAGTCCGACGGGGTGTCCGGCGCCTGCCGCTCCACCTGCTCATCCGGCCCGGCTTCCGTCCCCCGCACGACCTCGGGCTCCTGGCCTGCCGCGACGTTTCCGCCGTGCCTTCCGTGCCTTCCGTGACGCTTCAGTGTCCTTGCCATGCCACGCGAGTATCCGTCCGGGCACCACCTACACC
The DNA here is from genome assembly GCF_025165795.1 of Streptomyces gossypii. Taxonomy (GTDB): domain Bacteria; phylum Actinomycetota; class Actinomycetes; order Streptomycetales; family Streptomycetaceae; genus Streptomyces; species Streptomyces gossypii. The sequence continues at coordinate 326,388 of NZ_JAJAGO010000007.1, forward strand.
CGCATCACGACATACCGGGACAATCAGCATGTTTTGTACTGCTTCACGAGGTTAGCCGGATAGGGAGGCCAGCAGAAAGGAATTCACGATGATCACCCAGGAGCAGATCCCGACGGTACTGGATCACCCGGTCCACGACACCGACGACAACAAGATCGGCGACGCCAAGCACGTCTTCCTCGACGACGCCACCGGTCGGCCCGAATGGGTCAGCGTCAAGACCGGACTGTTCGGCACCAGCGAGTCGTTCGTGCCGATCACCGACGCGAGCATGGTCGAGGACCATCTCAAGGTCCCCTACCCCAAGGCCAAGGTCAAGGACGCCCCCAACGTCGACGTCGACGCCGGCGGGCACCTGTCCGAAGACGAAGAACACCGCCTGTACGAGCACTACGACATCGACTGGGACGCCGCCTGGCAGCAGGAGACCCGGTCCGGCACCGGCCGCGACGCAGGAACCACCGATGGCGCGATGACCCGCTCCGAGGAGAGGATGCATGTCGGCACCGAACGGTACGAGGCCGGCCGGGCTCGTCTGCGCAAGTACGTCGTGACTGAGGAAGTCCAGCAGACCGTCCCCGTACGCCACGAAGAAGTCCGCATCGAACGCGAACCGGTAACCGAGGCGAACCGTGGCGACGCCGCAGCGGGCCCGGCCATCAGCGAAGCCGAGCACGAAGTGACCCTGCACGCGGAACGCCCCGTCGTGGAGACCGAAGTGGAGCCGGTCGAGCGGGTACGCCTCACCACCGACGAGCGCACCGAAGAGGAGACTGTCACCGGCAAGGTCCGCAAGGAGAGGATCGAAGCCGACCAGTCCGAAAAGGACGACAAGCGCCAGCCGTAACCGCCTGTTGCTGAACCTGCCCTCTGAGCCTCGGGAGCAACGTGCCCCCGCTGCCACAGTCGGCTCACGGAGCTGAGCCGGGGCCGGGACTCACTCGGCGAACTCCTCCGCGCGTCCACGCAGCCGGCCGGAGCCACCGGGGCCCGATCCGCCGGGCGGGCCCACCCGGCGCACCTGGTCCAGTGCTTCGGACAGCAGGTCGTCGTGGCTGAGGGTGAAGTCGCCGTTCAGCACGTCCCGCCCGCCGAAGTAGGAGCCGGTGACCCGGTCGGGCAGGAACTCGCGCAGCCGCTGCCGCATGCCGTGCGCGTACCGTACGGGCTCACCCCACCCGTTCGGCGCCTCGTCGGTGCCGAAGACAACCCAGTGGTCGACCGGCACCCGGGCGTCGAGATCCGGCGGGCCGCCCGTGTGGCAGTCCAGCGCGGGCAGCGTCAACTCGTCCGGGTCAGCGGGTACATACCACATCAGCAGCGGTGCGGCGCGCTCTGCCTGCGCGTTGTCGAAGCAGCACAGGGCCAGCGTGTGCGCCGGGTAGTGGTGCGCGTAGAACCGCATCAGTGCCGGATCGATCCGGGGCCTCTTGTGCACGGGCACCTGCTCCAGCGCCTCCGGGACCGCGCGGGCGTCCGCCGCCAGCAGAACCGTGTAGATGTCATGGTCGAACACCTCGACCTCGCCGCCCATCCAGCTCATCGAGGCCGCTCCATCGCCACCGGCCGCCGGCGCGCGGAGGGCTTCCACCATCCGGCCCAGCACGTCGTCGTCGCGCCGGGCGGAGAGGAAGTGGCGCCTCGACATGGCAAGGGAGGCGGGCAGGTGCAGCAGCATCGCGTTCGGGCCCTCGGCCAGATTGGCCGCGGTGTTCTGATACCCGAGCACATGCACCAGGCCGTGCTCCGCGTGATGGCGCCGACCGAGGTAGACGGTGGTACCGGAGAACTGGGCGCGGTCCGTCGACATGCACATGGCCCCACGCTACGGGCCCGGCCCGGGAGGCGTTGCGCATTCGGGTGATCTGGAGTGGCAGCGCCCCGCTGTTGCACCGAGGCTGTTCCCTGAGGCCGTTCCCACGAGGAGGCAGGCATGTCCCCGACCATCGTCGCAGGCCTGGACGGTTCGAGTGAGAGCCGGACCGCTGTCCTCTGGGCCGCCCGCGAAGCCGTACGACGCGAGGGGACGCTTCGCATCATCCAGGTCCATGACAACACCGCCTATCCGTACGGACCGATCGTGGACGAGCGGGCGGCACGGGAGTGGTGCGAACGCAACGTGGAGGAGGCGGCGGCCGACCTCGCCCACCGGCTGCCGGACTTGCGGACCAGCCCGGAGATGCACCTCGGACGGCCGCGGGACGTCCTCCCCGACATGTCCGCCGACTCCGAGTTGCTGGTGCTGGGGTCGCGGGGCCTGGGAACCGTCCTCGGATTCATCGTCGGCTCCGTCGCCCTGCCCGTCGTCGCACACGCACCGTGCCCGGTCGTCCTCGTCCGGTCGCAGAAGACCAAGGGGGACGAGCCTCCCGTGGGGACCGGCCCCGTCGTCCTGGGCCTGAAACCCGACCAGCCGATGGAAGACCTGGTGCCCTTCGCCTTCCGGACCGCGGCCCGGTGGTCGGTCGCGCTGCATGTCGTACACGTCTGGCACCTGCCGTCTTCCTACGGGCCCATCGGCACGTCCTCCAAGGTGGCGGAGGAACTGAACGAGGAGAAGACCGAGGTGCTCCGGCGAGTGCTGCGTCCATGGCACGAGCGCTTCCCCACCGTCGAGCTGGACTGCCGGGCGACCATCGGCCGCCCCGCCCGCCATCTGGTCCATGCCGCACCCGACGCCTCCATGGTGGTGGTCGGCCGCCGGAAGCGCACTACTCCGATCGGACCGCACATCGGTTCCGTGACGCATGCGGTGATGCACCACTCGAAGGTCCCCGTCGCCGCCGTCCCGTACCGCTGAACCCCGGCGGAACGGGCCCGGCAGACCCTGCCCGCCGAGGTACGTCGCGTCGAGGCTCTTGGAGCCCCTGACAGAATGGGCGGTCGGCTTGCGACGCCTGGCACGCGCGCTCGCCGCGTTGTCGGAGTCGTCCATGTACGCCCAGTACGAGGACGATCCTCCGCCTTGCGAGCGCACGCACCAGACGCCGCAAGCTGATCGACCGCCCATTCTGTCAGGGGCTCTTACTGGCGAACCGGTTGAAGTAGACCTTTTACGAGGCGCCGGGCGGTCGTGGAGTCCGAGTCCGACAGCGCGCGCCGCTGGTCAGCCCTGCTCCAGGTATCCGGCGAGGTTGCCGCGGCTGCGCTGGAGGCCGCTGATGCGCTCGTCGGTGGCCGCGAGCTCCCGGTCCATGATGGCCCGGACGTCGACACACCAGTCGAACTCGGGCAGCTCGCCCCGGGCGCACGGCATCACCGCGCGGATCACCTCGGTGGACAGACCCGCCTCGAGCAGGGCACGCACCTGCCGCACGGCGACCACCGACTCCTCGTCGTACTCGCGATAGCCGTTCGGACCACGCTCGGGGACCAGCAGTCCCTGCTCCTCGTAGTACCGAAGCAACCGCGAGCTGACCCCCGTACGCCGGGACAACTCTCCGATCCGCACGTGCACTGCTCCTCTGCCGACTTGACCTTCCCACCGGTGTGAAGCCTTAACGTCGCCCCACGAGCACACATTCCGAGGAGAAACGTGATGACCTCTTTCGTTGTTCACCTTAACGGCCGGGCGGCGACCGCCGGCGAACTCGCTCCGCTCGCTTTCGCGGGCCACGCCCACTTCACCGCCATGCAGGTGCGCGGGGGCCGGGTCCGAGGTCTCGACCTGCATCTGGAGCGGCTGCGGTCCGCCTCGATGGAGCTGTACGGTCGGGCCGTTCCCGACGACCACGTGCGGTCTTATCTGCGGGCGGCGCTGGAGGCAGGCCTGGCCGACCTCTCGCTGACCGCCACCGTGTACTCGCCGGCGGGCGAGTTCACCGTGGCCGGACCGGAGGTGGAGCCCCGGATACTCGTCCGCACCGGGCCGGCCGCGTCCGGCCCGGAAGGCCCGCTGACACTGGCGGCGGTCGAGCACGAACGCTTCCTTCCCGCCGTGAAGCATGTCGGCGAGGTGGCCAAGACACATCTGCTCCGTCAGGCCGCCGCTGAAGGCTTCGACGACGCCGCGTTCCTCGACCGCGGCGGGCGGCTCAGCGAAGCGTCGATCTGGAACCTCGCCTTCTGGGACGGCACCGCGGTGGTCTGGCCGGTGGCCGAAATGCTCGACGGGACGATGAGGAGGACCGTCCGCCGGCAGCTGGACGGCCTCGGCGTGCCCCAGCACGACCGGGAGATCACCCTCGCGGACCTGCCCGCGTTGGCCGGGGCCGCGGTCATGAACTCCTGGACGCCGGGTGTGGCGGTACACCGGATCGGCTCGGTGGCAGTGCCCCCGGCCCCGTCCTTCCTGAAGGTGCTGCACCAGGCGCACCAGGCCGAACCGCTCACCGCGCCCTGAGGTCTGGAGAGCCGGGGCCGGCAGACGGGGCCCGGAAATGGATGGGGATCAGGAGATGTCCTCGGGCGCGAGGTCCGGACGCAACCGGTGCCAGGAGGGCTGGCGCAGGAGCCCGGCGCGGGTGCGGGTCGCGTAGCGGACCTCGCCGACCAGGCGCGGCAGTACCCATCGGGCGCCGGTGACAGGGGGCACCGTGCTGAAGGGGCACTCCTCGCTCGCGGCGGAGTCCAGCAGCCGGGCGAGATCCACGCGCTCGCGCTCGCTCCACCCCGTCCCCACACTGCCCGCGTACCGCAGCGCGCCTTCCTCGGGCCGTCCGACGAGCACGGCTCCCGGAAGTCCGCCCAGCCGCCCCCGGCCGGGGACCCAGCCGCCGACGATCACGTCCACCGTGCGGACGTGGCGGATCTTGATCCAGGCACGGGAACGGACCCCCGGCTGGTAGACGGAGCTGGTCCGCTTGAGGATCACACCCTCCAGGCCGTGCTCCAGCGCGGCGTCGTACGCCTGGGCGCTGTGGCCGACGATCGCGGCCGGTGTCGACCAGTTCGGGCCGCGCAGGCCGAGCCCCTCCAGCTCCGCGCGGCGCTCCAGGTACGTCCGGGAGAGCAGTGAGCCGCCGCCGAGGAACAGGACGTCGAAGAGGACGAGGTGGGCGGGGACGGCCTGAGCCATGCGGTCGGCCTTGGCGGGGGCTCCGGACAGGCCCATCCTCGACTGCAGCCTTTCGAAATCCGGGCGTCCCCGTTCGTCGAGTGCGACCACCTCTCCGTCCAGAACGGCCGGGACGCCGCCGAGGGCTTCGCCCAGGCCGCGCATTTCCGGGTAGGCGGCGGTGATCTCCTTACCGGTGCGCGACAGCAGGGTCACGGCCCCCTCCCCCGGCACATACACGACACACCGCTGACCGTCGTACTTGGTCTCGGCGGCCCAGTGGCTCTCCGCTGCCGGCGCGGGAAGGCCCCCCGGGGTCGCGAGCATGGGAGCGATCCGGGGGAGGGTGACCATGACCGGACTCTCACCGCGCCCGCCGCGGATCACACCCGGCCGCGCCGCTTCTCCCCTGAACGGCCGTGGCGAAACACGGAGGAACGGGCCTGGTGGGGTGAGCGATAAGCGCACCAGGCACACTTCACCTGTAGCTGTCCTACCACCAAGAGGATCAGGCATGATCACACTCAGCAAGGAAGACGAGCCGGCGGACCTGGATGGTGTCAGCCATCTGTCCATCGGAGTGTCCTGGGACCCGACTGCCGGGAGCAGCGGCGGGGTCATGGGGAAGCTCCGCCGGAAGGTCGGCACCGATCTTGATCTGATCGCCATCGCCATGGCCGGTGCGGACCCGGTGCGGCTCGCCGGACTGGACTCCCTTGACCCGCTGGGCAACGGCTCGATGCTGCACAGCGGGGACAACCAGACCGGGCAGGGCGACGGGGACGACGAGACGGTTACCGTCGAGTTCAGCCGTGTGCCGTCCAACATCACCGCCATCGTGTTCGTCGCCGCCGCGTACAAGAAGGGCAGTGCCTTCTCTAAGGCGCGGAACATCAGCTTCAAGGTGTACGACAAGACGGGCGGCGGTGCCGAGCAGGTCGCTGACATCTGGCCGAGTCTGCTCACCAGCGACAACGGCTGTGCTGTCGCCAAGGCGATGCGGGACGGCGCGCGTTGGAAACTGCAGGTGATCAACGAGACCGGGAAGATCAAGCAGGGGGACGAGCAGTCCCTGATGCGCTTCGCCGCGAACAAGTAGCGGGAGCCGGGTCGGCCCGGGAAACCGGGCCGACCCGTCCGTACGTCAGCCGGCGTTCGCGCCGCGTTTCTTGAGCATTGAGGCCATGAGCGTGATCTCCGAGCGCTGGCTGCTGACCATGCCCTCGGCGAGACTGGCCAGCTCCCGGTCCTCCGCCTGCTCGGCGGCGGCCTTCGCCATGTCGACTCCACCGTGGTGATGCGCGCTCATCAGTTGCAGATAGAGCACCTCGGCTTCCTTCCCCTCGGCCTCGCGCAGCTCGTCCAACTGCGCGTCGGTGGCCATGCCGGGCATCCGGAAGCCGCCATGTGCCGCGTGATCCATCTCGTGGCCCATCCACGCCATCGGGGGTTCCCGGGAGGTCTTGGGCAGTTTCCATTCGTCGAGCCTGGCCAGGAGCATGCCGCGCTGGTTGGCCTGGGTGTTGATGATGTCGTAGGCGAGGCGGCGCACGCTCTCGTCGCCGGTGCTGTCGCGTACGAGGAACGACATCTCCACCGCCTGCTGGTGGTGCACCGCCATGTCACGGGCGAAGCCCGCGTCCACCGACTCCTTGCCGGGGTGCTCGCTCCGCCACGGCTCCGTCCTGACGACCACCAGGGTGAGGACGGCGAGCCACAGCGCGACGAACGTGGACAGCGCTGCGGGCCACCACCGCCTCAGATCTCCGCTCATGCGGGGACCCCGCCCGTGCAGGCGGCTCCCGGCTCCGGAGTCTGCTCGCCCTGCACGTACTTGTCGATGAACTCTCCGACCCGCGCGTCGGACGCCTTCTCCACCGTCAGCTGGTGGCCCCAGGCGCTGAGCGTGATGGGCCCGGACTGGCCGGAGACCGGGCTGATGAAGGTGTACGTGGTCCGCTCCACCCGCTGGGTGAGCGCCTTGACATCGCCGGCGGACGCCTTGTCGTTGTACGAGATCCAGACCGCGCCATGCTCAAGGGAGTGGACGGCGTTCTCCTCCTTGAGCTCCTTCGTGTAGACCTCGCTGTCGCAGTTGGCCCAGACGGGATTGTGCTTGCCGCCGACGGCGGGAGTCATCGGATAGTCGACGTCCTCCTCGACGTGGTCGCGGTCGAGTTCGTCCCAGGTCTTCTCACCCCGCACCGGCGCGGCCTTGGCCTGCTCCTCCTCTTCGGCCGCCGAGAAGAGCAGCCAGCCGCCGCCCACGGTGGCGGTGAGGATCACCAGGCCCGCGGTGATGGCGAAGATGCGGTGACGGCGGTCGCGGGCCGCGTCCGCGCGGCGCATCTCCTCGATGCGGGCCCGGCGGGCGTCTGCCGTTTTGGACTTGTTCTTGGAACCCATGGTGTTCTGTCCTGCCTTCTCCGCGCCGCCCGCGCTTCGGCGGGGCGCGGCTGCTGCGCGACGGGTGGGCTGCGGGCAAAGCCGGGCGCCTGCGGGGGGGGGGGGAACCGCCCGTACGCAGGGGACTTCCGGCCGCGCCCGCTCTACACGCGCAGCAGTTGCAGCAGATGAAGGTCTGGAGGCCGGGGCACGGCAACGGTGTCCGGCGGGGCGGGGCCGGCGGGCTCCCTGTCGTCCGCTGCCCGGGTACCGGACGGGCCGTCCGGTACGCCGCCCGCTGTACCGGAGTGAAGGGCGGTGCGGACGCCGTCGGGGATGTGACGCCGGCAGTGTCCGCCGGTGTCGTCCTGGGCGCACTGCTCGCAGGCGGAGCCGCCGGCACCGGCGGACTCAGCGGGCGCGGCGGCAGCAGGCTGGGCGGCAGCGGCGGGGGCAGCGGACGCAGCCGGTTGGGCAGCCGGTTGGGCAGCCGCAACTTTGGGATTCTGCAGGGCAGCGCCGAGTTGCCCTGCCGAGACGGGGAGGCAGAGCAGCGCCACCGCGGTGAGTGCCGACAGCACGGCCGCCGGCACTCCGCCACGCACAAGCCGACGGGGCGGCCAGGACTCGCGAGTGCGGGACTCGCGACGGTGTGGCGGGGCTTCCGGCATCCTTTACACCTAAGCAGCCTAGGAGAAGTTGCCGGAGAATCTACCAGGTGGCACTCGCAGCGGTGAGACCGCAGGGAGTCGAAGGTGAGGGCACCTGACTGTACGGCAGCGGGCAGGCGTTCACGCTGGTCGCGGCCACGGCGGGGTGCGCGGCCAGTACGAACGGCAGCACCAGCACGCCACCCGCCGCCATCGCGCCGATCCAGGTCACTGCCCTGCGCAGCGGACGGCGCGGGCCGAGCAGGCGGCGGATACGTGGTGCCACGTCACCGCCCGCCGCGAGCGAGGCAGCCGAGCCACCGCCCCGGTCAGCCGGACCGGCCAGCTCCAGCAGCGCACCGGCGAGCGGGAGCGGCCCGTCGGCACACGCGGTCGCCTCGTCGTCGGCGGCCATCTCCACCAGCCGCCGGGTCTGGACAGCGGCTGCACGAAAAATTGCCGGAAACGGAAAGGCGCGCTCCAGAGCGCCCGCGTACGCGAGGACCAGATGGTGCCGGCCGCGGATGTGCGCCCGCTCGTGCGCGATCACCGCCGTCAGCGCCTTCGGCTCCAGCGCCGCCAAGGCGGCGGAGGTGAGAACGATGCGGTGTCCCAGCCCAGGGAGGCAGTAGACGGCGGGCCGCGCGTCCTCGACGACGGTCACTCCGAGGACGGGGTCCGCGGTGCCGACAAGTGCCAGCACCCGGGCGTGCGCCCGGCGTTCCCGGCGCGCGCCCAACAGCGAACCGGTCAGGCACCAGCCCGTACGCCCCGCGACCGCCAGGGCCAGCACGCTCCCGGCCGCGGCGACGGCGGGCCCGCCGGGTGCCTCGTAATGCGCACGGATCATCAGTCCGCAGGCTTGCAGCAGGTCGCCCAAGCCGCCGCTGACGGGCGCCGTCGAGACCGTCACCACCAGCCCGGCCAGCACCACCGAGAGCAGCATGGAGGCGGTGAGTGCCTGCCACGCCCAGATGCCCAGGCGAGGGGCACGCTCCGGCCAGCCCGCCCGCGCCAGCGCCGGGGCAGCCAGGGCCAGCGAGAGTCCGTAGCCGAGCAGCAGCGCGGCGGAGCTCACGAGCGGTCCCCTCCAGCGCGCTCGGCGAGTGCCGCCCGCAGTTCGGCGACCTCCGTCGCGTCCAGTTCGTCGAAGAGCCGCACCAGTGTCGCCGTGCGGTCCGCGCCGCTGGCCCACACCTGGTCGATCAGCGAGGCCGCGTACTCCTCGCGGCTCCTGGTGGCCCGGTAGCGGTAGGCGCGGCCGTCCTTGGCCCGGGTCAGCCAGCCCTTGCGGTGCAGTACCTCGGTCACGGTGTGCACCGTGTTGTAGGCAAGCTGCCGTTCCGCGGTGAGGCGGTGGAGGACCTCGCGCACGGTGACCGGCGCCTCCGCGGCCCACACCGTGTCCATGATCGCCTGCTCCAGCTCGCCGAAGCCCCGCATCCAGCCCGCCCTTCGTTCCATGACGCGAAATGCCGGTGTCATGTTACGGCCCGGTCCGGAGCCGGGCCTTCGCGCGGCCGACCAGTCGGACGAACGTGCCGCGCCGACGCGGGAGGGTGCGGGACATCCCGTCAGGTCCCGGGTACGAAGTGAGCACGCTCCGGCAGATCCGACCAAGGAGGCCAGTCATGGCGCAGGACACCGATGTCGTGGTGATCGGAATGGGTGTGGGGGGTGAACACGTCGCCGGGCGGCTGGCCGAGGCCGGTCTGGACGTCGTCGGAGTGGAGGCGCAGCTTGTCGGCGGCGAGTGCCCGTACTGGGCGTGTATCCCGAGCAAGATGATGGTCCGCGCCGGGAACCTGATCGCCGAGGCGCGGCGCGTCCCGGGCATGGCCGGGCAAGCCGAGGTAGCCCCGGACTTCACCCCGGTCGCGACCCGGATCCGCGAGGAGGCGACGACCGACTGGGACGATCAGGCGGCCGTCGACCGGTTCACCGGCAAGGGCGGAAGGTTCCTCCGGGGACGCGCGCGTCTGACCTCACCCGGCCGCGTGGACGTCGACGGCCAGGTGCTCACGCCCCGGCGCAGCATCGTCCTGGCGACGGGCAGCCGCCCGCAGATTCCCCCGGTGCCGGGTCTGGACAAAGTGCCGTACTGGACGAACCGCGAGGCGATCGCGGTCAAGGAGGCGCCCGCATCGCTCCTGGTGCTCGGCGGCGGAGCCGTCGGCTGCGAACTGGCGCAGGCCTTCGCCCGGTTCGGCACCGTGGTGACCGTCGTCGAGGCGAGGGAGGGGCTGCTCCCGGCGGAGGAACCGGAGGCCGGCCGACTGCTCGGCGACGCCCTGGGCAGAGAGGGGGTCAGCGTGCGCACCGGCGCAGGGGCCACCAGCGTGAGCCACTCCGGGGACACCTTCCGGCTCACTCTGGACGACGGCGAGGAGCTGACGGGGCAGCAGTTGCTGGTCTCCACCGGGCGGCGTGCCGACCTCGCCACTCTCGGCGTGGAGAGTGTCGGACTCGATCCGGCCGCCCGTGCCCTGTCGGTGGACGGACAGATGCGGGCCACGGACGGCGTGTGGGGAGTCGGCGACCTCACCGGCCGCGGTGCGTTCACCCATGTGGCGATGTACCAGGCCGAGATCGCCGCACGCAGCATCCTCGGCGAGCCGGGACCGGAAGCGGACTACCGCGCCCTGCCTCGGGTCACCTTCACCGATCCCGAAATCGGCTCCGTGGGTATGTCCGAACGCGCGGCCGGCGAGCGGGGGCTTCGGGTGCGTACGGGCACCGCTCAGGTACCCGCCTCCACCCGCGGCTGGATTCACAGGGCGGGCAACGAGGGGCTGATCAAGCTGGTGGAGGACGCGGAGCGCGGTGTGCTGGTCGGTGCCACCTCGGCGGGGCCCACCGGAGGCGAGGTGCTGTACGGGCTCGCGGTGGCGGTGCAGGCCGAAGTGCCGGTCGAGCAGCTGCGCCACATGATCTACGCGTATCCCACCTTTCACCGTGTGGTGGAGGACGCGCTGGCGGACCTCGCCGGGTGAGGCCGGGTCAGCGCAGTCCATGGCGGCGCGCCACCATGCGTTCGGCGGTGGACCGGGGCATCAGGCGGCGCAGTGCGAAGACCAGCGGTGCGTTGCTGCCCACCGCGTAGAACGGCTTGGGCTGCCGGGCTTCGACCGCCTTGACGACGGTGGCGGCGACCTCGGCCGCCGAGATGCCCTTCGCCTCGTTGGCGTTCAGCGCCGTCAGCATGGTGCGGTATTCGTCCCGGAAGGGGGAGTCCTCCGCCAGGTACTGGGTGCGCCGCTCGCTGATACCGGTGCTGATCGAGCCCGGTTCGACCGTGCTGACCCCGACGCCGTAGGGCGAGACCTCGCGGCGGGCGGCGTTCGCGAAGCCCTTGATCGCCGCCTTGGAGGCCACGTAGGAGGAGCGGTAGGCGAGGGGGAAGCTGGCCAGCATCGAGCCGACCATGATCACGCGACCGTATCCGCGGTCGCGCATCCCGGGCAGCAGCAGCTGGGTGAGCCGGACTGCACCGAAGACGTTCAGCTCGAACAGCCGCCGGAGGGCCTCCATCGGCAGTTCCTCGAGGGGGCCGCTCTGGCTTTCGCCCGCGTTGTTGACGAGGACGTCCACCGCGCCCGCCGCCTCCGCGCACGCCTTGATGCTCGCGTCGTCGGTGAGGTCGAGCGCGAGATACTCCACGCCGGGTATCGGAGCGGAGACCGCAGCCGGGTCGCGGCTGGTGCCCAGGACGCGGTATCCGCGCTGGACGAGTGCGGTGGCCACCGCCGCGCCGATCCCGGAGGACGCGCCTGTCACGAGCGCGGTCCGGCTCACGTCGGACTCCCGGCTCGCGCGCTGAACCGCGCGTGAAATCCGTACCAGGTCATGTCGTCTCCTTCTCGGTTGGCGTGCGGTACCTGTGCGGGAACCGCGCTGTGCGCGGGCACCGGGGCTGAGGGTCATGCCGGGAAGGCGCAGCACCAGATTCCGCGAGCCCAGCAAAATCCAAACGAGAGACACTAGCGGTCCGGCACCAGGTGGTTCATGGTGCGGGCGGCGGCCTCGCGCTCGGCCGCGGCGGCGATGAACGCGGCGGCGTTCCCCTCGCCCACCAGGCCGCGTACGCGGGCGAGCGTCTCCGCGGGCAGCAGTACGGCCTCCGTCGGCGGAGTGCCCTGCGAGACGGCGGATGCCGCGGCGGTGCGCAGTTGGTCCCGGATGTTGCGGGCTGCCAGCAGCCGCATGGCACGAGCCAGTTCGGCGTCGACGGCCTGCTTAGCGAAGGGGCGCAGCAGCCGGACCAAGTCGGTGGCCTCGGTCACCTCCGCGTCCGTCAGAGTACGGCCCAGATAGCGGAGGAAGACGTGCTCGTTGGTGAAGTCCAGGAAGCGGGCGGCGATGTGCTCGACCTCGGTACGCAGCTCCCGCAGATGGCCGGTGATGGCAAGCAGCGGCACTCCGGCCGCGTGCAGCGCGGCGGCGACGGCGAGCTCCTGCGGGCTGGGGACCAGGAAGTCGCCCTCCTGGCCGGCGGCGGGCACCAGCAGCCCGAGGGCGAGGGCCTCTTCGAGCGCCTGGTCCCGCTGCCCGCCGCCATCGCTGCTGCCGAAGAGCTCGTCCAGCTCCGCGCGGCTCAGCCGCCCGGACACCTCGTCCGTCCAGGGGCCGTCGGCCTCGGAGACCAGGCCGAGCACACAGCCGAGACCGCGCCGGGCGTCCCACGCCTCCAGAAGCTCCTTTATGGAGGCCAGCGTGTAACCGCGGTCCAGCAGGTCGGCGATCTGGCCGAGCCGGGAGAGATGGCTGTCGTCGTAGACGTTCGCCCGGCCGCGGCGCTCCGGCTTGGGGAGCAGTCCGCGGTCCTGGTAGGCGCGGATGGTACGGACCGTGGCGCCGCTGCGGTGCGACAAGTCCTCTATCCGGTACTCGGTCCTCGCCTGCGGCTCCGGCTTCGTCACTGCCGTCACCGGGGCGGCTGGAGGCGGGCCAGGCCGCGCAGGACACGGGGCGCGAACCGGGACAGTGCCCGGGCACCGTGCGCTTCGGGAGTGACCGGGACCACCGCCTGGTTGCGGACGACCGCGCGCAGGACGGCGTCGGCCACTCGTGAAGGAGCGTAGTTCCGCCTGGCGTGGAAGCGAGAGGCCCGGCCCTGGAGACGCTGAGCCGTCTCCCCGTCCACTCCCATGAAGCGCGTGGCCGCGGTGATGTTGGTGCTGACCACGCCGGGGCAGATCGCGGAGACGCCGATGCCCTCCCCGGCCAGCTCTGCGCGCAGGCAGTCACTGAGCATCAGCACCGCTGCCTTGGAGGTCGCGTAGGCGGGGATGATGCGGTTGGGCCCGAACGCCGCGGCGGAGGCGGTGTTGACTATGTGGCCGCCCTGGCCCCGCTCGGCCATCTGCCTGCCGAAAGTCCGGCAGCCGTGGATGACTCCCCACAGGTTCACGTCCAGGATGCGGCTCCAGTCCTCGACACCGGTGTCCATGAAGGAGCCGGCCGCGCCTATCCCGGCGTTGTTGACGAGCACGTCCACGGTGCCGTGTTCGGCGGCGACCTTTTCGGCCAGCTTCTCCATCGCCTGGCCGTCGCCGACGTCCACGGTCTCGGCCCAGGCCGCGGGGGCGCCCCTCCGCCGGGCCTCCTCGGCCGTCCGCGCGGCGCCCTGCGCGTCAAGGTCGACGGCGACGATACGGGCACCGGCCTCGGCGAAGGCAAGGGCGGTGGCCCGCCCGATGCCGCTGCCCGCGCCGGTGACCAGCACCAGTTGCCCGGCGAACCGGCCGGCGTACGGATGGGGCTGTCGGCCCGGCTCCCGCGGTGCCGGGCCGGGAGTGCTGTGCCTGCTCACGAACTCGTCGATCCAGCGGGCCAGTTGATCGGGGCGGGTGCGTGGCACCCAGTGCTTGGCGACAAGAGTGCGCCGGGTGAGGCGGGGTGCCCACAGCTCCAGGTCGTCGTAGAGCCGCTCGCTGAGGTAGGGATCGCCGGTGGGCGTGATGAGCTGCACGGGCGCGTGCGCGTAGCAGTCGCTACGCGGACTGCGCAGCCGGGAGCGGATGTTGTCGCGGTAGAGCCAGGCCCCGCGCGCGGCGTCGGTGGGCAGCGACGAGGTCGGGTATCCACCGCCCGGCACCTTCTCCAGCCGCTCCAGGATCCGGGGCCAGCTCCTGCCCAGCGGCCCCTTCCAGGCGAGCTCCGGCAGCACGGGCGTGTGCAGCATGTACACGTACCAGGACTTGAGGCCCTGGCCGAGGAGCTGGGCGGCCCGGCGCGGGGTGGGGCGCGCCGCCCGCTTCCTGATCCAGTGGGCGAAGTGGTCGAGAGAGGGGCCGGAGAGCGAGGTGAAGGAGGCGATGCGGCCCTTGGTGCGCTGCACTGTGGTGAACTCCCAGCCCTGCACCGAGCCCCAGTCGTGCCCGACCAGATGCACCGGGCGCTCCGGACTCACCGCGTCGGCGACGGCGAGGAAGTCGTCCGTCAGCTTCTCCAGGGTGAAGCCGCCGCGCAGCGGCTTGGGCGCGGTGGACCCGCCGCAGCCCCGCACGTCGTAGAGCACCACATGGAAGCGGCCCCGGAGGCGGCGGACGACCTCGGACCAGACCTCCTTGCTGTCCGGATAGCCGTGCACCAGCACGATCGTGGGCCGCGCGGTGTCTCCGAACTCGGCGACGCTCAGCTCGACGCCCTCCCGGGTGCGCACCCGGCGCTCCCGCGCACCCGGAAGACTCCCCTCGCGGCCGCCGCCCTCGGCTTCGCCGCCCGCACTGCCGGCCTCGCTCATGCGCCCTCTCCTCCTGCCAAGGCCGCACCTGCGGCTGATGGTCGTCCAGTCACAAGGCGCACTCCTCGAGGCCGCAGGGCCGGGCCGGGCGCCGGGGCATCACCAGCGGACCTGCTTGCCGTACGTGCGCGTAACGTGACACCCATGAATGTGACAACATCCGATGGCGACGTCAAGAGGCCCCCGCCCGCCTGTGGATACCTCGGGTAACAGCGTATGCCGCGTCGGAGGCCGGCACGGGCGTCAGGTCACACCGGGCCAGGCACCGCGCCCAAGGGCTGTCCCGTAATCCCTGGCGGGCGCACGACGAAAGCTGCGGCACCTCGCTGCGTTGCCGGAACGCCCGGATACGCCCAGTATGAGGACGCCCCTCCGCCTTGCGAAGCACCGCATCTGACGCCGCAGCGCTGATCCACCAGGGACTACGGGACAGCCCTCAGGCCCGCCTCCTCCAGAAGGGCGCTGACGGCACGGATCTCGTCCGCGTCGAGTGGCAGCAGCGGAGGGTTGGTGGCCGGGTCGGCGATGACGCCGCGCAGAGCCAGAGCCGCCTTGAACGCGCCCAGCGCCCCTGCCGTGACCCCGATCCTGGTGCGGTCGGCGACCGTGACGATCCGGAACAGCCGGGCGAGCCGCTCCTGTTCAGCCCGCGCGGTGGCCCGGTCGCCGTCCCGGGCGGCACGGTGCAGCCGTACATAGCCGTGCGGGTCGACGTTGCCCAGCCCGGGCACGATGCCCGCCGCGCCGAGTTCGACCGCCGTGTCGGCGAGCAGCTCCGAGCCGGTCAGCGTGGGCAGTTCGCCGCCCGTACGGCGGAGGACCTCCCGGAAGTGGGCCAGGTCCCCGCTGGAGTCCTTGAGGGCGATCACCAGCTTCTCCGCCGCCAGTGCGGCGACGATGCCGGGAGTGAGGCGGGTGCCGACCGCGCTGGGGATGTCGTACGCGATGACGGGTACGTCGACGGCCGCCGCCACCTGCCGGAAGTGCTCCACCACCTCGGCGGGATGCGGCTCGATGTAGAAGGGTGCGGTGACCACCACCGCGTCCGCTCCCGCCGCCGCGACCAGCCTTGCGTGTTCGACGACTCGCCGGGTCCCGGTGTCGACCGCGCCGACCAGGACGGGCACGGCACCGGCGACGGCGCCGACGGCGACTTCGGTGACCGTACGGAGCCGGGCGGAGTCCAGCAGTGCGACTTCGCCCGTCGAGCCGCCGAGGAAGACTCCGTCGGCGCCCGCGTCGAGCTGGAACGCGATGAGGCGCTCCAGCGAGCGGCGGTCGATGTCCCCTGCCGCGTCGATCGGGGTGACCAGCGGCGGGATGACGCCGCGCAGGGATACCTCGGAGTCAGAGACCACGGGGGGCCTTCCTTTCTGCAGTTTCCGGCACGTCTGGGATGACTGGGTCTGGGGTTTTGGAGCCTGGGGTTTCTGGAGCGGACTTCGTCATGGCGAGGGCGGGGGCGTCGGATTCGATCTTCAGCGCACGGCCGATCCTCGCGGGCACGTTGAATCCGACGATCAGCGCCACGACGGCGGTGAGCACACCCGCAAGGGTGGTGAGTGCGGTGCCCAGCCCCGTCCGCTCCGCGATCGACGCCCCGGCGAGCGGTGCGACCGCACCCCCGAGCGCGCCGACGTTGTACGAGAAGCCGAGCCCCGCCGCCCGCGTTCGGGTGGGAAAGTGGTCGGCGATGTACTTGGGCAGCAGCCCGGAGATGCCCTGGCTGGTCGCCTGCATCACGAACAGGAACATCCACAGGAGCACGACGTTGCCCGAGTCCAGCGCGAAGACGGGGAAGACGAACGCCAGTGACAGGAACAGGCCGAACACGTAGGTGCGCCGGGTGCCCAGCTTGTCGCCGACGACTCCGGCGAGACACGACCCGGCCGCGTAGCCGAGCCCGGCCCAGGTGAGGGCGTCGGAGACCTGGCCCGCGTCGTAGCCGAGTTCGGTCTTGAGGTAGGTCGGCAGCAGCGACTGGATGGGCCAGGAGTACAGGAAGGCGCAGAAGGTCGTGACCATGATGGCGAGCATCACCGGCCAGAGGCGTCCGGCCAGTTGCACGGTGAAGGTGACCAGGCAGAGCACCACGATGACGGCCAGCGGCCAGGCGGCGCTTCCGGCGTTCTGGCTGAACAGCAGCACGAGGACGGTCGAGAGGAGTACGGCGAGCGCGCCGTTGAACAACCGCCGCCGGGGCGCGAGCAGCACGGAGGAGGTGGTGACTTCGGGCTTGTCACCCACCTCGGCCTGCCATTCGGCGGCCTCGGGCAGCGCGCGGCGCAGATAGAGGGTGAGCGCGATGGGGATGATGCCCGCGTAGAAGAGCCAGCGCCATCCGGCCACGGGCACGATGACCTCGTAGGCGAGGGCGGCGAGGACCGTGCCGATGGGGTAGGCGGAGAGCAGGAAGCCGGTCGCGCGGTTGCGCATCGTCTTCGGCCAGGACTCCATGACGTAGGTCGCGCTGGAGCCGTACTCCCCCGCCATTCCGATGCCGACTATGGCGCGGAAGACGAACAACGACCAGTAGCCCCAGGCGAATCCGCACATGCCGCTGCCGACGGAGAACGCGAGGATGGCGAGCAGCATCGCGGGTTTGCGGCCGTACCGGTCTCCGATCGCGCCCAGCACCAGCCCGCCGAACCAGCGGGACACGAAGGCGGCCGAGACCAGCGTGGCGGCCTTGGTGAGGCTGATGTCGAACTCATCGGCGATCTCCGTGAGCACCAGCGTGATCAGGACGAAGTCGAAGCCGTCGAGCAGGTACCCGAGCCAGGCGGCGAAGAAGGCCTTGCGCTGCTGTCCGGTCAGGCTGCGGAACGAGTGGGGGATGGCTGGCGGCGACGTTGCCACGGTCGGGACCTCCGGGAGCAAGGGACATAGGATGTCCTATGTCTGCGGCAAGCTACCGTCGGTGGTGACGGCGACGCAAGCATCCGTTCCGAGGAATCCGGCATTGCCTGCTCCGGATACGCTCGGTGGCGGCCGGTGATCGGATGCGGCCGCCCTCTTGGGCCCGGAGCGGCACTAGACTGTCGGTTCGTGAACACTTCGGCGACACGGAAGCCCGCCGGCGCCCGCGCGAACCAACGCGCGTTGCAGGCGTCGATCAAAGCGCTGATCGTGGACCGGGGGCTCGAAGCGGACTCGCTGCTGCCCACCGAGGCCGAACTGATGCGCGAGTTGCAGGTGAGCAGGCACCCGCTGCGCGAGGCGATGAAGGCCCTCGAAGCGGTCGGCATCGTGGACATCCGGCACGGCCACGGCACCTATGTGGGCTCGGTGCCGTTCGAAGCGCTGGAGGCCGGGCTCTCCTTCCGCAGCGCCCTCTCCGTACGGGGCGACTACGCCGACATCCGCAATCTGCTGGAGGTCCGCGAGGTGCTCGAAACCGGCCTCGTCGGCCGGGTGCTGGGCGCCTACGACCAACTCGACTTCGCCACGCTCGACGCCGCGGTGGCGGAGATGGAGCGGGAGGCCGAGCAGGGACGGCACACCCCCTCCCACGACTGGGCCTTCCACGAGGCGCTCTACGGACCGCTCGACAACGCGCTGGTACTCGACCTGCTCCAGGTCTTCTGGAAGGTCTTCAACGCGCTCGACGCCGACCTCCCGCGCGCCGCCGACACCGCGACCGTCACCGCCGGCAGGCACCGGCAGATCCTCGAAGCACTGCGGGCCAAGGACGAGGCCGCACTGCACGAGGCGATCAGCGAGCACTTCCGGGGCATCCGCTCCCGCCTGGCCAACCCGCACTGACCAGGGCACGCCCTGATGGGGCGCCTCACGTCACGGCTGGCCGCCGGGGGTTCCCCAGCGCAGCAGCGCCCCGAGGCCGCCCTCGGGGGCCTCGGCCGGGTCGGACACCATGACCGCCTCGGCCTTGTGGGCCACCGCCGAGCGCAGCAGGGCGTCGTCCGCGCGAGCGGCGACCGGCTCGGCCTCGCCCAGATACCGGAGTTCCGTCCGCCGGGTCGCCAACTGGTCGGGGTCCGGACCGATCCAGACCTCGCGGCCGATGTCGGGGCCGTCCGGGCCCACCAGGAGGGTGGCGATCCGGTGTTCCCGGGCCGCCTCCACCAGCGCGGGTACGCCCGCCGAGGCGGGCGCACTCTCGCGTTCGGCGCCCCGTTCGGCGCCCCGCCCCGCCCAGTAGCGCTCCACGACCTCGGCGGTGTGACCGGCCTCGTGCGCGGCGCGGGCCTCGGCGATGTCGCGCTCCAGCAGTTGGCTGCCGGACCCCGGCGCCCGCCCGCCGTGTTCGCTCTCCACCGTGACCGTCCGGATTGGCAGGGGCAGCCGGTCGCGTACCGCACGCCGCTCCCGTGGGGCACCCGCCAGGAGGAGCAGGTCGGCTCCGCTGCGCTCCCAGATGTCCGCGGCTGCCTCGGCGATCTCGCCCGCGTTGCGCTCCCAGGTGTTCTCCACCCGGGTGTGGAAGTGCTTCTCGGACCAGTCCGCCGTCGGCGCCCGGTGGAGGGGCCAGTCGGCGCCCTGGATCTGCCCGGCCGCTTCCTGCTTGCCGTCACCGCGCAGTTCGAAGTCGGCTCCGAGGCGGTTCACATACGCGACGAGACACAGCGGATCCTCTCCGATGCCCTTCAGCAGCGGAGAGATCCTCGGCAGCGGGGACCAGCTGGTGACGGGAGCCGCGGGCGGTCCGGCGAGCGGGATGTCGATGACCACTGCGCCGTCCGAGGCCAGCACCGCCCGTCCGCTCCGCTTTCCCGGACCGCCCGTCGGCACGTCCTCGAGGAGCGCCTGGTGAACGGCCCCGCAGGTGGCGTTGTCGGCCCCGAGGGCGGCGAGCTCCTCGGCCGCCGCGCGGGCCGAGAGTTGCCGCTGTTTGGCCGCGTCCTCGCTTGCGTGGGTGGTGTCGGCGTATACCGATGCCCACGGCCCTGGACGGTCGAGCATCGGCCGGAGCAGAGAGAGTTGCATGTGTACTCCCGTGGTTTTGGGGTGGCCAGCGACACCGCTGTCTGTTCCGGGTGCCCCCGGACGCCGAAGGGATGCATCCGGCAGCCGTCAGCCGCCCAGCTCCCCGCTCCCGGCCCGCTCGTCCAGCCCGGCCCGCTCGTCCAGCCGTGCCTGCTCGTCCAGCCGTGCCTGCTGCGGCGCTACGGTGTACACCGGGTCCGTCGCGGACGCGATCCCCGCGGCGAAGACCGCGAAGCGGGTACACGCCGAGCCCGCGAGCAGCGCCAGCCCTCCGGCGACCGCCGCCGGACGGCTCCGGTGCCCCCACAGGGCCGCGCTCGCTGCGCCCGCCACGGTCAGCACCCTCGCCGCACGCCGCAGCCTGCCCGCCCGGCCGGTCCGCAGGGTCTCCGCCACCATGCCCAGCCGCCGCTCGACAGCCCGGTCCGCCACGAAGTCGGCCGTGGCGGACAGGGCGGCGGCGCACCGTGCGGGGGCGTTCTCCCGCAACGGCCCCGCCGCCAGTGCCATGCCCGAGGCGGCGGCCGTCGCGGACGCGGCGAAGAGGTAGGGCAGCTCGCGGTGGGCCCCGTGCCAGGCGGGTACGGCCGTGTCCGCCGCCAGCACCGCGGTGTACGTGGCGACGGCCGGGCCCAGCAGTCCGGCGCCTGCGGTGGCGACCGCACCGGCACGCGGCATCAGTCCGGTGGCCGCGCTGACGGCCGCGGCTCCCGCGGTGGGCCCGTACAGCGCCAGCAGCCACGACCCGACGCTCATCGGCGAGGTGGGCTTGAAGACCCGCAGCATGTGGGTGAACCGGGCCGGTCTCCCGAGGTCGTGGATGAGCGCCGCGGTGGCCAGCGAGACACCGCCCAGGGAGGAGAACTTCAGCGCGGTCGCCGTGCTGGTCCGGCCGGTGAGGTGCGCGCCGGCGGCGAGCGCCGAACCCGCCCCCGCGAGCCCGCCTAGGAAGAAGTACCCGGCGATGTCGCGGGCGGACCAGGCCGGGGGCTTGATCACCGGCTTCCCGTAGTAGTCCTGGAACTGTGCGCGGGGCACCATCGGCTCCTCACCGGACCGCTTGCGCCGCCGCCCCCCGTCCGGACCACCGCCGCCGCGCAGCGCGGCCGGTACGGCGTCCCGGCCCGGATTGTCGTCGCGGGTCATCGGGCTCCCCCTCCTCGCAGCGCGGCCGACGCGGCCGACGCCGCCGACGCCGCCGCCGAAGCAGCCGCCCTCAGTACGGACGGCAGGGTGAACGAGAGCACCGTGCCGGCGGCGAGCGCGACCCCGGCTGCCCCCGCGTGCCGCCACATGGCGGGCAGGTCGCGCGTGGTGACCTGCGGATCCGGCGGCAGCCCGTACACGGCGGGCTCGTCCAGCAGCAGGAAGAAGGCACCGTCACCGCCGACGCCGTCCTGCGGGTCGTGCCCGTAGAGCCGGGCACCGGTGACTCCGGCCTCCTGGAGCTGGTCCACCCGCAGCGCGGCACGCTCGCGCAGTTCGTCCAGCGGGCCGAACTGAATGGACTCGGTGGGGCACGCCTTGGCGCAGGCCGGTTCCTGGCCCGCGCCCAGACGGTCGTAGCACATGGTGCACTTGAAGGCCCGCCCGTCGGCGGGCCGCTGTTCGATGACGCCGTACGGGCAGGCCGGGACGCAGTATCCGCAGCCGTTGCAGATGTCCTCCTGGACCACGACCGTGCCGTACTCGGTACGGAAGAGCGAACCGGTGGGGCACACGTCCAGGCAGGCGGCGTGGGTGCAGTGTTTGCACACGTCGGAGGACATCAGCCAGCGCATCTGGCCCCCGTCCGTACCTGGCGCCTCCGCACCGGCCAGGGGCAGTTCGGCTCGTCCCTCCGGGGTGGGCACGGCGCTCGGCGCGGACTGCTCGATGAAGGCGACATGCCGCCAGGTCGACGCGCTCAGCGCCTGGGTGTTGTCATAGGACATCCCGCTGAACGAAAGTCCGTCCTCCGGGAGTGCGTTCCATTCCTTGCACGCCACTTCGCACGCCTTGCAGCCGATGCAGACCGAGGTGTCGGTGAAGAAGCCGACCCGGGGCGGGGCGTCGGTGTGCCCCGCGTCGGTGCTCGGATCGGGCTCCGGACCGCTCAAGAGGTTGCCCTTCACGATGTGCTCTCCCTGCCTCTCATCTGCCCGCCCTGCCGTCCGCCGGTTATGTGCCGGTCTTCGCCGTGATGCCCGCGCGCTGCCGGTAGTCGGCGACCAGCCGCCGCAGGTCCGCGCCGCGCGGGCGGCGGCCGGGGCGGATGTCCGCGGTGAGCGCCTTGTCCTCCTGGATGTGCGCGTTCGGGTCCTGGACGATGGCGACCAGTTCGTTCGCCGCGTCTCCCGTCACGACGCCGTTGGGCCCCCAGTGGAAGGGCAGGCCGATCTGGTGGACGGTCCGGCCCTGCACCGTCAGCGAGGCGAGCCGGGAGGTCACCAGTACGCGGGCCTCGACCGCGTTGCGCGCGGTGATGACGGTGGCCCAGCCCGCGTGTTCGAGCCCGCGTTCGGCGGCGAGTTCGGGAGAGACCTCGCAGAAGAACTCCGGCTGCAACTCGCCCAGATAGGGGGACCAGCGGCTCATGCCGCCCGCGGTGAAGTGTTCGGTGAGCCGGTGCGTGGTGACGATGTACGGATAGACGTCCGCCCCCGGCTCCTCCCCGCTCGGGTGGTAGGGGTTCTCCTCGTGCGGGCGCACCCGGCGCACCGGCGAACGCGAGTGGCGGGGGTAGAGCGCGTTGCGGAAGGGTGAGTCCTGCGGCTCGTAGTGGGTGGGCAGCGGGCCGTCCACCAGGCCTGCCGGGGTGAACAGCCAGCCCTTGCCGTCGGCCTGCATGATGAACGGGTCGTCGCCGCGCAGCGCGTCCGGGCCCGTGGCACCTTCGGGTGGTACGTAGCCGGGCTCACGGTCGGGGATGAAGTCGGGTACGTCGTGCCCGGTCCACCGCCCCTGGGCCTCGTCCCACCACACCACGGCCCGGCGGTCGCTCCAGGGCGTGCCGTCGGGTGCCGCGGAGGCGCGGTTGTAGAGGATGCGGCGGTTGGCCGGCCAGGCCCACGCCCATTCGGGTGCCGTCCACTCCTGTTCGGTGTGCGGCTTGCGCCGGGCGGCCTGGTTGACGCCGTCCGCGAACACACCGCAGTAGATCCAGCAGCCGCAGGAGGTGGAGCCGTCGTCCCGGAGCTGGGTGTACGCCCGCAGCGGGCCGCCGTCCGGGCCGTAGCCGTTGATCTCGGCCAGCACCGCTGCCGCCACCGGCTCCCGCAGCGGGCCTTCCACCGGATAGTCCCAGGTCAGATCCTGCACGGGCCGGTCCATGGGATCGGTGGAGGCGGCCAGCCGCTCCTTGATGCGGCGCCCGAGGTGGTACATGAACCACAGGTCGCTGCGGGCTTCGCCCTGCGGCTCGACGGCCGCGTGGTGCCACTGCACCCACCGGTTGGTGTTGGTGAACGAGCCGGACTTCTCGGTGTGCGCCGCAGCGGGGAAGAAGAAGACCTCCGTCTTGATGTCCTCGGTGCGCATTTCGCCCGACTCGATCTCGGGCCCGTCCTGCCACCAGGTCGCCGATTCGATGAGCGAGAAGTCGCGGACGACCAGCCAGTCCAGCTCGGCCATTCCCAGCCGCTGCATCCGGGTGTTGGCGGAGCCCACCGCGGGGTTCTCCCCCATCAGGAAGTACCCCTCGCACTCTCCGGCGAGCATGGCGAGGACGGTGTCGTAGGTGCTGTGCGATCCGGTCAGCCGGGGCAGATGGTCGAAGCAGTAGTCGTTCTCGGCGGTGGCCGCGGCACCGTAGTACGCCTTGAGCAGGCTGACGAAGTAGGCACGCATGTCGCCCCAGAAGCCCTTCTTCGTGCGGCTCGCGGTCACGAAGGCGTCCAGGTCCTCGTGGGCGTGCGCGTGCGGCATCGGCAGGTAGCCGGGCAGCAGGTTGAAGAGGGTCGGGATGTCGCTGGAGCCCTGGATCGAGGCGTGGCCGCGCAGTGCCTGGATCCCGCCGCCGGTGCGGCCGATGTTGCCCAGCAGCAGCTGGAGCACGCTGGCGGCGCGGATGTACTGGGCACCGGTGGAGTGCTGGGTCCACCCCACCGCGTAGACGAAGGCGCTGGTGCGCTCCCGGCCCGAGTTCGAGGTCAGCTCCCGGCACACCCTCAGGAAGGTGTCCTGCGGTACGCCGCAGATCTGCTCGACCCTCTCGGGTGTGTAGCGGGAGTAGTGCCGCTTGAGGATCTGGTAGACGCAGCGGGGGTGGCGCAGGGTCTCGTCGCGCTCCGGTGTGGGGCGGGCGCGTGCCCCGCCCGATCCGTGTGTCTCCGGTCCCCCGGCGTCGCGCACGCTGTGCCGCGCGGCCGCGTCGTCGACCCGCTGCTTGTAGAGCGAGTCACGGTCACCCGCAGGAGCCTGGACGTCGGAGCCCTCGTACTGCCAGCTGCGGGGGTCGTAGCGGCGCTGCTCCGCGTCGAATCCGGAGAAGACGCCGTCCAGGTCCTCGGTGTCCCGGAAGTCCTCGCTGACCAGGGTCGATGCGTTCGTGTACGCGAGGACGTACTCGCGGAAGTCCTTCTCCTCGGAGAGCACGTGGTGGATGATCCCGCCGAGGAAGGCGATGTCGGAGCCGGCCCGGATGGGCACGTGCAGATCGGCGAGCGCACTCGTACGGGTGAAGCGGGGATCGACGTGGATGACGGTGGCGCCGCGCGCCTTGGCCTCCATCACCCACTGGAATCCGACCGGATGCGCCTCCGCGTAGTTCGAACCCTGGATGACGATGCAGTCCGAATGCTGCAGATCCTGCATGAAGGTGGTCGCACCGCCGCGCCCGAAGGACGTGCCCAGCCCGGCGACGGTGGAGCTGTGGCAGACCCGGGCCTGGTTCTCCACCTGCACCACGCCGAGACCGGTGAGGAGCTTCTTGATCAGGTAGTTCTCCTCGTTGTCGAGCGTCGCGCCTCCGAGGCTGGCGATGCCGAGGGTGCGTGCCACCCGGAGTCCGTCCTGTTCCCACTGCCAGTGTCTGCGGCGGGATTCGACGACCCGGTCGGCGACCATGTCCATGGCGGTCTCCAGGTCCAGCGGTTCCCAGTCCGTCCCGTACGGGCGGCGGTGGAGCACCTGGTGGCCACGGGCGGGCCCGGTGGTCAGCTGGAGCGTCGCCGAACCCTTGGGGCACAGCCGTCCCCGGCTGACCGGGGAGTCGGGGTCACCCTCGATCTGCACGACCCGGTCGTCCTTGACGTAGACCTGCTGTCCGCAGCCGACCGCGCAGTAGGGGCAGACGGACTTGACAACCCGGTCGGCCGCGTCCGTACGGGGCCTGAGCCCCTCGGTGCGGGGGGAGGTGACGGCGGCGCCGCGGCCCAGCGGGTCGGCGCCCGCGAGTTGCCGGTAGACGGGCCAACGGCGCAGGAGTCCTCGTAGGTCCATGCGTTTCCCTCCAGCGGGGCGGGCCGTATCTCTCAGCGCGTCAGCGCGGTTTCCACTTCCAGCCCAGGACCTCGGGGAGGTCGTTGCCGTGCTCGCGGATCCACGAGTGGTGGCGCAGCCGGGTGTCCTCCATGGTCTGCCGTACGGCCGCCGCCCGCACGGCGAGACCGGGGGTGCGGTCGATGACGTCCATGACGAGGCGGTAGCGGTCGAGGTCGTTGCGCACCACCATGTCGAAGGGTGTGGTGGTGGCGCCGAACTCCTTGTAGCCGCGTACGTGGAGGTGGCTGTGGCCGGTGCGGCGGTAGGCCAGCCGGTGGATCAGCCACGGATAGCCGTGGTAGGCGAAGATCACGGGCTTGTCGGTGGTGAACAGCGCGTCGTAGTGCGCGCCGGACATGCCGTGCGGATGCTCCTGCCGGGGCAGCAGGCGGGCCAGGTCGACGACGTTGACCACACGTACGGCCAGCTCCGGCAGGTGCTCGCGCAGCAGCATGACCGCTGCCAGGACCTCCTGCGTGGGCACGTCACCCGCCGAGGCGAGGACCACGTCGGGTTCGGCGGTGCCGTCCTCGGTGCCGGCCCAGTCCCAGATCCCGGCGCCGCGCGCACAGTGTTCGCGGGCCTGTTCGAGGGTGAGCCAGTCGAAGCAGGCATGCTTGCCCGCCACCACGACGTTGACGTGGTCGCGGCTGCCCAGCACGCTCTCGGTCACGGACAGCAGGGTGTTGGTGTCGGGCGGCAGATAGACCCGTACGACCTCCGGCGCCTTGTTCAGGATGTGGTCGATGAAGCCCGGGTCCTGGTGCGAGAAACCGTTGTGGTCCTGCCTCCACACGTGTGAGGTGAGCAGGTAGTTCAGCGAGGCGACCGGCCGCCGCCAGGGCAGCCGGCGGGTGACCCGCAGCCACTTGACGTGCTGGTTGACCATTGAGTCGACGATGTGTGCGAACGCCTCGTACGAGGAGAACAGGCCGTGCCGGCCGGTGAGCAGATAGCCCTCCAGCCAGCCCTGGCAGGTGTGCTCGGAGAGGATCTCCATCACCCGGCCGTGCTGGTCCAGGTTCTCGTCCACCTCCAGGGTGCGGGCCTGCCACGCCTTGCCAGTGGATTCGTACACCTCTTCGAGCCGGTTGGACTCGGTCTCGTCCGCGCCGACGATCCGGAAGTCGCGGCGATCGGCCGTATCCGTCATCACCTGTGCGAGCAGGCTTCCCAAAACGCGGGTGGGCTCGTGCGAGGTCGCTCCCGGCCTCTCGACCGCCACCTCGGCCGCGAACCCCTCCAGCGGCGGGACGGGCAGATCGCGCAGCAGCAGACCGCCGTTCGCATGCGGGTTCGCACCGAGCCTGCGCTCGCCCTCCGGGACGCTCGCGAGCACCAGCGGACGGGGGCGGCCGTCCGTGCCGAAGAGTTCGCCGGGCCGGTAGGAGCGCATCCACTCCTCCAGCTGGCGCAGGTGTTCGGGGTTTTCCCGCACGGCGGGCAACGGCACCTGATGCGCGCGCCAGGTGTCCTCCACCGGCAGGCCGTCGACCTCCGCGGGCCCGGTCCAGCCCTTGGGCGTACGCAGCACGATCAGCGGCCAGACCGGCCGCTCGCGCAGACCCTCCGTACGGGCCTCGTGCTGGATGAGGGCGATCCGGTCCAGTGCGCTGTCCAGGGCCTCCCCCAGTGCGCGGTGGACGGTCATCGGGTCGTTGCCGCCGACGAAGACCGGCTCGTGGCCGCAGCCGCGCAGATACGCCTCCAGTTCGTCCTCGGGGAGCCGGGCGAACACGGCCGGATTGGCGATCTTGTATCCGTTGAGGTGCAGGATCGGGAGGACCGCGCCGTCGTGGACGGGGTCGAGGAATTTGTTCGAGTGCCAGGAGGCGGCCAGCGGGCCGGTCTCGGCCTCGCCGTCGCCTATGACGCAGGCGGCCAGCAGGCCGGGGTTGTCGAAGGCCGCACCGTAGGCGTGGGAGAGCGAGTAGCCCAGTTCGCCGCCCTCGTGCAGGGAGCCGGGGACCTCCGGTGCGACGTGGCTGGGGACTCCGCCGGGGAAGGAGAACTGCCGGAAGAGCCGGGCCATGCCGGCGGCGTCCCGGCCGACGTCCGGGTAGGTCTCGCTGTAGCTGCCGTCGAGCCAGGAGTTGGCGACGACGGCCGGACCGCCGTGGCCGGGGCCCCAGATGCAGATCGCGTCCAGCGAGCGGGCCTTGATCACTCTGTTGAGATGGGTGTGGATCAGGTTCAGTCCCGGCGTGGTGCCCCAGTGTCCGAGCAGCCTCGGCTTGATGTGCTCCGGACGCAGCGGCTCGGTCAGCAGGGGGTTCTCCATCAGGTAGAGCTGGCCGACCGACAGATAGTTCGCGGCCCGCCAGTGGGCGTCCAGTGTCCGCAGCGCTTCCTCGGCCGGCGCGCCGGTGTCCGCGGCCCGGACGGGCGTGTCACGCATGGGGGACCTCTCTCTGGCGTCAGGTCTCTGCCGTCAGGCGGGGACCGGCGAAGGCGTCAGGCCGGGACCGGCGAGGGCGTCAGGCCGCGCAGGGCGTCGTTGAGCTCGTTCTCGAAGAAGTCGAAGAATCCGTCCGGATCCGGACCGGCGTTCATCAGCACCAGCCGGTCGTAGCCCGCGTCGGTGAACTGCTGGGCGACCTCGCGGTAGCGGGCCGGGTCGGGCCCGCAGGCGAAGGCCGCGAGCATGTCCTCCTCGCGGACGGTGGTGGTGGCCGCGTCGAAGTTAACCGGGTTGGGCAGTTCGCTCATGACGTACCAGCCGGTGACGGCCCACCTCGTGGTGTTGAGCGCGGCCTTCGCGGCGGTGTGTTCGTCGCGTGCCCAGGCCACGGGGACCTCCGCGTATCCGGGCCCGGTGCCGCCCGCCCGGACGTAGTCGCGGACGACCTCGGGCTTGGGCTCGGTGACGAAGAGTCCGTCGCCGAGTTCGGCGGCGATGCGTGCCGAGGAGGGGCCGCTGGCGGCGACGGCGATCGGCGGCAGCTCCGTAGGCAGATCGAACACCCGTGCGTCCTCGAGCCGCAGATGGGTTCCCTGGTAGGAGCGGTAGCCGCCGCGCCACAGCAGCCGGATGATCTCCAGCGCCTCTCGGAACATCTGGTGGCGCACCCGCACGTCGGGGAAACCCCGGCCGACGACATGCTCGTTGAGACGCTCACCCGAACCCACCCCCAGGACGAACCGTCCGTGCGAGACCAGGGCCAGGGTCGCGGCGGCCTGCGCGATGATCGCCGGGTGGTACCGCACAGTCGGGCAGGTCACGCCCGTCGCCAGCTTGAGAGTCCGGGTATGCGCGGCGATCGAGCCGAGCACCGTCCAGGTGAAGGAGGAGTGGCCCTGGTTGTCGAGCCAGGGGTGGAAGTGGTCGCTCAT
Source organism: Streptomyces gossypii (assembly GCF_025165795.1). GTDB lineage: Bacteria > Actinomycetota > Actinomycetes > Streptomycetales > Streptomycetaceae > Streptomyces > Streptomyces gossypii. The sequence goes on from NZ_JAJAGO010000007.1 coordinate 354,907, forward strand.
CTCCACGAAATCGAAACCCGCGGCCTCCGCCCGCACCGCCTGCCTGATGAGTTCGTTGGGCCCGAACGCCTCGGACGCCAGCTTGTAACCGATCTCCATGTGCAGCACCTCACGAGGCGAGTGCCCTGGGCGGGCGGCGGGCGTTCGTTCAGGCGTACGAGGCCCCCCGGTCCCCTGTGTTTCAGCCAGGAAGTTCAGTCGGGAGGTTCGGGCGGTTCCGCGTCCTCGTCGGGGCCGCGGTCCCGTTCCGCCCCCTTTCCGGCGGCCCTGCCGACTTCCTCCGGCTCAGGCGCCAAGTCCAGTTCGGGACCCTCCTCAGGAGGCGGCAGATCCGGGGTGAGTGGTTCGTGTTCATCTGATTCGTCCGATCCCATGAGCGCCGGGTACCCGCCCGTGGACCATCAAACGCCCGGCGGCCGGACCGCTCCAGGCTGCTCACGTCCAGACGGTTCGCGTTCAGGCGGCCCGCGCGGTCTCGGCACGTACGGACTCGGCCCGCGCGTCTTCGATCCGGCGGCAGATCTGCTCACAGGACTTGGCGATCAGCCGTGACACGTGCATCTGGGAGATGCCGAGCTCTTCGGAGATACGGCTCTGCGTCATGTCGCAGAAGAACCGGAGGTAGAGGATGCGCCGCTCACGCTCGGGCAGCTTCCGCAGAAGGGGCCGCACCGACTCCCGGCGGACGACCAGGTCGAAACCGGGCTCCGGCCGCCCCAGGGTGTCCTGCAGCGAGTAGCCGTCGTCGCCGCAGGGCAGCTCGGCGTCCAGGGACAGCGTGCTGTAGCTCTCCATCGCCTCCATGCCCAGCAGCACGTTCTCCTGGGTCAGGCCGCTGTGCGCGGCGATCTGCGCCACGGACGGGGAGCGGCCCTCCTGGGTGAGGAGGAGTTCCCTGCTGCTGGCACGTACCTGGTTGCGCAGCTCCTGGACCCGCCTCGGCACATGCAGATCCCACATGTGATCGCGGAAGTGCCGCTTGATCTCACCGACGATCGTCGGCACGGCGAAGCTCTCGAAGGCCGCACCGCGCGCCGGATCGTAGCGGGAGACCGCCTTGACCAGGCCGAGGGCGGCCGTCTGCTGCAGGTCCTCCAGGGATTCGCCGCGGTCCCGGTAGCGCCCGGCCAGCCGGTGCGCCATAGGGGCCCAGGCGCGCACCACCTCCTGGCGGAGCGCGTCCCTCTCCGGCCCGTCGGGCATCGACGCGATCCGGTCGAAGGCCGCGGCGGTGTCGGGAGCGTCGTGATGCGAGTGACGCGTGCGCCTCGCACCCGTACTACTTGGGGTCATGATTCGGCTCTCCCCTCGCAAAATGGCCTCTCGACCGACTTGCGCAAGGCACACCGTGTGAGCGGCGGACACACGGACCGCTGTCCATCGCGTGGACATCACACCGGCCCGTGGGCTTTCCGCCCGTTTTCAGCGCTTTTTCAAGCTACTCGCCCCAGGCAGTGCCCGCACTCCGGACCAGGCCGGGGCGGTAGGATCCAGTTTGTCGCTCGGACCAGGCCGAAGCGATGAGACGACGGTGACGAGGCGATGGCTGAAGACGAGTCGATGAACCTCGCGGCGATGTTCGCCTCGATGGCGGAGACACTGCGGCAGCCGTCCGTGGGTCAGACCCTCCAGCAGGTGGTGGAACTGGCAGCGGAGACGGTGCCCGGGGCCGAGTACGCGAGCGTGACCGTCGTACGGAAGAAGAGATTCCAGATCCCGGCGTGCACCGACGAGCGGGCCGGCGACTTGGACCGCGCCCAGGTGCGGCTGGGTGAGGGACCGGCCCTGGAGGCGAGCACGACGGACCAGCTCCTTCGCGTCACCGACATCGTCACGGACCAGCGTTGGCCCCGCTTCGGTGCGTACGCGCGGGAGTCGGGCACCCGCTCCATGCTGCTCTGCCAACTGCCCGGGGAGCACGGCGCGCTGGGTTCGCTGAATCTCTACGCGTCGCAGCCGCACGCCTTCGACGCCACGGCGGTGCAGACCGCCGCCATATACAGCGCGCACGCCTCGCTCGCCGTTTCCCACGCCTCACTCGTCGACTCCCTCAATTCCGCCGTCTCCAGCCGCCAGTACATCGGTGAAGCCACCGGCATCCTGATGGAGCGCTACCAGCTCAGCTCCCCGGAGGCATTCCATTTGCTGGTACGCGCCTCCCAGGACCTGAACGTGAAGCTGCGGGAGCTGGCCGGGGAGGTCGTGCGCACCGGCCTCGCACCCAAGGATCTGGAACTCGGCTCCCACAACGGCGAGGCCGCTCGTTAGGAGCCGGCTTCGCTGTGGCGCCGAGCTCCCCTGGGGACGGGCGGCCCGGCGGGTGCCACCGCGGCAGTGCGCCGACCGTGGCACCGGCGCTGCGAAGGCACCCGGGGCGCTTCCCGGTCGGCCTCGACCTCGTCGTGGATACGCTCGCAGGTGCGGCTGATCAGCCGGGAGACGTGCATCTGGGAAATGCCGAGGCGGTCGGCGATGTTGCCCTGCGTCATGTCATGGAAGAAGCGCAGGTAGAGGATCCGGCGCTCGCGCTCCGGCAGGAGACGCAGCCGGGGCTTGACCGCCTCTCGGTAGACGACGAGGTCGAAGCCGGGCTCCCGCTCGCTCAGGGTGTCCGCCAGTGACCAGCCGTCCTCCGATCCGGACGGCTGCGCGTCCAGGGACAGCGCGCGGAAGCTCTCCAGCGCCTCCATCCCGGCCCGCACCTCCTCCTCCGACATACCGCTGTGCTCGGCGATCTGCGCCACCGTCGGCGTGCTTCCCTCCAGCGTCAGGCTCAGCTCCCGCTGACTGACACGGACTCGGTTGCGCAGCTCCTGGACCCGGCGCGGGACATGCAGGCCCCACAGGTGATCCCGGAAGTGGCGCTTGATCTCACCGACGATCGTCGGCACGGCGAAGCTCTCGAACGCCGACCCGTGAGACGGGTCGTACCGGGTGACCGCCTTCACCAGGCCGAGCGACGCGACCTGCTGCAAGTCCTCCAGGTCCTCTCCCCGGTTGCGGTACTGACGCGCCAGTCGTTCCGCCATGGGCATCCAGGCCCGCACGACCTCCTGCCGCAGACTCTCCTTCGCGCGCCCCTCGGAGAGGGTGGCGAGACGGCGGAAGTCGGCGGCGGTGTCCGGGGCGTCGTGGTGCGAGTGCTTTCCGCGCTTGCGGGCGGGTGCGGGGGCCTGGGTCATGGTGTGGCTCTCTTTCTCGCAGTGGTCCGAGGTCGGATACACCGCGAGAGCAGACATAGCAGGGGCGAACGCAGCGACCGTACGTGTCGCTCCCGCGGGTGCCTGCTGTCTGAAGCACGAGGGGTACTGTGCCCGCCCTCTCCGAGACGAAACCGTTATCTTCCGACTGTCTGATCGGAAGTCGCCGCCGCCCCTCCCTGACCTGCATGGCACCGTCCGAGCGGCTCCTTCAGATCGTCCCGGGGGCTTCCGCTTCACGGAGGGGCAGACGGAGGCTTACCTTCGCGATTTCGGGAAACCCGCGCCCATCGTCCCGGCAGTCCTGAGAACGGCTGCTGGGGAAGTGCCTGTACGGCTGTACCGGTCAGCCGTACAGGCGCGCTCAACCGGGGACGGCACGTTCCCCGGGGCCGCCTCAGCGTTCCCCTGCTCGCCTGAGCTGGGCCCTTTCCCGTGGTGGACCGCAGCAGATGTTTTGGGTGGAGACCTTCCCCTCGGCCGGGGTCCCGAGGGGAAACCATTAGGCTCGGGGAGGGCCTCCGTATCCCCGTCCACCCAACCGGTCCCGGACCGCAGCCTCCCTACGCGAAAGGGTTCCCCCTATGCCGCCGATACCGCAGGCAGCCACGTCGCACCAGCCCGAGACCCGTCTCATCGAGCAGCTGTACGGGAAGATCCTGCGCCGGAACCTCGGCGAGACCGAGTTCCACCAGGCCGTACGGGAGGTGCTGGAGACGCTCGGCCCGGTACTCGCCAAGCGCCCTGAGCTGGTCGACGCGAGAATCATCGAGCGGATCTGCGAGCCGGAGCGGCAGCTGATCTTCCGGGTGCCGTGGGCGGACGACACCGGGGACATCCACGTGAACCGGGGCTTCCGGGTGGAGTTCAGCAGCGCGCTGGGGCCGTACAAGGGCGGGCTGCGCTTCCACCCGTCGGTCAACCTGGGAATCGTGAAGTTCCTCGGCTTCGAACAGGTCTTCAAGAACGCGCTGACCGGAATGCCGATCGGCGGCGGCAAGGGCGGCAGCGACTTCGACCCCAAGAACCGTTCGGATGCCGAGATCATGCGGTTCTGCCAGTCCTTCATGACGGAGCTGCACCGGCATCTGGGCGAGTACACCGATGTGCCCGCCGGGGACATCGGCGTCGGCGGGCGGGAGATCGGCTACCTCTTCGGCCAGTACAAGCGCATCACCAACCGGTACGAATCGGGCGTACTCACGGGCAAGGGCGTCGGCTGGGGCGGCGCCCAGGCCCGCACGGAGGCCACCGGATACGGCTGTGTGCTCTTCACGGCGGAGATGCTGCGCAGCCGGGGCGAGGACCTGGACGGGCGGCGAGTGGCGGTCTCCGGCTCCGGGAACGTCGCGATCTACGCCATCGAGAAGGCGCAGCAGCTCGGCGCGCGCGTGGTCAGCTGCTCCGACTCCGACGGCTATGTCGTCGACGAGAAGGGCATCGACCTGGCGCTCCTGAAGGAGATCAAGGAGACCGGACGCGGCCGGGTGGCGGACTACGCGGCGCGGCGCGGCGGTGACGCGCGTTTCGTGAGCGGGAGCGGCGTGTGGACGGTGCCGTGCGAGGTGGCACTGCCCTGCGCGACGCAGAACGAGCTGACCGCCGAGGATGCCGCCACCCTCGTACGAGGCGGTGTCAAGGCAGTCGCCGAGGGAGCGAACATGCCCACCACCCCGGAAGCGGTGCGCGTCCTGCAGGAGGCGGGGGTGGCGTTCGCACCGGGCAAGGCGGCGAACGCGGGCGGCGTGGCGACCAGCGCGCTGGAGATGCAGCAGAACGCCTCCCGCGACTCGTGGTCCTTCGCGCACACCGAGGACCGGCTCGCCGAGATCATGCGGCACATCCACGCCTCCTGCCACGACACGGCGGAGCGCTACGGCGCACCGGGCAACTACGTGGTGGGGGCCAACATCGCCGGGTTCGAACTGGTGGCGGAGGCCATGCTGGCCCAGGGCCTCATCTGAGGCGTCCGAGCCGGCCGAGCCCGATCGACGGCCCGCAGCACGTGCCCGCGCCCGCCCTCCGGCTCGCCCGGTTCAGTCCACCGGAGCCGGTACGGCCTCCGCACCGGCCGCCGGCGGGCGGACCGGGGCGGGCGCGGGCACCACGACGGCCGTTACCAGCAGTCCGTGCCCGGTGGCCCAGCGCCCCGTGAAGACCCGCAGCGGCCCTCCCGCCAGTTCCGGCCCGGGCACGAGCAGACGCGCGGTGAACGTACGGCTCTCCCAGTCGGCCTCCAGGACGGCATCCCGGAAGCCGAGCCAGCTGCCGGTGAGCGGGAACCATGCCTTGTACACCGCCTCCTTCGCGCTGAACAGCAGCCGGTCCCGGCTCGGCCCGATGCCACCGGCAGTGGCCCACTCGCGCTCCTCCGCGCCGGCCGTGACGGAGTCGAGGACACCCTCGGGCAGCGGCGCGTCGGGTTCGGCGTCGATGCCCAGCGACAGGATGTCCCCGGTACGGGCCACCGCCGCCGCACGGTAGCCCGCGCAGTGGGTGATGCTGCCCACCACGCCCTCCGGCCAGATCGGTGCGCCCCGCTCCCCCGGAACGATCGCCGTCGGCGGGAATCCCAGCCCGGCCAGCGCGCGCCGGGCGCAGTGGCGGGCCGTCACATACTCCGCGCGGCGGGAGGCCACCGCGCGGGCGACCCTGGCCTCCTCCTCGGGGAACAGCGCGCCCTCCGGCGTTGCCGCATCCCCGAACACCTCCTGGGAAGCAGCACCGGCTGGGAGTATCTCCTCGATCACGCCGTCTCCTCCGCCGCCCCGCGCCCGCCCCGCCTGTCGGCGCCCCTGTCACCCGCGCCCGACGCACTCTAGCGCGGCGGCCGGGGAGCGGACTCGGGGATGGAACGATGTCGGCACCAGCGAGAGCGGCGAACAGGAGCGGGCATGAGCAATCTCGACACACAGCCGGTGCGGGAGCGGTGCGGCGGCCTGGAGGAGGTCGCGGCGGTCCCTGTCCGCGAGCTGCTGGAGCCGCGCCGGGTACCGCTGGGCGAATCCACCGTGGTGCGCAGGCTGCTGCCCAATCTGGGGCGCCGGATGGTGGGGGCCTGGTGCTTCGTGGACCACTACGGTCCGGACGACATCGCGGACGAGCCGGGCATGCAGGTGCCGCCGCATCCGCACATCGGGCTCCAGACCGTCAGCTGGCTGCACGACGGCGAGGTGCTGCACCGGGACAGTCTCGGCAGCCTCCAGACCGTACGGCCGCGCGAGCTGGGGCTGATGACCTCGGGCCGGGCCATCGCGCACTCGGAGGAGTCCCCGCGCGAGCACGCGCCGCTGCTGCACGGCGCCCAGCTGTGGGTGGCGCTGCCGGACGCCCACCGGCACACCGACCCGGCGTTCGAGCACCACGCGGAACTGCCCGCCGTCCGGGGCGGAGGCGGACTGGACGCGACGGTGATCCTGGGCACGCTCGACGGTGCGGCCTCACCGGGGCGTACGTACTCGCCGCTGGTCGGGGCGGACCTCTCACTGGCGGGCGGCACCGACGCGCGACTGCCGGTGGAACCGGACTTCGAGTACGCGGTGCTGACGATGTCCGGTCCCTGCGAGGTCGACGGAGTACGGCTGGCTCCGGGCTCGATGCTCTATCTGGGGTGCGGACGCCGCGAGTTGCCGATCCGCGCGGACGCCGACAGCTCGCTGCTCCTGCTGGGCGGCGAGCCGTTCGAGGAGAATCTGGTGATGTGGTGGAACTTCGTCGGCAGGTCCGAGGCTGATATCCGGCGGGCTCGCGCCGACTGGATGACCGGCACCGGCTTCGGCACGGTCCATGGCTACGACGGCGCACCCCTGCCCGCCCCCGAGCTGCCCAACGCCCCCCTCAAACCCCGGGGAAGGACCCGCTGACCAGGCAATCCACTGCTACCGCACGCTCCGCCCAAACGTCGTTGACTGCGCGCGCACCCGGATCCCCGACTGCCGTCGGGCCGTCTCTCCCAGCAGGAATCCTGACCGAGCCCGAGACCCTCGAGCTGGCAGGCCGCAGCCGCCGAAGGCCGCGGACGCCCAGCTGATCGACGAGCTGGTGAGCCGGGCTCAGGTCGAGGGCCTGCAACTGACCGGCGAGAACGGCCTGCTCCAGCAGTTGGCCAGACGGCTGCTGGAGTCCGCGCTCGAAGGCGAGATCACTGACCACCTCGGCTATGACAAGCATGATCCGGCTGGGAAGAACGGTGGGAGATCCGGGAACGGTTACGGCTGGGGGCGGCCGAGCGGTTCGAGCGCGGTCGGTCCGGCATCGCCGCCTCGGCTGAGCGATGAGCAATTCGTGCAGTTGGAGCGGGAGCTCGCCAAGAGGCCGGCCGCGCACGGCTGGGAGGACCAGCGCTGGCCCTGGGCCGGATCAAGACCGTGTCGGCTGACGCTTCCCCCTTACCTGCACGATCCAGGATGCACCGCTTTGTGGTCAGCGCCTCACGACATCACGAGTTCAACCTCAATGGGCGTCTTCGGGGAGCCGGACGATATGCGGGATACCGACGGGATTGCAGATCCAGTGGGCGTTCATTCCGGATGGGAGCGGCTCCAGTTCGTCCTGGGCGGCGATGCCGTGCGCAGTGAGGTGTGCGGTCGCCTGGTCGACGTCGTCGGTGAATAGCTCCAGCCACAGCTCGGCGCGGGAGTAGTTGTCGACACGGTCGAGCCACAGAGTCACCGGTCCGAACCGCACCGAGGCGCTCTGCGCGACGCCATCGGCGACGGCTTGGCCGCTCGCGTCGGTCACCTCCATGCCCAGTACGTCGCGGTAGAAGGCGAGGGTGCGGTCGAACTGTGCTTTGGGAAGCTTCATGGCGATGTTGTGGCCGCCGCGGAAGGTCGGGCTCATGGTTCGTTCTCCTTGGTCTGGTCGAGATGGTCACGCAGGACGCTCAGGTGGCTGTCCCAGTCGCGCGCGAGCGCGGCGAGGAAGGACTGGGCCACGGCCACCGGTCCGGCTTGGAGGCGATAGCGGATCCGGCGCCGCTCCCCGGCCTCGGCCCGGACCAGCCCGGCGTCGGCCAGCAGGCCGAGGTGTTTGGCGATCGCCTGCCGCGAGATGGGCAGCCGGTCGGCCAGGTCGGTCGCGGTCGCCGGTCCGCGCGCGGCTAGTTCAGCGAGGATGCCGCGCCGGGTGGGGTCGGCCAACGCGGTGAAGACCTCCTGGGCGGTCGACTCGGCATCGGGGTGGTCAGGCGGCGGCATCGAGATACTCGGTCAGCTCGGCCAGCTCCGTCCGCCAGCCCGTGGCGTTGCCCTCGTAGGCGTCGGCCTGGTCGTCGGGCAGCTGGGCAAAGCCGGTTTCCACGACCGTGAGGCGGGTGCCCGCAGGTCTCGGCTCCAGCGTGAACTCCACGTAGGTTCGGCGCGGGTCGGATGGTGGCAGCCCTTCGATCGCCCATCGGTAGGAGAACCGGCGGGGCGGATCGACGATCTGGATCCACAGGGTGTGTTCCTCGCCGTCGTTCCACCGCACCCGGGCCTGGCCGCCGGGGCGCAGATCGTCGATCTCGGCGCTGGAGCCGAACCAACCACCGAGACCATCGGCCGTGGTCAGTGCCGCCCACACCTTCTCGGGCGGGTGGTGAAGTTCGAGCACGCGCTCGATGCGATCCGGTACGGGCATCCGGCCCTCCCTGTATAGCAACTCATTGATTGCTAAAAATGTATCGCAACTACCGAGTTGCAGCAAGTTCCGTCCAGTCTGCCTCTGAGCCGGCTTTCCACCACTGCACCGACGGCAGTCGGGCAGCCAGACGTAGCCCTGCGTCAGCAGCGGAAAGCTGCTGACGGACACGTCTTTCTCCGTACTGTCAGTGCGGCCGGGCGAGCAGGCGAAGCTGGGAGCCGGCCAGGTGCCCCACTTCCGCGGTACCCCAGCCGTTCTTGTCGTGCTGCCGCTTGTGGCTTGATGAACCTGGCCATCTACCCACGAGTAAGCTTGAGTTGGCGACCGGCGGTCGGGTCGGCCAGGCTCGCACCAGCATGGTCCTCCGGGAACCAGGAACCGTGGTCCTCGATGCGCCGGAGGAGAATTCCCTCACGGATCGCCCAGGGGCAGATGGTGAGGACCTCAAGGCCCATGAGCTTCATGGCCGTATGCCCGATCAGAGCGCCGGCCAAAGCCTGGGGGGCGCGCGGAGCGGAGATACCGGGCAGTTCGGCGCGCCGGGACGCAGGGACGGCGGACAGCCGGTCGATGCCTTCGCGCAGGCCCTTGCGGGTCAGTTTCCGTTCCAGAAAGGGACCGTGGCGCCCGGCTGGCGCGCCGCACAGCCGCCCCAGCTGGCTGAAGGTCCTCGACGTCGCCGCCGCCGTCAGCGGGCCCTCCCACTGGATGCGAGCTGCGACGTCGCGCAGCTCGTGACGTATCCGGCGACGCACCTCCCGAAGCGCCTCGTTCGACGGTACGCCCTGGCATCGCAGGTGCTCGCGCGTCAGCCGGTTCGCTCCCAGGGGCAACGAGACGGCGAAATCGGGCAGGCGGCCCCGGCCAAAGGCAACTTCCAGCGAGCCGCCGCCGATGTCGAGCACGGCCAGGGGCCCGGCCCGCCAGCCCATCCAGCGACGGGCAGCCAGGAACGTCAGTTCCGCCTCGACCTCACCGGGCAGTACGTGGAGCGGGACTTGGGTCTCCGCGCGGACGGTCGTCAGGACCTCGTCCCTGTTCGGAGCATCCCGGATCACGGCGGTCCCGAAGACAAACGGCTCCTCCGATGCCCACCGTGCGGCGTCGGCCCACTGCGTGGCCACTGCCTCGCAGAGCTGCTCCATCGCTTTGGGCCCGAGCCGGCGGTCCGGTCCCACCATCTGGGAGAGGCGCAGTCGCCATTTCGCCGTGTGCACCGGAAGCGGCGCTCCGTCCTTGGCGTCGGCGACCGCAAGCCGCACCGTGTTCGAACCCACGTCAACCACACTGATGCGCATAGTGCGTGGGTACCCCTCCCGCATCGCCGTACACCGGAGGGCTGCCCCTGGGCCGGACACGCTGACCAGGAACCTCCGTCGGCGATGCGGGCGCAGCGCTCATGATGATCGACTCCGACTCAGGGGCATCCACGACGGCAAGACCGGGGCGACCCCGACGTCACCACCCGCATGATCACGGAAGCTCTCTCCCGTTCGGAGGAAGGCTGACGCCACCAGGCCCTCGTGTGGCCGTCCCGGGATCTCGACCCTGTGCGGCGGCTTGTCTGCGGGCTCGGTACGCCGCGGCTTTGACGCGGTTGCCGCAGCCCTCCATGCCGCACCAGGTGCGGCGTGCGCCGCGGGAGCGGTCAAGGTAGAGGCGAGTGCAGCCCGGCCGGCCGCACTCCTTCAAGCAGGCGTGACGGTCGGCGAGTACGGCGATCGCGCTGCGTGCGAGGTGGGCCAGCGCGGAGCGGAGGTCTCCCGACAGAAGCAGGCCCGCGTCGCTGAGTTCGACCGTGGGGACCGGTCCGGCGGCGGCGGCGTTGACGATATCCAGGCTGGCCGGCGCATAGGGGCGGTCCCGCATGCGGTCGAGTGCCAGCTGGTAGATCGCCTCGCGGAGCCGCAGTGCGGAGGTGAAGGTCGCGGCGTCGGCGGTCACCTTGTCGGGGAGCTCGTCGCATTCGAGGACCCACTGCTCAAGATCGGCGGGGGCTGCCAGGAGGTCGACGGGCTTGTCTCGGGACCCGACGGTACCGACCAGGTCCAGAGCGGGGTTGCCGCTCACGAAGGCGAATCTCACATCACCATCTTGACTGGTGATGTGAGATCGGGCAACAATCGTCACCTGTTGAACCGGTGACGAAATCTAGGAGTCCGGATGGCCGAGGCATGTGACATCGAGGTCGTCGTCTTCGACATCCTCGGGACGATGGTCGACGAGCCAGGCGGGCTTCGAGCCGCCCTTCGCGACGCGCTGCCCGCGTCCGACGCCCCGTCCGCCACCGTGTCTGTCGAGCAACTGCTCACCGTGTGGCAAGAGCATGTCGAGCACGAGCAGCAGCGGATAGGGGAGGCAACCCGGGCGTACGCCGACGCCGCGGTCATCGACCGCGAGGCAGCGGAGCGCGTAGCCGACTGCGCCGGGCTCACCGACCCGGTGGCCATCGAGCGACTGGCTACCGCCGGTCAGCGCCTGGAGCCCTGGGCCGACTCCCTCGCCGGACTCACCTCCCTGGCGCAGCGATTTCCCGTACTGGGGCTCTCCAACGCCAGCCGCGCGACTCTGCTCCGGCTCAACGCCCACGCCGGACTGCGCTGGCACCAGGCTTTGTCCGCCGAAGACGCAAGGGCCTACAAGCCCGCACCGGACGTCTACCGGCTCGCGGTCGACGCGGCAGGGTGCCCACCAGAGCGCGTGCTGATGGTCGCCGCCCACGCCTGGGACCTTCGCGGAGCTCAGGCGGTGGGAATGCGAACCGCCTACGTCCGGCGGCCGGCCGGAGATCCCCCGGAGAGCACCGACACCTTCGATTGGCGCTCGGACAGCCTGGACGAGTTGGTCGCCGCATTGACGGCGCCGTAGCAGCGGGGGTCCGCGGCGGGCCCGTGCACGCGCTCGGCTTCGTCATTCCCGGCGGCTCCTGGTGCGGTATTCGCCCGGGGCGAGGCCGCGGTGGCGCCGGAACGCCCGGCTGAAGGCGTGTGCGGAGGTGTAGCCCTGGACACGCTGATCGCGGCGGCGAGCGTGGCGGTGGTCCACAGGTGGGACGGCTCCTGGTGGATCTTCGTCAGGGCGTCCCGTACCGACGGGTCAAGGGCAAGAGCGTGCTCGACGTCTCCAGCGGGCACTGACGTACTCGACGACCTCAGCCGCCGTGCAGCTTCCGGTAGGCGGTCGGGGTCGCTCCCACCTCCCTGCGGAAGATCGTCCGGAAATTGGAGGCAGTGCCGAAACCCGTAGCTGCGGCGATCCTCTCGACAGGCCAGTCGGAGGACTCGAGGAGCCGGCGTGCGCTGAGAATCCTCTGCAGCGCGACCCACTGCATGGGAGGCATTCCCGTCTCCCGCACGAAACGGCGAATGAAGGTTCTCCGTGAGAGCAGGCTGTGGTCCGCCATCCGCTGCACGGTGACCGGTGATCCGATGTTTTCGACCACCCATTCCCGAGTCGCCCGCAGGCTCTCACGGGAGGGGGTGAGCACGTCCGTGTACTGCGGCTCGTCCGCACCGCGGACGGAAGGGAAGACGACTTCCTTCGCCACGCCGTCAGCCACGGTGGCCCCGAAGTCGGTCTGGACGATATGGAGGTACGCGTCGATTCCCGCACCCGCGCCCGCAGACGTGAGGACGGCGCCGTCTTCGACGAACAGCCGGTTCTCGACGACGTCGACCCCCGGATACATTTCCCTGAGTTGCCCGGTATGGCGCCAATGCGTCGTAGCCGCCTTTCCGTTCAGAACTCCGCTGGCCGCGAGCGCAAACACCCCCGTGCAGACGGCGACGACTCGCGCACCCCGTTCGACGGCGAGCTTCAGCGCCTTCAGACAGTCCTCCGGCACGGGAAGGTGCGGATCTTCGTAGCCCGGGACCACGACGATATCGGCGTACTCCATGTCAGCGAGCGAGTGGGTCGGTCTGATACCCGCTGCCACATCGACGTGCGACGACCTGTCGCCCGGGTCACCGACCGGACCAGGCTGGTGATCTCCGCACACGAAGACTCGATAGCCCGGATGCTGACCAAACATGTGCGCCGGAATGCTGACGTCCAGCGCGTACACCCGCGGCACCGCAAGGACCGCGACAACTATTCTTCCTTCTTCGTATTGCAATTGATGCTCCCTCCGTCCGCGCGCTTTCTGCCTCGAGTGGCACGATCCTTGCCGTAAGTGGCACAACCAGGTCTGTTTCGCCCCTGACCCACTCCCCTATCGTCGTGCATGTCTTGACGGAAACTCACTTCTGATGAAGGAGCGCTATGAAAGAGAACGCGTCTCAGGTCGAAAGCTTCGGAGTCCCCTGGGAGGAAAGCTACGGGTACGTCCAAGCAGTCAGGCATGGCGATACCCTCTACCTCTCCGGCCAGGTGGCACACGACGGGACGGAACTCGTGGCCCCCGCCCCCGTCGATGATGCCGGGCTGGTGACTGATTTCACCAACATGGGCGAGCAGCTGCGCCAGTGCTATGCCAACGCGGCAGAACTACTGCGGCGTTTCGGTGCATCACTGGACGACGTCGTCGAAGAAACCCTCTACGCAGTCGATGTCGACGCAGCTGACGCCGCGGCAGGACCGGTGCGCAAGAAAGCCTACGGTCGACCGGACCCTCAGGTGGCGAGCACAATGATCGGCACCCCCCGGCTGGCCTTCCCCGAGCTGCTGGTCGAGGTCAAATTCACCGCCCGAGTCTGAGGGGCTGCCGGCTGGCAGTGGCACGAGAGCACCTGCCCGGACAACGCCCTCACCGAGCAGGAAAGTCCCCAAGATGAGCCTCTCAGTGCCTCGGACGCGGTCAGACCGGCTGCCGTAGCCGCCGCAAGGCACCGACGCGGTCGTCTCCTTCGGCGGCACCCGTCCGCGAGCTCCTGGAGTCGCGCCGGGTGCCGCTGGGAGAATCCCACCGTGGTGCGCAGGCTGTCCCGAGTCGGCGCCCGGACGCAGGCAAAGGGCCGTGGGCAGGAAGGAAGCGGAGCGTCGTGGTCGACACCCAGCTGCTCGACCGTGCGGGCCCGCCGCCTCACCGGCGAGAACACCGTCTCCGGATGAAGCACTGACAGAAAACGGCCTCTGGGGGCGAGGTGTGGTCAACGTCCGCGTGAACACTGCGCGGGGCTGCGGCCGTGTTCGCGCCAGGAACCTCGCAAACGCCGACCTCTGTCAGCGGACTTGGCAAGGACGTGTAACTCATGACACTGGGAGAGCACACAACGGCAGTCGTCTGGGACATGGACGGAACCCTCATCAAGACGGACACCGTCGTCCCCGCCGCCTACGCGGCTGCGGTCCTCCAAGCCGGAGGAGAAGCACCCGGCAGGGAACGGGTGATCGCCGCCTACCCCATCGGCTCACCGGTGGACATGCTGTCCTGCCTCCTCGGCCGCACCTGCGAACAGCGCGACCTCGGGAACTACCACGCGGCTCTTCGAGCCCTCAGCGCGGGAAGGACTGCTGGCCGTCTGCGACCGGCTCAGCATCAGCCCGGCCGACTGCACCTACATCGGGGACAGTCCACTCGACATCGAGTGCGCACAAGCCGCAGGTGCGCGAGCAGTCTGGGCGTCATGGGGCTGCGTGGACCCCATCGACCTGAACAGTGCCGCGACTCACTTGGAACATCCGCGCGATCTCATCGCCTCTCCCTCAACAAAGAACACGGCCACGCAGCGCGAACCTTCCAGGCCGGGAGTTCGGCCTGGCCGCGCTCGCGGCGGTTCGAGGTGACCAAGAGCTGTGCGGGCTCGGCCCCTGAACGTGCCTGTCCAGGACGGCTCGGAAGCCATTGACCACACCAGCCACGAGAAGATCATCTCACCCGTAACCAGCAGTACGGGGCAGCTCTTATAAGAGATAACGCTTGCTACTGAACTTGATTGGGTGATGTCGGGCCGTTCGCCTGACAGGGGCTGAGTCGGGTCGGTAGCTGTGGGGTGTGAGATACGCGCAGGGTGGCGGTTTGACCGATGCCAAGAGGGCTGCAAGAGAGCGGATCCGGCTGGAAGCGGTCGGTCGCTTCGAGAGCGGCGCGAAGAACCGGGAGATCGCGGCCGCGCTGCGGGTGAGCGAGCGGTCGGTGGAGCGATGGCGCCGTCAGTGGCGCGAGCAGGGCGAAGAAGGCGTTCGGTCGAAGGGATCGCCAGGGCGCCCGGGGCTTTCGGTAGACCAGATCACGAAACTGGAGCGGAAGCTGGAGCGCGGTCCGCTCGCCCATGGCTGGGCTGACCAGCGGTGGACCCCGCAGAGCACCGAGGACGCAGACTGGCAAGGTACTTTGGGGCAGATTGGATGCCAGAGGTCGAGAACCTTTCCAACGTGGACGCTGTCGTTGTCGCTTCCTCGACAGACCAGCACCGAAAGACCGCTTTGGATGTGCTGTCGGAGGACCTCCCACTTTTCGTGGAGAAGCCCTTGTGCGCGAGCCTGAGCGGAAGCAAGGATATAGTTGACACCGCGTTGCGCCGAGACGTTCCATTGATGTGCGGGTTATCGAAAGATTCAACCCCGCGGTCCTCGAGGCTCTATCGCACGTGGAATCTCCGCAGGCACTTCATACGCATCGGCTCTCGAGTTACTCTCCGCGTATGCATGCGGGCGTTACGTGGGATCTGCTGGTACACGACATCGACATCGCCCTTCGCCTCTTTGATGAGGAAACCCCGAAAACCGTCAACTCTGCCACCGGGCGCCACAGCTGCCAGGGAAGAACCGGAGAGGATACCGTGGAAGCTGAACTGGAGTTTTCGGGTGCTCGCATCGCGGCCTTGCCGGCAAGTAGAGTGTCATCCCGGCCGACACGTCGATTGACGATATCCGAGCAGAACAGAACTATCGTGGCAGACCTTTTGCACCCGTCCGTCACCGTCTACGCAAGGCCCAACCAAGTGTCAGAGCAGATCGAGTGCTCCGAATACCCCGAGCCTCTGGCGGCTCAATGGGATAGGTTTACGGATATCATAGAAGAAAAATTCAACGCACGTGCGGAGACCGGTTCCATCCTACCCAGCCATGCGACTGTCGCAGCAATACTTGATTCGGCGTTAAAGCCACTCCAGAACTGTGGACCCCTATCGTCCTGAATAGTCGCGGAGTCAAGATCGCATGGATGGCCTGGATCGTGCGGAGGCGAAGCGCGGTACAGCCGTGGTCCCCGGCGATGCCATGACCCCGTCGGCGGTGACTGACAAAAGCCGGGCCCCGCGCACACGGCATCGCGGGATCATCCGGCGCGCCCCGGACTTCACGCAGGGACGCGAGATCGCCAGGAACCCTCCGTCCACGACACCTGTCGCACCCCAGGCAGCGGACAGTTCAGGCCACTGACCGGGGAGAACCTGGTGCCATCCGCGTCCATCGACCTCCGGTTCCAGGATAAACGATCTACAGCGAGCGGAAGAAGACCGTTCAGCAGATCGCCGGCAGATTCCCCTGGTGCTTCTGAAACCCATGGGCCGGGTGCGCCGGGGCGGTGCGAATCGTTCATGGCCGGAAGGAATCGGCTGTGACTCCCCCGGTTCGCCGTGGTGATCGTCCGCACGATGGAGGATATCCGCCTCGCGCGGTCCAGGTTTCGTCAATTCATCGAGCGTGCGGACTGTTCTGGCATATGCATTCCTTCGAATACGGGCAGCCACGGGGCATGGGTGCTATGTACCTTTTGTGAGCTGGAACCCAAATGTCGAGATATGCAGACACGGAAAGGCGAGACCGGAACAGGCCATACATGTGGAGATTGTTGCCCTGGATCTCCCGAGGCCGTTAGGTTACGCTTCAATCAGATCAGGAGGTGAGACGCGAGGGAATCACACCTGTAGCGCAGGAGTCTCCGGCGACAGTTCCGTTCGGACGTCCACCGGGAACACACGTGGAGTCACATTCATGCGAGTGCGCATGCATTTCACGGTGTTGACGACACCGCCTCAGACTGGCTGCGGACTTCATCCGCCTTCGCCCGCCTCCGAGTCCTTCTTGCCTGTGGAATCTGCGTAAACTGGCGGCCCGCCCCCGACCCCAGGGGCGCCATTTTCACGCCCGTGATCCGATCAGCCTCCTGGAGATCGCGGCGCACAGGCATGCCGTCAATCAGTCACTGCCAGCATTATCCGACTGTTATCGAGGTCGATATGGGATCAGATTCCGGCACTGCTCGGCTCAGGAACACCCCTTTCGTCGTCAAGGAGTCGTCCGCCCAGTACGAGCGCGCGGTCGACAGCAGCCTGATGCAGGTGAGCATCACCGGACGCAACGGGAAGAGCGTCTTCCTCCCGGACGGCCGGGACGTCGTCGAATTCGTCAACTGCTCCTACCTCGGCCTTGATCTTCACCCCCGTGTCATAGCGGCGGCGAGGTCGGTGGAGGAGCAGTGGGGGATGAACTTCTGCTGTGCCCGCTCGCGCTTCTCCATCGAGCCGCAGCGACTTCTCGAAGAGGAGTTGTCAGCCCTGTACCGGGGCCGCGCCATCACCTTCCCCTCGACGACCACCGCGCACATCTCCCTCATGCCGCTCCTCGCCAGTGGTGTGCTCTTCGAGGAAGGCGCGACGCACAGGACATGCCTGATCTTCGACCAGTTCGCCCACTCGTCCATGCAGTACCTGAAGCCGGTGCTGGCCGCTGAAGCGACGGTGGAGACGGTCGCGCACAACTCGCTCGACGACCTGCGGCAACAGGTCACGGCCGCGCGTGCGCGGGGCGAGACGCCGGTCTACGTGGCCGACGGCATCTATTCGATGGGCGGCCTGTGCCCGGCCCGCGAACTTCTCGCCATGGCCGAAGAACTGGACTTCTTCCTGTACATCGACGACGCCCACGGCCTGGGCATCTTCGGAGAGCGGGGGGAGGGACAGGTCCTCAGCCAGATCACGGGCGACATTCCCGACCGCGTCATCCTGACGTATTCGCTGTCGAAGGGATTCGGTGCCTACGGCGGCGGGCTGCTCGTCCAGGGTGAGTGGCGGGAGCAGCTGATCCGCTCCTACGGCCAAGTCTACGCGTTCTCCGCGGCACAGACCTTCCAGGCGGTGTACGCGTGTCGCGCCGTGGTGGAACTGCACCACGAAGGCGCGATCGCCCCTTTGCAGCAGACCCTGCGCGAGCGGGTGGCGCTGTTCGATGAACTCATGGGGAGGCCACTGCCGTTCAGTCCCATCCGGATGGTTCCGATCGGAGACGAGGAGAACGCGCTCAAGGCCGGCGAGGACCTCCTCGAAACGGGCTACTTCGCCTCCGTGGTCTTCTTCCCCATCGTCCGCAGGAGATCCGCACAACTGCGGCTGTGCATAGCGGCCAACCACACGGAGGACGACATCCGCGGCGTCGCCGCCGCACTCACCCGGGTGCACGCGGCATACGCGACCACCGGAGACCGGGAGGGCGGGGAGTGAAGCGCCGGGAAGTCCATGTGGTGATCGGCGCGGGGATCGCGGGCTGCCTCTCCGCCCTCACCCGCAGCCGGGCGGGGTACGACGTCATCGTCCTGGAGGAGCAGCAGGCCCGCTCCGGGGGCACGTACCCGGTGTGCACCCGGACCAGCAACATCGTCAGCGAGAACCACAGCGGTGCCGAGTACCCATTCGACCCGCAGAGCGCACGCGACTGCCTGGACGGCCGCATCGAAAACGAACGGTTCTTCCCCGAGCTGATCTACGGCGGCAAGACCTACAGCCGCATCATCGCCTCCCAGAGCATGATGGACGACGGCCACGACATCGTCGGCCAGTGCCGTACGAACATGGACGTCATCCGCGCGCACTATGCCCAGCGTTGCGAGGAGGACCCGGCGAACGCCGTCTTCGGCGAACCGTCGGTGATCTGCCGCGAGGTCCCGGCCGTCGAGGGCGTCGACGATGTGGCGGCCGGGTTCCTGACTCCGCAGCGGGGGATGAACCCGGTGCTCGTGTCCACCGTGCTCGACTGGGAACTCCGGCAGTGCGGGGTCGACTTCCGCGAAGGCACCAGGGTGGGATCGGTGAACCGTCTCGCCGACGGCCGGTACGAGGTCGCCTGCACGGCGGCCGACGGGACCGGATACACACTGGTCGCGGACCAGGTCGGTCTCTGCCTCGCGACGGCCGCCTTCGGGATGGCCAAGCGGCTCAACCCGGACATCGAGTTCCCGCAGCTGTTCATGGCTCTGCGCGAAATCCTCTACGTCGATCTCCCTGACGGCACGGACAAGAACTTCACCTGCCTGAAGCTGGAGGACTCCTACGGCGGCATGCTCAGCCCGCTCAACGAGCATGTCGCGATGATCTACCACCCGCCGGCCGCGCACGTGCTGAACAGGGTGATGGACCCGGTCTCCTGCGATCCCCCGGCCGAGTACGCACACTATCTGGCCGAGGGGCACCCGGAAATGCGGGAGCGCGCCAGACGGACGGTGGACCGGCTGCGCGAGTTCTATCCGGAACTGCGCAGGTCCACGGTCCTGGGGACCTATCTCAAGGTCGCCATCAACACGGTCTCGGACTCGCGGGTACGGCGGAACATCGGCGTCTTCGGGGTCCATTCCGGTGCCACCATGACCGTGCTGCCCAAGTGGACCATGTGCGCGGTAAACGCGAAGAAGGAACTGGCGCTGGCTCTGGAACATTCGCGGGCCACCGGAAACATGAGGCCGGACGAGGCCCGAGATATTCTCGCCGCTTCGACGCGGGCCTGCTGGGAGACGGTGCCCGAATGGGCCCGGAAGCCGGAACTGCTGACCGCTCAGGCGAAGAAGCACGCAGCCAACATGAATGTGCCGGAGGCGCTCGCCCTGCGGTTCAGTGACGTCATCGGCCTGTCGGACGCGCCCTAGTGCCGCGTCAGGCAGTCGGCAAAGACGGGCCGTACCTTCGGCCGGAAACGGATGAGTGCATGTCGAGGAAGACCCTCGTGATCACGGGTGCCGGGATGGGCATCGGAGCGGCTACGGCTAGGCAGCTGGCCCCCGGGAACCGGCTGATTCTGCAATACCACACGTCCAAGGCGGACGCCCTCGCCCTGCGCGAGGAGCTGGCACCGGTCTGCGCCGATATCGAGGTGATCGAGGCGGATCTGACCTCGGACGCGGGCTGCACGGCGCTGTCCGAGGAGATCGGCAAGCGCACCGATGTGCTGGACGTCCTGGTCAACAACACCGGCGGAATGATCGAGCGGCAGTCCGTGGCGGACCTGTCCTGGGAGCACCTCACCGCGACGTTCGCGCTCAACACCTTCTCGGCGATGCGGCTGACCGGTCTGTGCACCGGACTGCTCCGCCAGGGCACCGACCCCTGTGTCGTCAACGTGACCTCCATCGCCATGCGTCACGGGGCGCCGACTGCGACGGCGTACGGCGCCTCCAAGGCCGCCATGGATGCTTTCACCCGGGGCGCCGCCAATGAGCTCGCACCGCTCATCCGGGTCAACGCGGTGTCGCCCGGAATCATCGACACCCGCTTCCACAAGCGCGTGACGTCCGAAGCGAAAATGCAGCAGTTCATCGAGAGCACCCCGCTCAAGCGCGCGGGAAATGTGGGCGATGTCGCCCGCACGATCGAGTACCTGGTCGAAAGCACCTTCGTCACCGGAGAAACGATCGACTGCAACGGCGGTCTTTCCATGCGGTAGCGGTACAGCCGACCGCTCCTCGCCTCTTCAATGAGTGACGAAAGGTCATCTCCTCATGCGTAGACGCGTTCTTGTCACAGGTGGCGCCGGATTCATCGGGTCGCATCTCTGCGAACGGTTACTCGACGACGGCCACGAAGTCGTCTGCATGGACAATCTCTTCACCGGGCAGCGCCGCAACATCAGCCATCTGCTCGAGAGTCCCCGCTTCGAGTTCACGCGGCACGACGTCGCCGAGCCCTTTCACGTCGAGGTCGACCAGATCTACCATCTCGCCTGCCCGGCTTCCCCCACCCACTACCAGCGGAACCCGGTACGCACCATCCGCATCAGCGTGCAGGGCACACTGAACACCCTCGAGCTGGCGCGCGAAACCGGTGCCCGGCTGTTCGTCGCCTCCACCTCCGAGGTGTACGGCGACCCCGAGGTGCATCCCCAGCCCGAGGGATATTGGGGGCATGTCAATCCAGTCGGCATCCGGGCCTGCTACGACGAGGGGAAGCGCTGTGCGGAGGCCCTCGCGGTGAGCTTCGCACGGCAGTACGGCGTGGAGATCCGGCTCGGGCGGATCTTCAACACCTACGGGCCGCGTATGCAGGAGAACGACGGGAGGGTGGTGTCGAACTTCACCGTGCAGGCGCTGCGCGGCGAGCCCCTCACCGTCTACGGAGACGGCAGCCAGACACGGTCCCTGTGCTATGTCGACGACCTCGTCGACGCCATCGTCCGCTTCATGCGCACCGAGACCGACGCCGAGCCGGTGAACCTGGGCAACCCACAGGAGACGACAGTCGAGCAGATCGCCCGCGAGATCAGGCGGCTGGCCGGCTCGTCGTCCGAACTGGTCTTCCGGCCGCTCCCCGAGGACGATCCGACCCGCCGCCGCCCCGACATATCCCGGGCGGGCGCACTGTTCGGCTGGGAGCCGAAGATCGATCTGGAGGACGGGCTGCGCCGTACGATCGCAGAGTTCTCCAGCAGGACGGCCCGGGAGGAGGCGTCGCCGGGCGCCGGGCCCCTCGCGGTGCCGCAGAGGGCCTCCTGATGGCGGAGACGACGCGCCCCGGGACGGCGTCGCACTTCGTCGCGGACCGCCTGCGCGGGCTGGCCCAGTCGGACATCCGGCGGATGAGCCGGGAGAGCGACCGGGCCGGGGCCATCAACCTCGGGCAGGGGATCTGCGACCTGCCGACCCCTCCGGTCGTCGCCGGGGCGGCCAGGGCGGCGATCGACGCCGACGAGAGCACCTACACCTACACCGAGGGGCATCTCGCGCTGCGCCGGGCGATCGCGGAGAAGCTGGCGCGGGACAACTGCCTCCAGGCCGATCCCGGCGGTGAGGTCGTGGTCACCGTGGGCGCGACCGGTGCGTACGCCGCGGCCGTCAACGCGCTGCTCAATCCCGGTGACGGCATCCTGATCATGGAGCCGTACTACGGCTATCACGTCAACGGCGCGGTGATCGCCGGGCTGGAGCCGCAGTTCCTCACCCTCGCGCCACCGCGGTTCACACTCTCCGAGGAGGCGCTGCGGGCCGCACTGCGCCCCAACACCCGGGCCCTCGTGGTGTGCACTCCGTCGAACCCCAGCGGCAAGATGTTCAGCCGGGCCGAACTGGAGGCGGTCGCGCGGGTCGCGCACGACCAGGATCTGCTCGTCATCAGCGACGAGATCTACGAGTACATCCGCTACGACGGCCGGCAGCACCTCTCCCCCGCCACGGTGGGAGACCTGTGGAACCGCTCGGTCACCATCATGGGGCTGTCCAAGACGTTCAGCATCACGGGATGGCGGCTCGGCTACGCGGTGGCACCCGAGCCGTTGTCACGGGCGATAGCCCTTGTCAACGACCTGTACTACGTGTGCGCGCCCAATCCCCTCCAGCACGGCGTGCTGGCCGGATTCGCCCTGCCACCCTCCTACTTCAGCGGGATGGCGTCGGCCTACCACCGCAAACGCGACCAGTTGTGCGACGCGCTGTCCGCGGCAGGCATGTCCCCCATCATCCCGGACGGGGCGTACTACGTGCTCGCCGACGTCTCCGACTGGGGATTCCAGACCGCTCGCGGCGCGGCGATGGGGCTCCTGGAACACGGGGGTGTCGCGTCGGTGCCGGGGAGCGCCTTCTACCAGGGTGCGAACGGCGAGGGCCTGCTGCGGTTCTGCTTCGCCAAGGAGGACGCGGTCATCGAGGAGGCGTGCCGGCGGATCCGCCGCTTCCGCCCCCGCGATGCCCTGGCGACGGCGGGGAAGAGCGGGCAGCAGGCACCAGCATGACGACCTCACGCCAAGGAGTGCTGTTCGGGCTCGGTGCCTACACCCTGTGGGGTCTGTTCCCGCTGTACTTCCGGCTTCTGGAGAGTGCCAGCGCGCTGGAGATCCTGCTGCACCGGCTCATGTGGACGCTGCCGCTCTGTGTGCTGGTCATCGCGGCCACCGGCGCCGTCCGCCGGCTGCGCACGGTGCTCCGCGACCGGCGGCGGGTGGCGTCGCTGGCAGGAGCGGCCACGGTGCTCGCGGTGAACTCGGGCTGCTATGTCTACGCCGTGAACTCCGGCCATGTCATCGAGGCGGCCCTGGGGTACTTCATCAACCCGCTGGTGACCGTGGCGCTCGCCGTGCTCATCCTGCGCGAACGGCTGCGCCCGCTGCAGTGGACGGCGGTCGCCATGGGGGCGCTGGCCGTGGTCGTCCTCACCGTCGACTACGGGCGTCCACCATGGATCGCGCTGGTCCTCGCCACCTCGTTCGCCCTCTACGGACTGATCAAGAAGCAGGTGGGCGGAGATGTCGGGGCGATAGTGGGCCTGACGACCGAGTCGCTCACCCTCGCCCCGGTGGCCGCGGGCGGCCTGGCCGTCTATGTGGCCACCGGAAACGGGACGTTCACCGACGACGCGCCCTGGCATGCGGTGCTGCTCGCCGTGGGCGGGGTGACCGTCGCGACTCCCCTGCTGCTGTTCGCGGCCGCCGCCCGGCGGCTCCCGCTCACCACCATCGGGCTGCTGCAGTACCTGACGCCCATTCTGCAACTGCTGATCGGGGTCCTGCTGTTCCACGAGTCGATGCCCGCCTCGCGCTGGATCGGATTCGTGCTGATCTGGACCGCGCTGACACTGCTCAGCGCGGACGGGCTGCGCCGCAGGTCCCGGGAGAAGACGGCTGCCGTGGTCCCACCCGTGCGGAGCCGTCTCGATCAGGGGGTCAGGTGACGCGTCCGTAGCCCGTCCCGGGCGAACTCCCACCGTCACCGTCAGGAACAGCGGCGACCGCACCACCTCCACCACCAGGAGGGCAGCGACACGAGTGCCCCACACCAGGCAGGGCCATGAGTTCGAGGAGTCCCCCGTGAGGAACGAGACCGAAGCAGGCGTCCCGGCGCCGCCATCACCCCATGACCGCCGTATCTCGGTGATCGGCACCGGATATCTGGGAACCACCCACGCGGTCTGCATGGCCGCCCTCGGGTTCGAGACGCTGGGCATGGACGTGGACGCCGAGAAGGCCGCGTCCCTCTCGGCGGGCCGCCTCCCGTTCCACGAACCCGGGCTCGAATCGCTCCTGCGCGATCAACTCGCCTCGGGGCGCCTGCGGTTCACCACCTCGTACGAGGAGGTGGCGGCCTTCGCCGAGGTGCACTTCTCGTGCGTGGGGACTCCGCAGCGCACCGACGGACCGGGTGCCGACCTGCGTTACACGGAAGCGGTCGTGGAAGGGCTCGGCCCGCATCTGTCCCGACCGTGTCTGCTGGTGGGCAAGTCCACCGTTCCGGTGGGCACGGCCGAGCGGCTGGCGGCCCGGCTGGCGGAGCTGGCCCCGGCGGGGCGGGACGCCGAGGTGGCCTGGAATCCGGAGTTCCTGCGCGAGGGGTTCGCGGTGCGCGACACCCTGCGGCCGGACCGGCTGGTCCTCGGTGTCGCCTCGGACCGGGCGGAGCGGCTGCTGCGCGAGGTCTACGCACCCCTGCTGGAACCGGCGGACGGCCCCGCAGCGGTGCCCCTGGTGGTCACCGACCTCGCCACCGCGGAGCTGGTCAAGGTCGCGGCGAACTCCTTCCTCGCCACGAAGATCTCCTTCATCAACGCCATGGCCGAAGTGTGCGAGGTGGCGGGAGCGGACGTACAGCAGCTGGCGGAGGCACTCTCGTACGACCCGCGGATCGGCGGCCGGTTCCTGCGTTCGGGGGTCGGCTTCGGCGGGGGCTGTCTGCCCAAGGACATCCGCGCGTTCATGGCACGGGCCGAGGAGCTGGGCGTCAGCCCGGCCGTACGGTTCCTGCGGGAGGTGGACGAGATCAATCTGCGGCGGCGTGCCGCGGTGGTCGACCTGGCCAGGCGGTTCGGCGGCGGGACGTTCCACGGGCGGCGGATCACGGTGCTGGGAGCGGCCTTCAAGCCCGACTCCGACGACGTACGCGACTCGCCGGCGCTCGCGGTGGCCGAGCGGATACGGCAACAGGGGGCCGAGGTGACCGTCTACGACCCGAAGGCGACCGACAACGCCCGCAAGTCCTTCCCGGCGCTGGCCTTCGCCGAGTCGGTCACCAAGGCCGCCTGCGGAGCCCATGTGCTGCTGCATCTCACCGAGTGGCCAGAATTCGGGGACATCGATCCCGTGGAGCTGAGCGGGACGGTGGCACGGCGTCGGATCATCGACGGCCGCAACACCCTGGACGCCTCCCGATGGCGTGCGGCCGGCTGGGAGTTCCGGGCGCTCGGCCGTCCGTAGAACGCCCGGCGACGGCATGGCGGTTCGCCGGCGGGACAGCCCTTAGAGCCCCTGACAGAATGGGCGGTCGGCTTGCGACGCCTGGCACGCGCGCTCGCCGCGTTGTCGGAGTCGTCCATGTACGCCCAGTACGAGGACGATCCTCCGCCTTGCGAGCGCACGCACCAGACGCCGCAAGCTGATCGGCCGCCCATTCTGTGAGGGGCTCTTAGACGCGCAGCCGCGCGAGGAGTTGGTAGAGCGTCTCGGTGCCCTGCCGCAGGGCGGCGGCGCCGATGTGCTCGTCCGTGCCGTGCATGCGCTTGAGCATGTCCCGGGTGACCGCGAACGGGTAAATGCCGTACACCGGGATGCCACGCTGGCGGAACGGCACCGCGCTCGTCACGGCCTCGAACTGGCACGCTGACGCCCGTACGCCCGGGTGGCTCTGCCGTACGGCCTCCTCCCAGGCGCGGAAGACGTCCGTGTCGGTGCTGGAGTCCGGAATGGACAGGTACTGGCGCGCCCGGTCCAGCGTTTGCTGCTCGGTCTCTCCCGGGCTGCCGACCACCTGCAAGGTGGCCCCTTCCCCGAGGAGTGTGCGCAGCTCGGCGACGACACGGCCGGGGTCGTCGCCGCCCCCCGGCAGGAACGCGACCCGGAAGTCGGCGGTGGCGGTTCCCGGCACGATGCTGACGTAGTAACCCGCGCTGGTCGCGGTGAAGGCGGCCGTGGTCCGCAGCATGGCGTTGTGCAGTTCCGGGGTCTCGCTGAGCCGGACCACCTCCTCGCCCGCCCGGTCCCGGGCCGCCTGGGTCCGGGCGTCGAGCATCCGGCGGACGGCCGCTGCGAGGACCGGGTCGGTGGTGGCCCGGGCGAGTTCGGTGAAGTACCGGCGCGACAGCGCGTTGGGGCGGATGTGCGCGCGCCACTCGCCCAGCCGCTCCAGCATCCGGCCCAGCCGGATGACCGCCTGCCCGGCGAACGGCTTGGAGGTGTGTGTGGCGTACGAGGTGGTCTCCAGCCGCAGCGGCATGAAGCGCCGGTCGTTGCACGTGAGCGTGGCGACCATGGGGGTGGTGCCGTCACGCTGGTTGAGCAGCCAGCCGCCCTCCGTGAGGACCACACCGGGATCGACCTTGTCCGGGTGCTCGTCGAGGAACCAGCGCACCCCGTGGGGCCCCTGCTCCTCGTCGCAGTCGGACCAGAAGACGATGTCGCGGTCGAAGCGCGCACCTTCCCGCACATGGCGCAGCAGGGCTGCCACGAAGGCGGCGTTGACCCCCTTCATGTCGAGCGCGCCCCGGCCGTACAGTCTTCCGTCCTCGATGTGCCCGGCAAAGGGCTCGACGGTCCAGGTGTCCCCCGTGGCGGGAACCACGTCACTGTGGCCGAGGAACAGCAGCGGCTTCTTCCCTGCGGGCTTGCTGCCTGGGACGCGCGCGAAGAAGTGGACGTTGTCCTTCTTCGGCGTCGGCACCATCTCGGTGGGCACCCCGGCTGCCTCGAAGAGGCCCTGGAGCATGCGGGCGTGCGGCAGGGTGACCGCTCCGTCACCGGGATTGCTGGTGTTCTGCCGGATCATCGCGACGGCGAGCGCCACGGGATCGGTGGGATCACCGTCGAAGGAGTCCCCGGCACGGCCCTCGGCAGCGGGCGCGGCAGCGGCACTCGGACGGGGCGCGGCCGCCGCTTCGGCGGCCGGGGACAGCACAGCGCCCGTGACCGCCGTGGCCCCGGCGCCGAGCACCGCGCGACGGCTCGGGCGGGCCCCGCGGGCGGGCGCGGGGGTGGAACCGTCCGCGGGGCGGTCGCCGGCGGGGCGGTCGTCCAGGCACGCCGAGAGGACCGCCGCGGGACACTCCAGATGGACGTCGTGTCCCCCCTCGACACCGATCGCGGCACGGTCGCCGGTGCTCCAGCCGGTCCATCTGCGTGCCACTGCCAGCGGCACGCGCGCGTCGCCGGTGGCCCACACCGCGCGCAGGCCGACCGCGAGCGCGGGTGACCGGCGGCCGTCGTAGCTGTCGGCCAGACGCAGGTCCGCGTGGAGCGGGGACGGCGGCACGTCCTCCGGGCCGGGCCCGGCCGGGGCTTCCGGGACGGCGGCGCCGTGGAAGTCTCCGGGCGCCCGCCCGGCCACCGCACCCAGCCGGGCTACCGGCACTCCGGCGTCCAGCAGGCGGCGGCACGTCTCGTACGCCGCCAACGCCCCCAGACCGACACCGATCAGGACCAGCCGCCGTCCCGCGGCGACCGCGCGGATGCCGGTGGCCACGGCATCCGCGTACCGCGCCAGGTCGGTGACGGGTGGTTCGTCCGTCCGGGAGCCCCGGCCGGGCGGCATGACCAGGGCGAGCGCGGTGCCCTCGGGAAGGGCCCCGTGCCAGCCGGCGAAGGCCGAGTCGTCGGCACCGGCGGGTGGAAAGCAGACGGCGAGGGTGTCGGCCCCCTCCGCGTCGTGGACCTTCAGCCAGGCGACGCTCATAGCTGTTCCTCCTTCGGCGCCTCTCGGCACGGTGCCGCGATCACTCCGTGGAGAGGTCTTCGGGACGTCCGGGGGGGAGCGGGTACCGCTGGACCGGGCGTCGTGTCCCGCCGGTTCAGCGTCGTGGTGCCGTGTCTGCGTGCCGTGTCTGCGCGTCGTGCAGGTCGGAAGAGCCGCCGTGCGGAGGGGTCCGTCGATCCGCCGGGACGCCGCTTCTCCGCTCGTGGACACCCGGCTGTGCGGTCCTGCCGAGTCACGGCCTCAGCGAGTCGCGACCCCGGCCAGGAAACGTAGCAGAGCGCCGGATCGGCCACCATACCGCCGTCGGCTGCGGCCGGCCCCGCTCAGCTCGCCGGGCGCGGCCAGAGCGGCGGGTCCGTCACGAAGTGGCCGCCCAGGCGGGTGTGCGCCGGGTCGTCCGGGCGCAGTTCGCCCTGTTCGGCGATCAGCCGCTCCGCGTACGGCTCCGAGTCGTCCTGCGGCTCGTATCCCAGGGACCGTGCGGTCGTCAGGTCCCACCACAGGCGGGTGTTGGCGGAGGAGCCGTAGACGACGGTGTGCCCCACGTCCCGCGCGGTGAGTGCCGCGTGGAGGAGCCGGGCTCCGTCTCCAGGGCTCATCCACAGGGACAGCATCCGCACCGATGTCGGCTCCGGGAAGCAGGAGCCGATGCGGACGGAGACGGTCTCCATGCCGTGCCGGTCCCAGTACAGCTGGGCGAGATCCTCACCGAAGGACTTGGAGAGGCCGTAGAAGGTGTCGGGGCGGTGCGGAGCGCCGTCGGGGAGGAGCGGGTCGCCCGGGAGCGGGCGCGGGGTGAAGCCGATCGCGTGGTTGGAGGAGGCGAAGACGATCCGCCGCACACCTTCCTCGCGCGCCGCCTCGTAGAGGTTGTACGTGCCCTCGATGTTGGCCCGCAGGATCATGTCGAACGGGGCTTCCAGGGAGATGCCCGCGAGATGGATCACCGCGTCGACCCCGCGCACGGCCTCCCGCAGCGCCTCACGGTCGCCGAGGTCGGCGGTGATCGCGTCCGGTTCGTCCTCCATGGGGGTGACGTCGAGGAGGCGCAGCTCGTATCCGTAAGCGGGCAGCAGTTCCCGCATGAGGGTGCCGAGTCCGCCGGCGGCGCCGGTGAGCAGGACGGTGCGGGGTGCGGGCATGCGAGTCTCCTCGGGCGAGTGCTGATGCGGTGTCGGACGCTGGTGCGGCTGCGGCTGCGGGTGCGACTACGGCTACGAACGCGAGGGCGGGTGCGCGGACCGGCCTTGCGACCTGGTGCGTGTACGGCGGGCCCGCGCGGGACGCGCCACTTGTTGCCGCCTGCCGTCGCGGCTCTGGTCACGGCCGTTGGGCGCTGATCATACTTTGGGCCCGAACTGTAGCCCCCAGGGAGCGATCATGACCCCGGTGAAGACCTCCGCCTTCCTCTACCCCTGGGACGTCCTCGGGGATCCGGACGCGGCCGCCCGCGTCTCCGGCCTGGGTGTCCAGCAGGTGACGCTCGCCTCCGCGTACCACTCGACCCGGGCGCTGACACCGCGCCATCCCGGCCACCGGATCGTCACCGCCGAGCACTCCGCGGTGCTCTACCCACCGGATGCCGGTCGGTGGAAGGGGCAGGAGCTGCGCCCCTACGAGCAGTCCTGGGTCGCCTCCGACGATCCCTACGCCGAAGCCGCCCAGGCCCTGACGGACGCGGGCCTCGAGGTGCACAGCTGGGTGGTGCTCGCGCACAACTCGCGGCAGGGCGCCGAGCATCCGGGTGTCAGCGTGACCAACGCGTACGGCGACCGCTATCCGTGGGCGCCGTGCATCGCCCAGCCCGCCGTCCGCGCCTATCTCGTCGGCCTGGCGGCCGAGGCGGCGGTGCGCCCCGGTGCACACGGCACCGAGCTGGAGTCCTGCGGCTGGTACGGCTTCGCCCATCTGCACGCCCACGACAAGGCGGGCGGCGTCGGGCTCGGCGAGGCCGCGCAGTATCTGATGTCGCTGTGCTTCTGCGCCACCTGCCGGGCCGGATACGGCGAACACGGCGTGGCGGCGGAGGAGCTGGCAGGTGCGGTGCGCCGCGCTCTGGAGCCGGCCTGGGCCGGTTCCGGTTCGGCGGAGGCGGGCTGGTCCGGCGTGGAGGAACTGCTCGGTGCCCGGCTCGCCGCAGGTTCACTCCGGTGGCGCGGCCATGTCGCCCGTACGCTCCAGGAGTCCGCCATCGGCGCCGTGCGGGCGGCCGCGAGGCCGGGCTTCCAGGTGCTGTTGCATGCCGATCCGGCGCCCTACCGTTCCGGGGCGAACGTCGGCGTGGACGCGCGGAGCATCCTCTCCGTGGCGGACGGCGTGGTGCTGCCCTGCACCGGCGGCGACGCGGCGCGGGAGGCGGTACTCGGGCCGTTCGCGGGGCGGACCGGTGTGCTGGCGGCCAATTTCTCGGTGGTCACCGGGATGGGGGGAAGCCCCGGCACCCTCGAGCGGGACGCCGCGCACGCGGCCTCGCTCGGGGCGAACCAGCTGCGGCTCTATCACGCCGGGTTGGCCTCCGGGCCGGATCTGCGCTCCGTCACGGAGGCGCTGTCCCGCCTCGGTTGACGGCAGGCCCCCGGGGCGCGCCGTAAACCGTTCTTGTCAGAAGCGTTGACGAACCCTGCGCAGCCTTCTAACTTCATCGCGTCGTACTTCGTACGTCATATATGAGACGCGATACGCGAGATGTGAGAGCCCTGCACCCATGACCTTTGCGCCCGCCCCGATTCCGTCCCGCACCCAGTACGTGCTGGAGGCGATCAAGCACGCGATCCTCACGGCGCAGCTCCAGCCAGGACAGGCGCTCGTCGAGACCGAACTCGCCGCACAGTTCGGGGTGTCCAAGACCCCCGTACGTGAGGCGCTGAAGACCCTGGCCGGCACCGGCCTCGTCGTGATGAACCAGTACAAGGGCGCCATCGTGCGGCTTGTCGACGCGACGATGGCGCGGGAGGTGTGCGACGTGCGGCTGCTCCTCGAACCAGAGGCGCTGCGTCGCAGCATCGGCCGGAAGGTCTCCCTGGAGGCGGCCCAGGAGGCCCTGGAGCGGGCCGACTCGGCCGGGGACAAGGCGGACAGGTCGCTGGCGAACAGGGATTTCCACCGGGCGCTGTATCTGCCGTGCGGCAATCCGCTGCTGACGCAGATGCTCGACGAGCTTCGCGACCAGGCCGCCCTGGTGTCGACGGTGGCCTGGGCGACGATCCCGACCTGGGAACGCGAGGCCGCCGAGCACCGCGAGATCCTGCGGCTCGCGCTCGACGGAGACGGGGCGGCGGCGGCCCGTGCTCTGCACGATCACATCGCGTCGTTCGTCAGCCGCGGCTTCCCCGACGACGAAGACGGGGGTGACCCGGCGTGAACCGGCGCACCGACGAAAGGCCAGCCCCCATGGACCTCGCACCGCTCAAGGCGGCTCTCTCCGATGTCGTCGCGATCCCGGTGACCCCGTTCGCCGCGGACGGGAGCATCGACACGGCGACGCACCGCGCTCTCGTGCGACGGCTGCTCGACGGAGGCGTGCGCATCCTCACCCCGAACGGCAACACCGGGGAGTTCTACGCCCTCTCCCCCGAGGAGCGCCGCACCGTCACCGAGCTGACCGCCGACGAGGCGGGCGGCCGTGCCACCCTCCTGGCCGGGGTCGGTCATGACCTGCCGACCGCCGTGGCAGCCGCCGAGCATGCGAGGGACAGCGGCGCCGAGATGGTGATGGTGCATCAGCCCGTGCATCCCTACATCGCGCAGGACGGCTGGGTCGACTACCACCGGGCCATCGCCGAGGCCGTGCCCGCCCTGGGCGTGGTCCCCTACATCCGCAATCCGCTGCTGGACGGGCGCCGGCTAGCCGCCCTCGCCGACAGCTGCCCCAACGTCATCGGGGTGAAGTACGCGGTCCCGGACGCCGCCCGGTTCGGCGCCTTCGCCCGGGACGCGGGGCTGGAGCGGTTCGTCTGGATCGCGGGCCTTGCCGAGCTGTACGCCCCCTCCTACTTCGCCACGGGCGCCACCGGATTCACCTCGGGCCTCGTCAACATCGCCCCCGGCGTCTCGTTC
Organism: Streptomyces gossypii; assembly: GCF_025165795.1. GTDB lineage: Bacteria > Actinomycetota > Actinomycetes > Streptomycetales > Streptomycetaceae > Streptomyces > Streptomyces gossypii. The sequence goes on from NZ_JAJAGO010000007.1 coordinate 386,593, forward strand.
ACCATGCTGGAGGCGCTGCGGGACGGCGACTACGTGGCGGCGATGAAGGTATGGGAGCGGATCCGCCGCTTCGAGGAACTCCGCGCCGACCGGCAGTCCGCCGACAACGTGACGATCGTCAAGGAGGCCCTGGCCTCCCTCGGTCTCTGCCGCCGCGAGGTACGCCCGCCGAGCCGGGTGCTGCCGGAGCCCGAGCGCGCCGAGGTCGCCGACCTGGTCGCGAGGTGGTCCGTGTGAACCCCCGCCTCGCGCCCGAGGAACTGCGCAGCCACCAGTGGTACGGGACGGACGGTCTCCGTTCGTTCAGCCACCGGGCCCGCACCCGCCAGCTCGGCTACCTCCCCGAGGAGCACCTGGGCAAGCCGGTCATCGCGGTGCTCAACACCTGGTCGGACATCAACCCCTGCCACGTGCACTTGCGCGAGCGGGCCCAGGCGGTCAAGCGGGGCGTCTGGCAGGCGGGCGGCTTCCCGCTCGAATTCCCCGTCTCCACCCTGTCGGAGACCTTCCAGAAGCCGACCCCGATGCTCTACCGCAACATGCTGGCGATGGAGACGGAGGAGCTGCTGCGCTCCTATCCCGTCGACGGCGCCGTGCTGATGGGCGGCTGCGACAAGTCCACCCCCGCGCTGCTGATGGGCGCGGCCTCCGCCGACCTGCCGGCCGTCTTCGTGCCCGCCGGGCCGATGCTCCCGGGCCACTGGCGCAACGAGGTCCTGGGCTCCGGCACCGACATGTGGAAGTACTGGGACGACAAGCGCGCCGGACTCATCGGCGACTGCGAGATGGCCGAGCTGGAGACCGGGCTCGCCCGTTCGCCGGGCCACTGCATGACCATGGGCACCGCCTCGACCCTGACGGCCGCCGCCGAGGCGCTGGGTGTCACCATGCCGGGGGCCTCCTCCATTCCGGCCGTCGACTCCGGCCATGACCGGATGGCGGCCGCTTCCGGAGCGCGGATCGTCGATCTGGTGTGGCAGCAGCTGACGCTGTCGAAGCTCCTCACCGCTGAGGCATACGAGGACGCCGTCGCCACCGTCCTCGCGCTCGGCGGCTCCACCAACGCCGTCATCCATCTGATCGCGATGGCGGGCCGCTCCGGAGTCCGGCTCACCCTCGACGACTTCGACCGCATCGCCCGTACCGTCCCGGTGCTGGCCGATCTGCGGCCCGGCGGGAAGTACCTGATGGAGGACTTCCACTTCGCCGGTGGCCTGCCCGGTTTCCTGGCCCGGATCAGTGATCTGCTGCATCTGGACCGCCCGACCGTCGCGCACGGCACTCTGCGCGAGCAGCTGGACGGTGCGCTGGTGCACAACGCCGAGGTCATCCGGGAGCGGGACAACCCGCTCGCCGACGAGGGCGGCGTCGCGGTGCTCCGGGGAAATCTCTGCCCGGACGGCGCGGTCATCAAGCACATCGCGGCCGAACCGCGGCTGCTGCGGCACACCGGCCCGGCGGTCGTCTTCGACGACTACGCCGAGATGCAGCGCACCATCAACGACCCGGCGCTGGCCCTCACCCCGGACCATGTGCTGGTGCTCCGCAACGCGGGGCCAAAGGGCGGCCCCGGCATGCCCGAGTACGGCATGCTGCCCCTCCCGGACTACCTGCTGAAGCAGGGGGTGCGGGACATGGTCCGGCTCTCCGACGCCCGTATGAGCGGCACCAGTTACGGGGCGTGCGTGCTGCACATCGCGCCCGAGTCGTATGTCGGCGGGCCTCTCGCACTCGTCCGGAGCGGTGATCCGATCACCCTGGACGTCGAGGCCCGCAGCCTCCACCTCGACGTCACCGACGAGGAGTTGGCCCGGCGCCGGGCTGACTGGACGCCGCCGCCCAACCGGTACGAGCGCGGCTACGGAGCGCTCTACCACGACCAGATCACCCAGGCCGACACGGGTTGCGACTTCGCCTTCCTGGCCCGGCAGGGAGAAGTTCCCGACCCGTACGCGCACTGAGCCCTCCGGGGCACCGCACCCTCGCACCTCCCCACCACCCCTTGTCCGGCCTGCCGAACACCATTCGGAAAGCGCTTGCTCCCCCTTTGTACCTGGAAAGTGCAAGCGCAGAGGAACAGCTTCACGAAGAACCCGCACTTCACAAAGAACGGAGACGCGTCGTGGCCCAAGCCCCAGCCGTGGCCAAACCGCCAAAGGTGCCCCGGCGCCGCTCGGCGACCCCCCGCAGGCTGCCGTATCTGCTGATCGCCCCCGCGGGGCTGTTGATGCTGGGCTTCATCGCCTATCCGGTGATCAGCGTCTTCTACTACAGCCTGCAGAACTACAACGTCACCAAGCCCTGGCGGAACGGCTACGCCGGATTCGACAACTTCAAGCGGATCTTCACCGAGGACGACCAGTTCTGGTCGACACTGGGCTTCAGCGCCCAGTGGGTCGTCACCCAGGTCGTGCTCCAGCTGCTCCTCGGCCTCGCGCTCGCGCTGATCGTCAACCAGTCCTTCATCGGCCGCGGCATCTCGCGCGCCATGGTCTTCTCGCCGTGGGCCGTCTCCGGGGTGCTCACCAGCACCATCTGGATCCTGCTCTACAACTCCTCGACCGGCTTCAGCCGCTACCTCGCGGACGCCGGAATCGGCGAGTACGGCACCTCACTGCTCTCCGACACCGGCACCGTCTTCTGGGCCGCCACCGTCGCCGAACTCTGGCGCGGCGTCCCCTTCTTCGCCATCCTCATCCTCGCCGACCTGCAGTCCGTGTCGAAGGAGCTGTACGAGGCGGCATCGGTGGACGGCGCCGGGCGGATGCGCAGGTTCTTCCACATCACGCTGCCGCACCTGAGGGACGCGATCGTCCTGGCCACCCTGCTGCGCGGTGTCTGGGAGTTCAACAACGTCGACCTGCTCTACACGCTCACCGGCGGCGGACCAGCCGGTGAGACCACCACGCTGCCGCTCTACGTCGCCAATACCGGCATCGAGGGACACGACTTCGGTTACGCCTCCGCGCTCACCACCGTCGCCTTCGTGATCCTCCTCTTCTGCTCGATCGTCTATCTGCGCCTGAGCAAGTTCGGAGGCGACCAAAAGTGAGTGCCGCACTCGCCGTCAAGAACGACGGAAGCTCCGCAGGCCCGAGCGCCGCCGAGCCTCCGCCGCCCCGGGTACGCCGCCGCCGCGAGCGCTCCTTCGACGAGACCCCGCGCTGGCAGCTCTACGTCCCGCTCGGGATCTATCTGATCTTCACTCTTATCCCGTTCTACTGGATGTTCCTCTTCTCCGTACGGCCCGCAGGCTCCACCTCGCTGGTGCCGTGGCCGATGACGGACGACCACTTCTCGAAGGTCTGGAACGAGCGCAGCTTCGCGATCTTCTTCCAGAACAGCGTGCTCGTCGGTGTCTGCACCCTGCTGACCACCACCCTGGTCGCGCTGGCGGGCGGCTACGCGCTGGCCCGCTTCCGCTTCAAGATCAAGACTCCCTTCATGCTGGCGCTGCTCTGCTCGCAGTTCATCCCGGGGGCGCTGCTGCTGGTACCGCTCTTCGAGATCTTCAAGAACCTCCAGATGATCAACTCCCTGGGGAGCGTGATCATCGCGGAGACGGTCTTCCAGCTGCCCCTGTCGATCATCCTGATCAGCGGCTTCATAAGAAACGTGCCGCCCAGCCTCGAAGAGTCCGCCTGGGTGGACGGCTGCTCACGCTTCCGCGGCTTCTGCCTGGTGGTGCTGCCGCTGCTGCGCCCCGGGCTGATAGCCGTCGGCTCCTTCGCCTTCGTGCACAGCTGGAACCACTTCCTGTTCGCCCTGATGTTCCTCAGCGAACAGGACAAGCAGACGATCCCGGTCGGCCTGAACACCCTCATCGGCGCGGACAGCGTCGACCTGGGCGCGCTCGCGGCGGGCGGCGTCATCGCCGCGGTGCCCGTGGTGATCGTCTTCGCCTTCATCCAGAAGTGGCTGATCACCGGCTTCAGCGCCGGCGCCGTGAAGGGCTGACCGCATGCGGCGCCGCACCGTCCCGCGCAGCCTCCCTGACCGACCCCCACATCCCCCGACTCCCGAGGAGGGCCCACCCATGAGAGCACGCACGGCCCGGCGCCCGAAGAGCACCACTGCCGCCACCCCGTTCGCCGCCGCCGGAGCCAGGAGCGCGCGATGAGCGGGCAGCCCGTCACCCCGCCCCCGCTGGTGCTCGCGGGCGGCCGCGGCCACGGCCGCTGGCACCTCGCCAACATCCGGCGGCTCCAGCGCCAGGGTCTCGTCCGGCTGGCGGGCGTCTGCGAGGTCAACCCGCTGAGCGATGCCGAACTGGCCGACCCGGCCGACGCCGAACGTGCCGACGCCGCACCGGCCGAGGCGCAGGTGGAGGCGCAGGTGGAGGCGGAGGAGGCGCCCGCGCAGTCCGCCGACTTCGGGGCACTCCTGGACGCGACCGGGGCCCGCGTCGCCGTCCTGTGCACCCCCATCCAGACCCACACCGAACTGGCGCTGGCCGCGGCCCAACGCGGTGTCCACATCCTGCTGGAGAAGCCGCCCGCCGCGACCTACGCCGACTACCTCCGCATTGCCGACGGAGCGCGGAAGGCTGGCGCCGCCTGCCAGATCGGCTTCCAGTCCTTCGGTTCGCACGCCATGCCCGCCATCCGGGAACTGGTGCGCTCCGGCGCCATCGGGACCGTACGGGGCGTCGGCGCCGCGGGCACCTGGGTCCGTGACGACACGTACTACGGCCGGGCGCCCTGGGCCGGGCGGCGCAGAATCGGTGAGACCGAGGTCGTCGACGGTGTCCTGACCAACGCGCTGGCGCACTCCGTCGCCACCGCGCTCGCCCTCGCGGGCAGCGGAACCGCCGAGGACGTGGCGGCGATCGAGACCGAGCTGTTCCGCGCCCACGACATCGAGGCCGACGACACCTCCTGCGTACGCGTCACCACCTCGGACGGGCTGCCGGTGACGGCGGCCCTCACCCTCTGCGCCGAACAGATCGAGGAACCGTATGTGATCGTGCACGGCGACCGCGGCCGGATCACCTTCTGGTACCGGGAGGACCGGGTCCTGCTGCAACGCGACGGACACCAGCCCGAGGAGACGGTGCACGGGCGGACCGATCTCCTGGAGAACCTCCTCGGCCACCTCGCCGGAGACGCCGAGCTGCTGGTGCCGCCGCACCGTACCGGCGCGTTCATGCGCGTGGTGGAAGCCGTACGGACGGCGCCCGAACCCACCGTGCTGCCCGCCGGCGCCTGGTACAGCGAGCCCGCGGAATCCGGGACCGGAGTGCGGCGCGTCGTACGCGGCATCGACGCGCTGGCCGCCGCGGGTGCCGAATCGCTCTCCCTCTACTCCGAACTCGGCGCCCCCTGGGCACAGTCCGGTGCCGCGCCGCGCGGGTTCGCGGAGGGGGGTACCTCGTGAACAGCGCTCTGCTCAGCTGCGCCGGACGCCCCGTCGCCCGCTACGGGTTCGGCTCCGACCAGGCCGCCCGCCCCTACTTCCACCCGGTGACCACCCTCGCGGGCACCCCGGTCACCGAGGAACGTCCCGGCGACCACCTCCACCATCTCGGCGCTTCCGTCGCCGTCCCGGACGTGGCCGGACACAACTTCTGGGGCGGTAACACCTTCGTCCGCGACCAGGGGCCCACCGCGCTGGACAACCACGGGACGCAGCGCCACATCGGCTGGAAACTCCGCGGCCCCGACGGCTTCGTGGAGGAACTCTGCTGGCAGGCCGACGGCGCCGAACTGCTGCGCGAGCACCGCACGGTCGCCGTCACCGAACTCTCCGGCACGGCATGGGCGCTGGACTTCTCCTTCGCGCTGACCAACCGGAGCGGCGCCGACCTGACCATCGGCAGCCCCGCCACCAACGGACGCCCCGGCGCCGGATACGGAGGCTTCTTCTGGCGGGCGCCCAAGGAGGCCGCCGGGCCCACCGTGTTCAGCGGTTCCCTGGACGGCGAGGAGGCGGTGCACGGGAGCGTCGCCGACTGGCTCGCCCTCAGCGGCGACGGCTGGACCCTCGTCTTCGCCGGAGCGACCGCCGAGACCCGCCGCGATCCGTGGTTCGTACGGGGCACCGAGTATCCCGGCGTCGGCTCCTCCCTGGCCGCGGCGCAGCGGCTGCCGGTACCCGCCGAGACCACGGTGGTCCGCCGCGTCGTCACCGTGATCGCGGACGGGCGGCTGGACCGGGACGCGGCAGCCGCCCTCGTCCGGCAGGCGGTGCCGGTATGAACGGCGCGAACGGCGCGAACAGGCCCTGGACCGCCGACCTCGGCGACGGCACCTACCGCAACCCCGTGCTGTGGGCGGACTGGTCCGACCCGGACGTCGTGCGGGTCGGCAAGGACTACTACCTCACCGCCTCCAGCTTCGGCCGGGTCCCCGGACTGCCCCTGCTGCACTCCCGGGACCTCGTCAACTGGACCCTCGTCGGCCACGCCCTCGACCGCCTGGAGCCGGCCGCCGACTTCGCCGTACCACGCCATGACCGCGGTGTGTGGGCACCCTCGATCCGGCACCACGCAGGGCGCTTCTGGATCTTCTGGGGCGATCCCGATCACGGTGTCCAGCAGGTCAACGCCGAGGACATCCGGGGCCCGTGGAGCAGCCCGCACATGGTCAAGGCGGGCAAGGGGATGATCGACCCCTGCCCGCTGTGGGACGAGGAGACCGGCGGCGCCTATCTCGTGCACGCCTGGGCGAAGTCCCGCTCCGGCATCAAGAACCGGCTCACCGGCCACCGGATGAGCCCCGACGGACGGGAACTGCTCGATGAGGGCAGCACCCTCGTCGACGCCGACCGCATCCCCGGCTGGTTCACCCTCGAAGGCCCCAAGCTCTACCGGCACGACGGCTACTTCTGGATCTTCGCACCCGCGGGAGGAGTCGAGACCGGCTGGCAGGGAGCCTTCCGCTCCCGGGAGTTCTCCGGCCCCTACGAGGAGCGCGTCGTCCTCGCCCAGGGCGGCACCGACGTCAACGGGCCGCATCAGGGCGGCTGGGTGCGGACCACCGCGGGCGAGGACTGGTTCCTGCACTTCCAGGCACGCGGAGCCTACGGCCGGGTCGTCCACCTCCAGCCGATGCGCTGGACCGACGGCGAGGGCGGGGGCGAGGCGGGCTGGCCGGTACTCGGTGACGAAGGCGAACCCGTCTCCGTGCACACCAAGCCCGTCGCCCCGGCACAGACCGTCGCCGCGCCCGCCACCGACGACGACTTCCCCGGCGGCCGTTACGGCAGGCAGTGGCAGTGGACGGCCTGCCCACAGCCCGACTGGACGGTGGAGCACGCGGGAGACGGACTGCGGCTCCACTGCGTACGGACCGCTTGCGCGCACGACCTGCGTGCCCTGCCCAGCGTGCTGGTCCAGCGGCTGCCCGCCGAGACGTTCACCGCCGAGGTGGACCTCGCCCTGAACAGCGAAGCACCCGGCGCCAAGGCCGGACTCGCGATACTCGGTGACGCCTTCAACTGGATCGGCCTCGAACGGCAGGCGGACGGCACCGTACGGCTCGTGCACCGGTACGCGGAGGCCGTCGCCGAACACGAGCGGGACGCCGCACATCCCCGCCCCGCGCCCAAAGGACGGGCCGGGCTCCGCATCGAGGTCACCCCCGGAGGCCGCTGCCGCTTCTTCGCCGGAACGGCTGACGGCTCCGGGCTCCAGCCCTCGGGCCTGGTGTTCGCCGCCACGCCGTGGCGGTGGGTGGGCTCCCTGCTCGGCCTTTTCGCCACCGCACCGACCGGCGCGGGCCCGGCCGGCACCGCCGACTTCTCGGCCTTCCGTGCCAGCGGCCCTTCCGGAGCACCAGCGCGGACGCACCTCATCGAACGTACCGGAGCAGAACCGAAGCAACCGACAGCACCGAGAGAACCGACAGCACCCAGAGAGAAGAGCCGATCATGAGAATCCCGAAGACGCTCCGGGGACGGACCGCGACCGCGGTGTCCCTGGCGGCGGTGCTCGCCCTGACAGCCACGGCCTGCGGCGATGACGGCAGCAGTTCCGGCGAAGAGGGCGGCGGCAAGGGCGAGATCACCTTCTGGGACAACAACGGCGGTCCGCGCACCGCTGTCTGGAAGGAGATCATCAACGACTTCGAGAAGAAGCACCCGGACATCAAGGTCAAGTACGTCCCCATCCCGATCGCCGACGTCCAGTCCAAGTACGACACGGCGATCGCCGGCGGCGGCCTGCCCGATGTCGGCGGCGTCGGCACCGCGTACCTGGCCAACATCGTCTCGCAGGACGCCCTCGAACCGATCGACGACCGGCTCAAGGAGTCCTCTCTCGACGGCAAGCTGGTCGAGGGCATGGTCGAGAGCGTCAAGGACGCGGGCGGCCGGAACGGCGCGATGTACACCGTGCCGACCTCCGCGAACAACGGTGTGCTCTGGTACCGGACCGACCTGTTCAAGGCCGCGGACCTGGAAGCGCCCACCACCTGGGCGGACTTCTACGAAGCTGCCGAAAAGCTCACGGACGCCGACAACAACGAGTTCGGCTACACGATCCGCGGCGGTGCGGGCTCCATCGCCCAGACCATCGACGCGGCGTACGGCCAGTCCGGCATCACGGAGTTCTGGAAGGGCGACAAGACCACTCTCAACGCCCCGGAGAACGTCGCGGCGGTGGAGAAGTACGCCGGCCTGTTCAAGAAGACGACGCCGGCCGCCGACGTCAACAACGACTTCACCAAGATGGTCGCCCAGTGGGACTCGGGCAGCATCGGCATGCTGAGCCACAACCTCGGCTCCTACCAGGACCACGTGAAGGCGCTGGGTGACGAGAAGTTCGACGGCATACCCAACCCGATCGGGGACAGCGGCACCAGAGTCCAGGTCTCCAACCCGGTCGACGGACTGGGACTCTTCAAGTCCAGCGACAACAAGGCAGCGGCCTGGAAGTTCATCGAGTTCGCCGCCTCCCACAGCTCCAACAGCAAGTGGAACGAGTCGGCGGGCGCACTCCCGGCCAACACCGAGGCCGCCAAGGACCCCTGGATCGAGAAGGCCCAGCCGACGGCCCTCGCCGCGAAGGCCATGACGGACGGCTCCACCAAGATCGTGCAGCTGCCGTACTACCTGCCGGACTGGAACAACATCAGCAAGGCCGACAACGAGCCGGAGTTCCAGAAACTGCTGCTCGGCAAGGTCACGGCCAAGGAGTTCCTCGACAAGATAGCCGGCGAGCTGAACGCGGCCCAGAAGGAGTGGAAGGAACGGCAGGACAGCTGAGGCGTTGGGGCGGGGGGCGGCCCGGGCCCCCCCCCCCCCCCCCCCCCCGCCACCCGCCCAGCCTTGTCCCCCCGCGTTCACCCATCCCCCACCCCGTCCACGACAGCAAGGGAACTGCCATGTCCGTACTGAGATGTCATGCACGCGCCATCGCACTGATGGTCGGCTGCGCCTCGCTGGCCCTCGTCGTTGCCGTCCCCGCCCAGGCCGCGCCCCGGCACGGCGGGGCCGAGCGCGCCACGCTCCCGGCGGGTGACGGCTGGGCCGCCGCCGAGGGCTCCACCACCGGCGGATCGAAGGCCGCCCGCGAACACGTCTACACCGTCAGCGACCGCGCCGAACTGGTGGCCGCCTTCGAAGACGCCGGCGACGCGCCGAAGATCATCAGGATCGCCGGGACCATCCACGGCAACGCCGACGCGCAGGGCACACCCGTCGACTGCGAGGACTACCGGACCGACGGCTACACCCTGGAGAAGTACCTCGCCGCCTACGACCCGCAGACCTGGGGCCAAAAACCCCCGTCCGGCCCACTCGAGGACGCCCGCGCCGCCTCGGCCGAGCGGCAGAAGGAAGCAGTCCACGTCGAGGTGCCTTCCCACACCACCCTGGTCGGCGTCGGCGACGACGCCACCGTCATCGGCGCCAGCCTCCAGGTGAAGGGCGTCTCGAACGTCATCATCCGCAACATCGACTTCGAGGACACCTACGACTGCTTCCCGCAGTGGGACCCCACCGACGGGGACAGCGGGGCCTGGAACTCCGAGTACGACAACCTCGTCGTCAGCGGCTCCGACCACGTCTGGATCGATCACAACACCTTCAGCGACGGAGACCGGCCCGACGCCGACCAGCCCCGCTACTTCGGCGAGCTGTTCCAGCAGCACGACGGCCTCCTCGACATCGTCCGGGGCGCGGACCTGGTCACCGCCTCCTGGAACGTCTTCAAGAACCACGACAAGACGATGCTCATCGGCAACAGCAACAGCGCCGGAGCCACCGACCGCGGCAGACTCCGCGTCACCCTGCACCACAACCGTTTCCAGGACGTCGGGGAACGCGCGCCGCGGGTCCGCTTCGGGCAGGTCGACTCCTACAACAACCACTTCGTCGCCACCAGGGGCAGTTCCTACGGCTACACCTACGGCATCGGCTTCGAGTCCCGTCTCGTCGCGGAGCACAACGCCTTCACCCTCGCCCGCGGATTCGACCCGGCGAAGATACTGAAGAAGTGGGACGAAGCCCCGGTCACGGCTGACGACAACTACGTCAACGGCCGCGGGAGCGACCTGATCGCCGTGCACAACGCGGGCGTACCCGAGGAGCAGATCACCGAGGGCGCCGGCTGGACCCCCGAACTGCGTACCCGGGTCGACCACCCGCGTGCCGTCCCCTACCTGGTGAACCGCAAGGCGGGCGCGGGCAAGGGGCTGCGCTGCTGAGCTGAGCCGGCGTGCCCGTCCTCGGCGCCGGTCAGGCCGTCAGTCCGTCAGTCCGGTCATCCGCAGGGTGAGGTTCAGGCGCCCCGCCCGCAGCCCGGTGCGCGGGTCGCCCGTCCCCGGGCGGACGCGCGGCACGCCGTGGTAGGCGAACCGGGAGCTCCCGCCGAAGACGAACAGATCGCCGGAGGCCAGCTCCACATCGGTGTACGGCTGTCCGCGGTTCTCGGTGTTGCCGAACCGGAAGACACAGCTGTCCCCGATGCTGAGCGACACCACCGGCGCCGCGGACCGCTCGTCCTTGTCCTGGTGCATGCCCATCCGGGCCTGGTCGTCGTAGAAGTTGATCAGTGCGGTGTCCGGCACGTAGCCCTCACCGGCCGTCGTGTCCTCGTACGCGTCCACGAGGGCGCGGCGGCCGAGCCCTGCCAGCCAGCCGGGCATCGGCGCGACCTGGCTGCCGTTCACGTCTTCGGCGGTACGGGTGTAGCGGTACGGCTGCCAGTGCCAGCCCAGACACACCGTCCGCACCGACATCACGCCCCCGCGCGGCAGCCTGGTGTGCCGGAGCGGGACGGGACCGGTCGCCCAGGCACGGCAGCAGTCGACGAGTTCGCGCTGCTCGCCCACCGTCAGCCAGCCCGGCACATGCACCGCACCCGGTGCCGGGCTGGTCCGCGGGACCGGGATCAGCGCGTCCATCGTTCGGTCCGTCCCTCTCACAGCGCTCCTTCACAGCGCTCCTTCACACCGCTTGGTCGTCGGCACTTTCAGTGTGCCGCGCCGCCGGTTCGGACGCTGGCGGGATCCGGACCTCCTGGGCACCTCCGGTGCTGGGCGGGGAGTGCGCGTCCAGCGTGTCGCTGAGCCGTTGCAGGTCCTCGGGAAGGTCACGCCGCCAGCCGAGGGTGATGACCGGGAGGAGCAGCGTCATCCCCAGGTTCACCGAGACGTCCACCGTCACCTCAAGTCTGCTGCCGTACTCCGCCGACCGTACCCGGAAGGTGTAGGCGACCGTCTGGGCGCCCAGCGGCGTCCACATCCGCTCCCCCCGGAAACCCAGCAGGGACGGCGACCGGTAGGCGCTGCAGACCAGATGGTGGAAACGGTGCCTCCCGGGAAAGCGATAGCGGTAGCGCGCCCCTTCGCAGCAGGGAATGATCCGGCGGTCGTCCACTTCGGCCACCCCCGAGTTCCACCGGGGCATGTTCCGTGGATCGGCCAGAAAATCGAATACCTGCGGGACAGCGGACGACAGGGTCTGCGCCATGGAGAACCTCGGCATCGGGTCACCTCTGGCTCTGGTCACGGTTACCGGCTGCAGGTTTTTGACGACCTTGCTCCACTCAGCTTCTTCCCCCGAGTGCCCGGTCTCCCTCTGGGCAAGCCGTTCGGGTGAAAGACGGGCCGTCGGGCGCTCGGATCGGTCGACAGTTCGACAGTGGAACGCGGCGGGAGACGTCCGTTCTGTCGACCGGTAGGAGCAGCCGGAGCCGCGGCCGTCACACGCGCAGGGCCTTGAGCTGGTCGGCGAAGGGGACCAACTCCTCTTCCAGGGCGTTCCGTTTCTGCGCGGGCGCGGGCGCCTGTGCGGGGGCGGGCACCTGCGCGGGGGCGGGGGCATGCGCGGGGGCGGGGGCATGCGCGCGGCCTCGCATCAGTTCGGCCAGCTCGCGGGCCGCCCGCTCCGTGCGGGAGGCCAGCGGGTCCTCCTGCTCGGTGCCGATGCCGGCGGAGCCCCAGTCGGCCGAGGCGGCGTAGACGGCGGTGGGCACGACGAGCGCGCGCAGATAGGCGAACAGCGGGCGCATCGCGTGGTCGAGGACGAGCGAGTGCCGGTCGGTGCCGCCGGTGGCCGCGATCAGCAGCGGCTTCCCGTCGAGCACGGTGCTGTCCATCACGTCGAAGAACGACTTGAACAGCCCGCTGTAGGAGGCGGAGAAGACGGGGGTCACGGCGATCACGCCGTCCGCCTCCGCCACGGCGCCCAGCGCCTCCCGCAACTCGGGACCGGGGAACCCGGTGACCATGTGGTGCGCGATGGCGGTTGCCAGGTCCCGGAGCTCGATGACCCGCACGTCGGCGGGGGGCGCCTGCCGCGTCGTCGCCTCGATCAGGCGGTCGGCCAGCAGCCGTGTCGACGACGGCTTGCTCAGCCCGGCTGTCACGGCGACCAGCTTCAGCGGCCTGTCCATCATTTCTTCCGTTTCTCTCGGGGGTGCGGTGTGAGCTGCTGCGTCACGTGGGCTGCGGTGCGCGTACCCGCGCGGCATGCGTGGGCCCGTCCGGCACTCCGGCGGGGCGGTCCTTGGCGAACTCCCTGCGCAGCACGGGTACGACCTCCTCGCCCAGCATGTCGAGCTGTTCGAGCACGGTCTTCAGCGGCAGCCCCGCGTGGTCCATCAGGAACAGCTGCCGCTGGTAGTCGCCGAAGGACTCACGGAAGGTCAGCGTCTTGTCGATGACCTCCTGCGGGCTGCCGACGGTGAGCGGGGTCTGCTCGGTGAACTCCTCCAGCGAGGGTCCGTGCCCGTACACGGGTGCGTTGTCGAAGTACGGTCGGAACTCGCGCACCGCGTCCTGGGAGTTGCGCCGCATGAAGACCTGGCCGCCCAGTCCGACGACTGCCTGCTCGGGAGTGCCGTGGCCGTAGTGGGCGTACCGCTGCCGGTACAGGCTGATCAGCTGCTGGAAGTGGTCCTTCGGCCAGAAGATGTTGTTGGCGAAGAACCCGTCTCCGTAGTAGGCGGCCTGTTCGGCGATCTCCGGGCTGCGGATCGAGCCGTGCCACACGAACGGCGGAGTGCCGTCCAGCGGCCTGGGCGTGGCGGTGAACGCCTGCAGCGGCGTGCGGAACCGGCCCTTCCAGTCCACCACCTCGTCACGCCACAGCTGGTGCAGCAGCGCGTAGTTCTCGATGGCCAGCGGGATGCCCTGGCGGATGTCCTGGCCGAACCACGGGTAGACGGGGCCGGTGTTCCCGCGTCCCATCATCAGATCCACCCGGCCGTCGGCCAGGTGCTGGAGCATCGCGAAGTCCTCCGCGATCTTGACCGGGTCGTTCGTGGTGATCAGCGTGGTGGAGGTGGAGAGGATGAGCCGTTCGGTCGTCGCCGCGATGTGCCCGAGCATCGTCGTCGGTGAGGACGGCACGAAGGGCGGGTTGTGGTGCTCACCGGTCGCGAAGACGTCGAGGCCGACCTCCTCCGCCTTGCGCGCGATGGCGACCATCGCCTTGATCCGCTCGTGCTCGGTGGGGGTCCGGCCCGTTGTGGGATCGGTGGTGACGTCGCCGACGGTGAAGACTCCGAACTGCATCGGACTCATCCCTCCATGTAATTTACTCTTCAACTACATGCGGAACGGTTCGCCCGTCGCGCTTATTCCCGCTCAGTCCGGCGGCCCGCCCGGCGCTGCCAGCACCTCGGCCAGGTCGTAGCTCACCGGCTCCTCCAGTTGCGCGTACGTACACCCCTCCGGCTCCCGGTCCGGCCGCCACCGCCGGAACCGGGTGGTGTGCCGGAAGCGGTCACCCTGCATGTGGTCGTACGCCACCTCGCACACCCGTTCGGGTCGCAGCGGCACCCAGCCGAGGTCCTTCGCCCCCGTCCAGCGGCTGGGCGCACCCGGCATCCGGCTGTGCGCCTGCGCGTCCTCGCTCTCCCAGTCGGCCCAGGGGTGCTCGCGCACCGACTCCATCCGGAGGGGTGCCAGTTCGGCCATCAGCTCCTCGCGCCGCTGCATGGTGAACGAGGCGCAGACGCCGACGTGCTGGAGACGCCCCCGCGTGTCGTACAGACCGAGCAGCAGCGAGCCGACGACCGGGCCGCTGCGGTGCTCACGCAGCCCGGCCAGCACACAGTCCGCAGTGCGCTCGTGCTTGACCTTCACCATCACCCGCTCCCCCGGCCGGTAGGGCAGGGTGAGCGGTTTGGCGATCACACCGTCCAGCCCGGCACCCTCGTACTGCTCGAACCAGCGACGGGCCAGCTCCACGTCACGGGTCGCGGGGGCGACGAAGACAGGGTCGTCCACCCGGTGCAGCGCGGCGGTCAGCAGCTCCCTGCGGTCGTCCGTCGGGGTGCTCAGCAAGGCGGTGTCCTCCAGCGCCAGCAGGTCGAACGCGACGAAGCTCGCCGGCGTGGTCGCCGCGAGGTGCCGCACCCGTGAATCGGCCGGATGGATGCGCTCCAGCAGGGAGTCGAAGTCGAGCCGCCCGGCGCGGCGGACCACGATCTCGCCGTCCAGCACGCAGCGCGGCGGGAGGTGCGTACGCAGCGCCTCGACCAGCTCGGGGAAGTAGCGGGTCAGCGGCTTGCCGGTGCGGCTGCCCATTTCGACCTCGGAGCCGTCCCGGAAGACGACCGCCCGGAAGCCGTCCCACTTTCCCTCGTACTGCATGCCGTCCGGGATCTTCGCCGCGGGCTTCGCGAGCATCGGTTTCACGGGGGGCATCACCGGAAGGTCCATGGTCCGGATTGTGCGCGCACCCGCCCGCGTCCGCCTCCCGGCTCACCGGCTCACGGGAGGCGGACGGCGGCGCGGCGGACTAGCGTGCTTGCATGGCCCAGGCACGGCAGCTCACGGTCGGTGAGCGCACGGTACGGCTGTCCAACCCGGACAAGGTGTACTTCCCCGAGCGGGGGTTCACCAAGCTGGACGTAGCCAGCTACTACCTGTCCGTCGCCGGCGGAGCGCTCCGTGCGCTGTACGACCGGCCGACGACCCTGGAGCGATTCCCGGACGGGGTGACGGGCGAGTCCTTCTTCCAGAAACGGGCCCCGAACAACCTCCCGGAGTGGATTCCCACCGCCCGCATCTCCTTCCCCAGCGGACGGCACGCCGACGAGATCTGTCCCACCGAGGCCGCCGCCGTGGTGTGGGCCGCCAACCTCGGCTGCCTCACCTTCCACCCCTGGCCCGTGCGCCGCGGCGACACCGAACACCCGGACGAGCTGCGGATCGACCTGGACCCGCAGCCCGGCACCGACTACGAGGACGCGCAGTGGGCCGCCCGCGAGCTGCGCCCGCTGCTGGCGGAACTGGGGCTGCACTCCTGGCCCAAGACCTCGGGCGGACGCGGCCTGCACCTCTTCGTGCCCATCGAGCCGGAGTGGACCTTCACGCAGGTACGCCGGGCCGCCATCACCGTGGGCAGGGAGCTGGAGGCGCGGGCGCCGGAGCGGGTGACCACCGCCTGGTGGAAGGAGGAGCGGGGTGCCAGGATCTTCCTGGACTACAACCAGACCGCCCGTGACAGGACGATCGCCAGTGCCTACTCCGTGCGTCCGCACCCGCGCGGCCAGGTGTCCGCGCCGCTGCGCTGGGAGGAGGTCGAGGACGCGCGCCCGCAGGACTTCGACCTGGCGACGATGCCGGAGCGCTATGCCGAGCTGGGCGACGTGCACGCCGGGATGGACGAACACCCGTGCCGCCTGGACGCCGTACTGGAGCTGGCCGACCGGCACGAGCGCGACCAGGGCCTCGGCGATCTGCCCTATCCGCCCGACCATCCGAAGATGGCGGGCGAACCGAAGCGGGTCCAGCCGAGCCGGGCGAAGGACCGGTGACCGGCGACGCGGGTCAGTGGCCCTTGACCACCAGCGAGTCGAGCAGCTCTGTGGTGGCCGCGGCGACCTGATCGACCGCGCGTTCGAAAGCGGCGGCGTTGTGCGGTGCGGGCTCCCGGAAGCCCG
This sequence comes from Streptomyces gossypii, assembly GCF_025165795.1. Classification (GTDB taxonomy): domain Bacteria; phylum Actinomycetota; class Actinomycetes; order Streptomycetales; family Streptomycetaceae; genus Streptomyces; species Streptomyces gossypii. The sequence continues at coordinate 402,932 of NZ_JAJAGO010000007.1, forward strand.
ACACCTTCCGTACGTACTGCAATGCGGCGGCCCTCCGGTCGTCCTCGGTTACGGACTCGGCGTACGGGGGACGGAGTGTCTTGATACTTCTGCACATAATCACGACGGTAATACGGAGGGACCCGGATGACCCTGGCGCTTGCGGAAGAAGTGCGCGACGCGAAGGCGCAGGGGCGCCCGGTGGTCGCGCTGGAGTCCACACTCATCGCCCACGGGCTGCCCCGCCCCCGCAACCTCGCGGTGGCACAGGAGCTGGAGGAGTCCGTACGGGCCGCGGGCGCCGTGCCCGCGACGGTCGCGGTGCTGGACGGGCGGCCGCATATCGGGCTGGACAAGGCCCAGCTGGAGCGCATCGCGGGCGACGAGCGGCCGCGCAAACTGAGCTGGCGGGATCTGGCCCCGGCAATGGCGGCCGGTGCCTGCGGCGCGACCACCGTCTCGGGCACGGCCTTCCTGGCTGCACACGCGGGCATCCGGGTCTTCGCGACCGGCGGGCTCGGCGGCGTGCACCGGGGCTGGGCCAGGGTGCAGGACGAATCCGCCGACCTGCGCCTGCTGGCCCGCACGCGGATCACCGTGGTGTGCGCGGGGGTCAAGTCCGTGCTGGACGTGCCCGCCACCCTCCAGCGGCTGGAGACCCTGGGCGTGGCCGTGCTGGGCTACGGCACCACTGACTTCCCGGGCTTCTATCTGACCAGCTCGGGAGAGCCGGTCGACTGGACCGTGCACGATCCCCGCCGGGTCGCCGCCGCGATGCGCTGCCAGGACCTGCTGGGCGGACCGGAGGCGGCGCTGGTCGTGGCGAACCCGGTGCCCGAGGAGGAGCAGCTCGACCCCGAGCTGCACGACCGGGTCCTGGCGGAGGCGCTGGCCGCCTGCGAGCGAGACGGTGTCGTCGGGCAGGCAGTCACCCCGTATCTGCTGGACTACCTGGTGCGGAACACCGACGGCGCCGCGCTGGAGGCCAACATCGCGGCGATGCGCGGCAACGTACGGCTGGCGGCTCGCATCGCGGCGGTCTGGACGGCGACAGCGCACGTCTGAAGCAAGCCGGGTCGCAGAGCAAGAACGTGCGGTCTTGCCCCGCCGGGGCAAGACCGCACCTTCCCAGGGGCGGCCCTCAGCCTGCCTCGCAGGCCAGCTCGTCTCCGGTCGCCGGCGCGCCCTGCACGCTGCTGCGGTCGTGGACGATACGGGCGACCTGCGGCCGTCCGCTCCCGGGCAGTACCTCGAAGACCCGTGAGTGGCCACGGACGGGCCGCAGTTCGGCCTCCGGCAGCGCGGCGGCCAGGGTCGTCGCCTGCCGCTCCCAGTACGGGTCGTAGCGGACGCGGGTGCGGGTGTGCGGTGTCCTCGCGGCGTCACCGGCGCCACCGGCGCCAGCCGCGTGAGCGGGCAGGCGGCCCAGGACGCGGAACCCGTTGGCGCGCAGCCCCCGCTCCAGCTCGGCGGCGGCCCTCTCCCGGCCGGGCAGAGCCCGTACCCGCAGCTCGATGTCGCCGGGCGGCCAGGAGACCGGGACGCCGGGTGCGGGCAGGGCGTACGCCTGCTCGCTGGTGAGCGTACGGTCCTCGCGCAGCGCCGCGAACAGCCTCTCCGCGCGCGGCCCGTCCCACTTCAGCGTGGAGCCCCAGTCGGTCACCCGGTGGTCGAAGTCGGCGATCGGCACGGTGGCGAATTCGGTGTTCCGCGAGTTCAGCCCCCGCATCGCACGGCCGAGGGTGCGCAGCCGCGCGGTGGTGAGGTGCTCGTCGGCGCGGAGCGTGTCCAGCAGGGCGTGCGCCGTGCGGGCGAGCGCGAGCGGATTCTGGAAGACACCCCGGTCGTGGAGCTGGTCCAGCATCCCGGCGATCAGTGCCTGCTGGCGACGCACCCGTCCCAGGTCGCCGGACGGCGGAATGTGCCGGGCCCGTACGTAGCGCAGTGCGCCCCGGCCGTCGAGATGGTGGGTGCCGGGGGCCAGGTCGAGCCCGGCGTTCTTGTCGCGCATCCGCACGTCGGTACAGACGGTGGCGCCGCCGAGCCTGTCAACGGCGGCCACGAACCCGGAGAAGTCCGCTTCCAGATAGTTGTCGACACGGACGCCGGTGGCTGCCTCCACAGTGCGCACGGTCAGTGCGGGCCCGCCCAGCTTGTAGGCGCCGTTGATCTTTCCGGCCCGGGGTACCGGTACCGGCTTGCCACCGCCGTTGCCGACGGCGGACGAGCGGGGGAAGGGCACATAGGAGTCACGCGGGATGCTCACCGTGCTGACCCGCCGGCGGTCGGCCGAGACATGCAGCAGCATCATCGTGTCGGTGCAGTCGCACTGCTCGCCGTTGACGTGCAGCCGGTCCTTCTCCGCGTCCGACATTCCCGCCCGCCGGTCGAGACCGACGAGCAGGAAGTTGATCCCGGGACCGTCGGCGGGCCGCTTCCCCATCCCCTCCATGCCCCCGAACACCTCGGTGCGCGGAACGGCGAGCGCCACCGGCAGCCGTGCCGTACCGGCGCCGAGGGCGGCTCCACCGGCCAGCGTCAGGCACACGGCGCCGACCACGAGGGCGCGGTGGCGGCGTGAGCGGCGGGGCGGGCGGCGGTCGGAGCGCCGGGCACCTGCGGGAGAGTCGGCGGACATCGCGCACCTCCACGGATCGACAGCTTCCGCATTCTGCGCCCGCCCCTCCCTCCGGCCGGCCGACACGCGCCGACCAGCGGCGTGCGGTCACCCGGACAGATCAGGTCCCACCCGCGCACGGGGGCGCACCAACGGTCGTACTGATAACGGAAGTTTCGCCTCCGCGCCCCCTGGTTCCGCCGAATCCGCCCGCGCACCGCGTTCGGGGCGCTACCGTGAGTGCGCGCGGGGATGGAGCGGTGGCCAGGCAGGCCGAGGCCGGGAGGGTTCCGCATGGGCGAGACAGTGGTTGCGACGCCGTCGCAGCATCTGCGGGTGCTCCTAGCCCGCGCGCAGAACCCCTTCGACGTCTCGGACCACGCGATCGAGCGGCTGCGCGGCGCCGTACTGTGCCATGTCGAACTCCAGGGCTGGCATCACCGCAACGCTCCCCCGCCGACGGCCCGGTGCAGCAGCTACCGCCACACCTTCCTGCTGGCCGACGGGGAGACGCGGTCCCTGTGGGAGTTGCGGCACGAAACCGGCGGTGACACCGGCCTGCCCTGGTACGAGCTCTACGAACACGAGGAGCCGCTCCGGCTCGCACGGCGGCGCGCGCAGCACCCGAGCGGTGCGGACGCGGGCGGTCCGGACGCGGGCGGCACGAACCTCGGCGACCATGCGCAGGAATCGGACCGCGCCCCGCGTCCCCTCCCGGAGCGAGGCACCGGCAGTGGCAGAGACACGGAGCTGGAGCCGGACCTGCACGGCGGCCGCGGCTTCATCAACTTCCTGGCCGCCGCGGGCAGGTCCGCCCGCACCCGCGCCTACCGGGAGAGCGACTCACCCGACCACGCCCGCAGGCTCGTACGCCGGGCCGAGAACCCGGACCGTCCCGGCGAGGAGACACTGCGGCTGCTCTCCACCGCGCGCGGCCACGAGATCGTGCACGTGCCCAAGCCGCACGCCGCCCCGCCGCCCTTCCAGGTGTGGTGCTCGGTCTACGAGCACGCGTTCCTGCTCGCCGACGGCACCGAGATCAGCCTCTACGAACTGGAGCACGATTTCTCCGGCACCGGCAGGCTTATCTGCGAGGTCTATCTGGAGGAGGCGGTGGCCGACCAGGCGGCCCGGCGCCGCGCACGGGACCGGGGCATAGACCTGTGACCCGCACGGCCCGCCGGGAGGGGGCGCACGCGATCCGCGGGCTGTGCTCCCTCCCGTGCTCCCTGGCGGGCCTTGTGGGCGGGTTTGCCCGCCCCGTAGTGTTCCGCCTGTCTGCCAACTCCCCTGCACGGGGGGCCAAGTTGCCACAGCACGACGCCGTACGGGCGTAGGGAGGACATGTCTGTGCCTGCACGAGGACGTCACCGTCGCTACAAGCCGAGCAGCGTTTCCCGCGCCTCGCTGACCGTCACCGCCGGAGGCGCGGGCCTCGCCCTGCCCCTGATGGGGGCCGGTGTCGCACAGGCTGCGCCCGAGGACACCTGGGACAAGGTCGCGGAGTGCGAGAGCACCAACCGATGGGCCGTGAACACCGGCAACGGCTTCTACGGCGGCCTGCAGTTCACCCAGAGCACCTGGGAGGCGTTCGGCGGCACCCAGTACGCCCCTCGCGCGGACCTGGCCAGCAAGAGCGAGCAGATCGCCGTTGCGGAGAAGGTGCTGGAGGGCCAGGGCCCGGGCGCCTGGCCGAACTGCGGCCCCGAAGCGGGCCTGAGCCGGGACAGTCCGGCGGCGCCCGCGCCGGAGGCGAAGCCCGCGCCTCGTTCCGCCTCCGCCAAGTCCGAAGCGCCCTCCTCGGACCGCGGCTCCGGGGCGAAGCGGGACGACGCGTCCGAGGAGCAGAAGAGATCGGAGCGGGCCGACAAGGCAAAGGCAGAGCGGCAGAAGAAGGCGACAACCTACGAGGTCATCGGTGGTGACACCCTCTTCTCCATCGCCGAGGACCACGAGGTCAACGGCGGCTGGCAGTCCCTCTACGAGCGCAACCGCCCCACCGTCGGCGGCGACCCCGATCTGATCTACCCGGGCGACCAGCTCCGGCTGACCGGTCCGGCGGCGAAACCCCGCGCCGCACCCGAGCCGAAGGCCCAGGAGCGCAAGAGCGACGCCCAGCCCAAGCAGCAGGCCCAGCCGAAACCGAAGCCCGAGCCCGCGCCCAAGCAAGAGGCCAAGCCTCAGCCGAAGCCAGAGCCGAAACCCGAGCCCAAGCAGGAAGCGAAGCCGAAGCCGAAGCAGGAAGCCAAGCCCAAGCCGAAGGAGGAGTCGAAGCAGGTCACCTCCGCCAAGGCCACCGCCCCGGTCAGCGGCGTCAGCCCGAGCACCGCGTATCGCGCTTCGGGCAGCAGCTGGTCGTCCGGCTATCACACGGGCGTCGACTTCCCCGTGTCCACCGGCACCACGGTCAAGGCGGTCAGCGACGCGAAGGTGGTCTCGGCGGGCTGGGCGGGGAGCTACGGCTATCAGGTGGTGCTCCGGCACGACGACGGCAAGTACAGCCAGTACGCCCACCTCTCAGCCATCTCCGTACGGGCGGGTCAGGCCGTCAACCCCGGCCAGCGGCTCGGCCGTTCCGGCAGCACCGGGAACTCCACGGGCCCCCACCTGCACTTCGAGATCCGCACCGGCCCGGGCTACGGCAGCGACATAGACCCGCTCGCCTACCTACGGGGACGCGGGGTCGGCATCTAAGGGCTGTCCCGTAATCCCTTCCCGGCGCCGACGGCGCAGGACTACCGCGAGGTCGGCCAGGGCGAACAGTGCGAGCGCCGAGCACACGAGGGCCAGCAGTCGCAGCGACCCCTCGCTCGGGGCGTCCGAGGGGCCGCTCTGGCTCATCCAGTACCAGAAGACGACGGCCCCCGCGACGAACAGCGGGACGAAGATCAGCGAGAGGATGTAACGCACCCGCAGGGCACTGCGCGCGGTGACCGGCTCGGTGCCGGTGCGCTCCCAGCGTCGCCCGATGACCCCGGAGCGCGACCTCGGCACGGGCCCGCGCGGTGCGGAGGGCGGGCTCTTCTGCTTGCGGTGCGGCATGATGCGCCACCTTCCGACGGCCGTACCTGCCGCGGCGACGCGACAGGACCTCCGCTACCAGTGTCCGCCCTGTTCCACCGTGCGGTCGCACCAGCGCTCCAGCAGCGTACGGTCGTGGCCGACCGCCAGCAGCGCCGCGCCGTTCTCCGCGCGGTAGGCCTCCACCACGGCGACCAGCGCGGCCGTGGTGGAGGCGTCCAGCATCGCGGTCATCTCGTCGCACACCAGCAGCCGTGGCCGCAGGGCCAGCGCGCGGGCCAGGCAGGCGCGCTGCAACTGGCCGTCGCTCACCTCGTGCGGGCGCCGGGCGAGCAGCTCCGCGTCGAGACCGACCGCCTCGGCCAGTTCGCCGCCCCGCCGTGCGGCCTCCTCGCCGCGCCCGTTGGCGCGCAGTGGCTCCGCGATCAGGCGGCTCAGGGTCAGCCGCGGGTCGGCGGCCAGCCGGGGCTGCTGAAAGACGACGCCGACCTTCGTGCGCTGTGCGCGCGGCGCGCGGTGGCGCCAGCCGCGCGCGGGTTCGCCGTCGAGCAGCACGCTGCCCGCCCAGGGCTCGTGCAGCAGCGCGGCGACCCGGGCCAGGGTGGATTTCCCGCAGCCGCTCGGGCCGAACAGCGCCACGGCCTCGCCGGGGCCGACGGTGAGCGTCATGTCCTCGACCACGGGTTTACCCCGCTGGTAACCGGCGGTGATCCGCCGCAGCTCGAGGGCGGGCGGCGTGGTGGCGGCGCGCGAGGGCCCACCGGGTGCGGCTGCGGGTGCGGGTGTGGAGCCGGTCATCGGTCGTCCCCCTCGGGTGCTGCCGCCGTCGACGGTGCGCCCACGACGGCCGGTGCCCCGGCGGTCAGCGGAAAGTGGCAGGCCGTGCCGTCCACCAGTTCGGGTGTCTGCGCGCAGGCTTCCTCCGTGCGGGTGCAGCGGGGGGCGAAGGCGCACCCGGCGGGCAGTGCTCCCAGCTCCGGCGGCATACCGGGGATGGGGACGAAATCGCGCTCGGGGAGGGCAGCCCGCAGCCCGTGCGCGTACGGGTGGCGGGGGCCCGGCCCGCCGAAGAAGTCCCGGCCCGGGGCGAGCTCCACGACGCGGCCCGCGTACATCACCGCCACCCGGTCGGCGATCCGTTCGGCCGCCGCCAGATCGTGGGTGATCATCAGCAGGGCCCGCCCGTCGTCGACGTGCCGCCGCAGTTCGGTGACGGTGTGCTCGACCAGTTCGCGGTCGAGTCCCGTCGTGGGTTCGTCCGCGATCAGCAGGGGGGCGTCCGCGACGAGGGCGAGCGCCGTCGCCGCGCGCTGAGCCAGGCCGCCGGACAACTGGTGCGGGTAGTGGTCCAGATGCCCTGCGGGGAAGGCGGCCCGCCCGGCGGCGGCGAGCGCGGCGGCGCGCACCTCCCGCCGGGGGGTGCCGGTCAGCTCGCGTACGGTCTCCTCCAGCTGGGCCCGAACCGTCCGTACGGGCGAGAGGTGCGCGGCGGGGCTCTGCGGGATGAGGCCGATGCGCCGACCGCGCACCGTACCGGCCATGGTCCGCTCGTCGGCCCCGATCAGATCGACGGCGTCGCGGGCCTCGAAGGCGCCGGGCTCCGGCTGTGCACCGTCGTGCAGCTGTTCACCGCCGCCCAGCAGTGCCCCGCCGCGCAGCTGGGCGTTGCCGGGCAGCAGGCCCAGCAGCGCGGAGGCGAGTACCGACTTGCCGCAGCCGCTCTCGCCGACGAGCGCCAGGCACTCCCCCGCGGCGAGATCGAAGGAGACATCGCTGACCGCCTGGATGTACCGGTTCCCGCGCATGCGGAAGCGTACGGACAGGCCGGTCACGGACAGCAGCGCGCTCGGGGCACTCACAGCATCAGCTCCGATCGGCGCCGTGGGTTGATCCGCTCCCGCCAGGCTCCCGCGAGACCCGCGATGGCCAGGGTGGGAATGATGATGAAGAGTCCGGGGAAGAGGGTGGGCCACCAGTCGCCCGCGAGCAGCGACCCGCGCGCGGCCTCGGTGAGGCCGCCCAGGCTGGCGCGGTGGGCGGGCAGTCCGAGCCCGAGGAAGGAGAGCGCGGATTCGTGCCAGATCGCGTGCGGCACCATCAGCACGGCGGCCAGCACGGCCTGCGGCAGGACGCCGGGCACCAGGTGGCGCAGGGCGACGCGGGTCCGGGACGCCCCGCCGGAGATCGCCGCGTCGATGTAGGGGCGGGAGCGCAGCGAGAGCACCTCCGCCCGGACGATCCGCGCGGTGGAAAGCCAGTGGGTGAGCCCGACCGAGAGCACGACGGGCCAGACGCCGGGGCGGAACATCGCCACGATGAAGATGCCGAGCAGCAGGTGGGGGACGGCGGAGAAGACGTCGACCAGCCGCATCATCAGCCGGTCTGCCCGGCCGCCCAGTGCACCGGCCGCCGCGCCGACGGCGGTGCCCAGCACGGTGGCGACCAGGGCCGCGACCAGGCCGACCAGCAGCGAGACGCGCAGTCCGTAGACGCATCGCAGCAGCAGGTCGCGGCCGAGGCTGTCGGTGCCGAAGGGGTGCTCCCAGGACGGCGGGCGCAGCTTGGCGGTCAGCTCGACCGCCTGCTGGTCCACGGGGAACAGCGGGGGTACGAGCAGCACGGCCAGGACGACGGCGGCCAGCAGCACGGCGCTGACCCGTACCCGCAGGGTGCGGGCGGCGCGGCCGGTGCCGGCGGCGCGGGCGGCACCGTGTGCGCGGGCGCTAGTCCAGCCGTCCTCGGTCTTCATCGGAGTCGGTTCTTCGACGGCCATCGGGTCACATCTCCTCGAAGGCGACCCGCGGGTCGGCCAGCCCGTACAGCAGGTCGGCGAGCAGGTTCCCGGCCAGGACCGCGAAGGTGGCGAGGACCGTGAGCGCGGCCAGCAGCGGGAAGTCGGCGGCGGTGGCGGCCTCCACGGTGGCGGAGGCGATGCCGGGCCAGGAGAACACGGTCTCGATCAGCAGCGCGCCGGTGATCAGTTCGGGGACCCGGGAGCCGATCAGGGTCAGCACCGGGAGCAGTCCCGAGCGCAGCGCGTGGCCGAGCAGCACGGTGCGCTCGCGCAGCCCGCGGGCCCGCGCACCGCGCACCGGGTCCTCCTCCAGCGCGTCGCCGACGCCCTGGCGCACGTAGAGCGCGAACCACGGCAGCTGGGAGAGGGCCAGCACTCCGGCGGGCAGCACCAGGTGGTTCAGCAGTCCACCGGGGGTCACCGCGTCGCTGCCGGTGTCGCTCAGCCCGCCCGCCGGGAACATTCCGAGCTGCAGCGCGAAGAGCCAGACCGCCAGCAGTCCGGTCCAGAACGGCGGCGCCGCCTGCAGCAGATACGACAGCCCGGTGACGCACCGGTCGAGCAGCCCGCCCCGGCGGCGGGCGGCGGCCACGCCGAGGCCGGTGCCCAGCAGGACGGCGACGGCGAAGGCGACCGCGCACAGCAGGGCCGACCAGCCGATGCGCTCGCCGATCACCTCGGCGACGGGCTGCCGCATGGAGGTGGAGTGGCCGAGGTCGCCGGTGACGGCGTGGGTCAGCCAGTGCCACCAGCGTTCGACGAACGAGCCGTCGGCGCCGAGGTTGGCGCGCAGTTCGTCCAGCGTCTCCTGGGAGGCGCTGCGTCCGGCCGTACCGGCGTACTGGGCCACCGGGTCGAACGGCGAGGCGGCGGCCAGTGCGAAGACTCCGAAGGTCACGGCGGCGAGGACGGGCACCGCGGCGAGCAGGCGGCGGCCGGTAAGCCGCGCCATCGCCTTCCGCCGCTCCGCGCCGGGCGCCGGGCCCGGCGGGTGCTCCAGCTCCGGCAGGTGCTCCGGTGCGGTCTCCGGCGGCGTCGGCGTCTTCGGTGCGACGGCCCCGGTGTCCGGTGCGGTCACTTCTTCGGCTGCCAGTCCTCGACGTTCCACCAGGGGCCGTGGCCGAGTCCGTGGTCGTGCGGCTCGGTCTGGGTGCTGACACCCGACCAGTCGTCGTTCATCACATAGAGGTGGTCGATGTGGGTGAGGAAGGTGTAGCCGGGCTCCTCGGCCAACTCCTCCTGGACTGTTGTGTAGGCCTTCTCCCGGGCGCTCTTGTCGTCGCTCTCGCGGCCCTCTTCGAGCGCCTTGTCCACCTTGGGGTTGTCGTAGGCGGCCATGTTGTTGTAGCCGTCCAGGGCGAGTGAGGAGTGCAGCAGGGTGTAGAGGTCGAAGTCGGGGTCGGCCGGGCTGCCGCCGCCCGCGAGGACTGCGTCCTTCTTCATCCGCGGGTCGATGACCTCCCAGCTGCCGGACTCCACCGTGATGTCGATGCCCGCCTTCTTGGCGTCGGTGGCGTAGCCGAGGGCGTGTTCCTGGCGGAGCCGGTCGCCCGCCGGGTAGAGGAGCGTGAACTGCGCGCGCTGCCCGTCCTTGGCGCGTATGCCGCCCTTGCCGGGCTTCCATCCGGCCTCGTCGAGGATCTTCTTCGCCCCGTCGAGGTCGTGCTCGCGCTCGGTCCCGTCCGCGAACCAGGGGCTGTCGACGGGCACCGGTCCGTAGGCCGCCTTGCCGGCGCCGTTCAGGATCGACTTGACCATGGCTTCGCGGTCGACGGCGAGGTCCAGGGCGCGGCGGACCGCGCGGTCGCCGGTTACCTTGTTCGCCGACGGCAGGGTCACCGCCCGGTAGTCGGCGCTCTTGGCGGCCAGCGTCCGCTTGCCGGACTCGTCCTTGAAGGTCTTGGCGAGGCTGGGCGGAAGGATCGCGGCGTCGAGGTCGCCCGCGCGCAGCCTGGTGGCGCGCACGTCGTCGTCGGTGATGATTGCCATGGTGAATTTCTTCACCTTGGGAGCGCCGCCCCAGTAGTCGGGGTTCGCCTTGAAGCTGAGCTTCTCGCCTTTGCTCCAGCCGGTGACGACGTACGGCCCGGTGCCGACCGGTTCGGTGTTGTACGCGCCGGTGTTGACGTCCTGCCCCTCCGCGATCTCCTTGGCCGCGATGGGGAGCACGGTGCGCTCGGCGAATGCGGCGTAGGGGTACTTGAGGGTGAAGACGACGCTGTCGTCGCCCTTGGCCTCGACGCTCTCGATGGCGTCGAGTTCGCCCCGGCTGGCGTTGTTCGTCTTCTTGTCGAGCACGGTCTCGTAGGTGAAGACCACGTCGTCCGCGCCGAACGGCGTGCCGTCGCTGAACTCCACACCCTTGCGGAGGGAGTAGGTGTAGGTCTTCCCGTCGGCGCTGACCTCGGGGAGCTTGGTGGCCAGCGCGGGCTTGAGCTTCATGGCGGCGTCGTGCCGCAGCAGCCCGTCGAAGATCTTCGAGTTGCCGTCCTTGCCGTATCCCAGGAGCGGGCTGAGCGTGTCCGGCTCCTGGGCTATGCCGACAGTCAGCTCGTCCGAGGAGCCGCCGTCCTCGCTGCTGGGATCCGAGCACGCGGCAGCGCCGGCGAGCACCGCCGAAGCCGTCACCACGGCGGCTGCGGTCCGTACGGTTCGGGCCGTCATCATTTCACTCCCACTGCTGCCGACTGCTCTCACGGACTGCTGATAAGAAGATGTTATTGCGAACAGCTCGCAATTAAACACCATCGCGGGTGACCACCGTCCTGCGGTCGCGTACACGCACGCGGGGCGCGCGGGGCGCGCGGGGCGCGCGCGCCCCGCGTATCTATCCGGCCACCTTCAGATCGGTGCGCCGCCGAACCCCGCACGTGCGCGCCCCTTACACGTGTGCACATGCACAGGGCATGTGCGGGGGGCCAGAGCGTCAGTGCCGCCAAGGGATGCTCCCGTGGCCCCCGGCCCGTCCCCGAGAAGCCTTTCAGCCCGTCAGCGGCCCCTGAGGCGCCTGGTGAAACGGCACACCAGGCGAGCGCCGCGCGCGAGTGCGCCCGAGGGTGGCGGGTAGAACGGAGACAAGCCCTCCATGTCGCGCGGAGTTTCCCTTCGGAGGGGGTCGGAGTTCTTAACTTCGTGACAAGATCCAGCCGTTGAGTCGTTGTTTCCGCACCCGCGGCGCCGCGGGGTCAGTAACCTCGGTCCCGACCGGCAAGCCGATGACAAAGCTGGAGACCTTGATGGAACGTCCCGCCTGGGCCCCACAGGGCATTGATCTGACTGTCCCGAGCGTGTCCCGCATGTACGACTACTACCTCGGCGGATCGCACAACTTCGAGGTGGACCGGGAGGCCGGACGGAAGGCGATCGAGGGCTGGCCGGGAGTTCCCAAGATCGCGCAGGCGAATCGTGCCTTCATGCGCCGGGCCGTCGGCTACGCGGTGGGCGAGGGTGTCACCCAGTTCCTGGACATCGGATCGGGCATTCCGACCTTCGGCAGCGTGCACGAGGTCGCTGCGGGTCTGGACCCGGCAGCCCGGGTCCTCTACGTCGACAACGACCCGGTGGCGGTCGCGCACAGCCGGGCCGTGCTCCAGGACTCCACGCAGGCGGAGGTCGTCTCAGCCGACTTCCGTTCCCCGCAGGACGTGCTGCACAGCCCCGAGGCCGCCCGGGTGATCGACTTCGGAAAGCCTGTTGCCCTGCTGCTGGTCGCACTGCTGCACTTCGTCGAGGACAAGGACGACCCGTGGAAGACGGTCGGCGAGTTCCGGGACGTGCTCGCGCCCGGCAGCCTGCTCGTCGTCAGCCACGGTTCCGCCGACAGCGAGGCCCGCAAGCCCGTCAGGGGAGAAGAGGCAATGGACGTCTACCGCAGCATCGGCTCCCCGGTCGTGATGCGTCCCGAGAGCGAAGTGCGGCGCTTCTTCGACGGCTTCGAGATCGTCGAGCCCGGCCTGGTCGCCATGCCCCGCTGGCGCCCTGACACGCCGCCGGAGCAGGAGGACCCGGTGGTCTTCACGGGCTTCAGCGGTGTGGGCGTCAAGGCGGGACTCCACGGGTGAGTACCGCGCCGTACGGCCTGAAGACTTCTGAGAAGGACGGGCTCCGCCGTTTCGCGACAATCTGGAGTCGCGCCGTCTATCCGGCGACGGCCACCTCCATGAACCGCGTCGAGTTCGAGGAGTACCTCCTCCCGCTGGCGGGCCGCCTCAGTGAGGCCCTGCACGGCCACCCCTTCTCCCCCGCCGTCGGGATCGAGGTGGGCGAGGCCCTGGTGGCCGCGCACTGCACGGACCCGGCTTCGCTGCCGCACATCCTCGGGGTCGTCGAGTCCTATCTGGTGCTCTACAGCTCCGCCGACGCCCAACTCCCCGTCGACGAGGGCCGTGCCCGGTGCTCCCGGCTCCAGCACGCGATAGCGGCGGGCTTCTCCCGCTCGCTGCGCGAGCGCACGCGCTCCGAGCAGGAGGCGCTCTCGCGGGCCGCCCTCGCCGCGCAGACCGCCGTCGAGGAGGCCCTGCACACCAGTGAGACACGCTTCCGTGCGGTCTTCGACGATGCCACGATCGGCATAGGCATCGCGGACATGGACGGCCGCATCCGGGATGTCAACGAGGCGATGGCCCGGATGTTCGGCCGCTCGCAGGAGGAGCTGCGGCGGCGCAGCGTCAATGACTGGGTGCATCCCGGCGACGCCCCCGACCTGTGGCGTATGCACCGGGAGCTGGTGCGCGGCGAGCGGGACCACTTCCGGGTCGAGAAGCCCTACCCCCGCCCCGACGGCACCGTCCTGTGGACCAACCTCACCTTCTCCCTGCTGCGCGGCGCGGAGGGCGAACCGCGCTACCAGCTCGCGCTGATGGAGGACATCACCGAGCGGCGGCTGCTGCACCTGCGGCTGCGCTACGAGGCCACCCACGACGAGCTGACCGGGCTGCCCAACCGCACGCTCTTCACCGAGCGGCTGGAGCGGGTGCTCTCCGCGGGCGAGCACTCGCGGCGGTTCGGCGTGTGCTATCTCGACATCGACGGCTTCAAGGCGGTGAACGACAGTCTGGGGCACGCAGTCGGCGACCAGTTGCTCATCTCGGTCGCGGAGCGGCTGCAGTCCTGTGCGACCTCGCCCGACCAGCTGGTCGCCCGGATCGGCGGCGACGAGTTCGTGGCCCTGATCACGGACCCCTCGGGCCGCGACGAGGTCACGGAGCTGGCGCGGCAGGCGCTGGCGGCGCTCGCCACCCCCATCACCATCGACGGCCGGGAGCTCTCGGTACGGGCCAGCATCGGCATCGTCGAGGGGCCCAGCGGCGAACTCGGCCCGGCGGAGGTGATGCGCAGCGCCGACATCACCATGTACCGGGCCAAGGACGGCGGCGGCAACCGCTACGAGCTGGCCGACCCGGATTCGGACGCCCGGGCGATAGACCGGCACAGCCTCACCACCCGGCTGCCGGGGGCACTGGAGCGGGACGAGTTCTTCCTCGAGTACCAGCCGCTGATCCGGATGAGCGACGGCCGGGTGGACGGAGCGGAGGCGCTGGTGCGCTGGCACCACCCGGTGCACGGCCGGCTGGGCCCGGACCGCTTCATCCCGCTCGCCGAGCACACCGGACTGATCGTGCCACTGGGGCGCTGGGTGCTGGAACAGGCCGTACGGCAGGCGTGCACCTGGGAGAAGCAGCTCGCGGCCATCGGCAAGGTCCGGGATCCTGCCCAGCCGCTGCGGGTCAACGTCAACCTCTCACCGCGTCAGCTGCACCACCCCGATCTGGTGTCCGACACGGTCGCGGTGCTGGAGACGGCGGGGGTCGAACCGTCAACGCTCTGCCTGGAGGTCACCGAGAGCGCCCTGATAGGGGCGGACGAGGACGAGCTGAAGCCGCTGCGGCAACTCGCCGAAATGGGCGTGGAGATCGCCCTGGACGACTTCGGCACCGGCTATTCGAATCTGGCCAACCTCCGCCGCCTGCCCGCCACCACGCTCAAGCTGGACCGCTCCTTCACCCAGGGTCTGCAGAAGCACCCGGCGGATCCGGTGGACGTGACGTTCGTGGGCGGGATCGTCTCACTGGCGCACGCGCTCGGGCTGCGGGTGACGGTGGAGGGCGTGGAGACGGAGGCACAGGCGCACCAGCTCCGGGAGTTGGGCTGTGACACAGCGCAGGGCTGGTACTACGCGCGGCCCGCTCCGCCGGAGGAGATCGGCTGCTGGACCAAGTGACGACCTCCCCCACGCCCTGTCGGAGGGGGAGGTCCTCAGGGCAGGCCGGCTCATCCGGTCCGGGGCAGCCGGCGCTCCAGCCAGTCGAGCAGGTCGGCGGTCACCTCTTCGCGGTTCGTCTCGTTGAGGATCTCGTGCCGGGCTTTCGGGTACGCGCGCCAGCTGAGGTCGGACAGCCCCAGGTAGCGGAAGTCCTCCAGCAGTTCGTATACAAGGGTCAGGCCGCTGTGGCAGGGGTCCTGGTCCCCGACGGCGAGGTGCACGGGCAGTCCGCGCGGGATACGGCTCTGCTGGGCCGGGTCGTTGATCTTGCGGACACCGCGCACCCAGTCCAGTGAGAGCCCTGCGCTGAACGGGAAGCCGCAGCGTTCGTCCGCGACATAGCGGTCGACCTCCGTCTCGTCCCGCGAGAGCCACTCGAACCCGGTCCGGTGCTGGTAGCGGTCGTTGAAGCTGCCGAAGAGTTCGGGCACGAATCCGGAGAGCCGGTCCCGGCCGCCCTCCTCGATCTCCGCCTGGAGCCGCCGGATTGCCGTCTCCGGTTCGCAGCCGGGAAGCGAGCGGAAGGTGCCGGACAGCACGAGCCCCGCCAGCTGGGAGCCGTACTCCTGCGCGTAGTCGCGGGCGAGCTGGGAGCCCATGCTGTGTCCGAACAGGACCTGCGGGGTGCCTTCGGGAAGCTCCGCCCGCAGCCGCTCGCCGACTGCTCTGAGGTCCTCCACGGTGGCGCGCCAGCCGTCGGACGGGCCCACCACGCCGTAGCCGCCGGTGTGCGGGGCGGTGCCGCCGTGGCCGCGGTTGTCCGAGGCCGCCACCGCGTAGCCGTGGCCGGTGAGGGCGCGGGCGAACCGGTCGTAGCGCCAGGCGTGTTCGGCCGCGCCGTGCGCGATCCGTACGAGTGCGCGGGGCGGGCCGTCCGGCAGCCAGGTGAGGGTGGCGACCGGGGTGCCGTCCGCCGCCCGGGTGAAGTCGTTTCGTGCGTCCACTCGCGTCGCCTTGCCTTCCCTGATTGTCAGATCATCCGCAGCGGGGCAACCGTAGCCGCCACCCGGCCCGGCGTGAAGGAACTCACGCCCGTGAGTGTTCGCGTCGTCACACGGCAGCACGGGCAACATGCATACTGGAGCACACCTGTCCGAATCTGACCCCCTCCCGCCGATTCGTCGCAGGCCGCGGGGGGAAGCGCGCCGGACACGCGCCCACCTCACACGGCACCTCCTCAACTCCCACCCATACTGGAGGACTTCGCGGGGTAGTGCGTCTATGCCAATGGGTAATGCTGACGGGGTAAGCCCAACGGCCCCGGTACCGACGAGCTCCTGCGCGGGCCCGCACAGCGTGGTGAGGATTGCAATGGAGGGGATTCCGGACAACCTCACGGAACGATCTTGAACTATCGGCGTGACGTAGACGATGTTGGTCTCGGTCGCGATGAGGACGGTACCGCTGCCGCAGCACGACCCCCGCTCGGTGCGCGAGCGGGGACCTCGCCAAGGAGGACCCATCCATGGATCGCTACTTCACAGACCGGCACCATCAACAGCTGCGTCACGAAGTGCGAGAGTTCGCAGAGCGGGAGGTCAGGCCCCGGATACCCCAGATGGAGGCCGAACGGACCGTCTCCCACTCGCTGTCCCGCCTGATAGCCCGTCAGGGCTGGATCGGCGTCACGGTGCCCCGCGGATACGGGGGCATGGGCGCCGGGCATCTTGCCAAGACCATCATCATCGAGGAACTCTCCCGCGAGAGCGGGGCGATGGGTGCCATGGCGCAGGCGTCCCAGCTCGGCGTCGCGAAGATTGTCCACTTTGGCAATGAGGAGCAGAAGAAGAGCTGGCTGCCCGCGATCGCCGCCGGCGAGTGCCTGCCGACCATCGCGGTGACCGAACCCGGTTCGGGCGGGCATGTGCTGGGCATGACCAGCACCGCGGTGCGGGACGGTGACGACTACGTCCTCAACGGCAGCAAGGTGTTCGTCGGCAACAGCCATGTGGGCGATCTGCACGGGGTCGTGGTGCGCACCGGGCCAGGCTCCAAGGGCCTGTCGGCGTTCCTTGTGGAGGCCGACAGGCCCGGCTTCAGCCTGGGCGAGCAGAAGCCCGCCATGGGCCTGCACGGCTTCAGCTTCGGTGAGCTGCGCTTCGACAACTGCCGGGTGCCTGCCGCCAACATGCTCGGTGCGGAGGGCAACGGCCTCTCCGTCGCGTACTCCTCCAGCGTGCTCTACGGGCGGGCCAACCTGACCGCCGTCTCACTCGGCATCCACCAGGCGATCCTGGACGAGACAACCGGCTTCTGCGCCGAACGTGAGCGCTACGGCGCGCCGCTGGCCGACCTCGGTGCCATCAAACTCAAGCTCGGGCAGATGCAGTCCCGGCTGATGACCGCACGGCTCGCGGCCTACCACGCCGTGCACCTGCTGGACCGGGGGCTGTCGTGCGATGCGGAGCTGATGAACGCCAAACTCGTCAACGTCGAGTACGCGCTGGACTCGGCGCGGGACGCGATGGAGATACAGGCAGCTGCCGGGCTGTTCACCGACCGGCCCGTGGAGCGCTATCTGCGGGACGCGCACCACATCTTCGCCCCGGCGGGCACCTCGGACATCCAGCGGCTGCGGCTCGGCGAGGTCGCGCTGGGGACGGCGAAGGGCTCGTGGTCCGAGAAGCTTTCCGAGCTGGTCCAGATGGAGCCCAGCGCGCTGTGCTGAACGGCGTGGCGCCGCCCCCCGGCCGCCGGGGTTGCGCCACCGCGGCGCCGTCCTCCCGGAGGGCGACGCTCGCGGCGACAACTCCCGGCGAAGTCGGGGGAGGCTGAAGCTGCGGCCGCGCGACGCGGGCGCATACCGCGATCAGGAACGCTCGCGCTCCCGCCGGTGAATCTGGTCCACCAGGTCGGCGGCCATCGTCTTGATGGTCTCCAGCCCCTGGCGGCCCCATGGGCGCGGCTCCTGGTCGACCACGCAGACCGTACCGAGCGCCATCCCCGTACGGTCGATCAGCGGAGCGCCCAGGTACGAGCGGATGCCGATCTCGTCCACCACGGGGTTGCCCGCGAAGCGCGGGTAGTCGCAGACGTCCTCCAGTACCAGGGCCTTGCGCCGGACCACGACGTGCGGGCAGTACCCGTGGTCCCGCGCCATCACCCGGCCGACTCCGGCGGTCTGCGCCGGGGCGGGGCCGAGCCCGACCGCGTGGTCGGCGGCCGGCGCGTAGAGGCCCCCGAAGTACTGCCGGTTCTCGTCGATGAAGTTCACCATCGCGTACGGAGCGCCCGTGATGCCGGCGAGCTTGCGCGCGAAATCGTCGAACTCCGGTACGGGTACCTCGCCGATCCCCAGCTCGCGCAGCCGCAGGACCCGCTCGGGCGCGTCGGCGTCCTCAGGAGTCAGAAGCAGGTGGGCCGTTGGGTCATATGACATCGATGACATGCTGACTCCTGGAGTCGATCAGGTGCTGGACTAGGGATACGAGTACCTGGGTACCCGAGTGTGACTGCCGGGCGTCGCAGAGCACGACGGGGATGTCGGGTTTCAGATCTATCGCCGCGCGTACCTCCTCCGGGTCGTAGTGATAGCCGCCGTCGAACTGGTTGACCGCGACGATGAAGCCGATACCGCGGCGCTCGAAGAAGTCCACGGCGGCGAAGCACTGCTCCAGGCGGCGGGTGTCCGCCAGCACGACGGCTCCCAGCGCACCTGCGGACAGTTCGTCCCACATGAACCAGAAGCGCTCCTGGCCGGGTGTGCCGAACAGGTAGAGCACATGATCGGCGCTGAGGGTGATCCGGCCGAAGTCCATGGCGACGGTGGTGGTGGTCTTCTTCTCCACCCCCTCCAAATCGTCCGTGGCCACGCTGACCTGGGTCAGCAGCTCCTCCGTGCTCAGTGGCTCGATCTCGCTGACCGAGCTCACCAGGGTGGTCTTGCCCACCCCGAAACCGCCGGCGATCAGTATCTTCAGTGCGGTCGGAAAGAGGTCAGAGTCGTTTACGGAGCCCATCCAGCACCGCCTCCAGCAGGTCTCGGTCGGTCGGGTCGGAGCCGAGCGGCGCCCGCTCGGGCGCGCGAGCGGTAATGGCACCGCAGTCCACCAAGTCCGAGAGCAGGACCTTGGCGACCATGGCGGGCTGTCTGATGTGCGCGGCGATCTCTGCGACGGACAGGGGTCCGCCGCAGAGGCCGAGCACGTGGGAGTGGTCCGGACCCAGGTAGCTGTGCGGCCTGGTCCCGGTGGCCATCACCAGGGTGAGCAGATCGAAGTGTGCCGAGGGCTTGGTACGGCCGTCGCTGACGGTGTAGGGGCGGACCAGCCGCCCCGCGTCACCGTCCAGCCACGGGCCCTCCACGATTTCGGACATCCGCTCAGTGTCCCGCCGGCTGCCGGATGGGCGTCGCCAGATACGGGCGGACGCTCTTCACCAGCATGGCCATCTCGTAGCCGAGCACGGCGGCGTCCGCCTCGCTCCCGGCCAGCACCGCCAGACAGGCGCCCTGTCCGGCGGTGGAGACGAAGAGCAGCGAGGTGTCGAGTTCGACGACCACCTGCCGCACCTCCCCTCCGTCACCGAATCGCACGCCGGCGCTCCGCGCCAGCGAGTAGAGCCCGGAGGAGAGGGCGGCCATATGGTCGGCGGTGTCGGTATCCAGCCCGTGAGCGGCCTTCACCAGGCCGTCCGAGGACAGGAGGAGGGCGCTGCGCGAGTGCGGTACGCGCTGGACGAGTCCGGTCAACAGCCAGGACAGGTCCGGCGTCTGGCCGATGGGCGCTTCGCTCACCATGATCGCGTTCTTCTCCTTGAGAGGCGAGGGGCGGCTGGGGGGTTCGTCAAGGCAGCGCCGACCTCCCCCTGGGCCTGGCGGCCCGGGAGGGGCCCCGTCGATGGGCGGGGCTCATGGCGCGTGGTGGGTACGGATGCAAGGCGGAGGGCCGTCCTCCTCGTGGGCGGGACTGTGACGACGACACCCCTCAGGGGGTGGGCCGGGGAGTGTCCCCCTCCTGGGCGGAGGGGTCACCGTCGCCCGAGTCCGCGAGGCTGGTGCCCCGGCGGAACGCGGCCATCAGACCGGGGTCGTGCCCGGCATCCGGATCGTCGGGGGATGTGGCCGCGGGAACGCGAGGCGGCTCACGCAGCTCGGCGACGAGGTGTTCCTGGCGGCGGCGCTTGGGCAGCTGGGGACGGAGGCCCTCGACTGGTCCCGGCG
Organism: Streptomyces gossypii; assembly: GCF_025165795.1. Taxonomy (GTDB): domain Bacteria; phylum Actinomycetota; class Actinomycetes; order Streptomycetales; family Streptomycetaceae; genus Streptomyces; species Streptomyces gossypii. Next base: position 422,766 of record NZ_JAJAGO010000007.1, read on the forward strand.
GCGCCGGAGCGATGGGCCCCGGGCCGGGCGGATAGCCCGCGGGCTGCCCGGCGGAGCCGTGTGCGGCCATCGGCTCGGGCGGCCGGTGCTGGGCGGGCGGCTGCGGCGGGGAGGGCCGCACCGCCTCGGGGAGCGGCGCCTCCTGCGGGGCGGAGTAGGGCTGCCGGACGGCCGGGGGCTGCTGGGGCGCGTATGTCTGCTGCGGAATCTGCTGTGCCGGCAGCGGCTGCGTCTGGTGGACCTGCGTCTGAGGAGGCTGAGCCTGCTGGGGCCGGGCCTGCTGGGGCTGTCCCCCGTGCGAGCCGGAGGTGCGGGCCTGTGCGTCCGACTGCGCCGCCGTCGCCCGCTGGTGCTCCTGGACGTGCGACAGCTCGGCCCGTTCCGCCCGCATCTGCGCCGCCGCGTTCACCGCACTCTGGGCCGGAGCCGCCGCCTGCTTCGCGCCCTCCGTCGGGTCGCCGAGGAGTACCTGCGGCAGTACCAGCACCGCCTGGATGCCGCCGTAGATGTTGCTCTGCAACTGCACGACGATGCCGTGCCGCCGGGCGAGGGCGGAGACCACGAACAGGCCGATGCGGCCGTCCGAGAGGAGTTCACCCACGTCGAACTGCTCGGGGTCGGAGAGCAGTTCGTTCATCCGGGCCTGTTCGTCACCGTCCATGCCCAGGCCGCGGTCCTCCACCTCGACGGCGAGTCCCGCCGTCACATGCTGGGCGCGCAGCAGGACCTGGGTCTGCGGTGCCGAGAACACACTGGCGTTCTCCACCAGTTCGGCCAGCAGGTGGATGACGTCGGCGACGGCGTGGCCGCGCAGCGTGCCCTCGATCGGCGGGACCAGCTTGACGCGCGAGTACTGCTCCACCTCGGCGATGGAGGAGCGCAGCACCTCGGTCATGGTCACCGGGCGGGTCCACTGACGCCGGGAGACGGCGCCGCCGAGCACGGCGAGGTTCTCGGCGTGGCGCCGGATGCGGGTGGCCAGGTGGTCCACATGGAAGAGGCCCTTGAGCAGGTCCGGGTCCTCCACCTCGTTCTCCAGCTCATCCAGCAGTTCGATCTCACGGTGAACGAGGGACTGCAGCCTTCGGGCGAGGTTGACGAAGACCTCGACCTTCTCCTCGCTGCCGCTGGTGCCCGCGCGGACCAGGGCCGCCGCCTCCAGCACGGCCGTCTCGGCGGTGCGCTGAGCGAGGGTCAGCTCGTGGGCCAGCAGGTCGAGAGCGTCGCCGGAGGGCTCGACCGGGGCCGGCTGACCGGCCCGGGGCGCGGACGGCTGCGGCCGCTCCCCCTGTTCGAGACGGTGCAGCTGCGCGCGCAGCTCGGACTGGCTGCGCTCGGAGGAGCGGCGCAGCGCCGTGTACCGCTGGAGGGTGGTCCGTGCCTCGGAGGAGGCGAAGAGTCCGGCTCCGACGACCACCGCGCACGTCACCAGGAGCGAGCCGGCGAGGACGCCCCACAGGGTGGCTCCGTCGCCGCCGGCATCGGCGGTGCCGCCGCCGTCGGTGCCCTGGGCCTGCATCACGTACGCCACGACGGCGGCCGCCAGGACGGCCACGATCGCGGTGGGCAGGACCGCGAGGCGGACCATGCGGCGGCGCACCACGGCATCGCCGGCGGTCTCGCGCGCGGAGCTCCGGCCGTGCCGCGCACGGGGCTCGGGCGAGCTCGACGGGACCACCGCGGTGTGCGCGGGCGCGGTGTGCGCGGCTGCGGTACGCATGGAAGCGGAGGCCCCCCTTCCTGTCTGCGCCGCGTAGCTCGGGGGTTCAGGCATCGGTTTCCTCGGTTGACTTGAGGTCTGTCTGTCTGGCTTGCTCGAAGGCACGCCGACTCTCACAGTGCCGTGGGCCACGCTAACCGTCACGACGACGCCGAGCAGGCGCAGATGACATATTCGCCACCTCTCGCCAGCTCCTAACGAGTGAACCTGTCGGGCACGCGTTTGAACGGGCCAGCAGATCATAACGCCCTTGTGGAATAGGGAAGTTACATGGCCTTGCGACGGGGAAGCCCCGGCGGGGCGGATTCCCGTCACATGCCGGACCCTAAACGGAATGTACGGCACCGGAGCACGGAGGTGTTCCGAACCGTCCTCGAAGGGCGAGGGGCACCGCCCGTGTCATGACACCGCGGTCATATGCGCCGTCCGGCGACGCTCGCACCGTACCCCCGTGACTGATTGCCCCCGGCACCCATGTCGTAGGCTCCGCGTATTCTCGGTCCGAGGCCCCCGACAGGCTCTCAGACGCCACCTCGGATCGAAGGAGCGCCCGTGACACAGGATGCCGTCGAGCCCACGCTCGCAGGGATACGCAACTTCCGGGACGTCGGCGGGTTGCCGGCAGCCGACGGCCGGCGCCTGCGGCGCCGAGTCCTCTACCGCAGCGGCCACCTCGCGCACGCGACCTCCGCGGACGTCGCCTTCCTGAGCGGCCTCGGGCTGCACACCGTCTTCGACTTCCGCAATGCGGCCGACCAGGCCCTGGAGGGCCCGGACGCGGTGCTGGACGGCACTCGCAACCTCAACATCCCGCTCACCGACCCGGCCGACGGCGTCGAGTTCTGGCGGATGGTGCGGGACGGCAGCCTCGCCCAGCTGCGGACGGCACTCGCCGACGGGCAGGCGGCGGGCCGGATGACGGACGCCTACCGCACCATGATCCACGGCCGCACGGCCGAGCACAGCCGCGTACTACACGCCCTCGCTGAGGACAGCGTGCCCGCGCTGATGCACTGCGCGGCGGGCAAGGACCGTGCGGGCGTGTCCGTGGCCGTGACACTGCTCGCGGTAGGGGTGGGGCGGGAGGCCATCGAGACCGACTACCTGAAGTCGAACTCCCCCCAGCACCGCTATCGCGTGCACCGGGCCGAGGATGCCGAGGGCGGCCTGTCCTCCGAGGTCATGGCACTGCTGGCGCCCCTCTTCGACGCCCGGCCGGGCTATCTGGCCGCCGCCTTCGCGGCGATCGACGAGAGATGGGGCGGCACGGAGGGCTATCTCACCGAGGGCCTGAGGCTCTCCGGCCCGACCCGTGAACTGCTGCGGGAGCGGCTGCTCGACTAGGGCGTGTTTCTCGGATCGCCGCAGGCCCGAGAAGACCGCCCGGACAGGGCTCAGGGTCTGGGCGGGCTCGCCCTCTTCGTTCACCAGGCGCCCTGGCTGCTCCGCCTGCCTGCCACCGTCTGCTTCATCAGAGTCCGGCCGAAGTCCCACATCAGCCCGCCGCCGGTGTGCGCCTCGTCCATGACCTCGGTGAACGCGCCGAGGAAGCGCTCCACCTCGGGTTCGCCGATGATCAGCGGCGGGATGAGCTTGATCACTTCCAGATGGTCTCCGGAGACCTGGGTCAGAATCCGGTGCCGCCGCAGCAGGGGCGCCACCACCATCTGCGCGAAGAGCCCCTTACGGGCGGTCTGGAGCATCGTCCAGCGGCTGCGCAGGCGAAGCGAGGACGGTCTGCCGAACTCGATCCCGATCATCAGGCCGCGCCCGCGCACCTCGTGCAGCAGTTCGTAGCGCCCGACGAGTGCGGCGAGGCCGGAACGCAGCAGTTCGCCTGTCCGCCGGGCATTGGCCGTGAGGTCTTCGTCCTCCATCACCTGGAGGGTGGCCAGCCCTGCCGCCATCGCCTGTGCGTTGGAACCGAAGCTGGCGGAGTGGACCAGCACCCTGTCCATCGAGGAGTACACCTTCTTGAAGATCCACTCCTTCCCCAGTGTCGCGCCGACCGGCACATACCCGCCCGACAGCGCCTTCGCGACGCACACCAGATCCGGGTCCACACCCTCCTCGTGCTGGTAGGCGAAGAAGTCGCCGGTGCGGCCCAGGCCCGTCTGGACCTCGTCCACGATGAGCAGTGCACCCCGCTGGCGCAGCGCCTCCCGTGCGGCCCGGAGGAAACCGGGAGGGGTCGCGTGCACTCCCTTGCCCTGTATCGGTTCGATCACCAGAGCCGCGACGTCGCCACGCTTCAGCTCACGTGTCAGCGCCGCGAGATCACCGAGCGGAATCGGCGTATCCGGCAGCAGCGGCGCGAAACCTTCACGAAATCCACCCTCCCCGTTGACGGAAAGCGCACCTGTGGTGAGCCCGTGAAAGGCGTGGTCACAATAGAGAACTCGGGGCTTTCCGGTGGCGGCCCGGGCGAATTTGAGCGCGGTTTCCACCGCTTCCGTCCCGCTGTTGCCGAAGAAGACCCGATCCATTCCCGGCGCGCGGGCCAGCAGTTTCTCGGCGAGCAGTCCCGGCAGCGGCGGGCAGTCGAAGCGGGTGAGGTCCGCGAGGCCCGCATCCAGGACGTCATGCAGCGCCTGCCGTACGACCGGGTGGTGCCGCCCCAGGCCCATGACACCGAAACCGGCGAGCATGTCCAGGTAGTCCTGCCCGTCGGTGTCGTAGAAGTAGGCGCCCGCGGCGCGGTCGTAGACCTTGTCGAAGCCGATGGTGCGCAGCATCCGGGGCAGTTGGTGGTTCAGATGCCGGGAGTGCAGCGCGTAGCCCTCCCCGCCGCGCTCGGCCAGCAGCTTGGCCAGGTCGAATTGGCTCACGCGTTGCTCTCCTGCCTCTCCCTCTCGCCCGCTTCCGTCCCGTCAGGCTCCCCCGGCTCTGCTCAGCCGTCGCCGCGCCGTGGCCTACGACCGGGTGCGGTTTCCGCCCACCGTCTCCCGCGCGGCCCGCAGCGACTCCTTGAGCGAGCCCATGGTGGCCAGCACGGCGGTGGGTTCGTAGCCGCAGTGCGCCATGCAGTTGGCGCACCGGTCGTCCCGGCCCCGGCCGTACTTCTCCCAGTCCGTCTCCTCCACCAGCTCCCGGTAGGTGGGCACATAGCCGTCGCTCATCAGATAGCAGGGCCGCTGCCAGCCGAAGAGGGAGTAGTTGGGGATGGCCCAGGCCGTGCACGGGAAGTCGGCCTTCCCCTCGAGGAAGTCGAGGAAGAGCGGGCTGTGGTTGAGCCGCCAGCGGCTCCGGTTGCCGCCCTCGAACGCCTTGCGGAAGAGCTCCCTCGTCTGCTCGACACCGAGGAAGTGCTCCTGGTCGGGCGCCTTCTCATAGGCGTAGGCGGGCGAGATCATCATCTCGTCGACCTTCAGGTCGTCGTTGAGGTAGTTGAGCACCTCGACGACGGTCTGCGGGGTGTCGGTGTTGAAGAAGGTGGAGTTGGTGGTCACCCGGAAGCCACGCCGCTTCGCCTCCTTCATGGCGGCCACCGCTTCGTCGAACACCCCTTCCTTGGCAACGGATTCATCGTGCCGCTCGCGGAGCCCGTCGACATGCACAGCAAAGGCGAAATAGGGGGATGGGGTGAACTTGTCCATCTTCTTGCGCATCAGCATGGCATTCGTACAGAGGAAGACGTACTTCTTCCGCGCCACCAACTGCCGCACGATCTCGTCGATCTGGGGGTGCATCAGCGGTTCGCCGCCCGCGATGGACACCATGGGCGCGCCGGACTCCAGCACCGCGCCCACCGCCTGCGCGACCGGCATCCGCTGTTTGAGCACACCCGCCGGGTGCTGGATCTTGCCGCAGCCCTCACACGCGAGGTTGCAGGCGAACAGGGGCTCCAGCTCCACGATGAGCGGGAACTTCTCCCGCTTGCGAAGCTTCTGTTCCATGAGATAGGTGCCGATACGGATCGTCTGACGAAGCGGCATGGCCATTTCTGGCTCACCTCCGTGGGAGCAGCAAGGTTCGGTGCCATTCAGAGAACGCGGGCAGGACCGCGCGCAGGACGCGAAAAGCGGATATTCCCCCCTTCAGCGTCCCGAATCTGATCAGTTCGTGCTGTGGTGCATCCACCACCACCCGAACGGCGGCGACAGGGCGGTCCGGCACCCCCCGCACGGCGGTGCGGAGGGTAGCCGCCGACTCCATGTCGACCGCGAGGGCTCCCGTGCCGCGCAGGGCGGCCCGCTCGGCGCCCCGGACGACATGGCCGGAGCCTGCGAGCGGGCCGGTGTGCAGAGTCCCCAGCGGGGCGAGCGCCTCGGCGAGACGCCTCGTTTCCGTGCAGCGCGTACGGCCCTCGTCGTCCCGGGTCTCGGTGGCGAGTACCAGGTCACCGGGATGCATGCCGGGGGCGAGTCCGGCACAGAAGCCGGTGGCGATGACCGCGGTGCGTCCCGGCTCGGGCTCGCCGCCCAGCGCACGGGCGACCCCGCGCTCCGCGGCCTGCGGGCCCATGCCGGTACGGAGCACGGTGACCAGCCCGCGGGCGCCCCCGCGCAGGGCGAGCCGTTCGATGCCGAGCGCACAGGCGATCAGCAGCGGATCCGCCGGGCCGGTCGGAGTCGGCATCAGCTCTCCCGGGCCCCGTGGGTCTCCAACGGTTCCAAAGCCCCTTCGGCGCCGTTCAGATAGCGGCCGAGCGCGGTCATCGGGAACACCATCCGGTAGAGGTGGTAGTTGATGGAGAAGTCCCAGGGGAAGCCCGTCCCGGTGAAGTGCGGCTCGTCCCAGGAGCCGTCCTCCTGCTGGGTGCGCGCGAGCCACCGCACCCCGCACTCGACGCTCTTGGAATCCCGCTCCCCCGCGGAGAGCAGGGCCAGCAGCGCCCAGGCGGTCTGCGAGGCGGTGGAGACGCCGCGGGCGATCCATTCCCGGTCGGGGTAGGAGCGCAGATCCTCGCCCCAGCCGCCGTCCTCGTTCTGCACGCTCTCCAGCCAGTTGACCGCGCGCCGGATCGCCGGATGGGACTCGGGCACCCCGGCGGCGACGAGCGCGGGGACGACCGAGCCCGTCCCGTAGAGGTAGTTGACGCCCCAGCGGCCGAACCAGGCGCCGTTCGCCTCCTGTTCGGCGAGCAGCCAGGCGACCGCCTGGCGGTTGCTCGGGTGGTCGCGCAGACCGGTCGCGGCGAGCATCTCCACCACATGGGCGGTGACATCGGCCGAGGGCGGGTCGATCACCTCGCCGAAGTCGCAGAACGGCAGGCGGTTGGGAAAGCCGCTGGTGTTGTCGGCGTCGAAGGCGCCCCAAGCGCCGTTCTTCGACTGCATACCGAGGTTCCAGCGCGTCGCGCGCTCGATCGCCGCCTCCACCCGGGCGGGGTCGGGGTGCCGCACCCGGCGGAGCGCCAGGACCACCTCGGCGGTGTCGTCGATGTCGGGGTAGTTGTCGTTGTGGAATTCGAACGCCCAGCCGCCGGGAGCCAGTCCGGGCCTGCGCACCGCCCAGTCCCCGGGGCGCACCACCTGCTCGTCCAGCATCCAGTCGGCGGCCTTGACCAGCGCCGGGTGATCGGCGGGCACTCCGGCGTCGGCGAGCGCGATGGTGGCCAGACAGGTGTCCCAGACCGGGGACTGACACGCCTCGATCATCCGGCTGGGGCCCGCTCCGTCAGCGCCGCCCGTGGCGGTGTCCTCCTGCCAGATCGCGTAGCGGTCGAGCGACTCCAGACCGGCGCGCATCACCGGGTGGTCCAGGTCGTACCCCAGCAGGCGCAGCGCGATGATCGAGTAGACGGCCGGCGGCTGGATACCGCCCCAGCAGCCGTCGTTCTCCTGCCGTTCGATGATCCAGCGCGCCGCGTCCTTGAGGGCGGCGCGGCGCAGCGGCCGCACGGCGATCCGGCGGTAGAGGTGCAGGCCGAAGTCCAGCCGCTGGAAGACGCCCTCCCAGCTGGCGACCGGGGACCAGCGGCGCGAGCGCCCCGGAGCGGCCGCGTCGCCGCCCAGCTCGTCGAGCGCGAAGGGGGCCGGGCGCACCGGGCGGAGCGCGGAGACCACGGTGAGCGGGACGATCGTCTGGCGGGCCCAGCAGCCGAAGTCGTAGATGTTGAGCGGGAACCACTTGGGGAGATAGATGATCTCCGGCGGCAGTTCCGGCAGGTCCTCCCAGCGCCACCAGCCGAAGAGGGCGAGCCAGATCCGGGTGAAGACCCGGCTGTCGGCGATTCCGCCCTGTCCGCGCACCCAGGCGGCCGCGGAGGCCATGTGCGGGGCGTCCGCGGCGTCACCGGCCAGCCGCAGGGCGACGTACGCCTCGATGGTCACGGACAGATCCCCTGGGCCGCCGTGGAAGGACGCCCAGGTGCCGTCCTCACGCTGCCGGCCGCGGATGAACCGGGCCGCCGCCTCGGTCGTCGGCGCGTCCCGGATGCCGAGGAACTCCCTCAGCAGCAGGTCCTCCGCGTCCATGGTGACGTTGGTCTCCAGGTCGCCCTTCCACCAGCCGGCGGTGTCCTGAAGGGACAGCAGGTACTCCACGGCGCGTCTGCTGGACTGCTCGGCGGCCCGGATGAGCCGGTCCTTCTCCGCCGTCCCCCCGGCGCTGTCCGGCGCCGCACCGTTGGGTGACGCGCCGTTGGGTGACGCGCCGTTGGGTGTCTGGGAGAGTGCGCGGGGCCGAACTGCCCCGGTGCTGCCGTCGGCCGTAGCTGTCATCGCTTCCCCTTCCGCAGTGTCCGCTGTGGAGCCCTACGCGCAGCCCGGAGGTCACGTCACCGCTGGCGTACGACCACGAAGTCGGCGAGCGCGATCAGTTGCCCGCGTACCACTTCCGGCATCTCGACGCCGCGGAGCGCCTTGATGGCCGTGGAGTGCTGCCGCCGGGCCTCTGCCGCAGTCCATTCCCTGCCGCCCGCCTCCTCGATCAACGCCGCGCGGGCCGCGAACTCTTCCTCGTCGAAGTCCTCGAACTCCTGCTGGCTCTTCTTCACATCGGCCGCCATCAGCTCGGCGAGCTGCTCGGCTGCCGGACCACGGGCGGAAAGTGCCGAGACCACGGGCAGGGACTTCTTACGCTGACGCAGGTCACTCCAGGCCTGCTTGCCGGTCGCCTCCGGATCGCCCCAGACACCGAGCAGGTCGTCGATCGCCTGGAAGGCGAGGCCGAGGTGATAGCCGTAGGACTCCAGCGCGTCGGCGGTGCGGTCGTCGGCGCCGCCCAGCACCGCGCCGATGGAGGTGGCGCAGGCCAGCAGCGCGCCGGTCTTGTTGCCCTCCATCTCCAGGCATTCGGCGACGGTGACCCGCTCGCGGTGCTCGAAGGAGATGTCCTGCGCCTGACCGTCGATCAGCTTGCGTGTCGCTGAGGTGAGGCGGCGGGTGGCGCGGCCGGCCTCGGGGGTGCCCAGCTCCAGCAGGATCTCGTTGGCGAGGGCGAAGAGGGCGTCTCCCACGAGGATGGCCTGGGCGGGCCCGTGCACCTTCCAGACGGTGTCCCGGTGGCGGCGCTGCTCGTCACCGTCCATCAGGTCGTCGTGCAGCAGCGAGAAGTTGTGCACGAGCTCGACGGCGACGGCTCCGGGAATACCCGTCTCGGGCGTCGCGCCCGCCGCCTCGGCGGAGACCAGGGCCAGCGCGGGCCGTACGGACTTGCCGCCGTCGGCGGCGGAGGGACGGCCCGTGGCGTCGATCCATCCGAAGTGGTAGGCAGCGACCGTGTCCATGGGCGGCGCCAGCCGGTCCACGGCGGCGCGCAGCCCAGGGGTGGCGAGCGTACGGCTGCGCTCCAGCAGGGCGTTGATGCCCACGGTGCCGCTGCCGCCGACACTGCCGCCGCCGCTGCTGCTGCCGCCGCTGCCGCTGAGCTGGTCCGTAGTCACGGGGTCTCCTTCAGGTTCTTCGGTGTTGCTGGTCCTGCTCGTGCTGCTCGTGCTGCTCGTCCTGCCTATGCCGCCTATGCCGCCCGTACTGCTGGCGCTGGTCTCGCGCGAATCGCTCATGCCGCCGCCCTTCTGTCCGTGCTGTGCGGTGGATCGTCGTCGTACGGGCGGTCCGTCGCACCGAGGGCCGCTCCGGCCGCGGCGATTCCGCTGCGCACAGCGCTCTCCATCGTGGCGGGCCAGCCGGTGTCGGTCCACGCGCCGGCGAGCAGCAGGCCGTGCCGCGCCGTACGGGCTCCCGGCCGCAGCCGCCCCACACCGGGGTCGGGGGCGAACGTGGCCGTGCGCTCGCGGGTGACGAAGAAGTCGCGTACGGTGGCGCCCCGGGCAGCGGGCAACAGCCGTGCCAGCTCCGGGAGATAGCGCTCGCGGAGCATGGCGACCGGATCGTCGATCTCGCCCTCCGCGGCGGACTGGGAGAGCGCCAGATACTGCCCGCCGCCGGTGAGCCCTGAGGGGGCGGTCCGGTCGAACACCCACTGCACGGGAGATCCGAGCGCGGCGAAGAAGGGCCGGCGCAGCACTCTGCGGTCATAGAGCACATGGATGTTGAGGATCGGAGCGTCCCGGATGGCGAGCAGCTGGTCCTGCTCGGCCAGCGCGCCCTCCGGCAGCAGCCGGTGCGCCTCGCGCTGCGGTACGGCGAGGACGACCGAGGCCGCGTCCAGTTCCTCGGGCGCGGCGCGCCTGGGCAGCGCGGTTACCCGCCAGCCGCCGTCTGGTGCCGGTACGAGGTCGCTCACGCGGGTCTGGAGAAGGGTGCGCACGCCCGCCCGGTCCAGGGCGGCGCGGGCCAGCAGGTCGTGCAGGTCGCCCAGTGGTGCGGCGGAGACTCCGATGTCGGCGGCGCCGGGAGCCGTGAGCAGGCCCGTCCGGAAGACCTTGGCGGCCAGTTGCAGCGACGCGTCGGGGGCGCGGGCGTTGAGCGTCGGCACGCCCACCAAGTCCCACAGTGCCTCGATGGCGCGCGCCGACTGGCCCTGGCGGTGCAGCCAGGTGCCGAAGTCGGTGCCGTCCAGGGCGGGATCGGCCGGGTCGAGACTGCGCAGCGCGAGGGCGGCACGGCCGGCCCCGGCGCGTTCGGCGGGTGAGAGGTGCGGGTAGGTGGCCAGGCTGGCGGCCAGGTGCAGCGGGACGGGCAGGGCGGTGCGCCGCAGCCTGCCCAGCCGGTTGACGGAGGCGTCGAGCACCGGCACGTCCAAACGATCCTGCACCGGTGCCAGCGGTGCCCCGCCGATCCGTTCCAGGAACCACTGGTAGGCGGTGCAGCATCGCAGGTGGACATGCTGGCCGTTGTCGACGGTGAGCTCGCCCGCCGGGGAGTCGCGGCGGAAGGAGGAGGCGAGTCCGCCCAGTCTCGCCCGGCTCTCCAGCAGGGTGACCTGGAGCCCGGCATCCGCCAGCCGCAGCGCGGCGGTGGTGCCCGCCAGGCCGCCGCCGACGACGACGACCGGCCCGGACCGCCCGGTCCGTCCAGTCCGCCCCGCCCACCCGGATGCCGCGTGCCGGGCTGCCATCAGGCACTCCTCCGGGCGGCGCGGCGGGCCGCCCGGCGGGCGTCGAAGCCGCTGAGCCCGCGCAGCGCGACGTACCCCTTCTCCCGGGAGGAGAGCGAGACCCGGCCGCGCAGCACCGCCTGCGGGTCCTGGGCGATGCGGTCCAGCAGGCGGCGGTAGATCCCGGCCATGGCGGCGACACAGGCACCGGAGCGGCGGTCGAGCATGGGAAGCAGGGCCAGCCCCTCGTCGAACAGGGTGCGGGCGCGCCGCACCTCGAAGTGCACCAGGCCGGCGAAGTCGGAGCCTGGTGGTGGGATGTCGGAGTGGAAGCCGGTGGAGCAGCCGAACTTGTCGAGGTCTTCGGTGGGCAGATAGGTGCGTCCGTCTGCGGCGTCTTCCCGTACATCCCGCAGGATATTGGTGAGTTGGAGAGCGAGCCCGAGCGTATCGGCGTACTCGGGGGCGCGGGTGGTGTCGAGTGCGCCGCCCGCGGGTGCCGGCGCGGTGCCGAACACGCCCAGGGAGAGCCGGCCGATGGCGCCCGCGACGCAGCGGCAGTAGCCCTGGAGGTCGGCCCAGGTCTCGTACGTCTGGCCGCGCACGTCCATCAGCACGCCGTCGATCAGCTCGTCCAGGCCGCCGAGCGGGATGGGATAGCGCCGGGCGGCATCGTGGAGCGCGACGGCGATCGGGTCGGTGTCGTCCTCGGAAACCTCGCCCGTGCGCACCCGGCCGAGCAGCCGTCTGGTGTCCTCCAGCCGTGTCTGCTTCACGGCAGGGTCGAGATCGCCGTCGCCGATGTCGTCGACGCGGCGCGAGAAGGCGTAGAGCGCTGACATCGCCCGCCGTTTCCCGACCGGCAGCAGCCGGATGCCGTACGCGAAGTTCCGGGCCTGCTGCCCCGTGACGGTCTCGCAGTAGCTGTACGCGGCGCTTACCGGCGGGGACACCTGCCGCTCGGGCTGACTTCGGTCCACGGTCTGCGTCACCCCTCTCTTCGCAGTGCTGTACCCACCTCGCGCAACAAACCGCGCTTGGTCGATGCGGGTGGTCCGGGCAGTACGTCGTAGCCCGCGGAGCGGATGGCCCGCAGCGCGGCGCGGCCACCGCCGACGAAACCGGCGAGCAGGAGTCTGAGCCGGCCGCTGACACTGTCCACCAGCGGCCCTCCCTCGCTCAGCAACTGCCGCGCGCGTTCCGACTCGAACGCGATCAGGGTGCGCACCGAGGCGTTCGCGGTCGGCGCGGCGAGGTCCGCCTCGGTGACGGAGAAGCGGGCCATGTCGGCCGCCGGCAGATAGACGCGGCCGCGCGCCAGGTCCTCGGAGACGTCCTGGAGGTGCTCGACGATCTGGAGTCCGGTGCAGACGGCGTCCGAGCGGCGGATGCGCTCGGGGGTCGCGGTGCCGGTGAGAGCGAGCACGAGCCGGCCCACCGGGTTGGCCGACAGTTCGCAGTAGGCCAGCAGCTCTCCGAAGTCGGCGTACCGGCGGATCTTCTGGTCCTGGCGGTTGGCCTCGATCAGGCCGAGGAAGGGCTCGGGGGTGAGGCCGTGGCGGTGCACGGTGGGCACCAGCGCCCGCAGCAGGGGGTGGCCCGGCTCCTCGCCCGGCGGGGCGTCCGCCGCGCCCGGAGCCCGGAAGACACGGTGCAGATCGGCCTCGAAGGCGTCGAGCAGGGCCAGGCGGTCCTCCTGCTGCTCGCCGCCGAGCCCCAGGTACGCCGCGTCACGGCCGCCCGGCGCCAGATCGCCGTCCCCGATGTCGTCGACGAGGCGCGCGAAGCCGTAGACGGCCATCAGGTCGTCGCGCCACACGCGCGGGAGGAAGCGGGGCGCCACCGGGAAGTTCTCGTCCGCGGCCTTGGCCAGCACCGTGCGTGCGTGGGCGTGTGTGTGCGCGTCCGCTTCCGCGGTCACCACGCGCTGCCAGGAGCCATTACCGTCACATCTCCGTTTCTACACCGTCGCTCCGGGAACACGTATTCCGGACACGCCGCGCGGGCTGACCTGCGCCGCTGGGCGATCGGGTGCGTCCCCGACCAGCCCGTATCAACCAAGTCTCCGCAAATACCGGCTCGTCAAATGTCCAGTTTCCGCGATTCCGCACCGGTCCAGCTTACGCGGAACGTCGACTCGGTGTGCGAGTACACCGGGTTATGGCCTGGTGCGGGGATCAGGGCGCGGTGAAGCCCGCGACCAGCGTGTGGAGCGCGCGGTCCACGGCCGCGTCCCGTTGTTCGGCGGTGATCCCCTCGAGCGCCGCGTCGTCGAGCAGGAGGGTGGCCAGTCCGTGCACCATCGACCAGGCGGTGATCTCGGCGCCGGGCCGGCGCTCCGGCGGCATCCGCCCCACTGCCACCAGCCCGTCGAGGATGTCGATGAGCAGCTGGAAGCTGCCGAACCCCGGGGCTCCCGCTTCCGGCATCGGCACGCCCGCCTCGTTCACGTCCACCGCTGCTTCGGAGAGGTGATCGCAGAAGGCGGACCGGAAGAGTCCGGGCTCCTCCAGTGCGAAGGCGATGTACCCGCGCCCCATCGCGATCATCCGCTGCTCGACCGCGTCCTCCCCTTCGGGCGCCGCAGACGCCGCGGCATCGGCCATCCAGGTGGCCAGCGTCTGCTGGCCCCGCACCTTGACCGCGCCGAGCAGGTCGCTCTGCCCGGCGAAGTGCCGGTAGGCGGCCGTGGGTGACACCCCGACACGCCGTGCGGCGGCACGCAGCACGACCGCGTCCGGTCCACCGCTCCGTGCCAGTCCCGTCGCCGCGTCGATCAGTGCGTTCCGCAGGTCGCCGTGGTGGTAGGCGGTCTTGCCGCCCAAGCTCTGCCGGGTGCCGGCGTTCGGCGAAGAATCCTCCATGCCTCCATCCTGCCCGAAGTTGACAGCATTAACATCCACTGGGAAAGTTAGATGTTGACGCTGTAAACATAAAGGGGACCCCCATGTTGCACCGGATAGCCGAGCTGTGCCTGCACCGGGCACGCGCGCTCCTGCTACTCACGCTCGTCGCCGTGGTCGCCATGGGCGCCCTCGGCGTCGGAGCCTTCGGCAAGCTCCAGGCGGGCGGATTCGAGGACCCCGGTGCACCTTCCAGCCGGGCTCAGCGAGTCATCGACGACGACTTCGGCGGCGACAGCAACCTCGTCCTGCACGTGCGCGCCGACTCCGGCATCGACTCCCCCGCCGCCGAGAAGGCGGGCCGTGAGCTGACCGAGGGCGTCCGAAACACACCCCATGTCGCCAACGTCGTCTCCTACTGGGACTCCGAAAGCTCCAGCCTGACCTCGCGGGACGGCAACCAGGCGCTCGTACTGGCCCATGTCGAGGGCGACAGCACACAGCAGGGCGAGTACGCGAAAGCCGTGATCGACGCGTGGTCGGGTGACCGCGGTGCCGTCACCGTGGAGGCGGGCGGAGCCGCCGCGCTCAACAACGACGTCACCGAGCAGATCTCCACCGACCTGGTCATCGCCGAGGCGATCGCCGTGCCGCTCACCCTGATCCTGCTCATCCTCGCCTTCGGCAGCTTCGTCGCCGCCCTGCTGCCGCTCGCCATCGGCCTGATCGCGATCCTGGGCACCTTCGCCGAGCTGTTCGTCCTCGGCAGCATCACCGATGTCTCGGTCTTCGCCATCAACCTCACCACCGCGCTCGGCCTGGGCCTGGGCATCGACTACGGCCTGCTGCTGGTCAGCCGCTTCCGGGAGCGGCTGGGCGAGGGCGACGAGGTCGCCGACGCACTGCGCACGACCGTACGGACGGCGGGCCGCACCATCGCCTTCTCCGCCGCCACCGTCATCGCCGCCCTCTCCGCCCTGCTGCTCTTCCCGCCCTTCTTCCTGCGCTCCTTCGCCTACGCCGGCATAGGCGTGGTCGCCATCGCCGCGCTGGCCGCCCTGATCGTGGTTCCCGCGCTGCTCGCGGTGCTCGGCCACCGCGTCAACAACGGGCGGCTGCCCTGGGCGGACTCCGTACGCCGCCCCGACGCCCCCGTGTGGGGACGGGTGGCGGCCCTCGTCATGCGGCGCCCCGCACTGACCGCGCTGCCCGTGCTGGCACTGCTGATGCTCGCCGCGAGTCCGCTGCTCGGCGTCTCCTTCGGCACTCCGGACGAGCGGGTGCTGCCCGAGGACGCGCAGAGCCGCCAGGTCTCGACCGCCGTGGCGGAGGCCTTCCCCGGCAACGACGCGAACGCCATCCAGATCGTGACCACCGGCCCCGTCCCGGCAGGCGAACTGGCCCCGTACGCCCAGAAACTCAGCGCGCTCGACGGGGTGGAGCGCGTACAGGCCAGCACCGGCACCTACACCGCCCAGGGCGCGAGCGACCCGGGCCCCGCCCACGAGGCCCTCGGCCGGCCCGACGCGCAGCGGCTGACCGTCACCACCGGGTTGGACTCCAAGTCGGAGGCCGCGGAGGAACTGGTGGGCGTAGTCCGCGGCATCCCCGGTCCGGGCGGCGCCGAGACGCTCGTCGGCGGCACGGACGCGCAGCTCGTCGACGCCAAGAAGGCCATCGCCGACAACCTGCCCGCGGCGGTCGGCATGGTCATCGGCACCACCTTCATCCTGCTCTTCCTCTTCACCGGCAGCGTGGTGCAGCCCGTCCGGGCCCTGGTGCTCAACGGCATCAGCCTGACCGCCTCCATCGGAGTGATGGTGTGGATCTTCCAGGACGGCCATCTGTCCTCGCTGCTGGGCTTCACCCCCACACCGATGGACACCTCCATGACCGTGCTGCTGTTCTGCATCGTCTTCGGGCTGTCCATGGACTACGAGGTCTTCGTCACCAGCCGCATCAAGGAGATGCACGACGCGGGCGCGGACAACACCACCGCCGTCACCCAGGGGCTGTCCCGCACCGGGCGGATCGTGACCATGGCCGCCGGGCTGCTGGCGGTCAGCTTCTTCGCCTTCGGCACCAGCCAGGTGAGCTTCCTGCAGATGTTCGGGCTCGGCAGCGGGCTGGCGATCCTGATCGACGCGGTGGCGGTACGCGGGGTCCTGGTGCCCGCCGCGATGCGGCTGCTCGGCAGCCGCGCCGCCTGGTACGCGCCCGGACCGCTGCGGCGTCTGCACAGCAAGGTCGCCCTGGATGAGGGCGGCCCGGCCGAGGAGCCGGAGCGCATGAAGGCCGGGGTCTGACCGGTCGCCTCGTGCAAGGAGCCCCCGCGCGCTGCGCGGGGGCTCCTTGCACGAGGCGACGTTTCCACCGCCCGGACCGGGCTACTTGCCGGTGAACTTCTCGTATGCCTTGAGGACTTCGTCGGTCATCCCGTCCATCCTAAGGACTCCGTGCTCCAGCCACAGCACCCGGTCGCAGGTGTCCCGGATCGACTTGTTGTTGTGGCTCACCAGGAAGACCGATCCGGCCTCCTTGCGCAGCTCACGGATCCGGCCCTCGGAACGCTTCTGGAACTTCTTGTCTCCGGTGGCCAGCGCCTCGTCGATCATCAGCACATCGTGGTCCTTGGCCGCCGCGATGGAGAACCGCAGCCGGGCCGACATGCCGGAGGAGTACGTCCGCATCGGCAGGGTGATGAAGTCGCCCTTCTCGTTGATCCCCGAGAAGGCGACGATGCCCTCGTAGCGCTCGCGGATCTGCTCCCTGGTCATGCCCATCGCCAGCCCGCCGAGGATGACGTTGCGCTCCCCCGTCAGGTCGTTCATCAGCGCGGCGTTGACCCCGAGCAGCGAGGGCTGGCCGTTCGTGTAGACCTTGCCCCGCTCGGCGGGGATCAGGCCGGCGATGGCCTTGAGCAGAGTGGACTTGCCGGAGCCGTTGGAGCCGATCAGGCCGATCGCCTCACCCCGGTACGCCGTGAAGCTGACGCCCTTGACCGCGTGCACCTCGCGTACGCCCTTGTCGGCGCTGCGCCGGATCATCCGGTTGAGGGCCGCGGTGGCGCTGCCCTTGCCGCGCGCACCGCCGTTGACGCGGTAGACGATGTGCAGGTCCTCCGCGATGACCGTCGGCACCCGGGGGCCCGTCGCCGCAGGGGGGAGCGCCGCTCCGGACGTCTCAGCTTGGGTCGACTTCTCAGCCACGGCCATAACGCTCCTCCGCCTTCCAGAAGAACACAAATCCGCCGATGCCCACGACCACTGCCCAGCCGACCGCGAGCAGCCAGACATGGCCCCCGATGTGCTGGTGGTGGGGCCCGTCGATCAGGGCGTACCGCATCAGCTCCATGTAGACGGTGGCGGGATTGCCCGCCACCACGTCCGTGAGCCACTCCGGGATGTCCTGCTTCCGCAGCATGTACTCCAGCGGGAACATCACGCCGGAGGCGTACATCCACGTCCGCAGGACGAACGGCATCAGCTGCGCGAGGTCCGGTGTCTTGCTTCCCAGCCGGGCCATGATCAGCGCCAGGCCGGTGTTGAAGACGAACTGCAGCGCCAGCACGGGCACGATCAGCGGCCACAGCCCGGAGGGATAGTGCTGGAACCCGATGAGGATCACGGCCAGCACGATCATCGAGTACAGCAACTGCTGGAGTTGCTGGAGCGAGAAGGAGATCGGCAGCGAGGCCCGCGGGAAGTGCAGCGCCCGCACCAGGCCCAGGTTGCCGGCGATCGCCCGGACTCCGGACATCACCGACTGCTGCGTGAACGTCCATACGAACACGCCGGTGACCAGGAACGGAATGTACTCGTCGTTCTCCATCCCGCCGCGACCGCCGAGCAGCACACCGAAGATGAAGAAGAAGACGGTGGCGTTCAGCAGCGGTGTGAGCACCTGCCACACCTGGCCGAGCTTCGCCTGGCTGTACTGCGCGTGCAGTTTGGCCTGGGAGAAGGCGAGGATGAAATGGCGTCGAGCCCACAGCTCGCGGACGTACTGCCTCAGCCCGGGGCGTGCACCGCTCACGGTCAGGCCGTACTTGGCGGCTAGCTCAGCCGGGGACAGCTTGTCATCGGGCGACGGCGGGGAATTAACGGCGACCGCACCATCGTGCGTTGTCTCGCTCACGTTGAAACTTTCGTCCTCACTCTGCAAGTGACTCGAGGCCCCCGATGTTCTCAGACACGAGCTTGTCAGATGACAGGAGGGCGGCCCAGTCTGGTCAATCGCCACACCGTGCGCCACCTCATCGGTCTGCGCGGTCCGCACGGGCTGGTCCAGCCCTCCTTGAAACCGCCGAGCCAGGCCCGCAGAGCCGGGCGGGAGGGCCGTCGGGCGAGGGTCAGCAGCAGCCAGACCCCCGGATAGACGGGCACCAGCGGGGCGGGGAGGTTGCGCCGGGCCAGCCACACACGGTTGCGGGCGACCATCCGGTGGTAGACGGCGTGCCGGCTCGGTTCGGTTGTCGGGTGGTGCAGCACCATGTCGGCGCGGTATTCGACCGCCCAGCCGGCGTCCAGCGCCCGCCAGGCCAGATCGGTCTCCTCGTGGGCGTAGAAGAACTCCTCGGGCAGCCCGCCGACCTCCGCCAGCACCTTCGTACGGGCCGCGCTGGCGCCGCCGAGGAAGGTGGTGACCGGTGAGGACCGCGCCGGGTCGGAGGCACGCAGCCGGGGCACGTGGCGACGCTGGGTCACACCGGTTTCGGGGTCGGCGATCCGGAAGCTGAGGAGTCCCAGCCGCGGATCGGCCTCGAACGCGCGACGGCACAGCTCAGCGGTGTCGGTCTGCGGCAGCAGCCCGTCGTCGTCCAGGAAGAGCAGCGCGTCGACATCGGTGCCGCCGGGACCGAAAGCCTCTATGCCGACATTGCGCCCACCGGGGATGCCGAGATTTTCCGGAAGCTCGACCGTCCGTACACCTTCCGGCAACTCAGGCAACGGCGCGCCGTTACCGACGACGACCACCTCCACCGGATCGCCGTCCTGCTTGGCGACCGAGTCGATCAGTGCCCGCAGCTCGTCCGGCCGGTTGCCCATGGTGAGGACGACCGCGCCGAGCCGCATGGAGGAGCCGCTCACTTGAGCCTGCTGGAGGCGAGGACGGAGACCAGGTGCAGCAGTGTCTGCACCAGGGCGATGCCCGCCAGCACCGCGACCCCCAGCCTGGTGAAGAAGAGGTCACCCTGCAGGAAGTCCAGCACGGCGACCAGCAGGATCAGCAGTGACGCCTCGACGCCGCCGACCAGCCGGTGGAACTTCAGCGCCGCCGCCGCCTTGCGGGCGAGTGCCAGGCCGGAGGAGCGCGGCACCGCCGCCTCGTCCTGCACGGCGGGCAGCCCGCTGCGGGCGCGGGCCACGTCGACGAGGTCGGTCTCCGCCTTGATGAGGATCGCGCCGAGGGCGGCGAGGGTGCCGATGAACGCCCACATCCAGTTCGTCGAATCGCCCTCGAGGTGGAAGACGTCGGCCGCCCGGATGCCGAAGCCCACCAGCAGGGCGGCCTCGGACAGATAGTGGCCGACCCGGTCGAGGTACACACCGGTGATCGAGGTCTGGCCGCGCCAGCGGGCGACCTCGCCGTCGACGCAGTCGAGCAGCAGGTAGAGCTGGATGAGCAGGGCGCCGAGGATCGCCCCGGGCAGGCCCGGCACCAGCAGCGCCGCACCCGCCGCGACACCCGCGACGACCATCAGATAGGTGAGCTGGTTGGGCGTGATCCGGGTGTTGACCAGATACGGGTCGCAGCGCAGCGAGATCTCGCGCATGTAGAGGCGCCCGGCCCAGTGCTCGCCGCTGCGGCGGTCCTTGACTCCACCGGGGTGAACGATCGGGCGGAGTTCAGCTACTGATGGCTTGTGCATAGTCGGCGTATGCGTCCCTGATCTGGTCGGCGGACAGGTCGAGGTGTTCGAGGATCGTGTAGCGCCCGGGGCGGGTCTGCGGTGCGTACTCGACCGCCTTGACGAACTCGTCCACGTCGAAGCCGATCTCGGCCGGCAGCACGGGCAGACCGTGCCGCCGCAGCACACTGCTGATCAGCGCCGCCTCCTCGTGCGCACCGCGCAGGTGCATCGCGAAGGCCGCACCGAGACCGCACTGCTCGCCGTGGAGCGCGGAGCGCTTGGGATAGAGGATGTCCAGCGCGTGGCAGATCTCGTGACAGGCTCCGGAGGCGGGTCGAGTGTCACCGGAGACCGACATGGCGATGCCGGTGAGGACCAGCGCCTCGGCGTAGATGACGAGGAACTCGTCATCGCCGACACCACCCGGGTGGCGCAGCACCGAGTCGCCCGCGCTGCGCGCCATGGCCGCGGCGAGGCCCTCGAAGGCCTCGCCGGTGACGCGGTGCGACAGCTCCCAGTCGGCGACGGCCGAGAGATTGCTGATCGCGTCACCGATCCCGGCGCGCACGTAGCGCACGGGAGCCTCCCGGATCACGTCCAGGTCGATGACGACGGCGATCGGGTTCGGCACGCCGTACGAACCGCGGCCCGCGTCGTTGTCCAGGGTGGACACCGGCGAGCAGAGGCCGTCGTTGGCGAGGTTGGTGGCGACCGCGACCATCGGCAGGCCGATGCGGGCCGCGGCGTACTTGGCCGAGTCGATCACCTTGCCGCCGCCGAGCCCGACGATGGCGTCGTAGCGGCCGGCCTTCTTGATGGCATCGGCCAGCCGTACGGCACCGTCGATCGTGCCGTCGGCGTCGTGGAACCAGTCGGCGCCCGGCAGCGCCGGTGCGATCCGGTCCCGCAGCGCCTGGCCCGACCGGGGACTGATGGCCACGGCGAGCTTGCCGCCGGGTGAGATCCGCTGGTCGGCCAGCAGCCCCGCCAGATCGTTGAGAGCACCGGCCCGGATGTCTACCGTCAGGGGGGACGGGATCAGTCGGGTCAGTACTGGCATGCGATCTCCCGGCCCTTGGCGAGATCGTCGTGGTTGTCGATCTCGACCCACGAGACATCGCCGATCGGGGCCGTGTCGATCTGGAAGCCGCGGTGCACCAGCTCCTGGTAGCCGTCCTCGTAGTAGAGGTCGGGGTCCTTCTCGAAGGTGGTCTTCAGCGCGTCGGCCAGTTCCTCGGCGGCTTCCGGCTCGATCAGGGTGAGGCCGATGTACTCGCCGCTCGCGGTGGCCGGGTCCATCAGCTTGGTGATCCGCTGGACGCCCTTGCCCTCAGCGGTGACGACCTTCATCTCCTCGTCGGCGAGGTGCTTGACCGTGTCCAGCGCGAGGATGATCTTCTGCCCGTCGCCGCGCGCGGCGAGCAGGGTCTTCTCGACGGAGACGGGGTGGACGGTGTCGCCGTTCGCCAGCAGGGCGCCCTGCTTGAGGACCTCACGGGCGCACCACAGGGAGTAGGCGTTGTTCCACTCCTCGGCCTTGTCGTTGTCGATGAGGGTGAGCGAGACGCCGTAGGTGCGCTCCAGGTCCGCCTTGCGCTCGTAGACGGCTTCCTTGCGGTAGCCGACGACCACGGCGACGTCGGTCAGACCGACCTCGGCGAAGTTGGCCAGGGTCAGGTCGAGGATCGTCTTGCCCTCGCCGTCCTGCCCGGCGGGGTTTGCCGGGTCTGCGGGTCCCACGGGCACCAGTGCCTTGGGCAGGGTGTCGGTGTAGGGGCGCAGACGGCGTCCGGCGCCGGCTGCCAGCACAAGGCCGATCATGCGGGTTCTCCTGATTCGTCGTGTACAGCGGGTGCCTTGGAGGACACCCAGAAACGGATGCTCTCGCTGAGCACCGTCACAGCGATGACCGCGCAGAGCATGGTCAGCGCGATGGTGAAACCTTGGCCCCCCGGCCGGAAAGCGGCGACGACGGTGACCACCAGGGTCCGTCCTTCGTGCCCCCCGACTGCCCGCACCAGCCAGTGCGGGGGTGCGCCGGTGCCACCGCGGATGCGGTACACCGTGTCGTAGTGATGGTAGGCGACGGCCGCCACCAGCCCGAAAGCGGCGGGCAAGGCGCCATTCACCTCGGAACGGGCGGCGAGCACCAGGATGGTCGAGTATTCCGCGATCCGGAAGAGTGGCGGTGCGAGCCAGTCGAGCGCGCCCTTCAGCGGCGCGGCCACCGCGATCCCGGAGGTGACCGCGTAGACGGCGGCGCCGAGCACCGGCCACCAGCTGCCCATCGGGGTCCACAGCGCCGTCGCGACGACGACGGCGCCGCCGAGTGCCGCGATCACCGGTGCGGCGAAGCCTCTTGCGGCGTTCGCGACCGCGGTGGCGAGCGGGCCGCTGTCCGCGAGGTCGGCCAGCGCCTGTGCCGCGCGGTCGGTGCGGCGTGCCGCGCGGGTGAGCGAGCGCAGCACCCGTCCGGCCGTCGTGTAGCAGGCGGCCAGCGCGCAGCCGGCGAGCAGCACCCAGAGAGTGATCCGGGGAGTGGTGCAGGCCGTCAGGACCGCGATCATCGCCCAGCGCTCGCCGATCGGCAGCACGATCATGCGCCGGACCCATACCGTCCAGCCCGCGCTGTCGAGGCGGTCCGAAAGGGCGGCGGTGGGGCTGGTGTTGGCGGTGGCGTCGTGGTTCGCCTCGGTGAAGGAGAAGTCGACGACGTGGCGGGCGGTCTGGAGGACCATCGCGCCCAGTGCGAGAGCCCACACGTCATCGCCGCCGCGCGCGGCTCCCAGCGCCAGGCCGGCGTAGTAGGCGTACTCCTTGGCGCGGTCGAAGGTCGCGTCCAGCCAGGCGCCCATCGTGGAGTACTGCAGCGAGTAGCGGGCGAGCTGTCCGTCGGTGCAGTCCAGCACGAAGGAGGCGAGCAGCAGCACTCCGGCCGCGACGAACCCGCCGCGGGTGCCGGTGGCGGCAGCGGCGGCGGCGATCAGCGCGGTGATCAGGGAGGCGGTGGTGACCTGGTTCGGGGTGAGGCCGCGCCGGGCGCACCAGCGGGCCAGGTAGCGGGAGTAGGGGCTGATGCAGAAGGTGGTGAAGAAGCCGTCGCGGGCCTTCACGGCGCCGCGCAGCCGTACGGCTTCGTCGTCCGTGGCGGCGACCGCCTCCTCGGCGGAGCTGCGGGCGGCGGGGTCACCGGGGACGGTGGCGACGAGCACGCCGAGTTCCGGGCGGTGGACGGTGACGCCGTCGGCGGTCAGCCGGTCGGCGAGCGTGTCGGGCAGGCCGCAGACGGCTGCCTCGGCCGTGCCGGTCCGGGTGCCGGCCTGGGGGTCCGGCTGCGTCGCGCCGTCGGCTGCCGTACGGGCCCCCGTCTCCGGGCCGGCCCGGTGAGCGGCGGGGGCAGCCGGGGCGGCGGCTGCTCCGTCCAGTGCCCGGGTCAGCGCGGCACGGGCCTCGGGCTGCACGGTCAGTGCGCCGGGCACCGCCCCGGCGGGAAAGCGCGGGTCGGTGAGGGCGAGCCGGAGGCTGTGCGCGTGTCCGACGAACCGGGTGTCGACGAGTGCGACCCGCTCCCCCGACGGGAGGGCCGCGAGTTCGGGCCGCACCGCGGCGTCGTCGGCCGCCACGCGCACGTCGAAGCCCAGTGCTCGCAGTCCGCTCTCCAGCGGCGACCCGGCGACCGGTGGGCCGGTGAGGATGGCGGTGGGCAAGCGGAACTCACTCCTTGGCAGCGGAACGGCGGAAGCGGCGGAAGCGTCCGCGGTACCGGGCGTCCGGAACAGCGGGGCGCCCGGTCATGGCACGCCCTCACCCGTTCGCGGGGCGGCGGTGTGTCGGCAGAGGCTATCCGATCGATGACAGCGGGCGTTCACCCCGCATTCACCGGGACAGCGTTGTCCTGCTGCCGGACAGCATGTCGGATCATGACACGGGCCACAAACGGCAGGCTCTGCGTAAGCGGATAAGCTGCCGGTATGACGTGGTTGATCACAGGCGGGGCCGGTTACATCGGAGCACATGTGGTGCGGGCGATGACAAAGTCCTCGGAGCCGGTCGTCGTACTGGACGACCTGTCCTCGGGCCTCGCCAGCCGCCTTCTTCCGGACGTGCCGTTCGTGCGGGGTTCCCTGCTGGACCGGGAGCTGCTGGACCGCACTCTCGCCGGGCACTCCGTGACGGGGGTGATTCATCTCGCCGCGAAGAAGCAGGTCGGCGAGTCCGTGGAGCAGCCGCTGAAGTACTACCGGGACAACGTGCACGGGCTGACCGTGCTGCTGGAGGCGGTCGTGGCGGCGGATGTCCGCCGGTTCGTCTTCTCCTCCTCCGCCGCCGTCTACGGCACGCCGGACGTGGAGCTGGTCTCCGAGGAGACCCCCTGCGTGCCGATCAACCCGTACGGCGAGACCAAGCTCACCGGCGAGTGGCTGGTCCGGGCCGCCGGCCGGGCACACGGCATCGGGACCGCCTGCCTGCGCTACTTCAACGTCGCCGGTGCGGCGGAACCGGAACTGGCGGACACCGGCGTGTCCAACATCGTCCCGATGTTCTTCGACGCGGTCACCCGGGGCGGGGCACCGGGGATCTTCGGCGACGACTACCCGACGCCCGACGGCACCTGTGTCCGTGACTACATCCATGTCCGTGACCTCGCCGACGCCCACCTCGCCGCCGCCCGCAAGCTGGCCGGGGCGGGCGACCTGACCGTGAACATCGGCACCGGGGAGGGCGTCTCCGTACGGGGCATGGCCGACCTCGTCGCCAAGATCACCGGCCGTGGTGAGCCCGCGGCGCAGGTGCTGCCCCGCCGTCCGGGTGACCCGGCACAGGTCGTGGCGGCTGTCGGACGGGCCCGCGAGGAGCTGGGCTGGACATCCACCCTGAGCGTCGAGGACATGGTCTCCTCGGCCTGGGACGGCTGGTGCCTGCGCCACCCCGAGGCGCGCTGACAGCGCCCGTTCCGCCTCCGGTTCTGAAGAGCTGCTTGCCGCCTGGGCCGGGGTAGGACAACAGCTCCCCAAGGGCCGCACCCCCCTTGACCAGCAAAGCAAAAGCCCTGGTCAGGGCACATGACAACGGTGTTCAGTGCCGCGTTGCCAGATACCCCCCGCCCGTGTTCACTGGTGATCGCCAGACGTTCGGGGCGACGCGAGAGGGCGGCAGCATGGGCGCGGGACACGATCACGGACGGGACCGGTCGGGAGCCGGAGGCACGGCCTCCGCCGCCCACCAGGGGCGGCTGCGAGTCGCCCTGGGCATCACGCTCTCGGTGATGGTCCTCCAGATCGTCGGGGGGATCACGGCGGACTCGCTGGCACTGCTCGCCGACGCGGGCCACATGGCGACGGACGCGATCGGGCTGAGCATGGCGCTGCTCGCGATCCACTTCGCCAACCGCCCCAGCGGAGGCCGCCGCACCTTCGGCTTCGCGCGGGCCGAGATCCTCGCCGCGCTCGCCAACTGCCTGCTGCTGCTCGGCGTCGGCGGCTACATCCTCTTCGAGGCGGTGGAACGCTTCCTGACCCCCGCCGAGACGGACGGCGGGCTCACGCTGCTCTTCGGCGCCCTGGGCCTGCTCGCCAATCTCGTCTCGCTCTCGCTCCTGATGCGGGGCCAGAAGGAGAGCCTGAACGTGCGGGGCGCGTTCCTCGAGGTGCTGGCCGACGCGCTGGGTTCGGTCGCGGTCCTCGTCTCCGCCGGAGTCATCATGGCGACCGGTTGGCAGCCCGCCGACCCGATCGCCTCGATCCTGATCGGGCTGATGATCGTGCCGCGCACGGTGCGGCTGGCCCGCGAAGCCCTGGACATCCTGCTGGAGTCGGCACCCCGCGATGTCGACATGGAGGAGGTACGGGACCACATCCTGGCGGTGCCGGAGGTCGAGGGTCTGCATGACCTGCATGTCTGGACGATCACCTCGGGCATGCCCGTACTGTCGGCGCACGTCGTGGTGGATCAGGAGGCGCTCAACGCCGTCGGGCACGAGAGGATGCTGCACGAACTCCAGGACTGCCTGGGCGAGCACTTCGATGTGGAGCACTGCACGTTCCAGCTCGAACCCCTCGGACATGCAGTTCACGAAGCGAAGTTGTGCCACTGATACGGCAGACTGACCGGGTAACCGGACAAGCCGAAAGAAGGACGAACATGGCGAACAGCTCAGCGGCCCCGATCATGCTCGAACTGGTCGACGAGGACGGCAGGACGATCGGCACCGAGGAGAAGCTCGCCGCCCACATCGCTCCCGGCCGCCTCCACCGCGCGTTCTCCGTCTTCCTCTTCGACGAGTCCGGCAGGCTGCTGCTGCAACGCCGTGCGCTCGGCAAGTACCACTCCCCCGGCGTCTGGTCGAACACCTGCTGCGGTCACCCGTATCCGGGCGAGCCCCCGTTCGTGGCCGCGGCCCGCCGGGTGGGCGAGGAACTGGGTGTGGCGCCGGCCCTGCTGCGGGCCGGCGGCACCGTGCGCTACAACCACCCCGACCCGGCCTCCGGCCTGGTCGAGCAGGAGTTCAACCACCTCTTCGCCGGTCTGGTGACGGACGCCCCGCGCCCCGATCCCGACGAGATCGCCGAGACGTCCTTCGTCACGCCCGCCGAGCTGGAGAAACTGCACGCGGACGGCCCCTTCTCCACCTGGTTCATGACCGTGCTGGACGCGGCACGGCCGGCGGTGCGAGAGGTGACCGGACCGTCCGCGGGCTGGTGAGACGCGGGCTGGTGCAGCGGGCTCGGAGCCGAGAGGCTCACAGCTCAGGCGCACCCCCCGGTCTGCCGCTCAGAGCCAGTGGCAGTGCCGCCCAGATGACCTTGCCTCCGGTTCCCGTCTGCTCCACGTCGCAGACGCCGCCCGCCTCTTGTGTGATCGTTTTGACCAGGAGCAGCCCGCGCCCCCCGGTGTGCTCCTGGTCCGGATCCGCCTCCAGCGCCTTCGGCCGGTAGGGATGCCCGTCCTCGACCGCGACCCGTACCCAGGTCGCCCCGAGGGACACTTCCATCCGGATCTCCGGGGAGAGCAGTGCCGCGTGCCGCACGGAGTTGGTCACCAGTTCGGAGACGATCAGCAGCAGTCCCTGCAACAGCTCGTCGGGGACTGGTGCCCGCTGCCGCCCCACCAGGTCACGGACCGCGTGGCGCAGCTGCGGTACCGAGGTGTCGGTCGGCGGCGCCGCGAAGCGCCAGGTCCCCTCGTACCACAGTGGCCTCGCGCGTTCCTGTACCGGCGTCGCGACCGGGGCCCGACCACCCGCTCCCGGCGGCAGACTCCCGCGGATTTCCATCTCCCGCACCCCGATCCCATCGAGTGTTCTTGCATCTGTTCTTGCATCTGTCTTGTATCGAGTGTTGAGATCTCACACCTCAGGCCCGACCGAGTGACCGCAAGTCGGCACTTATCGGTGGGACTTGAAAGACTTCTTCCGATGCTGACCGCGATGTGACCGACCTTGCATAAGCGGCGTGGCCCTCCCTGACTGCACTCCGGATACGCTCGGGTTCATGGAGTCAGCACCAACCCCCTCCCTCCGCCTGGAGCGGAGCGACGGAATCGCCACCGTCACCATCACTCATCCCGCCAAGCGGAACGCGATGACTCCGGACATGTGGCGCCGGCTTCCCGTCCTGCTGGAGACGCTGGCGGCGGACACGTCCGTACGCGTGCTGGTGCTCACCGGAGCGGAGGGCACCTTCTGCGCCGGGGCCGACATCAGCACGCTGCGGGCGGAGGCACCAGCCGCCCAGGGGCTGACGGTGACCGCCGAGGAGGCACTGGCCGCCTTCCCCAAACCCACCCTCGCCGCCATCCGCGGACACTGCGTGGGCGGCGGCTGCCAGCTGGCCGCCGCCTGCGACCTGCGCTTCGCAGCCGAGGGCGCGCTCTTCGGGGTCACCCCGGCAAAGCTCGGCATCGTCTATCCGGCGGGGTCCACCGAACGGCTGGTCCGCCTGGTCGGCCCGGCGACCGCCAAATACCTGCTCTTCTCCGGCGAGTTGATCGACAGCGCCCGCGCGCTGCGCTGCGGGCTTGCCGACGAGGTGCACCCGGAGGGCGCGCTGGACAAGCGGGTCGCCGCGTTCGGCGCACTGCTCGCCACCCGCTCCCAGCTCACCCAGGCGGCCGCCAAGGAGTTCGCCGACGGCCGCGCCGACGAGGCCCGGCGGGAGCACTGGCACCGCGAGGCGGCTTCGAGCGGGGAGGCGGCCGAGGGCGTCGCCGCCTTCCTGGAGCGGCGGACCCCGCACTTCCGGTGGTCCGTCTGAGTTTTCCCGTTCTCTTCCTCCACACCATTACCCCTGGGTAACCTGAGGCCATGACTGCCACGACGACTCTGCCCGAGCGTGCCGCACGGCGCTGCCACAGCGTGCTCAACCCGCTGCACTCGGCCCTCTACTTCTCGCCCGACCTGGGCAGGGAACTGGCCCCGTACGGCATCGAGGACCCTGCCGCGGTCTATCTCGCCGGGCGCGCGGCGGCGATGGGGGCGGTCGGCGCGGGCACCGTCACCGCCACCTTCTACAACTTCAGCCACGCGATGATCGCCCGCTTCCTGCCGGAGGTATGGGACTTCGCCTCCCCCGACACCGTCCTGGCCGCCCGGCTGCGCGCCGTCGACACGACCCTGCGGCGGGTGCTGGGCGAGGAGGCCGCCGCCTCCGAAGAGGTACGTGAGGCCGCCGAGCTGGCCCTGCGCGCCGCCCGCGGCTGCACCCGGCCGGGCCGTCCGCTCTACGCCGCGCACGCCGACCTGCCCGTGCCCGAAGCCCCGCACCTGGCGCTCTGGCACGCCATCACGCTGCTGCGCGAACACCGGGGCGACGCCCACCTGGCAGTGCTCCAGCACGCCGAGCTGGACCCGCTGGAAGCGCTGGTCAGCCATACCGCCAGCGGACGCGGTCTGACACCGAAATGGGTGCTGGCCACTCGCGGTTACGGCGAGCAGGACTGGACGGCGGCCCAGGACCGGCTGCGGGCGCGCGGACTGCTGGACGAGGCGGGAGAGCTGACCGACGGCGGCCTGGCGCTCCGCAAGCGGCTGGAGAACGAGACGGACCGGCTGGACCAGCCCGGCTACGAACTGCTGGGCGCGGAGGGCGTGGCCCGGCTCACCGAGCTGGCGACCGGCCTCACCACCAACGCGCTGGCCAACGGCGCCTTCCCCGCGGACCTCTTCGGCAAGGGCTGAGCGAAGCGGCCGTCGCAGGCCGGGACCCGAGGGGGTCTGCCGGCGCCGAAGGGGTTTGCCCGGCGGGGCCCCGGCAACTCGGGGGCACATGAAGACGATCGCAGACATACTCCGCATGATCGGCGGCGCCATCGCCACGGTCGTGACTCTCCCCTTCCGCGCCCTCGCCCGCCTGTTCTCAGGAGCCTCGCGGCCCGGCCACCGCCACTGACCGTGCGGCAGCCCCTCCGGGCCGGTGACACGGCCCGGACGGGCGCCGGATACCGGCGCGGTGCCGCCCCCGTGCGCGTCCAAGCGACCGCCTGTCAGTGCCACCTGCCACAATGCAGTCCCACCGGGTGACATCCGGGGTACGTACGGCACCGAGAAGCGGAACGGATCAACGTGACGAGCAGCATCGAAGGCAGGATCGCCGAGGAGCTCGGCGTACGGGAGCGGCAGGTCAAGGCCGCAGTCGAGCTGCTCGACGGCGGTTCGACCGTCCCGTTCATCGCCCGCTACCGCAAGGAGGCCACCGAACTGCTCGACGACGCGCAACTGCGCTCGCTCGAGGAGCGGCTGCGCTACCTGCGGGAGCTGGAGGAGCGCCGGGAGGCGATCCTCGAATCCGTGCGGTCGCAGGGCAAGCTGGACGACGCCCTGGAGGCGCGGATCCGCGGGGCCGAGTCCAAGGCCCGGCTGGAGGACGTCTACCTTCCCTACAAGCCCAAGCGGCGCACCAAGGCGCAGATCGCCCGCGAGGCCGGGCTGGAGCCGCTGGCCGAAGGTCTGCTCGCCGACCCGGGCGTCGACCCGCAGGCCGCCGCGGCCGCGTTCGTGGACGCGGAGCGCGGCGTCGCGGACGCCGCCGCCGCCCTGGACGGAGCGCGCGCGATCCTCACCGAGCGGTTCGGTGAGGACGCCGACCTGATCGGCGAGCTGCGCGAGCGGATGTGGAGCCGCGGGCAGCTGGCCGCCCGGGTGCGGGAGGGCAAGGAGGAGCAGGGAGCCAAGTTCAAGGACTACTTCGGCTTCTCCGAGGCGTTCACGGATCTGCCCTCGCACCGCGTGCTGGCGATGCTGCGCGGCGAGAAGGAGGAGATCCTCGACCTCACGCTGGACCCGGAGCCGCCCGGCTCGCCGGAGGCCGCCGAGCCCGCCGCAGAGCGGCCCCGCACCCCGAGCGCGTACGAGAGCGCCGTCGCGCGGCACTTCGGCATCGCCGACGAGGGCCGGCCGGGCGACAAATGGCTGGGCGAGACCGTCCGCTGGGCCTGGCGCACCCGCATCCTGGTGCACCTCGGCATCGACCTGCGGCTGCGGCTGCGCACCGCCGCCGAGGACGAGGCGGTGCGGGTCTTCGCCGCCAACCTCCGCGATCTGCTGCTCGCCGCCCCGGCGGGCACCCGCGCGACGATGGGGCTCGACCCCGGGCTGCGTACGGGCGTGAAGGTGGCCGTCGTGGACGCCACCGGCAAGGTGGCCGCGACGGACACGGTCTTCCCGCACGCGCCGCAGAAGCAGTGGGAGGCCGCCCGGGAGCGGCTCGCGGTGCTCGCCGCGGAGCACGGCGTCGAACTGATCGCGATCGGCAACGGCACGGCCTCCCGTGAGACGGACAAGCTGGCCGGTGAACTCATCGAGGCGCGGCCGGAGCTGGCGCTGACGAAGGTGATGGTCTCCGAGTCGGGGGCCTCGGTCTACTCGGCGTCCGCCTTCGCCTCGCAGGAGCTGCCGGAGCTGGACGTCTCGCTGCGCGGCGCGGTCTCCATCGCGCGGCGGCTCCAGGACCCGCTGGCCGAACTGGTGAAGATCGACCCCAAGTCGATCGGTGTCGGGCAGTACCAGCACGACCTGTCCGAGGTGAAGCTCTCCCGCTCCCTGGACGCCGTCGTCGAGGACTGTGTGAACGGCGTGGGAGTCGACGTCAACACCGCCTCCGCGCCGCTGCTGTCCCGCGTTTCCGGCATCGGCAGCGGCCTGGCGGAGAACATCGTGGCCCACCGCGACGGCAACGGCCCGTACCGGAACCGCAAGGACCTCAAGGCCGTCGCCCGGCTTGGCCCCAAGGCGTACGAGCAGTGCGCGGGCTTCCTCCGCATCCTGGGCGGCGACGACCCGCTGGACGCCTCGGCGGTGCACCCGGAGGCGTACCCGGTCGTCCGGACGATGGTGCGGGCGGCGGGCGCCGAGGTGCCGTCCCTCATCGGCAACACCAAGGTGCTGCGCACCCTGAAGCCCAGTGACTTCGTCGACACCGACTTCGGTCTGCCGACGGTCACCGACATCCTCAAGGAGCTGGAGAAGCCCGGCCGCGACCCGCGTCCCGCGTTCCAGACCGCCACCTTCATGGAGGGCGTGGAGAAGCTCGGCGACCTCGCGGCGGGGATGGTCCTGGAGGGTGTCGTCACCAACGTGGCCGCCTTCGGTGCCTTCGTGGACGTCGGTGTGCACCAGGACGGCCTGGTGCACGTCTCGGCGATGTCGAAGACCTTCGTGAAGGACCCGCGCGACGTGGTCAAGCCGGGAGACATCGTGAAGGTGAAGGTCCGCGAGGTGGACGTGCCGCGCAAGCGGATCTCGCTGACCCTGCGGCTGGACGACGAAGCGGACGCGGAAGCCTCCGGCGGCTCCTCCGGGGGCTCCTCCCGCAGTTCCTCCGGCACTTCCCCCGGCAGTGACAGTGGTGCGGGCCAGGGCCGCGCCCGGCGCGGCGGCGCACCGCGCCAGCGGCAGGGCGGCGGAAAGCAGGCGGGCGCACAGCAGGGCGGCGGCGCCGGCAAGGGCAAGCGCCGCGAGGCGGCACCTCCGGCGAACAGCGAGATGGCCGAGGCCCTCCGCCGCGCGGGCCTGGGCGGCCCGAAGAGCTAGCGCCGCGTCAGGCAGGGTGAACGACGTGGTGGGGGGGGGGG
>NZ_JAJAGO010000008.1 GCF_025165795.1 Streptomyces gossypii
GCCCTGGGCAAATGCCTCGACATCAGCGGCGGCGGCACCGCCGACGGCACCCGCGTCCAACTGTGGACCTGCAACGACACCGGCGCCCAGAAATGGCAGCCCCAACCCGACGGAACCCTCCGCAACCCCCAGTCGGGCAAATGCCTCGACGCCGAAGGCGCCACCTGGAACGACGGCACCCGCACCCACCTGTGGACCTGCCACACCGGACCCAACCAGCAATGGAACCTGCCCTGAGCAGGGAGGAGGCGTCACCGATATGCGGATCACTCCGACCCGAACCGCCTGCTGGCTCGCCGGCGCGATGCTGTGTCTGGCCGCACTGCCCTCCAGCGCGCTGGCCGGACCAGCAGACTCGCTGACCGAACCAGCCGCCGCGTCCGCCCGGTCGGCGGAATCCCCGGCAGCCGAAGCCGCCGCCGACGACCCGGCGTACCAGGTCCTCGTGTTCTCGAAGACCGCGGGCTTCCGCCACTCGTCCATCGAGGAGGGAATCGCCGCGCTGAACGACCTGGGCAGCGCGAACAACTTCACCGTGGACGCGACGGAGGACGCCCAGGCCTTCACGGAGGCCAACCTCGCGAAGTACGAGGCCGTCGTCTTCCTCTCCACCACAGGCGACATCCTGAACGCGAACCAGCAGACGGCGTTCGAGCGGTACATCCAGGGCGGCGGCGGCTATGTGGGCATCCACTCGGCCGCCGACACCGAATACGACTGGCAGTTCTACGGCGGCCTCGCCGGAGCCCTGTTCCACTCGCATCCGCACAACCAGACGGCGACCGTCGACGTGGAGGACCGGGCCCACGACGCCACCGCCCACCTCGGCGCCACCTGGCAGCGCTTCGACGAGTGGTACAACTACCGCACCAACCCGCGCACCAGCGCCCGCGTGCTGGCGTCCCTGGACGAGTCCAGCTACTCGGGCGGGAACATGGGCGGCGACCACCCGATCGCCTGGTGCAAGAACTACGAGGGCGGCCGCGCCTTCTACACCGGGGGCGGCCACACCGAGGAGTCGTACACCGAACCGGACTTCCGCCGTCATCTCCTCGGCGGGATCCGGTGGTCCGCGGGGATGACGGAGGCCGACTGCCGGGCCGAGACCGGGTACACGTCGCTCTTCGACGGAACCGGCACCAGCGGCTGGGAGCAGGCGGGACCGGGCTCGTTCACCCTGGACGACGGGACGCTCACCTCGCAGGGCGGGCTGGGGATGCTGTGGCACTCCGCAAAGGAGCTCACCGGCGACTACTCCCTCAAGCTCGACTGGAAGATGGCGGGTGACGACAACTCGGGAATCTTCGTCGGCTTCCCCGCTTCCGACGATCCATGGTCGGCCGTCGACAACGGCTACGAGATCCAGATCGACGCCACGGACAGCGACGACCGGACGACCGGGTCCGTCTACGGCTTCAAGTCGGCAGACCTCGCCGCCCGTGACGCCGCGCTCAACCCGCCCGGCGAGTGGAACACCTACGAGATCCGCGTCACGGGAGAGCGACTGGAACTGTTCCTCAACGGACGCAAGATCAACGACTTCACCAACACCGACCCCGCCCGCAGCCTGCAACAGGGCCACATCGGGATCCAGAACCACGGCGACGGCGACGAGGTGTCCTTCCGCAACGTCCGCGTCAAGACCTCCGGTGATTCCGGGCCGGGAGCCGGTGAGGTGACCGGGGTCAACGACAAGTGTCTGGACGTCGACGGCGGCCAGAGCGCTGACGGCACCCAGATCCAGCTGTGGACGTGCAGCGGCTCAGACGCCCAGAAATGGACCGTGCCCGGCGACGGCACCCTTCAGGCCCTGGGCAAATGCCTCGACATCAGCGGCGGCGGCACCGCCGACGGCACCCGCGTCCAACTGTGGACCTGCAACGACACCGGCGCCCAGAAATGGCAGCCCCAACCCGACGGAACCCTCCGCAACCCCCAGTCGGGCAAATGCCTCGACGCCGAAGGCGCCACCTGGAACGACGGCACCCGCACCCACCTGTGGACCTGCCACACCGGACCCAACCAGAAGTGGAACCTGCCCTGAACCTGGACAGGGAGACCTGAGAACTGAGACCTGAGCGGAACCTCGGGGGCACCCGCCGGTGCCCCCGAGTTCTCATGTGGCGGCGGGCTTCCGGCCGGTGACACCGGTCGCCTCGATGTCCACCGGGGTGGTCATCACCCGGGCGTCGTGGAGGGTACGGGCCGCTCCGGTGATCTCGAATGCCGAGGAGAGCGGCAGCTCCTCACTGGAGTGCCCGACGGCCAGCGTGAACGCACCGGGTTCCACCACGCGTTGGTGGTCGCGTCCGGTGAAGGAGGTCCGGTCCGCGTGGAGCCGGAACCGCACCCGGCACGCCGCCCCGGCGGCCAGCGAGACCCGCGCGTAGCCGACGAGTTCGCGCACCGGGCGGGTCACCTGCGCGACGTGGTCGGTGAGATAGAGCTGCACCACGTCCGCACCCTCGCGGTCACCGGTGTTGCGTACGTCGAGCGTGGCGGTGAGCTCGCCGTCGGCCGGGATCGTCGTCGCACTCAGCCGCAGGTGTTCGTAGGCGAACCGGGTGTACGAGCCGCCGTGTCCGAAGGGGTAGCGGGGTGAGGGGTCGAGGTTCGAGACGCCCTCGCTGTACCGGCCCAGCGATGTGGCGAGGTAGGTGCCCGGCTGGCCGCCGCGGTGGCCCGGGACGCCGACCGGCAGATGCCCGCTGGGGTTGATCCGTCCGGCCAGGACCCCGGCGATCGCGGCGCCGCCCTCCTCGCCGGGAAGGAACGCCTGCACCACGGCGGCGCAGCGGTCGGCGACGTCGCCCAGTGCGTAGGGCCGCCCGGAGACCACGGTGAGGACCACGGGCGTCCCCGAGGCGAGCACGGCCTCGACGAGCCGCTCCTGCTCGCCGGGCAGGGACAGGTCGGCGGCGTCGCAGCCCTCGCCCGAGGTGCCGCGGCCGAACAGGCTCGCCAGGTCTCCGACGGCGACCACGCACACCTCCGCCCGCCGGGCCGCCTCCACGGCCGCGGGGATTCCCGAGGTGTCGGGCGCGAGCACCGGCACGCCGGGGGCGTATTCGACGTGCGCGGCGGGCAGTTCGGCGCGGAGTGCGGTGAAGAGCGAGTCCACCTGAACGCCGGTGCCGTGGTCCTCGTACCGGGAGAGGACGTGATTGGGGAAGGAGTAGCAGCCGAGGAAGGTACGGGGATCGTCGCCGCACGGACCCACGACGGCGATCCGGGAGACGTCGGCGGCCAGGGGCAGCCCGCCGCCGTTGTCGAGCAGGATCACGGAGCGCTCGGCGAGCTCGCGGGCGAGCGCGCGGTTACCGGGCGGGTCGAGATCCAGACCGGTGCCCGCGCCGTCGCCCGCGCCGTCGTCCGTCTCGGTGGGGGCCGCCTGCCACGACGGGTCCAGCAGGCCGAGTTCGGCCTTCTGCCGCAGCACGCGGCGGACCGAGCGGTCCACCAGTTCCTCCGGGACCTCCCCCGCGGCCACCAGGTCGCGCAGTTGCACGTAGGCGTCGGCCGCCGGCAGCTCGATGTCGATGCCGGAATGCAGGGCGAGCGCTCCGGAGGCGGCGCGGGAGGGAGTCACCCGGTGGGTCAGGTCGAGGAAGGGGATAGCCCAGTAGTCGGAGACGACGGTGCCGGTGAACCCCCACTGGTCACGCAGGACGGCGGTCAGCAGCTCCTGGTGCGCGGCTGCGGGAAGGCCGTCGACGTCGGAGTAGGAGTTCATCACCGAGCGGGCACCGCCCCCGCGCACGGCCATCTCGAAGGGCGGCAGCAGGACGTCGGCGAGCTCTCGCCAACCGACCGACACGGGCGCGTGGTTGCGCCCGGCGCGGGAGGCGGAGTAGCCCGCGAAGTGCTTGAGGGTGGCGACGATGCCGTTCTCCTCCAGCCCCCGCACATAGGCGGTGCCGAGTGTGGCGACCAGATAGGGGTCCTCGCCCATCGTCTCCTCGACCCGGCCCCAGCGGTAGTCGCGGACGACGTCGAGCACCGGGGAGAGCCCCTGGTGCACGCCGACGGACCGCATGTCGCGTGCGATGGCGGAGGCCATCCGGTGCACGAGGTCCGGCGAGAAGGTGGCGGCCCAGGCGATCGCCGCCGGGTAGACGGTGGCGCCGAGTGTGGTGAAGCCGGTGAGGCACTCCTCATGCGCGAGGGCGGGTATGCCGAGCCGGGTGTTCTGCGTCAGGTGCCGCTGCCGGGCGCGTAGTCGGGCGGCGCCGGCGGCGGGCGGGACCGGCTCGCTGCCGAACACGCGGGTGAGGTGCCCCAGACCGTGGGCAGCCGCCTCCGTGAAGGAGCGGCGCCCGGCCTGGAAGGCTTGTTCCATGGGCGCCACGTCACCGCCGCCCGCCTCGGGCTCGTGTTCCGGCAGGGGCCAGTGGCTGCCCAGCTGGGCGAGTTTCTCCTCCAGGTCCATGGCGGCGAGGAGGGCCTCGACGCGCTTGTCGAGGGGCAGCGACAGGTCACGCCACGGGGCGGACTCGGGCATGTGCGGGGCTCCTTCGCAGGGGTCGTTCGTGGCAGGGGTGTGCGGGTTCACTTGCCGAAGCCCGCGGTCAGACCGGAGACGAGGTGCCGCCGGGCCACGGCGTACGCGGCGAGCACCGGGATCACGGAGAGGACGACCGCGGCCAGCACGGCGGGCACGTCGGCGGTGAACTCGCCCTCGAACGTCCACAGCGACAGCGGGAGTACGCGCGTCTCCTCGCTCTGGGTGAGGATCAGCGGGAACAGGAAGCCGTTCCACACCTGAAGCGCGTCGTAGACGGCTACGGCCACCAGCGCGGGACGGCACAGGGGCAGGACCAGGCTGCCCAGCATGCGCCACTCCCCGGCACCGTCCAGCCGCATCGACTCGAAGAGTTCGCCCGGTACGTCCCGCAGGAAGTTCACGAGGATCAGCACAGTGATCGGGATGGCGAACGCGATGGACGGCAGGGCGATCGCCAGCAGGGTGTCGTAGAGACCGAGTTCGACGATGAGGTAGTAGACGGGAATGATCGCCGCCTGAATCGGTATGGCGATCCCCAGCAGCACCAGGCGGAGGAGGTTCCCGGCGAAGCGGGTCCGGCTGCGGACCACCACGTAGGCGGCCATCAGGGACACCGCGAGGGTGACCACGACCGATCCGGCCGTGACGAGCACGCTGTTGAGGAAGTAGCGGGCGAAGTCGTTCTCGAGCACCCGTCCGTAGGCGTCGAGCGTGGGGGCCGACGGCAGCGAGAGCGGGTTCTCGGTGAAGTAGTCCTCGCGGGGACGCAGGCTGGTGACCACGATGTAGTAGACCGGGAGCACGATGACCGCGAGCCACAGCCATCCGGCGAGGCCGCCGGGGACGTTGCGGCCGCCGAGCGGGTTGCGGGAGCGCTTGGTGGCTGAGGTCATGCCCCCTCCGTCTGGCTCTCCATCCGGCTCGCGCCGGAGAGCCGGTTGAGTCCGAGTGCCGCGGTGAGGCCGACGGCCGCGAGGACGATGGCGATGACGCTCGCCTTGCCCATGTCGTGGGACCGGAAGCCGGTCAGATACATGTCCAGCGGCAGCACACGGGTGGCGTCCGCCGGCCCGCCGCCGGTGAGCACGAAGATGAGGTCGAAGTAGGTGAGCGAACCGACGATCAGCAGCGTCGAGGAGGTGACCATCGTGTACTTCAGCTGCGGCAGGGTGATGCGCCGGAACTGGACCCACGTCCCGGCCCCGTCGATCCGGGCCGCCTCGTACAGGGACTGTGGGATCTGCCGCACCCCGGCCTGGTAGAGGAGCGAGTGGAACGGGATGAACGACCAGCCGATCACGAAGACGACGCAGTAGAGCGCCAGATCGGGGTCCCCCAGCCAGTCCTGGGCGAGGGCCGGGACGCCCAGAGCCGTCCCGGCGCCGAAGTTCGGGTCGACGAGCGCCTGGAAGGAGAGGGCGACACCGGCCGAGCTGAACAGCAGCGGCAGGAAGTACAGCACCGACAGCAGGGCCCGGTACCGCTGCCGCCCGGCCATGAACACGCCCAGCAGCAGGCTGACCGGCGCCTGGAAGAGGAAGCAGAAGAGTGTGAGTTTGACGGTGAGCCACACCGCGTCCCGCGTCACCGGGTCCGTGACCGCCGCGCGCCAGTTGTCCAGCCCCGTCCAGCTCGGGGTCCCCAGGCCGTCCCAGGAAGTGAACGACAGGGCGACGACGCCGAGCAGCGGCAGCCCGGCGAAGAGGCCGAAGAGGATCAGCGCGGGCGCGGCCATCCACGGGCTGGGCCCGGCGCGGCTCGCCCCGGCTCCCGTCGGCGCCCCTGCCCCTGCCCCCGCCCCTGCCCGTGCCCGTGACGCGGGTCGCGGGTGTTTCACAGCGTCGCGTCCATGGCCTTGGTGAACTGCTTCGGGGTGGACTTCCCGAGGAACAGCTTGCTGAGGTTGGTCAGCAGCTCCTGTGCCTGGCCGGGCGGCAGCGCCTGGTCCCACGACAGCTGGAAGTGCTCGGCGTCGCGGACCATGTCGTAGACGAAACCGAGGTAGTCGGCGTCGTCGGCCTCGGATATCTTCTCCTCCAGCCCTTCGACCGGCGGCACGGTCCCGGTGTCGAGCAGGGCGTCGATGTGCTCTTCGCTGAAGACCTCCTCGTTCAGGTAGCCGACGGCGGCCTCCCGGGCCTTCTTCGGGGCGTCGGCGGAGACGGACCAGAAGTTCGTCGGGTTGCCGACGATGTTCGACGGGTCGCCGGTGCCGCCCTCGAGCGTCGGGAAGGCCGTGTGGCCGAGCTTGCCGTCGGAGACGAAGTCCGGGGCGTCGCTGCGGAACGTCGGGTACACCCAGCTGCCCTGCAGCAGCATCGCCGCCCGGCCGGTGTGCACCAGCGCGACGTCGGCGCCCGCGTCGGCGTTGACCGAGGCGAAGCCCTCCCCGAAGGCCCCGGCGTCGACGAGTTCCTTGATGCGGGTGGCAGCCTCGGTGATGGCCGGCTGGGACCAGGCACCGGGCTTGCCGTCCAGCACGCGCTGGAACGCCTCCGGCCCGCCGATCCGGTCCGTCAGGTACTGGATCCACATCAGCTCCGGCCACACGCTCTGCCCGGCCAGGGCGACCGGGGTGACGCCGTCGCCCTTCAGCTTCTCGACGGCGGCCATCAGCTCTTCCCAGGTGGCGGGAGGTTCGACGCCGGCGTCGTCCAGCAGCTTCCTGTTGTAGTAGAGCACCGAGGGCTGGCTCTGGGTGTTCGGCACGGCGTACGTCCTGCCGTCGACGGTCCCGTTCGCGGCGACGGAGGGCAGCACACGGTCCACGAGGTCCCGGGTGCCGTCGGTGATGTCGACGACGCTGTCGTTGCGTACGTAGTCGGCCAGCGTGCCGCCCGCCCACGAGTAGATGAGCGTCGGGGACTTCCCGGACCCGACGGCCGTGCGGATCTTCTCCTTGTACGCGTCGTTGGCGAACCACTCGGAGCTGATCTTCTGGTCCGGGTGGGCATTGTTCCAGGAGTCGAACGACGCTCGGAACGCGTCTTCGGAGCCCCCGGTCAGCGCCCAGGCGCTGGCGGCCCCGGCATCCGATCCCTCCCCCGGCTCCGAACCGCCGCAGGCGGTCATCACCGCGACCGACATGACGGCCGCCAGCGTCATGCCGCTCCGCCCACGCATTCTCAGTCTCATCGTCGCACCCTCCCAGAAGACGAAAAAGTTTCGCTCTGTTTCTCGATGTGTCCTGACGTGATGGCACCGTAGGCAGCACCCAAAGCGGCGTCAACGGGAGGAACAGCCAGAAACTTTTTCGCTATCCCCGCGTGTAGGGTGACGTGCATGGAGCGAACGAACGGCGCGCGGGCGACTCTGGACGCGGTCGCGACCGCGGCGGGCGTCTCGAAGGCGACGGTGTCCAAGGTCCTCAACGGGCGGCCCGGAGTCTCGGAGGAGACCAGGGCGCGGGTGCGGGGGACGCTGCGGGCCGTCGGCTACACCCCGACGACCGGCCCCCGCGACCCCGCGCCGGCCGGCGCCGTACAACTCGTCTTCGACGCGCTCGTCAACCCCTACTCCGTCTACGTCCTGGACGGGGTGCTGGCCGGGGCGCGCGACCTAGGCGTCGAGGTCGTCACCAGCGTGCTGCAACCCGGCGAGGACGCGCAGCCCGCCGAACTCGGCGTCGACGAGATCGAACGGCTCGGCGCCAAGGGCCGGGCCGGACTGGTCATCGTCACCTCCCAGCTCACCGCGCAGGAGATAGCCGCCTGCCGTCGGCTCGACATCGGCCTGGTCGCCGTCGATCCGGTCAACCCGCTGGACGAGAGCGTGGTCAGCGTGGGGGCGACGAACTGGGCCGGTGGCGTGCAGGCCACCGAGCACCTCCTGTCACTGGGCCACCGGCGGATCGCGTACGCAGGCGGCCCCCAGCGGTCCGTCCCGGCACGCGAACGCCTGCACGGATACCGGGAGGCGCTGGAGGCCGCCGGCCTCGACGCGGATCCGGCCCTGACGCTCCACGACGCCTTCCGCGCCGACGCGGGGGCGCGGATGGCCGCCACCCTGCTCGGCCGGGAGGACCCGCCCACCGCGATCTTCGCCGGGAGCGACGCCATCGCGATGGGCGTGCTCCAGGCCGCTCGGGCCCACGGCCTGGACCTTCCCGGAGACCTGAGCGTCGTCGGCTTCGACGACACCTACGGCGCGCTGTGGACCGACCCGCCCCTGACGACCGTGCACCAGCCGCTGCGCGACATGGGCCGGGTCGCGGCCCGCACGGTGCTGCAACTCGCCCGCCGCGAACCTCCGGACTCCCACCACGTCCAGCTCGCCACCCGCCTGGTGATCCGGGACTCCACCGCCCCGCCCCGCCCCCGCGCCACGACCTGACGGCCCACCTCCAGCGTCAGCCCACGTGGACGGGCGGGGCGCCGTCGGCGTGCCGTTGCCTGCCCCCGGTGATGGCCAGCAGCGTGACCACCAGGCCCGCCAGGAACATGGCGCCCGCGGCGGCGAACGCCGTCGCGTAGCCGTGGGGTCACCGCCTCGCCCGCCTTGTTCACCAGCCCCGAGTCCTCGGTGGCCAGGCCCCGATAGGGGGCGGAGGCCGCAAAATGGGATGCACAGGGGCAGGCAAGGGACCTGGAAAGTCATATGCGAGCGTGAGGTCTCCTGGGGAGAAATGGAGAATCAGGTGTTCCATGCGCCCTGGGCGGCGGCTGTCTTCGCGTAGTCGGAGAAGCCCCGGGGCGGCCTGCCGAGCGCGCGCTGCACGCCGTCGGCGAGTGTGGCGAGGGCGAGGTCCGCGACCGCGTCGGCGAAGGACATCAGCCTGGGGCCGCTCAGTTCGTACGCCTCCCCGGCGTGCCCCTCCTCGGTCAGGGCGGCCACGGCGACGGCGGCGATGTCCTCGGCGTCGACGAACGCCTCCTTGCCTTCCCCGGTCGGCAGCCGCACGCCGCCGGAGAGGACCGCGTCGCGCAGGAAGTCCTCACAAAAGTTCTGCGAGAACCACCTCGGCCGCAGCACCGTCGCCGCCATCCCGCCTCGCCCGGTGCGCGCTCGGCCGCCCGCACGTGGTCCAGGTTGATCCCAGGAGCTGCCCCGTCAGTCCGGCGCCTCGCCCTGGCCGCCGGCCTGCTGCGCGACTCCGAGGCGACGCTCGCCGACGTCGCGGCGCGGGTGGGCTTCGCCCACGCCTTCGCCCTGAGCGCCGCGTTGAAACGCGAGCACGGCGTCAGCCCGAGCGAGTACCGCACGCGCGCGACACGCGCGAAGCCCTGAGCAGCCGGCAGCCCCCTGAGCGACACGGCGGCGGATGCCGACGAGTCGGAGCCGCCGTGGCCGTCCGCGCCGGCGTGGCCTTCGTAGGTGATGAGCGGGAGCAGCCGGTCGTCGTCGTGCGGATCACCTTCCTCACCATCGAGCTGCCCACCCGCCAGGCCCTGCGCACCCCGCCCACCGAGGCGCTGGCCCGTGCCTGACGGGGGGCCCGCAGCAGTGTCAGTTCACCTCGGCGGCGTTGAACAGGTCGAGGGCGGAGTGCTGGCACCCATGGCCGGAGTCGGTCCACGGACCGGCCCAGTGCGGGCCGTAGAGGCCCTGCGCGTTGCGGTCGTTCCGGTAGGCGGCGTCGGCCTGCCGGTCCAGGTAGCCGCTGTAGGGGTGGTCGTCCAGTTGGGCGTTGAGGGCCCCGAGTCCGCGGACGTAGGCGCCCTTGAACGAGGAACCGTCGTTGTCGCACTGGTCGGATTCGTTCGGCTCGTGCAGCACCCCGTCGCTGTGGAGGCCGTCAGCGCCCGTGGAGGCGTCCGCCAGCCTGCGGGCGGTGCGCAGCAGATCGCCGTCGCCGGTGGCACGGTGCAGTTCGGTCAGTCCGCCGAGCAGGACACCCTGGTTGTACGTCCAGGTGGGCTGGCCGTTGTTCGCACAGGTGTCGTCAGTCAGGCCGTCGTTGACCAGACCGGACGAGTTGATCATCCCGCTGTTCCGGAACCAGTCCCACTCCTTCTGCGCCTCCGCCAGGTAGTGCGTGTCGCCCGGGATGCGGTTGTGCAGGGCGGCGTTGAGGTGGAGGTACAGCTCGTTGGTGATCGCGTTCTTGTACGGGACGTCCACGTTCCACTGGACTCCGCCGCCGCACTTGTTGGTCCAGTAGTCCGCCATGTGGGCCGCGTCGGCACGTGCGGTGTCCAGATAGCGGGTGTCACCGGTGTGGTCGTAGGCCGCGATCCAGGCGAGGCCCCACCAGCCGGTGTCGTCCAGGTACTCGTTGGTGAAGTCGCCGTCATGGCTGTCGAGGTTCGTCTCGTAGGTCCGCGAGATCGCGTGTTCGTGGCGGTTCGATCCGGTCACCTCGATGTTGTCGATGACGGCAGTGAGCGCGTTGGCGGAGGTCCACCAACCGTTCGTGTCGAACAGCCCGGTGTCGGTGTTGTACATGGCCATCAGGCCGTCGGCCGCCGCCTCGCTCCGGCCGTGCGGGCCCGGCTGTCCCGGCGTCCAGGGCGTACAGGCGATCTCGCCCCGGTCACCCGCCTTGCCGCAGGCGCGGAGGGAGCCGACGCGCGAGTTCGCCGGGTCGTCCACGTTGTACATCTGCGTGCGCCAGCCTCTGCTGCCGGACGGCGTCGTGGTGACACCGAGCCTGCTGTCCGAGGTGGATTCGCCCGCGTCGAACGAGCGGTCCAGCCAGACCTCGTCCCCGGGGGAGCCGTTGTCGATGGAGGCCCAGCCCATGCCGTCGCGGTCGCTGAAGTGGAGTTTGATGACGCGTGAGTGGACGGTGGCGTCGACCGCCACGCGGTCGTCCAGCGCGTGCTGGGGGTCGCGGGCGTCACAGTGCGTGTTGCAGATGACGTCCCGCTTCTCGGCCTCCGTTGACGCCCACGACGGAGCAAGAGGGGCCGCACAGAGGATCAGTCCGGTGAGACCCGCCACCAGGCTGGTTCGCCTACGGGTCAGGGATTTGGATGGGGGCTTGGACAGGGACGGGTACATGCTTCGGTTCTCCTCCGCGCCGCTGCTGCCGCGCTTTCGGCATGAGGTGGGGGTTGCGCTGCACATGGGGTGGGTCCGTGGGCGGACGTCCGGGCGGCGTCGCGGCGGGGCTCCTGCGCCCCACCGCGACGCCTCTTGCCGGACGCCCGTGCTATCCGGTGTGGAACTGCACGGCGTCCACGTCGAAGGAGTTGGCCTGCCCGGTGGTGAAGACGAGGTACAGCTTGTGCGTGCCGCTGAGGGCCTCCACCGGTACGGCTGCGGACTGCTGGTAGTTGTCCCAGCCGCCGGTGTCGGGCACCGGTGTGGTCGCCAGCAGCTGCCCGTCCGGGGCGTCGGCCCGCAGTTCGACGGCTCCGCCGCCGTAGGGCGAGGAGAGCTGGTAGCTGACCTCTTCCACGCCTTCCACGCTCATCGGGTCGAAGGCGATCCAGTCGCCGTCGCTGATGTCCCCGATGCGCTCGCCGTTCTCGGCACCGGCCTGGGCGACGATACGGGTGCCGGACTGGTCGTCGTGGTATTCGGCCTGCTTGTGCTTGGGCTGCAGGACCGAACGGCCGTAGCCGGTAAGGGCGCCGGCGCCGTCGCCTCCCTTGTCGGTGTACTGCGCGTTGAGGACGTACGTGAGGTCGGCGCCCTCCGGGTGCCCGCCGATGTCGCCGGTGTCGATCGTGCCTTCGCAGCCGGTGAGGTCGGTGGTGGGGTGCTCGTGGTCGTCGTGGCCGAGGGCCGGGTTGACGGTGACGCCGGCGCAGTCGACCGGCCCGTCCTCCGGGTCGGTGACGGTGACCTTGTAGGGGATCTGGTCTCCGAAGTCGATGAGTTTGCCGTCGACCGGTGTCTCGATCTCCACCTCCGGAGCCGTGTTGCCCGCCGTGACGGGGATGTTGGCGAAGCCGGCCTTTCCGGTGGAGTCGGTGACCTTCAGCTGGGCGTTGAAGTCCCCCGCCTCCTGGTAGGTGTGGACGGGGTCGGCTTCGGTGGAGTCGAAGGTGCCGTCGCCGTCGAAGTCCCACTCGTAGGAGAGGGAGTCACCGTCCGGGTCCGCGCTGCCCTGGCTGGAGAAGTCGACCCGCAGCGGGACGGGCCCGTTGGTGGCGGATGCTCCGGCCTTGGCGACGGGGCTGCGCTTGCCCTTCACGTAGTCGATGCGGTGCAGGCCCGAGTCGTTGTTGCCGCCGCCGAACTCCGAGCCCCATTCCAGGACGTAGAGCGATCCGTCGGGGCCGAAGGTCATGTCCATCGGTTTGACGAACGTCTCGGAGGACAGGAAGTCGTTTATCTTGAGCAGTTCGTCGTTCTCGTCGAAGCGGATCTCCTTGAGGTAGTTGCGCCCCCACTCGTAGAAGAAGCTGGCGCCCTCGAAGTACTGGGGGA
Source organism: Streptomyces gossypii (assembly GCF_025165795.1). Lineage (GTDB taxonomy): Bacteria > Actinomycetota > Actinomycetes > Streptomycetales > Streptomycetaceae > Streptomyces > Streptomyces gossypii. The sequence continues at coordinate 12,824 of NZ_JAJAGO010000008.1, forward strand.
ACTTCGTCTCGGACTTGCTGTCCGGGTCGTAGTCGTAGACGGGGCCGCTCATCGGCGACGAGCTGCCGGTGCCCATCTCGGGGAACTCCTCCGACTCCCCGTAGCCGTACCAGATTTCGGGCTGCTGGAGCTCCGGCAGATCCGTCAGGCCCGTGTTGTTGGGTGAGGGGTTTTCCGGGTTGCCGCAGTCGAACTTGTCGCCGACCTCCCCGGTGTCCGGGTCGAAGGGCGCGTACGGCTGGTTGTTGCCGTGGCAGAAGGGCCAGCCGAAGTTGCCGGGCTCCTTGATGACGTTGTACTCGACAAGGCCCTCCGGACCCCGGTCGGTGGTGGGGGCGCCGCGGTCGGGGCCGTAGTCGGAGGCGTGGACGTATCCGGTCTTCGGGTCGACGGTGAAGCGGAAGGGGTTGCGGAAGCCCATCGCGTAGATCTCGGGGCGGGTCTTCTCCGTTCCCTTCTCGAAGAGGTTGCCCTCCGGGATGGAGTAGCCGCCCGAGTCGCTCGGCTTGACGCGCAGGATCTTGCCGCGCAGGTCGTTGGTGTTGCCCGCGGTGCGTGCGGCGTCGAGCATCTCCTTGCCCTCGCGCCAGTCCAGCGGGGCGTAGCCCTGCCAGTCCGGGTCGAGGTTGGGCGGGGTGTCGTCGCCGGTGCCCAGATAGAGGGTGCGGTCGGGGCCGAACTCGACGGCGCCGCCGGTGTGTCCGGGCTCGGGGAAGGTCCGGTCGCGGTAGGCGGGGACGTCGAGGATCTTCTTCTCGCTCGCCGCGTCGATCTTGTTGCCGGTTACCGTGAACCGGGAGAGCCGGTTGACGTCCCTGGAGGAGTCGGCCGGGGCGTAGTAGAGGTAGATCCAGTGGTTGTCCTTGAACGCCGGGTCCAGCTCCATGCCGACGAGGCCGTCCTCGCCGCCGGCGTAGACGTCGAGCTTGCCCGCGGAGACGGTGGAGTGGGAGGCCGGGTCGAAGATCTTCACTTCGCCGCCGCGCTGGACGTAGAAGACCCGTCCGTCGTGTGCGACGTCGAGCTCCATCGGGTCTTCCGTGTTCTCGTCGAGCGCGGTCTTCTCGAAGTTGTTCCAGACGGTGCCGCCGCAGTCGCCGCGCTCCTGGCCCGCGGCCCACTTGAGGCCGCCGATCACATGGTCGCGGAAGCCCTCCTCGCTGTAGGAGGCCGATTCGTGGCCCATGGCGGTGGCCCAGACCTTGCCGCCCTCGGTGTTCCGGCACCAGGAGATGGGGTGGTCGGCGCCCATGGCGTCGCCGCCGGGGTTGTAGGTCGTCTCGTCGGCGGTGACGAGCACATGGACGTCGCCGCGGGGGTTCTCGTCGAAGTTGTACCACTCCTCGGCGCGCTCCCAGCGCTCCGGAAGGCCCTTGGTGGAGGGGTGGACGCGGTCTGCCACCTTTGCCGTGCCCTTCAGGGTGCCGGGCGAGTGGCTGGGCATGTGGGCGCCGCCGTTGATGGTGTCGTCCCACCAGGGGAACTCCGCCTCGACGCCCATGTCGAGCGTGTTGTGGATGGCGACGACGCCCTTGCCGCTGCGGACGAAGGTCTTCATGGCCTCGCGCTGGGCGTCGGTGTCCCAGACCATGCCGGAGTTCTGGAGCATGACGAGGGCGTCGAAGTCCTTGAGGCGGTCGTCGGAGAAGACGGTCGCGTCATCGGTCTCCACGAGCTCGAAGTCGTTCTCCTCGGCCTCCTCCTGCATCATCCGGATGCCGTCCGGGATGGAGCCGTGGACGTAGCCGACGGCCTTGGTGAAGAGCAGGACGCGGAAGTCCGCGGCCTTGTCCGCGGCGGTGGCGGGAAGGGCGGTCGCGGCGAGCAGCAGCGCCGCCAGCAGGGCGATTACCGCTCGGGGGACTGCCGTTCCGGGCATGATGCCATGCGCATGACATCTCCTCATGATTGTCCTCTCTGGTGGGGGATGAACGGACGTTCGGCGGTGACGCGGTACGAGAGGCCCAGCGGTCCGGCGGCTCAGCGGTCCGCGAGGGCGCGGCGCAGGAAGGCGAGGCCCTCGGTGGCGAGGACGTCCTGGGTGGGGGCGAGCGGCCGCCATACGGAGGCCGCGACGGCGATCGCGTCGTTGTCCGAGGTGAAGGACTCGATACACAGCGGGCCTTGGCAGCCCGCCTCGTCCAGCGCGTGCAGGAAGCCGGGCCAGTCGAGATGGTCGGCCCCGGGGGCCCCCCGGTCGTTGGCGCACACCTGGACGTGGACGATCCGGCCCGCCGCCTCCCGGACGGCGGCGGGCAGCGTACGTTCCTCGATGTTCTGGTGGTAGGTGTCGAGGGCGATCCCGATGCCGTCGGCGGGCAGCCCCGCGAGGCCGTCGAGGGTCTGGGCGACGGTGTTGAACACGCTTGTCTCGTAGCGGTTGAGGGGTTCGACACCGATGCGTACCCCCGCCCCCACCGCGTGTTCGACGACGGGTGCGATGTTCTGGCGCCATTCGTCGTACGCGGCATGCCGCTCGGCGGGGCTCATCCGCCAGGTGTGCCCGACGGCCGCGTAGACCGGGCCCGCCAACACGGGGGCGCCGATCGTGTGGGCGGCGTCGACGCAGCGGCGCAGATAGTCCTGCGTCGCCTGGACTGTGGCGGCTTCGGTGCGCAGCAGAGCGCGCTCGGGCGACATCACGGCGATGACTGCGGCGGGATCGAGTCCGGTGGAGCGCAGCAGCGCCGCGGTTGCCGGCGGGTCCCAGTCCGCGGACTGTTCCAGGGGCAGTTCGACGCAGTCGAAGCCCCATCCGGCAAGTCTCGGCAGCAGCCCGCCCAGGGCCATGGAATCCACCGGGGAGTGCCAGATCCACGGGTTCGCGCCCAACTGCCGCGCGAGCCGCGTCATTTCTTCCCGCCCCAGTCCTCGGGGAAGCCGGGGAGATCCTCGCAGCCGCACATCGCGTAGTGCAGCGGCGGCATGCCCTCCCGCAGGTACTCGTCCAGGTTGTCCTGGGTGATGGTGGGCTGCGGGAGCTTCCACTCCTTGGGCACCTCCTCGCCGTCCAGGATGCGCAGCGCGGCGATGACCGGCGTGCGCCACTGGAAGGTGGGGTAGGTGGGGGCGATGGCGGTGAGGTCCTTGTCCTTCCACGCCTGGAGGAAGTCCTGCTGGTCCTCGCCGGTGATGGGCGGCACGTCCTCGCCCGCGTCCTCGAACGCCTCGACGGCGGCGACCGCCGTGGCGCCCGAGTCCATCCAGACGCCGTCCACGGAGCCGTGCCGGGCGATCGCGTCGGCGACGACGGACTTGGTCTTCGCCGTGTCGCCCTCGGTGAACTTCACGTCGACGACGTCGAGTTCGCTCTTGTCGAACGCTACCTTCGCCGCCGACCAGCGGTTCTCCAGGACGTCGACCCCGGGCGAGATGCGCAGCGCGAGGATCTTCCCCTTCGGCTTCACCTTGTCCACCAGGAAGTCGGCCGCGACGGCGCCGTAGCCGTATCCGCCGATGGGGTTGACGAAGGTGGCCGCGCAGTCGGTCTTGACTCCCCTGTCGAAGACGATGACGGGGAACTTCTTGCACGCCTCCTTCACCGCCGGGGTGAGGGTGGCGGTGGTGTTGGGCGAGACGATCAGGGCGTCGCAGCCCCGGCCGGTGAGCTCCCGGATGTCGGAGATCTGCTTGTCGTCCTTGCCCTGGGCGTCCAGGGCGGTGAATTCGGTGATCTCCTTGTGGAGTTTCACCTCGGCTTCCATGTCCTTCAGGCCGACCTGCCGCCAGGGGTTGAAGACTCCGGCGTTGGAGAAACACAGGTGGATGCCGCCGGAGCCCTTCTTCTCGAACGTAGAGGTGTCGGTCATCTGCGGTTCGAGCATCTGCTCCCAGGGCTTGTCGGCAGGGCCTTCCGGGGTGACCTCCGCGAGCTTCAACTGCCGTTCGTATTCGGCCTTGTCGAAGAACTCGGAATTCTTCCCGTCGCTCTCCTTGGAGGCGTCCTGCGATGCTCCGGCGGGCGAGTCGGGCGGCGCGTCGCTGGAGCAGGAGGCGAGCAGGGCGGCGGCGGCCAGGGCCGCGGCGGGCGCGAGACGGCGTCTGCGGATCATGAGGGTTTCCCTCTCGTTGAGTGGGTACGGCGGCGACGCGGCCGGGACCAGTCGGCGGCTCCGAGCCCGACGGCGGCGATCACGATCACGCCCTGGACCGTCGATTCCATGGCGCCGGAGACACCCCGCAGGTTGAGCAGGGTGAACAGGGCCTGCAGCGAGAAGGCTCCGGCCATCGCGGCGACGACGGAGCCCCGTCCGCCGCCGAGCACCACACCGCCGAGGACGACGGCGGTGATGGCCTCGAACTCGTAGCCCCGGCCCGCCTGGGCGGAGACCCCGGAGAAGCCCCCGACCAGGACGGCGGCGAGCGCGGCAGCCACCCCGGAGAGGACAAAGGCGAGGACGCGGACGCGGTGGACGCGCACACCGGCGAGCGCGGCGGTGCGTTCGCTGTCGCCGGTGGCGATGAGGGTCCGGCCGAAGTCGGAGCGCATCAGGGCGACGGCGAGCACCCCCGCGGCGAGGCAGGCGAGCACGGCCCAAGGAAGCCAGCCGAACGCGGAGCCGCGGCCGAGCGCCCGGAAGTCCTCGGGCATCGAGCCGTGCGGGGAGCCGCCCGTCCAGTAGAAGACGGCTCCCTCCAGGATCAGCATCATGCCGAGGGTGGTGATGAAGGACGGCACCCGCAGGCCCGTGGTGATCAGCCCGTTGGCGAGGCCCACGGCAGCCCCCGCGAGGAGCAGCACCAGCGTCATCACCAGCCAGTGGGCATCCGGGTACGAGCCGTACAGCTCCGCCGCCACGACGACTCCGGCGGTGACGATCGCACCGACGGAGAGGTCGAACTCGCCGCTGACGATGACCAGATACTGGCCCGCTGCGAGGATCACCAGGGGCGCGGCGCGCTTCACGAAGGCGAGGAAGCGGTCGGGTTCGTAGAAGGACGGGTCGGACAGGGCGAGTGCCGCGAGCAGCACGACCAGCAGGACGTAGACGGGGGTGCCGGGCCCGAGCAGCGCGGTGATCCGCCTGCGCGGTGCGGCGGTTGCCGTCGCCGTCCTCGTGTCCGCTGCCGCCTCGTGTGCCGCACCCGTGCTCATGCCGACCTCCTGCTGCCGCGCCGGGCGTAGAGCGCGACGGCCGCGATGATGACGACGCCGCGTACGACGTTCTTGAAGAACGGGTCCACCGAGAGCTGGTTGAAGACGCTGTCCAGGATGGCGAGCAGCAGCACCCCGCCGAGCGTCCCGGCCACTCCTCCGCGTCCGCCCGCGAGGACCGTGCCGCCGAGGACGACGGCGGCGATGGAGTCCAGGTCGTAGCGCGCCTCGGTACCGGCCCAGGGCGCTCCGGAGCCGAGCCGGGAGGCGAGGAAGAGGGCGGCGGCGCCGACGCACAGGGAGCACAGGACGTGGGCGATCACCACGGTGCGCCGGGTGCGTACGCCGGAGAGGCGGGCGGCGTGCTCGTCGCCGCCCGTTGCGTACATGTGATGGCCCAGCCGGGTGTGCCGGATGACCAGCCACAGGACGACGGCTACGGCGACGAGCAGGAAGACCGAGACGGGCAGGGGCCCGATGCGGTCGTATCCGAGGCGCTGGAAGGAGGCCGTCACCTTTCCGGCGGGGCCCGTGTAGTTGTCCTCGATGTAGCCGCGCAGGATGAAAGCGGTGCCGAGGGTGGCGATGAAGGCGTTGACCTTGAGCTGGGTGACGATCAGGCCGTTGGCCAGCCCGACGCCCGCGCTCAGCGCGAGCACGGCGAGGACCGCGGTCAGTACGCTGCCGCCCTCCATCGTCTCCGCGGCGACCAGGGTGCCGAGGCCGATCAGATAGGCGACCGAGAGGTCGAGTGAGCCGGTGAGGATCACCGCGGTCTGGCCGACGGCGACAAGTCCCAGCGCGACGCAGTTCGACAGGATCACGACGATGTTGGCCTGGGTGTAGAGCTGTCCGCCGTCGAGTGCGACGACTAGCCAGCCGAGCACGGCGGTGGCGGCGGTGGCGAGCCAGACGCCGACGGCGGGGTCGGTGAGGCGGGACTTCCGGGCCGCCGTGGTCTTCAGTGCGGGCCGGGCGAGTGCGGCTCCACTCATGCGGCATCACTGTGGTCCGGATGTCCGGTGGCCAGGCGCATGATGTCCTCCTCGTCCGCGCCGGCGGGCAGTTCACCGGCGAGACGACCGTCCGACATCACCAGGACGCGGTCGCTCATGCCGATCACCTCGGGGAGTTCGGAAGAGATGATCAGGACGGCGAGGCCCTCACGGGCGAGTTCGCGCACCAGGGTGTGGATGGCGGCCTTGGCGCCGACGTCGACGCCCCGGGTGGGCTCGTCGAAGAGCAGCACCCGGGGGTGGGCGGCGAGCCACTTGGCGATGACCACCTTCTGCTGGTTGCCTCCGGAGAGGTACTGGGCCTGCTGGTCCTCACTGCGGGCCTGGAGCCGTACGCGCTCCAGGAGTCGGGTGAGGCCGCGGCCCGCGGGCGGCCTGCCGCGGGTGGGGACGGCACGGGTGACGAGGAGCGCGTTGTCGCGTACGGACTGGCGCAGAGCCAGGCCCTCGGCCTTGCGGTCCTCGGTGACCAGGGCGATGCCCGCGCGGATCGCCTGGCGGGGACTGGCGGGACGCAGGGAGGTGCCGCCCACGGTCATGCTGCCCTCCGTGAAGGGGGCGGCACCGAAGAGGGCGCGGGCGAGCGAGGTGCGGCCGGAGCCCTGCAGGCCCGCGACGCCGGTGACCTCCCCGGCCCGCAGCGTCAGATCGATGCCGCGCAGCCGCCGGTTGCCGCCGCCGGTGACGGTGAGGACGGCGTCCCCCCACTCCCCCGGCTCGGCACGCGGCGGGTAGTAGGCGCCCAGCTCCCGCCCGACCATGGCCCGTACGACCTGGTCGGTGTCCGTCTCCGCCGTACGGGCGGTGATGACATGGCGGCCGTCCTTCAGCACCGTGACGCGCTGGGCGAGTTCGAAGATCTCGCGCAGCCGGTGTGAGATGTAGAGAATGCCCATGCCCCGGTCCGCGAGACGGCGCACGAGACCGTGCAGCAGCCCGGCCTCGTGCTCGGCCAGCGGTGCCGTGGGCTCGTCCATCACCAGGACCCGTACGTCCGAGGCGAGCGCCTTGACGATCTCGACGGTCTGCTGCCGGGCCACCGGCAGATCGCGGACGTAAGTCCTCGGAGTGAGGCCCGCCTTGACCGACTCGCCCAGTTCGGTGAGGAGTTGATCCGTGCGCTCCTCCATGGCGCGGCGGTCGACGAACCCGCGGCGGGTGGGTTCGCGGCCGAGGAAGACGTTGTCGGCGATCGTGCGGTGCTCCAGCAGCGCGAACTCCTGGTGGATGATGCCGATTCCGGCGGCCTGCGCCTGGGAGGGATGGGTGAAGGAGTGCTCGGTGCCGTCCAGCCGGACGGTGCCGGTGTCCGGGGCGTGTTCGCCCGCGAGGACCTTCATCAGCGTGGACTTTCCGGCGCCGTTCTCGCCCGCGATCGCATGCACTTCACCCGCTTCGAGGGTGAGGGACACGTCGTGCAGGACGCGCACTCCGAGAAAGCTCTTGGACACGCCCTCCATGGTGAGCAGCGTGGGTGTCAGCAGGTTGTCCGATGGCGATTCCCGCATGCGTAACGGCTCCTTCGGCAGCTGTCTGCGGACAATGTCGTGAAGGGACTTTGACCTGTCAAGAGTCCAAGCACGGTTCAATTCCAGCTGAACAGCGAAAACTTATGCCGGTGATCAAACAATCTGCGGCTTGTGGGCAGCGAAAGGTGTTCCCTAAAGTACTGACATGCCTGTAGCGCCTCATCGCCCGCTCAGCCCGGCTTCCCCCGCATATTCCTCGGGGGAGGTTCTGGCGCTGGTCAGCGCGGGTGCGGTGGCGACTCGTGCGGACATCGCACGGCTGACGGGGCTCGCCCGGTCCACCGTCTCGCAGCGGGTCGACGCGCTGATCGCGCACGGCTTCCTCGACGAGGACAACGCGGACGGCGGCTCCACCGGCGGCCGTCCACCCCGCAGACTGCATCTGCGGACTCGCGAACACGCGGTGGCGGGGGTCGACTTGGGCGCCTCGCACTGCCGGGTCCTGCTGCTGGACATCGGCGGCGAGATACTGGCGGTCCGCGAGGACCCGCTCTCCATCGCGGACGGCCCCGAGGCCGTGCTCGGTCATGTGCGGCGGACGCTGGACGGCCTGCTGGAGGAGACGGGCCGCACACCCGCGACGCTCCAGTCCATCGGGGTGGGGGTGCCGGGGCCGGTGGAGTTCACCACCGGGCGCTCCGTCGATCCCCCCATCATGCCCGGCTGGCACCAGTACCCGATTCCGGAGTTCTTCGCCGACAAGTTCGGCGTACGGGCCCTGGTCGACAACGACGTGAACGTGATGGCCCTCGCCGAGCAGCGCCGCGCCTTCCCCGAGACGCGCTACCTGCTCTACATCAAGGTCGGCACGGGCATCGGCTGCGGCGTCGTCTCGGACGGCCGGCTGCACCGCGGGGCGCAGGGCTGCGCAGGGGACATCGGCCACATCCGGGCGGGCGACCACCAGGAGCCGTGCCGGTGCGGCAACACCGGCTGCCTGGAAGCGGTCGCGGGCGGCGCGGCGATCGCCCGGCGCCTCGCGGAGCTGGGCCTGGACGCGTCCACGGGGCGGGACGTCGTACGCCTGGTGGAATCCGGGAACCGCGACGCGCTGCGGATGGTGCGGGAGGCGGGCCGGGCGGTCGGCGAAGTCCTCGCCGGGCTGGTGAACTTCTTCAACCCTGACACGGTGGTGCTCGGGGGCGCGCTCGCCGCCGTGCACGACCAACTGCTGGCGGGCGTGAGGGAGGCGGTGTACCGGCGTTCACATCCGCTCGCCACGCACGTGCTGCGGCTGGAGCCGAGCCGCACCGGCCGCAACGCGGCGGCGGTGGGCGCGGGCATCCTCGCGATCGACCACGCGCTCTCCCCCGAGCAGGTCGACCGCGCCCTCGCGGGCGCGGCGTCCTGACAGACCCCAGGCCCTAGGCGCGGGCGACCGCGATGCGGCCCCCGAGCCGCTCCCCGGCTTCGTAGATCATGTACTCCACCCCCCGGTCCGTGCCGAAGGCGGGCGCGGCGGCCCGGCCGTTGTCGGGCGGCCCGGTCATCGGCGCGTGGAAGACCCCGAGGTGGTCGCGCTTGGTGAAGTCGTCGCCCAGCTCGGTGAGGAGGATGTTTCCGCCGCTGCCCCGGTCGGTGTGGTAGACGACGTACGTGCTGCCGCCCCGGTGCAGCAGGTGCGCGCCGCTGAGGTTCTCCACGCCCACGTCCGAGTAGCGGACCAGCGGCTCCTCGGAGAAGGTCCACTCGCGGCCGTCCGCAGACCAGCCCCAGCCGATGTCACGGTGGTTGTTGTGCCGGTTGACCATGAAGGTCATGACATAGCGGGCACCGCCGTGCGAGGGCAGGTCGTGCCGGAAGACCCGCGCGTACGAGGTCTCCGTCGCGTCCGGCTGGTCGGCCGTGGTGAGGACCGTCCGGTCGTAGGTGAAGTGGATGCCGTCCCGGGAGCGGGCCAGCCGGGTCGTGGTGTTCTCGCCGTGGAAGTAGAGCCACAGCTCCCGCTCCTCCTCGTTCCACATCACATGCGGCGAGGAGACGTGGCTGACGGAGTAGTGCGGCGCCCAGACATTGGTGACCAGCGGGTTCTTCGGGTGTTCCGTGAACGGCCCTTCCAGGGAGTCCCCGTAGGCAAGGCAGATGCCGCCGGGGGCGTCGTGCGGGGCGTAGTAGAGGTAGTAGCGGCCCAGCGGGTTCTTCAGCCGGTCGTAGACGCCCCGGACGCAGGGGAAGATGATCTCGCCGGTGGGGTTGTAGTCCAGCTCGGCCGGGGTCAGCAGCGTGCCTGTGTAGGTGTAGTCGGGGAAGCCTCCCGGCGCGGCGGCGGCGGATCCGGTGCCCGCCACCGCGCTGAGGGACCCCCCGGCGGCCAGCACCGTGCCGGTGGCGACGGCGCCGCGCAGCAGAGTCCGGCGGTTCAACGGCGCTTTGCCGTACGGCTGGTGCGGGCCTGACGGCTGGTGGAGCTGAGGCATGGCGGTCTCCGTTCGATGGGTTTCGTCGGTCAGCGGTCAGCGGTCAGAGGTCAGAGGTAGAGGGCGGCGGTCACGCACAGTCCGCCCGCCGCGACACACCACACGTACGGCAGGGTCCGCACCATCACCTGCTGCGGCGACACCCCGGAGTACTGGGCGCTCCACACGGTCTGGGTGCTTGTCGGGTCGGAGACGCCGAAGACCTGGTTGTACGAGGCGGTCAGGCCCAGCACCGCGATGGCGGGGTAGATACCGGCCGCGACCAGCACCCCGGCGATCCCGGCACCCAGCCCGTAGACGTTGAGCGGCCCCCGGTAGAGGCACAGGGGCACCAGCACCGTGAAGAGCAGCACGAACAGCACCTGGTTCTGCGGGCTGACCGACTCCACCAGCGGCTCCAGCGCCTCGATCGCCCCCGGAAGCTGTACGGCGGAGAGCAGGATGCCGATCGCGATGAAGAGCGCGATCGGCGGCGCGGCCACCTCGAAACCCGAGTAGAGCGTGCGCAGCAGGCGGGCGCTCATCTCACGCGGCCGGGTGGTGGTGAACAGCGCGTACAGGACACCGGCGAGCATGGACGGGATGATCGCCAGCTCGAACCCGAGGGCGAGGATCAGCGGCACGGCGGGGGTGAGGAGCGAGTACCAGGGCGCGTCGCCGAGCCGCTTGCCTCGGCTCCTGCCGCTGCTGCCGCCGCCGGGCTTGCGGCCGCCCGAGTCCACCGACTTCAGCGACCAGGTGTGCACGACACCCCTGCGGCGCGACTCGACGAGCACGAAGAGCACCGCGAAGAAGAGCGCGAAGGGGAACAGCTTCAGCATGAAGCCGCGCACGGTCGAGATCGGCAGATCCAGCGCGGTGGAGAAGAACTGCCAGACCGGCAGCTCGAACGGCACACCCGCGGCGATGCCCATCAGGATCGTCCCCGCAGCGGTGATCTTGGGGATGCCCACCGCGATCATCGCCGGGATGCCGATGATCCCGGCGAGCATGGCGGCCGGGGCGGAGCCGGTGACCGTACCGACCAGGAGCGAGACCCCGAGCACGCCCAGAGCGACGACGGTGGGACGGTCGCCGCCGAACTCCACGATCTTGCGCACCAGGGTGCTGGCGATGCCCGTCTCGTCCAGCAGCTTGCCGAGCCAGGAGCCCAGCAGGATCGCGATCATCGTGGAGGCCAGCATCACCGCGCCCTCCTGGAGGACGCTGTCCATGACGCTGTTCTTGCCGGTCAGCGGTGCGCCCGCGACGAAGGCGATGATCACGCCGAGCAGCACGAGGGCGAAGGCGGTGGGGAGTTTGCGGCTGAGCATGGCCGCGACACCCATCGCCATGATCAGCAGGATGACGATTCCCATCAGGGCTCACGCCTCTCTACGGGTTGGGGTGCGGTTCGGGACTGGAGCGCGTGGGCGGGTGCGGTTCGGGACTGGAGCGCGTGGGCGGGTGCGGTTCGGGACTGGAGCGCGTGGGCAAGGGCGGCTGTCAGCAGCAGCGGGCTGCGGCCGAGACCGCAGACGGCGCGGGCGTAGGCGTGGGCGGCGAGTTCATCGGCCCCGGCGACATGCCCGGCGAACCGGAACCGGCCCACCCGCAGCACGGTGTGGTCCAACGCCTGCCGCAGAGCCGCCTTCTCGGTCCGCCGGTGCAGGCGGCAGTGCGCGGTCTCGTGCGCGAGCGCGGCGGCGCGTACGGAACCGGCGGGGTACCAGTGGCGCCAGTCCAGCTCGTCGATCAGCTCCTCCGCGTAGGCGAGGGTGTCGGTGAAGAGTTCGACGGCCGGCGGACGGGATGTGTAGCGCGCGAGGAGCAGCCGCTCGGGGTCGAGGCCCCCGGTGGTCTCGATGAGGCGCGGCGGGCGCTCCGGCGGGGCTGCGCCGTCATCCGCGGCAAGGCGGCTGCCGAACTCCTCGGCGGCGGCGGCCCATCGGGACAGCAGCTCCGGGTCGCGTCCCTCGTGGGTGGGCGTCCCGGCCAGCAACCCGATCCCGAACTCGTGGTCCGACTGCGCGGCCAGCCGCTCGCAGTCCGCGACAGCGCTCCGCACGGCTCGTTTTCTCCTCATGTCCGCACCTCCACCACGGCCACCACCGGCTCGTTGGCGCCCCGTGACCGCAACTCGCTGCGCGCCAGCGCGAGCAGCGGCTGCGCCTCCAGCACCCCCGACAGGTCGGCGATGCGTGAGCCGAGCAGCAGCCGCAGAGCTGGGGCGCGGACACCGCCGTCGCCGTAGGAGGTGGTCTCCTTCACCAGCCGGGCCAGGGCCTCCGGTGCCCCCGCGACCGTCGTCGTCTCGATCCGGGCGTCCGCCGCGTGCAGCCGTACGACACCGTCCGCGTCCACCACCCGCACCGGGTGCCGGGTGGCGCGGAAACGCCGCCGCGACTCGGTGCCGTACACGGTGTGCGCGGGCGTCTCGGCCAGCACCCGCACGGCGTCCGGGGTCGTCTTGAGACTCGCCGCGGCCGTGCGCAGCCGCTCCCCGGTGTCCGCGCGGTGAGCCCGGTCCTGGGTGCGCAGTTCGGTCGCGCCGGTGGCGATGGCCCGTACGGTGCTGGTCTGCGGGTCGACGGTGACCTCCACCTCGACCCCGGACGCCTCCGCGCCCTGCGCGACCACGGCGCTCTCGGCCTCGTTGCGCACCCCGAGGATCTGCTCCTGGGTGGCGCCCGGGATGATCCGCTCGACCTGTTCCCGTACGAGGGCGAGCGCGACACCGATGGGGCTGATCACCTCGGCGTGCTCGGCGATCCGGCCCTCCAGCCCGGTGTCGGCTGCCAGTTGAGGGGTGACCGCCGCTGCTCCGCCACCGCCGCCGACCAGCACCACGGAGTCCCGGTCGAGCCGGTAGTCGCGGATCATCGTGTCCACGACGGCCTTCACCTGGGAGGTGCCCGCACCCAGCATCTGGGCCGCCGCCGAGGCGGCATCGGTGCCCAGCTCCGCGGCCAGCGGTTCCAGCGCCGCACGTGCCACGGCGGGGTCGCAGCGCGCGAAGTCGCTCTCGGTGACGCGCCCCAGGGCGTTGGCGGCGCAGGTCATGGTGAGCGCGTAACGTCCGCCCGCCGCCTCCAGCACGGCGTAGTCCGGCGGGTCCCCTTCCATAGGGCTGATCTGCACAAGCCGGGCGTCCCGCAGGTCTTCGAGTGCGGCGAAGCAGGCGTAGGGCAGTCCGGCGATATGCGCGCTGCGCGGACCGGCGGCGGTCACCTTGCCCTTGCCGATCCGGACCATCGAGCCGCCGCCGACGCCCACCGTCCGCACGTCCAGCGCGGAGAGGTACGAGCCCTTGCCCAGCACGGTCGCGTGCCGGACGGCGACCTTGCCGCGCCGGATCACGCTGATGTCCGTCGACGTGCCGCCGGTCTCCAGGAAGACGCCCTCGCTGATGCGTTCCTGCATCAACGCGCCCGCGACCCCCGCGGCGGGGCCGGAGAGCACCGTGAGCAGCGGGCGGCGTCGCATCTCGTCCAGGGACATCACACCGCCGTCGCAGCGCATCACCATCAGCGGCGCGGTGACTCCGGCCTTGACGATGGAGGAGTCCACCAGGTCGGCGGTGGCGAGCATCTTGGGAAGGATCGCCGCGTTGACGGCGGCGGTGCGGGTGCGTTTGGCCAAACCGTAGAGCGAGGTGATCTGGTGCGCGGCGGTCATCGGCATGCCGTACGGGCGGGCCGCCTCCACCACCGCCTGCTCTCCCTCCGCGAGGTCGACGCTGAACGGCTCGCTGGCCACCAGGACTTCGGCACCACGGCCGCGCAACTCCTCGACCGCCGCGTGGGTGCTCGCCTGGTCTTCGGGGTCCTCGACATGGGCGTAGTGCAGCGGGAACCGCTTGCCCGGGGTGAGCGGCAGCTTGCCGAGCCCGGCGAGCCTGCGGGTGAGGACGGCGCCGGGGCCGGTGCCGATCCCGATCAGGCCGACGGTGGCCACATCGCCTTCGAGCAGGGCGTTGGTAGCCTGGGTGGTGCCGTGAGCGAGGAAGGCGACTTCCTCCGGACGGCATCCGACCTGCTCCAGCAGCCGGTCGAGCGCCTCCACGATGCCGTGTGCGACGCCGTCTTCGTGGTGGTGGCTGGTGGGGACCTTGATCTGGCCGAGGAGTTCCAGGGTTCCGGCGTCGACGGCCACGGCGTCGGTGAAGGTTCCGCCCACGTCGATGCCGACGCGGACGCGTGGAGTGTTCATGATCGTGCACCTCTTTGTGTCGTGTCATGTGCGGTGTCTCGGGGGCGGTTGCCGGGCGGGGCAGGTGGAGCTGCTCCGCCCGGCGTTTTCTCGGGCTGCTTCGGGCTCGGGCGCTTCGGGTCGCCTGGCAACCCCGTACTTCTAGCAACCCCGTACTTCTAGTAACCCCGCACTTCGGGCCAGTGGCGCTGCACTCCCTCGCGGTCCAGCAGCCGGGCGAACTCCTCGAAGTGCTTGTCCTCGGCCTGCACTTGGTGCGGCTCGACGCCCTCGGCGAGGCAGTGCGCGGCCAGGGCCCCGGCGACCTCGCCGATGTTCCACTCGACCGGGTGGAGCCGGAAGCAGCCGTTGGTGATGTGTGTGGTGCCGATGTTCTTTCCGGCGGGCAGCAGATTGCGCACCCGGCGCGGGAGGAGCGCGCCCAGCGGGATCTCGAACGGCACCGAGCCGACGTCGATGTAGTCGTCCCCGCCCGTGGAGGGGTGCAGATCGATGCGGTAGCTGCCGACGCCGACCGCGTCCCGGTGCCGGGTGCCGCCGTACGGGCCGACCAGGTCGATCGCCACGTCGTGCTCGGTGACGGTGGTGACGGCCCTGATCCGGCGAGATTCCCGTACGTACGGAGCCTTTGCCAGGCCGTCGGAGGTACCCATGATGTCGGGGCGCAGTGCCAGACCCGGGAAGCCGGTGCCGCCGTCGGGGCGCGGTGCCTCGGTCTGCAGCCAGTAGAGGACGGAGCGGGACAGCTCGCGCGCCCCGCTCAGCGCCGCTCGCGTGCTCTCCTCGCCCGCGCCCGCGTACGGCTTGAGCCAGTAGTCGTTCAGCGGCCAGTTGACGAGGGTGATGTCGGACTCGAAGGCGCCGGGCCGGTGCAGCTTGCGGGCGAGGATGCGGCGGAAGCCCCACAGTTCCTTGTCGCCCGCGTCCGCGCTCTGGTCGGCGGAGACGTCCAGCGGGTCCAAGTCCGGGTTGGGCGCGAACGTACGCGGTACGGGCTCCAGGCTGCGGGGATCGGGGGCGAGGAAACCGAGCAGCGGACCGGGCCAGAAGCCGGGACGGTACGCGCGCCAGAAGTCGTAGTCGTCCGGCCGTTCGACCGTGTGGTCCTCGCCCTGGTGGTGGGAGAGGGCGAAGCAGACCGTGATGCCCTGCTGGTTGTGCGGATCGGCCTGGTCGGGGGCGTGCGGCTCGTCGTGCTCGGCGCGGGCCTCGGCGCCGTTGACATGCTCCACACCGGCGAGTTCGAGCAGCTCGCCGGTCTCGGTGGCGTCGAGGACATAGCGGGCCGTGATGGTGCGCCGGTCGCCGGTGCGCAGATCCTCCAGGGTGACGGCGCGAACGACATCGTTGTCCGAGGAGGCTTCGACGGGCCGGTGTTCCGTGAGCAGGGTGAGCCGCCCCGCCGCGCGATGCGGCGCGATCATCGCCTCCAGCACGGCGAGCGCGACCTTCGGTTCGTGGCACAGCTTGCTCACGCGGCCCGCGCCCGGGTTCAGTTCACGCTGGGCCAGCGCCTCGGAGCGCATCGGATACCACTGCCGGTAGTACCCCCGGATGCCCTCCCGCAGCGCGCGGTACGTCGCCGTCGTGCCGAACTGCTCCACCCACGGGTGCTCGTCCGGAGGCACGGCCTGGGAGGTGAGCTGGCCACCGATCCAGTCGGTCTCCTCGGTCAGCACCGCCCGGCGGCCGGCCCGGCACACGGCCAGCGCGGCGGCCACTCCGCCCAGCCCTCCGCCCACGATCAGGACGTCGGTCTCGTGTGATGCGGCTGTCGGTATGGGCATGTGGAGGACTCCTTCTGCGGTACGCGTGCGGTGTTGTCGTGCTGTGGTGCTGTGCTGTCGTGCTGTGCTGTCGTGTTCTGCGGTTGGTGCGGCGCGGCGGGGCGGGGTGCGGTGAGGGCGGGCCGGAGGGTCGCGGCCGGGTCAGCCGCCCGCCGGGGGCGGCGGCCCGGCGGTGGTCCCGGCACGGAACGCGCAGGACACCAGCGGCTCCGGGGGCTTCAGGTCCTCGCCCGACATCACGGACACCAGCAGCCGTACGGCCGTGGCGCCCAGCTCCGTGCGCGGCACGTCGAACCCGGTCGGTTCCGGCCCGGCGGCGAGGTCGGCGGGCGGCGAGCCGAGCAGTGCCAGCGAGAGGTGCTCCGGCGCCGTCAGACCGGCAGCACCGACCGCGCCGAGCAGCGCCCGCCAGGCACCGCCCGTGTCGGTCTCCTCCGCGACGAACGCGGTGATCCCCTCGGCACGCCACGCCCGTATCCGCTCCGCCGTGATCTGCGCCGCAGGCTCGGCCGTGCGCACCACGGCGGCAGGCCCGCCGGGCAGCCCCGCCGCCTCCAGTCCCTCCAGGAAGCCGCGCTCGCGGTCGGTGGACGCGGGGGCGTCGTCGTCCTCGCGGACGAGCACGATCCGGCGGTGCCCCGCCTCGGCGAGACGGCGTACGACGTCGGCGCTGGCCGACACGTAGTCGGCGCCGACCCACGCCAGCCCCTCCAGCTCGTCCCGGCGGCCGAGGTGCACGGCGGGGTATCCGTCGTCGACCAGGCGGCGCAACTCGCGGGACGGTATGTGCCGCCCCAGGAACAGGCAGCCGTCAGCGAGCCGCACCCGGTCCAGCGCCTCAGGGGTGGTGGCCTCCGGTCCGGAGGCGCTGGAGCCGGTGAACAGCACCAGGTCGTACCCCTGGGCCGCGGCCTCCTGCTCGACGCCGACGAGCAGCGGGTAGTACGAGTGCTGGACGTCGGTGGGGAAGGTGGCGGTGAAGCTGAAGACGCCCATCAGGCTGTTGCGCGCGGTGGCGAGGCTGCGGGCCGCCGGGTCGGGGACGTAGCCCAGCGACCGCGCCGCCTCCAGCACCCGCTCCCGGGTGGCCTCCTGGAGCACGATGCCCTGCTTGTTGCCGCCGAGCACCAGCGACACCGTCGTCTGGGAGACCCCCGCCGCCCGCGCCACGTCCGCCTGCCTCGGCCGCCCTCGACGGACGGCCTGCGGACCCTGGTTGCTGTTCACTCCACACCTCTCAACTAATGCGCATTAGTTTCAGGGCAACCGGATCAGCGCTGAAGTAATGCGGATTAGCGCACACCATGAACGCAGGAGTGCCCACACGTCAAGAGGTGGAACCAAGCGGATTCGGCACGGCGGCCGCGCCTGTCCGCCTTCGTCATGCGCGGGGCGTGGCACTCTCGGCGGCGTCGGCCGGGTGGTGGTCACGGCGAGCGCGGAAGCGGTACACGGGGCGAAGCGCCCGGCGGCAGCCCTGCCCGCCCCGGAGCCGCCGTCGACGGGCGGGCGGGGCGGGCAGTGGTTCGCGCGGGGTCAGAGGCTGATCCCGCGCGGGGTCAGAGGCTGATGTCGAACACCCAGGCGCCGGTGGTGTAGACGGCCAGCGTCACCAGGACGATGGCGATCACATTGAGCAGGACACCGCCCCGGATCATCTGCCCGACCGTCACCTGGCCGGAGCTGAACACCACCGCGTTGGGCGGGGTGGCGACCGGAAGCATGAACGCGCAGGTGGCGGCGAGCGCCACGGGCAGTGCGAACAGCATCACGTCCTGGTCCAGCCCGACGGCGACCGCCGCCATGATCGGGACGAAAGTGGCGGTGGTGGCGGTGTTGCTGGTCAGCTCGGTGAGCAGCAGGATCACCGCGGTGATGACGAGGACCATCAGCAGGACGGGCAGTTCGTCAAGGCCGCCGACCTGGTCTCCGATCCACGGGCCGAGACCGCTGGCGTCCGCGCTGAACTGCCCGGACAGGCTGAGCCCGCCGCCGAAGAGCAGCAGGATGCCCCAGGGCAGATCCCGGGTGTCCTCCCAGACGAGCACCCTCTTTCGGGCGCCCCGTTCAGCGGGCAGGGTGAACAGCAGCAGTACCGCCAGCATCGCGACGCCCGCGTCGGAGGTGTGCTCCTCGACCCAGGCCACATGCGGTTTGAGGACCCCGACCAGGACCCAGCTCACCGCGGCCCCGGTGAAGACGGCCAGCACCGTCCACTGGGGCTGGTCCATCCGGCCGAGCGCGCGCTTCCGTTCCTGGATCATCTCGCGGGCGCCGGCGATTTCGGTGATCGCCGGCTTGAAGACCAGGCGGGTGAGCACGAGCCAGGTGATCACCAGGAACACGGCGGCTATCGGCACACCGAAGAGCATCCACTGGAAGAAGCTGATGTCGATGTCGTACTCCGCCTTGAGGTGGCTCTGCAGGAAGGCGTTCGGCGGGGTGCCGATGACCGTGCCGAGCGAGCCGATGGAGGCGGCGTAGGCGATGCCGAGCATCAGGGCGGTGGAGAAGTTGGGATCCTGCTGTCCGTCGCGCAGCTGGGCGACCAGACCAAGGACGGCCATCCCGATGGGGAGCATCATCACGGCGGTGGCGGTGTTGGAGATCCACATGCTCAGCAGGCCGGTGGCCAGCATGAAGCCGCCGATCATGCGTGCCGGGCTGGTGCCCACCAGGAGTACGGTGCTCAGGGCGAAGCGGGTGTGCAGATTCCACCGTGTCATGGCCAGGGCGATGATGAAGCCGCCCATGAACAGGAAGATGGTGGCGCTCGCGTACGGAGCGGCGACGTCGCCTATGGGGGCGACGCCGAGCAGCGGCATCAGCACCAGTGGCACCAGCGCGGTGGCCGCGAGCGGTATCGCCTCTGTCATCCACCACACGGCCATCAGGACGGCCACCGAGGCGACACTCTTGCCGTCCGCGGAGAGCGAGTCGGGCAGTGTGAACCGCGTGATGAGGGCCAGCACCACTCCGGCCCCCAGCCCGATCCACTGGCGTGGCACCACCTCGGGGGCGGAGTCGTTCCGCGCCTGCCCCTTGGCCTCGGTCAGTGACATGTTCGCTCCCTCGCTGATGGGTTGGCCGGTGCGTTTCGTAGCAAGCCGAGGTCGGCGGTGCGTGGGGGATCCGGACGATGACGTGCTGCTCGCCTCGTCGGGAGGTGGGTAGTTTGCCTCAAGATCGAGCGCGCGGGTAGCCCGTGCGCAGCATCCGCTTCCTCGCTCATCCCCCGGGCCGCCGCGGGGTCTCCTCCGGTGTCGGAGGCGGCCCCGTTTGGCCCGCGTGGCCCGCGTGAGCGCGGGTCAGTCCGGGACGTAGGAGAGCCGGTGCCGGCAAGGCCCGCGGGTCAGCTCGCCTCGGCGCGCTCGATCCGCCACGGCACGGGCGGGGCTGGTGTCAGCCGGGGACGCCCACGAGATATCTTGATATCGAGACGATTTCAGACGTGGAGCGGAGTACCGGTGACTGACTCGACAATCATCTATACGGACACTGACGAGGCCCCGGCCCTGGCGACGTATTCGTTCCTGCCCGTGGTCAAGGCGTACGCCTCGACGGCCGGGGTGACCGTGGAGAGCCGCGACATCTCCCTGGCAGGGCGGATCATCGCGAGCTTCCCCGAGCATCTGGAGGAAGGCCAGCGGGTGGACGACGCCCTCGCCGAGCTGGGTGAGCTGGCGGGGAAGCCCGAGGCGAACATCATCAAGCTGCCGAACGTCTCGGCCTCGATTCCGCAGCTCAAAGCGGCGATCGCCGAGCTCCAGGAGCAGGGCTACGCGCTGCCGGACTACCCGGACGACCCGAAGACCGACGAGGAGCGCGACATCCTCGCGCGCTACGACAAGGTCAAGGGCAGCGCCGTCAACCCGGTGCTGCGCGAGGGCAACTCCGACCGCCGCGCGCCCGCCTCGGTGAAGAACTACGTCCGGGAGAACCCGCACCGCATGGGTGCCTGGAGCCCGGATTCCAAGACGAACGTCGCGCACATGGACGTCGACGACTTCCGCTCCACCGAGAAGTCCGCCGTCATCCCGGCGGACGACGCGCTGCGCATCGAGCTGGTGGGGGACGACGGCAGCACCACCGTCCTGCGCGAGTCGGTACCGGTGCTCGCGGGTGAGGTCGTGGACGCGGCCGTGCTGCGGGTGGCGGCGCTGCGCGAGTTCCTCACGGCGCAGATCGCCCGCGCCAAGGCCGAGGGCGTGCTGTTCTCGGTGCACCTGAAGGCCACCATGATGAAGGTCTCCGACCCGATCATCTTCGGCCATGTGGTCCGTGCCTTCTTCCCGAAGACGTTCGCCGAGCACGGCCAGGCGCTCGCGGCGGCCGGCCTGAGCCCGAACGACGGGCTGGGCGGCATCTTCAAGGGCCTGGAGTCGCTGCCCGAGGGCGCGGCGATCAAGGCGTCCTTCGAAGCCGAGCTGGCCGAGGGCCCCGATCTGGCGATGGTCGACTCACACCGGGGCATCACCAACCTGCACGTCCCCAGCGACGTCATTGTGGACGCCTCCATGCCCGCGATGATCCGCACCTCGGGCCACATGTGGAACGCGGACGACCAGGAGGCCGACACCCTGGCGGTCATCCCGGACAGCAGCTACGCGGGCATCTACCAGGTCGTCATCGACGACTGCCGCGCGCACGGAGCGTACGACCCGTCCACGATGGGGTCGGTCTCCAACGTCGGCCTGATGGCGCAGAAGGCCGAGGAGTACGGCAGCCACGACAAGACCTTCGAAATTCCGGTCACCGGCACCGTGCGGGTCCTGAACGGCAGCGGCGAGGCCATCCTGGAGCAGGTGGTCAGCGCGGGTGACATCTTCCGCATGTGCCAGACGAAGGACGTGCCGATCCGGGACTGGGTGAAGCTCGCCGTCACCCGCGCCCGCGCCACCGGCAACCCGGCGGTCTTCTGGCTGGACGAGGGCCGCGCCCACGACGCCAACCTCATCGCCAAGGTCGAGCAGTACCTCCCCGAGCACGACACCGAGGGCCTGCGCATCGAGATCATGGCGCCCGCCGACGCCATCGCCTTCTCGCTGGAGCGCATCCGGCGCGGCGAGAACACGATCTCGGTCACCGGCAACGTACTGCGGGACTACCTGACCGACCTCTTCCCGATCCTGGAGCTGGGCACCAGCGCCAAGATGCTCTCGGTCGTCCCGCTCATCAACGGCGGCGGCCTGTTCGAGACCGGTGCGGGCGGCTCCGCACCCAAGCACGTCCAGCAGCTCGTCAAGGAGAACTACCTGCGCTGGGACAGCCTGGGCGAGTTCCTCGCGCTGGCGGTCAGCTTCGAACACCTCGCACAGAAGACGGGCAACCCGCGCGCCCAGATCCTCGCCGACACCCTGGACCGCGCCACCGCCACCTTCCTGAGCGAGAACAAGTCGCCGAGCCGCAAGGTCGGCGGCATCGACAACCGCGGCAGCCACTTCTACCTGGCGCTCTACTGGGCCCAGGAGCTGGCAAAGCAGACGGACGACGCGAAGCTCGCGGAGGCGTTCGCGCCGCTCGCCGCGACGCTGACCGAGCAGGAGCAGGCGATCGTCGGCGAACTGCTCGCCGTCCAGGGCGCACCGGCCGAAATCGGCGGTTACTACCGGCCCGACACGGCGAAGGCGACTGCCGTCATGCGTCCGTCGCAGATCTTCAACGCGGCGATCGCCACCCTCGGCTGAGCCGGCCTGATCCACTGAGAGCAGCCAAGCGCGGGGGCCGTACGCAGCGCCGTACGGCCCCCGCGCCGCTCAGTACCCGGCCGGGCGCACCAGCCCACTCTCGTACGCGAAGACCGCGGCCTGCGTCCGGTCGCGCAGGCCCAGCTTGACCAGGACCCGGCTCACATGGGTCTTCACGGTCTGTTCCGCGACCACCAGACGGACCGCGATCTCCGCGTTCGACAGGCCCTGCGCGATCAGCGACAGCACCTCGGTCTCGCGCTCCGTCAGGTCGCCGACACGGTCCCTCAGCGGGGCGCGGTGGGTGCCCGCCAGCCGGGAGAACTCGGCGATCAGGCGCTTGGTGATGTTCGGGGCGAGCAGGGCGTCGCCGCTGGCCACCACCCGTACGGCATGGGCGAGTTCGGCAGCCGACGCGTCCTTGAGGAGAAAGCCCGAGGCGCCCGCGCGCAGCGCCTCGTACACGTACTCGTCGAGGTCGAAGGTGGTCAGTACGAGCACCTTGACGGTGGCGTCGGCCGGGCCGGTGACGCGCTCGGTCGCCTCGATGCCGCTGAGGCCGGGCATCCGGATGTCCATCAGGACGACGTCCGGGGCGAGTTCGGCGACCTTGGCGACGGCGTCGAGGCCGTCCACGGCCTGGCCGACGACCTCGATACCGGGCTCGGCGTTGAGCAGCACGGTGAAGCCCTGGCGCACCATCACCTGGTCATCGGCTATCAGCACACGGATGCTCGTCACGGGGCGTCCTTCACTCGGTCGGCGGGCGGCTTCGGTATCGAAGAGGCGGCGGGCAGCACCGCGGTCACCTCATAGCCGCCGTCGCCCGTGGCCCCGGAAGCCAGTTCGCCTCCCAGCATGGCAGCGCGCTCGCGCATGCCGAGCAGACCGTGGCCCGCCTCCTGGTGCTCGGCCTGAACCCTGCCCCGGCCCTGCGGATGCCGCACCGCGCCACGGACCGGTGCGGTGTTGGTGACCCTGATGGTCACTCCCGAATACGGATACCCGATCTCCACCCGCACCCCGGCCCCGGGCGCGTGCCGCATCGCGTTGCTGAGCGCCTCCTGCACGATACGGAACGCCGAAAGCTCGACGCCCGGCGGCAGCGGCCGCCGCTCTCCGGTGACCCGCGTGGTCACGGTGAGCCCGGCGGCGCGTACCTTGCCGACCAGTTCGTCCAGCAGGTCGAGGGTGGGCTGCGGGGCGTCCCGTACGCCCTTCGCCAGCGCGTCCTCGGTGCGCAGCACGCCGAGCACCCGGCGCAGTTCGGTGAGCGCCTCGACGGCGTTCTCCCGGATGCCCGCCAGATTCTCCCGCAGCTCCTCCGAGGGCTTCTCGGCCAGATGCGGGGCGACCTGCGCCTGGATGGAGATCACCGACATGTGGTGGGCGACCACGTCGTGCAGTTCGCGGGCGATCCGGTTGCGCTCCTCCAGCACGGTGCGCCGCGCCCGCTCCCCGGCGGTCAGCTCCTCCTGCACGAACAGCCGGCTCCGGGCCACCTGGCTGGAGCGCCACGCGGCGGCCACCGCCACGGTGCCCACCAGGACCGCGACGGGGAACCGCGTGTCGGCGAGGTGGTGGCCGGGGATGAACGCACCGCAGACCAGCCCCGTCCCCGCACTGATCGTCAACGCCTCGACAGCGGCCCGGGGCCGGACCCGCAGCGCCAGCAGGAACAGCAGCGCGGCCTGCAAGGCGAGCCCGGCGCCCGTCCACGGGAGGGCCGCGGCGGTCTCGTCCTTCGCGTACGGCGTGACCACGATCAGTGCGATGACGGAAGTCCACCAGGCCGGCAGCGGGCGGAACAGCGCGACGACCAGCGCCAACGACTGCGTCCCGGCGATCAGTACGCCGAACTCGAAGTCCATGCCGAAGCCGGTGACGTACGAGTTCGTCAGGCCCATGTGCAGCAGCGCCGCGCAGAGCGCCAGCGGCATCACCAGTGCGGGCCGCCAGTCCAGCCAGCGGGGCCGCCCGGTGTGCGGCAGCGGGGCCGCACCGACCGCCCACAAGTCCTCGCGCAGGTGGCACGGCACCGCCCGCAGGGCGCGCCCCGCCCGCCCCGCCACCTCCCGCGTCTTCACAGCACGCACCTTAGTGCCGCTCAACTGAGTGCCGCTCAACATGCCCCACCGGCTCCTCCGGAACGGGACGCCCCTCGCCCGCGACCCGGCTCAAGGTCTTCCTCCGGCGCGGCCGTCCCTGCTCGTACGTGTGGAACGCCGCCCGGCACACCAGCAGCGCCGCCGCGAAAACCGGCAGCCAGGCCAGCCGGGCGAACACCCAGCCGGGGCCGTCCGGCACCGTGTGCAGGCCGGGCAGCGCGTCGCCCACGAGCAGGCCGGTCGTGGTGACCGCCATCATCGCCGTCTGGTGCCAGAGGAAGACCGTCATCGCGGAGAGGTTGACCAGCGCCACCGCGGCCCAGGCGGCGGGCCGCCGCAGCACCCGCCGCAGCGGTCCGAGCAGCAGCAACGCCGCCCCGCACTGCGCGAGCCCGAAGGCGACAGCGGCGAGAGTGGGCGGATCGAGGTTGGAGACCCCGGCGCCCGGCACCCCCACCATGGACGCCGGGTAGCCCGCGAAGAGAACGAGGAGAGCCGTCGCGGCCACTCCCCCGGCCAGCAGTGCCCAGCCGTCCCGGCGCTCCCGCAGACGGCCCCGCGCCCACGCCGCGCCCAGGCAGTACGGGACCAGCCAGCCTGCCCCCACACCGACCGGACCGGGCCAGGCGGGCCCGTCCAGACCGAACCGGAAGACGTCACCGGCCAGCACGGCCCCCAGCGGCCACAGCGGGTGCAGCCTGGCGACCAGCGGCGTCGCCGCCGTCAGCGCCGCGAAGACCAGCAGGAACCAGAGCGGCGACAGCACCAGCTTGCCCAGCGTCCGTACGGTCTCCAGCTCGGCACCGGAGCCGAGCATCCCGACCGCCACCAGCGTCCACAGCACCAGCACGGCCGCGACCGGTCTGCTCAGTCGCGCCATCCGGGCGCCGACCCACTGCCCGTAGCTCGCGCCCCGGGCGCGGGCGGAGGCGTAACCCTTCGCAGCCACGTGCCCGCCCACCAGGAAGAAGACCGCCAGGGTCTGGAACACCCAGGAGACTGGAGCGAGTTGAGGCATGGACCGCAGCGGGCTGGCCGCGTGCACCGTGCCGTCGTCGACGACGAGGGCGGTCACCAGCCAGTGGCCGAGGACCACACCGAGGATGGCGAGGGCACGCAGTGCGTCGACGGCACGGTCACGGTCGGGCGGGGTCGCGGCGTCGATGCGCCGGACGAGATCGCCTCCGCCTACGGTGCGCGTGGCCGTGCGCGTGGCGGTGCGCACGGCGGTTCTGGGCGGGCGGGACGCCATGCGGGTGGTCCTTCCCAACTGGAGTGTGTCGCTGTTCCAGTAAGGAAGCTATGCGTCAGACCTCGTGGTCGGCGTCCCGCCGGGGAGGGTAACCGGGTAGCTCTGAAGTACTACGCGTTCCGCCGGAGTGCGGCGACGTGAGGACGGAACGTGATGGCAGCCTCCTCCCCGGCCCATGTGGGCGAGAACCGTGCGGCCCTGGATCTGCGCCTCTCCGAGGAAGACCTCGTTCACCGCGCAGACGTGCCGTCCGGGTGACCGCCGCACGTCCCGGTGTTCTGACCGGAGATCCGGCCGGTGCCCGCTCCTACTATCGGGGCATGAATCACGACGAGATCCTGCGCAGGCACAGTGAGACGATCGACCTCTTCGGGCCCCGTGTGCACGCCGTCCGCGATGACCAGTGGGACGATGCCACGCCGTGCGCCCAATGGTCGGTACGCGATCTGGTGAACCACCTCACCGTAGAACAACTGTGGGTACCCCGCCTGGTCAGCGACGGGGCCACCACCGCCGAGGTGGGCGACGAGTTCGACGGCGACCAGCTGGGCGACGACCCGGCCGACGTCTGGGACCGGGCGGCCATGGCCGCCGTGGCGGCGTTCAACGAGCCGGGTGCCCTGGACCGCCAGGTCCAGCTGTCGTACGGAGCCAGCCCGGCCGACGCGTACTGCATGGAGATGACGACCGACGCGTTCGTGCACACCTGGGACCTCTCGCGGGCGATCGGGGCCGACGAGCGACTGCCCGGCGATCTGGCGACGGCGGTGCTGCGCAGTGTCGAGCCGCAGGCCGAAGGGCTGGCGGCCTCGGGCCTCTTCGACCCGCCGATCGAGCCCCCGGCCGGCGCCGACGACCTGACGAAACTCCTCTGCCTGGTCGGCCGCCGCCCCTGACCGCCGGGGCGGGGAGCATGGCCAGACGGGGGGCGGCAGGTAAGCGCGACAAGTCCAGTTCGGCACGGACCGTCTTCCCGCCCCCCTCCCGGCCGGACACCGACCACCGGTCGGCAAGGGCCTCCACCAGCACCAGCCCCCTGCCCGACTCGGAGCCTGACGGCGGCAGCGGTACCGCGCCGGGTGCCGTGCGGAAGCCCCCACACCTCCACGCCTCCAGCTGATGCAGAGCCAGATGCCGGGCGAGCCTGGCGCCGGGCGGGGTCGAACTGAACCGCTGGGTGAACACCCGCACGGCGACGGCGATACCGGAGGAGGACGCGCGGTGGGGCGCGGCTGGGGCTGTCATGCAAGCACCGTGCCGACCGCCGAGCACAGTCCACCAACTCGACACGCCGTACCTTGAGTGCGCGCACGAGTGCCCTGCGTGAACTCAGCGGCTGACCAGTGCGTCGAAGAGCGGCCAGCCGTCGATCTCCGTCTCGCCACGGACAGGAGGCACGGCACCGCGCGCCAACGCCTCGTCGAGAAACCGGCGGACCACGCCCGGCTCGTGGAGGTTGAGGAGTCCGCCGCGACCATCACCCACAGAACCCGAGTACCAGAGCCCGTCGGCGACAAGGCGGTCGGGCCCCGCACGGAAGACGATGCGCAGGGTCACCCCAGCCCCCTCGCGGTGCAGGGAGAGCACCTCCCGGCAGCACTCGGCGTGCCGGTGACGCACCGACCAGAGCCAGTGCGCCTCCCCGGCAACGAGCCGCCGAAGCGCACGACCATTCCTCATCCGTCCACCTTAACTGGAGGGTTAACCTCTGCCGCCAGGAGTTCTCACCGTCAGTGACGGCACCGCAGAGGTCTTTGACATCAGCCGCTTCCTGCGGACGGCCTCGTTCCGGTCGACGATCCCAGCTCCCCCAAAGGGCAGTGCGGTGCCGCTACTCGACCACTGCTTCGTGGCCGAGCAGTGGCGTGCGTTCCTCGTCAGCCGAAGGGGATGGGGCGTGACATTGATGGGTGGCGGCGTCGCCTTGCTCCACAAGGTCCTCGTACACGCCGACCTTGAACCGGATCAGGTCCAGGGACTCAGTGAGCCTGCCGATCTGGGTGGTGACGTGTGCTTGGTGCCCGCGCATGAGCGCGAGTCTTTCTTCCTCATTACCGGCTCCCTCTCGCACGAGGTCGGCGTACCGGCTGAGCGCGGGCAGGGGCATGCCTGAGGCACGGAGAATGACGCAGACGGTCAGCCAGTCGACGTCATCCTGGCTGTAGACGCGGCGCCCGCCAGGCCCGCGTCGTACGGGATTGACGAAGAGGCCCTCGCGCTCGTAGAAGCGCAACGCGTGAACGCTCAAGCCGGTGCGTTCGGCGACCTGTCCGATGCTCAGACTTGTGGTGATCTCAGCCATGCCGCTCAGGGTAGAGGGTTGATCTAGAGCCGGGTCTAGAACCTAACGTCCGTCGTGCGACCGGCTCTTCTGCCGCTCTGCGTGCTGAGTCGAACCAGTAAGGGGCATCACCACCATGCGTTATCGCACTCTCGGCAAAACCGGTATCGAGGTCAGCGTCCACTGCCTGGGGACCATGATGTTCCAGGACGGCTGCAACCCCGATCACGACGATTGCGTCCGCATCATCCATGCCGCCCTCGGTCAGGGAATCAACTTCGTCGACACCGCCGACATGTACGGACAGGGCGAGTCCGAGGAGATCGTGGGAAAGGCGCTGCGGGGGCGCCGTGACGACGTCGTGCTCGCCACCAAGGTCCACTTCCCCATGGGTGAGGGCCGCAACCGCGGTGGCAACTCACGGCGTTGGATCCTCAAGGCGGTCGAGGACAGCCTCAGGCGCCTGAACACCGACTGGATCGACCTCTACCAGGTCCACTTCCCCGACCACTCCACCGACATCGAGGAGACGCTCTCGGTACTCACCGACCTCGTGCGCCAGGGCAAGATCCGTGCCTTCGGCTGCTCGAACTACCAGGCCGACGAGATCGTCGAGGCACACCACGTCTCCGATCGGCGCAATCTCGGACGCTTCCGCACCGACCAGCCGCCCTACTCGATTCTGGCCCGCGGGATCGAAGCCTCGCTCCTGCCCGTCTGCGAGCGCTACGGAATGGGGGTACTGGTCTGGAGCCCCCTCGCCTTCGGGTTCCTCACCGGCAAGCACCGCAAGGACCAGCCGATCGATCTGGCAACCGGCCGTGCCGCGCTCCGACCGGCATTCTTCGATCCCGCGATCGCCGAAAACTCCGCCAAGCTCGACGCCGTCGAACAGCTCATCGAACTCGCGGCAAGCATCGGCTGCACCCTCCCCCAGCTCGCCATAGCCTTCACCGTGGCCCATCCCGCCGTCACTTCGGCGATCATCGGGCCGCGAACCATGCAGCAGCTGGAAGACCTGCTCAAGGGCGCCGCACTCACCCTGGAAGATGCAGCCCTCGACCGGATCGATGAGATCGTGCCGCCCGGGACGAATCTGTACAACCCAACGACCTCACTCCCCCCGCGGTCACTGACCGAGACCGCTTTGCGGCGCCTCCCAGTCGGCGAACGCTCCGCAGCCTGACTGACGTGGCCGCGGCGAACGGGTCCCTCGCTCACCTGCAGCAGTGGCCTTTCGTCCCCGACTGCCGGGAAGCCTTCAAGCGTTGGGCAGCGCCCAGGAAGGGCCACCCGGATCGCGGTACCAGGCGCGCTGCCCGGTCGGGTGATCGTGTCGCGCGGAAGTCGCCTCGTGCCCCGGCCAGGTACACGTGCGGGACTCCAAGGAATGGAGGGCCCGCTGCTCGCCCTCGCCCCCGCCGCGTGGTCCGGCTTCGTCGCATACGCGGCCGGGGGCTGAGCCCCCGACCGCGTGCTGAAGCGGTGCCCGGTGGTCACCAGGGGCGGTCGAGTGCCTCACGTACGTCGGCGGCGAGGGTGAGACGCGCGCCCTCGATGGCGGACGCCAGTTGCGCCGGGGTGCTCGCGCCGATGATCGGGCGGACGAACGGAGTCGCGCCCGTCATCCAGGCCACCACCAACGCGCTGCGGGAGACGCGGAGTTCCGCCGCGGCCTCTTCCAGTGCGGCGAGGCGCCGGGTCGTACCCGGGTGGTCGAAAGCCTCGTGCAGGGGCCGGTCGGCGCGTTCGAACGCCCCCGCTTCCAGCGGGCTGTAGGCCCACAGCTCCATGGTGGCGTCCGTCGCCGCGTAGTCCAGCACCTCGTCGGTGATCCAGCCGAAGCGGTGTACGTGCACGTTGTCGCGTACCAGTGGGCGCGGCTGCGGGTAGGAGTAGCGCAGTTGCAGGGCGGTGGGCGGCGCGTAGCCCAGTGCGGCGGCGATGCCGCGGGCCCGTTCCGTGCGCCACAGCGCGTAGTTGGACAGGCCGACGCGCCCGACAGTGCCGTCCGCCACGTGTGCGCCGAACGCCGCGACGGTCTCCTCCAGCGGGGTGCCACGGTCGTCGCGGTGTGCCCAGTACAGCTCGACGTGCTCGATACCCATCCGGCGCAGCGATCCGGCGAGGGCCGCGTCGATCGCCTTGCGGCTCAGTCCTTCGCTTGCTTCCGGGAAGCTGCCCGGACTCGTCGGCTCGCAGCCGACCTTGGTACTGATTTGCACCCGTTCGCGTACGCCCGGCCGGGCCGCGAGCCAGCGTCCGATCAGCGCCTCGCTCTGCCCGCCGTGACCGCTCGGGTCTCCCCAGAACGCGTAGCAGTCGGCCGTGTCGATCCACACTCCTCCGGCGTCGACGTACTGGTCGAGCAGCGCGAAGGAGGTCTTGTCATCAATTCTGGTGCCGAATTCCATGGCGCCCAGGGCGATCTTCGGTTCGTCCATGTCCGTCACTGTGCAAGCTGGAGTCGACTACAGGTCAAGCTCGGTCGTCGCCGTGCGCCCACTCCTCGCCGAGCATCGCGTAGACGGCGAGATCGGCCCGTACGCCCTTGAGCATCTCGCCCTGCACGAAGTACGCCTCGCGGCGCATGCCCAGCCGCTCCATCAGGCGCATGGAGGAGGAGTTGTCGCCGTTGCACAGGCCGATGATGCGGTGGAAGCCGTAGGTCTCGAAACCGAGGCGCAGCACCTCGCGTCCCGCTTCGGTGGCGTAGCCGTGCCCGGAGTGGTCAGGGTGCATGACGAACCCGATCTCGGCCCGGCCCAGTTCGGCGCTCAGCCACGCCAGGTTGAAGTCGCCGAGAAGCGCCCCGGATTCGCGGTGTTCCACCGCGATGGCGAGGTTGTCGCCTTCCTTCTTGAGGTCGGTCTGGGTGAGGCGCCTGGTGAGTGCCTCTCGCGTCTCCTCCCGGCTGCGTGCGTTCCAGAGCAGGTAGCGCGTGACGTCCTCACGGCGCTGGGTTTCATACAGGGCGTCGAGGTCTTCCTCGGTGAAGGGACGCAGCACAAGCCTTCTCGAAGTGACAACCGGAAACGTCATGCGCGACAGCTTCCAGCAGCGCTCCGGGACGCGCAAACAAGACAGCGGGTCCCGGCCGCATGGACGCCCGGTCCGGGGTGAAGTCATGAAGGGGGTTTTCGCCGCCCTTCGCCCTTCTCTGCGCCGCGCGCCACGTGCCCCTCCCATGCCCTCACGTGCTCCAAGGAGGCTCGCTTGACCGGCCGCCCCGACGACCTGCTGCGCTCCGAGGTGCTCGAACCCCAGCTGCGCTTCGAACTGCACGCCCTGCTGCCCTGGTATGTCCGGCTGGAGAAGGTCCTGCTGGTGGAGTACTCCAGGATGGGGCTGCTGGACGCCCCGCAGGTGGCCGCCCTCACGGCGCGACTGGACGGGGCGACACCGGAGGCGGTCGGCGAAGCCGCGCGGGAGGCGATGAGCGATCTGGCCTGCGCGCTGGAGCGCCATGTCGGCCAGGGGCTGGACGAGCTGCCGCCCGCGTGGCATGTGGACGGCGGCCGGAACGACCTGCGGGCCGGGGCGCAACTGCTGTACGGCAGGGCCAGGCTGCTGGACAGCGCGTCGCTGCTGCTCGACTTCGGCCGCGCCGCGCACCGGCTCGCCTCACGCAGCACGGAGCTGATGATGCCGGGATACACACACCTCCAGGCCGCCGAACCGATCAGCCCCGGCTTCTATCTGGCCGCCCTGTGCGAGCAGGTGGAACACACGCTGTCGCGGCTGGAATCCGTCTACGTGACGG
Source organism: Streptomyces gossypii (assembly GCF_025165795.1). Taxonomy (GTDB): domain Bacteria; phylum Actinomycetota; class Actinomycetes; order Streptomycetales; family Streptomycetaceae; genus Streptomyces; species Streptomyces gossypii. The sequence continues at coordinate 43,950 of NZ_JAJAGO010000008.1, forward strand.
CGAGTACGTCGCCGCTCGGCGCGGGTGCGATGGCCGGTCAGCAACTTGCGTGGGACCGGGAGCGGATGGCCCGGCTGCTGGGCTGCGAGCGGGTGCAGCGGCACGCGTTGCGGGCGGTGGGCCAGCGGGACTGGGCGCTGGAGGCGTGCGCGGAGTTCTCGCTGCTGGGCGTCGCACTCAGCCGCTTCGCCACCGACCTGATGACGTGGAGCGGGACAGGACACGGCTTCATCCACCTCCCCGCCGCGTGGTCCGGAGTCTCACCCGCGATGCCACAGAAGAAGAACTTCCCCGTGCTGGAACGCATTCGGGGCCGCACTGCTCAGCTCGGCGCGGCGTACGCCGCCATCTCCACCGGACAGCGGAACACGCCGTACAGCCATTCGTTCGAGGTGTCGGAGGAGGCGAGCGCACAGGTGCCTGCGGCTTTCGACACACTGGATTCGGTGCTGCGGCTCTTCACCTCGGTGCTGGAGAACCTCAGCTTCCGTGAGGACCGGCTGCGCGAGGCGTGCGAGGCGGAGCACTTCGGCGCAGGCACCCTGGCGAATCTGCTGACCCTGCGCACCGGCGTCCCGTGGCGTGCCGCCCAGGCCGTCGCCGGGCGGTACATCGCAGCGGCGGAGGAGGCGGGCCTGCCGCCCGCCGCGCCGGACGCCGCCCTCTTCGAGCAGCTGCTCGCCGAGCACGGCCTCCGGGTGCCGGGCGCCGGAGCGCTGCTGCACGAGGCGATGGACGTACGGTCCGGGCTGACCGCCAAGCGCACCACCGGCTCCACCGCCCCCGACGCGGTGGGGCACCTGCTGGCCGCCCAGGGCGCGGAGTTCGAACGGCTTGCACTGCTGTGGTCGGGCCGCCGCCGCCGGATTCGGAAGGCCGCGGCGGAACTCGACGGCGAACTGACCGCCATCACCGAACGCCCCACCCGCCCTACCCGCCGCGATCCGGGGCGGTGAGCGGCGGTGAGGGGCGGGCGGGTCACGTGGGAGGGGGAGTCGGGGCCGGGGTGGGGGCCGGGAGGTGGGTGCAGGTGGAGGAGTCGGGGAGGTCGTCGGCGAGGAATACGGTTTGGGCCATCATCCGGTAGCCCGCCATTCCCTCCCGGAACGTCTCGATGGACTCCTCGGGGTGCACGGAGTCGATCACCGCGTGCTCTCCGACTGCGTTGAACTGGTGACTCACGCCCCGGGGGATCTGCATGTCCACAAAGGAGCAGGGCGGCACGACCAGGTTGTATCTCGTCCGCACGACGTCGTGGGGCGCGTCCGGCAGGGTGTCCTCGAAAGTGTGCGGCACAAAGGGGGTGACGCCCTCGACTATGTTCACCTGGAACGGAGAGAGGCTGCTCACCCGTATCCGGGTCTGCGGGCCGGTCATCATTCTCACGAACCGCAGGCCGGTGTGCAGATGCATACGGGAGCAGACGCCCCGCTCCTCGACATTGTAGAAATCCATCAGATAGCGGTCCGCGAAGAACTCCTCGAAGGGCGCCTCCAGCATGTAGACATCGCCCTCCTCGAAGGTCTGGAAGCGGGTGATGCCGTCCTTGTCCCGGCTGGTCGCCGACGGGTTCGTCTTCGCGCTCCCCACGACACCCGCGAAGGCGCTGACGACCGCCAGCGCCACGTCCGGAGGCAGTTGCAGCACGGGTGTCACCGCGTTGCGCGCGGCATCGGTGAAGGCGGCCACGTCGTGCACCTCGTTGGCCGCGTCGGCACTGCGCTTCATACGTGGATTCGACACGCTGCTCGCAACCCCCCGGATACAGTGCTGGTGGGACGTGTGGTCCGGACGCCGAGTGTACTGAGCGGGCTTGGGGGAGCTGCTGATGATCTGCCCACACTGCGCCAAGAGCCTCCTGCGCAAGGAGCGGACCGGCCGCATCTGCACGCACTGCAAGGGGAAGTTCGCGCTGGAGCCGAAGGAGAACAGCCTCCGGCTGCACGACGTCCGGATGCGCGAGCTCGCCGACAAGCTGAGCGACGGGAAGCGGCTCGCGTACACGCCGCCCCAGTTGTGGTACGCCGCCCTGCGCAATCGCGTACCGCCCCCGGAGGAGGGGTATGGCGGGTGCAGCTGCCTGCTGTTCGTCGGGTTGGCCATAGCCCTGTTCGTCCTGGGCTACAACGACTTGATAGAAGATCAGGAGATCGTCTTCGCCGCCCTGTTCGCGTTGCTCGCGGTGCTGCTCGTCGGTCTCGTGGAGTTCCTGCTCCGCCGCCGTGCGCAGCGCGACGGTGCCCACAAGCTGCCGATGTCCCTGGAGACGTTCCGCACCTCGGTGCTGCCGGGCTGGTCCACGGTTTACGGCGCCCCGCCTCCCGGACTGGTCGACGAGGGCCACGTCCGGTCCCCCGCCCCGGAGCGGCCACGGATCGCGCTGGCCTGCCCTGACCGGGGCGTCCTGGCCTGCCTCGCCGCGAACGGCGTACCGGAGGCGTACTCCATGGTGCTGGCGGAGACGGTGCAGCAGATTCCGCCGGGCGTCCCGGTGATCGTGCTGCACGACGCGGCTCCGGCCGGGCTCGCCTTCGCCGACGGTGTCCGGATCGCCTGCGGCGAGCGTGCCGTGCCCGCCGGGCTGCTGCCGCGCGTGGCGATCGCCCACAAGTCGGCGTTCCGGCTGCGCACGAAGCCGCTGGCGCAGTCCCAGAGGGACTGGCTGCGGGCCACCTTTCCCGCCCTGACCAAGGAGGAGCACGCGTGGCTGGCGCAGGGCTGGTGGTCACCTCTCGCGGCCGTACGGCCCGCACAGTTGCTGCACGCGGTCACCAGGGCGGCGGAACGGGCTGAGGCCCAGTCCGACCCGGAACTGCACCAGGCCCGCGCGAGCGGCTTCCTCACCTGGCCGACGGCATGAGCGGGGGCGTGAGTGGGGGTACGAGCGGGGGCGTGAGCAAGGCAGTGCTGGACGGCGCTCTGCGCGCGGCCGCCCGCCGGGCCGCCGCGCCGGGCGGGCTGTGGTTCACCGAGCGGCAGCTCTACTACGAGCTGTGCCGGGTGCTGCTCCCCTGGCATCGGGCGCCTCGCCGCCTGCCCTTCACACTCGCCCCCGCACTGACCTACGGCGGCTTCCGTGCCGCACTCCAGCGTCATCTGAGCCGGGACGGCGGGATCCCCGGACTGCTGCCCAGGGCCGTACGGGGAGTGACGCGGCGGGCGGCGGGCCGCCACACACCCGAGCCGGACCTCTTCGACTACGGCCTTCCCCGGCTGCTGGTGTGCGAGTCGGAGGACATCGCGGCCATGCTGCGGGCCAACAAGCTGCCGATGGAATCCGCCTGCCCCGTCTACAGCGCCGCCGAACTACCGCTGGACTCCGGCGTGTCGAGGATGCTGACGCAGGCCGAGCGGCCTGCCGTCCATCTGCTGCACGACGCGTCCGTCCACGGGCTCGGCTTTCCGGCGCGGCTGCACCGCCTTACCGAGGTACCGGACGGAGTGCGGATCGTCCCGCTCGGCCTGCGGCCCCGGCAGGCGGCTGCCGTCCATCTGATCCACGGACGCGGCCCGGTGGCCTCCCGAGGTGCAGAGACCGGAACAGAGGCAACGGTCACCCTCACTCACCGGGAGCAGGAGTGGCTGAGCCGGGGCCGGTTCACCGAAGTCGCCGCGGTCAACCCGGCAGCACTGCTGCGTACCGTCCACCGCATGGTCCGCGAAGTCCCCCCGGCCCGGCGAGAACTGTCCGGTCTGCGGCGGACGCGTGAGACCGGTTTCCTGAGCTGGCCCTCGGCATGAGTGCCCCTGAGAGGACGTGACGTGCCCCAGACGCGGGAGATCACCTACACCGACGAGCTGCTCGCCGACGGCACGGTGCACCGTCGCTATGCCGACGGACGGCAGGAGTGGCGCACTCGGGGAGCCGGTGGCCTGGTCTCCTGGCGCGACGACCGCGGCGGTTCGGGCACCGACGAGTTGCTGGGACGGCGGATCGTCAAGCGCGCGTACGCCGACGGGCGCGTCCTGTACGGCCGGGAGGGCGGCTTCGGCCGCACTCTGTGGAACGACGGGGTGCTTACGGTGAACCAGACGTCGTCCGGCCACGGGGTGAGCAGGATACTGACCTCGATGGCCGCCGGCGGAGTCGTCGCCGGAGTCGTCGGCGGATGGGCCGCGCCGCCCGAGTCACTGACTCCGGAGGAGGAGGCCGAGCTGCGGCGGGAAGCGGAGGCTCAGGCCGCCGCGTCCAGCGGCGGCGGCGGTGACGACGACGGCGGCGACGACACGGGTTACGGCGACTGGGGCGGCGTAAGCGGCGACGACGGCGGCGACTTCGGCTGAGAGCCCGCCGGGTGACCTGAGAGAGACCTCTGGGAGAGGACGGTAGGGATGTCCCGCTGGTGCGTGTGCCTGACCGAGGATGACCCGGCCGGGCACCTGGAGAGCATGGGCGGCCGTCCGGTGCGGGCGGCCGGGGCGTACGCGCTGGGACTGCTCGACGGGCCGGGCACCGCCTCCGGCCCCTTCCGGGCCGGCCCGCTGCACGCGGTCGGGGAGGTCACGCTCCACAACGCGCCCGAACTGCGCGCCCTCCTCGGCCGCGGAAGCCTTCCCGCCGACTGCCCGGACGGCGAGCTGTTGCTGCGCTGCTACGCCCGCTTCGGCACCTTTGGACTGGCCGCCGCCGAAGGCATGTTCGCCCTGGCCATCGCAGAGCCCACCCCCTCCGGCACCGAACTGATACTGATACGCGACCACTTGGGAGCCCGTACGCTCTACCACGCCCGTGCCGGGGCAGCATGGGCCGCCAGCACCTCACTGCGGGCCCTGCGCCGCTGGCCGCCGTTGGACACCGGCCTGCATCTGCCCGCTGTACGCTCCTTCCTCACCTTCGCCTATCTGCCCGGCCGGGAGACTTTGCTGCGCGGCGTCCACGAGGCACTGCCCGGGCGCTGCCTGCGGCTTCGCGCGGACGGCAGCAGCATCGAGGAGACCATCTGGGAGCCCGCCGAGGTGACGGACGAGCGCCCGCCCGCCGAGCACGCCCTGCGTCTGCGGGAACTCCTCGAAGACGCCACCGCACGGCGCCTGCCGGACGCGGGGCCGGTGGGCGTACTGCTGTCCGGCGGGGTGGACAGCAGCCTCGTGACCGCGCTGGCGGCGAAGCTGCACGACCAGCCGGTGCGTTCGTACTCGATCAGCTTCGGCGGGGACACGCCCAACGAGCTGGCGTACTCCGGTCTGGTGGCCGCGCACTGCCACACCGAACACCGGGTGCTCACCGTGCCCGGCGAGACCGTCGCGGCGCGGCTGCCGGAGACGGTCGCGCTGCTGGACAGCCCGGTGGGCGATCCCCTCACCGTGCCCAACCTGATGCTGGCCGAGGCCGTCGCGGCGGACGGCATGGACGTCGTACTCAACGGCGAGGGCGGCGACCCGGTCTTCGGCGGCCCCAAGAACCTGCCCATGCTCATCCACGAACTGCACCGCGACGAACCGGGTACGGACTCCAGAGCCCTCGCCTATCTGGACTCCTACCGCAAGTGCTACGCCGACCTGCCGGTGCTGCTCACCCCCGGCGTGCTCGCCGAGCTGGCCGACGCGCCGCCGCTGACCGGCCTGGTGGCGCCGTACCTGCGCCCGGGACAGATGCGCAGCCTGCTCAACCAGCTGCTGCACACGAACCTGCGCACCAAGGGCGCGCACCACATCCTCACCAAGGTGGAGCGGATCACCGCCGCCAGCGGACTGGAGGGGCGCGCCCCGCTGTTCGACCGCGCGGTCGTCGACCACGCTTTCCGGGTGCCGCCGAGGTGGAAGCTGAACGGCACCAGCGAGAAGTGGATCCTGAAGGAGGCGGTCCGCGACCTGCTGCCCGCGACTGTCATCGACCGGCCCAAGAGCGGCATGCGGGTACCCGTACAGCAGTGGCTGGACGGGCCGCTGCGCGAACTGGGCCACGACCTGCTGCTGGGGCCCTCCGCCCGCGCCCGCGGCCTGTTCCGCGAGGACACCCTCCGTACGTGGCTGCGCCGCGAGGGCACTCTGCTGCCCCGCCAGGGCGCCAAGCTCTGGCTGGTCCTCACCCTCGAACTCTGGCTGCGCTCCTTCGCCCCTGCCCCCTGAGGACGGCTGGAGACAACACGGCAACAAAAGCGCGCACGCACAACGCTCCGGACTATGGTTACCCTCCACAACAGTGCGCTCACAGGGGGTCGGATGCACAGCGACGGCACGACGGGGGACGGCCCGGACGACCCTCCGGGCACGGTGATCGCCCAGCGCTACCGGCTCGAGAAACCACTGGGCCGGGGCGGAATGGGAGTGGTCTGGGAAGCTCACGACACGAGCCTCGACCGTAAGGTGGCTGTGAAGGGCCTGCTGTATCCCGGCGCGGCTCCCGTCACTCAGGCGCAGTGGGTGAGCCGGGCACGCCGCGAGGCGCAGGCCATCGCCAGAATCGAGCACCAGAACGTCGTCGCCGTACACGATGTGGTCGAGGACGGCGAGCAGGTCTGGATCGTGATGGAGCTGCTCAACTCCCGCTCACTGGCCGACCTCCTGGCGGAGCAGCAGCAGCTCGCGGTGCCGCACACGGCGCGCATCGGCCTTGAGGTGCTGCGCGGGCTCACCGCCGTGCACAAGGCCGGTGTGGTCCACCGTGATGTGAAGCCCCACAACATCCTGTTCCGGCCCGACGGACGCGCGCTCCTCATGGATTTCGGGATCGCCACCTTCGAGGGCGCCGTGCAGGTCACCCGGACTCACGAACTCATCGGCACGGCGCAGTACCTCGCACCCGAGCTGCTCAGCTCCACCCCCGATCAGCCCCGCGCCGCGTCCGCCGCATCCGACCTGTGGGCCCTCGGCATCACGCTCTACGAGATGGTGGAGGGTCGGCGCCCCTTCCAGGGACTGACCAACCTGGAAGTCTTCATCGCCGTGCGGGAGTCGCCCGTACCACCCATGAAGTACGCCGGGCCGCTCTCCACGCTCATCGAGGCACTGCTGCGCAAGGACCCCGCACAGCGCCCAGCCGCTGCCGAGGCGGAGCAGATGCTCCAGGCCGTCACCCTGGACTCCCTCGCCCTCGACACACCGGCCAGTCCGAGGCCCGCGCCCTCGGCAGCGGCAGCTGGCGCAACGGCGGGCGCTGGAGCAACGGCGGGCGCGGCCGCACCGGGGCCCGGACTTGGCCAGGTGCCGGAACCCGACCGCTCCGAACCAGGTGTCCCCAGGCGCCGTGACCGGTGGAAGGTTCCGGTCGCCGTGCTCTGCACGGCCCTGCTCGCCGGAGGCGCATGGCTCCTCTGGGGGCAGCCGGACGGTTCCGGTGAGCAGGACAACTCCGTGTCGGACAAACCCGCTGGCGAAAAGACGTACCGGAACACGGACGGCAGGCTCCAAGTCGGCGTCAAATCCGATCAGCCTGGGCTGAGTGTCCGAAAGGGAAAAACAGACGAGTACAACGGTTTTGAACCCGCACTGGCGCTGGAAATCGCCGAGCACATGGGATACCAGGAAGAGGATGTCGAATTCGTAAGGGTGACCACAGCCGATCGAGCTGATCACTTGATCACGGACGACGTCGATATCGTCATCGCCACGTACAGTATCGACGAAGAGCGGAACAAGGACGAGGGCGTGGACTTCGTCGGCCCCTACTACAGACCTCTCAAGGCGATCCTGGTGAAGAACAAGATGTACCAGGACCTCGCTGACGTCCAGGACTCCTCGACCTCCGAGGTATGCACCGCCCGGAACTCGACGTACGACGAGGAGTGGTTCGAGAAGTACGGGCTCACTCCGAAGAAGAATCAACCAGAAAGCTACGAGAAGTGCATCGCTGCGCTGGATGACCCGGGAACGAATCTGGATGCAGTGGCCACGGACGATGTCATCGCTGATGGCTATGCAAGCCAGCATTCCGACTGGAAGACCATCAGACTCGACCCCGATCCGCAGGGGTACGGCGTCGCCGTCAAGAAGTCCCAGGACGAGAGCACACGGCTCCTCAAGAGGGATGTGTGCCGCGCCCTGTCACAGTTCAGGAATGGGTCTTCGGGCGGCAAGTCGACATTTGAAGCCCTCTACGACCGCCATTTGAACAAAATTCGCGGCCGAGGGGCCCCTGACGCACCGGAACTGGTCAAATGTAAGGCGTACCTGCCCTAACACAGGTCCTTGGCCGTCAGCTCGGTCATTTCTTCTTCCGTGAAGCCGAACGGCCGGACGATGCGCAGAAGTCCACCGGTCTTCCTCAGCTTGAGCAGTTCGGCGTTGAAGGCGTCGCGAAGCTCCGTCTCAGACTGGTGGAAGGCGAACCCGCTCGCGCTGTGCACGGGTTTTCCGTCGACGACCGGCCAGAACGCCTCGGTGACCTCCACGGCGGAGTCGCCCTTGGCGGCCTCCGCAAGCATGAGCCGCGTACCGGCGAAGGCATCGATGCGGCCCACGGAGAGGGCGCGCAGACCGGCAATGTCGTCGACCAGGACCTCGGTCCCCTTCACACCTGCGGCCTCGGCAGACTCGATCTGTGCGTAGCCGGTGCCGGTGCCGAGCTTGACGCCCTTCTCGGCGATGTCCTCATAGTTCCTGACCCCGTGCGGATTGCCCTTCCTGACGAGGAGGGCGTCCTTCATCTGCACGTCCGGGTCGGAGAACAGGACCTCTTCGCAGCGGTCCGGTGTGATGTACAGGGAGGCGGCGATCACGTCAAAGCTCCGTGCTTTGAGGCCGGGAAGGAGAGCGCCGAATTGGACAGTCACCGCCTCGACGCGCGACACACCGAGCCGCTTGAAGATCACCTTGGCCACCTCGGGGGCCTCGCCCGTCGGCTCGCCGCCGTCGACGTAGCCGAATGGCTTCTCGCCCGCCACGCCGAGCTTGACCGTCCCCGCCGTGCGCAGCCGTTCGAGCAGGGCGCCGCCGCCCTGCCCCGCTCCCCCAGGCGAGCCTACGCCCTTCTCGTCCCTGGTCAGCGCGTACGTGGTGACGCCCGCTGCGCCGACGGCGACCGACGCGACGCCGATGCCCAAGAGCCTGCGACGGGTGAGCAGCGCGCGCGGCGGTGCCGGAGAAGGTGGCAGGCCGGGTGGCTGCGGAGGGGCGTAGGCGTGCGGACCGACGAAGACGGGCGGGCCGAAGCTGCCGCCCCCGCCGGGGGTGGCGTCCTGCACGGAAGCGGCGCCGTACGGGGGCGCGTCGCTGACTGGACCGCCGGCCGTTCCGCCGACCGTTCGCGGAGGAGCCTGGGTCACGGGTGCGGGTGCGGGTGCGGGGACAGCATCGGCGGCGGCAGGCCCGGTGGCACCCTGGTCCGGCAGGCGCAGCGCCCGCAGCCGGTCCTGCACCTCCCGCGCCGACGCCGGGCGGTCGTCGGGGGACTTGGCGAGCAGTTCGCCCACGAGGAGGTCGAGTTCGGCTGGTACGCCGGTGCGTCGCCAACTGGGCGGCTGCGGCTCGGTGTGCACGTGGGCGAACATCATCGCCGCAGGCTCGGGGCTGCCGAACGGCAGCTCGCCGGTGAGCAGTTCGTGCAGCAGGCAGCCCAGCGAGTACAGGTCGCCACGGGCGTCGCTGGGCCGGGCGAGCAGACGCTCGGGCGGCATGTAGGCGGGGGTGCCGACCATGTGCCTGGTCGTGGTGGCGCTGGTGGCCGTGGTCGCGAAGCGGGCGATGCCGAAGTCGAGGATCTTGATGACGCCCTGCCCGGTGACCATGAGGTTGCCGGGCTTGAGGTCGCGGTGCACGATGCCCTCGTCATGGGCGGCGGCCAGCGCGGAGGCGGTCTGCGCGGCCCAGTCGACTGCGGTGGCCACGGAGGGCAGGCCGTCCCTGCGCAGCACCCGGCCGAGGTCACGTCCGGGGACCAGCTCCATGATCAGGTAGAGGCTGCCGTTCGTGTCCTGGCCGAGGTCGTGCACGGTGACCACGCCGGGGTGGTTCAGACCGCCCGCCGTGTGCGCCTCGCGCAGGAACAGCCGTTCGTCTTCGGCGAGTCCGCCCTCGTGCTGAAGCAGTTTGACGGCCACCCGGCGGCGGATCACGCCGTCCCAGGCCGCCCAGACCTCGCCCATACCGCCACGGCCCAGCAGCTCTGCGAGCTCGTACCGCCCCGCGATCACACGGCCTTCCGGCATTTCTCCCCCGACCGGTACGTGTCCGGCGTCTTCGACACCCCTCCACCGCAAACTCGTGGGGAGACGGCTGCTCTGCCCGAACGGTTCCCCCGCAGTGCCCGGACAGCATAGTGGGCACGGCATCCCTGCCCGAACGGCTCACGAACGCGGCTCCGTTGACGTGACGGCGTAGCGCGCGGGCGTCGTGCCCACGTGGCGTGTGAAGTGCCGGTTCAGATGTGCCTGGTCATGGAATCCCACGGCCGTGGCGACTTCGGCGGCCCGTCGGCCGTCGAGCAGGAACCGGCGGGCCCGGTCGATGCGCTTACCGGTCAGGTAGGTGTGCGGCGGAAGGCCGTAGGTCTGTTTGAAGCAGCGGATCAGATGCGTGGGGTGAGCGTGCAGGACGGCGGCGGCCTGTCGCAGCGAGAGTCCGCTGGATATGCGGGAGTCCAGCAGTTCCCGCAGGCCGGCGGCGAGACGGTGTGCCTCACGGCCCGGTGGACGGGGGCGGAGCGCGTCGAGATGGAAGTGCAGCCGTTCGCGGACGAACGACAGGCGCGATTCGGCTTCGAACGCGTCTCCCGCATGGCGGAGGGACTCGTGCAGTTGATGGATTCGCTGCCGAAGCCGTGCGTCGCCTATCACCGGGCCGTCCACCGCGCTGCCGGTCAACCGCTCGGGGAGCACCGTCGTTTCGAGATAGAGCACGCGTTTGCGGAAGCCGGACTCCGTCACCGTTCTGCCGTCATGCAGAACGCCCGGAGGCAGCAGGAGCACACTGCCCGTGCCGGTGGTGGCCCCGTGCCTGCGGCGGTCGAGCGCGAAGTCGACCGACCCGTCGTCGAGGATCATCAGATCCCATGTGTCATGGGTATGGGCCGGGTAGGCGTGCTCGGTGAAGTGCGCGTGGAAGACCTCCGCGATCCCCGGGACTGACGGCTGCCAGGCGTTGATCTGGGTGCGCGGTCGGTCTCCTGCCATGTCAGGAACGTACAAGACCGGCGGAGTACCCACGCGGCAGGCTCAGGACACCAGCCGGGGAAGACATTCTCCGGCGTGACCGAGCGACTGTGAGGACACCCCATGTCTGAGCTTCCCCGGAGCGTCAATCTCGCGGAAAGGCTCTCGCAGTTCAGCGAGCTCTGGACGCAGAAGAAGGTGGCCGACCTCAACGACTACGAGGTGAAGCTCGCCAAGCTGAAAGGAGAATTCGTCTGGCACACCCATGACGAGACCGATGAACTGTTTCTGGTCATCAGCGGCCGGCTCACCATCCAGCTCAGGGCGGGAGACGTGGTCCTCGAACCCGGCGAGCTGTTCGTCGTGCCCCGCGGTGTCGAACACTGCCCGGTGGCGGACGAGGAGTCGGCAATCCTGTTGCTCGAGCCGGCGGGGACGATGAACACCGGTGACGCGGGCGGGCCGATGACCAAGGCAGCCGAGTCGCTCAGCACTTAAGGGCTGTCCCGTGATCCCTGGCGGGCGCTCGACGACAGCTACGGCACCTCGCTGCGTTGCCGGAACGCCCGGACACGCCCAGCAGGTGTGCTTGTTCTGCGGCGGGAGAGGTCTGGTCCAGACCTATTGACGGCGACTCGGGGTCACCTTACGTTCGGTCCATCATCCGCGTACGTCTCCAGACGCCCCACAGTCCCGGAGCTGAGCGTGCCTTCCAGACTGTTCCCCCTGCGCTCGCAGCTTCCACGGTGAGGGTGCGTCATGGCGCGAAGGGAGCACAACATGATCGGTCGGATTCCCCGTCTACTGGGGGTCGGTCTGGCGATGGCGTTCGCCGTGCCGATGCTGATCGCCTCGGCGCCCAGCGCGGCGACGAAGGCGGCGCAGCAGGAAACCTGCGCGGTCAAGTCAAAGCCCTCGGGCAAGGTGCTCCAGGGCTATTGGGAGAACTGGGACGGCGCGGCCAACGGCGTGCACCCGCCGTTCGGCTGGACGCCCATCACGGACAGCCGCATCCGTGACCACGGCTACAACGTGCTCAACGCCGCGTTCCCCGTGATCCGTTCGGACGGCACCGTGCTGTGGGAGGACGGCATGGACCGGACGGTGAAGGTGGCGTCCCCGGCCGAGATGTGCGCGGCGAAGGCCTCCGGCCAGACCATCCTGATGTCCATCGGCGGAGCCACGGCCGGTATCGACCTCAGCTCCCGCACCGTCGCCGACCGGTTCATCGAGACGGTGGTGCCGATCCTCAAGGAGTACAACTTCGACGGGATCGACATCGACATCGAGACCGGCCTCGTCGGCAGCGGCGACATCAACCAGCCGTCCACCTCGCAGGCCAACCTCATCCACATCATCGACGGCGTACTCGCCCGCATGCCCGCCAACTTCGGTCTGACGATGGCGCCGGAGACGGCCTACGTCACCGGCGGCAGCGTGGTCTACGGCTCGATCTGGGGCGCGTACCTGCCGATCGTGAAGAAGTACGCGGACAACGGCCGCCTGTGGTGGCTGAACATGCAGTACTACAACGGCAGCATGTACGGGTGCTCCGGCGACTCGTACTCCGCGGGCACGGTCGCCGGCTTCACCGCGCAGACGGACTGCCTGAACAAGGGCCTGGTCATCCAGGGCACCACGATCAAGGTCCCCTACGACAAGCAGGTTCCGGGGCTTCCGGCCCAACCGGGTGCCGGTGGGGGCTACATGTCGCCGAGCCTGGTCTCGCAGGCGTGGAACCACTACAACGGCGGCCTGAAGGGCCTGATGACCTGGTCGCTGAACTGGGACGGCTCCCGCTCCTGGAGCTTCGGCGACAACGTCAGGTCCCTCCAGGGCCGCTGACGCGCAGTCCTTACGTCAGCCGGACCGCGCCCTGGTCCGTGGTGGTGCGGCGCCAGTGGTCCCAGGGCTGCGCCGCGATCCACTCGGCCACCGGGGTGAGCCGTACGCCCAGTCGGCGTGCGGTCCGCCCCGGGTCCGGGGCGAGCAGGCCGGGGTCTTCGCCGGTGCTCACATGGTGATAGATCCCGGCCACCCCCGCGGCGGCCTCGGCGCCCAGGACATGGCTCAGCCCCTCCTCGAACTGCGGGACGCTCAGCGGCTGGTAGACCACCTCCCTTCCCCACACGCGGGCGAACGCCTCGGCGAGCTGCGGTCCGGTCAGCACCTCCGCCCCGCCGACGTGCAGGACCCGGCCCACTGCGTCCTCCGCCTCCAGAGCCGCCGCCACCACGGCCGCGAGGTCGGTGTGCGGCATCCACGCCACCCGCTCGCCGGCGGGAAGCGGATAGGCGAGCACTCCGTCATCGACAAGCGCCGGGCCGTTCCAGGGGCTGAAGAGGTTGTCGAGGTAGACGGGCGGGCGCACCACCACGGTGGGTACCCCGCTCCCCCGCAGCACCTCCTCGGCCGCCCGCCGCGTCTCGAAGCCGGGACGGCGCGTCGCCACCTCTGGCAAGGGGGTGTTGGTGTTGCAGACGAGCCGCTGGACACCCGCCTCATGGGCCGCACGGGCGAGGTTGCGGGCGTAGCGGAGGACGGTCGCCTTGTCGTAGACCAGCGGCAGCGTCACCGCCGCGTGGGTGACGCCTTCGAAGGCCCGGCGCATGTCCTCGGCGCTGCCCAGGTCCCCACGGACCGTCGGCACCGCGGGGCCCGGCCGATCGGGGGCGGGGCCCGGCGGGTTGCGGGCGAGACCGGTCACGTCCTCGCCCCTCTGGGCGAGTAGCCGTGCGATTGCTCCGCCCTGGAAGCCGGTGGCTCCGGTCACCAGGAATCGCTTCGGGCGCTGCTCGTTCTCGGTCATCTGCGCATGCCTCTCTGAGGAGTTCGGGCGGGAGGTGGGAGTGGAAGGCGCAGCCGAAGCGTCAGCAGCGCGCCGATCGCCGCGAGGGCGGCGCCGACCAGGAACGCGGTGCTGAAGCCCGCCGTGAGAGCCGCCTCGGTGCCCGCCGCGCCCGCCGTCCCCGTACCGGCCGCCACCCCGGTGCCGGCCACCGCCTCCGTGCGCGCCGCCGCGACGCCGGACAGCACCGCCAGACCGAGCACCGAGCCGAACTGCAGTCCGGTGTTCACCAGGCCCGAGGCCAGTCCCGCCTCGTCCCGCGAGGTACCCACCGTGGCAGCGATGTTGGTGGTGACGGCGACCAGCGGCAGGGCGACCCCGAGGAGCAGACTCGGCGGCAGGACGTCGGCGGCGAAGGAGCCGGTGACCGACAGCCTCGACTGCCAGGCCATGCCGAACGCCACGAGTACGAACCCGGTGCACATGACGGCCCGCAGCCCGTATCGCCCGATCAGCCGATCGGCGACGGCGGCGACCGCCACGACCACCAGCGACAGCGGCAGCAGCGCGAGTCCGCTGCCGACCGCTCCGTAGTCCAGGACCTGCTGGAGGTAGAGGCTCACCAGGAAGAACATCGGGAACAGCGACATCTGCCACATCACGGCGAGTCCGTTCGCCAGCCGCAGCGTGCGGCGCCGGAAGACGGCGAGTGGCACCAGCGGGAAGGGCGCCCGGCGCTCGATGTGCACGAACAGCGCCAGCAGCGCCATCGAGGCTGCGGCCGTGAGCAGGGTCCGCGGCTCGTCCCAGCCCGCCTCCCCGGTACTGACGAGCGCGTACGCGAGCAGGGCCAGTCCGAGGGTCACGGTGACGGCGCCCGGCAGGTCGAAGCCGGGTGCCCGCCCCGCGTATGCGGCCCGGCCCGGCGGCAGCAGCCGGAGGGCCGGGACGATGAGCACCGGTACGGCGGCGGCGTTCATGGCGAATGTCGCCTCCCAGCCGAGCCAGCTGGTCAGTACGCCGCCCAGCACGGTGCCCACCGCGCCGCCCGCCCCGGCCATCGCCGCGAAGACCCCGAGCGCCCGGTGGCGCTCGGGGCCGTCGGCGAACAGCGTGAGCAGCAGCGCGAGGCTGGCGGCACCGGCCATCGCGGCGCCGACTCCCTGGACCGCGCGTGCGGTGATCAGCAGCGCGGCGCTGTCCGCGAAGGCACCGGGCAGTGAGCCGACGGCGAGGGTGGCGAGTCCGGCGACGAACAGCCTGCGCCTGCCGAGCAGATCGGCGGCACGGCCGCTCAGCAGGAGCAGGCCGCCGAAGGAGACGAGATAGGCGTTCGCCACCCAGGAGAGTGCGGCGGGTGATATGTCCAGATCCCTGCCCATGGAGGGCGCCGCCACATTGATCACCGAGGTGTCCAGGATCAGGAGGAACTGGGTGCAGGCGAGCAGCGCGAGCGCGCGTCCACGGTTGCCGGGGCCACTGCCGGTCATCTCGCTGCTTGCCGCCTTTCCGACAGGGGTGGGGTGAGGACACGGGGCGGCATGGGCCCGCCCGGCCCCTGCAAGGATTCAGCGCCGGGCAGCTACGATCAATTAACGGAACACCCTCATGGTTTAAGGATCGTCCGTGGACCTCGCACCGATTTCCGCGCCCGCGGATGTGCTCAGCGAGCTGCTGAAGCCGCTGCGCCTGACGGACATCTACTCCAGCAAGTGGCTGGCAGGCGGCACTTGGGGCGTCGTCGGTGAACAGGACAGCCACGCCGTCCTCCACTACATGGTGCGCGGCAGCTGCTTCGTCACCCTGGACGAAGCCGAGCCGGTTTCACAGGCCAGACAGACCGGACAGGCCGAGCGGGTCGGGCCGGGCCGGCTGGTCCGGTTGGAGGAGGGGGATCTCGCGCTCTTCCCGCACGGCACCGCCCACACCTTCTCCTCCGCCCCCGGCCGCGCGACCGCCGGCCTGCGCACCTTCCTGCCCGACCTGCCCCCGGGCGGCTCGGGCGTCGTCACCCTCGGCAGCGCAGCCCCCGACACCGAACTGCTCTGCGCGAGCCTCCACTACGACCCCGGCACCGAACCGGGCCTCTACCGCGCGCTCCCCCGCGTACTCGTGCTGCGCGCCCACCTGCTGCGGGGCGAGACGCTGCTGCTGCGTACGCTCGACTCGCTGAGTGCGGAGATCGGCCGTACGGCGCCCGGCGCCCGGCTGGTTTCGCTGCGCGCCTTCGAGATGGTGTTCGTACTGTCACTGCGGGCCGCCATGGAGCGGCTGACGGACACCTCGCCCGCGCTGCGGGCGCTGCGGCACGCGGGGGTCAGCAAGGCTCTGACGGCCATCTACAGCGCGTTCGCCCAACCGTGGACGGTGGGGACGCTGGCCCGTGAGGCGGGCATGTCCCGCTCCGTCTTCTCCCAGGTCTTCCGGGAACTCGTCGGTGAGCCCCCTGCCCGCCACCTGCTGTTGCGGCGGCTGCAGGAGGCGCGGCTGCTGCTGGCCGACGGTGCGGTGGCGCAGCGGGACATCCCCGGACGTGTCGGTTACGAGAGCCGGGTGGGCTTCCATCTGGCCTTCCGCAGGGAGTTCGGCATGACCCCGGGCGAGTACCGCGCGCTGCGGTGTGGAGGTGCGGCGTCCGCCCCTGTGGAGTCTTCGCCGCGCGACCACGTGACCATGTGATCGTATGACTGGGTGACCGGTGCTCGCCTGCCGTCCGGGGCGGCCGGGTCGGGGTACTGATGTCCGGACCGCTAGCATCGCATTCCGGCATCAGGAACGGAGTGTTCATCTGTGCGTCATCTTCGCGTCGGCGTGGCCATCTTGACCATGGGGAACCGGAACGACGAACTGCAGAAACTACTCGACTCCGTTGCGGCTCAGAAAGTCCCCGCGACCCAGATCGTGGTGGTCGGGAACGGCTCACCGCTGCCACCCCTCCCCGCCGGTACGACCGAGGTCGAACTGGAGGAGAACCTGGGCGTCTCCGGCGGCCGCAACGCCGCGCTCGACAAGCTCCGGGAACTGGGTGACGTCGACCTGGTCGTCAACCTGGACGACGACGGGCTGCTGATCAGCCCGGACGTCTTCGGCCAGCTCACCGACCTCTACGCGGCTGATCCGAGCCTGGGCATCGTGAGCTTCCGCATCGCCGACGAGCGGGGCCGTACGCAGCGCAGGCACGTGCCCCGGCTGCGCACCAGCGACCCCGCGCGCGGCGGACTCGTCACCACCTTCCTCGGCGGCGGACACGCCCTCTCCATGGAGATGCTGGAGCAGACCGGCGGCTGGCCCGACGAGTTCTTCTTCGCCCACGAGGAGACCGACCTCGCCTGGCGGGCACTGGACGCGGGCTGGCAGATCCGCTACGAACCGGAACTCGTACTCCAGCACCCCTGGACCTCCCCGGCCCGGCACGCGGTCTACTACCGGATGGTCGCCCGCAACCGCGTATGGCTGGCCAAGCGGCATCTGCCCGCGCTGCTGGTGCCGCTCTATCTGGGCACCTGGGTGGCCCTGACCGCCGCGCGGACCCGGTCCCCCGCCGGACTGCGGGCCTGGGCGGGCGGCTTTTCCGAGGGGATACGGAATCCCTGCGGGCCGCGGCGGCCGATGCGGTGGCGCACGGTGTGGCGTATGACGAGGCTGGGGCGGCCCCCGATCATCTAGGGTCTCTCGTTTGGATCTCGCTGGGCTCGCGTGCCCTGGTGCCGCACCTCGCCGCGTTGTCGGAGTCGCCCGAGTACGCCCGGTACGAGGACGTTCCTCCGCCTTGCGATCCGTCCCCTGCCTGCGACGGGGAGACCCCCGCACCGGACGCCGCAGGGTGATCCTCAAAGACCGCCCGGACAGGGCCAAGTGCTTGTCGGGGAGAGGTGGATGCCCTCGTAGGCGAGCCACTGGGCGAACGAGTGGAGGCCGAGGCGCAGATCGGTGGACGGCTTCCAGCCAGGCGGTGCGGGCCAGGCTCGCGCCGCTTCCGGTGCGGACTCGCCGAGCCGCGCCGGTGACAGCTCCTCACCGGCGGCCAGCGGGACCGGCCGGACGGCCTCGCGGACGGCCGCCGCCAGACCGGCGACCGTACACGGCTCGCGGGCCGCGAGGCAGAACTGCCGCTTTGGCGGCGGATCGTGCAGCAGCCGGGAGAGAGCCTCCGTCAGATCGGCGGTGTGCAGCGGGCGCACGGGTGCGCCCGGGGCGGGGTACAGGTGCAGGGGGCGGCTCCGCAGCGCGTCCCACACCAGGCGCCCGATGGGTGATTCCCGCGAGCAGCCGGGGCCGTAGAGGTCGCCCACCGCAAGGGTGTACGAGGCCGGGGTGCTCGGGGTGCTCGGGGTGGCTGGGGTGCCGGTCAGGATGCGCACGGCGATCGTGGGCTGCCCGCGCCCGTCCGGTCCGTTCAGGCCACGCAGGTCGAGCAGCGCGTCGAGGCCGCCTTCGGCCGGGGCGCCTGAGCCGAGGACGGTGACCCGGTGGCCCCGGTCCGTCAGCCCCCGCACGACGTGTTCCCCCAGCGGGGTCGCCGCGCCTCGCACGCCGACCCGCCGTAGCCGGGCCGGGCGGGCCGCCCCGCCCGCCGCCGACTCGCCTTCCCGTGCCCCCGCTTCGAGACCCGCTTGCAGGCCCGCCCGGACGATCCGGGCGAACGCGTCGCGACGCTCCTCGATCTGCTCCTCCGTGGCGGCATGGCTGATGCCGCCTGGCCCCAGCGTCGCCAGCGACTCGTCCAGCACCGCCTCGTCGACAGCACCGCCCGCGCACCGGTGCCGCTCGCGCAGGGACACGAAGCCCATGGTGAAGGCGGTGAGCCAGGCCGCGTGCCCGCCGTCCGGCACGCCCGCGCCGAGGGTGCGGGCGGGTGACAGCCGTTCGGGCCGCAGCCCGGCGCCTTCGAGGTACTGCTCGCATCCGAGGTGGAGCCAGCGCTCCGGCCCTGGGCCGTCCTGCCGGACGGCACACTGCGCGAGACCCTGCTTGAAGAACGGCACGACCCGCAGACCGGTGAGCCGCGCGCCCTCGTGCGCCGGGGCGTACGACGGCAGGAAGCACACCGAACGGCGCGGCCCGCGGAAGGCGTTGCCGGAGATGCTGCCGTGGTCCTCGTGTTCGGCGAAGCTGGGGACCGACACGTAGGCCGGGATGCCACGGGCTCGCAGGTAGCGGCTCATCAGGATGTCGTCGGGCCAGCCGTCACCCACCCGGCGTCTGCCGTACGCCACGAATCCGGCGGCGATCTGCCGGGGCAGGATGAGCGCGACGCAGGGGAAGTACTCCCCCACGGCTCCGACCCAGCGGGCACCCGCCATGGCGCCGAAGCGTGCCGCCGCGCCGTTCCGCGAATCCCACAGGGCGAAGAGCGCGAGCGCCGCGTCCGGCATCTCCTCGACCGCCCGGCGGGCCCGCGCGAAGAAACTTTCGGACAGGATCATGTCGTCCTGAACGACCAGATGGTGGGTGGCGCCCTCCTCGATGGCCGACCACGCGGCCAGCGCGGTGCGCAGCACCGAGGGTGTGCCGGCCGGGTCCGGGTCCATGACGACGCGTAACGCTCCCGGCGGGGCTTGTGAGGCCAGCCGTTCCGCCGCGGGGAGACGCTTCGGATGAGTCATCACCGCACCGCTCAGCATGGCGTGCCCGACACGGCGCCGCTCGACCGCTCACGCGTCACAGATCCTCCGTCTTCCGGTACGGGCGCAACTGGAATCGGACAGTACGGCGGCCGGTCCCGGAGCCGCAAGACTGCCGAAAGGCCCTCTGGCACAGACCAATGACACTCGCCATGATGACTTCACGGGCACATCCCGTCACACAAGGGCACCAGACTCCCTCGGAGTCCGACGAGAGGCTTCCCATGTCACAGGTATCGGAGCAGCACGGCGGCACCACGAGCCACGTCGGCACCACCGCAAGGACCACGAGTGGGGGCGAGGGGCCGACGGAAGCCGGAGCCGGCCCAGTGGCCGGCGCTACGGTCCTCGCACGGCTGGAGAGCCTGCGCGGCGCGCGTGTCGTGGTCACCGGGGGCGGCGGGCTGGTCGGCAGCCGGTTAGCCGGGCTGCTGCACCGCGCGGGCGCCGAGGTGACCGTGCTGGACCGGATGGACGCCTACCCGGGCCCCGTCCACGCGTTGTTCGGTGTCGACGGGCTCGGCGTGAAGGTGGTGCGCGGCGACATCCGCGACCGTGAGGTGGTGCGCCAGTTACTGGCCGGGGCGGACCATGTGGTCCACGCGGCGGCGTACGCGGACGTCGCCGCGTGCACCAGGCATCCTGGTACCGCCTTCCGGGCGAATCTGGAGGGCACCGAAGTGGTGCTGGAGGAGACCGCCGCCGCCGGGGTGCGGCGACTGGTGCTGGTGTCCTCCGCCGCCGTGTACGGGAACGGGGAGGAGCGGCCGGGGCAGGAGCCGCAGGAGTTCCACGAGGACCACACCCCCCGCCCGCTCTCCGTCTACGCGAACTCCAAGCTGTGGGCGGAGCACCAGACGAGGCTGCTGCTGGGCGGATCGGCGGGCACCGAGTACGCGGTGCTGCGCTACTTCTCCGTCTACGGCGATCCGCAGGTCCCCAAGCCCGGCAGCCACTCGTGGATGGTCCCGTGGCTGACCATGCAGGCCCGCCTCGGCCGCCCGATGCGCCTGAACGGAGGCGGTGTGCAGGTCCGGGACCTGGTCCATGTGGAGGACGTGGCGGCGGCCACCGCGCTGGCCCTGACGGAGGAGCGGATGGCCGGGCAGACGGTCAACGTGGGTACGGGCACGCCGACGTCCGTGCGCGCGGTGGGCGAGCTGATCGCCGCGCACTTCCCCGGCTCCCGGTTCGTCACCACTCCCCTGCCGCCCGGCGACCCGCTGGGCGGCTTCGCTTCGACCCGCCGCACCCGCGAACTGCTGCGCTGGTCGGCCGGCATCGGCATACGTGAAGGGGTCGACCGGTACGTGCGCTGGCTGGCCGACACCCCTGCGGCCCTGCCGGACTGGCTCAGCGAGTCGGCCGCATGAGTTATGTCGGGTCCTACGTCTGGTCGCTGCGCCAGACGGTGGGCAGCCAGCTGCTGCTGGTCCCCGGCGCACAGGTCCTGTTGCTGGACGAGGACGGGCGCGGCCTGTTCCAGCAGCGCGCCGACTCGGGGGTGTGGGAGCTGCCCGCCGGGGCGTGCGAGGAGGGCACCGATTTCGCGGGCACCGCCATGCGGGAGCTGCGGGAGGAGACCGGGCTGCTGGTCCAGCGGGAGGACCTGACCGCCTTCGGCACGCTCTCCGATCCGGCAGTCCACACCCTCACCTACCCCAACGGCGATGTCACCCACTGTTTCGCGCTGTGCTTCGTGGCCCGGCGGTGGTCCGGCGAGCTGGCGCCCGATCCGGAGGAGGTGCGGCGGGCGGAGTTCCACGCGCTCTGTGACCCGCCCGGTCCCCTGCACGGACCGACCCCGGTCGTGCTGGGTATGTTCCAGGAGTACGACTCCACGGGAAGGTTCCAGGCCCGGTGACGGCGAACGGAAGGACGGCCCGCCCCCGTGCGCGCGCGGCGGTGCCCTGCCGGGCTTGCCTCTCGGGCGAGGATCTGGACTGGCTCGGCGGCCGGTCCGTCAGCCTTGCCCTGGACTTGAGGACGACGGTGGAGATACCCGCTGAGCCACCAGCTGAGCCGGGCCTGCCTGGCCCACCTGGCCCGCCGGGCCCGCCACGTCCGTCGGCCCAGGAGGCGGAGAGCGGCTGGCCCGCGCAGGTGTGGGCCTGGCTGCGGCGGCGGCTGCCGGACGCGGGGCTGGCCGCGCGGCCCCCAGCCGTGACGGTGCACAGCGACGCGCCTGCCGCCAGCGGGCTGTCCTCCTCCACCGCGTTGATCGTGGCGCTCTTCCGCGCCTTCACCGACGCGTGCGCCCCGGAGCCGCGCATCTCGGCCCGCACGCTGGCGCAGTGGGCGTACGAGTTCGAGTTCGCCGTCTTCAACGGCGGCGGCATGGATCACCTCGCGGTCATCGCCGGGGACGCGCTGCTCATCCAGGGCCGGACGACCGGGCTGCCCCTCATACGGGAGCAGGCGCGGTTCCCGGACGAGTGGGCGGTGCTGGTCGTCGATTCGGCCACCCGGAAGGACACCGGGGACCACATCCGCACCGTACGGGCGCGGCTCGCGGCCGGAGATCCACGGCTGTCCGCCTACACGGCACGCACCGACGAAACCTCGGCGGCGGTGTGGGAGGCGCTGGGCGCGCGTGATCTCGGTGCGCTGGGCGCCGCGATGAGCGGGGCACACGGCGCCATGCGCGATCTGCAGGGCATGTCGACGGAGGTGCTCGAGGAGCTGCGCGTGCTGGCGCTGCGCGCCACCGGTCTGCCGCTGAAGCTGAGCGGGGCCGGGGGCGGCGGGGCGCTGGTGGGGGTGTGCCGGGCTGCCGAGCGGGAGACGATCGCGAAGGCGCTGCGGGAGGCGTACCGGCCGGTGCGGCCGGGGGCGCGGGTCATTCCGGCCGAGGCCGCGCCGGGTCTGGACTGAGGACCGCTGCCCGGCCGTCGCGGCCGGGCAGCGGACTGGACCGTGGCAGACCCTAGATGAACGGGTCGCCGTCGGTTCCGGGCTCCGGGGCGGGCACTCCGTCGCCGATCCTCTCCAGCTCCAGGTTGGAGGGGTGCCGCGCGCAGTGGAAGCGGCAGTCCCGGCTCGGGTCGACGATGCCCCGGTCGGAGTCGCGCCAGATGTCGGCCAGGCTCTCCGTGACCGCGTCCCCGATCTTCGCGGCGTCGTTTCCGCGGTGGTAGGAGCAGACATACACCCCGGACGGGGTGACCAGGGTGCGCAGTTCGGCCACCGAACAGCGGTGGTAGTCCTTGGGCTGTACCGGCCCGACCCGGTTCCGCAGGGAGGTCAGGGTGGAGGAGTTGACGATCTGGAAGGTCTCGTCCTCCAGTCCTGCCGCCTTCTCCAGCTGGGCGTCCACGGAGTCCAGGGTCTCCTGCGGCACCTGCACGACGTGGTGCCCGTCGTCGAACATGGCTTTGGTCTCGAAGTAGTCGCAGCCGATGTCGTGGGCCAGCTCCGCCGCCTGCAGCACCTCGTGGTGATTGCTGACGACGCTGCCGTCGGACTCCTGGCGGCTCATGATCAGATACGAGTAGCCCAGCGCCCCCTTCTTGGCGGCGGCCAGCATCCGCATGTTGGCGACCACCTTGTCGAAGACGCTCCGCCCCTTGCGGTCGGGCCGGAAGAGCCGGTAGGTGCCGCTGGTACCCGCGTCCATGGAGACCCGCACCCAGCTGGCGTACTCCGCGAGTTCGGCCAGGTTCTGGTTGATCAGCGTGCCGTTGGTGACGACGCCGACGGCGATTCCCGCCTCGCCGAGCACGCGCAGCACCTTGCGGGTGCCGCGGTGGGCGAGCGGTTCGCCGCCGCCTATCAGGACGACGGCGCGGACGGACATCTCCACCAGTTCTCCGGCGAGTTCGGCAAGCCGTTTTGGAGTGAAGCGTCCCTGGTTGAGTAACTTTCCGCTGATGCACTCCGGGCAGGCGAGATCGCAGAAGGTGGTGGGGTCGAGGTCCACCACGAGTGGGCCGGAGGTGGGGACGCCGGAGGCCGCGTCCAATACCCTCGGCCAACCCGACGGCTGGTACAGCTTGGACACCAGGTCCAGGCGGTCAATCTGCACAGTGTTCTCCATCGTTCCATCAGTGCTGATTCGCTGATTCGCTGTTTCGCTGTTTCGCTGTTTCGTCGAGGCTCGCTGTGGTCCGCTGAGCTACCGCTGATGGGGGTCCCGGTCCGCAGGAAGGGGTGGAGGTGCGCGTCCGTGCCCGCAGCCCCAGCCCCAACACCAGCCCCAGCCGCGGGTGTCTCCCGAAGGCAGCGCTGCCGTCATCCCTTGACGGCTCCCGCCGCGAGGCCGGCCGCGACCCGGCGCTGCACGAGCATGAAGAAGATCAGCACGGGCAGCGCGGTGAGGGTGGCGCCCGCCATCATGCCGCCGTAGTCGGTGCCGAAGCTGGTCTGGAAGGACACCAGCCAGATGCTCAGGGTCTGCTTGTCGTTGCTGGACAGCAGCACGTACACCAGCACGTACTCGTTCCACGCCTGCACCAGCGAGTAGATGGAGGTGGCGACCAGCCCGGGAGCGAGGAGCGGCAGGACGACCCGGCGGAACGCGCCGAAGCGGGTGCAGCCGTCGACCATCGCGGCCTCCTCCAGCTCCACCGGGATGCCTTGGATGAAGCCGCGCAGCAGCCAGACGGTGAAGGGCAGCATGAAGACGAGATAGGTGACGATGACGCCGGTGAGGCTGTCGGTCAGGCCCAGGTCGCTGAGCAGCAGGTAGATCGGGATGATCAGCCCGGCCAGCGGGATCATCTGGATGCAGAGGATCGCCATGACGAAGGCCCGGCGGCCGACGAAGCGGAATCTCGCCACGGCGAAGGCGGCGAGGGTGCCGATGAGCAGGGAGACGACGACGGTGCCCAGGCCGATGATCACACTGGAGCGCACGTTGGACCAGAAGGTCGGGGTCTCCATCGCCCGTTGGAAGTGTTCCAGGGTGAGCTGGCTGGGCCAGAACCTCGGCGGCGAGTGGCGGATCTCGGAGGCGGGGCGGAGCGCGGTGAGGAGCATCCAGTAGAGAGGGAAGGCCATCAGTGCGCTGAAGAGCAGCCCCAGGGTGTTGGCGAGCCTGCGGCCCCTGCGGCCCTGACGGGTGGCGGTGCCGCTCACTCGACTTCCCCCATCCTCAGCAGCTGACGCAGATAGACGACGGCGCCGACCAGCAGCAACAGCACCGTGATGACCGCGATTGCCGCCCCGGAGCTGTACCGGTTGACGGCGAAGGACTCGGTGAAGGAGTAGACCCCGAGCAGGTAGTACTCCTTCTCCGGCTGGCCACCGCGCATCAGCCAGATCTGGTTGAACACCCCGAAGTCCCAGATCGCCATCAGCGCCGTGACCATCACGAAGGCCGGTTTGATGACGGGGAAGGTGACACAGCGGAAGAGCTGCCAGCCCCGGGCGCCGTCCACCCGCGCCGCCTCCTCCAGCTCGGCGGGCACCTGGGTGAGCGCCGCGTGCAGGGTGATCGTCGCGAACGGGACGGCGCCCCACACGACGACGAGCACGATCACCGTGAAGCCGTGCCAGGGGTTGGCGAACCAGTTGTGGCCGGTGAAGTCCGCTCCGGGCAGCAGGCCGAGGGCCCAGTTGACGACCCCGTAGTCGGTGTCGGTCAGCCAGCGGAAGACCGCCGCCGCCACCATGATCGGCATCGCCCAGACGGCGACGAGCACCCCCGCCATCGTCACCCGTACCCACGGGTCGACCTGGCGCATCAGCAGGGCGACACCCATCGCCACCCCCATGGTGAGGCCGACGCAGACAACGGTGAACAAGGCGGTGCGGCCGACGACTTCCCAGAAGAACGCGTCGGTGAAGATCGACCGGTACTGCTTGAAGCCGACCCAGGGCGGGTCGGTGCCCGCGAACAGCTCCTTTCGGGTCATGTCCTGGAACGACAGCAGGACCAGCTTGACCAGCGGATAGCCCAGCACCGCGGACAGTGCCAGCATGGTGGGGGCGATGAGCAGATAGGGCAGCGCCCTGCGGCGGTGGGCACCGGGCGCACCCGGGCGCTTCGGCCGGGTGCGGGGGCGCGGCGGGTCCGCGGTTTTCATGCAGGCGAACTCCTCGAATCTTCGTCCGCACCGGGGCAGGCATGGGCAGGCGTACGCGCTCAGCACTCAGCTCTCAGCGCGCAGCACTCATGCCGTACTCGACCGGTCCCTCTGGAGCCTGAGGTCAGTTCTCGTTGATCACTTCGTCGATGAGGCGGTCGGCCTCCTCGGCGGCGTCCTGTACGGACTTCTTGCCGGTGGCGATGGACTGGAGCATCTCCTGCATGATGTTGGACTTCTCGACGGCCACCCAGCCCGGTGCCAGCGGCGTGACCCAGCCGCGCTCGGCGGCCTTCGCGGCCGGCCCGTTGACGCCGTCGGCGGGCACCTCGTCCAGCTGGGCGCTGTTGTTGGGCAGGGTGTCGACCTCGATCAGCTTCCGCTGCGAGGTGCTGTCGGTGAAGAGGCCGATCCACTCGGCGGCCATCTCCTGCTTCTTGGACTTGGCCGGGACCGCCAGCGTGGAGCCGCCGAGGAAGGGCGGCAGCAGCTCACCCGAGGGGCCGGGAAAGGCGAACGTGTCGAACTTTCCCTTGAGTTCGGGGTTGCCGCCGGAGCGCTTGTCGGCGGCGGCCATCGCCTCCCAGGTGTTGCCGTAGAACATCCCGACGTGGCCCTGGCCGACGACTGCCGGCTCGTCCGCGTTGTCCTTCGTGCGGTCGCCGACGTGGTAGGTGTCGAGCAGTTCGTACCAGGCGGTGAGGCCCTTGACCGACTTGGGCGAGGACATCGCTCCGTGCCAGCGGCCGTCGCGCTCCACCGCCATCTCGCCGCCCGCGTCCTTCACGAAGGCCATCGCCGCGTACCAGTAGCGGCCGGGCATGTACATCGCGGAGAACTTCTCGTCGTCGGCGCCGTGCTTCTCCTTGAGCGCTTCGAGGTCCGCGAGCAGCTGAGGGTACGTCTTCGGCGGCTCCTCGATCCCGGCCTTCTCGAACAGGTCGGTGCGGTAGATGCCGACCCGGGCGCCCACGTAGTAGGGGACGCAGTAGGTCTTGCCGTCCAGCTGGCAGGCCGTCGAGAGGGCGGGCAGCCAGTCCTTCGAATTGTCGTAGTCCTTCGGATCCACCTCGGCGAAAGCGCCGTTCACGATGTAATTCGTCGTTTCGCTGTTGCCCATCTCCACGATATCGGGCACGTCCTCGCCTGCGAGCGCGGCATCGATCTTCTGGTTCTTACTTGTCCACTGCTGGTACTGAACCTTCACCTTGACGTCGGGATACTTCTTGGCGAAGCGCTTGTTCGTCGATTCCACCAAATCCGGCCAGCTCTCCCGGGCGTCCACGGTGAGCCACACCGTCAGATCACCGGAGTCCGCCGCCGAATCCCCTGAGTTATCGCTGCATCCCGCCAATGTGGTGACCAGGGCGAGAACTGCCAAGCCTGCGGAGATACGAGATGTGCGCTGTGCCATGGTGCGCTCCGTCCCGAGGGGGGTCAACGCCGATCGGCTATCTACCCCGCCGAATACGGAAATCCACCCCGGGGGTTTGTTCCAGCCATATGGTGCGGGCCCCCAGGCACCACTGGTCAGGCGCCCGCCCCTTGCGGGCATTGGTCTATACCATGATCACAGGCCGGAGGCATGAGCCACCGGCCACCGAGACTTGACGCAAACAGTGCGGTGCGTGACCGAGTCACCCTTGACGGTGATATCCCCCCTGCCCCAGGTTGACTCGCGTGTCTCCCACGTTCCCGATCGAAGGGTGTGGCACGTGACTGAGTACGACACGACGCAGGCGGAACCGGACACCGGCCCCGTGCGGGTCAATTCATGGAACGGCTGGGATCCGTTACGCCACGTCGTCGTCGGGCGTGCCGACGGGGCGGTGGTGCAGGCGCCCGAACCCGCCGTCCAGCGGGACTTCCCCGACGAC
Source organism: Streptomyces gossypii (assembly GCF_025165795.1). Taxonomy (GTDB): domain Bacteria; phylum Actinomycetota; class Actinomycetes; order Streptomycetales; family Streptomycetaceae; genus Streptomyces; species Streptomyces gossypii. The sequence continues at coordinate 71,292 of NZ_JAJAGO010000008.1, forward strand.
GGCTACCCCCTGGGCACGTACGGCCCGATGCCCGCCGACATGACCGCAGAGGCCAACCAGCAGCTGGACGACTTCACCGCGATGCTGCGCGGGCGCGGCATCCGGGTCGACCGCCCCACCCCCGTCGACTTCAACCGGCAGGTCTCCACACCCGACTGGACGCAGGAGACCATGTCGGGCTGCATGCCGCCCCGCGACCTGCTGCTGACGGTGGGCAACGAGGTGCTGGAAGCCACCATGTCCTACCGCAGCCGCTGGCACGAATACCTGTGCTACCGGCCGCTGCTGCAGCGGCTGTTCGACGCCGATGAGCGCATGCGCTGGGAGGCGGCGCCCAAACCCCGCCTGACAGAGGCCAGTTACCGCCCCGGCTTCTGGGACACCTACAACACGCTGACCACCGAGGAGCAGCTCGCCAGGGTGCGCGATTACGACCTCGTGCTGACCGAGGAGGAACCCCTCTTCGACGCGGCCGACGTCGCCCGTTTCGGCAAGGACCTGTTCGTCCAGCTGTCGTTCGTCACCAACCGCAGCGGTTACAAGTGGCTCAAGCGCCACTTCCCCGACCACCGGGTGCACGCGGTGACCTCGACCAACACCCATCCGCTGCACATCGACGCCACCTGGGTGCCGCTGCGGCCCGGCCTGGTGCTGCACTGCGGTGAACGCCTCGCCGACGCCGAGCTGATGGAGTTCTTCAAGCTCAACGACTGGGAGATCGTCGAGGCGGTGCAGCCCGCCAGTTGGGAGCACCCGCCCAAGCTCTCGTACTGCAGCCCCTGGCTGGCGGGGAACATGCTCAACCTCGACGCCAACACGCTGTGCGTCGAGGAGAAGGAGGTCCGCCTCGCCGAGCAACTGGCGGGGTACGGCTTCGAGGTGGTACCGGTGCCCTTCCGCGCGGTCGGACCGTTCGGCGGCGGACTGCACTGCGCCACGGTCGACATCGAGCGCGAGGGGACGGTGGAGGACTACTTCCCGCGCCGGTACGGACGGTTCTGATGCCGTGGTGAGCGGCGCCCGGGTGGTGGTCTTCGACTTCTACGGCACGCTGGTGCGGATGGTGCCGCCGCTCCCGGCCAGCCACCGGTCGGTGTTCCTCCGCAGGGGCCTGCACGCGGCTGCCGACCACTGGGGCGACCAGTGGTCGGTGGGCCCGGCGGACGGCGAGGAGCACGCCGCCCACTCGGTCAGCGAACAGGCTTATCTGGCCTGGGAGCTGGAGCGCCTGCGGCGCAGGGCGCGCGCCGCAGGCGTGCCCGAGGGCGAAGTCGAAGGGCTCGTCACCGAGATCGACCGGACGATGAAGAGCCTGCGGCTGGCGCTCTTCGACGACACCCTGGAGGTGCTGCACGCGCTGCACGCGCGGGGCGTACGGATCGCGGTGTGCTCCAACTGGTACTGGGACCTGGAGCGGACTCTCGACTCGGTCGGGCTGGCCGGGCTGGTGAGCGTGGCGGTCGGCTCGGCACAGGCGGGGGCACGCAAGCCGCACCCGCGCATCTACCGGACGGTGCTGGAGCGGTGCGGTGTGCCCGCGGCGCGGGCGGTGTTCGTCGGGGACATGTGGGAGGCGGACGTGGCCGGGCCGCTGGCCGCCGGGATGCGGGCGGTGCATCTGTGGCGCACCGACCGGGCGGTGCAGGGTGCGGCCCCGCCGCTGGTGGACGGGGCCGCGCGGATCAGTACGCTGCACGGCCTCAGCGGCCTGCTGGACGACTGGGATCGCGTCGGCCGAGGCGGTCCAGGACGTTGCGGGTGACGCGGACGACCGCGGGGTCCGTCTCCCTGCCGCACACCACCGGCCAGTCGGTCGTGCCCGCCGTGAACACCGTGCCGCCGCCGGGCTCATCGGAGGTGTGGATGCCCATCGTCGCCGCGCGCGGACCGGTGATCTCCCGTTCGCGCGCGGGGCAGTTCCAGTGGCCCCACTTCAGTTGGTGGAAGTCCTCGTGCACCGGGTCCAGCAGATACAGGCCCAGGATCAGGAAGGAGCCGGGCGTGCCGTCCGCCCCGGTGGCGCGGGCCGTACCCGTCTCGTCGTAGGCGAAGGCAGCGCCGTCGCACTCGTAGCCGATCAGCGGTGTTCCGGCGCCGAGCGCGTCCGGCCGGCCGCCGTCGGAACCGTCGCGCAGCCCGGTGCCCTCGAACACCCAGTGGCCGGCGTGCTGCACCGTGTAGCCCGCACGGGGCCGGTCGCCGGGCCACTCGCCGGGCCACATGCCGCCGTTGCGGAAGCTGACGCCGGTCAGGGTGTTCTCCGGTTCCCCGACCCCGTCGGGGGCGGGCTGCCACCACAGATCGGTGGCCGGAAGATGGGGGTAGGCGTCGCCGACCTGGTGGTCGGTGTCCGAGACGAACGCGGTGTCCCCGTCCACCGGATGCACACGCCACCAGCAGGTGTTCGCGCTGAAGAACGCGACGTTCCCGCCGCCGCGCGTGAAAGCGGCGACGCGTTCGCGCATCGCCGCGCTCCAGTACTCGTCATGGCCGACGCTCAGCAGCAGGTCGTAGGGCGCGAGCAGCTCCGGGTCGGCGTGCAGATCCAGATCGGTGCAGTACTCCACGTCATAGCCGGCGCGCTCCAGCCAGGCGATGAACGGGGCGTCCCAGTAGGCGAGATCGATGACACCGCCGGGGCGGTGCATGCTCAGCTTGTGCCCGCGCGGCTCCCCGGCGGGGCCGTCTCCGCCCTCCTGGTAGACGGGGTGCTCGTAGAGGCTGCTGGCGCGGACCAGACCGGTGCGGTTCGACTGGTTGTACGCGTGCCGGGTGAAGGTCGACTTCTTGTACAGGATGCGGGCGGTGCGGCCCGGCATCCGGGGCCGTACGACGAAGAACTCCCGCTCGAAGCCCTCGATGCCGTCGATCTCCCCGCCGCTCTCACCGCTGGCTGCGGCGCTGTCTGCCGCGCTGTCTGCGGTGCCTTCTGCGGTGCCGCCCTCGACGAGGTGGGCGAGGTGGGCGAGATAGATGCCCGGCGGCCAGTGCTCCGGTACCGGCAGGCCGTAAGCGGGCCAGCCCCACGCCTCAGCGGGCGAGGCGTGCTCCGGATCGCCGTCCGGATGCGGGGGCGGCGGGCTCCACACACCGGAATAGGGACCCGACTCACCCATGAACACCAGCTCGCGGCCCAGCCGGTAGCAGCGTATCCGGAAATCGGCGGCGTCCGTGGAGACATGCATCCGCAGCGTACTTCCGGCGATGACGCTCTCCCGGTGCACATAACCCTCAATCATCGCGAACGGCCCCTTCCATGGGACTTGCGTACGTCAGAATGCCCGTATGACGCGGGCTGTTGTCGCGCGAATGCTAGATGCTTCCCCAGCCGCCGACAATCGCCGCGAAGAATACCGGCCCGGCCTGGGCCAATTCTGGACAACAACCCCGGCCCGCCGAATATCCGCAACGACGCACGGGTAGCGCGGAGCGTGGACGGAAAACCGTCCGGCGCCCGAGTCACAAGGGAATCGAATGGACAGTGAATTCCGAGTCCGCGAGCTGGTCCTGGGCATTGAGGGACTGGCTCTGCTGCGGCACGCGATCCATGGTGACGAGAAGTTCCTGGCGCGGCGGGTGGAGGAGATCCGAAGATTCGCCGACGGCTCAGGAGAGGGCCTTCCGGACGGCGGGGCGAGCGTGCGGGAACTCACCCCGGCGGCCGGGTACGCGGCCTGGTCCTCGGTCTACGACTCGCTGCCCAGTTCCTTCATCGAGGTCGAAGAGCCCCTCGTCCACGAACTCCTCGACCAGGGCCCGGTGGGCGACGCCCTGGACGCCGCCTGCGGCACCGGCCGCCAGACGGCCGCCCTGACGGCGCGCGGATACCGTACGACCGGGGTGGACCAGTCGCCGCACATGCTGGACAAGGCCCGGCAGAAGGCACCGGCGGCACAGTTCCGGGAAGGGAACCTGGAGCAACTGCCGCTGAAGGACGACTCCGTCGACCTCGCCGTCTGCTCCCTCGCCATGACCCATCTGCCCGACCTCACGGCGGGCGTGGCCGAACTCGCCCGGGTGGTGCGCCCCGGCGGCCGGATCGTCATCTCGGACCTGCACCCGTTCGTCGTCTCGCTTCAGGGCCAGTGCCTGTTCGTGGCCGGATCGGAACGGCTGGCGTACGTACGCAACCATGTCCACCTGCCCAGCGACTACTTCGCGGCGTTCCGGGCCGCAGGGCTGAGCGTCCGTGACTGCCGGGAGCCGGTGTTCAACGGGCGGCTGGCGCCGGGCGGTTACGAGGAGTTCATCGCCGACGCCGCGCGCGCCGCCTGGGACGGCATCCCGCTGGTGATCATCTGGGAGGTGGTGGTCCCGTGAGCGCCGGGGGAAAGCGGGCCGAGCCCGCCTCTCCGGCGTTCTCCGTGGTGCTCCACAGCGAACGGCCCGAGCTGTGGGACCGGATACCCGCGCTGTTCGCCGGAGTGGTGCCCGAGTACAACCTGCACGGGGACATCAGCGACGGCGAAGGCGACTACTGGAACCGCCTGTTCAAGGATTTCCCGGAGTACCAGTTCGTGCTGTACGACGAGGCGCGCGACGACATCCTGGGCGCGGGCCGCTCCGTGCCGCGTAGCTGGGACGGCACGGCGGAGGGCCTGGGCCCCGGGCTCGACGACTCGATCGCCGCCGCCTTCCGTGACCTGGACGCGGGCCGTGCGCCGGGCGCACTGTGCGCGCTGGGCGTGGAGGTCGCTCCCGGTCACCAGGGCAGGGGGCTTTCCGGGCCGCTGCTGCGGCAGTTGGTGGAGACAGCGCGCGACGCCGGTCTCTCCCGGGTGATCGTGCCGGTGCGGCCCACCTGGAAGGACCGGTATCCGCTCGTGCCCATCGAGCGGTACGCCGCGTGGCAGCGTGCCGACGGGGCGCCGTTCGATCCGTGGATCCGCACCCAGGTGCGCGCCGGGGGCACGCTCTCGGCCGCGAGCGGACGGTCGTCGCGGATCACCGGCACGGTCGCCGAATGGGAGTCCTGGACGGGCATGGCCTTCCCGGACGACGGGGATTACGTGTTTCCGCACGGGCTGGCCACCGTACGCATCGATCACGCGCGCGATCTGGGCGCGTACTGGGAGCCCGGGGTCTGGATCCTGCACGACGCGGCCCCGGCACGGGAGCCGTAGCCGGGGCGCGTCGAGCCGGGAGAGCGGCGGCCTGGACGCCGCGGACGGGGCGGCGCCCCGCGTCAGCCCAGCGGGTACGCCCCCCGGCGGACGGCGCTCCAGGCGTGCGCCGTGAGCAGGTGGTTGTGCTCCGGGCGCACGTCGGGGCGGCGTTCGGGCGGCAGGCCCGCGATGCCGACCGTGGACAGCGCGGCCGAACGTACCCGCGCGACGGACCGCTCTTCTTCACTCAGCCCGTCTTCGACGATCCCGCCGTCCACGGTCCGGCCACCGGCGATTCGCTCGGCCGCTGCCAGATCGGCCACTGCCGGCTCCCCGGCCGCCAACCCGTGCGCCTGCCGGGACGCCACAACCGCCTGTCTGCCCAACAGCAGGCAGTGCGTCCACAGTTCGTTCGCGAATCCGGCGCCGAAGAGCCAGCTCACCTCCGTGGCGGTGAACGGGCGGTTTTCGCCTGCCAGATACCGCAGCCGCTCCTCCGTCAGACCGGTGCCGGGCAGCGCCTCCTGCCAGCCGACGTGCGGGCGCGTCCCGTCGCTTTCCGGCTGCCGGGCGCCCTCGCGCAGATAGCCCGCGCCGTAGCGCATGTAGGGGAGCCAGTCGATGTCCTCCAGCACCCATCCTTCCGGCAGCAGCCGCGCCGCGTCGGCGATGTCCACCGGACAGGCGACCCGCCGTACGCCCTGTGCGGCATGGCCGTTGATGCTGCTGGTGCCGATGTGCTCCACCACGCCGGGGACGGCCAGCAGCGCCGGGCGGCCCCTCCGGCGCAGGAACTGGGCGAGCACCTCGTCGTCGTGCCGCTCCTCCTCCACCCTCCCCCGCGCGAACTCCCGGAACTCCCGCACCAGCGCGGCCGGCAGACAGGTCGCCAGCGTCGGAGTGAACTCCTCCGGCACGGCACGCACCCAGCCCGCCCCCGCCAGTGCGGCCAGCCGTACGGCAGCACCGTTGCGGGCATGCCAGTTGGTGTAGAAGACGAGGGCCTCGTCCGGGAACCGGGCGGCACAGCGGGCGACGAGGGCGGGGAACTCCGGCGGGGCGGCGACGTCGTCCTGCATCACCAGTTGGTGGGTCGCCCCCTCGGGCATCGCCGACCAGGCGACCAACGCCGTCCGCAGGGCGGATGCCTCCTCCTGTGGCGCCGGGTCGAGCGCCAGTCCGTCCAGGCCCAGCCGGGCGACCAACTCCTCGGCCTGGGCCTTGCGCAGCGGGTGGGTCATCACAGCGGAACTGATGCGTACACCGGTCATCGGCACTCCTTGTCGCGACGGCGGGAGGCCCCTGGCACTTCATCGTGGCAGATGCCACAGCACGCCACGTCGAGGAGAAAGGATCAAGAGCGGGAACCGGACAGATCCCAAATCCGGTCAGATCCAGTGCGAGGAATGGCGGCGCGAGCGCGTCCGGAACTCCCGGTCCCCGGCGTACCGGACAGCCGGCGGGTCCGCGAACCGGCTCTCGGTCTCGCTGCTTTTCCAGCGGACGGCGATCCCGATGCCGACGGCCCAGGAGATTCCCACCACGATGTCCACATACATCCGCATGACGAGATGCACCCCGCTGATTGTGTGCACCGCGATGACGAGCCCCGCGGATAAGAGCAAGGGCAGGGAAAGAAGCAGATATCGCCTGGCTCGGCGCATGGTGAGACCTCCGCCGGACTCTTCGCAACGCTTCAGAACCCTGACAGTGTGCGGCATGCACGCCGGATCGCTCCTGCGCGGTGAGCCGCCGAAAGGAATTGGCATATGCCTGCACCGAGGCGTCGGCCGAATTCACGGTATTCGAAGAACCTTGCGAAATTCGGGCTCAGCCGGCGGGGAAGGGGCCAGCCACTGGGACCGCCGCTCAGTCGGCTTCTGCGGAAGTCGCGTTCTCGTACGCCTCGAGGGTCCGCACGAAGAGCGCGCGCTCCTCGGGGGACAGCGGATCGAACGCCTCCCGCCAGGCGTCGGAGCCCCTGGCCAGCCAGTGGTTGACGGCCTTTCGGGTCTCCGGGTCCTGGGTGAGCGAGACGATGGTGCGGCGACGGTCGGAGGGATCGGCCTGCCGCTCCAGGACCCCCGCCCGGCTGAGGTCGCCGACCATCAGGCTCACCGTCGTCGGGGCGACCTCCAGCCGGGCGGCCAGTTCGTTCACCAGTGCCGGGCCGTCGAAGACGAGATGGGCCAGGAGGGAGAGGTGCCGGGGCGCCAGGTTCATCGACCGGAGCCGCTCGGGGACGGTGGTCCGCTTCACGCGCTGCACCAGCCGTGGCATCAGCACCAACATCGCACGGACCGCGTCGTCCCTGCTCAGACCAGCCTGATCGGAGGACTCAGAGGGCTCAGAGGACTCAGGAGGCTCTGCGGGCTTTGCCGACATCCGCCCAAGCCTCCTCGCCGCTTTGCTTTCAAAGCAAAGTTCCCCTGCGCCGCTCACGATACCGCAGGGGCTCAGCCGCTCAGCCTGCTCGGGCGCGGCATGACCAAGGGCCGGTCAGGGTCACGGGGACGGCGGCGACGGCGACGGCGACTGATCGAGCGCCGGGAGGAGCACCCTCTCCTCGTAGGCGAAATGGTCTTCGAGGCCGCCCGTCACCTTCTCCAGTTCGTCGTGGACCGCCGCCGCGTCCGTCTCGCCGTTGCGCGCCTGCTCCAGCAACTCCTCGAACCCGGCCAGCGCCTCCTCCACCACCCGGTGCTCCGCCCGCAGCCGCTCGATGGCGGGGCCGAGCCATGGCCACTGCCTCTCGAAGGCGGAGAAGGCGCCGTCCTCCCGGATGTGGTGCAGCTGCAACCCGTAGCAGTAGGTCAGGCAGCGCCGCCGCAGTTCTTCGGTCAGACCGGCGGCAGGTGGACGCACGCCCTCCGGACCGTCCCCACCGGTGAGGGCCCCCTCGATCTCGGCGCGTACCCGGGCAAGCTCCGCCCGGAGGTCCTGGTGATGGGCGATCAGCTGCTGCCCGATCGGCCGGGTGCGCTCCGACTCCGCGGAGAGGTCCAGCGGATACAGGGCCACGACGGGGATCTCCCGGTCGGTCTGCTCCTCGTAGCGGCGGAAGGGCGGGGCGAGGGAACACTGCAGCTCCCAGTAGTGGTGGCGCTCCTCCCCCTCCAGCGGTACGGCCCGGGTGGCGAAGGGTTTCACCGCGCCGTCCTCGGTGCCGATCTCCATGGTGACCTGGGGGCTGGCCAGCAGATTGTGATACCAGTCCGGGTGCTTGTCGCTGCCCGCGTTGGATCCGAAAACGAGGTGGCGCTCACCGTCCCGGAGGTGGATCACGGGATTGGTGTGCGGCTTCCGCGACTTCCTGCCCACGGTGGTCAGCAGCACCAGGGGGGCGCCCTCGAACATGCCGCCCACCGCACCGTTGTTCTCCCGGAACTCCTTGATGACCTGCTCGTTCCAGCTCAGGCCGCGGTCCGCTCGCTGCTCGCTCATGGCGATCCTCCGTCAGGGTGTCCAGGCAGGGCAGCCTGGCAGAAACTCTTTGCTTTGAAAGCAAATGTAGTTCAACCGTAGGCACGCCCTGGCGAACCCGTCAACCACGGGATTCGCCGCCTCGCAGCCTCAGTGGTGGAAGGCGACCCGGCCCCGGGGCCCGCCCTCGGCGGTGGTGAGCGCGGACACGCTGTGCCGCAGATCCCGCAGGAAGAGCTCCATCCGGTCGTCGCTGCAGTCGTGCCTGATCAGCACGCGGTGGATCACGGTCTCCGACCGGTCGGCCGGCAGCGGATAGGCCGGGACCTGCCAGCCGCGCTGCCGCAGCTGGTCCGAGAGCTGGTACAGATCGAACGGCGAGTCGGCCGGGCGCCGGAGGGTGTACGAGATCGCGGGCAGCGCGCCCCGCCCGTCGTAGAGGAGCTGGAAACACTCCATTGCCGCCACCTCCGCGCCGACCCGTACGGCCGTTTCCAGACACCTCTGCTGGACCTGCCGGTAGCCCTCGCGGCCCAGCCGCAGCAGCAGGAAATACTGTGCGACGACCCCGTTGCCGGGGCGGGAGAAGTTCAGCGCGAAGGTGGGCATATCGCCGCCCAGATAACTGACACGGAAGACCAGCTCCTCCGGCAGCTCCCTTTCGTGCCGCCACACCGCCCAGCCGACACCGAGCGGGGCCATTCCGTACTTGTGTCCGGACGCGTTGATCGATTTCACCCGCGGAATGCGGAAGTCCCAGACCAGACCAGGCTGGACGAAGGGAGCGACGAATCCTCCGCTCGCGGCGTCGACATGCAGCGGCACATCGATTCCCGTATCGCTTTCGATCGCGTCGAGTTCGGCGGCGAGCGCCTCCACCGGTTCGTAGTCGCAGGTGTAGGTGACGCCGAGGATGGCGACGACGCCGATCGTGTTCTCGTCCACATAGCCGCGCAGTTGATGCGGGCGGATGCCGTTCACCCCCCCGCTCCAGGGGAATGCGGCGGAGTTCGACGTCGAAATACTGGCAGAATTTCTCCCAGCAGACCTGGACCGGGCCGCAGACGAGGTTCGGCCGTCCGGTCTCCTTCCCGGCGGCCTCGCGCCGCTGCCGCCAGCGCCACTTCAGGGCGAGCCCGCAGAGCATGGACGCCTCGCTCGACCCGGTCGTCGAACAGCCGGTCGCCGAGCTGCCGTCCGGGGCGTCCGGGGCGTCCGGGGCGTTCCACAGGTTGGCGAGGATGTGCACACAGCGGTTCTCGATCTCCGCCGTCAGCGGGTACTCGTCCTTGTCGATCAGGTTCTTGGCGAGGTTCTCGTCCATCAGCCGGTGCACCTGGGGCTCGCTCCAGGTGGTGCAGAACGTCGCGAGGTTCTGCGAGGCGTTGCCGTCCAACTCCAGCTCGTCGCGGAGCAGCTGGTAGACGGTGAACGGATCCGCCGGACCGTCGCCGATCCGGCGCCGCGGCAGCGGGCCGGCGCTCATGGGCCGCGCGTAGACATCGGTCGGCTCGCTACCCGTGGCGGCGGAGACGGCGTGCAGTGGCATGGTCCCTCGTCCCTTGGCGGTTCATTCTCACCCGTACGCCCGAACACCGGTACGTCTCCTCCAGCGAACGGCGACAGGACGCATCCGGCAAAGCATGGGCGGCCATTCAGGCGGCCCGCTCGGGGCCGGAAGATTCCGGGACCGCCTGACGGAGGGGCACCGAGCGGCCACAATGTGTGCATGGACGGACAGCCAAGGAACCCGGCGGACCACCTGACCGTGAACGTCGTCCAGCGGGACGATCCCGTCTCGCAGGTAACCGAAGCGGACGCCTGGGAGTCGGCACGCCGCTATCCGAACGTCGTCCTGCGCGGACCGGTCTTCGGCTTCGCCGCGCAGCACCCGTCGGACGGGAGCCGCTGGCGGCTGCTGAGCGAGATGCACGGCGGCTATCCCCAGGACGCCCGGGACGGGCTCAACTCCCATTTGTGGTTCCACGCGAAGGACGGCACGGACGACCCCGTCGTACGCCGCGAACTCCTGGCCGCAGTCGCCCTGCTGGAGACCGAACCGGTGAACGAGGTGACGGCCGACTCCGTCCGCTACCGGGTGGTGCGCGGCGACGAGTTCGCCCGGATCGGCCCCGACGGCCTGGAGCCGCCCCGCCCCACCGACCCGGAGCCGTCGGACCACTCCTGGGATCCGGGCAAGGGCTCACCCTCGCGCGTCAAGGGGTTCGTCATCGACCATGCCGAGGCCACCGGTCTGGCCGAGAGCCTGCACCGCATGTCGCTGCTCACCCTGCGCTACACCGCCGACCGCTACCCGAAGGACGTACGCGAGGACTCGGCCCGCGCGGTGCGGACCCACCCCGGCGTGGTCCTGCTCCCCACGGGCTTCACCTACGCCGAGCAGAAGGAAGCCTCCTGGGAGCCGATGGCCTCGGTCCAGCCCACCCCGCACGACGCCCGGCGGCTGATGGCGAACGCGATGGAGGAGTTCTGGCCGCAGGTCTACCACTTCACCGAGGAGCAGCGGAGCGACTACGCGCAGGCGGCACGGCAGTTCCGGGAAGCCGGACGGAGCAACACGCTGCGGGTGCGGGGCCGCCACTTCGAGATCGTCCGGGTGGAACGGATGCTGCGGATCGGACCGGACGGCCCGGAGCGGCCGCGTCCGTCCGACGTGGACGAGATCGAGCCGATGAAGATGCACCCGACCATGGACGAACACGGCAAGATCACCCACGGCGACTGACCCACGCCCCCTCCGGCGGGAGCTCCACTCACCCGAACGGCCCCGCCCGTGTGGGCCCCCGGGCCGGGCGGGCGCACGGTGTGATCTGTGCGGCCGACCAGGATCGCACCCCTGGCAGCGATGGCGATGCTGCTGGCGGTGCTGACGCGATGGGACGCCCCGGCAGAGGAACGACAGCCGGAGCCACGGCCGAACCAGGCCCGGAACCAGGCCCCCGCCGGACCGGCGGCTCCGCGCCCGGAGTTCGTACGCCGCGCCGACTGGGGGGCGGACGAGCAGCTCGTACGGGAGCACTCCGCCTACGCGGACGGCAGGGCGCGGGCCGTCTTCCTCCACCACACCAACCACCCCAACGGATACGACTGCGCCGACGTGCCGGGCATGATGCGCACGCTGCAGGCCACCCACATACGGAACATGGGCTGGGACGACATGGGCTACAACTTCGTCGTCGACCGCTGCGGCACCATCTACGAGGGGCGCGGCGGCGGCGCGGACCGCCCGGTCAAGGGGGCCCACACCAAGGGGTTCAACGCCCGGAGCGTGGGCATAGCCGCGCTCGGCAACTTCGGTGCGGGCCAGCCGGTGCCCCGGGCGATGCTCCGTTCGATAGCCGCCGTGGCCGCTTGGAAGCTGCGGCCCGGCACCGACCCGCACGGCAAGGTACGGCTGGTCTCCACGAACGGCGGCAGCCGCTATCCGAAGGGTGAAGACGTGCGGCTGGAGGTGGTCTCCGGCCACCGGGACGGCTTCGAGACCAGCTGTCCCGGCGACGCCCTCTACGCGCGCCTGCCGCAGTTGCGTGACGAGGTGGCCGCGCTCCGCACGGACGCGGCGGCGGAGCAGCAGCGGACGGCGAAGGACGGGCAGCGGGCGGACGGGCGGGCCGGGGGTGGGCAGACGAGGGGCGAGCCGCCCCGCTGAACGGGCCGTCCGCCGGGGCTACGGCACACACCGGTGGGGTACACGAAAGTCCACCCTCACCCCGGTGCGTACGGCCCTCGTGGCGGCTCCGCGCGCTCCGTAACGTCATTCCCCACGGCGCATCCAGCGCACCGAGAGGGAGTGAGCGAGATGTTCCGAGCGCACGACGCGCGTACGGGCGCGAGCGCCGAGGCGCTGCGACTGGTCTCCGTACGCAAGGTTTACGGAACAGCGGAGAACCAGGTGACCGCACTCGACGGAGTCTCCCTGAGCCTGCCCGCCGGGACGTTCACCGCGGTGATGGGGCCGTCCGGCTCCGGCAAGAGCACGCTGCTCCAGTGCGCCGCCGGGCTGGACGACCCCACCAGCGGCATCGTCGCGGTGGACGGCGCCGAGCTGTCGGGTGGCGGCGAGGCGGAGCTGACGAGGTTCCGCAGGCGGCGGATCGGCTTCGTCTTCCAGCAGTTCAACCTGCTCGACACGCTGACCGTGCTGGAGAACGTCACCCTGCCGCTGCGGCTGTCGGGCAAGCGGGTGCGGCGTGGCCGGGCCGAGGAGACGCTGGCGCGGGTCGGCCTGGGAGAGCGGCTGCGGCACCGTCCTTCGGAGCTGTCCGGGGGCCAGCAGCAGCGGGTCGCCATCGCACGCGCACTGGTCACCGAACCGAACGTGATCTTCGCGGACGAGCCGACCGGCGCGCTGGACACCGCCGGCGCCCGGAACGTGCTCGGTCTGCTCCAGGAGGCCGTGCAGGCATACGGCCAGACGGTGGTGATGGTGACGCACGATCCGGTGGCCGCGGCGTACGCCGGTTCGGTGCTCTTCCTGGCGGACGGGCGGCTGGCCGGCCGGATCGACGGACCGACTGCGGAGACGGTCGCCGCACGGATGGCGCATCTGGGCGACGAGGCCCAGCCGGGAGTGCACGCGGAGGAAGGAGTGCACGCGGAGGCTGGAGTGCGCGGCATACCGGCCGGTGTCGGAGAGTTCCCCGTGCGGCACAGTGTGCGGTGACCGGAGTAGCGGCGGGCGGCGAGAGGGCGGACGGACGATGCGCGTGGGCCTGGTACGGACGGTGGGCGTGGCGACGGCACTGTACGGGGCGGCGGTGACGGCGCGGCCCGATCTGCTGGCCAGGCCCTCCGGCCTCACGGACCCGGCCGGACGAGTGGCCCCCGCGACGGGGATCTGCCTGCGGCCGCTGGCGCTGCGGGACATGGCGAGCGGACTGGCGATGGCGACCGCGCCGGAAGGCCCAGCGCTGCGGACGGCCGTGCTGGTCCGGATCGCGGCGGACTTCGGAGACGCCGCGCTACTCGGGGCGACCCTGCCGGACCGGGACAAGCGGATCAAGGCGGCGGCTGTGTCGGTCGGCTGGGGAGCGCTGTCCGTGGCGGGGCTGCTGCTCTCCTGAGCCCGGAATCAGCACGCCGGGACGAACAGCCGGGAGGGAGCTGCACAGGGTGACGAGTTGCGCGCACAAAGTAGGACATTTAGCGTGATGAAGGCATGAGGGTAACCGGCCCGCTACGGGCCGTGCCCCGCGTCCTTCCCAGGGCCCACGTCACCGGGTCCGCTCCCCCTCCACAGGAGGCAGAAAGTGCTTGAGTCCAAATTCACCAAGGTCGCCATGTGCGCCGCCGGTGGTGCAGTGGCTGCCATGACCGCCACCGGCGCCGCGATGGCCAACGACACCACGCCGGTGCCCGCCCCGGTCCCCGCGAAGCAGTCGATCTCCGCCGAGCAGACACCGCTGGTGGCCGACGCCAGGACCTACTGGGGCAAGGTGATCGCCCGTTCGGGCCTGAAGGTCCGCTCCGGGCCGAGCCAGAGCTACCGCCAGATCGGCTTCCTGAAGTACGGCCAGACAGTCAAGATCGAGTGCAAGGTCAACGGCCAGTGGATCAACGGCAACCCGCGCTGGTACAAGCTGAAGGACGGCAGGTGGGCCTGGGCGTCCGCCCGCTACATCGCCAACATCGGTGCGGCACCGCACTGGTGCAAGTTCCGCTGACCGCGGCTCTACTGACCGCGACTCTACTGACCACAGCTCCACCGACCTCCTGACGCGCGAACGGCCCCGCGGCCGTTGCCCCCGCGCCGACGCGAGCTCAAGCCCACCGTGCCCCCAGCCGCCCGAGCGGCCTGGGGGCACGGTGCCGTCCACCTGCCGCGATCACCAGCACCCCACCCGCCCGCCGGGCGGATCCGGCCATTCCTTACTGCCGGGTCAGGAAATGCGGCGCAGGGGATTGACGCGACTGCTGACACGCAGTCTCATAACAGTCAAGCAGTTGTAACCACTGGTAACACCTGTTCGGTCACTCCCCAGTGAGGTGCGCTCAGCCATGACGACGACGATCCGGAACTCCCCGACCGCCGAGAACGAAGTCCTGCGGGACGCGCTCGGCCTGCTCAAGGACCGCGAGCAGGTCGCCGAGCGCCTCCTGGAGTCCTCCCGCAAGCACTCCTTCGACCCGGACACCGAGCTGGACTGGGAGGCTCCGCTGGAGGACGGCAAGTGGTTCTGGCCGCCGGAGCTGGTCTCCCTCTACGACACCCCGATGTGGAAGCGGATGTCCGAGGAGCAGCGCTTCGAGCTCGCCCGGCACGAGGCGGCCTCACTGGCGTCCCTGGGCATCTGGTTCGAGGTCATCCTCATGCAGCTGCTGGTCCGGCATATCTATGACAAGCCGCTGACCAGCGCGCATGTGCGGTACGCTCTCACAGAGATCGCCGACGAGTGCCGCCACTCGATGATGTTCGCGCGCATGATCACCAGGGGCGGCGCACCCGCGTACCCGGTCACGCGGCTGCATCACAACCTCGGCCGGATCCTGAAGACCTTCTCCACCACCCCGGGCTCCTTCACCAGCACCCTGCTGGGCGAGGAGATACTCGACTGGATGCAGCGGCTGACCTTTCCGGACGAGCGGGTCCAGCCCCTGGTGCGCGGCGTCACCCGCATCCATGTGATCGAGGAGGCGCGGCACGTGCGGTACGCGCGGGAGGAACTGCGCCGCCAGATGGCGACCTGCCCGCGCTGGGAGGCGGAGCTGACCAGGCTCAGCTCGGGCGAGGCGGCCCGCGTCTTCTCCATCTCCTTCGTCAACCCTCAGGTCTACGAGGCCGTGGGGCTGGACCGCCGGGAGGCCCTCGCACAGGTGAAGGAGAGCGGCCACCGCCGCGAGGTGATGCAGCAGGGAGCCAAACGGCTCACCGACTTCCTGGACGAGATCGGCATCCTGCGCGGTCCGGGCCGCAGGCTGTGGAGGAGTTCCGGCCTGCTGGCCTGACGCAGGCCGCAGGGCGTCGGGGCCCGCTCCCTGTCGCGGGGGAGGTCGTAAGCTTCCGGCATGACCGCCCCGGCGTACCGAAGGCTCAGCGTCGAGCAGCGCCGAAGGCAGCTGATCGAGGCCGCACTCCGACTCTTCGCACACAGCCTTCCGGAGCACGTGTCACTGGACGGAGTCGCCGCGCTGGCCGGGGTCTCGCGCCCGCTGGTATACCGCTACTTCCCGGGCGGCAAGCAGCAGCTGTACGAGGCGGCGCTCCGCTCCGCCGCCGACGAGCTGAAGCAGTGCTTCGCGGAAGCCGGGACCGGGCCGCTCAGTGAGCGGCTCTCACGGGCCCTGGGCCGCTATCTGCGCTTCGTCGACGAGCACGACGCCGGGTTCATGGCGCTGCTGCAGGGCGGCAGCGTGGTCGAGACCTCCCGTACGACCGCCATCGTGGACGAGGTACGGCGCACCGCGGCCGAGCAGATCCTGCTGCATCTGGGTACGGAGGCCCCCGGGCCGCGGCTGCGGGTCATGGTGCGGACCTGGATCAGCGCGGTCGAGGGCGCCTCACTGATCTGGCTGGACGAGGGGAAGCAGCCGGAGCTGGAGGAGCTGCACGGCTGGCTGCTGGACAACTTCGTCTCCTTGATGGTGGCGACGGCGGCGCGCGACCCGCAGACCGCGGAGGCGGCACAGCGCGCACTGGACAAGGAGCAGGAGGCGGGGCCGGTGGGCGATCTGGCGCGCCGGCTGGTGCCGGTCGTGTCCGATGCCGTACGTCTGACTCTCCCCCCGGCGACACCGGAGACTTAAATCTGACTTCAAGGTCACGCTAAGCTGCTCATATGTCCACTCAACTGACCTGGAACGCCAAGGAAGCCACCGTCGGCGAGCTGGCTGAGCGCGCCGGTGTCGCCACCTCCGCGCTGCGCTTCTATGAGCGGGAGGGCCTGATCCGCAGCAGGCGCACCTCCGGCAACCAGCGGCGCTACAGCCGTGACACGCTGCGGCGCGTCGCCTTCATCCGGGCGTCCCAGCGCCTGGGGATGCCACTGGCCGCCATCCGCGAGGCGCTGGCGCTGCTGCCGGACAACCGCACACCCACCCGCGAGGACTGGGCCCGGGTCTCCGAGGGCTGGCGCAGCGATCTCGACGAGCGGATCCGGCTGATGCAGCAGCTGCGCGACAACCTCACGGACTGCATCGGCTGCGGCTGCCTGTCGATCGACGTCTGCGTGCTGACCAACCCGGAGGACCAGCTGGGCCATGAGGGTCCGGGAGCCCGCCGTCTCGCACAGCCCTCGGCCTACCCCTCCTGCTCGCCCAGCTGCTCGATGGGGGAGTGACGGCGTGCGGAGCGAGGACACCGCCTTCAGCGGCGGCCCGCTGGACGGCCGGGTACTGCCGGTGCTGCTGGGCGCGACGGGACGGCCGCCCAAGACGTACGAGGTGCCGGTGCCGGGCCCGGAGGGCGGCCGGAGCGTGGTCCATGTGTATCGGCTGGAGCCCGCGGCGCTGACCAAGCGGCTGCGGCTGCCGCGCGGGTGGCGGTATGTGTACGACCCGGAGGGACGTCCGGACGGAGGGCCCAAGTGGCCCTGGAGCCGCCCTGGTTCGGGTGGTGTGAAGAATCCGGATGGCTCTGGTCCGGACCATTGACAACACTGGTCTAGTCCTGTTTGCTCCCAGACCAGGGACGCCGCCCGGGATGCCTCCCAGATCGTCATGACTTCCGGGCGGCGGACCAATCAGCCTGACAGCTCGCCGCACAAGCGTCCGCAGGTCCCGTACCGCATTCGATTCGGGAGCGACCCCATGCGCCAGCGACTCCGCCGTACCGTCCCCCACCCCCCATCCCCCCACAGAGCCCGCCGGGCCTTCCCCCGGCGCCTGCTCACCGCCGCCCTCACCGGCCTGCTCGCCGCAGGCATGCTCGTGACCAGCGCCCACGCCGGCCCGCAGGCCGAGGGCGCCGAGCGCACCGGCACCGCCGCACTTCCCGAGCACGCCCTGGTGGGCTATCTGCACACCAGCTTCGCCAACGGCTCCGGCTACACGCCGCTTTCCGAGGTGCCCGACAGCTGGGACATCATCCAGCTCGCGTTCGGTGAACCCACCTCCACCACCTCCGGTGACATCCGCTTCGAACTCTGCCCGCAGAGCGAGTGCCCCGGCGTGGAAACGGAGGAGGAGTTCAAGGCCGCGGTGGCGGAGAAACAGGCCGCGGGCAAGAAGGTCCAGCTCTCCATCGGCGGCCAGAACGGCCAGGTCCAACTGGCCACCACCGCCGCGCGGGACAAGTTCGTGCAGTCCGTCAGCGCGATCATCGACCGCTACGGACTCGACGGGCTGGACATCGACTTCGAGGGCCACTCACTCTCGCTGAACACCGGTGACACGGATTTCAGGAACCCGACGACTCCGGTCATCGTCAACCTGATCGACGCGCTCAAGACCCTCAAGGCCCGGTACGGCACCGACTTCGGGCTGACCATGGCACCGGAGACCTTCTTCGTACAGCTCGGCTACCAGTTCTACGGCTCCGGCAAGTGGGGCGGACAGGACCCGCGCGCGGGCTCCTATCTGCCCGTCATCCACGCGATGCGGGACGACCTCACCATGCTGCACGTGCAGGACTACAACTCCGGCCCGATCATGGGCCTCGACAACCAGTACCACCACATGGGCGGCTCCGACTTCCACATCGCGATGACCGACATGCTGCTCACCGGATTCCCGGTCGCGGGTGACCCGGACAAGGTGTTCCCGCCGCTGAAGCCCTCCCAGGTCGCCATCGGCATGCCCGCCTCCCCCTACGCGGGCAACGGACACACCCCGCCCGCCGAAGTGACGAAGGCGCTCGACTGCCTGCACAAGGGCACCAGCTGCGGCTCGTACCAACCGCACGGCAGCTGGCCCCAAATGCGCGGCCTGATGACCTGGTCCATCAACTGGGACAGGTACAGCGGCTACGGGTTCATGAGGAACTTCGACAGCTACTACGGCTCCTGACGGAGCGGCACCGCCGTCCTCCTGGCCCGGCCCCCCTCCCAGCACGCCTCCGTTCCGCCCCAGTCGGTACGGTCACCTCAGAAACGGTGACGGCGAAACCGTCACGGCAGGACGGTGACCGTGCGGCAGGCGCGTACGGCGGGGATCGGGGGGTCCGATGGAGACACTGCGCCCGGAGGACCCGGCACGACTGGGCCCCTACCGGCTGGTCGGCCTCCTCGGCAGCGGCGGCATGGGCCAGGTGTATCTGGGGCGGGACGACCGTACGGGCCGCGCCGCCGCCGTCAAGGTGCTGCGCGCGGAACTCGCGGACGACACCGGGATGGCACAACGGTTCCTGCGCGAGGCGGAGTCGGCGGCGTCCGTGCGCAGCGCAGGCGTGGCCCGGGTGCTGGGGTCGGGCACCGAGGCCGGACGGCAGTGGATCGCCACCGAGTTCCTCGCCGGACCCACCCTCGACCGGGCGGTGGAACGCTACGGGCCGCTCGGCGCCACCCCCGTACGGGCCCTGACCGCCGCCCTCGCCCGCACGCTGCGCGACATCCACGCGGCCGGTCTGGTGCACCGGGACCTCAAACCGGCGAACATCGTGCTCACCTCCCAGGGCCCACGCGTCATCGACTTCGGCATCGCCCGCCCCGAGCACGGGCTCACCCTCACCGCCACCGGCCAGACCCCCGCCACCCCCGGCTACGCACCGCCCGAGCAGGTGCTGGGGCGGCGCACCGGCCCGGCGGGCGACATGTTCTCGCTGGGCGCCGTGCTCGCCTTCGCGTCCAGCGGGCAGCGGGCGTACGACGGCGGGCATGTGGCCGCCGTGCAGTACCAGGTGGTGCACGGTGAACCGGAACTCGGCGCGGTGCCGCTCGAGTTCCGTGAGCTGGCGCGCTCGTGCCTGGCGGGAGACCCCGCCGAGCGGCCCGGACCGGCGCAGGTGGCGCGGACGCTGGCGGCACCGCGCCGCGACCGGCGCGTATGGGGCACCGGACCGCTGGCGGAGGACATCGCGGAGCGGGAGCACACGGCGGCCCGACGGCTGGCCGCCGCACCGCCGTCGGTGGAGCCGCACTCGGCCGGGCCGGTGCCGGAGGGCCCCACCCGGCGCCGTGTCGCCGCCGCCCTGGCGGGGGGCGGGACGCTGGTCGCGGCGGGCGGCGGCGGGCTCGCCTGGTGGCTGCTGCGCGGGCGCGGGACGGAGGGCGGCGACGGTGGCGACGGCGACGCGCCGTCCGGACAGCGCCCCTGGGACGCCGAGCCCTTGGCCGACTACACCGAGGGCACCGCGCCCCAGCCGCTGTGGGGTCCGCTGGACGTGGCGGCGGCCGGGGCCCCCGCCCCGCTGCCCGTACGCGACATGGTCGTGGTCGCCGCTGCCGGAGGCGGCCTGGCGGCGTACGGCGTGCGCGACGGGAAGCGGCGCTGGCGCCGCTCGGACGCGGACCCGGCAACCCGCGTGCTCGCCCCCGCGCAAGGGCTGGTACTCACCGCCGACGGCGAGGGAGCGCTGGTGGCACTGGGCACCCGGGACGGCACGCCGGAGTGGACGGCCGCACGAGCCGACGCCGCGGTGCTGCTGGCGGCGGACCGTACCGCCGTCTACCTCCTCACCCGGCAGGGCGAACTGCGGGCGGTCGGGCTGAAGTCGCGGCGCGCGCTGTGGACCGTACGGACCCCGGTGCGCGCCTCCCCCGAGAACCCCGCGGCAGCGGCGGTGGCGGAAGGACGGCTGGTGCTCTGCGGCTCCGACGGCAAGGTCGCCGCACTGGACACCGCGGACGGCCGACGCGCCTGGGGACCACGGGAGGGCGGTCCGGACGTCCTCGCACCGGCACTCGCCGACGGCACCGCGTTCCTGGGCGGGAGGGAACTGACCGCGATCGGCCTCACGGACGGCCGCGAGAAGTGGTCGCAGGCCGCCGCGAGCGAGAAGGGCTGGGGCGCCCCGTCGCTGTCACCGGCATCCGGCGGCGGAAGTGACGGCAGCAGTGCGGGCGGCAGTGCGGACGGCAGTGACGGCACCGGCGGTGACGGACGGACGCTGTACGCGGTGGACGGCACCGAGTTGTACGCACGCGCCGCCTCCGACGGCGGCGACGTCTGGACGCTCTCCCTCAACTTCGAGGACCTGCCCCGCGACGCCCCGGTGGTACAGGGCAACAGCGCCTGGGCCGTGGCGGACACCTCCGGAGATGCCGGAGTGGCCGCCGCGGACACCCGGATCGGCAAGACCGCCTGGGTGTACACCCAGCAGGGCGACGGCCGCGCCCGGATGGCCGGTGCGGGCAACCGGATCTTCCTGACCCAGGCAGGACAGCTGACGGCGATGCCGGTGTGCTGACGCCTGCCCCAGCGGGTCATCCAGCGTGTGTGCGAGCCGGGCGCTGCGGGCCCGAGTACACCCGCAGCCGTTATGGTGCTCCTCGCACACGGCGATCGGGGGAGTTGGACAACCGTGGCTGAACAACAAGACGACTCGTTCCGTGCACACCTGCGCGGACAGCCCCTGGACGCGGCGGATCCCCGCACCCTGGGCGGCTTCCGGCTGCTGGAGAGCACAGAGGAAGCGGAGGGCACGCAGGGCACGGGCAGCGCGGGTGAGGGGCGCGAAGACGGCCTCCGGCGCTATCTTGCCCGCTCCCCGCGCGACGCGCGCACCGTGTCCCTGACCGCCGTACGCCCCGGCATGGCCGGTGACCCCGCGCTGCGCGAACGGCTGCGCCGGGAGGCGGAGGCGACGGCGGCGGCCGCCGGCCCCTGGGTGGTGCCGCTGATCGACGCGGACCCGGACGCGGCCGTGCCGTGGCTGGCCTACGCCTATGTGCCGACACTCCCGCTGACCGGACTCGTACGGGACCACGGGCCACTGCCCGAAGCCGCCGTACGCGCGCTGGGCACGGCGCTCGCGGACGCGCTGGGCACGCTCCACGAGGCCGGATGGGCACACGGCGGCCTCGGCCCCGAGGCGGTGGCGCTGGCGGCCGACGGGCCCCGGCTCGGCGGACTGGGCACCGCACGGCCCGCCACCCCGGAGACGACCGAGGCGGATGTGCACGCGCTGGGTGCGGTGCTCGCCCACGCGGCGACGGGCCGGGACGGTACGGCCCTTGAGGGGGCACCGGCGGCGCTTCCGCCACCGCTGGACGAAGCGCTGCGCTCGGCGCTCGGCGAGGGCACGACCGGCGGACGGTTCGCGCGGGGTGCGCGGGGCACGCGGGGCACGCGGAAGGGGCAGTCCCGGCTGTCGAAGCTGCGCTCCGCGCTGCGCGCGCCGCTGGCGGCGGACGGGCCCGTCGTACCGCTGCCCGCAGGGGTGGTGGCCACGCTCGCGGCCCGCGCGTCCGAGGTGCTGGCGCTGGAGTCCCCGGACGGGGTGCCCGCCGGGGAGGACCGGAGCACCCGGATGCTGCGCGTGCCGGGCCCTCGTACGGACGGCGCGGCACCGGCGGGCGACCACCCGACGTTGACGCTCCAGGCCCGCCCCGGCACCCAGCCGCAGGAGCAGGCGGATGAGCGGGCGGAGCCCGACCAGGACACCGAGGCGGAGGCCGTCCCGGCGTCCGAGGGCGACGGCACGGGCACCCTCCCCATCGTCTCCAGGTCAGGTTCGGGATCAGGACCGGCCGCCTTTGGACCCGCCCGCTCCCGGCGCTCGCTGCTGCGCTCCGGCGCGGCCGGGGCCGCCGGTGTGCTGGTGGGGGCCGGAGCGCTGGCGGGCTGGGTGACCGGGCGCGGCGGCGGCCTGGACGCCCTCACCAGCCCCGGCAGTTCCCCGTCCGGCACCTCCGGCGCCTCCGCACGGAAGCCGCCACGCGGCACCGCGCCCCGAGCCCTGTGGCGCTACGACCTTCCGGGCGGCATCTCGGTCAAGAACGAGCCGCTGGTCTGGCGGGACGAGATCGCGATCATGATCGGTACGGACGGCTCCGTCGGTATCGACATGAGCACCGGCAAGACCGTCTGGTCCCGCAACGACCTGTCCAGCGTCCACGCTTCGCGGTTCATCAGCTCCGAACTGGCGGTAGTTGTCGACAAGGGCAAGCTGGTGGCCTTCTCGGCCCGTACGGGGCAGCGGCGCTGGGACACGGACGTCTACCGGGCGGGCACGGCCGACTACAGCGGGCGCAGCGCCGACGAACTGCTCCATGCCACCGCCGACGGCCGGGTCGCCTTCCTCACCGCCTTGAACGTCGCCGCCGACGACGACGACGCCCGCAAGGTGCTTACCGCCTACGACCTCCGTGAGCGCCGGGAACGCTGGTACGTGCCCTTCCCGGACGCTCCCCTCGGCAGCTCGACGAGTCTGCGGGAGACCGGCTCGTCCCTCGTCCTCGTGCGGTCGGCGGAGGACCATCCCCGACTGGCCTCCTACCGTCTCTCCGACGGCAGGCGCCGGTGGCAGCGCACGCTGGAGGACCTGGAGGCCGATGCCCCGCTGGCCCTCTCCCCGTCCGCCGCCACCCTCTACGCGGCCCAGAGCGACGAACTGCGCGCGCTGACCGCCGAGTCGGGCAAGAAGAGCTGGGCCAGGCCGCTGGTCAGCGACGGCGAGAGCAGACTCGGCCCGATCGCCCACCGTCCCGCTCCCCCAAGTGGCAAGAAGGGCAAGGGCGGTGCGGACGGCAGGAAGCGGCAGAGCCGCCTCTATGTGGCCGACAGCGGTCGCACCGTCTTCGCCGTCGACCCGGACGACGGCCGGGAAGTGTGGCGCAGGGCGGTGGATGCCGACTCCGTCTGGGGGGACCAACCCGTGCTGGAGACCAGTGCGTCGGGCAGGACCCTGCTCGCGGCGTCGAGTTCGGGCGTGGTGGCGATGGACGCCCGCACCGGAAGCCTGCTCTGGCGGTTCCGGCAGACCGAGGGCGATTCCCTGCAGAAATACCGGGTGTACCCGGCGGGCGACCGGATCCTCGTGACGCACAGCGCCTCGGCCTTCGCCTTCCCCGTCGACTGAGAGGAGATCCGCGGCATGCACACCACCGCACGCCCCAAGCCGCTGCTCCCGCACGACCCGGAGAGCCTCGGCCACTGGCGGCTGCTCGGCCGGCTCGGCGCGGGCGGCATGGGCACCGTCTACCTGGCCCGCTCCCCCGGCGGCCGTACGGTCGCGCTCAAGGTCGTGCACCCGGCCCTCGCGCGGGAGGCCGAGTTCCGCGCCCGCTTCCGCGAGGAGGTACGCACCACCCGGGCGCTCCTGAACCAAGCCGCCCCCGGCGCCAGGCACTTCGCAGCCGTCGTCGACGCCGACACCGAGGGGCCGCGCCCCTGGCTGGCCACCGAATACCTGCTGGCCCCGACCCTCCAGGACGCGGTGGAGGCGTACGGCGCCTGGTCGCCCGCAGCCGTACGTGCGCTGGGCGGCGGACTGGCCGGGGCGCTTGCCGCCGTGCACCGGGGCCAGCTGGTCCACCGCGACCTCAAACCGTCGAACGTACTGGTGACCGCCGACGGCCCACGGGTGATCGACTTCGGGATCGCACTGTCCGAGGGAGGCCGGCGGCTGACCCGTACCGGCTATGTGCTGGGCTCCGCCGCCTACATGGCGCCCGAGCAGGCGGACGGCCGCGCGTCGACGCCGTACTCCGACGTGTTCGCGCTCGCCGGGGTCATCGTCTTCGCCGCGACCGGTCGCGGCCCGTTCGGGCACGGCACCTCCGAGGAACTGCTCTACCGGGTGGTCCACGGGCAGCCGGAGCTCGCGGAGCTGGCGGCGGCAGATCCGGACGGCTCGCTGCACCGGCTGCTGGCACGCGCCCTGGCGAAGGACCCGACCGAGCGGCCCAGCGCCGCCGAACTCACCCGGCTGCTGTGCCCGGAGGACGTGGACGCGCCGCCCTTCTCCGCGCTGCTCCCGGCGCCGGTCCTCGCCGACATCGCCGCCCGTACGACCCTGCGCTGGGACGTCCCGGACAGCCACCAGGTCCCGGAAGCCGCGCCCGCGGACGCGCCGCGGCCCACAGGGGCCGACGCGGGGCAGCGCACCGCGAGCGGGAGTGGCGGCACCGGCGCCGGCGCCCGGCCGGGCCGCCGCGCGCTGCTTCTCGGCGCGGCCGGGACGCTCGCGCTCGCCGCGGCGGCGGGCACGGCAGCGTACGCCGCAGGCCGGGCCGCCCGGCCCGGAGCACCGGCCTCGGCGGGCCCGAGCGCGGACGGCTCGCCGTCACCGTCCCAGGGTGCGGGAGGGCGCCGGGCCAAGGGCACCGCCCCTCGCCCGCTGTGGGAGTACCGCGGCGGGCTGCTCTCGCTCGGCCGGCCCGAGCTGGCGGGGGACGTGCTGGCGGCGCGTACGGAGACGGCCGGCGAGATGTACGGCATCGACGTCGCGAGCGGCAGCGTGCGCTGGTCCGCGCAGGGCGTGGCCGGAAATCATCCGGTCGCCACCCCGGACGGTGCGACCGTCGTGCTGTCGGCTCTGTACTCCCAGGACGAGGACCGCCTCGCCTTCGTCGCCACCGCCGACGGACGCACCTGGTACTCCGACCCGCTCGGCGTCCGCTTCGACCGGCTCGCGGGCTCCCCGGCCGTCGCCTTCCACGGCCGTACGCTCTTCGCCGTCGGGCAGCGCACGCCCCGGAGCGGCCTGCCCGGCGGCGGCGACGGCACGACCGAAGGTCCGCTGGACCGGTATCTGTTCGCGTACGACATCGACCGCGCCCGGATGCTGTGGCAGCGCGCCATCGCGCCCGGCGCGGCCGGTTCCACCAGCGGAGTCGTGTCCGGTCGGCGGCTGCTGCTCTGCGAGGCGGACACGCTGCGGGCGTACGACCTCAAGGACGGCTCCCGGCTCTGGGAGACGGAACTGCTCGCGGTGCGCGAGGACGACGACTCGCTGAACCGCGCCGTGGTGTCCGCAGGCAAGCACGGGGTGCTGGTCTCGGGCCGGGAGCTGCTGCTGGTCGACCCCGCCGACGGCCGGGCGAGGTGGCGCCTCGGCGAGAAAAGCGTGCGGCCCGGCAAGGACGACCCCGAGGACCGGCACCAGGGCGACGCCGTGTTCGGCGCCCCGGCGGTTTCCGGCGGCAGCGTGTACGCGACGACACCCGGGCAGTCCGTGACGGCGTTCGATCTCGCCACCGGACGGCGACGGTGGCGCTGGCGCTCGGACGGGCAACTCGGACAGCCACCGGCCCCGGTGACGGTCGCGGACGGCCTGGTCTTCCCGCCGCTTCCGGGCGGCAGGATCGTACTGGCCGCACTCGACGCCCGCACCGGTAAGGGGACCTGGCGGATCAGGGAGAACGAGTACAGCGGATCGGACACCCACCTCGCCGCCGACGGAAAACGGCTGTACGCGGCCCGCGGCCCCCATGTCCTCGCGCTGCCCCTGGGCCGCTAGGGCGTGTTTCGAAAGTAGCGCCGGTAAGGCCCGCGGCGTCTGGTGCGTGCGCTCGCAAGGCGGAGGATCGCCCTCGTAATGGGTTACTCGGGCGACTCCGACAAACGCAGCGAGCGTGCGTGCCAGACGCCGCGGGCCAGGCGGGACTTTCGAAACACGCCCTAGGGCAGTCCGGGGATGCCGAGCGGGCCGGTCGGGTGACGGCGCTCCCCCAACGAGTGACCGGGTTGGGCGGACTCGCCCAGTCCAGCGCGCGGGGCGGCCCGCGAGGTGCTCACGATCACCGGGATACCCCTTCCCGGAGGTGAGTCAGCTGAAGTCCGTACGGTCCGCAACCGCGTTGACGGTGGCCACGGCAACGGCGGTCGTCCTGGCCGCGCAGCCCGCGCTGCCCGCACAACCCTCGCTGCCCGCGCTGCCCGCAGAGCCCGTACTCCGACTGGAACCCGCCGAGCCTGCTGAACAGGCCGAACCCGCCGCCCGAGCCGCCCTCGCCGACCGGCCGGTCAGCGAGCTGCTGACCGAACTGGACACCCTCTACCAGCGGACCGAGGCAGCCGCCGAGGCGTACAAGAGCGCCGGGCAGAAGCTGGCGACCCAGCGGACCAAGGCCGAGAAGCTCGGCCGCCAACTGTCACGCACCCGCAGCTCGGTGGACGAGGGCCGTGACGAGGCGGGCCGCCTCGCCCGCAGCCAGTACCGCAGCGGCGCGCTGGTGCTTCCGGCGGACGCACAGCTGATGCTGGCCGACGACCCGGCGCGCGCGCTGGCCAACGCCCACGCGCTGGAGCGCGCCGTCAGCCGCCAGGCCCGCACCGTGAAGCGGCTCACCAGTGCCGAGCGCCGCGAACAGGCGCTGGCCGCCCGCGCACAGCGCGCGTTCGACCGGCAGCGGCGGCTCGCGGACGGACGGAAGGCACACCGCGACCGGGCACGCGCCAGGCTGCGCCAGGTGGAGAAGCTGCTGACCTCACTCCCCCCGAGCAAACTCGCACAGTTGCGCGAGCTGGAGGACACCCGGACGGCACGCTCCCAGGACGCGTTCCTGGCCGAAGGGACACTCGGCGGTGCGGCGGGCGCCGCGCGGACGCCGACCCGGCAGGGCGCACGCGCGCTCTCCTACGCGCTCGCCCAGCAGGGCAAGCCGTACGCGTGGGGCGCGGAGGGCCCCGGATCGTTCGACTGCTCGGGTCTGACCGCGCGCGCCTGGGAGCAGGCCGGGCACTCCATCCCGCGCACCAGCCAGCAGCAGTGGCGGCAGCTGGAACAGGTGCCCCTGCATGAGCTGCGCCCCGGTGACCTGGTCGTCTACTTCACCCGCGCCACCCACGTCGGCCTGTACGCGGGACGCGGCATGATCGTGCACGCGCCACGGCCCGGCGCGCAGGTCAAGGTGTCGCCGATCGCCGCGAATCCGGTGCTCGGCGCGGTGCGGCCGGACCCGGAGTCCCGGCCGCTGCCCTTCTACGACCCGCCCCCGCTGCCGACCGGCGACGAACGGGGCGGCCAGGGAAACCAGGGAGGTCAGGGCGCCGGCGACGACGCGGGCTACGACGCCGCCGCGCCGTCCGGCTGAGCGCGCACCGATCCGCTACCCGTCCACCGCCGACCGGCGCAGCTCGGAACGGATCTCCGGCGAGAGGACGTGCCCGGCACGGCCCACGAACCGGGCCATCTGATAGGCGATCACGCTCATGTCGCAGTCCGGCATGGCGTGGACGCCCAGCAGTGAGCCGTCACTGATCGCCATCACGAAGAGGCTGCCCTCCTCCATGGCGACCATCGTCTGCTTCACCTCGCCGGCCTCCATCAGACTGGCGGCACCCGCCGTCAGCGAGGCGAGCCCGGAGACGATGGTGGCGAGGTCGGCGCTGGAGCCACGAGGGCCCTGGCCGTGGTCCTGGCCGGGCTCCTGGCCGGGCTCCCCGTCCTGGTCCTGGCCGGGCTCCGCCTCCGGGCCGGACTGCGGATCCGACTGCGGATCGGAGGAGATCAGCAGCACACCGTCCGACGACACGACGGCCACGGAGCGGACTCCGGGTGCCTCCTCGACAAGGTCCGCCAGCAGCCAGCGCAGGCTGCGCACCTCACCGCTGTCCGTCGCGTCCCGTGCTGTGGGAGCGTTCACGGGCGTGCCTCCTCGTCCTCAGCGTCCTGAGTGTCCTGGGCGTCTTGAGTGTCCTGAGCGTTCTCTGCGTTCGCCTCGTGGCCTACGAGGGCGGTCTCCTCCGCCGCGTCCCGGTGTCCGTCCCGTGATCCGCGCTGGAACCCGCCCAGCTGTCTGCGCAGCGCCTCCGCGTCCACCCCGCCCTTGCGGGGCGGTGGTGTGGGGCCGGGCGCGGCCGTACCCGGCACGCGCACCGGCAGCCCCGTCCCGGTCCGCTCCTGCCCGGGGGCGGGGGCGGCAGTCCCGGCCTCGCCCGCAGGCTCGGGCGCGGACACCTCGGGCTCGGGCGCGGACACCTCCGCCTCGGCCGTGCGTGTCTCCGCACCCGGCGCCGTATGCCCCGCCCGCTCGTGCTGGTCCCGCTCGTGCTGATCCGGGTCGTACGAGCCCGGCAGGTACTCGTCCGGCAGATACGCGTCCGGCAAGTGCTCGTCCGGGTCCGGCGTCGGGACCGGGCTGCCGAGCACCGCTCCCGGAGGCGCCGCTTCGCCACGGGACGCCGGCCTCCGCGGCCCCGGTACGGCCGCCGTGTCCCGGTCGGCGGGCCGCCGCCGTACGGGCAGCGCGCCCGGCACGGCCTCCCGCAGCGACGCGGACGCGTCCGGTGCCGTCCCGTGTCCGGCGTCGCTCGCGGGCTCGGGCTCCACGTGCTCCGGCACGGCGTGCCCGGTCAGCAGGGCGCGGGGCAGGGTCACCGCCGCCGCGATGCCGCCCCGGGCCTGCTCTCGCAGCTGCACCCGCACCCGGTGGCGGGCCGCCAGCCGGGCGACGAGTTCGAGCCCCAGCCCCATTCCGGGGCTGCCACCTGGTTCCCTGGACTCCAGGGCGTCCAGCTGCGCGTTGAGCTCGGCCAGCCGCTCCCCCGTCATGCCGCTTCCGCCGTCCTCGACGGAGAGCGTGATCTCACCGCTGCGCAGCGTCCGCCCGCTCACCCGCACTTCGGAGTCCGGGACGGAGAACGCGGTGGCGTTGTCCAGCAGTTCGGCGACGAGGTGGGTGATGTCGTCCGCGGCGATGCCGGACACCTGCGCGCCGGGCGGCAGCGAGTCCAGCCGGACGCGCTCGTACTGCTCTATCTCGCTCACCGCGGCTCGCAGCACGTCCAGCAGCGGCACCGGACCGGCCCCCAGAGCCGTGGAGTTGGGGGCACCGGCGAACAGCAGCAGGCCCTCGCCGTGACGGCGTATCCGGGTGGCCAGGTGGTCGAGGGCGAACAGCTTGCCGAGCCGGTCCGGATCGGCTTCGTCCGCCTCCAGCGACTCGACGACGCGGAGCTGCCGTTCGACGAGTCCGAGCGTGCGCCGGCCCAGCTCCTCGATGGCGCCGCCCGGCACGCGGGACGCCTCTTCGAGCCGCCTGGCGAGGATCTCGCACTCGGCCTGGAGACGCTCGTGCTCGGCGGTCAGCTCGGCCTTGGCACCGGCCAGTTCGATGCTGTCGGTCTCAGCCCCGACCGCGCGCTCCTGGAGGTCGGCGACGCTCTCACGCAGCTGGTTCAGTGCGCGTACGGCGTCGGCGAACTCGTCGTTCCGGCCGCCGCGCAGCTCCACCGGCTCGCCTCCGGCCGGTTCTCCGGCCAGCCGCTCCGCACCGCGCCGCAGTACGGCCAGCGGGCGGGCCACCGAGCGCGCCGTCTGCACGCTGATTCCCACCGCCACCAGCAGACAGGCGGCCACCAGCGCGAACCGGATTTCGAGCGCCGTCACTTCCTCGTCCCGGAGCTGCTCCAGACGGCTCAGCTCGTCGGCGGCGAGGGAGGAGTGGACGCTGCGCATCGCGGCGAGGCGGGCGGAGAGAGCGGAGCGCACCCTGTCGGCGTTCACCGTGCGGTCGGCGGGCGTGAGCGCGGGGCCGTCGGTGAGCCGGGCCAGATAGCGCTGTGCGGTGGTGATCTCGGCGCCGGTCAGCGTCTCCTCGTAGGTCTCGCGGGCCGGTTCACCGGCGAGCTGGTCGAAGTCCGCGAGCGCGGCCTCGGAGCGCAGGTGCGAGTGCTGTGCCGCGGTGGTCAGTTGCCGCTGGGAGCCGCCGGCCGCCAGCGCGCCGCGCAGCAGGCCGCGGGTGGCCGACGCCTGCTCGACGGCCCGGCCGAGGTCGGGCAGCGCCTCGGCCGTCGCGGCGGCGGCGCCGGAGTCCGAGCGGGCCGCGGCGCGCGAGATCTCCTGGAGCCCGCGCACCGCCTCGGTGTAGTTCTCGTACGTGTCGTGGGCGCCTCCGGCCTTGGCGCTCTTCGCGCTGGCAAGGGCCCGCTGCCGTGTCTCCGGCACCGCCCCGAGCTTCCGGCGCACCCCGGCCGGTACGGCGTCGGAACCGAGCACGTCGCCGATCTGCCGGTCGACCCGGGCCCGCCGCGAGGTGCTCACGCCCTTCTCGCCACCGCCACCCCGCGCGGCCGCATACGCGACCATGTCGTCCCGCTCATCGGCGAGGGAATGCGCCAGGGCGAGGGCACGCTGGTTCAGCGCGGCGCGGTCGACGCGGTCCTGGGAGTCGGAGAGCTCTCCCCAGGCGGCGAAGACGCCCGGCGCCCCCGCGCCGACGACGGCCAGCGCGCACAGTGTGACGGAGACGAGCAGCCGGTTGCGTACACGCGCCCGCCGTGGCGTAGGGGTCAGCGGGGCGGCTGCCGTGCCGCCAGGTTTCCGAAGTCGCTTCGTCCGCACTCGCTTCGTCCGCACCCGTGCTCGCAATCTCGTCCCGCCCGGCCG
Source organism: Streptomyces gossypii (assembly GCF_025165795.1). Classification (GTDB taxonomy): domain Bacteria; phylum Actinomycetota; class Actinomycetes; order Streptomycetales; family Streptomycetaceae; genus Streptomyces; species Streptomyces gossypii. The sequence goes on from NZ_JAJAGO010000008.1 coordinate 101,988, forward strand.
GGGTCGGGCCCCGGAGGCGACAGTCCAACTCGAGTCCAGCTTGCCGGACATCTCGTCCGGCCGACCCGCGTAGCCAATCTCGCATGACCGGCCCACCACCCGATGCGTACGGCGTCCGACGCGTACGGCACACAACCGGTTCGTACGGCGCGAGAAGGGCCCGCCCCGGACTCACGACGTCCGACCTTTCCAGGATCGAAATGGGATGGGCGCGTTTCCTCCACCGCACCATCCGAAGGAGTGAACATCAACCGGGAGTTGGCGTACAACTCGCGCCGGTGCCTTCACCGGGGCCCGGCGCTGGGCGGGTTGGAAATCCCGGCGAGCGCCTGGCAGTATGCCCGCCCGCAGCTTCAGGGAGCGTCCCCCATCGGCTCACCGAAGCGGCCGGCGGCACGCTGAGCCGCCGGCCAAGCCGCTGGTCCGACGGCTGGGCCGGTTGATTGTCCAGACCACTCGGCCGCCACCCGCCCTGACTCGGTGACTGCTGAGTGACCGGTCCGACGACGGCTCCGGCAGTATTGGGCCCATGCGGATCGAAATGGCGAGCGAGCCGGGCAACCCCCAGCGCCCCAACGAGGACTACACATCGGTGGCGCTACCCGCGTCAGGTGACGGCGGCACTCTCGTGGTGCTCGACGGGGTGACCCCGCCCCCGGACGAGGACGGCTGCGTGCACGGGGTGCCATGGTTCACGGCCCGGCTGGGCAGCGCGCTCCTCGAACTCTGCACCGCCCGCCGGGATCTGGCGCTTGCCGACTGTCTGGCCGGGGCCGTCTTCCGCACCGCCGAGACACACCGTCCGACCTGTGACCTTTCTCACCCGCGCACTCCGCAGGCGACGGTGGTCATCGCCCGCTGGAACGACAAGTGGGTCGAACACCTGGTGCTCTCGGACTCCACCCTGCTGCTGGAGCACTGGGACGGCTCGGTGACACCCGTGCTCGATCCCCGTCTGGACGAGCTGCCGCCCGAGGTGAGCGCCATGCGCCGCGAGGTCCGCGCGATGCCGCGCGGCTCCACCGAGCGCGCCACGGCCGGGGCGGCATACGCCCGCGCCGTGGAGGCGCTGCGCAACGCGCCCGACGGCGACGGCTTCTACACGGCGGCTGCCGATCCGGCGGTCGCCGCGCGGGCGGTCACGGGCAGCACACCGCGGCCCGAGGTCTCCGCGCTGGTCGGCCTCACCGACGGGGCGACCCGCTGGACCGAGACCTTCCATACGGGCGACTGGGCGGCGCTGGCCGCCCTCGTACGGAAGGAGGGCCCGCACGCACTGATCTCCCGGGTCCGCTCGTCCGAGGCCGCGGACCCGGGCTGCACGGCCTTCCCCCGCGGCAAGCGCCACGACGACGCGACGGCCGTACTGGCGGAGCTGGCTCCCCAGGGTCTTTGAAGATCACGGGAGCGGGGCTCTCTCCTCCTCGCCGCCCGCGAGGCTGTTGAGGCGGTGCAGCAGGCGGGCGAGTTCGGCGATCTCTCCCCGCTCCCAGGCCGCCAGCTTGCGGCGGTACTCGGCGCGCCGGGCACTGCGTACGCGGGTGAAACGGGTACGGCCCACCTCCGCCAGCTCGACGAGCGAGGCGCGCCCGTCGGCCGGGTCCCTGGTGCGGGATACGAGGCCGAGCCGTTCCAGGGCGGACAGCTGGCGGCTCATCGTGGCCTTGCCCACGCCGAAGTAGGCGGCCAGGTCGGTCGCCCGCTGCGGCCCGGCGTCCTCGAGCCGTACGAGCAGGCCATAGGCGGCAGGCTCCAGATCCGGGTGGACCTCGCGGGCCATCTCGCCCGAGGAGGCACGGGCACGCCGCAGGAACACCGTCAACTCGCGTTCGAGGTCGAGATACTCCGGTCCGTAGGAACCGCCCTCCCCGGGACCGCTCTCCCCCGAGCGGGGGAAGGCCCTCTCCGCTCCGCGGGTCACACCACTGCGTGGGCTGTTCGGCGCGTCGTCCTCGGTTACGGGCTCGTGCACGTCAGCACCCCCTCCGGCTTTCTCCAGCATGAAAGTTTCTGCCAGCGCTCGCGATCGTCGCAGCTAGGCCAGTATTTCGCAGGAGTAGACCAACGGCGGCGCCCGGTCCCCTTCCGCTGGGCGTGTCTACGCGCGTATCTTCGCCCTGACATGCTCACACCAGGTCAAGAACACAAGAGAATACGGCACACGTAGAGGAATGTGTTCGCGGACGAGCATGCCGAGGCGACGACCCCCCACGGTCCCCCCCACCCCACTGAGATCTCCGGAGGCAGCGATGCCCAGCTACAGATCCGGTACCACCCCCCGTCTGCGCTCAACAGCGACCGCGGCCGCACTTCTCCTCTCCGCGCTCGCGCTCGTCCTCGCCCTCCCGGGCGCCGCATCAGCCGCCCCGGGCGAGGGCGACAAGGGCCCGGTCAAGCGCGGTGACGCGTACATGGGTATGACCGTCGAGGAGAACGAGGGCGGCGAACCGTACAGCGGACCGCCGCAGAGCCTCGCGGCGACCGTGGAAGGGGTCGACGTCGCCAGTCACCAGGGCAACGTCAACTGGAGCAGTCTCTGGAACAGCGGGGTCCGCTGGGCCTACGCCAAGGCCACCGAGGGCACCTACTACGAGAACCCCTACTTCGCCCAGCAGTACAACGGCTCGTACAACGTCGGCATGATCCGCGGCGCGTACCACTTCGCGAACCCGAGCGACTCCAGCGGCGCGGCCCAGGCCAACTTCTTCGCCAGCAACGGCGGCGGCTGGTCCAAGGACGGCAAGACCCTGCCGGGCGTGCTGGACATCGAGTACAACCCGTACGGAGCCACCTGCTACGGCAAGAGCGACGCCGCGATGGTCAGCTGGATCCGCGACTTCACCACCACCTACAAGGCCCGCACCGGCCGGGACGCGGTGATCTACACCACGACCAACTGGTGGAGCCAGTGCACCGGGAACAACAGCAGCTTCGGCAACACCAACCCGCTGTGGATCGCCCGCTACGCGTCCTCCCCGGGGACACTGCCGAACGGCTGGGGCTTCCACACCTTCTGGCAGTACACCTCCACCGGACCGATCGTCGGTGACCACAACGTCTTCAACGGCTCCTACGACCGGCTGAAGGTCCTCGCCAACAACGGCTGACCGGGCAGAGCCTGCCCGCCTGTCATCCACGGACCAGGAGTGGTCCCCTCCACCAGGGCGGGAGGGGACCACTCCTCTGTGCGCGTCCTGCGGCGTGCAGCCCCGCGGGAGGAGGACACGCCCCCTCGGGTACCTGACTGGGCGGGCGACGGTTCGGCACCATGGGGCCATGGAGGACGAGCTCACTGATGAGACAGGCGACGCGCTCCGTGATGAGGAGCGGGAAGTCGACTGGGACGACGAAGAGTCCTACGGCTGGGGCGACCACTGACGGTCCCCGGAGCACCGCACGCAGCGCGGTCCCCTCCCGCCGGGCGGGAGAGGACCGGACCCTCAGGCACGCTCACTGCGCTCAGGCCGCCACCGGGACCTCCGAGGACGCGGGCGTGAGCGCCAGCTCCAGCACCCGCCGTACGTCGGAGACCGCGTGGACGTCGAGCCCGGCCAGCACGTCCGCCGGGACGTCGTCCAGATCCGGCTCGTTCCGCTTGGGAATGATCACGGTGGTCACTCCGCCACGGTGTGCCGCGAGCAGCTTCTGCTTCACTCCGCCGACCGGCAGTACCCGCCCGGTCAGCGAGACCTCGCCGGTCATCGCCACATCCGTGCGCACCTGCCGCCCGCTCAGCAGCGAGGCCAGAGCGGCCGTCATGGTCACACCCGCGCTCGGACCGTCCTTGGGCACCGCGCCCGCCGGTACGTGCAGGTGGACCCCACGCTCCTTCAGGTCCGCGACCGGCAGCTCCAGTTCGGCACCGCGCGAGCGCAGGTAGGAGAGCGCGATGTGCGCGGACTCCTTCATGACGTCCCCCAGCTGGCCGGTCAGCGTGAGCCCGCTGCCGCCCGTCTCCGGATCGGCCAGCGACGCCTCCACGAACAGCACGTCACCGCCTGCCCCCGTGACCGCCAGCCCGGTGGCGACACCCGGCACGGCGGTACGCCGCTCCGCCGGATCCTGAGCCGACTCGGGGGTGTGGTGCGGGCGGCCGATGAGCCTGCGCAGCGCGTCCGGATCCACCGTGAACGGCAGCTCGCGCTCGCCCAGCTCGTGCTCGGCGGCCACCTTGCGCAGCACCCGGGCGACTGCCCGCTCCAGGTTCCGTACGCCCGCCTCGCGGGTGTACTCGCCCGCCAGCTTGCGCAGTGCGGCGTCGTCCAGGGTCACCTCGTCGGAGCCCAGCCCGGCGCGCTCCAGCTGGCGCTCCAGCAGGTGGTCGCGGGCGATGGTCACCTTCTCGTCCTCGGTGTAGCCGTCGAGCTGGACGACCTCCATCCGGTCGAGCAGCGCCTCCGGGATCGCCTCCATGACGTTGGCCGTGGCCAGGAAGACCACGTCGGAAAGGTCGAGCTCGACCTCCAGGTAGTGGTCACGGAAGGTGTGGTTCTGGGCCGGGTCCAGCACTTCGAGCAGGCCCGAGGCGGGGTCGCCCCGGAAGTCGGAGCCGAGCTTGTCGATCTCGTCCAGCAGCACGACCGGATTCATCGAACCGGCTTCCTTGATCGCCCGTACGATCCGGCCCGGCAGCGCCCCGACGTAGGTACGCCGGTGGCCGCGGATCTCCGCCTCGTCCCGGACGCCGCCGAGCGCGACCCGGACGAACTTCCGCCCCATCGAGCGGGCGACGGATTCTCCGAGTGAGGTCTTTCCGACGCCGGGCGGGCCCACGAGTGCCAGCACCGCGCCGCCGCGACGGCCACCGATCACTCCGAGACCGCGGTCGGCGCGCCGCTTGCGCACCGCCAGGTACTCGGTGATCCGCTCCTTCACGTCCTCCAGCCCGGCGTGGTCGGCGTCCAGTACGCCCTTGGCGCCCGCGATGTCGTAGGCGTCGTCAGTGCGTTCGTTCCACGGCATCTCCAGCACCGTGTCCAGCCAGGTGCGGATCCAGCTGCCCTCCGGGCTCTGGTCGGAGGACCGCTCCAGCTTGTCGACCTCCTTGAGGGCCGCCTTGCGCACCTCGTCGGGCAGCGCCGCCGCCTCGACGCGGGCCCGGTAGTCCTCGCCCTCGTCCTCAGGGTCGCCGTTCAGCTCGGACAGCTCCCTGCGCACGGCCTCCAGCTGGCGCCGCAGCAGGAACTCACGCTGCTGCTTGTCCACGCCTTCCTGGACGTCCTTGGCGATCGACTCGGCGACCTCCTGCTCCGCGAGGTGCTCGCGCAGCGACTCGACGGCGAACCGCAGCCGCTCGACAGGATCGGTCGTCTCCAGCAGGCGCACCTTCTGGGTGAGGGAGAGGAAGGGTGAATACCCGGCGTTGTCGGCGAGCTGCGCGACATCGTCCATCTGCTGGACGCGGTCCACGACCTCCCAGGCGCCGCGCTTGCGCAGCCAGCTGGTGGCGAGGGCCTTGTACTCCTTGACGAGCTCGGCCACCACGCCGGGAGCCTCGGACTGCTGCCGGTCCGCGGAACCCGCGCCGGGCTCCGCCCCTTCGGTCACCTCGCTGCCCTCCACCCACAGCGCGGCACCGGGACCGGTCGTACCGGAGCCGATGCGGACCCTGCGCAGGCCGCGGATCAGCGCGCCGGGGTCGCCGTCGGCGAGGCGCCCCACCTGCTCGACCCGGCCGAGGACGCCGATGCCCGCGTAGCTGCCGTCGACCCGGGGCACCAGCAGCACCTCGGGCTTCTTCCCCTCGGATGCGGCGGCCTGCGCGGCCTCCACGGCGGCGCGGACCTCGGCGTCGGACAAGTCGAGGGGCACCACCATGCCCGGCAGCACCACCTCGTCGTCGAGGGGCAGCACCGGCAGGGTGAGCGAGTTGGACGTCGAAGCCATGATCTCTCCCTAGGCAGGTAAGTTGAGCTGTATCGACTCAATGCCGGGGAGCCGCCAAATGTTCCCCGCCGGCCCGGAGAGGGTTGTTCGCTTACAGCGATCAGGCATAATCCCGGCATGCCGCCCCTCCCGGGGCCCTCCCGGCCTCTCACTCGGCGCACCGTGGCCGCCGCTCTGCTGCTGGGCGGCGGCGTCGCAGCCTGCTCGGAGGGCGGTGCGGCAGCGGGGCCGACGGCCGGAGGCTCCGACGCAGCCCCCACCAGGGGATCGCCGTCCACCGGATCGCCCCCCGTACAACCCCCAAAGGCGCGGTCTTCATCCCCGGATGCCGCGCCAGATGCCTCACCGAATGCGGCGGAGCTGGTATCGCTGCAGATCAGCGGCGGCTACGCGGGGGTCGACCGGAGGATCCACGTCCGGACGGACGGCAGGTACACGGCCACCGAGCGCGGCAGTCAGGGCACGGCAGAGGGCCGCAAGGGCCGGCTGACGGACGCGCGGCTGGCCCGGCTGCGCGACCTGCTGCGAGACGCGCGCCTCCACCGGCGGTCACCGCAGGCGGTGGATCCCAGCCTGCGCGACCAGTTCCGCTACCGCATCACCTACGGTGATCATGTCGTCGTCACCGATCTGTCCGACCCGGTGAAACCGCTGGCCGAGGCGATCGGCCTGCTGGAGCAGGCGATCGGAGACTAGTGCCGCTCCCGGCTCCGGCCGGAAAGCAGGGGAGAAGATGAACGCGCCCGAGGAGACCGTCGTACTCGACCGCCGGGAGGGCCCGCACGGCGAGGTGGTCCTGCGCCGTCAGGGCGCGCTCCTGCAGATCATCGCCAACGGCTGCTTCCTGATGGACACCTCGGACGGACGCTCCGAGCGGCTGCTCGTACGGGCGGCACTCGCCGAATGGTCCGCGGGCGACGGCGCGGCCGGGCGAGGCGGGCGCCCGAGCCTGCTGATCGGCGGGCTCGGCGTCGGGTTCTCGCTGTGCGAGGCGGCCTCCGAGCCGCGCTGGGGGCGGATCGCCGTCGTGGAGCGCGAGGAGGCGGTCATCGACTGGCACCGGACGGGGCCGCTCGCGGCGTTCTCGGCCCGCGCCCTGGCGGACGAGCGCTGCACCCTCGTGCACGCCGACCTCGTTGCGTACCTGCACGGACACGGCACGGCCGGGCACTTCGACGTGCTCTGTCTCGACATCGACAACGGACCGGACTGGACGGTCACGGACGGTAATGGTTCCCTCTACTCCCCCGCCGGACTGGCCGCCTGCCGGGCCCGGCTCGCTCCGGGCGGCGTTCTCGCCGTCTGGTCGGCTCAGCGTTCCGCCGCGTTCGCGGAGAGATTGCGGAATGCCGGATTCAGTCGGGTCCGTACGGAAGAGATCCCAGTCGTCCGTGGCGTCCCCGACGTGGTGCACCTCGCGACGATACCGGCGTAGCCGCAGCCCACACGGGGCCCTTACGCTGCTGCCAGTACGCAACACTTCAATGCCACGGGGCGACGCAGGGGCGGCACCGAATGGATCAGACCAACAACTCATCGACGCACGGTGGTCACGCCGGAGCGACCACCCCTGGTGCCCAGCGCCGCGTCCTGGTCGTCGAGGACGATCCGACGATCGTGGACGCCATCGCGGCACGGCTGCGTGCCGAGGGGTTCCAGGTGCAGACTGCGGGTGACGGACCCGCCGCAGTGGAGACGGCCGAGGTGTGGCAGCCGGATCTTCTGATCCTCGACGTCATGCTGCCCGGCTTCGACGGACTCGAGGTGTGCCGCCGGGTGCAGGCGCAGCGTCCGTTGCCGGTGCTCATGCTCACCGCGCGTGACGACGAGACCGATATGCTGGTCGGACTGGGAGTCGGCGCGGACGACTACATGACGAAGCCGTTCTCCATGCGGGAGCTGACCGCCCGGGTGCATGTGCTGCTGCGCCGGGTGGAGCGGGCGACCCTCGCCGCGCACACCCCGCGCAGCGGGACGCTGCGGCTGGGCGAACTGGAGATCGACCACGCCCAGCGCCGGGTCCGGGTGTCGGGAATCGACGTGCATCTCACCCCGACCGAGTTCGATCTGCTGGTCTGTCTCGCGCACTCGCCCCGCGCCGTGCTCTCCCGGGAGCAGCTGCTGGCCGAGGTGTGGGACTGGGCGGACGCCTCGGGTACCCGCACCGTCGACAGCCATATCAAGGCGCTGCGGCGGAAGATCGGCGCGGAGCGCATCCGTACGGTGCACGGGGTGGGGTACGCGCTGGAGACGCCCGCTCCGGTCGGTCCCGTGGCCCCGGCGTCATCGGCGTCCGTGGCGCCTGCGGCATCGTCCACGGCCGACGGAGCGTGACCTGAGGTGACCGGTCGCGCTCCGCGCCTGCACGGCGCCTGGAGCCGGTTCTGGGCGCAGACCTGGGAGGGTCTGCGCCCGCTGGATCCGTACCGCTCGGTCAAGGCGGCCCTCGGGGCGCTGGTGATCGTCTCGGTCGTGATCACGACGCTGCTGGCGCTCTTCGCGGTCCACTCGGAGACCGAGCTGCGGGTGATCACGATCCTGTCGATCATCGTCTCGCTGCTGATCACCCAGTTCGTCGCCCAGTCGCTCACCGCACCGCTGGATGAGATGACCGACGCGGCCTGGGCGATGGCACAGGGTGACTACACCCGGCGGGTGCGCGGCGGGCGGCGGGACGAGTTCGGCGAGCTCGCCGTCACCTTCAACCGGATGGCCGCCGATCTGGAGGCCGTCGACCAGCACCGCAAGGAGCTGGTCGCCAATGTCTCGCACGAGCTGCGCACGCCGATCGCGGCGCTGCGGGCGGTGCTGGAGAACGTCGTCGACGGCGTCTCGCAGGCCGATCCGGAGACGATGCGGACGGCGCTCCACCAGACCCAGCGGCTGGGCAAGCTGGTGGAACACCTGCTCGACCTCTCCCGGCTGGACAGCGGGGTGGTGCCACTGCGCTCACGCAGCTTCGAGGTGTGGCCCTATCTGGCGGGCGTGCTCAAGGAAGCCAACATGAGCAAGGGGCAGGGGCACTCCCGCACGGACGTGCATCTGCATCTGGACGTCTCGCCCCCCGAGCTGACCGCGCACGCGGACGCCGAGCGGCTGCACCAGGTCGTCGCCAACCTGATCGACAACGCGGTCAAGCACAGCCCGCCGCACGGCCGGGTGACGGTGCGGGCACGCGGCGGCGGAGCGCCGCAGAGCCTGGAGGTCGAGGTGACGGACGAGGGTCCGGGCATCCCGGCCTCCGAGCGGGACCGGGTGTTCGAACGCTTCAGCCGCGCCACCGGAACGAGCGGCACGGGCGGCTCCCAGCAGGGCGATGGAGGCACGGGGCTGGGGCTGGCGATCGCCCGCTGGGCGGTGGACTTGCACGGGGGCCGGATACGGGTGGCCGAATCGCCCCGCGGCTGCCGGATCCAGGTCACTCTTCCGGGGGTAGCCCGGGTGGCAGGCTGACCGGCTCGGCCGCGGCACGGCTCCGGATCTGCGGGTACGGCACCCGGCGGTACCGAGCTGCGCAGGAACGATACGGGGACAGCGCGCGAACGACAGAGGTACGGTGCAGTGACGGCGGAGATCCCACGGGGTGCTGCGCCGGAGCCCGGCCTCGCTCTGCGCCAAACGGCCAGAACGTCGTGTGTTTCCCGCCAAATGCTGCCCTGAAACCAGGCTGCTGATGTGACTTGCGCGACGACGGGGCCGCCCGGACTGCACCGAGTGGCAATGAAGGCGTAGCCTTTACTTCCGCTGTCCACCATCTTTAGGAAGCGGAAGAGGGCGGTTGTCGCCGTGTCGTCACAGTCCCCCAATAGCTCGAGCATCTCGACCGAACAGGACGGTGAGGGGAAGAACCCCACCGCTGCGTTCGGCCCCAATGAGTGGCTCGTCGACGAGATCTATCAGCAGTACCTCCAGGACCCGAACTCGGTCGACCGAGCCTGGTGGGACTTCTTCGCCGATTACCAGCCAGGCCCCGCCGGGGGGAGTGCCAAGGGCGAAGGCCCCGGCCAAGAGGCACCTGGCAAGCCTGTCGACGACGCCACGGGCGGTGCCGGAGCAGCCGGGACCACCGCCCCGGCGGTAGCCGCACCGGCCCAGCCCCCCACGGGAGGCATCGCGGCTCCGGCCGCCGGCGCCCCGGGCGGTGCGCCCGCCCCGGGCGCCGCCGCACCGCAGGCGGCACCACCTGCCGCCCCGGCGAAGCCCGCAGCGAGCGCCCCCGCCGCTCCGAAGGCGCCGAGCACCCCGGGCGGCACTCCCGCCCCGGCCAAGCCCGCCACGGCCGCACCGGCGCCGAGTACGCCGAGCACCGCAGGCGGGACCGCCGCACCGGCCCAGCCGGCGGCAGGCGCTGCCGAGGAGGCCACCGGCCCTTCGTTCGTGCCGCTGCGCGGCCCCTCCGCCGCCGTGGCGAAGAACATGGCCGCCTCGCTGGCGCTGCCCACCGCGACGTCCGTGCGGGCGATCCCGGTGAAGCTGCTGATCGACAACCGCATCGTCATCAACAACCACCTCAAGCGCGCCCGTGGCGGCAAGGTGTCCTTCACGCACCTCATCGGCTACGCCATGGTGCAGGCGCTGAAGGCGATGCCCTCGATGAACCACTCGTTCACCGAGAAGGACGGCAAGCCCACCCTGGTCAAGCCGGACCACATCAACCTCGGGCTCGCCATCGACCTGGTCAAGCCGAACGGCGACCGCCAGCTCGTGGTGGCCGCGATCAAGAAGGCGGAGACGCTCTCCTTCTTCGAGTTCTGGCAGGCCTACGAGGACATCGTCCGCCGGGCCCGTGGCAACAAGCTCACGATGGACGACTTCAGCGGGGTCACCGCCTCGCTGACCAACCCCGGCGGCATCGGCACCGTCCACTCGGTGCCGCGCCTCATGCCCGGCCAGGGCCTGATCCTGGGCGTCGGCGCGATGGACTACCCGGCGGAGTTCCAGGGCACCTCGCAGGACACCCTGCACCGCCTCGGCATCTCCAAGGTCATGACGCTGACCAGCACCTACGACCACCGGGTGATCCAGGGCGCCGCCTCCGGCGAGTTCCTGCGGATCATGCACCAGATGCTCCTCGGCGAGAGCGACTTCTACGACGAGATCTTCGAGGCGCTGCGCATCCCGTACGAGCCGGTGCGCTGGCTCAAGGACATCGACGTCAGCCACGACAATGACGTCACCAAGGCCGCTCGGGTGTTCGACCTGATCCACTCCTACCGGGTTCGCGGCCATGTCATGGCCGACACCGACCCGCTGGAGTACAAGCAGCGCAAGCACCCCGACCTGGACATCAACGAACACGGCCTCACCCTGTGGGACTTGGAGCGCGAGTTCGCGGTCGGCGGCTTCGCGGGCCGTTCGATGGCCAAGCTGCGCGAGATCCTGGGCGTGCTGCGCGACTCGTACTGCCGCACCACCGGCATCGAGTACATGCACATCCAGAACCCCAAGGAACGCAAGTGGATCCAGGAACGCGTCGAGCGGCCGCACTCCTCCCCGGAGCGTGAGGAGCAGCTGCGGATCCTGCGCAGGCTCAACGCCGCAGAGGCGTTCGAGACGTTCCTGCAGACGAAGTACGTCGGTCAGAAGCGCTTCTCGCTGGAAGGCGGCGAGTCGGTCATCCCGCTGCTGGACGCGGTGATCGACGCCGCGGCCGAGGCGCGGCTGGACGAGACGGTCATCGGGATGGCGCACCGCGGCCGGCTCAACGTCCTGGCGAACATCGTGGGCAAGTCGTACGCCCAGATCTTCCGCGAGTTCGAGGGCAACCTCGACCCGAAGTCGATGCACGGCTCCGGCGACGTCAAGTACCACCTCGGCGCCGAGGGCACCTTCACCGGCCTGGACGGCGAGCAGATCAACGTCTCGCTCACCGCCAACCCCTCCCACCTGGAGGCGGCGGACCCGGTCGTCGAGGGCGTCGCCCGCGCGAAGCAGGACATCATCGGCAAGGGCGGCACGGACTTCACGGTGCTGCCGCTCCAGGTGCACGGCGACGCGGCCTTCGCGGGCCAGGGCGTGGTGGCCGAGACGCTGAACATGTCGCAGCTGCGCGGCTACCGCTGCGGCGGCACCGTGCACATCGTGATCAACAACCAGGTCGGCTTCACCGCGGCGCCCGAGTCGGCGCGCTCCTCGATGTACTGCACCGACGTGGCGCGGATGATCGAGGCGCCGATCTTCCATGTGAACGGTGACGACCCGGAGGCCGTCGTCCGCGTGGGACGCCTGGCCTTCGAGTACCGGCAGGCGTTCAACAAGGACGTGGTCATCGACCTCATCTGCTACCGCCGCCGCGGCCACAACGAGATGGACAACCCCAACTTCACCCAGCCGGTGATGTACAACCTGATCGACAAGAAGCGCTCGGTGCGCAAGCTCTACACCGAATCGCTGATCGGCCGGGGCGACATCACCATGGAGGAGGCGGAGCAGGCGCTCCAGGACTTCCAGGGGCAGCTGGAGAAGGTCTTCACCGAGGTGCGCGACGCGACGACGGCGCCGCCGCCGGCCGAGGCTCCGCACATCACCGCGGAGTTCCCGGTCCCGATGGAGACCGGCATCAGCCAGGAGGTCGTCAAGCGGATCGCCGAGTCCCAGGTCAACATCCCCGACCGGGTCAAGGTGCACCCCCGGCTGCTGCCGCAGCTCCAGCGGCGCGCGGCCCAGGTCGAGGACGGCACCATCGACTGGGCGACGGGCGAGATGCTCGCCTTCGGCTCCCTGGTCATGGAGGGCACCCCCGTCCGGCTGGCCGGTCAGGACTCCCGGCGCGGCACCTTCGGCCAGCGGCACGCGGTGCTGGTCGACGGCGACACCGGCGAGGACTACACCCCGCTGCTGTACCTCTCCCAGGACCAGGCCCGGTTCAACGTCTACGACTCGCTGCTGAGCGAGTACGCGGCGATGGGCTTCGAATACGGCTACTCGCTCGCCCGCCCCGAGGCGCTGGTGATGTGGGAGGCGCAGTTCGGTGACTTCGTCAACGGTGCGCAGACCGTGGTGGACGAGTTCATCAGCTCGGCCGAGCAGAAGTGGTCGCAGACCTCCGGGGTCACGCTGCTCCTGCCGCACGGCTACGAGGGCCAGGGCCCGGACCACTCCTCGGCCCGGATCGAGCGCTTCCTCCAGCTGTGCGCGCAGAACAACATGACGGTGGCGATGCCGTCCCTGCCGTCGAACTACTTCCATCTGCTGCGCTGGCAGGTGCACAACCCGCACCACCGGCCGCTCATCATCTTCACCCCGAAGTCGATGCTCCGGCTCAAGGCGGCGACGTCCACGGCGGAGGAGTTCACCAGCGGCGGCTTCCGTCCGGTCATCGGGGACGACACGGTCAACGCCGAGGATGTCCGCAAGGTCGTCTTCTGCACCGGCAAGGTCTACTACGACCTGGACGCCGAGCGGCAGAAGCGGGGCCTCAAGGACACCGCGCTCGTCCGCATCGAGCGGCTCTACCCGCTGCCGGGCAAGGAGATCCAGGAGACGCTGGCGCCGTACACCAAGGCCCAGAAGTACGTGTGGGCCCAGGAGGAGCCGGCCAACCAGGGCGCGTGGCCGTTCATCGCGCTCAACCTGGTCGACCACCTGGATCTGATCATCGGTGCGGCGCCGGACAACGCGGACCGGCTGCGCCGGGTCTCGCGCTCCTCGTCCTCCTCGCCGGCCGTCGGCTCCAGCAAGCGGCACGCGGAAGAGCAGCGGCAGCTGTGCGCGGAGGTCTTCGACCTCTGAGCCCGGCGCCGACCGCGAGCCGGTCGGCTGCCATCTGACGGAGAGGGCCCCCGCCGAATTCGGCGGGGGCCCTCTCCGTCGGTGCGTGGTGAAGTGCGGGCGTCAGCCCAGGTAGGGCTCGAAGTCCCAGTAGGGGCGCACCCGCTGGCGCGCGGAGAGCGCGTGCGGGTGCTGCGCGCCCAGCGTGCGGGCCAGCCGCTGCAGGGCGTCCTCCTCCAGCTTCCCCGCCTCCGCACCGTCGCGCAGCGCCCGCAGGTCCGCCGCGAGCGCGACCTGGCAGGAGAGGGTGAGCGGGTGGTCCTCGCCCATCACCTGCCGGGAGCGGCGCAGCGTGTCCCGGGACAGCTCGGCGGCCTCCTCCAGCCGCCCGGTGAAGTTCCGCCCGCCCGCGGCGTTCAGCGCGCAGCCGAGCGTCACCGGGTGGTCGTCGCCCAGGAGGGTGCGCAGCCCCGCCAGCGCCTGTTCGAACATGTTGAGCGCGCTGTCCCGAAGTCCCTCGGCCTGGAGGATGAGGCCCACGTTCGTCTGCATGCCGGTCGGCACGGGGTGCGCCTGGCCGAGCAGCCTGCGGTAGCCGTCCTCCGCCTCCGCGATCAAGTCCTTGGCCTGCCGGACGTCGCCGTACTGGCGCAGGTAGTTGCCGTAGTCCGTGAGCACCGCGAGGGTGCTGAAGTGACTCCGCCCGTTCGCCTGCTCCTGCTGCTCGAGCAGGCTGGCCAGCACCGTGCCGGTGTCCTGCTTCGCCGCTCCGGCGCGGCGCTCGCAGAGCACCAGGTTGTGGCGTGCCCAGAGCGTCATGGTGTGTTGCGCGCCGAGCACCTGCACATAGCGCCGCACACCCAGTTCCTGGCGCGCCAGCGCCTCCTGGTAGCGGCCCATCAGCCGCAGGTCGCGGGCGCAGGCGTTCGCCGAGCTGAGGGTGTGGGGGTGACGGGCACGCAGGAGGGTCTCGCGCCTGCGGAGGGTCTGGATGTCGGTCTCGTACGCCTCGGCGTAGTGGCCGATCAGCCGCAGACCGCCCGCCAGGTTGTGAGACGCGAGGAGAGTGGTCGACTCGTCCGGCCCGAACAGCTCCTCCGCGGTGGAGACGACCTCCCGCTGGAGCTGGAGTGCCTCCGCGTACTGACCCAGAAAGCGCTGGTCCGCGGCCAGACAGCTGGTGGCCGTCAGCAGCGCCTCCTCGTCGGCACCAGGCACCGCACGCAACCGCTCCAGCCGGGCACTGTCCAGCGCGTACGCCTCCCGGAAGCGTCCGCTGGCACGCAGGATGTTGCCCTGATGCGTGGTGAGGACGAGCATGGAGGGGTCGTCGGGCCCGGAGCTCTCGGACCACTGCTCCCTGATCCGCTCAGCGAGCTCGGCCCCGACCTGGTATTCGCCGCCGGTGTAGCAGTAGCGGAGGCAGTTGAGCAGCAGGGTCCGCACCCGCGTACCGGTGGAGGACAACGCCCCGGACGGGTCGAGATGCGGGAGGAGTTCGGCGTACCGGGGCCACGTCCTGCTGTCCTCGGGGCGGCGCGGATCGGCCTCGGCCAGCAGGCTGCGCACCACCTGCCGGTACATCTCCCGGTCGTCCCCCTGCGTCAGGTCCCCGACAATTCCGTGCACCAGCCGGTGCATGTGCACCGACTGCTCCTCGGGACCGGCCTCTCGCTTCGTCCCGGCACGGGAGTCCCAGCTCAGCACCGAGTAGTTGACCAGTGTCTCCATGGCACGGGTCCAAGCGGGGAGATCGGAGTTGATCCAGCGCAACCGCTCCGGAAGATCCTCCGTGGAGAGGCCGCGTGCCAGGCCCACCGGGATGCTGCCCGGAGCGAACGCGGAGCACAGGGTAAGGAGTTCAACCGCGTGGGGCTCGGACTTGCGCAGCCTGTTGATCAGTATCGACCAGGAGGTCAGCGAGGACTCCGAGTAATCGATGAGGTAGCGGCTGAGCGCCGCCGTGTCGCCGGGCCGGCTGGTGCCCCCGCGCACCATCCGCAGGTACTCGGCGGCCTCCATCCCCGACTCCCCCAGCAGCGCGGCCGCCTGGGCCATCTGGAGGGGAACGTCCTGGAACTCCGCGGCGACCTGATGAGCCTCCTCGGCGGAGACGTGCGGTGCGCGCCGCATCAGATAGGCGGTGGACTCCGCGCGCACGAATCCGGCGACCTCCACCACGGCCGTACTTGCACCCCAGGACCGGTTGCGCGAGGTGATCAGCACATGGCTGGTGCCGCCCCGGGGGAGAAAGTGGGCGGCTTCCTCACTCTCCTCCCAGCTGTCGAAGATGATCAGGCTGCGCTGGTACGGCTCGCCCCTGCGCAGTGCGTCCCGTACGACTCGAATCCGCTCGCCCGGTTCGGAGCTGCGGGTCAGATCAAGCTCGACGGCGAGTTCGCCGAAGCGCTCGCGCTGGGTGTTGCGCTGGTCGGAGTTGACCCACCACACGACGTCGTAGTCCGGGCTGAAGCGGTGAGCGTACTCCGCCGCGAGCTGTGTCTTGCCGATGCCGGACATGCCGACCAGCGCGCAGACGGACGCGCCTTCGGCAGCGTCGGTCAGCCGCTGCTGGATGGTGTTGAGCAAGTCGTCGCGTCCGGTGAACTGCCTGTTGCGGCGCGGCACGTCACCCCAGACGGCCACCGGGTCGTTGGGGTAGCGGGAGACCGGTCCAGCCATGGGCGCCGGTGACCGTGCCCCGGTGAGATCGAGCCGGGCCAGCAGCCGTCGCTCCGCCTCCTCCTCTCCGACACCCCACAGGTCTGCCGGTTCCAGTACGGCGGTAGCGGGCAGCAGGGTGCGGTTGGTGAGGTTCACTGCGGCGAAGCGCTCCGCACGCGAAGGCACGAAGTCGCGGAGAACCGTGTTCCACTCGGCCTCGCGGCGCGGGCCGAGCTGGAAGAACCAGTCGCTGAGCACCAGCAGCACCCGGCCGGGTGCGAGCAGGAGATCACCGAGTGCCTCGTCGAGGGGCTGGTCGCGGGACGGGTCCCACCGCTGCAGCGTGGCACGGCAGCCATAACTCTCAAGCCGCTGGGTCAGCCAACTGGCCCAGGAGCGGTGGTATCCAGGGAAGACCACCAGGACGCGTTCCGCCCGGTGCGGCGGAGCTGCGCTCGCACCCGGATGCCGCTCGTCGACCATGGGCGTGTCCTCCTCGTCGATCCAGGCGCGCCCCGCACTGCCCTGCGCGCTGCGGTTCCCATGTGGTGCCGCGTCAGAATTCCGGTGGCGCCGGAGTCGTGCGCGGCAGCGAGATTACCTTATGTCACGAGATGATGACTTGGGCTCGACGGCGGGTAGGGACTCGCTCCGATGCGCCCCCGGAACCGCGCGGGGGTGCCAGACTCGTGTGGTGGCGCCGCATGGCGCGGGTGAAAACCTCCCCCGCGAAAGTCAGCTCACCGGAACGCAACAGCAAGACGAGGGCCTCGTCCGTCTGTTCACGGTAGTGCGCGCAGCGGCGGCGGGCCACATCGCGCGCGGCGGGTGACGCTCCCGTGCGCTGGGCCATCCGGTACCAGAGGTCTGCCAGCGCCAGATGCGCGTATGTGCCCTGCAGTACGGCGCCGACCGGGCGCGGGTCGGGCCGCCAGCTCACCTGGTGCACCGCCGGACCTTCCGCCGGATGCAGCGGCACCAGGTCGGAGAGCACCGCGAGCTTGCTGTGCTGTACCTCATGCACCAGCACAGTGGCCATGTCATGTGCGGATTCGGGCAGTCCGGTGAGCACACTCCACGGGGCCGCGCGCAGTGTCGCGCTGACCACCGCGCCCGACTCCCGCTCCAGCGGCACCACCGAGCGCACAAGCGAAGCCACTTCTGTCCGGCGGCCCGGGTCGGCCGACCCCAGCAGCGCCAGAGCGGCCTGCCAGCGGGACCGCCATGCCCGCAGACGTCTGCTGCCAAGCCCGGAGCCGGACTCGGACTGCGCCGATCGGGCGGTGAGAGGGGGGCCGGCCCGGTGCGGATCCAGATCGTCGAGCAGCACAGAGCCACCGGGAAGCGTCCGGAGCCCGCGCCAGCCCGCCGCCGGGCCCTGGGCGCGCCGGCAAGGGGCGTCCGGAACGGTCCGGAGCACGACCCCGCCCCGCCCGCCGGAGGTCAGCCGGAGGCTGCGCGGCCCGGCGACCAGCCGCACTGACTCGGTACGCGCCTCGTACACGCCGATGCCGGGGAGCGTCAGCCGCCCACCCTGTGTGGGCAAGGTCATCCGGAAGCCGGCACCAGCGTGCAGGGCAACCGCGGCGGCGATCGCTCCGAAGCCGTCGAGGAATTCCCCGCGGGCGGAGATGTCCCGGACCGGGACGCTGAGCGCCTGGACGAGCCAGTTGCCGATGGAGGGGTAGGCGAGTGCCTCGCGGGCAGCTACCGGTGCCCGCGACTCCGCCCGCTCCAGTAGGCGCCAGTAGTCGTCCAGACGTTCACGCTTGGGGTGCGGCACGGAGTGCCGGTCCATCTGCGCCAGCAGTCCGCGCAGCAGCACCAGGCGTCGGCTGTGCTGCCCTGCGTGCAGAAGACGGTCGTCGGCCGCCTCGTACCGCGTGTCTGCCACGGAGGCCAGCATCGCAGAGCTGATCTCAAACGGGGCTGCGACGGCCGGCACCGATCCACTCCCCGAGACGAAATATGGCCCGATCACGTTGTTCGACGACTGCTTGCCGACACGGTAGGCACCGAGTGCCTTTCTTGATCGACCCCACCTTCGGTGGTTTCGCCCCCCTCCCACGATTCGGCGAACCGCTCCGGATGGCACAGCACCTCGTCGACCGCGGCCAGCAGCACCGGATCGTCCATCACCCGCAAGGCATGCAGGTCAACCCCTGTGAGGTCGGGCAGGTAGGGTGCTCCCGCCCGTTCACGGCCCGCCTCTGGGTACGGGCCCCGGACCTGCTTCGGCACACGCTTCTCCTCCCTGCCCCGCCCCTCGCAGGAGGCTGTCAACGCCAGTGGAAGGTTCTTCCCGAAGCCCCCGATACGGAAACCCATTCGATCCGGGCACCCTCGTTCATCCGGCCTCCAGCGCGGCGACCCGCTCGCGGGTCTCCCGTACCTCCGCCCAGGGCAGTTCGTGCAGTTCGGAGGCGAGCTGCTGCCATTCGGCCGCGGCGGCACGGTAGTCCGTCAGCGCGGTATGCGTACGGCCCTGCCGCTCGTGGTGGGCGGCGAGCGCGTGGCAGGCGCGCGCGACGGCAACCGAGGCCGCCGCGCGGCCTCTTGCCCGGCGGGCCTCCGCCAGGGAGCGGCGCAGCGTCCGTTCGGTCCTCTCCCGGCGCAGGTGGCTGTCCGGGCGCTGCTGCTCCGCCGAGCCGAGCAGGCGCCATGCCTCGGCCCGCAGCGCGCTGTCCCGCGCCTTCCGGGCCGCCTGCTCCAGCAGATGGCTGCCCTCGTACAGATCCGGCAGGAAGTGCTCGCGGGCGAAGCGGGCCACCAGCGCGCGGCCGAGCAGCAGGGGGAGACGGGCGGCCAGCGGCCCGTCCGGCGGGGCTGCGGTGAGCGCCTCCCGCAGTACGCCCTCGGCGCGGGTGGTGTCATCCGCGCCGTCCAGCAGCATGGTGCCCCATTCGGCGAGCAGTTCACCGCGGTCGGGGCTGTCCCGCTCGGCGAACGCCTCGGCCGCCGCGTACGCGAAGTCCGCCGCCGCCCAGTCCCCGGTGTCCCGGTGCACCCGGGCCCTGGCGCGGGCGCAGCGCAGGCGGAGCGCATCGCTGTCGCCCGCCGCGGCTTCGGCCCGGTCCAGGTTCGCAAGGCGGTCGGCCGGGGTGGCGGCGACCTCGCGGAGCGCACCGCTGAGATCGAGCAGGACGGCGCACAACCGCCGCTCCTCGCCGCCCGCGGACTCCAGCAGGCCGGCAGCCGCGCGCAGTTCACGTACGGCCGCGGCGGCGTGGGTGCGCTGGCCAGTGCCCGCCGCCTGCTCCGAGCGGGAAAGCGCCAGCAGCACGCGGCCCAGCCACAGCCTGCGCCGGACCTCGGTCCCCTCGGGCAGCGGCCGGCCGGAGGCGGCGGCCTCGTCCGCCATCCGGGACAGCGTGCGCCGTGCGGCGTGCAGATGCGCCGGGTCCCCCTCGGCCTCCCACAGGTCGTGCTGGACGGCGGCCAGCGCGAACCGGGTGTCCAGGTCCTGGCCGCTCAGCTGGGCCGCCGCGTCGTGCAGCAGGCTGCGGGCCAGGCGCGGTTCGCGGCGGACCGCGCCGGTCTCGGTGAGGGCGTGCAGCACCTGGCCGAGCACCAGCCGGGCGCGCGAGAGCTCGCCGGTGCCTGCGGGATCGGTGCCTGCGGGATCGGCGGTGCTGGAGGAACCGGCGGTGCCGGAGGAACCGGCGGAAGCCGAACGCTCGAGCGCGGCGATCGCGGCCTCGGCATGCTCCCGGGCGATGCGCAGCAGCTCCGGGTCGCCCTGCTCCCACCAGCGGCGCAGCAGCCGCCACGCCTCCGCCAGCCCGCTGGACGCCGGGGCCTCCGGTGCGTACCAGCGGACCACCTGGGCCGGGACCTCGGCGAACAGGTCGTCGGCCGGGTGGCCGTCCGGCTGCCCCGGAGCGTGCCGGACGGCGTCGGTGACCTCGGTGACGTCGAGGCCACCGGTCGCGTCCGCACCACCGCGCCCCGAGAGCCCAGAGAGCTGGGCCACGGCGAGTGCCGGGAAGTTGCGGGTGCCCTTGCCGAAGCGCCTGGTGACGTACTCCGAGACGTACTTGAGCACCAGCATCGCCGCGCTCCGGTCCAGCGACTGGAACAGCAGCTCCTGCACGCCGGGCACAAAGACGTAGCGCGGGCCGGGCGAGCCGTCGATGCCCGGCAGCCGCTCCAGCAGCCCGCTGAGCAGCACCTCGGCCAGCTCCATCGGCCCGGTGCCCGGCAGAATCGCCTCCTGCACCAGCTGGATGACGGGCAGCACCAGAGGGACAGCCGTCAGATGGACGGCCAGCTGCAGCGCGCCCGGGGAGGCGGAGGCCCGGAAGGCACGCAGCAGTTCGCGGGGGTCCGGCCCCCGGCCCCCGGCCCCCACGGACCCGCCGACCGCCGGTACCGGCATCGCATGGTGCCGGGGCCGCACCCAGGCCGCCGCCCCGCGCGCGCTGCCCGTACCGCCGCCGCCCAGCAGGCTCGCCCAGCTGCCCAGCGCACCCGGGGTGGGCAGCAGCACCGGCACCGGCAGCGCGTCCTCCGGGGGCGGCGGGCCGTAACCGTCCCGCTCGAAGGAGAGCCGGGTGCCCGGCCGCCCCGCCCGCAGCAGCACGCCGGGCTCGGCGGGCAGCGCCGTACGCGGCCATAACCGGGGCGGCAGCGGCTGGACGACGGCCAGCGGCGAACCGGACGACCAGCGGTGCAGCAGGCGCTGCGCGCCGCCGTCCTGCCACAGCGGTCCCACACAGTCGCTGACGATCAGAGTGAGCCGGCGGCCCGTGGTGTCGCGGTACTGATCCGCCGGGCGCAGCCGGGTGGCCTCCCGCTCGGGGCCGGTGCCGATGAGCGGCGTGCCGTCCGGAGCCCGGTGCAGATAGAGCGCCTGCACATCGCGGAAAGCGCCGAGCTGCTCGCAGGTCTGCCGCAGGCAGTCGAAGGTGAGCTGCCACACGGAGGCCGTCGTGGAGGCGTCCATCAGCAGCTGGATCTCGGCGCCGCGCCGCTCGGTCCGCCCGAAGACGGGGCGTACGGCACCGCTGCGCGCGCTCAGTTCGGCGCTCGCGTCCTCGTCCAGCGGTCCGGAGACGGGCGGCAGCTGGGGCCGGTATCCCATCAGCGGCCGGAGGGCACGCTGGAGGCCCAGCAGGCCGGGCAGCGTGCTGGCCGCGGGAGCGTGCACCGGGAAGGCGAGATCCGGGCGGCCGCCGTACCTGTCGGGTGCGTAGAGCGAGACGGGTGCGGACTGCTCGGTCAGGCCGTGCGGCGCCTCCGGCGGCGGGGCGGCGGGCGGGTCGAGAAGCTGCGGTGCGGAGGCGTCCGGCGGGACGGAACCCGTCTGGGGCGGTTCGCCGCCGCGGGCCGGGTCGGCGCCGCCCGCGAAGGGCGCCGTCCGATGGGCCAGCCAGAGGGCCTCCGCCAGCTCCAGCGCCGTGGGTTCGCCGCCCGCTTCACGCAGCCGCTCGATCAGCTCCGCGAGCCCTGCCGGCTGCCGCCTCCTGGGCGGCGTCGACATCTGCCATCACCTCGGGCGGTCCAGGCGGCGCAGCAGCATCTCGGCGAGACGGTTGCGGGTCACCCGCTCGGCGCCCGCTGCGCGCTGGGTGAGGAACAGGGCGTTCAGCAGTTGGTCGGTCGCCACCACCTGGCCGGGGTCACGGGCGAGGAAGCGCTGTATGTACTCCTCGCCCTCGGCCGCGGCCTCCTCGCCGAGGTGCGCGGTGACCATCGCGGCGAGCTGCTTCTCGGTCGGGGGCTTCAGCTCCAGCTGGATGCAGCGGCGCAGCAGCGCGGCGGGGAAGTCCCGCTCCCCGTTGGAGGTGAGGACGATGAACGGGAAGGCCGTACAGCGCACCCGGCCGCCCGTCACCGGCACCTTGGCTCCGTCGTCGGTGAGCACCTCGGTGACCGGATCACGGTCCGCGCCGCGCTCCAGCTCACGGATCGTGAACTCGCCCTCTTCCAGCACGTTGAGCAGGTCGTTGGGCAGGTCGATGTCGCTCTTGTCCAGCTCGTCGACGAGCAGCACCCGGGGCAGGCCGTCGGGGCTGGGCAGCAGCGCGGTGCCGAGGGGGCCGAGGCGGATGTACGAGCCGATGGGCGGGCGGTGGGCGGCGGGCTCGCCCGCGGGGTCGTCCGCCGCCTCCGCCGGACCGCTCCGCTCCACCGCGCGATCCAGCTGGACGTCCTGGAGCCGGCCGATCGCGTCGTACTGGTACAGCCCGTCCTGAAGTGTGGTGCGGCTGACGATCGGCCAGTTCAACACCCGGCCCAGGCCCAGCTCGTGCGCGACGGCGTGCGCCAGCGTCGACTTGCCGGTGCCCGGATTCCCGGTGACCAGCAGCGGACGGCGCAGATAGAGCGCGGCGTTGACCGCCTCGACCTCCTCGGGCCGCGGGTGGAGATTCTCCACCAACTGCCGCTGCACACCGAGTCTCCGGTGCGAACCCGCCTGATCGGCGGCGCCGGCACCGAGCTGGTCGCCGCCCTCCGGGAGGGTGAAGTCCCGCCACGGCGGAGGGTCCGGCAACCGCCGCACACCGTCATGCGGCAGGCCCGCTCCCCGGTAGATACGCCAATCGCTCATGTGGGCTCCTCATGCTCCTCATGGCTGTGGTCGGCCCTGGCTGGTCGGTGTCTCGTCGGCGGGGTCGGGGCGGTCCGGACGGGTGGGTGCGGGTCGGTCTCCTCGGCGGTCACCTGCGGAGCGGCGGTGCGTGCAGCGTGGTCTCGGCGGGCTGTTGCCCATGGGGCGGATCGTAGAGGAGAACGAGCTGCCGCGCCCAGGCCACCTCGGGTCCGGTGCCCTGACCGACGGTCTGATTGCGCAGTGAGCGGACGAGTTCGGGCAGCCGGGGGTTGCCGTTGCCGTGGCGCAGTGAGCGAAGCAGTACGGCCGCGCGGTCGTAGAACTCGGCACAGTCCGTGTGCCGTTCGTCGCAGCGGCGCCACAGTGCGACCGGGTGTCCGGCGGCGAGCGCGACGCCGAGAGCCGCAGCTCCCCGGCCGCTGCCGCCGCGTGAGCAGTGCACCGGGACCGCGTGCAGGGGGGCGTCGAGCAATCGCCCGTAGGCGGCGTCGCCGTCCTCGGGCAGGGCGGCGTCGTGTCCGTGCTCGGGCACCTCGAGGCAGAGCGGGACGGCGTCCAGCGCCCCTCGGGCGATGCCCGTCCAGCGGCGGCGCCATTCGGGGGTGACCTGCTGGAGTCTGCGCTGCGCGTCGCGCAGGGCGACCGGACGGCGCCGCCCGAGCGGCAGGGTGTGCGGGCTGAACGGCTCGTCGGCACGGGGCTCGCGGGCCCGCCAGGTCTCCACCGGCTCGTCGAAGAGCGCGCGCGGCAGGCTGAAGTCGACGGCCGCCAGGTGCTCGCCGATGTCGCCGCGGTCCAGCGCGGTGGCCAGCGCGCTCCGTATGTCGCCCTCCAGCTCCGTGCGGGGCACGCCCAGTTCGCTGTGCCGGACGGGGGTGACCTCGCCGTCCTCCCGGACCAGCTTGATCCGCCACGCGTGCGTGCCGTAGAGGTCCGGGTCGATCTCGACGAGCACATCGGCGTAGGCGTACGCACCGGTGTGCGCGCCCGCGCGCGGGTCGGCGGACGGGTCCGCGCGGGGATCGGCGGCGGGACGGCCGCTGTCCAGGATGCGGGGGACGCGCTGGCGGATCAGGCCGTTCCGCAGGGAGCGGGACATGGTCTCGACCCAGGTGCGCAGTGCGCCCAGCGCGTCCGGGCCCGTCGCGCGGGGACCGTCGGGGGTGGCCGCCGCGCGGGAGAGCGCGGCGCAGACGTGCGCCGCGTAGAGCACTACCGCTTCGCGCTCCAGGTCGCGGGTGCTGCCCGGACCGCTCGGCAGGCCGTCGTGCGGGTCGTAGATCAGCCCGGCGCCCTCCCGCCAGCTGCTCGGCGCGTGCACCTCCACGGCGTACGGCTCCATCAGCACCCCGCGGCGTGCTTCGTCCACGAGCGCCAGCACCTGTCCGGCGCTGGCCGGGGGCGGGAGCTCGGCGAACCGCCCGTACAACTCGGCGCGGTGGTCGGCCGTGAAGCCTTGGCCGCCCGGGGCGAGCTCCACCTGGAGCCGCGGCCAGCTCGGGCCGGAGCCCAGATAGCGGGCCAGGTGGTGCTCGTCGTGGGCGCGCAGCGCCTCCTGCCAGGCGCCCAGCGCGGCGGGCCCCGCGTCGCAGAACGTCCGCAGCGCGGTGATCGGGGTGGCCAGTGCGGAATTGGCCTCGCCCCTGGCCCGGCCCTTGTTGACGCCGATGACGCTGCCGCGCTGCTGGTCGACGACGGGGCCACCCGAGCAGCCCGAGGGGAGATAGCTCCCGCTGAGCATCAGTGGCCCGCCGCTGCCGCCACTGGCCAGCCCGGCACCGCCCGCGAAGACCTGACCGCCTCCGGGCCCGGCCATGTAGCCGTACAGCCCCACCTCGGCCGGGGCGAGGGCCGAGCGGTCACTGAGCCAGAGGCAGGAGGGATCGGTCGCCTCCGGCACCCGGACGAGCGCGAGGTCGGGATCGCCCCAGGGGGAGGGCGGACGCTCGGGGTCGGCGGGCGGGGGCAGCCCGCACACCAGCTCCCCCGCGAACTCCTGCCCTGCCCCCGTGGTGACGCCGATGACGCGCTCACCCCTCCACACGGCACCCCCTCCGCTGCCCACCACGTGTGCGCACGTCAGCACCCAGCCGGGTGCGACGAAGAAACCGCTGCCCCAGAACGCGGGACTGCGTCGGTCATACCCGTCGCCCGGCGCGCCTATCCGCACGACGGCCGCCCGCACGAAGCTCTCGACGGCGCTCACAGCACACACACGGCGCACGAGGGCAGGCTCGGGCGCCACCACTCGGCACGGCTGTCGATCACGCGCAACTCCCGCACCCGTACCCCCTCGTCCCTCCCGTAATCCGATCGCGAGAAGGGCAAGATTAGTGCACGGCGCAAACACCTCGCGAGAGCGGTGTGAAGGAGCGTCAGAAAGCGCCGAGCGTGTCCGGGCGCGCCAGCGGCCGTCAGGGAGCGGTGGGGGCACCCTCACCGGGCGGGCCGGCGGCGGGCCCGGGACCGGCAGTCCCCTGCGACCCGTCCAGTCGCCAGGTGAGGGTGACGGAGATCGACCCCTTGGCCTCGCCGTCGGCAAGCATCGCCACCGCACGGCCCGCCTTCGCCGCGAACTCGACCCCGAAGGTCGCGGCGACCTCGTCGGGCCGGGTGGCGCGGGCGGCTTCCAGCACCGCCGAACCCACGCCGCTCACCAGTTCGTTGAGGCCCTGGACCCGGCTGGCGAGGGTGTCCAGCGCGCCGGTGTCCTCGTACTCGTACCCGCCGTCGCGGTGGTGGGCGCGGTCGTGGGCATGGTCCCGGTGACGGTCGAGTGCGTCCTGGGCGCCGCCGTGGTCCGGCTCCGGGGCCCGTCCGCGGTCGGTCTCCAGGGTGGTCCGCAGATCGCTCACGGAGCTGCCCCCGTCGGTGTACGGCCGCTCGCCTCCCCTGTCCTCACCCTCGCCCCGGTCGGTCGACGGTTCCGGCCTGAGCAGGGTGACTGCGGCGAGCATCCTCTCCCCGCCGGGCAGCTGGATCTCCTGTGTCCTGCGTTCCATCGCTCCCCCTCGAGACTTTCCTCCGGCTCTGGCTCTGGCTCTGGCCGTGCAGCCGGGCAGCCGGGCAGCCGGGCAGCCGGGTGACGTACGTCGCTTCACGGGGCGGGGGCTGGTTGGCCTCGCCCCGTGGCGTTAGCGTACCGATCATGTTTGCTGCCTACGCCGCACACCTCGACCCGGATCAGCCGCTCAACGGACTGGAGTTGGGGGAACGGCCCGAGCCCGAGGTCCCGCCGGGCTGGACGACCGTCGACGTCAAGGCCGCCTCTCTCAACCACCATGACCTGTGGTCGCTGCGCGGAGTGGGCCTGACCTCGGAGTCCCTGCCGATGATCCTCGGCTGCGATGCCGCGGGCGTCGACGCCGACGGCAACGAGGTGGTGCTCTATCCCGTGATCGGCCAGACCGGTCACGGCGTCGGCCCGCGCGAGCCGCGTTCGATCCTCACCGAGAAGTACCAGGGGACCTTCGCCGAGCGGGTAGCCGTACCGCAGTGGAACGTGCTTCCCAAGCCGAAGGAGCTTTCCTTCGAGGACGCGGCCTGTCTGCCGACCGCCTGGCTGACCGCCTACCGCATGCTGTTCACCAACGCACGGGTCGGCCCCGGCGACTCCGTGCTCGTGCAGGGCGCGGGCGGCGGCGTGGCGACGGCGGCGATCGTGCTGGGCGCCGCGGCCGGCCTGCGGGTCTTCGCCACCAGCCGGGACGAGGCGAAGCGGAAGCGGGCCGTGGATCTGGGGGCCGAGGGCGCGTTCGAGAACGGCGAGCGGCTGCCGAGGCGGGTCGACGCCGTGATCGAGACGGTGGGCGCGGCGACCTGGTCCCACTCGGTGAAGTCCCTGAAGCCCGGCGGCACCCTGGTGATCGCGGGCGCGACCAGCGGCCCGAACCCCTCCGCCACCGAGCTGAACCGGGTCTTCTTCCTCGAACTGCGGATCGTGGGCTCGACGATGGGCGGCAAGGAGGAGCTGGCTTCGCTTCTCAGCTTCTGCGCGGCGAAGGGCGTACGGCCCGTCGTGGACTCCACGCTGCCGCTCGACCGTGCGCGCGAGGGCTTCGAGAAGATGCACAGCGGCGACCTCTTCGGCAAGGTCGTCCTCACCAGCTGAGGGGGCCGGGGCCGGTCCGGTCAGCCGCTCGGTGACCGCAGCGCCGCGCCGATGTGCGCGGCGGCGGCGGACAGTTGGCGGCGTACCTCGCGCAGCTGCTCCTCGGTGACGCCGGTGTCGCGGGCGGTGTCGCGCAGCTCGTCGCGGAAGCCGTCCAGCATCCGTTCCAGATCGCGCACCGGGTCGCCGGAGGAGGGCGGTGCCGCAGGCTGGTCCGGTGCCGCAGGCTGATCCGCCGCCGAGGGGTGCTCCGGCCCGGCGTGATCCGCCCTGGAGTGCGAGGTCCATGCCTGGCCGTGGTCGGTGCCCCACCCCATGTCGCCCATCTGGCGTGCCAGTTCGGAGAGCCCCGACTGCATAACCCCCTGCCAGTCACCGGCGTTCGCCTGGGTGCGCAGCTGCTCCTGGACCTGCCGGGTGACGCGCCCGATGTGCCTCACCGCGTCCGCGTGGGCGGCGCGTTCCTGGTCCGCCTGATGACGGGCCTGCCGGGCCTCCTCCTGGGCACGGCGCGCCTGTTCCCTCCACTCCCGCTTGGCGCGCCTCAGTTCCTCCTTCGCCTGGCGCTCGCCTCCCGCACCAACGTCACGGGTGCTCTGGGCCTGCGCCCGCATCTCCTGCCGCAGTGCGCTCGCCGAGCCGCTGACGTCGGCCCTGATCTCGGCGGCGAGCGCGGCGAGCGAGTCCCGGATCTCCAGCTCCAGCTCGGCCAGTTCGCCCTGCCGGGCGGCGAGTTCGGCGCGGCCGCCGTCGGTGATCGAGTAGACCTTGCGGCCGCCTTCGGTGGCGTGCGTGACCAGCCCCTCGGCCTCCAGCTTGGCGAGCCGCGGATAGACCGTACCGGCGGAGGGCGCGTACAGCCCCTGGAAGCGTTCTTCCAGCAGCCGGATGACCTCGTAGCCGTGCCGGGGCGCCTCCTCGAGAAGCTTCAGCAGGTAGAGGCGGAGCCGCCCGTGGGCGAAGACGGGAGGCATGTCAGATGTCCTTACGGAGGAAGGCTGCGTCCGCCGGCGGCTCGTCGTCGAAACCGGCGGGCTCCTCGGCGGGCGGGCGGCACAGCAGGGCGATGGCCCCCGAGACGGAGGTGGCCGTCAGCCTGCCGCTGCCGGCGCCCAGGGTGCCGGTCAGGCGCTTGGCGCCTCGCGGGCCCTCGGAGCGCAGTTCGCCGAAGGCGCTGGAGAGTCTGCCGCCGGTGGTACTGGCCCGCACCCGGGTGTCGGCGGAATGAGCCAGCCGGACGGCGACCGCGCCGGAGACGGTGGTGAGGCTGATGTCGGCCGCCTCGTCCGCCGGGGCCAGGTCGAGGATCATGTCACCGCTGACGGAGCCCGCCTCGATGTCCGCGCCGCTGCCGTCGATGACGGTGAACTCCCCGGAGACGGTGTGCAGGCGGAGCGGCCCCTGCAGGGACTGGGTTTCGACATGGCCGGTGACCGTCTCCGCGTGCACCTCGCCCCGCAGGCCGACGAGGGTGATGCCGCCGGACACGCCTCGCACGTCCGTACGGCCCCGGATTCCGGAGACGACCGCGCTCGCGCCGACGACGCCCACCGTGAGCCGGACGTGTGCGGGCACCGACACCGAGACGACGACCTCGCGCCGCCAGCTCTTGCCGTCGAGCCACTTGAGGAAGCCCTGCCAGGGCAGGTCCTCATAGGCGACGACAAGGCTGCCGCCGACGTGCGTCACCGACAGGGGCGGGCCGTGCAGCTCGGCGATCTCGACGCGGGCGGTGGGCTCGTCCGTGCCGACCACGTTCACCGTGCCGTTGACGACACGGATCTGCAGCTCTTCGACGGGAGCTGAGAAGTCGAGCGTGCTCGGCTCCGTGATCTGCCCTGAGCGGTGGGCGGGCACGGCGGCCTCCCTGGGAGGGACGGAGGAGACGAACGGCGACGTACCACGCCGCCCAGAGACACGATATGTCGCGACTACCCGCTAAGCAAGGAGGGTGTCGCGACATACGCGACCCGCCCCCGTCACTCGTCGTCGTCCTCGTCGTCCTCGTCGTCGAGACGCGCCAGCCAGGTCGCCAGCCGTTCGACCGGCACTTCGAAGTCCGGATTGAGGTCGACGAAGGTGCGCAGCTGCTCGGACAGCCACCCGAGGGTGACCTCCTCCTCGCCGCGCCGCTTCTCCAGCTCCTCGATGCCGCGGTCGGTGAAGTACAAGAGGGCTCCCAGGGGTGCGCGGGGACGGTACGGCTCCAGCGTATGCGGAGGCCCGGCTGCCTTTCCCCGCCCGTCCCCCGCCCGTCCGATGACCGTCCCCCAGCCGTCCGATGACCGCCCGGCGCTCAGAGGACCTTGGACAGGAAGGACTTCGTCCGCTCGTGCCGCGGATGCGACAGCACCTCGCGCGGGTGGCCCGATTCGACGACCGCACCGTCGTCCATGAAGACCAGCGAGTCGCCGGCCTCCCGCGCGAAGCCCATCTCGTGTGTCACGACGATCATGGTCATGCCCTCCTCGGCCAGCCCCCGCATGACGTCCAGGACTTCGCCGACCAGCTCCGGGTCGAGCGCCGAGGTCGGCTCGTCGAAGAGCATCAGCTGCGGCTCCATGGCCAGCGCGCGGGCGATGGCGACGCGCTGCTGCTGACCGCCGGAGAGCCGCGCGGGATAGTGGTCGCCCCTGTCGCCGAGCCCGACCCGGTCGAGCAGTCTGCGGGCCCGCTCCCCCGCGACCGCCTTGGTCTCGCCCTTGACCTGCATGGGCGCCTCCAGGACGTTCTCCAGCGCCGTCATGTGCGGGAAGAGGTTGAAGCGCTGGAAGACCATGCCGATGTCCCGGCGCTGCGCGGCGACCTCGCGTTCCTTCAGCTCGTAGATCTTGTCCCCCTTCTGCCGGTAACCCACAAGGCGGCCGTCGACCCAGAGGCGGCCGGCGCTGATCTTCTCCAGGTGGTTGATGCACCGCAGGAAGGTCGACTTGCCGGAGCCCGAGGGGCCGACCAGGCAGAAGACCTCGCCCGGGGCGACCTCCAGGTCGATGCCCTTGAGGACATGGGCAGCGCCGAAGGACTTGTGCACGCCCTCGGCCCTCACCATCGGGTTCACGGCTTCGCCCCCGACCCGGTGCCATGGCTGAACGTCATCAGGTTCCGTCTCGCCTTCTGCAAGGGGGTGTCGGGCAGCGCGCGGGCGGAGCCACGCTGGAAGTACCGCTCGACGTAGAACTGGCCGACACTGAAGACCGTGGTGAGGACGAGATACCAGATCGTCGCCACCATCAGCAGCTCCATCACGGCGAGGTTCCGCGAGGAGATGTCGGTGACCGCCTTCATCAGCTCGTCGAACTGGATGGCGAAACAGAGCGAGGAGGTCTTGAGCATGTTGATGAACTCGTTGCCCGTCGGCGGCACGATCACCCGCATCGCCTGCGGCAGTACGATCCGCCGCATCGTGCGGCCACCGGTCATGCCCAGCGCGTGCGCGGCCTCCGTCTGGCCCTCGTCCACGGACTGGATGCCCGCCCGGCTGATCTCCGCCATGTAGGCGGCCTCGTTGAGACCGAGCCCCAGCAGCGACGCGAGGAACGGCGTCATGACGTCGTTCATCTCGTCCTTGTAGAAGCCGAGATCCAGCAGCGGGAAGATCAGCGCCAGGTTGTACCAGAGCATCAGCTGCACCAGCACCGGCGTGCCGCGGAAGAACCACACGTAGCCCCAGGCGACGCTGCTGACCACCGGGTTCTTCGACAGCCGCATCACGGCCAGCAGGGTGCCGAGCACGACACCCACCAGCATGCCCAGGACCGTGATCAACAGCGTGTTGCCCGCGCCCCTGAGCACCGTCTCGTAGTCGAGGTAGTCGGGCACGGTCGACCACTGGATCTGCGCGCCGGAAAGCGCCACGCCCAGCAGTGCGAGCAGCGCGAGCACGAGCACGGCGCTGACCCAGCGGCCGTAGTGCCGCACCGGGATCGCCTTGATCGCCTCGGGCGGGACCTTCGCCGCGTTGTCGACGGGATCGGACACGGGTTACCTCGGCTCACTTGCCGGCGTTGACGGTGGCCTCGGAAAGCGCCCCGTTGGTGACGTTCCACTTCTCCAGGACCTTCTGGTACTCACCGTTCTTCATGATCGCGGCGAGCGCCTGGCGGATCGCGCCGCGCAGTCTGGTGTCCTGCTTGCTGACGGCGATGCCGTACGGAGCGGCGTTGATCTGGTCGCCGACGACCTCGAAGTCCTTGCCGCCACCGGAGGTCTTCGCGTTGTAGGCGGCCACCGGGAAGTCGTTGATGTCGGCCACCGCCCGGCCCTGCTTCAGCTGGAGCAGGGCCTCGGTGTCCTTCTCGAAGGCGAGGACCTCGATCGGCTTCTGGCACTTCTTGTTCTGCTGCCGGACCACGTCCTCGTTGGCCGTGCCGCGCTGCAGAGCGACGGTCTCCCCGCACAAGTCGTCCAGGGAGGTGATGCCCTCCGGGTTGCCCTTCTTGACGAGGATCGAGGAACCGGCCTTGAAGTAGTCGACGAAGTCCGCGCCCGCGCCGACCTTCCGGCCCTGCTCGTCCCGCCCCTGCTGGCGCTGCCGGGTGTCGGTCATCGAGGACATGATGATGTCGTGCCGTCCGGTGTTCAGCCCGGTCACCAGCCCGTCGAACGTCCCGTTCGCAAATCTGAAGGGGACGCCGAGCTGCTCGCCGAGGGCCTTGCCGAGGTCCGGGTCGATGCCCGCGACGTCGTTGTCCTCGTTCATGAACTCGACCGGCGCGTAGGCGATGTCCGAACCGACCTTGATCTCACCCGCCCGCTGGACGTCCTTCGGGAGCCGGTCGAAGAGCGGGGCCGCGTCGCCCTCGGTCCGCGTATCTCCGCCGCCGTTCGCGTCGTCGGTCTGGTCACCGCAGCCGCTCAGCAGCAGCACTCCGGCGACCGCCGCTGCCGCGACCGCCGCGATCCGGGATCGGACGGCGGCCGGGCGGCGGGTGGTGCGTGCGGTCATTGCCAGGTCCTCCTGCTGTGCGTGTGGGGCCACACGTCGGGCACGTCTGGGCACATCCGGCCCGTCGCGGGCGTTCCGCCGGCACGCCTCCGGGCGGCTTCGGGCGGCTTCGGCGGCCCTCCGGCGCGGACCGCATCCGCACGCGATCCGGGAAGACGTTCGTCCCGCGCGGTGCTGATCCGGTAGAAAAGACAGTTACACCCCTCACCCGGGGACCCAGGGCGCGTGTGCGGCGCGCCCGGCGTCCGTCACTCCCCCGGGGCAGCGGCCCATCCGCTGCTCCGGCAGCGGACGTGGTGCCCGCCCGCTCCTCACCACCGGGAGCGGCCACCCTCACGAAGACGAATAAGGGGTCCAACAAAGTGGCAGCGGAGATCGTCAATCCGAAGGAAGGGCTGGGCGAGGACGTGATCGACCCGGCCTTCGCGCTCCATCGAGGCGGCAAGATGGCGGTGACCTCCACCGTGCCCGTAAGGGACGCGGACGACCTGTCCCTCGCGTACACGCCGGGTGTCGCCAAGGTGTGCAGCGCCATCGCCGAGCAGCCCGAACTGGTGCACGACTACACCTGGAAGTCGCAGGTGGTGGCCGTGGTCACGGACGGCAGCGCGGTGCTGGGGCTCGGTGACATCGGTCCGGAGGCGTCCCTTCCGGTGATGGAGGGCAAGGCAATCCTCTTCAAGCAGTTCGGCGGCGTGGACGCGGTGCCGATCGCGCTCGACTGCCGCGAGGTGGACGACCTGGTCGAGACCGTCGTCCGGCTCGCACCGTCCTTCGGCGGCATCAACCTGGAGGACATCTCCGCCCCCCGCTGCTTCGAGGTCGAGCGGAAGCTCAAGGAGCGGCTGGACATCCCGGTCTTCCACGACGACCAGCACGGCACCGCCATCGTCACGCTCGCCGCGCTGCGCAACGCCGCGCAGCTGCGCGGGCGGCAGATCGGCACGCTGCGCGCGGTCATCTCGGGCGCGGGCGCCGCCGGGGTGGCCATCGCCAAGATCCTGGTGGAGGCGGGCATCGGCGATGTCGCGGTCTGCGACCGCAAGGGCATCGTCTCGGCCGACCGGGGAGACCTCACCGACGTCAAGCGCGATCTGGCCGGCTTCACCAACAAGGCGGGGCTCAGCGGCTCGCTGGAGAGCGCGCTGGACGGCGCGGACGTCTTCATCGGAGTCAGCGGCGGTACGGTCCCGGAGTCGGCGGTGGCCTCCATGGGCCCCGACTCCTTCATCTTCGCCATGGCGAATCCGAACCCGGAGATCCATCCGGAGGTCGCCCGAAAGTACGCCTCGGTCGTGGCCACCGGGCGCAGCGACTACCCGAACCAGATCAACAACGTGCTCGCCTTCCCCGGCGTCTTCGCGGGCGCGCTCCAGGTGCGGGCGTCCGAGATCACCGAGGGCATGAAGATCGCGGCGGCCGAGGCCCTGGCCGCGGTGGTCGCCGACGAGCTGAGCGCCGACCGGGTGATCCCCTCACCCTTCGACGAGCGGGTCGCCCCGGCCGTGACGGCGGCGGTCGCCGCGGCGGCCCGCGCGGAGGGCGTGGCCCGGCGGTAACCGCAGGCGCGTCAGACGGCGGGCGGTCCGGAGCGGCGCGTGCTCCGTACCGCCCGCCGTGGCGTGCCACCAGGCGCCCCGGAACGGCTCCCGGCGCCCTTGCGGGAGCCCTAGCGCAGCCCCAGCACCAGGGAGTCCGACGGGGAGCACCAGACCGGCCGCGCCTCGGCGAAGCCGTGTTCCCGCAGGGTACGTACATGCCAGTCGGTGGACTGGACCTCGCCGTCCGAGTGGTCCCCGGTGACCGGATCGCCCAGCAGGCGGAACCGCTCGGCCGCCGGGCCGCCCAGCTGCTCGTCGTCGGCCACCAGCTGCCACCAGCCCGCCCAGTCGTGTGCACCCGCCGCCTTCGCCTCCTCACGCCGCGCACGTTCGAACAGGTGCACGGCTCCGTTGACTCGGGGCGTGCTCTCATCCGGCATGTGGTCGGCGTTCATGAAGACACCGCCTTCCCGCACCACCCCGGCGAGCTGCCCGTAGAGCGTGTGCAGCGCGTCGGTGCGCAGCCAGTGCAGCGCGGTTGCCGTGAGCACCGCGTCGTACGACGGGTGCGGCAGGCTCTCCGGCCAGCGCGGGTCGGTCAGATCCACGGTCACGAAACCGGCGCGCGGCTCCTCCGCGAAATGGCCCCGCGCGATGGTGAGCAGCGCGGGGTCGAGGTCGACGCCGGTGGTCCGCGCCTCGGGGAAGCGCTTCAGCACCCGGTCCGAGATGCTCCCCGTGCCGCACGCCAGATCGAGCACCCTGGGTGCGGGGCCGACCAGCGCCTCGACCATGTCGAGCATGACCCGGAAGCGCTCTTCGCGGTCGGGCAGGTACCACTCCTGCTGGCGGTCCCAGCTGTCCTGCCATTCCTGCCAGCTCCGCGCGTCCGCCGGTCCGGACCGCCCTGCCGTCTTGGTCGGCATCGAGTCTCCTCTCCGTTCGTTCACCGCCTGCACAGCGCGCAGGGGAACCCCCGGGGCACCTATCGCTTGTAATACCCTGGGGACCAGTTCATCTATTACGAAATCCAGTAGGGACAATAGACCGTCAGCCGTAAGGATCACAAGTGGAACTGACCTATTACTCGGATTACGCAGTTCGGCTGGTCAACACCGAGGAGCCGGAGCGGGGGGAGGACACGCTCACCTCCGTCGAGGCCGTCCGGGAGCTGTTCGGCCCGAGTCAGCACGCGGCCCGCCGCGCCACTGAGGCCGATGTGACCCGGCTGCGCGGCGTACGGACACGGCTGCGCGCCGTCTTCGGCGCCGCCTCCGAGGGGGACGAGGTCCGCGCGGTGGACCTGCTCAACTCACTGCTGATGGAGTTTCCGACAAGCCCGCAGATCGCCCGGCACAACGAGCGGCACACCGCCAGGCACGACGAGGACAAGGCCGAGGAGCCGCACTGGCACATGCATCTCGCCGACTACCCGGCCAACGCCACCGCGGGTTACGCGGCCACCGCCTGCATGGGCCTTGCCTTCCACCTCACCGACCTCGGCGTCGACCGGCTGGGCATCTGCCAGGCGCCGCCCTGCCGCAACGCCTATCTGGACACCTCGACCAACCGGTCCCGCCGCTACTGCTCGGACCGTTGCGCCACTCGGGCGAACGTCGCCGCCTACCGGGCCCGCAAACGTCTGGAGAGCGGCGCCAGTGGCCGTACCGCCGACACCGTCCAGCCCAGCGCGGAGCGCACGGACGGCTGAACCCCACGCGGCGAACGCAGCCGCAACCAGGCCCGCGCCACCACGAGTTCGTCCGGCACCGCACCGAACTCCCGACTGTCGTTGCGGACCTCGGGGTTGTCGCCACGCACCCACCAGCCGCCCGTGCGCCGCGCGACGGCGCGCTTCACGATGAGCAGGTCGTGCTGGAAGGGGTGGCGCAGCACCACGATGTCACCGGGACGCACCACCCCGCCGTAGTGCACCACCAGATGGTCCCCGGGGCGCAGAGTCGGCAGCATCGACGGGTTGTACACCTCCGCGAGCCCGATCCGCCCCAACAGGCCGCGCCCATACCGCTCGGGCTCGTCCGGCCGCTCCTGCACCCGTTCAGGCATCCGTCGCCTCCGGTCGGTCCGATCCGCCACCAGCCCCACGCTCCCACTGGACTTTTGTCCTAAGCACCACGGGGCACACGCGAAAACACTTCCCCCACGGAGTAATCTCGCACGTGAGAAGACGATCACGAGGAAGGACGCTTTATGCTTTCCCGCCTGTTCGCCCCGAAGGTGCAGGTCAGTGCCCATTGCGACCTCCCCTGCGGCGTGTACGACCCCGCCCAGGCCCGCATCGAGGCCGAGTCCGTCAAGGCCATCCAGGAGAAGTACCAGGCCAACGAGGACCCGCACTTCCGCACCCGCTCAACCGTCATCAAGGAAGAGCGCGCGGAGCTGGCCAAGCACCACGTGTCGGTGCTGTGGAGCGATTACTTCAAGCCGCCGCACTTCGAGAAGTACCCGGAGCTGCACCAGCTGGTGAACGACACTCTCAAGGCCATCAGCGCCGCCAAGGGTTCGACCGACCCGGCAACGGGCCAGAAGGCCCTGGACTACATCGCCCAGATCGACAAGATCTTCTGGGAGACCAAGAGGGGCTGATCTCGCATCAGGCCCTTGACCTGCGATTCCGTTTCGTCTGGTCTTTGTGTCCGCACCCGGTCCGCAGGCCGCTGAGCACGGCGTTCCTGACGGTCCGGGTGCGTTCGCGTTTGTGGAAGCCCCGCGAGCGCTTCAGAATGGCAGCTACAGCTGGCGGCAGGTGGCAGGCGGCTCAGGCGGGGCTGCCCGCCGGCTGCAGAGCAACCGGAAGGTTTTCCCCCATGGCTTTCGTCTACAACACCACCGTGACGCCCAGCAAACTGGAGCTGCTCACCTCGTGGCTGCCGGGCCAGTCCTGGTACCTCGGCAAGGGGGGCGAGCCCTCGCTGACGAAGGTCGGCGGCTTCCGGCTCGACGACCCGCAGGGTGAGGTCGGGCTGGAGTTCATGGTGGTCACCGACGACTCCGGGGGCCAGCGGCACACCTACCAGGTGCCGTTCAGCTACCGCGGCGCACCGCTGGACGAAGCGGGCCACGCACTCATCGGCACCACCGAGCACGGGGTGCTGGGCACCCGGTGGGTCTACGACGGGATTCATGACCCCGTCCTCATCGCCCAGCTGTTCGCCCTCCTCACAGGCGAGGCCGAACCGCAGTCCCAGGGCTTGAGCGACACCCCCGACTTCACGGTAACCGGCTACTTCGCGGGCACCGGCCGTCCGGTGGTGATCACGCCCGCCACCGTGACCAACGGACCGGACGGCACCGACCTCCTCGTACGGACCACCAGCGGCGCCGCCACGCCGGGCACTCCACCGAACGGACAGCTGACGATCCGGGTGCACCGTGTCCTCCAGGACACCCAGGGCGACGCGTCCGACCCGGCTGGTCCGTCCGACCCGGCCGTCGGCCACGTCACCGCCAACTGGCTGCTGCCGGACGGCAGCCACGCGCGCGGCCGGTTCGCCGTCGTCCACAACGCCCCGCCGGAGTAGCCACCGGGCAGACCCTGGGGCCCGTCTGACACATCCC
This sequence comes from Streptomyces gossypii, assembly GCF_025165795.1. Lineage (GTDB taxonomy): Bacteria > Actinomycetota > Actinomycetes > Streptomycetales > Streptomycetaceae > Streptomyces > Streptomyces gossypii. The sequence goes on from NZ_JAJAGO010000008.1 coordinate 138,980, forward strand.
GCCTTGCTGGCGGCGGCTGGCACGCGCATCTGCTGCGTTGTCGCAGCGTCCGGGTAGCCCACTACGAGGACGCTCCTCCGTCTTGCAGCCGCACGCACCAGCCGCCGCCAGCACCGCCCTCCGGGCGGACGGCGCCATTTGCCAGACGGGCCCTAGGCCGCATGGGAGCGCAGCAGCGGGCTGTCGTGGCGCTGGAGCCACTGGCGGTACGCCGCGCTCATCCAGGCCACCTCCCGGTAGGACGCCTCGAGGTCGGCGTACGCGGCGTCGAAGCGCTCGTCCGCCTCCCCCGATGAGGCGGTCTCCGGTCTGACGAGCAGCAGCCGCACCGTCAGCGGGTCTCCGCACAGGGGCCGGATGGCCATCCCGGGCCGAGGCCGGGAGGTCGGCTGACAGGGGCTCACCACCTCACCGGCCGCCACCAGATCCGCACCGGTGAGATAGTCGCCGTGCACCACCCGGGGCTCCAGCCCGGCAGCGGCGAAGACCCGGCGCAGACCGGCCCACTCGCCGTCCACACTCGGATCGACCATCCAGCGCTCGGCCGCGAGCTCGGCGAGGGGCACCTCGGCGCGTGAGGCGGCCGGATGGGTCGCGGGCAGCGCGACGAACTGCGGCTCACGCGCCACGAGCACCCGCTGGCGTACACCGCTGGGCATCTGCAGCGGACATCCGGCCACCTCGTGCACGAAGGCGACATCGAGCTGATTGGCGGCGACCATCTGGAGCAGGGTGTTCGGCGAGACATCGATACGGATGGTGATGTCCGTGTCCGGCAGCCGGGCATGAAGCCTGCGCAGCCACCCTGCCACGGCCCGGTTTCCCGTGCTGCCGATCCGGAAGCCGGCACCGCCGGAGAACGCCACGGCGTCGCGCATCTCGCTGACCAGGGACGCCATCTCGGCGACTATGGGACGCGCCCGGCAGAGCACCGTGAGGCCGAGGGCCGTCGGACGGCTGCCCGTGCGCTCCCGGGTGAACAGCTGTCCGCCGATGGCGCGTTCTATCCGGCTGAGCTGGGTCGTCAGCGAGGGCTGGGTAACACCCAGCTGACGGGCGGCTTTTCGCACACTGCCCGTCTCGGAGATCGCGCACAGTGCGCGCAGATGCCTCACCTCGAGCTCCACGGCCGGAGCATAACGGCGCGTCTGTTCGCCGCACCAGACGGCGGATGGGACCTGTGCGCCCGGCCTGGCGCGGACCAGGGGCGTCCGGGGCTCCCCGGCTGCCGGGCGCACGGCAGGGGTTATAGGTCTTGGCTATCGCGTGCTGACATCATCCCGCCGCCCGGTGACCTCCTCGACACTCTGCGGGACCGAACGTTCATCCGGTGGTCCCGACCGTCACCCCACGCGTGTCTGTCAGCGGTCGCGGTGCCACGGGCGACGAGGAGGAAACCCCCCATGAGACACACCAAGGCGGCATTCGCGGGCGCGCTCGGCTTCGGACTCGCCGCGAGCCTGGCCGCGGTCCCGACCGGCACCGCGGTCGCCGCACCCGCTCCGGACAAGGCGGCCGAGCGCTCGATCTCGGCGTACGCCGGGAGCGAGGCCGAGGCGGCGAACAACAAGGCGTTCTTCGAGGCCGTGATGAAGTCGGCGCTGAAGAAGCAGGCCGCCGAACCGGGCACCCAGGAAGTCACCGTCACCTACAACGCGAGCGCGGCCCCCACCTTCGCCACCCAGATAGCGCGCAGCACCCAGATATGGAACAGCGCGGTCAACAACGTCACCCTGCGGCAGGGAAGCGGCGCCGACTTCACCTACCGCGAGGGCAACGACTCCCGCGGCTCGTACGCCTACACGGACGGCCACGGGCACGGCTACATCTTCCTGGACTACCGGCAGAACCAGCAGTACGACTCGACCCGGGTCACCGCGCACGAGACCGGCCATGTGCTGGGCCTGCCCGACCACTACTCGGGCCCGTGCAGCGAACTGATGTCCGGCGGCGGCCCCGGCCCCTCCTGCACGAACGCCATCCCCAACCAGGCCGAACGCAACCGGGTGGACCAGCTGTGGGCGAACGGCGTGAGCCAGCTGGACCTGAAGACACCCTTCGTCAAGGCCGACTGATCCTCGCGGGCGGCAACGCCCAAGAGCCTCTCGGGTGGCCTCGGACCGGACAGGGCCCTGGCGGACGCGGAGTCGGCACTGACGACAGCGGCTGGCGGCTGACGGCTGACGGCTGACGGCTGACGGCTGACGGCTGACGGCTCGTGCGTGCCAGGGCGTGGCCGTCCGGTCCAGGAGCAACCCGGCAGGCCCCCAGCCTCCCCGGCGCGTGGTGCCCGGCGCCCGGTCCGCCGCTTCGTGCGGCGGACCGGGCGCCGATGCGCGCACCTGGGGCCTGTCGGGTGGGCCCGTCCGGGGCGGCCTGCCCGGGCGGCCTGTCAGACCGGGGCCACGAGCCGCCACAGCGAGGTGACTTCGGCCGAGCGGGCAGCGTGCAGCGGGTCGTCGGCATCGGCGGCACGCGGGTGGCGCGGCGCCGTGTCACTCCGGCCCGCGACCCGCAGCCCGGCCGCCTCGATCCAGCCGGTCAGTTCCTCGCGGGTGCGCAGCCCGAGCCGCTCCGCGAGATCGGAGAGGACCAGCCACCCCTCACCGCCCGGCTCCAGATGCCCCGCGAGCCCGGCGAGGAAGCCGCGCAGCATCCGGCTGCCCGGGTCGTAGACCGCATGCTCCAGCGGCGAGGTGGGCCGGGCCGGGATCCAGGGCGGATTGCACACGACGAGCGGCGCGCGCCCGGGCGGGAAGAGGTCCGCGTGCACCACCTCCACCTCGGTGGAGACGCCCAGCCGGGCCATGTTCTCGCGGGCGCAGTCCAGGGCCCGGGGATCGGTGTCGGTGGCGACGACGTGCCGGACACCGCGCCGGGCCAGCACCGCGCTGAGCACCCCCGTCCCGGTACCGACGTCGAACGCCGGGCCCTCGCCCCGACCGGGCAGCGGCGTACCGGCCACCAGCTCCACGTACTCGCCGCGCACGGGCGCGAAGACGCCGTAGACGGGGTGCACCCGGTCGCCTCCGAGTGCCGGGACGGGCACGCCGTTGCGCTGCCACTCGTAGGCGCCGATCAGCCCCAGCAGCTCGCGCAGCGCCAGCACGGAAGGCTCACCGTCCGGCTCGGGCGGCCCGTACGCGGCGGCGCACGCCGCCTGCACGCCGGGCGCACGGCGCAGCGGAACGGTGTGATCAGCGTCCAGGGGGACGAGCAGCATGCCGAGGATGCGGGCGCGCTGGGCCTGGCGGGCCCGCTGCCGGTGAAAGGCTCCGCCGGGTGGCCCGGCGGGCGGCGGCTCCGCCGACGCGTCGGTGAGCGCCTCGGTGAGCGCCTCAGCCGGCGGCCCTGCCGGCGTGCGCGCGGGCGTGCGCGGCTTGGCGTCCACCCGGCGGGCCATCGCGGTCAGCAGCTGCCGCGCGTTCTGGAAGTCGCCGCGCCACAGCAGCGCCGTGCCCTCGCAGGCCAGCTTGTACGCGTCGGCCGCTTTCGTACGGTCGTCCGCGAGCGCCACCCGGGCCGGTGGACGGGCCCCGCTCTCGGAACGCCAGCGGGCGGAGCGCTGCTCATCGCCCTCGGTCCAACGGATGATCTGGCTTTCGCTCACCAGATCCACCCTACGGCCTGGTGCACGCCCGGGTCCCCGGCGCTCTGCGACTCCGCCACCGCGCGCCGGGCCGTCACGACCCGGGCCGGCGCTCCGGCGCAGCCGACGGTCGCCGTGCTCCCGTACGCACGGCCCCGACGGCGGCCGCGATGACCATCACCAGCGCCAGCACCTCCAGGGGCCCCAGGCTCTGGCCCAGCACCAGGAAACCGGCCGTCGCCGCCGCGGCGGGCATCAGGCTCATCAGCACCGCGAAGGTGGCCTGCGGCAGCCTGCGCAGGGCCAGCAGGTCCATCGCATAGGGCAGCCCGGAGGAGAGCACGGCCACCGCCGCCCCGAGGCCCAGCGTGACCGGATCCAGCAGGGCGGTGCCCGCGCTCGTCACCGCCAGCGGTGCGCTGATCACCGCGGCCACTCCCATGGCGAGGGCCAGCCCGTCCATCTTCGGGAAGCGGGCGCCCGCGCGGGCGTTGAAGAGGATGTAGAGCACCCACATACCGCCCGCCGCCAGGGCGAAGGCCACTCCGGCCGCGTTGAGCTTGTCGAAGCCGCTGCTGCCGAGCAGATACACGCCGCCCAGCGCCAGCGCGGCCCACAGCAGGCTCAGCGCGCGGCGCGCGGCGACGACGGAGAGTGCGAGCGGCCCCAGCAGCTCCAGGGTGACCGCGGGGCCGAGCGGGATCCGGTCGATGGCCTGGTAGAAGAGGGTGTTCATGGTGCCCAGGGCGATGCCCAGACCGACGGCGGCGGCCCAGTCGCCGCGCGAGTGGCCGCGCAGCCGCGGCCTGCACAGCACCAGCATGATCAGCGCGGAGAAGACGAGCCGCAGCCCCACCACTCCGAGCGCGCCCGCACGGGGGAAGAGCAGGGCAGCCACAGCCGAACCGAACTGCAGCGAGAACGCGCCCGCGCACACCAGCCCGACAGCCCCGGCCCGCCCGGCACCACTCCCGGTACGGCGTCCGCCACCGAGCCCGGCACCGGATGCACCACCAGGCCCGGCGGCGCTCGCGGTACGACGGCCCCGGGACCGGGCCGGTGCGACGCTCTCTGCGGGTGTTTCCATGCGGCCCACGCTAACGACCTGGTGCCCGCCCGCTACCGGACAGCCGGCCGCCACGGGCAACGCCGGCCCACGGTCCCGCACTCTCGCCTCGCAGGGACGACGGGAACACGCCGTGCGTCCGCCTGTGGGGAACGCAGTGATCACGGCATACGTTGGCTCGACAGGTACACGTGGAGAGGCATAGGTCGCGCCACCGAGGGCACCAACCTCTCGCATCTCCCCACAGCACAGGAGGCAGACGATGGCAGGGTTCCTGGACAAGGCCAAGGAGCAAGCACAGCGCGGTCTCGCGCAGGGCAAGGAGAAGGTCGGCGAGGTCCAGGCACAGCGGGCAGGGCACGACCTGGTGCGCAAGCTGGGCGCCGCCTACTACGCGGAGCAGCGGGGGAACGGCTCGGCGGCGCAGGTCCAGCAGGCGCTGGCCGCCGTAGAGCAGCACATCGCTCAGCACGGGGACAGCGCGCTGCGCTGAGTCTCCGCGCCGCCAGTGCCGCGTCGGGCAGGGTCCACCCCGCTCGCCGCCCTGGTGCGGCCATCGGCCGCGTTGCCCGACCGGCCGAGTAGACCCACTACGAGACCGATCCGGCGCCTTGCCGCTGACCGCACCAGGACGCCTCGCTACCGGGCAAACCCTGCCCTACGCGGCACTGGCCACCGGCGCGTGTGGGGTGCGCGCCGGGGCGGGCGGTTGCACGGCCCGGCCGCTCCCGCGTCAGAATCGGTGCGTGACCGCACAGACCGCCGCGACCCCGCGACTGCCGGCCCCGCGACTGCCCTCCCCGCTCCAGGAGGTGGCGGACGAGCGATTCGCGCGGCAGGGCGTACGGCTGCTGCTGAAGCGCGATGATCTGATCCATCCGGAGCTGCCCGGCAACAAGTGGCGGAAACTCGCGCCCAACCTCCGGGCCGCGGCCGAGGGCGGCCACCACACGCTGCTGACCTTCGGCGGCGCCTACTCCAATCATCTGCGCGCCGTGGCCGCGGCGGGGCGGCTGCTGGGTCTCGCCACCCTCGGTGTCGTGCGCGGCGAGGAACTCGCGCACCGGCCGCTCAACCCCTCGCTGGAGCGGTGCGCGGCCGACGGGATGCGGCTGCACTTCGTCTCTCGCTCCGACTACCGCCGCAGGGCGGACCCGGAGTGGCTCGCGGAGCTGCACGGCCTCTTCGGCGACTTCCTGCCCCTCCCGGAGGGCGGCAGCAACGCGGCGGCCGTGCACGGCTGCGCGGGGCTGGGCCGGGAGCTGTCCGGGCGCACGGACGTCGCCGCCGTCCCCTGCGGTACGGGCGGCACGCTGGCCGGGCTGGCGGGCGGCCTCACCGGCGGGCGCGCGCTCGGCATACCGGTGCTCAGGGGCGGCTTTCTCGGCGCCGAGGTGGCCCGGCTGCAGCAGGCGGCGTTCGGTGGCCGCCGGGGCGACTGGTCGCTGGACGAGCGGTTCCACGGCGGCGGCTTCGCCCGTACGAGCGAGGAGCTCAGCGCCTTCGCCGCGGAGTTCGCGGCCCGGCACGGGCTGCCGCCGCTCGATCACGTCTACGTCGCCAAGCTGCTGTACGGCCTGTGCGCGCTGGTGGCCGAGGGTGCCTTCGCCAGGGGCAGCACGGTCACGGCGGTCATCACCGGGCCGGTCTTCCCGCCCGCTCCCCCGGCACCCGTGTCCGCAGCCGCCGTATCCTCGCTTCCAGGCACCGGGCCGCACACCGCCGGCCGGGACTCCCCCGCCGCCGACCCCCCGAGGTATCCGTGATCAGAACCGCCGCGCCCGCCGACGTCCCGGTCATCCGGGCCATGGTCCGTGAACTCGCGGAGTACGAGCGTGCGCCGGAGCACGCCCGGGCCACCGACGAGCAGCTGCACTCCGCTCTCTTCGGCCCGCATCCGGCCGTTTTCGCGCTGATCGCGGAGGACGACGGCGGGGCGCCGGTCGGCTTCGCCCTGTGGTTTCGCAACTTCTCCACCTGGACGGGCACTCACGGTGTGTATCTGGAGGACCTCTTTGTCCGTCCGGAGGCACGCGGCGCGGGTCACGGAAAGGCGTTGCTCTCCGCACTCGCCGAGATCTGCGTCGAACACGGCTATGAACGCTTCGAATGGTGGGTATTGGACTGGAACACCCCGTCTATCGGCTTCTACCAGTCGCTTGGCGCCGAGCCGATGGACGAGTGGACGGTCTTCCGGATGTCCGGAGAGCCGCTGCGTGCGCTCGCCGGAGTCAACGCAGCGTAATCGTCTTGGATTTGGCAGCTCCACCCCCTAGCCACGGACAGTACCCGTGTGTTTACTATGGGTTACGCTCCCTGGATGGGTCGGCCCCGGCCGTTCAAGATTCGCGCGGGCGACATCCCGACGCGGATCGCGATAGCGTCGCAGTCGTACCATCCGCCGCGTCGGCCGCGGGCTCCGCACCTGCTCCACGCGGGGTCACGGACCGGCGCGTTGGTAACAGCCGACGAGCCTAACCAGCTTGCGCCACCTTGGAGGTGAGGGTGTCTCAGATCGCAGGCGAGCCCGGGGACAAGGACTTCGTCGAGGTCCGGCTGCCCGCTGCGGGCGCTTACCTGTCCGTGTTGCGTACCGCCACGGCCGGGCTCGCTGCCCGCCTGGACTTCACTCTCGACGAAATCGAGGATCTTCGGATCGCGGTCGACGAGGCGTGCGCGATCCTGCTCCAGCAGGCAGTGCCCGGTTCCGTGCTGAACTGTGTGTTCGAACTCATCGGTGACTCGCTCCGGGTCACCGTCTCAGCACCCACCACGGACGGCCGGGCCCCGGAGCGCGACACCTTCGCCTGGACGGTGCTGTCCGCTCTCGCGGGCGAGGTGGATTCCATGGTGTCGGAGGACCGCACGGTCACGATCAGCCTGCGGAAGCAGCGCGGCGCGAGTCCGGAACCATCGTGACCGAGCACGAGGCACGAGAAGTGTGGGCGGGCCGCCCCGAGGCGGCCGGCCCCGGCATTCCCGAGCAGCAGGCCCGGCCGCATCCCGCCGACACCAGCGGTCCGCGGTCCGGGCAGGCTGCGAGGGGGCAGCGGGCAGGGACGGCGGAGCGGGCGGACTCGATGGACCAGCACCGGCACGAGAAGCACCGGCACAGCCAGTACCGGCAGCACGATCCGCAGGACCGCAGCGGTGCGCGTGCCCTGTTCATCGAGCTGCGCAAGCTGCCGGACGACTCGCCGGCCCGTGCGGAGCTGCGCAATCACCTGGTGCGGATGCATCTGCCGCTGGTGGAGCATCTGGCCAGGCGGTTCCGCAACCGCGGCGAGCCGCTGGACGACCTCACCCAGGTCGCCACGATCGGGCTGATCAAGTCCGTGGACAGGTTCGATCCGGAGCGCGGGGTGGAGTTCTCGACCTACGCCACCCCCACCGTCGTCGGAGAGATCAAGCGGCACTTCCGTGACAAGGGGTGGGCGGTGCGGGTGCCGCGCCGTCTGCAGGAGCTGCGGCTCTCGCTCACCTCGGCCACGGCGGAGCTGTCCCAGCAGCACGGCCGTGCGCCGACGGTGCATGAACTGGCCGAGCGGCTCGCGATCTCGGAGGAGGAGGTCCTGGAGGGGCTGGAGTCGGCGAACGCCTACAGCACCCTCTCGCTGGACGTCCCGGACACCGACGACGAGTCCCCGGCCGTCGCCGACACCCTCGGCGAGGAGGATGACGCACTGGAGGGGGTGGAGTACCGCGAGTCGCTCAAGCCGCTGCTCGAGGAGCTGCCGCCCCGCGAGAAGAAGATCCTGCTGCTGCGGTTCTTCGGAAACATGACGCAGTCGCAGATCGCCCAGGAGGTCGGCATCTCCCAGATGCACGTCTCCCGCCTGCTGGCCCGCACCCTCGCCCAGCTGCGCGACCGGTTGCTCGTGGAGGAATGAGCCTCGCGGAGGAATGATCCGCGCGGGGAGGAGCACCGGGGGAAGTTGACCGGGAGGCCGTGCCCCACGGCCTCCGGCAGCCCGGCAAGCCTTACGTCAGCGCGTCCAGCCCGCGCCAGCCCATCGGCAGGCCGTCCTAGGCGTCCTGCGGCCCGATGCCGAGCGCCTCGGTCGCGGTGGGGTTGACCACACAGGCGAGCACCACGATCGCCGTGAGGGCGATGGCCACTCCACCCAGGATCCAGAAGCCGCCGTTCTGCGCCATCTGCCAGCCGACCGGCAGCCCCAGCAGCTGGATGATCATCGAGGGCCCGCGGCTCCAGCGGCGCTGCCCCCACAGCCCCCGCGCGGCGACCAGCGGCAGCACGGACAGCGCGAGCACCGTCAGGGCCAGTGTGAGGGCCTGGGTCATGCCGTCCGGGTCCCCGGTGAAGAGCAGGACCAGCGAGACCAGCCCGAGCCCGGCGATCACCGCCCCCTCGAGCGCGGTCAGCACGGCCGCCGCGGTGAGGCGGGCCGGGCGGGCTGGGGACGAATCGGTGTCACTCACCCCAGCAGGGTAGCCCGGCACCCGACTGGGCCGGGTACCCCCGCGTGGGTACGCTGCACTCCATGCGCGCACTTCTCGTGGTCAACCCGGCAGCCACCACCACCAGCGCGCGGACCCGTGATGTGCTCTCGCACGCCCTTGCCAGCGATCTGAAGCTGGAGGTCGCGACGACGGAGTACCGCGGACACGCCCGTGACCTGGCACGGAAGGCGGCGGAGGACGGCCAGACCGAGCTGGTGATCGCGCTCGGCGGCGACGGCACCGTCAACGAGATCGTCAACGGACTGCTGCACCACGGGCCCGATCCCACCGCGCTGCCCCGACTCGCGGTGGTCCCCGGGGGCTCCACCAATGTCTTCGCCCGCGCGCTCGGCCTGCCCAATGACGTGGTGGAGGCCACCGGTGCCCTGCTGCACGCGCTGCGCGAGCGCAGCGAACGCACGGTCGGGCTGGGCCTGGCCGCCGGCGTGCCGGGCACGGAGGACTCCGAGGTGCCCGCCCGCTGGTTCACCTTCTGCGCGGGCTACGGCTTCGACGCGGGAGTGATCGGCCGTGTCGAGCAGCACCGCGAACAGGGCAAGCGTTCGACGCACCCGCTGTACGTTCGACAGGTGCTGCGTCAGTTTCTGAACGAACCGCACCGCAGGCGCGGCACGATCGCGCTCGAACGTCCGGGTGAGGAAACGGTGGAAGACCTGGTGCTCGCCACGGTCTGCAACACCGCCCCGTGGACGTATCTCGGCAACCGCCCGCTCTACGCGGTGCCCGGCACCTCCTTCGACACCGGCCTCGACCTGCTGGGACTCGCCCGCCTGACCCTGACGTCCGCCACCCGCTACGGCACCCAGCTGCTCACCTCCACGCCGGATCGCGGGCCGCACGGCAAGCACGCGGTCTCCCTGCACGATCTGACGGACTTCACCTTGCATTCGCAGGTTCCCCTACCCCTTCAGATGGACGGCGACCACTTGGGGTTGCGTACCAGCGTTCAGTTCACAGGCGTACGGCGTGCACTGCGTGTGATTGTGTAAGCCGAAGGGCCTAAAGTCCTTTTACTCGAACGTTTAGGCTGGCTTCCACCCCCTGGAAGTACGGCTGTGAGTGATGCGACGCCAAGGAATCAAAAAAAAGTTGCCGGAAGGGGTTGTATCCGTCGCCGAGGTTTGCGACTCTCTTCATGGCGATCGGGACGGCCCCACAAGCGGCCCCCTTGAGAGCCCGAATCCTCCTCCTCATTCCTGTGGGACCCGCATCACACATTGGCGCGGAGCTCTTCCCCTGTGGGGGGATTCGTGAAAGCGTTCACATTCACAAGCAACGAATCGCCACACGAGGAGAGGTAGCAGCCATGGACTGGCGTCACAACGCCGTTTGCCGCGAGGAAGACCCCGAGCTCTTCTTCCCCATCGGCAACACAGGTCCCGCGCTGCTGCAGATCGAGGAAGCCAAGGCCGTCTGCCGCCGCTGCCCCGTCATGGAGCAGTGCCTGCAGTGGGCCCTGGAGTCCGGTCAGGACTCCGGTGTCTGGGGTGGCCTCAGCGAGGACGAGCGCCGCGCGATGAAGCGCCGCGCCGCCCGCAACCGAGCACGGAACAACGCCGCGACCGCCTGAACGGCGGCCACCCGGCCACCCGGCAGCTGTTATCCCGAGCCGCAGCGCGCAGTGCACTGATACGCACCGCACACGCATCATCCTGAGCCCCGGACCGTGACTTCCATCGTCACCGTCCGGGGCTCAGGGCTTTTCCGCCGCGAGCGGCAGATCGAAGATCACCCGGGTGCCGCCCCCGGCAGCGAGCACCATGTCGAACGTGCCTCCCAACTCCCCCTCCACCAGCGTCCGTACGATCTGCAGCCCCAGGTTGCCGCCACGCCTCGGGTCGAAGCCCTCCGGCAGCCCCCGCCCGTCGTCCTGGACAGTCACCAGCAACCGGCTGCCGCTCGCCTCCCTGCCCGTACCACCGCCGCGCACCGCCCCCACCTCGACTCTGCCGTGCGTCCCTGGCAGGAAGGCGTGTTCCAGCGCGTTCTGCAGCACCTCGGTCAGCACCATGGCCAGCGGGGTGGCGACCTCGGCGTCGAGAATGCCGAAGCGTCCGGTGCGGCGGCCGGTCACCAAGTCCGGAGACATGTCCGTGACCATGGCGAGCACCCGGTCGGCGATCTCGTCGAACTGGACGCGCTCATCCAGGTTCTGGGAGAGCGTCTCGTGGACGATCGCGATCGAACCCACCCGGCGCACCGCCTCGTTGAGTGCTTCACGGCCACGGTCGGAGTCCATCCGGCGGGCCTGGAGACGCAGCAGCGCGGCGACCGTCTGCAGGTTGTTCTTCACCCGGTGGTGGATCTCCCGGATGGTGGCGTCCTTGGTGAGCAGCTCCCGCTCGCGGTGCCGTACCTCCGTGATGTCGCGCAGCAGTACGAGCGAGCCGATCCGGTTGCCCTTGGGCTGGAGCGGGATGGCGCGCAGCTGGACGACGCAGTCGTTGCCCTCGACCTCGGCCGCGCGCGGTGCCCAGCCGCTGGCGAGCTTGACCATCGCCTCGTCCACCGGGCCACGGGACGGGGCGAGTTCGGTGGTGGCCTCGCCGAGATGGAGCCCGACCAGGTCGGCGTTGAGGCCGAGACGGTGGTAGGCGGAGAGCGCGTTGGGGCTCGCGTACTGCACGACACCCTCGGCGTCGAGCCGGATCAGGCCGTCCCCCACTCGGGGTGAGACATCCGTGTCGCCCGGCTGCCCGGGGAAGGGAAACGATCCGGCGGCGATCATCTGTGCCAGGTCGGAGGCGCTCTGGAGGTAGGTCAGCTCCAGGCGGCTCGGTGTCCGCACGGTGAGCAGGTTGGTGTTGCGCGCGATGACGCCGAGAATCCGGCCCTCCCGGCGCACCGGGATCGACTCGACCCGTACGGGGACCTCCTCGCGCCACTCCGGGTCCCCCTCGCGCACGATCCGGCCCTCGTCCAGCGCGGCATCCAGCAGGGGCCTGCGGCCGCGCGGGACGAGGTGGCCGACCATGTCGTCCTGGTAGGACGTCGGGCCGGTGTTGGGGCGCATCTGGGCCACGGAGACATAGCGGGTGCCGTCGCGGGTCGGGACCCAGAGGACGAGGTCGGCGAAGGACAGGTCGGACAGCAGCTGCCATTCGGAGACCAGCAGGTGCAGCCACTTGAGATCGGGATCGCCGAGGGCCGTGTGCTGGCGTACGAGGTCGTTCATGGAGGGCACGCCGCCGAGCCTACCGGCGGCGGGCGGCACTGCCGCAGCGCGGCCATGGACAGGAGTAATGGTCTAGTCCACAATGGAGCGTGAAGTGAAGCACTGCCTCCGCTCCCCCCGCACAGGTGGGCGGAACGAGGCACCGGCGCTCTCTGCCCTGACCGCGCCGGGGCCTCCGGTGCCGATCCAGCTCCGGGCTGCGGTGCCGGACGGGCTGAGGGTCCCGTCCCGGCGCCGCGGCCCGTAGTCGTCCACGGCCGTAGTCATCTGCGGCCCGTAGCCGCCAGCCCCGGCGCCGCAGCGCCACGCACCATGCCGAACGCACGACGGCGCGCCCCTCTCCGCAGGGAGAGCAGCGCGCCGTACGCCGTGCCGGTCAGGTCACTTCGTCTCCGTCACCTTGGCCAGCGCACGGGGCGCGTCCGGGTCCTGGCCGCGGGCGATGGTGACCTCGTAGGCCAGCATCTGCAGCGGGAGGATCTCCAGGATGGGCTGGACCTCCTCCGCCACCCCCTCGGTCGGCAGCACGAAGCCCGCGGAGGCGGCCTCCACCTGCCGCTGCGGGCCGACGACGACCAGGTCCGCCCCTCGGTCCAGCAGCCTGTCGAGGACCGGCTGCAGCGCGTCTCCGCCCTTTCCGTCGGTGACCACGGCGATCACCGGGGAAATGTTGTCCACCATCGCCAGCGGACCGTGCAGCAGGTCCGCGCCGGAGTAGGACAGGGCGGGGATGTAGCTGGTCTCCATCAGTTTCAGCGCGGCCTCCTTGGCGGTCGGGTAGCCGTAGCCGCGCGAGGTGATCACCATGCGTTCCGCGAAGCGGTAGCGGCCCGCGAGTGCCTTGACCTCGTCCTGCCGGGCCAGCACCGCCTCGGCCAGCTCCGGCAGCGCCTTCGCCGTCTCCGAGCCGTCGCCGCCCCGCATGCCCTCGACGAACAGGTAGAGGGCCAGCAGCTCGGCCGTGTACGTCTTCGTCGCCGGGAGGGCCTTCTCCGGGCCCGCCAGCACGTCGATGTGGAACTCGCTGACGGCCGCGAGCGGCGAGTCGGCGTTGTTGGTCACCGCGAGCGTGACGGCACCGGCCTCGCGGGCCGCCTTGGTGGAGGCGACCAGGTCCGGGGAACCGCCCGACTGGCTGACGGTGATCACCAGGCAGTCGGTCAGATCGGCCTTCGCCTCGTAGGCGGTGGTGGTGGACATGGAGGTGAGTCCGCAGGGCTTGCCCAGCAGCACTTCGAGGAGGTACTTGGCGTAGAGCGCCGCGTTGTCGGACGTACCGCGTGCGGTAAGCAGTACGAAGCGCGGGTTCCTGGCAGCGATGCGTTCGGCGGTCTCGCGGATCGCCGGGGCGCCTTCCTCGAGAATGCGCCGCAGCACCGCGGGCTGCTCGGCCATCTCACCGGACATGATCCGTCCCGGCACGCGGGACTGCTGGGACGGAGTCGGTGCGGACATGCGGGGTGCCTCCAGGTGGCTGTGTGCTGTGCGAACCGAGGGGGTCAGCTGCCGGCCCCCTTGCCGGTGATGACCTCCGCGGCGGCGCGACCGCAGACGCGGGCGGCGCCATGTGTGGCGATGTGCAGCGCCCCGGCCGGCGGCGCCTGCGGCAGCCCCATCTCGACCACGACCGTGTCGGGCCGTACGGCGAGCAGGGCGTCCAGTGCGCCGGCCATCCAGGGATGCCGGTGGACGTCGCGTACTACGGCGACGATCCTACGGTCCGCCGCCGCGGCGAGCACATTTGCGAGCAAGCCGGACGCGTCCGCGCCGCTCGTGTCCTCGGGGGCGTAGGTGGCGGTGGTGGTGCCGGGAAGGAAACGTTCCAGCTCCGCAGCGGGTCCCCAGGGCGTCTCGCTGCCCACGGCGATGTTGGCCAGCGGGGTGAAGGCTGCCACGAAGGGCGGCGAGGTCAGCGGTTCGTAGCCGTCCGAGCCGGTCACACGAAGCGCGCGGCGGGCCGCGCGCAGTCCCACATCCGTGCCCGCCCGGCTGTGGGACGAAGGAGCGGGCGCGCTCCCCTCCTGCTGTCGCGGCGCGCCCGCGCCCTCCGTCCAGTGCGCCAGTTCGCGCACCCGTGCTGCGGCGTCGGCGAGCCTGTCCCGCAGTAGCTCGCCGTCGCGGACGGCCCTCACCAGCGCGTCACGCAGCCGCAGCACGGTGTCCTCGTCGGCCAGCCCTCCGCCGACGCAGATCGCGTCGGCCCCCGCTGCGAGGGCGAGCACGCTGCCGCGCTCAAGGCCGTAGGTGGCGGAGATGGCTTCCATCTCCATGCCGTCGGTGACGATAAGGCCCTGGTGGCCGAGGCCGCCCTGGCTCCGCGGTGCCCGCAGCAGGCCGGTCAGCGCGGCGGCGCTCAGAGTGCCGGGCAGCGCCTCGTCCAGCGCGGGCAGCAGGATGTGGGCGCTCATCACGCACTTGCTGCCCGCCTCCACCGCGGCGCGGAAGGGCACCATCTCGCGGTCGTTGAGGGTGCCGAGGTCCACGTCGATGCGGGGCAGCGCGTGGTGGGAGTCGACCGCGGTGTCCCCGTGTCCGGGGAAGTGCTTGACGCAGGCGGCCACGCCCGCGGACTGCATCCCCTCCACGTAGGCGACGGTGTGCCGTGCGACCAGCTTCGGGTCACCGCCGAAGGCACGCACGCCGATCACCGGGTTGTCCGGGTTGGAGTTGACGTCGGCCGACGGCGCCCAGTTGAGGTTGACCCCGCAGGCGGCGAGCCGCAGGCCCAGCGCGTGGGCGACGTCCCGGGTCAGCTCCGGGTCGTCGACGGCGCCGAGCGCGAGGTTGCCGGGGTAGGAGGAGCCCGTACGTGCCTCGAGCCGGGTGACGTCGCCGCCCTCCTCGTCGATGGCGACCAGCACCCCGGGCCGCGCCTCGCGCAGCTGGGCCGTGAGCGCGGCGAGCTGCTCGGCGGATTCGATGTTGCGTCCGAACAGCCCGACGGAACCGAGCCCTTCACGGAGCTGCCGGAGCAGCCAGCCGGGCGCGGTGGTGCCGGTGAATCCGGGCTGGAGGACGGCGAGCGCATCCCGTGTGACGGTGGTGGGCTCACTGGCGAGGGTCGTCATGGCGGTCATTCCCTTCGGGGTCAACCCTTCACCGCGCCGGCGCTCAGACCACTGACGGCACGTCGCTGGAGGAAGAGGAAAAGCAGGAGCACGGGGACGGCGAACAAGGACGAGGCTGCCATCGTGGCACCCCAGTCGTTGCCGAAGGCGGTCTGGAACTGGGTGAGCCACAGCGGCAGGGTGTATGCCTCGGAGTCCTTGTTCAGGACCAGCACCATGGCGAACTCGTTCCAGGCGGTGATGAACCCGAAGAGCGAGGTGGACATCAGACCGGGGGCGAGCAGCGGGAAGATGACGCGGAAGAACGCCTGGGTCCGGCTGCAGCCGTCGATCATGGCGGCCTCCTCCAGCTCCTTGGGCACCGCGGCGATGAACCCGCGCAGCGTCCAGATGGTGAAGGGGAGGACCATCACGAAGTAGATCAGCGTCAGGAAGCCGATGCTGTTGAGCATCTCGGCGTCCCGCGCGATCAGGTACATCACGATGACCATGACTTCCCAGGGCGCCATCTGGGCCATCATCACCGCGAGCACCAGCCCCTTGCGGCCCTTGAACTTCATCCGCACGATGGCGAAGGCCGCGGCGAGCGACACGAGGAGGGCGAGTACCACGGCGCCGATCGTGACGGTCAGACTGTTGCGGACGTACGTCCAGAACATGTCGACGCCGGTGGCACTGCCGTAGTGCTCGAACGTCGGGGTGAAGAGGAAGGTCGGGTCCTTGGTGAGGATCTCGGAGGCCGGCTTGAAGGATGTGGAGAACATCCAGTAGACGGGGAAGAGGAACAACGGCACCAGGAGGAGCGCGACGACGTTGGGCCAGACCTTGCCCATCGTCTTGCGGCGCCTGGCCTTCACGGCCGCCTTGTCGACCTTGCCGACCCTGTCTGCCTTGTCTGCCTTGTCTGCCTTGTCGGCGAGAACGGTGTTACTCACTGCTCCTCCTCCTGCTTGAGCATCAGGCGGAAGTAGAAGGACATCGCGATCAGCAGGATCAGGATCGTCAGTACGGACGCGGCGGCGGCCGTGCCGAAGCTCATCTGGGACATGCCCTCGACATAGGCGAAGACCGGCAGGGTCTCGGAGGCCCGGTCGGGGCCGCCGCCGTTGAGGGCGACGATCTGGGCGAAGGCCTTGAAGACCCAGATGATCTCCAGGAACGTGGTGATCAGGAAGAACGGCTTCATCATCGGCAGGACCACGGAGCGGAAGAGCCGCCAGTTGGAGGCGCCGTCCATGCGGGCGGCCTCGTACAGTTCACCGCTGATCGTGGTCAGTCCGGCGTAGAGGTTCAGCGACACGAAGGGCACCGAGGCCCAGACGATCAGCAGGGTCACGATGGCGAGGGTGGAGAAGCCCGACTCGAACCAGTTGTGCTGCTCGTAGCCTTCGAAGCCCAGTTCCCGCATCACCCAGTTCATGACGCCGAACTGCGTGTCGAACAGCCAGCGGAACACCGTGGCGGAGGCGACGATGGGCATTGCCCAGGCCATCACCAGGGACAGCGACAGGACCAGCCGCATCTTCTTGCCGAGCCGGTTCAGCAGCAGGCCGATCAGAGTGCCGATCACCATGATCAGCGCCACGTTGACGGCCATGAACACGAAGGTACGGACGACGACGGTCCAGAAGTTGTCGTTCGTCAGCAGGTCCGTGTAGTTGCTGAATCCGGTCCATACGGTCGTCCGGGAGATCATCTCCGTACGGCCGAGCTGCTGGAGGGAGATGATGACGTTCCGGACCAGCGGGTAGCCCAGGAAGACCAGCAGAGAGAGGACCGCCGGAGCGATCAGCACGTACGGCAGCCAGTTGACGGGGCGCGTGGGCTTGCCGCGGACTCCCTGACCGGGTTTCCCGGACGCGGGTCCGCCGGGTGGCGGCTCCTTGGCGACCGGAGCCGCTCCCTGGGTGTGCACGGTCATTTTCTACTTCCTCGGGGTGAGGGCCGGGGACGAGGGCAGGGCGGGGCGGGGGCGGCCCGCCCCGGCGCGGCGGGGCGCCCGGGGGGGGGGGGCGGGGGCGGTGGGGTGGGGGGGGCGCCTCCGGCAGCCGCGCTGCCGGAGGCGCCCCGTGGGTTCAGCTCTTGTTGACGCGCTCGGTGATGACCTTGTCGGCGTCCTCGCCGGCGTCCGAGGGGCTCGTGCCCTTGAGGACCTTGGTCATGTACTCCTTGATCGGGTTGGGGTCCGCCTCGACGTTCGCCCAGCCCGGAGTGATCGGCGTGATGTGCCCGGACTCCGCCGACTCGACCATGGCCTCCGCGAAGGAGCCCTTGGCGGGAGTGACCTGCGCGGCCGGGCTGTTGGGCAGCAGAGCGCCCTCGGTGGCCTCGGCGTACTTCTTCATCCACTTCTGCGAAGTGGCCATCTTCAGCCACTCCTTGGCGAGGTCCTTGTTCTGCGAGCGCTCCGAGACCGCGAGGTTGGAGCCGCCCAGGAAGACGCTGCCCGGCTTCTCAGCCGTCTTGCCGGGAATGGGGAAGTAACCGAAGTCGGCCTTGTCGCCTGCCTTCTCGATGGCCTCGATGGCGCCGCCGGCCTCCCAGCCCAGACCGATCCAGGAGGCGACATCACCCTTGGGCACGACCTCCGTGGACTGCTGCGGGGTGGCCTCGTCGGCGTCCTTGGGGCCGGTGGAGAAGGACTGGAGCTCCTTGTAGAAGTTCATCGCCTTCTCGGCCTCGGGGCTGGCCAGCGCGCCCTTCCACTTGTCGCCGTCCTCGACCGCGAGGTCACCGCCCTCGTCCCACAGGAGGCCCGCGTAGACGTACCAGCTCTGGCCCGGCAGGTAGATGGGCTGCTTGTCGCCCTTCTTCTTGAGCTTCTCGAGACCGGCGATCCACTCCTCGCGGGTGGTCGGCGGCTTCACGTCCGCGTCCGCGTAGGCCTTCTTGTCGTAGACGACGACACGGCTCGCCGCGTACCAGGGGGCGCTGTAGAGCTTCTCGTCAAGTTCGGTGGAGGGCAGCATGCCCTTGTTCCACTTGTCGTAGCCGAGTTCGCTCTTCATGTCGGTCAGGTCGGCGAGGCCGCCGGTGACCGCGTAGCCCGCGGTCTGCGTGTTACCGAGCTCGATCACATCCGGCGGGGAGTCCTCGGAGAGCGCGGTCGTGATCTTCTCCTGAATACCGTTCCACTGCTGTACCTTGATCTCGACCTTGACGCCCTTGTTCTTGGCCTCGAACTCCTTGTTGAGTTCCTTGGCCCAGGCATCGGGGGCCGATCCGTCCATGGCCCAGATCGTCAGCGTCTTGTCGCCGCCGTCGCCGCTGTCGCTGTCCGAACCACAGGCTGTGATACCGGCCACCATCGCTGCGGCTCCCACTGCCGCTATGAGTTTGCGCTTCACGCCATCCTCCTCAGGGACACCCAGAAACCCCCCGCCCACCGAGATGACAGAAGACATATGCCGCGTACTGCCCGTGGGTTTGGGTTCGGTCTTTAATGGTTTAGACCAGTGCCCAGAGCTTGGCCTAGACCTATAGGGGTGTCAACGGTGTATAAAGCTCACAGTCGTTTCCGTTACCGGAACGACATCTGAGCTGGGACACCACCCTTGGCGGGGCCCGTGCCACGATGTGACCTGCTACGTACACGGAGGAGCCGGTGACGGCAGCACGACACGAGTCGGGAAGGCGTGCCATGGGCACCGACGGGGTTGCGGCCACGGGGGTCGGCAGGAACAGCGCGAGCGCGGGCGGAAGCACCGGCGCGAGCGCCAACAACGGGCAGGCGGCCACCCGTACCGCGCGCGTACCCAAGTACTACCGGCTGAAGCGGCATCTGCTGGAGATGACCGAAACCCTGCCACCCGGCACCCCGGTGCCGCCCGAACGCACACTGGCCAGTGAGTTCGACACCTCCCGTACGACGGTGCGCCAGGCACTTCAGGAACTCGTCGTCGAGGGGCGGCTGGAGCGCATCCAGGGCAAGGGCACCTTCGTCGCCAAGCCCAAGGTCTCGCAGGCACTGCAACTCACCTCGTACACCGAGGACATGCGGGCACAGGGCCTCGAACCCACCTCACAGCTCCTGGACATCGGCTACATCACCGCCGACGACCGGCTCGCCGCCCTGCTGGACATCCAGACCGGCGGGCGGGTGCTGCGGATCGAGCGGCTGCGGCTGGCCAGCGGCGAACCGATGGCCATCGAGACCACCCACCTGTCCGAGAAGCGCTTCCCGGCACTGCGCCGCAGCCTGGTGAAGTACGCCTCGCTCTACACGGCGCTCGCCGAGGTCTACGGCGTCCACCTGGCCGAGGCGGAGGAGACGATCGAGACCTCGCTGGCCACTCCGCGCGAGGCCGGCCTCCTGGCCACCGATGTCGGCCTGCCGATGCTGATGCTCTCCCGGCACTCACAGGACACCGACGGCGAACCGGTCGAGTGGGTCCGGTCGGTCTACCGGGGGGACCGCTACAAGTTCGTGGCGACCCTCCAGCGCCCGCGCCACTGAGGGGCCCGCGTAAGCGGAATCCCCTCCCCCGACAGATCAGCGTGGTTCGGGGTAGTGACGCGGAGCTGCGACCTCGCTAGATTCCAGCGGATGACGCAGAAGGCGCGCAGAAACGGAGTCGCACGCATGTCCCCACCCTCCGGAACCGCCAGCGGCCCGGTCGTCACGCCCTCACGCGTGGTGGCCGGGCTGTGCCTCTTCGCTCCGTTCGTCTCGATGCTCTGGGTCGGGTCGTACGACAGCATCGACCCGAAGTTCATCGGCATCCCGTTCTTCTACTGGTACCAGATGCTCTGGGTGCCGATCTCGACGCTGCTCACCTGCATCGCGTACGTCCTGGTGCGCCGCGAGCAGGCCGCCCGGAAGCAGGCCACCCGGCCGCCCGAGGGGAGTGAGCCGAAGTGAACGAAGGCGTCAACGTCGTCGCGCTCATCGTCTTCCTCTTCTTCTTCGCCCTGGTCACCATCATGGGCTTCCTCGCCGCCCGCTGGCGCAAAGCGGCGGTTGCCGACAACCTGGACGAATGGGGTCTGGGCGGGCGGAGCTTCGGCACCTGGATCACCTGGTTCCTGCTCGGCGGCGACCTGTACACCGCCTACACCTTCGTCGCCGTCCCGGCGGCGATCTACGCGGCGGGCGCGGCCGGGTTCTTCGCGGTGCCGTACACGATCCTCGTCTACCCGCTGATCTTCCTCTTCCTGCCCCGGCTCTGGTCCGTCTCGCACCGGCACGGCTATGTGACCACCTCCGACTTCGTCAAGGGACGCTTCGGCTCGAAGAGCCTCTCCCTGGCGGTCGCCGTCACCGGCATCCTCGCCACGATGCCGTACATCGCCCTGCAGCTCGTCGGCATCCAGGCGGTGCTCGACGTGATGGGCCTCGGCGGCGGCGAATCGACGCACTGGTTCGTCAAGGACCTGCCCCTGCTGATCGCCTTCGGCGTGCTGGCGGCCTACACCTACTCCTCCGGCCTGCGTGCCCCGGCCCTGATCGCCTTCGTCAAGGACGCGCTGATCTACATCGTGATCGCGGTGGCGATCATCTACATCCCCATCGAACTGGGCGGGTTCGACGACATCTTCAACGACGCCGGGGAGAAGCTCTCGGAAAGCGGCGGTTCGCTGGTGGCCGGGCCGGACGCGCACTGGGCCTACGCCACGCTCGCACTGGGCTCCGCGCTCGCGCTGTTCATGTATCCGCACGCGATCACCGCGACGCTCTCCAGCCGCAGCCGCGAGGTGATCCGCCGCAACACCACGATCCTGCCGCTGTACTCCCTGATGCTCGGACTGCTCGCGCTGCTCGGCTTCATGGGCCTGGCGGCGGGCATCGAGGTCGACAACGGGCAGCTGATCGTGCCGCAGCTGTTCGAGAACATGTTCCCGGCCTGGTTCGCCGGTGTGGCGTTCGCCGCAATCGGCATCGGAGCCCTGGTCCCGGCCGCGATCATGTCGATCGCCGCGGCGAACCTCTTCACCCGCAACATCTACCGGGACTTCCTCAAGCCGGACGCCACCCCGGCCCAGGAGACCAAGGTCTCCAAGATCACCTCACTGGTGGTGAAGGTGGGCGCGCTGGTCTTCGTGCTCACGCTGGACAAGTCGACGGCGATCAACTTCCAGCTGCTGGGCGGGCTCTGGATCGTGCAGACCTTCCCGGCACTGGTCGGCGGGCTGTTCACCCGGTGGTTCCACCGCTGGGCACTGCTGGCCGGATGGGCCGTCGGCATGACCTACGGCACGATCGCGGCGTACAACGTCTCCAGCCCCACGCAGAAGCACTTCGGCGGCAGCAACGACACGATCCCGATGATCGGGGAGATCGGGTACATCGGGCTGACCGCCTTCGTGCTGAACGCGCTGGTGACGGTCGCCATGACCTTCGTCCTGCGGGCGATGAAGGCGCCGGACGGCGTCGATGAGACCACGCCGGCGGACTACCTGGCGGACGCCGGCGACCCGAAGGTGAAGGACCTGCCCCCGCAGAGGGCAGAACCGGAAGCCGAACAGCGGGAGCCCACCTCGGGCAGCTGAGCCCGGCAGCCGACCCAGCGATGCGGCGGCACCCCACCGCAGACAGTCGTCAGTGGGGTGCCGCATGCTGGCAGCCATGGACATCACGATCAGGGCCGCGCGGGAGGAAGAGCTGACGGGCGTCGGCGAGCTGACCGCGCGCGCATTCCTCGACGACGGCCTGCTGACCCACGGGACGGGCGATCCGTATCTTGCCGTGCTGCGCGACGCCCGCCGCCGGGCGGAGCACGCGGAGGTGCTCGTGGCGGTGGACGCGGAGGGCGAGGTGCTGGGCGCCGTGGCCTTCGTCGGCGCCGGCGGCGAGTACGCGGACATCGCGGGGGCGGGCGAGGCGGAGTTCCGGATGCTGGCGGTGCGACCGGAGGGGCGCGGGCGAGGTGTGGGCGAGGCGCTGGTGCGCGAGTGCCTGGCGCGGGCGCGCGGCCTCGGGCTGCGCGCGATGGTGCTCTCCAGCCAGCCGTCGATGGTGGCGGCGCACCGGCTCTACGGGCGGCTGGGCTTCACCCGCACCCCGGAGCGCGACTGGGAGCCCCTGCCGGGCCTCCTCCTCTGGACGTTCGCCCTGGAGCTGCCTTAGAGCCGCTAACAGAATGGGCGGTCGGCTTGCGACGCCTGGCACGCGCGCTCGCCGCGTTGTCGGAGTCGTCCATGTACGCCCAGTACGAGGACGATCCTCCGCCTTGCGAGCGCACGCACCAGACGCCGCAAGCTGATCGACCGCCCATTCTGTTAGGGGCTCTTAGGGCCTGTCCGGCGGACAGGCCCCAAGGTCTGTCGTGCCGGTCAGCAGCCGCCGCAGTTGTAGTAGGTCACGTCCCAGTGGTTGCCCTCGCGGTAGTAGACGTTCCCCGCACCGGACTTCCACTTGGAGCCGCCGATGGAGGTGAAGGCCCCCATGATGTAGTTGTCGAGGCAGCCGGACAGGCTGAAGTCCACCTTGTAGCCGTTCCAGTGGCTGTAGGTGCCGCTCGCGTGGCCGGTCTCGGTGCCGCCGGTGAGGTTGATCGCACAGCCGCTGGCGCTCTTCAGGGTGATCACCCCGTCCACGGTCGCTGAGTTGATCTGGTCGAAGGACGTGCAGTTCGGCTGGTTCCGGTTGGAGCAGCCGCCGCTGGAGGACCAGGAGATCCCGGCCGCCCGGAACTTCGCGGTCGCCTGCGAGTGGCTGAGCTTGGCCAACTGCTGGGCGCCTGCGGCGGGCGCCGTGGTGGCTGCCGCTCCGGTGGTGGCCGATGCGGCAGCGGTGGTGGCAGCGGTGACGGCCGTGACACTGGTGACGCCGGTGACCATCAGCGCCGCCGCGCCCGCGCCGGCGATCAGTCGAACCAGGCGGCGCCGTCCCGCCCGGGTACCGCGACGGCCGTCGCGGGCCGGAATCCTGACCATGATGCCTCCGTACGGTGGGGGAACACCGACATTGGCGGGCGCGGTGCAGCAGGTCAAGTACGCCGGGTAACTGCCAATGGCTCGTCCACTGGCACCCGGAGCACCCGTACCCGCCCGGCGGTCCGCGCGGCAGCGGGCCGAGCTCAGTCGTTCGGGACCGTCTCGTAGCGCGCGGTGCCCTCGGCCATCTGCCGGAGGGCCTCCTTCCGGTCCCGCTTGGAGAGCCGGTCGATGTAGAGATAGCCGTACAGGTGGTCGGTCTCGTGCTGAAGGCAGCGCGCGAAATAGCCGTCGCCCTGGATCACGACCGGCTTGCCCTCGGCGTCCTGTCCGCGGACGACCGCCCGGTCCGGGCGGTCGAGCGAGGCGTAGGCCGTGGGCACCGAGAGACAGCCCTCGTTCGAGTCGTCCAGCGCCCGCTGCTCAGCCGGGAGTTCGTCCAGCACCGGGTTGCAGACGGCGCCCACGTGCCGTACGCCGTCGTCGTCCGGGCAGTCGTAGACGAAGACCTTCAGGTCGACGCCGATCTGGTTCGCCGCCAGGCCGACCCCCTCGGCCGCCCGCTGGCTGGCGAACATGTCGTCGATCAACGCCGCCAGTTCAGGCCCGAATTCGGTCACGTCCGCACACTCCCTGTGCAGAACCGGATTACCGACGACCGTGATCGGATGTACGGTGCCGCGCTCGCAGTGTGCCCGCTCGCGCGCCTCGCAGTCCTCCGTGTCGACGACGAACTCTTCCACGGACTCCGACCGGGTGTCCTGCTGCTGCGCCATTCCGCCGTACGCCTTCCTCATGCCCGGAGTCCGGGATCCGTCTCGCCTCTACGCCCTACAGGGTACGGGTGCGATTGCGCGAGCTCAGCAGACTTCTTCCAGATCCCGCCACTCGCGGGTTTCCGGGCTGTCCGCGACCCAGCCGTCCAACAGCCCCCGCACCAGTCCGCCCGGCGCCGCGAGCCCGCATTCGCGCTCCGGAATCCACAGGTCACCGGGACCGCCCGCGGTCATGTGGCCGAGAGGCCCGGGGTGGCCCGGCGAGCTGTGGTCATGCGGGTCCAGGTGCAGCGAGCCGTCGCCCTCGTCGCTCGGCATCCGGCTCTCCGAGCACGAGCGGCACAGCAGCCGCACCGAGGACGACCAGTCCTCGGCCGCGAACCCGGCCTCGGCCGCGAGTCGTTCCAGCGCGTCACGGTCGGATTCGGACGCCGCCTCCAGCAGCACCACCCAGGTGGGCACGGGCGAGGGCGCCCAGAGTTCGATCTCGTCGAAGACGGGGTAGGACGGCCCGGCGGCGGTGGTGCGCTCGCCGTGCGGCACGCCGTCGTGCAGCACCACCTCGCCCCAGCGGCGGCCGGAGGAGGGCAGCGGAATGCTCTGGATCTCCAGCCGGGCCGGATCGATCCTGCTCCCCCACACCACCTCGGCCTCGCCCTCCGGGGAGAGCCGTACGGCCGCGCTGCCCAGCTGCATCCCGGTCGGCTCACCCGCCGCCGCGGCGGTCTGCGCCTCACCGGGCACCCGCAGCCCGTACGCCTGCCAGCTGCGGCGCGCGAGGGGCCAGTCCTGGAGGGCCGTGGCGGCGATGCCGACGTTCCACCAGTCGGGGGCGCCCGTGTCCCGGTCCAGCAGGGCGACGGCCCGCAGTCCGGCCGCCCTCGCCTGCTCCCAGTCATGGCGGAACTTGTGCAGCAGGGCGAGGTTGAACCACGACTCGGACAGCCACGGCTCCAGATCTGCGGCACGCGTCAGCAGGGCGCCGGCGTCCTCGTAACGTCCGTCACCGATGAGCGTGAACGCGCGGTCGGTCGCCTGCCGCCACGAGGCGGAGGGCCGGTGCCGCACTTTGCCGAAGATCCTCACGATGTGTCGCCTGATTCCCCTGTCGCTCGTCCGACGCGTCGCTTTCACCGTCGGGCGCCGGGTGTCGCCGTGTCTGTGCTTGTCGCTGTCGGTCGCAGCCGGGTCGCTGTGCAACACCGTGTGTACGCCTGTCCCGGGCGCCCGGCATGCGTGTTTCTAGTTCCCTCTTCGCATCCAACCATGCCCACTCGGGTCCGCGCTCACTACCCGTGAGTCAGGGGGGCTTGGACTCCGCGGCGAGCACCGGGAGGGGTGCGCGGTGGAGAAGCCGCCGAGGTGGCGCGCGAGGTGTCGCACACAGGTGCGAGGGAGGGTTCCTTCGGGGCTGGACCGGCACAAGGACGCGGCCTCACCCAATCGGGTGAGGCAGCGAAGTCCCAGAGGTCAGGCGAGGTGCTTACCGGAATCCGGCGTCGGTGCTCCCTCTGCCGCCGTCTCCGACAAGGCCTCCTTCGCCGGCGGCCGCTTCATCACCGGCTGCTTCGCCGAGTGCTGTTCCGTCACCGGCTGCTCCGCGACCGGCTCGCACTCACGGATCTTGTCGATTCGACCCATCACCTTGGACCGCAGGTCGGAGGGGACGTCGTCACGACCGCAGCAGCGCTTGACCAGCTTCTTGACCTCCTGCTCCAGCCCGTACTTCTCCAGGCAGGGGGAGCATTCGTCGAAGTGCTCCTGGAACTTCTCGCAGTCCTTGTCCGGCATCTCCTTGTCGAGATACTCATACAAATGGTTAAGGACCTCGGTGCAGTCCATCTCGTGCGGCTCTCCGCAGCTCATGAGCCCGAGCCTTTCCGGTCGTGCGACTCGTCAACGACTCCCGGCCCTGCCGGGGAAGCCCCGCCCGACGCCGATGCCGCGCCAGCCGGGACCAGGCCGCGCTCACGCGCGTAGTCCTCCAGCATGCCGCGCAACTGCCGCCGTCCGCGGTGCAGACGGGACATCACCGTGCCGATGGGTGTCCCCATGATGTCGGCGATCTCCTTGTACGCAAACCCCTCGACATCGGCGAGGTATACCGCGATCCGGAATTCCTCGGGGATCTCCTGGAGGGCCTGCTTCACATCGGAGTCCGGAAGGTGGTCCAGCGCCTGGGCCTCGGCGGAGCGCAGCCCTGTCGACATGTGCGACTCGGCACGGGCCAGCTGCCAGTCCTCGATCTCCTCCGCCGCGCTGCGCTGAGGCTCGCGCTGCTTCTTGCGGTAGGAGTTGATGAAGGTGTTGGTGAGGATGCGGTAGAGCCACGCCTTGAGGTTGGTGCCCTCACGGAACTGGTGGAACGACGCGTATGCCTTCGCGTACGTCTCCTGCACCAGGTCCTCGGCGTCCGCCGGGTTCCGCGTCATGCGGAGGGCTGCCGAATACATCTGGTCCAGGAAATTGAGGGCGTCCCGCTCGAAGCGCGCGTTGCGCTCCGAGGTGGTCTCCTGCGGCGTGGTCGGTGTGCTCTCCGTGCCGTCGTCGGTCCCGGTGACCGGACCCACCTCCTCCGATGATGTGACGAGTCCGTACGAAGACTCGCTCGAATCGGAGAATAGACGACGACCGCCTACCGGCGCCGCCTGAATCTTCGGGGCACCGGCCAGCGCCAGCGTGGCCCAGTCCAGGTCAGCGGCCTGGTAACGCTGCGGGCAAGCGACAGAACCCATGGGGGCGGCTTCCTCTCATCTGACGTACCGGGTGATCGCCACAACGCTCGTACCCGGAGACGTATTCCCCGGCCTGCCCGCCGCAGCCAGGGCCCGTCCCGTGGCCTGCCCGGGCGGACGGTCCCCCGGCTACGGGACCGTCCGCGCCAGCCAGTCCGCCACCGCGCCCGTCAGTACGGCCAGCACCTCGTCCTGGCCGGCCTCGGCCCGCTTCGGTACGGCGAAACCGTGATCGCCGCCGGGCACCTCGGCAAGCTCCGTATCACCCGGGAGCCCGACCGCCCGGAACTCCTCCGGACGCCCGAACGGATCGCGCCCGCCCTGCACGACGAGGACCGGAAGCCCCGCGCCGGTCAGCTCCCCCGCCCGGGACTTCTCCGGCTTTCCAGGAGGATGGAGGGGAAAGGCCAGCGCCAGCACGGCACGGGCGCCGAGCGCCTCGCCCGTACGGCAGGCCACCCGCGCACCCGCGCTGCGCCCGCCCGCGACGACGGGCAGCCCAGGGGCCGCCAGAGCGGGCCACAGCGCCGTCCAGCCCGCGTCCAGGGTGCGCGGCGCCGGGGCCACCTTGCGGCCCGCCACCCGCCACGGCTGCTCGACCAGCGCGACCGTCACTCCCCTCGCGGGCAGCGCCGTCGCGAGCGCCCGCAGGTCGCGCGCCTCGACGCCGCCGCCGGCGCCGTGTCCGAGCGCGAGCACGAGCCGGGCGCGGTCACCGGCGAACCAGTGGATCCGGGCTTCGCCCGCGGGTGTGAGAACCGTCTCAGCCTTCGGCGTGCCGCTCATCAGAACAGTGTTTCCTCTTCCGGAGCCGGCAGTTCCTTCAGCAGCTGGGCACCGTTGTTGCGCACGTTGCTGACGTCCGTCGAGACCGGGTAGGCGCGCATCCGGCCCGGCGGGGGCGGCACGAGCAGCTCACGCACCTGCCCGGGGTCCGTACGGGCCGGGTCCAGCCAGGCAGCCCAGCGATCCGGTGTGAGCATCAGCGGCATGCGCGGATGGATGTCACCGAGCGACTGCGGGCCCACTGCGCCGGACTCCCCGGTGGCTCCGGCCAGCAACGAGGTCTCCGCCTCCATGGTGATCACCGTGCACGTCGCCCACCAGGCGCGCTCGTGGTCGTCGGGCAGGGTGCTGTCCCGCCAGAACTCGTACAGGCCCGCCATCGCCATCACGCTGCCGTCCGCCGGGGTGACGAAGTACGGCTGCTTGCGCGGACGCTTCTTCCGCCCCTCCTGCTCCAGGTCCAGCTCGCCCTTGGCGGTCACCCATTCGAAGTACCCGTCGGCCGGGAGGAGACAGCGGCGGGTCGTGAAGGGCTTCCGGTAGGAGGGCTTCTCATGCACCGTCTCCGCACGGGCGTTGATCATCTTCGCCGCCGTCGCGGGTGACTTCGCCCACCCCGGCACCAGCCCCCACCTCAGCCGGCGCAGCTGCCGCACCGGACGCGGATCCTCGGAACCGCGCACCGGGCGGTCAAGGACCGCGTACACCTGCTTCGTCGGGGCGACGTTCCAGTCCGCCTCCAGAGCCTCCGCCGGCTCCCACTTCTCGATCCCGAACAGGCCGACCAGATCCTCGGGGCTCCTGCTCGCCGCATACCGTCCGCACATAGGTGCCAGACTGCCACGGCACTCCGCGGCACCGCCGCCCGTTGCAGGGATGGCCGCCTCCGCAGGAGAGCGCGGGGCAGCCGCCGCGGGGCGAGCAGAGGACGAGCTGGGGACAAGTAGGGGAGTAATGGACAACGCGAGCATCACCGACCTGTGGGACCGGATATTCGGTGCCCAGCCCGAGCCCGATTCGTGGCTGGTCCTCGCCACCGGTCTCGTCGCCCTCGCCGTGATCGTGCCGCACGGCCCGTGGCGGCTGGCGCGGAATGCCGTGACCATCGCCCACGAGGGCGGGCACGGGCTGGTCGCACTGCTGACCGGCCGCCGGCTCGACGGCATCCGGCTGCACTCGGACACCTCCGGACTGACCGTCTCGCGCGGCAAGCCGCACGGCATCGGCATGGTGCTGACGGCCGCCGCCGGATACACCGCGCCGTCCCTCCTCGGCCTCGGCGGCGCCTGGCTGCTCGCCGCGGACCACATAACGGCCCTGCTGTGGGGTGCCACCGCGCTGCTGCTGGCGATGCTCGTCATGATCCGCAACGCGTACGGCGTGCTGACGGTCGTCGTCACGGGCGGCGCCTTCCTGCTGGTGTCCTGGCTGACGGACGCGGAGGTGCAGGCGGCGTTCGCCTATGTGGCGGTGTGGTTCCTGCTGTTGGGCGGCGTACGGCCGGTGTTCGAGCTGCAGGGCAAGCGCAGGCGCGGCGGCGCCCCCGACTCGGACGCAGACCAGCTGGCCCGGCTGACCCGGGTACCGGCCGTGATGTGGCTGGTGCTCTTCCACGCCGTATCGCTCTGCTCGCTCATCGGCGGCGGAAGCTGGCTACTGGACCGGTGACCGGCCGGGCGGAAGCAGGCAGGGCCGGAACAGGCAGGAGCGTGACCCGGGCGGGCGCGGTTTCCGCACTAAAGTGGAGCGCATGACCGAACACACCGGACACGCCGTCACGGACCCACTCCACTGGCCCGCGCCGCTCTCCCCCGACCCTGTCGACGCGACTGTCGCCGTGCCCGGATCCAAGTCGGTCACCAATCGCGCGCTCGTCCTCGCCGCCCTCTCCTCCGAGCCCGGCTGGATCCGCCGCCCGCTGCGCTCCCGCGACACGCTGCTGATGGCCGGCGCACTGCGCGCGCTGGGCGTGCGGATCGAGGAGACGGTGCCCTCCAGCACCACCGCGACCGGCGCCGACGGCCCCACCGCCGTGGACGGCGGCACCAAGGCGGCCGGCACCGGCGAGGCGTGGCGCGTCATCCCCACCGGACTGCACGGCCCGGCGACCGTGGAGGTCGGCAACGCCGGGACGGTCATGCGCTTCCTCCCGCCGGTCGCCGCCCTGGCCGATGGACCGGTCCGTTTCGAGGGTGACCCCCGCGCGTACGAACGCCCGCTGCACGGCGTCATCGACGGGCTGCGCACACTCGGCGCCCGTATCGACGACGAGGGGCGCGGCGCGCTGCCGATGACGGTGCACGGCTCCGGCTCGCTCACGGGCGGCCCGGTGGAGATCGACGCCTCCTCCTCCAGCCAGTTCGTCAGCGCCCTGCTGCTGTCCGGACCACGGTTCAACCAGGGTGTCGACGTACGGCACAACGGCGGCCCGCTGCCGTCCATGCCACACATCCGGATGACCATCGACATGCTCCGCGCCGCCGGCGCACAGGTGGACGCCCCCGAGGACGGCGGCGAACCCAACCTCTGGCGGGTCACCTCCGGCGCGCTGCTCGGCCGCGATCTGGTCGTCGAGCCGGACCTCTCCAACGCACAGCCCTTCCTGGCCGCCGCCCTGATCACCGGCGGCCGGATCACCATCCCCGACTGGCCGGAGCACACCACCCAGCCGGGTGACGCGCTGCGCGACATCTTCACCGCCATGGGTGGCAGCTGCGTACGGGACGAGCGCGGCCTCACCCTCACCGGCAGCGGCCGTGTGCACGGCATCGACGTGGACTTGAGCGAGGTCGGCGAACTGACGCCGGGTATCGCGGCCGTCGCGGCGCTCGCCGACTCGGAGTCGGTACTGCGCGGTGTCGGGCATCTGCGGCTGCACGAGACGGACCGCCTCGCGGCGCTCACCGCGGAGCTCAACGGCCTCGGCGGCGACGTCACCGAGACCGAGGACGGCCTCCGCATCCGGCCGCGTCCGCTGCACGGCGGGGTCTTCCACACCTACGACGACCACCGGCTGGCCACCGCGGGCGCGCTGCTCGGCCTGGTCGTCAAGGGGGTCGAGGTCGAGAACATCGCCACCACGGGCAAGACGCTGCCCGACTTCCCCGAGCTGTGGCACGGGATGCTCGGCGAGGGCCCGCCCGGCACTCCCGGAGCGAGAGCTTAGAGGGTCCGGGCTCGCGATGCGCCGCTACGGCAAGCACACCGACGAGGACGACATCCGGATCCGCCCCGGGCGCCGCGGCACCCGCCCGCGCACCCATATCCGGCCGAAACACGAGGACGCGGCGGAGGGCTTCGTGGTCACCGTCGACCGCGGGCGCCTCACCTGCCTGGTGGACGGCCGGACGGTGACGGCCATGCGGGCGCGCGAACTGGGCCGCAAGAGCGTGGTGGTGGGCGACCGGGTCGGTGTGGTGGGCGACCTGTCCGGCGCGAAGGACACCCTGGCGCGGATCGTGCGGGTGGAGAAGCGGGCCTCGGTGCTGCGCCGTACGGCGGACGACGACGATCCGTACGAGCGGGTCGTCGTCGCGAACGCCGACCAGCTCGCCGTCGTCACGGCACTGGCCGACCCGGAGCCGCGCCCCCGGCTCATCGACCGCTGCCTGGTCGCGGCCTTCGACGCCGGGCTCACCCCGCTGCTCGTCCTGACCAAGTCCGACCTCGCCCCGGCGGCCCCGCTGCTGGAGGCGTACGCGCATGTGGGCGTACGCCATGTGGTGACCAGTCAGCAGGAGCTGGCGGCCGGTGAGACGGCGGAGCGGGTACGCGAATTCCTGTACGGCCAGAGCACGGTGTTCGTGGGCCACAGCGGAGTCGGCAAGACCACCCTGGTCAACGCCCTCGTCCCGGAGCACCAGCGGGCCACCGGTGTGGTCAACGCGGTCACCGGCCGGGGACGTCACACGACGACCTCGGCGCTCGCGCTGCCGCTGTCCGACGGGGTCGGCTGGGTGATCGACACCCCCGGGGTGCGGTCCTTCGGGCTGCACCATGTCGACCCCTCACGCGTCATCAACGCTTTCCCCGACCTGGAGCCGGGCACGGCGGAGTGCCCCCGCTCCTGCACCCATGACGAGCCGGACTGCGCGCTCGACGCCTGGGTCGCGGCGGGGCACGCCGAGCCCGCCCGGCTCTATTCGCTGCGACGCCTACTGGCGACGCGCGAGCGGCGGGAAGGAGACTGATCCCGTTCAGGTAGTCGGGTGGGCATACTGCACGCCCGAATCCCGCTCAACCGTTCAATCGGAGGCAGAAGAGCATGGCATGGCTGCTGGTCGTGGTCGCGGGGATCCTCGAAACGGGCTTCGCCGTCTGCCTCAAGCTCTCGCACGGCTTCACCCGGCTCTGGCCGACCGTCGCGTTCTGCGCCTTCGCGCTGGGCAGCTTCGGCCTGCTGACGCTCGCTCTGAAGCGGCTCGACGTGGGGCCCGCCTACGCGGTGTGGACGGGAATCGGTGCGGCGGGCACCGCCATCTACGGGATGGTCTTCCTGGACGACGTGGTCTCCGTGCTCAAGCTGGTCTCGATCAGCCTGGTGATCGTTGGCGTGATCGGGCTCCAGCTCTCGGGTGGGGCGCACTGAGGCTCGACGGGGCGCACTGCGCATCCGGACGCCGCCCGCGCGCGGGGTCGGCACCGCTCCGGCAGCCGTGATCCGGGGTGTCAGATGAGCAGGGGTCTCAGGTGAGCAGTGCCCGTACGACCTCGCCGATCCGTCTGCCCGCCTCCTCGTCCAGCCCCTCGCACGGCGCCTTGACCGGCGCCACCAAGTAGGAGAGCGCCAGCCGCAGGCCCACCTCGCAGGCCCGGCGCAGCGTCTCCGGGTCCGGTGCCATGCCCCCCGGGGTGCCGCCCGCCACCCCGGACACCATGCGGTCGCGCAGCTCGGCGGCGAGTTCGGCCGGTGCGGCGGGCCGGTCGTGCGCGGCCAGTGGCATCCGGGTGCCCCAGCAGCCCGTGAGGGCGGCCCGGACGATCGGCTCGCCCGGTGCGGTGCGCAGCATCCAGGCAGCCGCCGCCGCGCAGCTCGCCGCTGGGTCGCCCCCCTTGCGTGCCGTCTGGGAGGCGACCGCGATCGCGGTGTCGAGGAAGTCCGCCACACGCTTGCTGACCAGCGCGGTGCCGAGTCCCTCCTTGCTCCCGAACTCGTTGTAGAGGGTCTGCCGGGAGACGCCCGCCCTGACGGCGATCTCGACCATACGGACCCCCGTCCAGGGGCGTTCCGCCACGGCGGCGTGCGCGGCCTCGAGCAAGGTCTCTCGTGCAGTCGGCATGCATGCCTCCCGAAGGCCCGACCCGAAGGCCCGACAGCTGGCGTGCCGGACAGAATTGACGCGGAGCCAGAAGGTGTCAAGAGAACCGGCACACCGATGCGGCACGAGGTTGCCGGTGTGGCCGTGTGGTCGGGGGCTGGGCCGGTAGATACTGTTCGGTCATGCCCGACTACCACGATGATCTGCGTTTCGCCCATGTGCTGGCGGACTCCGCCGACGCCACGACCATGGAGCGGTTCAAGGCGCTCGATCTGAGGGTCGAGACCAAACCGGACATGACGCCCGTCAGTGACGCCGACAAGGCGGCCGAGGAACTGATCCGGACTTCACTCCAGCGGGCGCGGCCCCGGGACGCGGTGCTCGGGGAGGAGTTCGGCACCGAGGGGCACGGCCCGCGCCGCTGGGTCATCGACCCGATCGACGGCACCAAGAACTTCGTGCGCGGGGTGCCCGTCTGGGCGACTCTGATCGCCCTCACGGAGCTCGTCGACGGCCAGGACCATCCGGTGGTCGGCCTGGTGTCCGCCCCGGCGCTGAACCGGCGCTGGTGGGCGGTGCGGGGCGGCGGGGCCTACACGGGGCGCAGCCTGTCCCAGGCGTCCCGCCTCAAGGTCTCCCAGGTCTCCCAGGTGCGGGACGCGTCGTTCGGGTACTCCTCGCTGTCGGGCTGGTCCGACCGCGGGATGCTGGACGGCTTCCTCGATCTGTCCCGCGACTGCTGGCGCACCCGTGGATACGGCGACTTCTGGCCGTACATGATGGTCGCCGAGGGCTCGGTGGACATGTGTGCGGAACCAGAGCTGTCGCTGTGGGACATGGCGGCGAGCGCGGTCATCGTCGAGGAGGCGGGCGGCCGCTTCACCGGCCTGGACGGGCGCCCCGGTCCGCACAGCGGCAACGCCGCCGCGTCCAACGCCCTGCTCCACGACGAGCTGTTGAGGTATCTGAACGCCTGACGCCCTTGCCGTCCGCCGGTCGACGTGTGAGCATGAAGCTCCGAGCGCTTGTGACTTTGTGAATTCCTTCCCGAGAGGGGCCGCTCCATGCCCACGCTCGTAGCGGATGCCATGAGCACCCTGGTCCTCACCATCGGGCCCACCCACACGCTGCGGCAGGCCGCCGCGCTGATGTCGGCCCGCAGAGTGGGCGCCGCCGTCGTTCTCGACCCCGACGACAGCGGCGTGGGCATCCTCACCGAACGCGACGTGCTCAACGCGGTCGGCGCCGGGCTCGACCCGGACCGGGAGACGGCACAGGCGCACACCACCACCGACATCGTCTTCGCCAGCCCCGAGTGGACGCTGTCCGAAGCGGCTCGCGCCATGGCCCACGGTGGCTTCCGGCACCTGATCGTGCTGGACCAGCGGGAGCCGGTGGGCGTGATGTCGGTGCGGGACATCGTCCGGTGCTGGTCGGGCATCCCCGACCAGCACGACGAGCGGCGCGGTGACCGGCACGGTGACCGGCACGCCGAGAGTTCCGCCGGCGCCTCTGCCGCCCAGAGCGATTGAGGCTCCCACTCTCGTGCACAGGCCGTGTACGCACGCACCGGAGGGACCGGAGCCCCATGGCGTCCGGTCCCTCCGGCTGGTTACGGCAAGCGGGCGTCAGCCACGCAGGGCCTCCACCGCGGCCTCCAGCCGCTTACCGTAGTCCGCGTCCGCCTTGCGGAAGTTCTCGATGGCCCGCCGCAGGATGTCGTCACGCGTGACACCCGCGAGCGCACCCGCGAGGTTGCTGATCAGACGCGCCTGCTCCGACTCCGACATCAGCCGGTAGAGGTTGCCGGCCTGCACGAAGTCGTTGTCCTCGGCGTGCGAGGGGGCAACCGACTCGGTGGTCGCACCGGAGACGGCGACGTCTGCCCACAGCGGCTTGTCGGTCTGCGCCGGACCGCCGAAGCTGTTCGGCTCGTAGTTCTTCGCGCCGCCGTGGCGGCCGTCGTACATCTGGCCGTCGCGCCCGTGGGTGCGCGCCTCGGCGGCGTGCGGACGGTTCACCGGCAGGTGGTCGGCGTTGATGCCGACGCGGTAGCGGTGGGCGTCGCCGTAGCCGAAGAGACGGCCCTGGAGCATCTTGTCCGGCGACGGGCCGATGCCCGGCACGAAGTGCGCCGGGGAGAAGACCGACTGCTCGACCTCCGCGAAGATGTTCTCCGGGTTGCGGTTGAGCTCCATCTTGCCGATGGGGATCAGCGGGTAGTCCGCGTGCGGCCAGACCTTCGTCAGGTCGAACGGGTTGAAGCGGTAGTCCGCCGCTTCCGACGCCGGCATGACCTGCACGTAGACGGTCCAGTTCGGGAAGTCGCCGGTCTCGATGGACTCCCGCAGGTCGCGCTGGTGGCTGTCCGGGTCCTGGCCCGCCAGCACCGCGGCCTCTTCCTCGGTCAGGTTCTTGATGCCCTGGTCGGTCTTGAAGTGGTACTTGACCCAGAAGATCTCGCCATCGGCGTTCGTCCACTGGAAGGTGTGCGAGCCGAAGCCGTGCATGTGGCGGTACGAGGCGGGGATGCCCCGGTCACCGAACAGCCAGGTCACCTGGTGCGTCGACTCGGGCGACAGGCCCCAGAAGTCGAAGACGTTGTCCGCCTCCTGCGAGCCGGTGTACGGGTCGCGCTTCTGGGTGTGGATGAAGTCCGGGAACTTGATGGCGTCCTTGATGAAGAACACCGGCGTGTTGTTCCCGACGAGGTCGTAGTTGCCCTCTTCGGTGTAGAACTTCAGTGCGAAGCCACGCGGGTCCCGCACCGCGTCCGCGGCACCGAGGTTGCCGGCCACCGTCGAGAAGCGCGCGAAGACCTCGGTCTCCTTGCCCACCTCGGACAGGAAGGCCGCACGGGTGTATCCCGTCACATCGGCGGTCACGGTGAACTTCCCGTACGCGCCCGCGCCCCGGGCATGCACGATCCGCTCCGGAATCCGCTCACGGTTGAAGTGCGCCAGCTTTTCGATCAGGAGCTGGTCCTGAAGCAGCACCGGCCCGCCGACACCTGCGGTCTGACTGTTCTGGTTGTCCGAAACCGGTGCTCCGGACTCCGTCGTAAGCGGTCCGGTGGTCTCGACGTGCGTGCTCACTTGCGCCTCCTGCTGCGTCTGTCGTCCCTTGGCTCTCGCCGGGCCCGATCCTACCTTGGACATTGTCTAAGTCAAGAAGCAGCCGAATTCCGTACGGGTTCTGGCCATAGAACTGCACGCTGCTAGTCTGGTCGTCATGAGTGACCTGCTGCAACGACTCCGTGATCGCGGCTGGCGGCTCACCGCGCAGCGGCGAGTCGTGGCCGAGGTACTCGATGGCGAGCATGTGCACTACACCGCTGACGAGGTCCACGCCCGCGCCACCGCCCGACTGCCGGAGATCGCACGCGCCACCGTATACAACACCTTGAGTGAGCTGGTCACCATCGGCGAGGTGATCGAGGTGAGCACAGCCGATCGCGCCAAACGGTACGACCCGAACGCCCGGCACCGCCACCAGCACCTGGTCTGCTCACGCTGCGGCACGATCCGGGACGTCCACCCCGTGGGCGATCCGCTCGCCGCGCTGCCCGAGGGCGAGCGCTTCGGGTTCAGCATCTCGGACGCGACGGTCACCTACCGCGGACTCTGCCCCGACTGCTCCACCGACTGCTCCACCGACTGCTCCACCGACTGAGCGGTCCGGGCCCGGATGCGGCGCCCGGATACGCGGGCCGTTCAATACGCGGGCCGTTCAACCAGTCACCTGTCAGTCCTGGGTCGGCCGCACAGAAGAAGGGCCCGGATCCGAAGATCCGGGCCCTTCTCTAAAGTAGCGGGGACAGGATTTGAACCTGCGACCTCTGGGTTATGAGCCCAGCGAGCTACCGAGCTGCTCCACCCCGCGTCGTTGTGTGTCTTTACTCTAACCCCGACGCGACGACCAGCGCAAATCCGTCCCCAGAGGCCGCGGCGCGGGACACCTCAGGCCGACAGTTCATCCCGCAGCACGTCCAGCAGCTTCGCCGCACGCTCCGCCACCTCGTCCGGCCCAAGCTCCACCGCACGGGCGCACCAGTACTGCCCGTCGGCCAGCTCGCCCCGCCGGGCGCTGATCAGCGCCAGCCGGAGGGCGGCACGGCCGTGGCCCGCCTCGGCGGCGCGCGTCCACCACAGCGCGGCCTCCGGCTCACTGCCCTCGCGGGCAAGCAGCAGCCCGAGGTTGAACGCGCCGTTGGGGCTGCCCGCCTCCGCCGCCGACCGGTACCAGTGGGCGGCGTCGACGACATCACCACGAGCTGCCGCGGACATGCCCAGCCGCACCTGCGCACGGCGGTGCCCCTGCTCGGCGGCACGCGCGTACCACTCCTCGTGCTCCCCGCCGTCCGGCTCCCCTTCGGCGTCCGCGCCCAGGTCGTCGGCCTCGCCGCCCGTGCTCCCCGCGCCGTGGCGTTCGAGCAGCGCGCCCAGCCGGAAGGCACCCTCCACGCTGCCGCCGTCGGCCGCGCAGCGCAGTTGCCGCTCGGCTTCCGGGACCTCGCCCGCACGCAGCGCGATGATGCCCATCTGCAGTGCGGCCTCGGCGTGACCGGCCGAGGCGGCGCGCTCGTACCAGACGCGGGCCGCCTCGCCGTCACCCCGGCTGATATGCAGGATGCCCAGGTTGAAGGCGGCGTCGACGCTGCCCGCCTCTGCCGCCTTGGAGAACCACGGCTCGGCACCCTCGGCGTCACCGCGCTGCAGCAGCAGCACGGCCAGCGCGTTGGCAGCCTCGCGGTGCCCGGCGTACGCGGCACGGCGGTACCACTGCTCGGCCTGCGCGACGCGGCCCTGACCGGCGCTCAGCAGCCCGAGGTTGAACGCGCCGTTGTCGTCGCCCGCGTCCAGAGCCACCCGGTACCAGCGCTCGGCGGTCTGCCGCTCGCCGCGCTCGGCGTGCAGCGCGCCCAGAGCGTTCGCGGCGTTGCCGTCGCCCTCCTCGGCCGCTCTGCGCCACCAGACGGCCGCGCTCTCCTCGTCGCCCGCGTCGCGCAGCAGAAAGCCGAGCGCGCAGGCGGCGCGGTGCTCACCGGCCTTGGCGGCGGAGAGGTACCAGCGACCCGCCTCCTTCAGTTCGCCGCGCCGCTCCAGGATGGCTCCCAGCCGCAGCGCGGCCCGGCGGTGGCCGCGCGCGGCGGCCTGCTGGTACCACTGCGCGGCCTCGTCGGCGGCCTCCGTACCCGTGACGGTGCCCGACCGGGCGCTGATGAGCTGCGCGACGCGGTAGGCGGCCTCCCGGTGCCCCTGCTCCGCGGCGGCGCGGAACCACTCCTCGGCACCGGCCTCGCCCCGGTGCTCCAGCAGGTCCGCGAGCGCGTACGCGCCGAGGGCGTGCCCGCACTCCGCGGACTGCCGCAGCCAGTAATCCGCCGCGGGCTCGTCACCGCGCTCCCGGTGATGGCGGCCCAGTGCGTGGGCCGCCGCGGCGGAACCGGCGACGGCGGCGATCCGCCACCAGCCCGCCGCCTCGTCCGCGTATCCGCGCTGGTGCAGCAGCACGCCGAGGTTGTTGGCCGCAGCCCGGTCACCCTCGGCGATGGCGGCCCGCAGATGCGGCTCGGCTCCGTCGAGATCGCCCCGGCGCAGCAGTTGTGCGCCGAGCACGCTTGTGGCAGCCGCGCCCTGAGCGTGTTCGATCACGCCCGGACCGGCAAGCCTCCCGTTGTCCCCCATAAGCCCCATCGTCGCACCACCCGTAACCCGCGTACACCTGGTATACCGCAGCCAGTGAGGTCACTTCAGCGTTTTGTCGACTTCCCGACAGGAGCTAGCTCAAACGCTTCTGCCGCGAACTCCCCCTCAAAAGTGAAGGGGCCCGAAGTCGGTTGACTCCGGGCCCCTTCGCGTCATCCGCCGCTAACCAGACGACCCTCCCCCGGCTTTCTCAGCCTTCTCAAGGGCCTCCTTGATGTCGTCCTGGGCACGGCCGTACTCCTCCCAGTCGCCCTTCTCCAGGGCCTTCTGGCCCCTGTCGTACGCCTTCTGGAGATCGTCGAGAGCTTCCTGCACCGTCCCGTCGCCGGGCGGAGACTGCTCCTCGTCCTTCTCTCCTTCTTCCTGTCTGTCTCCGTCGCCGGGCGGAGTCGGCTCCTCGTCCTTCTCACCGGTGCCGTCGGTGGCGAAGATGGTGTCCAACGCCTCCTCCAGCGTGTCCTCGTAGGCGATCTCCTCCCCGAAGGTGGCCACCACCTTTCTCATCCGGGGGTAGTTCGTATCCGCACCCCGGATGTAGACCGGTTCGACATAGAGCAGACCGCCTTCCAAGGGCACGGTCAGCAGGTTGCCGTACTCGACCTCGGAGTCGCCTCTCTTGAGGATGTTCAGGTCGTTGGCGATCTCCGGATCAGAGTTGATCTTGCTCTGTACCTGTTGTGGCCCCGAAACCGTCGTGTTCGACGGCAGCTTGAGCATGGTCATGGAGCCGTAGTCCGGACTCTTGGCATCCGCGTTGACCGCCATGAAGGCGCCCAGCGTCTGCCGTTCGTTCGGGTTGAAGGTCGTCGTCAGGGAGAACTGCTGTTGCTTCTCCCCCGGCATCTTCATGCTCAGGTAGTACGGCGGGACCGCGTTGCCCTTGTGCGTCGGGTCGTCCGGGATCTGCCAGCGCTCACTGCCGCTGTAGAACTGCGACGGAGAGGTGACGTGGTAGCGGGTCAGCAGTTCGCGCTGGACCTTGAACAAGTCCTGCGGGTACCGCAGATGCTCCATCAGCGCGTCGCTGATCTTCTCCTTGGGCTCCACCGTGTCCGGGAACGCCTTCATCCAGGTCTTCAGCACCGGATCCTTGGTGTCCCACTCGTACATCTTCACGTCGCCGCTGTAGGCGTCCACCGTCGCTTTGACGGAGTTCCGGATGTAGTTGACGCTGTTCTGCTGCGCCACCACCGCGCGCTGGTCGTCCGTCAGCGCGTCGGCCGTCGTGTCACCCAGAGTGGTGCGCGAGGAATACGGATAGTTGTTCGTGGTGGTGTAAGCGTCCACGATCCACTGGATCCGGCCGTCGACGACCGCCGGGTACGGGTCACCGTCGATGGTCAGCCAGGGCGCCACCGCCTCGATGCGCTCCTTCGGCGTCCGGTTGTAGAGGACCTGCGAGCCCTCGCCGATGGCACCGGAGTAGAGGATGCGCGGCTCGTTGAAGTTCAGCGCGTAGGCCGCGCGGTTCACCGGGTTGGAGAGGTCCACCCCGCTGTCGCCGGTGTAGGTGTACGTCTTCTCACCGGTGTCGTCCGCGTAGTCGAGCTCCTGCTGCGGACCGCCCACGATCGAGTACTCGTTGGTCTTCTCGCCGTAGTAGACCCGCGGCTCGTACTTCCCCAGCTCGCCTCTGGGCGGGAGGTCCTTCTCGGTGAAGACGGGCTCGCCGTCCTCGTCCGTCGCAGTCCCCTTGCCCGCCACCATGCCGTAGCCGTGGGTGTACTTGAAGTGCTCGTTGATCCAGCCCTTCTTCGGAATACCGTCGGTGTTGATCTCACGCAGACCGACGACGGTGTCCTGCTCCTTGCCGTCCTTCGTCGTGTAGCGGTCGACGTCCAGCGTGGCCGGGAACTGGTAGTACCCGCGCACCTGCTGCTTCTGCTGGAACGTCGGCGAGACGACGTTCGGGTCGAGCAGCCGCATGCTGGCGGCGCCGTCCGCCGCGTCCCGCAGGGTGCCCTTCTTCGCCTTCGTCGTGCCAGCGTAGTCGTTCACCTTGGCGTCATCGATGCCGTACGCCTCGCGCGTGGCCTGGATGCTCTTCTCGATGTACGGCGTCTCCTTGGCCTGCTCGTTCGGCTCGACCTGGAACTTCTGCACGATCGCCGGGTAGAGCCCGCCGATCAGGATCGCGGACAGCACCATCAGGCCGAAGCCGATCACCGGCAGCTGCCAGGTGCGGCGCCACAGGGTGGCGAAGAAGAGCAGCGCGCAGATGATCGCGATGATGAAGAGGATCGTCTTCGCCGGAAGGTAGGCGTTCGCGTCGACGTACTTCAGGCCCGTCCAGTTGTCCGTCGCCTTGAAGTCACTGCCCTTGACGGCCAGGCCGTACCGGTCGAGCCAGTAGGCCACTGCCTTGAGCGCCACGAAGACGCCCAGCAGCACCGAGAGGTGCCCGGTGGCCTGGGCCGTCGCACGGGCCCCTGGGCTCGTCACCCGCAGGCCGCCGTAGAGGTAGTGCACCAGGGCGGCTGCCAGGAGCGAGAGAACCGCCGCCGCGAAGCCGAAGCTGAGCAGGAAGCGGTACCAGGGGAGGTCGAAGGCGTAGAACGAGACGTCCTTGCCGAACTGCGGGTCGGTCTTCCCGAAGGAGACGCCGTTGATCCACAGCAGCCATGTCCGCCACTGGCCTGCCGCGGACGCTCCGGAGATCAGAGCGATCAGCGCGGTGACCCCGAGCAGGATCCATTTTTTGTACGGAGCGATACCCATGCGGTAGCGATCGAGGCTCTGCTGCTCCAGCGACATCGCGCTGAGCGGCGGACGCAGTCGGTGGGCGAGCCAGATGTTGAATCCGACGAACCCTGCCATCAGCAGACCGAAGACGGCGAACAGGCCGATCTTCGTCCACAGGGTCTTGGTGAACACCGAGCGGTATCCGACCGAGCGATACCATAGCCAGTCGGTCCAGAACCCGGCGAACATGACGAAGAGCATGGCCAGGACCGCGAGCGCGCCGACCGTCATCAACAGCGTCCGGACGCGCCGCGATGGTCGGCCCACTCTGATCCGTGGCCCGGTGGGACCGCCTGAGCCCCGGTCCGGCATCTGGAAAGCCAAGGTGCGCACCTCGAAGATTCGCAGTGGAAGTAGCTGTGGAGCTGGGTCCGCATCGTAGGGCCCACTAAGGCAACTTAACGAAGCTTTACTCAGTTCCCGTTTCCGGGGTCTTCGAAGGCACGATATGAGCATGGACAACACCCCCAACGACAGCACCCCCCTGGCACCCGGTCCACTGACCCGTGCGGTGCTGGAGATCGACGAGTACGCGGCCGGCCTCGGCTGGGACCAGCCCGCCCGGCTCTTTGCCCTGGTAGAGACGGCGCAGCTGCGTGCCGAAGAGCCCTCACTCGCCGGAGCGCTGGCCTCCGGACCGGCTCCCGGCGGGGCTGCCGGGAAGCCCTCCGAGGCATACACGCCCGTGGAACAGGAGGCGTTGCCGGCCGGTACCGCGCTTGACGAGTTTCTCGGCACCATCGCCTGGCCCGACTCCGTCAGCGGCTGCGCGCTGACGGTGGAGCGGCTGATGCTGCCCGCCTCGGCCGAAGGGTCCGTACCGCAGGGTCTGGACGACACCCGACTGGCGGCCTGGGTCGCCGAGCACCCGGAGCGGCAGGAGGTCCGGATGACGGTCGCCGTGCTGCGGGGCGGGGCCCGGGAGTCGGCCCTGCGGCTGCGCGAGCGGGACACCGCCACCGAGGTGCTCACCGGCGCGGGGCTGGTGCCGGGCCTGGCCGACGCGCTGGCGGCCACTCTCGAGGACTGAGGCGGGGTCAGGAGGACGCAGAAGCGGAGACGCAGGGGCGGGGCGGACCGGGCGGCCCCCGGCTCGCTCAGCCCGTGCTGCAGCGCGCGAGGTCGCCGGTCTCGCCGTTCCGTATCTTCTTCAGCGCGGACGTCGCGTCGTGCATGGTGTCGACCTCCACCAGGGTGAGCCCGGCCGGCTTGTCCGCAGCGGCGGTGGCGCAGTTGTCCTTCGGAGTGAGAAAGAACTCCGCACCCTTCTCCCGCGCCGCGACGGTCTTCATCCGGATGCCGCCGATGGCCCCCACCTCGCCGTCCGCCTCTATGGTTCCCGTGCCCGCCACGAAGGTGCCGCCGGTGAGGTCTTCCGGGGTGAGTTTGTCGACGATGCCGAGTGCGAACATCAGTCCGGCACTCGGACCGCCCACGTCAGCGAGCGTGATGTCGATGCGGAACGGCAGCGTGTGTGCCGTCCCGGAGGCGATCCCGATCACGGGACGCCCGTCGTCCGGTGACTTCTTGGTGGGGACGGAGATCTGCTTGCCCTCGAGGGTCAGCGGGTCCTTCTTGGCCTTCTCCGCGGCGGCGGCCTTCTGCGCCGGGACGATGGTGAAGTCGACCCGCTCACCGACCTCGTGCTTGGTCACCAGATCGCCCACTTCCTGCGGGTTGTCGACCGGCTTGCCGTCCACGGCCTTGATCACGTCACCGGCGTGCAGCTTGCCTTGGGCCGCGCCGCCCTTGACCACCGACTGGACGACGATCCGGGTGGTGACCTTCTTCTTCAGTTCCCGCAGCGCGGCGACCTTCGCGCTCTCCTGGGAGCGGCTGAACTCCTCCGCGTTCTCCTCCTCGACCTGCCGCGCGGACTTGTCCTCGGGATAGAGCGTGGAGCGCGGGACCACTGCGCTGTCGTGGGCGAGCCAGCCGTAGACGGCCTCGAAGAGGTTCATCCGGTACTCGGAGCCGGTGACACGGACCGTCGTCATGTTCAGATTGCCGGTGGCCTTGTTGCCCGCGTCCTCCTTGCCCGGGAAGCTGAGCACCTGCTCACCGTCGACCTTGCCCAGCGTGTTGTACGTCGGGCCGGGCGACATCGCGGCGTACGGCACCTCGATCAGCACCGCGGCACAGAGCACGGCTATCAGGAGCAGCAGAGACGCAAGCATGGACGCGGTGCGGCGTGGCATGCCGAAACCCTACGGGACAGGGGTGTCAGCGGGCTTCCCGGGCCGGTCCGTCCGTGGCGGGGCGGGTCAGCGCGGCGGCCGGTTCGGCGGCTTGGGAGCCACGCCGCGACAAGCGGGAGGAGCGGGAGGAGCGGGGGGAACTGGAGGACGGGGTGCGTTCCATCGCCTCGCGGAAGCGTTCATATCCGGCGACACCGTCCGCGTCGGGCGTGCTGGTGCGACGGCGGGCGGCGAAGCCGCCCCATACGCTCGCCACCAGCCCGGCCGAAACCGGAATGAGCAGCCAAAGGAGTGCCGCCATGGAGACCTCCCGACCCACGTAAGAGCTCATCGACCGGATGACCGGCCGATGAGCAGATTAACCTGCGCGGACTCCCACGCTCGGACCGGGGTGCGGGTCACGCAACCGGAACGGATGTTCTGACCCGATGGCCCTCAGGGTCCGTCGTCTGGATGCCGGGTTCGCGTGTCCGTAGTGACACAGGCCGCTGGCGCGGCGGGCGCGACCTCGCCGCGTTGTCGTCGGTCGCCGATCCAGCCTGACCCGAACGACAGACGCTAGGCCCCCACCCACTCCGCTGAGCCGTTCGTGAAGGTCTGGTGCTTCCAGAGGGGGACCTCGTGCTTGAGGTCGTCGATCAGGCGGCGGCAGGCGTCGAACGCCTCCGCCCGGTGCGCGCAGGAGACCGCGACGACGACGGCCAGATCGCCCACCGCCAGATCACCCACCCGGTGCACGGCCGCCAGCGCGCGGACGGGGAAGTCCGCGGCCACCTTCTCCGCCACCCGTCGCAGTTCGGCCTCTGCGGTCGGATGCGAGGAGTAGCCCAGCCGGGCGACGTCCGTACCGCCGTCATGGTCCCGCACGGTGCCCACGAACAGGGCAGTGCCTCCCGCCGCCGCGTCGCCCACGGCCGCGAAGACCTCATCCAGGGAGAGCGGCGTCTCCCGCACTCCCAGCAGCCGGATCGGATCCTCGGCGCGCTGCTCACCAGGGTGGTCGTACGTCTCTGCCATGGGGTTCATGCTGCCCCACCTCTCCCGGATCCGGAACAGCCGCCCGCGCTCCCGGCGCCGCGCGCTGTCACCGCACGGGCCACCGGTGGCGTCACCGGTGACGCCACCGGCGTGTCACAGCCCGCGCCGCTTGCGTGCCCGGCGGACCAGAGCCGCGGTACCCAGCAGGGCCACGGTCGCGCCCGCTGCCCCCGCTGCCGTGGCGTCCTTGCGCCCGAGGCGACGCCCGGCGAGCGT
Organism: Streptomyces gossypii; assembly: GCF_025165795.1. Classification (GTDB taxonomy): domain Bacteria; phylum Actinomycetota; class Actinomycetes; order Streptomycetales; family Streptomycetaceae; genus Streptomyces; species Streptomyces gossypii. Next base: position 183,692 of record NZ_JAJAGO010000008.1, read on the forward strand.
ATGGCGCCCGGAGACCTCCTCCAGCAGCTCCGCGAGGACCTCCTCGTTCGTCCACTCCGGCCGCCAGCCCGCCTCGTGCAGACGCCTGCCGCTGACCACCCACGGATGCATCGTGTAGGCGAGGTCCCCGGCCGGTGACGGGGTGAGACCGAGCCGGTGCAGCCGGGACGCGGCTCCCAGGGCGACCGCCGAGGGGAGCTCCATCCGGCGCATGCCGGTCAGCTCCTCGATCTCCTCCTGCTCCAGCCACCCGTCGCAGCCGACCGCCAGTTCGCCCTCGGCCTTCTCCAGCGCCGCGTACTCCAGCGCGCTCACCAGATCCTCCACGTGACAGAACTGCCAGCAGGGCCGTGACCCGGCGACGACCAGAAGGCGCGGCGACTCGAAGTGGCGTGTCAGCGCGGTGTCCGTACCGCCGACGACGATGGCGGGCCGTACGACCGTCACGTTCAGACCGGGGTGGGCCCGCGGGGCGCGGCGGGCGAGGTGCTCGATCTCCAGCAGGTCGCCCACTCCGGTGGCCTCGGCCGTGGCGCGCAGCTCGGAGTCCTCCGCGAGCGGCACGTCGTTGTCCGGCAGCGCGCCGTAGACCATCGCCGAGGTGCACAGCACCACCCGGCGCACGCCGGCCGCCGCCGCGGCGGTCAGGACGGTCTGGGTGCCGCGGACGTTGTAGGCGGTACGGGCGGCCGGATCGCCGTCCAGGCCCAGGTCGAGGGCGAGGTGCACCACGACGTCGACCGGGTTCTCGTCGCCGCGCAGCCGGTCGGCGATCACCGGGTCGCGTACGTCCAGGATGTGCCACTGGGCCTCGCTCACCTCGCCCCTGCGCTCGTCCATGGCGAGGACCTGCTTCACCTGCGGGGAGGCGGCCAGCCGCTCGGTGAGCAGCGCACCGACCCCCGAGGCAGCGCCGGTCACGGCGATGGTCGGGGTTCGCGCTGCGCGAACGTCAGTCTCGGAGGAACTCACCGGGCGTCTCCAGCGGTTGTTTCTGGTACGAGGTGCGCAGGCTCCATCCTGCCTGACAGGTGTCTAGGCTGGAGGTACAGCCCACCAGAACGCAGGAATCGACCGTCCGACGACATAAAGCCGACGACACAGAGCCGAGGAAACCCGTGAGTGACATCCCATTCGGATTCGGCGTACCTCCCGAGGAGCCCGAGGACGGGGACGAGGGCAGGAAGCAGCAGGGCGGCGAGGGCAGCCAGGGCGGCCAGAGCGGTTCGGGCGGCGGAATGCCCGGCCCGTTCGGGTTCGGCGGAGGCAGCGGCGGCGGGGAGAACCCGCTCGCCGCCATGTTCGGCTCGCTGGGCGGCCCCGGCGGCGGCTTCGACCCGAACGACCTGGGCGCCGCCTTCCAGCGGCTGGGCCAGATGATGTCGTACGAGGGCGGCCCGGTGAACTGGGACATGGCCAAGGACATCGCCCGGCAGACGGTCGCCCAGGGCGGCCAGAGCGGCCAAGGCGGCCAGGGCGCGTCCCAGACCGTCGGCACGCCGGACACCAGCGTCGGAGCGAGCGAACGGGCCGCCGTGGAGGAGGCCGTCCGGCTGGCCGACCTGTGGCTCGACGGAGTGACGGCGCTGCCTTCCGGATCCGCTTCCGCCGTCGCCTGGAGCCGTGCGGAGTGGATCGAGGCGACGCTTCCGGTCTGGAAGGACCTGGTCGACCCGGTCGCGGAGCGCGTCGGCGCGGCGATGGGCGATGTGCTGCCCGAGGAGATGCAGGCCATGGCGGGCCCGCTGCTCGGCATGATGCGCTCCATGGGCGGCGCCATGTTCGGCACCCAGATCGGCCAGGCGCTGGGCGTGCTGGCCGGCGAGGTGGTGGGGTCGACGGATGTGGGGCTGCCGCTGGGGCCGCCCGGTAAGGCCGCGCTGCTTCCGCGCAACATCGAGACGTTCGGCGAGGGTCTGGGCGTGCCGAAGGACGAGGTCCGGCTGTATCTGGCCCTGCGCGAGGCCGCGCACCAGCGGCTCTTCGCCCATGTGCCGTGGCTGCGCTCGCACCTCTTCGGGGCGGTCGAGGGCTATGCGCGCGGCATCAAGGTCGACACCAGCAAGCTGGAGGACGTCGTCGGCCAGCTCGACCCGCAGCACCCGGAGGAGCTCCAGGCCGCACTGCAGCAGGGCATGTTCCAGCCGGAGGACACCGCGGAGCAGAAGGCGGCACTGGCCCGGCTGGAGACGGCACTGGCACTGGTCGAGGGCTGGGTGGACGCGGTGGTGCACAACGCCGCCGAACCGCATCTGCCCTCGGCGGGCGCGCTGCGGGAGACACTGCGGCGGCGCCGGGCCTCCGGCGGTCCGGCCGAGCAGACCTTCGCGACGCTGATCGGCCTGGAGCTGCGCCCGAGGCGGCTGCGGGACGCGGCTCGGCTGTGGGCCTCGCTGGCGGACGCGCGGGGCGCGGACGGCCGCGACGGTCTGTGGGCGCACCCGGACATGCTGCCCACGGCGGCCGACCTGGACGACCCGGACGGCTTCGTGCACCGCGAGCAGCTGGACTTCTCCGAGCTGGACAAGCTGCTGGGTGACGCGGCGGAGGGCCGCCCGGACGACGACGAGGGCGGCAGCGGAAGCACCGGCGACAGCGGTGGCAAGGGGACGGGCGGCGACGGCGGCCCCCGTCCATGACACTGCACGCGGACGCCTCGCTCGCCCTGAAGGAGTGGCAGGCGCCGGAGGACACGCAGGAGCGGCTGCGGCTGGCCTATCTCACCCATCTGGAGGGTCACTCGGACGGCCTGCGCAGGGCGTGCCGGGAAGGCCATCTGACGGCGAGCGCACTGGTGATCGATCCGGCCCGGGGGCAGGTGCTGCTCACCCTGCACCGCAAGCTGCGGATGTGGCTCCAGACGGGCGGCCACTGCGAACCGGGCGACCGGACGCTGGCGGGTGCCGCGCTGCGTGAGGCCACCGAGGAGTCCGGCGTGCCGGAGCTCTCCCTGCTGCCGGGCGGGCCGGTGCGGCTGGACCGGCACCTGACACCGTGCGCCTGGCACTTGGACGTGCAGTACGCGGCACTCGCGCCGCGGGGAGCGGTGGAGTCGGTCAGCGCGGAGTCACTGGAGCTGCGCTGGTACGACTACGACGAGGTGGCGGCGGTGGCCGACGAGTCGGTCGTACAACTGATGGACCGCACCCGCGCCCTGCTCTGAACGGGCGGAGCGGGCGCTGGGTGCGGTCCTGGCTTGCGAGGGAGCCTGCGCGCGCACTGGCGCGCAGGCTCCCTCGCTAGTTGGTCCAGATATTGCCCTGGTTCGCGCCCCGCGCACCCTGCTGCCCCATGCCGTACTGCGCGGCCATGCCCTGCCCGAGCACCGCGTCCTGCGGCGGCAGGAGTTCGCTGGGCTGCACGAGTGCGTAGCCCTGGCCCATGAAGCTCAGCTCCCAGCCCTCGCCGGTGTTGCCGCGCCGCCGCCAGACGCCCGAGGAACTGGTCTGTGCCTGCATCTGGACGCGCAGCGAGCTGGACCAGGCGACGACCGCGTCCGAATCGGCGTTCGTGTACGCGTCCGGAGTGACCGTGAGGACCAGCGGCTGACCTGAGGTCATCAGGGCGACCTTGCCCTGCCCGGAGATGTTCAGGTTGTACTTTCCGGACCCGGAGACGCCGTACTGGCTGTCCACCGAGATCACCTCGTGGTGCAGGTGGGAGTCGAGCGCCAGGACATAGGCGCTGTCCACGGTGAGGCCCTCCTGGTCGACCTCCACGACATGGACGTACTGCGCGAGGTTGGCGAGGAAGACCGTGCCCTGGCCGGAGCAGCGCATCAGGTCGAGGCCCTCACCCGTGCGGGCGCGGGCCTGCTGCTGGCCCGGCGACTGGTACTCGCCGTCGAACTCCAGCATCCCCTGGTAGGCGACCATGCTGCCCTGGCGGGCGAGCACGTCCTCGTGGCCGTTCAGCACGACCCGCAGCAGCCGTTCGTTCTGCAGGCTGTAGCGCTCGGCCGACTGGACCTCGGTGTAGGCGAAAAGCGGACTCTGCATCTTTGTTCCCTCCCCCTCAGCCCCGGGCCCGGAGGCGGTCGGTGCTGTCCTCGCTGGGCTGCACGACGACGAACCCCTGGCCCGAGAAGCCCATCTGGTAGGCCTCTCCGCTGCCCCGGCCGATCATCGACGACGCCTTGAAGCTGCGCTTGCCCTTGGTCTTCAGGTTCGTCGACCAGGCGACGAGCGCGTCCGGGTCGACATAGGTCTCGTCGGCACCGCGCCCGCAGTCGACGACGACGGGTGTGCCCCGGGTGGTCAGCGCCACCCATCCGGTGCCCGTGACGGCGACGTTGAACAGGCCCTGGCCGGAGAACTTCGCCATGCCCTTCACCCGTTGGACGCCCCAGCCGAGGTGGGCGTCGAAGGCGAGGAGATTGCTTCCGTTCACCGAGAGACTGTCCTCGTTAAGATTGAGGACGACCACGTCAGCGCCGTAGTCGGCGAGGTAGAGCAGCCCGTCGCCGTGGCAGCGCATCAGCGGCGCACCCTCGCCGGTGAGCCACTGCGAGGCCATCTGACGTACGGCCGGCGGGTTGGGCTCGTACTGCACGAAGCCCTCGTAGGCGATCATCGATCCCGTACGGGCGAACAGGTCGTGGCCGGTCTGCATGGCGACCTTCAGCATGCTGTTGCCGTGGTTCTCCATGCGCGCGGCGGGGGGTGTCGGGGCATAGCCCGAGAGAAGTTGCTGATCCATGACGGGCTCCTTCAGACCTCGCAGGGCTGGACGACGATGAAATTCCCCGGCGCCCCGCGGAACTGGAGGTTCACGGTCTCCCCGCTGTGACCCGGATACGCCTGCCGGCGCAGCCGGACCTGGCTGGAGACCACGACCTGGGCGGCGGCGGACCAGGCCACCACCGCTTCGGCGTCGGCGAACGTGGTCGGGGTGACCGGGAGGACGACCGGGGTGCCCTGGGTCATGACCACGACCGTCCCGGTGCCCTGGAACTGCATGGTGAACAGGGCGCCGCCGGGAATGCCGTGGCCCTCGATACGGCGCACCTCATACTGGAGCGACTCGTCGAAGGCGAGGACGTTCTCGGCGGAGACGCAGATCGCGTCACCCTGCAGCTCGATCGGATGGAGGCTGGCGGCGTTCTCGGCGAAGAACACCTGGCCCTGGCCGCCGCAGCGCATCAGCTGCATCTCCTGGCCGGTGGCGTTCCCCACGACCCGGCCGCGGAAGCCCGCGCCCTTGTGACTGAAGTCCACCTTGCCCTGGTAGAGCACCATGCTGCCCTGACGGGCGAGGACCGGCTGGCCGTCGATACCGAGATCGACCCGGGCCAGCTGGCCGTTCTGCAGCGTCCAGCGCTGCCCGGTGGGCGCCTCGCGGTACTTCTCCAGCGTCACCGCGACCCCGGCGGCGGGGCCCTGCGGGATCTGCGGCATCTGCGGGGCGCCGGGCTGGCCGAAGGGATTGGGCACGGCCTGACCGGGTGGGGCCTGACCGGGTGGGGCCTGACCGGCACCCGGCGGAGGCACGGGCGGCCCCGGGAACTGGCCCGGCACCGGGCCCTGCTGCGGCCCCGGCGGGGGAAAGCCCGGCGGTGGCTGCGGCGGGCCGGGCTGCTGCGGAGCTCGGGGCGGCGAGACCAGTGGGGCCGCGATGGTGGGTGCCGCGTGCGGCGCCGGTGCCTGAGGCGCCGGTGCCTGAGGCGCGGGCGCCTGCTGGGCCGGTGCCTGCGGTGCTCCGAAGGAGGGCGCGAGCTGGGCCGGCTGCGGAGCGGGCGGCGCACCCTGGCCGCCGGGCGGCGGGGCGAAGCCCGGAGCGGCGCCCTGCGGGGCCCCGAAACCGGGGGCTGCCGCCGGTGCTGCGGGCTCCTCCTCGGCGACCTCGCCGCCGAAGTGGCGCAGCAGCGCGTCCAGCCCACCGTCGAATCCCTGGCCGACGGCGGCGAAACGCCAGACGTCCTTGAGATAGAAGTCGCCGAGCATCACCGCGCGCTCGGTGCTGAACTCTCCGCCGTGAAAGGCGTAGCGCGCGACTTCCTCGCCACCCGCGACGATGCGGACGTAGCCGGGGGCCGCCTGGGACATCTGCCCGGCGCCGTCGAGCGTCGCGGTGAAGGAGAGCTTCTGGATGCCCGCCGGTATACGGTCGAGGGTGACCCGGAAGGACTCCGTGTCGCCCGCCTGGGGTCCGAGCTGCTGGATGGACTCCTCGGGCGACTTCGGCTGGTTGAAGAAGACGAAATAGCGTTCGTCCGACAGCCGTTCGTCCGCGTCGAGCCCGAAGCAGCTGATGTCGAAACTCAGTCCGGGGCCCGAGATCTGCACGCCGACGTACAGATCCGTCCCTGCTGTCAGATCACTTATTTTGGCCTTGTGGCCGCGCTGGAATTCCCTGGCCATACGTAACGACCGTCCCCCATCCGATTTCCATGAGTACGTCGCGCCAGGCTAACGGGTACCGGCGACAGTTCACTCGTCGCGGGCGGCAGGAAGGTAGGGCAGCCGGTCGGCGGCCGAGACACCCTCCAGGAAACCGCGTGCCCGCTCCGTACGCGGATAGCCCTCCAGCAGCCGCCAGAACCGCGGGCCGTGGCCCGGGACGAGCAGGTGTGCCAGCTCATGCAGCAGGACGTAGTCGACGACGTACTCGGGCATTCCCTGCAGCCGGTGCGAGAGGCGGATGCTGCCCTCCGCGGGGGTGCAGGAACCCCAGCGGGTGTTCTGGTTGGTGACCCAGCGCACGGTGACGGGGCGGGCCCGGCCGCCGAGATACTGCCGGGAGAGCTCCTCGGCCCGCTCGACCAGCTCGCCGTCTCCGAGCAGCCGTCTGCCCTCCTGGGCGGCCAGCTTGTCGAGCATGACGCCGATCCAGCGCTCCTCCTCCGCCACCGACATCCGCGCAGGAATCAGCACCACCGTCCGGTCACCCTCACGGTAGGCGGAGACCGTACGGCGGCGGCGCGCACTGCGGCGCACCTCCACCGCACTCCGGCTGGCGCTGCTGCGCGGGTCGGCGGGCACGCTTCGACGTTACCCGCTGACATCGGCGGAAGTCCTGCCTCCGGGCTGGTCTGCACCGGCCCGGGGAAGAATCGCCCCTCCGAGAGTCATACGACTATCACCCACTACCTGTGGACAAGTCCGTGCACGGGCAGCCGCTGAACCGCAAGCTGTCACCATGCATCCGATGATCAAGCCCGCACTGCGGCGCGCCTGGCGCGACCGGCACACCGTGCAGTACGGCGTGGCGCCCGCGCACGCCATCCTGCTGGGGCCGGTGGACGACGCGACGGCCAGCTTCCTCGACTTGATGGACGGCACCAGGAGCATGGAGCAGCTCCGGGCGGAGGCCGCCTCGCTCGGGCTCGCTCCGGAGGAGGCCGATCTGCTGACCGAGCGGCTGTCCAGAGCCGGAGTGCTGGACGACGCCACCGCCGAGCGCCAGGCGGCGGCTGTCATCGGTGAGCAGCTGCGGGCGGATCTCGCCTCGCTGAGCACGGTCCACCCCGAGCCGGGCGCCGGGCCGAGGCGGCTGTCGGCCCGGCGTGCCTCGCGGGTGCTCGTCCGGGGAGCGGGCCGCGTCGGCGCGGCGGTCGCCGCGACGCTGGCGACCGCCGGTGTGGGCCACGTGGAGGTGAAGGACGGCGGAGACGTCGAGCCTTGGGAGACCCTGCCCGGTGGTATCCCCGCACAGCGGGTGGGAGAGCGCAGGGGCGTCGCGGCGCGCCGGGTGGTGAACGGCGCGAAGCCCTGGCGGCAGGGCGGATGCCCACCTGTCGGCCGTGGTCTGGACGGCCTCAACCTGGTCGTCATCACTCCGCGGGACGGCCTGGATGCCTACGCCCCGGACCCTGCGGCGGCCGAACCTTTCCTCCGTGCGGGCGCCCCTCATCTGTACGGCGGTGTGATCGAGGGCACGGGTGTGGTCGGGCCGCTGGTCGTGCCGGGGGTCACTCCCTGCGCGGGCTGCATGCTGCGGGTCCGCACCGAGCGCGAGCCCAGCTGGCCGCTGGTGGTGGGCCAGTGGCGTACGGCGGGGCGCAAGCGCGCGGGGGTGGCCGCGTGCGATTCCGCCCTGGCGGTGATGGTCGCCGGTGCCGTCGCTTCGTACGCGCTGAGCTTTCTGGACGGAGACGGCGGCTGTGCGGCCGGGTACCGGATGCGGTTCGTGCTGCCCTATCTCCTCGCTGATACGGAGCAGATCACCCCGCACCGGGAATGTCCCTGCGGTGCCGATTCAGCGACAACGGGACTCCCCCTCTCGGCCCCCGCGCACGGAGAGGTCACAATGGCCGGGTAGCCGGTCGCCCGGCTCCGGGGGGTGCGGTGGAGCTGTACTGTCCGGTTTGTGCATTTCGCTTGTGCTGTCAGGGAGTTGGAGGGGCGCATGTCTGATCTTCCCCGCAAAGCGGTCACACGCACGGCCAAGCTGGCAGCGCTGCCACTCGGCTTCGCGGGGCGAGCCACCTGGGGGCTCGGCAAGCGCATCGGCGGCTACTCCGCGGAGCTGGTGGGCCATGAGGTGCAGCAGCGCACCGCCGAGCAACTGTTCAAGGTCCTCGGCGAGCTGAAGGGGGGCGCCATGAAGCTCGGCCAGGCACTCTCCGTCTTCGAGTCGGCACTTCCCGAGGAGGTCGCCGGCCCTTACCGGGCGACGCTGACCAAACTCCAGGAGGCCGCCCCGCCGATGCCGGCGAGCACCGTGCACTCCGTGCTGGAGCAGCGGCTCGGCGAGGACTGGCGCGATCTGTTCGAGGAGTTCGAGGACACCCCGGCTGCCGCGGCCTCGATCGGCCAGGTCCACCGCGCGGTCTGGCACGACGGCCGGGACGTCGCGGTCAAGGTGCAGTATCCGGGCGCCGGTGAGGCCCTCGTCTCCGACCTCGCCCAGCTGGGCCGCTTCGCCCGGCTGATGAGCCCGCTCATTCCGGGCATGGACATAAAGCCGCTCATCGCCGAGATGCGCGAGCGGGTGACCGAGGAGCTGGACTACGGCCTGGAGGCCTCGGCACAGCGCGTCTGCGCGGAGGAGTTCGCGGACGACCCGGGGGTGTTCGTCCCCGGTGTCGTGCACCAGAGCGATCAGGTACTGGTGACGGAGTGGATGGGAGGAGTGCCACTCGCACGGGTCATCGCGGAGGGCACTCCGGAGGAGCGCGACCGTGCGGGGCAGTTGCTGGCCCGTTTCCTGTTCTCCGGCGCGGCCCGGACGGGGCTGCTTCACGCGGATCCGCATCCGGGCAACTTCCGGCTGCTGACCGAGGATCCGGCCGGGCCGGGCGAGGGCGAGTGCCCTCCGGAGCGGTGGCGGCTGGGAGTGATGGACTTCGGCACGGTCGACCGGCTTCCCGAGGGCCTGCCGCCGACGATCGGCCTCGCGCTGCGGATGACGCTCGACGGTGACGCCGACGCCGTCTACCAGCTACTCCGTGACGAGGGCTTCGTCAAGGAGTCCATAGAGCTGGATCCGGAGGCCGTGCTCGACTACCTGGTGCCGATCATCGAGCCCGCACGAGCGGAGAGCTTCACTTTCAGCCGGGGCTGGATGCGGGACCAGGCGACGCGGATCGCCGATCTGCGTTCCCCGGCACACCAGTTGGGCAAGCAGCTCAATCTGCCCCCGTCGTATCTCCTGATTCACCGGGTGACGCTCAGCACGATCGGCGTGCTCTGCCAGCTCGGCGCCACCGTCCGGATGCGCGACGAGCTGGAGGAGTGGGTCCCCGGATTCGCTCCCTCACCACCAGACGGGATCGATGCGGCCCTCGATGGCACGGATATAGGTGCGTGAGCACTCTTCGCAGAAGTAGCACCGGCCGCCCTTCTCCACCGAGCAGACCCAGGTGACCGGAATCCCCTCGGCGACCGCGCCACAGCGAGTGCAGACCGTCTCACCCGACTCGTTCTCTTCCACCTTCCCGAAGATAGACCCGGATACGCGAAGGAACCGGGGCGCAACGCCCCGGCTCCTCGCTCGGTCATCAGTGCCGCTTCTAGGCCCTGTGCTGCGTGGCCTTTACTGCATCACCGCCATGGCGATCGCACGGCGGGCACGCAGCGAGGCACGCTCGGCGCGGCGCTGCAAGCGGCGGGCGTTCACCACTCGCAGCGCCCTGCGTTCGGACTCGGCCTCCTGGAGGCGTGAGTGGATATGCGCACGGGTCAGGGATTCTGGCATGAGTTGCATTTCTCTGTTCCTGTTCTGCGTCGGGGTGCCCGCGTCGGTTCGACGCGGGGAGTAGGCGCCTGAGGCCGTATGCCTCATCGCCTGGTGCTGCTTCGCCGGCTGGCGTCGGGGGTCCCGTGAGGACGGGCTGCTGAGAGTGCCCCGGGCATTCATGCCACAACCGGGTTCTTGCGGGGACGGCCACGCGGCCGCTTGCGCGGCACGACGACGCCCTGGACGAAGAGCTCGCCGCCCCAGACACCCCAGGGCTCACGCCGGTCCTTCGCACCGGCGAGGCATGCGTCACGCAGCGGGCAGGTCTGGCAGAGCGACTTCGCGTACTCGACATCAGCGGGAGCCTCGGCGAAGAAGACCTCCGGGTCGTACGAGCGGCACGGCACGGCGACGCCGAGGCGCTCAATTGCCTCGTCGAGCGCGGTGAGAGTGGTGAGCGGGGCGGTCAAGGTGTCCTCCGTGGCGTCGGGCGGGATCAGGTCGGTGGTCGGTGACGTGGCGTGCGTCTCGATCTGCACTGTCGGGTCTTCCTCGTCTTTTGGTCTGTCGTCTGGTCGGCCCGGCTGGTGGCCGGGCGGCTGGGGAAAACAGAAGGGCCGCGGATCCCGATGTGGGTTCCGCGGCCCTGGAAGGTACCGACCTGATCTTGCTGATCAGGCTGGATCTCTCCAGGGATCGTGGCCACGGAAGGCCCACATCGAGTGCTGCTGCGTCTTCTGGCTTCCTTCGCCGGCACCGTTGGCTGCAAATGCAGAGACATAGGACTGCGCCTGTGCCACTGCCGCCGCGGGTGCCTTGATCGGTCGCTCATCGCCGCCGAGCCGCTCATTACCGCCGACGAGCACGACACCGGACACACCGGCGCTGTGCAGGCGGACAGAGGGCAGGCAGGAGGCAATCACCGAGTGACCGGTCAGTTTGGTGGTGTTGATGAGGTCAATCACTGGGCTCGCCTCCTTTCGGCGTCTTGAGGGACCGGTCGAAGCTGGTCCGTGGATGTTCAGCGTTCAGTACAGCATGGAAAGCTCGGTGCGAGTAGCCCCGCCCTGTCCACGTCTGGAAGGCTATGAGGCTGCGTGCCGCTGGCGCAAACTATTTTCCCGTCTGTTCTGTAACAGCCTCTGTGACAGGCTCCGGGTCAGACTCTGCGGCGGCGTCTGTGACGGGCTCCGGGACAGGCGCGACGACTGGTTTCTCGCCCGCTTCCCCGCTTGCTTCCCCGTCCGCCTCAGCGCCGGGCTCCCCGCCCGCGCAGAGGGCCAGTACGTCGGCCCCGAAGCGGTCCAGCTTGCGGGCACCCACCCCGGAGATCCGAGACAGCCCGGCCGCGTCGTCCGGCACCGTCTCCGCGATGGCCATCAGTGTCTTGTCCGTGAAGACGCAGTAGGCAGGCTGGCCGAGCTCCTTGGCCTGGCCCGAGCGCCACTCCCGCAGCCGGTCGTACAACTGCTCGTCCAAATCCGAGGGGCAGCCCTCGCAGCGCATCAGCTTCATCTCTCCGGCATCGGTCAGGGTGCGCCCGCACACCCGGCACAGCACCGGGCCGCGCCGCTTGCGCCCCCGGCCGCCACCGCCGCGCTCGACACCGCCGGCTCCGCCGCCGCCCGCCGTACGGGCACCGGACGTCGAGGAGCCCGGCCGCAGTCCGTTGAGGAAGCGGCTGGGGCGGCGTCCGGCGCGGCCGCCAGGGGAGCGGGAAAGCGCCCAGGAGAGCCCGAGGTGGAGCCGGGCCCTGGTCACCCCCACATACAGCAGCCTCCGCTCCTCCTCGACCTGCTCGTCCGTCTTGGCGTAGGTGATCGGCATCATGCCCTCGGTGAGACCCACCAGGAAGACGGCGTCCCACTCCAGCCCCTTGGCCGAGTGCAGCGAGGCGAGCGTGACGCCCTCGACCGTCGGCGCGTGCTGGGCGTTGGCCCGCTCGTCCAGCTCGGCGACGAAATCCGCGAGCGCGGCCTGCGGGCTGGCCCGGCGGAAGTCCTCCGCCAGCCGCACCAGGGCGGCCAGCGACTCCCAGCGGTCCCGGACCGCCCCCGAACCGGCCGGCGGCTCCGTGGTCCACCCCCGGGAGGTCAGCACCGCCCGCACCTGGGAGGGCAGGTCCACCGCGTCGTCCAGCAGGGTGTCGTTCCCCCCGGCGCGCGCCGCGCCACGCAGTGCGACTCCTGCCTCGCGCACCTCGGCACGCTCGAAGAACCGCTCGGCGCCACGGAGCTGGTACGGCACCCCCGCGTCGGCAAGTGCCTGCTCGTACACCTCGGACTGCGCGTTGATCCGGAAGAGCACGGCGATCCCGCTGGCGGGCACCCCGGAGTCGATCAGCGCGCGGACCCGCTTGGCGGTGCCCTCGGCCTCGGCGGGCTCGTCCGGGTACTCGCTGTAGACCGGGTCGGGGCCCGCCTCGCGCTGGGAGATCAGCTCCAGCCGGTGCTCAGCGGCACGGCCCCGGGCCTGACCGAGCAGTCCGTTGGCGAGGTGCACGACCTGTGGGGTGGAGCGGTAGTCGCGGACGAGCTTCACCACCGTCGCGTCGGGGTGCCGGGTACGGAAATCAAGCAGGTGGTCGGGGGTGGCGCCGGTGAAGGAATAGATCGTCTGGCTGGCGTCGCCGACCACGCACAGGTTGTCGCGGTCGCCCACCCAGAGCTCCAGCAGACGCTGCTGCAAGGGGCTGACGTCCTGGTACTCGTCCACGACGAAGTGCTGATACTGGCCGCGCACCGTCTCCGCGATGTCCGGGCGGTCCTGGAGCACACCGACCGCCAGCAGCAGCACATCCTCGAAGTCGATCACCGAGCGGTCCCGCTTCAGCTGCTCGTAGAGCGCGTAGATCCGGCCGGTCTCCGCCGGGTCGCGCGGGGCTTCGCGGCCGGATTTGGCCAGCGCCGCCGGGTAGTCCTCCGGCACGGCCTGACTGACCTTGGACCACTCGATCTCCGCGGTGACATCGCGCAGTTCGTTGCGGTCGAGCCGGATACGGCAGCGCGCGGCAGCCTCGGCCACCAGCTGGATCTTGCGCTCCAGCAGCTGGGGCAGCTCGCCGCCGACCGCGCGCGGCCAGAAGTACTGGAGCTGGCGCAGCGCGGCGGAATGGAAAGTCCGCGCCTGGACACCGGTGGCTCCGAGCTGGCGCAGCCGCCCGCGCATCTCGCCCGCGGCGCGGTTGGTGAAGGTGACGGCGAGAATGCTCGCGGGCGGCAGTATCCCGGCCCGCACCCCGTAGGCGATCCGGTGCGTGATGGCCCGGGTCTTGCCCGTGCCCGCCCCGGCCAGCACGCACACGGGCCCGCTGAGGGCCGTGGCGACCGCACGCTGCTCGGGGTCGAGCCCCTCCAGCACGGCGTCGGCGTCCTGCGGCGGCAGCACGTAGTCGGAGCGGACCGCGGCCCCGGGGGCAGGCGGGGCGCCGGGATCCTGAGTTGCCTGGGATGCCTGGGGGAAGAGAGTGCTGTCCGTTGCTCCTGTCACCCCTCCATGCTGTCAGGTCCCCCGAGGCTCCTGAGCCCGTCGTCCACAGCCGGGGCGGATTGTTCGTACGATTCCGGCGGCTACGGGACAGCCCATGAGGGCCGGAGAAGACCGGGAGACGGGAATGCCCCGGGAGGTTCGCACGTTCCCTCTTCGCAATCCCCACGATGACGCACGAAGGAGCGCGAGCGCCCATGCCGGGTACCGGAACCGTGACGATGTACAGCACCACCTGGTGCGGCTACTGCCGTCGACTGAAGGGCCAGATGGACCGCGAGGGAATCGCGTACACCGAGGTGAACATCGAGCACGACGCCGAATCCGCAGCCTTCGTGGAGAAGGCGAACGGCGGCAACCAGACGGTGCCGACGCTCCAGGTGATCCCGACCGCCGGAGGCGAGTCGGTAGTCATGACGAACCCGAGCCTGGCCCAGGTCAAGCAGGCCCTGGCCAGCTAGGGCGTCCTGGGCCTGCCGGAGGGGCGAGCCGGCCCGAGCGCCCGGGTGTGACACACCCGGGCGTCGGCGGGCGGCACCGCGGCGCGGCCGCGGGAGCGTCTACAGCGGGCGGGGCAGCGGCTTGCCGTACCAGAGTTCGACGAGCCGGGCGGCGATGGATATCCCCATCAGAGGCAGCACCTCGCCGGATTCGATCCCGGACCGCAGCTCGTCGCGGGTGAACCATCGGGCCTCTTGTATCTCCTCACCGTCCACCTGCACCTCGGGCGAGGTCGCGTGGGCCATGAAGCCCAGCATCAGGCTGGACGGGAACGGCCACGGCTGGCTGGCGACGTACTCCACATCGCCGACGGTGACACCGGCCTCCTCGGCGACCTCGCGGACAACCGCGCGCTCGATCGACTCTCCCGGCTCCACGAATCCGGCGAGCGTGGAGAAGCGCCCCTCGGGCCAGTGCACCTGGCGGCCGAGCAACGCGCGGTCCTCGTCATCGGTGACCAGCATGATCACCGCCGGGTCGGTGCGCGGATAGTGCTCGGCGCCGCACGCCTGGCAGCGGCGGATGTGTCCGGCCGCGGCGATGACCGTACGCTCGCCGCACCGCGAGCAGAAGCGGTGCAGGCGCTGCCAGTTCTCCAGGGCGACGGCGTGCACCAGGAGCTCCGAGTCGCGCTCCGAGAGGAGCGTGCCCGCCTCGCGCAGCCCGGCGGGGCGGGCGGCCTCGTCCATCCGCCCGGGCAGCGAATCCTTCTGCAGCGCGAAATAGCGCACGCCCTCGGCATCGATGCCCAGGAAGTAGCGGTGCTCCTCGGTGACGGGGGCGTCGAAGGAGGGCATGGTCACCAGTTCGGTGCGCCCGTCCTCGGTGTCCTCGACGAGTGCCTGTCCGCCGGATACCACGAACACCCTGGTGGTGGGATGGCTCCAGGCCGCCGCCAGCCATGCCTCGTCCAGCCGGTGGTGGGCGGCGCGGTCGATGGTGCCGGTGCCGGACAGGGTGATCGGCAGCTTGGCGGCACGGTCGGTCCAGGTGGTCACGGCTTCCCGAATCCCCTTGTCATCGGTGTGCGTATCCGAGATGTCCATCGGTGCGGGTACGCGGTGCGCTCGGTGTGCGTTCGTCGGTGTCAGCGCGCGCTCCAGTGTTCGGCGAGGTCTTCCCAGAGGTAGGCGGCGGACTCCGCGCCCTTCATCAGCAAGTCCAGTTCGACCTTCTCGTTCGGCGCGTGCCAGCCGTCCGACGGGACAGAGATGCCCAGGAAGAGCACCGGGACACCGAGCACGTCCTGCAGATCGGCCGCCGGTCCCGAACCGCCCTCACGGGTGAGCCGGATCGGCTCACCGAAGGCGCGGCCCATCGCCCGCAGCACGGACTGGAGCGCGGGGTGGTCGAGCGGGGTGAGGCAGGGACGGGTGGCGCCCCAGAAGGTGATCTCGTGGCGGATGCCCGGGGGCAGCAGCCGCGCGGTCCATTCGCGCACCGCCTGCTGGATCTTCTCGGCGTCCTGTCCGGCGACGGTGCGGAAGGAGAGTTTGAGCTGCGCACGGGACGGCACGATCGTCTTGCCGCCCGGGCCCTGGTAGCCGCCGCTGATGCCGTTGACCTCGGCGGTGGGCCGGGCCCAGACGCGTTCCAGGGTGGAGTAGCCCTCCTCGCCGAGGGCGGCGTGCGAGTGGGCCGTACGAAGCCATGCGCTCTCGTCGAAGGGCAGTTCGGCGAAGAGTGCGCGCTCCCGGGGCGACAGCTCCACGATGCCGTCGTAGAAGCCGGGCACCGCCACGCTGCGGTCCTCGTGGTGCAGGGCGGCGGCCAGCCGTGCGGCCTCGGTGGCCGGGTTGGGGACGGCGCCGCCGAAGGAACCGGAGTGGATGTCCTGATCGGGCCCGTACAGGTCGATCTGGCAGTCGGTGAGGCCGCGCATGCCGGTGCAGACCGTCGGGGTTTCCGCCGACCACATGCCGGTGTCCGAGACGAGTGCCGCGTCACAGGAGAGCCGGTCGGCGCGGGCCCGGATCAGCTCCGTGAAATGCGCGGAGCCGGACTCCTCCTCGCCCTCGATCAGCAGCTTGAGGTGGACGGCGGGTGCGGTGCGGCCGGTGGCCGCGAGATGCGCGCGGACGCCGAGTGTGTGGAAGAACACCTGCCCCTTGTCGTCCGCCGCGCCGCGCCCGTACAGCCGCCCGTCGCGTCGTACGGGCTCGAAGGGCTCGGTGTGCCAGCCGTCCTCACGGGCGGCCGGCTGGACGTCGTGGTGTCCGTAGACCAGGACGGTCGGGGCCTGCGGGTCCTCGGTGGGCCACTCGGCGAAGACTGCCGGATGACCCGGGGTCTCCCACACCTCGACGGTGGGGAAGCCGGTCTCCGTCAGCTTGCCGGCCAGCCAGCCGGCGCTGCGGCGCACGTCCCCGGCATGGGCCGGGTCGGCGGAAACGGAGGGAATACGCAGCCACTCCGCGAGCTCATCGAGGAACGCGTCCCGCGAGAGGTCGAGAAAGCTGCGGACGGCGCTGTCCGGGATGGTGCTCATACGGTGAGCCTATCCGGAGCGGAGCGCGCGTCCTCACGGGTGCGGGTGGCCGCCCTCCTGGGGCCAGTCCTCGTACGGATCCGGCACGGGCTCCGGATCCGGCTCCGGCTCCGGATCCAGCTCCGGCTCGGGCTCCTCTCCCAGCAGGAGCCGCTCCAGGGCGGCCCGGCCCGGCAGCTCCGGCGGGCGCACCAGCTCGCCGGTGCGGATATAGAGGAACGCCGCGCCGACCGCCGACACCGGTACGCCCCGCTGCTCGGCCCAGGCCAGCCGGTAGACGGCGAGCTGGAGCGGGTCGGCGTTCCGGCTGCGGTTGGTCTTCCAGTCGACGATCTCCCAGAGCGTCTCGCCCTCCGGCCCCTCCTCCTGGTAAACCGCGTCGATACGGCCGCGCACCGTACGACCCGCGAGCGTGAGCTGGAAGGGCGCCTCGACCCGGTACGGCGTGCGGCGGGCGTACTCGGTGCGCTCGAAGGCTGCCTTCAGCACGGCCAGGTCTCGCTCGTCCGCGATCTCCGAAGGCTCCTCCTCGCCGACGCCGCCGCTCCCGCCGCCCGCCCCCGGCAGTTCGTCCGGGCCGAGCATCGGCAGGGTCAGCTCCTCGAAGCGGGACTCGACCCACGCGTGAAAGCGCGTCCCGCGCCGGGCGGCGGCCGGCTGCGGCGGACGTGGCATGGGGCGGGCCAGCTCCCGCGCGAAGGTTCCGGGATCGGCCGCCAGCCGTGTCAGCTGCGAGGCGGAGAGCGAGGCGGGCAGCGGGACGTCGCGTACGACCGCGCGCGTACGGCGCAGCTCGGTGGCGAGTGCCTCCAGATCGCGGTCCCAGGAGGCGGTGAGACGGGCCTCCTCGGGAGTGAGCCCGTCCGGCTCCCCATCCGGCTCCGCCCCGGAGGACGCGGGTGCTCCCGGCTCTGCGGGCTCTGCCGGTGCCCGCTGCGCCGGGATGCCGCTCCCGTAACCTCCGGGGTCTCGCGGGTCTCCGGGAGCAGCGCCCGCGCCGCCCTCCTCAAGGTACGCCAGCACCCGCGCCTCCGCCTCCCTGCGCCGCGCCATCGCCCCCTCGTCCAGCGGCAGCGGCCAGGCGCGCTCCTCGGCGGGCTCCTCCAGAGCGGGGTTTCCGGCGCCCTCGGCCGGTGCCTCGGCCCACACCTCCACCTCGCCGTGTGCCTCGTCGGCCTCGCAGTGCGCCCGCAGGGCCTCCAGGAAGGCGGACGGGCCCCGCTGCCGTTTCTGGTCCGGACCCCACCAGTGGCCGGAACCGAGGAGCAGTGAGCGCGGACGGGTGAAGGTCACATAGCCCAGCCGCAGTTCCTCGGTGGCCTGGTGGTCGCGCAGCTCGGCGTCGTACGCCTTGCGCGCCTTCGCCGTCCACTCCCCCATCCGGGGCAGCGTCGCGGCGTCCCCGCGCAGGGCGTGCGGCAGGACGCCGGGCCGGGACAGCCAGGAGTCGCGGCTCTGCTCGCTGGGGAAGTGCCCCGCGACCAGGCCGGGCGCCACCACGACATCCCATTCGAGTCCCTTGGCCTTGTGCGCGGTGAGCACCTTCACGGTGTCCTCCCCGCCCGGCAGCGAGCTGTCCAGGCCCTTCTCGTACTGCACGGCGGTGCGCAGGAAACCGAGGAAGGCGAGCAGCGTCGCCTGGCCGTCCAGATTCGCGAAGCCCGCAGCGATGTCCAGGAAGGAGCTGAGGGTCTCGCGGCGGCGGGCCGCCAGGGCGTGCGGCGAGGCGGACAGCTCGACCTCCAGTCCGGTGACGGCCAGCACCCGGTGCAGCACGTCCATCAGCGGCTCGGCCAGCGAGCGCCGCAGTTCCCGGATCTCCGCCGCGAACCGGGCGAAGCGGACCCGGGCCGCCGCCGAGAAGGGCAGCTCGTCCAGCTCACCTCGGCCTTCCAGGAAGGTGTCGAGGGCGTCGGCCAGCGAGATGACCTCCGTGGTGTCCACCCCCTCCACGGCCGCCGCGAGCCGTCGCTCGGCATCCCGGCTGCCCGGCTCGTCGCGCTGGACGAGCCGCCGCGCGCGCCGCCCCAGCAGGGCGAGGTCGCGGGGGCCGATGCGCCAGCGCGGCCCGGACAGCAGTCGCACCAGCGGAGCGTTGGCGGTCGGGTCCTGGAGGACCTCGCACATGGCCACCAGATCGGCGATCTCCGGCAGGTGCACCAGCCCGGACAGGCCGACGACCTCGACCGGCACCTCGCGCGCGACCAGCGCGCCCTGGATCTCGGCGAAATCCCCGCCGGTACGGCACAGCACTGCGATGCTGCCGGGCGGCGTGCCCGTACGCACCAGATGGGCGACGGAGTCGGCCAGCCACGCCAGCTCCTGGGCGTGCGTCTCCAGCAAGGCGCAGCGCACGACGCCCTCGTGCTCGGCGCCGGGCGCCGGACGCAGCGCCTCGACGCCCTCGTGCCGGGCGCGCAGCGGGGCGGCAAGGGTGTTGGCGAGGCGCAGCAGACGGCCGCCGCTGCGGCGGTTCTCGCTCAGCGCGAGGCGGGGGGCCGGGCTGCCGTCGGCGGCCGGGAAGTGCTCGGGGAAGTCGTCGAGGTTGGCGACGGAGGCGCCACGCCAGCCGTAGATGGCCTGGCAGGGGTCGCCGACGGCGGTGACGGGATGCCCCGCTCCCGCGCCGAAGAGTCCGGCGAGCAGGATGCGCTGGGCGACCGAGGTGTCCTGGTACTCGTCCAGCATGACGACGCCGAACTCGCCGCGCAGCAGACGGCCGACCTCCGGCACATCGCGCGCGAGGGTGGCGGACAGGGCGATCTGGTCACCGAAGTCCAGCAGGTCGCGCTCACGCTTGCGGCGGCGGTACTCCTCGACGAGGCCGAGCAGCTCGCCACGGGCGAGCGCGGCTTCGGGGATCTTGCGCAGATCCTGGTTCGTCAGCTCCGCCTCCGCCAGTTCGGCGAGCAGCCCTGCGTCGTACGCGCGCAGCTCGGCGGGCGGGACCAGGTGCTCGGACAGCTCGCCGTCCAGCGCGAGGAGGTCGCGGACATGGGTGCTCAGGGCGTTGCGCAGCCCCTCGAAGGGGCCGCTGGCGGAGGCGAGTACGCGGGCGGCGAGCTGGAAGCGGGTGGCATCAGCGAGCAGCCGGGTGCCCGGTTCGATGCCGAGCCGGAGGCCGTGCTCCTTGAGGAGGCGTCCGGCGAAGGCGTGGTAGGTGAGGATCTGCGGCTCGCCTGGCGGCTCCTCAGGGAGCACGGCCCCCGGCTCGCCGGGGTCGGTGACCCCGGCACGGACGAGCGCGGCGCGCACCCGCTCGGCAAGCTCCCCGGCGGCCTTGTTGGTGAAGGTCAACCCGAGCACCTGTTCGGGGGCTACCTGCCCGGTGCCGACCAGCCAGACGACGCGCGCCGCCATCACCGTCGTCTTGCCCGAACCGGCTCCGGCCACGATGACCTGCGGTGCGAGCGGGGCGGTGATGCAGGCCAGCTGCTCCGGGGTGAAGGGAATGCCCAGGAGTTCCTTGAGCTGCGCGGGGTCGGTGAGAGGTGCGGGCACGAGGGAGACGCTAACGGTCGCCACCGACAGCGGGCGACTCGTCCGCCCCGTCGCCGACGACCCGGCTCACTCGACGATCCGGCTCACTCGACGACCTGGCGGCCCTCGGGCTGCGCCGAGCAGGAGCTGCGGAAGGCGCAGTGCGCGCAGTGCCGTCCGGTCGCGGGGGTGAATCGTTCATCCAGCACCCGCCCCGCCGCCGTCGCCAGCAGCTCCCCGATCTCTGCCGAGCCCGCCTCGTCCGGCGCGTCCTGCCGCTGCACGGCGGGCAGCGCGTCGCCGCCCTCCCGCTTGGGGGCACCCAGCCGCAGCTGGACGAGTTCGGCGCCACCCGGCGCCGGACGGCGGCCGTCGAACAGTGCGTCGGCCGCGCCCTCGGCCATGGCCAGCTGATAGACGGCGAGTTGCGGGTGCCGGGCGATCTCGGCGCTGCTCGGCTTGACCTTGCCGGTCTTGAAGTCGACGACATACGCGCGCCCCTGCGCGTCCGTCTCGACGCGGTCCATGCTGCCCCGGATCCGGATCGCGTACTCACCGGCGTCCAGCGTGACGTCGAAGGCGTGTTCACTGCCGACCGTACGGCGGCCCGCGCCGCGCTCCATCACATGCCAGCGCAGGAAGCGCTCCAGCGCGGCACGGGCGTTCTCCTTCTCCTGCCGGGACTTCCAGGGCGCGTCGAACGACAGCCCGTCCCACACCGAGTCCAGCCGCTCCATCAGTACGGACAGATCGGCGGGCGTGCCACCGGAGGCGACCTCGTCCGCGAGGACGTGGACGACGTTGCCGAAGCCCTGTGCGGCGGTGGCGGGCGTGTCCGCCTTCACCTCCCGGCCCAGGAACCACTGCAGCGAACAGGTGGTGGCCAGCTGCTCCAGCGCGCTGCCGGAGAGCGCGACGGGCTGCGTCCGGTCCCGTACCGGCAGCTGCGAACGAGTCGGCGCGTAGAGGCCCCACCAGCGCTGCGGATGCGCGGCCGGTACCAGCGGATGGTCCTCGTCGTCCCGCAACGCGGCCAGCCGCGCCAGCCGCGCGGCGGCGGCCTCCCGCAGCGCGGGGGACGCGGCGGGGTCGACGGTGACGGCGCGCAGTTCGGCCACCAGCGCCGCCACGGACAACGGGCGGCGGGGACGGCTGGTGACGACCCGGGGTTCGACACCCAGTTCGGTCAGGAACCGGGACGGCTGGTCGCCGTCGTCGGCCTGGGCGCGCACAGCCGTGACGACCAGCCGCTCCCGGGCCCGCGTCGCCGCCACGTAGAACAGCCGCCGCTCCTCGGCGAGCAGCGCACCCGGCGGCAGCGGCGCCGCCAGGCCGTCGCGGCCGATCCGGTCGGCCTCCAGAAGCGAGCCGCGCCGCCGCAGATCCGGCCACAGCCCCTCCTGCACCCCGGCGACCACGACCAGCCGCCACTCCAGGCCCTTGGAACGGTGCGCGGTCATCAGCCGTACGGCGTCGGGACGCACGGCACGGGCCGCGACGTTGTCGGCCGCGATGTCCTGGGCATCGATCTCCTCCAGGAAGTTGAGCGCACCACGGCCCCCGGTACGCTCCTCGGCCCTGGCCGCGGCGGCGAACAACGCGCACACCGCGTCCAGATCCCGGTCCGCGTTGCGCCCGGCCGCGCCGCCGCGCTGCGCGGAGCGCTCCAGCCGACCGGGCCAGGCGGTGCCGTCCCACAGCTCCCACAGCGCCTCCTCGGCCGTGCCACCGCCGGCCAGCAGCTCCCGCGCCTTGCGCAGCAGCAGCCCAAGCCGCTGGGCGCCTCGCGCGTAGGCCGGGTCGTGGGCGACCAGCCGTTCGGGCTCGGCCAGCGCCTCGGCCAGCAGCGTGTCGGAGGGACGCGGCACGGGGTGGCCCGCCGCCCGCTCCTCGTCCCGCAGCGCACGTCCGAGCCGTCGCAGGTCGGCGGCGTCCATTCCGCCGAGCGGGGACGCGAGGAGCGACAGCGCCGTCGTCGTGTCCAACCACACTTGCGGCTGTGCCGCGCTCTGCCCGTCCTCGCCGGGTGCCGCGTCCGGCCCCGGACCGGGGACCGCAGCGCGTGTGCCGCCGCTCACCGCGCCGGGTGCGGCCTCGGCCCCGCTCGCTGCGGCAGCGGGGGCTTCGCCCTCCGGAGGCAGCGCACCGACGTGCGGGGCGGCACCTCCGGAGGGGGCAGCGCCTGCGCCGGGCGTGTCGCCAGTTGTGACAGGCGAACTCCCGGTGCCCCCGGATCCTGCCCGGGCGTCGGGCCCAGGGGCCGCGGGCGACGCGTCTGGTGCGCCCGCTGCGCCACCCGCTGCGGCGGCGGGAGACCCCGGTGCGGTGGGTGCGCCAGAGGTGGCGGGCTCAGGCGGGTTCGGGGCGGTCGCCGCGGAAGGCTGGGTGGTGCCGGGCTGGGCGAGGGCGTCCGTGCCGTCGGGGGCGGGTGCGGGGTCCAAGGATTCGGCCGTGCCGGGTGGCGGTGGCGGCGTCGTGTCGGCCGTCGCCGCGTCGGCTACCGCGCGCAGCGCGGTGAGCAGGGGTGCGACCGCTGGTTCGTGGCGCAGCGGCAGGTCGTCGCCGTCGATCTCCAGCGGGACGCCCGCCGAGGTCAGGGCGCGGCGCACGGCCGGGATCGACCGGCCGCCCGCCCGCACCAGGACGGCCATCTCGTGCCAGGGCACGCCTTCTTCCAGATGGGCCCGGCGCAGGATGTCCGCGACGGTGTCGAGCTCGGCTCCCGCCGTGGGGCAGGTCATGACCTCCACCCGTCCGCCGCCGCGCGCCGGAGCGAGGGCACGGTGCGCGCGTACGGCGTCGGCGGGGAGTCGGCTGAGCGGCATCCGGCGGGTCAGTTCGCGGGTGGCCTTCAGCAGCTCCGCGCCGGAGCGGCGGTTGGTGCCCAGCACCGCGACGGGCGCGGGGCTGCCGTCAAGCCGCGGGAAGCTGTTGCGGAAGTCGAGGATGCCGTTGATGTCCGCACCACGGAAGGCGTAGACGGACTGGTCGGGGTCGCCGAAGGCGGTCAGCGTCCGGCCGCCCGAGGCCAGCGCGCTCAGCAGCCGTACCTGGGAGGGGTCGGTGTCCTGGTACTCGTCCACATAGATCGCGTCGTACCGGCCGCGCAGTTCTCGGGCGACCTCGTCGCGCTCCGCGAGGAGCACCGCGCGGTGCACCAGTTCGGCGTAGTCGAGTACGCCCTGCGCGTCCAGCACGTCCAGGTATTCGGCCAGGAAGTCCGCCGCCGCCCCCCAGTCGGGACGTCCGGTGCGGTGGGCGAACGCGGCCAGCGCGTCGGGGCCGAGGCCCAGTTCGCGGCTGCGGGCGAGCACCGCCCGCACCTCGTCGGCGAAGCCACGGGTGGTGAGGCAGGCGCGCAGCTCGTCGGGCCAGGCGGTACGGGCGCGGCCCTCGGCCGCCAGCTCCAGCTGTCCCGCGAGCAGCTCGCGGATGTAGAGGTCCTGTTCGGGCCCGGACAGCAGCCGCAGCGGCTCCGCGAACAGATCGGCGTCCTGGTGGGCCCGCACGAGCGCGTAGCAGTACGAGTGGAAGGTGGTGGCCTGTGGCGCGCCGGACCCCCGGTTGCGCGCTGCCATCCGGTCGCGCAGCTCGACGGCGGCCTTGCGGCTGAAGGTCAGCACGAGGATGCGCTCCGGGTCGCCGCCCTGGCGCAGCCGCTCGGTGACGGCCTCGACCAGCGTCGTCGTCTTGCCCGTGCCCGGCCCCGCGAGCACGAGGAGCGGGCCGCCGGGATGGTCAACCACCGCACGCTGCCGTGCGTCCAAAGCAGGGAGATCGACAGGCTTCGGTGGGGTGCGCACCAGGCGGTACACACTGGCCGGCGCGGCTGGCCGGGTCGTCGCGGACGGGATGGAGGAGCTCACGTGCATCGCCTAGGAGAGGGTCCGTGCTGGGTGGTGCAGACGCTACGCCAGTGGACACGCGAGCCGCAGCGCGATACCCCCGTCCCTCGTACGGAGGTACCTCGTACGGACGGCCCCGCACTTGTGATCAGCCGGGATGAAGGAAGCTGGTACCTGTGATGCGCAGCAGGTGGTCAGCCCTCCGTACGCTCTCGGCTCTCCGGTACGGCGCCGTCCCACCGGGCCCGGCGCAGATCAAGCCGGGGTATGTGGCCCTCGGCCGCGGGCGGGGCGGGGCGCAGCGGTGTGCCCTCCTCGCGGTACTGGTCCATCGCGCGCAGCTCGTGGCCCGGCAGCAGCACGCCATCGGCCCGCACGATGCGCCACCACGGCACCGCGCCTCCATACAGCGCGAGCACCCGGCCCACCTGGCGCGGCCCGCCGGACAGCGCCTGCCTGGCACCGGCGCCCGCGCTTCGGCTGCCGCCTCCCGCTCCCCCGCCGGCTCCGGACGCCGCCTCCGCTTCTGCCCGGGCCTCGTCCTTGAGCCATTCCGCGACGTCGCCGTACGTCATCACCCGCCCTTGGGGAATGCGCTCGGCGACATCCAGCACCCGCTCCGCGTACTCCGGCAGTCCGGGGGTCTCCGGCAGCTCCGGCAGTTCACTTCCTCGCATGGTCAACATGGTGCCGTATCCCACCGACAGCACCCGGCGCATGGTGCCATCCACCGTGCGCACCCGGAATGCGCCCTCGTGCCCCCTCGGCCTGTCCCCTCATGTCACCATCGTCCCGGCGGTGACAAGTGATACGAGACCAGGACGAGACGGCGGCCGGGCCGCAGCAGGGGGACGAGCCTCGGGAAGGGGCGCTCCCGGCCGTCGGCGATCCTGACTCCGGTCCCGAGCAGCCGCACGCGGGCGACGAAGAGACCGCCGACGGCGGCGGCGAGACCGGCGGCGGCGAGGACGACGGCGGCGCCCACGGCGGTGACAGCGGCAGCAGCGGTGACAGCGGCAGCAGCCGCGGTGACGAGGGACCGGAGGACGACGGCGGCCAGGGGGACGGCGACTCCACCGACGGCGACCGCACCGACGGCGACCGCACGGACGGCGACCGCATCGAGAGCGACGAGCCGCTGCTCCCCGCCCGCGTGCACCGCCCCTCCGATCTGCTGCGGATGGTGCTCGGGCTGCTCGGTATGGCCGCCGTGCTCACCGTGGCCGCCTTCGCGCACGGCACCACCGCCGGCCTCGAGGACGACGTCACGAAGGGAACGGAGCAGGCGCCCGCGCTGCTGATCAGTCTGACCGGGCTGACGTCCAGCATCGCCGTCCTGCTGGTGCCGGTGGCCTTCGCCATCGAGCGGCTGATCAAGCGGGACGGGCTGCGGATCGCCGACGGCGTGCTCGCCGCCGTACTCGCGCACGGCGCCTCGCTCGCCATGGACCTGTGGGTCACCGAGGTGGCGCCCACCTCGATCCAGGACGCCCTGACCAAGCCCCTCTCCGACGGCATGACCACCCCCGTGCACAGCTATCTGGCCCCGGTCATCGCCTATATGACGGCCGTGGGCATGGCCCGCCGCCCACGCTGGCGGGTGCTGCTGTGGGGCGTGCTGCTGCTCGACTCCTTCTCGGTGCTCATCGCGGGCTATTCGACGCCGTTCTCGATCGCCGTGACGGTGCTGATCGGCTGGACGGTCGCGTACGGGACGCTGTACGCCGTCGGCTCTCCCAACGTCCGCCCCACCGGCCAGAACCTGCTGGCCGGGCTGCGCCGGGTCGGCTTCAGTCCGGTCAGCGCGCTGCGCGTGGAGCGCGGCGGCGTGAAAACCGAGCAGCCGGAGACCGCCGACAGCACCGATCGCGGCCGCCAGTATCGCGTCACGCTGGAGGACGGCCCTCCGCTGGATGTCACAGTCGTCGACCGCGAACGCCAGGCGCACGGCTACTTCTACCGGGTCTGGCGCAGAGTCGCGCTGCGCCGCCTCACCCAGCGCCGCAGTCTCCAGTCGCTGCGGCAGGCCCTGGAGCAGGAGGCACTGCTCGCGTACGCCGCCATCGCCGCCGGGGCGAACGCACCGCGTCTGATCGCGACGTCCGAGCTGGGCCCGGACGCGGTGATGCTCGTATACGAGCACATCGGCGGGCGCAGACTCGACTCTCTTCCGGACGAGGCGGTCACCGATGAGCTGATGTGCGCCGCCTGGCGGCAGGTCCAGGCCCTCCAGTCGCGCCGGATCGCGCATCGCAGACTGACCGGCGAGGCGCTGCTGGTGGATCGTTCCGGCACGGTCATCCTCACCGACCTGCGCGGCGGCGAGATCGCGGCGGGCGACCTGGTGCTGCGCATGGACGTTGCCCAGTTGCTGACCGTCTTCGGCCTCCGTGTCGGCGCCGAGCGCGCGGTCGCGGCGGCGGTCAGTGTGCTCGGGCCGGACGCCGTCGCCGACAGCCTGCCGCTGCTCCAGCCCATCGCGCTCAGCCGCAGCACCCGTACGACCCTCCGCAAGCTGGCGAAAGAGCGGGCGCAGCGGGAGCGGGAGGCGGTGCTGGAGGTGTCCCGCGCGCAGCGCGCGCACAAGGAGCAGCGGGAGGTGCGTGCCAGCCGCGGGGGTCCGAGCGGGACGAGCGACCGCAAGTCGCTGCGCGCCGAGAAGCACGCCGAGAAGCGGGCGATCGACGAGGCGCTGGAGGAGGCCAGGGAGGACGATCTGCTGGTTCAGATCCGGAAGCAGGTGCTGCTGATCCGGCCGCAGGCGCCCATAGAGCCTGCCCGGCTGGAGCGGGTGAAGCCGCGCACCCTGGTGAGTTTCATCGCGGGCGGGCTGGCTGCGTACTTCCTCTTCAGCCAGCTCAGCCATGTCCAGATCGACGAGGTGCTGGCGCAGGCGCAGTGGGGGTGGGTGGCGATGGCGCTGCTCTTCTCCTCGCTCACCTATGTGGCCGCGGCGACCGCGCTGCTCGGCTTCGTGCCGGAGAAGGTCTCCTTCCTGCGTACGGTGCAGGCGCAGGTGGCGGGCTCGTTCGTGAAGCTGGTGGCACCGGCGGCCATCGGCGGCGTCGCGCTCAACACCCGCTTCCTGCAACGGGCGGGCGTACGCCCCGGGCACGCGGTGGCGAGTGTCGGCGCATCCCAGCTCTTCGGCCTGGGCGCCAACATCTCGCTGCTGCTGGTCTTCGGCTATCTGACCGGCACCGAGCACACGCCGACCTTCTCGCCGTCCCGCACGGTGATCGCCGGGCTGCTGACGGCGGCGGTGCTGGTGCTGATCGTCACCGCCGTGCCGACGCTGCGGAAGTTCGTCTCCGAGCGGGTGCGCTCGCTGTTCGCCGGTGTCGTGCCGCGCATGCTGGACGTGGTGCAGCGGCCGAAGCAGCTGGCTTCGGGGGTCGGCGGCACGCTGCTGCTGTCGCTGGCGTTCGTGATGTGTCTGGACGCCTCGCTGCGGGCCTTCGGCTGGAACGAGTT
The DNA here is from genome assembly GCF_025165795.1 of Streptomyces gossypii. Taxonomy (GTDB): domain Bacteria; phylum Actinomycetota; class Actinomycetes; order Streptomycetales; family Streptomycetaceae; genus Streptomyces; species Streptomyces gossypii. Next base: position 211,085 of record NZ_JAJAGO010000008.1, read on the forward strand.
GAGCTATCCGACGCTCGCGGTCGTCTTTCTCGCGGGCAACGCGCTGGGCTCGGCGGCGCCGACGCCGGGCGGCCTGGGCGCGGTCGAGGCGGCGCTGATCGCCGGGCTCATCACCTTCGGGGTGCCGAAGGAGATCGCGACACCGGCCGTGCTGCTGTTCCGGCTGATGACCTTCTGGCTGCCGGTCCTGCCGGGCTGGATCTCCTTCACCCAACTGACCCGCAAGGGCGCCCTGTAGGCATGGCCGGGGGCCCGTACGCGCGTGCGTACGGGCCCCCGTCGTGCGGCTCAGTAGATCGGCCTGTCCGGCTCGATCTGGTGGACCCAGCCGATCACGCCGCCACCGACGTGGACCGCGTCGGCGAAGCCCGCGTTCTTCAGGACGGCGAGCACTTCCGCGGAGCGGACGCCCGTCTTGCAATGCAGGACGATCCGCTTGTCCTGCGGCAGCCCGCCCAGGGCGCTGCCCATCAGGAACTCGTCCTTCGGGATCAGCTTCGCGCCGGGGATGGAGACGATCTCGTACTCGTTGGGCTCGCGGACATCGATGACCTCGATGCTCTCGCCCTCGTCCATCCACTGCTTGAGCTGCTTGGGGGTGATGGTCGCCCCGGCCGCGGCCTCCTGCGCCTCGTCGCTGACGACGCCGCAGAACGCCTCGTAGTCGATCAGCTCGGTGACCGTCGGGTTCTCGCCGCAGACCGCGCAGTCCGGGTCCTTGCGGACCTTGACCTGACGGTACGACATCTCCAGTGCGTCATAGATCATCAGACGGCCGACCAGCGGTTCGCCGAACCCGGCCAGCAGCTTGATCGCCTCGTTGACCTGGATCGATCCGATGGACGCGCACAGCACGCCCAGGACGCCGCCCTCGGCGCAGCTCGGCACCATGCCGGGCGGCGGGGGCTCCGGGTAGAGGCAGCGGTAGCAGGGGCCGTGCTCGCTCCAGAAGACCGAAGCCTGCCCGTCGAAGCGGTAGATGGAACCCCAGACGTACGGCTTGTTCAGCAGCACGCAGGCGTCGTTGACCAGGTAGCGGGTGGCGAAGTTGTCCGTGCCGTCCACGATCAGGTCGTACTCGGCGAACATCTCCATCACGTTCGTGGAGTCCAGACGCTCCAGGTGCAGCCGGACATCCACCAGCGGATTGATGCCGAGCACCGTGTCCTTGGCGGACTCCGCCTTGGAACGGCCGATGTCCGCCTGACTGTGGATGATCTGGCGCTGCAGATTCGACTCGTCGACCTCGTCGAACTCGACGATGCCGAGCGTGCCGACGCCCGCCGCCGCCATGTACATCAGTGCGGGTGAGCCCAGTCCGCCGGCGCCCACGCAGAGCACCTTGGCGTTCTTGAGCCGCTTCTGGCCGTCCATCCCGACATCCGGGATGATCAGATGGCGGGAATACCTGCGAACCTCGTCCACGGTGAGCTCGGAAGCCGGCTCGACCAGGGGTGGCAGCGACACGAAGACCTCAACAAGGGGTTGGTCGGTTGATGTACGAGTGTTCTCGTAACACTGCCACGCCCTGTTTCATTCCGAGACACCCGTCCCGAACCGCGAGACGATATCGTCCCAGTACCCGGGCAGGGGCGGACCAGCAGCTCTGGCAGGCACACCCGGCTCAGCGCACCGGGCACACCCGGCCCGGGCTCACATGCGGCACGCCGCCTCCATCCAGATGTCCGCGAGCGACTCCTCCAGGCCGATCCGGGGCCGCCAGCCGAGCCGGTCGCGGGCCGTCCGTACGTCCGCCTGCTGCCAGCCGCCGCTGCCGTCCGGATACGGATACCCGCCCGGCCCGCCGGAGAGCCCGGCCGCCTGGGTGTCCAGTTCGTGCACCGCACCGGTGTAGCCCGCGACCCGCGCCAGCACGGACGCGGCGTCGCGCAGCCGTACGGCACGGCCGGTGGCGATGTTCACCACACCCTGGGCCGCCGAGAGGGAAGCCGCGTGCACGGCGCGGGCGACGTCCCGTACGTCGACGAAGTCCCGCTGCACGGCGAGTCCCGGCAGCTTCAGCTCACTGTCACCCTGCTGCATCGCGCGGCGCATGGCTTCCGCGAGCCGCCCCAGCGGCGAACCGGCGGGCGTACCCGGACCGACCGGCGAGAAGACGCGCAGCACGACGGCGTCCAGGCCGGAACCCAGCACCAGTTCGGTGGCGGCCAGCTTGCTCACCCCGTACGGACCGCCGGGACGCGGCACCGCGTCCTCGCCGGTGGACGAACCGGTCGGGGACGGCCCGTACTCCGCCGCACAGCCCAGATGCACCAGGCGTGCCCCGCAGCCGCTGCGGCGCAGGGCCTCGCAGACGGTGGCCGCGCCGACGGTGTTGTGGCGGGTCAGATCGCGCGCACCGCCTCGGGTGGCACCCGCACAGTTGATGACGACGCCCGGATGCACGGCGTTCAGAAAGCGGGTGAGGGCACCGGGACTGCCGGTCGACAGGTCGAACCGGACGTCGGAGTCATCACCCCGGCCGAGCGCGGTGAGCTGGACGGCGGGGTCCGCCAGCAGCCGGTCGGCGACAAAGCGCCCGAGGTATCCGTGGGCACCGAGCAGCAGCACTCTCATCGTGCGACCTCCCGGCGGCTGGTGGGGCTCTGGGACGACTGAGCGGTCATCGGTCTTGCTCCTACGGGTGTGAACGGGTTCTGTGTGCGGGTCACGGTTTCGGCATCACGTGCTTCGGCATCACGTGCGCGGGGTGCGTGCGCGGGGTCACGTTTGCGGCGTCACGTTTGCGGCGTCACGGCCTCCTGGGTTCGCGGCGAATGTGCGGCGGGCTTGTCAGTGCGGCGGGCTTGTCAGTGCTCCGTCCTGAGGTAATGGGCCGACGCACCGGCCAGTGCCCGCCAGGCGTACCCGAGCAGGGCCAGGGCGGCGACGGCACAGGCCGACGCCGGAACCACCGCCGTCCCCAGAGCCGAGACGGAGCGCTCCACGGGGCGGCCGAGCCCACCGAGACCGGGCAGCCGTGCGCTGAGCACGGAGCCGAGCGCGGCGGCCTGCACCGCCACGGCGGCTGCCGGGCCCGCGAGCGCCGCACCCGGAAATCCGTGCGCCGACAGCAGCAGCGAGACGAACAGCAGGACGCCGAGCGCGGTGGTCGCCGAGTGCGTCCCCGCAGCGGGGTAGCGGCCGTCGAGTATCAGGGCGGCGGCGCCGTGCAGGCCGGCCAGCGCCAGGAGGAACAGGGCGGCCGAGGCGCCGAGCAGCGGCCGGGCCCGGGACGCGAAATGATCCAGGCTGCGGCTGCCCTCCAGCCGTCGCCGGGACCGTACGGCGAAGAGGTGGGCGCACCAGGCGGCGGGCACCACCGCGTAGGCGAGCGCCAGCGGCACACCGGGCCGGGCGGCCACCGGAGTGAAGGCGTCCGGTCCGGGACCGCCGCTGAGCAGCGCCGTCAGCAGCCAGTCTCCGTAGAGCGCGTAAGCGAGCAGGAGACAGACGGACAGCATCAGGCCCCTGGTCCCCGTGCCGTCCGGCCGGGACGAGCGGAGGACGGGCCGCAGCGCGGGCCGGACCGCGGCCAGCACCGCGACGGCGCCCACCGCGCCGACGCCGACCCGCACGGCCGCGGGCGCCTGGGACGGGAGGTACGCGAAGGCGCCGAACACGGCGGTGCACACAACTCCGGGCAGCAGCGGCGCGGCCACCAGGGGGGCGGCGGCCCGGACGCGCCGTGCACGGCCGGGCGCGCCGGGATCGCTCGACGGCACGTCCCAGGCAAACGATTCGTCCAGGCCCACCGGGTCGACCAGGCCGGGGGCGCTGGAGGTGCCGGAGACGGGCGCCACCGGGGCGTCCTCGGCGTGAGGGACCCGGGCGTACAGCTCCTCGGCGAGGGAGAAGACGTCCCGGTGCCGGAAGCGCGCCGCAGCCGTACGGTCGGTGATCCCGCGCGCTTCCAGCCCGGCGGCGATCTCCAGGGAGTCGACGGCCCGCTCGCACAGCTCCCGGTACCGGCACATCAGCTGACGTACGGGGTCGGCGGACCCCTCAACTCGTCCGGCCTCCGGGGAAGGTGCGGATAAGGGCCCGGACGCCGCAGCGGCAGCGTCTGCGTCTGCCTCCGCCGTGCCCGCCCTGCCTGCCGTGCCCGCGCTGCGCCCCGTTCGCGCGGCGAGCCAGATCGGGGAGGCGGCCTGAGCACGCGCGGACACGCGGCCCGCGACCGGCCACGGCCGGGATCCGGCCCCTGCTCGTGTCCGCACGGGCCCCGTCTGTTCGACGGCGGGGACGCGGGAGGCGTCCAGCGCGGCAACGTCGTTCGCCTGGCCCGCCTCGGGCCAGATCACCCGCTCCCCCGCCTCACCCCGGTCCAGCGGCTCCCCTGACACCCCCTCATCCACGGATCCGAGTCCGGCCCCGGCCCCGACCCCGGCCCAACCGGCAAGGTCAACCGCACCGGGACCGGCCGGGGTGCGGTCGCCCGACGGCCGGTCCGCCGCTGGACGCGGTGGATTCGGCTCACGCTCCGGCCCGTCACTCATCCCGCGTCCTCCTCCCCCTGGCGGCTGGCGGCGACCGGCATCGCCGGCGCCGAGCCATCGTCCGCCCAGCCGGCGGGCCCTGCCCATCCCGGCACGGCACCGGCGCCGCCCTTGGCCAGGGCACCGGTCCCCCGGTCGCCCGTACCGGGCCACTGGTCCGGCCACTGGTCCGGCAGATGCGACTCGGGAGGTCGCGCGAACGGCAGCGGTACGCCGCCGCCGTCCGCCCCGTCGCCGCCTCTGCCGCCCTCCTGCCAGTACGACATCAGCTCCAGGTAGATGCCCCGGAACGCCTCGATGTTCTGCTGCGCGGTGAAGAGTTCCAGTGCCCGCGCCCGCGCAGCCGCGCCCAGTCGCGCCCTGCGCGCCGGGTCACGCAGCAACGAGAGGCAGGCGTCCGAGAGGGCGTGGGAATCGCGCGGCGGCACCACCAGTCCCGTGCCTCCGATGACCTCGCGCACTGCCCCGGCCTCCGTCGAGACCGTCGCGCGGGCGCAGAACATCGCCTCCACCAGCGGGACGGGGAAGCCTTCGACGATGCTGGAGAGCACCACGACGCCGCCCGCCGCATAGGCGTCCGCGAGGCTGGGCAGGCCTGGGCCGCCGACCTCCTCGAAGGAGACGGGGCTGCCGCCCGGAGTCCGGGTGCCGAGTGTCCGGACGCCGGGTGGTTCGGGAGGAAAGAGCTGCGCGGCCAGGGCCCGTACGTGGGCGGTGTACCCGGCGTCACCGGTGTCTTCGGGGCTGCGTCCGCCGCCCGCCGGTGGAGGGCTCGCCGCGATGATGCGCAGCCGCGCGTCCGGGACCGCCCGGCGGATCTCGGTGAACGCGTGCAGCAGTGTGACCAAGTCCTTCGTCGGACCGATCCGGCCCACCCAGACCAGCGTGTGCCCGCGCACACCCGCCCCGGCTCCCGCGCCCCCGCCGCTTGGTTCCGGCGGCTTCTCCCCGACCTCGGTGAAGGGGGCGGCGTCCATGCCCGGATAGACCGTGCGCAGCCGGTCCCGCCGCGCTCCGCAGCGCTCCTGCCAGCGCCGGGCGTGCGCGTTGCCGGGGGTGATCAACCGCGCCCGCGTGTACGTCTCGCGGACCAGCCGCCGCTGGAAGGAGGCAAGCAGCGCGCGGACGGGCGCACCGGCGGCGGCCGGTGCCACCGCGTCGGCGGCGCTGGCCAGGTAGTGCTCGCGCAGCCGCACACCGTACTCGGTGAGGAGCAGCGGAGTGCCGTACCAGCGGCCCGCGAGCAGCCCGGCGAGGGCGGCGGTGCCGCCGCCGACCGCATGGCACAGGTCGGCAGCGGCGAGCCCGGAGCCGCTGCCCCGCTCGCCGTACCAGTCGAGGGAGAGGGGGCGCAGCGCGCGCTCCATCCGGTCGGCGACCGCGAGCAGATCGGCGACCTGGGCGGAGTGCGCCGCCCGCAGCGCACCGGGGGCACGGCAGGCGGCCTCCAGAATGCGTACTGCCTGCTCGGAACGGAGCGCGGCGGGAAGACCGGAACGCTCTCGGGCCAGTTCGGCGAGCCCGTACAGGCCGGAGGCGAACCGGTCCGTCAGCGCTGCGGCAGGAGGAGCGTCGGTGGGGCGCGGCGCGGCGGCCGTGCCATCGTGTGTGCCCCCGCTCGCCGCAGACCCCGCACCCCGCTGCCCCTCCTCCTGGTCCGCGGCGCACACCGTCTCCGCGAGATCGCGGAAATGCCCCTCGAAGCGCCGCCGTTCCCGGCGCCCGAAGCCCGGACGGTCGGGACCGCCGCCGTCGGCCGATTCGGAGGCGGAGGCGGGACCCCAGAGGGGTGCGACGCACACCCGTGCGACGTTGCGGGGGAGATCACACCAGCCCGACTCTTCCTGGCGGGCACTGCGGGTCAGCGCGTAGATCTCGAACTCGTGGTTTCCCAGCCCCCGCAGGAGCCGGTCGCACCACACGACCGACTCACCGCGCGCAGACGGATAACCACCCTCGGTAAGTAGGGCAACTCGCACGGACGCACCCCCGGTCGAACTCCAAGTGGGCCACTGCGGGGTGCGCAGTGGCGTGATGCGGAAGACGGTAGGCGCGCCCTCGCGCACGTGCTGGACGGTTGTCCGTCGCACCACCAGAAGGGGTGAACAGCCGTGACTTTCGGCACCGTTGCGCGTTCCGGTGCGTTAGGGACCGCCGAGCGGAGCGGGACATGCCGACGGAGCCCGGCACGCGGGCGGGCCGACGGCGGGCCCGCGGGCCGCCCGGCCGCCCGGCCGGCTGGGAGGCGGTCAGCCCTTCGGGTGCGGCCAGGCGTTCGGACGGCAGGTCGCCGTACCCGAGGTGAGCGACTTCGTCTGCTGCATCATGACCGGGGCGAGCGCGCCGTCCTCCTTGCAGCCCACATGGTCGAGCCCCAGCCGATGCCCCACTTCGTGGTTGATGAGCATCTCGCGGTACTCCCGCATCAGCGAGTCGCCGAACGTCGGCGAACCCTGAGCCCAGCGGTAGGCATTGATCATGATCCGCTCGGTGGCCGCCGAGTCGCAGGAAACCTGCTGCTCGGTGGTGTCCAGCCCGGACTTCGCACACCACACCCCGGTCGTCCCGGGACTGGCGAGGGTCATGACGAAGTCGACCTTGCCGGAGGAGACCCGCTCGAAGCTGCGCGCGCCGTCGTGCACCCAACTGCGCTCGTCGTTCAGCGTTGTGTGGACGGCCTCCGCGAACAGCTCTCCGTCCAGCGGGAGTTCCTTCTCGACATCCACCCGGTAGCGCAGCACCTCTTCGCCGCCCGGCCCCTTGGCCCCGTCCGGGATGGCGGTGAACGCGTTGGGCCCCTCCAGATCACGGGGCAGCGCATGGACCTCGGAGATCCGGCTGTCGTAGGAGCGGGCGCCGTCCGGTTTGGCGGGCTTCTGCGAGGCGGTGGGCGTCGGCCGGCCGTCGGAGCGCGACGCCTGGTCGGCCTCGCCCCCCCGCCCGGCGTCCGCTCGGGCGGACCGGGAGTCCCGCTCGCCGTTGCCGCCCGCGACCTGCCCGGCGACGACGACGGCCAGCACCGTGGTGACCGCAGCGGCGGCGGCGCCGGTCAACGTACGTCCCTTGCGGGCCTTGCCGCGCAGCGGCGCGATCGGAGCCAGAGGCGCGAGCGGTCCGTCGTCGCCGTCGTCACCTGCGTGCGGCGCCTGCTGGGGCAACCGCGGCTCCGCCGGCGGCGGCTGGGCGCCGCGCTGTGCTGGTATCCGGTGGTCCTGGGAGTTCCGGGCGGCCGCCTGGGCGGGGTGCGGAGGGGGCCCGGCGCGGCCCGTGGGTGTGGACGACCCCGGCTGCTCCGAACCGCCCGTCCCGGGCCGCTGGTCCGGAGCTCCTGCCGCGAAGACGTCGTCGAAAGCGTCCAGATACTCCTGCCGCGGCCCCTCACCCGCACCGACGGGGGCGCCGTGCCCGGCACCGGAGGCACCCCAGCCGCCGCCCGGTTCCCGGTGTTCCGGGTGACCGCCACGGGTGGTCGGCAGTCCGGCAGCCGATGCGGTGCCGCCGAAGAACGACGCGCCGTGCGGGGGTGTGTCCGGCCCGAGGCCGGGCGGGGCGGTGCGCTGCGGCCTGCCGGACGGCGGCGGCTCCTGCCCCCGTTCCGGTCGAGTTCGCCTCTGACCGCGTTGCTGTCCCTGTCCGTCCCCCCCGGGCGCCTCGTGCCCGGTCGGCGGTGCGGCAGGGGCTGCCGGGGCATCCGGTGCCGTACCGGCCGGATCGCGCCGCTTGCGGCTGTGACGTCCCACTAGCTGCCCTTCAGGATCTCGGGTGTCCGCTCCGTGTCCATGAGCAGCTCACGGAAAGCACCCGCGACCACCTCCGGATATTCCATCATTGCCACATGTCCCGCCTCCGGCAGTGTCAACAGCCTCGAGTCGCGGAAAGCCGCGCTCGCCCTGCGCGCCATCCGGAACGAGACGAGCAGGTCACGCCCCCCGTACACCAGAAGGGTAGGCGCGAGCACCCGCTCGGCCTGTCGCCACAACGAGTGTTGTCCATTCAGTGTGTACGCGTTGACGATGCCGCGCGCCGATCGGCTCAAAGAATCCCAGAAGTACGGCAGTTCGAGTCTGCGCTCGTACTCCGCGACCGCTGCGGCGAAGCCCTCCGCGGTGACCCGTGCCGGATCTCCGTAACAAAGGGTCAGCACCTCCCGGGTGCGGCGCTCCGCCGTCCAGTCCCGGGTGAGCTTGCCGAAGAGGGCGGTCACTCCCGGCAGCGCGAGCAGCGCGGTGGGCATGGCGGTGCGCTGAGGCCGCAGTTCCGGAAGGGCGGGGGACACGAGAGTGAGCGTACGCACCAGGTCCGGCCGTACGGCAGCGACCCTGGTGGCCACCGCGCCGCCCATCGAGTTGCCGAGGAGATGCACCTTGCCGCGCCCGGCCGCCTCCAGCTGGCGGATGACGGCGCGTGCGTGGCCGGAGACGGAGTAGTCGCCGTCGTCCGGAGGCGGTGAGTGACCGAAGCCCGGCAGGTCGAGCGCCTCGCCGTCCACCGTGTCGGAGAGCTGCCCCATCAGCGCCGACCAGTTCTGCGAGGAGCCCCCGAGACCGTGCACATACAGCGCCGGAGGCAGATCCGGCCGCCGGACCGCCCGGCCGCGCACCGCCAGTGTCAGCCCGGCGAGCCGTACGGTGCGGAGCGTCTCACCCTTCTGGCTCTGCAAGTTGTCCGGCGGTGCCACCGAGGACGGGGCGGCACGGAGTTCCGGAGGCTCGGTCGACGACATGGAGCAATGTTACGAGACGATCACGTCATGACTCACGTGTTCGGGGTCACGGCCGCGATTCACCCCGTCGCGTCCGGCCGTCCGCACTCCTACGCTCGTAAGGACGGGGCGCGGTTTACGCTCGAATGGAGGGGACTCGTCCTGGAAAGGGGAGTCAGATGCCTGTGGACCCGAGCAACCCCGACACCTTCGAGGACACCCACGATGTCTACGAGGACACCTACGGGGACGCCTACGAGGACGAGCCGGAGGGGGGAGAGGAACGGATCGAAGCCCCCCGGGAGGATGCCGCCGAGCAGCACACCGAGCTGCTGGTTCAGCATCGTGCGCCGATCACCGGCCGCGACGACGTCGAGGTGGACCCGGATGACGTCGCCACGGGGGCGCGTGTGGTGGAGCTGAACGAGGACGAGTACCGCTGACGACCTGGTGCAGGACAGCCAGTGGATCAGGTCGTGAATCATCCCAAATTCGCCCAGTTGTTCGTCCAGTCCGTGAAATTCTCCGCCCGCGACGCGCGCAGCGCTGTTACCCAAAAGTACGATGGCGATCGAGCGCGGACCGCGCGCAGAACCACGTCCCCTGGCTCCGCCGGGGAGAGGTACCAGGGAGGCGAGCGTGACAGCGACCGAGCAGACAGCAGAGGCGCGCCCGCGCGGCACGCGCCTGCCGCGCAGGGCCCGGCGCAACCAGCTCTTGGGGGCTGCCCAGGAGGTCTTCGTCGCACAGGGCTACCACGCGGCGGCCATGGACGACATCGCCGACCGGGCAGGCGTCAGCAAGCCGGTGCTCTACCAGCACTTCCCGGGCAAGCTCGATCTGTACCTCGCGCTGCTCGACCAGCACTGCGAGTCGCTTCTCCAGGCGGTGCGCGCGGCTCTCGCGTCGACCTCCGACAACAAGCAGCGGGTCGGGGCGACGATGGACGCCTACTTCGCGTACGTCGAGGACGAGGGCGGCGCCTTCCGGCTGGTCTTCGAGTCCGACCTGACGAACGAGCCGGCCGTGCGCGAGCGGGTCGACAAGGTGAGCCTCGACTGCGCGGAAGCGGTCAGCGAGGTCATCAGCGAGGACACCAAGCTGCCGCCGGAGCAGTCCATGCTGCTTGCGGTGGCGCTCTGCGGGATGGCCCAGATCACCGCCCGCTACTGGCTGGGTTCGGGCCAGCCGATCCCGCGCGACGCCGCCACCAAGCTGATCTCGTCGCTCTCCTGGCGCGGCATCGCGGGCTTCCCGCTGCAGTGACCGTGCGCGGCTGTTCGCTGACGGCATGGGGACACGATCACCGGTGCCCTCACAGGCGGGCTAACCTGTGCTGCGTACCGCGCGGCTGGCCGCGCACCCAACTGACCGTCGGAGGGACATAGCCGTGGAGGTCAAGATCGGCGTGCAGCACGCGCCCCGCGAGATCGTCATCGAGAGCGGGCAGACCGCCGACGAGGTCCGGAGCGCAGTGGAATCGGCGCTCGCCAAGGACGGCACGCTCCTCTGTCTGGAGGACGAGCACGGTCGCAAGATCCTGGTCCCGTCCGACCGGGTCGCCTACGTGGAGATCGGCGAGCAGGCAGCCCGCAAGGTGGGCTTCGGCGCGATCTGAGCAGGCGATAAGCCCGCAAGGCGATAAACAGGCAAAACGTGCGAGAGCACGGAGGCGGCGGTCCGGCTGAGTCTCTGGGGGTGCGCCCCTCAGAATTCACCCGGTCCGCCGTTTCGTGCTGCCCCACCAGCGGGTAATACCGGATCGACCAGCTTGCACAGCGCTCGGGAGGTCACATGGTCTGGCAAGCGCTCAGCTCCGCGATCGTCGGCTTGGTGCTCGCCGGCGCCGCCGCCCACTGGCTGCCCGGCCGCTTCACGGACCGGACGCTGGTACTGGCCACGGGGCCCGCCGCGGGCCTGTTGGGCGGACTGATCGCCCGCATCGTCATCGGCGCGGGACACCCGGTGCCGACTCTGGTGATCGCTGCGGCTGTGAGTGTGGCAATACTCTCCCTGCTCCTCGGCGGGAACGTCCGGACGTCACCGTTCCGCCCGGAGGTCGCACCCCAGCCCCGCACCCCCTGACGGCGCGGAGCGCGCGCCCTCCGGCGCTGCCGGGTGCGGGGTGCGGTGTGCGGTGCGGCCCCTACCGGCGCCCTACGCGGAGAGGCCGAGCGCGGCCATCCGCTTGGTGTGCGCCTCGGTGATGCGGGAGAACATCCGGCCCACCTCGGCGAGATCGAAGCCGTCCGCCACCCCGCCGACCAGCATCGTGGAGAGCGCGTCCCGCTCCGCGACGACCCGCTGAGCCTGCGAGAGCGCCTCGCCCATCAGCCGTCGCGCCCAGAGTGCCAGTCGGCCCCCCACGCGCGGATCGGCCTCGATCGCGGCCCGTACCTTCTCCACCGCGAAGTTGGAGTGGCCCGTGTCGTCGAGTACCCGCAGCACCAGCGCGCGGGTGTCCGTGTCGAGTCTGGCCGCGACCTCCCGATAGAAGTCGGAGGCGATCGAGTCGCCGACGTAGGCCTTGATCAGGCCCTCCACCCAGTCGGACGGCGCCGTCTGCCGGTGGAACTCGTCGAGTGCCGCGGCGAACGGCTCCATCGCGGCCGTGGGATCCGCATCGATGTCCGAGAGCCGCTCACGCAACTGGTCGAAGTGCTGGAACTCTGCCGACGCCATCGCCGCCAGCTGCGCCTTGTCGGCGAGCGAGGGCGCCAGCTTCGCGTCCTCGGCCAGCCGCTCGAAGGCGGACAGCTCGCCGTACGCCAGCGCTCCCAGCAGATCGACTACCGCGGCGCGGTACTGCGGGTCGGCGGCGGCACGCGCCCAGTCCTGGGCCGCGATCCCGGTGGGCTCCGCGGCGGTGGGCGCCGATTCGGCGGGGGTTGTGTCAGACGTCTCCATAGCTGCACGATAGCCCGCGTCACCTGGACCGGAAGCCCCGTGCCCGCCGCCGGCCCCGCCCCAGGGAACTCGTACACAACAATCGCCCCGGTACACATGCGCGGATCCGGGGTACAGTGATATTGGCCCGCCGACCACCGGTGGGCTCAACGCATACGCGGATGCCCGGTCGGTGGCCCGATCGGCTCCGACCCGCAAGCCCTCCCGCGCGGCTGTGCTCCCCGTACGGCCTGCGGATCCAGAGGGACCGCTCGCGCGAAATGAGCGCTTGAGCGAGAGCTAGTGGTCCCGCACCGTCCGGCGGGCCGAGGCCACCGTGGCCGCCGCCACCCGGTGCGGTACGACCCTCTCCTCGCTCCGCTGGGGAATCTCCCCTTCGCCGCCTCAGCCCGCGTCACACAGAAGAGGACAAGCTCCTGTCCACCACGTTTCGAGATCTCGGAATCCTCTCCGAGACGGCCGAGGCCCTTGAAGCCGTCGGCATCACCTCTCCGTTCCCCATCCAGGAGATGACACTCCCGGTCGCCCTTTCGGGTAACGACGTCATCGGCCAGGCCAAGACCGGCACCGGCAAGACGCTGGGCTTCGGGCTGCCGCTGCTGGAGGCCGTCACCGTCCCCGCCGACGTCGAGTCCGGCAGGGCCAAGCCCGAGCAGCTGACGGACGCGCCGCAGGCGCTCGTCGTCGTCCCGACGCGTGAGCTGTGCCAGCAGGTCACCAACGACCTCCTCACCGCGGGCAAGGTGCGCAACGTCCGGGTGCTCCCCATCTACGGCGGTCGTGCCTACGAGCCGCAGGTCGAGGCCCTGAGGAAGGGTGTCGACGTGATCGTGGGCACCCCCGGGCGCCTGCTCGACCTGGCCGGTCAGCGGAAGCTGGACTTGTCCCACGTCCGGTCGCTCGTGCTGGACGAGGCGGACGAGATGCTCGACCTGGGCTTCCTGCCTGACGTCGAGAAGATCATCCAGCTGCTGCCGGTGAAGCGTCAGACGATGCTCTTCTCGGCCACCATGCCCGGCCAGGTGATCTCGCTCGCCCGGCGCTACATGAGCCAGCCCACCCACATCCGCGCCTCCGAGCCGGACGACGTGGGCCAGACCGTCGCCAACACCAAGCAGCACGTGTTCCGGGCGCACAACATGGACAAGCCGGAGCTGCTCTCCCGCATCCTGCAGGCCGACGACCGCGGACTGGTGATGGTCTTCTGCCGCACCAAGCGGACCGCCGCCGACATCGCCGACCAGCTCGCCCGGCGCGGTTTCGCCTCGGGCGCCGTCCACGGCGACCTCGGCCAGGGGGCACGCGAGCAGGCGCTGCGCGCCTTCCGCAACGGCAAGGTCGACGTACTGGTCTGCACGGACGTGGCAGCGCGCGGCATCGACGTCGACGGCGTCACCCACGTGATCAACTACCAGACTCCCGAGGACGAGAAGACCTATCTCCACCGCATCGGCCGCACCGGCCGGGCGGGCGCGGCCGGCATCGCCGTGACGCTGGTCGACTGGGACGACATCCCCCGCTGGCAGCTGATCAACAAGGCGCTGGAGCTGGACTTCCACGACCCGCCGGAGACCTACTCCACCTCGCCGCACCTCTACGAGGCGATGGACATCCCCGCGGGCACCAAGGGCATACTGCCGCGCGCCGAGCGCACTCGCGCCGGACTCTCCGCCGAACAGGTCGAGGACCTGGGCGAGCCGGGCTCCCGAGGCCGCGGGCGCAAGCCCGTGGAGGAGAAGCCGCAGCGTACGCGCGCCCCGCGCGAGCGCCGCCGCACCCGCAGCGGCAGGACACTCGACGGCGAGGCGGCACCCGCCGCGCAGACCGCGGTGGACACCGCCGCGGGCACCGCACACACAGGCAGCACCACGGACGGCCCGGCCGCCGCCGGCACGGAGGGCGAGGCGTCCGCGCCGCGCGCCCCGCGACGTCGCCGCCGCGCCCGCCCGGCCACCGCGGACGCGGCTCCGGCCACCATCACCGCCGCTCCGGCCGCCGCCGACGCGCAGGGCACCGGGGACGAGGCGGCCCGCAAGCCGCGTCGCCGCCGCCGCGCCCGTACGAAGCCGGAGGCTTCGGACAGCTGATCCGTCCGGTCGAGGGGAGCGCGCTGATCGAGCCGCTCCCGCTCGTCCAGCCGATCCTGCCCGGTTCGCGCCCCATCTCGCGCCCCGGTTCGCGCCGCCCGGTTCCCCTCGCGAGGGACCGGGCTTCGCTCGTTCCCGGCTCGCCGCAGACGGTAGCGTCCTCCCGTATGAGCCGACCGCCGACCCTCGACCTGCCCGACGGCACCCGTGCGTCCCGGATGGCCACCCGGCGCGGTGACTTCGCCGTGCACGACATCGGACGGGCGGAGCACGGCACCGTCCTTCTGGTGCCCGGATACACCGGCAGCAAGGAGGATTTCCTCGGGCTGCTGAAGCCGGTCGCCCAAGCGGGCTTCCGGGCCGTCGCGGTCGACGGCCGCGGCCAGCACGAGTCGGGCGGTCCGCGTGACGAGACCGCGTACGCGCGGGACGAGCTGGCCGACGACCTGCTGGCGCAGGCGGAGGCACTCGGTGGCCGGGTCCATCTGGTGGGCCACTCGCTCGGCGGTCTGATCGCACGCTCGGCGGTACTGCGTGACGCGTCCCCGATCGCCTCGCTCACTCTGATGAGCAGCGGCCCGGCGGCCATCTCACGCTCCCAGCAGCTCCGGGTCAGGCTGCTGCTGAAGGGGCTGGCCGTACTGGACATGGAGACCGTGTGGCGGGCGATGCGGGTGTTCGACAGGTTTTCGGGCCCAGCCGCGAAGAGCCCGCTGGAGCCGGTGAACGAGGCCGTGCCCCCGGCCGTCCTCGCGTTCCTGCACCAGCGCTGGCTCAACACCGTGCCGGAGCAGCTGAAGGCAACCGGCCGGCAGCTGCTCAAGGAGCCCGACCGGGTCGCCGAACTGGCCAGGGTCCCGATGCGGATGCATGTGCTGTCCGGGGAGCGGGACGACGCCTGGCCGGTGGCCTGGATGGACGAGATGGCGCGGCGCCTCCGGGCCCGGCGCACCGTCATCGCGGGTGCGCAGCACTCGCCGAACGCGGACCGGCCACTGGAGACGGCCCGCGAGCTGGTGAGCGGCTGGCACGCGGCAGCCGAGCCGCATCCGCCGGACAGACCCTAACCGTGGCCCTGGATGAACTGGGTGACGCCGTTCGCGATCTGCTGGACCGCGATCGCCGACAGCAGCATGCCCGAGAGCCGGGTCACCAGCACCACGCCGCCGTCCTTGATGACCCGGATGATCAGCAGCGAATACCGCATCACCAGCCACAGCACCACGTGCATGGCCACGATCGCCGTCCACACGGACAGCTGCCCGCCCCAGCCGTCCGCGTGCCGGACCGCGAGGATCACCGACACGATCGCGCCCGGCCCGGCCAGCAGCGGCATCCCCAGCGGCACGAGCGCGGCGTTCACGTCCTTCGTCTGGGTCGGCTCCTCGGTCTTGCCGGTGAGCAGGTCGAGTGCGACGAGCAGCAGGAGAAGCCCGCCCGCGACCATCAGCGCGGGCACGGAGACATGGAGGTAGTCGAGGATCTGCTGCCCGCAGAGCCCGAACACCGTGATCACCCCGAAGGCGACGGTCGTCGCCTGGAGCGCCATCCGGCGCTGCGCCTTGGCGGGCCGCCCGGAGGACAGGGCGAGGAAGACCGGGGTGATCCCGGGCGGGTCCATGATCACAAAAAGGGTGACAAACACGGATCCGAAGACGGCGAACTCGAACACAGCGATGCCTTGCGTGAGGGGAAACGGGAGAACGGGATACGGGAACGTGGGGACACGCCCGGCGCACGCGGACGAGGGGCGGCAGGGCGACGAAGCCGCCGGAAGGCGGCACGGAGCCCGGTGTGCTCTGGGGTGGCGCGGGTCCGTCAGCCGGTGACCGGCGCGACGCCTGAGCCGCGCGCGGCGATCTCGGCGTAGACCTCGGGGGTGGTGGTGTGCTCACCGAGCACACAGGTCTTGTTGCGCCCGTGGTAGTCGCTGGAGCCGGTGGCCAGCAGTCCGAGGTCTCCAGCGATGCCGTGCACCCGCGCGCGGACGGCGGGCTCGTGATCCATGTGGTCGGCTTCCAGGCCGTCGAGCCCGGCGGCGGCCAGTTCGGCGAGTACCGCCTCGGACACGCACTCGCCCCGCTTGGCAGCGAGCGGGTGCGCGAAGACGGAGACGCCCCCGGCGCCCTTGATCAGCCGGATGGCGTCGAACGGGTCCAGCTCGTGCTTCTCCACGTAGGCGCGGCCGTCGTTCGCGAGCCACTCGGCGGTGAAGGCGTCCGAGACGGTCTCCACGACACCCTGTTCGACCATGGCCATGGCGATGTGCGGGCGTCCGACCGCGCCGTTCGAGGCGATCTCGGCGACCCGCTCCCAGGTGACCGGCACGCCCAGCGCCTGGAGCTTCTCCACCATGCCCTGCGCCCGCGGCAGCCGGTCGTCGCGCACCAGCTCGCGCTCGCGGGCCAGGTCCGGCTCGTCGGGGTCGAAGAGGTAGGCGAGCATGTGCAGGCTGATGTCACCGAAGCGGCAGGACAGCTCGGCACCGGTCACCAGGGTGAGTCCGGCGGGCAGCACACGCCTCGCGTCGGCGTGCCCGGCGACGGTGTCGTGATCGGTGAGGGCGACGACGTCCAGCCCGGCCGCCGCGGCGTTGCGTACCAGTTCGGCGGGTGTGTCGGTGCCGTCCGAGGCAGTGGAGTGGGTGTGCAGATCGATGCGCACGGGGCGGGACTCCAGGGCTGCGGCTTCGGACGGCGGACGGCGGACCTCTTCACTCTACCGGGCCCGTCTGAGCCGTCCGGCCCTGCCCGGAGCACCTCCCGGAGCTTGCCCGCTCCGGAATCCCAGCTGCCCGGGGCCTCAGCCCAGGATGCGGGGCGAGAGTGCCCCTATCGGCAGCAGATCGACCTCGGCACCGGCGTCCCGCAGGTCGGTGAGCACCAGTTCGTCGTAGAGCAGCAGCCCGGACTGCTCCGGCCAGACGATCGCCCACAGCCACAGGCCGCGCGCCTCTCCGGCGAAGACGGCACGGTCGTCCGGTGCGTCACCGACATGCCAGAGCGGGGTGGGCCTCCCGGCCGCCAGCACCTTGACGGGCGGGGGCTTGTCGACGCACATGTAGGGGCCCGGGTCGGGGCCGTCGAGACCGGCGTATCTGGCACCGAGCCCGACACCGAGCTCCTCGGCCACCAGCAGCAGTTCGCCGGGACCGCCGAGAGGGCCGGGACCGGAGCAGGCGACCACGGTGGCCCGGCCGCCGCTGCGGTCGTCACCCGCGCACGCCACACCCGTGAACAGCCAGCCGACGGGAAGCGGCCAGGGCATCCACACCGGTACCTTCGTCCGGCCGACGACGACGGCAAGCGCCTCCACGCTGGGCGGGATGACCGGCTGCAGGGGGTGCACGGTGCCGTGCACGTCGCACTGCCAGGAGTCGGCGAAGAGACCGGGCGCCCTGACCCGGCCACCACATTTCGGGCAACTGGGTTCGCCCCTCATGAAGCACCACGGTCCTACCCAGCCGCTCCCGAGTCAAGGACGATCACCTGACTGAACGTCCGGGTGTAATTCACATCAGTCGTTCAGCGGTACGGACCCCCGCTGCGGACTGCGCAGGTCCGTTCCGTGCCGGAGCCAGCGCTCCTCCAGCGCCGCCGCACCGTGGACCCTCTTCCACGCGGCCTCGTTGGGCGTCATCGGCAGCAGCGGCAGGAACCGCACCGGCTCCAGCGGCTCGTCCAGCTCCAAGTCCGCCACGAGACCGCCCCCTGCGGCCACCAGCACCGAGGTGAACGGCGCCGACGGCCACAGCGGCTCCCCCACATCCAGCGAGGCACCGGGGGCCACGACCACGCCCTCCACCTGCGGCGAGGCGGCCAGCATGGCGAGCGCACGCAGCACCTGGTCGACGGCGCCACCGGGCACCACCCGTACGGACAGCAGGAGTTCGGCACGCGGACCGCGATCCGGATCTGCGAGGACGGCGGCCGGATCGGTCATCGGCGCGGCGGACATGCCCAGCGTGGCGTAACGCGCCACGCCCTCGTCCAGGAAGCGCAGGACCTCGATGCGCTCGGTGCCCAGGAAGGTGACCGAAGCGCGCGCGTCGGGCTCACCGAGCGCGGTGCGCAGCCTGGTCTCGACGAGTCGAACAACATCCACCATACGAGGAGCATAGGACGCGTGACGAGTCGGCGAAGGGCAGCACGGCATGGCCGAAACGCCACCTGAGCGCTACGGCGAGTGTTACCGTTGACCGCTGGTCAAGGCTTGTGCAGTTCGTCCCCTACGGGGGACCGGCCGGAGGAGGTGGGGTTGTCATGGATCCGAGTCGACCGTGTAGTACCAACCGCTCTTCCGTAGCGCACCCGCGTTCCCGCGACTGAGATCCTTCCTCCCCCACCGCCTTCGCGGTGAAACTTCTGACAGGGATCTTTTATCTCCGGCTGCGCGTGCCGGAAGAGCGTTGAGCTTCGCTCGCTTCTCCCACCGTCCGTGAAGGCCGTCCCGGCGTTCCGCGCGGTGCCCGCTTTGCAGGCCTCCGAACCCGGGCGACGCCGCCGGCCCGTAGGCCCCCATTCCGGGCAGCGTTGCGCCCGCCGCCGGCGGCTCGGCACCTCCAAGGAGCCCGGCATGTCAATGATCCGAGACCTGCGCGCCGCAGTCCGCCCCGCCCTCCGCAGGGGGGCCCACAAGTCCTTCACCTACGATGCCACCCGTACCGACACGGCCAGCGCCGTCGTCGACTGCGCCGTCTACCGCGAAGGGCGGCGTACGGATGAGCAGTTGAGCCCGGCCGAGGCGCTGCGCAGGGTGCGCAGCGAGGACGGCGCGTTCGTGTGGATCGGTCTGCACGAGCCCACCGAGCAGGAGTTCTCCGGCATCGCCCAGGAGTACGGCCTGCACCCGCTCGCCGTGGAGGACGCGGTGCACGCGCACCAGCGGCCCAAGCTGGAGCGGTACGACGACTCCCTCTTCACCGTCTTCAAGACGATCCACTACGTCGAGCACGCCGAACTCACCGCCACCAGCGAGGTGGTGGAGACGGGCGAGGTGATGTGTTTCACCGGCCGGGACTATGTCATCACCGTCCGGCATGGCGGCCAGGGCTCGCTGCGTGCGCTGCGGCACCGGCTCCAGGACGACCCGGAGTTGCTGGCCAAGGGCCCGTCGGCGGTGCTGCACGCCATCGCGGACCAGACGGTGGACGGCTATCTGGCGGTGGCGGACGCGGTGCAGGACGACATCGACGAGGTCGAGATCGCGGTCTTCTCCGACACCATGGGCGGCAACCGGCGCCGTACCGGTGACGCGGGCAGGATCTACCAGCTCAAGCGCGAGGTGCTGGAGTTCAAGCGTGCGGTGTCGCCGCTGCTGCGGCCGATGCAGCAGCTGAGCGAGCGGCCGATGCGGCTCGTCGACCCGGACATCCAGAACTACTTCCGGGATGTGGCGGACCACCTGGCCCGGGTGAACGAGCAGGTGCTGGGCTTCGACGATCTGCTCAACTCGATCCTGCAGGCGAACCTCGCGCAGGCGACAGTGGCGCAGAACGAGGACATGCGGAAGATCACCTCGTGGGCGGCGATCTTCGCGGTACCCACCATGATCGCGGGCATCTACGGCATGAACTTCGACCACATGCCGGAGACGAAGTGGGAGTACGGCTATCCGATGGTGCTGGCCCTCACCGCCGGGATCTGCTTCGCGATCCACCGGGGCTTCAAGCGCAACGGCTGGTTGTAGCCTGCCTCCATGACTGAGCTGCCCGAGCCGTCCCCAGCCGAGCGCTCGACCGCCGAAGGGCCGGCCGCCGGCGACCGGGCGCTCCTGGAGGAGTCCGCGAAGAAGTCCGGCCTGGTGTGGGTGCGCGGCGCCGGAGGGCCCTCGCGCGCGCTGTGGCACGTGTGGCACGAAGGCGCCGTGTGCCTGGTGGGGGACGGCCCGCTGGAGCAGCCGCTGGACGGCCTGGGCCTCTCCGACGGCGGCACCGCCACCGTCACCGCCCGCAGCAAGGACAAGGGCGGCAGGCTGATCGCCTGGCCCGCACGGGTCGTCGAACTGGCGCCCGGCAGTGAGCCGTGGGAGGCGGCCGTCGGCGAGCTGAAGGGCAAACGGCTCAACGCGCCGGACGCCGACACGGTCGCCGACCGCTGGGCCCGCGAGTGCCGGGTGCTGCGGCTGGAACCGGCGGGCGAGCCGTCCCAGAAGCCCGGCACCATGCCGGACACCTCGCACGCCGCCGTGCCACGCGCCACCCCCGCCACCACCCGCGAGGCCGCCCCGGCGGCCCTTCCGGGACTGCTCCTGCGCGCTCTCCGCGCACGGCGCCGCGACGCTTAGGCGGTTCAGCCGCCGGCCGAGATGCTCTTGCCGTAGTCCACGATCTGTTCCTTCTTCGGCGCCCGGACGGTGAAGCCCTTGTTCCAGTCGTCGAGTTCGACCGTGCCGGTGTCGCCGCCCCGCTCCAGGCGCAACGGGTAGGGCTTGCCCTTCAGCGCGACGTCGATCGTGCCGCCCTTGCCGTCGGCCGCGAGCACCTCGATCGTCCGCGCGGTGCCGACCTCACCGCGCTCGCCGGTCTCGCGGTCACCGTCCATCACCAGCAGGCCGTCCAGCATGACCTGCATCTCGGTGAAGCCGCTCAGCTGTTCGTACGCCGGGTCGCCGTCCGGCACCTTCACGTACATGCCCTCCAGCTTGGCGGCGGCGGTCATGTCCGCCTTGGAGGGCTCCGCGCTGTCCTCCTCCTGCTCCTGATGGGCCCAGAACTCCGAGTTGGCCTTCAGATAGAGGTCCTTCTTCACCCGGAGGAGCTGGAAGGTGTCGCCGCCCTTTGTGGAGACCTCACCGATTCCGCCGCCCCGCTTCAGCCGCATCTCCAGGCGGTAGGTCTGCCCCTTGCTGACGATCGAACCCGACAGCCGTACGGAATCGGCGGCTTCGGCGGCGTTGCGGGCCTTCTTCTCGATCTCCGCGGCGGAGAGCTTCTCCATGCCGTTGGTTTTCTCGGCAGGCTTCTCCTCACCGCCACCGCACGCGGTGAGCAGCACACTCAGACCCAGGCAGATGGCCCCCGCCACCGCGCCACTCCGTCGCGAGCGGGCGCATGCAGTCACGTCGGCTTCCTCCTGAGGTCGGGGGCGGAACCGGACCGCACCCTACCGGTGCCGGGTACCCCTGCCCTCAGGCAGCCGTCCGGACCACGCCACAGCGCGGTCCGCACCCGGTGCACGCTAGCCTTAATCGGGCATACCGCCTGCGCGGTCCGCACAGGGAGGAGACGCCGATGGCAGCAGGTTCCTCCAGGGTCTTCGTCTCTCATCTCTCCGGGATCGCCGTGTTCGACCCCAGCGGCGACCAGGTCGGCCGGGTGCGCGACGTGGTGACGATGCTGCGCCCGGGCGGCCGTCCGCCCCGGGTGCTCGGGCTGGTCGTGGAGGTGGTCAGCCGGCGCCGCATCTTCTTCCCCATGACCCGGGTGACCGGAGTCGAGTCGGGACAGGTGATCACCACCGGCGTTGTCAACATGCGGCGCTTCGAACAGCGCCCCACCGAGACGCTGGTGCTGGGCGAACTGCTCGACCGCAGGGTGAGGCTGGTGGAGACGGGCGAGGAGGTGACCGTGCTGGATGTCGGCCTGGTCCAGCTCCCGGCCCGGCGCGACTGGCAGATCGACAAGGTGTT
Source organism: Streptomyces gossypii (assembly GCF_025165795.1). GTDB lineage: Bacteria > Actinomycetota > Actinomycetes > Streptomycetales > Streptomycetaceae > Streptomyces > Streptomyces gossypii. The sequence continues at coordinate 232,909 of NZ_JAJAGO010000008.1, forward strand.
CGTACGGAAAGGGCGCGGCGGCACCCTCCGGCGGCGCGGCGAGACACTGACCGTCGAGTGGTCCGCCGTGACCGGCTTCGCACTGGAGGAGGCGGATCAGGGCGCGGCCAACCTGCTGGCCACCTTCGAACAGCTGCGCCCTGCCGACCTGGCGAACGTACTGCACCACCTGTCCCCCAAGCGCCGCGCCGAGGTCGCCGCCGCGCTGCACGACGACCGGCTCGCGGACGTACTGGAGGAACTGCCGGAGGACGACCAGGTGGAGATCCTCGGCAAGCTCAAGGAGGAGCGCGCGGCGGACGTACTGGAGGCGATGGACCCGGACGACGCGGCCGACCTCCTCTCGGAACTCCCGGAGGAGGACAAGGAGCGGCTGCTCCAGCTGATGCGGCCGCAGGACGCGGCACCCGTACGGCGGCTGCTGTCGTACGAGGAGGACACCGCGGGCGGGATGATGACCACGGAGCCGATCGTGCTGCCGCCGGACGGCGCCGTCGCGGACGCGCTGGCGCGGGTCCGGCAGGCCGACCTGTCCGCCCCGCTCGCCGCCCAGGTCTTCGTCTGCCGTCCGCCCGACGAGACGCCCACCGGCACCTATCTGGGCGTCGTGCACTTCCAGCGGCTGCTGCGGGAGCCGCCGTTCACTCTGGTGGGCTCGCTTGTCGACAACGACCTGCGCCCGCTGCCCCCCGACACCGGCCTTTCCGTACTGACCAGCTACCTGGCGACGTACAACATCGTCGCGGCTCCCGTGGTGGACGAGGGCGGGCATCTGCTGGGGGCGGTCACCGTGGACGACGTGCTCGACCATCTGCTGCCCGACAACTGGCGCGAGGCGACGGCGCAGGGGGCGACGGAGCTCTACCAGCCCGATGTGGGGGCCACGGCCGACCTGCGGGAGCAGCCGGACACGGACGAGCGCTGATGGCCGCCGAGCGCGAGGACCGGCCGTCCCACGCCGGACGGGTGCGCCTGGACGTACCGCGCGCCCCCCGGCGCAGCCTGCTGCCGGAGTACGATCCGGACGCCTTCGGACGGCTCTCCGAGAAGATCGCGCGCTTTCTGGGCACCGGCCGGTTCATCGTCTGGATGACGGTCATCGTGATCGTCTGGATCGCCTGGAACGTGCTGCTGCCGGCCGGCCTGCGCTTCGACGAGTACCCGTTCATCTTTCTGACGCTGGCGCTGTCCCTGCAGGCCTCGTACGCGGCGCCGCTGATCCTGCTCGCGCAGAACCGGCAGGACGACCGCGACCGGGTCAATCTCGAACAGGACCGCAAGCAGAACGAGCGCAGCATCGCCGACACCGAGTATCTGAGCCGCGAGGTCGCGTCGTTGCGGATGGGGCTCGGCGAGGTCGCGACCCGTGACTGGATCAGATCCGAGCTCCAGGATCTGCTGAGGGAGCTCCAGCAGGGGGACGGCCAGCACCCGAGTGACCGAAGCGGCTGACGGGGCCGCTGGGAGGGGTGGGACCGCCAGTCGCGAAGCGGCCCCGGCGGAGTGACCAAGACAGCCGCCTTGGCCCCTTCGGAGCGCGCCGTACGCCCCGTACCATTTCCGCATGGCTACCGACTCGAGCTCAGACCCCGTCCGGGAGGGGTCCCCGGACTCCTCCCCCACCGAAGAAGCGGTGCGCACAGCGCTTGCTTCGGTGAACGATCCGGAGATCCACCGGCCGATCACCGACCTCGGTATGGTCAAATCCGTCGAGATCGCCCCAGACGGAACCGTCGCCGTGGGGATCTACCTGACGGTCTCCGGCTGTCCGATGCGCGAGACGATCACCTCCAATGTGAGCGAGGCCGTCCAACGTGTGCCAGGTGTCACCGGGGTAAGCGTCGAGCTCGATGTGATGAGCGACGAGCAGCGCCGTGAACTGCGGGATTCACTGCGCGGCGGCAAGACCGAGCGCGAGGTCCCGTTCGCCCAGCCCGGCTCGCTCACCCGGGTCTACTGCGTGGCGTCCGGCAAGGGCGGCGTGGGCAAATCCTCGGTCACGGTCAACATCGCCGCGGCCATGGCGGCGGACGGCCTGAAGGTCGGTGTCGTGGACGCCGACATCTACGGCCACTCCATCCCCCGGATGCTCGGCACGGGCGAGAGCAGGCCGACCCAGGTCGAAGACATGATCATGCCGCCGTCGGCACACGGTGTGAAGGTCATCTCCATCGGCATGTTCACTCCGGGGAACGCCCCGGTGGTGTGGCGCGGCCCGATGCTGCACCGCGCGCTCCAGCAGTTCCTGGCCGACGTCTTCTGGGGCGATCTGGACGTCCTGCTGCTGGACCTGCCGCCGGGCACCGGGGACATCGCCATCTCGGTGGCGCAGTTGGTGCCGAACGCCGAGATCCTGGTCGTCACCACGCCGCAGCAGGCAGCCGCCGAGGTGGCCGAGCGCGCCGGTTCGATCGCGGTGCAGACACACCAGAAGATCGTGGGCGTCATCGAGAACATGGCCGGGCTGCCCTGCCCGCACTGCGACGAGATGGTCGACGTCTTCGGCACGGGAGGCGGACAGCGTGTGGCCGAGGGACTGACGAAGACGACGGGGACACACGTCCCGGTCCTCGGCTCCATCCCGATCGACGTACGGCTGCGTGAGGGCGGCGACGAGGGCAAGCCGGTGGTGCTGAGCGACCCGGACTCCCCCGCGGGCTCCACGATCCGCGCCATGGCGGGCAAGCTCGGCGGCCGGGAGCGCGGGCTCTCCGGGATGTCACTCGGGCTGACCCCGAGCAACAAGTTCTGACCGCGGGCACGCGCCGGAACGCGAGGAGGGGCGTCCCCCGTCGGGGGCGCCCCTCACGCGTGCCACATCGGCTCAGTGCGCGTAGCCGGTGATGTCCCCGACCACCGAGAAGCCCAGCCCGTACGCGCTCATGCCGCGCCCGTACGCGCCGACGAGCACCCCCTCCTGCGCCGCGCCGGCGAGCACCCAGCCGTACTCCGACTCCCGGTAGTGGAAGTCCGCGGGCACGCCGTCCACCGGCAGCGAGAGGCCGGACCAGCCGGGGCCGCCGAGGTCGTCGGCCAGCTCCCAGGCGATCGCCGTCTGCTGGTCCAGCCAGTCCTGGCGCAGACCGCGCTCCATCTCGGTCGGCCAGGTGCAGGAGAGCAGGCCCGAACCGGCGAGCCAGGCGACCGTCGACACCGAGGTGGCGTCCAGCACCCCCGTACCGTCCCCGCTGCGCCGCACCGGGCGGCTGGCCACCGTCACCACCACCGTGAACCGCTGGCCCTCGGGGCTGGCCTCGAGCCGGAGTGACGGGAAGTCTCCATGCCCGGTGGAGCCGTGCTCGACCACGCTGTCCGCCGCCGCACCCACCTGCATGAGCCAGCGGGGGCCAGTGAACGCCTCATCCAGTCCGTACCACGGGAAGTCGGCTCTCAGATAGCCGTCCACCGCCTTGTGCGCGGCGGACGCGCCCCGTGTGGCGGGCGCTGCTCCGTCGGCCTGCGTACCGCCGGACATCCCCTGCGGTCCTACGCGACTCGTCGTCTCCATCTGCGCGACGCCTCCTTGTTGCCCTGCGCCATGGGCGGCCTGCCCCCCTCGGACGGCCCGACCCCGGACACAGGGAGGATAGCTACCCCGCTCCGCGCCATTGGCCATGCCCGGCAATACGCGCCCCCGGACGACCCCGGTGGCCCCGGGCTCAGGTGGCGTCAGAATCGAAAGGAGGCGGTTCGGCGCGGGATTCGCCCCCACCGGCGCCGACTGCGTCGCCCTTGCTGAGATTCGGACGGCCGGCCGCCTTCTCCACACCGCTGTCGGATGCCTCGGCACCCGCGATACCGCCGCCGCGGGAACCACCCGAACCGCTGGAGTCGCCCGCGGGCTCCTTGCCGTTCACCGCATCGGTGACCTCGGCGAGATCCTTGCGCAGGTCGAAGCCGTTACGGATCTCCTTGATGCCCAGATCGTCGTTGTCCAGCAGATGCTTGCGGGCGAAGGTCTTGGGATTGAGATCCTCGAAATCGAAGTCCTTGAACTCCGGCCCCAACTCGGACCGGATGTCCTCCTTGGCACCGTCGGAGAACTGCCGGACTTTACGGATGAATCCGCTCACGTCCTGAATCATCTTGGGCAGCTTCTCCGGCCCGAACACCAGGATGGCCAGAATGATGAGTGCGACCAGCTCGAGGGGTCCTATGTCGAAGAACACCTTGCAGCTCCCTCAGTACGTCTCATCCCGCACGGCCGCCTGTCACGGTACCCCAGCCGGGGGCCCTTGAGCGGTGTCCGGTATCGAGAATGCGACACCCGTACGCCTGCGCGCCGCCGCCCCGTCATTCGCCGCTCGCCGTACCGAGCGTGAGAGTGACGGACTCCTTCTTGCCGTCCCGGGTCAGCGACAGTGTGAGTTTCTCCCCGGGGCGGTGCTTCCGGATCTTCACGATCAGTTCTTCGCTGCTCTGCACCCGCTCGCCGTTCACCTTTGTGATCACGTCTCCGGGCTGGATACCCGCCTTGTCACCGGGGCCACCGGAGATGACGGGCTCGCCACCGGGGCCGCCCTCCTCCGCCACCCGCGCACCGGCGCCCCCGAACTCCGGGTCGAGCCGGACGCCGATCACCGGATGGGTCGCCTTGCCGGTGTTGACCAGCTCCTCGGCGACCCGCTTCGCCTGGTTCACCGGGATGGCGAAGCCGAGCCCGATACTGCCGCCGCCGGGGCCCTGACCAGGCGCGCCGGAACCCTCGTCGGCGCCCCTGATCGCACTGTTGATGCCCACCACCCGGCCCTTGGCGTCGACCAGCGGCCCGCCCGAGTTGCCGGGGTTCATGGAGGCGTCGGTCTGCAGCGCGTCGACATAGCTCACATCGCTGGCGCCCTCACCGCTCGCCGCGATCGGCCGCTCGGTGGCGCTGATGATGCCGGTGGTGACGGTGCCCTCCAGCCCGAAGGGCGCACCGACGGCGACCACCGGGTCGCCGACACGGACGGAGTCGGAGTTGCCCAGTGTCAGCGGGGAGAGTCCGGACACACCGTCGACCTTGACGACGGCCAGGTCATAACCGCTGTCCTGCCCCAGCACCTCGGCCTCGGTCGTCTCGCCGCTGTGGAAGGTGACCTGCACGGCGCCGCCCTCCCCCGCGGCCTCGACCACATGGCTGTTGGTGAGGATGTGGCCCTCGTCGTTGAGGACGAAGCCCGTGCCGGTGCCCTCGCCGCCACCGCCGCGGACATGGATGGTGACCACACCCGGCAGAACCTTCTCCGCGATGCCCGGCACGCTTCCGGGCGCGCGATGACTGCTCTTCTCGGCCGGGGCCTGCGACAGCTCGATCTCGTCGAAGCCGCCGTGCCGCTCGGCGTAGACGCCGACGGCGCCGCCGACCCCGCCCGAGAGCAGAGCCAGCACCAGCGCCCCGGCGACGAGGCGTCCCCGCCCGCGTCGTGCGGGCGGCGGCGCCGAGGGCAGCGGCCCGGCGGCCACGGGGGTGGCCCAGGGGTCGTAACGCAGCCAGCCGGGCTGCGGGTGGGGGCTTTGGGGGTGGGACGGCGCGTGGGCCGTGTGCGGCCCCTGGGGGCCGGGCGGCTGGGACATGCCCGCCGTGACCACTCCGTGCGGCGGGGTGCCGGGAGCCGGGGGTCCCGGAGCCTGGGGTCCGGAAGTCTGGGATCCGGGTGTGCGGGTGTCGTGGCCGGGTGCGCCGTGGGTGGGTGTGCCGTGGGCCGGGGTGCCGGAGAGCAGCGTCCCCTGTGGTGGCGTCACACCGCCGGACGGGGGCGTCGGCACGCCGTGGGCCGGGGTGGAGCCCGGCAACTGCACCGGCGGCGCCGGTGCCCAGGGGCCGGGCCCGCCGTAAGGAGGTGTGCGGTAAGGGTCCTCCGCGTGCAGAGGCTGTCCGGCGGCGGTGGAGGTGTGGGGCGGCGAAGACGTGCCGTCGGCAGCGGCGGCTCCGCCCGCGTCGCCTCCGCTCAGGGTGCTCCCCTGCCTGGCGTCCTCGCCCGCGTCCGCGGCGGCTCCGCCCGGGGTGCCCGGATCGCCGGGCGGCTGGTCGCCGGAGGCTCTGCGCGGGTGGCTCCACCATTTCGGCTTCGGCCGGCTGGCCTTCCCCTCGTCCATGCTCTCCCCATCGTTCTCCGCGCCTGGCAGAGGGATTCAACCAGGTCCACGGGGCTGGGCCGCCGTTGGGATCTCGCCGGGGCAGCATGCCCGGCCGCGACGGCTTCCTGCGCCCTGCGATGTCACGCACCGGACCCGCTCACCCATCCGGCCTGATCCACACGACAGGCTCCGGGCGACCGGTCAGGGTCCTGGAGCGGCCGCCGATGCCGCGGCGGGGCTCGAAGTGGGGGTGGGGCTCGCCGGGACCGCGGCAGGAGTACGCCCGGGAATGGCGCCGAGCGGCGTCCGCTGCTCGGCGGAGAGCGCCCGCGACAGCACCGAAGGCGGCCGTATCAACGAGGGTGTGAACGGCGAGGAGCCGCCCAGCAACGGGTGAACGCGGGTGGGCGCCGGCATACCGGCCAGCAACTGTGTCCGCAACGAGTTGGATGCGGCGGGGGCCGGAGCCGGGCTGCCCGCCCGTCTGCCCGACTCCTCGCCTGCCGCACGGCGCCGGAAGTCCCGTTCCGCCGCAGCGGGGGCCGGCGCGGTGGAGCTGGGAGCCGCCGTACGGGCCTGGCCCGCCGGAGGGCTGCCGCGCTCACCCGCCGCGACCGGGGTACCTCCGGTACCGGAGTTGAGGGCGCCGCTGAGGGCGAGCGCTGCCAGGGAGAAGGCGCCCGCCGCGACAAAGGCGAACCGGCGGCCCCGCGAGGGGGGCCGCTGCGCGTCGGGCACCCGGTGTATGCGGAAGCCGCGTTCCGGCATCAGCGCGCTGGGGCCGCGCCCGCCGGAAAGGTAGGCGAAGGAGAGTGGGGAGCGCCCGGACCGGTCGCCACCCGGCTCTTCCCGGCCCAGCGGGGGAGTGCCCAGCTCTTCGGCGCCGAATCCGGGCCCCAGCCCTGACCCGGAGCCCGGGTCGCTGCACGCGGGCAGGCCCTGCAGGCGCGCGAGCAGCCCGTCCGAGGGCGGCGGCGGGGCGGAGTCCGCGAAGACGCTCTTCAGCTGCCGCTGGGCGTCGGCCTCCGCCCGGCAGCTCCCGCACGTCGCCAGATGGGAGAGCACGCGCTCGCGGGCGTCGTGCCCCAGCTCCCCGTCGACCAGCGCCGCGAGCCGGTCTCCGAGATGCTGCTCGGCGGGCGTGAGCCCGTGGTCCGCGCTGCTCACCCGGCCCCGACCTCCCGTTCCAGACCACCGGGGACCGCCGCGCTCAACGCGCGCTGCTGCTCGGCCCGCGCCGCGGGCGAACGGTGCCGCAGCGCCTTGCGCAGGTGCGAGCGACCGCGGTGGATCCGGCTGCGCACCGTACCGAGCTTGACGCCCAGCGTGGCAGCGATCTCTTCGTACGAAAGACCTTCGATGTCGCAGAGCACGACCGCTGCCCGGAACTCAGGGGCGAGGGTGTCCAGCGCCTGCTGCACATCGGCGTCGAAATGAGTGTCGTTGAAGTGCTGCTGCGGAGTGGGCTCCCGGCTGGGCAGCCGCTCCGCCGCGTCGTCGGCGAGCGCGTCGAATCGGATGCGCTGCTTGCGGCGCACCGTGTCCAGGAAGAGATTTGTGGTGATCCGGTGAAGCCAGCCCTCGAAAGTCCCCGGCGTGTACGTCGAGAGAGAGCGGAACACCCGCACGAACACCTCTTGGGTAAGGTCCTCGGCGTCATGCTGGTTACCGGTCAGACGGTACGCAAGGCGGTACACCCGGGCACTGTGCGTGCTGACAATCTCCTCCCAGCTGGGAGGAGTCCATGACTGGCCATCCGCATCGGTGTCAAAGGTGGCCGTCGTCGCGGAGTCGGCAGCGTGGACATGGTCAGCATTGTTGGTCACAGATTTCGGCTCGCCCGCCGGCCGGCGAAAGCGCCTCAGCACTCCTCGGCCACCGGCCGCAGCCGCACCTCCCCTGTCGGCTCTGGTGGTGTCCAGTGGAACCCCTACCATAGCCACCTCGCCCGTTAGCTCCGGATAAGCAATTTTGACCTGCATTTGGTCAATGCTTCTCGCCTGCCATTCCACTCCCCACAACGCCCGGTCCCATCACCAGGTTCCCCAGTCAGCGGATACAGTCTCGGTTGCGTCGACTACGGGGACAGGAGAGGGCCATTACCGGCAACCAGCAGACGAGCTGGGCGTTCGCCGATGCGTACGGCGCCGGACTCGTCGAGAACGCCGAGAGCGCCGCACTGCGCTGGGCCCGGGAGCGGGCCCGTGAGGCAGGGGTGTCCCCGGTGTCGTCCGGTACCGGAGCCGCGTTGCGGCTTCTGGCCGCCACAGCCGACGCCAAGGCGGTGGCCGAGATCGGGACGGGGACGGGCGTCTCCGGCATTCACCTGCTGCGGGGTATGCGGCCGGACGGCGTGCTGACCACCGTGGACATCGAGCCCGAGCGTCAGCAGTTCGCCCGGGAGGCGTTCCGCGGTGCGGGATTCGCCGCGAACCGAGCGCGTTTCATCCCCGGCCGCGCTCTCGATGTACTGCCCAGACTGACCGACGGAGGCTACGACCTTCTCTTCTGCGACGGCGACCGGATGGAATATCCGAAGTACCTGGGCGAATCGTTGCGCCTGCTGCGTACCGGCGGCCTCGTCTGCTTCGAGGGCGTTTTCGCCGACGGCCGCACGGTCGACTCCGCGGCCCAGCGCGCCGAGGTGCGCAAGCTGCGCGAGCTGCTCCGCACGGTTCGGGAGAGCACGGCGCTGATGCCCTCACTGCTGCCGGTCGGCGACGGACTGCTGTGCGCGGTCAAGCGCGGGCACTGAACGCCTCCCCCCGGTTTCACGTACGAGTGTCACGCACACTCCGAGGGACAGCGGTGCCCCGGGGCGTACGCGACGCTCCCGGGGCAGCCCGATGAAAACTGTGTCAATCGCAGGGTCAGCCGCAGACCTTCTTCAGCTCTTCGCCGAGCGCTACCGCCTCGTCCGGGGTCAGCTCGACGACGAGTCGCCCACCGCCTTCGAGCGGAACGCGCATGACGATGCCCCGCCCCTCCTTGGTCACCTCGAGCGGGCCGTCGCCCGTCCGCGGCTTCATGGCCGCCATGCTCGTTCCCCTTCCTGAAACCAGCTCATCATCAGCCGACGGCCTCACATGGGCACGTGTCACCGGCATCGAACACATTGCTTCCCAGTCATTATCCCGCATCTGACGACCCGATGAGCAACAGCGTTCGGCATCCCTTGCGCAACAGCCTCTCGCAAAACCACCCATATCGGCGATCAAGCCGTGATACTGCGCCGCTTTCCGCCGTAGGCGTATGACCTCGGGTTTGACGCAGGTCACACAGCCGGACGTGGCGGCGGCCCACGAGGCGTCTATCCGAGCCCGATGATCTGGGCCATGCTGGATCGCATGGCCGACACCGTGCTCTATGACCTCACCGAGGGCCTCGCGACGATCACCCTCAACCGCCCGGACGCGATGAACGCGCTCGACGACGAGCTGAAGGGCGCCCTTCGGGACACCCTGCGGCAGGCGGGCGGTGACCCGGCGGTGCGCGCGGTACTGCTCGCCGCGCACGGCCGCGCCTTCTGCGTGGGCCAGGACCTCAAGGAGCACGTCGGCGCCCTGCGGGAGCGTGGCGGCAGCGCCCTGACCACGGTCAGGGACCACTACAACCCCATCACTCTCGCGATCGCCGGTATGCCGAAGCCGGTGGTCGCCGCGGTCAACGGCGCGGCGGCGGGCGCGGGAGCGGGTTTCGCCTTCGCGGCGGACTACCGGATCGCCGCCGACACCGCCGCGTTCAACACCGCGTTCGCCGGTATCGCGCTCACCGCGGATTCGGGCGTGTCCTGGTCGCTCCCGCGCCTCGTGGGCCCGGGGCGCGCAGCGGAACTCCTGATGTTCCCGCGCAGCGTGAAGGCGCCGGAGGCGCTTGAGCTGGGCCTGGTCAACAGGGTGGTACCAGGTGCGGAGCTGGCGGCCGAGGCGGCAGCCGTGGCCCGGCAGCTCGCGCAGGGGCCGACGGCCGCGTACTCCGCACTGAAGGAATCACTCGCCTTCGGCGCGTCTCACTCCCTGGCGGAAACGTTGGAGAAGGAGGCCGAACTGCAACTGCGGGCCGGCTCCTCCGCGGATCACGAGATCGCCGTGGAGGCGTTCGTGAAGAAGGAACAGCCCCGCTACACCGGCACCTGACCGCGCCGGGGACCCCACCCGTCGGCCGGAGGCCGACGCAGCCGTCCGAAGCCCGGACGGCCCCCAGGGCCGGACGGCGCGAGGGCGGCAGACAAGGCCAAGCCACGAGATCGCCGTGGAGGCGTTCGTGAAGAAGGAACAGCCCCGCTACACCGGCACCTGACCCGCGCCGCGGGCCCAGCAGTCGGTGAGGTGGTCGTCGACAAGGCCGCACGCCTGTATCAGGGCGTACGCCGTCGTCGGTCCGACGAAGCGGAAGCCCCTTTTCTTGAGGTCCTTGGACAGCGCGGTGGACTCCGGAGTGATCGCCGGGACGTCGTGGATCGTACGGGGTGCGGCGCGGCCTGCCGGGTCGGGCGCGTGAGACCAGATCAGCGCGTCCAGCCCGCCCTCTCCCATGGCCGCGGCGACCCGTGCGTTCGCAATCGTGGCGCGGATCTTGGCGCGGTTGCGGATGATGCCCACGTCGCCGAGCAGTCGCGCCTCGTCCTCCTCGGTGAACTCCGCCACCTCGGCGATCCGGAAGCCGGCGAAGGCGGCACGGAAGCCCTCGCGGCGGCGCAGGATGGTCAGCCAGGACAGCCCGGACTGGAACGCCTCCAGGCACAGCCGCTCGTACAGCGCGTCGTCCCCGCGCACCGGGCGGCCCCACTCGCCGTCGTGGTAGGCGACGTAATCCGGGGCCGAGAGGCCCCATGGGCAGCGCAGCCGCCCGTCCGGGCCGGGAAGTGCGGCACCGGCGGGCCGGTCGGCGTCCACTGCCCCGGGCTCCGCTCCCGCCGCCTCCTCGGTGGACGACTCAGCGCACGTCTCAGCGCTCACCATGGCGTTCCCCCGCCTCCTTGTAGAGATCCGGGCGGCCCATCGCCGCCGCCTGCGCACCCGCGAGAGCGGATTCCAGCTCCGCGATCCGGGAGTCTCTCTCGGCCAGCTCCGCACCGAGCCGGTCCAGCACGTCGTCGACCTCACGCATCCGGTATCCGCGGGCGGCCATCGGCAGCCGCAGCGTGTCCACATCGGCACGCCCCAGCGGCCGGTGCGGTGCGAGCCGCTCCGTCAGCCGGTCCGGCGGTGCGTCGGTGAGACCGCCGACGGCGATCTGCGGATAGCCTCGCCCGTCGCCGCTGCCCACGACCGCGAGCGTGACCGCGGCTACCACCACGACCAGCGAAATCAGCAAGAACCAGAACACGGTCAACTCCTGGAGGTCCATCCCACTGGCTTACGGCCCGACTGCTTACGACCTGGTGCAGGTCGTTACGGCTGCCCATGCTCCCCGATCGTGCCACGGCCCACTGACAGCCAGCTGAGTGAGTAGGGTCGGAAGGGGTCCCGGCAGGGGCCACCGTGCGCTGACCACCTGGTGGGCGAGGTGAGAAGACCGGAGGGACGGCGACATGCTCCGCCTGGGGAAACACGAGTTCGGCGAGAACGAGCCAGTGATCATGGCGATCGTCAACCGGACCCCGGACTCCTTCTACGACCGGGGTGCCACCTTCGGGGACGAACCGGCGCTTGCCCGCGTCGAGCAGGCGGTGTCGGAGGGCGCTGCCATCATCGACATCGGCGGAGTGAAGGCCGGTCCCGGCGCGGAGGTGACCGTCGCGGAGGAGGTGCGGCGCACGGCTGGTTTCGTCGCCCTGGTGCGGCGGCGCTTCCCGGACGTGGTGATCAGCGTCGACACCTGGCGGCACGAAGTCGGCGAGGCGGTCTGCGCGGCGGGCGCGGACGTGCTCAACGACGCCTGGGGCGGGGTGGACCCTCAGCTGGCCGAGGTCGCGGCGCGCTACGGCACCGGGCTGGTGTGCACGCACGCGGGCGGCGCGCGCCCCCGCACCAGGCCGCACCGTGTGGCGTACGAGAACGGCGAGGTGATGGCGGACATCCTGCGGGTCACGCTCGGGCTGGCCGAGCGGGCCGTCGGTCTCGGTGTGCGGCCGGACGGGATCATGATCGACCCGGGGCACGACTTCGGGAAGTCGACCCGGCACTCGCTCGACGCCACCCGGCGGCTGGGCGAGATGACGGAGACGGGCTGGCCGGTGCTGGTCTCCCTCTCCAACAAGGACTTCGTCGGCGAGACGCTGGACAAACCGGTGCAGGAACGGCTGACCGGGACGCTCGCCACGACGGCGATCTCGGCCTGGCTCGGCGCGCAGGTCTACCGGGTGCACGAAGTCGCCGAGACCAGGCAGGTACTCGACATGGTCGGCGCCATCGCGGGTCACCGGCCCCCGGCCGTGGCCCGTCGCGGGCTGGCCTGAAACAGCCGGGCCGACCAGGTCAGCCGGGCCGGCCGCATCGGTCGGCCCGCTCAGCCCACTTCCTTGGTGACCAGCGCCACCGCTTCCGAGACGTCGTCCGTGACGTGGAACAGCTCCAGGTCGTACTCGGACGCCTTGCCCGTCCCGACCATGGACGCGCGCAGCCAGTCCAGCAGGCCCTGCCAGTACGCCGTGCCGAAGAGGACGATCGGGAAGCGGGTCACCTTCTTCGTCTGCACCAGGGTGAGCGCCTCGAACAACTCGTCCAGCGTGCCCATGCCGCCGGGCAGCACGACGAACCCCCGCGCGTACTTCACGAACATCGTCTTGCGGACGAAGAAGTACCGGAAGTTGACCCCGATGTCGACGTACGGGTTGAGCCCTTGCTCGAAGGGCAGCTCGATGCCGAGCCCGACAGAGGTGCCGCCGGCCTCCAGCGCGCCCTTGTTGGCCGCCTCCATGGCCCCGGGACCGCCACCAGTGATCACCGCGAACCCGGCCTCGGCCAGCCCGCGCCCGACGTCCACCCCGGCCTCGTACTCCGCCGAGTCCACCGGCGTACGGGCGGACCCGAAGACGCTCACCGCCGAGCCGAGCTCGGCGAGCGCGCCGAAGCCCTCGACGAACTCCGACTGGATGCGCATGACCCGCCAGGGGTCCTTGTGGATGAAGTCGGACGGTCCTGTCGTGTCCAGCAGCCGCTGATCGGTCGTCTCGGCCTGCACCTGCCCGCGACGGCGCACCACCGGCCCGAGACGCTGTTCCCGTGGCTTGCGCCGCTGCTCCGGTCCGCCCATGCCGCGCGCTCCCTCCTGCTACTTCCACCGTTCGGTCCGCCCCAGGGTACGCAGGCGCAGGTGGCGGGCAAGGCAATTCCGGGCCACGGCAGACCGTGCGGGCGGGGGCGTCAGCGCGTGAGCCACGCCCGCAGCGACTCCTCGCAGTGCAGCACCTTCGCCGTCTCGACGCGTTCGTCCCGCTTGTGCGCGAGATTCGGATCGCCGGGCCCGTAGTTCACCGCGGGCACGCCCAGAGCGCTGAACCGGGAGACGTCGGTCCAGCCGTACTTCGGCTGCGGCTCGCCCCCCACGGCTTCGATGAACGCCGCGGCCGCCGGGTGCGAGAGTCCCGGCAGGGCGCCGCCGGAGCTGTCGTCGACCGTGAGTTCGTCCACTCCGCAGTCCGCGAAGACCTCGCGTACGTGGGCCAGGGCCTCCGCCTCACCCAGGTCGGGCGCGTAGCGGTAGTTGACCGTCACCGTGCAGACGTCCGGGATCACGTTCCCCGCGACGCCGCCCTCGACGCGGACGGCGTTCAGCCCCTCCCGGTACTCCAGCCCGTCGATCACCTTGCGCCGCGGCTGGTAGGCGACGAGCCTGTCCAGCACCGGCTGGGCGGCGTGAATCGCGTTCGCGCCCAGCCAGCTGCGGGCGGAGTGCGAGCGCCGCCCGAAGGTGCGCAGCTCCACGCGCAGCGTGCCCTGGCAGCCGCCCTCGACGTTCCCGCTGGACGGCTCGAGCAGGACGGCGAAGTCCCCCGCCAGCCAGTCGGGATGTGCCTCGGCGACCAGGCCGAGGCCGTTCAGCGAGGCGGCGACCTCCTCGTTGTCGTAGAAGACGAAGGTCAGATCGCGGTTCGGCTCGGGCACCGTCGCGGCGATGCGCAGCTGCACCGCGACCCCGGCCTTCATGTCGCTGGTGCCGCAGCCCCAGAGCACTCCGTCGTCGTCCAGCCGCGAGGGCACGTTGTCCGCGATGGGAACGGTGTCGATATGGCCCGCGAGAATCACGCGCTCCGCACGGTCGAGCCGGGTACGGGCCACCACGTTGTTCCCGTAGCGGTCGACGGTGAGGTGCGGCAGGGCGCGCAGCGCCGCGTCGACGGCGTCGGCGAGCGGCTTCTCGCCGCCGCTCTCGGAGGGGAAGTCGACAAGCTGTGCGGTGAGCAACGCTGCGTTCTGATGCAGGTCAAGTTCGGTGGGCGACATGGCAGACACCCTACGTTCGGGACACCGGTACCTTGGTCCCCGTGCCAGAGACCTCCACTACTTCGCGCGAGCGGCCCGGCAGGCGTTTCCGGGCCCTCGCGGGCTTCGCCGTGCTGCTCGGGATCGCCGGGTACCTGGTGACGCAGTACGTCATGGGCGGGGCGGGCCCGGCCCGTTGCACGGTACGTGCCGCGGTCGGCGGCGGCGAGGATGGCGGGGACGGCGGGAAGGCCGAGTACGAAGTGCCCCCCGCGCAGGCGGCCAACGCCGCGACCATCGAGGCGGTCGCCTCCGTGCGTCAACTGCCGGAGCAGGCGGTGACGATAGCCCTGGCCACTGCCATGCAGGAGTCCGGGCTGCGCAATCTCAGCCATGGCGACCGCGATTCGCTCGGGCTCTTCCAGCAGCGGCCCTCGCAGGGCTGGGGCACCGAGGAGCAGATCCTCGATCCGGTCTACTCGGCCGGGAAGTTCTACGACCATCTGGTGAAGATCCCCGACTACACCGAGCTCCCGTTGACCGTCGCCGCGCAGAAGGTTCAGCGCAGCGGCTACCCCGACGCGTACGCCAAGCATGAGACGAACGCCTCACTCCTCACCGCTGCGCTCACCGGCCGCCGGGCCGCCGCCCTCAACTGCACCACCGGCCCGGAGGGCGTCAGCGGCCCCGGCGACCTCGCCGAGGTGCGGGAGAAGCTCATGCGGGACTTCGGCGAGGACGTGCTCACCGCGCCGGGCAGCGAGGCAGCGGGCGCCGAGGACGGCGGCGCGGGCAGCGGGGGCGGCCGGAGCAAGCGGCCCACCGACCTGGCCATCCCCGCGGGCGGGAAGCAGCGCGGCTGGGAGCTGGCGCACTGGGCGGTTGCGCACTCGGCGGAGCTGCGTATCGAGCGGATCTCCTACGCGGGCCGGGTGTGGAGCGCGGGGCTTTCCGAGGACGGCTGGCGCGAGTCCGAGGAGCCCGGGGCGGGCGGTTCTGCGGTCGTGCTGCGGCTCGCCACCGCTGCGCAGTCGTAGGCATTCGGACAGACGCCCGGCACCTCACTCTGGAGCGGGAGAGTACGGCCCCCGCGGACTCCGTACGGCGCCGTTCCGGCGGCTCGCGGGAGCCGGTCCCGAACCGTTGGCGAGGCCGGGGTGAGACGTTTCCCCGGACGTTCCGGCGCGGGCGGATTGCCCCGTTTCACCCGAAACAGATAATGCGACTCATTGCCAATCCTTTACCGGAGCGGCCCGCAACCTCGGGCCCGCCCAGGGCGATAGGCAGAGCGCGTCGCGACCAGCAAGCAACGGAAGCCCGGCCGCGGCCCACTTCCGAAGCAGCACCCCACTCCGCCCGAAGGAGCACTATGTCTTCCCTCCCCCTCAGCCGCCGGATCGCTCAGGCCGCGCTGCTCACCGCAGCGGGTGCCGTGGGCGTCATCGGCGCGGCCGGTGCGGCCGCCGCCGCCCCCGCCGCGCCAGTACCGGACAAGGCCGGGCTCTCCCATCCGGACAGCCCGGACGTCCAGCAGGCCCTCGGTGGGACCGAGTCGAAGATGAGCGCGCTGACGGCCACCGACGCCGTCGGTCAGGGGCAGCTCGCCAACCCCCTGGCCACCGGTCAGCTGGGCCCCAACTGAGACGTCCCTGCTGCCGGTGCCGAGGCGGGCCGGCGATTCCGGGAAGGGCTCCGGTGCCAGTCACCGGGGCCCTTCTCCACGCCCGGCCGCCGGACGCTCCCCGTACGCCGTCAACGAGCGGTCCGCGCTGGAGCCTCTCAGGCCGTCAGCCGCCGCACGGCGTCCCGCACCCGCTCGTCCGTCGCCGTGAACGCGATCCGCACGAAACGCTCGCCCGCTGCCCCGTAGAACTCCCCGGGTGCCACCAGGATCCCGCGTTCGGACAGCTCGCGGACCGTGTCCCAGCACGGCTCGTCCCGAGTCGCCCAGAGGTAGAGCGAAGCCTCGCTGTGCTCGATCCGGAAGCCGTTCGCCTCCAGCGCGCCCCGCAGCGCGGCGCGGCGGGCCGCGTAACGCTCACGCTGCCGCGCCACATGCGTGTCGTCCCCGAGCGCCGCCACCGCCGCCGCCTGCACCGGAGCCGGGCTCATCATCCCCCCGTGCTTGCGGATCTGGAGCAGCTCGCCCAGCACGGCGGAGTCGCCGACGGCGAAGGCCGCGCGGTACCCGGCGAGATTGGAGCGCTTGGAGAGCGAGTGGACGGCGACGATCCCCTCGTACGAACCGCCGCAGACCTCCGGGTGCAGCACGGAGACCGGATCAGCCTCCCAGCCCAGTTCCAGATAGCACTCGTCACTGAACACCAGCACGCCGTGCTCCCGGGCCCAGGCCACCGCCTCGCGCAGCGCCTCCTTGCCCTGCACCCGGCCGGTGGGGTTGGACGGCGAGTTGAGCCAGAGCAGGCGCAGACCGCGCGGGTCCAGCTCCACGACGCTCTCGTAGGGGACTGGTTCAGCGCCCGTCAGCCGGGCGCCGACCTCGTACGTCGGGTAGGCCAGCCGGGGATACGCCACCCGGTCTCCGGCGCCGAGGCCCAGCTGCGTCGGCAGCCAGGCGACCAGCTCCTTCGATCCGACGACGGGCAGCACATGGGAGTGCGTGAGGCCGCGGGCACCCAGCCTGCGCCCGCACCAGTCCACGATGGCGTCCCGCAAGGCGGGGGTGCCCCACACCGTGGGGTAGCCGGGGCTGTCCGCCGCGTCCGTGAGCGCCTGCCGGACCAGCTCGGGCACCGGGTCGACCGGGGTCCCCACCGAGAGGTCCACGATGCCGTCGGGGTGCGCCGCGGCCGTCGCCTTGAACGGCTCCAGCCGGTCCCAGGGGAACACCGGCAGCCGGGCCGAAACGGCCGGGTCTGGTGACGCCGGGGCGGGCGTCGGCGCGGGCAGTGACGTGGTCACGGCGGTGGCTCACTCTCTCTCGAACTGCCTCGGTCCCGCAGGCACGGCATGCCGACGGGACCGAGGGCGGCG
The DNA here is from genome assembly GCF_025165795.1 of Streptomyces gossypii. Taxonomy (GTDB): domain Bacteria; phylum Actinomycetota; class Actinomycetes; order Streptomycetales; family Streptomycetaceae; genus Streptomyces; species Streptomyces gossypii. The sequence continues at coordinate 250,329 of NZ_JAJAGO010000008.1, forward strand.
CCGGACACGCCTGGGCAAGGACCTAGGCGCGCTCCGGGCCGGAAGCTCTCACAGCAGATTTCGCGGAATCACTCGTCGTGGCTCTGCGGCGGGAGCGCGGTGATCACCGGGTGGTCCCGTTCGATCATGCCGAGTTTGGAAGCACCGCCGGGCGAACCGAGCTCATCGAAGAACTCGACGTTCGCCTTGTAGTAGTCCTTCCACTCCTCCGGAGTGTCATCCTCATAGAAGATCGCCTCGACCGGGCACACCGGCTCGCAGGCCCCGCAGTCGACGCATTCGTCCGGATGAATATACAAGGACCGCTGGCCCTCGTAGATACAGTCGACGGGGCACTCCTCGATGCAGGCCTTGTCCTTAAGGTCGACACAAGGCTCCGCGATGACGTAGGTCACGCTGTCGTTCCTCCTCGATAGGGCCGGCGGACCGAGTACGGCTCCGCCGAGGGCGCGCGGGAGCGCGGCGTCGTCGATGCCCGCCTCTAGTATCTCCGTTCCCGGGCACGAGACGAACAGGAGGGGCGATTCCTGACGTGGAATTCACCATCAGCGGACAACTTGAGGTCCGCATCAGCCCCGACGACGTGGGGAAACGCGTGTCGGTGAGGTCTTTGACCGGTCCCGATGAGCCGAGCGCCACCTTCACCGACACGGTCGGCGTGCTCACATCCTGGACAGACGGTGTGTTGAAGATCACCCGCCGCGACGGTACCGGTGTCTCGCTCCAGGAGTCCGCCGTCGTGGCGGGCAAAACCGTGCCTCCACCGCCCGACCGGCGGCGTGGCGTACCGGCGGCGGCCGTCCCCGAACTCCAGGAGGTCGCGGCACGCGGCTGGCCCGCACTGGAGACGGAACGGCTCGGGGAGTGGACGCTGCGCGCCAGCCCCGTCACCCCGCACGGAGCGGACCCCGTGGCCGACCAGCCACGCGAGGGATTCACCGCCCGCGGCAACTCCGTACTGCCACTGGGCAGCTGCGGGCTGGACTGGGAAACCGCCCTGCGAGAGATCGTCCGCTGGTACGCCGCCCGCGGACTCCCCGCGAAGATCCAGGTCACCACGGAGGCCGGGGGAGGCCGCCCCGGAGCCACCCGTACGGACGAAAGACTGGCCGCCGCACTCGCCGACCGCGGCTGGACCGCCGAGCGGCACGCCCAGATGCGCACCGGCGCGCTCGCCCCGCTCGCCGACCGGGAGCCGGACGCCCGGGTGCTGCTGCACCGGGAGCTGTCTCCGGAGTGGCTCAGCCTGTATGGCCGTGCCTCCGATGACAGCCACAGCACGGCAGCGCGGGTGCTGTCCGGCGGCCCCTCGGTGTGGTTCGCGACCGTGCCCCGCACCGGCCCGGAGGCCGCGGAGGCGGACGGCCCGCCCGCCGCGATCGGGCGCTGTGTGGTGGACGGCCGCTGGGCGGGGTTCGCCGCGATAGAGGTGGCCCCGGACCAGCGGCGCCAGGGACTGGCCGAAGCGGTGATGGCCGAGCTGGCCCGGCACGCGCTGGCGGAAGGCGCCTCGGCGGGCTACCTCCAGGTGGAGCCGGACAACACGGCGGCCACTGCCCTCTACGACGGGCTGGGCTTCACCGTCCACCACCTGTACCACTACCGCCGGGCACCGCGGGAGTGACCGCCGCGTGCCGGGAGGCGCGCACCAGGACCGTACGTGAGGCGGGAGTGAGCGCTCCCGCCCAGAGGAACGACCGCGACGGGGAGCGCCGCATGACAACGGACAGCAGGGAGAGATTCCGCAGGGCAGCGACCGAGCAGCGGCCGGATCTGGCTCTGCTGTGCCTGCTGATCGGCACGGAGGCGGCGAAGGCTTCGGCAGGCGAAGCGACAGAGGAGGCGGCGGGCGAGGCGGCGGGCGAAGCCGGGGACTGGATCGACGCGGCGATCGACAGCTCGCAGATGGAACTCGACCGACTCGCCGGGCAGCTGCCCGCCGACCTCCGCCAGAGCGGCGACCCCTGGGCCTGGGCCGAGGCGCTGCGGCGCCTGCTCGGTGAGGAACACGGCTTCCACGGCACGACGGCCGACTACCGGCGGCTGGACTCGTCGCTGCTCCAGGCCGTGCTGATCCGGCGGCGCGGGCTGCCCATCCTGCTCTCGGTCGTCTGGATCGAGGTGGCCCGGCGGGCCGGTGCGCCCGTGTACGGAGTGGCGCTCCCCGGCCACTTCGTCGTCGGCTTCGGCGACCCGTCGGGCAAGCAGGTGCTCGCCGACCCCTTCAACGGCGGTCGGCTGCTCGCGGAGGGCGAGCTGGACCTCCTGGTCACGGCCGCCACGGGCGGGAGCAGACCGGTGTCGCGGGCGATGCTCCAGCCCGCCGATCCGCTGGAGACGGTGCTGCGGGTGCTGAACAACATCCGGGCCTGGGCGGCGGCACGGCCGGAGCACTCGGACGTCCAGCTGTGGGCCCTCGACCTCTCCCTGCTCCTCCCCCACCATCCGGTGCGGCTGCGGCTGGAGCGCTCACAGCTGCTCGTCGAGCGCGGCGACTTCGTCGGCGGTGCGCGCGGGCTGGAGGAGTACGCGGACGTCGTCTCCGCGATGGAGCCCAACGCGGCGGACGCCGTACGCCGTCAGGCGCGTGCAGCTCGGGCGCGGCTCAACTAGGGCGTGTTTGAGAAGCAGCGCCGGTAAGGCCCGCGGCGGCTGGTGCGTGCGCCCGCAAGGCGGAGGATCGCCCTCGTAATGGGTTACTCGGGCGATTCCGACAACGCGGCGAGCGTGTGTGCCAGGCGTCGCGGGCGGGGCGGGACTTTCGAAGCACGCCCCGGGGCGTGTCCAGAGGCCCACGCGACTGCCCCGCCCCCGGCGGGGCGCCGGGGGCGGGGCAGGAACAGGCGGGGCGGAGCGACTCGCAGGCCGTGGGCTCGCGGGCTACTGGCTGCGGGAGCCTTCCACCACGGCCTTGCGCTTCTCGGGCTCCGGGGGCGCCGGCTTCTTCAGTGCCTGGATCATCGCCGCGGCCGCGTGCTTCGGGGTCATCTTGACAGTCCCCGATCCCGCCTCGATCACGACACCGTCGAAGGCCGATCCGTAGGTCTTCTTCAGCGCCTCCATGTCGATCACCGGCTGCAGCTTCCCGCCGCCCGGCTTCATCGTCAGGAAGTCGCCCATCGTCTGCTGGCTGAAGGGCACTTCCACATCGCCCGCTTCCAGCCACACCCAGCCCGACATCGCCGTCTTCCCGAAGCCGCTGACGGCGCTGTCGATCTCCTTCTCGCTGATCGTCGGCTGTTGATTGCTGACGGGCAGCGTGACCGGGCCGTTCTTTCCGGTGGCGGCGCGGTCGCGGTAAGCGCTCTCGACGGCCTCCGACGCCTTGGCGACGTTGACGCCCTTGAACGGCTTGCCGGGCACGCCGACAGCCTTGCCGTTCTCGAACTTGACCATGCCGTCCTTGGCAGCGCCGGAACCCCCCGAGCTTTCCACGTCGGCGGCGAGGGCGGACACCGCCGCCTCCAGTTTCTCCTCGTCGACCTCGAGCGCGGCATCCGCCTCACGGCTGCCGCCGAGGAGCGAACCGATGACGGACACCGGGTTGTAATCCTGCCCCGCCACCTCGCGGACGGTCGCCTCCGTGTCTATCGTCAGGCCCGCGACGCTCGGCTTGAGCTGGGTCTTCTCGCCGTCCACCACGACGGTGAGCGGGGAAGTGCCCCGCTTGCCGAGCGCTGCGTCCAGCGTGTCGATCGCCTCCTGCTTCTGCTTGCCGCCGATGTCGACCCCGAGCACCGTGGTGCCGTTGGGGACGTCGGCGTGGTCCAGGAGGAGCCCGGCGCCGTAGGCGACGCCCAGTATGCCGATCAGGCTCGCGCCCACGAGCATGAGCTTGGAGCGTCCCTTGGACGCGGGCCGGTCGTTGCCGCCGCCGAGGTCACCGCGGTCCGGCACGTCGCCGGGAGCGGGGACGGGCGCGCCGGGCGCTGGTCCCGGGAAGCCGCCCTCGGCTGAGGGAAGCCGCGGGATGCCGCTGATGAGCGTGTCGCTGGAGATCCCCTCGCCGCCCGGAGCGCCCGGAGCGCCCGGAGCGCCGGGAACACTCGGCGCGCCCGGAACACTTGGGGCACCCGGGAAGTCCGTGCCGCCCGGTGCGCCGTACGGCGGTGATGCCGGACTGCCGGACGACTGCGGCGCGCTGGGCTGCGTCATCCCCGAGAACGCCGACGGGCCGGTGCCCAGGCCGAGGGTGGAATTGGCGGCTGACTCCGCCCCGGCCGCCGGCGGCCCGGGGGGGAGAGGCGTCTCGGTGGTGTCACCCGAGGTGCCGAGCGGACCCAGCACACCCATCTGGCCCAGTACGCCGGGAGGGCCCGGCACGGCGGGCGTCGGCGGCGGGGGCGGCGGCAGGGGCATGTCGCCGGTCGCCGGCCCGGAGGTCGGCCCCACCGGGGGACCCGGCGGCGGCACCGCCGGGCCGGCGGTGCCGGAAGCCGGTGCACGCCCTGGCTCGCCCATCAGATCGGCAAGTTCGTCGATGGCGCTGCGCGGCACGTTGCCGGTGGTCTCGCTCAGGCCGATCGCCGGGAAGCCCTCCGGCGGCGTCGGGGGGTGCTCCTGGGCGTCGCTCTCGTCGGGCGGGCCCGGGACGTACGGACGCTCGCCGCCCGGCGGACCAGGTGTTCCCGGCGGCGGGGCGGCAGGCGGTGACCCGTCTTCCCCGGACGCTCCGGACTCCGGCTTGGGCGCCTTGCGCGGAGCGAACCAGTCGCTCGTCCCCTGCGGGGAGTCGCCGCCGGAGCCCCCGGCTCCGCCAGAACCGCCGGTGTCCCCCGAGCCGCCTCCTGAGCCGCCCGCGGACATCGCGGCTGTCTCCGCACCGCCCCCGGCCGCCCCTGAGGCGGCGGCGACTGCGGTTTCCTCCCGCCGGGCGGCGGGCACGGCGGCGCCCGCCTCGGGGCTGCCGCCGGGCGGGCCGGGCTCGGCCCCGGCCACGACGGGCGTACGCATCACGACCGGCGGAATCGGCCGGGATCCGGGGATGTTGATCCGGATCCGGGTGGTCAGCGTGGTCTCGGTTTTCGGTTCGTCCGCTCGCGCGGCCGCGGCGGGGTCCACTCCTGAAGCTCCGCGGTCGGCCGGCTCTCCCGCTCCGTCGGCGGAGCCGTACGGCTCAGTGCCCGGTGCGGGGGCGGGACCGCCGCGCCCGCGGGGCCCGGAGGACGAACTGTCAGTTTCACGGCTCAAAACAGGATCTCCCGGTTGGGTTCGCCGCCGTCATGTTGTCCGAAAGCGGCTCGCCAGCGCGCACCACCATACTTGGGGCCGCTGACACTGGTCCCGGCACCACAGAATCACCACATCAGAGTGGGTATCAGCGGCTCTTGTCGGTCCGCTTGTCCGCTGGCAGCGGCACTGCGGGCAGCGCGATCGTGGCACAGATCACGGCCAGCAGCATCCCACCGAAGAGGAAGACATAGGACCCGAGACCGGTGCCGAACACGAAGTCGCCCTCGGGACGCGGCATGGTCAGCAGCACCACGGCCACCACCCAGCCGCCCGCCGGGGCGATCGCGCCCAGCTTCGTACGGGTCAGCTGGGCACCGCCCCAGAACAGCCCCGCCGCGCCCGCCAGGGCGAGCGGCACTCCTCCGACGGACCAGCCCGCCTGCACCAGTGCGCCCGCCGCGCCGATGAGCAGGCCGAGCACCACCAGCCCGGCGTACGCCGCGATGCGCGCGCCTGTGACCGGCCGGTGAACGGGCCCGGTGAGCAAGCCGCCCAGCAGACCGCTCATGGGATCACCATCCCGGCGAACAGGTCGTCCGCTGGCCCTCCGGGCGGTGCGGACGCGTCAGCGAGACGGTAGTGCTCGGCGCCGAAGAGCGGCTGCCCCAGATCGTTCGACAGGGCGAAAAACGGTCCGTCCACGGCGATCTGGCTCGCATGCGCGCGCATCGCCGCGGTTTTGGCGGCAAAGTGGCGGTCGCCGCCGTCGATGATGACGGCGACCTCGGAGTCGTCGACGACCCCGGGCACGTCATCCGCCCCCGCGATGCCGGGGAAGGGGATGTCCCGGCCCGCCTCCCGCAGTCGGGCGAAGCCCGCCTCTATCGCGGAACGCTGCACACAGTTCCAGTAGATCCGCGCGACGGTGTGCGGTCTGCCCAGCTCCGGCCGGTCGTCCGCGGCCGCCAGCTCGGCAGCTCGCATCGCGACCCGGTGGGCCTGGATGTGGTCGGGGTGGCCGTAGCCGCCATTGGGGTCGTAGGTCACCAGGACCTGGGGGCGCACCTCACGGATCACCTCCATGAGGAGCTCCGCCGCCTCGTCCAGCGGGGCGCGCCAGAAGCAGTCCGGGCGGGCGTTCTGCTCCACGCCCATCATCCCGGAGTCGCGGTAGCGGCCGGGGCCGCCCAGGAAGCGGTGGTCGGTCACGCCCAGCTCACGCATCGCGGCGGCGAGTTCGCCGATGCGGTACGGGCCCAGGGTGTCCTCGCGGTCGGGTGCGAGATGGGCCAGCCCGGGCGGGATCACCTCTCCTTCTTCGCCGAGTGTGCAGGTAACCAACGTGACGAGGGCGCCCTCGGCCGCGTACTTGGCCATGGTGGCGCCGTTGTTGATCGACTCGTCGTCAGGGTGGGCGTGCACGAGCAGCAGACGGCGGTCGGGTGGGTCGGTCATGCCCCGAGCCTACGATGCCCCGGGACCGACCGTCGTCAGAACTGAATGTCACCGATCAGGTTCGCCACGTTCGTCGTCACATCAGTGATCGTCGGCGCGGCGGTCGAGCTGGCGAGATAAAAGCCCAACAGCGTGCACACCAGGGCGTGGCCGCCCTTGAGTCCTGACTTCTTGATGAGCAGGTAGACGATGACTGCCAGCAGCACCACCGCCGAAATCGAGAGCGCCACGGCGGTTCACCTCCAAGTACACGCGGTCGGGAAGCGGTTGGGACAGGTATCGGAGGCTTCATACCCCCGGACCCACCATCCGCAACGGATCATAACTATCGGTAGGCCGACATGGTTCGGTGCACTGGAGCAGATGAGGGGCGCATATTCGATTCAAGCCAGTCCGGCGCCGGTCCGGGCGGCGGCGCTACCCTCTACCCTCAGCACCATGTCTGAGACTTTCCCGCGGCAGTACGCACGCACGAACCGGTTTACCCTGGGCGCCCCGCGTGCCTTCACCGTGGCGCCCGACGGGGAGCGCGTCGTCTTCCTGCGCTCGCGCACCGGCTCCGACCGGGCACACGCCCTGTGGGTGCGGGAGCTGGCCGGGGGCCGGGAGTTCGCCGCGGCCGACTCGGATGTGCTCCTCGGCGGTGCGGCGGAGGAGCTGCCGCCGGAGGAACGCGCCCGGCGCGAGCGGAGCCGCGAGGGCTCCGCCGGAATCGTGGCATATGCCACGGACACGGCGGTCGAATTGGCGGCTTTCGCCCTCTCCGGGCGGCTCTTCGCCGCCGAGCTGCGCGCGGGTACGGCCCGCGAACTCCCCGCCGCCGGTCCCGTGGTGGACCCTCGTCCGTCCCCCGACGGCCGCCGCATCGCCTATGTCTCGGGTGGCGCGCTCCGTACGGTCGCCGCCGACGGCAGCGACGACCGCGCCGTCGCGGTCCCCGAGTCGCAAACCGTGACCTATGGGCTAGCCGAGTTCGTCGCCGCCGAGGAGATGAACCGGTTCCGCGGCTACTGGTGGTCCCCCGAGAGCGACCGGCTGCTGGTTGCCCGCGCCGACGACGCCCCGGTCACGCGCTGGTGGATCTCCGACCCGGCGAACCCGGACCGGGAGCCCGTCGCGGTCCCGTATCCGGCGGCGGGCACCGCGAACGCCGAGGTCACCCTCCAGCTGCTCGACGCGGACGGACAGGGGCGCACGGAGGTCACCTGGGACCGCGCCCGCTACCCGTATCTCGCCCGCGTGCACTGGTCCTCCTACGGACCGCCGCTGGTGCTGGTGCAGGCGCGCGACCAGCGCAGCCAGCTCTGCCTGACCGTCGACACCACCACCGGCGCCACCTCACCACTGCACGCGGAAGATGATCCAGTATGGCTCGAACTCTTCGCCGGAGTTCCCGCCTGGACACCGGACGGAAGGCTGGTCCGGATCGAGGACGAAGGCGGCGCCCGGGTCCTGATGGCAGGCGACCGCCCGCTGACCTCGGCCGCCCTCCATGTCCGCGCGGTGCTGGACATCGGCACGGAGGACATCCTCTTCTCCGCCTCCCCCGGCGACGCCTCGGACCGGATGGACACCGAGGCGGGCGACATCGGCGTCTACCGTGCGTCCTTCCGGGGCAGCGGGGACAAGGGCGGCTGGGAGCGGATCGCCGTCGGCACGGGCCCGCACGTCGCCTCGGCGGTGCGCGGCGGTGACACGGTCGTCCTCTCCAGCGCGCGGCTGGAGAGCCCCGGCTCGGTCGTGAGCGTGCTGCGGCTCACCGAGGACGGCGGCACCGACCCGCGGGGCACAGTCGCCTCGTACGCCGAACGGCCCGTGCTCACCGCGGCGCCGCGCCTGCTGCACGCGGGCGAGCGGGGAGTCCCGGTGGCCGTGCTGCTGCCCAGCGGCTACCGGAAGGGCGACGGACCGCTTCCGGTCCTGATGGACCCGTACGGCGGCCCGCACGGCCAGCGGGTGGTCGCGGCGCACAACGCGCATCTCACCTCGCAGTGGTTCGCCGACCAGGGCTTCGCGGTGGTCGTGGCGGACGGGCGCGGTACGCCCGGCTACTCCCCCGGCTGGGAGAAGGCCATCTCGCGGGATCTTGCCGCGGTCAACCTGGCCGACCAGACCGACGCCCTGCACGCCCTCGCCGAGACCGAGCCGCTGGACCTCGGCCGCGTCGGCATCCGGGGCTGGTCGTACGGCGGCTATCTCGCCGCGCTGGCGGTGCTGCGACGCCCGGACGTCTTCCACGCGGGCGTGGCGGGCGCACCGGTCACCGATCTCCGGCTGTACGACACGCACTACGAGGAGCGCTATCTGGGTACCCCGCAGGACAACCCGGAGGTGTACGCGGCGAATTCGCTGATCACCGACGAGGGGCTGTCCGGGGCCGCCGAGCAGCACCGCCCGCTGATGGTGATCCACGGCCTCGCCGACGACAACGTCGCCGTCGCCCACACCCTGCGGCTGTCCTCCGCGCTGCTGGCGGATGGCCGGCCGCACGAGGTGCTGCCGCTGTCCGGCGTGACGCACATGACGCCGCAGGAGGAGGTCGCGGAGAACCTGCTGCTGCTCCAGGTCGCCTTCCTGAAGCGTTCGCTCGGCATGGTCTGACGCCTGTTCCGGCCCGGGCCGGAACCCGGGCCGAAACCGGCTACGGCGCCGCACCCCGTCCGGGTGCGGCGCCGTAGCCGGTAAACGCAGGCTTGGACGTCAGTCGGTGCTGTCGTGCTTCGCCGCCTTGCCCTCCGCCGAGGCCAGCGCCGCGTCCAGCACGATGTCCGTGCCCCGGTCCGCTATCGTCCCCTCCTCCGGGAAGTGGCAGGCCGTGAGGTGCCCGGCTGCGTTGCCCCCGATCTGGACGAGCGGCGGGGCTTCGCTGGCGCACTTGTCCTGCGCCTTCCAGCAGCGCGTACGGAACCGGCAGCCGGACGGCGGGTTGACGGGCGAGGGCACGTCACCGGCGAGCCTGATGCGCTCCCGCCCGCTGTTGTTCGCCACGTCCTCGTCCAGCGAGGCTTCCGGCACCGCGGAGAGCAGCGCGTGCGTGTACGGGTGCCGCGGGCGGGTGTAGATGTCCTCGCGGGAACCGACCTCCACGATCTTGCCCAGGTACATCACCGCGACGCGCTGCGAGAAGTGCCGGACGATCGCCAGATCGTGCGCGATGAAGAGGAAGGCGATCCCCATCTCGCGCTGCACCTTCTGCAGCAGGTTGACGACCTGTGCCTGGATGGAGACGTCGAGCGCGGAAACCGGCTCGTCCGCGATGATCAGCTTGGGCTCCAGTGCGAGCGCGCGGGCCACCCCGATGCGCTGCCGCTGGCCGCCGGAGAACTCGTGCGGGAAGCGGTTGTAGTGCTCCGGGTTGAGGCCGACCGTCTCCAGCAGTTCGCGGGTCTTCTTCTCCCGCCCGCCGGGCGGGTTGATGCCGTTGACCTCCATCGGACCGCTGACGATCGACCCGACGGTCTGCCGCGGGTTTAGCGACGAGTACGGGTCCTGGAAGATCATCTGGATCTCGGACCGGATGGGTGCCAGCTGCCGCCGCTTGGCGTGGGTGATGTCCTGCCCGCGGTAGGTGATCGTGCCGCTGGTCGGCTCCAGCAGCCGGGTCAGCAGCCGCCCGGTGGTGGACTTCCCGCAGCCCGACTCGCCGACGAGGCCGAAGCTCTCACCCGCGTGCACGGTCAGGTCGACGCCCTCGACCGCCTGGACCGCCCCGACGGTCCGCTTGATGGGGAAGCCGCCCTTGATCGGGAAGTGCTTCGTCAGCCCCTCGACGCGCATCAGGGGCTCGCCCGTGTCCTGCGCGCCACCGCCCGACTTGGTCAGGGTGAGTTCCTCGCTCATGTCTCTTTCTCCCTAACCCAACCTGGGCTTGATCTGCTCGACGAAGATGGTCCGCTTCTGTTCTGCCGTCAGGTGGCAGGCCGCGGCGCGCCCCAGCGGCAGCTCGGGGCGCCGGCTGCCGCACGCGTGCTCGCCGGACACCTGGTCGACGAAGTCGCAGCGCGGATGGAAGGCGCAGCCCGGCGGCGGCGTGAGCAGGCTCGGCGGTGTGCCCTCGATCGGCCGGAGGCCCTCGCTGACATCCGAGCCGATCCGCGGCATCGAGCTGAGCAGGCCCCAGGTGTACGGGTGCTGCGGTGCGGTCAGCACCTCCTTGGTGGTGCCCCGCTCGACAGCCCGGCCCGCGTACATCACCAGGATGTCGTCGGCGACGTTGGCGATCACACCCAGGTCGTGCGTGATGAAGACGATCGCCGAGCCGAACTCCTGCTGGAGGTCCTTGAGCAGGTCCAGGATCTGCGCCTGGACGGTGACGTCGAGGGCGGTGGTCGGCTCGTCCGCGATCAGCAGGTCCGGGTTGCACACCAGCGACATCGCGATCATGGCACGCTGCCGCATGCCGCCGCTGAACTGGTGCGGATAGTCGTTCACGCGCATCTTCGGGTTCGGGATGCCGACCCTGTCCAGCATCTCGATCGCCCGCTGATGGGCTTCCTTCTTGGAGGCGCCCGTGTGCTTGCGGTACGGCTCACCGATCTGCCGGCCGATCGTGTAGAAGGGCGACAGGGCCGTCAGCGCGTCCTGGAAGATCATCGCCATCTTGTTGCCGCGGAGCTGCTCCATCTTCTTCTCGGGCGCTCCGGTCAGCTCCTGACCGTCCAGGATGATCTCGCCGGTGATCTCCGACTGGTCCGGGTTGTGGAGACCGAGGATGGACATGTTGGTCACCGACTTGCCGGAGCCGGATTCACCGACGATGCCGAGCGTCTTACCGCGTTCGAGATCGAAGGAGAGTCCGTCCACCGCCTTGACGATGCCGTCCTCGGTGGAGAACCGGACATGCAGGTCGCGTACCGAGAGGAAGGCGTCCGAGCCGGTCGGGGACGGCACGTTCTCCTCGGTCTTGGTGAGTGTGGTCACGGGTCGATCTCCTAGGACAGCCGCACGCGCGGGTCGATGAAGGCGTACAGAGCGTCCACGACGATGTTGCACGCCAGGATGAAGGCGGCGCTGACGAGCATCACACCCATGGTCAGCGGCAGGTCCTTGTCCTGGACGGATTCCACCGCGAGCCGCCCCAGGCCGGCCAGGCTGAAGGTGAATTCGGTGACGACTCCGCCGCTGAGCAGGGAGCCCAGGTCGACACCGAGAATGGTGACGATCGGAATGAGAGAACCGCGCCACGCGTAGCGGAAGAAGACGTACTTGCCGGACATGCCTTTCGCCTTGGCGGCACGGACATGGTCCTCCTGCAACTGCTCGATCATCGTGGACCGCGCCATACGAGTGTAGTTCGCGGTGAAGATGAGCGACATCACGAACCACGGGATGACCAGGCCGGTCGCCCAGCCGATGGCGTCCTCGGAGATCGGCACGTATTTCGGTGCGGCCAGCAGGCCCGTGTTGTAGACGAGGAGCCCCAGCACGATCGGGCCGAGGAAGTAGATCTGCATGGAGCTGAAGACCAGCGAGGTGGAGCTGACCGTCTTGTCGATCATGGTGCCCTTGGTGCGGGCGGCGACCATGCCGAGGCCGATGCCGATGGTCAGGAAGATGACCAGGCCGCCCAGGGTGAGGGAGACCGTCAGCGGGAGGCGGTCCATGATCGTGTCCCAGATCATGCGCTCGTCGTCGAAGGAGATCCCGAAGCACGGGGCATCGCAGTGGCCGACGTTGAAGTCACGCCCTGCGACGATTCCCTTCATGAATTCCCAGTACTGCATGGGAATCGACTGATCGAGGCCCATGGCTTCGCGGATGACCTTGAGGTTGCCCTCCGTACAGTTCCGGCCGCACGAGAGCATTGCCGGGTCCTGAGGAATGGCGAAGAACAAGAAGAAGGTGAAAGCACTGATCAGGATCAGAATGACTACTGCGCCGAGCATCCGGCGAGTCAGATATTTCAACATAGGAGTTCGCTGCTCTCAGCACGGCTGCCACGACGGGAGAGGAGGGGTGTGTCTCGGAGCCGGTCCCCGGAGGTGCGCGCCTTGTGAACGCGCACCTCCGGGGACCCGGTATGAAGCGGTCTTGCTTACTTCGTGAGGTGTTGCTTACTTCTTCAGGCTGTTCTTACTTCTTCAGGAACAGACGCGTCAGGTCGATGTAGCTGCGCTCGGTGCTGTACCGGGCGCCGCCGATGTTCGAGCCGTAGATCTGCAGCTGCTTGGTGTAGTACAGCGGAGCGGCCGGGTTGACCTTCTCCACGATGTACTTGTGGAGCTTCGTCCACTCCTCAGTCGCCTTCGCCGGGTCCTCGATCTTCAGGATCCGGTCGATCTCCGAGTTCACGTGCTTGTCGTTGATGTGCGAGTAGTTCGACGCACCGTCGGCGATCGCGTCACCGTCGTAGGACGGCGGGATGACGGTGGAGGCACTCGGCCAGTCCTGGCCCCAGCCGGTCATGTAGAGGTCGAAGCCGTTCTTGACCTTGCCCATCTGCTCGTACCAGGTGGCCTGGTCGACGTCCTTCTTCTGGATGTCGAAGCCGATGTCCTCGAGGGCCTTGGTGATGATCTCGGCCTGCTTCTGGCGGTGCGGCTCGTTGGCGTAGGCGTAGACGAGCTTGGTGCCCTTCTTGACGCCCGCCTCCTTGAGCAGCTCCTTGGCCTTCTCCTTGTCACCGTTCGGCTTCTTGAGCTTGCCGTACGGGTCGTAGCCCTTCACGTAACCCGGCACCGTCGGGGCGAGCAGACCGCCGGCCGGCTCACCGGCGTAGGTGCCGCCGTCCGGGCGCAGGATCTGGGCGTTCGGCAGCGCGTAGGTGATCGCGTCGCGGACACGCTTGTCCTTGATGCGGTTCATGTTCATGTTCAGCTGCCACACGTAGGGCTGGTAGCCCTGGACGGTGCGGTCCTCGGCCTCGGTGATGACCTTCTTCACCTTTGTCGAGTCGACCGAGCCGCTGAACTGGGTGGCGTTCTTCGCCTCACCGCGGTCGGAGAGGATCCGCTCGGTCTGGTCCGCCCGGCTGTGGTTGAAGGTGATGTTCCAGCCGTCGACGTACTGGTGACGCTTGGGGTCGGTCTTGGCGTCCCACTCCTCGTTCTTCACCAGCTTCAGCGACTTGCCGGGCTTGAACTCGGAGATCTTGTACGGACCGAGGGCGACGAGTCCCTTGCCCTGGTCGTACTTCTCCTTGGTGTCGTTGTCCTTCGGCACGATGGAGTAGCCGGCCATGGCGAGCGCCTGCGGCAGGTCCGGCTTCTTCGTCTTGAAGTGGAAGATGATCGTCTTGTCGTCCGGGGTCTCCAGGACGTCCTTGGGCAGGTGGTCGCCCTTGTACGGACCGTCGGGGAGCGCCTTGCGGTACGAAGCGCCCTCGCCGGACAGCCACTGCTGGACGAACAGCGGCCCGTCGGTGATGACCTCGGAGTACAGCCGCTCGATGGAGTGCCGGACGTCCTCGGAGGTGATCTCGTCACCCTCCTGGTCCTTGACGCCGTCCTTGAGCGTGTACGTCCAGGTCTTGCCGCCGTCGGACATCTTGCCGGCGTCGGTGGCGAGGTCACCCGCCACGGAGGTGCCGCCCTTGCCGTCCTCGACGAAGGTGGTCAGACCGCGGTGGATGAGACCGGCGAGCTGGCCCGCGTCGCTGACGTAGATCTCACCCGGGTCCAGGTGCGAGAAGTCATCCTCCTGGTAGGAGCGGATCGTGCCGCCCTCCTTGGCGCCCTTGACCTCTTTGGCCGGGCCCTGGGAGGCCGCCGCGTCGAGGTACTCGACGGCGTTGGACTGCGACTTGGCGTCCTTCTGCGAGTTCGACGTGTCCTTGGTGTCGCTGCTGCCGTCACTGCAGCCCGCGAGCACGAGCGACCCCGCCACGAGGGCGATGACCGGCCCCCGCGCTCTGTACGATCCGGTGAGTTTCATTTGGAGAATGCACCTGCCTGTCAGTTGGGATCCGTCTGCTGCCCAGTAGCCTCCGGTGTCCCGGCGCAGGGGTGGCAGCCCCCCTCAGATGGACGATCAGCGTCCGGACTTGGGGTCAAAGGCGTCCCGCACGGAGTCGCCGAGAAGGTTGAAGGCGACTACGAAGATCACCATGGCGATACCGGGGAAGAACATGTACGTGGGGTCGTTCTCGTAGATGCCTCCGGCCGTGGCGAACATCCGGCCCCAGTCGGGCGTCGGCTCCACATAGCCGACGCCGATGAAGGACAGGAACGCCACGCTCAGCATCGCCGAGGGCAGCATGTACGTGCCCTGCACCAGGACCGGGGTGAAGATGTTGGGAAGCAGCTCCTTGCGGATGATCCGCCAGGGCGACGCGCCGGTGACCTTCGCCGCTTCGACGAACTCGCGCTCACGCAGGCTGAGGACCTGGCTGCGGACCAGTCGGGCCATGCTCATCCAGCCCAGGAACCACAGCACCGTGATCATCGCCACCGCGCGTAGATACGTCGGCGTCTCCTCCTGCGGCGACACGAAGACCGATACGACGACGGGCATGGTCGCGATGAAGAACAGCTGACTGGGAAGGGACATCAGGAAGTCGGTGACGCGGCCGAGCCAGTAGTCGACCCTGCCGCCGAAGTAGCCCCCCACCAGACCGACCAGCACGCCGGTGATGACCATCAGGATGGTCACGATGACGGCGGTGTAGAGCGATGTCCGCATTCCGTAGAGCAGCTGCATGAAGACGTCCCGGCCCAGCTCGGGCTCGATGCCGAACCAGTGATCGGCGGACATGCCGCCGTTGGGACCGGTCGGGAACCCGAAGTCGTCCAGCAGGCCGTACTCGTTCTGCCCGTACAGCGTGTACGGGTCCTTTCCGTACAGCCAGGAGACGACTGGCGCCAGTGCCGCGATGGCGAAGAAAAAAATCACTACGCAGGCAGAGATCATGCCGGTACGGTCGCGCTTGAAGCGCGCCCACATCAGCTGGCCGGGTGACCGGCCGGTGTACTGGCCGGGTTTGCCCGACTTCTCCGTGCTCAGACCTTCTGCGTCCGGACCTGGGGTGTCGGTCCCGACCTTCGCAGTCTGGGATGGACTCGTCATCGCGTTGTGCCCCCGCGCTCGTGGTGCTCCGAACCCGTTCTGACTGGCACCGGGGTGTGCCGTGGGTTGAGCGGACTTTTGCAAGTGAATAAGTACGCAGTCAAGGGGTGTTGGTACTGGCATACGGGTCAGACACGCATCTTGAGCGAAGATTTTGCAGATTGACGTGCCAGCGTGCTTGACACCCTCACACTCAGGCAGTCATAACCAGACATTCTGGGAGAAAGCTTCTTAACACACTCGCAACTCAGCTGTCGTTACACCGATATACGGACGGCGGGCTCTGAACTCCGTACGACCTCTCAGCGAACGGCCCAGAACCTTCGCATCGGCCACCTTGATAACAGCGCGTGACACGGGTAAACCTGAGGAGTCGGCGGTGACAACCGCTGTGCACGTATGCCCGGACTCAGCTCCGGGCACGCGTGCACGCACCGCAGCCAGACTCGGGGGGCCGTACATATGGGGCAGGAACAGACACTCGCGCGCGGCGCGCGTGTGGGCGGCGCGGTCGGACTGCTGATCCTCGCCTTCATCAGCCTCGGGTGGATCATCCGGGACTTCACGGAGGCCGCCGAGGTCACCGACGTCTGGTGGATGTGGGCCGGGATGGGCCCCCGCGCGGACGGCGGCCTGTGGGTGAGTTCGCTGCTCGACCCCATCCTCCTGCTCGCCTACGTGATCACGGCCGCCATGACCGTACGGGCGTCCTCCGCCGCCGGCATTCTGGCCTCGGCCGGGGCGCTGACCGCCGCGCTGCGCCTGCCCAGCCTGTGGAATCTGAACGCCGACTGGATGCAGGGCGTCGACGACGGGCTCAAGACCAAGGCGCTGCTGAGCGCGATCGCCGCGGTGGTCATCGGGCTGGGCCTGGTCGTCGCGGCCGTCGCGGGCCGCCGCCCCGCCGACAACGGAGCGTACGGCTACTCGGCAGTGGCCGACCCAGCCGCCCAGCCGCCCGGCAGGCCCTCGCACGGCGCGGCCATCACGGCGTTCCTCATCCTGGGCGCCGCGGGCGCGCTGGTGGCCGTCTGGGAGATCTACTGGTGGAACGAGCGGGGCGGGGAGGTGTACCAGGACCTCTTCACCGGTGAGCGTTCGCTGGTCTCGCTGCTGGCCGCCCCGCACGCGTGGACGGCCTGGGTGATCGCCGTACTGGCCCTCGTCGCCTCCATAGCCGCCGTCAGCCGGGCGACGTTCGCCCGGCCGGTCGGCATGCTGGCGGGCGGCATGCTGACGGGCTTCGGCGTCTTCTACGTCTCGGCGTTCCTGAAGCAGGAGCTCCTCGAGCATTTCTCCGACCTCCCCACCAACGTCCAGCTCAACTTCCTCACTCAGGTGTTCTGCGCCGTGGCGGGCCTGGTCGTGCTCATCGCCCTGGCGCAGCGGGCTCAGCGTGATCAGCAGATGATGCCGCCGCCCGGACCGCCCGGTCCGTACGGAGCCCCGGGCGGGCAGCCGGGCCCGTACGGAGCGCCGCCGCCCGTCCCGCCGCCTGGTTGGTGACGCGCTGGTACCGCTGAGGACCAGATAACACCCTTCATAGGATTGTCCGGCCCCATCCGCTCCGAACCACGGCGAGAAACCCCCGTATGCCAGACATGCCGCAGGGGCGGCACCCTCCGGGAGGTTGCCGCCCCTGCGTGGTGGCCGTCGGCGGGCCTCTGAGCCGGCGAAGGCGTTACCGCTTGGCGCGGGACGCCGCACGCCCGCGCTCCCGCTGGTCCAGCACGACCTTGCGGATGCGAACGGTCTCCGGGGTCACCTCGATGCACTCGTCCTCGCGGCAGAACTCCAGCGACTGCTCCAGCGAGAGCTTCCGCGGCGGCACCAGGTTCTCCGTGGTGTCGGCCGCGGCCGCGCGCATGTTGGTCATCTTCTTTTCCTTGGTGATGTTCACGTCCATGTCGTCGGCGCGTGAGTTCTCACCGACCAGCATGCCCTCGTAGACCTCGGTGCCCGGCTCGATGAAGATCGTGCCGCGCTCCTGGAGGTTCATCATGGCGAAGGGCGTGGCCGACCCGGAGCGGTCCGAGACCAGGGACCCGCTGTTGCGGGTACGCAGGTCGCCGAACCACGGCTCGTGGCCCTCGGAGATGGAGTGGGCGATGCCGGTGCCGCGCGTGTCCGTGAGGAATTCCGTACGGAAGCCGATAAGCCCGCGTGCGGGCACGATCCACTCCATCCGGACCCAGCCCGAGCCGTGGTTGACCATGGTCTCCATCCGGCCCTTGCGGGCCGCCATCAGCTGCGTGATGGCGCCGAGGTACTCCTCGGGGCTGTCGATCGTCATCCGCTCGATCGGCTCGTGCAGCTTGCCGTCGATCTCCCGGGTGACCACCTCGGGCTTGCCGACGGTCAGCTCGAAGCCCTCCCGGCGCATCGTCTCGACCAGGATCGCGAGGGCCAGCTCGCCTCGGCCCTGCACCTCCCAGGCGTCCGGACGCTCGGTGGGCAGCACGCGGAGCGAGACGTTGCCGATCAGCTCCCGGTCCAGACGGTCCTTGACCTGCCGGGCGGTGACCTTGTGCTTGACGCCGCCCTTGGTGCTGCCCTTGCCGACCAGCGGCGAGGTGTTCGTGCCGATGGTCATCGAGATCGCGGGCTCGTCCACCGTGATCAGCGGCAGCGCGACCGGGTTCTCCGGGTCGGCCAGCGTCTCGCCGATCATGATCTCCGGAATGCCCGCGACCGCGCAGATGTCGCCCGGCCCCGCCGACTCGACGGGCTTGCGGGTCAGCGCCTCGGTCATCATCAGCTCGGTCAGACGCACGCTCTGCACGCTGCCGTCCCGGCGCATCCAGGCGACGGTCTGGCCCTTCTTCAGGGTGCCGTTCTTCACCCGGCACAGCGCGATACGGCCGAGGAAGTTGTCCGCGTCGAGGTTGGTGACGTGGGCCTGGAGCGGCGCCTCGTCCTCGTATACGGGCGCGGGCACCGTCTCGAGCAGGGTCGTGAAGAACGGCTCCAGGCTGTCGCTGTCGGCGGGCACGGAGCCGTCGGCGGGCTGGGTGAGCGAGGCGACGCCGTCCCGCGCACAGGCGTAGACGATGGGAAACTCGATCTGCTCCTCGTCCGCGTCCAGGTCCAGGAAGAGGTCGTAGGTGTCGTCGACGACGGTGGCGATCCGGGAGTCCGGACGGTCCGTCTTGTTGATGCAGAGGATCACCGGAAGCCGGGCGTCGAGCGCCTTGCGGAGCACGAAGCGCGTCTGCGGAAGCGGACCCTCGGAGGCGTCGACGAGCAGCACGACCGCGTCGACCATCGACAGGCCGCGCTCGACCTCGCCACCGAAGTCGGCGTGGCCGGGGGTGTCGATGATGTTGATGACGATGGGGTCGCCACCGCCCTTGGGGTGGTACTTGACGGCGGTGTTCTTCGCGAGAATGGTGATGCCCTTCTCGCGCTCCAGGTCGTTGGAGTCCATCATCCGGTCGTCAACCGACTCGAGCTGATGTGCCGCGAAGGCGCCCGCCTGCTTCAGCATGGCGTCGACGAGGGTCGTCTTGCCATGGTCGACATGGGCGACGATGGCTACGTTACGAATGTCGTTACGCGTGGGCATGCTTGGGCGCTTCTCCCGGGATCGTGGATGGCGGCGCGTCCGGTGCGGTACGCGCGCCCGCCGGGCTCATCTCCTGCTCTGCGCCGCGGCCTGTACACCTATCGTACGGGCCTGAGGCTCCGAGAGCCGCCCCGGGCCGTGCCGCACCCCCTCGCAGCGCCTCTGATCCGCGCTACTTCCGGTAGCCGATGTCCTGGTAGCGAGGGGTCTGGAAGCCGAAGGCGCCGGCGTTCACAAGCTTTTTGTCGGCCGCCACCAGTTGGGGGCGCTGATAGAGGGGGATGGACCCGGCAGCGGCCCAGATTCGGGCATCGGCGCTGCTCAGAAGCTCCCGGCGGGCGTTGTCGTCCAGTTCGGCGGTTGCCTCTTCGAACAATTGATCGATGCGGTCGGTGCCCACCCTGGTGTAGTTCTGCTCGACCAGCAGCGTGCCGTCGGGCGCCGGAACGGGCTTGGCGAAGATCGGCTGGGCGTCGGTGGCCGGGTAGGCGCTGGCCGGCCACGAGTACAGGGCGAGATCGAAATCACCAGAAGCGATGTGGTCGCGGAAGTAGCTCTCGTCCTTGACCTTCGTCATCTCCGTCCGGATGCCGATCGTGTTCAGCGTGCGGGCGATTCGTGCGCCGCTCCGCTGGATCGTCTCGGAACCGTGGCCCGAGGGGATCACGAAGCGCAGCGAGAGGGGCGTCCCCTCTTTCGTGCGCACGGCCGCGGCCCGACCGCTGGAGAGCAGCCGCAGCTCGTCGGCCCGGGCCCTCGCCTCCTCGGCGGCCTCGGTCGCCGTGCGCGCCTTCCGCTTGCCGCGGTCGCCGCCGTCGGCGTCCATGTCTCCGTCCGCGTCCCCGGCCGGGCTTCCCGAGTCGCCCTCCGCCGTCTCCTCGTCGGCGCGCACCACGCGGGCGACCTGGGCGAGCAGCCCGGCACGCTGGTCGGCGGTGTGCGGAGCGAGGCTCAGCGGCACGCCCTGGATCCGGGCCGCCTCGCGGGCGGTGACCGGAGCGGCGAGGGTGTCCCCTCCGGAGCTGCCGGACGCGGCGGCCTTGCCCTGCACCGAAACGCCGTCGCCGCCGTCGCCGCGGTCGCCGCCGTGGTCGCGGTTGTCCCGCGGCGCGCGGTTGTCCGTCTTGGCATCCGCCGACCCCTCCACCTCCGGCTCGGTGACCGGCGCGTCCTTCCAGCCCGCCTCCGCCAGCAGCGACTGCGCCGAGGCCACGTCGTGGCCGCCGAGCGCGTCACTGCGGTCCCGGTAGCCCTCCTGGTCACGTACCCGCAGGTGGCTGCCGAGCGGCTTCTCCGGCAGCCGGGCGGGGCGCAGCGCGTGCCGGGCCAGCGCCTCGCGGTCGAGGGCGCGTGCCACCGCGCGGCGCACCCGCTGATCGGCGAGCGGCCCGGAGGCACCGTTCAACGCGAGCTGTGTGTAGGCGGGGTCCAGCGCCCGCCGTACGGAGTAGCCGCGCAGCCGGCGGCGCTCGTCGGCAGCCGTGCCCCGCTGCTCCCCGGCCTCGCGCAGCGACTTCTTGGGCTTGTGCGCCTTGGTCCAGGCACGCATCGCCGCCGTCGCCCGCTCGCGGGTGACGACGCCCGTCCGGGGAAGCGCCACGGTGTCCACCGGCGCGCCAGCCGTGTCCCCGCGCCGCTGCGCGCTGTCCTTGCGCCGCTTGCCGTCCTGCACTGCCCCGCGTCCCGCGGTCCCGGCGGCCTCGATCCGGCCAGCGACCTCCGTGCCGATCGCCGCCAGGTCCAGGTCGCCCGCCGCGAGTGCCGCTTCGCGCCGCTGGGGGGCGACCGCCACCAGCCGGATGCGCTCCAGCTTGGCGCGGGAGCCCCACCAACGGGGATTGCGGACCAGCGTCGCGGTCTCCGCCCCGGTCCCGATCCGCTTGATCCGGAACGGGCCGCCGGAAACGGGCAGCTCCGCCCGTACGCCCTCGTTGAAGGTCTTGGCCCTGCCCATCACCGACTTCGGGTAGAGGGGGGTGAACAGCGACTTCCAGTCGGCGTACGGCTGCTCGAAGGTGACCGTTACCTGATGCGGCTCCGGTCCCTTGGTGACCTTGCCGATCCGCTCGTATCCGGAGTTGCGCGCGGACCAGTACGCGCTGTCCTCACCGCTGAGCGCCTTCCACTGGGCCGCGAAGTCCGCCGCGCCGACGGCCCGCCCGTCGCTCCACCGTGCCTTCGGGTTGAGCGTGTAGACGATGGTCTGCTGAGGTTCGCGTTCGGTGAGGTCGGCGGCCTCCAGATACGCCGGGTTTCGCTGCGGACGGCCACTGCCGTCGAGCGTGAACAGCGCGGGCAGCGTCGCGGCCGCGATACGTGCGGTGGCCTCGGTCGCGTCGGGCTGGAAGGCGTTGAGCGTGGAGGGCATCTTGTCGACGGCCCAGCGGAGCGTGCCGCCGTCGGCGACGCGGGCGCGGGCGGCGGCGGGCACGTCGAGGGCCGCGCCGCTGGCCCCCCGGGCGCCACCGCCGTCATCGGAGGTGCACCCGGCGAGCGGGAGGAGCAGTCCGGTGGCGAGTACGACGGCGCGGCGCCGTCCGCGAGTGCCGCCGCCGACGGCGGGCACGACTGGCTTCGCTGGCACGGCTGGCATCGCTGACCTCCGGGGGCGGCCGCCCACCGCGCCACCCGCGACGGCATTTGCGGCTCATCACATCAATCGTTCGATGGCACCCACTGAAGGCGACCCCGCGCCGCACGGCACGCCGACACGGCGAAACGGCCCAGGCACGCCACCCGCGCGGAGCAGACGGGCGGCGTGCAGGGCGTGCAGGATCTTCCCGAGCCCCGCGCTCTACTTCTTGCGGCCCACGCCACCCGCCTCGTCCAGCGGCTCGAGTGCGGCGGACGGCTCGTCGGGCCGCCAGAGCGGGAGGGTGACGACGCCCGGTTCGAGCAGCTCCAGACCGTCGAAGTACCGGGTCAGCTCCTCCGGCGTGCGCAGCACGTAGGGAAGCGCGCCGCTTTTGTTGTACTGCTGCTGCGCCTCGGCCATACCGGACTGCAGGACGTTCGTGCCGTCGGCGAGCACCAGATGGCTGCCGCTGGGGAGGGCGGACACCAGGCGGTCCGCAATCGACCGCGCCTCCGCGTAGTCGGCGACGTGCCCGAGGGCGTTCAGCATGATCAGCCCGATGGGCTGGTCGAAGTCGAGGGTTTTCGCCGCTTCGGCCACGATCGCTTCCGGGTCGTGCAGATCGGTCTCGACGTAGGTGGTCGAACCCTCGGGGGTGCTGGTCAGCAGGGCACGCGCGTGCACGAGGACCAGGGGGTCGTTGTCGACGTAGACGACACGGCACTCGGGTGCCAGCAGCTGCGCCACCTCGTGCGTGCTGTCGGCCGTGGGCAGGCCGGTGCCGATGTCGAGGAACTGGCGGATGCCCACCTCCCCGACGAGGTGGCGCACGGCACGCCGCAGGAACAGCCGTGAGGACCGCGCGATGTCCACGATCCCCGGCGCGAGCCGGACGTACGCGTCGCCCGCGTCACGGTCCACCAGGTAGTGGTCCCTGCCACCGAGCCAGTAGTTCCAGATCCGCGCCGAGTGCGGCACTGTCGTGTCGATCTTCTGCTGCTGGTCGTACGAATCCGCTGTCACCGAGACCCTCCCGCCCCTGCCCCAACCGCACGGCCCGCGCGCGTGCATGACGGGAGTATCGCGGCTCAGGCGTCAGGCGTCAGCCCGGCGCCGAGACAGCCACCCGCACGAGGTGGAATCGCACTCCTGCGGGGGAATCCGGTGCAGCGCTCTTCACAACGGGGAGTGTGACGCGAAACACTCGCAGCCGCGTGAGCCGAACCACCCGCCCATTCGCGGAGGTGTCGCACAGTATGTCATTGCAGGATGAAATGACCACCGTTCAGCGCTGCTTGGACGAACTCGCACGCAGCGTGACCCGCCTGGAGACTCATGTGGGCAGCGGTCTGGAGATACGACGGATGCGAAGCGACACGGAGCATCTGCGGGAATCCCTCGCGCTACTCAGAGCCTCGGCGCCGGGAGCGTCCGGCCCGTCCGACACACCGCACCGGGAGATGGTCATCGTCCCGGACACCCCTTACGACAGCTCGCTGTGGACGGACGCGGAGGACGAAGGGCTGGGAGCGAAGGACCGGCACGCGCCCTGACGTCTGGCTCCGCTGTCCCGGGAGACGTCACCTCCCAGGGACGGCACACCCACGATCTTTCTCTCCGAGACCTTTTCTCCGACGGAGTTCACCCTTGGCCACCACCACACAGCCCACGGAGCCGGACAGCTCCGACAGCTCAAACAGCCCGGACAGCCCGGGCAGCCACCCCGCGCCCGGCGGCGTCCGCTCCGCCGGGCGCGCCTCCATCGCCGAAGCCCATCTGCGCGTCGACCGCTGGTGGCTCGCCCCCACGGCCACCGCGCTGGGGCTGCTCGCCTTCATCGTCTACGCGACGTGGCGGGCCTTCGCCAACACCGACTACTACCAGGCGCCCTACGTCTCGCCGTTCTACTCGCCCTGCCTGGCGCAGAACTGCGAACCGATGAAGGGCGGCCCCAACTGGGAGATCTTCGGCAGCTGGTGGGGTCTCTCGCCCGCGCTGCTGATCCTGATCCTGCCGCTGGGCTTCCGGCTCACCTGCTACTACTACCGCAAGGCGTACTACCGCGGCTTCTGGGCCTCACCCCCGGCCTGTGCGGTCGCCGAGCCGCACAAGAAGTACACGGGCGAGACGCGCTTCCCGCTCATCATGCAGAACATCCACCGGTACTTCTTCTACGCCGGTGTGCTGGTCGCGGTGATCCTGTCGTACGACACCCTGCTCGGCTTCCGCAACGCGGACTACGAGTGGGGGCACATGGGTCTGGGCACCCTGGTCTTCCTCGTGAACATCGTGCTGATCTGGCTGTACACCCTCTCCTGCCACTCCTGCCGGCACATCGTCGGCGGCAAGCTCAAGCACTTCTCCAAGCATCCGGTGCGCTACCGGCTGTGGGGGATGGTCGGGAAGCTGACCGGACGGCACATGCTGCTCGCCTGGGTGTCGCTGGTCAGCGTGTCCCTCGCCGATCTGTACGTGTACCTGCTGGCCACCGGGGCGTTCGATGACCCGCAGTTCTTCTGAGGCGCGCGCTTCCCGCCCACCAGCTCCTGACACGCGAGCTCCTGACGCGAGCTTCAAAGATGTGAGAGGGATCCACCAGAAATGACGCAAGTCGAACGCCAGCATTGGGATGTCGTCATCGTCGGGGCCGGCGGCGCCGGTCTGCGCGCCGCCATCGAGGCGCGCGCGCAGGGACTGCGTACCGCGGTGATCTGCAAGTCCCTCTTCGGCAAGGCACACACGGTGATGGCCGAGGGCGGCATCGCCGCCAGCATGGGCAACGCGAACGAGAGCGACAACTGGCAGGTCCACTTCCGCGACACCATGCGCGGCGGGAAGTTCCTCAACCAGTGGCGGATGGCCGAACTGCACGCCAAGGAGGCCCCCGACCGGGTGTGGGAGCTGGAGACCTGGGGCGCGCTGTTCGACCGTACGAAGGACGGGAGGATCTCCCAGCGCAACTTCGGCGGCCACGAGTACCCGCGCCTCGCGCATGTCGGTGACCGCACCGGCTTGGAGCTGATCCGCACCCTGCAACAGCAGATCGTCTCCCTCCAGCAGCAGGACTTCCGGGAGCACGGCGACTACGAGGCCCGGCTCAAGGTGTTCCAGGAGTGCACCGTCACCCGGGTCCTCAAGGACGAGGAGGGCGGTCAGGTCACCGGCACCTTCTGCTACCAGCGGGAATCCGGCCGCTTCTTCGTGCTCGAGGCGCCCGCCGTCGTGCTCGCCACCGGCGGCATCGGCAAGTCCTTCAAGGTGACCTCCAACTCCTGGGAGTACACCGGGGACGGGCACGCGCTCGCGCTGCTCGCGGGAGCCTCACTGATCAACATGGAGTTCGTCCAGTTCCACCCCACCGGCATGGTCTGGCCGCCCTCGGTGAAGGGCATCCTGGTGACCGAGTCCGTACGGGGCGACGGCGGGGTGCTCACCAACTCCGACGGCAGACGCTTCATGTTCGACTACGTGCCCGAGGTCTTCAAGGACAAGTACGCCGAGTCCGAGAAGGAGGCCGACGGCTGGTACGAGGATCCGGAGCACAACCGCCGCCCGCCCGAGTTGCTGCCCCGCGACGAGGTGGCACGGGCGATCAACTCCGAGGTGAAGGCGGGCCGCGGCTCACCCCACGGCGGCGTCTTCCTGGACGTCTCCACCCGGATGCCCGCCGAGGTGATCAAGCGGCGGCTGCCCTCCATGCACCACCAGTTCAAGGAACTGGCGGACGTCGACATCACCGCACAGCCCATGGAAGTGGGCCCGACCTGCCATTACGTGATGGGCGGCATCGAGGTCGACCCGGACACCGCCGAGGCCGTCGGCGTCCCCGGGCTGTTCGCCGCCGGTGAGGTCTCCGGTGGTATGCACGGCTCCAACCGGCTGGGCGGCAACTCCCTCTCCGACCTGCTGGTCTTCGGGCGGCGAGCCGGGCTGTACGCGGCCCGCCACGCGGCGGCACGCGGCGCTGCGGACCGTCCGCCCGTCACCGAGGCGCAGATCGACTCCGCCGCCATCGAGGCGCTGTACCCGTTCACCCCCGAGGAGGTCCCGGGGGGAGGCAACGCGGAGAACCCGTACAGCGTGCACCAGGAGCTCCAGCAGTCCATGAACGACCTGGTCGGCATCATCCGTCGGGAGGAGGAGATGGAGGAGGCGCTGGAGCGGCTGGCCCAGCTGCGGGTGCGGG
Source organism: Streptomyces gossypii (assembly GCF_025165795.1). Taxonomy (GTDB): domain Bacteria; phylum Actinomycetota; class Actinomycetes; order Streptomycetales; family Streptomycetaceae; genus Streptomyces; species Streptomyces gossypii. The sequence continues at coordinate 276,285 of NZ_JAJAGO010000008.1, forward strand.
CACGGCGCGCCGGGGTCGAGGGGCACCGGCAGTTCAACCCGGGCTGGCATCTGGCCATCGACCTGCGCAACATGCTGCTCGTCAGCGAGTGCGTGGCACGCGCGGCCCTGGCCCGTACGGAATCGCGGGGCGGGCACACCCGGGACGACTATCCGGGGATGGACCGCGAGTGGCGGCGCTCGAACCTCGTCTGCACCCTCGCCGACCAGACGGACGCGAAGGACGCGAAGAGCGGCCAGATCGAACTCAGCCGCCGCGACATGCCACCGATCCGGCCGGATCTGCTGGCGCTCTTCGAACGGGGCGAGCTGACCAAGTACCTGACGGACGAGGAGCTGACGACCGAGTGACCACGAGCGGAGCCGCGAACAGCGCGGTGAGCAGCAGTTACGACGCGCACTTCCGGGTCTGGCGGGGCGACGCCGAGGGCGGCGGACTCGACGACTACACGGTGGAGGTCAACGAGGGCGAGGTGGTACTCGACATCATCCACCGGCTCCAGGCCACCCAGACGCCCGATCTCGCGGTGCGCTGGAACTGCAAGGCCGGGAAGTGCGGTTCGTGCAGCGCGGAGATCAACGGTCATCCGCGGCTGCTGTGCATGACCCGGATGTCGGTGTTCAGCCGCGAGGACACCATCACGGTGACGCCGCTGCGCGCCTTCCCGGTCGTCCGCGACCTGGTGACGGACGTGTCGTTCAACTACACGAAGGCCCGGGAGATCCCGTCGTTCGTGCCGCCCGCCGATCTGGGGCCGGGCGAGTACCGGATGCAGCAGGAGGACGTGGGGCGCTCGCAGGAGTTCCGCAAGTGCATCGAGTGCTTCCTGTGCCAGGACACCTGCCATGTCGTCCGTGACCACGAGGAGAACAAGGAGGCCTTCGCCGGGCCGCGCTATCTGATGCGGATCGCGGAGCTGGACATGCACCCGCTGGACGCGGCCGAGGAGCAGGGCCTGGACCGCAAGACCAGCGCTCAGGAGGAACACGGACTGGGCTACTGCAACATCACCAAGTGCTGTACGGAGGTCTGCCCCGAGGGCATCAAGATCACCGACAATGCGCTGATCCCGCTCAAGGAGCGTGCCGTGGACCGCAAGTACGACCCGCTGGTCTGGCTCGGCAACAAGATCCGGCGCCGGGAGTAGGGGCAGGCCCGGCGCGGCTCAGCAGGAGCAGCCGCGGTCGGCCGGCACGGGCCGGGTGCGGATTTGTCCCCCGCGCCCGGCCGGGCCGAGCATGGGCGGACGCGCCGGGCCCACCGGACGCGTCCGCCTCCTGGAAGGCCCGCCGCGAGATGACCGCCACACCACCGCCCACGGGCCCGGACGCCCAGCCGCCCCGCGCGTGCTGCGCTCCCGCCCGTACGGCAGCGGCCCCCGGGGACGCCGGGACCGGCAGCCTGGGCGGCGGCTCCAGCGGCGGTTCCGGGGCGGGGGCCTGCACGGGCACCGGGACCGGCTCACGCACGTCGGCCGCCGCCGCTCCGTACGGCGGCTGGCGGCAGCTGGCGGGCGGACCGTTCCTGCGTGGCTGCGCCGACAGCCCGTATCCGGCGGACGGCGAAGGGCCCGTACGGCAGGAGCGGCTCGCGCCTTTCGGGATCGCGGCGACGGCCGTGAGCAACGCCGAGTTCGCACACTTCGCCCGGGAGACCGGCCACCGAAGCGACGCCGAGCGTTTCGGCTGGTCCTTCGTCTTCGAGGGCTTCCTGCCCGACGGCTTCCCGCCGACCCGCGCCGCCGTCGGGACGCCGTGGTGGCGGCAGGTGTTCGGCGCGGACTGGGCACACCCCGAGGGCCCGGGCTCGGACGTGCACGGGCGTGCGGACCATCCGGTGGTGCATGTGTCGTACGAGGACGCGCTCGCCTACTGCGCCTGGGCCGGGGCGCGGCTTCCCTCGGAGGCGGAGTGGGAGTACGCGGCGCGTGGCGGGCTCGCCGGGATGCCGTACCCGTGGGGGCGGGAGCGCGAACCGGACGGCGCCTACCGGATGAACATCTGGCGCGGTTCCTTCCCCGGCCGCAACACCGCCGCCGACGGCTACCGGGGCACCTGCCCCGTCGACGCCTTTCCCCCGAACGGGTACGGGCTGTTCAACACGACCGGCAACGTGTGGGAGTGGTGCGCGGACCGCTTCGGCGGCGCGGCGGCCGATCCGGGTGACATACGGCAGAGTGACCCGCGGCGGGCGCTGCGCGGCGGCTCGTACCTGTGCCACGAGTCGTACTGTCTGCGCTATCGGACCTCGGCCCGGATGGGCAACACGCCGGACAGCTCCAGCGGCAACACCGGCTTCAGAGTGGCGCGTTGACGCGCGGCCAGGACCGGCGAGTCTGTGACACGGTTGTGACTCCCCGCGAGGCACCCTGGGCCCGGGGAGATCGTCCGCGCGCCTATGGTGGTCGTCCGTCGTCCTGGAGGAGCGCAGAGCCAGATGAAGAGCCTGGAAGCCGGGGATCCGGAGCGCGTAGGCGACTATCGGCTGCTGTGGAGGCTCGGCGCCGGCGGCATGGGCCGGGTGTATCTGGCGCGGTCCGCAGGCGGGCGCACGGTGGCGGTGAAGCTCGTGCACCAAGAGCTGGCCGACCAGCCCGAGTTCCGCACCCGGTTCGCGCGCGAGATCCGGGCGGCACAGCGGGTGGGCGGCGACTGGACCGCACCCGTGCTCGACTCGGACACGGAGGCGCCCAGCCCATGGGTCGCCACCGGCTACATCCCCGGGCCCTCACTGCACGAAGTGGTGGCGGAACGGTCCTGGCCGCTGCCGGAGCGCACCCTGCTCATCCTCGCCGACCGGCTGACGCTGGCGCTGCGCGCGATCCACGGCGTCGGACTGATCCACCGCGACCTCAAGCCCTCCAACATCATGATCACCATCGACGGCCCCCGGGTCATCGACTTCGGTATCGCCCGCGCGCTGGAGACCCTCGCGGACGGCCTGATGACACGGACCGGCACGGTGGTGGGCTCACCGGGCTTCATGTCACCGGAGCAGGTGGTCGGCGTACGGGTCACCCCGGCCAGCGACGTCTTCTGCCTCGGCTCCGTGCTGGCGTTCGCCGCGACGAAGCGGACGCCCTTCGGCTCCATGAACACCGCCGGGCACACCTTGATGTACCGCATCGTCCAGGAGGAACCGGATCTGACCGGCCTACCGGAGAGTCTGCGGGAGCTGGTGGCCAGCTGTCTGGCCAAGGAGCCGGAGGACCGCCCGTCGGTGGACGAGATCCTGCGGCGGATCGGCGCAGCCGAGCACTCCGCCGGTATGGGCGCCGCCGGCACGGGAGCGGCGGACGCCCCGCAGGAACCGTGGCTGCCGGGCGATCTGGTCGCCACGCTGGGCAGGCACGCGGCCCAGTTGCTCGACGCGGAGATCCCGGCCGCCGCACCTGCTGCGGCCGAACCGGCCGAACCGGCCGAACCGGAACCGCAGCCGCAGCTGTCCGCCGAGCGCGCGCAGCAGCAGCCCCCGCAGCGGTCCGACGACGGCACGGTGCCGCTGCGCGTCCCGTCCGGCGAGCAGACGCCGCAGCCGTCCGGCGGCAGCTTCGGCCCGCCCCCCGCCTACACCGCCGCCGCCGGCGGCGGCGGCGCCCGCGAGCCGCACGGCCCCACCACAAAGGCCGCCGACGCCGACAAGCTCACCGCGGAAATGCTCGCGCAGATCACCGACGGCCTCGACACGGTCTCCGTGTCCGCCTGGAACGGGACCGCGGCCAAGTTCGCCCGGCTCGTCGTGATCGCCGAAGAACACGGTTACGGCTACGCGGACTCCTCGGCGAGCCTGACCAAGCCGCCGACCCTGATCCTGCACCGCGTGACGGACCGCGCGCCGCAGCAGGCGCCCGCCACGAAGAAGGAACTGCGGGCACGGCTCACGCTGGACAGCATGGGCGGGCACGTCCGGCGGCTGACGCTGCTGGTCCTGGTCCTCATGGGAGGGTTCGGCATAACGTGGGCCGCCACCGCGGGCAGTGTCGTCCTCTACGCTCTGTTCAGCGTCGGCGTGCTGATGTGGCTCAGGCGACGGAAGAGGACGGCGGCCGCGCGGCTGCTGACCGCGGGCTACCGGCCCAGCACCGACCACAAGGGGCGTACCCGCTACCTGCTCGGCGAGGACGCGGTCGGCCCCTGAGCCGGCCCGACGGCCGGGGCAGCCGGGCGCGCGGCCCCCGCTCCGTACATGCGCCGCTCAGAACATGTCGAGCAGTGCCTCCGCCGAGTCCGGCGGCTTCGTCCCGTTCGGCAGCGGCAGTTCGAACCACACCGTCTTGCCCTGCGGTGTCCGCCTGCTCCCCCAGCCGGAGCTGAGCAGCCCGACCAGCTGGAGCCCCCGCCCGCCCTCGTCCGTCGCGCGGGCACGGCGGCGGCGCGGGTGGACCAGCCCCGCGTCCCAGACCTCGCACACGAGCGTACGGTCGAGCAGCAGCCGCAGCCGTATCTCGCCCTCACCGTGCCGCAGCGCGTTGGTCACCAGCTCGCTGACGAGCAGCTCCGTGGTGTCCACCAGGCCGGGCAGGTCCCAGTCGGCCAGCTGGCGGCAGGCCAGCTCTCTGGCGCGCGAGACGGAGCGCGGGTCGGCCGGCAGCCGCCAGTCCCCCACCGCGTCCTGGCTCAGTCCGTGCACCCGGGCCACCAGCAGCGCGATGTCGTCCTCGCCGTGGTGGACGTTGAGGGTGTCCAGCACCCGGTCCGCGACGTCCTCCAGTGCCTGCGGCGCTTCCGTCAGTGCCGTACGGAAGGCGTTGAGCCCTTCGTCGAGCGGGTGGTCCCGCGACTCGACGAGCCCGTCGGTGTAGAGGGCGAGCAGTGCGCCGTCCGGCAGTTCGACCTCGATCTGCTCGAAGGGCTCGCCGCCCACTCCGAGCGGCACCCCGCGAGGCACCTCCAACAGCAGCGCCCTTTCATCCGTTTCGCGCAGAATGGGCGGAAGGTGACCCGCGTTGGCGAAGACGCAGCGGCGGGTGACCGGGTCGTACACGGCGTACGCGCAGGTGGCCAGATACACCTCGGCGAGATCCTCGGAGCCGGCGCGCTGGGAGCGGGCCTGGCGCCCGCCGCGTTCGCCCGGGGGCGCGCCGAGGCCGAGCGCGATCTCGTCCAGCGCGGAGAGCACCTCGGCCGGTTCGAGGTCGAGCAGGGCGAGGGTGCGTACGGCGGTGCGCAGTTCGCCCATCGCGACGGCGGCCCGCAGCCCGCGGCCCATCACGTCGCCGACGACGAGGGCGGTTCGGTGGCCGGGCAGGCCGATGACATCGAACCAGTCGCCGCCGACCTCGGTCGCCTTCGTGCCGGGCAGATAGCGGCAGGCGATGTCCAGCCCCGACGCCTCGGGGTCGCCGGGCGGCAGCAGGCTGCGCTGGAGGATCAGCGCGCGCTCGTGCTCGCGGCGGTACAGCCGGGCGTTGTCGACACACACGGCGGCGCGGGCGGCAAGCTCGGCTGCCAGCGCGGCGTCCCGCTCACCGAACGGCTGGCTTCCCTTGGCCCGGGAGAACTGCGCGAGCCCGAGCACGCGCTCTCTGGCGACCATCGGCACATAGAGGGTGGACTGCACTATCGCGCCGAGCTCGGGTGGCACCGAGGCGTCCCGGCCCCTGTCGTGCTGCACCTGCGCCGTACGCAGCGCCTCCGCGGCCGGCGACTGCACGGCGTAGCAGTGCGTGGCACCCACGGCCACGGGGCTCACCTCGTACGACTCACCCGTGGTCGGCGAGACGGGGGCGTCGGACACGGAACTGGCGAACGCGACCCGGCGCAGCTCGCTGTCACCGGGGCCCGCGGGATGCGGCTCGTCGCCCGCCAGCACATCCTGGTAGAGGTCGACGGAGGCGAGATCACAGAACTGCGGCACGGCGACATCCAGCAGCTCACGGGCTGTGGTCTCCAGGTCGAGGGAGTTCCCGATCCGGGCGCCCGCCGCGTTGAGCAGCGCGAGCGCCCGGCGCACGTCGTCCGGCTTGCCGGCTGCCTCGACTGGGATATCACTCAATGCCGCCCCTTCCGCTACCGGTGTGTCTGCCGGTCAAAGGCAGTGTCGCAGGCCCGCGGCCTGCGGAACATGCCCTTCCCGATCACTGCACGATTTCTCCCGGTCAAGGGAGAAATCGCGCGCTGCCACACCTCCGTGCCTTTCCCCTGCCGTCCCACCAGGGTTCATCTCTCTCCTAACCAGGGAGTGCCAACTCGAACCAGACAGTTTTTCCCAAGGGCCCGTGCCGCGTCCCCCAGCGGCGGGACTGACGGGCGACCATCTGTATGCCGCGTCCCCCTTCGTCCTCTTCGGTGGCGTCGCGCGGGCGCGGCGGGTCGGGCAGCGGATCGGAAACTTCGACGAGGAGTGAGCTGCCGCGCACCATGCGGACGCCGATCGGTCCGTGTGCGTAGCGCAACGAGTTGGTCACCAGTTCGCTCACGAGGAGCAGGGTTTCGTCGATGAGGCCTTCGAGTTCCCAGTCGACGAGGGTCTCCCGTACGGCGAGCCGGGTACGCCGCACCGCGTACGGCTCGGCGGTGAAAGTCCAGGAGGCGGCACTGCCCTCGGGGAGACCGCCGAGCCGGACCACCAGGAGCGCGGCGTCATCGGCGGCGAGGACCGGGTGCGGGGACTGGGCCGACTGGATCGGGTGCGCGGCACCGGTGGAGGAAGCAGCGAGCGGGGCTCCGGGGGCGGCCACGGCGGCGTCGCAGGCGTCTTCGAGCGAGTGCTCCGCCAACTCGCCGACCAGCAGGGTGAGCAGCCGGTCCACGCCGTCGGTGATGGCCTCGCTACGGCTCTCCACCAGCCCGTCCGTGTAGAGCACCAGAACGGAACCCTCGGTGACCTCCAGTTCCCGCGCCTCGAAGTCGACACCGCCCACCCCCAGCGGCGCGCCGGAGGGCAGGTCGAGCGCGGTGCCCCGCCAGTTCCCCGCATCGGTGTCCGGCACCAGCAGCAGCGGCGGCAGATGGCCCGCCTTGGCAAGCGTGCAGCAGCGGGTCGAAGGGTCGTAGACGATGTAGAGGCAGGTGGCCATGAGTGGGTCGTCGGGCCCCAGCGCGAGGTCGTCGGCGAGGTCGTTGACCCGGCGCAGCAGCTGGTCGGGGGGCATGTCGAGCCCGGCCAGCGTACGAACAGCGGTGCGCAGGCGCCCCATTGTCGCCGCGGCGCGCAGCCCGTGGCCCATCACGTCGCCGACGACGAAGGCGACCCGGCCGCCCGCCAACTGGATGACGTCGAACCAGTCGCCGCCCACCTCGGCTCCGGTGCTGCCCGGCACATAGCGGTAGGCGAGGCTGACGCCGGGGGGTGAGGGGACGTGCTGGGGCAGCAGGCTGCGCTGGAGCATCAGGGCTGCCTCGCGCTCCCGGGCGTAGAGGCGGGCGTTGTCGAGGGACGTGCCGGCACGGTCGGCCAGTTCCATGGCGAGGGTGAGGTCGTCCTGGTCGAAGGGGTCCCGGCCCTCGGCGCGGCTGATCACGAGCAGGCCGAGCACGATGCCCCGGGCGCGCAGCGCCACCACCATCAGGGAGTGGACGCCGAGGTCGAGGGCGGCCTGCACCTTGGGGTCACCGGGATAGGTGGCGGCCTTCAACTCATCCTGCGAGCTGATCAGATGAGGGATTCCGGTGGCGAGCGTCCGGCCGAAGGGGGAACCGGCCTCGAAGGCGATGTCCTGTCCGACCCGCAGCATCCGCTTGACGGCCGGGCCGCGGTCCTTGGCGTCGACACCGAGTTGCAGCAGCGGCTGGGCCAGCAGCCCGTCGGCGTCCGGCAGTTCGGTTCCCTGGAGGAGGGAGCTGACCAGCATCACCCCGGAGTAGTCGGCGAACCGCGGCACCAGCGCGGTGGCGAAGGCCTGCGCGATACGGCGTACGTCGAGGATGTCACCGAGGGCGACGCCCACCCGGTCGAGAAGCATGAGCCGCTGCCGCGCGGCCTCGAGTTTCTGCAGGGCGTCCCGGCGCTCCGAGACGTCCATGACGACGGAGCTCAGCCCGAGGACGTTCCCGAAGTCGTCCGTCAGCCTGCTGTACGAGACGGAACGGGCGCCGGCGCCGTCCGGGGAGGGGATGATCACGTCGAGGACGCTCCGGCCCGTCCGCAGCACGCCGGCCTGCAGTTCGTACATCTCCGCCGCCAGATCGGGCGGCAGTATGTCGTGGACGGTGCGGCCGCGGTGATCGCGCGCGGGCAGACCGTTCAGCCTGGCCAGCGCCTCGTTGACGCGGACGAACTTCTGGTCGGTGTCGTAGAGGCCGATGCCGAGCGGGCTGGAGCCGAAGAGGGCGTGCAGCGCGGCGAGATCGTGATCGACCGCGCGCAGGGCGTTGACCTCGGCAAGGCTGGCGACGATGTACCTGGTGCCCTCGCCGTCGGAGACCAGCGAGGCACGGCACTCGATCTCGACGGAGTGGCCGTCGAGATGGCGGGCGCGCAGAATGCCGTGCCAGTTGTGGTCGCGGCGCAGCACGTCGTAGATCCGGCCCGCCTGGGCGTCGGCGCTCTCCCTGGCCGTGTCTTCCAGCAGGCTGTCGATGTGGCGCCCGGCGAGGCGGCTCGGCGGCCAGCCGAGTACCTCCTCGGCGGCCGGGCTCCAGAGCAGCACCTTGCCCCGGGCGTCGAGGATGACCAGGCCGACGTGCAGGGTGGCGAGCAGGGAGGAGACCGCTTCGGTCCGGGAGAGGGAAGGGGGGCCCGAAGGCCCGTCGGAGTCTTTGGCGGTGCGCGGCGCACCGCCCTCCGGTCCAGCGGTCTCTGCCACGCCGCCCACGTCCCTGCTCGGGTACATACCTGGCCGAAACACCCTGCCAAGTAGGACTAATGCCTACATACCCGATTCTGCACGGCGTCAGCCGCGTGCGCCTTCCTCCGGCGCCCGGCACTCGACCAGATAGCTGTCAGTGCCGCCGGCGCGGCCGGAGTCACCGCGCCCGCCTCCGCCTCCGCCGTAACCGCTTCCCTGCCCGCTGCTGCCACCACTGCCGCTGCCGCCACCGAGCCGGTCCGCGATCTGCTGCGCCTCGACCCGGGTGGCAAAGCTTCCTACGCGGTAGCGATTCCCGTGGCCGTCCTGGCGTATGAGGAGCCAGGGCAGCACGGCATTGCTGTCGCCGCTCACACTTCGCATATGCCGGAGCTTACGCGGGAGACTCACGCAGCGCATTCATCTTTGCACAAAGGGCAATTATTTTCGGCCAACTGTTCGCCCCGCCAGCCCCACGGGGCCAGGCGTGTTGCCCACCGGCGCACCAGCCCGCCCGTGCGCGCCGCCGCGCGGCTATCTCACCGGCAGGTGGTAGGCGTATCGGAAGCGGTCCGCAGCCACCACCACGTCCGCCGTCTCGACCGGCTGCCCGCCCGCGAAGTACGTACGCTCCACGACCAGCACGGCGTGCCCCGGCACCCCGCCTATGACCATCGTCTCCTCGGCCAGGCCCGGCCGGGAGCCGACCTCCTCCACGACGTTGTCCACCACCAGACCGATGGCAGCCATCCGCTCCACCACCCCCTGACCCGCCAGCGGCCCCTCCTCCGGCAGCATCACCGGGGTGCGCCCCGTGAGGGACAGCGGCTCCCAGGAGGTGGAGATCATCGACGGCTCGCCGTCCCACCGGTAGACGTACCGGGTGCGCATCACCTTGGCGCCGGGCTCCAGCCGCAGCCGGACGGCCGTCTCCGCCGAGGCGGGCTCCTGGTCGCTGCACGACTCCCAGGTGCCCTTGACCCGCTCGTCGGCCTGCTCCTGCCGGAAGGAGCTGGCATCACCCAGCGCGCGGTAACCCGTACGGACGACACGGCGGCGGAGCCGCTGCTCCCGCACATAGGTGCCCGACCCCGAGCGGCCCTCGACCAGGCCCTCGGCCATCAGCACCTTGCGCGCCTCCAGGGCGACGGTGTCCGAGACGCCGTACTCCTCGCGGATGCGTGCCTGGGAAGGAAGGCGGGTATGCGGCGCCAACTTGCCGTCGGCGATCTTCTGGCGCAGATCGCCGGCCACACGCAGATACGCGGGCTGCTCACCGAAGGACACAAGCCCCTCCCAATAGGTTGACCGTCTGCAACAGCTTGGCAACCGTACGTGTTGAGCGCAATACTCGGCCAACCATTCACCCGAAGTGATGAGTCACTGCTCAGAGCCCGTCGGGTGGGCCGTCAGCGGGCGCGGTCGAAGTCCACGGCGCTGTACGCGCGCAGCTTGGACAGCTGGTGAGTGGAGTCGATCTGGCGGATCGTGCCCGACTTGGAGCGCATCACGAGCGACTGCGTGTGGGCGGTCTCGGGGCCGTAGCGCACACCCCGCAACAGGTCGCCGTCGGTGATGCCGGTGGCCACGAAGAAGACGTTCTCCCCGCCGACCAGGTCGGTGATCTCCAGTACCCGGTCCAGGTCGTGCCCGGCGTCCAGCGCCCGCTGCCGCTCCGCCTCGTCCTTGGGCCACAGCTTGCCCTGGAGCGTGCCGCCGAGGCACTTGATCGCACAGGCGGTGATGATGCCCTCCGGGGTGCCGCCGATGCCCAGCAGCAGATCGACGCCCGTCCCCTCGCGTACCGCCATGATCGCGCCCGCGACGTCGCCGTCCGTGATGAACTTGATACGGGCGCCCGCCTCCCGGATCTCCTTGACGATGCCCTCGTGCCGGGGCCTGTCCAGCACCACCACGGTGACGTCCTCCGGCGCGCGGCCCTTGGCCTTCGCCACCCGCCGCACGTTGACCGAGGCGGGCGCGTCGATGTCGACGAACTCGGCGGCCTCGGGCCCGGTGACCAGTTTGTCCATGTAGAAGACCGCCGACGGGTCGAACATCGCGCCGCGCTCCGCCACCGCCAGCACGGAGACGGCGTTGGCCATGCCCTTCGCGGTCAGCGTGGTGCCGTCCACCGGGTCGACGGCGACATCACACTCGGCGCCCGTGCCGTCCCCGACGCGCTCGCCGTTGAAGAGCATCGGCGCCTCGTCCTTCTCGCCCTCGCCGATGACGACGACGCCGTTCATCGAGACGGTCGAGACCAGGGTGCGCATCGCTTTGACGGCGGCGCCGTCCGCGCCGTTCTTGTCGCCGCGTCCCACCCAGCGGCCCGAGGCCATGGCCCCGGCCTCGGTGACCCGGACGAGTTCCAGTGCGAGGTTGCGGTCCGGCGCCTCCGGGCTGACCTCGAGCGGAGGGGGAAGATGGTGGTCAGTCACGGGACACACCTTTCTGTACGGCGACGGCCGCGCTGGGTGAGGGTACCCATGACTCTATCGAGACTTCGAAAGAATGAGCAGTGCGCCCCACGTTTGAGCGGTCGCCTGACCGGGCCACCTACCCCCTCAGTCAGCCCGCCCGATGCCTTGAGGAAGAATGAGCGTGTGGCAGCAGACAAGAAGCGCGGAGCGCAGACGGTACGGGACATGGTGCTCTCGCTCGCTGTGATCGGCCTCGCCGCCGGAGTCGCCTACCTGTTCATCCCTCACGACGAGGGCAAGGACCCGGTGCGCACCGTGAACTACCAGGTCGAGCTGAGCACGGCACAGCGCGGGGCGCCGTACCCGGTGGCCGCCCCGGAGGGCCTCTCGAAACGGTGGCGTGCGACCTCGGTCGACTATGAGCCCACCGGGAAGAAAGAGGCCGCGTGGCACCTGGGCTTCATCAGCCCCGACGAGGAGTACGTGGCGGTGGAGCAGAGCAACGGCCGGCCGAAGCCCTTCGTCAAGGACGTCACTCAGGGCGCGACGAAGACGGGGAAGTCGGTACGGATCGACGGCGTCGAGTGGACTCGCTACGAGGGCGACAAGTACGACGCCCTGGTGCGCACGGAGTCCGAGGTGACGACCGTGGTCACCGGGACCGCCGGCTTCGGGCAGCTGAAGCAGATGGCCTCCGCCCTCAAGGCCGAGCGGACCGGGCCGGAAGCGGAACCGTCGGCCGACGGGCCGGGTGAGCCCTCGGCCGAGGGGACCACCGGCGAGCAGGTCTGACGGCCCGGGAAACCCAGGCCTGACCGCCCGGAAACCTGCGGCCGCCCCACTCGGCGGCCTCACTCCGGGGCGTCCGCCCCCTCGCCGCCGTTCCCCTCGTCAGCTCCGCCTTCGCCACCGGCGGCCGCCTCCAGCACCGCGTCCAGCCGCGCCCGCGCCCCCTCCAGCCGCTCCCCGCAGATCCGGGCCAGTTCCTCGCCCCGCTCCCACAGAGCCAGCGACTCCTCAAGTGTCGTGCCGCCCGCTTCCAGCCGCTGCACCACCTCGACCAGCTCGCCCCGCGCCTGCTCGTAAGTCAGCGTGGACTGAGCCGACCCCGTGCCCCCAGAAGCTTCATCCGTCGTCATCCCCCCAGGCTAAGCGCCCGGACTGACAGCTCCCTCGGGCGGTCGCCTCCTCGCCGGTCACTCCTCGGCAGCCCCCTTCGCCGCTCCCTCGGCAGGCCCGTCGACAGGCCCGTCGACAGTCACCCCGAACTCGCCCTCGGCCACCCGCGCCCGCAGCCGCCGGCCCGGCTCGGCGTCCGAGGGCTTGCGGATCACCGCGCCGTCAGCCCGCTGCAGCACCGCGTACCCCCGCTCCAGCGTCGCCGCGGGCGACAGCGCGAGGACCCGGGCCCGGGTGTGCACAAGATCGTCCTCCGCTCGGTCCAGCCGGTGCCCGAACGTACGGCGGGCGCGCCCCGCCAGGAAGTCGACGTCCGCCTGCCGGTCCGTGATCGCCCGGTGCGGATCCGCCAGCGCGGGGCGGCTGCGCACCTCCCGCAGCGCCCGCTTCTCCCGCTCCAGCAAGCCGGTCATCACCCGCCAGGAGCGCTCCCGCAGCGCCCGCACCCGCTCGTACTCCTCCCCCACGTCCGGCACCGTCCGCTTCGCCGCGTCGGTGGGGGTCGAGGCGCGCAGGTCTGCCACGTGGTCGAGCAGCGGAGCGTCCCGCTCGTGCCCGATCGCGGAGACCACCGGCGTACGGCAGGCCGCCACGGCGCGCACCAGTCCCTCGTCCGAGAACGGCAGCAGATCCTCCAGGCTGCCGCCGCCGCGGGCCACGATGATCAGGTCGACGTCCGGGTGCTCGTCCAGCTCCCGGACCGCTCCGGTCACCTGCGGCACCGCCTGCACCCCCTGCACCGCGACCTGCCGCACCTCGAAGCGGACGGCGGGCCAGCGCAGCGTGGCGTTACGCAGGACGTCCCGCTCGGCGTCCGAGGCGCGGCCCGTCACCAGGCCGACGCACCGCGGCAGGAAGGGCAGCGGCCTCTTGCGGGCGGCGTCGAACAGGCCCTCGGCCTCCAGCGCGCGCTTCAGCCGCTCCAGCCGTACGAGCAGCTCGCCCACACCCACCGGGCGTATCTCCCGGGCACGGAGCGAGAGGCTGCCGCGCGGCGCGTACCAGGAGGGCTTGGCACACACGACGACCCGGGCGCCCTGCGTCACGACGTCGGCCACGGCCGCGAAGACGTCCGGCGGGCAGACGACGTCGATGGAGATCTCCTGCGAGGGATCGCGCAGCGTCAGATAGACCCAGCTCTTGGCGGAGCGTCTGTTCAGCTGGGTGATCTGGCCCTCCGTCCAGACCGTGCCGAGCCGGTTGATCCACTCGCCGATGAGCTGCGAGACCTTGCCGACGGGGATCGGCGCCTCTGCTGTCGTGTGCAAAGCCATCCCCCGAGGCTACGGCCTGTCACCGACATCGCGCCCACGCCGGCGGCGAAGCGGATACTGCAGGCCCAGCACCAGCAGTCCCGCGGCCAGCCAGGCACAGCCCAGCAGCTGCGCGTCCTGCTCAGCCGTCACGATCACCGCGACCGTGATCGCCAGCCCCAGCAGCGGCAGCGTCCAGTCCCCCAGGAGGCTCACCGGACGATCGCCCAGCCGCCGTACCCCGAAATAGCCCATCACCGACAGATGCAGCATCGCGAAGGCCGTCAGGGCCCCGATGTCCACGATCGAGACCAGTTCGTCCAGCCCGTTCTCCGCGCGTGACGCCCATACCGCCGCACCCATCGTCACCACGGCGGAGAGCAGCAGTGCCCAGCGCGGCACCCTGCTGGTCTCGCCCACCTTGGAGAGCACCCGCGGCAGCCTGCCGTCGCGCCCCATGGCGAACAGCAACCGCCCCGCCGCCGCCTGCCCGGCCAGCGCGGCGAAGGCGGCGCCGATCGCCTTGCTGGCCGCGACGGTGGTGTGCAGCCAGCCACCGATCGCCTCCTCCACGGCCACATAGAAGGCCGCGCCCTGCTCCTGGGGGTTCTCGGCCAGCCGACGCGAGGAGTCCTCGGAGAGCAGCGCCACCAGATAGGTCTGCACGAGGAACAGCACCCCCGCCAGCAGCAGGCACCCCACCAGGGCGCGTGCCACGGGCGAGGCCGTCTTCCCTTCTCCCGTACGGCCGGCGCCCCTGGCCTCCTCCGCGAAGTTCGCGATCGCGTCGAAGCCCAGATAGGAGAGGACCGCCACCGACACGGCGCTGAGCAACGCCCGCGTCGAGAAGTCGCGGTCACCGGTGAAGGGGGTCAGCCAGTCACGCTCCGCCCCGTCCCGCACCAGCACCACCAGCGCCGCCGCCACGAAGAGCAGCAGTACCGCGATCTCCAGCAGCAGCACCACGAAGCCGACGACCGCGGCGGTACGCACCCCGGAGAGGTTGAGCGCCGTCGTCACCAGCACAGCGATGACGATCCACACCCACTTGTCGACCGAGGGCACCAGCTCCTCCATCGCGATACCGGAGAAGAGATAGGCGACGGCCGGGATGAGCAGATAGTCCAGCAGCATCATCCAGCCCGCCACGAAACCCGCGCCCTCCCCCAGACCGCTGCGCGCGTAGGCGTAGACGGACCCCGCCCGGGGCACGACGCGCACCATCCGGGCGTACGAGTAGGCGGTGAAGGACATCGCGATCGTCGCCACCACGTACACCAGCGGCACCACGCCGTGGCTCTTCGCGTCCAGCGCGCCGAAGACGCCGACGGGTGCCATCGGCGCGATGAACAGCAGCCCGTAGACGACGAGGTCCCGAGTGGTGAGTGTGCGCCGCAGACCGCCGGGCGGGGACTTCGTATCTCCAGGCATGGCGTCAGGCATGGCGTCAGGCATGGCGTCCACATTGCCGCAGAAAGCCCCTCTTGCCCCGGAACGGACACACGGACACCCGCACTGCATCAAGACGGAGGACGGGGCACGGCCCGTACGATGGAGCACATGACTGCCACTCCCGCCAGCCGGCCCGCCGCCGCCCCGGCCGGGGACGCCCCGCGTCGCTCCTCCGGCCGCCGTGTCCTGCTCGCCGCCCCCCGTGGCTACTGCGCCGGGGTGGACCGTGCCGTGATCGCCGTCGAGAAGGCGCTTGAGCAGTACGGCGCTCCCATCTACGTACGCCACGAGATCGTGCACAACAAATACGTGGTGCAGACCCTGGAGAAGAAGGGCGCCATCTTCGTCGAGGAGACGCACGAGGTACCCAAGGGCGAGATCGTGATCTTCTCCGCACACGGCGTGTCCCCCGAGGTCCACCGGGAGGCGGAACGCGGCGGGCTCGCCACCATCGACGCCACCTGCCCGCTGGTGACCAAGGTGCACAAGGAGGCGGTCCGCTTCGCCGCCGACGACTACGACATCCTCCTCATCGGCCACGAGGGCCACGAGGAGGTCATCGGCACCAGCGGCGAGGCGCCCGACCACATAACGCTGGTCGACGGCCCGGAGGACGTCGAGAACGTCGAGGTCCGTGACCCGGACAAGGTCGTCTGGCTCTCCCAGACCACCCTCTCGGTCGACGAGACGATGGAGACGGTCGACGCCCTCCAGAGCCGCTACCCCAACCTGCTCAGCCCGCCGAGCGACGACATCTGCTACGCCACGCAGAACCGCCAGACCGCCATCAAGCAGGTGGCCGCCGAATCGGATCTCGTCCTGATCGTCGGCTCCAAGAACTCCTCGAACTCCGTCCGCCTCGTGGAGACCGCCATCCAGCAGGGCGCACGGGCAGGCCATCTCATCGACGACGCCAGCGAGATCGACGAGGCCTGGCTGGAAGGTGTCGGCACGGTCGGCCTGTCCTCGGGTGCGTCCGTCCCGGACGTGCTGATCGACGGAGTGCTGGAATGGCTCAAGGAGCGCGGCTGGGACGACCTGGAGGTCGTACAGCCGGTGGACGAGCACGTGCAGTTCTCGCTCCCGAAGGAGCTGCGCCGCGACCTGCGCACCGAGGCTGCGCAGAAGGCGGCAAGCTAGGCCCTGGGCGATCTGTCCGGCGGCGCCCTAGACCTGGGGGTTGGAGCGGGGAGCGGCCGGGGCCGCGCGCGCAGTGGCACGAGGGTGGCGCGCGGGGCTCCCTGCTACCGGGCCGCCGACGGCCGCCCGGCGCTCGGCCCGCCTCCGGCGCACGTACGCGATCCTGCGGACCAGCGCGATCAGCCCGGCCAGCAGCGTTCCGGCGTACACCCAGCCCGCCTGCAGTGACAGCCCGGAGACCAGGCCCATCAGCGTGCCGCTGAAGCCGTCCGAACCGGGGCTGGTGAAGAACAGCCCGGCGGTGAAGGCGAGCGGCGCCGAGACCGGGGCGGCGATCAGGTCCGCGGGGCGCACCCAGAGCGCACAGAAGGCACTCACCAGCAGGAAACAGACACCGTACGCGGCCGCGGAGTCCAGCAGCAGCGCGTCCAGGCCACCGACCAGCAGCATCGCCAGCACTCCTAGGAGCCCGCTGCCCAGCGCGGTGAGCCGGGGGTTGGGCAGCCGCGACCACGCGACGGCCAGGGCCTGCGCGCGGGGCAGCCGGGCCAGCCTGGACAGCGCCCGGTAGGCCGGGGTACCGCTGCGCACGCTCGCGCTCCCCGTGCTCTCCGTCCCCGTGGGAGCCCGTACCGGATCGGGACGCGGCTTGCGCGGCTGCCGCGCCTCCGCTCCGCCCCGTGCCTCGCGTACCGGGCGCGGAAGCCACGGCGGCCTCGACCGCCGGGCGGCGGGCACCGCCTGCGGCTCGCTCTGCTGGGACACACCTGTGCTGCGCTGCTCCACCGCACCAACCTAGGCCGCCACCCCCGTAAAACCTCGGCATGAACACGCAGGGATTGCCTACTGCCCGTCAGTTCGATGGGCCGTGACCGTGCCGCCATGGCACCGTTGGCTCGGGGAGGAGGTGGTTGACCATATGACTGCAACGCTTCCGGAGGCAGAGGTGGCGACAGCAAGCCTGCGCGAGGTCGCCCATGAACTCCCGGTGCCCGAGGGGACCGGGTGGAGATCATTGGGGGGGGCATCCTCGTCTCACCGACTCCGGTGGAAAGCACGGACGGATCATTCGGGAGGTGGGCAAGGCTCTCAAGCCTTTCCTGCCCGAGGGATACGACCTCGAGGGCAACCTCGGGGTCGACCGCGCTCCCGGGAGCGACGATTTCTCGGTCCCAGACCTCTTCGTGGCACCGCACCACGTACTGGACACCTGGGAAACGGAGATTCCACCGATCGAGGTGATCTTCACCGCGGAGGTGGTCTCGCGTTCGAGTCAGAACACGGACTGGACGTCCAAGCGCAAGCAGTACGCGCAGTCCGGCACCCCGCTGTACCTGCTCGTCGGCCCCTTAGCGGAAGAGATCGTCCTCTTCTCCGATCCGGTCGGCGGAGTGTACCGGGCCCAGCACACCGTGCCGTGGGGCGACAAGCTCCAGCTTCCTGAGCCGCTGCCGGCACTCGTCGACAGCTCCCGGTTCCCGTCGCTTGAGGGCCGACCCCGCCCGTAGACTGGTGGATCGGCCCTCGAACACCGGCCGGTCCACCAAGATCCACTCGCTACGGGAAGTCGCCACGTGTCGCTCACGATCGGAATCGTCGGCCTGCCGAATGTCGGCAAGTCGACCATGTTCAACGCTCTGACCAAGAACAACGTGCTGGCGGCCAACTACCCGTTCGCCACCATCGACCCGCATGTCGGCGTCGTCGGCATCCCCGACGCCCGCCTGACCAAGCTGGCCGAGGTCTTCAACTCCCAGAAGGTCCTTCCCGCCACCCTCGACTTCGTCGACATCGCGGGAATCGTGCGCGGCGCGAGCAAGGGCGAGGGAATGGGCAACAAGTTCCTGGCCAACATCCGCGAGGCCGACGCGATCTGCCAGGTCATCCGGGCGTTCAAGGACGACAACGTCGTGCATGTGGACGGCAGGATCTCGCCCCGCAACGACATCGACACGATCGACACCGAGCTGATCCTCGCCGACCTCCAGACGATCGAGAAGGCACTCCCCCGGCTCCAGAAGGAGGCCCGGGTCAAGAAGGACCGGCAGGCCGAGCTGAAGGCCGTCGAAGAGGCCCAGGCCATCCTGGAGGAGGGCCGCACCCTCTTCTCCGCCGGTATCGCCCAGGGCACCGAGGCCGTCGCCCCCCTGTACGAGCTGCACCTGCTGACCACCAAGCCGTTCATCTACGTCTTCAACGTGGACGAGGACGAACTGGTGGACGAAGCCTTCAAGGACGAGCAGCGGGCCCTGATCGCCCCCGCCGAAGCGGTCTTCCTCAACGCCAAGCTGGAGGCCGACCTCGCGGAGCTGGAGGACGACGAGGCACTGGAACTCCTCCAGACCGTCGGCCAGAACGAGCCGGGCCTGGCCACCCTCGCCCGCGTCGGCTTCCGCACCCTCGGCCTGCAGACCTACCTGACGGCCGGCCCCAAGGAATCCCGCGCCTGGACCATCAAGCAGGGCGCCACCGCCCCGGAGGCCGCCGGTGTGATCCACACGGACTTCCAGAAGGGCTTCATCAAGGCCGAGGTCATCTCCTTCCCCGACCTCGTCGAGACGGGCTCCGTCGCCGAGGCCCGCGCCAAGGGCAAGGCCCGCATGGAGGGCAAGGAGTACGTCATGCAGGACGGCGACGTGGTGGAGTTCCGCTTCAACGTCTAATACGTTCAGCGAAAGGCCGTCTGACCTGCGGTGGAGTGGGTTGGGCGGCCTTTGCGGTCCGCAGCGTGCCGAGTGTGCCGGTGCGGGGGGAGGACAGCGGCTTCGGCCGCCCACCAGGCGCGTCCATGGACCAGCTTCTCGCGGTCGCCAGCCCGTCGGGCCGCAATGACAGGCCGTAGATCAACGCGGGCTGTGGCGGACGTCCCTTCCGCCGGGTGCACCCGGGACGCCGGAGGGCCCGTCGTGACCAACCGACATGTCGGCCCCTTCTGGCGCTCGTCTAGGCTGCTCACTGGGGCGAAGACGGCACGCGGCGGCAGGGGGTGACGAGTGGGACCGGCTGATTCCGTGGCAATTCGGGTCCCCGTCGGAGAGGGCTCCCGACGGTGGTCGAGCAGAGATGCTCCCCGCCGAGTACTACTCGTCGTGCACAACGTCACTTCCGCCGGGCGCCTTCTGGACGTGCTGCCGCTGTTCTACGACGACTTCCGAGTGCAACTGCTGGTCACCTCAACTGGGTCCTCCCCCTTCCAGGCAGGGACCCGCGAGTTGCTCGCCCAAGTCGGCCTACCCGTACTTCCCTGGGAACAGGCGTTGAGGACACCGGTCGACCTGGCTATCTCCGCGAGTTTCGGCGGCCAACTCCACCGAATACAGGGCAATTTGGCTGTTTTGTCACACGGGGTCGGATACACTAAGAAGCTCCGGGAGCCGGGAGCCGGGAGCCGGGAGCCGGGAGCCGGGAGCCGGGAGCCGGGAGCCGGGAGCCGGGAGCCGGGAGCCGGGAGCCGGGAGCCGGGAGCCGGGAGCCGGAGACCGGGAGCCGACGTTCGGGTTGTCGCCGGAGTGGCTACTCGCTGAGGGCGAGCCGTTCGTGGATGCCCTGGTGCTGTCCCACCCGGAGCAGCTGACACGGCTGCGTCACGCATGTCCCGAGGCTGTCGCATCTGCCGTGTTGGGCGGCGATCCGTGTTTCGACCGCATGCTGGCCGCCGGCGCGTTCCGAGAACGGTTCCGGCGTGCTCTCGGCGTACGCCGGGGCCAACGCCTGGTGGTGCTCAGTTCGACGTGGAATCCGGAGGGGTTCTTCGGTGACGGTGGCGAACAGGACGTGCTGCCCGCTCTGCTCACGCGGTTGGCGGCCGAGCTCCCCGCCGACGACTTTCGTGTGGCGGCCGTCCTGCATCCGAACATCTGGTACGGCCACGGGCCGGGTCAGATTCGTGTCTGGCTGGACCGGGCGTGCCGCAGCGGCATGACGTTGATCGATCCTGTGCACGCATGGCGGCAAGCGGTGCTCGCCGCGGACGTCGTGCTCGGGGACTTCGGAGCGGTCACCTACTATGGCGCGGCCTTGGGCGTCCCGGTCACCCTGGCGGCTGCGTCCCAGGAAGGGCTGGACCCGGAGGCGCCAGTCGCTGCGTTCGTCCGGGAGGCCCCACGACTTGATACCGCCGGTCCGCTGCGCGATCAGCTGGAGGAGTTGCTCGCGCGACACCGGCCCCTGGCCGGGCCGGCGGAATTCACCAGCTCCGCACCGGGCGCTTCGGCGAAACTGCTGCGGCGGCAGTTCTACGCGCTGATGGATCTCCCGGAGTCATCGACTGCGGCGTTGCTGGAGCCGCTGCCGCTGCCTCCGTACGACCCTCCGCGACGAACGGCCCCTCTGAACGTACGCACCCGGGTCCGCGGCACGGACGTCTGGATCGAACGCTCCGTCGGTCATCCGTACGGCGCCTCCGGTGTCGCGCACCTCGCCGTGCACGAGGACACCCGGGATCCGGGGGATCTCACCCTGGCCGATGTGATCGTGCGCGAAGGATCGGCGGACGATCCCCGCCTGAGTGGTCCGGCGGGATGGGCCGACGAGGTGCTGCACCGGTACCCGAACTGCACGGTCGCCGCGTACGTGACCGGCCCGCATACCTGCATCGTGCGCGCCCGTGAGCGAGGCGGGTTTGTCCTGACGGCAGGCTCGGAGGCCGATGCCGACCCCGCCGCCTATGCGTCGGCGCTGTACGCCTGGCTGGCTCGTGGCGGACCGGTCCCCGCCGCCGGGGCGAGGCTGCGGGTGCACGCCGCCGGCGGTGTGCACCCGGTGACGGTGACACCCGCTAACGCGTCGCCCGGCAGCGCAGCCGCAGACGCGCCAGATAGTCCAGGTGCGGGCCGACGGTCCCCTCCTCCGGGCTGAGCAGCCGCTCGGCCCGGGCGATGTTCGTCAGCGCCGCGTCGTCCTCGCCGGCTTCATGCAGCAGCTCGGCGAGGTCGGTGAGGGCACGAGCGTGGTTGTACGGCTCGTGCTGTTCGGCGAAGAAGTCGCAGGCGGCCTCCAATCGTGCTCGGGACTCCTCCAGACGACCCATCCCGCGCAGTGCGCGCCCCTGGTGGCGCCCGACCAGGGCGAGCGCACGCTGCATGTCCTCCGCCCCCTCGTGGCCGGGGGCGATGAGCCGGTAGAGACGCTCAGCCTCACCGAACCGTTCGTACGCCTCGTCGTACAGCCACCGGCCTAGACGTAGCAGGCCGAGCAGTTCCACGGCCGACGCCTCTCCCCTCACGTGACCGGCGGCGCGTTCGGAGGCGAGGGCGGCGTGTACTGCCTCGTCCGCCTCCTCCCAGCGCTCCAGCTCCCCGAGGCAGTGGCCCAGCTGGAAGTACAGGGCGCCGGCCATCCGGGATTCCGGGCTGTGCTCGTCGGCACACCGCGTGGCGAACCGCAGCGCCGGCAGCACCTCATCCCAGTACCCGGCCTTCAACTGCAGCGGCCACAGTGCGCGGGCCAGGCGCATCGCCGTATCTGCGTTGCCGTACTCTTCGGCCACCGCGACCGCCCGGACCAGGTTGCCAACGTCTTTCAGCAGCGCGGCGGTTCCTTCGGTCGGCATCTCGAAGGCGTCTCCCGCCGCCGGAGGCGGCTCCGTCCGCCAGCTCTGAGGCAGGGCGGCATGCGCGGCGTGCAGTGCCCGATTCAACAAGGCGTCGAGCACACGGGAAACCGCCGCCGAGCAAACGGGGACGCCGTACTGCGCCGCCGCGTCGTCCGCCAGGCAGTGACGGACCTCGGGGCGGAACCGGAAGCGGCCGTCGCCCAGTGTTTCCAGTAGCTGTGCGTCCGCAGCTTCTGCGAGCATCCGCGCCGCGTCTTCGCGTGTCACGTCGGCCGCTCGCCCCGCGAGCGGAGCGTCCACCGTCGGCCAGCCGCCGAGCGCGCTGAGCCGGCAGAGCCGGGCGGTCTCGGGTGGAAGACCGCCACACGCGGCCTCGACCATGGTGCGCACCGGATGACGTGCGGTGGGCCTCTCCTCGGGGTCCATCGAGGCCGGCTCCGCGACCAGCAGCCTGCTCGCTGCCGCCTTGAGGGCGAGGGTGTTACCGGCACACCGTTCCAGCAGCGCCGACGTCTGTGGCTTGAGCAGTCTCCAGTTGTCCGGGCCCGCCACCCTCTTCAGCATTTCCCTGGCGTCCCGGTCTGCCAGTGGAGGCACGGCGATGCGCCGCGCCTCCACACCGAAGGCGGGCCCGGAGGAGACGACCAGGAGAAAGACCTCGGGTGTAGCGGGCACGAGGGCGCGAACCTGCGCTGCCGAGGTCGCGTGGTCGACCACGATGAGCGCCCTGCTCCCTGCCACGAGCTGGCGAGAGAGCCGTTCGCGCCCGGCCTCGGTAGGGGGCATGTGCTCGGGTTCGACGCCCATCTGCTGCAACAGGCGCGACAGGACCGCGGCTGGCTCCAGACCTCGCTCCCCCGGTGCATCGCGGGCGTCGACATAGAACTGACCGCCAGGAAAGCGGGTGATCTGATCTGCACCCCAGTGCAGCGCCACGGCGCTGCTGCCGATCCCCGGAGGCCCGTGGAGCAGCGCTACCCGCGGCCTCCCCGCCGCTGCGCGTGTCGCCTCCCGCTGCAACTCCTTCAACACACCGCGCCGGTCGGTGAATTCTCTCGTGGCAGGCGGGAGCCCAGGCCCAGGGCGCAGGGTGTGCGCGGAGACCGGCAAACTCTCGAGCAGAGCCGCCCACTCCGCGCTGCGACTCCGATCCCCTCGCAGGACCGGGTGGATCTCGTGGGCGAGCCGCACATAGCCCTCAGACGTGGCAGGCAGAGGCGTCTCCCGTCCCAGCGTTCGTCTGACCTGCGCGCCGGTCGACAGGAGTAACCGTCTGCCCACCTCACCGGCGGCCCCGTTCCCCACGGCGGCGAGGAGCGCGGTGAGCGCCCCCAGCGTCATGACCTCCAGCACGCAAGCCCCCTCAACTGGTCGGTTTCCCGGACCAGACTGTATCTCCGTCCCGGCGCCGGATGGCGTGACTGGCGGCGATGAGAAGTCGTTGGCCGACCGGTTGGACCGCCCGGCCGGCGCAGCATGCTCGGCCGCTGACGTCGGCCACATCGGGCTGCGGTCTGTCCGGTGCGGGCCAGAGGCCTTCGACCGGACACGTGCGGTGACCATGCCGGCGCGACCGCCGGCCTGGAGCTCTCCCGCCCTGCCGCAGAGAACCGGGCCCTGGCCACGTGATCAGCCGTCCCGCTCCAAGACCCTGCGGGGTACGGATGGTCACCGGATGCGTTCCGTGACCGCCGGAGTGGCGGCCCGGCCGCGGGCGGCTCATCCTGGACGGGCGACGGGCAGTCGTCGTCACTACGAGGACGAGAGGCGGCCATGGCCGTATCACCTCGGAGCAGGCCACGGCGGATGCTGAGGATGCCGGGCGTCTACGCTCCGCGGCACGACACGCACCTCCTCATGCGTGCTGTCGGCCAGGAGGACATCAGCCCCGGAACGCGTGTGCTGGAACTCGGGACCGGCAGCGGGGCCCTGGCTGTGCACGCCGCCCAGCTCGGCGCCCGGGTCACGGCCGTCGACATCTCCCACAGGGCGGTGCTCTGTGCCCGGATGAACGCCGCATTCCACCGCAGGCGCGTCACAGTCCGGTATCGCGACCTGTCCACCCTCGACGCGGGGGACTACGACATCGTGATCAGCAATCCCCCCTACGTGCCGGCACCCGCCGCCCTGCCGCCGTTGCGCGGCAGGGCGCGCGCGTGGGACGGCGGCCGGGATGGCCGTGCCGTCGTCGACCGGGTCTGTGCGACCGCCGCGAGCGTGCTGCGTCCCGGCGGAAAACTACTCATGATCCATTCGAAGATGTGCGGAGTCCACGCCACGATCGATGTCCTCGCGCGGGTGGGACTCGAGGCGGAGGTCATCGACCGCGAACTCGTCCCCCTCGGCCCGGTGCTGCGCTCCCGTCTGCCGTGGCTGCGCGATCAGGGGCTGATGGACGACGAACATCAGGACAAGGAGGAACTGGTGGTCATCCGTGCGCGACAAAGCTGACCCCCGCCGTGTCCGCCTCTCACGCGACGGCGGCCCTCTCCTGGTGGAAGGTCCCGTGACCGTCACCGGGGACGACGGCGCGACCGCCACCTCCGAGCGCTTCCTGGTGGCGGTGTGCACCTGCCGCCGCAGCCGCACCTATCCCTGGTGCGACACGAGCCACCGCCGCCGCGCCGCCGCGTCTGCCGCCACCTCGACGGACGTCACCTCGACGGACGCCACCACTCCGGCGGACTCAGGTGAGGCGTCATGACCGCAGCGCCCTACGTCGAAGCGCGTGACACCAGCCCCGTGCTGCCTGCCCCACGCGGTGTTCTCTCCGGCGCCGTCCTGTCGGCCTTGCGGGGCGGCCACGCACCTCTCGTGAATCCGCAGGCCGCGGCGGAGGCCGAGCCGTACGGGGACGACCTTCAGCTGGCGCTCTACCTGCTGTACGAGTTGCACTATCAGGGGTTCGACGGCGTCGGTGACGACCGGGAGTGGGATCCCGATCTCCTGCGGCTGCGCAGCGCGCTGGAACACCGTTTCCTGAACGCCCTGCGAACGGACATACCGCGGAGAGCGAGCGCGCACGACGCCCTGGCCGCAATCCTCGTCGAACCGTCCGTTGACGACGGCACGGGCGTGAGCAACTACCTGCAGAACGAGGGCCTGCTCTGGCAGGTCCGGGAGTACGCGGCGCTCCGCTCCCTCTACCACCTGAAGGAAGCCGACCCGCACGCCTGGGTCATCCCCCGGCTGCACGGCCGTGCGAAGACGGCGATGGTGGCGGTGGAGTACGACGAGTTCGGCGCCGGACGCGCCGAAGACATCCACGCCCGGCTCTTCGCGGACCTGATGGACGACCTCGGCCTGGACCACGCCTACGGCCGCTATCTGGATGCGGCCCCGGCGCAGGTGCTGTGCACGGTCAATGTGATGTCGCTGTTCGGTCTGCACCGGGCGTTGCGCGGCACTCTCGTCGGGCACTTCGCCGCGGTGGAGGTGACGTCCTCGCCCGGATCCCGGCGGCTCGCGAAGGCGATGCGGCGCACAGGCGCCGGGCCGGCCGCCGCACGCTTCTACGACGAGCACGTCGAGGCCGACGCGGTGCACGAGCAGGTGGTCCGGCACGAGGTGATCGCCCCGCTGCTGGCGGTCGAGCCCGGTCTGGACGCCGACGTTGCCTTCGGTATCGAGGCCACCGGCCTGCTCGAGGGCAAGTTGGGCGGGCTCCTGCTGAGGGCCTGGCGGGACGGTCGCTCCGCCCTGCGCATTCCGCTGGCGGCAACCGCACAGCATCCCGGCAGCCCGTGAAGGACCGTCACCCGGCCATCTGATCCCGGCCACGCGGCTCGGTCCTTCGGGCAGCGGCCGCGCTTCCGGTTCGGCAGATCAGGAGCTCTCGCCCCTGGTCTGCAAGCGCCGCCGGGGATCGACCGGTTGGCGGATACGGAATACGGAAGGCGGTTCATCATGATCACCGAGCACGAGGGCCCGGGCGCTCTCGTCATCTTCGCCAATTTCGTATCCCCGCTGGCGATCGATCTCCGTGAGGAGTCGGTTCTCCGCCAGTGGTCAGAGCAAGCACCGCGCAAACTATGGCTCACCCGGTCCGGCGATGTGGTGATCACCCCGGTTCCCCTCAGCGTCGCCTTCCGCCGCTACGTCTTCCACCGGCTGGGCATCCCGGAGGGCTCCGTGGCCGTCATCACCGTGCCGGACACCCCGCACCTGCCGATGGCCGAGGCGCTGGCCGAGCACCGCCTGCTGGAGCCCCTGCGCGCCCTCGTCCGCGAGCGCCCGGGAGCACGCCTGCTCCCGACCGCGCTGGACGAAGCGTCCGTCGCCCTGGCCGCGAGCCTCCGTATCCCCGTCGTTCCCTACGAAGCGGGCGTGCCGCATCCCGGCACCCTGCGGGCGGTGGCCGACATGAACACGAAGTCCGGCTTCCGCGCTGTCGCCCGCCTACTCGGCCTGCGGCTGCCGCACGGCCGGGCGTGCACCGGCGCGGAACTCGGCCAGGTGACCGGCGCGCTGCTGGCCGCGCACGAGCGGGTGGTCGTCAAACCCGACCGGTCCGCAGGCGGCCACGGCCTGTACTTCGTCACCCGCGGCGACCGCCCGGCGCAGCCGGCGCCGCCCCCGGACAGCCGCTGGGTCGTCGAGGGGTACGTGGACCACACGAGAGCCGTCAGCGCTCAGGGACACGCCACCGCCGCCCGGGCCGAGGTGGCGTACGACGGCGAGATGCGCATGAGCAACTGCTCCTTCGCCGGCTACCGCTCGCCCCCGCGCGACCTGCCGGACCCGGCGCGCAGGGAGCTGACCTGTTGGACCCGGGCGCTGGGCGGCCATCTGGCCGCCGAAGGCTACCGCGGGCCATACAGCCTGGACTCGGTGTGCACCCGGGACGGAACTCTGTACGCGCTGGAGTGCAACGTGCGTCGTACCGCGACCACCACGGCTCACGCCCTGGTGAGCCGACTGGCCCGCACGGGCCACCCCACGCCCGCATGGTCCACCGGGACGGCCACCGCCGCCTCGCCGCTGTCCTTCGACACGGCGGTCGCACGCCTGGCCGAGGCGGGATTGGACTTCCAGCCCGGTGACGCAGACGGCGTGCTCCTCTACGCCGACCGCCCGGTCAACGGCAGCGGTTGGCGGTACACGGCCCTCGCCCCCCACCACACCCGGCTCGCCGAACTCGAAGTCCGGCTGGCGGCGGCTCTCGGACACGAGGGCCCCTGATCTCGGCGCGGGCCCGCACGTCGGCCCCCACACCTCGAGCCCCGGCCACGCCCGGACTCCGGTGTCGCCGACATCCTCGGCCACCGCCCCCGCGGCGTACACCGCCCCGGACCCCGCACCGAGCGGATCCGGTCCCATCCGTGTACGTGGAGAAAGGGCGATGGGCGGGCTGCTGTGCGCGTGACGCCGTACTGGACGAGTAGTTCCGATGCGGTGGCGCCGTGTCATCGGGGGTTGAGCGGTGTCACCAGGTACGTCGTGACATCGTGGGTCCATGACCATCGCAGTTCGCTCGGCTTCAGCCTTCGAGGATGTCCGGACCCTGGTCGGTCCGAAGTCACCTGGGGCCAACGTCTGCTGGTGCCTGAGCTACCGGATCCCGTCGAAGCTCAACAACGAGCTTCGCGGGCCGGCCCGCGGTGAGTATGTCGCCGAGCTGTGCCGTGCGGAGCCCCCGCCGGGAGTGCTCGCCTACGACGGCGACGAGCCGGTCGGCTGGGCCGCCGTGGCGCCGCGCTCGGACACCTCCTTCGCGCGCAGCCGTAAGATCCCGCACGTTGACGACCTGCCGGTCTGGTCGCTGTGGTGCATCCGGGTACGCCCTGGCCATCGCAAGAGGGGGATCTCGCACGCCCTGATTGCCGGCGCGGTCGAGTTCGCCCGTGTTCACGGCGCACCGGCGATCGAGGCGTATCCGCTCGACAGCGGTGGCGAAAAGGTCGACGCGACGATGGCGTACGCCGGGATCCGGAAGAACTTCGAGCGCGCCGGGTTCGCCCACGCCGCCGACACCACCTCGGTGCTGGCCGGTCACCCCCGAGTCCTGATGCGGCTCGACCTGCGCTGATAGAACAGCCCGGCGCCTCAACGGCCGACCGGACGGTGGTCAGTGATCGACGGCGACGCCTTCGAGGGTCCGGCCGTCGTGCTGTTCGAGATCGAGCTGGGCCCTTCAACGTGTCGTTGACCGACTCGATCAGCTGCCGCACCGAGTTCAGCGGCGACTCGCCCTGCGGGGCTTCTCCCGCTTGAACGACGGGCGGAGCGACTCCGCGCGCTGGAAGGCGAGGTCGGCCTCTCCTGGGAGGCGAAGCCGCGACCCGTTCCATGCGCGGGAGATCGTCGCTTGGCAAGAGGCGCTGTCCGGCCTTCCGCCCGAGGCCCTGCGGGCTGCGGGCTGCGGCCCGGGACGTCGGCAGAGTGGCTGAGATGTTCGACGAGATGCAGCGGGACCACGCCCGGGACCGCGCGGGCCCGACCCGGATCGAACCATCCCGGGCCAGGCCGCGATTCACCTTCGATCAGTCCGACAGGCTGGCGAACATGCCGGGGTCGTAGGAACCCCCCTGCATGCGCGTGATCACACCGAGCCGATTGGCGGCATTGATCATGGCGACAAGGGAGACCAGCGCTGCGATCTGGTCGTCGTCGTAGTGCTCGCACACCTGGGCCCAGGTCTCGTCGGACACGCCATGGTGGGCGTCGGCGAGGCGGGTGCCCTCCTCGGCGAGTGCCAGCGCGGCCCGCTCGGCGTCGGTGAACACGGTGGACTCGCGCCAGGCGGCGACCAGGTTGATCCGGCCCGCGGTCTCACCAGCGAGGGCGGCCTCCGTGGTGTGGACGTCGACGCACCAGCCGCAGCCGTTGATCTGGCTGGCGCGCAGCTCCACCAACTCCTGGAGGGACTTGGGCAGCGATGCTTCCTGGATCGCCAGGTTGACGTTGTAGATGCGCTTGCTGACCTTGGCGCCGATCTTGTTGGTCATCAGGTTGATACGGGGTTCCATTGTTTCGTCCTCACGCGTGGACTGCGTGCCGCGCGGCCTGTTCGCGCGGCATCTTGACGACCATGGAGAAGCCGCCCGCCCGGCCCCTGTGACAGTGCGGCGATGTGACGTAGGCCACCACATTTGGCTGTCACAGAGCGGCCTGGGGCGGCATCTTGTGCGTGACACGGTCGAGAGTGCCGGCACTGCAGCCCACTAGGGCATCGAGCATCCCCCGGGGGAATTTGTGAAGCCCCAACAAGAGCGAACAGCCAGGAGCCGAGAATGAACGAGGGCAGCGAGCGAACCACTGACACCGCTGAGCACCTTGCTCGCGGTGGCTGCATGGACCCCGCCACCAAGGTGTTCGTCGCCCACCGCAATCTGCTGTTCACCGTCGCCTACGAGATGCTCGGGTCGGCCGCCGATGCCGAGGACGTCCTGCAGGAGACCTGGCTGCGCTGGGCGGGCGTCGACCTCGACACGGTGCGTGACCAGCGCGCCTTCCTGGTGCGGATCACCACGCGCGAAGCGCTGACCCGGCTGCGCACGCTCCGCCGGCGTAAGGAGTCCTACGTCGGCCCCTGGCTCCCGGAGCCGCTGCTGACCGCGCCCGACGTGGCCGAGGACGTCGAGTTGGCCGACAGCGTCTCGATGGCGATGATGCTGGTGCTGGAGACGCTCGCGCCGATCCAGCGGGCGGTGTTCGTGCTGCGCGAGGTCTTCGACCTCGGCTACGACGAGATCGCGGACGCCGTCGACAAGACCCCGGCTGCCGCCCGCCAGATCGCCCACCGCGCGCGCACCCACGTCGCCGCGCGCCGACCGCGTGGGGACTTTTCCCCAACCGAGGCCCGCAACGCGCTCGACGCCTTTCAGCAGGCGGTCGAAACAGGCGACATGCAACGCCTGCTCGACATCCTCGCACCGGACGTCGTCCTTCTGACCGACGGCGGCGGAGTCGCTCAAGCCGCGCTGGCGCCCGTCGTGGGCGCCGATCAGGTGACCCACGTGCTGGGTCGGCTCGTTGCTGCGGCGTCGCTGCGGCCGATACAGGTCAACGGGCACCCCGCGTTGGTCGTCAGGCTGGATGGAGAGGCCGACAGTGTCCTGGCGGTGCGCATCGACGACGGCCTCATCACCGGGCTGTATGCCGTGCGCAATCCCGAGAAACTGGCGCGTATCGACCTTGAGACCGCAGTGAGCCGCTGAGCCACTGGCGCGCGAAGGCCCGGCAGGGTGACCGCAGCGAGATCCAGGCGGGTGTCCATATCGAGGCTGACCTCGCCATAAGGCCGGACGTGGGACCAGAACAGCGGGGTCAGGCCGCGCCCGTCGGCGGGCGTGAGGAGGTCGGCCCACGCCGCTGGGCGGGCAGGGCTCGGAGCCAGTCGGTGAGGAGGCGGTTCACCTCGTCGGCACGTTCCTGCTGGATCCAGTGACCGCAGCCTTCCAGGATGTGTGAGGAGACCAGGCCGGGCAGCGTGGTGGGGTATGCGTTGATGGCGTCGGCCATCCAGGTGGTGGAGGCGTCGAGCCCGCCCCCGAGGAACAGCGAGGGCTGGGTGACCGGTGCGCCGTCCCAGGCGGCCAGGTCCTCCCAGTCCCGGTCCAGGCTGCGATAGCGGTTGAGCGCCCCGGTGAGACCGGTCCGCTCGAATTCGCCCGCGTAGACGTCGAGGTCGGCCTCGGTGAGCCAGGACGGCAGGGTGTCGCTGGTGAAGCGGTCGGAGAGCTTCGCGCCGTCGGGGATGAAGAAGATGCTGCCCTCCTGGGTCGTGGGCATGGTGTCGGCCGAGAGCGCCGCGTAGAACCCGCGCAGCCAGCCCCGCACATCCGGCTCGATGTCATCCTCGGCCCGGCCGGGCTCCTGGAAGTAGCTGACATAGAACTCCTCGTCCCCGCCGATCTGGCTGAACATGTCGGTGGGACGGAAGCCGTTGCGCGGGGCGTAGGGGACGCTCAGCAGCCCGACGGCAGTGAAGATGTCGGGCCTGAGCAGGGCGGTGTCGGCGGCGATGACCGAGCCCACGTCATGGCCCATGATCACCGCGGTCTCGGCGCCGAGGGCCCGCACGACAGCGACGTTGTCCTCGACCAGGTCGAGCATCCGGTACGCCGCCCTGTCGCGGGGCCTGGACGAGCGTCCGTAGCCGCGCACGTCGATGGCGACCGCGCGGAAGCCCGCCTCGGCGAGGGCCGGGAGCTGGTGGCGCCAGGAGTACCAGGACTCCGGGAAGCCGTGGACCAGGAGGACCAGGGGTCCGGCGCCCTGCTCCACCAGGTGGATACGGCCGCCCGGAGTGCTCACCAGCCGGTGCACGGCTTCCGGCTGCGTCGGCACGGCCTGCGGAGGGGTGGACGGCGAATGGGTGGACGGCGAATGGGTGGGCTGTTGCATGTTTCCTCCGGTGCTCCTGGGGGATCGTGGCGGCCCTGCGCCCGCCGGGATGCTTGGCTTCCGCCCGCATTCCCCGTTCCCCGTGATCGTGCAGGCTGCCCGGAGTGGCTGCCAGGTTTTTTGCCAGCGCGGCAAAGTGGCGGTCGCAGCAGCACCCCTGGGCCCTGTCCGGGCCTAGCTGAACTGGGCGGCGAAGGAGGGCGCGGGGTCGATCGGGGTGATCACGTCGATCAGTACGCCGTCGGGTGCCGCGAGGAGGAAGTGGCGCTGGCCGAAGTCCTCACTGCCCAGTGCGAGTTCCTCGGTGAGCCCGGCCGCCCCGATCAGCCGCCGGTGCTCGGCGTCCACGTCCGCCACCTCGAAGTTGAGGATCAGGCCCTGAACGGGCCTGCGGTATGCGGCGGGCAGTGTCGGGTGGGTGTGGTCGAGCAGGGCGAGTTCGTAGTGCGGCGGTTCGGGTCGGCGCAGGCTGACGTACCAGTCTGCTTCGAAGACCACCTCGAAGCCGAAGTGCCGGGTGTAGAAGGCGCGGGATTCGGTGACGTCGCTGGTGCAGATCACCGGGTAGAAGCTGTCGAGCTGGGCGTTCACAGAGTTCCTCCACGAGATTTCACATACCTTGGGTATGTCAATGACGCTAGTAACATACCTCGGGTATGTCAATCGCGAGGAAGGGAGGCCGTACATGGCGAGCAGAGCCGAGCAGCGCGCGGAGACCCGCCGGGCCCTACTGCTGGAGGGACGTCGGCAGTTCGCTCGGGACGGCTACCACGGGGTGGTGCTGGAGGAGATCGCGCGCGCCACGGGGGTGACCAAGGGCGCCGCATACCACCACTTCGGCAGCAAGGCCGGTCTGTTCCGGGCCGTCGTGGCGGAAGCACAGCAGGAGGTGGCCGGACGGGTGGCCGGGGCCGCCGAGGGCCATGACGACCCGTGGGAACAACTGCTCGCGGGCTGCCGTGCCTTCCTCGCCGCCGGCTCCGACCCGGAGATCCAGCGGATCACCCTGGTCGACGGGCCGACCGTACTGGGCTGGAACGAGTGGCGGGCGATGGACGAGGCGTCCTCCGCGCGCCATCTCTCGGAGGCGCTGGAGGCACTGATCGCCACCGGCGCGATCGTCCCGCAACCCGTCGAGCCGCTGACCAGGCTGCTGTCCGGGGCGATGAACGAGGCAGCCGTATGGCTCGCCCGCCCCTCCGCCACCGCGACTGCCACCGCTGCCGCTACCGCGCCGGACGACGCATCGGGCGAAACCCGGCTGGACGCCACGATGGCTGCTCTGCGGCTCCTCCTGGACGGCCTCCGCCCCCGGTGACCGGGAACGGGATGACCGGGAACGGCGCGTGCGGTACTGGTGTCCGTGCCCGTGCCGGCGTCCGACCGGCACGGGCGTGCGCCGTCAGGCGATCCGGCGGACCGGCGCGCTCTCCGCGGCCGCAGCCGCGGCCCGCCGTCTGCGGGCCTGCACCACGCGGCGCTCAGCCGCCGTGAGGCCGCCCCAGACGCCGTACGGCTCGGGCTGGACCAGCGCGTGTTCGCGGCATTCGATGAGCACCGGGCATCCCGCGCACACCCGCTTGGCCGCCTGCTCGCGCGAGAGCCGGGCGGCGGTCGGTTCCTTCGACGGGGCGAAGAAGAGCCCCGCCTCGTCCCGGCGGCAGACAGCCTCCGTGTGCCAGGGGCCAGTGTGATCGCCACGCGCGGATGCGCTCTGGACGGGCACTCTGGCGGCCTGCAGTGACTGATGCGGCGGTTGCAGCACGGTCTACTCCTGACGAGACGCTTCGGCGGGGCAATCTTTCGATTGATTCACCTTCACCCGTCCTGCTGCGCACGGCAGATCGCACTGCCACCGTACGAGAGACGATGCCCGAGCCCTACCCGCTGTGCGCGCGCTTATGCACACCGTGGCCGCCCATGCACACCTCCACGCCGGGGAGTTCACTCTCCCGGGCACCCTTCGGAACGATCCCGAAGCGGCCGACGCCAGCCCCTCGCAAGGGCCTCACAGGGGACCTCACCATGGCTTGAGCGGCGATGACAGTGGAGACGGCAGCGCAGTCGGCGGCGCCCGGCAGTACCCCGGCCCCCCCTCGGCGCGGTGCTCAGCCGCGCTTGCGGAGATCGCGCAGCCGCTTGCCGCGCTTCGGCTTCGCCTCGACCCCGCCGAAGAGCGCCACGCCCTGCACGAGGATGACCGGAGCGTCCGTGTCCGGCGAGTCATTGGTCTTCACATCGAAGCCGCCGAAGATACCCGTGCCCTTGCCGCGCAGCGTGACGTTCTCCGGCACTCTGATCTCGATCCCGCCGAAGATCGCGGTGGCGTTGATCACGATCTCGCGCTGCTCGAAGATCGCCTCGGTCAGATCGATCTCGATTCCGCCGAAGCAGGCGAAGGCGTTGGTCTTGCGGCCGACCCGCCACCGGCCCCTGCGCGTCGCACCGCTGAAGATGGCAATCGCGTTGTCGCTGGCGCCGCCACCGACGGAGGGTTCACTGACCGCGCCACGGACGCCTGCACCCGCGGACGCCTCGGGCAGGTCACGGACGAGGGGCTGCAGTTCACCCATGGTCTTCGCCGAGTAGGCGGCGTCGATCCGCTCGGAGTGCTCCTCCGCGTCCAGCCGCCCCTGGGCAAGGGCCTCCCGCAGGATGTCCGCGACGCGGTCGCGGTCGCCGTCCGACGCCCGTACGTCCGCCGCCGCGGCGCGCCCCGGCTCCGCCACCGGCCCGGCGACGGGCCGGGTCTCGGGAGCCGCCCCGGCCGACTTCTCGAGGCTTGTCGCAGGGCTCTTGTCGAGCGGAGAGTCAGTCACGCGCTCAGCGTACCCAGACGCGATAGATCGCGACTACCCCGGATCCTCCTTTGTCACCCGCCCGTTCTACCCTTCCGTTCTGTGAGATGTGCTCACCGCCGAGAGGAAGATGTCTGATGTCCGCCAGCCCCCGTCCGCACCACCCGGCGTTCGCCTACACGGATCTGCTCCCCCTCGGTCCGGACAGCACGCCGTACCGGCTGGTCACCTCGGAGGGCGTCCGCACCTTCGAGGCGGAGGGGCGCACCTTCCTCAGCGTGGAGCCGGAGGCGCTGCGCACGCTCGCCGCCGAGGCGATGCACGACATCTCGCACTACCTGCGCCCCGCCCATCTCAGCCAGCTCCGCCGGATCCTGGACGACCCGCAGGCCAGCGCCAACGACCGGTTCGTCGCGCTCGACCTGCTGAAGAACGCGAACATCGCCGCCGCCGGGGTACTGCCGATGTGCCAGGACACCGGGACGGCGATCGTGATGGGCAAGCGCGGCCAGCAGGTCCTGACCGGCGGCGGCGACGAGGAGGCCCTCTCGCACGGCATCCACGACGCGTACACCAGGCTCAACCTGCGCTACTCCCAGCTGGCGCCGCTGACCATGTGGGACGAGAAGAACACCGGCACCAACCTGCCCGCCCAGATCGAGCTGTACGCGACCGACGGCGGCGCCTACAAGTTCCTGTTCATGGCGAAGGGCGGCGGCAGCGCCAACAAGTCCTTCCTCTACCAGGAGACGAAGGCGGTGCTGAACGAGGGTTCGATGATGAAGTTCCTGGAGGAGAAGATCCGCTCCCTGGGCACCGCCGCCTGCCCCCCTTACCACCTGGCGATCGTCGTCGGCGGCACCAGCGCGGAGTACGCGCTCAAGACCGCCAAGTACGCCTCCGCCCACTACCTGGACGAGCTGCCCGCCGAGGGCTCCGCCGCCGGGCACGGCTTCCGGGACAAGGAGCTGGAGCAGCAGGTCTTCGAACTGACCCAGCGGATCGGCATCGGGGCGCAGTTCGGCGGCAAGTACTTCTGCCACGACGTGCGCGTGGTGCGGCTGCCCCGGCACGGCGCCTCCTGCCCGGTCGCGATCGCCGTCTCCTGCTCCGCCGACCGGCAGGCCCTCGCCAAGATCACGCCGGAGGGCGTGTTCCTGGAGCAGCTGGAGACCGACCCGGCGCGCTTCCTCCCGGAGACGACGGACGCCGAGCTGGCCGATCAGGCCGCCGACCAGGACGTGGTCCGGGTCGATCTCACCCGCCCGATGGACGAGATCCGGGCCGAGCTGTCCCGGCACCCGGTCAAGACGCGGCTCTCGCTGTCGGGCCCGCTGGTCGTCGCCCGCGACATCGCCCACGCGAAGATCAAGGAGCGGCTGGACGCGGGCGAGGGCATGCCTTCGTACCTGCGCGACCACGCGGTCTACTACGCCGGTCCGGCCAAGACCCCGGAGGGTTACGCCTCCGGTTCCTTCGGACCGACGACGGCGGGCCGGATGGACGCGTACGTGGAGCAGTTCCAGGCGGCGGGCGGCTCCCTCGTGATGCTCGCCAAGGGCAATCGCAGCAAGCAGGTCACGGACGCCTGCGGCACGCACGGCGGTTTCTATCTCGGCTCCATCGGCGGCCCGGCGGCCCGGCTGGCCCAGGACTGCATCAAGAAGGTGGAGGTTCTGGAGTACGAGGAGCTGGGCATGGAGGCGGTCTGGCGGATCGAGGTCGAGGACTTCCCGGCGTTCGTGGTCGTCGACGACAAGGGGAACGACTTCTTCACGGACCCGGGCCCCGCACAGCCGTTCGTCACCTCGATCCCGGTCGGGCCGGGCCGGTAGGGCGGTACGGCCGGCGGCAGGGCGGCACGGCCGGCGGTGGAGCGGTACGGCCGGCGGTGGAGCGGTACGGCCGGGCGGTCGGCCGCGGGCGTGGGGAGTGAGCGTCCGGCGCGAGTGTCGGAGGCAGGCAGTAGATTCGGGGACATGACCGATCACGCCCAGCAGGCCGGGAAGGCCGCGCACCCGGAATCCGCCGTCCCCGCCGAGCCGGGCGGCTTCCGCACGGAGCACGACTCGATGGGTGAGGTGCGGGTGCCCGCGCACGCCAAGTGGCGCGCCCAGACCCAGCGCGCGGTGGAGAACTTCCCCATCAGCGGGCAGCGGCTGGAGCGGGCGCACATCGAGGCGCTGGCCCGGATCAAGGCCGCGGCAGCCGTGGTCAACGCCGAGCTGGGCGTGCTGGACGGCGAGCTGGCCGAGGCCGTGCGCGCGGCGGCCGAGGAGGTCGCCGGGGGCCGATGGGACGAGCACTTCCCGGTCGACGTCTTCCAGACCGGCTCCGGCACCTCGTCGAACATGAACATGAACGAGGTGGTCGCCACCCTGGCCACCGAGCGGCTGGGCGCCCCCGTCCACCCCAATGATCATGTGAACGCCAGCCAGTCGTCCAACGATGTCTTCCCCTCTTCCCTCCATATCGCGGCGACGGCGGCGGTGGCCCGCGATCTGATGCCCGCGCTGGAGCATCTCGCGGTGGCGCTGGAGCGGAAATCCGCCGAGTTCGCCTCCGTCGTGAAGTCCGGGCGTACGCACCTCATGGACGCCACCCCTGTCACCCTCGGCCAGGAGTTCGGCGGTTACGCCGCCCAGATGCGGTACGGCGTGGAGCGGCTGCGCTCCTGCCTGCACCGGCTGGCCGAGCTGCCGCTGGGCGGCACGGCGGTCGGCACCGGCATCAACACCCCGCCGGGCTTCTCGGCCGCCGTCATCGCGGAGACCGCCCGTACCACCGGCCTGCCGCTGACCGAGGCGCGCGACCACTTCGAGGCCCAGGGCGCCCGGGACGCCCTGGTGGAGACCTCCGGGCAGCTGCGTACGGTCGCGGTCGGCCTCACCAAGATCTGCAACGACCTGCGCTGGATGGCTTCCGGGCCCCGCACGGGCCTCGCCGAGATCACGCTGCCCGACCTCCAGCCTGGGTCCTCGATCATGCCGGGCAAGGTGAACCCGGTCATCCCGGAGGCCGCCCTGATGGTCGCCGCGCAGGTCACGGGAAATGACGCGACGGTGGCCGCGGCCGGTGCTGCGGGCAATTTCGAGCTCAACGTGATGCTCCCGGTGATGGCCAGGAACCTGCTGGAGTCGGTGCGCCTGCTGGCGAACGTCTCGCGGCTGCTGGCCGACCGCACGGTCGACGGCATCACGGCGAACGTCGAGCGGGCCCGCGAGTACGCCGAGTCCTCACCCTCGGTTGTCACCCCGCTCAACAGGTTCCTCGGCTATGAGAACGCCGCCGCGGTGGCGAAGAAGGCGCTCGCCGAGCGGACGACGATCCGCGAGGCGGTGCTGGGCGCGGGCCACGTCGAGCGGGGCGATCTGACCCTCGCCGAGCTGGACGAGGCGCTGGACGTGCTGGGCATGACGCGTCCATGAGCCGCTGCCTGTGCGGGAGGCGGCACTCCGGGCACCGGGGTGCCGCGGCGGCGCAGTATCGCAATCGGCCGGACGACGTGCCGTGCCCGCTCTCTTTCCGCACCCGAACGGGTGCCCTGCGGCACAGGTCACGGCGGTCGCGTACGGGTCCAACTAGGCTCTGCCCATGACAGCGGACACGGTGGACCCCCGGGCGAGCGGTCCGGGCGATCCCCCCGGCGATTCCCCGGGCACCCGCTGGGCGCCCGGAGAGCAGATCCTGTGGCGCTACCGTGCCAACGGCTCCCGGTATCCGCACATCTGCCGGCCCGTGACCGTCGTCCAGGACACCCCGGCGCTGCTGGCGGTCTGGCTCGCTCCCGGTACCGCCTGCGTCAAACCGGAGCTGGCGGACGGCACCCCGCTGCACCTGGAGCCGCTGTCCACCCGCTATACGAAGCCGCGCACCACCGCCCTGTCGTGGTGGAGGGGCACGGGGGTGCTGAAGCTGGCCCGCCCCGGTGACGCCTGGTCGGTGTGGCTGTTCTGGGACGGCGACTGGCGGTTCAAGAACTACTACGTGAATCTGGAGGAGCCGCACAGACGCTGGGCGGGCGGCATCGATTCCGAGGACCACTTCCTCGATATCGCGGTGTCCTCGGACGGCCGCTGGGAGCTGCTCGACGAGGACGAGTTCGAGCAGGCCCAGCTCGCCGGGCTGATGGACGAGGCACAGGCGGAGCGGGTACGGGCGGCGGGCCGTGCGGCGGTCGAGGCGATCCGCGCTTGGCGCCCGCCTTTCCCGGACGGCTGGGAGCACTGGCGTCCGGACCCGCACTGGGCGGTGCCGCCGCTTCCGGACGACTGGGACCGCGACCCGGCGGCCATGGAACGCACAGGGCCGCGCGGAGCGGGCGGACGGCCCGGCAAGCCTTTCGTGCCCGCGCCGGCGGAAAGGTCCGAACCATGAGGGGCCTCGTCGATCACAGCCGGGCGACAACCTCACTGCACCTCTTGATGCGGACCCCTGGAGGAAACGTAGGATCAACCTCCGGAAGAAAGCTGCTGCACAACTCCCTTCCCCTCTCGGGGACTTGGCATGTGGCCAGAGAGGAGCCCGCACATGGGCAGCACTGACGGACCGGGAGCGTACGATGAGTACGACCGGTCCGAGTTGGATCGTAGCGGTCAGGCCGAGGCCTTCGACGCGATCGGTGACCGCTATGACGACGCCTTCCCGCACAAGGAGGGCCAGCTCATCGCGGGCGCCTGGCTCGCGAAGCAGCTGCCCGCGGGCTCGCGCGTACTCGATCTGGGCTGTGGTACCGGGCTTCCCACGGCCCGTCAGCTCGTCGACGCCGGACACCATGTCGTCGGCACGGACCTCTCCCCCGTCATGCTGGAGCTGTGTCATCGCAACGTTCCGGAAGCAGAGTTCCACCGCGTCGACATCGCCGATATGGAGCGCCGGGAACTCGGTCCGTTCGACGGTGTCGCCGCCTTCTTCTCGCTGCTGATGCTCCCGCAGGTGGAGATCCCGTACGCACTGCGTATGCTCCACGGTCAGCTGCGTCCGGGTGCCCCGATAGCGCTGGGAATGGTGGAAGCGGATGTGAACGATTTCTCGATACCGTTCCTGGGTAACACGATCCGGGTGTCCGGATATCTTCGGGACGATTTGCGCCGGATCGTACTCGATGCGGGCTTCGAGATCGCGGGGGAGGAATCCTATGCCTTTGCCCCGGCCAGCACGGAAGTACCACCAGAGATCCAGCTCTTCCTGCACTGCAGACGACGCCCCTAGGGGGCGCCGTCGAAGTCCCTCCCCCTGGGCCTGGCGGCCCGGGAGGTACCCGCTTTGCTCGCGGCGCCTGGCACACGTCCGCTGCGTTGTCGAATCATCCGAGTAGCCAACTACGAGGAGGCTCCTCCGCCTTGCAGCCGCACGCACCATGCTCCCCCTGGCTCCGCCGGGAGGTGCCCTCTGCGAGCATCGCCCTCCGAGGGGGTGCGCCCCGGGCCGCCAAGGCCCGGGGGGAGGACGGCGCCATTTTGACGACACCCCCCAGGCCGCGAGCGCCAAGCTCTGGGTGCGCCCGACGCGCAGCCCCGGACGGACGGAAACCCAACGCGTGACGGAGCACGAATCGCCTGCGGCGAGCAGAGCCGAACCGCCGAACCCTTCGACGGGACCGAGCAGCGGCGAGAAGGAGCCGGGCGGCGCCGCCGACCTGCCGCCGCCGGGCCGGGAGGAGGCGGCGCACGCCGCTGTGCCCGACCCTCGTGAGCAGAAGGCCTCCCCCACCCGGGGCAACGGCCGGCGGCGCGGGGCGGACACCGTCGATGCGCCTGCCGCCGAGGCGCCCGCTCCTGACGCCCCCTCCCCCGGCGCGGGGCGCCCGTCGGGCGACGGGCCGCAGAAGCGTGCCGGACGCGGGTCGCGGGGCGGATCAAGCGCTGCGAAGCGCGCTTCGAAGCCACCGGCGAAGAGCGGGGCCAAACCCACTGGCAAGGCTGCGGGCAAGACTGCGGACAAACCCGCCGCCAAGCCCACCTCCAAGCCCACGGCCAAACCCGCCTCCAAGCCCACGGCCCGGAACACCGGACAGGGCACGGCGAAGAGCGCGGCCAAGAACGCTGACAGGAGCGGTGCCCACGAGCCGGTCGATCCCGACCCCGGAGCCGCCACCCGGCGGCGCAGACCGGGCCCCCACCCGCCGGAGGACCCCGCCGCACCCCCGCCCGGCGCGCTCGCCCCACCCGCGGGCACGGCCGTGGCGCTGACGGGACCCACATCCGCCGAGGCGGGCGAGAGTGCCGAGCGCGAGCGCCGGGGCGGTGACCGGCTGCGCTTCGTCGGCGCCGCGACCCGGCGCATCGCACGCGGTGTCGACCTGGACGAGACCGTGCTCGGGCTGTGCCGGGCCAGCGTGCCCGCGTACTCCGACGCGATCCTCGTCTATCTGAGCGACCCGCTGCCCGTGGGCGACGAGCGTCCGGTCAGTCCGGTCGTACTGCGGCTGCGGCGCAGCGACCGCATTCCGGAGGAGCGCAGGGGCAGCGGGCTGCCGCTTGTCGGTCCGGCCCGGGGGGACTCGACGGGAGAGAGCGCGGCGGAGCACACCGAGGTACGGCCGGGCGGTCCACTCGCCGAGGTGCTGCGCGGCGTCCGCCCCGTCTTCGCCGAATCCGACGCGGCCAACGCCGCCCTGCCCGAACTGCTGGGCTCTGGGTGTGACATCCCGGAGGGCTACCGCGCGATCCTCGCCCCACTGCGCGGGCGGCGGCGCGTCATCGGGGCGGCGGTCTTCCTGCGCCGCCCGGAGCGCCCCGCCTTCGACGCGGAGGATCTGCTCGTCGCCGCGCAGCTCGCCACCCACACCGCGCTCGGTGTGGACAAGGCGGTGCTGTACGGGCGCGAGGCGTACATCGCCGACGAGCTCCAGCGGACGATGCTCCCCGACGCCCTGCCGCAGCCCACCGGCTGCACCCTGGCCAGCCGCTATCTGCCCGCGGCCGAGACCGCCCGGGTCGGCGGCGACTGGTACGACGCGATCCCGCTGCCCGGCAGCCGGGTGGCGCTGGTCGTCGGCGATGTCATGGGCCATTCGATGACCTCGGCCGCGATCATGGGTCAGCTGCGGACGACGGCGCAGACCCTCGCCGGTCTCGACCTGCCGCCGCAGGAGGTGCTGCACCACCTCGACGAGCAGGCCCAGCGGCTCGGCAGCGACCGCATGGCCACCTGTCTGTACGCGGTCTACGACCCCGTCGCCCACCGCATCCTGATCGCGAACGCGGGCCATCCACCGCCCGTACTGCTGCACCGGGACGGCCGGGCAGAGGTGCTGCGGATACCGGCGGGTGCGCCGATCGGCGTCGGCGGAGTCGACTTCGAGGCGGTCGAGCTCGACGCGCCCGAGGGGGCCACGCTGATTCTCTACACGGACGGGCTCGTCGAGTCGCGGACCCGCGATGTGTGGACGGGTATCGACTTCCTGCGCCAGAAGCTGGCGGAGACGGCACGGCTTACCCGTCCGGGTACGGCGCCGCCGCTGGAGCCCTTGTGCGACGAGGTGCTGGACATCCTCGGGCCCGGGGACCGCGACGACGACATCGCGTTGCTGGCCGCCCGCTTCGACGGGATAACCCCCAGCGATGTCGCGTACTGGTATCTGGACCCGCGTGCCCAGACCGCGGGACAGGCCCGGCGGCTGGCGCGGCGCGCACTGGCGCGCTGGGGCCTTGAGGAGCTGACCGACGCGGCCGAACTGCTGGTCAGTGAGGTGGTGACCAACGCGGTGCGGTATGCCGAACGCCCGATCACGCTGCGGCTGCTGCGGACGGACATGCTCCGCTGCGAGGTCGGCGACGATGTGCCGCAGTTGCCCAGACTGCGGCAGGCGCGGGCGACCGACGAGGGCGGACGCGGCCTGTATCTGGTCAATCGCATCGCGAGCCGCTGGGGTGCCACCCGCCTGTCGACGGGCAAGGTCGTCTGGTTCGAACTGGCACTGCCCTCGGGGTCGTCCGCCCAGCAGCCCTAGGCAGACCCCAGCCGCAGTCCGCACATACCGCCCGGTGCCCCACCCGCCTGTGGGGCACCGGGCGGACTGGCTCCTGGCCGCGTTCGGGGACGCCGGGATCGCGCTGTCCGTCGGCGAGGCGCTCGCGGCGGGACGCCGCCTGAAGTCACCCCGCACAGCGCTGTGAAGTGCCCGTCCCGGCACTCTTCACCGGCACTCCCCGGGCGGCGTCTGTGCAGGTCGTGTTTCACGCCCCTCCCGCAGGCCCGTACCCGCACCCGCTGAACCGCCGCTGAACGCGGCGGCCGGGCAGCCGCACATCGCACGTATACACCAGGTGTATACCCATGGTGTATAGTCCCCGCATGTCCATCAGCCATACACTCCTCGGGCTTCTCGAATCCGGACCTCGTCACGGATACGACCTCAAGCGCACGTTCGACCAGCGGTTCGGCCACGACCGGCAGCTGCACTACGGGCAGGTCTACTCGACAATGTCCCGCCTGCTGAAGAACGGGCTCGTCGAGGTCGACGGCATCGAGGCGGGCGGCGGCCCCGAGCGAAAGCGGTACGCGATCACCGACGCCGGCGTCACCGACGTCGAGCAGTGGCTCGCCAGTCCCGAGAAGCCCGAGCCGTATTTGCAGAGCGTCCTCTACACCAAGGTCGTGCTCGCCCTGCTCACCGGGCGGGACGCGGCCGAGCTGCTCGACACCCAGCGCGCCGAACACCTGCGGCTGATGCGTGAGCTGACCCGCCGCAAGAAGGACGGCGATCTCGCTGATCAGCTCGTCTGCGACCACGCGCTCTTCCATCTCGAAGCGGACCTGCGCTGGCTGGAGACCGCCGCCGCCCGCCTCGACCGGCTCGCGAACGTGGTGCGCGGATGACGGCCTCGACGAGTGCGCTGCTCACCGCGAGCGGGCTGCACAAGACCTACGGCAGCACCCCCGCCCTGGCCGGGGCCGACTTCGTCATCCATCCGGGTGAAGTCGTAGCCGTGATGGGCCCTTCCGGTTCCGGGAAATCCACACTGCTGCACTGTCTGGCGGGCATCGTGCCGCCCGACTCCGGCACCGTGCACTACCGGGGCAAGGAGCTCTCCGCCCTGTCGGATGCCCGGCGCAGCGCGCTCCGCCGTGCCGACTTCGGCTTCGTCTTCCAGTTCGGCCAGCTGGTGCCGGAGCTGACCTGCACGGAG
Organism: Streptomyces gossypii; assembly: GCF_025165795.1. Taxonomy (GTDB): domain Bacteria; phylum Actinomycetota; class Actinomycetes; order Streptomycetales; family Streptomycetaceae; genus Streptomyces; species Streptomyces gossypii. The sequence continues at coordinate 319,294 of NZ_JAJAGO010000008.1, forward strand.
AATGTCGCCCTGCCGCTGCGGCTGGTCGGCGTCGGCCGCAAGGAGGCCGAGTCCCGTGCCACCCGCTGGCTGGAGCGGCTGGAGATCGACGACGTGCGGCACCACCGGCCCGGTCAGATGTCCGGCGGCCAGGGCCAGCGGGTGGCGATCGCCCGTGCGCTGGTCGGTGCCCCGAGCGTGATCTTCGCCGACGAGCCGACCGGCGCGCTGGACTCCCTCAACGGCGAGCGCGTCATGGGCCTGCTGACGGACGCCGCCCGTGAGACCCGCGCGGCCGTCGTGCTGGTGACCCACGAGTCGCGGGTCGCCGCGTACTCCGACCGCGAGGTCATCGTCCGGGACGGCAGGGCACGGGACATGGCGGGTGCCGTATGACCGGCGCCACCTCCGCCCCGGCGGGGCCTCTCGACGGGCCCTCGGCACCGGAAGCGGCACCGGAAGCGGCACCGGAAGCGCACTGGCTGCGCCGCTGGGTCGCCGACCTGGCGATGGGCGCCCGTTTCGCGCTCGGCGGCGGGCGCGAGGGCTGGACGCGGACGGTGCTGACGTCCGCCGGAGTCGGGCTCGGCGTGGCGGTACTGCTGCTGGCCACCTCGGTACCGCACATGCTCGGGGCCCGTGAGTCCCGTGACCAGGCCCGCGAGAACCATGGCGCGACGGAGACGGAGAAGTCCGACCGGTCGGCCCTCTACACGTACACCGACACCGAGTACCGCGGTTCCGACGTGCGCGGCCGTACGCTCCAGCCGGAAGGCTCGGACCCGCCCGTACCACCAGGGCTGAGCGAGCTGCCGGGGCCGGGCGAGATGGCCGTCTCCCCCGCGCTGAAGGAGCTGCTCGACTCGGCGGACGGCGAGCTGCTCCGAGAGCGGCTGCCCGGCAGGATCACGGCCACCATCGCCGATGAGGGCCTGCTGGATCCGGTCGAACTCACCTACTACGCGGGCAGCGACCAGCTCACCCATGGTGGCGCGGTCTTCCGCGTCGACAAGTTCGCGGAGGTAAGCGAGCCCGCGCCGATCCCAGCGCTGCTGCTGCTGCTCATCATCGTGATCTGTGTGGTGCTGCTGCTGCCGGTGGCCGCGTTCGTGGGTGCCGCCGTGCGGTTCGGCGGCGACCGCCGCGATCGCCGCCTGGCGGCGCTGCGGCTGGTCGGCGCCGACTCCCGGATGACCAAACGGGTCGCCGCCGGCGAGGCGGCGACGGGTTCACTGCTCGGGCTGGCCGTCGGCGCGGCGATCTTCCTGCCGCTGCGGCAGCTTCTGGGCGAGGTGAACCTGTGGGGTATCGGCACCTTCCCCGCAGATGTGCGCCCGAGCGCCGGACTCGTCGTGCTGATCGCATTCGGGGTGCCCGTCGGCGCGGTCCTCGTGTCGCTGCTGGCCCTCCGCGGGGTGATCATCGAGCCGCTCGGGGTCGTCCGCAACGCCGGGGTGCGGCGGCGCAGGCTGTGGTGGCGGTTGCTGCCGCTGGTCGCCGGGCTCGCGCTGCTGGTGCCGCTGCTCGACGGGTTGGAGACCGGGCAGACCTCGGTGGAGACGTACCAGATCGCGGCCGGCGTCACGCTCGTCCTGATAGGCGTCAACGCGCTGCTGCCCTGGCTGGTCGAGTCCGCTGCGCGGCGGCTGCGCGGCGGGGGGCTGTCCGTCCAGCTCGCAGTGCGACGGCTGCAGCTGGACAGCGGTACGGCCTCCCGGGCGGTCAGCGGTATCACGGTGGCGGTGGCCGGGGCGGTCGCGCTCCAGATGCTGTTCTCCGCTGTCGTGGACGACCAGCAGAGGCATACCGGCCAGTCCCCGGAACGTGCGGAGATGCTGGTGACGGTCCCGGCCACGGCCCAGCTCTCCGAGCCCGAGGTCACGGCCGGTCTGGCCGAGACCCGAGGCGTGAAGCAGGTGTTCGGGCAGACTACGGGCTATGCCGTCCGCGCCGACCAGAATCCGGACGACGGTGCTGTGGACAGCGTCACGGTCGCCGACTGCGCGACGCTCAGGGAGCTGGCCAAGATGGGCTCCTGCGAGAACGGCGACGTGTTCGTTACCGAGCGCTCACCCCAGGAGGAGCCGGAGTCCGTCACCGGGGCCAAGCCGGGGGCCGAGGTCAATCTCGCCATGCCCGACTACAGCAGGCCGGAGGGGAAGCAGCAGCGCGAGCCGGTCCTGTGGAAGGTCCCCGAGGACGCCCGCACGGTGAAGGGCCGCACTGACCCGATGGGCGTCGCCTCTGAAGGCATCCTCGCCACTCCGGCGGCCTTGGACGTGTCGCGCATGCCGGGCGCCTCGGTCGACGTCTATGTGCGCACCGATGACGGCGTGGCGGACGCGAAGGAGTTCGTACGCAACACCGCTGCGGCCGTCGGGCCGACGGCTACGGCGATATCGCTGAAGGCCACCAGCACGACCGCTCAGTTCAGGGCGGTCGAGCGCGGTCTGTACGCCGGGGCGACCGGGATTCTGCTGCTGATAGGCGCCAGCATGGTGGTCTCCACGCTGGAGCAGCTGCGGGAGCGCAAACGGCTGCTGTCCGTGCTGGTCGCCTTCGGTACCCGGCGGTCCACGCTTGCCTGGTCGGTGCTGTGGCAGACGGCCCTGCCCGTGCTGGTCGGGCTGGCGCTGGCGGCCGTCGCCGGCGTGGGCCTGGGCACCGTGCTCCTGCGGATGAGCGCTCTGCCGTTCGCCGTGGACTGGGGGAACCTGGCCGGGGTCACCGTCCTCGGCGGCCTGCTGGTGGTGCTGGTGGCCGTGGTCAGCATGCCCGCACTGTGGCGCCTGATGCGGCCGGACGGCCTGCGTACGGAGTGACGGGAGCGGACGCACAATGGGCGCGGCAGCACGAGCAGGTGCTGCCGCGCCTCGACGCGCGGTGCATGACGCGGACAGCACGCAGGACGGCACGCAGAACGAAGCGAAAGACTGGCGGCAGAGCCCGCGGAGCCGCGAGGCGGAGTCAGCCCCTGGGCGGAGGCTCCGGGGAAGCCGGGCCCGGACCGCCATCGCTCTCGCGGTCGCCACCGCCGTCCGAACCGGCATCTGCGGTGCCGTCCGCGCCCGTGCCGCGAGCGGGTGGGGCGTCGGCAGGCGAGGGCGGTGGGGACGCCCCACCCGCCGCTCCCGCCGCCGCCGGGACGGGTTCCGTCGAGAGAGCGGTCGCCCCATGCGGCCCCGGCAGCTGACGTAGCGCCTGTTCCTTCGCGTACACCCGCAGGTAGCCCACCACCGTGTTGGTGACGGCGACCAGCGGCACCGCCACCACCGCGCCCGGGATCCCCGCGATCAGGCTGCCGCCGGTGACGCCGAGCACCACGCCCAGCGGATGTACCCGCACCAGGCGGCCGAGGATGAACGGCTGCAGCACATGGCTTTCGAGCTGCTGCACCACCAGCACCACCGCGAGCACCAGCAACGAGGTGACGACGCCGTTGGTCACCAGTGCGACGACGACCGCCAGCGCCCCGGACATCACCGCACCGACGATCGGGATGAACGCGAAGAGGAAGATGAAGACGGCCAGCGGCACCGCCATCGGCACATCAAGGAAGTAGATGCCGATGCCGATGAAGAAGGCGTCGATGAAGGCGACTATGACCGTGCCGCGCACATACCCGGTGAGCGTGATCCAGGCGCGCGGCCCGGCGCCCGCCACGCCCTCCCGCGCGGAGGCCGGTACGAACTTCAGCGTCCACTGCCAGATCCGCGGCCCGTCGTAGAGCAGGAAGAGCGTCACGAACATCGCGAGCAGCGCGCCGGAGAGGAACTCGAAGACCACCGTCACGCCTTCGAGCCCGGCGGAGGTGACCGCCTTGCTGTTGTCCCCCAGCCAGTCGCTCAGGTTGTTGCCGATGTCGTTGATCTGTTCCTCGGAGACATGGAACGGGCCGTTGACCGCCCAGTCCTGGAAGTCCACGATGCCGTCCTGGACCCGGTTGGTGAGTGTCGGCAGGTTCTCCATCACCTGCCAGACCACGAACCAGCCGACCAGCCCCATGATGACGAAACCGGTGATGAAGGTGACGGCCGTGGCCAGCCCCCGACCGAGGCCGAGGCGTCTGAGCCGGGCGACGGTCGGCTGCATCAGCGCGGTGATCAGCAGTCCGGCGGAGAAGGACATGATGAGCAGGCCGATGGCGCTGACGACCTGCATCAGCACATAGATGACCCCGGCCAGCACCAGCAGCCGCCAGCTTGCCTCGGCGGCGACGCGGAGTCCCCAGGGCACGACTGTCGCGGGCTCGGGCTGCTTGGCTATCGCGGGAGCGTAGGCGGGCGGAGCGGGAACCTGCCCGGGATCGGGCTCACGGGCCGGCGGCTCCGTATCTCCCGCACCACCCGTGTCTTTCGTGGCGCCGCTGCCGCCCCTGCGGGCCTCGCCGCTCGGGCCGCCATGGCCGCCGCCGTCCGCTGCGGAGTCCGCGCCCGCAGGGCCGGTGGAACCGTCGGTCTCTCCGGCCCGTGCCTTGCGCTCGGCCATCTTGCCGGCCCAGCGCTGTACTCCGTACAGGAACTTCTCCACCCTGCCCGCCATCCGCTTCCTCCGCCCCCTTGCCCGCTACGGCTGTGCGCTGCCGTGTGGGGGACGACGTTACCGGCGCGCGAGGTTGCCTGGTTCTCGTACACGCGACGGTGAGATGTCCGGCGCGCGTCCGCGGAGCACACAGCTGCCCCCGGTCCGTCTCCGGTCCAGGGGCAGCTGTGGCAACGCGGTGGTGCGGTGACGCGATGGTGCTGGTGAACGGCTGGGGGCGCTCAGTACCAGTTGTTGGCCTGCCAGAACTCCCATGCGCCACAGGGGCTGTCGTAGCGCTCGTTCATGTAGTTCAGGCCCCACTTGATCTGGGTGGCCGGGTTGGTGCGCCAGTCGGCACCGGCCGAGGCCATCTTGGTGCCGGGCAGTGCCTGCACCAGGCCGTACGCGCCCGAGGACGGGTTCTCGGCCTTGTAGTTCCAGGTCGACTCGTGATCCACGATGTTCGAGAAGCACTGGAACTGCCCGGACCCGACGATCTGCCGGGCCATCGCCTTGACCTCGGCCACCGAGTACGAGCTCTGCTGCGAGAAGTCCGGGGTCTGGGAGGACCCGCCCGGCGTCTCGGCGCGCTCGGCCGAGCGGCTTGCCGCTTCCTTCTTCTCCTTCTCGCGCTCCGCAGCGGCCTTCTTCTCCGCTGCCGCCTGGTCCGCCGCCGCCTTCTTGGCCGACGCGTCCTTGGCGGCCTGCTTGCGGGCCTGTTCCTGCGCGGACTGCTTCGCCGCCGACTCCGCCGCGGAGGACTGCGCGTCCGCCTGCTGCGTCACGGATGCGGTCTGGACCTGGGTGTTGTCACCCGCGGGAATGTCTGCGAGAAGCGTCGTGTCAGCGGCAGTGGCCTCAACGTCGTTTGTCGAGTCATCCTGCTCGCTGCCAGCAGCCACTCCGACGACGGCGCCGACGGTGGTGACCGCGGTGGCAGACGCCACAGCGAATCCCCGAACCGAGATCCGACTCACACAGTTTCCTTCCAGAACCGCCCACTGGGGTGACCTCGCGGGCGCAATCGTGCCCCTGGCACTGACCTCCCTCGTGCATGGCCACGGGAGGTACGGGCCCGGCTGGCTCCCTTGGGAGGAGCCCGCGTGGTAACTCGGGCGGCATACGGCGAACTGCTGTTGACTTGTGGGGTGCTGCACCTATGGAGGCGCGTGTGCCGTATGCGGGGCCTGACAGAAACCACACCCTGCCGGACACGGGTGGGTTGAGGCAATTCCATCCCGAGTGGGAAAGCTCACAGGGGGTTTGGCCCTGGCGGTTTTCGGAAACACGGGCACAGCCGGGATGTGCGCGAGTAGGCTGCTGCGCCCCTCGCGCACATCCCGGCCCTGAACAGCTGTCAGGAATCCCGGGGAATGGCCCTAAATCCGGCCTTCCTCCAGCATCTCGGTCACCAGCGCCGCGATCGGCGACCGCTCGGACCGGGTCAGGGTGACGTGCGAGAAGAGCGGATGGCCCTTCAGCTTCTCCACGACGGCGACCACCCCGTCGTACCGGCCCACCCGGAGATTGTCCCGCTGCGCCACGTCATGGGTGAGCACGACACGCGAATCCTGCCCAATCCGGGAAAGCACCGTCAACAGGACGTTCCGCTCCAGGGACTGGGCCTCGTCGACGATGACGAACGCGTCGTGCAGCGAGCGGCCCCGGATGTGGGTGAGCGGCAGCACCTCGAGCATGCCGCGGCTCACCACCTCCTCCAGCACCTCACGGCCCGCTACGGCCGAGAGGGTGTCGAAGACGGCCTGCGCCCACGGATTCATCTTCTCGTCGTGTGAGCCCGGCAGATAGCCGAGGTCCTGGCCGCCCACCGCGTACAGCGGCCGGAAGACCATCACCTTGCGGTGCTGGCGCCGCTCCAGGACGGCCTCCAGCCCCGCGCACAGCGCCAGCGCGCTCTTGCCCGTGCCGGCCCGTCCGCCCATCGACATGATGCCGACCTCCGGATCCAGCAGGAGGTCGAGCGCGATGCGCTGCTCCGCGCTGCGCCCCTTGATGCCGAACGCCTCCCGGTCGCCGCGCACCAGCCGCACCCTGCCGTCCGGGGTGACGCGGCCGAGCGCCTTGCCCTTCTCCGACTGGAGTACGAGTCCGGTGTGCACCGGGAGCTCCGTCGCCTCGGGTACGAAGAGGCTCTCGGCGGCGAAGAGTTCGTCGATATCCTCGCCTGGCAGGGTCAGCTCCGCCATGCCCGTCCAGCCGGAGTCGGTTTCCGCCAGCTCCGCGCGGTACTCCTCGGCGAGCAGTCCGACCGACGACGCCTTGATACGCAGTGGCAGGTCCTTGGAGACGACCGTGACGTCGTACCCCTCGGCCTGGAGGTTCCTGGCCACGGCCAGGATCCGCGTGTCGTTGTCGTCGAGCCGGAAGCCCGCGGGAAGCACGGTCGGGTCGGTGTGGTTGAGCTCGACCCGCAGGGTGCCTCCCAGATCCCCGACCGGGATGGGTGCGTCGAGTCTCCCGTACTGGACGCGGTGTTCGTCGAGCCTGCGTAGAGCCTGCCGGGCGAAGTAACCGAGTTCCGGGTGCTGGCGTTTGGCCTCCAGTTCGGTGACGACCACCACGGGAAGCACGACTTCGTGCTCCTCGAAACGGGACATGGCCGACGGGTCGGCGAGCAGCACACTGGTGTCGATGACATATGTGCGCCGGCCGGGAGCATTGCGCTTCTTGCTGTTCACCACGGGTGGACGTACCCCCTCAGATGAGGTTGGGGTGCGACGGCGTCGCGGGGGAAGTGACCGGGCCCGGCCCGCGCGCGGGCCGGACTCCGGCCCTCCGCATGGTCCGCCGCGGCGGTGCCGCGACCGTCCGTGGTGTGCAACGGGCCTCCCGGGGCCGGTGCCCTGGGACGGGCACGGCCATCTGGGATATTCCCGCGATCGGGTGCGACCATGCCCCGGCATATGACGGCAGTCCGGTAAACGGGTTACCGACGCGGTACGTCCAGCGTGTTACCCGAACGGGTGAAGGCGCCGCGCGGCGCGTGCTGATGCGGTCGGGGGCTGATGCGGGGAGCGCTCAGTTGCCGTAGCGCCGGTGGCGAGCGGAGTAGTCACGCAGCGCCCGGAGGAAGTCGACCTTGCGGAAGGCCGGCCAGAAGACCTCGCAGAAGTAGTACTCGGAGTGCGCGCTCTGCCAGAGCATGAAGCCGGACAGGCGCTGTTCGCCGCTGGTGCGGATGACGAGATCCGGATCGGGCTGGCCCCGGGTGTAGAGGTGCTCGGAGATGTCCTCGACGGTCAGCGTGTCGGCCAGGTCCTCCAGCGTGGCGCCGTGGGTCGCCCGGTCGGCGAGCAGCGAGCGTACGGCGTCGGTGATCTCCTGTCGTCCGCCGTAGCCGACGGCGACGTTGACGAGTATCCCCTTGTTCTCCCCCGCCTCCTGCTCCGCCTCCTTGAGCACCCTCCGGGTGCTGTCGGGCAGCATGTCCATCTGGCCTACGTGGTGCACGCGCCAGCGGCCGTCCGCCGCCAGATCGCGCACGGTGCCCTCGATGATGCCCAGCAGCGGTCGCAGCTGCTCCTCGGGCCGGTTGAGGTTGTCGGTGGAGAGCATCCACAGCGTGACGACCTCGACGTCCGTCTCGGCGCACCAGCCGAGCAGCTCCTGGATCTTCTCCGCGCCCGCCTGGTGCCCCTGCTCCGTGGTGCCGCCGGAGGCCCGGGCCCAGCGACGGTTTCCGTCCAGGATCACCCCGATGTGCTTGGGCACCCTGTCGTGGTCGAGGCGGTACTCGACACGGCGCGCGTAGAGCCGGTACACCAGGTCACGAAGCTTCATGGGAACGCCCAGTCCCTCCATACCGAATCCGGGAACGCCAGAACCTTACGCCCGGTCGACCAACTGGGCGAAGTCGAGAGACCAAAACGGACACCGGTGGGACCGGTGGGCCGGACAGGACCGGGACGGACGGGGAGGATACGGCGAAGCGGCGGTCCCGCGGCCACCCGGGAGGGGTCGCACTTGATAGGAAAGCGTCATGACTGACGACTCCTCCCCCTTCCGTGCGGCTGACTCCCGCTACGACTCGATGCAGTACCGCCGCACCGGCCACAGCGGTCTGCTGCTGCCCGCCATCTCCCTGGGGCTCTGGCACAACTTCGGGGACGACCGTTCGATCGGGTCCCAACGCGCGATCCTGCGCCGCGCCTTCGACCTCGGCGTCACGCACTTCGACCTTGCCAACAACTACGGCCCGCCCGCCGGATCGGCCGAGACCAACTTCGGCCGGATCTTCGCCGAGGACTTCCGCTCCTACCGGGACGAGCTGGTCATCTCGACGAAGGCGGGCTACCTGATGCACCCGGGCCCGTACGGGGAGTGGGGCTCGCGCAAGTACCTGCTGTCCTCGCTGGACGCCTCGCTCCAGCGGATGGGTCTGGACTACGTCGACATCTTCTACTCGCACCGCTTCGACCCGGACACGCCGCTGGAGGAGACGATGGGCGCGCTGGCGTCCGCCGTCCAGCAGGGGAAGGCGCTGTACGTCGGCCTGTCCTCCTACAACGCGGAGCGCACCGCGGAGGCCGCGCGGCTGCTGCGCGGGATGGGGGTGCGCCCGCTGATCCACCAGCCGTCCTACTCCATGATCAACCGCTGGACCGAGGAGGACGGACTGCTCGACGCGCTGGAGGAGGAGGGCATGGGCTGCATCTCCTTCGCCCCGCTCCAGCAGGGCATGCTCACCGACAAGTATCTGAGCGGCATCCCCGAGGGCTCGCGGGCGGCGCAGGGCAAGTCCCTCAACCCGCAGTGGCTCAACGACGAGGTACGGCGGCGGCTGCGAGGGCTGAACGACATCGCCCAGCGGCGCGGCCAGTCGCTGGCGCAGCTCGCGCTGAGCTGGGTTCTGCGGGACAGCCGGATGACCTCGGCCCTGATCGGCGCGAGCAGCGTGGCCCAGCTGGAGGCCAACGTGGCAGCGCTGGGCAAGCCGGAGCTGACGGCGGAGGAGCTGGCCGAGATCGACGAGTACGCGACCTCGGAGCCGGGCGTGAACATCTGGTCCCGCAGCAGCGAAAGCTGAGGCCAGGGGCTGCGAAAGCGGGCCGGTCCGTGGGGGGATACGGACCGGCCCGAGGGGGGGTTTCCACCCTAGCTCCAAAGTGGCATCGGTCTCTGCATCTCCGGCCGTGTTCACAGAACAATCATGACCGCGCAGGACACTCCCCGCACGGACACGTCAGCCCGCGAGCCCGCCGAGCAGCACTCCCGCCAGCGCGCCGAGCACCATGAAGGGCCCGAACGGCACCGCCGCGCGCCGCCCCGCGCGCCCCGTGACCACCAGCGCCGCCCCGTAGACCGCCAGCAGCAGGGAGCCGAGGAAGGCCCCGGCGAGCAGCACGTCCCAGCCGTACCAGCCCAGAGCGGTGCCCAGGGCGAGCGCGAGCTTGACGTCCCCGAAGCCCAGTCCGCGCGAATTGGCGAGAAACAGGATGAAGTAGAAGAGGCCGAGCGCCACGCCCCCCAGCAGTGCCCGCGGCCAGCTGCCGGCCGCGCCCGGCAGCAGCGCCGCCACCCCGAGCAGGAAACCCGTCCCGGCGGCCAGCGGCACGGTGAGCACGTCGGGCAGCCGGTGCACGGCCCGGTCGACGGCTGCCAGCAGCAGGGCGACGGGTACGGCCAGCAGCCACACCACCAGCTCCGGCCGCACGCCGACCACCGCGGCGAGGCCGCCGCACACCAGCGCGCCGGAGAGCACATAGAAGCGTGCCCGGGGGCCGTACGGCCGCGCGCAGGTGCGGCAGCGCGCCACGCCGAGCCAGCCGCGCGCCGGACCACCCAGCGGGTGGCCCTGGGGACACTGGTCCCGCCGCGGTTCGTCCGGCTCGACCGCGAGCCGGTAGACGGCACGCGGCAGCAGCAGACCGGCCGCGGCGCCGTACCCGGCGGCGAGAACCGTCCACAGCATCAGCACCCGCTGAGCCTACGCGGAGCGGGCGGAGGCCGGGCCCGCGACAGCGCCGCCCGCGGCGGCCGGGCCCGCGGCCTCGTCGTAGCGTTCCCGGGCCGCGTCGACCTCGTCCATGTGCTCCTCCGCCCAGTCCTTCACCGCCGACAGCAGCACGCAGAGGCTCGCGCCCATCTCCGTCAGCTCGTAGTCGACCCGCACGGGCACGGACGGCGTGACCGTACGGGTGACCAGGCCGTCGCGCTCCAGGGTGCGCAGGGTCTGGGTCAGCATCTTCTGGCTCACGCCCGCGACGATGCGGCCGAGGTCGCTGTAGCGCAGCGGCCCGTCCGCAAGCGCGCTGAGCACCAGGCTCGACCAGCGGGCGCCGATCGAGCCCAGCAGTTTGCTCGCCGGGCAGTCCCGCAGGAACGCGTCGTACGCGCTGCGCGCCTGCTCTCGCCGCTGGGCCGCTGTCGTCGTCGGCATTCCCGCACCGCCTGCCTACTTCGCACTCCGTTACGCACCTTGAGGTACGTACTTACCCATGGAGAGTAACCCTCCCTAGCGTGTGCCGGGACAGAGATCGACAGCGATACGGAGGATTCTGAGATGCGTGCTGTAGTGATCGAATCGTTCGGTGGTCCCGAGGTGCTGGAGGTGGCCGAGACCGAGGTCCCTGAGCCGGGGCGCGGGCAACTTCGCATCCGGGTGGAGGCCGCCGCGGTGAACCCGGTCGACACGGCCACCAGTGCCGGATTCATGGCCGAGGTCGGCGCCCGTCCCGACACCCATCAGCCCCGGCTCGGCCTGGGCTGGGACGTGGCCGGTACGGTCGACGCCCTGGGCGCGGGCACCGGCGAGCTCACCGGCCTCGCGCCGGGTGACAGCGTCATCGGCGTATCGACCCGGCTCGACCTTCCCGCCAAGACCCACGCCGAATTCGTGGTGCTGGACGCGGAGTCCGTCACCAGGGCGCCCGAAGGACTGGACCCGGTACACGCCGCGACCCTGCCGCTGAACGGGCTCACCGCGCTCCAGTCGCTCGACCTGCTGGCACTGGAGCCGGGCGAATCGGTGCTGGTCACCGGCGCCGCCGGGGCCGTGGGCGGCTATGTTGTACAGCTCGCCGTGCTGCGTGGGCTGCGCGTCGTGGCACTGGCCGGCGCGGAGGACGAGGCGCTCGTACGGGGCCTGGGAGCGGAGCTGTTCGCAGCCCGTACGGCCGCGCCCTCCGAAGCCGTACGGGCACTGGTGCCCGGTGGCGTCGACGGTGTCATCGACGCGGCGGTGATCGGCGGGCGTGCGCTGGAGGCCGTGCGGGACGGCGGCGCGCTGGTGTCGCTTATCCCGGGCACCGAGCCGGTGGCCCTGCGGGGCACGCGCACCACGGGGGTGCAGATACGGGCGCACCGTGGGCAGCTCGCGCAGGTGGCGACGCTCGCCCGGCTCGGTGTGCTGAGCACCCGGGTGGCCCAGACCTACCCGCTGGCCGAGGCGGCCAAGGCGTACGCACGACTGGGGGAGGGCGGGCTGCGGGGCCGCGTGGTGCTGGTGCCCTGACGGGAGGAGGCATCGGGGCAGGTCGGAGGACAGGGGTGGACGGTCCGCGCCGTCACGGTCCGCGCGAGCACGGTCCGCGCGAGCACGGGGGCGCGCGGACCGGCCGTTCCGCGCGCCCGCGCTACCAGCCCGCCACGTCCGGGAGCCGCACCGTACGGCCGCCCTCGCGCAGCGAGTCGCCCGCACACACGCCCACCAGCGACGCCGCCACCGCCGCCCGGACGGGCACCCGCGGCGGCGCCCCGTCCACCACCGTGTCGCGGAAGGCCGCCATCACCAGTGCGGTGCCCTCCTCCGCCCGGCCGACCTTCAGCCCCCCGAGCCGCAGCCGCGGCGGGGCCTCGGTCTCGTCCACCAAACCGCCGCCGCCGACCCAGGGTTCGACCCTGGTGCGTACGGACCAGGCCGCCTCGCCCGGAGCGCGCAGCGACTCCGTCAGCCCGCGAGTCCCCCGCACGGACATCCATGACCAGTGGCTGTCGGGCTCCCCCTGGAGGAAGGTCTGGCGGGTCACGGCCAGCGCGCCGCTGGAGAGCCTGGTCACCAGTACGACCGCGCCGGGCCGCTCCCCCGGCTGGACCCCGAAGGCCGACACCTCCACCGGCCAGGCCGAGGCCGTGTCGAGGACCGGGGAGAGCGTGTGGGTGCAGTATTCGGTCGGGGAGATACGACCGCGCCAGTGCGCGGGGTCGCCGGTGAGGTCGTGCACGCCGCCGGGCGGGAGGCCGTGGAGGTAGTCGGCCTCGATCAGCTCGATCTCGCCGATCCGGCCCTCGGCTACCAGGCGGCTCATCATCCGGATGTGCGGATGGAGGACGTAGTTCTCGGCGAACGAGTAGCGGGCGGACGAGGCGGCGTCGGCCGCGACCAGCGCCCGCCCCTCCTCCACACTGCGGCAGGCGGTCACCTCACTCAGCACGTGGACGCCGCGCTCCAGGAAGCGCAGCGCGGGCTCCACATGCTGGTCGAGGTCGTGCGCCAGGACCACACCGTCGAGATCCGCGTCCAGCAGCGGCCGCCAGTCATCGTACGTACGCGCGGCGGGGAACTCGGGGGCGACGGCGGCCAACTGCTCCGGATCACGCTCGCACAGGGCCGCGATGTCCAGCCCCACATGGCGGCCCCACCGCGCCAGATACGCGCCCCGACGCAGCCCCACGATCCCGATTCTCGCCATCCGGCCACCCTCTACCGGCCGCCGCCCCGGCACAAGCCGGTTTCCCCGTTCCCGCCCGCGCCCCGACCCGTCGTCCCCGGACCTGCCACCGGCCGTCAGGTATCCGGCCACGCTGAGGCACTCTGAAGAGGTGAAATCCGACCGCCTGCTCTCGCTCCTCCTGCTGCTCCAGACCCGGGCCAAGGTCCCGGCCGCCGAGCTGGCGCAGCGGCTGGAGGTCTCCGCCCGCACCATCTACCGCGACGTCGACTCCCTCTCGGCGGCCGGAGTCCCGGTGTACGCCGAGCGGGGCCGGCACGGCGGTATCGCGCTGCTGCCCGGCTTCCGTACGGACGTCACCGGGCTCACCTCGGACGAGTCGCGCGCGCTGTTCGTCCTGGCCTCGCAGAGCGCACACTCCGCGCTCGGCCTGGAGAAGGCGCTCAGTTCCGCACTGCGCAAGGTGATGGTCGCGCTCCCCGCACCGCACCGGCCCGCGGCGGAGCTGACCAGCCGCCGCATCCTCGTCGACCCCGACCGCTGGATGAGCGGCCCCCGCCCCGACCGGCCCGCGCGGCGCGCTACGGCCGTCGACCTGGACGTACTGCACACCGCCGTCTTCGCCGACCGGCGGCTGCGGCTCCGCTACCGGCACAGCGGGGAAACCGAGCCGCGCACCTACACCGTCGACCCGTACGGCCTCGTCGCCAAGGCCGGGACCTGGTACCTGGTCGCGGACCTGCGCGGGCGCCCGCAGCTCTTCCGCGCCGACCGGATGCGGAGCGCGACCGTCACCGACGCCCCGGTCCGCCGCCGGGAAGGCGTCGAACTGGCCGACGCATGGGAGGTGTTGCGCCGTGAGGTGGAGCACCGCCCGGAGGGGGTACGGGTGCGGGCGCGCGTACGGCGCTCCCGATTCGACCTGTTCGCCCGCATCGTCGGCCCCACGCTCATCTCTCCGGAGCCGGAGGCGGAACCTGAGGCGCGGCCCGAGGCGGAACTTCAGCTGCGGCCTCAGCAGGGGCCGTTCGCGGAATCCGGACCGGAGGCGGCCGAGTGGGTGACCGTCGAGCTGAGCTTCCCCGTCCTCACCGCGGTCCGCCAACTCCTCCAGTTCGGCACGGACATCGAGGTGCTCACTCCTCCCGAGGCCCGCACCGAACTCACCCGCATCGCGACGCAGATCACGACCCTGTACGCACCGGCCCCGTAGGACCGGCCCGGATGCTCCGTGCCGGTTCAGCTGTCCGGCTTCTTGACATAGGACATGGCCGTCATGGCCACCGTGAAGACACCGACTAACGTCCCGGCACCCGCTGCCATCGCGGATCTGGGCGGTACACCGAGCACGGCCATGAACAACCCCCCGAGCAGGCCAGCGATGACGGCCCCCTCCACCACGATGACGACTTCGAAGAGCCGGTGGTTACACACCGACGGCTGAGCAGACAACTGCGATCCTTCCGAGCGCTCAGAACCTGTGGGTTCGGTCTCCTGGACCTTCGACGCGAACGTTGACCCTCCCCGCCGGCCACGGCCAGTCCAGCACCCGAGCAGGCCACCCTGTTGAGTGGTCATCCGGCTGAAGTCACGCACGGGTCCGCCTGCTGTTCGTGCCGAGCATCCGCAGTCCACGATCTGGTAACAGTTTAATAACGACTCACCGTCGCTGTAACCGGGGGTGCAGGCAAAGGTGCTGACGAGTTTCGGCGCCTACACCGCAGGGCCTGTCCGAGCGATGACCGTCCCCGGCCCGAACTGGCGGCGGTAGGCCGTCGGGCTGAGTCCCGTACGGCGCCGCAGCTGCGCCCGCAGGTTGGACGGCGAGCCGAGACCACTCGCGCGGGCGACCACCTCCAGCCGCTGCTCGCCGCGCTCGATCAGCCGACAGGCCAGCGCGACACGTTCGGCTGTGAGCCAGGCCAGCGGCGTCGTGCCCAACTCCTCCTGGAAGCGGCGGTGCAGGGTGGACGTGCTGACGGCCGCCCGCGCCGCCAAGTCCTCGACACTGAGCTGGCCGTCCAGCCGCTCCCGCGCCCAGACGGCCAGCGGGGCGAGCGAGGCGTCCGGCACGGCGGGCAGCGGGCGTACGACGAACTGCCGCTGCCCGCCCTCGCGTTGCCCGGCGAAGACGAGTCGGCGGCTCACCAGGTTCGCCACCTCCGCGCCGTGGTCGCGGCCGATCAGATGAAGCCCGAGATCCAGCGCCGCAGCGCTGCCCGCCGCCGTGAGCACCACGGACGCCCGGGAGCCGTCGGCCCCCATGCCCTCGCCCCCGTCGGTCCCCATTCCCTCGCCCCCGTCGTCCTCCACGAACAGCACATCCGGCTCCAGCCTGACGGCGGGATAACGCTCCGCGAAATACTCTGCCCAGCGCCAGTGCGTCGTGGCCCGGCGCCCATCGAGCACACCGGCGGCGGCCAGAGTGAACGCCCCGCTGCAGAAGCTGACCAGTCGCGCACCACGGGCCGCCGCGCGCCGGATCGCGTCCAGCACGGCGGGCGACGGAGGCACCTCCGGGTCCGGGCGGTTCGGCACGATCAGCGTGTCGGCCGCCTCCGCCGCGTCGAGCCCGGCCAGGCCGGACATGGTGAAGAACCCCTCGTGCATACGTACGGAAGGCGCGGCGGCGCAGACCGTGAGCTGGTACCACTCCCGGCCCAGCTCGGGGCGCCGCAGACCGAAGAGCTCGGTGGCGACGCCCAGCTCGAAGGGGTTGGAGCCCTCATCCACGAGGAGCGCGACACGGTGCGAGAATCCAGGCGGCATATGCGATTCCTAGCACTCGCGCCGACCGTCCGCCAGCGCGACCATAAACGCATGAGCAAGGAACTCACCGAACCAATCGACCTCGCCACCGCCCTCACCCGCTTCGAGCAGCTGTGGAGCCCCCGGATCGTGGGGAGCGTGAACGACTACGACGTCCGCGTCGCCAAGGTCGCAGGCGAGCACGTCTGGCACAGCCACGCGGACACCGACGAGTTCTTCCTGGTACTCCAGGGCGAACTGCACATCGCCCTCCGCGACGGCAGAGCGGGCGACGGCAGGGCGGGCGACGGCAGGGCGGGCGACGGCAGGGCGGGCGACGGCCGTGGAGCTGAGCGAGTGGTGGTCCTCCCCAAGGGCTCCCTCTACGTCGTGCCGCGCGGCGTGGAACACAAGCCGTCCTCACCCGAGGGCGCGTCCATCCTGATGTTCGAGCCCACCGGAACCTCCACCGTCGGCGACCTCACCGACGAGCACGTCCCCGGCCACGTCGACGCCACCACGGGCCACGCCCTGAACAGCTGATCTTCACCGGTCGACGCTTCGACCACCCAGAAGCCCGAATGGTGGGGAAAGCGTCGACCGATCAAGATCCGGAGCCCTGCTCGCCCCTAGCCCCACCCCTACCCCTGCTCGCGGAGGAAAGTGAGCAGGGCGCCCGCCAGCTCGGCCGGAGCGTCCTCCTGGACAAGGTGCCCGGCGCCGGGGATCAGCTCCAACCGCACCCCCGGAATCATCGCCGCCAGCTCATGGGCCTTGGCCACCGGAATCCAGGTGTCGTCGGCGCCCCAGCACACCAGCGCGGGGATACCGATCTCGCCGTACCGCCCCTGCACCTCGTCCGTGTAGCGCTGGTCGGCCTGCGCGATCTGCCGGTAGAAGGCAGCCTGGCCGGCCCCGCCCAGCCAGGGT
Organism: Streptomyces gossypii; assembly: GCF_025165795.1. Classification (GTDB taxonomy): domain Bacteria; phylum Actinomycetota; class Actinomycetes; order Streptomycetales; family Streptomycetaceae; genus Streptomyces; species Streptomyces gossypii. The sequence goes on from NZ_JAJAGO010000008.1 coordinate 336,105, forward strand.
TCCACCAGCCGGTCGAGAGTTTCCGGATGCAGGCCGGGACTGCTGGCCGAGCTCACATACTCGCGCACCAGAGCGCGGTGCAGAGCGGGCGGGAGCTGCTCGAAAACGGGCGCGTTCTCGCCCACGAGCCGGAAGAACGGGGAGCCCCACGGCTCCAGCGCCACCGGGTCCACCAGCGCGAGCGCCCGATAGCGGGCACCGTGCAGCAGATGCGCGCGCAACGAGACGGCACCGCCGAAGTCATGCGCCACGACGAGGGGCTCGGCAAGATCCCAGTGCGCGAGAAGCTCGGTGAAGACACGCCCCTGTGCCGCCAGCGAGACATCCTGCCCCTCGGACATCTCCGACAGGCCATAACCGGGCATGTCCCAGACGTACACCGGCCGGTCCCGCCCGAGCGAGCGGGCGACGGCCCGCCAGACGTACGAGGAGAACGGCGTGCCGTGACACAGCACGACCGGATGCCCGTCCCCCTCGCCAAGGCGCGCCCAGCGCACCTCGCCCGCCTCGCTCCGAAACCGCTCCCCCAGCTCCCAGCCCGCCATCTGCGGTCCCTTCCGTCGTGCGCCCTGCCGTCCCGGCCAGCTTAGGGGTGGGACACCGCGTCAAGCCCGCCGACCTTGGCAGCCCGCAGCAACGCCCGCAGCCGCGCGGGCGAGGTGACGAGCGCGGTCCCCGGCTCGTCACTCTCCCGGAGGTGAACGTGGGGGGCGGGGTGCGCGCCGGGGGCCAGCTCGATGCAGTTGTTGCCCTCGCTGCTGTAGGAAGACTTCTGCCAGGTGGCGGCTATCTCCAGGCAGTTGCTTGCCTGGCCGCTGTAGGACGATTTCTGCCAGTTCAAAGGGTGCATGGCTGAGGCCCTTTCAGGTATTCGCGATGACGTCGACGAGGAGGTCGCGGGACTCTTGAGGTTCGAGAGCTGCCGCTTCGAAGCGCTGCATGAAGACGCGGTACCTGTCCAGTTGCGCATCTGCGTGCAAGAACACAGACCCATGCTCGGTATCGAGTTGGACGGTGTCCAGTTGTGGCACAGGTCCTTCCGCATAGACGACGGTCTGACCTGAGCCCGGAAATGCTCCAGCCGAGAAGGGGATCACCAGAACCGTCAAGTGCTCGAGTTCGCTCATCTCCACGATGTGGCGCATCTGCCCGCGCGCGACCTCGCGACCGCCGAACTGCATGCGCAGGGCGGCTTCATGGATGATGACCTTGAGCGGTGTCGGATCATCCCCGTAGAAGATCCCCTGCCGCTTGATGCGGAGAGAGGTCAGGTACTCCACTTCCGGCGGCGAAGGGGCAGGGATGTTCTGCCGGAAAATGGACCGCGCGTAGTCGACGGTCTGGAGCTGACCGGGCAAATGCGACACCTGCGCTGTGCAGATGGCAGACGCATGGTGCTCCAACTCGGCGAGGTCGAGCAGCACAGATGGCAGCTTCTCGCGGTACTCCTCCCACCAGCCACGTCCACGCCCCGCCGTCATGCCGGCGAGTGCATCGATGTACGGCTTGTCTGAGCATCCGTAGTTGTGGGCGAACATCCGCACGCGCTCATCGCTCACTCCGAAGCGCCCACCCTCAATGCTGCTGATCCGGGCCGGGTTGACGCTCAGAAGCTCGCCCGCTTCACGCGTGGAGAGGCCCGCACGCTCGCGAAGCTTTCGCAGCTCCGCACCAACGCGCTGCTGTCGCACGGTCGGAGTGGCTCTGGGTGGCATGCCCTCCCCTTCCTGATTCCGGTCAACCGACACACGTGGCGGTATGACTATTCCGCACCGCGTAGCAGTACTACTCCACCTACTATACCGTGTGTCTCCAACCGCTCACCCATCGTGGCGAAGGCGAGCTCCATCATGCACGCACTCCGACCGCGCGACTCAAGGGAGAGTTACGTGACTCTGCACGCCGTGCCCGAATCCGCCCCCACCGTTCCCGCGCCCGAGGGCGACTGGCAGTACGGTCTCCGGCTCCACCACGATGACCGGGCGCCCGGAATCGCGCGGGCCGTCGCGCGGATCGTGCTGCATGAGCGGGGGCTGATCCCACTCATCGACAGTGCCGAGCTGGTGTGCAGCGAACTGGTCACCAACGCCGTCCGCTACTCGACCGGAGACCTGTTCCTCCGCCTCAAGGGAGACGAGGACAAAACCCTCCGGCTCAGCGTCCACGACACCAATCCGCACCCGCCCACGCCTGCCACCCCCGACCAGGACGACACACACGGCCGAGGGCTCCTCATCGTCCGCAGCCTCGCCCACCGCTGGGGCATCTACGACCTCACCCGCACCAGCGGCGGCAAGGTCGTATGGGCTGAGCTGCGTAAGTGAAGCATGCGTGGGTTCAATTACACTTGGTGATCGATACAGCGCAACATGATCGCGGAGTCTTTCCCGCTGGCTCCGTAGCGACCCTGCACAGCAGGACAAAGAGGGGGAATGGGCAGACGACCATGGACTACGAACAGATGCGGAAGTACGCGGACGAACTTGCCGCGCACGCTCCCGACCCCTTCCGGGGGTACGAGATCAGCGGGGACGAGATCATCATGATGATGTCTCCTTCTCGACCCCACGAGTTCATCGCACTGCGTGTGCGGCAGCAGCTCGACCGGCAGCTGCCGACGCATCTGGTCGCACACACAGGTGGGGAGGTGGAAGACCCGTCGATAGGGCGACTGAGGCGGCCTGATCTTCTCGTGGTCCCCGATGAGGTCTTCGCCGAGGACACAATGGCGCCCTTTCACCCTCGTGATGTGGCCCTCGTTGCCGAGATCGTGTCGCCCTCGAACCATTCCACGGACTACGTGGAGAAGATGCACGACTACCCGGCCATGGGCATCCCGCTCTGCCTCCTCGTCGACCCGAGGAAGGGCACCCTCGCCGCTCTGTCCGACCCAGGTCCCGACCCAGCGTGTGAGGGCTCCCGCTACCGCACCCGCAGCGACTACGCGTTCGGCGACACCGTGACGATCGGCGACTGGGTCATCGAAACCGGCGATCTGCACCGCTACCCCGGCGACCGTTGACCGCTGCGCTGCCGGTCACTCCCCGGTGGGGAAGGACACCTCGACTCGGCGGTTCTTCTTGCGGCCTTCCTCGGTGCCGTTGTCGGCGATGGGGTAGTCCTCGCTGTAGCCGCGCACTTGGTAGGTGACGCCCGGGTCCAGCTTGCTGGACAGTTCCTTCTGTACTTCCGTGGCGCGCTTCTTGGACAGTTCTCTGCCGTGCTCGTACGAGCCGAGATCGTCAGTGAAGCCGAAGACGTTCACCTTGGTGGCCTTCTGCTTTTCCGCCTCGGCAGCGATCTCCGCGATGCGGCCCTTCGCCGTGCCGTTCAGCTTCGAGCTGTCCTTCGGGAAGAGCACCTCGGCCTGGAGGGTGAACTTCGTCTTGTTGTTGCTGTCCTCGCGACGCTCCTCGCCGCCCATGTCCTCGGTGACGAACTTGATGTCCAGCACCTTGGACGGCGCCAACTCGGCCCCGTCCGCCAGCTTCAGCCCGGACGCCTTCGCGTCGACCTTGGTGGGCGGCTTGGACCCGCCGATCCCGTCGGGCGCCTCGCTGTACTCCGGCTTCGCACCGTCCTCACCTGGGAGCGAAGGCGCGCCGGTGGGGATGGTGGTGGGGTTGCCGTCGCCGGGGAGGGACGGGCCGGGCGGGGGCGAGGGAGGCGACGTGGGGTCAGCGTGTGCGGTGGTGGCGGCAATGCCGGACAGGATCATGGCGGAGGTCGTCGTACAGGCCACCAGCCGCAGGGTGCGCGTTCGGTTCCGGGGCATGGAGGGCGCTCACCCTTCCGAGATGGTGATGCTGGCCGGGGGCATTTCGGCGATCTGGAAGTCGACTTTGTTGTTCCCCTCGGGCGGGGCGGGAAACTGCGTGTACCACGTGGTCGACTCTCCGGCCTGCACTCCACCCTTGAAGACCGTGCAGAGGCACCGGCCGTCAGTGTCCCTCAGAATGAAATAGCGCTTCCTCCCCGACTTGTCAATCAGATTCGCGCCAGCCATGGAGGCCTCGTTCTTGGCCCTCAGTTCCGATTCTTCTCCGGACCAGGCAAAGTTCAGCCAGAGCTTTCCGCTTCCGTTCTTGACTGTTCCGGAGACGGTGACGAAATCTCCATCGTCACGCGTGGCGGACTTGATGGTGAGGGTGATGTCCTGCCCCCCTTTCACCTCTGCGAGCACCTGATCACCGCCTGACTCGTCGGAACCGCCACCGCCGTCACCGTTCTTGTCGCCGTCCGGCTGCGTCTCTCCTGAGGAGGATTCACTCTCCGGCTTGTCGTCGTCACCACCTCCGCTGCAGCCGACTGCCGCGAGGGCCAAACCCGTGGTGATCGCCACAGCGGTCACTGTCCTACGGGCCTTCATGGTGCGTCGAATGCTCATGGATCGCGTTTCCTTCACTCGTTTCTCGCTCATCAGTCGACCAGCACCACGGAAAAGAGGTCGGCTGGCTCCAAGTCGATCTCGTCACTCTCTGGGTCGATCTCGATCTTGTCGCCGTCACAGTCAAGCTCGATTTCTCCCGCGTCGGCGTCGGCGTCGAAATCACAGCGCGGCTCGACGACCGCTGTGGCTGTGGCCTGCGCATGGCGGCCCTCGGCACCGGGGATGATAGAGCGCCCCGTGTCGAACCGGGTCTCAATTCGGACGGTATAGCCGGGCGAGGATTCCCGTACCACTGCGCCGCATTCCAGGACATCCGAGTCGTTCTTTCCGGCGAAGTCAGATGCCGCGCCGCAACCGTCACCGGTCAGGGGAGCCGTGAGATCCAACCAGTCCTGCCAACTGTCCTCGTCCCCGAGGGCTTCCTTGAGCCCGTCGAAGAACTCATCCCGGTCGTCCCGAGCCGCCGCCAGGGCGGCTGCATCCGCCGCAGACTGCCCGCCATTGCGGACCGTGGCCGCTTGTGCGACGGCAAAGAACGCGAATGCGAGGAAGAGCAGTCCGGCCATCACCGACCCGTACAGGATGACGGTCTGGCCGCTGTCACTTCGAACATCCCTGCTCAGCCGCCTATAACGGCGCTGACCCACCCTGAGATGGCCCCGGAGATCCTTCCGTCCAGCCCCAGACCGCGAATGGCGATGATGATCCCCGCCACCAGGATCACGATGCCCGCGTACTCGATGGAGGACGCGCCTCGGTCGGCTGTGCGGCCTCGCATGCGGGCGATGGTCGTGGTGGTCCAGTTGCGGATGGACTTCATCTCGGGCTCCTCTGGTGTCGGCCGACCCTGTATCCGCCGACGCGCTTGTCTCCATGCCAGTGGCATGCTCCGGAACGTACTGCTCGGTACGCCGTCCGCGCATGGGCCCCTGGGCCCAAACGCGGACCCAACGGCCCCGGTGGCGCCGCCGTTCGGTGTCAGCCATCGCTCACCGTCCCCACCCCGTGCCGTCGCACGGGCGGGAGGTGCCCAGCCAGTGGGCTATGGCTTCGCTGCGGGTGGTCACCCGGAGCTTGGTGAAGATACGGTTGATGTGGTTCTTCACGGTCTTCTCACTGATGAAGCAAGTGGCGGCGATCTGGCTGTTGTTCATGCCGGATGCGATCAGCTCCATGATCTCCCCCTCTCGCTCGCTCAGTAGCTTCGCCATACCGTGCGGACGTCCGGTCGTCGCCCACTGTCGCTGCTCAACTGCTGACTGTTTCATGTCAGTCGACGGCGGCCCAGGGTTTTGCCTCTGCTGCGACGGATTCGATACCCGCCGCAGGGAGTGGGGCAGCCCGCTGCGAGGCGGGGCGGGCGGGCCGACGTCCTCCGGAAGCGGGTAGGGCGCCGGGCGGCTGCGCGCCTGGGCGATCAGTGCGGCGGAGGCGGTGGCGGTGAAGGGGGTGCGGCCCTCGGTGAGGTCCCGTACGGAGCTCACCAACTGGTCGGCGGTGAACTCCCCGTGGACGAGATAGCCGCGTGCCCCCAGACGTAAGGACTCGTGGACCAGGGCGCTCTCCCGGCTGTACGTCAGCATCATCACCGGCGCGAGCCGGGCGAGGTGCGGGAGGGCGGAGATGCCGTCGACGCCGGGCATCCGGACGTCCAGCAGTACGGCGTCGGGCCTGGTCCGGCGGGCGGCCTCGCACGCCTGGTGTCCGTCGGCGGCCTCGGCGACGACCTGGATGTCCGTACGGGACTCCATCAGTGCGTTCAGTCCGGCCCGGACCACGGGGTTGTCGTCGGCGATCAGCACGCGGACGGCGGGCAACGGCGCGCGGCTGGGCGTCGTCTCGACGGAGTGCAGGTCGGCGGAGTGCGCCGAGGTGTGCTGGGAGACGTGCGGCGCGAAGAAGGAGGACGGAGGAGCCACGGCGGGGGGCATGGCGCGGTTACGGGAGACGTGGTCCGGCATCGGGCGTGCTCCTCTCTCGGGGCGGAGACGGGGCGGCCGTACGGGCGTACGGGTGGCACTGCGGGGGACGAGGTGCCGGGGAGCGGTCAGTCGGGCGGCAGCGGCGGGGGTAGGCCGCTGTACGGGGCATCCCCCGGTGGCGGTCGGGTAATCGCGGTCAGCGGCAGTTCGAGCCGTACCTCTGTGCCCGTGCCTTCCCCGCCTCGGCCGATCCGGAGGTGGGCACCGATCTGGGCGGCCCGTTCCACCATGCCCAGCAGGCCGAAGTGGCCCGCTCTGCTGAGGTCTTCGAGTGAGGTGTGCGGGGGCAGGCCGCAGCCGTCGTCCAGGACGCTCAGCCGGTAGACGCCGCCGGTCGGGCCGACCGGGCCCGCTGTCACGGTCAGGCGGGTGGCGTGCGCGTGGCGCTGGGCGTTCTCCAGGGCTTCGGAGGCGATGGTCAGGGCCTGCCGTGCGATCCGGCGGGGTACGGCGACGGGGTGGGCGTCGCCGTCGTCGGCACCTGCCGCACCTGCCGCACCTGTCACGCCCGCCGTACTGCCCGTACTGCCCGTACTGCCCGTACTGCCCGCGCTGTCCCCGCCAAGTGCCCGGAAGACCGCCAGCAGACCCGTACGGGCGCCGAACTCTGCGGTGCAGCGGGCGACTTCCGCCGTGAGGTCGACCACGTCGGCATGCGCGCCGGCACCGCCACCCGGCACCACGCCCGACGCGTCCAACCCCGACGCGTCCAACCCCGCCGCGTCAGACCCCGCCGCATCGAAGTCCGCGTCGTGCCGCAGCCCGGAGAGCAGGTCGCGCGATTCGGCGGCGGCTCGCCGTGCGGAGCGGGCGACGAGTTCGGCCCGGCGTCTGAGCGTCGCCGGGTCGGTGTGGTCGGCGGAGGCAGCCAGGCCGTCGGCGGCCAGTGCCAGGCCGTGCAGGGTCTTGGCCACCGAGTCGTGCATCTCCCGTGCCAGCCGGGCACGTTCGGATGCGACGGCCGCGCCGACCGCTATCCGTGCCCGGGCCTCGGTGAGCGCCTCGCTGGCGGACCCGAAGTGGAACATCAGGTTGCGCAGCGTCACCCCCACCACGCCGACAGCCACGCAGAATCCGGCGAGCAGCAGGGTGGTGGCGGGTGAGCCGAGCCGGTCGCTCCAGGCGCCGTAGGCGGCGGCGAGTACGAGCAGTTGGAGGCCGGTGAAGAGACCCGCACCGCGCCAGCCGTAGAGCAGGCCCGCGAGCATCGGGGTGCTCACCACCGCGTAGCCGACGGGCGAGTTGGGGGTGGCGGTGAGCAGCAGCAGGGCGAGGAAGACGGCGTCTACGGCGAGCAGTACGGGGTGTCTGAGCAGGCGCGGCCCGAAGCGTTCCCAGTCGCGCAGCAGGGCGTACGAGACCAGGACGGTGATGACGATGGCGCCTCCGACCAGCCAGCTCGCGAGACCGTCGGCGGCGCGGGCGAGGGCGAACGGGGCTCCTATGGCGATCATGGCGAGGCGGAAGCCGAGGACTTGGCGGCACAGGGCCTGAAGAGCGCCCCGCTGGACCTGGATGCTGGGTGCGGGGGCGTCGACCGTGGTGAGGCCCGGCGGTGCGTCGTGCCAGGGCGGTGTGGCCGTTGCGGGCGGCGGCTCCGCCTGCGGCCCGGTGGTGCCCTGCTCGCGCGTCCGGTGCCGTCTCATCCGTCGAGGATCGAACCGAAGTCCGTGTCGGAGCCCAGTATGAAGGTGGCAACAATCAGGATCAGGGTGCCCGGGAGCAGAAAGGCGATGGTGGCGATGGTGGCCTTGGGTACGGTCTTGGCCGCCTGGCGGCGGGCGTTCTGCGCGTCGGTGCGTCGCATGTCGGTGGCGATCTGCACCAGGGTGTCGGCGATGGGGGCGCCGAGTTCCTCGCCTTGCTGGAGCGCGGTGACGAACTGGTCGACCTGTTCTGAGGCGTTGCGCCTGCGGAGCTGGTTGAACGCCTCGCGTCGGCTGACGCCCATGTCCATCTGCCGCAGCGTGATGTGCAGTTCGTCGGCCCATGGCCCTTCGTAGCGTTCGGCCACCCGGTCGAGTGCCTGGCGGAAGGAGAGCCCGGCGGAGACGACGACGGCGAGCACGTCGAGGAAGTCCGGCAGGGTGCGTTCGATGACGCGCTTGCGTTCCTTGATGGCCTGGGCGAGGGACAGGTCGGCGGCGATCCAGCCGAAGGCGAGGGTGAGTCCGGCGAACACCAGGCTGTCGGCGGCCAGTCCGACGAGCGCCATCAGGGCGCCGAAGATGCCGTAGACGGCACGGCGGGCGGCGTAGCGGTCCAGGGTGAGGCCGCCGGGGTTGCCCGCCTGGTCGATCTTGCGGCGCTTCTTGTCGATCAGCTTGGGGCCCATGAGCCGCAGTACGGCAGGGGCGAAGCGCATGCCGAGCCGGTCGACCGCCTGTTCCCTGGTCTTGGCGCGGCTGGCGCCGACTTCGAGGGCGAGCGCGAGGTCGCGCGGCAGCTCGGCCTCGGTGCGGTAGAGCCGGATGCCGGTGAGGATGCCGAGCGTCGCGACGGCGGCGAGGAGGCCCAGGAGAAGCGGAACCATTGTGTGTCTCCTCAGACTTCGATCTTGCCGAGGCGGCGGATGACGGCGAAGCCGAGCGCGAAGAGCCCGACGGCGAGAAGCATGGCGATCTGGCCCAGCGGGGAGCCGGTGACCTTGTCCAGGGCGCCCGGCGACATGGAGTTCATCATCAGCATCGCGCCGAATCCGAGCACGGGGATCGTGTAGGCGGTTGCGTTGACCTCGGCCAGCATGGTGCGGACCTCGCGCCTGGTTTCCTTGCGCTCCTCCAGCGTGGTGGTGAGGTTGCGCAGCGAGCTGACGATGGTGCCGCCCGCTCGGTTGGAGAGGACCAGCGTGGTGACGAGGACCACGAGTTCGCGGGAGGGCAGGCGCTCGGCGAGCTCGTTGAGCGCGTCCTCGATGGAACGGCCCACCGCCAGCTGGTTGGTGACGACGGTCAGTTCGTCGCCCGCAGGTGCCTCCAGTTCCTCCGCGGCGATACCGAGGGCGGTGCGCAGCGCGAGCCCGGCCGAGGTGGCGTTGGCGAGGATGCGGGAGAGTTCCGGAAGCTGGTTGATGAACGCCTCGATGCGTTTCTGCCGCTGCCAGTTGAGGAAGGCGTTGGCGGCGACCAGGCCGGTGATGCCCGCGATGGGCCCGAAGAAGGGGGCGAGCAGGGAGGCGCCGACGAACCACAGCCCGGCGGTCGCGGCTGCGACGTAGACGAAGAACTCGCCGGCGCTCAGATCCAGGCCGGTGGCCGCCAGCTTGAGCTGGATGCGGCGGCCCAGGCCGGTGCCGCGCAGCCGCCGGTCGACGGCGGCGAAGTTGCGGCGGCGCCCGTCGGGCAGCGCGATCTCGCCGGTGGTGGTGGAGAGCCGGTCGAGCAGTTCCTGGCGCTGTGCACGGCCGGAGGCGAACGTGTGCACGCCCGCGACGGCGAGCACGCCCGTGAGGAGCGTGGCGCCGAGGGTGATCTGGGCGAGTCTGTCCATGGGGGCGGTCCTTGGGGTTCGGTCCTCGGTGCGTGACGGGGGCCCGGCTGGTGGGCGGGTGCGGGTGGTGCGGCGGCTCGGGCCGGCTGGGGCTAGAGGGTGTTACGAGTGGCGAGCGGCACGTCGTTCACCGCCACTCCGAAGGCGGGCGGCACCGGCTCGCCCGACATGGCGAGCCGGGCGCCCGTACGGCGGGGCAGCGGCAGGTGAGCGAAGGCGCCGTGTACCCGGCCGTCGGGAGACATGGGCTGGGCGTCGAAGCGGCAGACGGGGGCGAGCGCGAAGGTCTCCCGGCCGTGCGAGGCGAGCAGGGCGATCTCCACGATCTTGCGGGAGCCGTCGGCGAGCCGTGCGAGCTGGACGAGGACGTCGACGGCGGAGTTGATCTGGTCCTGGAGCGCGGCGAAGGGCACCTCGACCTCGGACATGGAGGCCAGCGTCTGGAGCCGCATCAGCGCGTCCTCCGCGCTGTTCGCGTGGACGGTGGCGAGTGATCCGTCGTGGCCGGTGGACATGGCCTGGAGCATGTCGAGGGTCTCGCCGCCACGGACCTCGCCGACGATGATGCGGTCGGGCCTCATCCGGAGCGAGTTGCGCACCAGGTCGCGTACGGTGACCCGCCCGTTGCCCTCGACGTTCGGCGGCCGGGTCTCCAGCCTGATCACATGCCGCTGCTGGAGCTGGAGTTCGGCGGCGTCCTCGACGGTGATGATCCGCTCGTGCTCCGGAATCAGGCCGGAGAGGGCGTTCAGCAGTGTGGTCTTTCCGGAGCCCGTGCCGCCGGAGACGATCAGGTTGAACCGGCCCCGGATGAACGACGACAGGAGCAGCAGCATCTGCTCGTCGAGCGTGCCGAGTCCGATGAGCTCGTCCAGCTTGTAGGCGCGGGGGAAGCGGCGGATGGTGAGGGTCGCGCCGGTGAGCGAGAGCGGCGGGATGATCACGTTGACGCGCTCACCGGAGGGGAGCCGGGCGTCCACCATCGGATTGGACTCGTCCACCCGGCGGTTCACGGTGGAGACGATGCGTTCGATCGTCTGCATGAGCTGTTCGTGCGAGGCGAACCGCACGGGGACCTGCTCCACCCGGCCCGCCCGTTCCACGAAGACCTGGTCCGGGCCGTTGACCATGATCTCCGTGATCGAGGCGTCCTCGAGCAGCGGTTCGAGCACGCCGAGGCCGAGTGCCTCGTCCACGACACGGCGGATGAGCAGCTCACGGTCGGGAGTGGAGAGGACCGGGCCCTCGCGGCTGATGATGTGCCCGAGTACCCGTTCCAGCCGGGCGCGGCGTTCGGCGGGCGCGAGGGCGGACATCTCGGCGAGGTCGATCTCTTCGAGCAGCTTGGTGCGGTACGCGGGTACGAGGTGGCCGGTGCTGTCCGGGGCGATCGCCCCGTTGTGCGTGCCGGAGGCGGTGGCCCCGCTGCCTCGGGGGTCACCGTCGGGGGTGGTCATGCGGGAGCGCAGACTCACGGGTCGGTCCCTTCCGGGTCGGGGCTGGGTCTCAGAGGCTGGTGTCGGCCGCTGTGTCAGTCGCTGGGCATGGTGACGGTGCGGGTGGCACTGCCGAGGCTGTCGATGCCGGGGATGATCGAGGGGACGGAGACGGTCGTCGTGACGGTCACCTCCTCGTCCGAGCGGTTGCAGCTGAACGAGGAACGGTTCGCCGTCCAGCCGCTCATGGCCGCCTGTCCCGAGCTGGCGCACTGCCCGGCGAGATCCTCGTGGCTGGCCGTACGGGCGGCGGCGCGGGCACCCGTACCGGCCTGCTGGACCGCGTACCCGGCGACGCCGAGCTGTATGGCACCGAGCGCGACGATCAGCAGGAGCGGGAGCATACCGGCGAACTCGATGCTGGACGCCCCCCGCTGGAGGTCGCGGCGACGGGCCCACCCGCTCACCCGCTGCCGTATCCGCACGGGTGCTGCGGCGCGGTCGGCCCGTACAGGACGCATCGTCAGTCACCTTCCGATTCCAGCGCCGCACCGGCGCTTCCGTGCACCGTGAACGGGAGGTTGGCGGCGCCGGGGAAGAGAACGGGGGTGGCCAGATCCACATCCGCCTTCCAGACGTTGCCGGAGACATAGCAGTTGATCCTCGCTGCCGAGTCCCAGGCGGACGGCAGGTGCTCGCGCGCCGCCGACTCGCAGGCCGCCCCCGGGTCTCCGTACGCGGCGGCCGAGGTGGCGGCACGAGCGCCCTCGTCGGCGGCGTTGCCCGCGAGCGTGAAGGTGTAGCCGATCAGCACGCACTGCCACAGCAGGGCGAGTACGACGGCGATGATCGGCACCATCCCCGCGAACTCGACGGTCAGCGCGCCCCGGTCGTCCCGGAGGGCACGGCGCAGCCGGTCCGGTAACGCGCCGGGGCCGGGCTGGCCGTCCGGCCGCGCGGTCCTCGTGGTGCCGGCTCCAGCGGTGTCGGCTCCGGGCTTCCGGCTTCCGGATGCGCGGCCTGCGGACGGGCGGCTTCCGGACGGGCGGCGGGCCGGAAGGTAGACGGAACCCCGGTCGTCCCACTGACGGCCGCCGGCCCCGGAGCCGCCGGGGGGCAGCGCGGCGGGGCGAGTCCCGCCGTCTATGCCTTGGGCGGGCTTCGACGGCTTCAGCGATTTCGCCGATCTTCCGGACGGCTTCCCGGACTTCCCGGACTTGCCCGCCTTCCCCGGCTTGTCCTGCCTGGCGTGCCTGGAACCCTTGCCGTCCTTCCCCCCTTTCGGGCTCTCCAGGGGTGCGGCGGCGCCCAGTTCGGCGGCCAGTGACCACAACGCCTGCTTGACCGTGCTGCGGTGGTCGAGGTCCTGGATGCGGCCCGCGTCCAGTGCGGTGTGGAGTTCCTTGAAGTTGGCGGGGATGGTGGCGCGGGCAACCGGCGTGCCGACGATGCGGGCGATCAGTGCGGGCTGTATCTCGGTGTGCCGGGAGGCACGGTTGACCGTCGTGACGGTCTCCTCCGCCTTGCGGATCTGGAGCCGGTCCCAGAGCCGGACCATGCGCTTGGCGGCCCGTACGGACAGCACGTCCGGGGTGGTCAGCAGGATCGCCCGGTCGGCGAGTTCGACGGCTGCGGCGTTCGCGGCGTGCATCTGGGTGCCGCAGTCGATGATGACGACCTCGTAGCGGGCGCGCATGGCGCCGACGATCTGCCGGGCGGCGCGGTCGTCCACCTCCTCGCCGCGTTCGCCCTCGCCGGGGGCGAGCAGCAGGGCGAGGCCCGTGTCGTGGGTGTAGACGGCGTCTTCGAGCACGCGCGGGGTCAGATCGGTGATCCCGGCCAGGTCGGCGACCGAGCGGCGGAACTGGACATCCAGGAAGGAGGCGACGTCGCCGGACTGGAGGTTCATGTCGATCAGGGCCGCGTTCCGTCCGGAGGCGCGGGCGGCAAGGGCCAGTTGCACGGCGGTCAGCGTGCAGCCGACGCCTCCCTTGGCGCCGGTTACCGCCAGGACGGTGCCGCCGGGCCCGCCGAAGGTTTCGGGCGCCGCCCCGAGGTGGCGTCGGACGCCCATGGCCCAACTGGCGGCGGCGGCGACACGGATGGCGAGTTCGTCGTAGCCGACCGGGAGTCCGACGACGCCGCGGGCACCCGCGTCCATGGCGGCGGAGTAGAGGGCGGGTGAGGTGTCGCGGGTGAGGAGGATGACGCCGACCGCCGGGAAGCGGAGGGCGATTTCACGGATCAGTTCGAGTGCGGGCACAGGGCCGATCAGCTCGTGCACGACGACGGCCTCGGGCAGGTCGGCGACGGACTCGGCGGCGGCATGCGCCAGCGTGTTCAGCAACTGGGTGGAGTCGGTGGCGGTGGCCAGCGGCTCGCTGTCCGGCAGCTGGCTGAGCAGGGTGGCCAGGACGCGGGTCGCGTCCGGGTCGCTGACTGCCGGGAGAATGCGCGTGACCATGGGGGCGCTCACTTGTCCCGGGCGAGGGTGTAGGTGCGTTCGTCCTCCGGGACGGTCTCACTGCCCGGGGCGATCAGGGCGAGCCGTACGTGCTCGGCGAACGACTCGGCGTAGGCGACGCGCTGGGCGTCGGCGGTGGAGAGGGCGAAGGTGATCGGGACGCCCTCCCGCTCGCGCTGGCGGGTGCTGGCGTCGTCGCCGCCGTCCTTGAAGGGGGTGAGTTTCCCGACATCGATGACCTCTGCGTTGTTGACGATCAGTTTGGACTGGGACGGCTGGGCCTTGTCGCCTTTGGTCTCGCCCTCGAAGGTGGCGAAGATGTTCACCCTGTTCCCCGGATTGATCTTGCCCGCGACGCCGGTCGCAGAGTCGATCATGATGGCGATCTCCTGTTGACCGGGCTCCAGGGCCGGGCGCTCGGCCATCATGTCGCGTTGCAGGAGGGAGCCCTTGCGCAGCGAATTGACGGCGATCTTGCCGCGCAGCTTGCCGAGATCGGTGACGGCGGTGTCGGGGAGCCAGCGCTCCGGCATGGAGATCTTCCTGAACTGGTCGGCGTCCAGCGGCTCATAGGCCGGTATGTCGCCCTTCAGCTCATACGCCGTCGTCTCCGGGCCGACTTTGGACTCCGCGTCCCGGATCACCACCACGACACCCGTGAGAGCCCCGAGGGCGCACAGGGCGGAGATCACGATCAGGATGACGCCGCGGCGCTGGCGTGAGTTCATGGACGGGGGTCCCCTTGATGGACGACGACTGCGGTGTTCGGCGGATACGGGGGGCCCTGCGGGCCCGGGTATGACGGGCCCTGCGGGCCCGGACGCGGCACATGCCGCTCCTGCGGCAAGGGCTGCGACCGCCCCTGCGCGGGGCGCTGCGCGGCTGGCCCCTGGGGGTGGTGCGGTTGTGCGCCCGCACCCGGAGGCGTCCCCAGCGCGGGGAGCGGCCTTGCGGCCGCACCGGGCGCCAGCCCGGAGGGCGGCGCCTGAACATCCCGATCCCCCGCGGACCCCGCCCGCACAGGCGCACCCAGCGGGGCCGGTGCCTGCCCGGACGGCCCCGGCTCAGCGGGCGCCTGCGCGGCAGGGGTGTCCCCGAGCCGGGATACCGCAGCAGGAGGGCGGAAGGACGACGCCTGTGCGCCGGGTGCATCCTCGGCGTCCGCCGCGGACCGCGCCAGCCCCGAGGGCGGCGTGGCGGGCCGGGCCCGGACTGCTCGATCCCCCGCGGGTCCCGCCTGCGCGGAGGGCGGCTGCACGGCCGCATCCGGCGCGGCCGGCGCCTGCCCGGAGGGCCTTGGCTGGGCGGGTGGTTGGGCGGAGAGCGGGCGGACGGTCGCAGTCGGCGTGGGGGGTGCCAGGGCTGAGGGGGGCTGCGGCGGGGCGGGCGGCTGCGCGGCGGGCCGTTGGGGCATCGGTTCAGGGACCGGTGCGACCGGTGGTGCGGCCATCGGGGTGGGGACGTGGCCGGGCCGCCGGGTGGCGGCGCGGGGCGGCGCGGGGTGTGCCGGGGATGGGCCGGGCGGCACCGGGGCGGAGCAGAACGCGCAGCGGTCGCCGATGAGTTCGAGCCCGCACCAGTGGCACTCGTCCCGCCGTACGGAGGCGACGAGCTGGTAGAGGACCGAGGCGTCCGGGATCGCCGCGGCGAACTCGGTCAGCTTGGCCGTGCCCCACCAGCGGGCGGAGTCGTCCGGGAGGTACGCCTCCTGGACTTCGGCGGCCCCCCACTGCTGGGCGAGGGTCTGGGTCACCCAGTCGGAGCCCACCGCTCCGGCGGCCACGGTCAGCCGGGTGCCGTACTCGGGTGCGGGCAGGCCGCCACCGGCGCTCCCTCCGCTCTCGCCGCCGCTGCCGAGCCGGATCAGCCGCGGCGTGGGCACGGCGAGCACCGCGAACTGGGCGCCGGGCATCCAGGACTTGGCGTGCGCGGTGAGCGACACCGGGATCCGGTCGAGCTTGGCGACCGAGTTGAGCACCGCTCCGGCGTGGATGTAGTGCGCCAGCAGCCGGGCTGCCGCGGCCAGTACGCCGGGGCTGAAGTCGCAGAGCGACAGCTGGCGCAGTTGCCGTACGAGCACTCCCGTGGCGAGCGGCGGAAGTCCGGTGGGGAGCAGCGCGATGCGGTCGCTCTCCAGGAGGGCGCGGAGGGTGTGCAGTCGGTGGAGGAAGGGGGTGGGGAGGGAGTCCGGGTAGAGGGCGATGAGATAGCCGTGCTGCTCCAGCAGGGTGTGGATCTCGTCGAGCGCGGCTTCCAGCGGCTGTTCGCCGGGAGGCTTGAGGAGGTGCGCACGGGGTGTGTGCCGGTCGGGCGGCGACAGCATGTGCCCGTGGCTGGTGACCGCTAGGGCGGTAGTCACGTCCCGCTCCCCCCGTCCGTAACGGCGTGTGGACTTGAGCCTGGCTTGTTCCCAAGCTCGGAGGCTCCGAACCCGGAGACCCTGAGCCGCCGCGCCCGGAATCACCGAATCCCGGCCAACTGCCCTGTCCTGGTGTGCTGATGGACCGCCGTCGCCTCCCGGATCCGGAACCTCCGGGGAGCTGACTGACGATATGACACCTTATCGGCGCGGCTCCTGACAGAGAACCAATTCCCGAACAACAGCACCGGACGGAACCGATCCGACACATCAACCCGCGCCCCTGGTCTACCCCGTTCCCACCTGCGGCTAAGCGTTCGGCGGGTGAGAAGCCCGTACGGGAGCGTGCGCGAGGCCTTGACAGACTTATTGGTCTGGACCAGTCTTCCCGCTCAGTAGCGACCTGGTGCACGACGGTGGCCACCGTCATTCCTGTACAGCGTTTCCTCCCCCAACCCCCCGATGCCGGAGGCAGTCAGTGGAACGCAGCACGCATACGAGACGGAAGCGGGCGTCCGGAAACCGACGAGGCGGTGGCCTGCGCCGCGGCCTGCGCGGCGCCAGGCTGGGCGGGGTGGTTCTGACCGCGGTAGCCGCAATGCTCACCAGCGGGCTCAGCGCCGCCTCGGCCGGCGCCGCGGAGGGCGCCACGAAGGCCGCCGCGAATCTCGTGAAGAACCCCGGCTTCGAGACCGGGCTCAGCAACTGGACCTGCTCGGGCGGCAGCGGTACCGCCGACTCCACAGCCGCACACAGCGGTTCGAGCGCCCTGAAGGCCACCCCCGCAGGTCAGGACAACGCCCGGTGCGCCCAAGTCGTCTCCGTACTGCCCAACTCGGACTACGAGCTGAGCGCATGGGTGAAGGGCAGCTATATCTATCTCGGCGCCGGCGGCACGGGCACCACGGACGCGACGACATGGACCAGCTCGGCCGCCGACTGGAAGCAGCTCAGGACCACCTTCAGCACCGGGCCCGACACCACCTCCGTGACCGTCTACACCCACGGCTGGTACGGGCAGCCCGCCTACTTCGCCGACGACGTGAACCTGACCGGGCCGGGCGGCGGTGACCCGGGCGAGCCGCAGCTCCCGGCGAAGCCGGACGGTCTCGCGGTCGGTACGGTCACCCCCACCTCCGTCGAGCTGTCCTGGACGGCGGTGCAGGACGCGGAGGCGTACAACGTCTATCAGGACGGCCGGAAGGTGCAGTCCGCACCGGGGTCGACCGCCAAGCTGACCGGGCTCACCCCCTCCACCTCCTACGACTTCCAGGTCAGCGCGGTCAACGGGGCCGGTGAGTCGGCGAAGTCGGCGACCGTCACCGGGCGCACCTCGGCGGAAGGCGGCGGCGGAGACAACGGGGTGCCCAGGCACGCCGTCACCGGCTACGTGCAGAACTTCGACAACGGCGCCCGGACGCAGCAGATCAGCGACGTACAGGACGCCTACGACATCATCGCCGTGGCCTTCGCCGACTCGACCGCCACTCCGGGCGAGATCGTCTTCAACCTGGACCCGGCGCTGGCTCCCTCGGAAGCCGAGTTCAAGTCGGACATCGCCGCCAAGCAGGCGGCGGGCAAGTCGGTGATCATCTCCGTCGGCGGTGAGCTGGGCAACGTCTCGATCGCCGACGACGCTTCGGCCACAAGGTTCGCCAACAGCACCTACGCGCTGATGCAGGAGTACGGTTTCGACGGCGTCGACATCGACCTCGAACACGGCGTCAACTCCGTCTACCTCAGCAAGGCCCTGCGGCAACTGTCGGCCAAGGCCGGGCCGGACCTGGTGCTGACGATGGCCCCGCAGACGCTGGACATGCAGTCCACCGGCACCCAGTACTTCCAGCTGGCGCTGAACGTGAAGGACATCCTCACCGTCGTCAACACGCAGTACTACAACAGTGGTGCGATGCTGGGCTGCGACCAGCAGGTGTACAGCCAGGGCTCGGTGGACTTCCTCACCGCGCTCGCCTGCATCCAGCTGGAGGGCGGCCTGGACGCCTCCCAGGTGGGCCTGGGCACCCCGGCCTCGCCGCGTGGCGCGGGCGGCGGCCATGTCAGCCCGTCGGTCGTCAACTCGGCGCTGGACTGCCTCGCCAAGGGCACCAACTGCGGCAGGTTCACACCCGCGAAGACGTACCCGGCGCTGCGTGGCGCGATGACCTGGTCCACGAACTGGGACGCGCTGAACGGCAACGCCTGGTCGAACGCGGTGGGTCCGCACGTGCACGGCCTGCCGTAGCCCGTCGCTCCCTTCTCACAGAACCAGGAGCCGGTGCCTCCCGGCGGGGCGGGCTGCACCCCCGTCCCGCCGGGAGACACCTGCCGGACCCCGTCCCTGGTCCGGCACACCCCGGCCCCGCCTCCCGCTGGACGCCTCCTGCTGGACGGGGCCGGGGCCCTTCCCGGAATCAGGTGCGGGCCCGGAGTGCGACTGCCTCACCAGGGCAGTTCGCGGACCTGTTCCACGCAGAGCACCAGGAAGATGACCGCCGACACCGACAGCACCGTGTTGCTGAGCGGGCCGCTGCGCCATTCGCGCGGTGTACGGCTGGTGTTGAGGAGCCACAGCAGGGTGGCGGCGAGGAACGGCATGAAGAACGCTCCGAGCACCCCGTAGGCGATGACCAGGCCGAACGGCTCATCCAGCCAGAGCAGCGTCATCGGCGGGAAGGTGAGCCAGAGGACATAGCCCCGGAACGGGAGCGAGCGCTCCTGCTCCCCGCGCGCGATGGCGTCGACGCTGCCCGCCGCCGAATCCGTCCGCGCCCGTACGGCCTGGATCCGCCCCACGAAGTCCGCGAAGAGCAGGCTGACTCCGTGCCAGACGCCCACCAGCGAGGAGAAGGAGGCGGCGAAGAAGCCGATGAGGAAGAGTTTCGCGGTGAAGCCGCCGAAACGGTTCTCCAGGATGTTCCCGAGGTCCAGCAGACCCCGGCCTCCCTCGGTGAGTGAGACGTTACTCGCGTGCAGCAGCTCGGCACCGATGATCAGCATCGCGACGACGAAGATGCCGGTGGTGACGTACGCCACCCGGTTGTCGAAGCGCATCATCCGCATCCAGCTGGTGTCGGTCCAGCCCTTCGCGTTGATCCAGTAGCCGTACGCGGCCATGGTGATCGTGCCGCCGACGCCGCCGACCAGTCCCAGGGTGTAGAGCAGCGAGCCGTCCGGAAGGACCGGGAGCAGGCCCGCGAAGGAGTCGCCGAGGTGAGGCGACACCCGGATCGCCACGAAGACGACGACGACGAACATCAGCCCGACGAGGACCATCATGACCTTCTCGACGACCGCGTAGCGGTTGAACCACACGAAGCCCAGACCGGCGAGGCCGGTGGCGATCGCCCAGTACTTCAGGTCGGGACCGCCGGGGAAGAGGGCCTGGAGCGGCAGCGCGCTGGAGGTCATGGCGGCAGCGCCGTAGATGAAGCCCCAGGTGACGACGTAGATCGCAAAGTAGACGGTGGTCCACGGGCCGAGGCTGCGCCAGCCGTCCAGCAGGGTGCGGCCGGTGGCCAGGTGCCAGCGGCCCACCGCCTCCGCCAGTGCGATCTTGATGAGACAGCCCAGCACGGCGGCCCACAACAGGGTGTAACCGAACTTGCTGCCCGCCAGCAGGGTCGAGACCAGGTCGCCCGCGCCGACGCCGGTCGCGGCGACGACGATGCCCGGCCCCAGATAGCGCCAGGTCGGCTTGCGTACGACGGGCGCGCCCTCGTCCGCGGCGCCGGGTTCGGTGTGCTCCGTAGCCATGTCCGGCCTCCGCGCTCTTGCCCATTGATGCTCGGCGAATGAAACAGGCAGGGGGTGGTCGCGCACAAGGGTGTGCGGGGACCGTAATCCGGGGGGCTGAACTGGAGCGGAGGTCCCGGGCACGGGAGCCCGGAACCTCCGCATCCGGTTATGGCTTGGGCAGCTCACACTCGGGAAGGCTGAGATCGATCTTGTTCCCGGTGCCTATGCAGTCCGCGAGGAGATACGTCTGCTGGGCGTACCCGATGCCCCGGTGGACGGTGACGTTGCCGTTCTCGTCCACCTCGCACGGGTTGTTCAGGGTGCACCGCTGACCGCTCTCGTTGAGGGTGTTGTTCACCCCGACGACCTTGCCGGTGGCGTCGTCCACGAGCGGTGACCCGGAGGTGCCGCCGATGATGCGGCAGGGGGAGGTGTAGCGGATGGAGTCCTCCATCGTCCACCCGGCCTCCCGCAACTGGTGGGCGAAGCCGTCGATCTGGCAGCTGTAGGTCTGCTTCCAGTATCCGGAGACGACGGTGACATCGGTGCCCGCGGTCGGGTGCTCGGGTGCGATGTCGAGCGGCTGGACGCCGTGCTCGGCCTCGATCTCCGCGTAGGTGGTGTTGAGTTCGTACAGGGACATGTCGGTCTTGGTCATCGTCCCGTACGCGACCTTTGTCGCCCGGAGGGTGCCGAGGTCGTTCGCCCGGGCGCCGAGCAGGGTGAAGGTGCGGCTGGAGGGCTGGTCGGTGATGACCGTGCCCGGGCCCGGCATGCCGCTCTCCAGACAGTGGCCGTTGGAGAGCACCAGCGCGGGATCGTCGGGCTCGGACTGGGGCACCCGTACGACGGAGCCGGAGCAGTTGCTCAGCGCCACCGTCCCGGCGAAGTCCGGTGTCGCCTTGGGCTGTTGCGCGGAGTCCGCGCCGGCCTCCGCCTGGGGGCCGGTGGCCGCGGCGGGGGTCGCGGCGATGCCCGTGAAGGCGGCGGCTCCGAGGAGCGCGGCCGTCAGGGCACCGGCGAGAGGTCTTTTCATGGGGGGAGTTCCTCTCTGAACCGAAGGTTCGTTCGGTTGACGCACCGCATTGTTCGGTTCGGGGAGGCAACTGGCAAGAGGGCGTCGAACGCCCGTCGGACGCCCGCTCGGTCTCCACCGGGCGGCGGCCGTACGGCACTTGGGGGACGCCGTACGGCCGCTGCGGCCCGGCAAGATCTACACGACAGGCCCTACACGACCAGGCTGACCAGCGCGGCGACCGTGAAGCCCGCGACGGAGAGCACGGATTCGAGAACCGTCCACGACTTGAGGGTGTCGCGCTCGGAGATCCCGAAGTACTTCGCGACGATCCAGAAGCCGCCGTCGTTCACATGCGAGGCGAAGATCGAACCCGCCGAGATCGCCATGATGACCAGCGCGGTGCTCGCCTGCGAGTAGTCGCCCTCCGCGAGCAGCGGCGCGACGATCCCGGCCGTCGCCACGATCGCGACGGTGGCCGAGCCCTGCGCCACCCGCAGTACCAGCGAGATCAGGTAGGCGAGCACGATGACCGGCAGGCCCATGTCATCGAACGTGTCCGCCAGGGCGTCGGCGATTCCGCTGCCCTGGAGGACGGCACCGAAGATCCCGCCCGCGCCGACCACCAGCAGGATGTTGCCGACCGGCTTGAGCGAGGCCGTGCAGACGGTCTCCAGCGAGTTGCGGGACCAGCCGCGCCGGATGCCCAGCACATAGAAGGAGAGGAACAGCGCGATCGTCAGCGCGACGAAGGGGTGGCCCAGGAACTCCACGACCGAGCGGAAGGTGGAGGGATCCAGCGCGATGGAGGAGAAGGTCGCGGCGAGGATCAGCACCAGCGGCGTACCGATGATGGCGAGGACGGTGCTCACGGACACCGGCTTCTCGGCGGGCTGGACGCCCGAGGCGCGCTGCTCGGCCGCGATCGCCTTCCTGGACTCCTCGACGGCCTCGACCATGTCGTGCGGCACGTCGACGAAGATCCGGTTGCCGATCCACGCGGAGTACACCCACGCGGCCACCACGGCGGGGATGCCGCAGACGACACCCATCAGGATGACCCAGCCGAGGTCCACGTCCAGCAGTCCGGCCGCGGCCACCGGGCCGGGGTGCGGAGGCAGGAAGGCGTGGGTCATCGAGAGCCCGGCGAGCAGCGGCATCGCGTAGAGCAGAATCGATTTGCCGGAGCGCTTCGCCGCCGCGTACACGATCGGGGCCAGCACGAAGATGCCGACGTCGAAGAAGACGGGGACACCGAAGATGAGACCCGTCAGCCCCATGGCCAGCGGTGCCCGCTTCTCCCCGAACATGCCGAGGAGCCGGGCGGAGAGCGCCTCGGCGCCGCCGGAGACCTCCAGGATGGCGCCGAGCATGGTGCCGAGACCGATGATGATCGCGACATGCCCGAGGATGCCGCCCATCCCGGATTCGAGCAGCGAGGTCGCGTCGGACTTCTGGACGGTTCCGAAGAGCTCGGTGACCGAGAGACCGGCGGCGAGGCCGACCGCGATGGAGACGGCGAGCAGCGCCACGAAGGGCTGCAGGCGGACCTTGATGATGAGGAAGAGGAGGACGGCGATACCGAGGACGGCGACGGTCAGCAGACCGGCGGTGCCGTCTATCAGCAGCAGCAGGCCACCTGTGTGCGGTGGCGCCTCGGGGGACGCAGCGGCTGTCTGCATGCGAAAAACCTCGTTGTTCCGTGCGTGGCCAGGTGTGCGGGCAGGGGGGATCGCGGCACGGCGCCCCGTGCCGGAGACCGGGGGGGGGAGAGCGCGGGTGCGGAGCCGGGAGCGGGATGGGATCAGGGGCGGGGCGGGGTCAGGGGCGGGGCGGGATCAGGGGCGGGATCAGGCGGCTCAGCCGAGGACGGCCAGCGCGTCGATCTCGATGAGCAGGCCCGCGGGCAGGCCGACGTAGACGGTGGTGCGCGCGGCCGGGGGCGCCTGGAGGTCCTGCTCCTCGAAGTAGGCGTTGTAGATCTCGTTCATCTCGGTGAAGTGCGCGGTGTCGGTGAGGTAGACGCGCAGCATCATCACGTCGTCCCAGCTCGCACCGCCCTCCTGGAGGATGGACGCGACGTTGGCGAAGGTCCGCAGGGTCTGCTCGCGCAGGGTGGGCCCGGCCGGGGTCGGTGCCTGGCCCTCGACGGCGGGCAGGAAGCCGACCTGGCCCGCGACCTGGAGGATGTTGCCCTTCCGGACGCCGTGCGAGAACTTCGCGGGCGGTGTGGTGTGGGTGCTGGGAGTGAGTGCCGTCTTGTCGGTCATCGTGTGGTTCCTGGCTTCCGTGTGTGCGAAGGGGCTTCGCGGGGGCGGGAGGGCGGTGAGGGCGAGGGCCTGTCCGGGGTTGCCCCCGGTCACCTGGGTTTTCCGGCGTACTCGGCGCTGACGGCCTCGGCCGTACGGCGTACGAGGGGCAGGATGCTGAGGAGTTCCTCGGCGGTGACCACCACATTGGGCGCGGACACCGACATCGCGGCGATGACCCTGCCGTCGGCGCCCCGGATGGGTGCGCCGACGCAGTTGATGGACTCCTCGTGGCCACCGAGGTCGGTGGCCCATCCCTGTTCGCGTACCTTCGCCAGCTCGGCGAGGAACGCGGCGGCGTTCGGGGTGGAACGCGCGGTGTACATGGGGTAGTCGAGACCCTCGGCGACGGAGCGCCGCTCGGACTCCGGAAGATCGGCGAGCAGCAGCTTGGCGACGGCGGCGACGGTGATCGCGACGGGCTTGCCGATCCGCGAGTACATCCGGACCGGGTAGCGGCTCTCCACCTTGTCGATGTAGAGGACTTCGTTCTCCTCGTACACGGCGAGGTGCACGGTGTGGCCGGTCTTCTCGTTGAGCCGGGCCAGATACGGGTGGGCGATCTCCCGTACGTCGAGGTTCTCGATCGCCTCCTGGGCGAGCGCGAACAGGCGTGCCCCGAGGCGGTAGCGCTGGTCCTGCTGCCGGTGGACGATGCCGTGCTCGTGCAGCGTGCGCAGGAGGCGCAGCGCGGTGGACTTGTGGACGCCGAGCCGCTGCGAGACCTGCTCCAGATTGGCGGGTCCCTCCGCCAGCAGGGGCAGGATGCTCAGGGCTCGGTCGACGGTCTGACTCATGTGGCGTTCGCCTTCTCTGTGGTCCAGCCGGGGCCGAGTCGCAGTGTGCCCCACTCGTCTGGGCTGAGAGCGGCGAGCCGGTCGGCGTGCGCGCGGGCGGGCGGTTCCGCGAGGTCGCCGGGCACGGTGAGGGCGGCGGCGGCCAGCAGGTGCCCGTGGCGCAGCCGCTGGCGGAGCGGCAGTCCGCGCAGGGTCGCCGAGAGGAATCCGGCGGCGAAGGCGTCCCCTGCGCCGACGTGCGCCACCACCTCGACCCGGAGGCCGGGCGCGTACACGGTGCGGTCCGGGGCCGGATTCGGGGCGGGCTCCTGGCCCGGCTCGGTCTGCGGGGTGCTGCCCTGGTCGCGGACGAAGGCGACCGCCCCGGTGGCGCCCTGTTTGACGACCAGTACGTCCGGCTCCGGGAGCGCGGCGCGTATCGCCTCGGGACCGCCGGTGACACCCCAGGCGGCCTCCGCCTCGTCCTCGCCGACGAACACCAGGTCGCAGCCGCGGGCGAGTTCGAGCAGGACGGCGGGGCCGGGGTCGGCGGCCTGGTCGCGCCAGAGGGCGACCCGGTAGTTGACGTCGAAGGAGACCAGCGGCCGGTGGCGGCCGTGACGGCGGGCGGTGAGCGTACGCAGCAGGGCGAGGCAGTCGCCGGAGAGCGCGGGGGTGATGCCGGTGAGGTGCAGGACGCGTCCGGCGAACGCGGCGCCGAGGTCGACCGTACGGGGGGACATGGCGGAGGCGGCTGATCCGGCCCGGTAGTAGGCGACTTCGGCCGTCGTTCCGGCCGGGGGTTCCGCCGAGGGCTCAGGCTGCGGTCCGGGCCGGGCGCCGGTACCGCCCTCCTCGGCGGGAGCCCCGTCGGCGGACGTCGCCCGTTCGCCGTCGGTACGGAAGTAGACCCCGGTCGGACGGTACGGGTCGCGCTGGACGGCCGAGGTGTCCACCCCGGCCGCCGCGATCGTACGGACGAGGTGGTCCCCGAAGCCGTCCGCGCCGACCCGGCTGATCCACCGCGTGGGGTGCCCGGCGCGGGCGAGGGTGCAGGCGACGTTGGATTCGGCGCCGCCGATGCCGCGTGCGAAGGCCGGCACGTCGGCGAGCCGCCCGGGCCGGGAGGGAAGGAACGTGACCATGGACTCGCCCAGGCAGACGGCGTCGACGTGCGGGGTGCTGGTCACGATCTGGGTCGCTCCTCAACCTTGGGGGTGGACTGTGCCGAACCCGGTGCCGTTCCCGGTGCCGCTCCGGCAAGGTCTGCCCGGTCGTGTCGTCCGGCACGGCACTGGTGGACCCTGGTTTTCATTGACCGGGTGTTCGCCGGGATGCTAGACAGCAGTAAGCGTTATGCGCAATGGCTGTTGCATCATACGCAACGAGAACTTCTGGAGCCACCATGCCTCCCTCCTCCGCCGCCGCTGCCTCCGGCACGGACGCCGCCCTCGCCGGCCTCGCCGCCGACGTGGTCGACCACCGCTTCAAGGGCCTCCCTCCGGACGCCACCGGGCGTACGGTCGGCGAGCTGGCCGCCGAGCGCCGCGACCTGTTCACCGGCGGTTTCACCACCCCCGTGATGGCCCTGTCAGCCGAGGCCGTCGAGCACAACCTCCGGCTGCTGGAGACCTACACGCAGCGGCACGGGCTCCGCTTCGCCCCCCACGGCAAGACCCCCATGGCCCCGCAGCTGCTCGCCCGCCAGCTCGCCCACGGCGCCTGGGGCATCACCGCCGCCGTACCGCACCAGGTGCGCGTGTTCCGGGCGTTCGGCATTCCGCGGATCTTCCTCGCCAACGAGCTGGTGGACGCGGCGGCGCTGCGCTGGATCGCCGCGGAGCTGGATGCCGACGACGGCTTCCGCTTCCTCTGCTACGTCGACTCCGTGCGCGGCGTCGAGCTGATGGACGAGGCACTCGGCGCGGCCGGCGCCACCCGCCGGGTCGATGTGGTGGTGGAGCTGGCCGCGGGCGACGGCGCCCGCACCGGGGCCCGTACGGAGGCGGACTGCGCGGCGGTCGCCGACGCGGTGGCGGCCACCTCGACGCTGCGCCTGGTCGGTGTCGCCGGGTACGAGGGCGAGGTGCCCCAGGCCGACAGCGACCGCGTCGGCGCCTGGCTGCGGCGGCTCGTCGCGCTGACAGCCGCCTTCGACGAGGCCGGGCGGTTCGGCCCGGACGTGGACGAGATCGTGCTGAGCGCGGGCGGCAGCGCCTGGTTCGACGCGGTGGCGGACGTCTTCGCTCAGGTGCCCCCGCTGTCACGGCCGGTGCTGAAGCTGCTGCGCTCCGGGGCGTACATCGCGCACGACGACGGCCACTACCGGAAGCTGACGCCCTTCAACCGGGTGCCCGAGGAAGGCGCGCTGCGGCCCGCGTTCACACTCTGGGCGCAGGTGATCTCCCGGCCCCACCCGGATCAGGCGTTCCTCAACGCGGGCAAGCGGGACGCCGCCCACGACCTCCAGTTGCCGGAGGCCCAGCGGGTGCGCTCCGCCCGGGACGGCACCCAGCGGGCGGCGGAGGGCATCACCGTCACCGGGCTGTCCGACCAGCACGTCTGGGTACGTACCGAGGCGGGCGCGCAGCTGGAGGTCGGCGACTGGGTGGGGATGGGCATGTCGCACCCGTGCACGATCTTCGACAAGTGGCAGCTGATCCCGCTGGTCGAGGCGGACGGCACGGTCACCGACTACATCCGCACCTTCTTCTGAGGCTCCGCCCACCCAGCCCAGCAGTCCAGCCCCGCCCGGCGCGGGCGAGCAGAAAGGCAGCGCACCATGGACACCGTGATCCGCGGCGCCCGCGTCATCGACGGCTCCGGCGCACCCGCCCAGCGGGCCGACGTCGGGCTCACTGACGGCCGTATCACCGAGATACGGCCCGAGCGGGAGGGCGGCGGCGCGGCGGCACGGCTCACCGCCCGGCACACACTCGACGCCGAGGGGCTCGCCCTGGCCCCCGGCTTCATCGACATGCACGCGCACAGCGACCTCGCCCTGCTGCGCGACCCCGACCACTCGGCGAAGGCCGCGCAGGGCGTCACCCTGGAGGTCATCGGCCAGGACGGCATGTCCTACGCCCCGGCCGACGACCGCACGCTGGCCGGGGTGCGCCGCGCGATCACCGGCTGGAACGGCGACGGCGGCGACATCGACTTCGACTGGCGCACCGTCGGCGGCTACCTCGACCGGCTCGACCGCCAGGGCATCGCCGTCAACGCCGCCTACCTGATCCCGCAGGGCACCGTCCGGGCCCTCGCCGTCGGCTGGGACGACCGGCCGGCGACGGAGGACGAGCTGCGGCGGATGCGGCAGCTGGTGGCGGAGGGCATGGCCGAGGGCGCGGTCGGCATGTCGTCCGGGCTCACGTACACGCCGGGCATGTACGCGCCGACCGCCGAGCTCACCGAGCTGTGCCGGGTCGTCGCGGAGCACGGCGGCTACTACTGCCCCCACCACCGCAGCTACGGAGCGGGCGCGCTGGAGGCGTACGAGGAGATGGTCGGCCTCACCCGCGAGGCCGGCTGCGCGCTCCACCTCGCGCACGCCACCATGAACTTCGGGGTGAACGAGGGCCGCGCGCCGGAGCTGCTGGCCCTGCTGGACCGGGCGCTGGCCGAGGGCGCCGACATCTCCCTCGACACCTACCCCTACACCCCGGGCTGCACCACGCTGGTCGCGATGCTGCCGAGCTGGGCGAGCGAGGGCGGCCCCGAGAAGGTCCTGGAGCGGCTGGCGGATCCGGCGACCCGCGCCCGGATCCGGCACACGATGGAGGTCGAGGGCGCGGACGGCTGCCACGGCGTGCCGATCGAGTGGGACACCATCGAGATCTCCGGGGTGTCCGATCCGGCGCTGCGGCCGTATGTCGGCAGCACGGTCGCCGAGTCCGCCCGTGCGCGCGGCGAGGAGCCGTTCGTCACCGCCCACCGGCTGCTGACCGAGGACCGCTTGGGCACCACGATCCTCCAGCACGTCGGCCACGAGGAGAACGTCCGCGCGATCATGCGGCATCCGGCGCACACCGGCGGCAGCGACGGCATCCTGCAGGGCGACAAGCCGCACCCCCGCGCGTACGGCACCTTCCCGCGGTATCTGGGCCGGTACGTGCGGGAGCTGGGCGTGCTGTCACTGGAGGAGTGCGTCGCCCACCTCACCTCCCGCCCGGCCGCCCGGCTGCGGCTGCCCGACCGGGGACTGGTGCGCGAGGGCTACCGCGCCGACCTGGTGCTCTTCGACCCGGACACGGTGGCGGCCGGCTCCACCTTCGAGGTGCCCCGCGCCTACCCGACGGGCATCCCGCACGTCCTGATCGACGGCCGCTACGTCGTCCGCGACGGCCACCGCACGGATGTCCTGGCGGGCCGCTCCGTCCGCAGCGCCTGAGAAGCTGCGCCGGTCCGACGCCGGCACCGGCCCGGATCAGCTGTGGCTGTACGCCACCAGGGAGATGCCGACGTAGTGGACGACGAAGGCGGCCAGGGTCAGGGAGTGGAAGACCTCATGGAAGCCGAACCAGCGGGGTGACGGGTTCGGGCGCTTGAGGCCGTAGACGATGCCGCCCGCGCTGTAGAGCATGCCGCCCGCCAGGACGAGGACCAGCACCGCGACGCCGCCCTCGTGCAGGAAGTCGGGCAGGAAGAAGACCGCCGCCCAGCCCATGGCGATGTAGCAGGGCGTGTAGAGCCAGCGCGGGGCGCCCACCCAGAAGACGCGGAAGGCGATGCCCAGCAGGGCCGCCGCCCAGATGCCCCACAGCAGCAGATCGCCACGGCCGCCGGACAGCAGCAGGATCGTCAGCGGGGTGTAGGTGCCCGCGATGATCAGGAAGATGTTCGCGTGGTCGAGGCGCCGCAGCAGCGCCATGGCGCGGGGGCTCCAGTCGCCGCGGTGGTAGAGCGCGCTGACGCCGAAGAGCAGGCAGGCGGTCAGGGTGTAGACGGCGCACGCGATCCGGCCACTGGTGGTTCCGGCCAGTGCGGTCAGGAAGACGCCGGAGACCAGCACGGCCGGGAACATGCCCGCGTGCAGCCAGCCCCGCAGCAGCGGCTTGACCGGCCGGAGAGCCGCCGGGGGCGGATCCGCCCCGGTCACGCCCGTAGCGGTGTCGGATTCGGACACGGCAGCACTCATACCCACAGGCTACCCACGGCACATTCCGGATGCGCGGCATGGCCGGGCGGTCTTCGTCACCCCGGAGACACCTGCGGGCCACGCTCCGGAAGGCGCCCGTGCTCCCGTGCACCGGGCCGTAAGTGGCGATGCTCACCCGAGCGGCCCTCTGGACACATGGGCAACAGCGCGCAATGATCAGATGAGCGAACACGGCACCGGATGAGCGTAGCCACGATTGCATCCGGGTCGTTGCCCCCAAGGGGCGCGCCGAGAGACACGGCAGCAGTTGGATATATGTGCCTGTATCCGTACAACCCAAAACCCTCAACCCTCATCTGGAGCGATCGTGGCGCGCAGCATTGCGGCTCCCACCACCCCACCGACCCGTCACCAGGAGCTGATCTCCTGGGTCGACGAGATCGCCGCCCTCACCGAACCTGACCGAATCGTCTGGTGCGACGGCTCGGAGGCGGAGTACGAGCGTCTCAGCGAAGAGCTCGTGGAGAAGGGCACGTTCAAGAAGCTCGATCCGATCAAACGCCCGAACTCCTACTACGCCGCCTCGGACCCGACCGATGTGGCGCGGGTCGAGGACCGCACCTTCATCTGCTCGGAGAAGGAGGAGGACGCGGGGCCGACCAACCACTGGAAGGCGCCCGACGAGATGCGGGAGGTCTTCGAGGGGAAGAACGGCGTGTTCCGCGGCGCGATGCGTGGCCGGACGATGTACGTGGTGCCCTTCTGCATGGGTCCCCTCGGCTCACCGCTGTCCGCGCTGGGCGTGGAGATCACCGACTCCGCCTACGTCGCCGTCTCGATGCGCACCATGACGCGGATGGGTCAGCCCGTACTGGAGGAGCTGGGCAGCGAGGGCTTCTTCGTCAAGGCCGTGCACAGCGTCGGCGCCCCGCTGGCCCCGGGCGAGAAGGACGTGCCGTGGCCGTGCAACAGCACCAAGTACATCTCGCACTTCCCCGAGGCGCGCGAGATCTGGTCGTACGGCTCCGGGTACGGCGGCAACGCGCTGCTCGGCAAGAAGTGCTACGCCCTGCGCATCGCCTCCGTCATGGCGCGGGACGAGGGCTGGCTCGCCGAGCACATGCTGATCCTCAAGCTCACCCCGCCGCGCGGCGAGTCGAAGTACGTCGCCGCGGCCTTCCCCAGCGCCTGCGGGAAGACGAACCTGGCGATGCTGGAGCCGACGATCCCCGGCTGGACGGTCGAGACCATCGGCGACGACATCGCGTGGATGCGCTTCGGTGAGGACGGGCAGCTCTACGCGATCAACCCCGAGGCCGGTTTCTTCGGTGTCGCCCCGGGCACCGGCGAGCACACGAACGCCAACGCGATGAAGACGCTCTGGGGGAACTCGGTCTTCACCAACGTCGCCCTCACGGAGGACGGCGACGTCTGGTGGGAGGGCATGACCGAGGAGACGCCCAAGCGGCTGACGGACTGGAAGGGCAACGAGTGGACCCCGGAGTCGGGTGTCCCCGCGGCACACCCGAACGCCCGCTTCACCACCCCCGCCGGGCAGTGCCCGATCATCGCACCGGAGTGGGAGGACCCGCGTGGCGTGCCGATCTCCGCGATCCTCTTCGGCGGGCGCCGTGCGAGCGCCGTACCGCTGGTGACCGAGTCGTTCTCCTGGCAGCACGGGGTCTTCCTGGGCGCGAACGTCGCGAGCGAGAAGACGGCCGCCGCCGAGGGCAAGGTGGGCGAACTGCGCCGCGATCCCTTCGCGATGCTGCCGTTCTGCGGCTACAACATGGGCGACTACTTCGCCCACTGGATCAGGATGGGCGCCGACGCCGACCAGGACAAGCTGCCCAGGATCTACTACGTCAACTGGTTCAAGAAGGACGCGGACGGCAAGTTCGTGTGGCCGGGCTTCGGCGAGAACAGCCGGGTGCTGAAGTGGGTCGTGCAGCGGCTGAACGGCGAGGCCGAAGGTGTGGAGACGCCGATCGGCGTGCTGCCCACCAAGGAGGCGCTGGACACCGACGGGCTGAAGCTGTCCTCGGGCGACCTGGACTTCCTGCTGGCGGTCGACAAGGACGTCTGGCGGGACGAGGCATCCCTGGTGCCCGAACACCTGAACACCTTCGGTGAGCACACGCCGAAGGAACTGTGGGACGAGTACCGCGCGCTGGTCCAGCGCCTGGGCTGACCCACACCGCGCACGCCCGGCCACGCGCACCGTGGCCGGGCGTGCGCACGGGGGGCGCGCGTGTGGGGAACGGAACGGCGGTGGACAGAGCCGTGGAGGACGGAGCCGTCAGGCGGACTCGGTGAGACCGAGCGCCGCGGCGTGCGCCTCCAGCCGCGCCGCGGCCAGCTCGGCCGCCGCGTCGTCCTCCCGCGCGGTGGCGATCACCAGCGCCATACCCGCCAGGGTGTGCGCACGCTGATGCAGCCCGGCGAGATGGGATGCGCGGGCGTCACGGGCGGAGGGGACGGCACGGAGCGGAGCACGGCCGCCGCCCAGCCGCGCGGACTGGTCGGCGAGCTGCTGGGCGGCCTTGTCGAAGGCGGGGTCCGGTGTGAGCGCACGCAGTTCGTCGGTGACCGTCAGCAGGGCGGTGAGGTGTCCGGCGAGCCGGATGTCCAGTTCTTCGTCACGGGAGCGTCGCGGCACATCCGTCTCCGCCGTGGTGTGGACCGACGGTGTGCGGATCGATTCGTACATGGATGGCCTCCTGGCACGTTTCAGGAAACCATCCTAGCTTAGACAATGTCTAAAATTGACCCGGCAGCACCGTCTTCCGGCCATTGGTCTGGACTGACGGACTGGGACAGCCCCTAGGGCTGGCTGTAGCCGTCCAGGAACGCGCCGATCCTGGTGACCGCGTCGGCCAGTTCCTGCACCGGCGGCAGCGTGACGATCCGGAAGTGGTCCGGCTCGGGCCAGTTGAAACCGGAGCCGTGCACCACCATGATCTGCTCCTCTCGCAGCAGATCGAGGACCATCTGCCGGTCGTCCTTGATCTTGAAGACCTTCGGGTCGAGCCGCGGGAAGAGGTAGAGCGCGCCCTTCGGCTTGACACAGGTGACGCCCGGGATCTGGGTGAGCAGGTCGTAGGCCGTGTCGCGCTGCTCCAGGATCCGGCCGCCCGGCAGCACCAGCTCGTCGATGGACTGGCGGCCCCCCAGCGCGGTGGCCACCGCGTGCTGCGCGGGCATGTTGGCACACAGCCGCATGTTGGCCAGGATGGTGAGGCCCTCGATGTAGCTCTGCGCGTGCGACTTGGGACCGCACACCGCGAGCCAGCCGCTGCGGTAGCCGGCCACCCGGTAGTTCTTGGAGAGGCCGTTGAAGGTGAGGACGAGCAGGTCGGGTGCGAGGGCGGCGGTGGGCGTGTGCGTCGCGCCGTCGTAGAGGATCCGGTCATAGATCTCGTCGGAGCAGACGATCAGGCCGTGCCTGCGGGCGATGTCCGTGAGCCCGCGCAGCATCTCGTCGCCGTAGACCGCACCCGTCGGGTTGTTCGGGTTGATGACGACGAGCGCCTTCGTACGGTCGGTGATCTTCCGCTCGATATCCGCGAGGTCCGGCATCCAGTCGGCCTGCTCGTCGCAGCGGTAGTGCACCGCCGTGCCGCCCGCGAGGGAGACGGATGCCGTCCACAGCGGGTAGTCGGGCGCGGGCACCAGCACCTCGTCGCCGTCGTCCAGCAGTGCCTGCATCGACATCTGGATCAGCTCGGAGGCGCCGTTGCCCAGATAGACGTCCTCGACGGAGAGATCGATGCCCTTCGTCTGGTAATGCTGCATCACGGCGCGGCGCGCTGCGGGCAGGCCCTTGGCGTCGCCGTATCCATGCGCGTCCCCGACGTTGCGGAGGATGTCCTCGAGGATCTCGGGCGGGCACTCGAAGCCGAAGGCTGCCGGATTTCCCGTGTTGAGTCTGAGGATGCGGTGACCCGCCGCCTCGAGCCGCATCGCCTCCTCGAGCACCGGGCCACGGATCTCGTAGCAGACATTGGCGAGCTTCGTCGACTGGATCACCTGCATGCGGCAACTGTACGGGTGCCACATCAGGGACGCCTGGTGTTTTCGGTCACGGTAGCCCGGTCGGGGACCGATTCGCCCCGGTCGGAGGCTGATCGCGGCAGTCGCGGCCCCCTCAGCAAATCCGTTGGCCGCTGCATGGACATAGCGGCTGTGGACAGGGATACGGGACAATGAAAGCCATGACCTCCGCACACGCGCATCCCGTGGCCGCCCCAAAGCTGGGACTGCGCGAACGCAAGAAGATCCAGACCCGTGACGCGATCCGGCAGGCCGCGTACCGCCTGTTCGCCGCACAGGGTTACGACGCCACGCCCGTGGGTCAGATCGCGGAGACCGCGGAGGTCTCACCGAGCACCGTCTTCCGCTACTTCCCCACCAAGGAGGACATCGTCCTCACGGACGAGTACGACCCGGTGATCGCGGCCGAGTTGCGCAGCCGCCCGTGCGACGAGCCGCCCGTCACCGCGCTGCGGCACGCGCTGTGCACCGTGATGGCGGAGATGTACGAAGTGGAGGGATGCGAGACGATCCAGCGGCTGAACCTCATCCACGACGTGCCCGCCATCCGCGCCCGGATGACCGAGCACGGCGCGGTGACCAGCAAGCTGCTGACCCGGGTCCTCTCCGAGCGCACCGGCCGGCCGGTGGACGACCTGGAACTGCGCGTGGTCACCGGCGCGGCGATGGGCGCGCTGACCGAGGCGTTCTACCACTGGGTGGAGAACGGCACGCCCGACGGCATGGCCGAACTCGTCGACAACGCGCTGCGGGTGCTGGAGCGCGGCCTGACGCTGTGAGCCGCCGCCCCGCCGGCAACCGGCCCGCCGGTCAGCCGTCGGCCGGTCAGCCGTCGGCCGCTCAGCCGCCCAGCGACTGACGCAGCGTCTCCGGGTCCGCCGTGGGCGCGTCGCAGGTGAAGTGCCGGCAGACGTACGCGGCGGGGCGGCCGTCCAGCAGCGGCCGGTCCCGGAGCAGCGGCACCTCCGCCGCCGCCCCGTCCGCTCCCGGATCACCCAGGGCGATCACCGCGCCCGGCGCCGCAGCCAGCAGCGCCGTCCGGTGCAGCTCGCGGGTCACGGGATCGTCGGAGGCGCCGACGACCGCGATCTCACGCGGGCCGTCGAGCGCCGCCTCCGCCACCGCGAGCCCCCAGCCGATGAAGCGCGGCGCCCGCCCGGCCAGCGCGTCCACGATGCCGAGCGCCCGCTCCGCCGCCTCTCGGTGGCGGCTGCTGCCGGTGTACGCGGCGTAGCCGAGCAGCGCGCCCGCGGCGCCCGTCCAGCCGGAGGGGGTGACGTTGTCCGTGGGGTCCTGGGGCCGACGGATGAGCTTCTCGGCGTCGTCGGCGGTGTCGTAGAGGGTGCCGTCCTCGGCGGTGAAGTGGCGCAGTACGGACTCCAGCAGGGTGCCGGTCAGCTCCAGCCAGCTGCTGTCGCCGGTCACGGCGCAGAGCGAGAGCAGGCCCTCGGCGACGCCCGCGTAGTCCTCCAGCACGCCGGTTCCGGTGCCCGCACGGCCGTCACGCGAGGTGCGTACGAGGCGCCCGTGGTCGTCCGTGTGCACGGCGAGCAGCAGATCGGCGGCCGCAGCGGCGGCGTCGACGAGGTCGGGCCGCTCGAAGTAGGCGCCGGTCTCGGCGAGGGCGGCGATTGCCAGCCCGTTCCAGGCGGCGACGACCTTCTCGTCACGCTCCGGGCGCGGGCGCCGCGCACGCGCCGCCAGCAGCCGCTCCCGTACGGATGCGGCCCGCTCGGCGTCGGCGGGCTCCTCCTCGCCGGGCAGTCGGAGCACCGAGGCGCCCTCCTCGAAGGTGCCGTCCTCGGTGACGCCGAAGCAGCGGGCCGCGAACGCCCCGTCCTCCTCCCCCAGCGCCTCGTTCAGCTGGCTGGGCGTCCACACGTAGAACGCGCCCTCCTTGTGCGTCCCCGCCCCCGGCCCGCCCGCCGGCTCCTCGCTGTCGGCGTCCAGCGCAGAGGCGAAACCCCCCTGCGGAGTGCGCAGTTCGCGCACCAGGAAGTCGGCGGTCCCCAGGGCGACCCGGCGCGCCAGTTCGGAACCGGTGACACGCCACAGATGGGCGTACAGGCGGCAGAGCAGCGCATTGTCGTACAGCATCTTCTCGAAGTGCGGCACCACCCAGCCCGCGTCGACGGAGTAGCGCGCGAAGCCGCCGCCCAACTGGTCGTAGATACCGCCCCGCGCCATCGCCTCGCAGCTCGCCTCCACCATCTGGAGCGCGCCCTCCGAGCCGGTACGGGCATGGTGGCGCAGCAGGAACTCCAGCACCATGGACGGCGGGAACTTCGGCGCGCCGCCGAACCCGCCGTTCACGGCGTCGAATTCGCGGGTCAGTCCGAGCAGCGCCTCGCTCAGCACCGCCTCGCCCGGGGGCTGCGGATCGTCATAGGCGATGCCGCGGCCGGCGAGGTCGCGCACGATCCGCCCGGCCACCTCGGCAACCTCCTCCCGCCTGCCGGTCCACGCCGTGCGTACGCCCTCCAGCACCTCGCGGAAGGAGGGCATGCCGTGCCGGGGCTCGGGCGGGAAGTAGGTGCCGAAGTAGAACGGCTCGGCGTCCGGGGTGAGGAACACGGTCATCGGCCAGCCGCCCTGGCCGGTCGCGGCCTGCACCGCCTCCATATAGACGGCGTCCACATCCGGGCGCTCCTCGCGGTCCACCTTGACGGACACGAAGTGCTCGTTCAGGAAGGCCGCGGTCTCTTCGCTCTCGAACGACTCATGTGCCATCACATGGCACCAGTGGCAGGCGGAGTAGCCCACCGACAGAAGGACGGGTACGTCTCGCCGCCGCGCCTCCTCGAAAGCCTCCGCCTCCCAGGGCCACCAGTCGACCGGATTTTCGGCGTGCTGAAGCAGATAAGGCGAGGTCACACCAGCCAACCGGTTCATAAGCCCCAGCCTCTCACAATGCCCCACCCCGTCGACGAGGCCCGCACGGGCTCTGCCTCGCTCGGCCGAACCGCGCTTATGGGTCATGACATGGTGGAGGACCGCTTCACCGCTCGTCACAAGCATTCAACGGCACTATGGACCGCTCCGGGTCAGCCCACCGCCTGAGCGGGGTTACTGCCGGCTAAAGCAACCCCGCATCCCGCGCCATCCACACGGACGGCACCACCGGGCGGTACCCGAGTTCGTGGCGAATGCGGGTCGTCGACATCACGCCGTGCCAAGGGTCCGAGGCATCCTTGTCGTAAGCCTCTTGCGGCACCGGCAGGCCCTGGATCTGGAAGAGATCGACGGTGGTGACCGGGGCGTCGTCGGCGATGTTGTAGACGCCGTGCGCTCCGTGCGCGTACAGCAGCCGCTTCAGGCCCTGCGCCACATCCACATGGTGGCCCATGTGAAGGCGTTGCATGGCGGGCCAGTTCGACGCCCACTTCATGACGTCGACCAGATGCGGGTCCCCGTCCCCGTACACGAAGGGCAGCCGTCCGATCCGGAAATCGTCGAGGCCGTCCAGCTCCCCGAGCGCACGCTCCGCCTCCCACTTGGATTCGGGGTATGCGCCCCAGAGGTGAGCGCCCGGCACGGTCCCGTCGTCCTCGACCAGCGCTCTGCCCCGCCCCGCCCCGTATACGAGTCCGGTGCTGACCTGCACGAACCGCCGTACGCCGGAGGCCACCGCAGCCCGCCCGAGCTCGATGGCGGCGTCCCGGTTGACCGCCCTCGCCTCTTCGTCCGACACCCCGCGGAACGCGGCGGCGGCGTTCACCACCGCGTCCACGCCGGCCGTCGCCTTGGCCAGCACCTCCACGTCACGCAGATCACCTACCAGCACCTGGGCGCCGAGTACGGCGAACTGCTCGCCGCGCGCCGCGTCCCGCACCAGAACCCGCACCTCCTCGCCGGGCCCCGCGCTCTGCAGCAGCCTCGGCACGAACCTCCGTCCGACCTGTCCCGTCGCACCTGTCACCAATGTCAGCATGGCCGCCTCCTCATGTCGTAGCCCTGTGCGTCGTGCTGCTCCGCGTTGGTTCGCGGCGGAGGCCTCGGCCCCCACGAACCAACGCGGGGCAGCACCAGCGTGCGCGAGCAGCGGCGATGGCGGGAGAGACGCGGCTATCCAGGGACAAGCACTCCCTGGATACGAGGCCTGGTCCGAGAGACCCTGACGTCATGGACCGAACCGAACTCGCTGATTACCTGCGCCGTGCCCGCGCCCGCCTGGCCCCTGGCGACGTGGGCCTGAGCGCGGGTCCCCGGCGCCGCACCCCGGGCCTGCGCCGCGAGGAGGTGGCGCAGCTCGCCGGGATGTCTCCGGACTACTACACGCGCCTCGAACAGCGCCGCGGTTCCCATCCCTCGCGACAGATGCTCACCGCCCTCGCGCGCGCTCTGCGGCTCACGGACGGCGAGCGCGACCACCTGTTCCACCTCGCGGGCCAGGAGCCGCCTCGGCCCGGCGGCTCCTCAGATCACGTCCGCCCGGGGCTGCTGCTGATCCTGGACCGGCTGCACGACCTCCCGGCATCGGTGATGAGCGACTGGGGCCAGGTGCTCGCGCAGAACACGATGTCCGTGGCCATGACCGGAGACCACACCGGGATGAACCTCGTTCGGCACTGGTTCATGGTGCCGGGCGCACGGAACCTGGCAGCGCCTGAGAACCACGAGCAGCACGCCCGCGCGCACGTGGCGAGCCTGCGAGCCGTCACCACGGCCCGCCCCGACGACCCGGGCCCGGCCGCCCTGGTAGCTCAACTTCTCTCCGCGTCGGCCGAGTTCAAGGCTTTGTGGGCGGAGCACGACGTCGTCGTGCTCCGCCCGTCGCCAAAGCGGTTCCTGCACCCGGTGGTCGGCGTCCTCGATCTCGACTGCGAGGTGCTGCTCAGCGACGGCCACAGCCAGCAGCTCGTCGTGCACTCGGCGCAGCCGGGGACGCAGACGTACGAGCGGCTCGAACTGCTGCGGGTCATCGGTCTCCAGGACCTCACCCACAGCCCGTAGGACCGGCAGACGCCGTTCGGGCGGATGCTGGCACAGTGCTCCGGCGCCCTTTCAGGTGCCCACACGGGCACTCCCAGCCATCAGACCAGCTCAGGGCTACCAGGTTGCCTCCGCTGAAGCAGATAAGGCGAGG
Organism: Streptomyces gossypii; assembly: GCF_025165795.1. GTDB lineage: Bacteria > Actinomycetota > Actinomycetes > Streptomycetales > Streptomycetaceae > Streptomyces > Streptomyces gossypii. Next base: position 374,297 of record NZ_JAJAGO010000008.1, read on the forward strand.
TCGCACCAGCCAACCGGTCATACCGGCATCATTGCAGGCCGGGGACCGTCCAGCCCACCCTGCGGGGCCTGGACCCGGGAGCGGCAAGGTGCACAGGCCGCGGCGAGCGCGATGGCCGGCCGGACGGTCACGGGCGGGGTATCACCCCCGCGGGCGGCGGGGCGGGGCCTTGGACGGTGGCTGTTTCGGCACCCGGGCGGTGTCGCACGCGCGCATCACGACGCGGGCACGCTCCAGTTCGGCGCGGACCTCGGCACCGATCGGCGCATCGAAGTAGTCCCGCGCTTGGATCTTCGCCACCTGGGCTTCGCAGCGGGCCAGGTCAGCCTCGGACTCCTCGGCTTCGGCGAAAGCGGCCCGCCCCTCGGCGGCCTCGGTACGAAACGTGAACAGCTGCTCCAGGGCCTCGCCGTACTCGGTGGTCACGGCCTGACGGAACTCGCCGATCAGACCATCGCGCTCCACGGGGTCGTCGATGCGCATGTGCAGGCAGCGGGCGCTGCCGCCGTCGGTATTGACCTTGGCGACCAGTTGCCGCACGGCGCCGAAGACCTGGGGCCGGTCGGGCAGCAGGCACACCGACTGCTGCAGGTAGACCGCGCCCAGGCCGCGCAGCTTCCGCCACACGTGCACCCGCAGCGAGCCCGCGGCGCCGGCGGTGCTCACCGCCACCAGCAGCCACGTATCGTCGCCGCGGGGAGGTTCCGTGGGCGCTTCGGTCGTCTCGCTTCTGTGTTCCTCCACAGAGCAAGGATACGGGCGTATCCAGCGATGTCCCCATTCAGTCTGCGGTCCGCCGTCTCTTTTGCGGGGTACGACCGGGGAAGGCCCTGCGTCGGCCTGCGGGCGGGCCCTACCGGCATCCGCAACGGCGCAGAGGCGGTCGAGGTTCGTCCGGGTGCGTTGGCGGCAGCTTCCACGATCCGATTCACCAGCGCGGTGCACTCTCCCATAGATATAGTCGCCCACCTCGGCTATCATCGCTCTGCGCCGATGAATGACAGGGCTGGCGGAACAGCTTCTGATGGCCACCGGTGAGGCGGTCGAGCCGTGCCCCGACTGGAAGAGAACGCACGATGACTGACGCATGCGGCTGCGGCGACGCCGAGATGGCCACGGCCGAGGGCGAAGAAGAGCACGAGCCGGAAGAGCTGTGGAAGGTCAGTGAACTGCGGGCCGCCGCGGCCGCCGGTGCGCTGCTGGCGGCTGACCGCATCGACGGCCGCCCGGTCCGTCGGCCGACCCGGCGCCCGAGCAGTGCGGCCGGCAACCCGAGGATGGCGTACTCCTTCACCGCCGACGCCCCCGCCTGCGTCGCGCTCACTCTCACCGGGCTGATCACCGCTGCGAGGGCGGAGGCGTCACCTGCCATCTGCGTGCGAGCTGGTGGCCCGCGTTCAACCTCGCCGACGTCTTCATCGTGTTCGGCGGCATCGCCTTCGTCACCCTGAACTTCCTTGGGAGCGTCCATGTCTCAGACCAGCCGCCCGAGTCCGCCCCCCGTGCTGTCCCCGGCGCGGCGGTGGACGGGGCTGGCCGCCCTGGCGGTTGCGCTGTTGACCGTCGGACTGGACCTGATGATCCTCAATGTCGCGCTGCCCACCCTGGCCGGCGACCTCGAGGCGAGCACCAGTCAGCTGCAGTGGATCGTCAGCGCCTACACCGTGATCTTCGCCGCCCTGATGCTGCCCGCCGGCGGCCTCGGTGACCGCTACGGCCGCAAGAAGCTGCTGCTGGCCGGTCTGGCGGCGTTCACCGGCGCCTCTGCCTGGGCCGCCTACAGCGGCAGTGCCGGCATGCTGATCGCCGCCCGTGCCGCCATGGGCATCGGCGCCGCCATCATCGTGCCGCTGTCCCTGGGGATCCTGCCCGTACTCTTCCCGCCCGAACAGCGTCGGCGCGCCATCGCCGTGTGGGTCGGCGCCCTGGGCGTCGGCCTGCCACTCGGGCCCATCGTCGGCGGCTGGCTGCTGGAGCACTTCTGGTGGGGCTCGGTCTTCCTGATCAACCTTCCCATCGGGGCCGCCGCCCTCCTCGCCTCGGCGGTTCTGCTGCCCGAGTCCCGCGCCCCGGACGCGCCCCCGCTGGATCTGCCCGGCATCGCCACCTCCGTGCTGGGCACCGCCGCCCTGGTCTACGGCATCATCCAAGGTCCTGAGGACGGCTGGTCCGACCCTGGTGTGCTGACCGCGATCGGCGGCGGCATCCTGCTGCTGGCCGCCTTCGTCTACCGGCAGCGTCACGCGGCCCATCCGCTGGTCGACCCGCAGCTGTTCACCAACCCCAACTTCACCTGGCCCGCTCTGGCGGCGACCGCCGGCACCTTCACCCTGGTCGGGGTGCTGTTCGTGGTACCGCAATACCTGCAGATCCTCGGTGGCCACAGCGCATTGGCGACCGGCATCCGACTGGTGCCGCTGGTCCTGGCACTGCTGGTCGCCGCCGGGGCTGTCGACAAGATCGTCACCCGCTTCGGCGCCAAGATCCCCATGGTGGCCGGGCTGGCCATCGCGGCCGCCGCCTTCGCGGTCTACTCCCGCATCTCCCCCGACTCCTCTTACGTCTTCACCGCCACCTGCCTCGCCGCCATGGGCCTGGGCGCCGGCCTGGGCCTCACCCCGGCGGTCGACCTGGTGATGGGCACCCTTCCCGCTGACCGCGCCGCCGTGGGCTCCGGGCTGCTGATGGCCATCCGTCAGATCGGCGCCGCCTTCGCCATCGCCATCCTGGGCACGGTGCTGAACGCCATCTACACCCGCGACCTCGACCCGCATCTGAACAACGTGCCCGAGCCGGCGGCCGAGGCATCCCGCGACCAGATCGCCGGCGCCTACGCTGCGGCCGAACGCATCGGCGGACCGCGCGGGGACGAGCTCGCCACCGCTGCCGCCGACGCGTTCACCCAGGCCATGAGCGGCGTCTTCATCGCCAGCGCAGTCATCTCCGCCATCCTTACCGTCCTCATCGCCCTGCGGCTCCCCGCCTCTGCGACAGGCACCCCCGAGCTCTCCGAGCAGCAGCCCCCTGCCAAGGAGACCGGGTGAGCAGCGGGCTCCCCGACAGCCGTGCCGTTCCCGGCCGCCTGCCGTACCGCCGCCGGGGACGGCCACGCTCACGCGCACGTCCGGCGCACCGATGGATCGTGACGTGACCAAGTGCCCCGAAGAGACTGACCTGGTCCGCGTGGGCTGGTCCTAGCCCAGCTCATCGTTGTCCGGGACTAGTTGGGGTTTTGTCAGGTAGTCGGCCTGGGGCGGGGAATTCGCCGGTGGTTCAAGTCCCGATCACCGCCCTGTCCTGGCGCCGCACAAACCACAATCGCGGCTGGTTCCCAGTCGCCTGAAATCAACGGAGGTGAGTGGCGTGCCGATCCTCGCACTCGTCCTGTTCGTGGCGTTCGTGATGCTGGCTGGTGTGGCCCGGGCCATGATTCAGAAACGCAGCAACAACGACACCGGTATCCGCGCTCGCGCGTCGATCCCGGCTCAGCAGAGAGCACGGCCCGTGCTGCTCCTTGGCACTGTACTGGTGGGGGTTGCCGCGCCGGTGGCCGAACTCCTGGGCCTTGACGCGGTGCCGGTCCTTGACCAGCTGGGCATTCGAATAGCCGGCGCCGTACTCGCCGGGCTGACTCTGGTCGCGGTCCTCGCCGCCCAGAGCGCCATGGGCGCGTCCTGGCGCAACGACGTCGACCCCGACGAGAGCACCGAACTGGTCACCCGCGGGCCGTTCACCGTCGTGCGCAACCCGATCTTTACCGCCACCTTCGCCTGGGTCCTCGGCGTGACCTTCGTCGTGCCCAACTTCCTCGCCCTGGCCGGGGCCTTGGTGGTGGGGATCGGCCTGGAACTCCAGGTGCGGCGCGTGGAGGAGCCCTACCTGCGCCGTGTCCACGGCCGCCCCTACCACGAGTACGCCGCCCGCACCGGCCGCTTCCTCCCCGGCATTGGCCGGGTCCCCACTCCTGACCTGGATCAGTCGGCCTGACCGTGGCCGGTGGCAGACAGGTTTCCGGATTCCAGGAATCGTTGGGAGACAGGTGATCCACTGGCTCTGCCCTGGAGTGTGGTGAGGCGCTCGGCTGGAGTGTTCCAGCCGAGCGCTTTGCGCGGTCAAGGGGGAGTTGGGCAGCGAGGGGCCATAGTCGGCGGGTTGGAGCAGCGAGGGCAGTGCACACCGCCGCGGCCGGACGGCTCGGCGATCACCTCAGCGACCACGATCGACTATGGCGAGACGCCCAACGATATCGCGAGGCCGCCCGGCTTCGGTCCAGTCCAAGGCAGCCCTTGAGTTCCACTTGCTCGTACGGGTGTACATAGCTGGATACGCCCGTATCATGAAATCGGCGTCGGATCGCTGCGGGGGACCTCCGGCCGTCTCGCTCCCGTGTTGACCAGCACGAGGAGACTGGGCTGCTGGTAACGGTCGGCACCGCGGGAGCCGCTGATTTCCCTGCGTGTGTACGTGCGGCGCAAGCTGCATAGCCTCAAGAAGCGGGTAAGAGTTCCGACCCAAGGCAGAGGAACGCCGGGCCGGAGTATCGCCTCTTCTGGCCCCGGCGTGACCGGAAGGAATCCAAATGGCATTTAGTTGGGACCCGGGCGGGGAGTGCTCCAGGGGCGAGAACATGGCTGCGACGGTGTCCTTGTTCCACTCACTGGGGGATACGATCCGGCTGGCAATCCTGCAGCGTCTGGCCTGCAGCGACGCTCTGGTGACCGATCTCGTGGCGACGCTGGGCCTGCCCCGTTCCACGGTCTCGGCACACCTGTCATGTTTAATGGACTGCGGGTTGGTGGACTTCCGCACCACAGAGCTCGACTCGGTTTACTACCTGGCCCAGCCGGAACTAATAGATCTGCTGAACAACGCAGGGCAACTCCTCGCCGCCGCGGGGGCGAACGTGGCGTTCGGCTCGAACCACGGCACCCCGGGCGAGGGTACGCCTTGAGCGACGCGTGCGGATGAGGCGACGACAAGGGGCATGACGACAAAGAGGACGGGGAGCGCGATCCAAAAGACCGCAGCCTGACCAGTCGCGGCACCAGAAAGACCAGGGCGTCGACCAACGGCAGCACGTTCGGCAGTCCAAGGAGGCCACCCGTCGGCGATCGCAAGATCATGCCAACCAATTCCAACTGGGAAAGCCTGAACTGCCGATGGCCCTGCACTTTAACGAATGACGCCGAACGCGTCACAATACCCTATCCCGGCCGAATGTAGCTGAACTGCTATCATTGGCAGATGGCGATCACGAGTGGGGCTTCGTCTTCCGGATTCCGTAAAGAGCTGGCACCCGCGGCGGCGTTGTTCCGAGCCCTTGCGGACCCGACCCGGTTGTCGATTCTGCGACGGCTGGCCGCCGGGGAGGCGCGGGTCGTGGACTTGACAACGGCTATGAACATGGCGCAGTCCTCCGTGTCTGCCCACCTGGCCAGTCTGCGTGACTGCGGTCTGGTGGTGGCGCGCCCAGAGGCCCGGCAGATGTTCTACTCGCTCGCCCATCCCGAACTGCTGGACCTGCTCGCGTCGGCGGAGACGCTGCTCGGGGCCACCGACAGCGCGGTAGCGCTGCGCCCGAACGACGGCATCGCGGCGTCTGCCCGGAAGAACCCCGAGGGTGACGGGGGCGGCTGACGCCTCGGCCTCAGCGAAAGAACGGCCGCCGCGACGAAGCGCGTCGCTCGGCGACGGCCAGACCGCGAGTGGCCGGCAGGACACCCCGCACCAGCGGGCTGGGAGCCTGGCTGTCGTAGCGCCAGGCGGCTGACGGGCGTGATGACCTGGGCATCCCACCGACTGATCTAGATATCATCGCTGTCCTCCGCTAGCATTGTCGCGGCATGGTGATATCCGACAGCACGCCGTCCTCCTGCTCCGGATGACCCGGTCCGTCCCGGGCGGGGCCTCCAAGCTCACTGGGCTCGGCCTGCCACCCCGATCTGCTCGCAACGGTGCTGCACGACAACGCCGCCCGGGTGCGCCGGGCTTACATGATCGCGAAGGACTGAATGATGCTGCCGATACCGGAAGACTGGAACCGCGCCGTCGCCGTCGCCGCTCACCCCGACGACCTGGAGTACGGAGTCGCCGCCGCCGTCGCCCGGTGGGCCCGCCAGGGCAAGGAGATCAGCTACGTGCTCGCCACCCGCGGTGAGGCCGGGATCGCGGGCAAGCATCCGAACGAGGTCGGTCCACTGCGGGTGGAGGAGCAGCAGCGCAGCGCAGCGGTCGTCGGGGTGAGCGAGGTCAACTTCCTCGATCACCAGGACGGCGCGGTGGAGTACGGGCTACCGCTGCGGCGGGACTTGGCCGCCGCGTTCCGGCGGCTGCAGCCCGAGGTGATCATCACCATGAGCTTCGACCTCACCTGGGGAGAGAAGGGCCCGGTCAACCACGCCGACCACCGCGCCCTCGGGCTGGCGGTACTGGACGCATGCCGGGACGCCGCCAACGAGTGGGTGTTCCCCGAGGCCGGGCCGCCGTTGTCCGGCCTTCGGGACGCGTACGTTGCCGCCACCGGCGACCCGACGCACTTCGCCGACGTCACCGCCACCATCGACGCCGGAATCGCCTCGCTGCGCGAGCACCAGGCATACATCGACGGCCTCGGCGGCGACTTCGACGCCGACGACTTCCTCCGGAAGATGACCGGCTACGTCGGCCTGGGCGCAGGCTGCGAATACGCCGTCGGCTTCCGCCGCTACCCGATGGGCTGAGAAAGCAGCTTCAACGGATCGCCGACAAGGAAGGTCACCGTGGCGGACGCGGCAGAAAGTTATCAGCACGTCCAGGAACGCTTGATCGCGGTCGTCACCGACCCCTCGACCACTATGCGGACACGGGTGCCTGCCTGCCCGGCCTGGTCGGTGCACGACGTGCTGGCCCATCACACTGGATATATCGCTGACGTCGCGGCCGGGAACTTTCCCGAGTTCTCCCAGGGGCAGAGCATCCTGAACGAGTGGCGGGACGCTGAGGTCGCGCGGGCCAGGGACGCCATGACCGCTCGGCAGGTCACCGAGCGCGCGGACCGGTCGGTGGAGTCCCTGGTGACCGAATGGCAGAAGGCGACCCCGTCGCTGTTGGAGCTCCTCAGCGGTCAGCGGCCCGAGGCCGCACCGTTCGGTTCCCTCACCGGCAGTATCGCGCTCAATGACCTCGTCGTGCACGAGACCGACATCCGCTCCGCCCTCGGACTCACCCGAGCCGCCGAGTCCCCCGCGCTGTCCATGGCTCTGGCGGGGTACGGGATGAGCCTGAGCCACCGGATCCGCTCCCTTGGACTGCCCGCGCTGGTGCTCGCCTACGCCGGCATGAAGCGCCGGATCGGCGACGGCGAGCCGGGCGCGCAAGTCCGCGCCGACCGCCACGAGTTGCTCCGAGTGATGGCCGGCCGCCGCACCAGGGAGCAGATCCTCACCCTCGACTGGGAGGGCGATCCGCTCCCGTATTTGAGCATCCTGTCCGAGTTCGGTCTTGCGGACACCCCGACCACCGACTGAGCGGCGATCACTCCACGACCAGCACGACCGATCGGACTGGAGCAAACATGCCCACGCCGTCAATTGACCCTCAGCGCTTCAAGGATGGCCAGCGGTCTGCCTGGGACGGGATGAGCGCCGGATGGGAGACCGCGACCGAGATCTTCGAGCGCGGCGGGCTGCCCATGACCGAGCGTCTGCTTGAACTGGGCGGCGTGCGCTCAGGCCATTCGGTCCTGGACCTCGGCACTGGACATGGGGAGCCTGCCCTCAGTGCCGCGGAGGTGGTGGGCCCTGACGGCCGCGTCGTCGGGGTGGACCTTTCACCGGCGATGCTCAAGACGGCTCGCGCTCGAGCCTCCGCCCTTCACCACGTCGAGTTCGTGGAGGGCGACGTGGAGTCGATCGATCTCCCGGCAGGTTCGTTCGATGTGGTGCTGAGCCGATGGGGGATGATGTTCGTCGTCGACCAGCTCGCAGCCTTCAAGGCCAGTCGGCGAGTGCTCCGCTCAGGGGGGGTTCTGGCGGCGGCCGTGTGGGGGCCCCCGTCCTCGGTACCCATGCTTCACACGGCGATCCGTGTGCTCACCGAACGGTTGCAGCTACCCACGCAACCCCCGGAGCAGCCGGGCACGTTCAGCATGTCCGATCGCGGCACGCTTGCCCGGACCTTGACCGAGGCGGGGTTCGCCGAGGTGACGGTCACCGAGTTCATCGTGCCGTTCTGGGTGAACGGCGCCGACGAGTACGCCGCCTTCAGCAGGGCCGTCACCCCCCAGGGAGTGCTCGACCTGATGAGGAATCGCTTCGGTTCCGAAGACGATCCCGGCACCTGGGACGCGGTCGCTGCCGCGGTCGAACCCTATTCGTCGGGCGACGGGAGGATTCTGCTGCCTTCCACGGCGCTGTGCGTCCGGGCAACAGCCTGAGCAGGATCTGTCCCACCCTCCGTCTGCCCGAGGACAGGCGGAGGCGCTCGCAACGCCCAGCGCCCATGCAGAACCGGCCATCCGCACCGGTCGGCCCCGTACAGGGCTGACCGGTGCGGGCGTGCACCCGTGTGCTGTTCGGCGATCCGGGTGGGTGTCACCTCTGCTGGGTGCGCAGCACCGTCGGCAGGTCGATGGGGCCGCTGTCGGTGACGATGGTCAGAACGCCCGCCGGTTCGCGTACTGCCGCCTTCAGCTGCCTCGGGGTGCGCCGGTCACTTCGGACAGGTAGGCGCTGGCCTTGTCCGGGTCCATGAACCAGGCGTGCAGGTCGCTGGGGTTGGCGAAGCCGTTGGCCAAGCGGTCGGCGACCGCGTGGTGTCTGTCGGCCGCGGTGAGGATCCGGGCGACGTGAGGTTGCGGCTGCTGGAGCATCGCGTTGGTCCACGTGGTCGCGGCTTTCCCCGTCGTACTCCAGAACACGTCCCACGTACGCTGCATCCACTCCTCGTCGAACGGCTTGCCTCCCTGGTCGAGGATGGCCTGCAGGTAGACCGCGGCGCAGTGCGCAGCATTGTTGGAGCCCTGGCCGGTGATCGGGTCGTTGGTGAGCACCGCGTCCGCCATGCCGAGGACGGGGCCTCCGTGCTGACCCGGCCTCCCCACGGGATGGCGCACCACGGGCGTGACCGAGCCGGTGAGGAAGCCGCCCCAGTCGGTCAGCTCCACGTCGCGGGCACGCTGGTACACCCGCGGGGTGTGCTGCTTCATCAGCTCCAGGGTGAGCTTCAGATGCTCCGCACCCGTACGTGTGCGGTACGTGAAGCGGTCCAGTTCGCCTCCGGGGATGGCCTCGAAGAACAGGATGTGGCACGGGCCGGTCGTGGTGAGGGCGGGGAGGACCAACAGCTCGCCCAGCCCGGGGATCAGGTTGAAGTTGACCGTGTCGGCGTCGCCGAAGTCGGGGTCTGGCTTCAGGCCGCGCACGTAGGTGACCGACAGATGACGCTGTGGCTTTTTGAAGCAGGTGCGCTCGATGTCGGGCATGAACATGCGCGCCAGCCCACCCCTCCCGGCCGCCACAACGATCAGGTCGTACATCTCGTGGCGGGTCATGTACTCCAGGTCGGAACCAGTTGCGCCGCCGATGATCACACGGCCCCTGCCGTCTTCCCGGGCAGCGCGCCGGGCGAAGTCCAGCAGCCAGGCGCACATCTTGATCCGCTGGTCGACGGACCGGCAGGAACCCTCCAGGCGACCGACGAAGTTCAGGCCCTGGGGGCCGGGCCCGCCGGTCATGGCAGGTATCGAGAAATGCATCCCGCCGATGGTCGGGGCGTCGTCGTCCCAGAAGTTCAGCCCGAGATCACGCTCATGCTGGAGCGCGGGTGCGAACATCGCCTGGGTGGACCTGACCCGCCCGGCGCGAACTTCCTCTGGCGTCTGAGACGTCATCACGGTCACGTCGTAGTCATGCTGCTGCAGTCCGTGAGCCAGCTGCAGCCCGGACTGGCCAGCACCCACGATAAGGATCTTCCGGCGACCCATCGCCAACCTCCGCGTTGAAAGGGGTTCTACACGTCAAGCGGCCCGGACTTGCCGGGCCCGGGGCGTTTCCCTCCCGCCGTGACGGGGCCACCTGGTCGGAAGGCTGCGACATCGGTCGAGATCGCTTTGCAGACCTCGTCGAGGTGATCGGTGATAAAGAAATGGCCACCTGGGAATACGCGGAACTGAACCGCGCCGGCGGTTTGGTCACGCCAGGCTTGGACTTCATCAAGGCTCACCCTGGGGTCAGCATCTCCGGTCAGCACACTGACCGGGCACTGCAACTTGGGCCCCGGCTTCATGCGGTAGGTCTCGATGGCTTTGTAGTCAGTGCGCACCGCCGGGAGGATCATTTGCATCAGCTCGTCATCCTGCAGGAGTCCGCCGTCCGTTCCACCCAGGACCCGTATCTCGGCCAGCAGATCGCGGTCTTCACGAAGATGCAGGTCCTCGTCGTCCTTGATGATCGACGGTGCGCGCCGCCCGGACACGATAAGCCCGGAGACGCCAGTGCTGGTCTCCTGCTCAAGGCGGCGGGCGACCTCGAAGGCGACGATGGCGCCCAGACTGTGGCCGAGCAGTACCAGCGGTCGGTCCCGCCACGCGTTGAGCCTGCTGAAGACCTGGTCCGCCATGTCGGGAATGTTGTCGATCATCTTCTCGGTCCGCCTTTCCTGGCGGCCCGGGTATTGCACGCCCAGGACCTCTACCTGCGACCTGAGCGCTCGGCCGAGCCCGAAGAAGAAGGAAGCGGAGCCGCCCGCGTGGGGGAAGGCCACCAGGCGTGCGGCCGTGTCTCTCGTGTCGTTCAGCCGCAGAATCCACGGATCCGTCGCGGTCGCTGTCACGCCACCACATTCCTCTCGCAGTTACGGAGTATCACGAACGATCTTGCTGGTACCACGACGACAGCGCGGGCAGCACCGTCTTGAGGGCCGAGCGCTGTGCTTCACTGCCGAGGGCAAGGGTGTGCACCAGGGTCTCGATGTCCTCGTGCTCGACCGCCTTCCAGAACGTGGACTGGCCGGACCTCGAACTTGCGGAGTCGGAGGACACCCAGTACCGCTGACGCTGGAACGCGTAAGTCGGCAACTCCGCCGCCTGTACCGGCGGCTCGGTGAACAGTGCCGGCCACCCCACCGGAACCCCGCGCACGAACAGCTCGGCCAGCGCAGTCAGCACGGCGGGGACCTCTGCCTGATCAGGACGCATCGCCGGGACCAGGACCAGCTCGCTGTGATGGGCAGGGGTGTGGTCCGTCCCCATCGAAGTCAGCGGCTCCCCCGGCCCCATCTCCAGGACGGCGGTCACCTCCGCCCCGGCTGCCCATGGGAAGTGGTCAGCGGCTCGCGCCGTTTCGCTGATCTGAGCCACCCAGTACTCGTGACTGCTCAACTGACCGGCCGCTACGTTCTCCCCGGTCAGGTTCGACACGAGGGGGATCCTCGGCGAGGACACCGACAACGTCTCCATCAACCGGCGGATCTCTTCGATGTGCGGGGCCGTGTCCTCACCTCTGGACAGCGTGTGCATCAGGCGGCCACCACTGGCCAGCAGGGCGCAAGCATCCGGCAGCGGCAACGCCCCGGCCACGTGAGCGGCGGCCAGATGCCCGGCTGAGTGCCCGGTCACGACATCGGGCTCGACCCCCCAGGAGGACATCAGCCGGAAGAGTGCCACCTCCACCGCGAACACCCCGGCCTGGGCGCGTACCGCTTCCTCCGGCGTCCCTGCCGCGTCCGGTCCCGGCTCCGCGAAGACCTTTGGCCCCAGCGGCCGGTCCAGGTGCCGGTCGAGTTCTGCGCTCACCTCGTCGAGTGCCTGGGCGAACGCCGGGCAACTCTCGTAGAGGCCCCCGCCCCGCCCCTGCCATTGCGGACCCGCGCCGGAGAATGTCATCGCCATCCGGGCACCACGCCGCGCTGTGCCCGTCACCAGGCCAGGCACCGGTTCCCCGCGAGACAGTGAACCGACCCCTGCCAGCAGTTCGTCCCGGTCCGAGGCCAGGACGACCGCCCGGTACTCGAGATGCGCCCGCGTGGTGGCCAGCGCGTAGCCCACGTCGTGGGCGGCCAGGTCCGGGTTGGCGGACACATGGTCATGAAGCCGCATCGCCTGCTGCGGCAGCGCCTGTCCAGATCTGGCGGAGATCAGGCACGGCACTACCGGCAGCAGTCCCGGACCGTTGCCCATCCCGTCCTCAGCCGGTGCGCGTCGGCTCTCATCCGACGGGGCTTGTTCGAGGACGACGTGAGCGTTCGTACCGCTGATGCCGAATGAGGACACCCCGGCCCGCCGCGGCCGGTCACTGTCCGGCCACGGCTGGGCCTCGGTCAGCAGCGCCACCGCGCCGGACGACCAGTCCACGTGCGGAGACGGCGCCTCCAGATGCAGCGTCCGCGGCAATACTCCATGCCGCAACGCCAACACCATCTTGATGACACCCGTCACACCGGAGGCGGCTCTCGGGTAGCCGATGTTGGATTTGACGGATCCGATCCACAGCGGCTTCTCTGCCGGACGGTCCTGGCCGTAGGCAGCGATCAGGGCTTGCGCCTCGATCGGGTCCCCCAGGGGGGTGCCGGTGCCGTGCGCCTCCACCGCATCGACATCCGCGGGTGCCAGTTGCGCATCCGCCAACGCCTGGGCGATCAGCCGCTGCTGCGACGGGCCGTTCGGCGCCGTCATGCCATTGGACGCACCGTCCTGGTTCACCGCAGAACCACGGATCACCGCCAGCACCCGATGCCCTTGACGCCGCGCATCGGACAGCCGCTCCAGCAGCAGAACGCCTACTCCTTCACCCAACCCGACACCGTCCGCGGCCGCGGCGAAGGGCTTACACCTCCCGTCCCGGGCAAGGATCAACTGCTGGCTCGCCCCGGTGAACAGTTCTGCATGGGCGATCAGCGAAACCCCGCCCACCAGTGCCATCGAGCATTCACCCGCACGCAGGGCCTGGCCGGCCAGATGGACCGCTACCAGGGAGGACGAGCACGCTGTGTCCACCGTCATCGTCGGTCCTTCGAAACCGAACGTGTACGCCAGCCTTCCGGAGATCACGCTTATGGCCCGGCCGGCCATCGCAGCGGCGTCAACTCGGTCGCCCGTCGCCGTGCCCAAGCCGTACTCGGAAGCCATCGCCCCGACATAGACCCCCACCTGTCCGCCCCGCAGCGATGACGGAGAGATTCCGGCACGCTCGAAGGCTTCCCAGGAGGTCTCCAGCAGCAGTCGCTGCTGTGGATCCATCACCGACGCTTCGCCTACGTCGATCCCGAAGAACTCCGCATCGAACTCCGCGGCAGCGCCGACGAAGCCGCCCTCCCGGACGTAGCTCTTTTCCGCCTCGTCTGTTTCCGGGTCGTCGAGTGCTTCGACGTCCCAGCCGCGGTCCTCGGGAAACGCCGACACCTCATCGCGTCCCTCGTCGACCAGGCGCCACAGCTCCTCTGGCGACTCCACGCCGCCTGGAAAACGGCACCCCATCCCGACAACGGCAACAGGTTCGGAAAGGGAGGCCGCGAGCTGCTGGTTCTGCTTGCGGAGCCGCTCAGCCTCCATCATCGAAGCGCGGAGTGCTTTGATGACCTTCTCATTGGAAACAGTCATTACAAGCTCAGCTCATCGTTGGTGTCTTTGAGGGCGAGTTGGACGAGATCCGCCGCGTCCAACTCTGCGAGGGAACTGGACTCTCCTGAATCGTTCGCAGGCGTCTCGCCATCGGAACGCGAAAGCCCGAGGAGCAGGTCCAGCACTCCCGCCTGACGGAGCCGCGTGAGCGGGATGCTGGCCAGCGCACGTCGGACCTCGGCTTCACCGGGTTTGTCGTGGTCGGCCGTGTCGGTCTTCCCCTCCGAGTCTGGAGCAAGCTTGGTGCGGAGGTAGCCCGCCAGAGCCTCTGGGGTGGGGTGATCGAAGACCATCGTGGCCGGCAGGCTCAGTCCGGTGACGATGGAGAGCCGGTTGCGTAGTTCCACCGCGGTGAGGGAATCGAACCCGATCTCCCTGAACGCCCTATCAGGAACCACCGACTCTGACGACGCGTGCCCCAGCACAGTCGCGACATGCGATCGCACCAGCGCGGTCAGAATCCGCTGCTGCTCGGACTCCGACGCCGCAGTCAACTGCCGCACCAGCATCGACGTATCAGCCGCGGCACTCGCGATGCGCCGTGACGGCGTCCGCACCAGTCCACGCAGCATCGCGGGCACCGCACCGCCCTGGGCACGGATCCGACCGGCGTCAACCTTGGCCGCGACCACCAACGCCTCGTCGGCCCTGATCGCCGCGTCGAACAGCGAAAGCCCCTCCTCGTTGGACAGGCCACCCATACCCGACCGCGACATCCGCCCCAGATCCTGCTGATCCAGATGCCCGGTCATCCCACTGGCCTGCTCCCAGACGCCCCAGGCGATGGAGGTACCGACAAGCCCTTCCGCCCGCCGACGCGCCGCCAGACCGTCCAAGAACGCATTCGCCGCCGCGTAGTTGCCCTGCCCCGGAGCACCGAACACCCCAGCCGCCGAAGAGA
>NZ_JAJAGO010000009.1 GCF_025165795.1 Streptomyces gossypii
TCGTTGTGTTTCGGTGGTCATAGTGTGAGGGAAACGCCCGGTTACATTCCGAACCCGGAAGCTAAGCCTTGTTGCGCCGATGGTACTGCATGCGGGAGTGTGTGGGAGAGTAGGACGCCGCCGAACAATTTGTGTGTGTGGCCCTGCCGGGTTTCCGGTGGGGCCACACCCATTTCTGTGCACCTTTTCTGCACCCATAAGAACTCCCGTAGGCTGGCGCCATGCGCTACGGCTTGGTCATCTTCGATAATGACGGCGTTCTCGTCGACAGCGAGCCCCTCGCCAATCGGATTCTTTCCGGTTATCTTTCCGAGCTGGGCCATCCCACCACCTATGAGGACGCCCTCCGGGATTACATGGGCGGCAGCGTGCAGCGCGTGCACGATCTCGTGCTGGCGCGTACCGGCGAGCGCTTGCCCGACGACTTCACCGACACCCTGCACCAGCGGACGTTCGCCGCGTTCCGCAGCGAGCTGGAGCCGGTGGCCGGCGTGGCCGAGGTGCTGGAGAAGCTGGCAGTCGACGCCGTGCCCCATTGCCTCGCGTCCTCCGGCTCTCATGAGCGCATACGCGTGGCCTTGCACAAGACCGGGCTGGACACCCACTTCGACGACGCCAGGATTTTCAGTGCGGAGGACGTGGGACGCGGCAAGCCCGCGCCCGATCTGTTCCTGCACGCGGCCGAGGCCATGGGCGTGCCCCCAGCCCGGTGCGCCGTGGTGGAGGACAGCCCGCTCGGGGTGGAGGCGGCTCGCGCGGCCGGAATGGATGTGTACGGATATGCCGCGATGACCCCCCGCGCCAAGCTCTCCCGAGCCACTCACCTGTTCTCGGACATGAGCGAGCTGCTGGCCCTGCTCGCCCGCTGATTCCGGACAGGTACGGTGTCGGGATGAGCGGTGGCGCGCAGGTGATGTGGGACGAGGCGGTCAGTGGCTACGACTTCGGTCCCGGTCACCCCATGGATCCGGTCCGCCTCACGCTGACGATGCGGTTGGTCGAGGCGTACGGACTGGACCGCGCGCCGGAGCTGAAGGTCGTACGAGCCCCCGCGGCCGGAGCTTCCACGCTGTGTCTCGTCCACCGCCAGGACTACATCGACGCCGTCGTCCGCGTCTCCGCGGACCCCGCCTCGGCGGACGGCTCGTACGGCCTGGGCACCCCGGACGACCCGGCCTTCGCCGGCATCCATGAGGCGTCGGCGCTGATCGCGGGGCAGTCGGTGGCCGCGGCCGAGGCCGTGTGGCGCGGCGATGTGCTGCACGGGGTGAACTTCTCGGGCGGGCTGCATCATGCGATGCCCGGCTCGGCGTCCGGTTTCTGCATCTACAACGATCCCGCGCTCGCCATCGCCAGGCTGCTGGAGCTGGGAGCGGAGCGCGTCGCGTATGTCGATGTGGACGTGCATCACGGGGATGGTGTGGAGACCGCCTTCTGGAACGATCCCCGGGTGCTCACCATCTCGCTGCACGAGCACCCCGGCACCCTCTTCCCGGGCACCGGCTGGCCGCAGGAGTCCGGCGGTCCGGACGCGGAGGGCACAGCGGTGAACGTGGCGCTGCCGCCTGGCACGGGCGACGGTGGCTGGCTGCGGGCGCTGCACGGCGTCGTGCCGGAGCTGCTGGAGGCGTTCTCACCGCAGGTGCTCGTGACCCAGCACGGGGCCGACACCCATGCGGAGGACCCGCTGGCACATCTCGCCGTCAGCGTCGACGCGCAGCGGTCGGCCGCGGAAGCGTGCCACGGCTGGGCGCACCAGCTGGCCGGAGGCCGCTGGCTGGCGCTCGGCGGCGGCGGATACGCGGTGGTGGATGTGGTGCCGCGCAGCTGGACGCATCTGGTCGGGATCGCGGCCGGTGCCCCCGTCGACCCGCGCTCCGAAGTCCCGGAGACGTGGCGGCAGGCGGTGTACGCGCGTACGGGGCAGGTGGCGGCGCCCATGCG
Organism: Streptomyces gossypii; assembly: GCF_025165795.1. Lineage (GTDB taxonomy): Bacteria > Actinomycetota > Actinomycetes > Streptomycetales > Streptomycetaceae > Streptomyces > Streptomyces gossypii. The sequence goes on from NZ_JAJAGO010000009.1 coordinate 1,945, forward strand.
GATGACGGACGGACGCGAACCGCTGTGGAAGGTGTGGGGCGAGTCGGGGTACGACCCGGCCGACCCGCTGGACCAGGCCGTGCTGGCGACCCGTCGTGCGGTCTTCCCCTCCCACGGCCTGCTTCCCTGACACCTCCCGGCGCCAGTTCCGGGAACGGTGGCATCACGTCGGTTCCGGACCGACTCCTGCCCGCCTACGCTTCTTTGGCCGCTGCTCTGTCGGCGCCGGGGTGTCCCGTACTAGCACCGGCGCAGGGGGACGTATCGACAAAACGACCCGGTTCGGGGTACGTCCGTACAACCTTTCCTGCGTACGGGGCGTCGCGCTGCTCCGTGAGGCGGACCGGCGGCCGGTACCAGGCGTGGGCGGTACGCACGCGCACTCACCGTGGCCGGTGTGCGCCGTGCTCGCCGCTGCCCCGAGCGCGGGCGGGGGCGGGTCCGCGCCGGCGGCCGCGGGGTCATGGCGGGGTCTGCGCCGCAGGTCAGCCGGGCATCGAGGTCATCGGGCGCGCCGACGCGGGCGACTCGGCGCTGTTCGTCGTCCGGGCTGCGGGGCGGGTGCCCGCCACCCTCCCCCTTGATGACTGTGCGCATTCCGCCAACTACCCTGCGATGACTCGCTATGTACTCAATGAGCCTGTCTGTCACAGTAGGAGACCGATCGTTGCTCCTCTTCCTCACTTGCATCACCCGCCCCTAATCTGGGGAGGAGCGCACATGCGAGCAGGAGTCACCGGAGGGGAAGCCGGTGCCCGACATGTGCGGAAGGTCAGGTGTGACATGGCTGCTGGCGAAAGGCCTCTCAACGAGGTCGTGTTCTTGACCGTGGCGGAAGTCGCCGCGGTGATGCGAGTGTCCAAGATGACCGTGTACCGCTTGGTGCACAGCGGTCATCTGCCGGCGATCCGGGTGGGCAGGTCTTTCCGGGTCCCAGAGCAGGCCGTTCATGACTACCTCCAGGAATCGTATGTGGGGGTGGAAAGCGCTTAGTGCCCTTCCCGGCACCGGCCGTCCTTGATCACGGACGGCCGGCAGGGACCCGCGACGGGCGCGGATTACGACCATCACTCGGTGGCGGGTAGGCTGACCCCTATGTAGGTCGTGTGGGCTCGGACGCCCCGCACCGAGTGATTCGAGATGAGTTCACCCCACGCCTGTGGGGTTGATCCGTGAGCGAGGGTAGTCGTGGGCTCTGTTATCAAAAAGCGGCGTAAGCGGATGGCGAAGAAGAAGCACCGCAAGCTGCTCAAGCGCACGCGCGTACAGCGCCGCAACAAGAAGTGAGCGAGCGCGCCGTTCGTTGACCGCCGCTCTCCGTCCCGCACCGTGGTGTGCGCGGGGGAGAGCGGCGGTTCTGTCTCATCCGGGCTCGTTCGCCACGTTGCCCACCGCTGAGCAGGGGGAAGAGATCGTGGGCAGAGTCGTGCTGGTGACGGGCGTCGCCCGGCAGCTCGGCGGCCTTCTCGTGGGCCGGATCCAACGAGAGCCGGACGTCGACCGGGTGATCGGCGTCGATGTCCGGACGCCTGTGCACCAACTGGGCGACGCACAGTTCGTACGGGCCGATATCCGGCAGCCCGCCATTGCCGGAGTGCTCGCGGAACACCGCGTCGACACCGTCGTGCACATGGACATCCACGGCACGCCCCTGACGCCGCGCGGCAGCCGCGCCTCGGTCAAGGAGACCAACGTCATCGGCACGATGCAGCTGCTCGGGGCCTGCCAGAAGGCGCCGGAGATACGCAGGCTGGTGGTGAAGTCGAGCACGAGCGTGTACGGCTCCGCCCCGCGGGACCCGGCCGTCTTCGACGAGGGCATCGAGCCCAAGGCGCCGGCGAGCGGCGGCTTCGCCAAGGACGTGGTGGAGGTCGAGGGCTATGTGCGGGGCTTCAGCCGCCGCAGGCCCGATGTCGCGGTCACCGTGCTGCGCTTCGCCCACGTACTGGGCCCGACTGTCGATTCGCCGATGGGCGACTACTTCACGCTGCCGGTGCTGCCGACGGTGCTCGGCCACGACCCCCGCCTGCAGTTCGTGCACGAGGACGACGCGGTCGAGGTACTGCGCATGGTCTCGGGTGAGCCCGCGCGCGGCAGGTTCCACGCGGGCACGTTCAACATCGCGGGCGCCGGTGTGCTGCTGTTGTCGCAGTGCGCCCGGCGGCTGGGCAGGCCGACGCTGCCGCTGCTGTCGCCCGCGATCCGCTGGGCGGGCTCGGCGATGCGCACGGCGGGCCTCACGGATTTCTCTCCGGAGCAGATCGGGATGCTGACACACGGACGAGTGGTACGGACGGCGCGGATGCGCGAAGTCCTCGGGTTCGAGCCCCGGCACAGCACGGCGGAGACGCTGGAGGACTTCGCCCGCGGCTACGGCTGCGGACTGCTGCCCCCGGAGGCGGTCGGCCGTACGGTCGACCGGGTCGCCGCCGGACTGGCGGGGTTGTCCGGAGAGCGGCATGAGGAGAAGGAGCCGGGCAGTCATGGCTGACGCGAAGGTCATTCCGTTCGACGACGACCGGCGTCGGCGGCGTACGGCGGGCGCGTCCGAGCCGCAGCACGACGCGTGGCCGGGCCAGGGCGAAGCGGGTGAGGCCACGGGCACGGGCGACCCCTCCGGCGCTGAGGATGCCTCCGAGGCCGAGGGCGGCACCGGCCCGGCCGGTGGCGGCTGGGAGGAGCGGGTCGCGCAGGGGCTGGCGTTCCTGCGGCGCCGGCTCACCGGCGAGTACGAGGTCGACGAGTTCGGCTACGACGCGGAGCTCACCGACCAGGTGCTGCTGTCGTTCCTGCGGCCGATGTACGAGAACTACTTCCGAGTCGAGGTGCGGGGAATCGAGCACATCCCCGACACCGGTGGCGCCCTGCTGGTGTCGAACCACTCCGGCACCGTGCCGCTGGACGGGCTGATGCTGCAGGTCGCCGTGCGCGACCACCACCCCGCCGGCCGGGCGCTCCGGCTGCTCGCCGCCGATCTGGTCTTCACGCTTCCGGTGGTGAGCGAGCTTGCACGGAAGGCGGGCCACACGCTGGCCTGTACCGAGGACGCGCAGCGGCTCCTGGAGCGCGGTGAGGTCGTCGGTGTGATGCCCGAGGGCTTCAAGGGGATCGGCAAGCCCTTCGCGGAGCGCTACAAGTTGCAGCGCTTCGGGCGTGGCGGCTTCGTGTCGACGGCGCTGCGGGCTGGTGCCCCGATCGTGCCGTGCTCCATCGTCGGGGCGGAGGAGATCTACCCGATGGTCGGCAATTCCCGGACGCTGGCCCGGCTTCTGGGCCTCCCCTACTTCCCGATCACTCCTACCTTCCCCTGGCTGGGCGCGCTGGGGGCGGTGCCGCTGCCGACGAAGTGGATCATCCAGTTCGGGGAGCCGATTCCGACCGACGGATATCCGGCGGCGGCGGCGGAAGATCCGATGCTGATGTTCAACCTGACGGATCAGGTGCGGGAGACGATTCAGCACACGCTCTACGAACTGCTGGTGCGGCGGCGCTCGGTCTTCTTCTGAGAGTGCGGAAGTGCGGGCGCCGCCACGCCCGCACCGCCCGCCTCAGTGCGTCAGCGTCGTCGCCTCACTGCGGTGGCTCCTCCGTGTCACTTCCCAGCCCGGGCAGCAGGACCAGCGGGGGCAGGGTGATGTCCGGCGCGGGAGTCCGGGACTGGGAGGACTCGCCGGGCTCGCCGGATTCGGCGCTCCCGGCGGACCCGGCAGGGCGCTCGGAGTGTGCGTCGCTCGGCTCCTCGGAGGGCTCCAAGAGATCCTTCCCGCCGACCAGTCCGTCCTGAGACGGCTCGGAGGAGGAGGGGTTCGGCGTGCCGGTGCCCTGCCGTTCCGTACGCTCGTCGGCGCCCGGCGAAGGTGAGGGCGACGGTGTCGGCGTGGCGTCCCTGTCGTGCAGGCGCCGGCGGTCCGCCGGGGACTCGCCGCCGGTGGCCGCCTCGGGTGGCGCGACGAACAGCGAGCGAACGGGGCCGACTTCCCGCTCTATGGCGTCGAAGACCGAGCTCACCTCCTCGCCCACTTCGGAGAGCTGCAGGGGCAGCCGCTCGCGCAGCTGGCTCCAGCGCAGCCGGTGCTCCTCGGCGAAGGACGACAGCGACTTCATCCGGCCGATCTTGCCGTCCCGTTCGTATGCGGCGCTGAGGAGCCGGTGGCCCTCCGCCGCGTCATGGCGCATGCCGGACAGCGCACGGCGCACCTCGCTCACCGACTCGTGGTCGAGCGATCCCGACCGCCCGCGCTCCACCAGACGGCGGGCTTCGCGCAGCCGGGTGGAGGCGTTGTCCAGATAGACCTGGCCGCGGTCGGCGTCGCCGCCCGCCAGGTCGAGCCGGAGGCCCTCCATGCCCCGCTTGAGCCCGTAGAGGGTGTCGCCGGGGAGCGCGTCCGAGCTGGCGACGGCGGCTCCGCCGAGGGCGCTGGCCGCGACCCCGACGCTGAGCCCGCCCGCCGCGAGCCGCTTGCCCAGCCGTGACCTGGGACGGAGTCTGCTCAGGACGCCCAGCGGTGGCGCGCGGTGTGCGCCCCGGCCCGTACGGCCCGCGCGGGCGGCACCTGTGGCACCGGCGGCGTCGGCCCTGCCGGCGGCACGTTGTTCCGGGACGGTGGCGTCCCTGCCCGTACGGGCGGCTCCTCCGGCGAGGGCGCCTTCGGTGCAGGCGGACTCCATGGCGGCGATGAGCTGGGCCCGTTGGACGGATTTGACCTTCGGATCCAGCTCGGGCCTGGGCAGCGCCCGCAGCCCGCCCGCCACGGTGAGCAGTGGGGACTGCCCGGCTTCGCGGCCCTCCTTGGTCCCGGCACGGCCACGTGTCGCCCTCTCGCCCTTCGCCCCGTCTGTGGCTGAGTCCTCGGTCGCTGAGCCGTCGGGCTCGCGGCCGTGCTCGTCCAGGGCCTGGGCGAAGGCGCGTGCCCGTCGGCTCGTCGACACCGATCCGATCACCGGCGGCACCTCCTCTCGTCAGCACGGTCGACCCCCCGCGACAAAGGGGAAGGTGCCGCGGCCGGACCCGTCCTCTCGCGCGGAGCGAGCGGCCGGAGTGCGGCACGACTGCGGGGAGCCTGCATCCCCCACAACGAGCGGAAAGCCAGTCGGGTTACGGAGTCACGATGATGTGACCGGAGGTATTTGAAAAGTTACCAATCGTTACGTCCGTCACCGCTCGTCCTCCGGGAGCAGCCGGGCCAGGGTGCGGACGGCGCGGTACTGGAGGGTCTTGATCGCGCCCTCGTTCTTCCCCATGATGCGCGCGGTCTCCGCCACCGTGAGGCCCTGGAGGAAGCGCAGCGTCACGCACTCCTGCTGCTGTGGGTTGAGCCGGTGGACGGCGTCCAGCAGGGCGGCGTTGGAGAGGGTTTCGAGGACCGATTCCTCGGGGCTTCGTTCGACCTCGTTCGCGTCCAGCATCTCGCCGGTGGTCACTTCCAGCCGGAACCGACTGGATTTGAAGTGATCGGCGACGAGATTGCGCGCGATGGTGACCAGCCAGGCCCCGAAGTCGCGGCCCTGCCAGGTGAAGGTGCTGATGCGCCGCAGGGCGCGCAGGAAAGTCTCGCTGGTCAGGTCCTCAGCCGTGGCCCGGCCGCCGACACGGTAGTAGATGTAGCGGTACACGGTGTCGTTGTACTGGTCGTAGAGGCAGCCGAAGGCGTCCGCCTCGCCGCCTTGGGCGCGCTCGACCAAATCCATCATGCGCCGGGCGTCGGTGTCGCTGACGGCGGGGCGGCGCCCCGCGGGTGAGGTGCCGGACGCACCGGCGCGGGTGCGCCGCCCGGTGATCCGGGAGCCTGCGCGGGCGTCGGTGGCGGTGCTGCTGTCGGTCAGGGCATAGCAGGGGTGTGCGGGGACAGGTGCGGCTGCGGCGAGGGCGGGTACGGCGTACGCGTTGGGGACGAAGGCGCGCAGTTGGCCGATGACCGTCGTGCGCAGCGTAGCCAGGCCCGAGGTGTCAACCCCGACGTGTGGGTACACGGGACTCCCAGAGGCAGAGCTTCCATCACATGCAGAACGGGACCTTGCGTCCGGTGCTGGGACGTGTGGGTACCGGAATGCGTCTGAGGAGAATAACGCTTCGTACAGGGAGCGCTACACCTAGTTGTTGAAATTGCCGAATCGGTTTGATCTGTTACGCATTGACAATCGATAGCAATTCGAACAAGCACTGTGTGTTGATCGCTTGGGCGACGTGGATTGTCGATTCAGTGACGATTTCTGGCCGAGTCGGTCCCGCAGGACTGGTGGGAGGCAGGCGGGGGTAAACAGCCGGACCGCGTTGCGGATCCGTGCATGTCCGCCGTGTGTGCGGCTGGGGTCGCACCGGGTCTCGCCCCTGCTCGGGGAGGTGGGGAACCTGTGGGCTCTCAGCGCCGGCGGCGGTGCAGTGCCACGGCGGCCGCGGCCCCGCCCGCCGCCGCGCCGACTCCCGCAGCGGCCGGTATGCCGATCTTCGCCGCCTTCCGCCCCGTGCGGTAGTCACGCAGCCGCCAGCCCATTTCGCCCGCATGCGTGCGAAGTCGGCTGTCAGGATTGATCGCATAGGGATAACCGACGAGTGACAGCATCGGAATGTCGTTCGCCGAGTCGCTGTACGCGGCGCAGCGCTCGAGCTCCAGCCGCTCGGCGGCGGCCAGCGCCCGTACGGCCTCCGCCTTGGCCGGGCCGTGCAGCGGCTCGCCGACGAGGCGGCCCGTGTAGACGCCGCCGACCGATTCGGCGACGGTGCCCAGCGCGCCGGTCAGGCCCAGCCGCCGGGCGATGATCGTCGCCGTCTCCACCGGCGCGGCGGTGACCAGCCAGACCTTCTGCCCGGCGTCCAGGTGGGCCTGAGCGAGCGCGCGGGTGCCCGGCCAGATCCTGCCCGCCATGTACTCGTCGTAGATCTCCTCGCCGATCGCGGTCAGTTCGGAGACCCGGTGGCCCTGGACGATCGACAGGGCGCTGTCCCGTGCGTCCTGCATGTGCCCGGCGTTCTCCGAGCCCGCGAGGCGGAAGTACGCCTGCTGCCAGGCGAAGCGGACAAGTTCGCTCTTGCGGAAGAACCGGCGCTTGTAGAGCCCGCGACCGAAGTGGAAGAGGGCGGCACCCTGCATGACGGTGTTGTCGAGATCGAAGAACGCGGCGGCCCGGGTGTCCCCGGCGACGGGGAACTCCGGTGCCTCTTCTTCCTGCTTGCGGGCAGCCTCGGCGGCGGCCTCGCCCGCAAGGACGCTCCGCGCGGTCGCGGAGCGCCTACGAGGAGTGAGCCAGGACGGAACGGCCATACCGCGAGCATAGTCAGTCCGCCGACCTGGGCCCTTACGCGCGGATGCCGGACGGATGCCGGACGGAGAACGATTGGGGTACGAGCCGCGAGGCGGCACGGCGGGCGGATACCGGGTGGGCGGATACCGGGCGGGCGGGGGGCGGACAATGGACCGCATGAAGAAGGTCACGTTGGTCGGGAAGCCCGGATGCCATCTCTGTGAGGTCGCGCGGGACACCGTCGTCAGGGTCTGCGCCGAGACGGGAGCCGTCTGGGAGGAGAAGGACATCAATCAGGACCAGGAGCTGTACCGCCTCTACTGGGAGCAGATCCCGGTGGTGCTGGTGGACGGCGAGCAGCACGATTTCTGGCGGGTCGACCCGGAACGGCTGCGCAGGGCGCTGGTCGGCTGAGGGCGGCCTGCCGCCCGCTCGGTCCGGAATCGGCCGGAATTCGATTATCATCGAGGTCGTTTTGCCGTCCGGGGGCGTACATGTGAGGAGTGTTACCGCGTGTCCCCCTTGGTGCATGTGGCGCCGGTCACGTTGACCGGACAAAGCGGACACCATCTTTGTGCACGCGTTCACAAAGGCATAGCCTGGGCGCGACGGAGCGGTCCGGGCGCAGGCGCAGAGACGTGCGTGGTGTGCGACCGCTCACCGCTTCGCGCAACCGGCAGGAGCACCGTGGCAACTGGCCGAACTCACCGACCGGCGACGACCCGGAGCCGAGGGATTCCCGAGGCCACGGTCGCGCGCCTCCCGCTGTACCTGCGTGCCCTCACCGCCCTCTCCGAGCGTTCGGTGCCCACTGTCTCGTCCGAGGAGCTGGCCGCTGCGGCCGGGGTCAACTCCGCGAAGCTCCGCAAGGATTTCTCCTACCTCGGCTCGTACGGGACGCGCGGTGTCGGCTATGACGTCGAGTACCTCGTCTACCAGATCTCCCGCGAACTGGGCCTGACCCAGGACTGGCCGGTCGTGATCGTCGGTATCGGAAACCTCGGAGCCGCGCTCGCCAACTATGGCGGGTTCGCCTCCCGTGGCTTCCGGGTGGCCGCCCTCATCGACGCCGACCCGGAGATGGCCGGGCGTCCCGTGGCGGGCATTCCGGTGCAGCACACGGACGAGCTCGAGAAGATCATTTCGGACAACGGCGTCTCCATCGGCGTCATCGCCACCCCGGCCGGTTCCGCGCAGCAGGTCTGCGAGCGGCTCGTCGCGGCCGGCATCACCTCGATCCTCAACTTCGCGCCCACCGTGCTCTCCGTGCCCGAGGGCGTGGACGTGCGGAAGGTCGACCTGTCGATAGAACTCCAGATCCTCGCCTTCCACGAGCAGCGGAAGGCGGGCGAGGAGGCCCCGGCCGAGGAGGAGTCCGCGCCTCCCGCGGCTCCGCCCGCCGCGACGGTGACCAAGGTCCCCAGGGCGAGCGGGAAGACGGCCGCGGGCCAGAAGTCCGGCGCCACCGGACCACCCGGCACGGCTGCCGAGACGGACGCGGTGCCGGTGGCGGACGCTGCCGGAGCTGCTGCCGGAATGGCCGCCAAGCGGCCGGAAGCGGGACCTGACGGGGACGTGCCCGCCGTGATGCCGGCATGAGCCTTCTGGTCGTCGGTCTGAGCCACCGCAGCGCCCCGGTGAGCGTGCTGGAGCGCGCCGCGCTGGAGAGCGGCCTGCGCGGCAAGCTGCTGCAGGACACCGTCGGCGCCGAGTCCGCCACCGAGGCGGCGGTGCTCTCGACGTGCAACCGCATCGAGCTGTACGCCGACGTGGACAAGTTCCACGCCGGTGTCGCCGATCTGTCCACCCTGCTCGCCCAGCACAGCGGTGTCAGCCTGGACGAGCTGACGCCTTATCTGTATGTGCACTACGAGGACCGGGCCGTCCACCACCTGTTCTCGGTGGCCTGCGGGCTGGACTCGATGGTCGTCGGCGAGGGTCAGATCCTCGGCCAGATAAAGGACGCCCTCGCCGTCGCCCAGGAGCAGCACACGGCCGGGCGGCTCCTCAACGACTTCTTCCAGCAGGCCCTGCGGGTCGGCAAGCGGGCACACTCCGAGACCGGCATCGACAAGGCGGGGCAGTCCCTCGTCACGGTCGGGCTGGAGACCCTCGCGGGCGGGCAGGACGTGGCGGGCTGGGTGACCGGCCGACGCGTGCTCGTGATCGGGGCCGGTTCGATGTCCTCGCTGGCCGCGACGACCCTCGCCCGCTGCGGTGCCGCCGAACTGGTGATCGCCAACCGCACCCTGTCGCGTGCGCGGCGGCTGGCGGCGAGCCTCACCGACGCCGGTCCGGCGCCGGGTGCCGGCCCCGCCCCCGCTCCCGCCTTCGTGCCGGGCGCGGCCCCCGCCGCCGGGCTCGCCCCAGCCGTCGGCAGCACGCCCGCGAGCACACCGTCCGGGGCGCTGAGCGCGCGTGCCGTGCCCGTCGAGGAGGTCCCCGCCGAGCTGGCGCTCGCCGACCTCGTCGTCTCCTGCACGGGCGCGACCGGCCTCGTCCTGACGGCCGACGCGGTGCGTACCGCCCTCGCTACGCGCGATGAGGCCGCCGGCACCCCCCCTGGTTCCGGCACCCCTGGTACCCGGCTCGCGCTGCTCGACCTGGCGATGCCCCGCGACATCGACGCGGCCGTCCACCACGTCGGCGGAGCACGCCTCGTCGACATCGAGTCCCTCGCCGAGGCGTCCGCCGATGCCCCGATGGCGGCTGACGTGGACGCCGTGCGGGGTATCGTCACGGACGAAGTGGCCGCGTTCGGGGCCGCCCAGCGTGCCGCGACGATCACGCCCACCGTGGTAGCCCTGCGCGCGATGGCCTCCGATGTCGTGGTCCAGGAGATGGCACGGCTGGAGGGCCGCCTGCAGGGGCTGGACGAGAAGCAGCGTGCCGAGATCACCCAGACGGTGCGTCGCGTTGTCGACAAGCTGCTGCACGCGCCGACCGTACGGGTCAAGCAGCTCGCGGGTGAGCCCGGCGGTGCCGGTTACGCCGACGCGCTGCGCGAGCTGTTCGATCTCGACCCGCAGGCTGTCGCGGCCGTCAGCAACCCGGAACAGGAGCGGCCATGACCAGGCCCAGTAGCACCGCAGCCCTCAGGCTGGGCACCCGCCGCAGCTCGTTGGCCATGGCGCAATCCGGCCTTGTCGCCGAGCAGTTGCGCCAGGCCACCGGCCGTACGGTCGAGCTGGTCGGCATCACGACCCATGGGGACACCAGCCGCGAGCACCTGGCGCAGATCGGCGGTACCGGAGTCTTCGCCTCCGCACTGCGTGAGGCACTCGCCAAAGGTGAGATAGACCTCGCTGTGCACTCCCTCAAGGACCTGCCGACGACCCAGCCGCCGGAGTTGGTGATCGCGGCCGTGCCGCCCCGCGGGGACCCCCGCGACGCGCTGATCGCCCGTGATGGCCTGGATTTCGAGCAGTTGGTGCGGTCCGCCACGAGCCCTCCGCGCATAGGTACGGGCTCGCCGCGGCGGACGGCACAGCTGAACGCCTGGGCACGCTCGCTCGGTGCCGAGGTGGACACGGTCCCCATTCGTGGGAATATCGAGTCGCGGATCGGGTACGTCCGCTCCGGAGAGTTCGACGCGATCGTCCTCGCCGCCGCCGGGCTGAACCGTATCGGCCGGCTCGACGAAGCCACGGAGCTGATCACCCCGGACGTAATGCTGCCCGCCCCCGGCCAGGGGGCACTGGCGGTCGAGTGCGTGGCGACCGACACGCATCTGGCCGCACAGCTCGCCGAGCTCGACGACCCGTACACACGGGCCGCCGTGACCGCTGAGCGAACCCTGCTCGCCGCCCTGGAGGCCGGCTGCAGCGCACCTGTGGGGGCGCTGGCCGACCTGCTGGTCGACGGGCAGGCTGCCACCGAAATGCGCCTGCGCGGCGTCGTCGGCACAACCGACGGCACCACGCTGGTGCAGCTGTCCACCACCGGCCCCGTACTGGCGTCCGCCGCCGAAGCCGTGTTCCAGTCCGAGCGACTGGGCCGCGAACTCGCCGACGAGATGCTCGCCAAGGGCGCGGCCGGTCTGATGGGGGAGCGAGCACTTTGAGCCCCACCGCCGCCCGGTCGTCGAAGACGCAGTCCTCGACGACTCACCACCTCTACGGTGCCCACGGGCACGTCACCTTCCTCGGTGCCGGGCCCGGAGACCCCGGATTGCTCACCTTGCGCGCCGTGGAGGCGCTCTCGCGGGCCGATGTGCTGGTCGCGGACCCGCAGGTGCACGAGATCGTGCGCCCCCACGCGCGGGCGGGGGTGGACACACCGCTGGCCAGGGCACCATGGAGCGACGCGACAGACGCGACACCGACCGACGCGTCGCACGCCGATGCCCCGCATGCCGACGGGAACTCCACCGGCCCGTCCGCCAACGGGCAGTCCGCCGATCGGCAGACCGCCCGGAGCGCCAACGGCCAGACCCCAACTACGCCTGTCAGCGCTGGCGATTGGGCAAATATTGTCATGGCGGCCGCGCGCAGCGGCAAGCGGGTCGTCCGTGCCGTAGTGGGCGACCCGGGGCTGGACGCGGACGCCGCCCAGGAGATGCTGGCGCTCGTCGCCGAGGGCATCACCTTCGAGGTGGTGCCCGGTGTGGCGACCCTCGTGGGCGTGCCCGCGTACGCCGGAGTTCCGCTGCGCGACGGACACGGCACGGACGTCCGCTTCATCGACGCCCGTACCGCCGACGACAGATGCTGGACGGAGACCGGCGCGAGCGACGCGACCCTCGTCGTCTCCACCACGCTGGACACCGTGGCCGGTGCCGCCGGGGAACTGGTGGCCGCCGGGCGCAAGCCGGACACTCCGCTGTCCGTCACCCTCGCCGGTACCACGACCCGGCAGCGCACCTGGACGGCGACGCTCGGCTCCATCGCCCAGACCCTCAAGGCGGCGAAGGTGCTGCCCTCGGGTGACGGCGGGCAGACGGTGATAGCCGTCGTCGGCGAGCGCAGCTCCCCCGCCCAGCGGGAACAGCTGGCCTGGTTCGAATCCAAGCCGCTGTTCGGCTGGCAGGTCCTGGTGCCTCGCACCAGGGAGCAGGCGGCGTCGCTCTCCGACCAGCTGCGCTCGTACGGCGCGGTGCCCGCCGAGGTGCCCACCATCGCAGTCGAACCGCCGCGTACGCCCCAGCAGATGGAACGTGCCGTCAAGGGCCTGGTCACCGGCCGGTACGAGTGGATCGCGTTCACCTCGGTCAACGCGGTGAAGGCGGTGCGGGAGAAGTTCGAGGAGTACGGGCTCGACGCACGGGCCTTCGCCGGGATCAAGGTCGCGGCGGTGGGCGAGCAGACCGCCGGCGCGCTGATCGACTTCGGCGTCAAGCCGGATCTCGTACCGAGCGGCGAGCAGTCGGCCGCGGGGCTGCTGGAGGACTGGCCGCCCTACGACCCGGTCTTCGACCCGATCGACCGGGTCTTCCTGCCGCGGGCCGACATCGCCACCGAGACTCTCGTCGCCGGTCTGATCGAGCTGGGCTGGGAGGTCGACGACGTCACCGCGTACCGGACGGTACGTGCCTCGCCGCCGCCCGCCGAGACCCGTGAGGCGATCAAGGGCGGCGGGTTCGACGCGGTGCTCTTCACGTCGTCGAGCACGGTGCGTAACCTTGTCGGCATTGCGGGCAAGCCGCACAACGTCACCGTCATCGCGTGCATCGGTCCCGCCACCGCGAAGACGGCGGAGGAGCACGGGCTGCGGGTGGACGTGCTGTCCCCCGAGCCGTCCGTGCACAAGCTCGCCGAGGCGCTGGCCGAGTTCGGGCAGAAGCGCCGCGCCGAAGCCGTCGAGGCGGGCGACGTGGTGAAGCGGCCGAGCGAGAAGCGGCCGACCAGGAGGAGGGCCCGGACATCGTGAACACCGCAGACACGGACCCCGGCTCGGGCTACGGCGGTTTCCCCGCCGTACGCCCGCGCCGCCTGCGCGGCACCCCCGCGATGCGCCGCATGGTCGCCGAGCACCGGGTGCACCCGGCCGACCTCATCCTGCCCGCCTTCGTGCGGGAGGGCATCAGCGAGCCGGTACCGGTCGCGGCCATGCCGGGCGTCGTGCAGCACACCCGGGACACGCTGCGCAAGGCGGCCGTGGAGGCCGTGGCGGCGGGCGTGTCCGGGATCATGCTCTTCGGCGTGCCCGAGGAGAAGGACGCGATCGGCTCCCAGGGCACCGACCCCGACGGCATCCTCCAGCGCGCCCTGCGGGACGTACGGGCGGAGGTCGGCGACGAACTGGTCATCATGTCCGACCTGTGCCTGGACGAGTACACCGACCACGGGCACTGCGGTGTCCTGGACGCGCAGGGCCGGGTGGACAACGACGCCACGCTGCTGCGGTACGCCGAGATGGCCCGCGTCCAGGCCGACGCGGGCGCCCACGTGCTGGGCGCCAGCGGCATGATGGACGGCCAGATCGGCCACGCGCGCGCCGCGCTCGACGAAGCGGGACACCAGGACGTCTCCCTCTTCGCCTACACGGCGAAATACACCTCGGCCTTCTACGGGCCCTTCCGTGAGGCCGTCGGCTCGTCACTCAAGGGCGACCGCAAGACCTACCAGCAGGACCCGCCCAACGCCCGGGAGGCGCTGCGCGAACTCGCCCTCGACCTGGCCGAGGGCGCGGACATGGTGATGGTCAAGCCGGGCCTGCCCTACCTCGACATCCTGCGGGAGATCGCGGAGCGCGCGGACGTACCGGTCGGCGTCTACCAGATCTCCGGCGAGTACGCGATGCTCGAAGCCGCCGCCGAGAAGGGCTGGGTGGAGCGCGAGCGCGCCATCCTGGAAACCCTGACCAGCTTCAAGCGGGCAGGTGCGAGCATGATCCTCACCTACTGGGCAACCGAGGCGGCGGCCCTCCTCCAGCACGACTCCCGCTGACGCGGCCCGCCGCACCTGCCGACCGCGCCCCGGTCTTCCGCCGAACGCCTGGGGCGTGCGTCGGCCCGTCGGCGTAGCGGGCAGGGAGTCCTGCCCCTGCTCTCCCCGGGCTCAGGTCGCGCAGAGTTCCGCGAAGCGGCCGGTGTCGATGTTGCCGCCGGAGAGGATCACACCGATGCGGGCCGGAGTCTCGCCCGCCCAGTCGATGCGGCCGGCCAGCAGAGCCGCCAGCCCGCTCGCGCCACTCGGCTCCACGACCATCTTCAGCCGCTCGAAAGCCAGCCGCATCGCGTCGCGGATCTGGGCGTCCGTGACCAGGGCGATCCCGTCCACCAGCCGCCGATTGACGGAGAAGGTCAGCTCGCCGGGAGTCTGGATCGCCTGGCCGTCCGCGATGGAGCGCGGCACGGGGACGGAGACGCGCTCGCCCGCCTCCAGCGACCGCTTGGTGTCGTCCCCCGCCTCCGGCTCGACGCCGATCACCCGGACCCCTTCCAGCAGGCCCTTCGCCACCGTGGCGCTCCCGGCGATCAGCCCGCCGCCGCCGACCGGCACCACCAGCGCGTCGAGGGCGCCGACATCCTCCGTCAGTTCCAGCGCGGCCGTCCCCTGCCCGGCGATCACATGCGGATGTTCGTACGGCGGGATCAGCGTCAGTCCGCGCTCGGCGGCCATGGCGTTGCCGAGGGCGGCCCGGTCGCCCGTGTAGCGGTCATAGGTGACGATCTCCGCGCCGTACCCGGCGGTCGCCTCGCGCTTGGACTCCGGAGTGTCCTCGGGCATCAGGATGACGGCGCTGCTGCCCAGCTCCCGCGCGGCCAGCGCGACGGCCTGGGCGTGGTTCCCCGAGGAGTACGCGGCGACGCCCCGGGCCAGCTGCTCCGGTGACAGGCGGGAGGCGGCGTTGTAGGCGCCCCGGAACTTGAACGCCCCGACGCGCTGGAAGTTCTCGCACTTGAGGAAGACCTGCGCGCCGACGAGCGCGTCCAGGGTGCGCGAACGCAGCACGGGCGTGCGGTGCACGATCCCCTTGAGCTGCGCGGCGGCGTCGCGGACGTCCTGGAGGGTGATCGGGGGTGTTGTCGTCATGCTTCAGCTCCCTGGGGGCCGGATTCCTTGTCGGTTCGGGGTGCGTCGCCGTCCGTGGGGGACCGGTCGCGGACCTTCGCGAGATAGCTGTAGACGGAGGCGCGGGAGATGCCGAGCCGGGAGGCAACCTGCCGGGCGGCGCCGCGTACGGCGAACACCCCGTGCTCGTGCAGGCTGCCGAACAGCTCGAGCCGTTCCGCCCGGCTCAGGCCAGTCCACGGCTTGTTCTGCCGCAGCAGGTGGGCGTCGACGATCGCGTCCACCACGGTGTCCACGTCGTCGCCGAAGGTGGTGGTCGGCGCGGCGGCGACCGGGCTCGCGACACCCGCGAGCCCGCCGATGAGGGCATGGGCCTGGTTGACCGCGGTGACGTCGAGGTTCACGCACAGCGCCCCGAACACCGCGCCTGCGGAATCACGCAGCACCATCGTGGAGGACTTGACGAGGCTCCCGTCCTGGGTGCGGGTGAGGTAGTTCAGCTCGTCGGACGCGTCGTCGCCCCGGGCGAGCAGGCCCATCCCGATCTCGCTCATCGACCCGCCGACACTGCGCCCGGTGACCGATCCCGCGAGGGCGACCACGGAGTGCTCGGGGCGGCGGAAGTCATGGACCACCGCCTCGCAGAACGGCCCCAGGGTCGCGACGATCCCGTCGACGACGGGGGCCAGTGCGTCGATGATCGCGTCCTGCTCTTGCTTCCGCGCCCGCTGCTGTCCCTGTTTCTGCTCCGGCTCCGGCTCCTGCCCCCGCCGCCCGGTCGGCACGCCGTGCGTCTCCGCCACTTCTGCCGCCACCCCCGTCACGTTGGCCACGCCGGTCGCCCGGAGCAGCATGCTGGACTCAGAGTATATGCACTGGACTAAAAGTCCAGTCCGTCGGTCCGTCGGTCCGCCGGGCAGGGACCGGAGAAGCGCCGGTCAGTCCCGGGGAAGGAAGGCGGTCAGGACGGTACGGATATCGGGCTCGGGGTCGAACCCCTCCGTAGGCATGCCGATCTGGTGTAGCAGCAACCCGTCCAGATAGTCGTACAGGCTTCGGCAGTGCGCCTGCGGCGTGGGCGAGCCCAGCTCCCGCAGCCATTCCGCTCCCCATCGGGTCAGCGACTCCCGCCCACGTGTGAGCGGGTCACGGAGGGAGGGGCGGGCGACGGCTTCCAGGAGGAGCGCGTACCGGGCGGTTGTGCGCGCCCGGCCCGGCCCGAGCAAATGCAGGACGACGCGGGCGAGCGCTGCCGCGAGCGCCTCCGAGCCCTGCTGGGACCCCCGTGCCGCCTGCGCCCCCTGCGCGCCCGCCTCCCCCTCCGTGCCTCCCGCACCCTGCCACCCGGGGCCGCTGAACACTTCCCAGTCCCGCTGGTCGAGCAGCACCATGTGGGCGACGACCCCGTCCACCAGGGCGTCCCGGGTGCGGAAGTGGTTGGACGTGGTGCCTGCCGGCACGCCCGCGGCTCCGTCCACCGCCTGGTAGGTCAGCCTGCGCAGCCCGCCGGAACCCAGCACCTCCATCGCCGCGTCCAGAACCTCGTCCCGCCTGCCCGGCATTCGTACTCTCCTCCGCCTCTGGGATTGCTTACGGGGTCCATACCGGCCGGGCACTACAAATATAGTAGCCTGGAGGTATGGCCAAGTCAGCGATTATCGTCGGAGGCGGCATCGGCGGGCTCGCCGCCGCGCTTCACCTGCGCGCCCGCGACTGGGACGTCGAGGTGCGAGAACGCGCCGCCGGGCTGCCCCGGACCGGCACCGCCCTCGGCATCTGGCCCAGCGCCCTGCACGCCCTCGACAGCATCGGAGTCGGCGCCACCGTCCGCACCCTCGGCCGTGCCCAGACGGGCGGCGGCTTCGTACGAGCCGACGGCAGCCGGATCGCGGACGTCGACGTCGACGCGATGGAACGCCACCACGGCGACCCCATGTACCTCATCTCCCGCGCGCCTCTGCTGCACGCCCTCGCCGCCCCGCTGGAGCAGGACGGCGCCATCCGCTTCGGCGAGCAGGTGACCGACGTCCGCGAACTGACCGGGTACGACGTGGTGATCGCCGCCGACGGCATCAACAGCCAGGCCCGCACCACCCTGTTCGGCAGCGAGTACGGCACCCGGTACACCGGTGTGACCTCCTGGCGCGGCATCGTGGACGGCGACACCTCGCGCGTCGTGGAGACCTGGGGTACCGCTGCCCGCTTCGGCGTCACTCCGCACACGGCGGGACGTACCAACTGGTTCGCCTGCGTCCGCGCCCCCGAACACGCTCCCGCCCCGGGCGGCGACCTCGCCACCCTGCGCACCCGCTTCGGCCACTGGCACCCGGGCGTCCGCCGCGTCCTGGACGAGCTCGACAACGAAGGCGGAGCCGGCGTGCTCCGCCACGACCTCCACGATCTCGCCCGGCCGCTGCCCAGCTACGTCAGTGGACACACTGCCCTCATCGGCGACGCGGCCCACGCGATGACACCCGCCCTGGGACGGGGCGCCTGCGAGGCGCTGATCGACGGTGTCACCCTGGCCCGCGCACTGACCACGCACGACGCGGTGGGCGACGCGCTGACTGCCTACGACGCGCAGCGCCGCCGCACCACCCAGTGGATGGCCCGCGCCTCCCGGCTGCTGAACCAGCTGGTGCACACGCCCGGCGCGGCGCCCCTGCGCAACGCGGCGATGCGGGTGGCCCTTGCGGTGAGCCGCCCGCCCGGGTGAGCGACTCCTTCACAGCCGACACCACTGGTCCGCAACGTCGTTGATCACCTCGGCCGGGCGATGCCCGGAGCGACGTGACGACGGAGGCATGGCGTGGGGGTCGGTTTGCGTTCGGCGATCCTGGATTTCGTCGGAGACGAGGGCGAAGGCCCAGGCGGCGGCCCCGGCAGCCGCGGCCCCGGCAGCGACCTGGGAGGGATGAAGTCCGACAGAGAGCTGTGGACTTCGGCATCCGAGGGCGTCAACTCCCTGCACCAAAGCCTGAAGCGGGCCACCGCCCAGCTGGACGAGCAACAGGCCGGGCTCGGCGCGGGCACAGCCCCCGTCACCGGACTCACCAGCGGCACAGCCCAGTTGGCGGCCTACCGGTCCTGGGAACGGTACCTGCGCCTGCTCGGCCGCGAATGCGCCGAACTGACCGGCAAGTTGCACAAGGCGGGCAACGACCACTACAAGAACGACCAAGCGACAGGACACGCGTTCGCGGAACAGCTGACCAGACCCGAACACCCCCGCAGGGGCGGTGACCGGGGATGGTGAGCTACCGGACGCTGCGCGACCTTCAGCCGTCCCGCTTCGAACAGGCGGCGGACGGCTACCACGAGGTCAGCAGCGCGGCCCGCGAGGCGAAGGACCACCTGTCCCACCAGATCGTCGCCAAGGCGTTCGAAATGTCGGCCGACGGGCTGCTCGGCGAGGGCGCCACCGCGGCCCGGACCCGACTCACCCGGCTCGCCGAGAACCTCCACTACACACAGGTCGAATGCGGCCTGCTCAGCGCGGCACTGAACGGGCTCGCCGCAGAACTCCGGGCGGCAAAGACGAAGCTCACAACAGCCGAGGAGGAAGCGGAGAACGCGGGCTTCCAGGTCGACGAGAAGGACGGCTCCGTGAGCTGGACGTCGGAGAAATCCCCCTTCACCGCGCTCCGGGGCGTGACCGGCCAGGACAGTTGGGTACCGCTTGCCGCCCCGGATTCGGACCGGGTGAAAGCCCAGGCATTCGCGGACCGCATCGGCGACGCACTCGCAGACGCGACGGAAGCCGACAGGCGCTGGGCACCGAAACTCCGGCGCCTGAAGGCCCAGAACGATCTGACCGTGAGCAGCGGCGACTGGTCAGACGTCCACGGCGACCAACGCGCGGTCCAGTCCATCGCGGGGGAATACCTCGACAAGGGCGCCATTCCGAAGGGCAACGACCCGGAGCGCAACGCCGAATGGTGGCAGAGCCTCTCTGCTCAGCAGAAGGCCGACTACGCCTCCCTCTACCCCGCCTCCATCGGCTCCCTCGACGGCCTCCCCGCCGACATCCGCGACGAGGCGAACCGCACGGTCCTCGCCCAGAAGAAGGGCCACTACGAGACGGCCCTAGCAGCGATCCCACCCAAACCCACCGGCCTCTACGCCCACCCGGGCGGCTCCCAAAGCCGCGACTGGCGCGAACAACAAGATGCGCGGCGCGCATGGGAGGAAAAATACGGCGACAAGAAGGCCCGCCTCGAATCCGCCCTCAGAGGGATGGACGCCATCGAAAACCGCTTCGCGAGAACAGGTCAAGACGGCCTCCCCGAAGCTTATCTTTTGGGGTTTGACGTCGAGGGTGAGGGGCGTGGCAGGGTGATCATCGCCAATGGCAACCCGGATACCGCTGACCATACCGCAGTCTATGTCCCCGGAACGGGCGCTGGCCTCGGAAACATCCATGGGGACATCAACCGTGGCGAAACGCTGTGGAGGTCGAGCGATGCACTTGCGCCTGACAGCGATGTATCGACTATCACTTGGTTGGATTATAGGCCCCCGGAAGATGTTCCGCACGCCGGTTCCGGAAGCTACGCAGCGGCTGGCGGCCCAAGGCTGAACGATTTCCTTCAGTCGACCGCAACTGCCCAGGGCGGCGCAGACGCGAGCCACACCACAGTCGTCGGTCACAGCTATGGAACGACCACTGTCGGCGAAGGATCGAAGCAAGGAAAACTCGCCGCCGACGACATTGTTGCTGTTGCCAGTCCCGGGATGCAGGTGCCTCACTCTGAGGCCTTGGACACGGGAAGCGAGCACACCTGGACCATGACTGCGCGCGATGACGACCTTGTCGGCCTCGGTGGCCGCCTGTCGGGCTTGGGAGAGGGCGGAGTCATTCCCAGTGATGAGAGGTTCGGTGCTCAGCGCATGCAGACAGATACATTGGGACATAGTGGTTATTGGGATTCTGGGTCGACGAGTCTTGAGAATCAGTCCAACGTCATCGTTGGGGAGTATGGAAGAGTGGTCAGGGGTGATTAAGTGCTGCCACAGATATCCATCGGCCAGCAGGTTCGCGAAGCTGGCAGTCAGCATCTCCCTTTTGTCTTCGATTGGATGCGCCGTCATGAGCGAAGAGGAACCTAAGCTGCCCTATAAACCTCAAGTGCGTGAGGTGGAAGCGGGTAAAAGTGTGACCAGGAAAATTTCCAGCGAACTCCTCGATATGGCTGGAATCAAGGGGAAGGTCACTGATTCTGGACCCGGCATTGCAGTGTGTGAGGATGTGGATCCGAACTTCCGGGAGTACTATATTGTCCGGCATCCGTGGTCGATTTACGGCATTTCGAATAGAGCTCTGGAGCAAGGTATGCAGAACTTCAGAAAGGGACTGCCAGGGCATGGCTGGACAATCACAAAAGACGGGCCAGCGCGATCACGAAACGAAGACCCGGAGATCTTCGCCGAGAATAAAGGAGAAAAACATGCGGTGCACATTATCTGGCATAGGACAGGTGCAAACAGGAAGCCGCTCATTCATGTGAACCTCGTGTCGGAGTGCTATAAACGTTCCATCCGAGGCGGCGAGCAACATTGATGATTGGCCCGATTCGTGGGCCTACGTCGACTGATCCGGGCGGTGACGTCGCCCAGCGTCAGAGAAGATGCGCTGGCCAGGGGTGAGCACCCCGTGAGGATCGTAGCGGTGCTTCGCGGCGCGAAAGGCGGGCCACGTGGGGCCGAAGTGGGTGGGCCAGTCGTGGGGGTGGGTGGGGATGGAGCCCACCGGATACCGTTTGCCGCAATGGTCGCGGACCGCTTCGTACGCGGTGCGGTTGGCCGCGAGGAGACGCCGCACCGTGGCGTGGTCGTCCGGAGGACACGCGCGCAGGACGGCCAGCAGGTAGGGCGTCGGGTCGTGCGGGGGCATGCGCAGCAACTCCGTGTGGAGGCGCTTGCGTTGCAGGGGGTAGAGGAGGACGACGCCGCCCGGTCCGACGTCGTCGGGGGTGAGATCGCGCAGGATGTCCCCGGCCAGGGACTCCGTGGCGTCGCCGGGGAGCAGGAGGTTCAGCCAGGGGTGCGCGTAGTCCCAGAGCCCGGATTCCTTCTGTTCGGTGAATACGGGCCCGAGCCGGTCCAGGAAGCTGTAGTAGTCGAGGTCCTCGGTTTCCTTGCCCGCCGGGTCGAAGCGCAGGCCGTGCAGCAGCAGTTCGTCGTCCGGCTCGGGCCCGGCGGGTGGGCCGTAGGCGACGGCTTCCAGAAGGTAGGTGCGGTACGCGCCGGTGTCGTCAGCCGCGATCTGGCCCTCCACGTACGAGAAGCGGCGTTGTTCGACAAGTAGCCGCTGGTCTGCCAGGAAGGTGCCCAGGTCGGTGTATGGCAGGAGGTAGTGCCGTACGGTCCGGGGCGCGCGGACGAGGCGGAGTGTGGCGGAGACGATGATGGCGCATTGGCCGAGCCCGGCGCGGACCGCGTCGAACAGGTCGCGGTGCCGGGTGGGTGAGCAGCGCACCAGTTCTCCGGCTCCCGTGACGACCTGGAGTTCGGTCACGGTGTCGGTCTGGGCGCCGTGCTGGTGGGTCTGGCCGCCGAGTCCGCCGACGGAGAGGGTGCCGCCGACGGAGAGTTCCAGGTAGTCGGTGAAGACGGGCGGTGTGAGCCCTGATGCCAGCGTTGCCTTGGTGACGTCGCTCCATTTGGCGCCCGCGCCGACCGTCACGGTGCCGTGCCCCGCCGAACCGTGCCCCGCCGAACCGTGCCGCACCGGGCCGATGTCCGCGAGGGGTGAGGTCTTGATGACGAGGCCCGCTTCCGTCTGGGCCTGGCCGTGTGTCGCGTGTGCCTGCCCGCGCGGGGCGACGGGGATCCGGTGCCTGCCGCAGTAGCGGACCATGGTGACGATGTCGTCGACCGAGCCGGGCCGCAGCACGGCGGCGGGTGTCCGGTGGACGATGTGGCCGAAATCGTCGGCTGCGGCGGCGCGTGCGGCGTCGTCGGTGTGGAGGGTGCCGTCCAGCGGCGGGACTGCCTCCCAGGGCGGGCTGCCGCCGTGACTGGCGCCGCCGCTGTCCCGGTCGGTGGCCCAGGCGCGGGCCGACGGGTGGAAACCCGTCACCACCGCTCCGGCCGCTCCGGCGACTCCAGCAAGTCCGGCCAGGCTGTTGAGCGCGGTACGTCGGGTCGGCTGCGGGCGCATGGCGCGGTCCTCTCGGCGGCGGGCCGTGGCAGAGCCTGAGACGTTACGCAGGGTGGGCGGCCGTGTGGGCGTGCGCGCCGCCCGGTCATCCGTTCGGCAGCGGCGGCCCACCCGTCCGGCCGATGCGGGTCCGCACGGTCTCCCGAGGCGAACGGCCCGACATGTAACGATATCGCCGTGAATCAAACCGGCGGCCGGATGAGACTGGAAACGCAGTATGAGGGCGGCGCGGTGACGCCGCTGGAGCTGTACTTCGACTTGGTGTTCGTGTTCGCACTCACCGGGGTCACCGCGTTCATGGCCGAGGACCTGTCCTGGCACGGGATGCTGCGCGGCGCGCTGATCTTCGGGCTGCTGTGGTGGAGCTGGGTGTGCTACGCGTGGGTCGGCAACGTGGTCCGCGCGGACGAGGGGGTCGCCCGGCTGGCCATGCTCACCGGGATGACGGTCATGTTCGTGCTCGCGCTGAGCATTCCGGAGGCGTTCGAGGACGGCCCCGGCGGCCTGCACGGGCCGGTGGTCATGGCCGTCTGCTACTTCCTGTTCCGCGCCGTGCACATCGTGCTGTTCTGGTTCATCGCCGCCGGAGATCGCGGGCTGCGCGGCCAGCTGCTGCGCCTGTTGCCGTCGATGCTGTCGGCGACCACGCTGCTGCTGTTCGCGGCGGGGACCCACGGCACGGTGCAGACGGTGCTGTGGGCGGCGGCGCTGGTGGCCGACTATCTGGGCAACTACCTGGGCGGAGCCCGTGGCTGGCGGATCCGCTCGGCCCGGCACTTCGCCGAGCGGCACGGGCTCATCCTGATCATCGCGCTGGGCGAGTCGATCGTGGCCATCAGCGTCGGGATGGCCGAGCGGCCCATCTCCTGGCCGATCGTGGTTGCCGCGGTGCTCGGGCTGACGCTGGCCTCATCCCTGTGGTGGTCCTACTTCGACGTGACTTCGCTGCTCGCCGAACAGGCTTTCTCCAGCACCCCGGTGGCCGAGCGGCCCCGGCTGGCGCGGGACGCCTACAGCTATCTGCATCTGCCCCTGATCGGCGGTGTGGTGCTGCTCGCGCTGGGGTTGAAGAAGGTGCTGGAGTACGTCGGTGACACGGAGCACCATGACCTCGCCGACCCGCTGAAGGGCATCGGCCTCTTCGCGCTGACGGTGGGGGTTGTGCTGTATCTGCTGGCGCATGTGGTGTTCAAGTGGCGGGTGCTGCACGTACTCAACGTGGAGCGTGGCGTGCTGGCCGTCGCGCTGCTGTCGATGCTGCTGATCGGACCGCATATCCCGGCGCTGGCCTCGCTCGGGGTGCTTGCGGCGGCGATGGCCGGGCTGGTGGTGTTCGAGACCGCCCGTTTCGCTGAGGCCCGCGAGCGGATCCGCCACGCGCATTGAGCCGTCCGGCGGAGCAGATCAGATGGCCGGTGTGGCCCGGGTCGTCTTCGAGTGCGCCGGGGGCGGCGGTGGCCTGCACCGCCGCCCCCGGCCGGACGCGCCCCCGGCCGGACGCGCCCCCGGCCGGACGCGCCCCGGCCGGATGCGCACACGGACGCGCACAGTCCGGACGCTTACAGCTCCGCAGGGGTGCGGATGCCCATCAGCGCCATGCCCTGGTGGAGCGTGCGGGCCGTCAGCTCGCACAGGAAGAGCCGGTTCTCCGTCTGGGCAGGGCCGCCCTCGGCCTTCAGCACCGGGCACTGGTCATAGAAGGTCGTGAAGTGTGACGCCAGCTGGTAGAGGTACGCGGCCAGCTTGTGGGGCTCGTACGCCTCCGCCGTCTCGGCCAGGGTGTCCCCGAACGCGTCCAGGTGCAGCCCCAGCGCGCGCTCGGCGGGTGCCAGCGCCAGCTCCGGGTGCGCCACGGGCTGCGCGGTGTCTCCCGCCTTGCGCCGGATGGAACGGGTACGGGCGTAGGCGTACTGGAGGTAGACGCTGGTGTCGCCGTTGAGCGAGACCATCCGGTCCAGGTCGAAGACGTAGTCGCGGGTCAGGGAGTTCGACAGGTCCGCGTACTTGACCGCGCCGATGCCGACCTCGGTGGCGCGCTCCTGGATCTGCGCCTCGGTCAGGCCGAGATTGGCGCTCTTCTCCCGTACGACTGCCGCCGCCCGCTCCACCGCCTCGTCGAGCAGGTCGACCAGCCGGATCGTCTCGCCCTCACGGGTCTTGAACGGCTTGCCGTCCTTGCCCAGTACCGTCCCGAAGGGGAGCTGGCGGGCCGCGCCCTCGGGCAGCCAGCCGGCCCGGCGGGCTGTCTCGAAGACCATCCGGAAGTGCAGTGCCTGCCGGGCGTCCACCACGTAGAGCAGGGTGTCGGCGTGCAGCGTGCCGATCCGATCGCGGATGGCGGCGAGGTCGGTCGCGGCGTAGCCGAAGCCGCCGTTGGACTTCTGCACGATCAGCGGGGTGGGCTCGCCGTCGGGGCCCAGGACGTCCTCGAAGAACACGCAGAGCGCGCCCTCGGAACGCACCGCGACGCCCGACTCCTCCAAGTCCTTCACGACCTGCTGGAGATCGTCGTTGTAGGCGCTCTCGCCCACCACGTCCTCGTCGCGGATCTCGACGTCCAGCTGCCGGTAGACGTCCTGGAAGTAGATCTTCGACTCGTCGACGATCTTGTGCCACAGCTCCAGTGTCTCCGCTTCCCCCGCCTGGAGCTCGACGACCCGGTCCCGGGCCCGCGCCTTGAACTCCTCGTCGGAGTCGAAGCGGATACGGGAGGCCTTGTAGAGCCGGTTGAGCCGCGCCATCGCCGCCTCGCCGCCCTCCCCGGCCGCCGCGTCGGAGGCATGGTCCAGCTCGTGCGGGTGCTCGATCAGATGCTGGATGAGCATGCCGAACTGGGTGCCCCAGTCGCCGATGTGGTGGCGCCTGATAACCCGCTCGCCCCGGTACTCCAGGATCTGCGTGATCGCGTCACCGATGACCGTCGAGCGCAGGTGCCCGACGTGCATCTCCTTGGCCACATTGGGCTGCGAGTAGTCGATGACCGTGACACCGGGGTGCTCCGCGTGCGGGACGCCGAGCCGGTCGTCGGCGGCACGGGCGGCCAGCGTCCGTACGATCGCCTCGTCCGCGATGGTGATGTTGAGGAAGCCGGGGCCGGAGACCTCGATGTGCTCGATGACGCCGCTGCCCTCCCCTTCGCCCGCCGCGGGCAGCGCCTCGGTGACCTTCGCCGCCAGTTCGCGCGGGTTGCCCTTCAGCCGCTTGGCGAGGGCGAGCATCCCGTTGGCCTGGAAGTCGGCACGGTCGCTCCGTCGCAGCAGGGGATCGGGCGCGGCGTCGCCGCGGGCCGTCTCCGGCACTGCGGCCGAGAGGGCGTCCACGAGGCGCTGGTGGACCGTGGCGGCGAGGGAGGGGACCGAGGCCATGGAGTGCTAACCGTTCCGTCGGATGGGTGCGGGACTTCCGCGAGAAGATGCCTGGCCAGTATCCCATGGGGCGTCCACCGCTTTCGAGAATGGGAGAATGGGGCCGTCGGACGGATCAGCAGGGCCGGGATCGGCCGGGCGATGATCAGTCGGGCACCGGACAGCCAGGTGACGAGTAAAGAGAAGGAAGTGCCGGACGTGGTTCAGACCGCCCCCGAGGCCGACTGGGTTTCCCGTATCGCCGATGAGGTCATCGCCGAAGCGGAGCGTCGCGCGGAGGGGAAAGCCGGTGAGGGGAAGGCGACGGTGGTGTGTGCCTCCGGGCTCAGCCCGTCCGGGCCGGTCCACCTGGGCAACCTGCGTGAGGTGATGGTCCCGCACCTGGTCGCGGACGAGATCAAGCGGCGTGGCGTGCCCTGCGAGCACCTGATCTCGTGGGACGACTACGACCGGTTCCGCAAGGTCCCGGACGCTGTCGAGGGGGTGGACGCCTCCTGGAGCGAGCACATCGGCAAGCCGCTCACCTCCGTCCCGGCGCCGCACGGCAGCCCGTACGGCAGCTGGAGCGAGCACTTCAGGGTGGCGACGGAGAAGGCCCTCGAGGAGCTGGGCGTCGCCTACCGGGGAATCAGCCAGACCGAGATGTACACCTCGGGGGCGTACCGCGATCAGATCCTCTTCGCGATGCGCGAGCGGGCCCGTGTCGACGCCGTGCTGGAGCGCTACCGGACGCTGGACAAGTCCGCCGGCCAGAAGGGCAAGCAGAACAAGCAGCAGCAGAAGCCGAAGGACGCCGTGGAGGCCGAGGCGGAGGTCGCGGCGGCCGAAGGCTCCGGCGCCGCGGCGGAGGACGACGGGTCGGGCGCGGGCAGCGCGTACTACCCGTACAAGCCCTACTGCTCCGTGTGCGAGAAGGACCTCACGACGATCACCGGCTACGACGACGAGAGCACCGAGCTGAGCTACGTCTGCGAGTGCGGGCACCGCGAGACGGTGCTGCTCTCCGAGCACCGGCAGGGCAAGCTGGTGTGGAAGGTCGACTGGCCGATGCGCTGGGCGTACGAGGGCGTGACCTTCGAGCCCAGCGGTGTGGACCACCAGTCGCCGGGATCGTCCTTCGTGGTGGGCGGGCAGCTGGTGCGGGAGATCTTCGGCGGCAAGCAGCCCATCGGCCCGATGTACGCCTTCGTGGGCATCAGCGGCATGGCGAAGATGTCCAGTTCGAAGGGCGGCGTGCCGACGCCCGCCGACGCGCTGGAGATCATGGAGGCGCCGCTGCTGCGCTGGCTGTACGCGCGCCGCAAGCCGAACCAGTCCTTCAAGATCGCCTTCGACCAGGAGATCCAGCGCACCTACGACGAGTGGGACGCGCTCGTCCGCAAGATCACCGAGGGTGCCGCGCAGCCCGCCGACCTCGCCGCACACCAGCGGGCCTCCAGCACGGCCGCCGGCCCGCTGCCGAGCACGCCGCGCCCGCTGCCGTTCCGCACGCTCGCCTCGGTGGCCGACATCACGGCGGGTGCCGAGGAGCAGACGCTGCGGATCCTGAGCGAGCTGGACCCGTCCGCCCCGGTCCGCTCGCTGGACGAGACCCGGCCCCGGCTGGACCGCGCCGAGCGCTGGATCTCCACTCAGGTGCCGGAGGACCAGCGCACCAGGGTCCGCGAGACGCCGGACACCGAACTGCTGGCCGGACTGGACGACGAACAGCGCGAATCCCTGCGGCTGTTGCTGGACGGGCTGGACGAGCACTGGTCCCTGGAGGGGCTGACCACCCTGGTGTACGGGGTGCCGAAGGCGCGCTCCGGCTTCGCGCCGGACGCCAAGCCGACACCGGAGCTGAAGGCGGCGCAGCGCTCATTCTTCGCGCTGCTCTACCGGCTGCTGGTGGGACGCGACACCGGGCCCCGGCTGCCGACGCTGCTGCTCGCGGTCGGGTCGGACCGGGTGCGCAAGCTGCTGGGAGCGTAGGCGCGGGCGGGGGTGGGGCGGCGCGGCGCGTCCAGTCCGCCACGCCGCCCCACCCGGCCTGGCGGTCAGCCCGCCAGAAATCTGGCGGACCAGCTACGCCGCGCGCGGGAAGCAGCGCAGTACGTGCGGGCCCGCTGAACCGCCGAGGACGCCCCACCGCCGGGCAATCCCGGATGCCGCTGATCCGTTGGCTGGTGCACCACGTCGTAAGGTGGGCAGCCATCGAGCAGCGGGGGTGTGCGTGAGAGCAGGGGTGGTGCTCGACGACCGGTATGAGTTGCTCAGCAAGCTGGGTGGCGGCGGGATGGGCGACGTCTGGGAAGCGTTTGACCGCTCTATGGACCGGCCGGTGGCGGTCAAGCTCGTCCGTGATGACGGGAACGAGGAGTTGGTGTCCCGGCTGAGCCGTGAGGCCCGTGCCGCTGGGCGGCTGGTTCACCCGCACATCGTGGCTGTGCATGACCACAACAGCACCTTCGTCGCCGGTCGGCCAACGGAGTACGTGGTCATGCAGCTTGTGCCAGGCAGGTCACTGAGCGAGCTGATGGCTACCGACGGCATCCCGGAGCTGCGGCAGGCACTGCACTGGGCCGCGCAGGTCGCCCACGCCCTGGAGGCCCTGCACGCACCGGACGTGGGAATCATCCACCGCGATCTCAAGCCAGCCAACATCATGATCACCCATGGGCTGGTGAAGCTGGTCGACTTCGGTATTGTCCGAGTGATCCGCACGGATGCCGCGCCCGGCACGGATCTGACCGCCGGGCGGGCCATCGGCACGGCCCAGTACATGGCACCCGAGCAGTGCACGGGCGCAGCAGTCGATGGGCGAACGGACCTTTATGCGCTGGGCTGCCTGCTGTTCGCCATGCTCACAGGGGAGAGCCTCTTCCCCGATGAACTCGGTCACCTGCCGGTGATGTTCCGGCAGGTGCACGAGACACCGCGCACGCCGAGCAGTCTGCGGCCCGGCATCCAGCCGGCACTGGACGTCCTTGTTCTCCAGCTTCTGGCGAAGGTTCCGGAAGAACGTCCGGACAGTGCCACGGACGTCCGCAGGCGGCTCCTCGCCCTGGCCGACGCTCCCCCCACTCCCGACGCGGTACCTGCCGGTGCCGAGCAGGCATCGCGCGTCCGTACCCCAACCCTGTGGGAGGCCCCGGCCGCCGAGCCGACCACCGAGCCGGACAGCGGACGGCGTGCGACAGGTGCGCTCGCCGCCCGTCTGCAACGGGCTCTGCGGGTCGCCGAAGAGGCCAGGCAGGGTTATCGGGAAGACGCCGCTGCTGTGGTTCTCCTCGAGGAACTGATCTCCGAACTCACTGCGGAACTGGGCGCCGTCAGCACCGATGCCCTGCTCGCCCGGCAGGAGCTCGCCAACTGCCTCGACCGGTCCGGAAAGCTGTACCAAGCTGTCGAGCTGCGCAAGGAGTTGGTCGACGATCTTGTCGGCGCACACGGCCCGACCAGCACACAAGCCCTCGAAGCCCGTGCCGAGCTGGTAGCCACCCTCGACCGGGAGGGGAGCGAGAGGGATGCGATGGCCCACAGGCGCGAGCTGACTGCTGATCTCGTCCACTTGTACGGTGGGGAAGACGAGCGGGCTCTTGACGCCCGCAAGCAGCTCGCCGACGCCGCCCGGGACAGCTCTGCACACGGTGAAGCCGCAGCGGTCTGGATCGGGCTCATCCCTGATGCGGTTCGTCTCGATGGCCCCGAAAGTCAGCTGGCCGGGCATGCGGTGCAGCAGCTCCAGCAGTACATCGATGACGATCAATTCGGCGCAGGCACGCGGCTGTGGCGGGATCTCCTGCCGGATCTCACCGAAGCTCCCGCGCATCCCCGCACGCTCGCCGCTCGCGAACAGCTCGCAGATGCGGACCGCCTGAACTCGACCATGGGCGATTTCGCCGTGGCACGGCTGTGGGCTGATCTCGTCCCCGAACTGGGGCGGGTACGCGGCCCCGATGCCCCGGACACCTTGGACGCCCGCCGGAAGCTGGCCCGAGCGCAGAGCCGCTGCGGCGACGCAAGGCAGTCCGCTGTCCTCTGGCACGGTCTCGTCGCTGACCTCACCCGTGTCTACGGTGCGGACCATCCCGAGACACTCGGCGCACGCGGCGAACAGGCGCAACAGGCCCGCTGGGCGCCGTCGCGCGCCGATGCAGTGAGGCTGTGGGGGGATCTGATCCCGGATCTCGTCCGCGTCTACGGCATGGACAGTGCTGAGGCATTCGATGCCCGGGGGCGTCTCGCTCAGAGCACCGAGCGGGCCGGTGACGCCCGGGCCGCCGCAGAAATCATGCAGGAGCTCATCCGCGACCTCGCTCGCACGGCAGGCCCTGACAACCGCTCGACCCTCATTCAGTGCTACTGGCTAAGCCACGTGGAGGGCCCTGCCGACATTCGTGATGCGGTGGCAGGCGAGCTCAGGAAGCTCTACGGTGCCGCGCTGACGAGGAAGGCGCGAGCCGCCCTGCGGGGGAAGCTCTGAAGGGCCTCGAGACCAACCGGTCACGCAGGTGACCTGGCGGTGCCGTGCGAGACAGGGCGGATGTGGATGATCGCCCGGCGGGGGAAGCTCCCCGAGTCGTGAGCTGCTGGGAGCCTGACACGCGGACGCGTGACAGGCAGGGCGTGGCGGGATCAGCCCGCCACGCCCATCTCCATGTGGAAGCGCTCTTTGAGTTCGTGCAGATAGGTGTACATGTACGCCTCGCTGAGCGGGTCGCCGTCGAGGTTGGTGATGCCGAAGTCCTCATGGAGGGTGCGGGCGAGCTGGCCGGCGTTGGGGAAACGGGACTGGGTCGCGGCGAAGTCGCGGTAGGCGCGGAAGTACGCCTCCTCCCGGGGGACGCCGTCGGGGATGCCGACGGGCACATCGGTCTCGGGGACCAGTTCCGGGGCCGTTTCCGTTTCCGGTTCCGGTTCCGCCTCGGCTACGGGGTCGGGCCGGGGCTGCGGAGCCGGAGCCGGAGCCGGAGCCACGGGGTGGCCGTTGAGGGCGTCTCCCGCACCTCTGCCGAAGCCCCCGAGATCACGGTCACGGCCGGGGCCGACGGGCACCTTGACGCGCTCGGCGGCGCCGGGCGGGGCGGAGGGGGGCGGCTCCTCGGCGGCCGGTTGTCCGGCGGCCGCCGTGGGCTCCTGCCGCCCGGCTGCGGCGGCATCCCGTGCTTCCGCGCCCGCCCCGCGCTCCCAGTGGTCTCGGTTCTCCCCGCGTTCCGGGCCGCCCGTGTCCCACGGATCCGGCCCGTGCGTCGCCGGGACCGTGTGCCGCTCCACGCCTTCTTGAGCCTGCACCGGGCCGCTGGGGCCGCTGCCGGGCAGCGGTGCGGGCGCCCGCACCGCTGCGGGCACGGCCGGTGCCGGTGCCGGTATTGGTGCCAGCGGTGTTGACTGAGCTGGGCCCGGAGTTGTCGCCGGAGCCTTGATGCCTGCCGCCGCCAGCCCCGCCGGACCGGTCTCCGTCAGCGGCACCCCGTAGCGCGCCAGCCGCAGCGGCATCAGTGACTCCACGGGTGCCTTCCGCTTCCAGCGGCGCCCGTAGCGTGCGTGCAGCCTGGCCTCGTAGACGAGCCGGTCCTGCTCCATCCGGATCACCTGATCGTAGGAGCGCAGCTCCCACAGCTTCATCCGGCGCCAGAGCCGGAAGGTGGAGGGGAAGGCGAGCAGCCAGCGCGAGATGCGTACGCCGTCCATGTGCTTGTCGGCGGTGATGTCGGCGATCCGGCCGACGGCGTGCCGGGCCGCTTCGACGGCGACGACGAAGAGGAGCGGGATGACCGCGTGCATGCCGACACCGAGCGCGTCCGGCCAGGCGGCGGCGCCGTTGAAGGCGATGGTGGCGACGGTCAGCAGCCATGCCGTCTGCCGCAGCAGCGGGAAGGGGATGCGGATCCAGGTGAGCAGCAGGTCGAGCGAGAGGAGGACGACGATGCCCGCGTCGATGCCGATCGGGAAGAAGGGGGCGAAGCTGCCGAAGTCCTTCTCCTCGGCTAGATCGCGGACGGCGGCGTACGACCCGGCGAAACCGATCGCTGCGATCACGACGGCCCCGGCGACGACGACGCCGATCAGTATTCGGTGCGTACGGGTCAGTTGTACGGCCTGCACTGGACTTTTCCCCACCCCTCGGAAACCGGCGGCGCCCAGCCTGGCACACCCGCCGGGCTGCCGGGGCTGCGGAGCCCGGCGGGTGTGCCCCGCCTCAGAAGCGGGGGACCCGGTTCGTCACTTGACGGTCGCCAGGGTCTCCTTCGCCGCCTTTGCCGCCTTCTTCCGCAGGTCGTCCGCGCTGGGCTGGTCCGCGCCCTCGAAGCCGGTGCCCTCGTAGTCGATGGTGACCACGACGTTGTAGTTCCGTGTGACCGTGCGGTTGACCCGGTAGTCCTGCTTCTTCTTGGCAGTCTCGTAGCCGATCGAGACCGCTTCCTGGCCGAGGCCGCTGACCTGCTCGTCGGTGGCCTTCTTGTTGTCCTTGTCGGCCGCGACGGTGCTCACCTCCTCCTTGAGGTAGCGCTGCGCCTGCTTGTCACCGGAGCCCACCGAGGGGCCGGATTCGAAGCGCTTGAGGGAGACGGTGAGCGAACGGTAGTTGGCGTTGTTCTTGCCGTGACCGCCGCTCCACAGGCAGGAGCCGTAGCGCTGGGTGTCGGTGGAGGTGAGGTTCTTGCCCTTGACGTTGTCCGCGTTGGGCACCGTGTCCTCGACCGTGTCCTTGGGCAGGCTCTTGCACGGGTCGGGCAGCTGCTCGAACTTGGCGGGCGCCACCGTCGGTGAGGGCTTGCCGCTGGGGCTGGCCGTCGACTTGTCGTCGCCGCCGTCGTCCGAGCCTGAGGAGCATCCGGCCACCAGCAGCACGGGTGCGGCTACGGCTGCGCAGACGATCTTGCGGGCCAGGCGCGGGTCGAATGGGTGCATGGTTCCTTCGCTTCCGGGTGTTCCGGGGCTCAGCGCCCCGTGCTCAGTCGATCAGTGCTCACCGCTCACTGCTCACTGCTCGGTGTGGTGATTCCGGCTCAGTTGTCGTTGATCTTCCCGGTCAGCTGCCGGGCGAGATTCTGCGCCTGCTCCTGGAGTTCGGCGCCGTTCGGGGTGCTCCGGTCGTCGGCGACCGCCTGCGTGTACTCAACGGTGACCAGCACGTTCTCGGTCCGGAAGACGAGTGTGACGTCGCGGTGCGTGGCCCGGCCGCTCTCCGTGGTGACCACCTCGTCGTCGAGGAAGGCGGCGTCGCCGATCCCGTCGAGGTTACGGGAGGGGAGAGCCTCCTCCTGAGAGGGGGAGGGGGACCCGGGATCGCCGGTGTCGTCGAGGTCCCCGTCGTCCGAGCCGGCGTCGCCGCTCCCCCCGCTCGTGCCGGACGCCGAGTCCGGGTCCGAGCCCGGTTGCGAGCTGGCGTCCGCCTCGCCGCCGGGCTTCAGGGTGTCCGGGCCGCTGGTGCCGGAGTCCTCGCCGCTCTCGGCGGGGTCGGTGACGCTGATGCCCGCGTCGTCCGCCCGCTTGCCGTAGAGCAGCTCCGTCTGCTCGTCGTCGCTGACGGCGGGGTCATAGGAGACCACTCGTTCGAGGTCGATGGTGAGGTGGCGGCTGCCCGCGCTGCTGGCGCTGTCCCAGGTGCAGCCGACCCGCCGGTCGGTGTCGTAGGTGACCGATGCCTCGCCCTCGTACGGACTGGCGTCGGAGCTGCTGTCGGCGGATTCCGATTCCGCTTCGGATTCCGCTTCCGGAAGCATCTTCTTGAGCGTGTCCCGGCTCACCGCACCGCACGGCTCCGGGAGCGTGCGGTACTTGCCGGGTGGCGCCGCGGGTGAAGCGCTGCCGCCGCCGGGTTTGGCGTCGGTGCCGTCTTTGGAGTCCGAGGAGCCGGTACAGGCACTCAGCCCGCCGGCCAGCGCCACCGCCAGCACGGCGCTCGTGACGCACGTCCTTGCCCTCCGCCGCACCGGATGCCTCCTCGGGTTCGAAAACGTGTTGCTGCCACTGGGTGACCACGGACCACAATGTCTATCGCACGCACCGCACAGCCGTCCGGTCCGGCGACGGATATGTTGCGTGAAGTCCAGCTTTTGCCTTTGCTGTAGTTCGATGCCTGGACCGAATGAAATATCGTCTTTTTGTAGGGGGAGTGGAGTGAGATGTCGTACACCGCCGTAGCCGGTGACCGGGTGCCGATCCGTATGTGGGCCGATCCGTCCACAGTCGAGGAGTCCGCGATGCAGCAGCTGCGCAACGTCTCCACGCTGCCCTGGGTCGAGGGCGTCGCCGTCATGCCGGACGTGCACTACGGCAAGGGTGCGACGGTCGGCTCCGTCATCGCGATGCGGGGCGCGGTCTGCCCTGCGGCGGTCGGCGTGGACATCGGCTGCGGCATGTCGGCCGTGAAGACCTCGCTGACCGAGAACGACCTGCCCGGCGATCTCTCCCGGCTCCGGTCGAAGATCGAGCAGGCCATCCCGGTGGGCCGCGGCATGCATGACGCGGCGCTCGAGCCGGGCGCGGTGCACGGTCTCCCGTCGGCGGGCTGGGATGACTTCTGGGGCCGTTTCGAGGGCGTGGCCGAGGCCGTGAAGTTCCGTCAGGACCGGGCGCGGAAGCAGATGGGCACGCTGGGCAGCGGCAACCATTTCGTGGAGTTCTGCGTCGATACCCAGGGCGCGGTCTGGCTGATGCTGCACTCCGGTTCGCGGAACATCGGCAAGGAGCTGGCGGATCACCACATCGGTGTGGCCCGGAAGCTTCCGCACAACCAGGACCTGGTCGACCGCGATCTCGCGGTGTTCGTCGCCGACACCCCGCAGATGGCGGCGTACCGCCACGACCTGTTCTGGGCGCAGGAGTACGCGAAGCACAACCGCGCGCTCATGATGGGCCTGTTCCAGGATGTCGTCCGCAAGGAGTTCAAGAAGGCGCGGCCGGTCTTCGAGCCCGTCATCTCCTGCCACCACAACTACGTGGCGGAGGAGCAGTACGACGGCAAGGACCTGCTGGTCACCCGCAAGGGCGCGATCCGCGCGGGCAGCGGCGACTACGGGATCATCCCGGGCTCCATGGGCACGGGTTCGTACATCGTGCGGGGCCTGGGCAGCCGTGACTCGTTCAACTCCGCCTCGCACGGCGCGGGCCGGAGGATGAGCCGGAACGCCGCCAAGAAGCGCTTCTCCACCCGTGACCTGGAGGAGCAGACCCGCGGCGTGGAGTGCCGGAAGGACTCGGGCGTGGTGGACGAGATCCCGGGCGCGTACAAGCCGATCGAGCAGGTGATGGAGCAGCAGCGCGATCTGGTCGAGGTGGTCGCGAAGCTGAAGCAGGTCATCTGCGTCAAGGGCTGAGCGGCGCACGGCTGGAGCGCACTGGTACGGCTTCACGGCAGGGGCACACGGCCACGGACGCCCCGCAGGCCCGGGCCACGGGGGACCGGGACTGCGGGGCCCCGCAGGGCGCTGTGGGGGCAGGGGGTTGGGCAGCCGGCGGGCCGCTCAACCCTCGCGGTGCACCTTGGTGTTGGACGCCTGCGCGCGCGGGCGCAGGACGAGCAGGTCGACGTTCACCCGCGGCGGCCGGGTCACCGCCCAGTCGACGGTGTCGGCGACATCGTCCGCGGTCAGCGGCTCGGCCACGCCCGCGTACACCTTGGACGCCTTCGCCTCGTCGCCGCGGAAGCGGTTGAGGGCGAACTCGTCCGTCTTGACCATGCCGGGCGCGATCTCCACGATGCGCACCGGCTTGCCGCACAGTTCCAGGCGGAGCGTCTCGGTCAGTACGTGCGCGCCGTGCTTGGCGGCGGCGTAACCGGCGCCGCCCTCGTAGGTGCCGTGCCCGGCGGTCGAGGTGAGCACGACGACGGTGCCCTCGCCGGACGGTGAGGCCTCCAGCGCGGGCAGCAGCGCCTGCGTCATGTGGAGCACGCCCAGCACGTTCACCTCGTACATCCGCTGCCAGTCGGCCGGGTCCGCGGAACTGACCGGGTCGGTCCCGAGGGCGCCGCCCGCGTTGTTGACCAGGACGTCGCAGCGGTCGAGACCGGCAGCGAAGGCGTCCACGGCGGGCCGGTCGGTGACATCGAGGGCGTACGGGACGGCCTCGTGCCCGGCTTCGGTGAGTTCGGCGGCCAGCGCCTCGACGCGGTCGGCGCGGCGGGCGGTGAGCACCACCCGGAAGCCGGAGGCGGCCAGCCGCCGCGCGGTGGCGGCGCCGATCCCGCTGCTGGCTCCGGTGATGACTGCGGTGCGAGTGGTCATGACAGCAGCGTACGTCCCGTCTCGCGTGGCCAACACGGCCGTACGAGAGGGCCGTACGAGAGGGCCGGACGAGCCGGACGAGGGGCCGGGGCGACCGCCCTCAGCCGCTCCGGGGCCCGTACATGATCAGTCCGACGCCGGCCAGGCAGATCAGCGCGCCCAGTACGTCCCAGCGGTCCGGGCGGAAGCCGTCCGCCACCATGGCCCAGGTGAGCGATCCGGCCACGAACACCCCGCCGTAGGCCGCGAGGACCCTGCCGAAGTGGGCGTCCGGCTGCAGCGTGGCCACGAAGCCGTAGGCGCCCAGCGCCACTACTCCGGCACCGATCCAGATCCAGCCGCGGTGCTCGCGGACGCCCTGCCAGACGAGCCAGGCGCCGCCGATCTCCAGAAGGGCGGCGAGGACGAAGAGCGCGATGGAGCGACCGATGAGCACGGGGGGAACGATAGGCCCGCGGCCGAGGCCGTTCGGCGGCGGCACCTCCGGAAGTGCCCTCCAAGAAGCTCTCCGGAAGCCGGAGTGCGCTGTCCCTGCGAGGCGCGCTGGAAAATGCCGCATGTCCTGAAATAAATGAGCAGTGGCTCAGGCCGGCAGCAGACCGATCCGTACATCGGTCGCTCAGGACAGGTGCGCAGGAGAGTGGCGTGGTGCATGCATCCGGCGAGATCGTGCACTTGGGGCTCCGGTCCTGTGCCGCACTCTCTCCAGCGGGGCATGAAGGAAGGGTTCCCGGAAGGTGCAGAACGAACCAGGAGAAGCAGGAGAAAAGGCGGGAAGTGGGGGCCCGGGGAACCCGGGGGGTCTGTCCGCCCGCCCCTTCGTGCCGGAGACGGACGTCGTGGTCTTCGGGGTCACCGCGGCGCTGACGCTCGCCTTCATCGTCTGGGGTGCGGTTGCGACGGACTCGCTGGAGGACGTCTCCACCTCGATGCTCGACAACGTGATGGTGAACGGCGGCTGGGCCTTCGTGCTGGCGGCCTCCGGTTTCGTGCTGTTCGCGCTCTGGCTGGCCTTCAGCCGGTACGGCCGGATCACCCTCGGCACGGAGGGGGAGAAGCCGGAGTTCAGGACGGTCTCGTGGGTCGCGATGATGTTCAGCGCCGGCATGGGCATCGGTCTGATGTTCTTCGGGGTGAACGAGCCGCTCTCCCATTTCGCCGATCCTCCGCCCGGCACGGACCCCGCAGACGTCGGCGCCAAGATGGAGACGGCGATGTCGACGACGCTGTTCCACTGGACGCTGCATCCATGGGCCATCTACGCGGTGGTCGGCCTGGGCATCGCGTACAGCACCTTCCGGCGCGGCCGGCGGCAGACGATCAGCGCCGTCTTCACCCCGCTCATCGGGGAAGAGCACTCGAGGGGTGTGATGGGCCGGGCCATCGACATTCTGGCGATCCTGGCGACGCTCTTCGGCTCCGCCGCGTCGCTGGGGCTGGGAGCGCTGCAGATCGGCAGCGGTGTCGAGGAGGTCGACTGGATGTCGGAGGTGAGCACCGGTGTCCTGGTGGTCATCATCGCCGTGCTGACGGCCGCGTTCATCCTGTCTGCGGTCTCCGGTGTGGCGAGGGGTATCCAGTGGTTGTCCAACATCAACATGGTGCTGGCCGCGCTGCTGGTGGTCTTCCTCTTCTCGGTCGGCCCGACGGTGCTGATCCTCGACCTGCTGCCGACATCGGTCGGGTCCTACTTCGGGGACTTCGCCAAACTCGCCGCCCGTTCGGAGGCCAGCAGCGGTGAGGGGATCGAGGAGTGGCTGTCCAGCTGGACGGTTTTCTACTGGGCCTGGTGGATCTCCTGGACGCCGTTCGTCGGCATGTTCATCGCCCGCATCAGCCGGGGCCGCACGATCCGGCAGTTCGTGGGCGGGGTCATCCTGGTGCCGAGCGTCGTCAGCCTGATCTGGTTCGCGATCTTCGGCGGCACCGCGATGCGGCTGGAGTCCGAGGGCGCCGGGCTCACGGACGAGTCGACGGCCGAGGGCCAGCTCTTCGCCGTACTCCGCGAGTACCCGCTGGCCAGCGCGGCGAGCCTGGTCGTGATGATCCTGGTCGCCATCTTCTTCGTCTCCGGTGCGGACGCGGCTTCGATCGTGATGGGCACGCTTTCGCAGAAGGGCACACTGGAGCCGAGCCGTGTGGTTGTCATCTTCTGGGGTGTTCTGACCGGTGCCGTTGCCGCCATTATGCTGTTGGTCGGCGGCGGCGGAGACACCGCGCTGACCGGCCTCCAGAACCTCACCATCCTGGTGGCGGTGCCGTTCATGCTGGTCATGATCGGGCTGTGCGGGGCGCTGATGCGTGATCTGCGCAGTGATGCGCTGATCCTGCGCGGTGAGCGTGGTGACGAGGCTGTCGAGACGGCGGTCATCGCCGGGCAGGATCAGTACGGCGGCGATTTCGAGATCCGGATCGGCCCGGGGTCCGACGTCGACTTCACCGCGCTGCGGCATCGCGCGGACGAGGCTGAGCAGGGGCCGGACTCCTGACAGCGCGGCTCCATATGTACGTAATGTGCTCGTGATGTCGCCATGGGTGTCACCGCGTGGCGGTGTCGAGACGATTTCGTGATGAGTGACTTTGCGAGACACGGGCAGGTGCAGCAGTCGGCCGAGTCGTCCCGATGAGCCTTGGCACCACGCCCCATATACCCCATAGCGAAGGAAACGAGTACGTGGCTGCGCAATCCACGGCGAAGTCGCCGAGTGAGGAACCAAGCTCCAAGCCGCCGATAACCAAGGCGCCATCGATCGCGCCCCGCGTGTTCTGGCCAGCGGCTCTGATCATCCTGGGCTTCGTGCTGTATGCCGTGATCGGCCAGGAGACGGCGGCCGATCATGTCCAGACCGTGCAGGACGAGATCGTCGGCAATCTGAGCTGGTTCTACATGGCTCTCGTGTCGCTCTTTGTCATCTTTGTGCTCTGGGTCGGTATCGGCCGCTTCGGCGACATCAGGCTGGGCAAGGACAACGAGAAGCCCGAGTTCAGCACCCTCTCGTGGCTGGCGATGCTCTTCGCCGCCGGTATGGGCATCGGCCTGGTCTTCTGGGGCGTTGCCGAGCCGCTGAACTTCTTCGACGCCCCCATGCCGGGCACCGGTGAGAGTGATCCGGAGAAGGCGCAGTTCGCCATGGTGCGGACGTTCCTGCACTGGGGCATCCACCCGTGGGCCATCTACGTCGTCGTGGGCCTCGCCGTCGCGTACTCCGTGCACCGCAAGGGGCGCCCCGTCTCCATCCGCTGGGCGCTGGAGCCGCTCTTCGGTGACCGGGTGAAGGGTGTCTGGGGCGACGTCGTCGACGTCATCGCCATCGTCGGCACCCTCTTCGGTGTCGCGACCTCGCTCGGCTTCGGCGTGATGCAGGTCGCCAGCGGGATGCACTTCCTGGACTGGGTCGACGATCCGAGCAGCAAGACCCTGCTGGTGATCCTGATCGCCTGCATCACCGCCATCGCGACCCTCTCCGTGGTCAGCGGTATCGGCAAGGGCATCAAGTGGCTGTCCAACATCAACATGGGCCTCGCCGCCGCCATCATGATCTTCGTGATCATCGCGGGTCCGACGCTGTTCATCGCCAACGGCATGACCGAGAGCACCGGCGCGTACCTGCAGGAAGTCGCTCGCATGAGCTTCGACACGGGTGCCACCCACGGTGACGAGGGAACCAGCTGGGTCAACGGCTGGACGGTCTTCTACTGGGGCTGGTGGATCTCCTGGGCGCCCTTCGTCGGCATCTTCATCGCACGCATCTCGCGCGGCCGTACCGTCCGTGAGTTCGTCTGCGGCGTGATGCTGGTGCCCACCCTGCTGACCTTCGTCTGGTTCGCCGTCTTCGGCGGCACAGCGCTTCAGCAGCAGATGAACGGCGAACACGACTACACGAAGGACGGCGTCAGCACGAACAACGCCCTCTTCGAGATGCTGGACACGCTGCCGGGCGGTACGTTCGTCGCCGGTGTGGCGATCCTGCTGATCGTGCTGTTCTTCGTCACCTCCTCCGACTCCGGC
The DNA here is from genome assembly GCF_025165795.1 of Streptomyces gossypii. Classification (GTDB taxonomy): domain Bacteria; phylum Actinomycetota; class Actinomycetes; order Streptomycetales; family Streptomycetaceae; genus Streptomyces; species Streptomyces gossypii. The sequence continues at coordinate 41,889 of NZ_JAJAGO010000009.1, forward strand.
TCGTACGTGGTCGACATGCTGGCCTCCGGCGGCGACCCCAACCCGCCGATCTGGAGCCGGGTGTTCTGGGCTCTCGCGGAAGGGGCCGTGGCGATCGCGCTGCTGCTGGCGTCCGGATCCGGGGATACCGCCTCGCTCGACACGCTCAAGACGGCTGCGATCGTGATCGCGTTCCCGTTCAGCATCGTGATGATCGGGTTGTGCATCGCGACGCTGAAGTCCTTCCGCGAGGAGCGGAAGGCCTATCTGGAGGCGAAGCAGCGGAAGGAGCAGGAGCGGCTTGTCGACGAGACCGTCGCCGTGATCGAGGAAGGGTTCGACAACGGGACCATTCCGAGTGGCGGCGGGAACACGGACGACGACGGTGGGTCCGACCTTCTCACCAAGCCGAAACCCTGACCACGGCATAGACGCAAGCGATCACTGAGAGTCCTGCTCCCCACCGGGGGCGGGACTCTCGTGCGTGGTGCGTCCGCAGGCGGGGAAGGTGCTGGCATTACATACCCCCTGGGGGTAATCTTCTTGTCGTGAGCCGCCCGCCGGGCGGGTTGTCGCCAAGGAGGACTGCCATGAACAACGGCCTGAAGATCGCGGCGTTCGCCGCCGCCCTCGCCGCCACCTTCGGCGCCGCGTATGGCGTCGGGAACGGCGTGGGCCCCGTCGACGCGGAGCCCGCCGGGTACACGGGGCACAAGGAGCACCAGAAGCAGAGGGACGGCGGGGGCGGTGAGGGCAACGGCGGCGCCGAGGCGGGCCTTCCCGGTGGCCTCCAGGTCTCCGAGGGCGGCTACCGGCTCGACCTGATGACCCGGAGCGCCGAGGAGGACCGGAGCAGTTCACTCCGATTCCGGGTCCTCGATCAGCAGGGGCGCAAGGTCACCGCGTACCAGAAGGAGCATGGCAAGGAGCTGCACCTGATCCTGGCCTCCCGCGACCTTTCCACCTACCGCCACCTGCACCCGAGCCGGGCCGAGGACGGCACCTGGAGCACTCCGGTCAAGCTGCCCAAGGCGGGCGACTACCGCGTCTTCGCCGACTTCACCCCCGACGCGAAGGGCGCACGCAACCTCACCCTCGGCGCCGATCTGGCGGTATCCGGCTCCTACCAGCCGGAGACCCTGCCGAAGCCGGACCGGACGGCGGAGGTCGACGGCTACACCGTCACCCTCGACGGCGGGCTGCGCCCCGGCGCCGCCCGTGAGCTGACCCTCAAGGTCGCCAAGGACGGCCGTCCGGTCACCGACCTTCAGCCCTACCTCGGCGCCTACGGCCACCTGGTGGCCCTTCGGGACGGAGACCTCGCCTACCTCCACGTCCACCCCGGCGGTGAGATCGGGGACGACTCCGTACGGCCCGGCCCCGAGGTGTCCTTCAGTGCCACCGCCCCGAGCGCGGGCAGCTACCGGCTCTTCCTCGACTTCCGGCACGAGGGGAAGGTGCGCACCGCCGCCTTCACCGTCACCGCCGACGGCGCGGCCGACAAGCCCGCACCCGACGACAAGCCCGAGCCGAATCCCGAGGCCGACCCCGGGCACCAGCACTAAGAGCCGCTAACAGAATGGGCGGTCGGCTTGCGACGCCTGGCACGCGCGCTCGCCGCGTTGTCGGAGTCGTCCATGTACGCCCAGTACGAGGACGCCCCTCCGCCTTGCGAAGCACCGCATCTGACGCCGCGCGCTGATCCACCAGGGATTACGGGGCAGCCCTCAGTAGGTGAGTGCCGCGGACCAGTCGCCGCGGCCATGACGGGTGAGGTCGAGGAGGTGCCACACCGGGCTGAGCAGGTCGATGCCCCGCTGGTCGATTTCCTCGGACATACGGGGGTGCGCCGAGTAGAAGTGGCGCACCGACCCGTCGCCGTCCCGGGTGAAAACCGACACCGTCGAATCCTGGCCGCCCCCGGCGTCCTCACTTCCCAGGTCGAATTTGAAGGTGCTCGCCCCGGCACTGAGCAGGCGCAGATTCGTCCACTTGCGGTTTCGGGCGTGTGTGCGAAGAGCGGGCAGTCCGGCCGCGGCGACGATCACCAGGTCCATATTCTGTGCGACGTGGTGGGCGATTCCGTTCAACCCGTCGATCCACATTGTGCACATGGGGCAGGGCTGGGTCTCCTGCTTTCCGTACATGAAGTGGTAAACGACCAGATCACGCTCGGACCGGGTGAACAATTCGCTCAGGCGTACGGTTTGCGCGGGAGTGTCACCGGCATTCAGGTCCGCGGGACCCTCCTCGAAGACGTAGTCGTCGACGACAGGTCCGAGCGGGAGCTTGCGGCGCAGGTCAGCGACCCGCTCGCGATGGCGCATCAGTTCGATCTCGGCTTGACGCAGCTCCTCGCGGCTGCTGAGGTATTCGGCCGTCTCCCCGGTGAGATGGGTTTGGCGCATCGCTGCCCTCCTGGACGAAGACCGGTATCAGCTGCCGCGTCAGCCCAATTGTCCGCTCGCGCGTGAGAACTCGCCAGGTGGGGACGGGAAACGCAGGCGAACCTCTGTCCGACGATTTGTCGTAGTAGTCGGACGGATACCCCTGTGGCGGATGGGTATGGCTGTGCCGGAAAGCGCCGGATCACCGCAGGAAAGCCGGGTACCACTCGTGACACAGCCTTTTGAACTGCCGGACTTCTACATGCCGTATCCGGCTCGGCTCAATCCCCATCTGCACCAGGCGCGGGCCCACGCCAAGGAATGGGCCCGTTCGATGGGGATGCTGGAGGGTTCGGGCGTCTGGGACGAGCACGACCTCGACGCGCACGACTACGCACTCCTGTGCTCCTACACCCACCCAGACTCCTCCGCCGAGGCGCTCTCGCTGGTCACCGACTGGTACGTCTGGGTCTTCTTCTTCGACGACCACTTCCTCGAGCTCTTCAAGCGGACGCAGGACCGGGAGGGCGGCAAGAGGTATCTGGACCGGCTCCCGGCGTTCATGCCGATGGATACGTCGGCAGCAACCCCGGAGCCCGAGAATCCCGTCGAGGCCGGACTCGCCGACCTGTGGGCACGGACCGTCCCGGACATGTCCATGGCCTGGCGCGAGCGGTTCGCCGAGAGCACCGAGAACCTCCTCAACGAGTCGCTGTGGGAGCTCTCCAACATCAACGCGCACCGCACGCCCAATCCGGTCGAATACATCGAGATGCGCCGCAAGGTGGGCGGAGCACCGTGGTCGGCCGGGCTGGTCGAATATGCGGCCGGCGCCGAAGTTCCGGCGGCCGTCGCCGGATCCCGGCCGCTGCGAGTCTTGCGGGACGCCTTCGCCGACGCGGTGCACCTGCGCAACGACCTGTTCTCCTACCAGCGGGAGATCGAGGAGGAGGGCGAGCTGAGCAACGGCGTCCTGGTGCTGGAGACCTTTCTGGACTGCACGACCCAGCAGGCGGCGGACACGGTCAACGAGCTGCTCACCTCAAGGCTTCAGCAGTTCGAGGACACCGCGCTCACCGAGCTCGGTCCGCTCTTCGCAGAGCAGGGCCTCGACCCCCACTCCTGCGCGGACGTCCTCAGCTACGTCAAGGGGCTCCAGGACTGGCAGGCAGGCGGCCACGAGTGGCACATGCGCTCCAGCCGCTACATGAACGGCGCCGCCGACCGCCCCGACTCCCCGGTGCCCGGCCCGGCCGGATTCTCCCTCACCCCCGTGGGCCTGGGGACCTCCGCGGCCGACATCCGGCAGCTCACCGGCCGGGCTGGCGCCGGACGGCTGCGCGCCTTCAGCCATGTCCCCTGCCAGCCGGTCGGCCCGTCGCTGCTGCCGGACTTCTTCATGCCGTTCCCCACCCGGATCAGCCCGCATCTGAAGGGCGCCCGCCGCAACATCGCCGAATGGGCCCACCGCATGGGACTGCTGGAGCCGCAGCCCGGCATCCCCGGCTCCGGCGTCTGGGACGAGGAGAAGCTCCTCGACATCGACCTCCCGCTGTGCGCCGCGGGCCTGCACCCGGACGCCTCCCCCGAGGAACTCGACCTGGGCTCGGCCTGGCTGGCCTGGGGGACCTACGGCGACGACTACTACCCGGTGGTCTTCGGACGGACCCGCGACCTGGTGGGAGCGAAGGCCGCGACCGACCGGCTCGCCGCCTTCATGCCCCTCGACTCCAGCCCGCCGCCCGCCCCCGCGAACGCGCTGGAGCGGAGCCTGGCCGACCTGTGGGTCCGCACCGCGGGCCCCATGGATGCCGTGGGCCGCCGCACCCTGCGCACGTCCCTGGAGGACATGACCGCCAGCTGGCTGTGGGAGCTGGCCAACCAGGCACAGAACCGCATCCCCGACCCCGTCGACTACATCGAGATGCGCCGCAAGACCTTCGGCTCCGACTTCACGATGAGCCTGTCGCGGCTCTCCCATGGCCGGCGGATCCCGCCGGAGATCTACCAGAGCGGTCCGATGCGGTCCCTGGAGAACGCGGCTGCCGACTACGCGGCACTGCTCAACGACTGCTTCTCCTACCAGAAGGAGATCGAGTTCGAGGGCGAGGTGCACAACGGAATCCTCGTCGTCCAGAACTTCTTCGCGTGCGACTACCCGACCGCATTGGGCATCATCCACGATCTGATGACCTCACGGATGCGGCAGTTCCAGCATGTTGCCGAGCACGAACTGCCGCTCCTCTACGACGACTTCCAGCTGGACGCCGAGGCCCGGAAGGTCCTGGACGGCTACGTGGAGGAGCTGCGCAACTGGCTCGCGGCAATCCTGAACTGGCACCGCGGCTGCCGCCGCTACCGGCAGGAGGACCTGCTGCGCCACCGAGCGAAGGAGCAGGACCCCTTCGCCGGCCCCACCGGCCTGGGCACCTCGGCCGCCCGCCTCCTGTCGCCCGGCCGACGGCGGACCACGTACGTGTGACCAGTGCTGCGCCGATGGTGGCGGCGGGCGCTGAAACCCTCGTGAAACCGCGCTGAATGCGCCCTGCCGCAACCTGTGCGGCATGACGCCAACGACACCGCACTCACTCGCCATCGCGGCCAAGGGGCTGCGCAAGGCCTACGGGGACAAGACGGTCCTCGACTGCATCGACCTGGCGGTGCCGACCGGCACGGTCTACTCGCTGCTCGGGCCGAACGGCGCGGGCAAGACCACCGTCGTCAAGATCCTCTCCACCCTCATCACCGCCGACGCCGGCGACCTGCGCGTCGGCGGCCACGACCTGGCCGCCGACCCGCAGGCGGTGCGCGCCGCGATCGGCGTCACCGGCCAGTTCTCCGCCGTCGACTGGCTGATCACGGGCGAGGAGAACATGCTCCTCATGGCGGACCTGCACCAGCTCTCCCGCAGCGAGGGCCGCCGCACGGCCGCCGAACTCCTGGAGCGCTTCGACCTCGTGGAGGCCGCGGCCAATCCCGTCTCCACCTACTCCGGCGGCATGAGGCGCCGCCTCGACCTCGCCATGACGCTGGTCGGCAAGCCGCGGATCATCTTCCTCGACGAGCCGACAACCGGCCTCGACCCGCGCAGCCGCCGCAACATGTGGGGGATCATCCGCGAGCTGGTCTCCGGCGGCGTCACCGTCTTCCTCACCACCCAGTACCTGGAGGAGGCCGACGAGCTCGCCGACCGCATCGCGGTGCTGAGCGACGGCAAGATCGCCGCCGAGGGGAGTGCCGACGAGCTGAAGCGGCTCATCCCGGGCGGGCACGTGCGCCTGCGCTTCGCCGACCCGGCCGCGTACCAGTCCGCCGCCGTCGCCCTGCGCGAGGTCACCCGCGACGACGAGGCGCTGTCGCTGCAGATCCTCAGCGACGGCAGCCAGCGCGAGCTGCGCTCCATCCTCGACTGGCTGGACTCGGCCGGCATCGAGGCGGACGAGCTGACCGTGCACATCCCCGACCTCGACGACGTGTTCTTCGCCCTGACCGGCGGAACCAACCTCCCCAACCAGCCCGCCGCGAACCAGCCCGCCGCGAACCAGCCCAGGAAGGCAGCCCGATGAGCGCCCTCTCCCTCGCCGTACGCAACTCGAACACGATGCTGCGCCGCAACCTGCTGCACGCCCGGCGCTACCCGTCCATGACCCTGAACCTGCTGCTCACGCCGATCATGATGCTGCTGCTCTTCGTCTACATCTTCGGAGACGTGATGAGCGCGGGCATCGGAGGCGGCGGCGCCGACCGCTCCGACTACATCGCCTATGTCGTCCCGGGCATCTTGATGATGACCATCGGCAGCACCGTGATCGGGGCCGCGATTTCCGTTTCCATGGACATGAACGAGGGCCTCATCGCCCGCTTCCGCACGATGGCGCTCTACCGGGGCTCTCTGCTCATCGGGCACGTCGTCGGCAGCGTGCTGCAAGTGCTCGCCAGCCAGCTCCTCGTCGGTGCCGTCGCCGTGGCCATCGGCTTCCGCTCCACGGACGCCACGGTCCTGGAGTGGCTGGCGGCGTTCGGGTTGCTCGCGCTGTTCTCCCTGGCGCTCACCTGGATCGCGGTCGGGATGGGCATGGCCAGCCCGAACCCCGAGGCGGCCAGCAACATGGCAATGCCGCTGATCCTCCTCCCGCTCATCTCGAGCGCCTTCATCCCGGCCGACACGATGCCGGGCTGGTTCCAGCCGATCGCCGAGTACCAGCCGTTCACGCCGGCCATCGAGACCCTGCGCGGCCTGCTGCTCGGCACCGAGATCGGCAACAACTGGTGGATCGCGATCGTCTGGTGCGTCGGCCTGACCGCGCTCGGCTACCGCTGGGCGACCGGGTTGTTCAACCGCGACCCGAAGTAGCCGCGATGACAGCGCGGGCCGCCTCCCGCAGCTCGTCCCGCTCCAGGGCGGCGTACGCAGACACCGCGTCTGCGTACGCCGCCCTGGCAGCGTTCCCGGCGGCTCCGACCGCCTGCCGGGCGCGGTCCGCCGACATCGTCGGCTGGTAGTCGCGCTGCGCCCGCAGCCGTTCGGCCAGCGCGATCATCCGTACGGCACCCGCGTCGCCGGAGGCGAGCCCCGCCATGCCGAGGGCGTGCAGCACCGTCCCGAACACAGGGAGCTCCATGGGCGAGCCGGACGGACCGGAGAGCAGGGCCACCAGCCCTTCCCGCAGCCGGTCGACAACCTCCGCGACCCGCTCGAGCCGGCCGGCGTGCGCGTGCGCCGTCACCGCAGCCGACTGGATCTTCAGCGCCCACCGGTCGAGGAAGGGATCACCGCTGCACATCGAGCCGGCCTCGGCCACCCCCTCCACGGCGCTGCGCCACAGGCCGAGCCCGACCTCCGTCAGTCCGCGGGCGAGCGCGATCTCGGCGCGGCCGCCGAGGTCGGCGCTGTCGGTGTCCTCCTTCTGCAGGGGGTTGACGTCCTCCGCCTGCCGCAGCCAGTACTCGGCCTCCTCGGGGTCACCGCGTTGCAGGCAGGCGAGGACGAGGCCCCAGCGGACGCCGATGGAGTCGTGCTCGTCACCGAGCCGCGGCAGCGCCTCGAGCGCCGCTCTGAGGTGCTCGTACGCGACCTCGCCCTGCTCCGTCTGCAAACACAGCTGGCTCAACCGGGAGTGGCCCATGACCTGCATGAACGGGTTGTCCACCGGCGCCAGTGCGGCGATCATCCGACGGGCCGAGGCGAGCGCGCGGTCGATGTGGTGCTCGGACTCCCAGACGTAGCTGGAGACGCACTCGGCGATGCCGGCGAGCAGCGGCTGCTCGCTGTCGCAGAGCCTCCGCAGCACGTCGTAGCAAGGAGGCAGCATCTCGGGGACGGCGCTCAGCACTGCCGCGATGGCGCGCAGCGGCGTGTCCGGCGGGGCCGGTGGCAGCCGGCGGAGGGTGACGAGCTGGCGTACGGCGTGCGGGCCGTAGCCCACGAACAGGCTCGCCGTGCACAACACCGCGGCGGCGCGGGCGACGTCGACATACTCGGGCTCGGGGCGGTAGTGCGACAGCGGCGGGCCGGTGTCCGCGGCGAGGGCGGTGAGGCGGGGGTAGCTGGAGTCGGTGGACCACAGGGCCGCGAGGACGGCGGTGAGGGCGGCGAGGGTGGGGCCGTCCGTACGGGCCAGGGCGTGCCGCAGGGCCAGCACGAGATTGTCCTGCTCGGCCCTGATCCGCTCGCCGGAGGCCCGCGGTTCCGAGCCGAAGAACCAGTCGTGATTCGCGGCCCCGAAGTCCCGCGCCCAGGCGAGGAACCGGCCGACGGCCTCCTCTTCCCCGCCCGCCTCCGCGCGCCTGGCCGCACTGAACTCCCGTATGGTCTCCAGCATCCTGAACCGCACGCCGGCCGGGGTGTCGGCGACGGTGAGCAGCGACTGATCGGCCAGCTGCTCCAGCAGCGTCAACGCGTCCGCGTCCTCGCCGAGCACGTGCTCCGCCGCCTCGCCGGAGAAGCCGCCCGGAAAAACGGACAGCGTGCGCAGCGCGGCCCTGGCGTCCTCGGCGAGCAGGTTCCAGCTCCACTCCACGACCGCGTGCAGCGTGCGGTGGCGCTCCGGCACGTCCCGCGCCCCGCCGCGCAGCAGCGCGAACCGGTCGCCGAAGCGGCGGGCGATCTCCGGCACCGAGAGCACCCGCACCCGTGCCGCTGCCAACTCCACGGCGAGCGGCAGCCCTTCGAGGTGGCGGCACAGCTCGGCCATGGCGTCCGGCGGCAGCTCCACGCCGGGCCGGGCGGCCCGGGCCCGCTGCGTGAACAGCTCGACCGAGGTGTCGAGAGCGAGTTCCGGCAGCGCGTACACCGCCTCCGAGGTGAGGCCGAGAGGTGCCCGGCTGGTGGCGAGCACCCGCAGGTCCTTCGAGGACGAGACCAGGGCCGCAGCGAGGACGGCGGCGCCCCGGACCACCTGCTCGCAGTTGTCCAGCACCAGCAGCGCCGGCCCGGAGCCGAGCACGCCGAGGATGCCGGACACCGGATCGGCCGCGGCGTGGCCGCTCATGGCGCCGGGCCGCCCGTCGCCCGCGCCCAGCGCGGAGGCCACCTCAGCGGCCACGTCCGCGTCCGCGGTGACGCCGGCGAGCGGTACGAAATACACAACGCGCTGCTCGGCCCGGCGGCTTACGGCGTGTGCGAGCCGGGTCTTGCCGAGGCCGCCGGGGCCGACGACCGTGACGGCGCGGGAGGCACGCAACAACCCCCGCACCGCCGCGATGTCCTCCTCCCGGCCCAGGAGCGGGTTCGGCTCGTGCGGCACGCCATGCCTGGCCACGGGCGCCTCGCCGCGCAGCAGCTCCTGGTGCACGGCCTGGAGCCCGGCGCCCGGGTCCGTGCCGAGTGCGTCGCGCAGCTCATGGCGGTACACCTCGTAGCGCGTCAGAGCGGCCGACGGGCCCGCCGTCGCCGCCTCGCCGCGCAGCAGCTCGGCGAGCACCTCCTCGTCACGCGGATGCCCGGCGGCGGCCGCGGCCAGCGGCCCGGCCGCCTCCGCGCGCCGCCCCAGCCGGGCGAGCGCGAGCGCCTGTGCGCGTACGAGCGTGCCGCGGACGGGTGCGCGCTCGGCGCGCAGCGCGGCCACGGGATCGTGGGTGTCACCGGCCCCGTCGGGCGTGCCCTCCCACAGCGCGAGCCCGGCCTCGGCCGCGGCCAGCGATCCCGCGTGGTCCCCGGCCCTGGCCCGGTCCGCGGCGGCGGCAGCGTGCAGCAGCAGGGCGGAGGTGTCGACCTGGTCCTCGGCGAGGGCGAGCCGGTATCCGGTCGGCGTGCTCGCGATGACGTCGGCACCCAGCTGCGCCCGCGCCCTGGACACGAGGACCTGCACCGCCTTCGCCGGCCGCTCCGGCAACTCGTCCGGCCACAGCCCTGCCACCAGCCGGTCGGTGCTGCACCCCGTGCGGATGTCGCCCGCGAGCAGCGCGAGAAGACCACGGAGCCGGGGCGCGGTGACCTCCTGCCCGCGACAGGCGACACGCGGCAGCAGGATCAATTCGGTGGTCACCCGTGCAGGTTAGCGAGACGGAGACGTCCACGGGGCGGTGGAACCCTCCCCGGCCGCTCAGCCGGCGTCACCGGCAACGGCCGCCTGTGCAACGCGGGCCCCGCCGTCATCCTGTGGTCCCCCCACTCCATCAGCCTGCGGGCGGAGCGGGATCAGCCCGCAGAGCGATCTGCGGCGGCCTCCTGACTGGAATCGTCGTCATTGAGGGGCTGGGCACCAGTCCACCGAAACCGAGGACCGCGTATGCAGCAGCTCCGGCAGGCCGAAGAACTCACTGCCACCCGTCCGGGACGGCTCCGCACCGGATGGCGGGCGGCCCACGAGCCCGTTGCCGGGGTGTCCCGACGGGTGCAACTCATCGCCTACGCCGTGCCGCTGGCCGTCCTGCCCTCCAGTGTCTGGCGGCTCCCGATCCTGTTCGACGACGGGGTCGGGGTCGGTGAGCGGGCGTATGTCGTCGCCCTGTCGGTCGTGTCCGAGGCGTTCGCGTTCACCGCGATCGGTCTGATCGCCCGATGGGGCGAGGTGTTCCCGCGCTGGGTCCCGTTCCTGCGCGGCCGCCGGGTCCCACCGAAAGCAGTGGTCATTCCGGCGGCCGCCGCCGCCACGGTCCTCACCCTTTTGTTCACCCTTCTGTTCATCGCCTCGGAGATCAGCGGCACCACGATCCGGGGCGACGAGGTGCCGGCCGACTTCCCGAGCCAGGCCGGCGGCTGGGAGGCTGCCTGGTTCTACTTCTGCTACTCGCCGCTGGCTCTTTGGGGACCGATGCTGGCCGTGCTGACCGTCGCCTACGCGAAGCGCCGCCGCGTGGCTGCGAAGACGCCCGCGGCGGCGTGAGTCCGTCAGGGCCAGAGCAGGCAGTACGGCTGGTGGCCCGCGGAGTGGAGGCGTTCGGAGAAGTCCTGCCACTCGTGGAGCAGTTGGTAGACGACGAAGGCGTCCCGCGGGCCGGAGCGGTCCGGGACGGTCGACCAGATGAAGGCGGCGGCGCCCACGGACTCCTCGCCGATGCCGCGCAGCGGGTCGACGACGGTCATGGGAAGTTTCACCACGGCGTAATCCGGGTGCAGCACGACGAGTTCAAGCGGGGGCACCCGGTGCAGGGGTATGCCCTCGATGCCGGTGAGGACCATCGCCGCCATCGTCTCCGGCTTGATCTTGGTGAACATGCCCTGGCCCAGCTCGTCCCCGCCCAGCTCCTCCGGACGCATGGACACGGGAACGCGGGCGGCGGTCGCGCCGTCCGGCGCGCCGAAGTACTTGTAGGTCACCCCCACTCGGCCGCCACCCTCGCTGCTCCCAGTTCTCGCCGCGTCACGTCGGTGCCGGCCCCGGGCGCGCTCCGGCTCGACGCCTCCGGTCCCCTCGCCCAGCCCGCCACCGCGCTTCATGTCACCACCCGACCACTCGCAGCTCGCGCCGCGCAACCCGATCATCGTGTCAGAGACCTCCCCGCCCACGCGTGTGTGAAACGCCCGGCGGCGGAAGCGCACGCGGCTCTGACACCATGGTTGATGTGACCTACTCGTACGATGCCCCAGTATCGCAGTCGCTGTTCGACCGTGCCTCCGCCGTGACACCGGGAGGTGTGAATTCCCCGGTGCGCGCTTTCCGTGGCGTGGGCGGTACGCCCCGTTTCATGGTGTCCGGTGCCGGTCCGTACCTGACGGACGCCGACGGCCGGGAATATGTCGATCTGGTGTGCTCATGGGGCCCGATGATCCTCGGGCACGCACACCCCGAAGTCCTGGCCGCCGTGCGTGACGCGGTCGGCCGCGGCACCTCCTTCGGTACGCCCGGCACGGATGAGGTGGCGCTCGCGGAGGAGATCGTCGCCCGTATCGCCCCCGTCGAGCAGGTGCGGCTGGTCTCCAGCGGCACCGAGGCGACGATGTCGGCGATCCGGCTGGCCCGCGGGTTCACCGGCCGGGCCAAGATCGTGAAGTTCGCGGGCTGCTATCACGGCCATGTTGACGCGCTGCTCGCCGCCGCCGGTTCGGGAGTGGCGACGCTCGGCCTGCCGGACACTCCCGGTGTCACCGGCGCACAGACCGGAGACACCCTCGTCCTTCCCTATAACGATCTCGACGCCGTACGGGCTGCCTTCGCCGCGCACCCCGGCGAGATCGCCTGTGTCATCACCGAGGCATCGCCAGGGAACATGGGCGTCGTGCCCCCGCTGGACGGCTTCAACGAGGGGCTGCGGGACGCCTGCCGGGCGGACGGCGCGCTCTACGTCTCGGACGAGGTGATGACGGGCTTCCGGGTCAGCAGCCAGGGCTGGTACGGCATCGACGGCGTGACACCCGATCTGATGACCTTCGGCAAGGTGATGGGCGGCGGTTTCCCGGCGGCGGCCTTCGGCGGGCGGCGGGACGTCATGGCGCAGCTGGCCCCGACCGGCCCCGTCTACCAGGCGGGCACGCTCTCCGGGAACCCGGTGGCCACCGCCGCCGGTGTCACCCAGCTGCGGCTGCTGGACGAGGCGGCGTACGCGGCGGTGGACTCGGCGTCCCGGCAGCTGCGCGCGCTGGTCACCGAGGCGCTGGGCAAGGAGGGCGTCGCGCACCGGGTGCAGGCTGCGGGCAACATGTTCTCGGTATTCTTCACCGAAGGCCCGGTCACGGACTACGACGGGGCGAGGGCGCAGGAGTCCTTCCGCTTCACGCCCTTCTTCCACTCGATGCTGGCGCAGGGCGTCTACCTGCCGCCGTCCGCGTTCGAGGCGTGGTTCGTGTCGGCCGCACATGACGAACGGGCCCTGGAGCGGATCGCCGACGCCCTTCCGGCGGCGGCCCGCGCCGCCGCCGAGGCGGTTGTGTGAGCGGGGGCGTACGCGCGAGCGAGCGAGCAGAGAGGACGACGGGAGCGAGATGAGCGGGAGCAGCGGTATGGAGAGCATGACCGGCGCCGCGGGCGCGGGCGGCATGGGCGCGGCGGACAGCAAGACGGTGACCGTCGTCCATGTCCTGCGTCACGGTGAGGTGCACAACCCGGACGGCGTGCTCTACGGCAGGCTGCCCGGCTACCACCTCTCCGAGCTGGGCATGCGGATGGCCGACCGGGTCGCGGACGCCCTGGGTGAGCGCGACATCACCCATGTCGTCGCCTCCCCGCTGGAGCGCGCGCAGGAGACGGCCTCCCCGATCGCGAAGGCGCATGGCCTGGACACCGCCGAAGACGAACGGCTGATCGAGGCCGCCAACGTCTTCCAGGGCCGTACCTTCGGCGTCGGTGACGGCGCCCTGCGCAAGCCCGCCAACTGGCGCCACCTGCGCAACCCCTTCCGTCCGTCGTGGGGTGAGCCGTATGTCGACATCGTCGTACGGATGAAGGGCGCACTGGACGCCGCGCGGGACGCGGCCCGGGGCCATGAGGCGGTGGCCGTCAGCCACCAGCTGCCGATCTGGACGCTGCGCAGCTTCATCGAGCGCCGTCGCCTGTGGCACGACCCGCGCGCCCGGCAGTGCACCCTGGCCTCGCTGACCAGCTTCACCTACCTCGGCGACCGGATCGTGTCCGTCGGGTACGCCGAGCCCGCCCGCGACCTGGTACCGCCGCACCTGCTGGCCGGGGCGAAGCCGGTGAAGGGCGCCAAGGGCTTCGGGGCCTGAGCCGCGCCGCTCTGAGGTGCGGCCGTGCGGGGCGATCACGCCCGAAACGGCCACAGGCGGGCGACCTGAACAGGTGGTACGTATCGCACCAGGGGGGTGTGAAAGATCCTCCGGACGCCCATGCGAAACTCTTCACATGCTCCGAGCCGCCGCTCTCCGACCCCGTAGAACCCTGCTGATCGCCGCGGCCTCGGCCAGTGCACTGCTGCTGGCCGGCTGCGGCGAGAGCGAGACCGGATCCTCCTCCGGTGACACTCAGTTCGTAGGAGGAACCGGCCAGGTCAACACGGTGCCGGCGAGCAAGCGGAAGGCCGCGCCGGACATCTCGGGGGAGTCCGTCGACGGCAAGAAGCTCTCCCTGAAGGACTACCGGGGCAAGATCGTCGTCCTGAACGTCTGGGGTTCGTGGTGTGCCCCCTGCCGTGCCGAGGCGCCGCACATGGCCAAGGTCGCGAAGGACACCAAGCCGAAGGGCGTGGAGTTCATCGGGATCAACACCCGCGACCTGGACAAGGCCAACGCGCGGGCGTTCGAGCGCACCTACGACATCGACTACCCGAGCTTCTTCGACCCCAGCGGCAAGCAGGTCCGGCGCTTCCCCAGCAACACCCTCTCGCCGCAGACGATCCCCTCCACCGTGGTCCTCGACCGGGACGGAAAGATCGCCGTCCGGGCGCTGAAGGAACTCAGTGAGGACGAGCTGCGCGCCATGGTCAAACCACTGATCGCGGAGAAGTGAGCGAGCCATGAACACGCTCGCGGCGACCGGTGTGAATCAGACCGTCCTCAGCGGGACGCTCCTGCTCGCATTGCCGATCGCCGTGCTGGGCGGGCTCGTCTCCTTCTTCTCCCCCTGTGTGCTGCCGCTGGTGCCGGGCTACCTCTCGTATGTCACCGGGGTCAGCGGCACGGATCTGGCGGAGGCCAAGCGCGGCCGGATGTTCCTGGGCTCGACGCTCTTCGTGCTCGGCTTCACCGCCGTGTTCGTCTCCGGCGGCGCGCTGTTCGGGGGCTTCGGTTCGACGCTGCTGGAGCACCGGGAAGCCATATCCAAGGTGCTCGGCGCGCTGACCATCCTGCTGGGTATCACCTTCATGGGGATCATGTCGCGGTTCACCTCGCGCGAGTTCCGCATCCACCGCAAGCCCGCCATCGGGCTGGCCGGTGCGCCGATGCTCGGGGTGCTCTTCGGGATCGGCTGGACGCCGTGCATCGGGCCGACCCTCGCGGCCGTGCAGGCGCTCGCCCTCAACGAGGCGAGCGCGGAGCGGGGCGCGCTGCTGACCGTGGCGTACTGCCTCGGCCTCGGGGTGCCGTTCGTCGTCGCGGCGGTCGCCTTCAGACGGACGCTGGGCGCGTTCAGCTGGATCAAACAGCACTACGTGTGGGTGATGCGCATCGGCGGCGGCATGCTCGTCGCCGTCGGCCTCCTGCTCGTCACGGGGGCCTGGGACCGGATCGTTTACGAGATGCAGGTGTGGTCTTCGGACTTCACCGTGGGGATCTGAACGCCATGAGCGAAGACCGTGAGTACCGTGCAGACCGAAGCACCGGCACCGGCACCGGCACTGGCACAGCCACCGTCGAGGCGGAGCGGGCCGAGGAGGCTGAGCGGACCGAGAAAGCCGAGTCGGCCGAGAAGGGCCGGACCGAGGAGAGCCGGACCGCCGGCGGCAGCGACGCGCGCGAGCTCGGTGAGGCGATGTCGCAGCTGTCGACCGCGCCCGCCGTTGAGGGCGCGCAGGCCGTGCCCGGCTCGTTCGGCGGAAGCCGCAAGCCCGGCGCGCTGGGCAGGCTCGCCTGGACGGGCCGCGAGGTGCTCGGCTGGTGCCGCTGGTTCTGGCGGCAGCTCACCTCGATGCGGGTGGCGCTGATACTGCTGCTGCTGCTCTCGCTGGCGTCCATCCCCGGCTCACTCATCCCGCAGAACAACGTCGACGTCATCAAGGCCAAGGACTTCAAGGCGCGGCACGAGGTGCTCACGCCGATCTACGAGAAGCTCCAGATGTTCGACGTCTACACCTCGGTGTGGTTCTCGGCGATCTACATCCTGCTGTTCGTCTCGCTGGCCGGCTGCATCGTGCCGCGCACCTGGCAGTTCGTCGGTCAGCTGCGCGCCCGGCCGCCCCGCGCGCCGCGGCGGCTCAACGGGATGCCCGCCTACACGACCTGGCGTACCGACGCCGAGCCCGAGGAGGTGCTCGGGGCCGCTCGCACGATGCTGGCCAGGAAGCGCTTCCGGGTGCACGCGCAGGGGGACGCCGTCGCCTCCGAGAAGGGCTATCTGCGCGAGGCGGGGAACCTCATGTTCCACATCGCGCTGATCGTGCTGCTGCTCGCGTTCGCGGCCGGGGAGCTGTGGAAGTCGGAGGGCGGCAAGCTCGTCGTCCAGGGTGACGGATTCTCCAACACCCTCACCCAGTACGACGACTTCAAGTCCGGTTCGCTCTTCGGCGCCAAGGACCTCGACTCCTTCGGGTTCCGGCTGAACGACTTCACCGCGGAGTACAAGAAGGAAGGCCCGGACGCGATGACGCCGAGCCTGTACAAGGCGGACATCTCGTACTGGGAGGGTGTCGACGGCAAGGAGAAGAAGTCCGACATCACCATGAATCACCCGCTCGAGGTGGGCGATTCCAAGGTCTATCTGCTGGCGCACGGCTTCGCTCCGGTGGTCACCATGACCGACGGGGAGGGCAAGCTCGCCTACCGCGGTCCGGTCGCCTTCATCCCGCAGGACACCAATCTCACCTCCAGCGGCGTCATCAAGGTGCCCGACTACAAGAACGCGAAGGGCCACAAGGAACAGCTCGGCTTCCAGGGCTTCTTCGTGCCCCACTTCGGCGGGTCGGACGCGGAGACGATGTTCTCGCAGTCGCCCGAGCTGGAGAACCCGGTGCTCTTCCTCACCGCCTACCGCGGTGACCTCGGGATCGACTCCGGGCTGGCGCAGAGCGTCTACCAGCTCGACACCAAGAACATGAAGCAGTTCAAGACCGAGGACGGCGGCCCCCTCGCGCAGAAGATGCTCCCCGGCGACTCGATGAAGCTGCCGGACGGCGCGGGCACGCTGAAGTTCGAGGGCATCAAGCAGTGGGCGAACTTCCAGATCTCCCACCAGGTGGGCGGCAGCTGGGCGCTGGGCGGCTCGCTCGCCGCGATCGCCGGACTGGCGGGCTCCCTTTTCATCCAGCGCCGCCGGGTGTGGGTACGGGCCGTTACCGGTGCCGACGGCCGCACGGTCGTGGAGATGGCGGGCCTCGGCCGCAGTGAGTCCGCCAGGCTCCCCGTCGAGCTGGGTGATCTCGCGCACGAGCTGCGCGCCGACGCGCCGCTCGCGACCGAGCCGGACGCCGACGCGGCAGCTGACGACGCGGCAGCCGACGAGACGCCTGACGAAGACACCGCACCGGACCAGGACGCGGCGCCGGGTGACGACGTGGCGCCGGACGAGAACGAGAAGGCCGACGACACCGCGGAACCGGCCCCCACGGGGACAGGCACCGGCACGGACGACGAGGACACCTCGCGAGGAGAACGCCAGTGATCATCGCTGCCGCACAGAATGAGAATCTCGCCGAGATCAGCAATTATCTGGTCTATTCGGCTATGGCCGTCTACGCGCTCGCCTTCTTCGCGCACATCGCGGAGTGGACGTTCGGCAGCCGCAGCAAGGTGGCCCGTACGGCCTCCGCGCTGACCCAGACGGAAGGGGACGGCAAGGCCGGCGGCGAAAGCGCGGCCCTCGGGGCCACCGCCAAGGCGGGCGCGGGCGGCGGCACCTCGGTGCTGGACCGCCCGAAGGTCGTCGTGCGCTCCGCCGCGGGCCGTCGCGGCGACCTGCCGGACGGCCCTGGTGCCGCCGGTGAGGACGAGCAGGGCGACAAGTACGGACGCATGGGGCTCGCGCTGACGGTGCTGGCCGCTCTGCTGCACGCGGCGGGTGTCCTCACCCGGGCGCTGGCCGTGGAGCGTGCTCCGTGGAGCAACATGTACGAGTTCTCGACGGCCTTCTCGCTGGTGGCCGTCGTCGCGTACCTGGGCTTCGTCTTCGCCGGGAAGAACGCGCGCTGGATCGGCCTGCCGCTGGTCGCCACCGTGCTGCTGGACTTGGGCCTTGCCGTCACCGTGCTCTACACCGAGAGCACCCAGCTGGTGCCCGCGCTGCAGTCGTACTGGCTGTGGATCCATGTCGCGCTGGCCATCATCTGCGGCGCCCTCCTCTACATCGGCTTCGTCGCGACGATCCTCTACCTCTTCCGGGACCGCTACGAGACCAAGCTGATGAAGGGCGGCCAGCCCGGCGCCTTCGCGACCTCGGTGCTGGAGCGGCTGCCGTCCTCCGCCTCGCTGGACAAGTTCGCCTACCGCATCAACGCCGCGGTCTTCCCCTTCTGGACCTTCACCATCGTCGCGGGAGCCATCTGGGCGGGCGAGGCATGGGGCCGTTACTGGGGCTGGGACCCCAAGGAGGTCTGGTCCTTCATCACCTGGGTCGCGTACGCCGGTTACCTGCACGCACGTGCGACCGCGGGCTGGAACGGCCGGAAGGCCGCCTACCTGGCCCTGGGCGCCTTCGCCTGCTACATCTTCAACTACTACGGCATCAACATCTTCGTGAACGGCAAGCACTCGTACGCGGGAGTCTGACGTCTGCGGGCCTCACGTCTGCGGGCCTCACGCCTGCGGGCCTCGCGTCTGCGGGCCTCGCGTCTGCGGGTCTCACCGACGCGGGGCCCGAGACCGGACCGATACCGGACCGATAGCCGGAACGGGGAGCAGTCTCCGGCGCTTCGGGTAGCTTCCTGATGGCCGCGGGGTTACCTGTGCAGTTTTTTGCCAGGCGACTACCGTGAGGTTCAGGCAGCCGGTGCCGGCAGGGGAGGTCCACTGCGCGTTCCCACGGCCACCGGCCTGAGGGACGGGACGCACCGAGTGGTAGTAACTTCTCCGCTATCCGGCTTGGGGCCCGGGGTCCCCCCGGGCAGCATCGACAGGTATGAGCCGCGCTTTCTCCTCTGGTTATGGGAGAAGACCGACGGGGCACTGGGCGTTCCCGTCTCCAGCGCGGGCTTCGGTGCCTGGCAGAGCATCCCGGACGGCGTCGTCTGGGCGGTGGTCGACAGGCTGCGCGGCCACGCGCTGATCCGGACGCACGGCGGTCCGCGGCGCGAGGGCCACTCGGAGGACGTCCCGCAGGTGAGCTTCGAGGCCGCCGGCGTGCAGCAGGCCCACACGCTCCAGGTCCGTCGGGCGGATCCGACGGAGCGCGCGCGGTACACGCGCAAGGCCGTACTCGACTGGATCTTCGCGCAGGCCGACCGCGGGCCGCTGCGTATCGAGGAGTTCTTCGACTCGGCGGGCATCTTCTTCCTGGGCGAGGCCCTCGCGCGCGGTGAGGTCGCCAGAGCCGCCGCCTATCTGGCCGACGCAGGGCTGATCGACTGCGACGGGCCACGCTTCCACGACCGTGTCGGCTCCTATGTGGTGCTCACCCAGCTCGGTGTGGACGCGGTGCTCACCGGTTCCGACGTCTTCCAGTATGTGGAACGGCAGCGGGAGCGCGCCCGCCCCTCCGGCGGCCCCGTTTTCCACGCCCCGGTGCACGGCTATGTGAACCGCGACCTCACGGTGGGCGGCGACCTCACCATCCAGCAGGTTCTGACCCCGGCGGAACTCGCCGAGCTGGTCGCGCAGTTCGCCTCCGCGCTGGCTCCGGACACGGAACAGCGGGCCGCACTGCTGCGGAGTGCCGACGCGCTGCGGCTCCAGGGCGGAGACGGTTCCCGCGTGCGCCCGGATCAGCACCAGGGGCCGCTGGAGCGGGTACGGGCCGCGCTGAGCGGGTTGCCCGACACCGTCGGCAGGGAGATGCTGCTGGACGCGGTGGGCCAGACGATGGGGCGGCTGCTGGGCTAGCTGCCCGGCACCGTTCCTCACCGCGTTGTCGCAGGCGCCCGCTCACGCCCGGTACAAGGGCGGTCCTCCGCCTTGCCGGCGCACGCATCAGCCTCCTGCAAGCTGATCCTCACAGATCCACCGGACAAGGCCCTGGGCCCGTGGGACATCCCGTCACTTCCGGGGCGGGGCGGGAGTTGAACAGCACCCGGAGGAAGGAGGCAGGACTCACGTGACGCAGTTGTACGCACGGAACCCCCTCGTACAAGGGCTGGTTCCCCGACTGGTCGGCCTGGCGCACGAGCGGCACCGGGTGGTGCCGCAGGACTACCCGGGCGAGGCGCCGGTGGTGCTGCTGACGGGTGGCCATGGAATGGGCAAGACCGCGGTGCTGGACGCGCTCGCCGACGCCTACGAGGGACGGCTCCCGCTGGGCAGGGCGGACTTCGCCGCGCTGGGCGCGGACGGAGCGGCGCCAGGGGCCGGGCCGGTGCGGTTCGGGGGTTTACCGGTCACCGGGGCGTCCAACACCTCGGACGTCGTCGAGACGCTGGAACTGCTCGTCGAGGGACTGGCGCCCCCGGTGCCCGGGTACGGCAGGCGCCGCTTCCGGCGGCTGCTCCCGGGTCTGTTCGCGGTGACGAGCTGGCACAAGGGCAACGCGGCCGAGCAGGCACTCGCCCAGGCACGGATCACCCGGCTGCTGGCCGCCTGCGGCATGGAGGCGGACGACGAAGGCGAGACGTCCACGGGCGTCCGCTGGGTGGCCGACGTCGGCGCCCAGCTGGCCTACGCCGACCAGAACCCGGACCAGGACCTGCAGCCCGTCGCCGCCGCCGTCGTCCGGCAGTTCTTCGACCGCCATGTGCGGCGCCGTGAAGCGCGGGTGGCACGCGGCTGGTACGAGGAGCGGGCCACCGGGGCAACCGAGGAGAGCGAGGCGCTGGTCCGGCTCAGCTTCCGGTTCCACCGTGGCGGCGACTTCCGGCAGGCGGTCGAGCGCACGCTCGTCGAGGCGTTCCTGGCCGATCTGTCCGACGCCTACGGCAGCTGGCAGCAGTTCGCCCGCAGGCCACGGCCGCTCGTCCTGCTGGACAACGCCCACACCGAGGCGGGCCGCGCCATGCTCGGACTCCTGCTGGCCCACCGCGCCGAGAGCGGCGGGTCGCACCCCGATCCGCTCGTCGTCGTCGCGGCGCAGCTGGACTCCGCCACCGGCCGGTACCCGTACGCCGTACGCCGTGAACTTCCGGAGGTCGCCACCGCTGCGGCCTGGAGCCGCGCTGACACCGCGTCTCCGTCGTCCCCCTCGGCCGGGGTGCTGACGACGCCGCTGCCGCCGCTCGGCCAGGCCGAGGTGCTGGAGATGCTCGACGCCGCTTACCCCGCGCATCCCGTCCAGCCCGCCCAGGGCACGCACGGCGCACACACGTTGCACCCGCAGCTGCCCACGGCGCTGCACCGGCTCAGCCGCGGGCAGCCGCTGGCCGCCCAACTGCTGTGCGAGGGGGTCCGGCAGATGGTGGGGGAGCGGTCGGTAGAGCCCGAGCTGCTACTGGATCTCAGTACGCCGGAAGGCCGCCCGGTGACCGAGCTGCTGGTGGAGCGTCTGATCGGAACGGCTCAGATGCGCGATCACCTGGTGCTGCTCTCCCTGGCCAGGGACCGGGCGGCGGCCGATGCCCTCGCCGAGGCGTATGCCGTCTCCACCACGCAGTTTCCGGCCGCCGAAGCGGAGCGCTATCTGCGGGAGGAACAGTGGGCGGCGCCCGTCGACGGGCCGGACGCCGGGCCGGACGCCGGGCCGGGCGGGCAGCCGGACTTCGTCGCCGACCCCTTGCTGCGCACCCTGCTGGTGGCCGAGCTGCGCCGGACCAGCACCGCTCCCACGGGCACCCGCCCCTGGCGTGCGCTGAACCGACTGCTGCGGGAGCACCATGCCGCGCGCGGTGACGCGGGTGAGCCCGACGTGCTCCGGCACACCCTCGCCGCCGGGGACGCCGAGCCCGTCGTGGACCGGCTGACCGAGTGCTTCTGGAGCTGGGAGGCGGCCCGCTGGCTCGGCTGTCTGCGCCGCGTGGTCTCCGCCCCGCACCCGCCGGGGGCAGAGTGGGCGGACCGGCGGTGGGAGATCGCGCGGGGCGACGACGACCGGCGGCACCCGGACGCCGACGAGGACCACCGCACCGTCAACAGGCTGCTGCACGGCCTGTGGTATCTGGCCGACCCGGTCGCCGAGCCGACCGCGGACCGCTGCGACGGGGTCCGCACCCAGCTGGGGTTCCTCGCGATGAGGCACCCCTCCGGGTTCGCCGTACTGCATGAGGCGTCGACGGAGTGGCCGTCGGCCCTGTGGGAGCACCGGCCGCTGCCGATGCCCAGACCGCACCGGACTCCGTGAAGAGAGTGAGAGCCATGATCGAAAGGTTGCGCAAGCTCCTTCTGCTCCCGGTGAACAAGCTGTTCGCGGGGTTCGTGTGCCTCGCCGTCGTGGGCGGGCTGTTCTACTTCCTCGACCCGCAGCTGCCCGGCGACGACGAGAAGTGCGGGAAGGGTCTCGAGGAACTGGACGGCGAATGCATCGGCGTCACCGAGGAGGCGTTCGTCTTCGACGAGGAGATCGAGAGCCTCGTCGAAGCGGTCGCCGAGGAGAACGCCAGGGTGCGCGACGGCTGGGAGGACCCGTCGGGCGGTGCCCCGCGCATTCCGTATGTGCGTGTCGCGCTCATGATGCCGTTCACCGAGGACGACACGAGCGCGATGACGATGAAGCAGATAAAGCACGGTCTGGCGGGCGCCCACGCCGCCCAGCTGAGGGCCAACGAGGAGTCCGGGCTGCGCTACCAGCTGGTCCTCGCCAACAACGGCAAGGATCTGGACCAGTGGAAGCCGGTAGTGGAACAGCTGGCCGGCATGACCGGCGGTGACACCCCGCTGGTGGCCGTCATGGGCCATCCGAGCAGCACCCCGGCGACGCAGGAGGCGGCGGACGCCCTGTCGGCGCGGAAGATCCCGTCTCTGGGACCGGTGCTCACCTCGCCGGACATGAGTTCCGACTATTTGTTCAAGACCTCCGCCTCGAACGAGCACTTCGCGCTGGCGCTGGAGCAGTACCTGGTCCAGCAGCCGGGCTCGGGAGAGGGGTTCCTGGTGTGGGATCAGCGGAAGCAGGACAACTACGCCGAGAACCTCCGCCAGGTCTTCATGGACCAGTTCGGTGCCGAATACGACCTGCGCAAGCGCAACGGCTCGTATGTGGGCGTGACCGGCGATGACGCCGGCATTCCGCAACGCTTCGTGCCCGTGGCCCAGAAGATCTGCCTGACGGGTGCGGACACGGTCTTCTTCGCCGGGCGGGACCGGGACCTTCCGCCGCTGGTGACCCAGCTGGCCCAGCAGGCGTCCTGCGAGCACAAGCAGGAGATGCGCATCGTCAAGGTGGGGATCGGCCGCGACCCCGTCTTCACGACGGAGGAGACCACGGACAAGATGCGCAAGGCCAAGATCACCACTGTCACCGCGGCCGATGTGGATCCGCGCTGGTGGGAGGACGGCAAGCAGCAGCCGGCCGGATACGAGGCCTTCGACAAGGTGTTCCGGGGCCTGGAGCGGGAACACCAGCTGGGCGGCCCGGCAAGGGACGACGGCTACGCGATCATGTACCACGACGCTTTCGCCGTGATAGCCCAGGCCGCCGACGAGTCCTACACCGCGGCGAACGACACGGACGGGCAGAAGCCCGCACCCGGCGACGACGGCAAGGGCGGGGACGGCAAGGGCGACAGCGATACGGACAAGGCCGAACTGCGCGTGCCCACGAAGGACGACGTCTACAACACGATCAGCAACATGAGTGTCCTCGGCACCGAGGACGGCTCCGACTGCGTCAACTGTGTCCGCGGCGCCAGCGGCACCTTCGGGTTCGACGGCGACCCGGAGACGGACAAGTGGCCGGTCTGCAGGCCCGTGCCCATCGTCGAGTACCCGGAGCGGCAGTCCGGCGAGGGGGAGGGCGGAGGGAACGGCGAAGGCGGCAGCAAGGGGAAGGACGAGCAGCCCTACCGCACGCACGAGGACATCTTCGGCGGTGAGTGCTTCTGAGAAGCCGTGGTCAGCTCCCGGCCGGCGGGGGCGAGTCCTCCTCGGGCCCGATGTCGCCGCGGCCGTCCCGGTCCCGCTCCTCCTTGCGGTGGCGCGGGTCGCGGTCCTTCTCTCCGGGGGTGCTGGGGCCGTCCCCGGTGCGGGGCGTGTCCCCGGCGGCGGGCCCGTTCCCGTTCCCGGCGGTGGGGTCGTTGATCGACTTCAGGAAGTCCGGATTGTCGTCCGGGGCGACCCAGCGCCGCTCCTGGGGCTTCGTCGCGCCGTACGGGGCGTTCCGGCGCGGACGGCCGACCGCGAACCAGGCGATGGGGCCCAGCAGGACCTGCCCGAAGAGCAGCACGATGATCACCCATGCGACCTTCGGCAGCTTGCGGACTTCCTTCTCGGGGGTGTTGAGACAGTCGATGAAGGCGTAGATCCAGACCGCCAGCACCAGTAGGAACGGCAGATACCTGAGCATGCGGGGTGCCCCCTGGGTGCGAGCTGAAGCTGTGGCCCTGTAGCGCGGCGGCCCTGCGGGACCGCTCGCCGTACAGGGCCAGCGTAACGGCGGGAAGTGGCTATGAATGATACTGGGGCGTATGGCATACGAGGATCTCCGCTCGCTTCTGCGGGCGCTGGAGCGTGAAGGTGACCTCAAGCGGATTACGGCTGAGGTGGATCCACGGCTGGAGGTCGGCGAGATCGTCGACCGGGTTCAGAAGAGCGGCGGTCCCGCCCTTCTCTTCGAGAACCTCAAAGGGTCCACGATGCCGCTGGCGATGAACGTCTTCGGCACCGACCGGCGCCTGCTCAAAGCGCTCGGTCTCACGTCGTACAGCGAGATCAGCGACACGATCGGCGGGCTGGTCAAGCCGGAACTGCCGCAGGGCTTCGGCGGGATGCGGGAGGCGTTCGGGAAGCTCGGCGCCATGTCGCATGTGCCGCCCAAGAAGGTCAAGGAGGGGCCCGTCCAGGACGTGGTGTTCCTCGGCGACGAGGTGGACCTGGACGAGCTGCCCGCGCTCTTCACCTGGCCGGAGGACGGCGGCTCCTTCTTCAACCTCGGGCTCACCCACACCAAGCACCCGGAGACGGGGGTCCGCAATCTGGGCCTCTACCGGCTCCAGCGGCACGACAAGCGCACCATCGGGATGCACTGGCAGATCCACAAGGACAGCCGGAACCACTACCAGGTCGCGGCCAAGCGCGGGGAGAAGCTGCCGGTCGCCATCGCGTTCGGCTGCCCGCCCGCTGTGACGTACGCCTCCACCGCGCCGCTGCCCGCCGACATCGACGAATACCTCTTCGCCGGCCTGGCGCAGGGCAAGCGGGTGGAGATGGTCGACTGCAAGACGGTGCCGCTCCAGGTGCCCGCGGCGGCCGAGGTGGTGCTGGAGGGCTGGCTGGAGCCGGGGGAGATGCTGCCGGAAGGGCCGTTCGGCGACCACACCGGCTTCTACACGCCGCAGGAGGACTTCCCGGCGCTGCGGATCGACTGTGTGACGACCCGGAAGCGGCCGGTGTTCCAGTCGATCGTGGTCGGCCGGCCCCCGACGGAGGACGGCCCGCTGGGGCGGGCGACGGAGCAGTTCTTCCTGCCGCTACTCAAGATCGTCATGCCGGACATCGTGGACTACCACCTGCCGGAGGCGGGCGGCTTCCACAACTGCATGATCGTCGCGATCGACAAGAAGTACCCGAAGCACGCGCAGAAGGTCATGCACGCGATCTGGGGCGCGCACATGCTCTCGCTGGAGAAGCTGATCGTCGTCGTGGACGCGGACTGCGATGTCCACAACCTGCACGAGGTCGCCTGGCGGGCGCTGGGCAACGTGGACTACGCACGCGACCTGACTGTGGTGGAGGGCCCGGTCGACCATCTCGACCATTCCTCGTACCAGCAGTTCTGGGGCGGGAAGGCGGGTGTCGACGCCACCGCGAAGTGGCCCGAGGAGGGGTACACGCGCGACGGCGGATGGCCCCGCATGGTGGAGTCCGACCCGGCGATCGCCGCCCGGGTGACCAGCCGCTGGAAGGAATACGGGCTGTGAGCACCGCGGAGGGGGTGGCCGGGCCGGGAGCGGCCCGGCCGGGCACCGGCAGGGTGCGGGCCTTTCTGCGGCTGGTGATGATCGAGCACTCGGTCTTCGCGCTGCCCTTCGCCTATATCGCCGCCCTCACCGCGATGTACCACGAGGACTCCGCCGTCCACTGGGGCGAACTCCTCATCGTCACCGTGGCGATGGTCGGCCTGCGGACCTTCGCGATGGCGGCGAACCGGATCATCGACCGCGAGATCGACGCCCGTAACCCGCGCACCGCGGGCCGGGAGCTGGTGACCGGTGCCGTCTCCGTCCGCACGGCGTGGACGGGCGCGCTCGTCTCGCTCGCCGTCTTCCTCGGCGCCTGTGCGCTGCTCAACCCGCTCTGTCTGGCGCTCGCTCCCGCCGCCGTGGTCCCGATGGTCGTCTATCCCTACGGGAAGCGCTTCACGCACTTCCCGCACGCGATCCTCGGCCTGGCCCAGGCGATGGGCCCGGTCGGCGCCTGGCTCGCGGTCACCGGCTCGTGGTCCTGGGACGCCGTCCTGCTGGGGCTGGCGGTCGGCATCTGGATCGGCGGCTTCGACCTCATCTACGCCTGCCAGGACATCGAGACCGACCGCGCCCAGGGGGTGCGGTCCGTCCCGGCCCGCTTCGGCATCGCGGCGGCGCTGTACGGCGCGCGCGGCGCGCATGTCGTCACGGCCGCCCTGCTGGTGTGGTTCGGCGCGGAGTCGGGAGCCGGGGTCTGCTACTGGCTGGGCCTGCTTGTCGTCTTCGGGACCTTCCTCTACGAGCACGCGATCGTCACGCCGACGGATCTGAGCAGGTTGAACCGGGCGTTCTTCAAGGTCAACGGTGTGATCGGGATCGTGTTCTTCGGCTTCGCGCTGCTCGACCTGATCGTGCGCGGGCTCGGCTGGTAGCTGCGCCCGGCATGTGCTGCCGGTGGGCGCGTCAGTGCCAGCTCGGTTTGGCGGCGCCCACCGTGCCGCGCGTGCTGGAGGCCGCGAAGGCGGCCAGCACGCCGCCTATCAGCCCGAAGAGGTGACCCTGCCAGGACACTCCGTCCGTCGTCGGCACCACGCCCCACAGGATCGAGCCGTACAGCACCGCGACGACACCGCCGAGCGCCACATCCGTGATCCGCCGGTCCACGAAGCCGCGCACCACGAGATAGCCGAAGAGCCCGAAGACGAGCCCGGAGGCCCCGGCCGTGTTGCTGTGCTCGGGCGCGGTGATCCAGACGCCCAGGCCGCTGACCAGGATGATCGTCATCGCGACCAGCAGGAAACGGCCGGTGCCGCGCAGCGCGGCCATGAAGCCCAGCACCAGCAGCGGCACGGTGTTGGCCGCGAGGTGATCGAAACCGAAGTGCATGAAGGACGCGGGCACCACGTCCAGCAGCTCGCCTGTGCGGCGCGGCTCGATCCCGAAGCTGTCGAGAGAGTGCCCCGACAGCTGGTCGACGGCCTCCAGCACCCACAGGAGCCCGACCCAGAGCAGGATCAGCTGGGCTGCCGCCTTCACCCTGAAGCTGGATTCACTCGCCATCGTGCATCTCCTCCCCCGAGAGAGCCGCCGCCGGACACCTGCCGCCGTGTACTGCTGACAACGCTACCCAGGGTGTCCCGAGTTCCCAAGCCCGCCCGGACCCACCCGGATGTCAGGGCTTCTTGTCCGCGGAGGACTCCGACCGGTAGAGCACCATGGCCAGCACGTCCTGCGGATCCAGCTTCTTCGGGTTCTCCGGCGCCTCCGTCGAGAGCGCGTCACCACTGCTGAAGGTCAGCCGCAGCGGCAGATGAACGGACTTCTTCGCCCCCGTCAACTGGCCGAGATCCATCGAGAGATCGGCCAGCTCGCCACGCCGTACCGTCAGCTGGGTGGTGATGTCGCGGTCCGGCACCTCGGACGGGCGCAGATCCACGCCCAGCGGTTTCAGCGCCGGAGCCAGCCGCGCCGCGGTCTCGCGTGCGGGCAGCGTGGCCGTCAGCTGCTCGGTGTCGTCGTCCCCGTCGCTCCCGGACTTCCCCGCCCCGGCCTTCTTGAAGACGGCGTCCTTGCGCAGTACCTCCCCCAGCTTGTCCAGCAGGTCCCGCTGCGCACCGGCGTCCAGCGCGGAAGTCGCGTCACGTGCCCGTGCGCCGCTGCCCGCCTGGCCGGTGAGCTGCCGGACGGCCCAGGCGAAGTCCCCGAAGTCGTCCGGGCTTATCCGGACCCACTTCCCCCGCAGTGCGGACTTCGCCGCCTTCAGCGAGCTGGGCAGCTCGTCGGCGAGATCCCGCAGATCATCGACGGCCCGGCGGTCGCCCTTGGTGAGCAACTTCTCGCTGGACAGCTCCCGGAGCAGCACGCGTATGTAGATCTTCTTGCCGATCGCCTTGTACGCGAAGACGTCCCGGTCGCCGAAGTTCAGGGCCGCCGCGAGCCGGGTGCCGGAGGCGTCCCGCTGCTCGTTCAGCGGTTTGTCCGCCCCGACCGAGACGGTCAGCTGGGCCCGCGCCGCAAGCCGGGCGTCCTTCCTGGTCGGGACGGCGGAGCGGCCCGGCAGGGAGTGGCCGTTCTCCTTCAGGAAGGAGTGCACCTGGTCGGTCGTGCCGTCCAGCTCGGCGATCATGGTGGCGTCCTCCTTCGCCCCCAGCTGGTCCAGCGCGTCCCGGACCGCCGACTCGGCGGACCCCGCTTTCGTGGGGCCGCAGCCCGTGGCCACGGTGGCGAGCAGGACGGCACCGGCCAGGACGCTGACCGGACGTCGGAAGGATCGGGAGGAGCGGGACATCTGCATCCCAGGAGCCAACCGTATGACCCGCCTCCTTGGCCAGTCGCGGGCGTCGTAGGCTCGACGCGTGAACTCCAGCCAGCGCCGCCCGTGGATCGTCGGCGTCTCCGGTGCCTCCGGAACGCCGTACGCCGCCGCGGTGCTGCGCGCGCTGCTGCGGGCCGGAGAGCCGGTGGACCTCGTCGTCAGCAGGGCCGCCCGGCTCACGGTGCTGGACGAGACGGGCCATCCCTTCCGCGACGCCCACGCCTCGGCCGACCTGCACCGCTGGCTGGCACGCGGCGCGGACGGCACACCGGACGCCTACGACCCGGTGGCCGGTGATGTACGGCACTGGGCCGCCGGCGACTTCGCGGCCGGCCCGTCCTCCGGCTCCTATCCGGCCCAGGGCATGCTGATCATCCCGGCGAGCACCGCCTGCGTGGCCGGGGTCGCGCTGGGGCTGTCCAAGGACCTGCTGCAGCGCACCGCCTCCGTCACGCTCAAGGAGCGCCGCCCGCTGCTGGTCGCCGTGCGCGAGACACCGCTGACCGGGCAGACGCTCCGGCATCTGGTCGCGCTCGACGACGCGGGCGCCGTGGTCCTGCCCACCTCGCCCGCGTTCTACGCAGGGGCCCGCCACATCCAGGACCTCGTCGATTTCGTCGCCGGCCGAGCGCTGGACACGATGGGCATCCCCCACACCCTCTACCGCCGCTGGGACCCCAGCAAAAACGGCAGCGTCAAGCCTTAAGGGGACGTGACCGGAGGCTCGCACGGGGCAATGCCTTAGATTCGTATCTGACGAAGAGCAGAGTCTGCGAATCCCAGGAAAACGGAAGGCCCGGTACGCATGGATGCGGTGGACAGGCAGCTTATCCAGGCGCTGCGCGAGAACGGGAGAGCGTCGTACGCCGAGCTCGGGCGGCTCGTCGGCCTCTCCGGCCCCAGCGTGACCGACCGCATCAACCGGCTTGAGGCGGCGGGCGTCATCACCGGTTACCGGGCGACGGTGCACGCTCCGTCGCTCGGCCTGGGCGTCACGGCCCTCATCGGCATCCAGCTCTCGGACGCCGTGGACCACGAGGAGGTCGCGGGGCGGCTGCGGGAGCTCGCGGAGATCGAGGACTGCTGGTTCATCGCGGGTGACGACTCCTACATGGTCAAGGTCAGGGCGGGTGACGTCGACGACCTGGAGCGCACGATCCAGCGGCTGTCGGGCACCCAGGGCGTCTCCCGCACCCGTACGACGATCGTGCTCTCCACCAAGTGGGAGAACCGGGTCGGCGAGCTGCCGGAGGACGCCCCGTAGTGCCGTCCCACCCCGTGAAGAATCGATGCGCAGGGGGGCGTCTGCCGCCGGTGCGGGGGAGAGTACGCTCGAAAAACGCTGGAAGCCGACCGAAGGAGGCGCGTGCGCATGGACGCTGGACTCAAGCGTGAGCTGGAGGAGAAGGTCCGCTCCGGGGTGCGGCTGACCCGCGAGGACGGCATCGCGCTCTACGAGTCGGACGATCTCGCCTGGCTCGGCGGTCTGGCGCACGAGGTGCGGACGCGGAAGAACGGCGACGTCGTCCACTTCAACATCAACCGGCACCTGAACATGACGAACGTGTGCACGGCGTCCTGCGCCTACTGCTCCTTCCAGCGGAAGCCGGGGGAGAAGGACGCGTACACCATGCGCATCGAGGAAGCGGTGCGGCTGGCGAAGGCGATGGAGGGGGACAACCTCACCGAGCTGCACATCGTCAACGGCCTGCACCCGACGCTCCCCTGGCGCTACTACCCGCGTTCGCTCAGCGCCCTCAAGGAGGCGCTGCCGCCTTCGGTGTCACTGAAGGCGTTCACGGCGACCGAGATCCACCACTTCGAGACGATCTCCGGGCTGGACGCGAGCGAAATCCTGGACGAGCTGATCGAGGCGGGGCTGGAGTCGCTGACCGGCGGCGGCGCGGAGATCTTCGACTGGGAGGTCCGGCAGCACATCGTCGACCACGCAACCCACTGGGAGGACTGGTCGCGCATCCACCGGCTCGCGCACCAGAAGGGTCTGAAGACCCCGAGCACCATGCTCTACGGCCACATCGAGGAGCCCCGGCACCGCGTCGACCACGTGCTGCGGCTGCGCGAACTGCAGGACGAGACGGGCGGCTTCCAGGTCTTCATCCCGCTGCGCTACCAGCACGACTTCGTGGACGTGCAGGACGGCAAGGTGCGGAACCGCCTCCAGGCCCGTACGAAGATGGCCAGCGGGGCCGAGGCGCTGAAGACCTTCGCCGTCTCCCGGCTGCTCTTCGACAACGTGCCGCATGTGAAGGTCTTCTGGGTGATGCACGGCGTGCAGACGGCCCAGCTGGCGTTGCAGCACGGCGCGGACGACATGGACGGCTCGGTCGTCGAGTACAAGATCACCCACGACGCGGACAACTTCGGCACACCGGACAAGCTCACCCGCGAGGACCTGCTGGACCTCATCCGGGACGCGGGCTTCCGTCCGGTCGAGCGGAACACCCGCTACGAGACCCTGCGCGAGTACGACGGCCCCGACGCGGACCGCCGTGAAACGCCGCAGGCGATGCGGGTGTGACCGACCGGTGACCGCCGCACGGTGTCTCGTAGGCTCGATGGCATGAGTCTGCGCCACGTCCTCACTCAGAAGATGGACCACCAGCTCGCCGACGGTGTCTGCGCGTTGTGGGCGGACGTCGTCAACGCGGGCGGCGCGGTCGGTTTCGTGCCGCCGGTGACCACGGACGACATCCGCCCCGAGCTGCTGCGCTACCTGGACTCGATGGCCGAGGAACGGGTACGGCTGCTGGTCGGCTTCGACGAGCGGGGCGAGGTCGCGGCCACCGCCTTCTTCGCCTTCAACACGCATCGGCTGATGCGGCACTGGGTGTGGCTGTACACGGTGATGGTGCGGCCCTCCCTTCAGGGCAGCGGAGCGGGGCGCGAGCTGATGACCGCCGCCGAGAAGGCCGCGCGGGACATGGACGGCGTGGAGGGCATCCGGCTCACGCTCCGCAGCGGGCTGGGGCTGGAGCGCTTCTACGGCGCGTGCGGCTACCAGGAGGTCGGCCGGGTACCCGGCGCGATCAGGGTCGGCGAGGACAGTTTCCGTGACGATGTGACGATGTGGCTGGCGCTGAGCTGACACCAGCTGACACCAGCTGACACCAGCTGACACCAGCTGACACGCAGGACGAGCAGCACTGAGAAGGAATGGAGAGAAGGCCGTGAGCAGCAGCACGTCGCACGCAGCGCTCCGCTACACCACCATGCGGCTGGGCATCTTTGTCGGCTGCCTCGTTGCCGTCGCGGGGCTGGCGTACGTGGGGATCCTGCCGGAGGGCGTCGGCAAGTCCAATCCCGCGTGGATCCTCCTGCTGGCCCTGGTGGTGTCCGCCCCGCTCAGCTTCGTGCTGTTGCGCCGTCAGCGGGACGCGATGTCCGCGCAGGTGGCGGGCCGGGTGGACCGGGTAAAGGGAAAGCTCGCCGACAACCGCAGCATGGAGGACGCCACGGACGCGGAGGACGCGACCCCCGGGACCGCGCAGTCCGCGTGACTGCCTCCGCGTAACCGCCTCCGCTCAACCGATCAGTGAAGCGCGTCACACACCGCGCGCCGCCCCGCCGGGAATCACCTTCTCCCGGCGGGGCGTTGTGTGTTGGCGTAGGAACCGCCCAAAGGCTGGCTTTGGGTGAATCAAAGATCTGGTGTTAGCGTGATGTCCATGACGACAGCAGTTTCCTCCGCGGACGCGATGAGCACGTCGCTCGTCGCGCGGCTGGACGTCGATCTCTGCCGCCGCGTCTCCGCGGCCTGTCCCAGCCGCTGACCAGCGGCGCGGACATCTCTCCGGGTCCTGTGCGCCCTGCGCCCCGCCCGTGGCCTCCCCGCCTCGTGTGACTGGTGCGCCCACGTGCCGTGCGTGCCCTGTGTGCGTGTTGCTCTGCCTCCTCTGCCTTTCCCGCCATCCGCCCTCACCGGAGTGTGTCCGTGTCCTCTGACAGGTCCTCTGATTCGTCCCTTGATTCGTCCCCTGGGATATCCGCCGCGCCGCGCTCGCGCCTGCGGATACCCAAGGTCCCCTTCTGGGCCCAGATCCTCGGGGGTCTGGTGCTGGGCGTCCTGTTCGGCTGGGTCGCCCGCAACTGGGAGGTCGACTGGCTCGGCACCAGCCTCACCAAGATCGGCGAAACGTTCATCCAGCTGCTGAAGCTGGCCGTCGCACCGCTCGTCTTCTTCGCGATCGTCATCTCGATCACCAACCTGCGGAAGGTCTCCAACGCCGCCCGGCTGGCGACCCGCACGCTGCTCTGGTTCATGGCCACCTCGCTGATCGCCGTCGCGATCGGCCTGACGATCGGCCTGCTCACCAACCCCGGCGCGGGCACCGGGCTCAGCGCCGAGGACGGTGCCGAGCCGGAGAGCGCGGGCTCCTGGCTCGACTTCCTGACCGGCATCGTCCCCACGGACGTGATCACGCCGTTCACCGAGCTCAACGTCCTGCAGATCGTCTTCATGGCCGCCGTCGTCGGTATCGCCGCGCTCAAGCTGGGCCCGAAGGCGGATCCGCTGCTCGTCTTCGGCGAGGCCGTGCTCGCGCTGCTGCAGAAGGCGCTGTGGTGGGTGATCCGGCTCGCACCGCTCGGCTCCCTCGGCCTGATCGGCACCGCGATCAAGGACTATGGCTGGGACCTGATCGGGCAGTACGCGACCTTCACGGCCGACATCTACATCGGCTGCGCCATCGTCCTCTTCGGCGTCTACCCGCTGCTGCTGGCGACCGTCGCCAAGGTCAGCCCGCTGCAGTTCTTCCGCGGCGCCTGGCCCGCCATCCAGCTGGCCTTCGTCTCCCGCTCCTCGGTGGGCACCATGCCGCTCACCCAGAAGGTGACCGAGCGGCTCGGGGTGCCGAAGGAGTACGCCAGTTTCGCCGTCCCGTTCGGCTCCACGACGAAGATGGACGGCTGCGCCTCGATCTACCCGGCGATCGCCGCGATCTTCGTCGCCCAGATCTTCGGCGTGGACCTGGGCGTCGGTGACTATCTGCTGATCGCCTTCGTGTCGGTGATCGGTTCGGCCGCCACCGCCGGACTCACCGGTGCCACGGTGATGCTGACGCTGACCCTCTCCACCCTGGGCCTGCCGCTGGCAGGTGTCGGGCTGCTGATGGCGATAGACCCGATCCTGGACATGATGCGGACCGCGACCAACGTCGCCGGTCAGGCGCTGATCCCGGTGATCGTCTCGGCCCGGGAGAAGATCCTGGACCTGGACGCGTTCAACAGTGCGAAGAGCTTCAGCCTGGACGAGCTGGAGTGGGACGAGTCTCCCGCTCCCGCGCAGGCCGAGGAGCCCGAGCCCCGGGCGGAGCGGCCCCAGCCGCTGCCCGTCTGACAAGTCGCCCGGCCGGTCACCCGGCGCTGGCCGACTGATCTCACGGCGTGCCGAAAGCTCCCCCGGAACCAGAGGGCCGGGGGAGCTTTCGGCGTAGCCTTGGTGCTGCGCCGCGCAGGTTCGTGGAGGGGCGGGGGATCGTGGTCGGAGGGGTGGATGAAGGCAGCAGTGGTGGGGACGAAGACCGGCAAGCGGGTGCCCAGGGCTGTCCGTGAACAGCAGATGCTCGACGCGGCGGTCGCGGGATTCGCCCGGCACGGCTACAGCGCCGCGTCGATGGACGACATAGCGGAGGCGGCCGGAGTCTCCAAGCCGTTGGTGTATCAGTATCTGAAGTCGAAGGAAGACCTCTTCACGGCCTGTATCGAGCGCGAGTCGGCTGCCCTGATCGCGGCCGTACGCGCGGGCACGCTGAGCGGCGGCGGCGCCGTCCCCGCCGACCGGATGCTGTGGAACGGACTCTGCGCCTTCTTCGCGCACACCGCCGCGCATCCCGACGGATGGGCCGTGCTGCACCAGCAGGCGCGGAGCCAGGGCCAGCCGTTCGCGGACGGGGTGGCCCTGCTGCGGGCGGAGATCGCGGAGCTGGTGACGGAGCTGATCGGAGTGGCCGCGCGGGACGCCGGGTGCGACGGGGTACTTGCCGAGCGTGAGGTGTCGGGGCTGGCACACGCGCTGGTGGGAGCCGCGGAGTCGCTCGCCGACTGGGCGAACACCCGCGAGCAGGACCCGCCCTCGGCGAAGGAGACGGCGGCCACCCTCATGAACTTCTGCTGGGCCGGGCTGGAGAACCTGCTGGGCGGGGACCGCTGGACACCCGCCCACTGAGGTGCAGCCTGGCGCGGTCACCGACGCCGCCCCGCACCTCGAAGGCGCCGTCCCGCTCCCCGTAGGTCACCTGGGCGGGAAGCGGCACCGGTGCCCTGAACTTCGCCGTGACGGTGAGGGGCTCGTCGTCCACCGGCCGTTCCGCCAGACAGCGGGCGAAGGTCCACATGCCGTGGGCTATCGCTCCGGGGAAGCCGAACGGGCGGGCGGTGAGCGGGTGCAGATGGAGGGGGTTGCGGTCGCCGGAGACCGCGCCGTAGCCGCGCCCCAGCCCTGCGGGCAGCGTCCACTCGGTCCGGACGGGCAGCGGCTCGGGGTCCGAGCGGGCGGCGGTGCCCTTGGAGTCCGCGCCCGCGCCCGAGCCCGCGCCCGAGTCCGCGCCCGCGCCCGCTTCCGCGCCCGCGCGGTGACGGCACAGGTACGTGCTGCGGGAGCGCCACACCGTCTCGCCGTCCAGCCGCGCCTCGGTCACCATGTCGAAGCTGCTGCCGCGCCGGTGCGGGGCCAGCCCCTCGGCGTGCACCCGCAACTGCGGCCGGTCCGCGGCGTACAGCGGGCCGTACCGGGTGATCCCGATGTCCGTGTGCACCAGGCCGAGCAGCGGGAAGGGGAAGTCGGGCCGGGCCATCAGCCTCATGGCGAGCGGGAAGCCGAGGAGGTGCGGGTAGCTGAGCGGCAGCGGGTCCGTGCGGTGGAAGGCACAGACCTCGGCGTACGCCGCCAGCCTGCCGGGGTCCACCCGCACGGCGTCCGCCACGAGCCGCTCGGCCGGGAGCCGCGCGCGGGCGTACGGTCCCCGCTTGCGCAGCGAGCCCAGCGCGCCCCTGGCCAGAGTGAGTGCGGGGCCCATCAGGCAGCGGTCCTTCGTAGGGTGGTGTCCAGGGCGGAACGCGGCGTGGCGTGCGCCTCACCGAGTTCCGCAACCGACCGAATACCCGTAGCGTCCAGGTCCACGGCGGAGTGGCGGGCGTCCGGTCCGGACGGGTCACGGTCGGCCATTCCCGCACTCCTCGCGCTCAAAGGATTTACTTCCAAGTAAGGTTACTCATAAGTCAGGAGTTTGGTCGAGGATGAGTTCCAGCGGCCTCATGCGTGCTCAGCCCCCGCGCCGTGTCGCGGTCGTCGGCGGCAGCCGGATCCCGTTCGCGCGCGTGGACGGCCCATACGCGCGCTGCTCGAACCAGGACATGCTGACCGCGACGCTCGACGGCCTCGTCGAGCGTTTCGGCCTGCACGATCCGCATGCGGTCGGTGAGGTCGCGGCGGGCGCCGTCGTCAAGCACAGCCGTGACATCAACCTGGCCCGAGAGAGCGTCCTGGGCTCACTGCTCGACCCGCGCACCCCGGCGTACGACATCCAGCAGGCGTGCGGCACCGGCCTGCAGGCCGTGATCTCCGTCGCCAACAAGATCGCCCTCGGCCAGCTCGACTCGGGCATCGCGGGCGGCTCCGACACCACCAGCGACGTACCGCTCGCCGTCGACGACCGGCTGCGGCGCATCCTGCTGGCCGCCCGGCGGGCCAAGACGCTCAAGGCGCGGGCGCGGGAGCTGGCCCGGATCCGGCCCCGGCACCTGCTCCCGGAGATCCCGCGCAACGCCGAGCCCCGCACCGGCCTTTCGATGGGCGAGCACGCAGCCCGTACGGCCAAGGAATGGGGCATCACCCGGCAGGAACAGGACGAACTCGCCGCCCTGAGCCACCGCAACCTGGCAACCGCCTACGACAGCGGCTTCCTGCACGAGCTGGTCGTGCCCTTCAGCGGCCTCGCCCGGGACCAGAACCTGCGCCCCGGCACATCCGCCGCCAAGCTCGGCCAGCTCGCACCCGTCTTCGGCCTCGCGGACGCGGACGGCGGCGAGGCCACCATGACGGCCGGGAACTCCACGCCGCTCACGGACGGCGCCGCCGCAGTGCTGCTGGCGGACGAGGAGTGGGCCGAGCGGCGCGGCCTGAAGCCGCTCGCCTACCTCACCGCGTACGAGACCGGCGCCGTCGACTTCACGGACGAGGCCGGTGAGGGGCTGCTGATGGCCCCCGCCTTCGCCGTCCCCCGGATGCTGCGGCGTGCCGGGCTGGGGATGGAGGACTTCGAACTCGTGGAGATCCACGAGGCGTTCGCCTCCCAGGTGCTCGCCACCATGGCCGCCTGGGAGAAGCAGGGGCTGGCGCCGGTGGACCGCTCCCGGCTGAACGTCGCCGGTTCCTCCCTGGCGACGGGCCACCCCTTCGCCGCCACCGGCGCCCGGATCGTCGCCACCCTCGCCAAACTGCTCGCCGAGCGTGAGGGCGTACGCCCCGGCGCCCGCGGCCTGATCTCCATCTGCGCGGCCGGCGGACAGGGGGTGACCGCGATCCTCGAACGCGCCCACCGCGCCGCATGACTCCAGCTGCCCGCTCGCCGCACCCCGGCGGCCGGCCTGATCCGTGGAACCAGGACCTCAAGGAGCCCCCATGCCACAGCCGGCTGTCCCCCGCTCGGCGTCCCCCCTCGTCGAGCCGACGAAACTGGTGGTCGACGGTGTCGTACGGGAGGCGTTCGTGCCACCCCTCGTCGCGCCCGTGCAGTTCGGGTCGCTTGCCGACATTCCCTTCCACAACGCCGCCGACGCCCCTGACGAGGCCGTCTTCAGCCGCAAGCAGCAGGACGGTACCTGGCTGGACGTCACGACGACGCAGTTCGCCCAGGAGGTGTCCGCCACCGCCAAGGGGCTGATCGCCGTCGGTCTGCGGCCCGGCGACCGGCTGGCCATCATCGCCCGTACGGCCTACGAGTGGACGCTGCTGGACTTCGCAGGCTGGGCGGCCGGCCTGGTCACCGTCCCCATCTTCCCCACCTCCTCGGCAGCCCAGGCCCGGGAGATCCTCCGCGACGCGGAGGTTGCCGCCTGCGCGGTGGAGGACGTCGGACTCGCCCGGCTGGTCACCGGCGTGCGGGGGGCGCTGCCCGCCCTGCGGCACCTCTGGCAGATCGACGCGGGCGCCCTCTACCAGCTCGCGTCGGAGGGGAGTCACCTTCCCGACGAGGCGGTGGCCGAGCGGCGGGGAATGCTCGGTCCGAACACCATCGCCACCCTGATCTACACCTCCGGTACCACCGGGGAGCCCAAGGGCTGCGTGCTCACCCACGGCAACTTCTTCGCCGAGGTGGACAACTGTGTCGAACTGCTGCACCCGCTCTTCAGGTCGGTGAGCGAGGAGCCCCCCGCCACTCTCCTCTTCCTCCCGCTCGCCCACGTGTTCGGCCGCATGGTCGCGATCGGCTGTGTACGGGCCCGGGTGCGGATGGGCTTCGCGCCGAGCACCAACACGGACGAACTCCTCGCGGACCTGGCCGGGTTCCGGCCGACGTTCCTGCTCGCCATCCCGTACGTCCTGGAGAAGATCTACAACTCCGGGCGGGCAACCGCCGAGAAGATGCGCCGCGGCGCGTCCTTCGACCGTGCCGCACGGATCGCCGTCCGCTGGGGCGACGCCTCCATCAGCGCGCGCCACGGCACCGGGAAGGGTCCCGGACTGGGCACGCGCGCCGTCCGCGGCCTCTACGACCCGCTGGTCTACCGGCGGATACGCGCCGCCCTGGGCGGCAAGGTCATCTACATCATCTGTGGCGGCTCACCGTTGGGGAAACGTCTCTGCTCGTTCTTCACGGGGGCGGGGATCGAGGTCTTCGAGGGCTACGGCCTGACCGAGACCACCGCCGCGGTCACCCTGACGCCGCCGCTCAAGCCACGGCTGGACACGGTGGGCTGGCCGGTGCCGGGCACCACCGTCCGGATCGCGGACGACGGTGAGGTGCTGCTCAAGGGCGGCCAGGTCTTCAGCGGCTACTGGGACGCGGCCCGCCGGGTCGCCGTGCCCGAGACCGACGCGGAGGGCTGGTTCGCCACCGGGGACATCGGGGAACTGGACGCGGAGGGCTATCTCAGCATCACCGGCCGGAAGAAGGATCTGATCATCACCTCGGGCGGCAAGAACACCGCTCCGGCGCCGCTGGAGGACTGGCTGCGGGCACATCCGCTGGTCAGCCAGTGCCTGGTGATCGGCGACAACCGTCCCTACCTGGCCGCGCTCATCACACTGGACCCGGACGGGCTGGCGCACTGGCAGCAGATGCACCGCAAGACGGACCTCACCGCGGCCCAGCTGGCCGAGGACGGGGATCTGCTGCGCAACCTCCAGCAGGCGGTGGACGAGACGAACAAGCTCGTGTCGCAAGCAGAATCGATCCGCCGGTTCGCCGTCCTGCCGGTCGGCTTCACGGAGGAGAGCGGCTACCTGACCCCGTCGTTCAAACTGAAGCGGGCCGCGATCGTCCGGGATTTCGCCCGCGAGATCGACGAACTGTACGGCTGAGGGCTGTCCCGTGATCCCTGGCGGGCGCACGACGACAGCTGCGGCACACCTCGCTGCGTTGCCGGAACGCCCGGATACGCCCAGTATGAGGACGTCCTCCGCCTTGCGAAGCACCGCATCTGACGCCGCGCGCTGATCCACCAGCGATTACGGGACAGCCCT
Organism: Streptomyces gossypii; assembly: GCF_025165795.1. GTDB lineage: Bacteria > Actinomycetota > Actinomycetes > Streptomycetales > Streptomycetaceae > Streptomyces > Streptomyces gossypii. The sequence goes on from NZ_JAJAGO010000009.1 coordinate 80,893, forward strand.
CAGGGCGTGTCCGTGGGCGAGGAACCAGCGGACTGGGCCGTGCTCTCGCGCTCGGCAGTCAGGAAGGCTGGACCTCGTCGAAGAGGGCCAGGGCTTCGGAGGGGTCGGGGCTCACGAGGCGTTCCAGACCAGCCATCGTGATGTTCGCCCACTTGCCGGCCCGAGCCCACATCTGTTCCTCGAAGGCGCGGACGGCCTCATCCAGATCTCCAGGCCCGGGGGCGGCGGCGATGGACTCGGCGAGTTCGGCGCCTTCCAGCAGCGCGAGGTTCGCGCCCGCCCCCAACGGGGGCATCAGGTGGGCGGCGTCGCCCAGTAGCGTCACCCCCGAGACGTGGGCCCAGGTGTGGGACACGGGGAGGGTATAGAGGGGGCGGTGGACGAAAGCTGTGCTGTGACGGAGGAGGTCGAGGACGGGAGCGGCCCAGCCGTCGAACAGAGCCAGCAGGCTTGACCGCACGGCCTCGACGTCGGTCAGGCCCAGGCCCGCGCGCTGGTTCGCGCCCGTCTGCCGGTCCGGGTTCGTGTGCCAGTCCAGCGGCACGCGGAACTGGGCGTATACCTTGACGTGGCCGCCGCTGTTGCGCTGGGCGACGAGCGCGCGGTTCACGCCGTAGACAGCCACGGAACCGTCGCCGACCAGCCGGGCGAGGTCGGGGTGGCGGGTGTCGATGTCGTCCAGGGAGCTCTCGACCAAGGTGACGCCGGTGTACTGCGGCGTCGCGGACGAGACCGCAGGGCGGACCCGGGACCAGGCACCGTCCGCGCCGATCACGAGGTCGAACGTCTTCTGTCGCCCGTCCGCGAAATGGACCAGCACGCCATCCCGGCTCTGGGGCGCCACCTGCGTCACGTCCCGCCCCCACTGAACGTCCAGGGGCCCGAGCAACAGGTCACGGAGTTGCCCGCGGTCGATCTCGGGATTGGCCCGGTCACCCGGACGAGGTTGCCAGTCGCGGAGGACGGTCCCGTCCGCGTCCAGGATGCGCATGGCCTGCCCCTCAGGACGGGACAGCGCCTGGAACTCCGCCAGCACCCCCGCCTTCTCCAACGCCAGTTGGCCCAGCCCCTCATGCAGGTCCAGCGTGCCGCCCGCGGGACGGGCGTCGCGGCCGGGATCGCGTTCGAGGACGGTGACAGGGTGACCATGACGGTGCAGGACGCGGGCGAAGGCAAGGCCGGCGGGGCCGCTGCCGATCACAGCGATACGGGGTCTCATGCCGGTACAACGTACGGCTCCTCACCAAGCCGGTCCCGCCCCGTCACCGAACTGAAACGACGGCGTACCAGCGGAGGGATGATCCGCGAGGTCGGTGGCGCCAAGGTCCGCAGTCCTCGTACAGCCGGGCTCCCCTCGGCCAGATCGAACCGACCGGCGGGCCGTTGTAAGCCCCGTCCGTACGCCATGGGCACGAACGGCAGGAGCCCCCGCCGGGGCGGGGGCTCCTTGGGTACCGCTTCAATCAGTGATCAGGCGGGGGTGACGTTCTCCGCCTGCGGGCCCTTCGGACCCTGGGTCACATCAAAATTCACCTGCTGGTTCTCCTCGAGGGAGCGGAAGCCGGTGGCGTTGATCGCGGAGTAGTGGACGAAGACATCGGGGCCGCCGCCGTCCTGGGCGATGAAGCCGAAGCCCTTCTCGGCGTTGAACCACTTAACGGTTCCGGTAGCCATAAGCCCTCCCTGGGCCTAAAAGGGTCGCCCTGCTCCAGAACCTGCAATGAAGTCTGAAAATGACGAGAGCCCGCGGTCACATGCTCCGCAGGCTCTGTACTGCAAGGGAAACCAAACTGCAACTTGCGGCGAGCCTAGCACGGTAGGGCTGTGGCGCGGAAGTGCCCAAGATCTTGATTTGTGAGGAACCCCCCACGGGCATCATCGGATCACCCGACGAACCCCTCGTTGCCACCCATCCCCTGGCCAGAGCCCTGCCCGGCGCACCACCCGACCGCGCGGCGGAACGTCACGCTCCGGGGCGTACGCTCCGCAGTGTGACTGCACAGCCGAGATCCCGCCCGCGTGTCGGGCACATCCAGTTCTTGAACTGCCTTCCCCTCTATTGGGGCCTCGCCCGTACGGGCTCCCTGCTCGATCTCACCCTCACCAAGGACACCCCCGAAAGGCTGAGCGAACAGCTGGTGAACGGGGATCTCGATATCGCGCCGGTCACCCTTGTGGAATTCCTGCGCAATGCTGACGACCTTGTGGCGTTGCCGGATATCGCGGTCGGCTGCGATGGCGCGGTCATGTCCTGCGAGATCGTCTCCCGGGTTCCGCTGGAGAAGCTGGACGGAGCGCGCGTCGCTCTGGGCTCCACCTCCCGCACCTCCGTACGCCTGGCGCAGCTGCTGCTCGCCGAGCGGTACGGCGTGCAGCCCGACTACTACACGTGTCCGCCCGACCTCGCCCGGATGATGCAGGAGGCGGACGCCGCCGTGGTCATCGGTGACCTGGGGCTGCGGGCCTATCTGCGGGCGCTGCCGGAGCCGGGGCTCCAGGTGCACGACCTCGGGCAGCTGTGGAAGGACTGGACCGGTCTGCCGTTCGTCTTCGCGATCTGGGCAACCCGCCGGGATTATCTGGAGCGCGAGCCCGCGCTCGTGCGCGAGGTGCACGAGGCGTTCCTCGCCTCGCGTGATCTGTCACTGGAGGAAGTGGCCAAGGTCGCGGAGCAGGCGTCCCGTTGGGAGCCATTCGAGGCGCGGGTGCTGGAGCGCTATTTCACCACCCTCGATTTCCGGCTCGGCGACGAACAACTCGCCGGTATCGCGGAATTCGCCCGCCGTACCGGTGGCACGACGGGTTATCCGCCGGACGCGCGGGTGGAACTGCTGCGGCCTCAGGGCACGCCTCAGGCCCACTGGACACGCCCCTAAGCCCCACTGGGCAGGCCCTAAGCTGGGTGGCCGCAGCGTCCAGGGGGAGGTACGCATGATGCAGTCGCTGGAGGCCGACGATCCGCGGGTCATAGGGGAGTACCGCCTGTTGCGGCGGCTCGGCGCGGGTGGCATGGGGCGGGTGTATCTGGGCCGGAGCCCCGGCGGCCGTACGGTCGCGGTGAAGGTGGTGCACCCGCACTTCGCCGCCGACGAGCAGTTCCGCGAGCGGTTCCGCCGCGAGGTGCGGTCCGCGCGGCAGGTGGGCGGCGAGTGGACCGCTCCGGTGCTGGACGCCGACGCCGACGCGGACCTGCCCTGGGTCGCCACCGGCTATGTCGCGGGCCCCACCCTCCAGCACGCCATAGCGGGCCACGGTCCGCTGCCCGAGGCCGCCGTACGGGCGCTGGGTGCCGGCCTGGCGGAGGCACTGACCGCCGTGCACGGCCTCGGCCTGGTGCACCGCGACATCAAACCGTCGAACGTCCTGCTGACGCTGGACGGCCCACGGCTCATCGACTTCGGCATCGCCCGCGCGACGGACGGCACCACGGCGCTCACCTCGACCGGCGTCTCCATCGGGTCGCCCGGCTATATGTCACCCGAACAGGTGCTGGGCAAGGGGCCGGTGGGGCCCGCCTCCGACGTCTTCTCGCTGGGCGCGGTGCTGGCCTACGCGGCCACCGGTGCCTCCCCCTTCCCCGGGGACAGCTCGCACGCGCTGCTCTACCTCGTCGTACACGAGGAGCCGGAACTGGACGATCTGCACGGCCCGTTGCGAGAGCTGATCGCGGGCTGTCTGGCCAAGGACGCCCGGGAGCGGCCTTCCACCGCTCAGGTGGCCGAGGCGCTGGCGGGCCCGGTGGGGGCGAGCGGTCTGATCCGGCCCGGGTGGCTGCCGGGCCCGCTGGTCGAGGAGGCCAGCCGGAGCGCGGTCCAGCTGCTGGACCTGGAGCCGGAGCTTCCGGAGCAGCCGGACCAGCCGGGAGGGTCCGGGGAGAACGTGTCGGGACTGGTGCCCTTCACCCACCCCGCACAGCGGGCCGGAGCCGGAGCCGGAGCCGAAGCCGGAGCCGGAATCGCGCCGCCGGACGCCCCCGCCGTGCCGCCACCCCTCCCCGCGTCCCCGCCCCTGACGACGGGTGGACCGGCCGGCCGTGGCCGCTTCGCGCTGTCCGCCCACGCCACCAGCGCCCCGGCTCCCACTGCCGGGCCCCCCGGCGCTCCCAGCACCCGGCGCGGGCGGCAGCTGAGCTGCACCCTGGTCCTGTCGGTCGCCGGGGTGCTGGTGGCCGCGCTGCTGAGCGCGACTCTCGTCTTCGACCTGCTGCCCGGGTCGGGCTCACAAGGTGACAATTCCAACAACTCCGCCGACTCCGGCCACAGCGAGTCACCCAGCCCGACAGGCGACCCGACGTTCGGAGAGGACCAGCCCCCCGGTGACAGGGACGGCGAAGAACCGGCCCGCCGTTCGGTGCCGGATGCGTTCGTCGGCACCTGGAAGGGCGAGCTCTACATGGACAGCGGACTGCGCAACGGCACCCTGACCATCACCCTCAAGAAGGGCGAGCCCGGCGATCTCATCGGTACCGGCAAGGTCGTGAACACCGGCCTGGAGTGCTCCGGGGCCTGGAAGCTGACCTCCGCCACCGACAAGACCCTGCGTACCGACGCCTCCTCCGGCGACAGGTCGCTCACCTGTAGCAAGGGAGGTACCAACGAGGTGTTCACGCTCCGGGAGGACGGCAGCCTCCGCTACGAGTCCAACGACTCCGCGGGCGGCAACGCGGCGGGCACCCTGAAGAAGACAGGCTGAACCGGTTGAAGAAGACCGGCTGACCCGCGTCGGAACCACCACCGGGACCACCGCTGGGGGCCGGGGCCCGTGACGTACGCTGGTCCGGTCGTTGCAGCCACCATGAAGGGACGCTCCGGTGCCCGAGAACGCCGACCTCCAGTCCGTACTCGACCGCGCCGCCCAGGGAGGCCGCATCAGCCCGGAGGAGGCCCTGGACCTGTACCGCTCCGCGCCGCTGCACGCGCTGGGCGAGGCCGCCGACGCGGTGCGCCGCAAGCGTTACGCGAGCACCGAGCACATCGCGACGTACATCATCGAGCGGAACATCAACTACACCAACTCCTGCGTGACCGCCTGCAAGTTCTGCGCCTTCTACGCCGCTCCCAAGAGCGACAAGGTGTGGACCAGGGACCTCGACGACATCCTGCGGCGCTGCGCGGAGACGGTGGAACTCGGCGGCACCCAGATCATGTTCCAGGGCGGCCACCACCCGGACTACGGCGTCGAGTACTACGAGGAGCACTTCGCCGCGATCAAGCAGGCGTACCCCCAGCTGGTGATCCACTCGCTGGGTGCCTCCGAGGTCGAGCACATGGCCCGCATCTCCAAGGTCTCCCCCGAGGAGGCGATCCGCCGGATCCACGCGGCCGGGCTGGACTCCTTCGCGGGCGCGGGCGCCGAGCTGCTCCCGGCCCGCCCCCGGAAGGCCATCGCCCCCCTGAAGGAGTCGGGCGAGCGCTGGCTGGAGATCATGGAGACGGCGCACGGAATGGGTGTCGAGTCGACCTCCACCATGCTCATGGGCACCGGGGAGACCAACGCCGAGCGGATCGAACACCTGCGGATGATCCGCGATGTGCAGGACCGTACGGGCGGCTTCCGCGCCTTCATCCCGTACACCTACCAGCCGGAGAACAACACGCTGAAGGGTCAGACGCAGGCAACCCTGTTCGAATACCTGCGCATGATCGCCATCGCCCGCGTCTTCCTCGACAACGTCGCGCACATCCAGGGCTCCTGGCTGACGACCGGCAAGGACGTCGGCCAGCTCTCGCTGCACTATGGCGCGGATGACCTGGGCTCGGTGATGCTGGAGGAGAACGTCGTCTCCTCGGCGGGCGCCAAGCACCGCTCCAACCGGACGGAGCTGATCCAGCTCATCCGCTCGGCGGGCCGCGTCCCGGCGCAGCGTGCGACGACGTACGAACACCTGGTCGTGCACGACGACCCGGCGAACGACCCGGTCGACGACCGGGCCGTCTCGCACCTCTCCTCCACCGCGATCGCGGGCGGCACCGCCCACCCCGATCTGAAGCTCGTCGACGCCGGATAGCGGCGACGCCCGATGCCGACACTGCACACGGCCGAACTGCTGCTCCCCGGCGCCGGGCTCCCTCCGGTACGCGGCGGCGCGGTCGTGCTGGACGGCGGTGTGATCGAGGCGGTCGGCCCGTACGGGGAACTGGCCGCCGCCTTCCCGCAGGCGCGCACCAGGCGCTGGCCCGGGGTGCTCACGCCCGGCCTCGTCCATCCCGGTGCCGCCGCCCTGCTGGAGGACGCCTACCACCCGGACCCGCGTGAGGCGGACCAGTTGGGCACCGAACCGCTCAGCGGCCCGGCGCTGGCCGCCCTCGCCATGGACGACACCCGCTGGGGCGGCAGCGCCCGCCGGGGGCTCCAGCGGCTGCTGGCGTGCGGGGTCACGGCCGTGGTGGGTCCGTTCCGCCGCGCGCCGGTGCGCACGGCGGTGCGCCGGGCGGGGATGGTGGAGCTGCGGCGTCCCTCACCCGAGGGCGCGGCGCCCGTGCTGGACCCGCTGGCGCTGGTGCCGCCGGAATCCGCCTTCGCGGGCACCCTCGCCCCCGGTGGCCGCGCCGACTTGGCGGCCTTCGCCCTCCCGGCCGGTGCCGACGGCTCCGATCCGCTGGCCGCGCTCCGGCACGCGGGTGCGGCGAGCTGCGCGGCAACGGTGCTGGGCGGTCGCCTCGTCCACCGCACTCGCTGACGACCCGGAGCGACCCGACGGGCTCTGACGGCGCCCGCCCGCACGGCAGCAGGGCGGAAGGTGAACAATGGTCCCGTGACCCGCGCATCCCTGGAAAAGCAGCCGCACGAAGTCGCCGCGATGTTCGATGACGTCGCCGCGCGCTACGACCTCACCAACGACGTGCTCTCCCTCGGTCAGGCCCGTCTCTGGCGCAAGGCGGTCGCCCGGGCGGTCGACGCGCGCCCCGGTGGGCGGGTGCTCGATCTCGCCGCCGGTACGGCCACCTCCTCGAAGCCCTTCGCCGCCGCGGGGGCGTACACCGTGCCGTGCGACTTCTCCCTCGGCATGCTCGCCGAGGGAAAGAAGCGCCAGCCGTGGATGCCCTTCACCGCCGGTGACGCGACCAGGCTGCCGTTCCGCGATGCCGTCTTCGACGCGGTCACCATCTCCTTCGGGCTGCGCAACGTGCACGACACGGACGCGGCGCTGCGCGAGATGCTGCGGGTGACCGTGCCCGGAGGACGGGTCGTCATCTGCGAGTTCAGCCACCCGACCTGGGCGCCCTTCCGCACCGTCTACACCGAATACCTGATGCGTGCGCTGCCGCCCCTCGCGGAGCGGGTGTCCAGCAGTCCGGACGCGTATGTCTATCTCGCCGACTCCATCCGCGCCTGGCCCGACCAGCCCGCGCTCGCGGGGCGGCTCCAGCAGGCGGGCTGGCGGGACGTGGCGTGGCGGAATCTGACCGGTGGTGTCGTGGCCCTGCACCGGGGCATCCGCCCCCGTGCGGGAGAGAGTTCCACGGACAGCTGAAGTCACTTTATGTGTACGGGATTTCACAGTAGTCGGTAGGATTGCGGGTCCGCCTCTGCCCGGTTCGGCGGCAGATCCGCCTTCCCTCCTCGCTGTGGAGCCGCTGTGGCCGCCTCCTGCCCGTCCTGTGGTGCACCGTCTCCCCAGGGCGCCCGCTTCTGTATGACGTGCGGTGGTCAGCTGCCCCAGCCGCCGGTCGCGCCGCCCCCGCCCGGCTGGATCCCGGCCCCGCCCGCCGCTGCGCCGCCTGCCGCTGCGCCGCCCGTGCCTGCCCCGCCCCTGCCCGCAACGCTCACTGCCCCGCCCGCCGCGGGCCCGGCAGCAGCCGGGGCCTCGCCCGACGGCCCCACCGTCCCGGCGTACGCGTACCCGCCGCCCCCGCCACCGGGATCACCGCTGGGGCCGCCCGGCCGTCCCGGTGACTCCTTCGTCGTCCGCACCCTCACCGGCGACTGGCGGCGCTCCTTTCTGGCCGCGCTGTGGGCGCCGTTGTCCCTGCTGGTCTCGGCTGTCCTCCTCACCCTGCCCCTCGACGAGTTCTTCGACGAGAACAGTCCGGCGGCCGCCGTCGGGGACGAGATCGGGTGGGGCGAGAGGCTCCAGTGGTGTCTGGCCGCCCTGCTGCGGGGTGTCGGGGGCGGGTTCGAGCTGACGAACCGCGAGGGTGACGCGGGCATGTCCGGCGGCGCCGCCGTGGTGTCCACCATCTCGGTCGTGCCGCTGACGGTCACCGCCCTGTTCGTCGCCATGCTGTGGATCGGAGCACGGCACCTGCGACGTTTCCCGGCGAGCGCCACCGCCGCCATGGAGTCGACCGTACGGGCCGGGCTGCTGACGGGCGCGCTGACCCTGCTGCTGGCCCTCTTCTCCCAGCCGGAGACCGGCGACCTGGAGGTCTCCACCACGCCCGTGCTGGCCGCACTCGGCGCGCTGGTGCTCTGCCTGCTGGTCACCGGCGGTGTGCTGGCGGGGCCCTGGATCCGGGCCCGGCTGTCCGCGCAGCCCGGCACCGGCGGCCTGATCGCCTGGCACGCGTGGTGCGCGGCCCTGCGCGCGGTGATGGCCGTCCTCACGCTGGCCACCGTCACCGTGTGGGTGGTGCTCGCCCTGACCCTGGACTGGTCGGGCACCCCGGCCGAGGGGTACGTCCTGATGCTCCTGACCGCGCCCAACGTCGGCGCGGGCATTCTGGGCATCTCCTGGGGAGCTCCGCTGGAGTACGAGGGCGACAGCAGCTTCGACTCCCTGACGATCGAGTCGGTGGGCATCTCCGAACTCGGCTCCGAGGCAAGCGGCTGGGCGGCGGCGGGCGCGGTGGTCGGTGGAGTGGTCTGTGCGCTGCTGATCGGCTGGCTGGCCGGGCGGCTGGTGCGCGGCAGCGTGCCGGGACAGCTCCTGACCGGTGCCCTGTCCGCCACCGGGATTCTGCTGACCATCTGGGCTGCGGAGGTCGGCCTGACGGCACGTCAGGTCTCCGGCTCCGGCTTCGGGGACTACGAGAGCGACCTGGGCGGCGGGAGCGTACGGAGCGAGGCGGGCTACGGCATCGCCGTGGAGGTGCTGCCGCTCACCGTGCTGTGGGTCTCGCTGGCGGTGCTGCTGATCCCGTACCTGATGCGGGCGTTGGCACAGCCCACGGCTCACGGCTACCCGCCGCCGGGCTACGGTCTTCCGCCGGGCCACGGAGGCCCGGCCGGGTACGGGGTGCCGCCCGGCTACGCGTATCCGCCGACGGTGTACGGGCAGCCGCCCTACGGCACGGCGCCGCCCGGCTACGCCACCCCGCCGCCCGGCTACGCCACCCCGCCGCCCGCAGGCATGCCGCCTCCCCAGGGCGCCACTCCGCCTCCCGCAGGCAGCCCGCCACCCCAGGAGACCCCGCCTCCCACGGCCACGACGCCGGACGCCTCCGGACCGGACAAGCCGCCGCAGCCCACCCCGCCGGACGACCCGCAGCCTGGCTCAGGGGACCGGGCCTTGTAGTGCCGCGCCGGGCAGGTCCGCGGGGTCCGCGACGCCCGGTACGGTCGTCTGCCGCGGTGTCGGAGCCGCCCGAATGCGGCCAGTACGAGGGTGATCCACCGCCCTGCGCGCACACGCACCGGACGCCGCGGCCCGCTCCATGAGCCTGCGCGGCGCAGCACTAGACTGTCTCCGTCAGAGCCGGGGCCACCGGCACGCGCCACCGAGTCTTGCGGGAGACCGACGTGACCGAGCCCCTCACCAGCACCTCGAAGCCGTCGGGTGCGCCGTCCGAGCAGCGCGCCGATGTGATCGTCGTCGGCGCGGGGCCGGCCGGCTCCACCACCGCGTACCACCTGGCCCGTTCCGGGCTCGATGTGCTCCTGCTGGAGAAGACCGCCTTCCCGCGCGAGAAGGTCTGCGGCGACGGGCTCACGCCCCGCGCCACCAAGCAGTTGGTCGGCATGGGGATCGACATCTCCGAAGAGGCGGGCTGGCTGCGGAACAAGGGCCTGCGCATCGTCGGCGGCGGCCACCGACTGCAGCTCGACTGGCCGGAGCTGGCCAGCTATCCGGACTACGGACTGGTCCGCAAGCGCGACGACTTCGACGAGCAGCTGGCCCGTCAGGCGCAGAAGGCGGGCGCGCGGCTGTACGAGCGCTGCAATGTGGGCGCCCCGATCCTGGACGAGCGCACCGGCCGGATCACCGGTGTCGAGGCGAAGCTCGGCGAGGACAAGGTCCCCGTCACCTTCTCCGCACCGCTCGTCGTCGCGGCGGACGGCAACTCCACCCGGCTGTCGCTGAAGATGGGCCTGCACCGGCGCGACGACCGCCCGATGGGCGTCGCGGTCCGTACGTACTTCACCTCCCCCCGGCATGAGGACGACTATCTGGAGTCCTGGCTGGAGCTGTGGGACCGGCGCGGTGCGCGGGACCGCCTGCTGCCGGGCTACGGCTGGGTGTTCGGGATGGGTGACGGGACGTCGAACGTCGGCCTGGGCGTCCTCAACACCTCGTCCTCCTTCAAGGAGCTCGACTGGCGTGAGGTCCTCAAGGCGTGGTGCGCCTCGATGCCCGAGGAGTGGGGTTACACGCCGGAGAACATGACGAGCCCGATCCGCGGCGCCGCCCTGCCGATGGCCTTCAACCGGCAGCCGCACTACACGCGCGGTCTGCTGCTGGTCGGGGACGCGGGCGGTCTGGTGAACCCGTTCAACGGCGAGGGCATCGCGTACGCCATGGAGTCCGGTGAGATGGCGGCCGAGATCATCGTCCAGGCACACGCCCGGCAGACCGCCGCGCAGCGTGAACGCGCCCTGCTGGGCTACCCCAAGGCCCTCCAGGACACCTACGGCGGCTACTACACGCTGGGCCGGGCCTTCGTGAAGCTCATCGGGAACGGGAAGGTGATGAAGCTGGCCGCGGAGCGCGGGCTGAGCCACCCGCTGCTGATGCGCTTCACGCTGAAGATGCTGGCGAACCTCACCGACCCCACGGGCGGCGACGCCATGGACCGCCTGATCAACGGCCTGGCCAAGGTGGCGCCGAGCTCCTGAGAGCCGCCCAGCAGAGGGGCCCCGCCGCGAACCATCGCGGCGGGGCCCCTCTGCGTGGGATCGATCCGGACCGGGGCAGAGCACGCCGGGCGCGGAGGTCGGCGGGGCGTCGGAGAGGTTCTGCAGCGCGACGCCCTTGGACGGGTTGGCGGCGTCGATGTACTGGCCGTTTCCGACGTACACGGCCACGTGGTACGCGCTGCCGACGCCGCCCCAGAAGAGCAGGTCGCCGGGCTGGGCCTCGCTGACCGAGATCTGGGTGCCGGTCGTGGACTGGGCCTGCGAGACGCGCGGCAGGTCGATGCCGATCGTCTTGAACGCGGCCTGGGTCAGTCCGGAACAGTCGTACGCGCTCGGCCCGGTGGCGCCGGAGACGTACGCCTTGCCGACCTGCGCGCGCAGGAAGCTGATGAGCGCCGCGGAGTTGCCGCTGCCGGTCGAGGGAGCCGGAGTGCTGGCTGCGGCCTGGCTGGGGGCTTCCTCGGTGCTGAGTGTGGTGCGCTCCGGGGTGGTGGAGGCACGGGAGGCGCGGGCGGCGGCTGCGTCGCGCTCCTTGGCCTTCTCCGCGGCCTCGGCCTTGCGGGCCTCCTCAGCCTTGCGCTGTGCCTCGGCCTTCTGCTCCTTGGCGGTCTCGGCCGCCTTGCTCGCGGCGGCGTGCCGGGCGTCCTCCAGCTCGTAATGGAGGGCGGACATGGCGAGCGAGTCGGCCGTCCGCTCGGCCGCGACCGGAAGGTCGGCGGTGAGCGTGGGGAGCTGGGCCGTCGTCTCGGTCGGCTTGGTGTCCTTGCCGGTCGAGGAGGCGGGCGCGGCACCGGCGGTGACCGCGATGGTGCCGAGGACGCCACCGGCAACTCCGGCGCGCAGGGCCAGGTTTTTCCTGGACCGCTCACGGGGCTTCCGGTGGCTGGGTATGTGCGCGGTTTGGGACATGGGTATTGGCTATCAGTGCCGACCGGGTGCCTTCAATAAAGGTGGGATGCGCCACATTCAGGATGCGGGGGCCCAGTTGGCGCCTCCTGGATCTTCGCCGGAAGCCTCCCGGCGAGGCGGCAATGCCCAACTACAAGGCCGTGTCCTGGCAGTTGTTCAGTAAGACCGATTACTCATTCGGCATATCACGTACGTATAACGGGCGCAAAGAAGTCAGTAGCTGCCGGAAGAAGGAGTGGCGCAGGTCACATCGGCTCCTGGGGCGCATACCCGAACTACCGCCTGAAACAGGCGATTCGGTCCATTGACCGCATCCTGGCTTGTGCGGGCGTTCACGACCTTCCCGTACGGATCGCATTCCCCGCGGCCGCGAAGATCACTCTTCGCTCCGGCGCGCGCTCCGTCCTCCCGCGGCGCTTCCCGGGCAGGGCTGCGCCGCAGTGTGCCGACGGGTCGGCCGGCGGTGCCGGCTAGCAGCCGGGGGTGTCCAGCGCGAATTTGCCGACGCACCTCCGTGCTTGCTAAGAATCCCGGCTTTTCGGCAGGTCACGGGGCTGGACGGTCACCACCTGTGAGTGATCGAATGCTTCGCGTATGAAGATCGCAGGGTGCTCGGAGTCGTGGTCATTTGCCAGGTGGTGGAGATCACAAAGACGTTGTCGCATCCCGTGTCGCAGATCACAGAGCACCGGGCATAGGATGCCTCCACCAGGGCTTGTGAACTGCCTCACATATGAGCGATCTTCGTGGGGGGCCGCACACACGGCCCAGTGGTCAGCCGGCAGCCGGCGTCGAACCCCCTCGGCGTGGCAGCCCGGGAGATGCCCCTGGCAGGGGTCGACTGGAAGGAGAGGGGAGCGGTGAACGCGTACACGCCCATCCTCGTACTGGGGGGCCTCGCGGCGGGCTTTGCGATCTTCTCCGTGGTCATGGCCTCGATCATCGGCCCGAAGCGCTACAACCGGGCCAAGCTCGAAGCCTACGAGTGCGGCATCGAGCCCACGCCACAGGCGGAGGGCGGTGGCCGCTTCCCGATCAAGTACTACCTGACGGCGATGCTGTTCATCGTCTTCGACATCGAGATCGTCTTCCTCTATCCCTGGGCGGTCTCGTTCGACTCGCTGGGGATTTTCGGGCTCGTGGAGATGCTGCTCTTCGTGCTCACCGTCTTCGTCGCCTACGCCTACGTATGGCGCCGCGGCGGCCTGGAATGGGACTAGGGGCTGAGTAATGGGACTCGAAGAGAAACTGCCGAGCGGCTTCATGCTCTCCACCGTCGAGCAGGCCGCCGGGTGGGTCCGCAAGTCGTCGGTGTTCCCGGCGACGTTCGGGCTCGCCTGCTGCGCCATCGAGATGATGACCACGGGCGCGGGCCGCTACGACCTCGCCCGCTTCGGCATGGAGGTCTTCCGCGGCTCACCCCGCCAGGCGGACCTCATGATCGTGGCCGGGCGGGTCAGCCAGAAGATGGCCCCGGTGCTGCGCCAGGTCTATGACCAGATGCCCAACCCCAAGTGGGTCATCTCCATGGGCGTCTGCGCCTCCTCCGGCGGGATGTTCAACAACTACGCGATCGTGCAGGGCGTCGACCACGTCGTGCCGGTCGACATCTACCTGCCCGGCTGTCCTCCGCGCCCCGAGATGCTGATCCATTCCATTCTCAAGCTGCACGAGAAGATCCAGCACGGCAAGCTCGGCGTGAACCAGGAAGAGGCGGCCCGCGAGGCGGAGGAAGCGGCGAAGAACGCGCTCCCCACGATCGAGATGAAGGGCCTGCTGCGGTGAGCCAGGACAACGGGATCAACAAGCCCAATCCCGACCAGGATGTGAACGCCCACAACCTGCCGGGTCACCGTGGCGACCAGGGCGAGGTCGTCGGGGTGCGCCGCGGCATGTTCGGCGCCAACTCGGGTGCGGACACCTCCGGTTACGGCGGACTGGTCCGTACGGTGCGGCTGCCCGGCGGCACCACGCGGCCGTACGGTCCCGCCCCGTCAGGCGCGGAGCCGGGAGCCCCCAGGGAACCGGGGGTGTTCGACGAGATCGCGGACGAGCTCGAAGGCGCGCTGGAGGAGCAGGGTCTCCTCCCCGCCGAGGTCATCCAGAAGACCGTCGTCGACCGCCGGGAGCTGACCTTCCACATCGAACGCGCGTACCTGCTCCAGGTGGCCCGGACGCTGCGCGACGACCCGGCGCTGCGGTTCGAGATGTGCACCGGCGTCAGCGGGGTCCACTTCCCCGAGGACGAGGGCCGCGAGCTGCACGCCGTCTACCACCTGCGCTCGCTCACCCACAACCGGCTGATCCGGCTGGAGGTCACCGCTCCCGACGCGGACCCGCACGTCCCCTCGCTGGTCGAGGTCTATCCGACGAACGACTGGCACGAGCGCGAGACCTACGACTTCTTCGGCCTGGTCTTCGACGGCCATCCGGCGCTGACGCGGATCATCATGCCGGACGACTGGCAGGGCTTCCCGCAGCGCAAGGACTACCCGCTCGGCGGCATTCCCGTCGAGTACAAGGGTGCCCAGATCCCGGCTCCCGACCAGCGGAGGTCGTACAGCTGATGTCCCCTGAAGCAAACCACTCGAGTCACACGGCCGAAGAGGCCCATGCGGCCCACGCGACCGCGGGTACCCGGGAAACCACCGAGGGCACCGTCTACGACGTCACCGGTGGTGACTGGGACGAGATCGCGGCCGCCGCAGCCAAGAGCGACGACGAACGCATCATCGTCAACATGGGCCCCCAGCACCCCTCCACCCACGGTGTGCTCCGGCTCATCCTGGAGATCGACGGCGAGACCGTCACCGAGGCGCGCTGCGGCATCGGCTATCTGCACACCGGCATCGAGAAGAACCTCGAATACCGGACGTGGACGCAGGGCACCACCTTCGTGACGCGCATGGACTACGTGATGCCGCTGTTCAACGAGGCGGCGTACTGCCTGGCAGTGGAGAAGCTGCTCGGCATCGAGGACCAGATCCCGGACCGTGCCACGGTCATAAGGGTCATGCTCATGGAGCTGAACCGGATCTCCTCGCATCTGGTCTACCTCGCCACCGGCGGTATGGAGCTGGGCGCCACCACCGTCGCGATCGCCGGATTCCGGGACCGCGAGATGATCCTCGACCTGTTCGAGCTGATCACCGGGCTCCGCATGAACCACGCGTTCATCAGGCCCGGCGGCCTCTCCCAGGACCTGCCGCCCGGCGGCATGGACGCGCTGCGCGAGTTCCAGAAGAAGATGCGCAAGAACCTGCCGGAGTACGACAAGCTCGCCACGGGCAACCCGGTCTACAAGGCCCGGCTCCAGGGCATCGGCTATCTGGACCTCTCGGGCTGCATGGCGCTGGGCCTCACCGGCCCGATACTGCGCTCTGCCGGGCTGCCGTTCGACCTGCGCAAGGCGCAGCCGTACTGCGGCTACGACACCTACGACTTCGACGTGCCCACCGTCGACACCTGCGACTCCTACGGGCGCTTCCTGCTGCGCATCGAGGAGATGCGGGAGTCGCTGCGCATCATCGACCAGTGCCTGGAGCGGCTGGACCAGCTGAAGCCCGGTTCGGTGATGGTCGAGGACAAGAAGATCGCCTGGCCCGCGCAGCTCGCGCTGGGCCCGGACGGCCTCGGCAACTCGCTGGACCACATCAAGAACATCATGGGCACCTCCATGGAGGCCCTGATCCACCACTTCAAGCTGGTCACCGAGGGATTCCGGGTGCCTCCGGGCCAGGCGTACGCGGCGGTCGAGTCGCCCAAGGGCGAGCTGGGCGTGCACGCGGTGAGCGACGGCGGCACGCGTCCCTACCGGGTGCACTTCCGCGACCCCTCCTTCACCAACCTCCAGTCCATGTCGGCGATGTGCGAAGGCGGCCAGGTCGCCGACGTCATCGTCGCCGTCGCATCCATCGACCCTGTGATGGGAGGCGTCGACCGATGACGGACGTATCGATCGGTATGCCGCAGCTTCCGGCCCCCGACTACCCGGCGGACGTACGGGAGCGGCTCACGGAGGACGCGCGGGAGATCATCGCCCGCTACCCGGACAGCAGGTCCGCGCTGCTGCCGCTGCTGCACCTCGTGCAGTCCGAGGAAGGGCATGTGACCCGGACGGGGCAGCGCTTCTGCGCCGAGGTGCTCGACCTGACAACCGCCGAGGTCAACGCCGTCGCGACCTTCTACAGCATGTACCGGCGGAAGCCCTCCGGCGACTACCAGGTCGGAGTCTGCACCAACACGCTGTGCGCGGTGATGGGCGGCGACGCGATCTTCGAGGAACTCCAGCAGCACCTGGGGGTCGGCAACAGCGAGACCACCGAGGACGGCAAGGTCACCCTCGAACACATCGAGTGCAACGCGGCCTGCGACTTCGCCCCCGTGGTGATGGTCAACTGGGAGTTCTTCGACAACCAGACACCCGGCAGCGCCAAGCAGATGGTCGACGACCTGCGGGCGGGCCGCGAGGTCGAGCCGACCCGGGGCGCGAAGCTCTGCACCTTCAAGGAGACCGCCCGCATCCTCGCCGGATTCCCGGACGAGCGGACGGGCGCCGTGGCCGAGAGCGGCGGCGCGGGCCCCGCCTCGCTGGCCGGCCTCCGGCTGGCGAAGGGCGAGAGCGCACCCCCGCGCGTCGCCCCGCAGCGAAGCGCGGGAGCCGACGCACTCGGCGCCGACGTCACGGCCGAGGGCGCGCAGCCGCCGGAAACCCACCCCAGCTCGCATGACGCGCCGCAGGACACCGCGGCCTCCGATCCCGCCCACCAGGCCGGACCGGTCACAGAGGAGGACCAGTGAACGCCACCGATTCTCCCGCCAAGCTGCTCACCCCGGTGCTGTCCACCTTCTGGGACCAGCCGGACGCCTGGACGCTGGAGACCTACCGGCGGCACGACGGCTACGAGGGCCTGCGCACGGCACTGGCCATGGACCCGGACGACGTCATCGCGTACGTGAAGGAGGCCGGACTGCGCGGCCGGGGCGGCGCGGGCTTCCCCACCGGCATGAAGTGGCAGTTCATCCCGCAGGGCGACGGCAAGCCGCACTATCTCGTCGTCAACGCCGACGAATCCGAGCCGGGCACCTGCAAGGACATCCCGCTGCTCTTCGCCAACCCGCACTCCCTCATCGAAGGGATGGTGATCGCCTGCCACGCGATCCGCTCCAGCCATGCCTTCATCTACCTGCGCGGTGAAGTCGTCCCCGTGCTGCGCAGGCTGCACGAGGCCGTGCGCGAGGCGTACGCGGCGGGCTACCTCGGCAAGGACGCGCTCGGGCCCGGCAAGGACCTGGAACTCACCGTGCACGCGGGCGCGGGCGCGTACATCTGCGGCGAGGAGACGGCACTGCTCGACTCCCTCGAGGGGCGCCGCGGCCAGCCCCGGCTGCGCCCTCCCTTCCCCGCGGTCGCGGGCCTCTACGCCTGCCCCACTGTGGTGAACAACGTCGAGTCCATCGCCTCGGTTCCCTCCCTGATGCACAAGGGCAAGGACTGGTTCCGGTCGATGGGCAGCGAGAAGTCCCCCGGCTTCACGCTCTACTCGCTCAGCGGCCATGTCGCCGGTCCCGGCCAGTACGAGG
This sequence comes from Streptomyces gossypii, assembly GCF_025165795.1. Classification (GTDB taxonomy): domain Bacteria; phylum Actinomycetota; class Actinomycetes; order Streptomycetales; family Streptomycetaceae; genus Streptomyces; species Streptomyces gossypii. Next base: position 98,401 of record NZ_JAJAGO010000009.1, read on the forward strand.
CGCCGCTCGGCGTCACCCTGCGCCAACTGCTCGACATGAGCGGCGGCATGCGGAAGGGGCACCGGCTGAAGTTCTGGACGCCGGGCGGCTCCTCCACCCCGATGCTCACCGAGGAGCACCTCGACGTCCCGCTGGACTACGAGGGTGTCGGCGCTGCGGGCTCCATGCTCGGCACCAAGGCGCTCCAGTGCTTCGACGAGACCACCTGCGTGGTGCGCGCCGTGACCCGCTGGACGGAGTTCTACGCACACGAGTCCTGCGGCAAGTGCACCCCCTGCCGCGAAGGCACCTACTGGCTCGTCCAGTTGCTCCGCGACATCGAGGCGGGCAAAGCCACGCTCGCAGACATCGACAAGATCGACGACATCGCCGACACCATCAACGGCAAGTCGTTCTGCGCGCTGGGTGACGGCGCCGCCGCACCGATCTTCTCCTCGCTCAAGCACTTCCGCGAGGAGTACGAGCAGCACGTGAACGGCCGTGGCTGCCCCTTCGACCCGGCAGCTTCCACCGTCTGGGCCGACAAAACCGCTCACCTGGAGGTGAAAGCGTGACCGTGACGACCGACGCGACGACCTCCGGTGGCGGGGAAGGCCCGCCGCCGGAGGACCTCGTATCCCTCAGCATCGACGGCGCACTGATCAGCGTGCCCAAGGGCACCCTGGTCATTCGTGCCGCCGAACAGCTCGGCATCGAGATCCCCCGCTTCTGCGACCATCCGCTCCTCGAACCGGCGGGCGCCTGCCGTCAGTGCATCGTCGAGGTCGAGGGCCAGCGCAAGCCGATGGCCTCGTGCACCATCACCTGCACCGACGGCATGGTCGTGCGGACCCAGCTCAGCTCGCCCGTCGCCGAGAAGGCCCAGCGCGGGGTGATGGAGCTGCTGCTCATCAACCACCCGCTGGACTGCCCGGTCTGCGACAAGGGCGGTGAGTGCCCGCTGCAGAACCAGGCGATGTCCACCGGCTCCGCCGAATCCCGGTTCGAGGGCCGGAAGCGCACCTTCGAGAAGCCGGTCGCCATCTCCACCCAGGTGCTGCTGGACCGCGAGCGCTGCGTGCTGTGCGCCCGCTGCACCCGCTTCTCCAACGAGATCGCCGGAGACCCGATGATCGAACTGCTGGAGCGTGGCGCGCTCCAGCAGGTGGGCACCGGTGAGGGCGACCCCTTCGAGTCGTACTTCTCCGGCAACACCATCCAGATCTGCCCGGTCGGCGCGCTCACCTCCGCCGCCTACCGCTTCCGCTCCCGCCCCTTCGACCTGGTCTCCTCGCCGAGCGTGTGCGAGCACTGCGCGGGCGGCTGTGCCACCCGTACGGACCACCGCCGGGGCAAGGTCATGCGCCGCATGGCTGCCGAGGACCCGGAGGTCAACGAGGAGTGGCTGTGCGACAAGGGCCGCTTCGGCTTCCGCTACGCGCAGCGCCCGGAGCGGCTCACGGTCCCGCTGGTGCGCGACGCGGAGACCGGCAGGCTGGAGCAGGCCAGCTGGCCGGAGGCGCTGGAGGCCGCCGCCCGCGGCCTGGCGGCCGCCCGTGACCGCGGCTCAGGCCGCGGCGTCGGCGTGCTCACCGGCGGCCGGGTGACCTTCGAGGACGCCTACGCCTACGCCAAGTTCGCCCGGGTCGCACTCGGCACCCACGACATCGACTTCCGCGCCCGGATCCACTCCGGCGAGGAGGCCGGCTTCCTCGCCGCCCATGTCGCCGGCCGCGGCGTGGATCTGGACGGCAGCGGACTCACCCACACCACACTCGAACAGGCCCCCGCGGTCCTCCTGGTGGGCTTCGAGTCCGAGGAGGAGGCGCCGGGCGTCTTCCTGCGGCTGCGCAAGGCCTACCGCAAGCGCGGCCAGCGCACCTACTCCCTCGCCAGTCACGCCGCCCGGGGCCTGGAGAAGGCGGGCGGCACGCTGCTGCCCGCCGCGCCGGGCACCGAGACCGAATGGCTGGACGGCCTGGCCGGCGGCGTCGGGCTCGACGCCGAGGGCCATCGCGCCGCCGAGGCGCTGCGCGCCGACGGTTCGGTGATCATCGTCGGTGAGCGGCTGGCCGCCGTCCCCGGCGGACTGACCGCCGCCGTACGGGCCGCCACCGCCACCGGCGCCCGGCTCGTATGGATTCCGCGCCGGGCTGGTGAGCGCGGAGCCATCGAGGCCGGCGCCCTGCCGGCCCTGCTGCCCGGTGGCCGGCCCGCCGCCGACCCGAGGGCCCGCGCCGAGGTCGCCGGGGTCTGGGGCCTCTCCCGGCTCCCCGACACCGAGGGCCGCGACACCGCCGGGATCATCGAGGCCGCCGCCACCGGCGGACTGCACGGGCTGATCGTCGGCGGCGTCGAGATCGCTGACCTGCCCGACCCGGCCCGCGCCCTGGAGGCGCTGGACGCGGTCGACTTCCTCGTCAGCCTGGAATTGCGGCCGTCCGAGGTGACCGAACACGCCGACGTGGTGCTGCCGGTCGCCGCCGCCGCGGAGAAGTCCGGCACCTTCCTCAACTGGGAAGGCCGCGCACGGCTGTTCGAGGCCGCGCTGAAGCCCGACCAGATGACCCGGCGGCACGTACAGCCGGACGGGCGGGTGCTGCACATGCTCGCCGACGCGCTGAACCGGCCCGTGGCGCTGCCCGACGTACGGGCGACGCGCCGCGAACTGGAGCGGCTCGGCGGCTGGGACGGGCCGGTGCCCGCCGCACCGCAGTCCTCCGCACGGCCGCTGCCCCAGCCCCGAGCGGGCGAGGCGGTGCTCGCCGGGCACCGGATGCTGCTCGACCAGGGACGCCTGCAGGTCGGTGACGAGGCGCTGGCCGGGACGCGGCACGCAGCCGTCGTACGGGCCTCGCAGGGCACCGCCGAGGCTGCCGGGGTCGCGGACGGGCAGCTCGTCTCCGTCGACGGCCCGGCCGGGTCCGTACGCCTTCCGTTGCAGGTCACGGCAATGCCGGACCACGTGGTGTGGATTCCGTTGAACTCCACCGGCGGCGGGGCGCAGCGTGACCTGGGCGCGCTGCCGGGCCAGCTGGTCAGGCTCTCCCCGGCCGCTTCGGGCAACGACGCTTCGGGCAACGACGCTTCGGGCAACGACGCTTCCGGCGACGACGCTTCCGGCAACAAGGAGGTGGAGGTCTGATGCAGGGTCATATGCTCGCTGCCGAGGACATGACGAACTTCGGCACCGACCCCTGGTGGCTCATCGGCCTCAAGGCGGTCTTCTGCTTCGCCTTCCTGATGGGCACCGTCCTCATCTCCATCGTCTTCGAGCGCAAGGTCCTCGGCTGGATGCAGCGGCGGATCGGGCCGAACCGGCACGGGCCCTGGGGCCTGCTCCAGTCGCTCGCCGACGGCGTGAAGCTGATGCTCAAGGAAGACATCATCGTCAAGGGCGCCGACAAGGTCGTCTACGTCCTCGCGCCGATCATCGGCACCATCCCCGCCTTCATGGCGATCGCGGTGATCCCGTTCGGTCCGCCCGGCAACGAGGTGTCGATCTTCGGCACCCGTACCGCGATGCAGCTGACCGACCTGCCGGTGGCGGTGCTCTACATCCTCGCCACCTCCTCCATCGCCGCCTACGGCGTGGTGCTGGCGGGCTGGTCCTCCAAGTCGACCTACCCGCTGCTCGGCGGGGTGCGGGCGACCGCGCAGATCATCAGCTACGAGGTCGCGATGGGCCTCAGCTTCGCAGCGGTCTTCCTCTACTCCGGATCGATGTCCACCTCGGCGATCGTCGACTCGCAGGAGGACCGCTGGTTCGCGATCCTGCTGCCGGTCTCCTTCCTGATCTACCTGGTCTCGATGGTCGGCGAGGCGCACCGCGCGCCGTTCGACATGCCGGAGTCCGAGGGCGACCTGGTCGGCGGCTTCAACACCGAGTACTCGTCGATCAAGTTCGCCCTGTTCATGCTCACCGAGTACGTCCACATGGTCACGGTCTCGGCTCTCGCGGTCACCCTCTTCCTGGGCGGCTGGCGGGCACCCGCGCCGATCTCGACGTACTGGGAGGGCGCGAACCACGGCTGGTGGCCGATGCTGTGGTTCGTCCTGAAGCTGTGCATGCTGCTCTTCGCGTTCATCTGGCTGCGCGCCACGCTGCCCCGGGTGCGCTACGACCAGTTCATGAAGCTGGGCTGGAAGGTGCTCATCCCCGTCGCGATGGTCTGGCTGATGCTGGTCGCGGGCGTACGGGCGATGCGGAACGAGGACTACTCCTTCGCCGACATCATCTACTGGGTCGGCGGCGCGGGAATCGCGCTGCTGCTGATCTCCTTCCTCGTCGACATCTTCCGTGAGCGCGGGGAGAAGGCCGCCGAGGAGCGGGAGAAGCAAGCCGAACCTCCTGGGTTCGACCCGATGGCCGGTGGCTATCCGGTGCCGCCGCTGCCCGGCCAGACCCTCCCGCCGACGCCGCGACGGCGTCCGCGCGGCGAGCCCCAACTTGTCGGTACGGCGGCGGAATCCGGTTCTGCCGCGGCCTCCGGCGAACCCGGCGAGAGCAATGCAGGGTCCACCTCCCAAGGAAGGGGTGCCGACGGTGCCTGACAACCCCCTGGCCGGCTTCGGCGTGACCTTCAAGGCCATGTTCAAGAAGCGGCTGACCGAGCAGTACCCGGAGTACAAGAAGCCGACGGCGCCCCGTTTCCACGGGCGGCACCAGCTCAACCGGCATCCGGACGGGCTGGAGAAGTGCATCGGCTGCGAGCTGTGCGCCTGGGCCTGTCCGGCCGACGCGATCTATGTGGAGGGCGCGGACAACACCGAGGAGGAGCGCTACTCCCCGGGTGAGCGCTACGGCCGCGTCTACCAGATCAACTATCTGCGCTGCATCCTGTGCGGCCTGTGCGTCGAGGCGTGCCCCACCCGGGCACTGACCATGACCAACGAGTACGAACTGGCCGACTCCTCCCGCGAATCGCTCATCTACACGAAGGAAGAGCTGCTCGCGGGCCTGGAGGAGGGAATGGTCGAGTCACCGCACTCGATCTACCCCGGGATGACGGACAAGGACTACTACAGCGGCTTCGTCACCGAGGCCGCACCGGGCACCGTCCAGCAGGAGCCCCACTCCAAGAACCCGCTGAACGAGGCGCCGCAGGCCGCGGCCGACACCTTCGGCGCGGACGAGCCCGCTGCCGCGGAGGCGGTGGGGGAGAAGTGAGTGCGGCGACGACCGCGGACGCGGCCGCCGCGTCGACGGTGGAGCTGGCCGGGTCCCTCGCGGCCTCGGCCTCCACCACCTCCACCGGCGAGGCGCTGCAGTTCTGGGTGCTCGGTACGGTCGCGGTGCTGGGCGCGCTCGGCACCGTCTTCCTGAGGAAGTCCGTGCACTCCGCGCTCTCGCTCGCCGGGACAATGATCATCCTGGCGGTTTTCTACCTCGCCAACGGCGCGTACTTCCTGGGCATCGTCCAGATCGTCGTCTACACCGGCGCCGTGATGATGCTGTTCCTCTTCGTGCTGATGCTGGTGGGTGTCACCGCCGAGGACTCCCTGAAGGAGACGATCAAGGGCCAGCGCTGGATGGCGGCCCTGTGCGGGCTCGGCTTCGGCGTGCTGCTCATCGGCGGTCTGGGCAACGCCTCGATCAAGACCTTCAGCGGTCTCGAAGAGGCGAACGCCGACGGCAACGTGTTCGGCCTCGCCCGGCTGATCTTCACCAAGTACGTCTTCGCGTTCGAGCTCACCGGCGCCCTGCTGGTCACGGCGGCGGTCGCGGCGATGGTGCTCACCCACCGCGAGCGCGTCGAACGCCGTTCCACCCAGCGCGAGATGGCCGAAGTGCGGGTGCGCGAGAACAAGCACCTGCCGCCGCTGCCCGCACCCGGCGTCTACGCCCGGCACAACGCGGTGGACATTCCCGGCCTGCTGCCCGACGGCACCCCGTCCGAGCTGACAGTCAACCCGACGCTGCGCTCCCGCGGTCAGGTGCGGGACGTCTCCGCGGAGGCGCTGGAAAGCCTCGCCGCGCTGGAGCAGCGCACCGGGGAGGCCCTCGGACGGGAAGAACCCGGCGAGCCCGAAGCGGGCCCGGACTCGAATCCCGGCGGTGACCCCGGCGGTGACCCCGGCCGAAACTCCGGTGGTAACGCCGGGAACGCGGACCCGGACCGGGCGAAGGAGAAGACCAAGTGAATCCGGTCAACTACCTCTATCTCGCGGCGCTGCTGTTCACCATCGGCGCCTCCGGGGTGCTGATCAGGCGGAACGCCATCATCGTGTTCATGTGCGTCGAGCTGATGCTGAACGCCAGCAACCTCGCGCTTGTCGCCTTCTCCCGGCTGCACGGCAATCTCGACGGCCAGATCATGGCGTTCTTCACCATGGTCGTGGCCGCCGCCGAAGTCGTCGTCGGACTGGCGATCATCGTGACGCTCTTCCGCTCCCGCCACTCGGCCTCGGTCGACGACGCCAGCCTGATGAAGCTGTAAGGAGTTACGGACCAGTGGAATCACTCATCGGGCTGCTCGTCGGAGCCCCGCTCCTCGGTGCGGCCGTCCTGCTGTGCGGCGGGCGCCGGCTCGACCGGGCGGGACACTGGCTGGGCACCGCCCTCGCCGCGTCCTCGTTCGTGATCGGGCTGCTGCTCTTCGCCGACATGCTCGGCGAGGAGACCGAGCAACGCGCCATGCACCAGCATCTGTTCAGCTGGATTCCGGTCAACGGCTTCCAGGCGGACGTCGCCTTCCAGCTCGACCAGCTGTCGATGACCTTCGTCCTGCTGATCACCGGCGTCGGCACGCTGATCCATCTGTACTCCATCGGCTACATGGAGCACGACGAGCGTCGCCGCCGGTTCTTCGGCTATCTGAACCTCTTCCTCGCGGCGATGCTGCTGCTGGTGCTGGCCGACAACTTCCTGCTGCTGTACGTCGGCTGGGAGGGCGTGGGCCTCGCCTCGTACCTGCTCATCGGCTTCTGGCAGCACAAGCCGAGCGCCGCGACGGCCGCGAAGAAGGCGTTCCTGGTCAACCGCGTCGGTGACGTCGGACTGTCCATCGCGATCATGATCATGTTCACGACCTTCGGGACCTTCGCCTTCGGGCCGGTCTTCGAGGCCACCGGGGAGACGAGCGAGGGCAAGCTGACGGCCATCGGCCTGATGCTGCTGCTGGCCGCCTGCGGCAAGTCGGCGCAGGTGCCGCTCCAGTCCTGGCTTGGCGACGCGATGGAGGGCCCGACCCCGGTCTCCGCCCTGATCCACGCGGCGACGATGGTGACGGCCGGCGTCTACCTCATCACCCGCTCCGGCGCGATCTTCAACGCCGCGCCCGACGCGCAGACCGTGGTGGTCGTCGTCGGTGCCGTCACGCTGCTCTTCGGCGCGTTCGTCGGTTGTGCGAAGGACGACATCAAGAAGGCGCTCGCCGGTTCGACCATGTCGCAGATCGGCTACATGATGCTGGCCGCCGGGCTCGGCCCGATCGGCTACGCGTTCGCCATCATGCACCTGGTCACCCACGGCTTCTTCAAGGCCGGACTGTTCCTCGGTGCGGGCTCGGTGATGCACGGCATGAACGACGAGGTGGACATGCGCCGCTACGGCGGCCTCCGGAAGTACATGCCGGTCACTTTCGTCACCTTCGGCCTCGGCTATCTCGCCATCATCGGTTTCCCGGGGCTCTCCGGCTTCTTCTCCAAGGACCAGATCATCGAGGCCGCCTTCGCCAAGGGCGGCACCCAGGGCTGGATCCTGGGCTCGGTGACCCTGCTCGGCGCGGCGATCACCGCGTACTACATGACGCGCGTCATGGCGCTCACCTTCTTCGGTGAGAAGCGCTGGTCGGAGACCGGCAAGGACGCGGTGCACCCGCACGAGTCGCCGAAGTCGATGACCATCCCGATGATCGTGCTCGCCTTCGGGTCGGTCTTCGCGGGCGGCCTGTTCAAGTGGAACGAGTCCTTCGTGCACTGGCTGGAGCCGGTCACCCAGTTCGAGCACGGCCATTCGCCGCTGTCGGCCACGGCCGTCACCTCGATGACCGTCGTCGCACTGGTCATCGGTGTGGGCACGGCCTGGCTGCAGTACGGCCGCCGGCCGGTGCCCGCCGTCGCCCCGCGCGGCAGCCTGCTGACCCGCGCCGTCCGGCGCGATTTCCTCCAGGACGACCTGAACCATGTCGCCCTGGTCAAGCCCGGCGAGTATCTGACCCGCGGCCTCGTCTACGTCGACCACAAACTCGTCGACGGGGTTGTCAACGGCACCGCCGCGACCGTCGGCGGTGCGTCCGGCAGGCTGCGGCGGGTCCAGAACGGTTTCGTCCGCTCGTACGCGGTCTCGATGTTCGGGGGTGCGGCGGTACTCGTCGCCGCGACCCTGCTGATGAGGGCGGTCTGAGATGTCATTTCCCCTGCTGACGGCCGTGGCGGTGCTTCCGGCGGCCGGTGCGGTCGCCACCGCCGCCGTGCCCGCCGCGCAGCGCACGCTGGCCAAGTGGCTGGCGCTGTGCGTCTCGCTGGCGACCGTCGTGCTGGCGGCGGTCGTGCTGGTCCGCTTCGACCCGGACGGCGACCGCTACCAGCTGACCGAATCGCACGCCTGGATCGCGGACTTCGGAGTCCGCTACGAACTCGGCGTGGACGGCATCGGGGCCGTACTGGTCGCCCTGACCGCCGTGCTCATCCCGTTCGTCATCCTGGCGGGCTGGCACGACGCGGACACCGCGGACGACGAGAAGACCGCCGAGACGCCCGGCCGCCGCTGGCGCCCCACCCAGGGCTTCTTCGCGCTCATCCTGGCCGTCGAGGCGATGGTGCTCATTTCCTTCCTGGCCACGGACGTCTTCCTCTTCTACATCTTCTTCGAAGCGATGCTCATCCCGCTGTACTTCCTGATCGGCGGCTTCGGGGACCGTGCCCACCAGCACGGTGAGGAAGAGGCGTCCCGCCAGCGTTCTTACGCGGCCGTGAAGTTCCTGCTCTACAACCTCGCGGGCGGGCTGATCATGCTGGCCGCCGTGATCGGGCTGTACGCGGTCACCGCCGACCAGCTAGGCGAGGGCACCTTCTCCCTCCAGGCGATCACCGAGGCACGGGCCAACGGCGAGCTGGACATGGCCACCGGCACCGAACGCTGGCTGTTCCTCGGCTTCTTCTTCGCCTTCGCCATCAAGGCCCCGCTGTTCCCGCTGCACACCTGGCTGCCGAACGCCATGGGCGAGTCCACCGCGCCGGTCGCCGTGCTGATCACCGCCGTCGTCGACAAGGTCGGCACCTTCGCGATGCTCCGCTTCTGCCTCGGGCTGTTCCCGGAGGCGAGCGAGTGGGCGACGCCGGTGGTGCTGGTGCTGGCCCTGATCAGCATCATCTACGGCGCTCTGCTCGCCGTCGGCCAGCGCGATATCAAGCGGCTGATCGCGTACGCCTCGATCTCGCACTTCGGCTTCATCATCCTGGGCATCTTCGCGATGACCTCCCAGGGCCAGGGCGGCGCCACGCTCTACATGGTCAACCACGGGCTCTCCACGGCCGTGCTGATGCTGGTCGCCGGATTCCTGATCTCGCGGCGCGGCTCACGCCTGATCGCGGACTACGGCGGAGTCCAGAAGGTCGCGCCGGTGCTGGCCGGAAGCTTCCTCGTCGGTGGTCTGGCCACCCTGTCGCTGCCCGGACTGGCGCCGTTCATCAGCGAGTTCCTGGTCCTGGTCGGCACCTTCAGCCGCTACCCGGTCATCGGCATCATCGCCGCCGCCACGATCGTGCTGGCCGCGCTGTACGTGCTCGTCCTCTACCAGCGCACGATGACCGGTCCGGTGAAGGCCGGGATAGAGGGCATGGCGGATCTGCGGGTCCGCGAACTGGCGGTGGCGGCACCGCTGATCGCCCTGCTCATCTTCCTCGGCGTCTTCCCCAAGCCGCTGACGGACATCGTCAACCCAGCGGTCGAGCACACGCTCTCCGACGTGCGTCAGCACGACCCTGCTCCTGATGTGGAGGCGGCCAAGTGAGCACCACCCAATCTCTCCACAGTCTGTGGACGAGCGCGGCGGCGGAGCCGGACAAGATCCCGAGCCCGCACATCGAGTACGCGCAGCTGTCGCCGACGCTGATCGTCCTCGGTGCCGCGCTGGTCGGCATACTGATCGAGGCGTTCGTGCCGCGCCGCGCGCGGTACAACGCGCAGGTGGTCCTCGCGATCGCCGGCCTCGCCTCGGCCTTCGCGGCCGTCATCGCACTGGCCCTGGACGGCTACGGCACCACCAAGGCGAAGATCGCCGCCATGGGCGCGATCGCGGTGGACGGCCCGGCGCTCTTCCTGCAGGGCACCATCCTGCTGGTGGGCGTGGTCGCGGTGTTCACCTTCGCCGAGCGGCGGCTCGATCCGAAGAAGCACGGCAATCACGTCGACTCCTTCACGCCGCAGGCCGCCGCGACGCCGGGCGGTGAGGCCGAACGCGAGGCAGCGCGGGCGGGCTTCACCACCACCGAGGTCTTCCCGCTCGCGCTCTTCGCCATCGCGGGCATGCTGATCTTCCCGGCCGCCAACGACCTGCTGACGCTCTTCATCGCGCTGGAGGTCTTCTCCCTCCCGCTCTACATCCTCTGCGCGCTCGCCCGCCGCAACCGGCTGATGTCGCAGGAGGCGGCGGTCAAGTACTTCCTGCTGGGCGCCTTCTCCTCGGCCTTCCTGCTGTTCGGCATCGCACTGCTGTACGGCTACGCGGGTGCCGTCGACTACTCCAGCATCGCCCGCGTCGTCAGCAACTCCGAGGCGAACGTCGATCCGGCACTCGCCGGGACCATGGGCAACGACGCGCTGCTGCTCATCGGCGGCGCGATGATCCTGGTGGGCATGCTCTTCAAGGTCGGCGCTGTCCCCTTCCACATGTGGACCCCGGACGTCTACCAGGGCGCGCCCACCCCGGTCACCGGTCTGATGGCGTCCGCCACGAAGGTGGCGGGCTTCGGCGCCCTGCTGCGGCTGCTGTACGTCGTGCTGCCGGGCCTGCGCTGGGACTGGGAGCCGGTGATGTGGGGCGCGGCGATCATCACCATGCTGGGTGGCGCGATCGTCGCCATCACCCAGACCGACATCAAGCGGATGCTCGCCTACTCCTCCATCGCGCACGCCGGTTTCATGCTGGCCGGTGTCATCGCGACCTCGGAGGACGGCGTCTCCTCGGTGCTCTTCTACCTGGCCGCGTACTCCTTCGTGACGCTCGGCGCCTTCGCCGTGGTCACTCTGGTACGAGACGCGGGCGGCGAGGCCACACACCTGTCCAAGTGGGCTGGCCTGGGGCGGCGTTCGCCGCTGGTCGCCGCCGTCTTCGCGGTCTTCCTGCTGGCGTTCGCGGGCATCCCGCTCACGTCCGGCTTCACCGGCAAGTTCGCGGTGTTCAAGGCCGCGGCCGAGAGCGGCGCGGGAGCGCTGGTGGTCATCGGGGTGATCTCGTCGGCGATCGCCGCGTTCTTCTACATCCGGGTCATCGTGCTGATGTTCTTCCAGGAGCCCAAGGTGGACGGGCCCAGCGTCGCGGTGCCCAGTCCGATGACCATCACGGCCATCACCGTCGGCGTCGCGGTCACCGTTGTCCTCGGTGTGGCCCCGCAGTACTTCCTGGATCTCGCGGGACAGGCGGGAGTCTTCGTCCGCTAGCGCCCCGCGCCCCGTGCTGTGCTGACCAGTGCTGTGCTGACCAGCGGTGCCGTCCGGCACCGCTGGTCAGCTTTTTTGGGTGGTCAGCCCAGGTCCGGCGGACCGTTCGGGTCCGGGAGGCTGCCCGGGTCCGCGTCGGTCTTGGTGAAGACGCTCTTCTTCCCGGATTCCCAGGTGATCGACAGCTTCTCGCCCACCAGGCTGTCCACGGTGCCCTTCGCGTAGTCCGTGCTGCCGTCCGCGCAGGTCAGGTCCAGGGTGGCCGGCTGGGAGTTGTCGACGACGTCACCCGTGCAGGTGCTCTTGCCGGTGACCACGGCCTTCTGTTCGGCCACCACCAGGATCAGCAGGCCCTTGTCCGCGTGCAGGGCCTCCGTCGTCCAGCCGCCCTGCATGGTCATCGCCGTCACCTCTTCGGTGGCGGGCTTGTCCGGGGCCTCCTCGCCGCCCCCGGCAGGGCTCTCGGAGGCGGAATCCTTTGACGCCGATTCGTCGCCGCCCCCGTCGTCGTCGCTGCCGCAGCCGCTGAGCAGCATGGTGGCCGCCGCCAGAGCGGCGGCCACCCCCGTGATTCGCCTTGACGCGCGCACTCGTCGCACTCCTCCGTTGGTCTGCGGGACCTTCACGGGCCCCAGGACCCGGTCAAGCTAGCAGCCGCGCGGCGCAGTACCAGCAGTACCAGGGCGTGTGTGAGAAGTAGCGCCGGCCGCCCGGAGGGCGGTTCTGCCGGACCCCGCGAGACAGGCGGGACTTCTCACACACGCCCTAGATTGCGCGAGCGGGGTCGATCCGGCCCGTCACCTCGCCCAGACCGATCCGGGAGCCCTGCGGGCCCGGTGCCCAGGCGCTGAGCGTCACCTCGTCGCCGTCCGCCAGGTACGGGCCCTTCCCTGCCGTGAGTTCGAGGAAGCAGCCGTACTGGTCCGGCTCCGGGCCGCTGACCGTGCCGGAGGCGAAGAGGTCCCCGGTCCGCAGCGAGGCGCCGTTCACGGTCATGTGGGCCAGTTGCTGGGCCGCCGTCCAGTACATCGCGGAGAACGGCGGCTCGGCGACCGTGGCGCCGTTCAGGCGGACCGTGATGCGGATGTCGAGACCGCCCGGCTCGTGGCCCGTGTCCGGGCCGTCGTCGAGGTAGGGGAGCAGCGGTGCGTCCCGCGCGGGCGGCGCCGTACGGGCAGAGTCCAGGGCCTCAAGGGGGGTCACCCAGGCGGACACCGAGGTGGCGAAGGACTTGCCCAGGAAGGGGCCCAGCGGCACGTACTCCCACGCCTGGATGTCCCGAGCCGACCAGTCGTTGAGCAGGCAGACGCCGAAGACGTGGTCGCGGAGGGAACCCTGGCCGACCGGCTCGCCGTGGGCGGACGGGGCGCCGACCACGAAGCCGACCTCGGCCTCGATGTCCAGCCGCTGGGACGGCCCGAACAGCGGGGCGGCCTCGGCGGGCGGCTTGCGCTGGCCGACGGGCCGCACGACCGGGGTGCCGGAGGCGACGACGGTGCCCGCACGGCCGTGGTAGCCGATGGGCAGGTGCTTCCAGTTCGGCGTCAGCGGCTCGCCGTCCGGGCGGAAGATCCGGCCGACGTTGGTGGCGTGGTGCTCGCTCGCGTAGAAGTCGACGTAGTCGGCGACCTCGAACGGCAGCCGCAGGCTTACCTCTTCGAGCGGGCGCAGATGCCGGGCCGCCGTATCGCGGTGCCGGGCGGCGGTCAGCCACTCCCGCAGCCCGGCGCGCACGGCCTGCCAGACGGGGCGTCCGGCGGCCATCAGGGGGTTCAGCAGGGGCTGCTGGAGCAGCGCGGTGTGCGGGGAGCCGAAGGCCGCGGCGGCGGCGCCCGCGTCCAGCACGTGGTCGCCGTAGCGCACCCCTATCCGGGGGTGGTCCGGGGCGTCCGCGGTCGTGTAGAGGCCGTAGGGGAGATTGTCCGGGCCGAAGAGGTCGTCTCCGGGGAGATCGAGCGCGGTCGCGTCCGTCATCGTTGGTGCCTCGCCTTCGAGGTCGTCGCCGGTCAGGGCCGGGAACAGGTTACGACCCCCCTGGCTGAGGCGGCACAACGCCGCGTGCTCGGGCGCGGAGGGCTGTGCGGGTGCCGAGTGGGGTGCGCCGGGAGGTACGCGGGGGTAATGATCGAGAACCGACCGGCTACGCTGCCAGGGATGGTGGCAGCAGCAGCGATGCATCGATATGCGGCGTAGACAGGAGTACCCCTCGTGACCGTCGACGGGCCGTTCGGGCTGAGCATGCGGGACCAGGCTCTCGAAGCCGATGTCCAGGTGGGGTTGGCGGCTGTCGAGGAGGGTCTCTTCGAGGCCACCAAGAGCGATGTGCCCTTCATAACGGGTGCGGCCCAGCATCTGGTGCGGGCGGGCGGGAAGCGCTTCCGGCCGCTGCTGGTGATGCTGGGAGCGCAGTTCGGTGATCCGCACGCGCCCGGCGTCGTCCCCTCGGCGGTGGTGGTCGAGCTGACCCATCTGGCGACGCTCTATCACGACGACGTGATGGACGAGGCCGACGTACGCCGAGGAGTCCCCAGCGCCAACGCACACTGGAACAACTCGGTGGCGGTGCTCACCGGCGACTTCCTCTTCGCCCGCGCGTCGCACATCCTGGCCGACCTCGGGCCGGAGGCCGTCCGCATCCAGGCCGGGGCGTTCGAGCGGCTGGTCACGGGCCAGATCCTGGAGACCGCCGGTCCCCGGCAGGGGCAGGACCCGGTCGACCACTACCTGGAGGTCCTCTCCGGGAAGACCGGCTCGCTGATCGCCGTCGCGGGCCGTTTCGGCGCGATGATGGCGGGCGCCGACGAGCGGGTCCTGACGATCCTCACCCAGTACGGGGAGCGGATCGGGATCGCCTTCCAGCTCGCCGACGACGTACTGGACATCGCGAGTGATTCACGTGAATCGGGCAAAACGCCGGGTACGGATCTGCGCGAGGGCGTTCCGACCCTCCCTGTGCTCCATCTGCGCGCCCAGGCGGCGGCCGGCGGCTCGCCGGAGGACCTGGCCCTGTGCGCCCTGCTGGACGGCGACCTCACGGACGACGCCCGGCACGCCGAGGCCCTGGCGGGAGTACGTGCGCACCCGGCGCTGGCACAGGCCCGCAAGGACAGCCTCCGCTACGCGGACGACGCACGGGAGACGCTGGGCCCGCTGCCGGACGGACCGGCGAAGTCGGCGCTGGCCGCGCTCTGCGACGCCGTGGTCCACCGGGCGGGCTGACCGGCCGCGGTCGCAGTTGCGGTGGGGGTTGCCGGTTCCCGCGCCCCACGAGCCCCGGGAAACCCTTGGAGAACCCCGAGAACCGAGTCTCCGAGCGGCGGATACCCAGGTCCCCGTGTCATACCGCAGGAGTACGTGGACTTGGCCCCCTCGACTGACGCCACAGCCCGCCCGATTTGGTCCCATGGACTCACCATCCCGCACCGGTTCGGGTGACAATGGCGGCAACGGGGATGGGACGAGTGCGAGGTACAGGACCGCCGCCTACACGGAGGTAGGGCACACACATGGCACAGATCCAACCGAGCAGTCCCGGCAGGTCGGGCAGGAAGGCGATGCGGTACGGCGTACCGATCGCCGTCGCGGGGGTCGCGGCCGCGACCATCGGGCTTGTCCCGGCGCTGGCTGACAGCGGTGACCCAGACCTGCCGAAGATCACCGCAGAAGAGCTCGTCGCGAAGATGGCCGAGTCGGACGTGGACCAGATGTCCGGCAACGTCAAGATCAATACCGACCTCGGACTGCCCGCGCTGCCGGGCTCCTCCGGCGGTGGCGACCGGGGCGGCCCGTTCGGCGGAGGCGACCGCGACCGGGGCGACGAGGGCGAGAGCGGCAAGGGCGAGGAGTCCCCGGCCGTACCGCAGAAGAAGCTCATGGAGCTGGCCTCCGGCGAGCACCTGCTGCGCGTCGCGACCGACGGCCCCGACAAGCAGCGCGTCTCGGTGGTCGAGGATGCGGCGGAGTACAGCTTCATCCACAATGGCAAGGACGTGTGGACGTACGACAGCGCCTCGAACTCCGTCTTCCACGCCGAGGCCCCCAAGGGCGCGGGCAAGGGCGGAGACAAGGGCGGTGCGCACGGCAAGGTGCCCGGCGACCTGGCGGACCTGACTCCCCAGGAGGCGGCCAAGAAGGCGCTGGCGGCGGTGGACAAGACCACCTCCGTCTCGGTGGACGGCACCGCCAAGGTCGCCGGGCGGGACGCTCATCAGCTGGTGATCAAGCCGAAGGCGGCCGCGGACTCCACCGTGGAGTCGATCCGCATCGCGGTCGACGCCGACAACGGCACCCCGCTGAAGTTCACCCTGACGCCGAAGGGCGGCGGTAAGGCCGTCATCGACATCGGCTACACCAAGGTCGACTTCGGCAAGCCCGACGCGAGCACCTTCGACTTCAAGGCGCCGAAGGGTGCCGAGGTCACGGAGAAGAAGCTCGACGGCAGGGCGGGGAAGATGGCCGAGGAGCGGGCGGAGAAGCAGGCTGGCAAGTCCGGCCTCTCCGACCTCTCGGGTCTCCAGGTGCTGGGCGAGGGCTGGAACACGGTGGCCGAGATCGAGATGCCCGGCGGCGCCATGTTCGGCGCGGAAGGCCCCGGCGGCAAGGAGGGCCCAGGCGGCAAGGGCATGGACTCGTCCATGGCCAAGAGCCTGATGGAAGGCCTCACGGATGAGGCCAAGGGCGAGTTCGGCACCGGCCGCGTCTTCGAGACCAAGCTGGTCAACGTCCTGATAACAGACGACGGCAAGGTCTACGCCGGTGCCGTCACCAAGGACGGTCTCGTCAAGGCGGCCAACCAGGCCGCCAAGTAACCGGGACACACCCACCCTTCGCCGCCGCCCGGCCCTGTGGCCGGACGGCGGCGAAGGTCCTACCAGGGGAGCATGGGATCACCATGACGGACGCGGCCGAAGCCGTTGTCGAGACGAGCGGACTGACCAAGCGCTTCCGGGGCGGTCAGGTGGCCGTGGACAGCCTGGAGCTGTCCGTCCCCCGAGGCAGCGTCTTCGGCTTCCTCGGGCCCAACGGCTCCGGCAAGACGACGACAATCCGCATGCTGCTCGGCCTGATCGAGCCGTCCGGCGGCACCGCCCGGCTGCTGGGCGAGCCGATGCCGCGTGCGGCCAGGCAGGTGTTGCCCCAGGTGGGCGCGCTGATCGAGGGGCCCGCTCTGTACGGCTTCCTCTCCGGCCGCGACAACCTCCTGCGCTATGACGCGGCCGACCCCACCGCCGACCCGCGCACCCGCTCCACCCGGGTGTCCGAGGCTCTTGAGCGGGTCGGCCTCGCGGCGGCCGGGAGCAAGAAGGCGAAGGCGTACTCGCTGGGCATGAAGCAGCGGCTCGGGCTCGCCTCCGCGCTGCTCCAGCCGCGGCAGTTGCTGATCCTGGACGAGCCGACGAACGGGCTGGACCCGCAGGGCATGCGCGAGATCAGAACCCTCGTCCGGGAACTGGCCGACGACGGCATCACGGTCTTTCTCTCCTCACACCTCCTCGACGAGATCGAACAGGTGTGCAGTCATACGGCGGTGATGAGCCGCGGCAAGCTGATCACCCAGGGCACGGTCGCCGAGATGTCCGCGGGCGCCCGCGGCCGCCTCGCCGTGACCACCCCCGACACGGCAGAAGCGATGCCCGTCCTCAAGGAGCACGGCGTGACCGATGTGACCGTCTCCGGCGACCGGGTCACCGGCGAGATGCCCGCCACCGATCCACCTGATCTGGCCGATCTCAACGCCGCACTCGTACGGGCCGACGTCCGGGTGCGGGCCTTCGGCGTCGAGCGCGCCTCGCTCGAGGACGTCTTCGTCGCGCTGACCGGGGAGGGTTTCGATGTCGCGGGCTGACACCGCACCGAGCGCGGCGAGCGCCGGGAAGCCGGAGGCATCCGTGGCCGCGGGGCCCGTGGCTGCGGGGCCCGCGGGCCCCGCAGCCGCCGCACGGGCCCCCGGCTCGCCGCTGCGCGAACTGCTGAGGCCGCTGGGGCTGTTCCGCAGTGAGCTGGTCACCACCTTCCGGCGCTGGCGGACCCTGGCCCTGCTCCTGGTGCTGATGGCGGTACCAGTACTGGTGGGCATCGCCGTCAAGATCGAGACGAGCGACGGCGGCTCCGTCGGCGGCGGAGAGGGCGACGGCCCGGCCTTCATCGCCCAGGTCACCAACAACGGCCTGTTCCTCGTCTTCACCTCACTCGCCGTCACCCTGCCGTTCTTCCTGCCGATGACGGTCGGCATGATCGCGGGGGACTCCATCGCGGGCGAGGCGGCCGGGGGCACCCTGCGCTACCTGCTGGTCGCCCCCGCCGGGCGCACCCGCCTGCTGCTCGCCAAGTACGCCACCACGGTCGTCTTCTGTGTGGCCGCCACACTGGCCGTGGCACTCTCCGCGCTGGCGGTCGGAGCACTGCTCTTCCCCGTCGGGGAGGTCACGCTGCTGTCCGGTACGCCGGTGTCCTTCGGGGAGGGATTGCTGCGGACGCTGCTGATCGCCCTTGCGGTGGCCGCCTCACTGCTCGGGCTGGCGGCGCTCGGGCTCTTCGTCTCCACGATGACCAACAGCGGCGTCACCGCCATGGCCGCCACCGTCGGACTGCTGATCACCGTGCAGATCGTGGACACGATTCCGCAGTTGCACGCGGTCCACCCCTATCTCTTCCCGCACTACTGGCTGTCCTTCGGGGACCTCCTGCGCGACCCGGTCTACTGGGATCCGCTGCTGAAGAACCTCGGCCTCCAGGCGCTCTATGTCGCCGTCTTCGGCTCCGCCGCCTGGGCCCGCCTCACCAACAAGGACATCACCGCCTGACACACCTCTGACCCCCCCCCGAACCGCCCGCTTGCTGCCACCGAGGGCGATCTGATCGCCCCCACCCAACCGCTCGGTCAGTTGTCCGGCGTGGCTTGGGTCTCCAGCGTCTGCTTGATCACGAGTGCTCCCTGGTCGACCATCTCGGCGATAGGGCCCGCGAGGTCGTCCGGCGTCACGTCGGTGATCCAGACGAACCGGCTGCGTTCCTCGCCGTTGGCGAAAACCTGCATCGACGCGTGGTGGTGCTCGGGCGCCAGTGACCCGCCGACCACCGCGTAGGCGACCCGACGGGCTTCGTCATCGATGTCGACGAGGAGCTCGTGCACCACAAGGCCGCTGGCGAATGTCACGACTCTGGTATCCGCCTCGAGACGCGTGTCCGTGACGAAGCCGGGTGCCAGGCGGTGATGTATCTCGCTGACGTCGCGGACTGCCGCCCAGACGTTGTCGGGTGCGCTCTCGATCAGGAATTCCCTGTGGATGTAAGCCATGTCCGTCTCTCAGTCTGCTGGGTTTTCAGGAGCCGCTGGTGAGGCAGAACGGGTGCCCTTCGGGATCGGTGAGCACCACCCACTCACCTCCGCCGGGCTGGAACTCGGGCTTCGCTGCCCCGATGGCGAGCAGCTCCTTGGCGGTGCGCGCCAGGTCGGTGACGGTGAGGTCGAGGTGCGCGTGCTTGCGGCCGTCGGGCCAGCCCGGTGCCTGGTAGCCCTCGATGCGCTGGAAGGCGACCTGCACCGGACCACCGTTGCCCAGCGAGGCGAAGTCCTGGTCGCTGTAGAGGATCTCCCATCCGGTGGCCTTTCTGTAGAAGTCGGCGAGCACTGCCGGGTCGGCGCAGTCGATGACGACCGCGGTGAACTCCGCGAGAGCGGGCATGCCAATGACCCCTTCATTTGGGTGCTGGTGACGTGTGACGTGCCTGCCCGTGCCGCTGACACGGCCCTGGTGTACTGGGCCGGGCGGCTGGGCGGGGCACGTCTACCAGCCTGCCCGCGGCAGCGGGCCCCCGGCTTGAACATCCTTGCGCGGGTGACTGTCAGACCCTCGGCGTAGCGTTCAAAGGTGCTCTCAGCCACCACTCTCGCCACCCGACCCGACTTCAGCATCACGGCTGTGACATGCCAGGACGACCACGCGCGCTGGTCGGAGGCCGAAATGCGTGAGGACTACCGGGTGGTGCTCGTGCGCCGCGGCCGGTTCCGCAGGCGTGCAACCGGAGCCGCCGCCGACATCGACGCGACGATGGCCTACGTCGGCGTGCCAAACGAGGAAGAGCACTTCGCCCATCCCGCCGGAGGCGACGACTGCACATCCATCAGCCTGACGCCGACGCTCTGGCACGTCGTGGCCGGCGACGTCGGGCGCCTGGCCACACAGAGCGTGTATGTCGATGCCCGCCTCGACCTCACCCATCGTCGGCTTCTCGCGACCGCCCGGACCGGGGACATCGACTACGCGCTGACGGAAGAGCTGCTCGGCCTGCTCGCCACCACCGCAGGCCAAGTCGTCCCCGGGCCCGCACCGCTCGGCGCACAGGTCCCGGGAAGCGAAACGGCTCTCGTCGCAGCGGCCCGCCAGGCGATCACCGAAGGCCACCCGGCCTCGAACGGACTGCTCCCGCTCGCAGAAGTGCTGGGCGTCTCGCCCTACCGCCTGAGCCGATCCTTCAGCCGCGAGCTGGGGGTGTCGGTGACCCGCTACCGCAACCGCGTCCGCATCGGCCGCGCCCTGGATCGCTTGGAGGAGGGCGAGAGCAGCCTCAGCGCCCTCGCCGCAGACCTCGGCTTCGCCGACCAGGCGCACCTGTGCAGGACCATGCGCCAGTACCTGGGCCGTACACCGACGGCACTGCGACGCTTGCTCGCCCCTCCGATACCTTGACGAACTCCGTTGCCCGACAACGTCTTCGCCTGGGAAATCACTTGACGTTCGGCACCTGGAATCCCGCGAGCCCGCCTTCGCGCCCGCCCGTTGCTGGGCACCTCGTCACCGACGGCTACCTCTGCCGCAAGAGCAGCCATGGCTTTCGCGACGACATTTGAGCTGCGTCAGTCCAGGCAGAACTCGTTGCCCTCGGGGTCGGTCATCACGATGAAGCCGGCGCTCATCGGGGGAGCGGGCTCGTCGCGACGCACCCGCGTCGCTCCCAGCGCGACGAGCCGGTCGCACTCGACCTCCAGCGCCGCCATCCGCTCCTCTCCCTGCAGTCCGGGAGCCGCACGGACGTCAAGGTGGACGCGGTTCTTGGCGGCCTTGTCCTCCGGCACCTGCTGGAAGAACACGCGTGGGCCCTGCCCGTCCGGGTCCTCGATGGCCGATTTCGAGTTGCGCTCCTCCTCCGGTACGCCGACCCGTGCGAGGAAGTCGTCCCACGCGGCCAGGGGGTCGGCGCCCTCGGGTACGTCGACTCCGGGCGGGCCGGGGTGGACGTAGCCCAGTACGTCGCGCCAGAAGGACGACAGCGCCCGCGGGTCGTGGGCGTCGAAGGTGACCTGGATGTGGCGGCTCATCGGGTTGCTCCGTTCGTAGCGGGATTCGTGTGGAACTAGAGGTCGCGCAGCAGGCAGACCCCGGACAGGTGGTGGATCAGCTCGCGGTGGATGTGCAGCACCAGATCGGCCATGGGTGCCTCGGGGAAGGGCTCCTTCTCACCCATCGGGACCCGGAGCCCGGCGCCGCCGAGGAGAAGCACTCGCCGTCGGTGAGGCCCTCGAGCAGGGCGCGGAGCTGATGTTTCCAGTGGGTCTCCCACTGCTCGCGCAGCGTCCGGTTCCAGTCGAGTTCGTCTGCGTCCATGTCGCCCACTCTGACACTCCTAGCGGACAGGATGGGTCCGCAAGCTCCGCCCGAGACATGCGAACCGTTCATCACCGCGGCTGTTCGGCGGGCTGTCATCGATGTGACGGCGATCTGACAGAGCTTTGGTGCCTCCGGATTGGACACTGGCTCAGCTTCCGCTGTTGACGGGAAGCCGAACCCTTCGCCCCGCAGCCGCTCACCGGGCTGCTTCCCCCCAACCGGAGGTACTGGATGCGTCGTCGGTTGATCACCGGCCTGTCCGCCGCAGGTTTCGCCATGGCCGCCACCGCTGCTCTGGCAACTCCCGCTCAGGCGGCCCCCGCAGACAAGCTGCAGGTCATGTCGAACTGGTCCCAGACCAGCTCCAGCAGTCAGAACGCCTTCCTGAACGCCCGCGCCAACCAGGGCAACTGGTCGGCCTATGGCTTCAACTGGGGTACCGACAAGTGCAGCAGCTCCCCTGACAACCCCTTCGGCTTCCCCTTCGAGAAGTCCTGTATCCGGCATGACTTCGGCTACCGCAACTACAAGGAGATGGGTCGCTTCGACGCGAACAAGTCGCGCATCGACAGCGCCTTCTACGCGGACCTGAAGCGGGTCTGCAACCGCTACTCCGGAGCGACGAAGGCCTCCTGCAACGGGCTGGCCTGGACTTACTACCAGGCGGTCTCCGTCTTCGGCCTCTCGGCCGCGGACGCCGCGGCGAAGCTGCCCGCCGCGGAGAAGCTGCCGCAGCACGCGCACTGACCGGCCCTGACCGGTCGAGCCGCTGACCGGCCGACCGTCCGTGGATCCGTGCGGGCCGCAGCGCACTCGGCGGCCCGCACGCTCCGCTGGCCCTGCCCACTGCCGGACAGGGGGATGACCCGAATGAGCTGATACTTTCCCGGCTCTCCGGGGGAGGTATCGGGCCATGCCCATGCTCGTCGGCACCTCCGGGTGGCAGTACAAGGACTGGCGCGGCGTGCTCTACCCGCCCAGGCAACCGCAGCGCCTGTGGCTGGAGGAGTACACCCGGCACTTCGCCACCGTGGAGAACAACAACGCCTTCTACCGCCTGCCGTCGAAGGAGGTCTTCGGCTCCTGGCGGGAGCGGACACCCGAAGGGTTCGTAGTCGCCGTCAAGGCAAGCCGCTATCTGACCCACATGAAGCGGCTGCGCGACCCGCGGGAGCCGGTCACCCGGCTGATGGACCGTGCCGAGGGGCTCGGCGACCGGCTGGGCCCCGTCCTGCTGCAACTGCCCTCCCACTTCCGGGAGGACACCGGGGCCCTGGACGCCTGCCTGAGCTGCTTTCCCGGCTCCACCCGCGTCGCCGTGGAGCTTCGCCACCCCTCGTGGTGGGAGGCTGAGCGGGAGCTCCGGGCCGTGCTGGAGAGGCATGGCAGCTCCCTGTGCTGGGCGGATCGCGACTCCCGCCCGATGACACCCCTGTGGCGTACGGCGGCGTGGGGATATGTGCGGCTGCACGGCGGGAGCGCCAAGCCGCCACCACGCTACGGCCGGCAGGCCCTGAACTCCTGGGCCCGACGCGTCAGCGACACCTGGCCGGACGAGGACGACGTGTACGTGTACTTCAACAACGACACCGGCGCGGCGGCCGTCGTGGACGCGGCGAAGTTCGCGCGGGCGGCCTCCGCACTGGGCCGGACCGTCAGTCACACGCCCCCGGCCTCCGGAGCACCGGCGGCCAGGGAGACATGACCGGCTGTCAGCTCAGCCCAGCTCAGCCCAGTCCAGCCCAGCCCGTCCTGGCTACGCGACGCAGAATGTGCTGCCCTCCGGGTCGAACGGGTCGTCCAGGTCGTCCGGATGCCGGGGCGCCGCGTCGATCACAAGCTTCAGCTCAGGGCCGTAGCGAGCCCTTCCGGGAGGGGTGCGTGAGGTGTGTCGTTCGTGTGGTCTGTGCGGACTGGGTCCGGTGCTCGGGGCGGTCGAGATGGTCCAGGACGAGCTGGTGGGCGCGCCAGCCGTCCGGGAACTTCGGCGGGACGTCCAGATGGACGGGGCGGGTCGAGGGGTGGCGGTCGAGAAGGTCGCGGATGCCCGCGCGGGCGACGACGACGCAGGCATGGCGGTGCCGGGAGAGGAGTACGCAGAGGCGGCCCGTCTCCAGATGGAAGGCGCTGGCGTCGGCGCGTCCGGAGAGCGGATGCCAGACGAGGGTCACGTCGAACTCCCGGCCCTGGAGCTTGTTTGCGGTGTCGACGGTGATCCCGTCCAGATGCGGGCCGTGTGCCCGGAGCGCTCGGCGGACGGCGGCGGCCTGGTCGTTGTGCGCGGTGCCGATGGCGATCCGCTCGGGGTCCACCTTGTTCCCGTTGGCCAGGGCGCCGCGCTGGAGGAGGCGGTCCGCCGTGGCGGCCAGTGCGGCGGCCAGCTCCGGGTCCGTACGCAGGGTGTGGCGGGCGGGGAGTTCGAGGTAGCCCCAGCCGGTGGCCGCGGCCTGGGCCAGGGTGCCGTCGGCCGGGGTTGCGCCGAGTGCGGCTGTTCCGAGGGTGAGAAGACGGTCGCCTTCCCGCGTGCCGGAGGTGAACGGATAGAAGGGGTAGAACGCCCGCTGGACGAGCGGTGCGGCGCTGGCGGGAAGGCGCCAGGAGACGGGGAGCTGCCGGGTGGGCATGCCGGGATTGTGCGCGAGGCTGACGTCGACGGCGTTCAGCAGCGGGTTCCAGGTGAGCCCGGCCCAGCGGTCCGTCTCGACGGTGGCGAAGGGGTCGAGCTGGCCCGGATCGCCGACGAACAGCGCGTGTTCGCACAGCGGTGCGGTCCGCAGGATGGCGTCGGAGCGCATCTGGTACGCCTCGTCGACGATGGCCCAGTCCCACGGGTCGGTCTTGACGTGCGCCCACTTGGCCGCCGTCCCGACGACCACGGGCAGCTCGCGGAGCGGGCCGATCTTGTCCCCGCCGACGACGTTCTCATGCCGCGCCACCCGGTCGGGGAGCGTGAAGCCCGCTTTGTGGAGGCGGCCGATCCGCAGCTGGGGGTGGGTCTCGGCCAGGCGGTCGGTGAGGTCGTCGACCTGCTCGTTCGTCTGGGCGATGATCATCACCGGGCGGTCCTGTGCGGCCAGATGGCCCGCCGCCCTGACCACCAGCGTCGACTTCCCCGCGCCCGGCGGGGAATTGACGACGATGCCGCGCTGGTCCGTGTGGTCCAGGTCGTGCAGCACCTGGGCGACGGCGGCATCGGCCTGCGCGCCGGGCGGGATCGCGTGCGTCACTCCCAGGTCTCCTCTGCGTCCTCGTGGGTCGGCTCGTACGGCTGCGGCGGCCCGCCGTGCGTCCAGGGCGTGTCCGCGTCGTCGGGCAGCTGAGCCGAGGCGACGTACTGCCCCAGCGTCGTGTAGCAGAGCTGCTCGCCGATCTCCGGGATCGAGCCGGGCGGCGCGGGAGGCTTGCGCTTGCCGCCGAAGCCTCCGCTGAGCTGGATGTCCGCCTCGAAGCCGTTCCCCGCCCCGCCGTCGCTGTCGCTGCTGTCGCTGCCGCCGAGGTCGCGGATCGTGAGGATCTCCGCCTTCTGCCCCGGCCGGTCCGGGCTGAGCACGGTCTCGCCCTCGCCGATCGGGGGGCGCTGCTCCGTGCGCAGTGTGACGAGCGGCCGGAAGAGGCCCGCCTTGCCGCCCCGGCCGCCGCCACCGCCGCTCTCGATCACCCGGTCCGGCTCCCGCGCCGTCACGGTGCCGGTGAACGCCTCGCCGCTCAGCTCGTACTCGGCCATCACCAGCGGGTCGTCGAAGGCCCGCTGGCTCTCGTAGCGCGCGACGGCGTCCTCCAGCCGGGCCAGCCGCCGGGCGGCACCCGCCGCGTGGTCCCGTCGTGGCTGCGGCAGGCCCGACTCGTCGAGGTGGCTCGCGTAGCCGGTGAAGAGGGCGCGGTCCAGCGCCCACCTCTCCTCGACGTGCCCGCCGGGCGGCAGCGCACGCAGCAGTTCGATGCCCCGCCACATCAAGTCCCAGGTGGGGGCGAGCTGGGTGCGAAGTTCCGCCTCGATGGCGCGGCCGGTCGCGGCGCGGGCCCGGTCACCGGCCGCGGTGCCGTAGGCGGTGACGAGCTCGCTGAGCGTACGGTCGAAGAGCGGGTCGGTCGCCGGGCCCGCCGGAGGGTGCCGCGCCGGGTCCTCCGCGAGCCGGGCCGCCTGCGCGCCGGTCATCCCGGGGGGTGGGTCGATCCAGGCCAGCAGCGCCGCGAGGTGGGCGTCCTCGGTGCTGCTCTGGCCGGTGGCCCAGTGGTCTCCGAGCATCCGGGTCATGCTCAGCAGCGTGCTGGATCCGGGGAAATCCGCCTGGTCGGCGGCCCAGGTGAGCCACTTGCCCAGGGTGGGTACGGAGGGTGCGACGGCGTACGGCCCGTCGGTGCGCCGGAGCCGGGTGGACCGGCCCAGCAGCCGGGTGAAGGCGATTCCGCCCTGGTTCGGCACCAGGATCTGCGGCGCCCGGGTGAAGCGTTCGCGGGACTCCTTGGGGCGGCCCGCCTCATAGGTCTCACTGTCGCCCCGGCACTCGTCGACATACGGCAGCAGCAGATCGGCGAGCTGCTCGGCGAAGCGGAAACGCCGGGTGCGGTCGCGCGGCTGCTCCACCGTGAGCAGCACCGGGTGTCCGGCGTCGGTACCCGCCATTGCGGCCAGCGGGGCGCATGCCTCCCCGGCGAGCGCCAGGGGGATGAAGACGAACGGAGGGTCGGCAAGCTGCTGGTGGCGCACGGTCGTGAGCCGTTCGGCGCGGCCCAAGGCGGCGGCGCGCAGTGTGGCCACGGTGCGGAGCAGGCTCATGCCGCGCCCCCGCCCCGCAGGTCGCGCAGGCGGGCAGCCGTGCGCAGCAGCTCCGCGATCTCGGCCTGCTCCGGCTCCGGTTCCACGGTGCCGTCGATGAGCCCGAGGGCCGTACGGGTGGAGCCGATACCGGGCAGATCGTTGCGTACCCCGGAGCCGAGGCGGGCGGGTTCACCGGCGGTCTCCGCCTCCTGGCGGCAGTACCGGGACATCTCGCAGAAGCTGAGGCAGCTGGGGGAGTAGGCGGCCTCCAGGGCGCCGACGGAGGCGTCCAGCTCCCCGGCGTCGCGTACGGGGCTGCCCGCGGAGTCCTCGGCCAGGTCGAACGACGCGTCGGCGGGGAGGGTTTCGGTGAGGTCGGCGGCGCGGCGGAGCCGTCCGAGCTGGAACTCCACGGCGTCCAGTTCCTGGCGCAGGTCGAGCAGCCTGCCGTAGGGCCGGTTGGAGAAGTCCTTGGGGCAGATCAGCAGGAACTCGTCCGCGACGGCCTCCGGAGGCAGCCCGGCCCGGTGGAACGCCTGCCGCAGCGCGATCACGTGCACGGCGGCCTGCTTGACCGCCTCGGCCGTCCTGGCCGGATCGGCCTGGCCGTCGATCGCGGGGAAGGACCGGATCTCCACGGCGTAGAACCGGCCGCCGATGCGATGGGTGAGCGCGTCGGGCTCGAGAAAGGCGGTGCGGCCCGCGACGTCGAGAGTGAGCATCGGATGGCCGAGGATGAGCCGGTCCTCGTCGCCCGCGGCGATCCGCTCCAGCAGCCGTTGTGTCTCACGGGCGCGCACGGCGGGCGCGGAGTTCCCGGCGACCTCGGTCAGATCCGCCACGGCGGCTTCGGTGACCGGGACGGCGAGTTCGGTGCGCAGCAGCGAGACCAGTTCGGCATAGCCGCCCCAGGCGACGAGCGTCTCGAACGCCTGGCCCCGGGTGAGGGCGAACGGGGACTGCCCGAACCGTGGTTCGAACCCGATACGGGTGGCGAGCAGCGCCTTGTCGACCCCGGCGGCGTCCAGCACGGCACGGCGGGCGCAGGCGGGGTTGGCCGTCAGCGCGGTGATCTTGCGCGCCGTGTACGGCTCCGGGCTGGCGGGGCCGCGCAGACGCGCGAGCCGGTCCTCGGGCTGTTGCGGGAGCATTGTCTCTTCTCACGGTGCGGGGTGGGTGCCGGGCGGTGCGGTGCGGTGCGGGTCGGCCGGTCAGGCCTCCGTGCCGCGGCGGACGACGCCCAGCGTCGCGACGCCGAACAACTGCTGTGCGGACGAGAGCTGTGCACGGGCGCGGGCCGCCGTCTCGGTGCGCTGCCGGTCGTCCGCAGCGCCGTGCATCGCGGCCTCGGTACGAACGGCCGCGATGATACGCCCCGGCTCCGGCTCCTCGTGCTCGTCCTCGTGCGCCCCCGGGATGTTGAGGGCGAAGCGGCGCAGCAGCCGTCCGCCGGACTCCGAGGGGGCGCAGCCGGAGACCCGGAGGCGCTCGGCATGCTCCGCGAGCCGTCCGGCGTGCGTGAGGAAGTCCGTACGCGGACCCAGTGGGCCGAGGACGCGGCGCTCCAGCGGCCAGGTGGAGAGGGCCAGCAGGCCGCGAGCCGGCGCCAGCCGGTCGTGGGTGAGCGCAGCACAGATGTGGTAGCGGCGTGCCTGCGCCACGGCGCCGGCCGAGCCCTGGGCGAGAGCGGCACGCTCCTCGTCGCGGCGGAGCGCGGCGAGCTGCGGGACGACCAGGGGGCCGTGGAAGAACGCCTCGTGCACGGAGGAGATCAGCTTCGGTGACGCGGGAGCGCCGAGGAGGGCCAGCGCCCGGTGGACCTGCTCGCGTACGGGGACGGCCTGCTCGCGTATGGGGACGGCCTGGGCGGGATCCGGGGCGGCCGGGTGGGTGTCCGGCGCGACCCCGAGCACGGTGTGCCAGGCGGCCTCCGCCGCCCGCAGTTCGCTGCGGGAGCGCGCCAGCGCCGCCTTGTCACGGGCCCGTAGGGCGCCGCGCACGGCTCCTCGCAGGGCCGTCATCCGCGCTTCGAGCTCCTCCAGCGACTCCGCCATACGGATACGCTAGCGCGCGGCGTGCTCCTCGCCCCGACGGCGGTCCGGGCCGGACGCTGTGGCGGCGGTGGCCGGGGATGCCGCCGGACCCTGTCCGCCCGGGTTGCTCGCCGTGGCGGCGGAAGGATGTGCCGCCTCCGCCTCCGCCTCCGCTGCCGCCGCCGTGGCGCGCAGGGCCGCCCGCCCCCGGTGCGCGTTG
Organism: Streptomyces gossypii; assembly: GCF_025165795.1. Lineage (GTDB taxonomy): Bacteria > Actinomycetota > Actinomycetes > Streptomycetales > Streptomycetaceae > Streptomyces > Streptomyces gossypii. The sequence goes on from NZ_JAJAGO010000009.1 coordinate 126,605, forward strand.
CGCAGCGCGTCCCAGGTGAGCACGCACAGCGCCGTCCAGATGAGCAGGAAGCCCGCCAGCCGCTCCACCGGCATCGGCTCGTGGAAGACGAGCAGCCCGAGGACGAACATGAAGGCGGGCGCCATGTACTGGAGCAGCCCGATCGTGGACAGCGGCAGCCGTACCGCCGCGGCGCCGAAGAAGATCAGCGGCGCCGCGGTCGCCAGTCCGGTACCGGCGAGCAGCAGCGCGTGCCCTGCCCCGTCGGTGGTGAAGGTGCTGTCGCCCCGGGCGCTGAGCCAGATCAGGAAGACCAGCGCGGGCAGGAACTGCAGGGAGGTCTCGGCGCTGAAGCCCTCCAGGCCGCCGAGCTTCACATGCTTCTTGATCAGCCCGTATGTGGCGAAGGTGATCGCGAGGCCGATGGAGAGCCACGGCACCTGGCCGTAGCCGATCGCCAGCACGATGACGGCGACGACGCCGATGCCGACGGCCGACCACTGCGCGGGCCGCAGCCGCTCGCGCAGCAGCAGGACGCCGAAGGCGATGGAGACCAGCGGGTTGATGAAGTAGCCGAGGGACGCTTCGAGGACCCGGTCGCTGGTGACCGCCCAGATGAACATCGCCCAGTTCAGCGAGATCACCGTGGTCGCGAGCAGGACGAGCCCCAGCTTGCGCGGCTCCCGCAGCAGCGGCCGTATCCAGGACCAGCGGCGGGCCAGGGTCAGGATCAGCGCGGCGGTGGGCAGCGACCACAGCATGCGGTGGGCGAGCATCTCGGTCGCGCCGGTGGATTCGAGCAGGTGCCAGTAGAGCGGCAGCAGCCCCCACAGCCCGTAGGCAGTGAACCCGAATATCAGCCCGGTACGGGTCTCGCTCGTCGGCTGCATCGGGGGCCTCCTGGTGTCCGGCAACCCGACGAAGGTAACGCGCGACAACCCCGGCTGTCATTTCCGTTCCGCAGAACGGTCATGACAGCCGGGGTGGCGCTCGCGGGCAGGTCAGCCCACGACCGTCCAGGTGTCCCGGCCGGCCAGCAGCGCGGCGAGGTCGCCCTTGCCCTGCTGCTCGACTGCCTTCTCCAGCTGGTCGGCCATGCCCTGCTCGTAGATCGGCCGCTGCACGCTGCGCAGCACGCCGATCGGCGTGTGGTGCAGCGTGTCCGCGTCGGCGAGCCGGGAGAGGGCGAAGGCGGTGATCGGGGAGGCGGCGTGCGCGTCGTGCACCAGGATGCCGTGCGTGCCGTGCTCGGTGACGTCGACGATGCGGAGGTCACCCGTCGCCTGATCGCGGACGACGCCCTTGGCGCCGAGGCCGTCCCCGCCGTCCTCCTCGAGGTAGGGCAGGCCGAAGCGGATCGGTTCGCCGTGCTCCAGCCGGATCACGGCCTCCTGCGCCTGTTCCTTGTCCTTGAGGACTTCGAAGGCACCGTCGTTGAAGATGTTGCAGTTCTGGTAGATCTCCACCAGTGCCGTGCCGGGGTGGTCGGCGGCGGCCCGGAGCACCGAGGTGAGGTGCTTGCGGTCCGAGTCGACCGTACGGGCCACGAAGCTCGCCTCGGCGCCGAGCGCGAGGGAGACCGGGTTGAAGGGTGCTTCCAGCGAGCCCATCGGCGTGGACTTGGTGATCTTCCCGGCCTCGGAGGTCGGTGAGTACTGCCCCTTCGTCAGTCCGTAGATCCGGTTGTTGAAAAGCAGGATCTTCAGATTGACGTTCCGGCGGAGCGTGTGGATCAGGTGGTTTCCACCGATCGAGAGCGCGTCACCGTCACCCGTGACGACCCAGACGGACAGGTCGCGGCGCGCCGCCGCCAGCCCCGTCGCGATCGTCGGCGCGCGGCCGTGGATCGAGTGCATCCCATAAGTGTTGAGGTAGTACGGGAAGCGCGAGGAGCAGCCGATGCCGGAGACGAAGACGATGTTCTCCTTCGCCAGCCCCAGATCCGGCATGAAGCCCTGCACTGCCGCCAGCACGGCGTAGTCGCCGCATCCCGGGCACCAGCGGACTTCCTGGTCGGACTTGAAGTCCTTCATCGTCTGCTTGGACTCGGCCTTGGGCACCAGGGAGAGCGGGCTCCGGCCCTCGTGGGTAACCGGCCCCATAACCTGCTCAGCCATGTGTGAGGGTCTCCTTGAGCACGTCCGCGAGCTGTTCCGCCTTGAACGGCAGGCCGCGGACCTGTGTATAGGACTGGGCGTCGACCAGATACTTGGCGCGCAGCAAGGAGGCCAGCTGACCGAGGTTCATCTCGGGCACCACCACCTTGTCGTAGCGTGCCAGAACCTCGCCGAGATTGGCGGGGAACGGGTTGACGTAACGCAGATGCGCCTGGGCGATGCGGTGCTGTCCCTCGCGCCGGATCCGGCGCACGGCGGCGGTGATCGGACCGTAGGTCGAACCCCAGCCCAGCACCAGCACCTTCGCCGGACCGTCGTCACCGGAGCCCGGGTCGTCGACCTCGACGTCGGGGACGGCGACGCCGTCGACCTTCGCCTGCCGGGTGCGCACCATGAACTCGTGGTTGGCCGGGTCGTACGAGATGTTCCCCGAGCCGTCCTGCTTCTCGATGCCGCCGATCCGGTGCTCCAGGCCGGGAGTGCCGGGCACCGCCCAGGGCCGCGCCAGCGTCTGAGGGTCGCGCTTGTACGGCCAGAAGACCTCGGTGCCGTCGTCCAGCGTGTGGTTCGGCCCCTGGGCGAACTGCACGCGCAGGTCGGGGAGTTCGTGCACCTCGGGGATGCGCCACGGCTCCGAGCCGTTGGCAAGGTAGCCGTCCGACAGCAGGAAGACCGGGGTGCGGTACGTCAGCGCGATGCGGGCGGCGTCCAGCGCGGCCGTGAAGCAGTCCGCCGGGGTGGAGGGCGCCACGATCGGCACCGGGGCCTCGCCGTTGCGCCCGTACATCGCCTGGAGGAGGTCGGCCTGCTCGGTCTTGGTGGGGAGCCCGGTCGACGGGCCGCCGCGCTGGACGTCGATCACCAGCAGGGGCAGCTCCAGCGAGACCGCGAGGCCGATCGCCTCGGACTTCAGGGCCACCCCCGGGCCGGAGGTCGTCGTCACGCCGAGCGCACCACCGAAGGCGGCACCGAGAGCGGCACCGATTCCGGCGACCTCGTCCTCCGCCTGGAAGGTCCGTATACCGAAGTTCTTGTGCTTGGACAGCTCGTGCAGCACGTCCGAGGCGGGTGTGATCGGGTACGAGCCGAGGAAGAGCGGGAGATCCGCCTGCTGGGACGCGGCGATCAGACCGTAGGACAGCGCGAGGTTGCCCGAGATGTTGCGGTAGGTGCCCGGCGGGAACGCCGAAGTCGCCGGGGCCACCTCGTAACTGACGGCGAAGTCCTCGGTCGTCTCGCCGAAGTTCCACCCGGCCCGGAAGGCCGCGACGTTGGCCTCCGCCAGGGTGGGCTTCTTCGCGAACTTCGTCCGCAGGAACTGCTCCGTCGACTCCGTCGGCCGGTGGTACATCCAGGACAGCAGCCCCAGCGCGAACATGTTCTTCGAGCGGCCGGCGTCCTTGCGGGACAGGTCGTAGCTCTTGAGCGCCTCGACCGTCAGCGTGGTCAGCGGCACGGGATGCACGCTGTAGCCGTCCAGGGAGCCGTCCGCCAGCGGGTCGGCGTCGTAGCCGACCTTCGCCATCGCCCGCTTGGTGAACTCGTCGGTATTGATGATCAGCTCGGCGCCGCGCGGCAGATCTCCGACGTTCGCCTTCAGCGCCGCCGGGTTCATCGCCACCAGGACGTTTGGTGCGTCGCCCGGCGTGAGGATGTCGTGATCCGCGAAGTGCAGCTGGAAACTGGAAACGCCGGGAAGCGTCCCGGCAGGGGCGCGGATCTCGGCGGGGAAATTGGGCAGAGTGGACAAGTCGTTGCCGAAGGAGGCCGTCTCCGAGGTGAAGCGGTCCCCCGTCAACTGCATGCCGTCGCCGGAGTCCCCCGCGAACCGGATGATCACCCGGTCCAGCCGCCGGACCTCTTTCTCGCCTGACGGCCGTTCTCCGGCTGGGCTACTGACCTGGCTGGTCACAGTGATTCAGACCTCCCTCGAGGCGGTGTCTCGGCGCCCATCCTACGTGGTAAGGGTCGCCATACTGTGCTACTCCTCCAGGCGCACGCCGCACTTGAACACTCCCTATGCCCCGGTGTAACACCATCTGCCCCCTCTTCGTGCGGTACTGAGTCCCACCTCACACGTTTGCGCCCGGAGTGAGGCGGCGCGGGGTGCGAGGTGAGCGGGTGAGGGGGTGACGGACGAGGTCAGGAGTTGAGATAGGTGAGCACGGCGAGCACCCGCCGGTGGTCCCCGTCGCTCGGCGAGAGGCCGAGCTTCTGAAAGATGTTGCTGACATGCTTCTCGACCGCGCCATGGCTCACCACGAGCCGCGCGGCGATCGCCGAGTTCGTACGGCCCTCCGCCATCAGCCCCAGCACCTCCCGCTCGCGCGGGGTCAACCCGGTCAGCACATCCTGCTTCCGGCTGCGGCCCAGCAGCTGCGCGACCACCTCCGGGTCGAGCGCGGTGCCGCCCTTCGCCACCCGTACGACCGCGTCCACGAACTCCCGTACCTCGGCCACCCGGTCCTTCAGGAGATAACCGACACCGTGGCTCGAACCGGCCAGCAGCTCCGTCGCGTACTGCTCCTCCACATACTGGGACAGCACCAGCACACCCAGCCCCGGATGCGCGGCCCGCAGCTGGACGGAGGCCCGCACACCCTCGTCGGTGTGCGTCGGCGGCATCCGGACGTCAGCGACCACGACATCGGGCAGCTCTCCGACCGCCGCGAGCTCCGCCACCGTCTTGACCAGCGCTTCCCCGTCACCGACTCCGGCGACGACATCATGCCCGCGGTCGGTGAGCAGCCGGGTCAGTCCCTCCCTCAGCAGCACCGAATCCTCGGCGATGACCACGCGCACTCTGTCCTCCACGTTTTCCGCCCCCCGGCTCACGATGAGATGCCCTCAGCATCCCACGTCCGCCGGAACCCCCACCGCCCCTGCGCCAAGGCATCCCCGCCCCGCCCGGCGCATGCGCCGGGGCCCGCGGGGCCCCGCCTCCCGCCCCGGCGGCTCCGCGCCCAGCCCGGGCCGGACTGCCCCGCCCTGCCCTCACCCGCCGCCACGGCGAGCAGCTCCCCCGGCCGTGTCCGGCGGAATCCCCGCCGCCTCGGCGACCTGACCTCCCCGGCTCGGCCCGGCCCGGCCCGCGCGTGCGGCAGGGCCCTCTCCCGCCACCACGGAGCCGGGCCCCCGAACGGGGCCCGGCGGAGTCCCCGCCGACCGCCCCACGTCGGCTAGTGCCGCCCGCTCGTGCGCCGGGCCCGCCGGGCCCCGCCTCGCGCTGGCGCGGCCCGGCGGCCGGCGTGGCCGGACGATCCCCGCCCTCTCCCGCCGCCACAGCGGGCGACTTTCGCGGACTGAGTCCGGCGAAATCCCCGCGACCCGGTCCGCGCGTGCGCCGGGGCCCGCAGGGTCTCCGCCTCGCCTGCGCCGGTCTGCGACCGAAGGGGTCGGGGCCGCCGCCCCGTTTCCCGCCGCCACGGGGGCGGCCCCCCGACGGGGCCGGCGCGGAATCCCCGCCGACGGTGCCGCGTGCCGCCCCACGTCGGCCGCAGCCGCCCGCAAGGGCTACGCGTCGCGCCAGGGCAGCTCCGCCGTCAGCGTGGTCGGGCCGCCTATCGGGGAGTCCAGCAGCAGCAGGCCGTCCACCGAGTCGAGCCGCTCCGCCAGTCCGCCCAGGCCGCTGCCCGCGTCGGCGCGGGCGCCGCCCTTCCCGTCGTCGGAAACCTGCAGCATCAGCCGGTCTCCCGTACGCCACACCTCGACCGACGCCCTCCGTGCCTGTGCGTGCTTGCTGATGTTCTGGAGCAGCTCGGAGACGGTGAAGTAGGTGATCCCCTCGATCGCCTGTGCGGGCCGGTCGTCCAGATCCACATTGACCCGTACCGGAACAGTGCAGCGGGCGGCGACCGCCGAGAGCGCCGCACTCAGGCCGCGGTCGGTGAGGATGGCGGGGTGGATGCCGCGTGCGAGGTCACGCAGCTCCTGGAGGGCGATCTTGACTTCGCCGTGTGCCTCGTCGACCATCTTGGCCGCTGCCTCCGGGTCCTCCAGCAGCTTCTCCTTCGCCAGGCCCAGATCCATGGCGAGGGCGACGAGCCTGGCCTGCGCGCCGTCGTGCAGATCGCGTTCGATGCGGCGAAGGTCGGCCGCCGCCGTGTCGACGACCGCGCCGCGGTCCGACTCCAGTTCCCACACGCGGGTGGCCAGCTGCGAGGGCCCCAGCAGTCCGGCCACCATCAGCTTGTCGACCTGGGTCAGGCCCCGGATGAGCCACGGAGTGAACAGCACCAGCACCAGCCCGGACGCGGTCGCGCCCGCGACATCCGTGGCGCTGTCCAGATAGAGATGGCTGTCCCCGTTCTGCCACAGCTCCAGGCCGGGCTGGCCGGTGAAGGTGGGGAACACCCACTGCCACGCCGGGTAGAGCAGGAACCCCCAGCCGTAGACCCAGAAGACCAGCGAGAGGCAGAAGGAGAAGACCGCCCACGGGAAGTGCAGCATCGTGTACAGCAGGCTCCGCCAGGAGACGCCGCTCCGGAACAGTGCCCCCACCCAGGCCATCAGCCCTTTGCTGCGCTGCAGTGCGCGTACGGGCTCCGGCTCCGCGACGTCGAACCCCAGCAGGGTCCGGGCCCGGCCGCGCTCGAACCGTCCGATGGCGCGGCATCCCGCCAGCCCCGCTGCGAGCACCGGCACCCCCAGGAAGGTGATCATCAGACCGGCACCGAGCGAGACCATGGTGATCGCGTAGACGAAGCTGAAGATCGCGACCGGAAGGCCCATCAGGACATAGAGGAACGCGCCCCACGTCCGCGCCGCGAAGGGCGCGCGCACCATCTCGGCAATCCAGTGGCGCCGGTATGCCGGTGGCAGCGCGGAGCCGGGCGGTGAAGACTGCGGGGGGCCGTAGGCCGGAGCTGTGGCGGTGGGTCCCATGTGTCCTGTCCTTAAGATCCGTCGCGGATCCGTCACTCGTTTCGTCTCGTGTTGCGCCGCGTAGGCGAGTGACGGACGCCCGTCAGTGGGCTGTCTCCAGCATCCGCCGGCTGCGGTGGAGCGGCCATGGAGTCGGTCGGTGTCTTCGGGAGGGGGTTTACCCCACCCCGCCCAGGGGGCTGAGGACCTGCGTGTCCGGCCCGGCCCTGCCCTCGCGGCTCAGGCCGGTCCCCGGCTCAGGATCCGCTCCCGGCTGCGGCCCCGGAGAGCCCGGCTCCCGACCCGGCTCCCGCTCCCCCCGCTTCGGAAGCTCCGAACTCCCGGTCGCGCCAGGGCAGCTCCGCGGTGATCACGGTCGGCCCGCCTGCCGGGGAGTCCAGGACGAGCAGCCCGTCCACCGAGCCGAGCCGCTCCGCGAGCCCCGCCAGCCCGGTGCCACCGCTGCTGCCGCCGTCCGCGCTGGGCGCGCCTCCGCCCAGCGCGGTGGTCGCGCCGCCCTTGCCGTCGTCCGTGACCTGGATCAGCAGCCGGTTGTCCGTACGCCACATGTCCACCTGGGCCGTACGGGCGCCGCTGTGCTTGCTGATGTTCTGGAGCAGCTCGGAGACGGTGAAGTAGGCGATGCCCTCGATGGCCGCCGCCGGGCGCTCGGTCAGGTCGGAGGAGACCCGCACCGGGACCGTGCAGCGGGCGGAGAGCGAGGACAGCGCCGCGCTCAGGCCACGGTCGGTGAGGATGGCGGGGTGGATGCCGCGTGCGAGATCGCGCAGCTCCTGGAGGGCGAGTTTCACCTCGCCGTGTGCCTCGTCGACCATCTTGGCCGCTTCCTCCGGGTCCTCCAGCAGCTTCTCCTTCGCCAGGCCGAGGCCCATGGCGAGGGTGACCAGTCGGGCCTGGGCGCCGTCGTGCAGATCGCGTTCGATGCGGCGAAGGTCAGCCGCCGCGGTGTCGACGACCGCACCGCGATCCGACTCCAGCTCGGCGATCCGCCGCTCCAGTTCGTCGGACGGCGACAGCAGCGCGCGCACCATGGCCCGGTCCGCGTTCGTCAGCCCCCGGGCCAGCCAGGGCAGCACCGGCCAGGCGATGAACAGCGACGTCAGAATGACGGTGAACGTCAGGATTCCCCAGGGCAGCCGCACTGCCGAATACAGCGCGTGCCGCCAGGCCACCGGGTCCTTCAGATGTGCCCACAGCCATGGGAAGAACCCGGAACCGCTGGGGAGTACGGGGCTGGGTTCGTCGATCCGCACCCGCAGCAGCGCCCGCGCCCGGGCGCGCTCGAACTTGCCGAACAGCCTGCAGCCGCCCAGCCCGAGGGCGAGCATCGGCAGCCCGATGACGGTGATCGACAAGGGGACGCTTGTGAAGATGCACACCGACACATAGAGGAAGCCGAAGATGTCGACCGGCATGTTGCTGAGCAGATGTGCGATTTCCCGCCAGGTCTGCGCGCTGAGTGTGGCGCGGGGGTGGGGGAGGGGGTCGGTGTGGGTTTCGCGGGGACTGGCGGTCATGGCTCCAGCCTGACGGGTGGTGTCACCAGACACCATGGGGTGGGTGGGGTGTACCGGGTGGGGTTAACCCCACCGGCCTGACGGTCGTGGGGGCGGGCGCGGGGAGCGCCGGGAGCAACGACCGGCTCAGCGCCGGGTGACGGCGCGGTGGAGCAGGTCGTGCAGCGTGCTCTGCTCCTGCTGGGTCAGGGCGGCCAGGGGCGATTCCTCCGCGAGGAGTTCGAGCAGCTGCTCGCGCAGCGCGGTGCCTTCCGGCGTGAGGACGAGCTGCTTGGCGCGGCGGTCGGTGGGGTGCGGATGCCGTTCAATCAGGCGCCGCTTCTCCAGCTTGTCGATGACATAGGTGGCGTTGGACGGCTCGCAGCTCATGCGGTCGGCAAGATCACGCATCGTCATGGGCCCGGTGAGTTCGCGCAGCGCGGTCGCCTGCGGCGCGGTGAGGCCCAGGGTCGCCGCCCGCACGCGGACGTGGCCTCCGATCTGGTCGGCCAGCCCGTTCACCAGCCCGCAGAGCTCGCGCTCGGCGGTGACCTGCGGCTCGGAGGTTGTCATGGGGCGGAGTCTAGCAAGCGCATCAAGCCTGAATAAGTAAAGCTTGAATCATTCAAGCTGAAAGCATATGCTCCTCGAGCCGTGTTGATCAGGCGGGCGACACCACCCTGCTGACCTGCCGAGGAGAGGAACGGACGGACATGGAGAGCTCTGTGCGGAACGGGACGCCGGACGAGGCGCGCGAAGGTGCGTTCCACGAGGCGCGGGACGGGGCGGCTCCGTCCGGGGCGGCTCGCGGCGAGACGGCTCGCGGCGGGGCGGCCCGGGAGGGCGACGACCGGCTGCGGCGCCCCGCACGCCTCCGCTCCCTGCGACTCGGTGGCACCAAGGTCACCTACGTGCCGGACGGCTCCGTGCAGCTGACGCCGCGCGGCTGGCTCCCGGGCACCACCGACGAGGTGTGGGCCGCCCACCCCGAATACCTGGACGACTCAGGCCACTTGGTGGCGGGCATCGGCGGGCTGCTGATCGAGCACGGCGACCGCGCCATGCTGATCGACGCCGGATTCGGCCCGCAGACCGTCCCGGCCGTGCCCGGCAACCCGAACGGCGCCATCCACGGCGGCGCCCTGCTGGAGAACCTGGCCGGGCTCGGCCGCGCGCGGGGCGACATCGAGTCGGTGGCCTTCACTCACCTGCACGTCGACCACCTCGGCTGGGCCTGGCACCCCGCCCCCGGCAGCGACCGGCCTGCCTTCGCCGGCGCCACGTACCTGATGTCCGAGCCCGAGTGGACACAGCGGCACCTGGCCGAAGCGCACGGCACGAGCGCCGAGGTCATCGCGGCCCTGGCGCCGTACGTCCGGACGGTGGCCGACGGCGAGGAGATCTTCCCCGGCGTACGGATGCGGCTGACGCCCGGTCACACGGCCGGGCACGCCGGATACGTCATCACCTCGGGCGGGCAGCGGCTGATCGCCTTCGGCGACGCCCTGCACTCGCCGATCCAGATCGCCCACCCCGAATGGTCGTCCGCCGTCGACCACGACTCGGCGCAGTCCACGGAGCACCGCCGCCGCCTCGTCGCCGACTTGGAGGAGCCCGGCACGATCGGCTTCGGCAACCACTTCGCCGACGTCGTCTTCGGCCGCGTCACCCGCCAGGACGGCGGCCCACGCACCTGGCACCCGGTCGCCTGACCGGCCCGCCCGCCGGACGCGTCAATCGGTCGACGGTACGGACACGTTCACCCCGGTTTCATGGCCGAACCGTCGACCGACGAAGATCCCCCACCTCGCTCCCCTGCTGCGCGAACCGGAGCAGCCCACGAAGGTGGGTGATCCTGAGCGTGAGTATCCGCTCCGGCGCGGCGGATTCCCGGAGGTGCAGGATGCCGCCGGGCGCGGCGCCGAGCTCCACGCAGTTGCTGCCCTCGGCGCAGTACGACGACTTCTGCCAGGTCAGTTCGGACACGTCGGTGTTCCCTTCACAGGTCGTGAGCGAGGGCGCGAATGAAGTCGCGCGAGGCTTCGGGCTTGAGCGCCAATGCCTCCGTGCGGGCACCGTGACCACCGTGCTCCGGGAGCACGGGTTGCGCGAGCTGATCGACACGGCCGAGCTCCTGCTGAGTGAACTGGTCACGAACGCCTTCTGTTACTCCGAAGGCAGCGTCTACGTACGGGTGTGCTGGGCCGAGGGCACGCTGCGCACCACGGTCAGGGACACGGACTCGCGCCCGCCCGTCGTGGCCCCCGCGCCCGCCGAGACCTACCGGACCGGGGGCGCGGCCTGTTTCTCGTACAGCGGCTCGCTCATCGGTGGGGCCACTACGACTTCGCACGTACGACGGGCGGCAAGGCGGTCTGGTTCGAGTTGCTGGGTGGGGGCTCCGGCGGTTCCCGGTGACGAGTGTGGCGTGCGTCTCGTCCGCGTGTTCGGAACTCCGTTGCACGCAGCGTGTTCGAACTGGTACCTATGAGTGAGCAAGGGGGCGTGTGCGTCTGACCGTTGTGGGGCCGAGGAGGCTTTCGCGATGGGCATGAAGTTCGACATGGGGAACACGACACTGTCGACGCTGATCCAGCAGTCGGACGGGTCGTCACAGGATCTGGGATCGCTGATCAGGCAACTGGTCGCAGCGGCACAGCCGTTGGAAGGCAAGTTCAACGGCCAGGGCAAGGCTGCCTTCGACCAGTTCAAGAACAACTCGGATGAGATCACCTCTGCGCTCAACAGCGCGCTGGCCGCGATTCTGGGCGGCCAGTCCGGCATGGATACGGCGTTCGGCTCGGGTGACCAGGAGTCGGCGGACAACGCGCGGGCGTCGATGTCGTCCGCGAATTTCGACGCGGCCCGGTTCTCCGGCCGTTGAGGGGGCTGTGAAGCATGGGTTTGGACCGCAGGAGCTATGACACGGGTGCCTCCAGCGAGGTGCAGGGGAGCCTGGCGCAGATCATCGGGCAGCTGGAGCAGGTGATCGGCGACCGCGACCGTCAGGTGAAGGCCGCGATGACGGAATTCCAGGCGGACGGCGTGTCGGACCAGTACCAGGGTGTCGAGCAGCGCTGGAACCGTTCGGCGAACGAAGTCCGGGCGATCATCCGCCTGCTGCGCACGACGCTGGAGAAGAACGACGGCACGGCCCAGCAGACGCTGCAACGTGCCAAGTCGGCCGTGGACGGCATCGGCTGACACGTAGGGGACCAGATATTTCACACGGGGGAGTTGCGGGGGAGACGGCATGCCTGTTTGGGACCTGTGGCCGACGGATATCGGCCGGATTCTGACGAACACGGGCGAGGAAATCGACGGCCTCCAGGCCCAGGTGGAGGCGTACAGCGAGAACATCACCTCTGCGGCCCGGTCGGCCGGAACCCTGGGCACTGCCGCCGGTTCCCAGGGCAGCGACCAGGCGGCCTCCCAGGGCGGGAACCAGCGCACCGACGGCGGGGTGGGTGGAGCGGTGGCGGGCGCGGTCGGTGAGTTCGCCACCAGGACCCAGGAGGACCTGCTCTACATCGGTGTCCGTGGAGCCAGGTCCGTCAAGGGGGCAAGTGACGCCGCCGTGCAGTATCTGCGGGGCGATCAGGACATGGCGGCGGACACGATGCACAAGACACTGGCGGAGCCGGACATGGACGCGTGGATGAAGAAGGCGCGTGCCGAGGCGAAGGGCGAGGGCTGATGGGTGCGACGCCGATCTCATGGCTCGACATACCTGTCTACACGGGGAATCTGGAGCAGCTGGAGAAGGACATCACCAGCCTGCGCAAGGATGCTGGGAAGATACGCAGCACGGGGGCGGACACGCACTCGAAGTTCCAGGGGCTGTCGGCGTACTACAAGGCCCCGGAAACCGCGCAGTTGCTCGCGACGACCAAGCCCGTGCGGGACCGGGCGGAGGATTTCGCACTCCAACTGGAGCGAGTCGCGGAGGCATTGGACACCTACGCCACGGAGATCCGTCCACTGGTCAAGCGCCTGGAGACGTTGAGCAGCGAGGCGTTCGCCTTCGAGGCGGAGGTTGAGGGCGACGACACCTGGAATCGCGACGAGGCCAAGAAGGACAAGAATAACAAGCTCGTTTCCGGGGTCAAGATGGTCCAGGCCCAGTTCTGGGCCGCGGAACGCTCCTGTGCCAGCAAGATCCGCGTCCTGCTCGGCCTGCCGCCCCTGGTTGCAGACGACGGCTCGCACGGCAAGAACATGTACGGCCTCTCCGTCGCCGATATGAAGAAGGTCGGCAAGACGCCCTGGGGATCGGTCGTCCAGAAGGACCTCCCCTGGTACAAGGACGCGGCGGTCGGAACGAAACGATTCGTCTGGGACGGCCTCGTCGAAGGCGGACTCTTCGCCACCCTCAGAGGAATCGGCACGCTGGTCAACCCGTTCGGCGACGACTTCGGCAAGGCATGGACAGGCCTGGGCAAGGTCCTCGGCGGCATCGGCGCCTACGCCAAGGAACCCTTCGACTGGGGCGGGAAGATGGCTGGCGAAGGGGACAGCAAAACCGAACAGGACCTCAAGAACGCCGCCGGGGACTTCGCCAAAGCTCTGGTGGCCTATGACGAGTGGGGCAACGACCCCGCCAAGGCCGCGGGAACGACCACCTTCAACGCCATCACTATGCTCACCGCGCCCACGGGTGCGAGCAAGGCCGCCAAGGCGGTACGCGCGGCCCAACTCATCGACCCCGTCCGAGCCTTCACCAAGGCGGCATCCGTCGGCGTCGCCAAGGTGCCCAAGCTGAGCGGTGTCCTCGCCCAGCTCAAGGACTTGGGCGCGGCCAAAGCCGTCGAGTTATCCGACGGCACCTACGCCCTCCGCGACGGTACCCCCGTTCCAGTGCGAGGCCCTCTCCCCGAGGGCCATCGCGCCGTCGAGATACCCGACGGCCGAGTCAAGCTCGACGACGACGTCTTCCTCCACCCCGACAACAGCCTCCGCAACGCCGACGGCGATGCCATCCAGCCCGCCCGCGACGTCCCTCACGAACGCTCCGCCGCCGAACGCGCCACCACCCCGTCCGCCGCCCCCGAACACGAACTCGCCGGCGTCGGCGCCCGCCAGGACCCCGGCGACCTCACCGCCCGCGCCAACGCCGACGGACCAACACCACGGGACCCGGCGACAGCCCGCGAAATACCGGGCGAAGCAGGCACCAGTCGCGATATTCCGGAGCCCCGAGGGGGTTCAAACAGCCCCGGACAAGGCGGCACCCCGGGCAGAGGTGCGCCCGGTGAGCACCTCCCAGAGGGCGGCCGCGGGTCGCCTGAGAGCCCCCGCTCAGACAACGCCGGAGGATGGGGAGAAGAACCCGGGCGAAGCCGAAATTCGGCGACTCACAATGCAGGTGACAGCTCGACCCCAGACGGCACGCTGCCGGAATCACCTTCTGGCGGCAACCCCGTCACCTCCTCAGGGGACACATCGCCTGCGGCAGGGGGTCAGCCCTTCGTGCGGGGAAGCGAGGCGGAAAGCAATCTTCGCGAAGCTCTCAAGGACCTGCCTGGCCCGCAGCGCCCCAAGCCTAAGGTCCTCGAGAAAGCATTGGACAGGCTTGCTGCTCGCCCAGACGGGCAGCAGATTGCAGACATCATCACTTCCGGTAAGTTCGTACGAAATGAGAATTTCGGAAAGGTTGTTTCGTTTCTGGGGTCCGGTAAGGTGAGTCATGTCGATCCCGCCATATCCCAGTTGCGCTTCGCTGATGAACTGCACGCAAACGGCTTCCGTGATATAGCCTTCGAAGTTCAAAACAAAGATGGCATGGATGTCGATGTCTTGGTGCGCGATTCAGATGGTAGATCCTTCGGGTATCAAATGAAAGGCCTGAATAACCCCGCGAGTCCTTTTGATGAGATCACGCGCGACAAGTACCTGAGGCAGCTTCAAGTCTCAGAGTTCACGCACAAGGTGATGCTTGTTGATGGACAAGGAACTCTGGCGGACTGGACTCGGAGGGGAATCCCTGGTGAGCTCATGGAAGTACACAAAGGAACTCATTCGCTAAAACGTGACAAGGGAATGGGTATTTCATTTGTTGTTAGACTGGATGATGGAATGCTCGTCATCCCACCAGGCGCTCGAGTCTATCCGGGGAGTACACCGTGATCACGACTACACCTGTCGGTAGCTGGAACTGGACAGTCAGGGATACGGATCTAGACCGCGGGTCTGTAGATCGTTGCGCCAGTACTGCGCTGAATGTTCATGGGATCCTTACCCGTCACCGGATCATTGTAGGGAAAGCAAGGTCGACCTTGCAGATCCGTTCGCTGGGCCAGGGCGGCACCCTGAGCTTCAGTAGGAGTGGCGTGGAAGCCGATGCTTCTGTGGTAGATGCGCAGGAGCTCATCCGTTCCCTGGGGGCCACTGATCTATCTCTGCCTGATCCGCATCTATCCGTACTCCAGTTGCATTGTGCAGGTGAGTGGATGGAACATGACGAGACGGTGCGAGCTGAGAAGCACTTCGTTATTGAGGTGAGCGCTACGGGTACTACCGAAGAACTGGTCACGTTGTCCACGTATTCGGACCCGTGGCTCAACAAGGATTTGCGTGGGCGAGAGCAGTTTGATATTCAGCGTGCGAATGCTCCTAGGTTGCGCTCCGTCCTGCTGGAAGTCACCAGGTTCGTGGGCGCCGAACCAGATCCGGGAGACCCGACCAGCCACGCGACTCCTTCACCGACGGGCTTCGAGGATCAGCCGGACGAAGATCCGGAACTCCTCGACTCATGGGGCATATTTGAGGTGCCTTACCGGTTGGGTGGCATCATTTCTGAACTGCCGAACTCTGTGCACAGATACCACGATTTTGCCGAGTCGCGGGTTAGCTATGCGCGGGTGGTCAGAGGGGATACGGTGCTTGGGTATCTTTGGGCGTCGGACAGGGAAGGTGCGGCTGGATATGAGCCGCGAAGCTCCGTCGGCGATGATGCATTGTATGCAGCACTGCACTGGATGAAAAACCTTGGCTGGGCGAAGGAGAATTCTCTCACGCCGCTTCAGGCCCTGGAGGAGCTTGCGAACTGGCCTGAGGACCATGGGGCGGGGCGACTGGAAGGAGTGACTGGTTCTATGAGTCTCGATGAGCTTCAAGAACTATCCGGATCTCGATAGGTCGACCTGTCTCGCTTCCCGTGATGAACGTGAACTCCCGGACTCTTAGTGGAACTTCTTCAGCGTGCTGGTAGTGATTCGCCGGGAGTTGGAGGCTGATGGTCTTCGACCTGTCGTGACGGGGGCTCTTCTGGACGTCTACCCAAGTCGGATGACCTTGGACGTGGGAGGTGGCATGCGAGTAGCCGATCTCCTCTTTATTCGCGCCCAGATCAAGACATGGCAAGGCAAAGCAACTTAGCGCCTCCATGACTGGAGATACCCAGTGAACTATTCCATTCCTGATCTGCACCCACTCGAACCGGTTTCCTTCTTGGATACCGGCTGGGAATCTCTTGCTCGATGGACTGAAGAAGGCCACCAGGACGCCTTGGCCTTAGCCGGTGTGTTGGGCGCCAATGCTGCGGAGTATGGGGCAGATCCATCGGTTCTTCTCGCTGCCCTGCAGAACTATGTTGCACGGTTGCCGCCGCATCAGTTCGAGAAATCTGACTGGGTCACGCTGCATACTGATCTCGTTGCGTACCTGGCAGATGTATTGATTCGGAAACGTGGCGCTTCCTGGCAGATTTCAGATGATGCCGCAGCTCCATGTGGGTTCAGGTTCGTCCTTGAAGCTCGAGGCGTTGATCGAGAGGTTCATCGCATCGAACCAGCCGAAGTCGTCATGGCGGAGTTCCGCAATCCTCTAATTGAAGTAACTCGAATGATTGCAAATGCTGAGATTTCCTTGCGCGTGGTGCATCCGATTCCTGAGGAATGAAGGCCCCAAAGGCTATTTTGAAGAAGTACTCGATCAGGCGGATAGCAGGGCCGAGTACCTCCCGAAACACCTGCGCCAATGCAGTTGGTACGGAGAGTTCTCGACCTGATCACGCTAGCTGAAAGGAGAGAGGCGATGTCTGAAGTCGAAGTTCTGTACGACAAGCACGTGACTCTCATTGGCAGCGGCGGAAGTACGGACGCTCGTCTGCTTGGTAGTCAATTACCGGGTACCCGATATCACTATGAGTACATGGTTTCTGTGACCCGCGATGAACGCGTTCTCCGGGGATCTTCGTGGAACTTCTACAGCGCGCTGGTGATGATTCGTCGGGAGTTGGAGGCGGATGGTCTTCGACCTGCCGTTATGGGGGCTCTTGTGAACGTTCACCCAAGTCGGATGGCCTTGGATATGGGAGGTGGCATGCGAGCCTACTATTGGGAATCATCTCCGCGCCCGCGAACGGTGGACATCTTTGATGAGGTGCCGCCTGCTGAATATTTCCGATTGGCATCGGTCGAGGAACAACGCGCGTGGTTCGAATTGCGAATGAGTGAAGGTAATGCAACTTGAGCCTGGATAGAAAAAGGAATTGTGGTGTCCCGCGTTTCGGTTGATGAGCTGCTGGAGCGAAGAATTCGTCACTAACAGTTCCAGGAGTGGCGGCACGGAGTATGTGTCGTGCGGCAGTTTCAGGAGACTCCGGAGGGGGAGAGGTGTTATCTAGGAGAGAAGCGATAAGGCAGCTTTTGAGCTTCTGGTAAATCGAGCGTGGAGCGAGCAATACGCTTTTGTGGTGTATTGCTAGCGCAGTATGGAATTCGGCGAATTCTGGGCGGTTCCGTTCGATACGCAGGAGCGTATCGATAGCAGGGATCCGACAAGAGCTCCCTTGGGGCGACTGGTAATTGTTCCCAAAGTGTGGAGATAGAGTCCACTTCCCTCCGACCCGTCTCCCTGCTCGAGAATACGTCGCCCAGTGCGAGGCAAGAAGTTGGCCGACCTGAGTCAGCCGTTCCTGACAGGACGGGATTATGTCGAACATATTTACGGATTTTATCCGAGTCTATGCGGATCCTCGCGATAAGACGTGGGGTGCCGAGCGGATCGGGGAAACCGAAGCCGAGTGGATCACCTGGATGTTGTTGGGGCGCAATGGCTCATATCACGTTCCGGTATATACGCGGCGGCACTCAGGGGGTGAGTATGTCGATGTTCAGTACGGAGGCGGTAAGAGTCCCGACATCGTCGGGTTCTGTGAGCTTCCCTACTATCACGCCATCTGGGGGCGCCATTACGACGAAGGGTCTTGTGAAGACGTGATCTGGCGGGATGACGTCAATGACGGTCCGCGGTCCTACTGTCGGTACGGATTCGACGAGGTGCGTGTGATCGGCGCTGGTGACTCTCCTCCAATGGCTCCGCAGGAGCCGTGGCAGCGTCATTCCGACGGATCATGGCGGCTCGGGGTCGCGGGTAGTTACCGCACGGGCAACGACCGCAGTGCGGATGTGGGTTCCAGTGCGTCTCCCACCACGCCAATGGGCGGCGGTATGGGAGATGACGAGGAGCGGGGTATCAAGCAGGACGGGCTGCCCACCCCGACCACTCCGAACTATTTCGGCAATGAGCAGGTGGGCATGGACCCGCCCTGGCTGGCTCCGCTCGGTACCTTCGAGCAGCCCCCGGGCGTCGCGCTGGTCGAGTTCTATTGGCGTGGGCGTCGGGTGCACCGTGCTCGCCTGGAGGACGGCCCCGATGGCCGCGACTGGGAGCACCGCTGCGCCGATGACTGGGACAACTGCATCGATGCGGACTTCCTCCGCTTCACCGGTGAGACCAGTTTGCTCGCGCCGGACAAGGTGTATGAACGCGACCGGCGGGACTGGGGCAGGCGCCGCCGCTGGTGACGCGCCCGGCTGTGCCGGGGGCGGCCGGGGGCGGTCGGACGCACGGTGCTCGGAGGGCTCCGGTGACCGTTCCCCGGTTACGCACTGGTGTTCGGTGATCGCGTATCGTGTTGGGGCAGGCTGCGGAGGAGGGGGGAGCGGTGGCTCGGGATTATGACGGGCAGTTGTTGGAGTCCGTCGCGGTGCGGCGGCGGAGGTTGCGGGACGCGTTGCTGTTCGGGGCGGAGCGGATGCGGCGGACGCTGGACGAGAACACCGGGAAGATCTTCGGGGGCATCGCGCTGGCCGCGGTGATGTGTGCCGGGTGTGTGGGGTGGTCGTTCGTCTCCGAGCGGATTCTGGAGAAGAAGGACGAGGGACCGGCGCGTTCGGCGCCGTACGTGGTGGCGGGGACAGCAGGGTGAGGGCGGCGGTGGCCGCCGGGCGGCGCAGCACGCTGAGCAGGGTGACGCTGGTCGGTGAGCGGCGGCGGATCGACATGCTGCTCCCGGCGGACGAGCCGGTGGGCGAGCTGCTGCCCGACATTCTGGACCTGCTCGGTGACCGGGCCTCCGAACGGCCGCTGCTGCGGCGCCTGGTGACCGCCCGTGGCGAGGTGCTGGCGCAGGACGACACGCTGGCGTCCGCGCGAGTAGCCGACGGTGCCGTGCTGCGTCTGGTGCGGGCGGAGGAGACGCCCGCCGCGCCCGTCGTGCACGACGTGGCCGATGAGACGGCGGAGGATCTGGACGTACGGGCCTGGCGCTGGGACGGCCGTACGCGCGCGTGGGCCGCAGGTACGGCCGCGGTGCTGCTCGGGCTGGTCGCGGCGTTCGCCGCGCGGGTGTGGCTGGGACAGGAGGATGTCGGGCTGCCGTTCGCGGCGGTGGCCGTCGTCGCCGGAGCCGTCGGCGCCCTGGCGGCGTGGCTGGGCGGCCGGGAGCTGGGTACCGCGCTGATCATGCTCGGCGGCGGACTCGGCCTGCTCGCCGCCTGGACGGCGACGGAGACCGCCGGGACGGCGGATGCGCGGCTGGCCGCCATGGGCCTGGCCGTCACGGTGACGTTGGTCCTGCTGGCGATGGTGACCCCGGTCGGCCGGGGCGGCTATGTCGGCGCGGTGGCCGTCGCCGTGGTGGTGGGCGGCTGGGAGCTCGGGTGGTTGTTCTCCGGGGGATACCAGGTGGGTGCGGCGCTCGGCGCGGCGTCGGTGCTGGCGCTGGGGTATCTGCCCAGGCTTGCGCTGATGAGCGCGGGCCTGACCCGTCTGGACGACCGGCGGGTGGCCGAGACGTCGGTGAGCAGGCACGGGGTGGATGTGGCCCTGGCGGCCACGCACCGCGGGCTCGCCCTGGCGACCGTGGCCGTGGCGGTATCCGCCGCGGGTGGCGGCTGGCTCGCCGCCGACCGCGCGAACAGCTGGGCGGTGGCGGCGGTGGCGCTGCTGGCCGTGGTGCTCTTCTCCCGGGCCCGCGCCTATCCGCTGGCCGTGGAGGTGGTCGCGCTGCAGGCGGCCGGGGCGGTGCTCGCCGTACGGCTGCTGGTGCTCTGGGCCGAGGGGGACGGCGGTACGGCCGCGCCGCTGGCCGCGCTGTGCGCGCTGCCGCTGCTCCCGCTCGCGGTGCTCGTCGCCCGGCCGCCCGACCACGTACGAGTGCGGCTGCGGCGGGTGATGAATTTCGTGGAGTCGGTGGGTGTGGTGGTGCTGATACCGGTGGCCATCGGGGCGTTCGGCGTGTACGGCCGTCTGCTGGACACGTTTTGACGGGTACGGGGCGATGGGTACGAGGCTGATGGGGGCACGAGTCTGATGGCGGCACGGAACAGCCCGACCCCGGCACCGGGCGGCGGTCAGCAGGACTGGCAGCGCGATGTGCTGAGGGATCTGAGCTCACCCGCCACCGGGGGCGCACCGGGTGCGACGGGCGCACCCGGCGCACCCAGCGCACCCAGCGCACCGAGCGCTGCGAACCCGGTGGGCGCTGCCGCGAGCCCGCCGCCGCAGCCCCGCCCGTCAAGCCCGCTGCCTCCGCTTCCGCCGTCCCCGCCCGCGCACACTTCGTCCCCGCCCGCGCACGCTTCGTCCCCGCCCCGCCTCCCCCTGCCGTCGCCGCTCTCCGTGCCGCTGGTCACGCCCGAACTGGCAGCCGCCGAGGGCCGTTCCCGGCACGGCGACACGCTCGCCCGGCGCACGGCACGCGCCCTGCGCTCCCTGGTGGCCTCCGCCGCGCGGGACACCGCCGCCGTCACCGAGGCCGCGCGGGCCATTCAGCAGCCCGTCACCACCGGCCGCCAGATCGCCGTCACCAGCATCCGGGGCGGCTCCGGCAAGTCCACCGTCGCCGCGCTGCTCGGTCTGACCTACGCCCACTACCGTCCGGACCCGGTGCTGGCCGTGGAGGCCGATCCGGCGCTGGGCACCCTGCCCCGGCGGCTGGGTGCCACCGAGGTGCGCTGGTCGGTCCCGGATCTGGCCCGCATCGTGGACCCGTCGATGCGCATCACCGACCTGACCGGCTATCTCCTGCCGTTCGAGGGCGGCGGCTGGCTGCTGCCCGGCAGCCAGGGATCGGTCGGGGCGCAGATCGACGTCGGCACCTATCGCACCGTGATGGCCGCGGTGCGCCGCTACTTCGGCACCACCGTCGTCGACTGCGAGTCGCTGCCCGCCGAGGTGGCGCGCACGGCGCTGGTGACGGGCCAGGCGCGGGTGCTGACCACTCCGGCGACGGTGGAGGGCGTCGCCGCCACCAGGACGGTGCTGGACTGGCTCGGGAAGGTGCACCGCAGCATGCTGCCGACGACTGTCGTCGCCCTGGTCCGCACCTCCCCTGACGCCGCGCTCGACCAGGCCCGTGCCGTCGCCCAGTTGGAGACCGGCGGCGCGGCGGTGACCGTACTGCCGTACGACCGCCACCTCGCGGCCGGCGGCGCCGTACGTACCGAACTGCTCGGCCGCGCCACCCGCGAGGCGGCAGCCCTGCTGGCCGCCGCGGTGATGGACCGTGCCGTTTCTCGAGAGCGGGCGCCAGCGGGACAGGCGCCAGCGGGACAGGCACCAGCGGGACAGGCACCAGCAGGCCAGGCACGGGCGGGTCAGGCTCCCGCAGGGCGCGCGCCCGGTGGGCCGACGCAGCCGTTCGCGGGGGAGCGGGCGCGATGAGCGTACGGGTGGTCCACCGTCCCGCCCGCACCACCCGGCCGCTCCCGCCTCCGGTCGAGCGCCTCATGGAGCCCCCGCCCAACCTCCCCGACGGCAAGGGCGGTTCGGCCGCCACCTCGCTGCTGCCGATGATGGGCGTGATGGGCTCCGTCGTGATGATGACCGTCATCCGCAGCAGCCGGTTCGCCGCGATCGGGGCCATCGTGCTGGTCGTCGCGGTGGTCGGCGGGGTGCTGCTGCTGTTCTCGCAGCGGGGCAAGGCGCAGCGCACGCGGCGTACCCAGCGGGAGAGCTATCTGGAGTATCTGGAGGGTCTGCGCGAGGAGTTGAGCGCCGAGGATCGCGAGCGCCGGGCTGTTGCCCGGGTGCTGTCGCCGCCTCCGGAGGCGCTGTACGACCTGGTGCGCGATCCGGCACGGCTCTGGGAACGCCGGCGGTTGGACCGGGACTTCCTGGAGGTGCGGGTGGGCACCGGCGAGTCGCCCGTACGCACGCTGCGCATGGAGCAGCAGGGCAGTTCGGTGCTCACTCCGCCGGATCCCTTCATGCTCAATGAGGCGGCCGGTCTTCAGCAGCGTTTCGCCGCCGTCCCCGAGACGCCGCTGTCGGTGCCGCTGGACCGGGCGGGAAATGTCAGCGTGATCGGCGCGCGTGAGGATGTGCTGCGTGTCGTGCGCGCGCTCGCCCTGCAGGCGGCCGCCGGTCACGCTCCTGATGATCTGGCCTTTGCCCTGGCGGCGCCCGAGCCCCGGATGTCCGACTGGGCGTGGGTGAAGTGGCTGCCGCACATCCTCGACCCGCAGGAGTGGGACGGGCCCGTCCCCGTACGCCGTATCGCAGGGGACGTCCCCGGGCTCGGCGCGGCGCTCGCCGGGGAACTGCGGCGGCGGGCCGCCTACGCGGCCGAGGTACGGCGTGGGCTGGCCGGACGCGACGCGCTGCGGCTCACGAAGCGGCTGCTCGTCCTGAGCGACAGCCATGGCGAGGTGGCGTCCGAGCTGCCCCGTCCCGACGAGGCTGTTCCGCTCCCCGACATGGGCGTCACCGTCCTGCATCTGCTGGAGCGGCGCATCGACGAGCCGGGGCAGGTGTCGTTGCGGATCACCGTGGGGGAGGACGGCTGCATGGTGACCGTCGAGGATCTGCGCGGCGAACAGCCGGTCACGGTGCACGGTGCCCTCGACGATCTGACGGCGGCCGGGGCGGCGGGCCTGGCCCGGATGCTGGCACCGCTGCGGCTCTCGCCCGAGTCTGCCGCCGCGGGCGCTCCGCTCTCGGGGCCGGTTGACTTCGCCGGGCTGATGGGCATCGAGGACGCGGCCGCCCTGGACACGGGCAGGCTCTGGGCTCCGCGCGGCGATCAGGATTTCCTGCGGGTGCCGATCGGGCTCGGCGACACCCACGAGCCGGTGCTGCTGGATCTGAAGGAGTCCGCCGAGCTGGGCATGGGCCCGCACGGGTTGTGTGTCGGTGCCACCGGCTCCGGCAAGAGCGAGCTGCTGCGCACCCTCGTGCTGGCGCTGGTTGCCACCCACCCGCCCGAGGATCTGGCGATGGTGCTCGTCGACTACAAGGGCGGCGCCACCTTCGCCCCGTTCGGCGAACTGCCCCATGTGGCGGGGCTCATCACCAATCTGGAGAACCGGGCCGGGCTGGTCGAGCGCGTGCACGCCAGCCTCGCCGGTGAGGTCAAGCGGCGTCAGCAGGTGCTGAAGGAGGCAGGCGACATCGCCGACATCTCCACCTACGCCGCCACCCGCGCCCAGCGGCCGGAGCTGGAACCGCTGCCCCATCTGTTCGTCGTCATCGACGAGTTCGGTGAGCTGCTCACCGCCAAGCCGGACTTCATCGACCTCTTCCTCTCCATCGGCCGCATCGGCCGTTCCATCGGCGTCCACCTGCTGCTCTCCAGCCAGCGCATCGAGGGGGGCAAGCTCAAGGGCCTGGACACCTACCTCTCCTACCGTCTCGGACTGCGCACCTTCTCGCCCGAGGAGTCCCGTACGGTGCTGGACACTCCGGATGCCTTCCAGCTGCCGCCCATCCCGGGTTTCGGCTACCTCAAGGTGGACACCAGCGCCTACGAACGGTTCAAGGCGGGTTACGTCTCCGGCCCCTACAGCGGCCCCGTACGGCGCGACGAGGAGGCGGACGCGGGGCCGGCCGCGCTGCCCTATCCGGCGTACAACACGCTCGCCTCCCCGGACGGCCAAGCCGGTTCCGATGGTTCGGAGACCCTGGACAGCGCGGGCGGCCCCGGCCCGGCGCAGCAGGCGCCGCCGCGCCGGACCATCGGCCCGACCCTCCTGAGCACCGTCGTCGGACAGCTCGCGGACGCCGCCCCCGCCGTCCCCCAGATCTGGCTGCCGCCGCTGCCCGAAGCGCTGCCGCTGGACGCTGTCGCGGGCCCGGTCGTGACGGGGCGGCACGGTACGCGGCTCGCCACCGGCCCCGAGGGCGCGCTGCGTGTGCCGCTGGGGCTGCTGGACGATCCGGACAAGCAGTGGCAGGGCCAGTGGCTCCTGGACCTGACCGTCGCCGGCGGCCATGTGGCGGTCATCGGCGGTCCCCAGTCCGGCAAGACGACGCTGCTGCGCTCCCTGATCCTCTCCCTCGCGCTCACCCACACCCCGCAGGAGGTCGGCGTCTACGGTCTCGACCTCCTCGGCGGCGGACTCCAGGCGATGTCCGGCCTGCCCCACGTCGGCGGGGTCGCGGGCCGCGCCGACCACGAGCGGGCCGCGCGTACGGTCGAGGAGGTCCGGAGCATGCTCGCCGCCCGCGAGGAGATCTTCCGCGACCAGGGGATCGACTCCGTCGAACAGCTGCGTGCCCTGCGGGCCGAGGGCGGGCTTCCGCAGCTCGGCTGTACCGATGTGGTCCTGGTCATCGACGGTTTCGGTGAGCTGCGCGGCGAGTTCGAGGAGCTGGACGACGGGGTCAACGACCTGCTCAAGCGCGGCAGCGGCTACGGCATCCATGTCGTCGCGGGCGTGCTGCGCTGGAACGACGTGCGCATCGTCGCCCAGTCCGCCTTCGGCACCCGTGTCGAACTGCGCCTGAACGACCCCTCCGACAGCAGCGTCAGCCGCCGTCTCGCCGAGACTCTCACCGCCGACGAGCCGGGCCGGGTGCTGACCGACGCCAAGCTGTTCGCCCACGCGGCGCTGCCCCGAATCGACTCCCTCAGCACTGTGGACGACCTGGGCGCCGCCGTCGAGGAAGCGGTGCGCACCGTACGGGGCGCCTGGCCCGGTGACTCCGCGCCTCCGGTGCGGGTGCTGCCCGCCCGGCTCGGCCCGCGCCGCCTGGCCACCGTGTCCAGCGTGGCCACCGAGCCGCACCGGGTGCCGATCGGCCTGGACCAGGGCGCCCTCGACCCCGTACTGCTCGACCTCTTCCGGCACGACCAGCACCTGATCGTCTTCGGAGACGGCGAGTGCGGCAAGACGAACCTGCTGCGGCTGATCACCACCGGCCTGCTCGCGCGCTACGGGGACGACGACCTGGTCTTCGCCGTCATGGACCCGCGGCGCGGGCTGTACAGCCTGGTGCCCGAGGAATACCGGGGCGGCTACGCGCACAACGCCCGCCTGGCGTACGCGCTCTCCGGCGCCATCGCCACCGAACTGGAGAAGCGGATGCCGGACGACAGCACAGCCCCCGAACTCCTCGCCGCGGGCGGCTCCGCGTTCGACGGGCCGCGGATCGTCGTCCTCGTCGACGACTACGACGTGCTCGCCAGCGCCGGACAGCAGCCGCTCGAACCCTTCCTCCCCTACCTGCCCTCCGCACCCGACATCGGCCTGCACTTCGTCGTCACGCGCCGGGTCGCCGGAGCCTCCCGCGCGCTGTACGCGCCCTTTCTGACAACGCTGCGGGAGAGCGGCACCGCGGCCCTGGTGATGACCGGGGACCGCTCCGAGGGCCAGCTCTTCCCCGGCGTGTACGCGGCACCCCGCGTGCCGGGCCGGGGCACCTTCGTACGCCGCGGCGCGCCCCACCGACTCATCCAGACCGCGCTGGCCGAAGAGCCGGCAGCCCCGGGGGACGCCTCATGACCACCGACGTGATCGCGCTCACCGAACGGATGCCCGACAGCTGGAGCCTGCTGGCCGCACTGATGTCCGCCGGGCCCGACACCGGGCTGTCCACCCGGGCCGACGGCGCCGTGATCCAGCTGAGTGACGCGGAGGGGCGGCCGCTGGCGTCCGTGGAGTCGCCGATGCTGGTGCGCGTCCCCGGCGAGGCCGCGCGGCTGCTCGGCGTCGAGGTCGGCGGGCCGGTCTGGTGGACGGAGGTACGCGGGGCGACGGGAGCCCGGGACGCGGGACCGCTGGCAGGCGCCATCGCCACCCGGCTGGCAGGGCAGCTCGGCGGCACGGTCTGGCCGCCCGGTGCCGCCGCGCCCGCCGGGGGCGCGGCGGTGCTGCCGTCCGGCGCGGTCGGGGCGAGCGCCCCGGCAGCCGAACAGCCCGCGGTCGACGTACTGACGGAGCGGGCTGCCGTGGTGATCCAGGACCGCCCGCTCGTCGCGATGACCGCCTGGCTCTCGGACGCGCTGCGCGCCGCGACGGCCGACGGCCGGGCCCTCCAGATCGTCACCCAGCCCGGCACACGCCTCACCCTGCCCACCCGTACGGCTTTGACGGGCCTGCCCAACCGCTGGGTCGTACAGGACGGAGCGGGCGGCTACTACGACGGCCTCTCCGGCACGGAACTGCGCTGGCAGGAAGGCGCGTTCGAGCCCGCCGACCGCCTGGCCCCGGCGTTCACCGCGCGCGGCCCCGGTGTGGGCCCGGCCCCCTCGGACGGACACCAGCTCCTCCTCACCTTCCGTACCCGCCGCCCCGCCACCTCCGGACTCCTGCTCGGCGAACCGCTGGAGGCGGCCTGGCGGCAGCTGACCGGCGAGCCACCGGCCGGCTGGGGCAGCGCGGAACCGGCGGGGGAGCCGTGGTCACCGGGCGCGCTGACGGACTTCGCCCGTCCGCGCGCCCCGGCGCCGACCTCGCTCGTCGTCGTCGGCGCTCCGGAGCGTCCAGCCGCCCTCGCCACGCTGCGGATCTCGCGTACCGAATCCGGTGTCGAGGAGGAGGTCACGGTGGCCTTTGGCGGCGGCGGGGTCCCGTCGCACGCCGCCCTCAGCGAGCTGGCCGGGCAACTGGTCGCCGAGTACGGCCTGGTCTCCCTGCTGATCCAGCACCGCACGGCACGGGCTGACCTGACCGTACCGGCCTGGCTGGAAGGCCCGCCGGAACCGGTGGCCTTCGTGCTCGGCAGCGAGGCCGTACGCGAACTCGGCCCCGCGCTCGCGCAGGGCGCCCCGCTGCCCGAGCCTCATCGCCCCCGCATGCTCGGCCGCCTCCGAGGGGCAGGCTGCTACTACCCGATCCACAACGACGCTGCCGGTCCCGGTTCTTCAGATCCCGCAGGTGCCGCAGGCGCCGCAGGCGCGGCTGAGCCCTGGCAGGCCCTCCAGGACCTGATGGCTCACCTGACCCGTCCGAACGGAACCGCTGATTCCGTCGACGGTTGAGTCCGTCGACGGTTGAGTCCGTCGACGGTACGGACACCTCAGCCGCCGATTGATGCCCGAACCGTGGACCGACGAAGATCACCCGTCGCGGACGGTTCGTGTGGTAGACGTCAGAACGTACTCTGACTAAGCTCCTGCTATGAGCATGAGCCACCCTGACTCCGTCACCTTCTCCGATCTGTCGCGCAATCCACGCGCGGTGGCCGAGCGGGCCGTGCGCACGGGGCGTGTGCGGGTGACCCATCGTGACGCCGCTGACTTCTATCTGACCGCTGCGGCCCGCGAGGAGCAGCGGGACGCAAACCTGTCCACGTCATCGCGGATGTTTCTCGCTCTCATGAAGCACGACGATGGCGCGCGTTCTCTGTTGCTGGCCATGGCTGATGTCTTCCCGTGGATAAGACATCTCGCGGACGACGAGGTGCGGGCCTTCACGGTCGAGCTGGTTGAGGCGCTTTCCGACGCAGCGGAACTGGATGTCGACACGGAGGCCGAGGGAGTCATCGAGGGTTGGCGAGCGACGGCCCGCGTCAAGGCCGATCCGGAGGAGTACCGGCACGCGCTTCTCGCCACTGAGGGGGACTACGGGCGGGTTGAGGTCGACACGTGACACCAAAACGCGCTGACAGGGTCACGGTTCCGCCTCCAGAAGATCAGTGGGATGTTCGTTTCGGTACGGGAGAGGCGGTGAAGGGCTGGGAAGAGTTGTGCCGACTGGCTCTGGCCAACACCCGTCGTTGCGTGGATGCCTTGCGTCTCGCACCGGAGTCCCGGGAGAACCACCGGCGACAGCACCAATTGAAGAGTGAGTTGGCCACGAACCGTCACAACGGTCGTCAACTTGAGCAGTGGGAGTACGAAGTCACCAGCGGAGGCAGGGTGCGCTACCTGGTCGACCGAGATCGCCGCCAGGTCTGGATTGTGCAGGCCTCTGCACGGCACCCCAAAGACACGGATCGCTGATCGTGTGCCCGCCGCCGTGATCGTCGCCCGTGGTGAAGCTCGCCGTATGACGCGAAACGGGGCAAGCGTGCCCACCTGGTGAACGGGCGGGTCCCCGGCGGTGGGGCAGGGCCTAGACTCCGTGGCGGACGGATCGGTGGACTCGGCGAAGACAACGGACAAGTGAGGACGGGCGGACGTGCCGGACTACTTCCACGGCTATTCGGTCGTCGGGCTGGTCGCGGTCGTGGGCGTGCTCTTCGTCGCCGTGGCGTTCGCCAGCGGGCGCCTGCTGCGACCGGTGGTGCCGACGCGCGAGAAGATGCTCACCTACGAGTGCGGCGTCGATCCGGTCGGTGAACACTGGGCGCACACGCAGGTGCGCTATTACGTGTACGCGTTCCTCTACGTCATCTTCGCCGTCGACTCGATCTTCCTGTTCCCCTGGGCGACGGTCTTCGCCGCGCCGGGCTTCGGCGGTACGACGCTGGTGGAGATGTTCATCTTCCTCGGCTTCCTGTCCGTGGGCCTGCTGTACGCATGGAAGAAGGGCGTCCTGGAATGGACGTAAAGAAGAACGCAGAAACGGGCGTGGAGACGACGGCCGCTACGGGGCCGGTGGACCTTCCGCAGCCCGCGCCGCGGCTGGGAGTGCTCTCCAGGCTGGCGCCGGAGCCGATGAAGGTCGTGCTCAACTGGGGCCGCCGCTACAGCCTGTGGGTCTTCAACTTCGGGCTCGCCTGCTGCGCGATCGAGTTCATCGCGGCCTCCATGGCCCGGCACGACTTCATCCGGCTCGGTGTGATCCCCTTCGCGCCCGGCCCGCGCCAGGCTGACCTGATGGTCGTCTCGGGCACGGTCACGGACAAGATGGCCCCGGCCGTCAAGCGGCTCTACGAGCAGATGCCCGAGCCCAAGTACGTCATATCGTTCGGTGCCTGCTCCAACTGCGGAGGCCCGTACTGGGACTCGTACTCGGTGACCAAGGGCGTCGACCAGATCATTCCCGTCGATGTCTATGTGCCCGGCTGCCCGCCGCGGCCCGAGGCGCTGTTGCAGGGAATACTGAAGCTCCAGGAGAAGATCTCCCGCGAATCGCTGGGCGACCGGTACGGGGTCGCCTCCGGCGCGGCCCGCCGACCCTCCGCCGGGGCGCTCACGAGCGGGCTCGCCGCCGCGCCGACGCCTGGGGCTGCGCCTGGGGCTGCGCCTGCGGCGCGGCCCAGCCACCCGACCGGGGACGCCGATGCGGGCGACGGCCCAGCGGGTACGGGCCCGCACCCCGGCACCCCGTCGGGCGGCGGTCCGGGCACGCCTGAGGCGGGCCTCGGCCGCCCTGCCGAGGGCGGTGCCGACGGCCTGGGGGACGCTGGCCCCGGCGCCTCGTCGAGTCATGACGGGGGCGCGGATACGTCGGGTTCCGGCGGTGAGCCGCCCGCGCCAGGGTCGGCCGACGGGCCGGCGGGCGTGCCGCCCGCCGACGGGGGTGACCGGTGACCGGGCCCAGTGAGGAGACGGGGCGGTCCGAGGATCCCGCCGGGACGGCGGGGGACGAAGACGCGACGGCAGCCGGCCGGGGCGCAGCCGAGGGACCGGGCAGCGGACCGGCCGACGGCGCGGAGACGAGTTCGGGCCCGGATGACACGGGCACGGGCGGCGAAGGCGAGCCGCCGCAGGCCCCCGTGGGGTGGCTGCCGCGCGGCGCAGACGTGCTGTTCGGGGCGGGCGCGACCGCGGAGGAGGCGTACGGGCTGCTCACCGTCGACGTACCGCCCGAGCGTTGGATTCCGGCGCTGACCGTGGCCCGTGACGACCTGGGCTGCGGCTTCTTCGACTGGCTGAGCGCGGTGGACGAGCCGGGCACGGGCTTCCGGGTCTGCGCCCATCTGGCCGCGCTGCCCGACGCCGCCGCGAGCAGCCCGCTGCGGCGCCTCCTCGTGCGGACGACCGTCGGGCACGAGTCCCCCGTACTGCCCACCGCGACCGGGGTCTTCGCCGGTGCGGCCTGGCATGAGCGGGAGACGCACGAGATGTTCGGCCTGGACTTCAGCGGGCATCCCCACCTCGTACCGCTGCTGCTGCCCGAGGAGTTCGAGGGGCACCCGCTGCGCAAGGATTTCGTGCTCGCGGCGCGTGTCGCCAAGGCGTGGCCGGGGGCGAAGGAGCCCGGCGAGTCGGGGCACGGCGGCCCCAAACGCCGCCAGATGCAACCGCCGGGCGTGCCGGACCCGAACGAATGGGGTCCGCTGAAAGGCCAGTTGCCGCCCGCACCCGCCCGGCCTGCTCGCGGGCGGGCGGCCGGAGCCGCCGGTGAGCGGCCCGCGCGCCGCGCGCGTACGGCTAGCGCGGGCTCGGCGAGCCAGCAGCCCGCCGCAGGCGCGGGCGAGGCGGGCGCCGGCGAGGCGGGCGCCGGGGAGACGGGCGCGGCGGGCGCGTCCGCGGCACCGCGCCGCGCACGTACGGCCGGGGGCGGCTCGGCGAGCCGGCGGACCCCGCCGCCGGAGTCCGCATCCAGGGCCCCCAAGACCCCCGAGGCCGAGGGTGCGGAGTCTTCGGCCGCCGCTCCGACGCCACGACCTGCGCGCGGAGCGGGTGAGGACTCCGCCCACCAGCGCACGTCCCCGACGAGCGGGGAGGCGGGCCCCCCGGGGGCTCCGGCCGAAACCACCCCGGGGACCGGGGCCGCACCCGACGGCCCGGAGCCCACGGAACGCACGGCGCCCACGCGGGACGCCGGTGCCCTTTCGGAGCGCACCAGCGCCACCGCGCCCCACGCGCCCGCGCCCGGCACTCGCTCCACCGACGCGCCGTGGCACCAGCCGTCCGGCACCGGACGGCAGCAGCCGCCTGACGACGCGGAACGCGGGGAAGCCGCGTCACCGGCGGCGGAGCCGGAGGACGGCGACTCCCGCGGCGGCAACCCCGAGCGCACCGACGGGGACGGAACGTCCACCCGTGAGGAGGACGGCGACTGATGGACGTGCTTGATGTCGCGCTGCGCCTCGTCGCCGTGCTCGTCGTCTTCCTCACCTTCCCGCTGCTCGTGGGGCAGACCGAGCACAAGGTCATGGCCCACATGCAGGGCCGGGTGGGCCCGATGTATGCGGGCGGCTTCCACGGCTGGGCGCAACTCGTCGCCGACGGCGTCAAGTTCGCGCAGAAGGAGGACGTCGTACCGGACGGGGCGGACCGGCGGATCTTCCAGCTCGCGCCCGCCGTCGCGCTCCTCCCGTATCTGCTCGTCCTGATCGTGATCCCGTTCGGCCCCGACGGCGGCGTCGGGCAGGAGATCGACGCCGGGATCTTCTTCGTGCTTGCCGTGATGGGCGCGGGAGTGCTCGGTTCGCTGATGGGCGGCTGGGCGTCGGCCAACAAGTTCTCGCTGCTCGGCGGCCTGCGTACGACCGCGCAGCTGATCGCGTACGAGCTGCCGATGCTGCTGGCCGCCGCCTCCGTCGCGATGGCCGCCGGGACGCTCTCGCTGCCGGGGATCGTGGAGTCCTTCGAGTGGTGGTGGGTCCCGTGGCAGATCATCGGCGCGCTGGTCTTCTTCATCGCCGGGCTCGCTGAGCTCCAGCGGCCGCCGTTCGACGCGCCCGTCGCCGACTCGGAGATCATCTTCGGCGCCTACACCGAGTACACCGGCCTCCGGTTCGCGCTCTTCCTGCTCGCCGAGTACGCGGGCATCGTGGTGCTGTGCGGGCTGACGACGGTGCTGTTCCTCGGCGGCTGGCACGGCCCGTTCGCCGAGGACGGCATGGGCTGGGTGTGGACTCTGCTCAAGGCGGCGATCCTCGCCTTCGTGGTCATCTGGCTCCGGGTCAGCTATCCGCGGCTGCGTGAGGACCAGATCATGCGGTTCGCCTGGACCACGCTGGTGCCGCTCGCCCTGTTCCAGATCGCCCTCACGGGCGTCGTCAAGGTGGTGATCCAGTGAGCCCCATGCCCGGCGCGGGCCTGGCCAAGGGCCTGGCCGTCACGCTCCGTACGATGACCCGGCGGTCGGTCACCGCGCACTATCCGGACGCGCAGCCGGAGTTGCCCCCGCGTAGCCGGGGCGTCATCGCGCTGTTCGAGGAGAACTGCACGGTGTGCATGCTCTGCGCGCGCGAGTGCCCCGACTGGTGCATCTACATCGACTCGCACAAGGAGACGCTGCCTGCCGCCGCGCCCGGCGGGCGCGAGCGCAGCCGAAACGTGCTGGACCGTTTCGCCATCGACTTCTCGCTCTGCATGTACTGCGGGATCTGCATCGAGGTGTGCCCCTTCGACGCGCTGTTCTGGTCCCCGGAGTTCGAGTACGCCGAGACGGACATCCTCGAGCTGACGCACGAGCGCGACAAGCTGCGCGACTGGATGTGGACGGTGCCGGAGCCGCCCGCGCTGGATCCGGCGGCCGAGGAGCCGAAGGAGATCGCCGCCGCCCGCAAGACGGCGGAGAAGCTCGCCGCCGCCGAGCAGGCGCAGGCGCAGGCGGGGGAGGGGGAGCAGGCGTGACGCTCGCCGCCGCACATCCCGGATTCCTCTCCCCGACCGGTGTCGAGATCGTCTTCGTGCTGGTCGGGATCGCCACGCTCGCCGCCGCCGTCGTCACCGTCACCACCAGCAAGCTGGTGCACGCCGCGCTCTGGCTGGTCGCCGCGCTCGGCGGGATCGCCGTCGAGTATCTGCTGCTCACCGCCGAGTTCATCGCCTGGGTGCAGGTCCTGATCTATGTCGGCTCGGTCGTCGTGCTGCTGCTGTTCGGGTTGATGCTCACCAAGGCGCCCATCGTCCCGACCGTTCCGCGCGGCCATCCCTCGTACGGGGCGCTGCGCGCCGAGGCGCGGGAGGCGGCCGACTCCGGTAACCGCTGGCCCGCGCTGGCTGTCGCCCTCGCGGCGGCGGCGACCCTGGTGACCGTGGTGGTGGACGCCTTCCGGTCCAGCTGGATCGATGTCGACCGCTCGGTCCAGGGCTCCGCCGGGGTGACGGGCGAGGTCCTCTTCCAGCACTGGGTGCTGCCGTTCGAGGCGCTGTCGGTGCTGCTGCTGGCCGCGCTCGTCGGCGCGATCATCCTCTCCCGCAAGGGCGGCGCCGACGCGGGCGAGCCCGCGCAGGGCACCGAGCCGGGGCAGGGCGCAGGCCAGGGCGAGCAGCCCGGTCCCACCGCGGGCCGAGAGGAGCAGGGCTGATGCATCTCGCGTACCCGGCTGTGCTCGCTGTCCTCCTCTTCTGCGTCGGTATCTACGGGGTGCTGGCCCGCCGCAACGCCATCCTGGTGCTGATCTCCGTCGAGCTGATGCTCAACGCCGTCAACCTCAACCTTGTCGCGTTCGACGTCTGGCTCCGCGACACGCTGCACACCGGCCAGGCGCTGACGCTGTTCATCATCGCCGTCGCCGCGGCCGAGATCGGCATCGGTCTCGCCATCGTGCTGCTCGTCCACCGGAACCGGGGGACGGCCGACATCGACCGGCTCCGTGATCTCAGGGAGCCCGAGGGGCCGGACGACGAGCCGGAGGCACCGGCCGAGCAGGGGCATTCCGCCGGGAGGCAGACCGCGTGACCACCACGACCCTCGCCGTCCTCGTCCCGCTGCTGCCCTTCCTCGGGGCCGTCGCGGGCCTGCTGCTCGGACGGCGCGCCCCCGGGTTCGTACGGCCGCTCGCCGTGCTGCCCACCCTGCTGGCGACCTGCCTCGCCGGTGTCATCGCCTTCCAGCACGGCGAGAGCGACCCGCTGAAGGCCGCCACCGAGCTGACACCCACCGGCAACGCCGCGCTGCCCGTCGAACTCGCTCTGCACATCGACGGTTTCGCCGCCCTCGTCTTGCTCCTCGTGGGGGTGGTCGCCTGCTGCGTGCAGCTGTACTCCACCGGCTATCTGCGCGAAGACCGGCGCTACTCCTCCTACGCCGCCCTGGTCTCCCTCTTCACCTCCGCGATGTTCCTCGTGGTCTACAGCGACGATCTGATCGTGCTGCTCGTCGGCTGGGAGATCATGGGCATCTGCTCGTACTTCCTGGTCGGCCACTACTGGGAGACGCGGGCGGCCCGTGACGCCTCCCTCAAGGCGTTCCTGGTCACCAAGCTGGGCGACGTGCCCTTCCTGATCGGGATTCTGGCGCTGGCCAGCGAGATGGGCAGCTTCCGGATCAGCACCATCACCGCCCGGCTCGGCTCCTCGCTCTCCGGCTTCCACCTCGACAACCCGACCCTGATCGCGCTGCTGCTGCTGGCCGGGGTCGCGGGCAAGTCGGCGCTGTTCCCGCTGCACACCTGGCTGCCCGACGCGATGGCCGGCCCGACTCCGGTCTCCGCGCTGATCCACGCCGCGACGATGGTCGCGGCGGGCATCTACTTCGTCGCCCGGCTGCTGCCCGTCTTCGCCGCCTCCGCCGCCGCCCTGACGGTGCTCGCGCTGATGGCCGCCGTCACCATGGTCGGCTCGGCGCTGGCCGCGCTGGCGCAGGACGACATCAAACGGGTGCTCGCCTATTCGACGATCGGCCAACTCGCCTACATGGCGGGCGCGCTGGCCGTCGCCGACCGGGGCGCGGCCGTCTTCCACCTCGTCTCGCACGGCGCCTTCAAAGCCCTCCTCTTCCTCGGCGCGGGCGTCCTCATCCACGCGGCCGGGACCAACTCGCTGGCCGCGATGTCCCGGATGCGCGGTCTCGCCCAACGCGCGCCCGACGCCTACTGGACGATGACCATCGCCCTCCTCGCTCTCGCCGCCATCCCGCCCTTCGCGGGTTTCTTCTCCAAGGAGGCCGTGCTCGGAGCCGCCGAACACGCGGCCCTCGGCGACGCGCACGGCGTACCGGTCGGCGCGGGCTGGACGGTGCTCATCTCCGGCCTGGCGACCGCGCTCCTCACCGCGGCCTACGCCGCCCGCCTCTGGCTGCGCGCCTTCCACGGCGGCACGCAGGACGCGCCGGACCACGGCCGCGAGCCCGCCGTCATGACCACCGTGCTGTGGGTGCTCGCGCTGCCCTCCCTCGCCTTCGGCATCCTCTACGGCGTCCTCCCCGACTGGTTCGACGGGCACTCCCTGACCCCGACCCTGATCACCTCCGTACTCGCCACCGGCCTGGCCGGTGTCGGCGGGATCATGACGTACGCCACCTGGCGGCATACGACGGTCTTCGCCGCGCGCGTCCCGCTCGGTGCCGTCGCCGCGCACCCCGAGCGCGACCCGGCCGTCTCGGAGGTGGAGGCGATCGTCAGCCACGAGCCCGCCTACGGCGACCGCGCGGGCGCGCCCGACCCCGCCGACCCCGGGCGGCTGCTGCTCGGCCCGCTCTACCGGCACGCCGCGCAGGGCTTCCACCTCGACGCCGTCTACACCGCTCTGGTCGTACGCCCCGTACAGGCCGCCGCCCGGCTGGTCCGCTTCCTCGACCGCACGGTCGTCGACACCTATGTGCGCGGCGCGGGCCTGGGCCCCCGGCTGCTGGGCAGTGCCGTGCGCCGCGCCCAGACCGGCAACGCCCAGACCTACCTCGGCGCGCTGCTCGCCGGATCGCTCGTGCTGGCCGTGGCCGCCGTCCTCGTGGCCGCTGGAACCGGAGGCGCCTGACCGTGCTGCCCCTCAACGACACCACCATGGGCCTCCTGCTCGCGGCCGTCGTCGTCCTCCCGCTCCTCGGCTCGGCCGCCGCCCTGCTTCCGGCACCGCCGGGATTGAAGGGAAGCGGCCCGGAGCAGGCGGTGCTACGGCACGGCGCCACCGTCACCGGCGCCGTACTGGTGCTGACCGTGCTGCTGGTGCTCGGCTTCGACCACGATCAACCGGCCGCCGTCCAGGCCGAGACTGATATCAGCTGGATCCCCGCACTCGACATCCGCATCCACTTCGGCATCGACGGTGTCTCCCTCCCGCTGCTGGTGCTCTCCGCGCTGCTGACCTTCCTCTGCGCCCTCTACAGCTGCTTCAAAATGCCCCCCGGCCCGTCCGCCAAGGGGTTCGTCGCCCTGCTGCTCCTGCTCGAAGCAGGCACCCTCGCCACCTTCGCCGTCCTCGACCTGATGCTCTTCTTCCTGGCCTTCGAGATGGTGCTCATCCCGATGTACTTCCTCATCGCCCGCTGGGGTGGTGCGGGACGCGCGGGAGCCGCCTGGAAGTTCATCCTCTACACGCTGCTCGGCTCCGTCGTCATGCTGCTGGGTCTCCTCCTGATCGGGATCGAGGGCGGCACTTTCGACATGGTGGCACTCGCCTCTGACAATGGCGCAGGGCTCAGCCACACCACCCAGCTGATCGCCGTCCTCGCCATCGGCGCCGGCCTGGCGGTGAAGACCCCGATGTGGCCGCTGCACAGCTGGCTTCCGGACGCGCACACCGCCGCCCCCACCGTCGGCTCGGTGCTGCTGGCGGGCGTGCTGCTGAAGATGGGCACCTACGGTTTCGTGCGCATCGCCCTGCCGGTCGCTCCGGAGGGCATGCACACCTTCGCGCCCTACCTCGCCGCGCTCGCCGCCGTCGGGATCATCTACGGCTCGCTTGCCTGCCTGGCCCTCGCCCGGCGCGGCGCCAAGGGCGATCTGAAGCGGCTCATCGCGTACTCCTCCGTCGGCCACATGGGCTTCGTGCTGCTGGGCGTCGCCACCATGACGCACACCGGGGTGAACGGCGCACTGTTCGCCAACGTCGCGCACGGCCTGATCACCGGTCTGCTCTTCTTCCTGGTCGGCGCACTCAAGGACCGCACCGGCACCACCGACCTCGACCAGCTCGCGGGCGCCACCGGCGCGGCGCTGTACGCCCGGATGCCCCGGTTCGGCGGGCTGCTCGTCTTCGCCGCGGTCGCCTCGCTGGGCTTGCCCGGTCTGGCCGGATTCTGGGGCGAGATGCTCGCCCTGCTCGGCGCGTTCGACCCCGCCGACGGTCTGAGCCGGCCCGCCTTCCTCGTCTTCATGGCCCTCGGCGCCGTGGGCACCCTGCTCACCGCCGGATATCTGCTGCTCGTCGTACGCCGGGTGTGCATGGGTGATCCGGAAGAGCGGCCCGAGGCCGTGCCGGTGACCCTGCCCGACATCCGCGGCTACGAGTTCGCCGCCTGGACCCCGCTGGCCGTCCTCACGGTGCTCGCCGGACTGTGGCCCGCGGCCCTGCTCGGGCTCACCGACCCCGCCGTACAGAATCTCCTCCCGGGAGTGAGCCGATGACCGTCATCGCCGGAGGGCTCGTCCAGTCCGTCGACTGGCTGGCCATCGCACCGCCGACCGTCGCCGCGCTCACCGGTCTCGCCGTACTGGTCGCCGACCTCTTCCTGCCCGAGGCGCGCAAGCGGCTGCTGGGCTGGATCGCCGCCGCCGGCCTGGTGCTGGCGGCCCTCGCACTGCTGCCCCTGCTGGACGGCGACCGCAGCACCTTCTGCCTCGTCGGCGGCGCAGGTGGTGCGGGTGGTGCGGCCGGCTCCGGTGAGGCGGCGGCGTGCAGCTATGTCGCCGACGAGTTCACGCTGGTCATCCAGCTCCTCGTGCTCGGCGGCGCGTTCCTGACGGCACTGCTGTCGATGGCGGCGGTCCGCCAGGAGAAGCTGCCCGCCGGGGAGTTCTGGTTCCTGCTGCTCTCCTCGGCGGCGGGCGCCGCGCTGCTGCCCGCCTCCCGTGACCTGGTCACCCTGGTCATCGCGCTGGAGGTCGCCTCACTGCCCGCGTTCGCCCTCGTCGGCCTGCGCCGTGGCGACCGGCGCTCCTCCGAGGCGGCGCTGAAGTTCTTCCTCTCCTCGGTCACCGCGACCGCCGTGATGCTGCTCGGCGTCAGCTTCGTCTACGCGGCCACCGGCTCGCTGCACCTGACCACGCTCGCCGAGGAGCTGCCCGGCACCGACGCCCGCCTGGAGACGCTGGCCACCACCGGTGTCGTGCTCACGCTCGTCGGCTTCGCGTTCAAGACGGCCGCCGCGCCCTTCCACTTCTGGGTCCCCGACACCTATGTCGGTGCCCCGCTGCCCGTCGCCGCTTATCTCTCCGTCGTCGGCAAGGCGGCGGGCTTCACCGGCATCATCCTGGTCGCCGTCCTCGCCTTCCCCTCCTATGACCACGTCTGGGGTCACGCGCTGGCCGTGCTCGCGGCGCTCACCATGACGGCCGGCAACGTGGCGGCGCTCCGCCAGCGCCCGGAGCGGGACCACAGCGCCGTACGCCTGCTGGCCTGGTCCTCCGTCGGGCAGGCGGGCTATCTGCTGGTGCCCATCGCCGCGGCGGCCTGGGCCTCGGACCCGTCCGAGGCCATCGGGGCGACGGTCGCGTACGCGCTGATGTACGCGGTGGTGAACTTCGGCGCCTTCGCCGTCGCCGCGCATCTGCGGAGCGTCACCGCGGCCAACCGGATCAGCGACTACCGCGGGTTCTACGCCGACAACCCGCTGGCCGCGCTCGCCTTCGGCTTCTTCCTGCTCTGTCTCGCCGGGCTCCCGCCCGGCCTCATCGGCCTCTTCGCCAAGGTGACCGTCTTCCGTGCCGCCGTCGACGCGGGTCTGGGCTGGCTCGCGGTGGTGATGGCTGTGAACGTCGTGATCGCGCTCTACTACTACCTCCGGTGGACGGCGCTGCTCTTCCGTCCGGCTCCCGCTGCGGCCCCCGCCCCGGCCCCCGAACCAGCCCCCGCCCCGGCCCGCGAACCAGCCCCCGCCCCGGCGCTCGCGACGGGCGGGGCGGCGACCGGCCCGTCACCCGTGACCAGCCCGGCCCCGGAGCTCCCGGCGGCCCCCGTACGGCCCGCCACGGCCCGCATCGCCGCCCCCGTCGCGGTCACCATCACGCTGACCGCCCTCCTCGCCCTCGCTCTCTCCGGCGCCCCGCAGCTCGTACTCCGCTTCGCCTCCGGCACTCTCCTCTAAGACCTGGTGCAGCAGGCCGTCACGCGCACCCACGAGAGCACCGCTGGGAACTGGCGAAGCTCATCTGGCGTTCACCAGTACGTGAGAGTCCACTGAAAGGTGGAACTACCACCTGGCTCAGGGTTCCCCTGCTGCATCATCTGGAGGGCGTACCGTGCACCGCCGGCACAATGGGCTGAGGACAGCCCTGCTCCTCGGAGGCCTGTCCGCCCTCATCATCGTCATCGGCAGCTTCTTCGGCCGTATGGGCCTGGTGGTCGCCGTCGTCCTCGCGCTCGGAGTGAACGCCTACGCCTACTGGCACAGCGACAAGCAGGCTCTCCGCGCCATGCGCGCACGCCCCGTCAGCGAGTTCGAGGCTCCGGCGCTCTACCGGATCGTCCGCGAGCTCTCCACCGCCGCCCGCCAGCCGATGCCGCGTCTCTATCTCTCCCCGACTCAGGCGCCCAACGCCTTCGCCACCGGGCGGAACCCGAGAAACGCCGCCGTGTGCTGCACCGACGGCATCCTGCGGCTGCTGGACGAGCGCGAGCTGCGCGGTGTCCTCGGCCATGAGCTGAGCCATGTCTACAACCGCGACATCCTCATCTCGTCCGTCGCCGGGGCGCTGGCCTCCGTGGTGATGTTCCTCGTGAACTTCGCCTGGCTGGTCCCCTTCGGCCGGTCCGACGACGACGAGGGGCCCGGCCTGGTCGGCATGCTGCTGATCATGGTCCTGGGCCCGCTGGCGGCCACGCTGATCCAGCTCGCCGTCAGCCGTTCCCGCGAGTACGCGGCGGACGCCGCCGGTGCCCAGCTCACCGGTGATCCGCTGGCCCTGGCCTCCGCGCTCCGCAAGCTGGAGGCGGGCACCAGGAAGCTGCCGCTGCCGTCCGAGCCGCGGCTGGAGACTGCCAGCCATATGATGATCGCCAATCCCTTTCGCCCCGGCGTGGGCATGTCCAGGCTCTTCTCCACCCATCCGCCGATGACAGAGCGCGTCGCGCGGCTCGAACGCATGGCAGGCAGGTCCTCGTGAAGACACTCCTGAATCTCGTCTGGCTGATCTTCTCCGGGCTGTGGATGGCGCTCGGCTACGCGATCGCGGGGATCGTCTGCTTCCTCCTGGTCGTCACCATCCCGTTCGGCATCGCCTGCTTCCGGATCGCGGCGTACGCGCTGTGGCCCTTCGGGCAGACGGTGCGGGAGCGCGGCGACGCCGGGGTCGCCTCCGGGATCGGCAACGTCGTCTGGCTGATCTTCGCGGGCATCTGGCTCAGCCTCGGCCACATCGTGGCGGGCGTGCTCTTCTGCGTCTCGATCATCGGCATCCCGTTCGGCCTGGCGCACTTCAAGATGATCCCGGTCTCGCTGATGCCGCTCGGCCGCGAGATCGTCCCGAGCGGCTCGGCCGCCGCCTACCCGGGTTACCGCTGGTAGCCGGTGAGTCCGAAGCCCGCAGGCCGAACCGCAGCCCGCCCCGCCGCCCCCGGGTGACGGGGACGGCACGGGGCAGCGTCAGGCGTTCGCCCGTGCGCGCGCCCGTACGCGCCGGGCGCCCGCCGAGAAGCGGTCAGCGATAGTTCACGAACTGCAGGGCGAAGTCGAGATCCTTGCCCTTCAGCAGCGTCATGACCTCCTGGAGCGCGTCCCGGCTCTTCGAGGAGACCCGCAGCTCGTCCCCCTGCACCTGCGCCTTGACACCCTTGGGGCCCTCGTCCCGGATGATCTTGGCGACCTTCTTCGCGTCCTCCTGGGCGATGCCCTCCTGGAGCGACGCGAAGATCTTGTACTCCTTGCCGGAGGACTGCGGCTCCCCGGCGTCCAGCGCCTTCAGCGAGATACCCCGCTTGACCAGCTTGGTCTGGAAGATGTCGAGGACGGCCTTCACCCGCTCCTCGCTGTTCGCACGCAGCTCGATCTTCTCGCCGGACCAGGCGATCGAGGCGTCCACCCCCTTGAAGTCGTAGCGCTGCGAGATCTCCTTGGCGGCCTGATTGAGGGCGTTGTCGACCTCCTGCCGCTCGACCTTCGAGACGATGTCGAAACTGGAGTCGGCCATGCTGGATGGCTCCTCACGCATAGATTCCGGTCACATGGGCACACCCCGCGCGTGCGGGACGCGCCAGCCAGCCTAAGGGCTGTCCCGTAGTCCCTGGCGGGCGCGCGACGACAGCTGCGGCACCTCACCGCGTTGCCGGGATGCCCGGATACGCCCAGCGTCCGGGCATCCCTCCGCCGGGGGTTACGGGACGGCCCTTACGACCTGATCCACTGGCTGTCGTGCACCAGGTCGTTAGTCACGGCGAGGCGCCCACGAACGCCGATAATCCGGGTGGCGGACCACCCCCCGCCATCAGGTATGGTTTATCTCGTTGCCAAGGAGCACGGCCTCAGAGCCCCGTTCCGCAGGTGACGATCCCAGGCGGTGTGCCCGAGCGGCCAAAGGGAGCAGACTGTAAATCTGCCGGCTCAGCCTTCCCAGGTTCGAATCCTGGCGCCGCCACAGGATGACGAAGGGCCCTTTTTCTGCGGTTTCCGCGGGAAAAGGGCCCTTCGCCATGTGCCCTCGCGATGGCCCTGCCGTCTCGCTCTGTCGACGGCATGGCTGATCTCGATGCCGATTCCCGCCATCCGTTCCACGAGGCGACGCCCCCGAGCGGCCCGCCTTCCGCGAGGCCGGGGCGAGCGGCACAGGAGTGATCCAGGGATTACGGGACAGTCCTTAGCCGGCGATCGCCGCGGCCGCGCAGGCGGCGAGGTCTTCGCGTAGCCGACGCTGCTGCGCCTGGGACAGCGGCGAGAACAGCTGCTGTTCGACGGCACGCACGGCGACGCTGGCCTCGCGCCGCGCCGATTGTCCGGCTCGGGTGAGCTCGGTCGGCAGCGCCCGCCCATGAGCGGCGCGGTCGGGTCTGGTGAGCATGCCCCGTTCCTGTAGCCGGCGGAGGACGAGGTTCATCGACTGGCGGGTGACCCAGGCCCGGCGGGCGAGCTCGGAGTTGGAAAGTCCCGGATGCTGGCCGAGCAGTTCGAGGCACGCGTACTGGGCGACGGTCAGACCCATTGGACGCAGCACCTCATCCATCGCGCTGTGCAGCGAGGCTTGCACCTGCTTGAGGACGTAGCCCACCGACTGGTCAAGGTCGCCAACGGTCTCTTCTTGCGTCATGTCAGCAGTCTGACATAGCCTCCACATGTCAGAAGACTGACATGTGGAGGAGCAGACTATGAGTGGACAGGTCACGTACTTCGAGCTGCCGAGCAGGGGCATCGAAGCAACCCAGCAGTTCTGGGGCTCGCTGTTCGGTTGGACGTTCTATGAGGGCAACTTCCCGGGTTACTCGATGATTCAGGGGTCCGAGCCCATGGGCGGATCACCGCACGGTGATTCGTCACGACACCCGCGTATCTACTTCGCCGTCGACGACATCACCGCCGCTGTCGCCCGTGTGCGCGAACTCGGCGGCACGGCGGAAGATCCGGTCACCATTCCGTCGGGTTCCTACGCTCACTGCACGGACGACCAGGGCGTGGAGTTCAGCCTGTCCCAACAGGCGGGAGACCAGAATTGAATCGCGCCGGGACCGGCAAGTAATGGCCGAAGGATCCGGCACTCTCGTGAAGCCGTTGCTTCCGCTGGCGCTGGCCACCTTCGCGGTCGGCACCGACGCGTTCGTGATGGCCGGTCTCCTGCCGGCCATCGCCGCCGACCTTGACGTAGGCATTCCGGCCGCCGGCCAGCTGGTGACGGTGTTCGCGCTGACGCTCGCTGTCGCCGCGCCGATTCTGAGCTGGCTGCTGAGCGCACTGGATCGTCGCA
The DNA here is from genome assembly GCF_025165795.1 of Streptomyces gossypii. Taxonomy (GTDB): domain Bacteria; phylum Actinomycetota; class Actinomycetes; order Streptomycetales; family Streptomycetaceae; genus Streptomyces; species Streptomyces gossypii. The sequence continues at coordinate 169,146 of NZ_JAJAGO010000009.1, forward strand.
AGGTTCTGCAGCTGGCGCTGATCGTGTTCGTCGCCGGCAACGTCGCCACCGCACTCAGCCCGAGCTACCCGATCGCGCTGTCAGCTCGGATGCTCACAGCAGCCGGGGCGGCCACCATCACCGCCACCGCAGCGAGCGCAGCTGTCGCTATCACGCCTCCCGAACGCCGAGGGCGTGCCATGGCCCTGGTCATCGGTGGACTGACCCTTTCCACCGCGCTGGGCATGCCGCTGGGCAACATGATCGGCGGCATCGACTGGCGCCTCACACTCTGGGCCGTCGCTGCCCTCGGCGTCGTCGCCGCGATCGGTATCTCGGGAGCGTTGCCCAAGGTCGTGCTGCCGGCGACAAGCCTTATGGCCCGCCTGGCTCCGCTGCGCCAGCCCAAGGTGCTCTCCATCCTGGCCGTGACGCTGCTGGTGATGGCCGGGCACTACGCCGTCTACACCTACATCGGAGCAGTGACCGCGGGCGCCACGAACGGATCGTTTCCCCAGGCCTTCACCATGATCCTGTTCCTGTGGGGCGCCGGAGTCCTGGTTGGCAACTTCTTCGCCGGCCATCTCGTGGACAAGCGTCCGGTGCTCGGGGTCGCAGTCGGAGCACTCGCCGGCGGCACCGTGCTGCTCGCGATCAGCCCACTCACGGTGAACAGCCTGGCCGTCGCGGGCGTCTGGGCCGCCGTCTGGGGCGCAACCGACGGCATGGCCTCGGTGGTGCAGCAACACCGGCTGGTGACCCTCGCCCCCGCCTCCTCACCCATGCTCCTTGGTCTCAACTCGTCCGCGATCTATCTAGGTGTCGCGATGGGTGGCGGACTTGGCGGTCTGGCCCAGGACTGGCTGTCGGTCACCCTGCTCGGTGTTCCCGCTGCGGTCCTGGCACTGCTGGCCACCACCGTCACCGTCGTCGAGGGGAGGAGAGAGCCGGTGAAGACCTCGCCAATGGCAGCCGGGAACCACCGCTGAAGCAACCAACGGGCTTACGACCTGGTGCACGATAGCCAGCGGGCTCCCGACGCACTGCGACTCCGCCTCCTGCGTTGTCCTCAGTCGACGACGCTCCGCGTCGCCTCCCTCCTCCGCCTTGGATCCGAAGCCCCATGACGCCGCTCGCTGATCCACTGGCTATCGTGCACCAGGTCGTAAGGGCTGTCCCGTAGCCAAACCGCCAATGGGCGAGACCAGGATCGAACTCTTCGCCGCGGTCCGGCGCGATTCCCGGGCAGGCCTGCCGAATCGTGCGCTACAACGCCAGGACGGGGCGGGACATAGCCCGGCCAGGCACCGCAGCCTTCGAATCCCGGCGCCGCCACAGGAGGGAAAGCGGCCTCTTACCTTCATGTGAGCAGACAAGGGGCCGCTTTCGCTTTTCGCGTCTGACCGGCGCCCGCACCCCACTGCTCCGCATATGCCCTCACCCGCCCGGACCGCTGTCGGCCACGGTCGTATTGCGACTTCCGCATCACTTCGCGAAACGCTTCCCGGAGCGCCCGGTACTCCACTAATCTGACGTACCCTCACACGCCCATGAGTGCGGACAGACATGTTTCGGGGGGCCCGTGTCTGATGACCTCGGTTTACAGAAGCTGCTCGACGACGAGGGCTTTGTCGCCCGGATACTCGGCAGGACGCGCTCGGGACGCAACCGCAAGGTGCTCTACGGCCCCGACCTGCCCGTGGTCCTCCTCAGCGGGGGTCCCGGGATGGGCAAGGGGCGGCTGCTGCGGTGCATCCGGAGCGAATTCGGCCCGCACGTACCCACCGCGCACGTCGACTGCGCCTCCGCGAGGTACCGGGACGAGGCCGACCAGCACGCCGAGACCCGTTCGGAGATCACCGAGGTCCTGCGGGGGACGGCCGCCCAGTTAGGGGCCTGGGAAGGACACGGCGGCGCGATCTCCACCCCGCGTCTGTACGCCGGACTGGCGGCCGTGGCGGCCAGCGGCCGGCGGGCCAGCACGGCCGCCCTGGTGGGCGAGGTGCGGCGGCACGACGACCTGATGCCCTCCGGCTCCTTCTGGGGCGGACTGCTGAACAGAGCGGCCCGGAACTACGCCGGCGCCCTCGCCGCCTTCGTGACCGGCCCGCTGACCGCACCGCTGATCACCCTGCTGGTCGAAGAGCTGCTCGCACGCCTCTCGAAGGACGGCGGCGCCGCGCTGGCCGCGTGCTACGGCGAGTACAGCGGCGCGGGCGGACAGCCCAGACAGGGGCTCCTCTCGCTGGGCTCCGACTTCCAGCAGGGCGGCGAGCCGCGCCGGTACGCGGAGAGCTTCCTCTTCCGGGCGCTCCGCGACGACATCGAGGGCGCCTACGGTGCCCTGGGCGGACGGATGAGGCGGGTGGGACGGCCCGCCCTGCTCCTCGACCATGCGGACACCGCGCTGGGCCGGAGGCTGGTAAAGCCGGTACTGGAGGACCGTGAGACCGGGCACCACGACCGCTTGGTGATCTTCGCCACGGCCCGCCGCACGGACGGCGGCCGCTTCCTGTACCGCGCCGGAGACACCGCCCGGGACTCGCCCGGCCGCTGGCTGCCTTCCGAGGGCGGACTGCCCTTGTGGAGCCGTCCGCCCGGCGGCGTTCCCGGCCTGGCATCTCCCTCACGCGGCGTCCTGCTCGTCCGCATGCCGGTGCTGACGCGTGACCAGCAGGAGGAGCAGACGTCCCGCCTCCAGGTGCGGCGGCCGGACGAACACGCCTCCCTGCTGCCCCTCCACGGCGCCATCCGGCGGCTGACCGGTGGACGTCCGCTGTCCGTCACCCGGTTGGCGGAGGCGACGTCCCTCCTGGACTCCCCGGAGGGCCGCACCGCCTGGGACCTGCTGGACGTCCCCCTCTCCACGGGTGACGCGACGCCCGGGAGACCGGTGGCGGAGATTCTCCTGGACGCGCTGGTGGTCCGGCAGCTGCCCGAGGAACTGCCGCCCCAGCAGCGCGCACACTGGCTCGACCTGCTCACCCACCTCTCGGTGGCTCACGATGCCGAATGCGCCCAGAGCTTGATGCGGGCACGCCAGGCCGGCAGGGACGGAGGGCTGTCCGCGTACCGGATCGCCGAACTGCTGGAGGACAGCGGCTGGCCGCACTGCCCCCGGCACTTCATCGGCGATCTCGGACTACGCCACCTGCTGCTGCGGCGGCTCCATCATCTGCAGCCCGGGGGCGCCGCCCTGCGCGAGGACCACACGCTGGTGCAGGACGACTGCCGTGCCCTGGGTGACGGCCGGCCCGACGCACTCTTCGGAACCGTCGCCGCACATCGCATGCACCATCACCTCGCCTCCGACGGTGCGGAGTCGGTGGCCGACTATCTGACCCAGAGCCTCTCCACCAGGAACACCCGCGAGTGGTGCGAGGAGCTGCTCGCGATCGCGGGCGCTCCGCTGCTCGGTGGTCTCGGCGGTACGGACGACCGGCGGGCCCGCGCGCTCGGCGAGGCCCCGGAGGTCGCGGGCGATGCCCGGCGTCGGCTGGTGGACCGCCTGCTGCACGCCGTCTGGCTGTGCGAGGACCCGACGCAGCCCCCCGACGATGCGGTGAACGGCGTCCTGAAATCGGCGCTCGACTGGCTCAGTGTGGATGCGCCGCACGGGGCCGAGGTACTGGCGCACAGGGCCCGCGACTGGAGCGGGCTGGCCGACAGCAGACAGCCGTTGCAGCCGTGCGCGTGCACGAACCACATTGGCTAGGGCGTGCCAGGCCCCGCGAGACAGGCGGAGCTTCTCAAACAGGCCCGAGGAGGCAGCGTTGCGGAACGATCTGTTCATCAGCACGGGGAACTGGCTCTACAACACCTTCTGGTCCAACCGCATACGGAAGGCGCTCACCGGGGTGCTCGCCTTGGCCTTGATCATGGGCGCCGTCTACTTCCGGCCGTCCTCGGATCCGGACACCTGCGCCGCCGGCATCGCCAAGCGCGGCGGCGAGTGCATCGGCGTCAACGGCTCCGGCTACGACTTCGGCACGCCCGAGATCACCAAGGTGAGCGCCGCGATCGCCCGGGAGAACGAACGGATCGCCGAGAAGCCGCACATCACGGTGGCGATGATGCTGCCGCTGGAACCGAAGATCCCCGCCGAGCGCAAGCAGCTCCGCAGCGATCTCCAGGGGGCGTATCTCGCGCAGTACCGGGTGAACCGCAGGGAGAACACGCCGTTGCTGCGCCTGGTGCTCGCCAACCCCGGCAAGGACTACCGGCAGCAGGAGGAGGTGGTAGACGCCCTCGCGGAGATGGCGGACTCCCAGGAGAACCTGCGCGCCGTCACCGGCTTCAACCTGAGCCTGTCCGACACCGAGAAGGCGATCCGGCGGTTGACCAACGAACTGGGCATTCCGGTGCTCGCGAGCAGGGTCAGCGCCGACGGGCTCGCCAACGAGGACGGCGGAACCGGCGAGCTCGCCTACGACGGGCTGGCCCGGGTCATCCCGACCAACCGGCAGCAGGCGGACGCGCTCGCCAGCTTCCAGGGCGACCTGAGCGACCGGGAGACCGTGCTCGTCCGGGACACCCGGCCGCGCGACATCTACGTGAAATCGCTCGCCAGGGCGTTCAGCCGGGACGAAGACGGTCCGCCCGGGGCCAAGGACCAGCCGTTCGAGTCGCCCGGGATCACCGAAGTGGGGGACACCGGCAACGACTTCACGACGATCGGCCACAACATCTGCCAGTCGGCGGCCAAGGTCGTCTACTTCGCCGGCCGCCCGGCCCATCTGCGGCTGTTCGCCCTGAAGCTGGCCGACACCCCCTGCCACGGCAAGCGGTACACGGTGATCAGCGGTTCGGGCGCGGCCACCCTCGAGCGCTATATGAGCGAGGCGGACTGGAAGCGGCTCGAAGGGAGCGACGACGGCACGGGCGAGCCCGCGGTCACCGTGCAGTACTCGGCGCCCGCCCACCCGGATACGTGGGACCGCGCACTGAGCGACTGGGAGAAGGAGCGCGAGGAGGAGACTGGCAGGAAACCGGCGGCGAAGGAGCGCCCGGCCTATCTGACGGAGCCGCAGAAGGAGCTGCGGGCGCTGCAACGCGTGATCGAGCAGCAGAGCGCGGGCGACATCGGTCCGGTGGCGCTGGAGGACTCCAGGACGATCATGGTCCATGACGGGGTGCGCACCGTCGCCGAGGCCGTCTTCCTGGCGAACTCCCAGACGGAGGGTTCGGTGCCGCCGCTCGACCGCGTCACGGCGCAGTGGGCACGGCTGGAATCCCGGCACCGGGTGACCGGAGCGAGCGGCTGGATCTGCCTGACCAACGGGGGGAATCCGTACGACAAGCCGGTGGCCGTGGTCGAGCTGGACCCGAGCACGCGCAAGCTGGCCTTCGAGGGGATCGGCTGGCCACTGGGGGAGGCGCAGCCGTCCGACTGCGTGGTGCCGAGCGGCATCGACTGACGCGGCGGGCCGGGCGACCGGGCCGGGCGACGGGGGCGGGCGACGGGGGCGGGGGCGGGGCCGGGAGGTCAGCCTCGGGCGCAGGCGGCCACCGCGTCCGCGACCGGCGTTTCGCCGCCCACCAGCTCCAGCGTCCGCCCCGCCGTGCCGGGCTCGTCCAGCAGCGCGAGCAGGACGGCCGCCACGTCGTCCCGCGCGATGTCCGCGCGGCCCGTCTGCTCGGCGAGGTGAACGTACCCGCTGCCGGGGGCGTCGGTCAGCCTCCCCGGGCGCAGCACCGTCCACTCCAGCGAGGCGCGCGCCCGTACGTCGTCGTCCGCCTGGCCCTTCGCGCGCAGGTAGGCAGCGAAGACCGGGTCCGTCCCGGCGGGCGGCTCCGTGGCCACGCCCATGGCGGAGACGACCAGGAAGCGGCGCACGCCCGCGCGTTCGGCGGCGTCGGCGAACAGGACGGCGGCGTCCCGGTCGACGGTCTCCTTGCGTTCGACGCCGCTGCCGGGGCCCGCGCCGGCGGCGAAGACCGCGGCGTCGGCGCCCTCCAGATGGCGGGCGACCTCGCCCACCGGCGCGGATTCGAGGTCGCAGACGACCGGCTCGGCGCCCGTGGTGCGAAGGTCCCCGGCTTGTTCCGGGTCGCGGATGAGGCCCACGGCGGCGTCGCCGCGCGCGGTGAGGAGCTGTTCGAGGCGTTGGGCGATCTGACCGTGCCCACCGGCGATGACTGTGCGCATACCGCGACCGTACGCCCTTGCGGGGGTCGTTCAGCCCTGCGACTGGCGGGGCAGGTCGAGTTCCGCCGCGGCGGCGGAGTCGCAGTACTCGCGGACCGCGCTCGTCCGGGCGACGATCCGGCCCCGGTGCACCACGATCCTGCTGTACGCCAGCGACAGTGCGCCCGCGATGCTCGTGCCCCGTACGGCCAGCAGCTCGGCGGGGAATCCGGCCTCCACCCGCACCTCCGGGAGCCCCATCGCGGCGCGGGCGCGGGTGCTGACGGTGTCGTAGGCGGCGATCGCGTGCGCCTCGCCGTACGCGGCGAGCAGGTAGGCCGCGCCCAGCGGATCGCCGCGTCCGACCTGGTTGGAGGCGTCCCGCAGGGCGCCGCTGCCCGCCGCCACCTTGACCCCTGCGGCGCGCAGCAGCCGTACGGGGGCGACACGGGAGGGGAAACGGCGCTCCAGGGTGCCGCAGCTGCCCTGCGGGAGGGCGACGACGCCGATCCCGGCGGCGGCCAGTTGGTCGGCCGCGCGCATGGTGGTCTCGTGCGGCAGCCGGGACAGCCCGCCGCAGGGCCCCAGCGTGACGCCGGGGCGCAGCCCGCCCGCCGCGGCGGCGAGCCGGGCCAGGCGGGCGGGGTCGTCGGCGTCGGTGTGCAGGTCGACGGCGCAGCCGTGTTCGGCGGCGACCTCGAGGACCACCTCGACATATCCGCCCGGGTCCGGGTCGAGGTCGGGGCAGCCGCCGACGACGGTCGCGCCCATCTTCACCGCGTCCCGCAGCATGGCGAGGTCCTCCGCTCCGGCCAGGCCGGTCAGCAGCCGGGGTACGGCGACGGTGGTCAGGTCGGCGAGCCCGCGCAGCGCGCGGCGGGCCTGGAGCACGGCCTCCAGGGAGCGCAGTCCGGCGACGTCGCCGATGCGTACGTGGGAGCGGAGGGCGGTGGCGCCGTGGCCGAGCTGGAGGAGGGCGGCCTCGGTGGTGCGCCGCTGGACCTCGTGCGGATCGCTGGACGGGGGGCTGTCGGCGCCCGGGGCGGCGGCGCTCAGCGCGGTGAGCGCCGTGTCGTAGTGCGCGTGCGGTTCGGCCGGTGCGGGGAGCAGCAGATAGCCGGACAGGTCGACGCGGGTGTCCTCGGGGAGCTGCGGGGAGTGGGCGGCGGCCGGGGCGAGGGCGGCGGGGGAGAGGCTGCCCGCGGTGCCGACGGCTTCGATGCGACCGTCGACCAGGCGCACGTCGACGGTGCGGCCGTCGGCGAGCCGGGCGCCGCAGAGCAGGAGCGCGGCGGAGTCGCCGGCCGCGACGCGGTCGGGGTGTCTCGGCTCCTGCGGCTGGCTGTCGGACATCGGGCTCCCCACGGTCGGCGGATGATCGAAGTCACATCGTGATCACACAGAGTGAGTCGAGGGTAAGGGCTGCGAAGGATGCCGTCTGGGAGGAGCGCAATAGTCGTACCGGCGTGGTGTGAGGTGCCGCGTGTGACGTGGTGTGAGGTGTGGTGTGAGCGACGTCGGCGCCGGGTACCAAGGGCCGGACACGGGCGGCCCGATACTGATTTCACCTTCGGCGGCCGAACGTGTAATGTCTTCATCGCTCGCCCCAATAGCTCAGTCGGCAGAGCGTCTCCATGGTAAGGAGAAGGTCAACGGTTCGATTCCGTTTTGGGGCTCTGGTGCGTGAGGTCTCCCATCATCTGATGGGAGCCGTCGCATCGTGGCGGTGTAGCTCAGTCGGTAGAGCAAGCGGCTCATAATCGCTGTGTCACCGGTTCAAGTCCGGTCACCGCTACTTTACTCAAAGTAGCCGATTGTGGGGTCGGTCCTCCGATCGGCTACTCTTCCTGCGTTCATCGTCCTATTCCGTCAAGGAGCACTCTCACGTGGCTGCCACCGACGTCCGCCCGAAGATCACGCTGGCATGCGTGGAGTGCAAGGAGCGGAACTACATCACCAAGAAGAACCGGCGTAACAACCCGGATCGCATGGAGATGAAGAAGCACTGCCCGCGCTGCAACTCGCACACCGCGCACCGCGAGACGCGATAAATCGGTTCGTCAGCGAGGCCGTCCCCGTTTTTCCGGGGGCGGCCTCGTTTCTTTTCGCAGGTGACGCACGTCTTACGTAGGTGACGTTCGCTCCGCGGGGCCCACAGGTGACGACCTGCCCGCGGGCATCGACCAGGAGGTAACTGAGCGATGGCGCTCGATCAGTCGTTCGTCGGGCGGACCTATCCGCCCACCCGTCCGTACGAAGTGGGCCGGGAGAAGATCCGGGAGTTCGCCGAGTCCATCGGTGACACCAATCCGGCCTACACGGACCCCGCCGCCGCGGCAGCGCTCGGCCATCCGGATGTGATCGCACCGCCGACCTTCGTCTTCGCGATCACCTTCAAGGCGGCCGGTCTGGTGATAGAGGATCCGCAGCTCGGGCTGGACTACACCCGAGTGGTTCACGGTGACCAGAAGTTCGTCTACGTGCGCCCGGTGTGCGCCGGGGATGTTCTGACAGTCAGCTCGCGGGTCGAGTCGATCAAGTCCCTGGCGGGGAACGACGTCCTGGACGTACGGGGCGACGTGCACGACGCGGCCGGCGAGCTGGTGGTGACCGCGTACACCAAGCTGGTGGCCCGCGCTGCCGAGGAGGGCTGACGAGGATGACTGCGAAGATCGCGTACGCCGATGTCGAGGTCGGCACCGAACTGCCCGCGCAGACCTTCCCCGTGACCCGCGACGCGCTGGTGCGCTACGCGGGGGCCTCGGGCGACTTCAACCCCATTCACTGGAACGAGCGGTTCGCGGTGGAGGTCGGGCTCGACGACGTCATCGCTCACGGCATGTTCACGATGGCCGAGGCGATCCGCGTCGTCACCGACTGGACGGGCGACCCGGGGGCCGTACGGGAGTACGGGGTGCGCTTCACCCGGCAGGTCGTCGTCCCCGACGACGGCGTGGGCGCGTCCATCGAGGTGACCGCACAGGTCGCCAAGAAGCTGGACGACGACGCGCGTACGGTGCGCGTCGATCTCGTCGCCAAGAGCGGCGGCCAGAAGGTGCTGGGAATGTCCCGCGCCGTTGTCGTGCTGGCCTGAGCCGAGCCGAGCCGAGCCGAGTCACGCCAGAGCCTGAGCTGTACGGCCCGGCCGCCCCCCCCGTGGGGCGGCCGGGCCGAGCCGGATCCGGCGGTTGACTTAGGTAGTGAGTGGCCACTACCTTTCTCTCATGGTCAGAATGAGTGCCGACGAGCGCCGCGAGAGTGTCATCCGCGCCGCGCTCACCGAGTTCGGGCACGGCGGTTACGAGGGCACTTCGACGGAGGCGATCGCGCGCCGGGTGGGTGTCTCGCAGCCGTACCTCTTCCGGCTCTTCCCCGGCAAGCGGGCGATCTTCCTGGCCGCGGTGAGCCGTGGCCTGAGCGAGGTCCGGCTGGCGTTGGAAGCGGCGGCGCGCGACGCGCCGGCGGGGGAGGAGCGGGTGCATGCGATGGGCGCGGCGTACCAGCAGCTCATCTCCGCCAATCCCGACGTGCTGCTGATCCAGGCGCAGGCGCACGTCGCGGTGGCCGCCGCCGAGCGCTCCGGCGATCACGAGCTGGGCCGGCGGGTCCGCGGCGAGTGGCTGGAGATCTGGGACGCGGTGCATCTGCAGCTCGGTGCGGACGCGGGCGAGACCACCCAGTTCCTGGGCTACGGGATGCTGACCAACACCCTGGTGCTGATGGGCTTCCCGGCCGAGCACCGGGTGTGGGGCGGCTTCTACGTGGCCGTGCAGCCGCCGCCGGAGTCAGAGCCGCAGCCGCAGTGTGCGCCGCAGGTCCGCGAGGAGGTTCCGGACACCCGCACCGGGTGAGTCCCCGCTGAGGCACCTGTGCCGGTCCTGTCGGTCCTGTCGGTACCTCGGGCCAGCTGAGCTGTGTGCGCGAAAGTTAGTGACTGATAACTCATTTCCCTTCCCCTGCTTCGGAGATACCGATGGACCAGCCAGCATCCCGCCGCGGCAGCGCCGTCTGGGCGCTGATCATCACCGGCGTCGCCAGCTTCATGGCCGCGCTCGACAACCTCGTCGTCACCACCGCCCTGCCCGCCATCCGTGACGATCTCGGCGGCGGCCTCGAAGAACTCGAATGGACCGTCAACGCCTACACCCTCAGCTTCGCCGTACTCCTGATGCTCGGCGCCGCCCTCGGCGACCGCTTCGGACGGCGCCGGATGTTCATCCTCGGCATCGGCCTCTTCACCGCCGCCTCCGCGGCTGCCGCGCTCGCCCCCGGCGTGGGCGGCCTGATCGCGGCGCGGGCGGTGCAGGGCGCGGGCGCCGCACTGCTCATGCCGCTCAGCCTGACCCTGCTCTCCGCCGCCACTCCGCCCGCCCGGCGCGGCGCGATCTTCGGCGTCTGGGGCGCGATCCAGGGCCTCGCCGTGGCCATGGGCCCGCTCATCGGCGGGGCCGTCACCGAACACATCTCCTGGCAGTGGATTTTCTGGCTGAACATCCCGCTCGGCATCGCGCTGATCCCGCTCTCCCGCGCCCGCCTGCTGGAGAGCCGTGGCCCGAACGGCCGTCTCGACGTCCTCGGCACCGTGCTGGCCAGCCTCGGCCTCCTCGGCATCGTGCTGTCCCTGGTGCGCGGCAACGCACAGGGCTGGGGCAGCCCGCAGATCCTGCTGGGCTTCACGGCCGGTGCGGCACTGCTGGTCGGCTTCGTGCTGTACGAGCGGCGCGCACCACAGCCCATGCTGCCGCTCCGCCTCTTCCGCTCCCGCACCTTCAGCGCGGTCAACGCGGCCAGCCTGCTGATGTCCCTGGGCATGTTCGGAGCGATCTTCCTGCTCGCCCAGTTCCTCCAGCTCGTCCAGGGCTACACGCCTATGCAGGCCGGGCTGCGCATGCTGCCGTGGACGGCCGTGCCGATGCTGGTGGCGCCTCTCGCCGGGATCCTCTCGGACCGCTTCGGCGGGCGGGTCATCGTCGCCACCGGGCTGTCCCTGATGACCGTCGGCCTCGGCTGGTTCGCGCTGATCACCGAACCCGACGTGTCGTACGCCGCCCAGGTCCCGGCCTTGGTCATCAGCGGCACCGGCATGGCGATGTTCTTCGCCCCGGTCGCCTCGCTGGTGATGGGATCGGTCCGGAGCGAGGAGCAGGGCATGGCGTCGGGCGCCAACAACGCGCTCCGCGAGATCGGCGGCACGCTCGGTGTCGCCGTCCTGGCCTTGGTCTTCGCCTCGTACGGCGGCTACGGGGCGCCGGACCACTTCGTCGACGGGCTGGTCCCCGCGCTCTGGGTCGGCACCGCCGCCCTGGCGCTCTCGGCGATCGCCGCGCTGCTCGTGCCGCGCGTCCGCCGGGCGGGCGGTGCCGGGGCAGCGACGGCCCCGGCAGAGGACCAGGCAGCGGATCGGGCGGCAGATGTCGCACCGGTCACGGAAGGAAAGGCGGCCCCCATGGCGCAGCGCTGACGGCGCCCCCGCGCGGCCCTTGGCGCACCCCCTCACCACCCACGCCCGCGCACGGGAGCGGCCACGGCGAAACGCCGGGGCCGCTCTCGTACTCTTGACGGCGTGCAGGAACTCCACGAAGCCCCTCTCGCCCCCCTGACCACCCTCCGGCTCGGCGGCCCCGCCGCCCGCCTCCGGACCGCGACCACGGACGACGAGGTCATAGCCGCCGTACGGGAGGCCGACGCCGCCGGCACGCCCCTGCTCGTCATCGGCGGTGGCAGCAACCTGCTCATCGCCGACAAGGGCTTCCCGGGCACCGCCCTGCGCATCGCCACCACCGGCTACCGGCTCACCGGCACCAGCCTGGAACTGGCCGCGGGGGAGAACTGGTCCGCGTCCGTCGCCCGCACGGTGGAGGCGGGCCTCGCGGGCATCGAGTGCCTGGCGGGCATTCCCGGCTCCGCGGGCGCGACCCCGATCCAGAACGTCGGCGCGTACGGCCAGGAGGTCTCCGCCACCCTCACCGAGGTCGTCGCCTACGACCGCCGTACCGGCGACACGGTCACGATCCCCCGGGAGGACTGCGGCTTCTCCTACCGGCACAGCCGCTTCAAGGCGTATCCGAGCCGCCATGTCGTACTCCGTGTCCGCTTCGAACTGGAGGACGCGGGCGGGCTCTCCGCGCCCCTGAAGTACCCGGATGCCGCGCGGATGCTGGGAGTCCAGCCAGGGGAGCGGGTCGCGGCGGAGGAGGCCCACGACGCGGTGCTCAAGCTGCGTGCGGGCAAGGGGATGGTGCTCGACCCGGAGGACCACGACACCTGGTCGGCGGGCTCCTTCTTCACCAACCCGCTGCTCACCGAATCCGAGCACGCCGCGTTCCTCGCCCGGGTCGCCGACCGGCTCGGCCCGGAGGCGGCGCCGCCCGCCTTCCCCACGGGGGACGGCCTGATCAAGACCTCGGCGGCCTGGCTGATCGACAAGGCGGGCTTCGCCAAGGGTTACGGCACCGGGCCCGCCCGCATCTCCTCCAAGCACACCCTCGCGCTCACCAACCGTGGCCACGCCACCACCGAGGACCTGCTGGGGCTGGCACGCGAGGTACGGGAGGGCGTGCGCCTGGCGTTCGGCGTGACCCTGGTGAACGAGCCGGTTACCGTCGGCTGCGCTGTGTGAGGGGCGCGCGTGAGTGAGGCGCGTGAGTGAGGCGCGTGAGTGAGGCGTTGGTGGGCGCTCACTCACCCTTCTAGAGTAAAAGGATGCCCACCGAGAAGCCGACCCGGTCCACGCGTGACCGCATCCTCGACGCCGCCCACGCACTCATGCGCACCATCGGCCTCGCCCGCACCACCACCAAGGAGATCGCCCGTGCCGCGGGCTTCTCGGAGGCGGCCCTCTACAAGCACTTCAGCAGCAAGGAGGAGCTCTTCGTACAGGTGCTGGAGGAGCGGCTGCCGCCACTCGGGCCGCTGCTCAACGAACTCGGCGCCGACCCCGGCGATCGCAGTGTCCACGCCAACCTGGCCGAGATCGCCACGCGTGCCGCGCTCTTCTACGAGTCGAGCTTCCCGATCGCCGCCTCCCTCTACGCCGACCCCACGCTGCTGCGACGGCACCACCGCGCGACACAGGCGCTCGGTACCGGCCCGCGCAAGCCGGTGGAGGCGCTCGCCCGTTACCTGCGCGCCGAGCGCGAGGCCGGGCGGATCCGCCCCGGCGCGGACCCGGACGCCGCAGCCGCCCTGCTGCTGGGGGCGTGCGCCCAGCGCGCGTTCCTGTACGACTTCCAGGGCGGAGAACGACCGGAGCAGCCGCTCGACGACTTCGCCTCCGCCGTCGCCCGCACGCTCCTTGAGGGCGTGGGCTGACGGCGGCGTGGGCTGACGGCGTGGGCTGGGGACCGGTCTGTGGGCGCGCCCCGGCCGGTCAGGGCTCGGACCGGAGCCAGTCCTCGATGCCCGCCAGCATCGCGTCACGCTCCCGCGCCGGTGCTGCCGAGGCGCGCACCGACTGGCGGGCCAGCTCGGCCAGTTCCGTGTCCGTGAACCCGTGCGCGTCCCGGGCGATCTCGTACTGCGCCGCCAGCCGGGAGCCGAACAGCAGCGGGTCGTCCGCGCCGAGCGCCATCGGCACCCCCGCGTCCCACAGCGTCCGCAGCGGTACGTCCTCCGGCTTCTCGTAGACACCCAGCGCGACGTTGGAGGCCGGGCACACCTCGCAGGTCACCCCGCGCTCCGCGAGCCGCGCGAGCAGCCGGGGGTCCTCCGCCGCACGCACGCCGTGCCCCACCCGCGCCGCCTGCAGGTCGTCCAGGCAGTCGCGGACGCTGGCGGGCCCGGACAGCTCGCCGCCGTGCGGCGCGGCCAGCAGCCCGCCGTCCCGGGCGATGGCGAAGGCACGGTCGAAGTCGCGTGCGAATCCGCGGCGTTCGTCGTTGGAGAGCCCGAAGCCGACGATGCCGCTGTCCCGGTAGCGCACCGCCAGCCGCGCGAGCGTACGGGCGTCGAGCGGGTGCTTCATGCGGTTCGCCGCGACCAGCACCTGGATGCCCAGGCCGGTGTCCCGCCGGGCGCGTTCCACCGCATCCAGGATGATCTCCAGGGCGGGGATCAGACCGCCCAGCCGGGGCGCGTACGAGGTGGGGTCGACCTGGATCTCCAGCCACCGGGAGCCGTCCCGTACGTCCTCCTCGGCGGCCTCCTGCACCAGCCGCTGGATGTCCTCGGGATCACGCAGGCAGGAGCGCGCCATGTCGTAGAGCCGCTGGAAGCGGAACCAGCCGCGCTCGTCCGTCGCGCGCAGCTGGGGCGGCTCGCCGCCCTTGAGCGCGTCCGGCAGGTGTACGCCGTGCTTGCCAGCGAGCTCCAGCAGTGTGCCGGGCCGCATCGATCCGGTGAAATGCAGATGCAGATGGGCCTTCGGCAGCAGCCGGATGTCTCGAACCGTCCCCATCTACCCTCCGTATCCGAATGCCCGCTGACCGGGCCGTCCCCGCCGATCCTGCTGTACGCCGCCGTACGCGGGCGGCCCGGTCCACCGAACGGGTGCCGGGCCGTCCATACGTACGGAGCTTGTCTAGTCCTTGGCCTCCGCCAGCAGCTGCTGGATCCGGGTGACCCCGGTCGCGAGGTCCTCGTCGCCCAGCGCGTAGGAAAGCCGCAGATAGCCGGGCGTACCGAACGCCTCGCCGGGTACGACCGCGACCTCCGCCTCCTCCAGGATCAGCGCGGCCAGCTCCACCGAGGTGGCGGGCCGCCTGCCGCGGATCTCCTTGCCGAGCAGGGCCTTGACCGACGGGTACGCGTAGAACGCGCCCTCGGGCTCCGGGCACAGGACGCCGTCGATCTCGTTCAGCATCCGGACCATCGTCCGGCGCCGCCGGTCGAACGCCTCGCGCATCCGCGCGACCGCTTCCAGGCCGCCGGAGACGGCGGCCAGGGTGGCGGCCTGCGCGACGTTGTTCACGTTCGATGTGGCGTGGGACTGGAGGTTGGCCGCGGCCTTGATCAGGTCCTCCGGGCCGACGACCCAGCCGACCCGCCAGCCGGTCATCGCGTAGGTCTTCGCCACGCCGTTGACCACGATGCACTTGTCACGCAGCTCGGGTACGACCACCGGGAGGGAGTGGAACTCGGCGTCGCCGTAGACGAGGTGCTCGTAGATCTCGTCCGTCAGCACCCACAGGCCGTGCTCGGCGGCCCAGCGGCCGATCTCCTCGACCTGCTCACGGGTGTAGACAGCGCCGGTCGGGTTGGAGGGGGAGACGAAGAGCAGCACCTTGGTGTGCTCGGTGCGGGCGGCCTCCAGCTGCTCGACGCTCACCCGGTAGCCGGTGGTCTCGTCCGCGACGACGTCGACCGGGACACCGCCGGCGAGCCGGATCGACTCGGGGTAGGTGGTCCAGTACGGGGCGGGGACGATCACCTCGTCGCCCGGGTCGAGGAGCGCGGCGAACGACTCGTAGATCGCCTGCTTGCCGCCGTTGGTGACCAGGATGTTCGCGGCCTCGACCTGATAGCCGGAGTCGCGCAGCGTCTTCTCGGCGATCGCGGACCGCAGCTCCGGCAGGCCGCCGGCCGGGGTGTAGCGGTGGTACTTCGGGTTGCGGCAGGCTTCGACGGCCGCCTCGACGATGTAGTCGGGCGTCGGGAAGTCCGGCTCGCCCGCGCCGAAGCCGATCACCGGGCGCCCGGCGGCCTTGAGAGCCTTCGCCTTGGC
This sequence comes from Streptomyces gossypii, assembly GCF_025165795.1. Classification (GTDB taxonomy): domain Bacteria; phylum Actinomycetota; class Actinomycetes; order Streptomycetales; family Streptomycetaceae; genus Streptomyces; species Streptomyces gossypii. The sequence continues at coordinate 184,913 of NZ_JAJAGO010000009.1, forward strand.
GTCCACGGCGAGCGTCGCGGACTCGGAGATCGATGCGATGCGGGCCGATACACGTCGTTCGGTCGGAGCCTGTACGGGTGGAGTGGCAGCGGTCATGCAGGCATGTTCCCAGACGCCCGCGGCGCCCCGCACCGGGGATTCGGGGAGTCTCGGGGAGTCGCGGCCCCAACCTGTTCGACGGGGCGGCGTGGACCACGTACACTCCTACGTCGTTGGCCCTCAATCAGTCGTTCCGTGCTGCGTACTCCATGCAGCCCCCCGGATGCGGTAGGTTGGGGGGACTACAAAGGGTCGTAGCTCAATTGGTAGAGCACTGGTCTCCAAAACCAGCGGTTGGGGGTTCAAGTCCCTCCGGCCCTGCTACACATTTGCCGATATGATGTGTGCTTGCGTACGTACTGAAATGCACCGCCGTGCGGCCGGGCCGGACGCCGCATGGCATCGACCCGGATCAGGTGAGGACGAGTGACGGAGATCACGGACTCCATCGAGGTCCCCGAGCCTGGACGGTCGTCGGACGACAACAAGCCCCGGCGCGGAGGCAAGCGCGGCAAGAAGGGCCCCTTCGGACGCCTCGCGCTCTTTTACCGACAGATCGTCGCGGAGCTTCGCAAGGTCGTATGGCCGACGCGGAACCAGCTCACGACGTACACGACTGTCGTGATCATCTTCGTAGTCATCATGATCGGGCTCGTGACCGTGATTGACTATGGATTCGCCGAGGTCATGAAAATCGTCTTCGGCTGAGTCCTGCCGCGGAGGCTGGCGAGCTACAGCATGTGCCCCGCAGAAGCAGCCACCGCATGTTCGACCCGAGAAGCCAGGAAGAAGCAGCCACCGTGTCAGACCCGAACCTGAACGACACCGTCGAGCCCGTAACGGGTGCCGACACCGCACGCGAGATCGCTGACGCGGCGGATGACAGTGTCGACCAGGCGGCAGCTGCCGATGTCGCTGTGGGCGAGTCGGCCGAGGAGGCCGCCGCCCAGGTCGAGACCGAGTCGACCGCGGAGACGGGCGAGGCCGCCGAGGCGGAGGAGTCCACTGAGGACTCCGGGGCTGAAGAGTCCGCTGGGGCCGAAGAAGCCGCTGAGGAGCCCGAGGCCGAAGAGGCCACTGAGGACGCTGAGGCGGAAGAAGCCGTCGAGGAGGCGCCGGTCGACCCGGTCGCCGCACTCCGCGATGAGCTGCGCTTCCTTCCCGGCGAGTGGTATGTGATCCACACCTACGCGGGGTACGAGAACCGCGTGAAGACTAACCTCGAGCAGCGTGCCGTCTCGCTCAACGTCGAGGACTTCATCTTCCAGGCCGAGGTGCCGCAGGAAGAGGTCGTCCAGATCAAGAACGGCGACCGCCGCACCGTCCGGCAGAACAAGCTCCCGGGCTATGTCCTGGTCCGGATGGACCTGACGAACGAGTCCTGGGGCGTCGTCCGCAACACCCCGGGCGTCACCGGCTTCGTCGGCAACGCCTACGACCCGTACCCGCTGACCCTCGACGAGATCGTCAAGATGCTCGCCCCGGAGGCCGAGGAGAGGGCAGCCAAGGCTGCCGCCACGGACGCCGAGGGCAAGCCGGTGAGCGGTCCCGGCCGCCGGGTCGAGGTGCAGGTGCTCGACTTCGAGGTCGGCGACTCGGTCACCGTCACCGACGGCCCGTTCGCGACGCTGCAGGCGACGATCAACGAGATCAACGCCGACTCGAAGAAGGTGAAGGGCCTCGTCGAGATCTTCGGCCGCGAGACCCCGGTCGAGCTCAGCTTCGACCAGATCCAGAAGAACTAGGCGCTGTCCGGGCGCGAGCAGGCGCCGACGCGCATCGGGAAGGCCCTCATCAGCGGGAAACCGCCTGGCGGGGGCCTTTTCTGATGCCCCGCGCGCATCGGGGCCGCTACCCGATTTCAGTGCCTGGCGCAGTACCCGCTATCGTGGTGCGGTATGCCTTCGTCCGACAGGCGGATCTCTACGGACTCCCGCGGCGGACGGCGGCGCCATCAACTCTCACTAGGACCCGGAGAGAGCATGCCTCCCAAGAAGAAGAAGGTCTCGGGGCTGATCAAGCTCCAGATCCAGGCCGGTGCGGCGAACCCGGCTCCGCCGGTCGGCCCCGCACTGGGCCAGCACGGCGTCAACATCATGGAGTTCTGCAAGGCGTACAACGCCGCGACCGAGTCGCAGCGCGGCTGGGTGATCCCGGTGGAGATCACGGTCTACGAGGACCGCTCCTTCACCTTCATCACCAAGACGCCGCCGGCCGCCAAGATGATTCTCAAGGCCGCGGGCCTGGAGAAGGGCTCGGGCGTGCCGCACACCAACAAGGTCGGCAAGCTCACGCCCGAGCAGGTGCGTGAGATCGCCACGACCAAGATGCCCGACCTGAACGCGAACGACCTGGACGCCGCCTCGAAGATCATCGCAGGCACCGCGCGCTCCATGGGCGTCACCGTCGAGGGCTGACCGCCGCAGAATCCCGTGGGAGGGCCGCAGCGCGGGCCCGCACCACGACTCCATATCCCCGCCTGCGGCGTCTGCCGCACGGCGTGATCGTCAGGAGCAGAAGTGAAGCGCAGCAAGTACCTCCGCAGCGCGGACGCCAAGATCGACCGGGACAAGGTGTACGCCCCGCTCGAGGCCATCCGCCTGGCCAAGGAGACCTCCTCGTCCAATTTCGACGCGACCGTCGAGGTCGCCCTGCGCCTGGGTGTCGACCCGCGCAAGGCCGACCAGATGGTCCGCGGCACCGTGAACCTCCCGCACGGCACCGGCAAGACCGCCCGGGTCCTGGTCTTCGCGACCGGTGACCGTGCTGCGGCTGCGGAGGCCGCGGGAGCCGACATCGTCGGCTCCGACGAACTGATCGACGAGGTCTCCAAGGGCCGTCTGGACTTCGACGCCGTCGTCGCGACCCCGGACCTCATGGGCAAGGTCGGCCGCCTCGGCCGCGTGCTCGGTCCGCGTGGTCTGATGCCGAACCCGAAGACCGGCACCGTCACCATGGATGTCGCCAAGGCCGTCACCGAGATCAAGGGCGGCAAGATCGAGTTCCGTGTGGACAAGCACGCGAACCTGCACTTCATCATCGGCAAGTCGTCGTTCGGCGAGACCACGCTGGTCGAGAACTACGCCGCCGCCATCGAAGAGGTGCACCGCCTGAAGCCGTCGGCCGCCAAGGGCCGTTACGTCCGGAAGGCGACCCTGAGCACCACCATGGGCCCCGGCATCCCCTTCGACGGCAACCGGACCCGCAACCTCCTCACCGAGGAGGACCCCGCCGCCGTCTGATCCACGGACATCGGCCGACGGCCACCTCGGCGTACGCGGCCGCGCGGCGAAGCGCAGCTGGGCCGGGCCCGCTCTCCTCGGAGGGCGGGCCCGGTCTTTGCCGTATCCGTGCGGGCACGGCCCGTCTCGGCACTGCGGGGCGGCAGAGATCATTGCGGACGCAGGGAATGTGAGGTGGGTCACAGCTCTGCCAGAGAGAGGAACCTCACGCCGGGCTCCGGTCGTCCCCCCAGTTAAGCAATAAATAAAGGCTATTAGGATCAGTCAGGCTTTCACTACGACAAACGCACTGACTCACAGGGGGATCCGTGTACAGGACTCGAATCACCGCGCTCGCCGCCGGCGTCGTCATGGTGGCAGGTCTGACGGCCTGCGGCAGCGAGAGCGCCGACGGCGGCGGCGACGACAAGGTGACCTCGGACAAGAAGGCCGGTGGCCTCTCACCGCTGGCGGCGCTGAAGAAGGCGTCGGACCAGACGGAGAAGCAGGAGTCCGCGAAGGTGGACGGCACCACCGACCAGGGCACTCCGCAGGGCACGACGTCCTCGACGATGAAGGGCGAGCTGACCTGGGCGGAGGGCGGCACCACCGGCAACATGGACATCACGCAGCGGGGCGGCATGGTCTCGGGCACCCCGACCGAGGGCAAGCCGATGAAGGCGCGCTACACGGCCGACGCGATGTTCATGAACATGGGTGACGAGTTCGCGTCCACGGCGGGTAAGGGCAAGCACTGGATCAAGTACGACTACGACAAGCTCGCCGAGACGGCGGGTGCCTCCGGTGCCTTCATCAAGGACCAGATGCAGAACAACAACCCGGCCCGCTCGGTCCAGCTGCTGATGGCGACGGGCAAGGTGGAGAAGGTCGGCACGGAGACGGTGCGCGGCAAGAAGGCCACGCACTACAGCGGTACGGTCGACGTCTCCGAGATGGCCCGTATGCAGTCCAAGGAGCTCAGCGAGACGGAGCTACAGGAGCTGCAGGACCAGCTGGAGCAGGCCGGGATGGAGAGCGAGAAGATCGATCTCTGGATCGACGGGGACAACCTCCTCGTGAAGAAGCAGGAGACCGCCAAGAGCAGCAACGGCAGCAGCGGCTCCTATGACTCGACCGTCTACTACGCGGACTACGGCACCGAGGTCACCGTCGAGGAGCCCCCGTCCGCCGACACGGTCGGCTTCGAGGAGCTGACCGGCCCGGGCGCGGGCGTCTGACCCGAGCTGGGGCTGATCGCAGCCGACGGCGGCGGGGGCGGATTTGCCGCCCCCGCCGCCGTGCGCGTAAGCTCTCCAGGAAGCCAAAGACCGCTGGTTTCCGGTGTGCCCCGTCCGGGGCGTGCCGGGTGAAGGATCCGCTAGCTGCGGACGACCCGCGCAGGTGTGTATGGATGAGCTCCCGGAAGTGTTTCCGGTCGAGTGTCGCCCCGTGCGCCTGCGCCGGGGCGTTTCGTTTTGCACAGCCCCTCCCCCCGCGGTCCAGATCACCCGGAAGGAGGCCGAGGCTCATGGCGAAGGATCAGGTCGCACCCGACAAGGTCGCTGCTGTCGAGGAGATGACGAACAAGTTTCGTGACTCCAGCGCCGCCCTCGTGACCGCATACACCGGACTCAGCGTGGCGCAGCTCAAGGAGCTGCGCCGTTCTCTCGGTGAGAACGCTCAGTACCGCGTGGTGAAGAACACGCTGACGAAGATCGCGGCCCAGGAGGCCGGGATCAACGAGCTGAACGACTACTTCGAGGGCTCGTCGGCCGTCGCCTTCGTGACCGGTGACCCGGTCACGGCGGCGAAGGGTCTCCGCGACTTTGCCAAGGCCAACCCCGCCCTGGTCATCAAGGGCGGAATCGTCGACGGCAGCGCGATGTCGGCTGCCGAGATCAACCAGCTTGCGGACCTCGAATCCCGTGAGGTGCTGCTCGCCAAGCTGGCCGGTGGCATGAAGGCGTCCATGGCGAAGGCCGCGGCGACCTTCCAGGCCCCGCTCACGAAGATGGTCCGCACCGCGGACGCTCTTCGCGACAAGGTCGAGCAGGGCGGTGCCGGTACGCCGGCTCCCGCCGAGGCCGAGTAGCACCACCGCTCGGTCGCAGCGGGCCTGCCCGCACGTGACGCATGCCGCGAGGCATGCGCCCGCCCCCATGTACATACCGGCACCAGCCGAATTAGTGGAAGGACCGCCATCATGGCGAAGCTCAGCCAGGACGACCTGCTCGCGCAGTTCGAAGAGATGACCCTCCTCGAGCTCTCCGACTTCGTGAAGAAGTTCGAGGAGAAGTTCGACGTCGAGGCCGCCGCCCCGGCCGCCACCGTTGTCGCCGCCCAGGGCCCCGCCGCCGAGGCCGAGCCGGAGCAGGACGAGTTCGACGTCGTCCTCACCGGTGCGGGCGACAAGAAGATCCAGGTGATCAAGGTCGTGCGTGAGCTGACCTCGCTGGGTCTGAAGGAGGCCAAGGAGCTCGTGGACGGCGCCCCGAAGGCCGTCGTCGAGAAGGTCGCCAAGGACGCTGCGGCGAAGGCCAAGGAGTCCCTCGAGGCCGCTGGCGCCTCGGTCGAGGTCAAGTGACCCACTGAGTCTCCGGGCCGCTCAGGCCCGGCCTCAAGCAGGGCCTCAGGCGCCACGGTGCCACCGTGGACCGCGCTGTACCGAAGGGCGATCACCCAGGTGGGTGGTCGCCCTTCGGCGTTGCCCTTCCCGCTTCCTTGCCCTGGGGTGAGGGGCGGGTATGGTGATCTTCGCTGCCCTGGGGGCCTTGACGAATGGCACGCAGCGCGCAATTCTCGGGACGCGTCGTTACGCCGATCCAGATCCGAGGCATGGATCGGAGACGAAGCGGGAAGCATCGATATGCGCCGGCAGCACGTACCGCGTGCCGCTTGCCTACACAGGAGAACGAGAGGGGGAGAGTGGCACTGCGCCAGTCTCCGAATAACCGCTCTGGACATCAGTGTGCCATGAGGCTACACTGACCCTTTGCGCTGCCTGTTAGCTGCTCCCTGCCCGTCACCAGGAGCACCGGTATGCGCGTAGTGAGTCCGAGCCCTCGGAAGGACCCCCTCTTGGCCGCCTCGCGCAACGCCTCGACTGCCAATTCGAACACCGGCGCCAGCACTGCCCCGCTGCGTATCTCTTTTGCGAAGATCCGGGAGCCCCTCGGGGTTCCGAACCTCCTTGCGCTGCAGACCGAGAGCTTTGACTGGCTGCTCGGTAATGACGCCTGGAAGGGTCGCGTCGAGGCCGCGCTGGACAGTGGTCAGGATGTCCCCACGAAGTCCGGTCTGGAAGAGATCTTCGAAGAGATCTCCCCGATCGAGGACTTCTCCGGGTCGATGTCCCTGACCTTCCGCGATCACCGGTTCGAGCCGCCGAAGAACTCCATCGACGAGTGCAAGGAGCGCGACTTCACGTTCGCGGCACCGCTCTTCGTCACCGCCGAGTTCACCAACAACGAGACCGGTGAGATCAAGTCCCAGACGGTTTTCATGGGCGACTTCCCGCTCATGACCGACAAGGGCACATTCGTGATCAACGGCACCGAGCGTGTCGTCGTCACACAGCTCGTCCGCTCGCCGGGTGCCTACTTCGACAGCTCCATCGACAAGACGTCCGACAAGGACATCTTCTCCGCCAAGATCATCCCGTCACGTGGTGCCTGGCTGGAGATGGAGATCGACAAGCGCGACATGGTCGGTGTCCGTATCGACCGCAAGCGCAAGCAGTCCGTCACCGTGCTGCTCAAGGCCCTGGGCTGGACGACCGAGCAGATCCTCGAGGAGTTCGGTCAGTACGAGTCGATGCGCGCCACCCTGGAGAAGGACCACACCCAGGGCCAGGACGACGCGCTGCTCGACATCTACCGCAAGCTGCGCCCGGGTGAGCCCCCGACCCGCGAGGCGGCGCAGACGCTGCTGGAGAACCTCTACTTCAACCCGAAGCGCTACGACCTCGCCAAGGTCGGCCGGCACAAGATCAACAAGAAGCTCGGCGGAGACGAGCCGCTGAACTCCAGCGTGCTCACCACCGCCGATGTCATCGCGACGATCAAGTACCTGGTCAAGCTGCACGCCGGCGAGACGGAGACGACTTCGGCCGAGGGCCAGACGATCGTCGTCGAGACCGACGACATCGACCACTTCGGCAACCGCCGTCTGCGCAACGTCGGCGAGCTCATCCAGAACCAGGTCCGTACGGGCCTCGCCCGTATGGAGCGTGTCGTCCGTGAGCGGATGACCACGCAGGACGTCGAGGCGATCACACCCCAGACGCTGATCAACATCCGGCCGGTCGTCGCCTCCATCAAGGAGTTCTTCGGCACCAGCCAGTTGTCGCAGTTCATGGACCAGACGAACCCGCTGTCGGGCCTGACCCACAAGCGCCGCCTCAACTCGCTCGGCCCCGGTGGTCTGAGCCGTGAGCGGGCCGGCTTCGAGGTCCGTGACGTGCACCCCTCGCACTACGGCCGGATGTGTCCGATCGAGACGCCGGAAGGGCCGAACATCGGTCTGATCGGTTCGCTCGCCTCCTACGGCCGCCTGAACGCCTTCGGCTTCGTCGAGACCCCGTACCGCGTGGTCCGTGAGGGCGTCGTCACCGACGAGGTGCACTACCTCACGGCCGACGAGGAGGACCGCTTCGTCATCGCCCAGGCCAACGCGCCGCTGGGCGAGGACATGCGGTTCGCCGAGGAGCGGGTCCTCGTCCGCCGCCGTGGCGGCGAGGTCGACCTGATCCCGGGCGACGACGTGGACTACATGGACGTGTCGCCGCGCCAGATGGTGTCCGTCGCGACGGCCATGATCCCGTTCCTGGAGCACGACGACGCCAACCGCGCGCTCATGGGCTCCAACATGATGCGCCAGGCGGTGCCGCTGCTGAAGGCGGAGTCGCCGCTGGTCGGCACTGGCATGGAGTACCGCTGCGCGGTCGACGCCGGCGACGTCATCAAGGCCGACAAGGACGGTGTCGTCCAGGAGGTCTCCGCCGACTACGTCACGGTGGCCAACGACGACGGCACCTACACGACCTACCGCGTCGCCAAGTTCTCCCGCTCCAACCAGGGCACCTCCTTCAACCAGAAGGTGCTCGTGGACGAGGGTTCCCGCGTGGTCGAGGACCAGGTGCTCGCCGACGGCCCGTCCACCGAGGACGGCGAGATGGCGCTGGGCAAGAACCTGCTCGTCGCGTTCATGCCGTGGGAGGGCCACAACTACGAGGACGCGATCATCCTTTCGCAGCGCCTCGTACAGGACGACGTCCTCTCCTCGATCCACATCGAGGAGCACGAGGTCGACGCCCGCGACACCAAGCTCGGCCCCGAGGAGATCACCCGGGACATCCCGAACGTCTCCGAGGAGGTCCTGGCAGACCTCGACGAGCGCGGCATCATCCGCATCGGCGCCGAGGTCGAGGCGGGCGACATCCTGGTCGGCAAGGTCACGCCCAAGGGTGAGACCGAGCTGACCCCGGAGGAGCGCCTGCTGCGGGCGATCTTCGGCGAGAAGGCCCGTGAGGTCCGCGACACCTCGCTGAAGGTGCCGCACGGCGAGACCGGCAAGGTCATCGGCGTGCGCGTCTTCGACCGCGAGGAGGGCGACGAGCTGCCCCCGGGCGTGAACCAGCTGGTCCGCGTCTACGTCGCCCAGAAGCGCAAGATCACCGACGGCGACAAGCTCGCCGGACGGCACGGCAACAAGGGCGTCATCTCGAAGATCCTGCCGGTCGAGGACATGCCGTTCCTGGAGGACGGCACCGCGGTCGACATCATCCTCAACCCGCTGGGTGTCCCGTCCCGGATGAACCCGGGCCAGGTCCTGGAGATCCACCTGGGCTGGCTCGCCTCCCAGGGCTGGAAGATCGACGGGATCGAAGAGGACTGGAAGAAGCGTCTGGCGGCGATCGGCGCGGACGAGGTGCGGGCGGGTACGAACGTCGCCACCCCGGTCTTCGACGGTGCCCGTGAGGACGAGATCACCGGTCTCTTCGAGTCCACCATTCCGAACCGCGACGGCGAACGGCTCGTCAAGTCGTCCGGTAAGGCAAACCTCTTCGACGGCCGCTCCGGCGAACCTTTCCCGGAGCCGGTCTCCATCGGCTACATGTACATCCTGAAGCTGCACCACCTGGTGGACGACAAGCTGCACGCCCGGTCCACCGGCCCGTACAGCATGATCACCCAGCAGCCGCTGGGTGGTAAGGCCCAGTTCGGTGGCCAGCGCTTCGGCGAGATGGAGGTGTGGGCGCTCGAAGCCTACGGCGCGGCGTACGCACTCCAGGAACTGCTGACCATCAAGTCCGACGACGTCACCGGCCGAGTGAAGGTCTATGAGGCCATCGTCAAGGGCGAGAACATCCCGGAGCCGGGCATCCCCGAGTCCTTCAAGGTGCTCATCAAGGAGATGCAGTCGCTCTGCCTCAACGTGGAGGTGCTGTCCTCGGACGGCATGTCCATCGAGATGCGCGACACCGACGAGGATGTTTTCCGCGCGGCGGAAGAGCTCGGTATCGACCTGTCCCGGCGCGAGCCGAGCAGCGTCGAAGAGGTCTGACGGGTCTGGCCGGCGTTCCCTGACCGGAGCCCGGCCGTCCCAGGACCCGCAGACCACGAACCTGCCTGCATATTCCGCTCACGCGGAGGGGCACGACCCTGAAAGAGGGATTGACGACAGTGCTCGACGTCAACTTCTTCGACGAACTGCGAATCGGCCTGGCCACCGCTGACGACATCCGTCAGTGGTCACATGGCGAGGTAAAGAAGCCCGAGACCATCAACTACCGCACCCTCAAGCCGGAAAAGGACGGGCTCTTCTGCGAGAAGATCTTCGGTCCGACCCGGGACTGGGAGTGCTACTGCGGCAAGTACAAGCGCGTCCGCTTCAAGGGCATCATCTGTGAGCGCTGCGGCGTCGAGGTGACCCGCGCCAAGGTGCGCCGTGAGCGGATGGGCCACATCGAACTGGCCGCGCCCGTCACCCACATCTGGTACTTCAAGGGCGTCCCGTCCCGGCTGGGCTACCTGCTGGACCTGGCGCCGAAGGACCTCGAGAAGGTCATCTACTTCGCGGCATACATGATCACGTACGTCGACGAAGAGCGGCGCACCCGCGACCTGCCCTCCCTGGAGGCGCACGTCTCCGTGGAGCGTCAGCAGATCGAGCAGCGCCGTGACTCCGACCTCGAGGCCCGTGCCAAGAAGCAGGAGTCCGACCTGGCCGAGCTCGAGGCCGAGGGCGCCAAGGCGGATGTCCGCCGCAAGGTGCGCGAAGGCGCCGAGCGGGAGATGAAGCAGCTCCGTGACCGCGCCCAGCGCGAGATCGACCGCCTCGACGAGGTGTGGAGCCGCTTCAAGGGCCTCAAGGTCCAGGACCTCGAAGGGGACGAGCTGCTCTACCGCGAGCTGCGCGACCGCTTCGGCACCTACTTCGACGGCTCGATGGGCGCCAACGCGCTCCAGAAGCGCCTGGAGACCTTCGACCTCAACGAAGAGGCCGAGCGGCTCCGGGAGATCATCCGTACCGGCAAGGGCCAGAAGAAGACGAGGGCCCTCAAGCGCCTCAAGGTCGTCTCCGCGTTCCTGCAGACCAGCAACAGCCCCAAGGGCATGGTGCTGGACTGCGTGCCGGTCATCCCGCCGGACCTGCGTCCGATGGTGCAGCTGGACGGCGGCCGCTTCGCGACCTCCGACCTCAACGACCTGTACCGCCGGGTGATCAACCGGAACAACCGCCTCAAGCGGCTGCTCGACCTCGGCGCGCCCGAGATCATCGTCAACAACGAGAAGCGGATGCTTCAGGAGGCCGTCGACGCGCTGTTCGACAACGGCCGCCGTGGCCGCCCGGTCACCGGACCGGGCAACCGTCCGCTCAAGTCGCTGTCCGACATGCTCAAGGGCAAGCAGGGCCGGTTCCGGCAGAACCTGCTGGGCAAGCGCGTCGACTACTCGGCCCGTTCCGTGATCGTCGTCGGCCCGCAGCTCAAGCTGCACCAGTGCGGTCTGCCGAAGGCGATGGCGCTGGAGCTCTTCAAGCCGTTCGTGATGAAGCGCCTGGTGGATCTGAACCACGCGCAGAACATCAAGTCGGCGAAGCGCATGGTCGAGCGCGGCCGTACGGTCGTCTACGACGTGCTGGAAGAGGTGATCGCCGAGCACCCGGTGCTGCTGAACCGCGCGCCGACGCTGCACCGCCTCGGCATCCAGGCCTTCGAGCCGCAGCTGGTCGAGGGCAAGGCAATTCAGATTCACCCGCTCGTGTGCACCGCGTTCAACGCGGACTTCGACGGCGACCAGATGGCCGTGCACCTGCCGCTCTCCGCGGAGGCGCAGGCCGAGGCCCGCATCCTGATGCTGTCCTCGAACAACATCCTCAAGCCGGCGGACGGCCGTCCGGTCACCATGCCGACCCAGGACATGGTCCTGGGGCTGTTCTTCCTCACCACCGACGAGGAGCAGCGCAAGACCATCGGCGATGGCCGGTCGTTCAACTCCGTCGCCGAAGCGATCATGTCTTTCGACGCCGGCGAGCTGTCGCTCCAGGCGAAGGTGGACATCCGCTTCCCGGTCGGCACCGTCCCGCCCCGTGGCTGGACACCGCCGGTGCAGGAGGAGGGCGCTGCGGCCGACGGCGGCTCCGCCGCGGACGAGTACCAGCAGGGCGACCCCTTCCGGCTGCGTACGACGCTGGGCCGCGCGATCTTCAACGAGCTGCTGCCCGAGGACTACCCGTTCGTCGACAACTCGGTGGGCAAGAAGCAGCTCTCCGGGATCGTCAACGACCTGGCGGAGCGCTACCCGAAGGTCATCGTCGCGGCCGCGCTGGACAACCTCAAGGCCGCCGGTTTCCACTGGGCGACCCGCTCCGGTGTGACCGTCGCGATCTCCGACATCGTGGTGCCGGAGGCCAAGAAGGCGATCATCCAGTCGTACGAGGCTCAGGACGAGAAGGTCCAGAAGCAGTACGAGCGCGGTCTGATCACCAAGGACGAGCGCACGCAGGAGCTCATCGCGATCTGGACCAAGGCGACCAACGAGGTCTCCGAGGCGATGAACGAGAACTTCCCGAAGACGAACCCGATCTTCATGATGGTCGACTCGGGTGCCCGAGGGAACATGATGCAGATGCGTCAGATCGCGGGTATGCGTGGTCTGGTGTCCAACGCGAAGAACGAGACCATCCCGCGGCCGATCAAGGCGTCGTTCCGTGAGGGTCTCACCGTGCTGGAGTACTTCATCTCCACGCACGGCGCCCGTAAGGGTCTCGCGGACACCGCGCTGCGTACCGCCGACTCGGGTTACCTCACCCGTCGTCTGGTGGACGTCTCGCAGGACGTGATCATCCGCGAGGAGGACTGCGGCACCGACCGCGGCCTCAAGCTGGAGATCGCGGCCGAGGGCCCCGACGGCGTGCTCCGCAAGGCGGAGAACGTCGAGACCAGCGTGTACGCGCGAGCGCTCGCCGAGGACATCGTCGTGGACGGCAAGGTGCTGGCCCCGGCCAACACCGACCTGGGCGACGTCCTCATCGACGAGCTCGTCCGGCACGGCATCCAGATGGTCAAGACCCGCTCCATCCTCACCTGCGAGTCCACCGTCGGCACCTGCGCCATGTGCTACGGGCGCTCGCTGGCCACCGGCAAGCTGGTGGACATCGGCGAGGCCGTCGGTATCATCGCGGCCCAGTCGATCGGTGAGCCCGGCACCCAGCTGACGATGCGTACCTTCCACACCGGTGGTGTGGCGGGTGACGACATCACGCAGGGTCTGCCGCGTGTCGTCGAGCTCTTCGAGGCCCGTACGCCCAAGGGTGTCGCGCCGATTTCGGAGTCGGCCGGCCGGGTGCGGATCGAGGAGACCGAGAAGACCAAGAAGCTCGTCGTCACCCCCGACGACGGCTCCGAGGAGACCGCGTACGGCGTTTCCAAGCGCGCCAGGCTGAAGGTGGGCGAGGGCGACCACGTCTCCGTCGGCCAGCCGCTGACCGTCGGTGCCACCAACCCGCACGACGTGCTGCGCATTCTCGGCCAGCGTGCGGTGCAGGTGCACCTGGTCAACGAGGTGCAGAAGGTCTACAACTCGCAGGGCGTGTCGATCCACGACAAGCACATCGAGATCATCATCCGGCAGATGCTCCGCCGGGTGACGATCATCGAGTCCGGCGACGCGGAGCTGCTGCCGGGCGAGCTGGTGGAGCGGACGAAGTTCGAGGGCGAGAACCGTCGTGTGGTCACGGAAGGCGGCCACCCGGCCTCCGGCCGTCCGCAGCTGATGGGTATCACCAAGGCTTCGCTGGCCACCGAGTCGTGGCTGTCGGCGGCGTCCTTCCAGGAGACGACCCGGGTGCTGACCGACGCGGCGATCAACGCCAAGTCGGACTCCCTGATCGGCCTCAAGGAGAACGTCATCATCGGCAAGCTCATCCCGGCCGGTACGGGTCTGGCCCGTTACCGCAACATCCGGGTGGAGCCGACCGAGGAGGCCAAGGCCGCGATGTACTCGGCCGTCGGTTACGACGACATCGACTACTCGCCCTTCGGTACGGGCTCCGGCCAGGCGGTCCCGCTGGAGGACTACGACTACGGTCCGTACAACGCCTGACTCAGCGTGCTCGTGAGGCGGTGAAGTACCGTCCATCGGGTCTCAGTTGTGGAACAGAGGGCGGTCATCCCCATGGGGGGTGACCGCCCTTTCCGCGTCGCAGGTGCATGATGGAGGCGGGGGTGAGGCCATGCTCGCTGGTAACGCGGATCGTGAGCGCGCGCTCGACGTGCTCCGTGCCGCATTCGCGGAGGGTCGGCTGACCGAGGAGGAGCATGACGAACGCTCGGGGCGTGCGCTCAGCGCGCGGACGGTCGAGGAGCTGCAGCAGCTGACGTCGGATGTCCCGCACGGGCCTGACGGCGGGTCGGTGCCGGGGCCGGGCACCGTCCTCGGCACCGGGTTCGGGCCTGGTCCCGGGCCGGGGTCCGGGCCGGGGTTCACTGCCTCGCCCGGGGCCGGCGGGAGTGCTCCGCTGCCGGGGACGTTTCAGGGGCCCGTGCCGTACCCGGGGCCCGGGCAGCGGCATCCCGGCCCCGCGCCGTTGCCGGGGCCCTATGCGGGGCTCCACCACCCGGCACGGCCGATGTACCACGGCCCGGTGTACCCGCAGGCGCCGGTGTATCCGTATCCCCAGCCCTATCCCCAGATGTATCCGTACGCCCCGCAGCCACTGGTGCCCTACCGTCCGACGAACCCGGCGGCGACCGGGGCGCTGGTGTGCGGGCTCGTCACACCGCTGACGCTCGGCATCAGCGGGCTTCCCGCGGTGATACTCGGGCACAAGGCGCGGGCGGAGATCCGGCGTACGGGAGACCGGGGGGACGGCACGGCGGTTGCCGGGCTGGCGCTGGGCTGGCTGGCGATGGGCCTGCTGCTGCTGGCGCTGCTCGCGTCCTGAGGCGTCCGCACGGTGAACTCCCTCCGGGTGCCCGCCTGGAGGGCGCCCGAGGGGATACGGCCATCGGGGCATAGCGGGTGCGGCTGCGGGTAGGGTGCTGCGAAACCGCACGTACCCGGCGCGGGGTTCCTCCCGCCCGCCGCACTCGCACACGGTGTGGGCGCCGCGGCACTCGCAGTGCCGCGCGAATACCCGTTTTGACCGTGGCCGAGGTGCTGGGTACGCTCTGACCTTGTGCCTGGGGTATCCCCTGCGCTCCCACACGCGTAAAGCCGCCCGGGAAGCGCTGACGGTGATACCGAAATCTGCATGGCCTCCGCAGTCCTCGGATGAGCAGTCCTCACAGCAGAGGACCCGCCTCGCCGGGGGAGTCAGCCAGATTCGACACACCCGACCGCGTGGGTCGGTGTTGTGGCCCAGGTTAGCTTCACCCAGACGGCACACAGAAACCGGAGAAACGGTGCCTACGATCCAGCAGCTGGTCCGGAAGGGCCGGCAGGACAAGGTCGAGAAGAACAAGACGCCCGCTCTTGAGGGTTCCCCTCAGCGCCGCGGCGTCTGCACGCGTGTCTTCACGACCACCCCGAAGAAGCCGAACTCGGCCCTGCGTAAGGTCGCACGTGTGCGCCTGACCAGCGGCATCGAGGTCACGGCCTACATTCCGGGTGAGGGCCACAACCTGCAGGAGCACTCCATCGTGCTCGTGCGTGGTGGCCGTGTGAAGGACCTGCCGGGTGTTCGGTACAAGATCATCCGCGGCTCCCTCGACACGCAGGGCGTCAAGAACCGTAAGCAGGCCCGCAGCCGCTACGGCGCCAAGAAGGAGAAGTAAATGCCTCGTAAGGGCCCCGCCCCGAAGCGCCCGGTCATCATCGACCCGGTCTACAACTCTCCTCTGGTGACGTCCCTCATCAACAAGGTGCTGCTGAACGGCAAGCGCTCCACGGCTGAGCGCATCGTGTACGGCGCCATGGAGGGCCTGCGCGAGAAGACCGGTAACGACCCGGTCATCACGCTGAAGCGCGCCCTGGAGAACATCAAGCCGACCCTCGAGGTCAAGTCCCGCCGCGTCGGCGGTGCGACCTACCAGGTGCCGATCGAGGTCAAGCCGGGCCGTGCTTCGACCCTCGCACTGCGCTGGCTCGTGGGTTACTCCCGCGCCCGTCGCGAGAAGACCATGACCGAACGCCTCATGAACGAGCTGCTCGATGCCTCCAACGGCCTCGGCGCCTCCGTGAAGAAGCGTGAGGACACCCACAAGATGGCCGAGTCCAACAAGGCCTTCGCGCACTACCGCTGGTAGCCGCAGACCCCATCGAGAGAACCGAGAGAAGACTGAAGCCTTATGGCTACCACTTCACTTGACCTGGCCAAGGTCCGCAACATCGGGATCATGGCTCACATCGACGCGGGCAAGACGACGACCACCGAGCGGATCCTGTACTACACCGGTGTGAGCTACAAGATCGGTGAGGTCCACGACGGCGCTGCCACGATGGACTGGATGGAGCAGGAGCAGGAGCGCGGCATCACCATCACGTCCGCCGCGACGACCTGTCACTGGCCGCTCAACGATGTCGATCACACGATCAACATCATCGACACCCCCGGGCACGTCGACTTCACCGTTGAGGTGGAGCGTTCGCTGCGGGTCCTCGATGGTGCCGTGACCGTGTTCGACGGCGTGGCCGGCGTCGAGCCCCAGTCCGAGACCGTATGGCGGCAGGCGGACCGGTACGGCGTACCGCGTATCTGCTTCGTCAACAAGCTGGACCGCACCGGAGCCGAGTTCCACCGCTGCGTCGACATGATCGCGGACCGCCTTGGTGCGGTTCCGCTGGTCATGCAGCTGCCGATCGGTACCGAGGCCGACTTCAAGGGTGTCGTCGACCTCGTCCGCATGAAGGCGCTCGTGTGGTCGGCCGAGGCTGCGCTGGGCGAGATGTACGACACCGTCGACATCCCGGACACGCACATCGAGGCCGCCGACGAGTGGCGCGGCAAGCTGCTCGAAGCCGTCGCGGAGAACGACGAGGAGATGATGGAGCTGTACCTCGAGGGCCAGGAGCCCACCGAGGACCAGCTCATGGCGGCTGTCCGCCGCATCACTCTCGCCTCCACCGGCGTCGAGGGCACCGTCACCGTCACCCCGGTGTTCTGTGGCACCGCGTTCAAGAACAAGGGCGTGCAGCCCCTGCTCGACGCGGTCGTGCGCTACCTGCCGTCGCCGCTGGACGTCGAGGCCGTCGAGGGCCACTCCGTGAAGGACTCGGACGAGGTCCTGAAGCGCAGGCCCTCGGAGGACGAGCCGCTGGCCGCCCTTGCTTTCAAGATCGCGAGCGACCCGCACCTCGGGAAGCTCACCTTCATCCGGATCTACTCCGGCGTACTCAAGACCGGTACGCAGGTGCTGAACTCCGTGAAGGGCCGCAAGGAGCGCATCGGCAAGATCTACCGCATGCACGCGAACAAGCGTGAGGAGATCGAGTCGGTGAGCGCCGGTGACATCGTCGCCGTCATGGGTCTCAAGCAGACGACCACCGGTGAGACGCTCTGCGACTCGGCGAAGCCCGTGATCCTCGAATCCATGGAGTTCCCGGCCCCGGTGATCGAGGTCGCCATCGAGCCGAAGTCCAAGGGTGACCAGGAGAAGCTGGGCGTCGCGATCCAGCGGCTGGCCGAGGAGGACCCGTCCTTCCAGGTCAAGACCAACGAGGAGACCGGCCAGACGATCATCGCGGGTATGGGCGAGCTGCACCTTGACGTGCTGGTCGACCGTATGAAGCGCGAGTTCCGTGTCGAGGCGAATGTCGGTAAGCCCCAGGTGGCCTACCGGGAGACGCTCCGCAAGGCCGTCGAGCGAATCGACTACACGCACAAGAAGCAGACTGGCGGTTCCGGCCAGTTCGCGAAGGTGCAGATCGCGGTCGAGCCGCTCGAAGGCGACGGCTACGAGTTCGTCAACAAGGTCACGGGTGGCCGCATCCCGCGGGAGTACATCCCGTCCGTGGACGCGGGCTGCCAGGACGCCATGGAGTTCGGCGTGCTGGCGGGCTACCCGCTCACCGGCGTACGGGTCACGCTGCTGGACGGCGCGTACCACGACGTCGACTCCTCCGAGATGGCGTTCAAGATCGCCGGCTCGATGGCCTTCAAGGAGGCCGCACGGAAGGCCAGCCCGGCCCTCCTGGAGCCGATGATGGCCGTTGACGTCACCACGCCCGAGGACTACATGGGCGATGTGATCGGCGACATCAACTCCCGCCGTGGCCAGGTACAGGCCATGGAGGACCGGGGCGCCGCCAAGCTCGTCAAGGGCCTGGTGCCGCTCTCGGAGATGTTCGGTTACGTCGGTGACCTGCGCAGCAAGACCTCCGGTCGCGCAAGTTACTCCATGCAGTTCGACTCCTATGCCGAGGTTCCCAGGAGCGTCGCCGAGGAGATCATCGCGAAGGCCAAGGGCGAGTAACTCCGGAACCCCGGAGCTGTCCACCCCTTAAGCTGGAGCAAAGGCATTCGGGGCATCCGCCGCAGATCGCCCACCGATCTGCGGCGGGGCCCCGGCCGCCCGCCCACAAGTCGAAACGGTCAAGGGCGTCCCCTCGGGGTCCTGACCGGTTCGGAACGACCACCTGAACCCTTCCGCAGTCAGCGGCGGGCGTACAGCATCAGTCCACAGGAGGACCCCAGTGGCGAAGGCGAAGTTCGAGCGGACTAAGCCGCACGTCAATATCGGCACCATTGGTCACATTGACCACGGTAAGACGACGCTCACCGCGGCGATTACCAAGGTGCTGCACGACGCGTACCCGGACCTGAACGAGGCTTCGGCCTTCGAGAACATCGACAAGGCTCCTGAGGAGCGCCAGCGCGGTATCACCATCTCCATCGCGCACGTCGAGTACCAGACGGAGCACCGTCACTACGCCCACGTCGACTGCCCCGGTCACGCGGACTACATCAAGAACATGATCACTGGTGCCGCCCAGATGGACGGTGCCATCCTCGTGGTCGCCGCCACCGACGGCCCGATGCCGCAGACCAAGGAGCACGTGCTCCTGGCCCGCCAGGTCGGCGTTCCGTACATCGTCGTCGCGCTGAACAAGGCCGACATGGTGGACGACGAGGAGATCATGGAGCTCGTCGAGCTCGAGGTCCGTGAGCTTCTCTCGGAGTACGAGTTCCCGGGCGACGACCTGCCGGTCGTGAAGGTCTCCGCGCTCAAGGCGCTGGAGGGCGACCCGGAGTGGGCCGAGTCCATCGTCAAGCTGATGGCCGCCGTTGACGAGGCGATCCCGCAGCCCGAGCGTGACATCGAGAAGCCGTTCCTCATGCCGATCGAGGACGTCTTCACGATCACCGGTCGCGGTACGGTCGTCACCGGCCGTATCGAGCGTGGTGTCCTGAAGGTCAACGCGACCGTGGACATCATCGGTATCAAGCAGGACAAGACCACCACCACGGTCACCGGCATCGAGATGTTCCGGAAGCTGCTGGACGAGGGTCAGGCCGGTGAGAACGTCGGTCTGCTGCTTCGTGGCATCAAGCGCGAGGACGTCGAGCGCGGCCAGGTCATCATCAAGCCGGGCTCGGTCACTCCGCACACGGAGTTCGAGGCGCAGGCGTACATCCTGTCGAAGGACGAGGGTGGCCGTCACACCCCGTTCTTCAACAACTACCGCCCGCAGTTCTACTTCCGCACGACGGACGTGACCGGCGTAGTGACCCTCCCCGAGGGCACCGAGATGGTCATGCCGGGCGACAACACCGAGATGAGCGTTTCGCTCATCCAGCCTGTCGCCATGGAAGAGGGCCTGAAGTTCGCCATCCGCGAGGGTGGCCGCACGGTGGGCGCCGGTCAGGTCACCAAGATCAACAAGTGACCTCCGGCTCCTAGGGCTCCGGCCCGGCGGAAGGGCCCGTACGACCACGCGGAAACGCGGGGGCGTACGGGCCCTTCCGCGTGCTCGCCGTTTCGCCGATCTGCTTCGCCCGGCCCGCCTCGTGGCGCCCGGGTGCCCTCGGCCTTACGACCTGATCCACTGGCTGTCGTGCACCAGGTCGTCAGTCGTCGTGCGTCGGGTCGGTGCGCGCGGGCGGAGGTGTGGCCGGGGGAGTCTCCGGGTGGGTGCCCGTCTGCTCGTCCCGCAATTGCTGTCCCAGCTCGCTGTTCCCGATCTGGACCTCCGACAGGCCCGGGCCCTCGAAGTCGGGTGAGGTGAAACCCGGCGAGTGCGGCCTGGAGCCATCGGAGCTTGAACGGGACGCGGGGTCCGCGTCCTCCAAAATCTCGCTCACGGTGTTCGGAAGGTGTGACTCGTCATGCTCCTGCTGAGGATCCTGCTCCGTCACGGGTGCCTCCCCTTGGTGTGGTCGCGCTGTCAGAGTACCCAGGGGATGACCAGTTGATCCGGTCGGTGACGTCCGGTCGGTGCCGTCTGGTCGGTGCCGTCTGGTCGGTGGCGCCCGACCAGTGACGCCTGCCGCCGGAGCGCCGTCCCGGACTACGCGGTGGCGAAGCTCAGTTCGCCACCGGTGATGACCCTTCCGAAGCGGGGGAGGTTCAGCGTCACCGCCGCGTGGTGTTCGTCCGCCGTGAGCGCGGTCATCGCGTCCTCGACGAAGACGAGGTCGAAGCCCCGGTCGGAGGCGCCCCGCGCGGTCGACTCGACGCCCATGTTCGTCGCGATACCCCCGAAAACGAGAGTGGTGGCGTCGTACCCCTCCAGCAGCTCGGCCAGCCTGGTGCCATGAAAGCCGCCGACGCCGCGCTTGACCACGACCGAGTCGGCGAGCGCCGCGACACGCTCCACCAACTCGCTGCCCGACGGCTGCCGGTCGAGGTTCGGCCGCTCCGCGCGCAGGGCCACCACCGGCGCACCCGCCGTACGGAACTCCCCGGCGAGCCTGCAGGCGGCCTCGACCGCCTGCTGCCCGGTGCGGGGTGCGAGAGGCAGCTCGGTGATCCGCCTCATCAGATCGACCAGCACCAGGACGGTATGAGCGGGGTTGACTGCGGTCATGCCCGGCACCCTAGCGAAATCCCGCCGAGGCGACCCCGATCCACCAGACCGACCCGGATGCGTGCGACGCAATCAGGCCGCGTGGGCGGTGCCCTCTCGGCCTGCGTGGGTCCAGGCCTTGTCGCGGAGGAGGCGGAGGCCGTTGAGGCCGACGATGACGGTGGAGCCCTCGTGGCCGAGTACGCCGAGCGGCAGGGGCAGGTGCCCGACCAGGTCCCAGATGACGAGCCCGGAGATGAACACCCCGGCGATCACCAGGTTCTGGACGACCAGGCGGCGGGCCGCGCGGGAGAGGGCCAGAGTGGTGGGGACGGCGGCGAGTTCGTCGCGTACGACGATCATGTCCGCCGTCTCCAGGGCGAGATCGGACCCGGCCCGGCCCATCGCGACGCCGGTGTGTGCGGCGGCCAGTGCGGGGGCGTCGTTGACGCCGTCGCCGATGACCAGTACGCGGTGGCCTGCGCTTTCGCGTTCCCGTACGGCGGCGACCTTGTCCTGGGGCAGCAGGCCGGCGCGGACGTTCGTGATGCCTACCTCCTCGGCGAGCCGGGCGGCGGCGCGCGGGTTGTCGCCGGTCAGCAGTGCGGGTGCGGTGCCCGTCAGGGCCGCCAGGCGGGCGACGGCGGTGGCGGCGCCGGGGCGCAGGCGGTCGGCGATGCCCAGTACGCCTACGGTGACGCCGTCCCGCTGGACGAGGACCGCAGTCCGTCCGTCGTCCTCAAGCCGTGCCGTGAAGGTCGAGGCTGTGGTGTCGGCGTCGGCGTCGGCGTCGGTGCCGCTGAGGTCGCCGGCGGAGCCGGAGGGATCGAGCAGCCGTGCCGGGGTGCCGACCGCGAGTGTGCGGCCTTCGACCACGGCGGTCACCCCGGTGCCGGGTGTGGAGGTGAACTCCCGTGCCTCGGGCAGGTCCAGGCCCCGGGCACGGGCGGCGTCCACGACTGCCCGGGCGAGTGGATGCTCGCTCGGATACTCGGCGGCGGCGGCCAGGGCGAGCAGCTCGTCCTCGGTGAGGCCGGCGTCCGGGAGGGGGCGGATGTCGGTGACGCGCGGGGTGCCCTCGGTCAGAGTGCCGGTCTTGTCCAGCGCGGCGGCGTCGGCCTGGCCGAGCCTTTCCATCACGACCGCCGATTTCACCAGTACGCCGTGCCGCCCGGCGTTCGCGAGGGCGGAGAGCAGCGGCGGCATGGTCGCCAGCACGACGGCGCACGGCGAGGCGACGATCATGAAGGTCATCGCCCGCAGCAGCGCGGCGCTCAGCTCGGCACCGAAGGCGAGTGGTACGGCGAAGACAGCGAGGGTGGCCAGCACCATGCCGATGGAGTAGCGCTGTTCGACCTTCTCGATGAACAGCTGGGTGGGTGCCTTGCTCTCGGACGCCTCGGCGACCATTGCCACGATCCGGGCGATGACGGTCTCGGAGGCGTCCCGCCCGACCCGCACGCGCAGCGCGCCGGTGCCGTTCAGCGTCCCGGCGAACACCTCGTCGTCGGCCTGCTTCGCCACCGGCAGCGGCTCGCCGGTGATGGTTGCCTGGTCGACCTCGGACGCGCCGTCCAGCACCCGGCCGTCGGCGCCGATGCGCTCGCCCGGCCGGATCAGGACGGTGTCGCCGACGGCGAGAGCCTCGGTCGGCACGCTCTCCTCGCCGCCTTCGACTCGCAGCCGGGTGGCGGTGGCGGGGGCCAGGTCGAGCAGTCCGCGCACCGAGTCCTGGGTGCGGGCGGTGGCCAGGGCCTCCAGTGCGCCGGAGGTGGCGAAGATGACGATGAGCAGCGCGCCGTCCCGCACCTGTCCGATGGAGGCCGCTCCGAGGGCGGCGACGATCATGAGCAGGTCGACGTCGAGCGTCTTCTCCCGCAGCGCCCCCAACCCGGCCCAGGCCGGTTCCCAGCCGCCGGAGACGTAGGCGAGGGCGTATAGCGGGCCGACGACCCAGTCCGGTGCGCTCGTCAGGTCGAGCGGCAGTGCGAGCAGGAACAGCAGCAGGGAAGCGGCAGCCCAGCGGGCCTCGGGCAGTGCGAGCACGGGCGTACGGCGCCTCGGCAGGGTCACGGGGCGGGCGGGCGCCGGTTCCTCGGGGTGCTTGAGCAGGAGGGCAGGGGGCATGACGGAACAACCCTTCGCGGGGGTGGACGGCGGCAGCGGCCTCACCTTACAGGAATGAATGAACAGGTCTTCATCTATCGTCAGTAGGATGGACCCATGGGCCACGGAGTTGACGACACCAGCACCGCCACCACACGGGAACGCCTCGACGCGGTGGGGTCCGCCGACGTCGCCGCCACTCTCCAGGCCCTCGCCACCCCGTCCCGGCTGCGCATCCTCGCCCGCCTCCGGGAAGGCCCCTGCGCGGCGGGCGACCTCGCCGAGGCGGTGGACATGGAGCAGTCCGCCTGCTCCCACCAGCTGCGCCTGCTGCGCAACCTCGGCCTGGTCACCGGCGAACGGCACGGCCGCTCGATCGTCTACGCGCTGTACGACCACCATGTGGCCGAACTCCTCGACCAGGCCCTCTTCCACGTCGAACACCTGCGCCTGGGCCTCCACGACGCGCCGGCGGCCGAGGCCGTCAAGGCCGAACGCCCGAGCCGGTCCCTGCCCGCACGCCCGTAGCCCTCCGCACGCCGGGATCGATGCCGGATCGATGGGCGGACCAGCTCGGCAATGCGGCCGTCATCTGTCATCGTCGGCGTCAACGCGCCGTTGGCGCAGTGCAGTTGCGCAGTCATTCGTTCGGCTCGACTCCGGGGGATCGCATGTCACCGAAGTTCTTTCAGATGGCCGGGTACGTGCTCGTCCTGATGGGCATCGGGCAACTGATCGCCCTGGATACGCCGACCTGGCTCAGCGTGTGGAACATCATCATGGGTGTCGCCGCCATCGCCTTCGCCTCGGCGAACAAGGCGAAGGAGTAGTGACCCTGGCGCCCGTGGAGCCCAGGCCCTGGGCTTGTCACCGCATCACCTGCTGGAGCGGATGTGCGAAGTACCCCGGGCAGACATACACCTGGAGGCTGTAGCCCCGCCGGATGCCCGATGCTCACCATCGCGGAGGCGAACGGGCGCCGGAACAGCAAGGGTTGACCCCGTCGGCGCTCCACCACAGTTCGCTGTCCTCCACCGGCTGCCAGCTCTTGCTGCCGGGGCCCCGTTCGCAGCCGTCGGCCGTGAGTAGCGGCCGTACCTCCGCACCGCCCGTGCCGCGTGCGACATCCCGGCTACGCGGCCAGGGGCAGGGGCGCTGTCTGCGGGCGGCAGGTGGGGCAGGGGCCAGGGGTGGGGGAGCGGTGGGCGCGGTCGCAGTGGTCGCAGTTCTGGAGCGGGTGCGGGCGTGGGGCCGGTGGTGGAGCCGCTGGGAGGGGCGGCGGCATCAGGGCGGTGAGGCGGTGCGCGAGCAGTGCGGCCGGGTGCCGCAGGGGCCCTTGCGGGAGATTCGCGGTGAGGGTGCGGCGTACGGCGGCGGGGTCGATGCCGCGTTCCAGCCAGGTGGCGGTGGCCGGGGCGAGGCGGCGGACGTCGCGCTCCGGGAGCAGCAGGCGCGGCTCGTCGCGGCGCAGGGCGGCAAGGAGGTCGGCGGCGGTGCGGTGCCGGGGCAGGTCGGCCGTCCGGGGCTCGGGCAGAGGGGCCGGTGCCGGTGCCGCGTGCTCGCGGCGCTTCGGCTCCGGCTCCGGCTGTGGGCACGCGGGTACGGGCGGCGCGCCCGGCTGGTCGTACGAGACCGTGTGCGTGACGATCCGGCCGCTCGGGAGCCGCGCGCGCGTACGCGTCAGATAGTCGTGCGCCTCCAACTCGCGCAGCGCGGCGGCGATTCGGACCTCGCCCTCGGGAAAGCGGGCGGTCAGCGTCTTGATGTCGACCCGCGCGCCGTCCGGAAGCGACTGGATGTGTACGGCGAGCCCGATCGCGACGAGCGTCAACTCGCGGTGCTGGGCCAGGTGGTTGCCGACGACGGTGAAGCGGTCGGCGTGCCGGGTGCGGACATGTGTGACACCTGCGCGCGGGGTCGCGCTAGGCTGAGGTTCACCCATCAGGGAAGCTCCTACTTCCTCGGTGGTCAGGCCCTCGCTCCGGGATGCCAGTCCCGGCCGGGGGCCGTCTCATGTGTGGAGTTGTGTGCGGTCGCGCGGCGTTCGCGGTGCGGTTCGCGGCGAGCCTATGCCAGCGGATGGGCGCGGAGTCCAGCCCAGTTGCGCCGGTTCACCCGGACGGGCGAGTGGGGTGTCGTGCCTGCCGGTGGGCTTGGTGAGGTGCTTTCCCAGGGGCTTTTGAAGCTTTTGATGTCGCGCCGCACCACCCGTCCGCCGACCGGGACGCGATTCGCCGCGTTCCGGTGGGCAGGGCCGCGCGGCTCACCGCAGGAGGGTGATCTCGGCCCACACCGTCTTGCGCGGCGCCGGGCCGACCTCCACACCCCAGCGGTCGGCGAGCGCCTCGACCAGCAGCAGCCCACGCCCCGACTCCGCCTCGTCCGGCACCGGTTCGAGGGCGGTCTCCGGGAGAGTGTCGCCGCGCGTATCGGCGACTTCGATGCGCAGCACGGCCCTGCCCCTCACCTCGGTCACGGCGAGTGAGAGCCGGAAGTTCCGCCCCGGCACGCGCCCGTGCGACGCGGCGTTCGACGCCAGCTCCGCGACGACGTACGCGGCGTCCTCGGTCGGCAGTCCCCAGCAGCACAGGTGCGCCACCGTCAGCAGCCGTGCGAGGCGGGCACCGCGCCGGGTGGGGGACAGCAGCACGGTGAACGGGGGAGCGGGGGATGGGGTTCGGGGGAGGGTGATTTCGTGGGTCACGTCACTCAGAGTGGCGATGTGTATGCGCGGTGGGAAGGCGATCGGGTCGCACGCACGGCGAGTGTCCGGGTCACTTCCCGCACTTGTCCGTCCCGTACGCCGTGTCCCGGCGGCCACGGCCCCCGTTGGGCACCGCAGGTAAGCGGACCGATTGAGTCCGTCGACGGAACGGACACTTTCCGCGCGGTTTCGTGGTCAGAGCGTCGACTGATTCGAGGTGCGGACGGAAGACGTCCGCACCGCCTGCTCCGGCCCCGCAGGCATTTCTGCAACGGACCCGAATCCGCCGGAAGCTGTCACGGTTTCTTACCTGCTCAATGACCCTGAAGTGATAGCCCAAACGTCACCGGCAGAAATGCCACCCGTCGCCACATTCGCGACCAGAACCTGGACTCTCCGAATGCTGTCTCTTGCTTCAAATACTTGCAAAGCATCATCCGGTGAGTCCACAACTCGGTCTAGCATAAGGCCACCAGAAAGAAGCGCCTCGTAGGGAAGATGCGACCTGAACTCTCCGAACTTTCGACTCAGGGGCTCAGGGATGATATCGACATCGGTCATGGCTAGCCTGTGGACCTGCAGGGAAACTCCAAAACATTCCCATGTGCGCTGTGCTTTCTGAAACGAGATTTCAATCAGGCCGTAATCGCGGCGGCCATAGTTCTTTCTAAAATCATCGACATATTCGCCACCCAGGTTGGATTCCCAAACTTCAGGTGCGGACCTCAGGTCGACACCCAAAACTTTACTCTCCTGGATGAAATGCACATAGAATTGCAAATCACTCATTCCATTTTCTCCAATGCCTTGATAATGAAATGGATTTCTGCCGCCCTGTTGGAACTCATGCCATACTCGCCCTTGTTCATGCTTTCGCGTGCTGATTTCGCTTTCTCCATGAGATCTTTCCTGAACTCCGGATTCGAACGCACCTCCTGCAGAGCCCGCTGCGCATCACGCTCACTGGCTGTTCCAGCCTTGAGGCGAATGGGCTCAGCTCCGATACCACCCTTGCCGTCCGGAAATATGCGAACCTCCCGATTTCCCACATGTATGTGCGCTCCCTTGGTTCCCCAGTCCTGATAGGCCACGGATGTCAAGCAGCGCTGGACACTACCTCTGACAGAGCGGCCCCGTGCGGTGGTGAGACACCGGCACGGGGCCTTGACCTCCAACCCTGTAGACGAGGGATGAAGACCATGAACGAGGGTATCGGCCGTGCTGCGCGCGGCAGAAGCGAACTCCCCTTCCCCACGGCGCCAATTGAGTCGGCACCCTGGCAGACGCGTCGGGCCGGGGGTGCACTGTGAGGCGCACCGCTCTCCAGACCAGCGCCACGGACACCGCCCTCAAGGCCGGTCCGGTAAAGGGCCGCGTGCTGCGCGCGGCGATCTATGCCCGCGTCTCCAGCGATCCGAACAACCGGGGGAAGTCCGTAGCCGATCAGATCGCTGAATGTGAGGCGGTCTGCGAGCGTGAGGGCTGGAAGGTCGTCAAGGTCTTCCCGGACAACGACCGCTCCGCCTCGCGCTACGCCACGAAGGACCGGCCCAAGTACAAAGAGCTGATCGAGTTCCTGCGGGCAGGGAGCTGTGACGTCCTGGTCACCTGGGAATCGTCACGCTTCCAGCGGGATCTTGAGCTGTACGTGAAGCTGCGGGAGTACAGCCGGGAGTGCGGAGTCCTGTGGTCGTATTCCGGTCGGACGTACGACCTTGACCGGATGGACGATCGAATGTCCACGGGGCTTGACGCGCTTCTGGCCGAACGCGAGTCGGACCAGATCAGGGAGCGCGTGTTGAGGGGGCTACGCAGTAGCGCAATACAGGGCCTGCCGCACGCCCGGACGCCCTACGGCTACCGGCGCGAGTATGACCCGGTGACCAAAGCCCTGGTGGGGCAGTTCATCCGTGAGGACCAAGCCGCCGTGGTGCGCGAGGCAGCCCAGCGCATCGCTGCTGGGGATGCCCTCACCGGTATCGCCACGGACTTCAACGAGCGGGGCATACCTACGGCCAAGGGTGTCAAGTGGTTGGGGGCTATGGTCCGTGAGCTTGTGATGCGCCCCACGTACATCGGGAAGCGCTCGCATCACGGGGTTCTGACGGACGGGATTTGGGACGCCATCTTGAGCGAGGAGACGTACTACGCGTGCGTCCAGCGGCTGAATGCTCCAGAGCGGCGCACCGCCAAGGACAACGCTGTACGGCACCTGGTGACGGGTGTGGGCCGTTGCGGCGTATGCGGGGCAGGGCTGCGGACCTCTTCACGAAGGGGATACCACTACTACGCGTGCCGTGGCTTGTACGCGGGGGTTGGTCAGTGCGTGTCCATGACGCATGACCGCGTGGACGAGTACGTGAACACGGCCGTTGTTGAGCGTCTGGCACGGCCGGACGCAACGGAGCTTCTCGGAGATGACACCCGAGCCGAAGAGGCGAAAGCAGCGGCGGCGGAGGCAGCGGAGAAGCGCGTTCGGCTGGATGAGTTCTACGACTTGGCGGCGAGCGGTGAACTGACGGCCGCTGCGCTGGCGCGGATCGAGGGGCGGTTGCTGCCTGAGATCGAGGCGGCGGAGCGCGGGGCCGCAGCCCTGCGCACCCCTGCCGTTCTTCGCGATGTGATCCGCCCGGACATCGCGGAGGTATGGCCGCTGCTCCCGATCACCCGACGTCGCGAGATCGTCCGCACGCTGATGCAAGTCACCTTGATGAAGGAGGTACCGGGCAGCCGTAAGGACCCGTCCTTGCGCATCAGCATCGTGTGGAAGCACGAGCGGGCGGCAGCGGAGTAGCGACACCGACAACCATGTGAGCGTGACCGGACGGCCGGACACGGATACCCCCCGGGGTGCCCGTTCCGGCCGTTCGGCATGTCCGGCCCGTGCGGGGCCGGGAACCGAAGGAGAGGGGGCCGGTCCATGTCTGGGGAAGCGAGTGAGCGGGATGCGCGGGAGGAGGAGCGGCGGGCGCGTGTGCGCGCTGCGGTGGTGCGCCTGGTGGATGCGGCGCCGCCGCTCTCGGAGCGGCAGCGGGAGCGGCTGCGCGCGATTCTGGCGGGATGGCGCCGACCGCCGCCGCCGGACCCGCCACCGCCGGACGGGAGCGGGCACCGTGACCCGGGGCCGTAGGGCGGGCGGGGCCGTGGACGGGTGTGTGCGCGTTCCTGCCGCACCCGTGGGAGCACGGGGACCGCCAGCCGCGCCCGGTGCCTGTGCTGCTCCCCGTCGACCGCCAGCCGCGCCCCATCACTCGGGATGCGCACCTAAGCGGAACCAGCCACACAGTCACCTACCCACCAACCCCGACCCTCTGACCTGCACGAATGTGCACCGCGGGACGTCGCCGGCGGAAATGAACCGGAACCCCGGAACGAGAACCCAACCCCACGGAGATGGAGAACAGACATGGACTTGACCGAAGAGGTAGAAACGATGCTGGACGCCTACGCCCAGGCAGCCACCAAGCACAGCAGCGAGCACCCCACCGGCAGTCTGCCGATGCCCGGCCGTAAGAGCGTCTCCGCCGCCCTCAACACCGCCAGCTCCATAGCAACCGTCGTGCGCTCCGCACATCGGGAGCTGGACCGGCTGCGGATGGACGACACCATTTTCCCGGACGGGCGGCGCCGCATGATGACCGAACTCCTGGCGGACGCTGAGGACAAGACGAAGGAGAAGGCGGACCAGGCCGCGAGCCAAGCTCAAGTCGCACGCGCCTTGTTCGTCGTGGACGCGTTCCCGCAGCTCACCAGGACTCGGGAGCTGGTCGCCCGCCAGGACGCGCGCATGATCCTGGACGCGTCGCCGGACCCGGTTACCGCGCTGGCACGTCTCGCGCTGCGCCAGGACGACATCGGGGCGCTTGTGGTGACCGCGTGGGGAGCGGACTACCTGACCTCACGCGGCTGTGATGAGCGGCAGATCAGGGAAGCGCAGCGGGCGGTGATCGGGATGGCGCTGAACGGTGCCCGCGACCAGGGCGCCGACGAGGAGCGTTCAGCGGCAGCGCGGGGGGTGATGGCCGCAGACTCAGCTGAGGGTCTGGCAGGCGCGGCCGGGCAGGTGGCGCACACGCTGCTGAACTCCTTCGCGAGGCGGTACGGCATCACTCGGGAGGGTCCGCCCAAGCCGCGCGACCCGCGCCGACCGGCCGCACCCACCGTGCTCGGTGAGGAGGTCGAGGCGTACCAGTTCTGACACGCCGCGCCCCTGCCCCTGCCCGACGTCGTGCGTGCGGTCCCGCTGCTGGTCACACACGGTGGGGGTGGGGTGGGGGGTGACCCCCAACCGGTCGGGGGTCCCGAACGCCGGGGAGCGCTCTGCGGGATCGGTCGACCAATCAACCCCAACGACAGCGACGGAGAGTGACCAGTGCCCAAGCAGCGTGACCCCTCACGGCCGTTCAGCCGTGCGCACCGTGGGCAGGGGCGCACCGGCTCCCTGGTGATGCTGCCCGCCGCAGGCTGCACGCTCCCGGTTCCGCCCCTGCCGACCGGACGCCAGTGGACGGATGCGGACCGGGAGCGGTGGGCGGAGCTGTGGCAGAGCCCGCAGGCGACGCAGTGGGATGACACGGTGCGCGGCACCGTCGCCGTGCTCCTCGTGTATGAGGCGGCGATCCTGGCGGGTGAGGCGTCCGCGTGGCAGGCGCAGGAAGCGCGGCACGCGGGCGAAGCACTCGGCCTCACACCCCGGGCCATGATCGCTTTGGGGTGGCGCATCATCGACGGCGGTACGGAAGAGGGTCAGGGGTGAGCGCCCGCAGGCGGGCGCGCGCGGTGCGGGCGCGGGTGAGCGCTCCGCCCTCCTTCGACTGGCGTCACCCCCGCTACGGCATCACCGCGTGGCCACCCCGGCCCGGCAGGCCGGTGACCCTTGTCCGGATCATCGCTGCCCGCCGTGCCGCCCGCGCGGCACGCGCCGCGTGGGAACGCGAACACGCACCGCCCGACCCTCCCCCGTGACTCTCACCGTTGGTCACCGCGTATCCGGCGCAGGTACGCGTCTGGGGCAGCGAACACCGGGGAAGGTGCGGCGCGGTCCTCAACGAGAGCACCGGAGAGCGGGCAGGGCAGCAAGGCGCGGGTGTGCTCAGCGATGCGGCCCCCTGATATGGAGACGCGGCGGCGGCATCGCGGGCATGGCAGTGACGTCAGTCGCCCGAGTGGATCGCGGTGCCCGTGGGTGTGGTGCATGGCTCGCTTCCTGGCGACGGAAAGGGGGGCAGGGGGGGAAGGTGTGGCCCCGGCAGCGGGCGGACACTGCCAGGGCCACGGGTCCGCTCCCGGCAGCGCGCGCGGGCGGGCGGAGCGCTGCCGGAAGCGGTGGCCCCGGGGCCGGTCCCGCGCCCGGGGGAAGGCGCGGCCGGAACCCCGGGACCGGTCTTATCTGACCGGGGCCGGGCCGGTCGGGTCGCCCAGCTCGAGCAGCGGCAGCTCGTTGCCACGCTCAAGCGCCTGAAGCGCCTGATAGATACGCCGCTCCTGATACGGCTTGGCGTACCAGGACAGATCACGCGGCGAGATCAGCGAGCAGGCGGACAGCTCAGCGGCAGCCCCCACGGGCACGCGCAGCGCCCGTGCTTCGGCGGGGGTGAGCACGCCTCCATCGCACACCACGTTCAGACCCTCAGCCGAAGTACCGTCCGCACTGGCCGGTACCTGATCGAGCGTCAGATAGTGGGTGAACGTGCGGACGAGACCGGTCTCCTCCAGCAGTTCGCGCGCGGCAGCGTCCGCGATGCGCTCGCCAGCACGCGCGCCGCCGCCGGGCAGAATCCATCCGGGCTTGTAGGTGGGATTGACCATGAGGACGTGCCCGGATTCGTCGGTCAGCAGCGCGACGCAGCCCAGACGGCGGGCGGGGGGACGGGCGGGATCGATGTCGGCATGCGACACGGAGACTCCTTCACGGCAGGGGGAACGGGCGGAGAGAGGGGGTGCCCACCGGGGGCCGCGCGGGATCTCCGCACGGCCCCCCGGGGGCCGGTCGGCTCCACCCGCGCCGCGCGCCGTGGGTAGGCGCGGGACGGGGGTGGAGCCAGCTTTCAGGGGAAGGCGCGCATGGGCCGCGCATCCGGTGCCTGCGGCGGCTGGTCGCAGCCCAGCGCGCGGGAGCACTGGGCATGCAGCGTCTCCGCCTCGGCAGGCGACAGGTTCAGATTCAGATCCGCGCGCGGCACACCGTCGCGGCACAGTCGCAGCGCCAAGCGGCAGCGCCCGTCCGCTTCCCGGAGCAGCGGCACGCCCGGGACCAGGACGACACTCCAGCCGCGCGGACACGGGGCGCTCACCGGCCCGTGCTCCGGGGCGCCCGGTGGCTCCACCTGGCCGCACAACGCCCGGGAGAGCTGCGCGAGCAGCGCCCCCGCTTCGTCCCGGGGCAGCGACAGATCGACGTCCGCGAACGACTCGCCATCGCGCAGCACCCACAGCGGCAGCACACACCCAGCGCCCCCGGCCCGCACCGGTCTGCCGGGGATGAGATCGATACGCCAGCCGCGCTCACGCGGCACCCCGGTCACCGGTGCGCCCGCTCAAGGTGACGGGCCAGCAGCACCCGAACATCGGTCTCCCCGCTGACGTCTCCCCGCTTCCGCGCGGCGTTCCCTTCCTCGCGGAGCCGGACGCACGCGGCGCAGCCGGGAACCGGTTCCGGGGCGGGCAGGTAGCCGCTCACCGCTTGGTCTCCCGCTGCTCCAAGGCGTAGTGAACCCATTCGGGAGCGGCGGGGGTGTCGAGGGCGGGCAGGCACGGCGGGCAGGCGTACGGGAGGAAGCGCGCCATGGTGGTCTGTTCCACCGTTGACGAAGTGCCGCAGCGCACGCAGGTGCGGGTGAGGATCACCGCACGCTCCCCTCATCCGCGCCCGGGGCCGGGGTGATGCGCGGTGCGCAGTCGGGGCAGGCGTACACGGACTCGACCGGCCCCCGCCCCGACTCCACCCGCGCCACCAGGACCCCCGCACACGTCGGACGCGAGCAGCGGCAGCAGGTGACCGCAGCACGCAGCCGCACCGCACTCACGAAGCGGCCCCGACCCGCATCCCGTGGATGATGTCCGGCCCGACGTCGACGCCTTCCACGGCGAGGAACAGCGCGCGGCGCCGCTCCCGCCGCTCATAGGCGGTCACGTACGGGCGCACGATCGGCAGCTCATCCGCATCAATGACCGTGTCCTCGGGAAGACGACGGCGGGGAGCCGGTACCGCCAGCGGCAGGGGCAGCGGCAGCGGCGCGGCAGGCCGTGCGGCAGGCGCACCGACACGGTGGCGCCCCGTCGACGGCGGAGCCAGGAACTCCCTCACACGCGCTGCGGTACGCCGGATAGTCTCGAACATGTCGACCTGCTCTCTCAGGTTGGCCACGCCCCCGGACCGACGCACATCGGTTGCGGGGGTACTCGCGTGGCGGGTGTCTCTGGGTCCCCACCATTGCCAAAAGAACGAGTCAGGTACACGGATTGCATGTGACCAAATACACTCAGTGGACAGTCTCTTGAGGGGTGGTCAGCACGGTGGAGCTTGAGAGGGACGAAGGTGCGATGCCCCCGACACCTGGGGGGATGCTGGCGAAGCGCGCTATGCGGGCGCGGAACAAGGCGGGTCTGTCGCTGCGCGC
Source organism: Streptomyces gossypii (assembly GCF_025165795.1). GTDB lineage: Bacteria > Actinomycetota > Actinomycetes > Streptomycetales > Streptomycetaceae > Streptomyces > Streptomyces gossypii. Next base: position 218,052 of record NZ_JAJAGO010000009.1, read on the forward strand.
GCTCGCTGAGAAGCTGGGGTACCCACATACGTACCTGAGCCGCGTTGAACGAGGGGAGCAACTACCTTCCGATGCGCTCGCGGAAGCCCTTGACGACTTCTACGACGCCGATGGGCTCTTCACTGAGCTGTTGGAGGTTGCCAGGTCGGCAGAGATCCCGACATGGGGCCGCCGCGTACTGGAAGAGGAGAAGCGCGCCGCTCGCATTCAGACCTTCAACAGCAGCGTGGTTCCCGGCCTCCTTCAGACAGAGCCGTACACGTCCGCCCTGTTCGTTGAGTCGATGCCCGGCAAGGACGCTGACAAGGTGGCCCTACAGGTCGCCATGCGGTCGCACCGGAAGGCGGTGCTGGACTCGTCCGCGCCCCCGCTGTACTGGGCGATCATGGATGAGGCAGCGCTACGGCGCCCCGTGGGTGGCCCGGCGGTCATGGCGGACCAGGTCCGACACATACTCAACATGATCGAGAGCAACAGCGCTGTTCGCGTGCAGGTACTTCCCTTCGCGCGTGGAGTGCATCCCCTGTTGGGCGGTAGCTTGAGCTTGCTCACCCTTCGGGACGGCGTGACGTTCGCCTACGTCGAGTCGTTTGCGTCAGGCACCTCCGTGGACGCTCCGGCAGACGTGTTGGAGTTGACGACGTTGCTTGACGTTGCCAGGTCGGAGGCCCTTGACAGCGGGGAGAGCGTGGCCTTGTTCACCAAGTACCTGAAAGAGTATGAAGATGACATCTAACGAGAATCCGCCGTCTCCGGTCTGGGTGAAGAGCAGCTACAGCAACGGTCAAGGTGGCGAGTGCATCGAGTGGGCACCGGACGGCGCGGCGGCTCGCCGTGTTGTTCCCGTCCGTGACAGCAAGAACCCGCACGGCCCCGCGCTGGTCTTCCCGGCATCGTCCTGGACATCGTTCGTCTCAGCGGTCAAGGACGGAGAGCCGCGCGCCTGACCGCGCGCGTCACCTAGTTGCGCACAACGGCCCCCGCCACGGCGGGGGCCGTTGTGCTGTCGCAGCAGCATGGAACAGGATCACCTCACCGCGTCAGCAACATCGTGATCATGCTCTGACCTGCACAAATACCCACCGCGGAACCGGACTTCTGTAGGTAGCGCTCAGCATCGGTTGACTGAGGTATGTATGTATGGCGCGAGGCCGAGGGGGTCGGTTTGGGTGTGGGGGTTGGGGACGTAGGTGTGGGGGTTGGGGGCCGGGTCCAAGCCGAGGGGGTCGGGGGTGAGGTAGCGGGCGGTGTGGGGGTCGTAGTAGCGGAAGTAGTTGTAGTTCAGGCCGGTTTCCGGGTCGGCGTATTGGCCGGGGAAGCGGAGGGGGCAGTCGACGCTGTTGGGGGCGGGTATGGCGGGGTTGGGGAGTGGGGTGCCCCACAGAGTTGTGCGGTGCTGCCAGACGGTGTCGCCGTCCGGGGTGACCAGTTCGGTCGGGGTGCCGGTGTGGTCCGTGAGGACCGCGTAGAGGACGGGGGCGTCGGCGGTTGCGGTCGTGGCCGCGAGGCGGGCGAGGGGGGAGGCGGCTCCGGAGGCGAGAGGCGCGTGGCGGGTGGTTTGGGTGAGGGGGGTGTGGGTGCCGGGGGTGTAGTCCCAGGTGGTGACGTCGCCGGTGAGGGTGGTCTGCTCCGCGAGGCGGGTGCCGTCCCAGGTGAAGAGGAGATCGGGCGCGTCGCCGCCGTCCTCGGACACGAGCCGCTTGGTGACGCGGCGGCCGAGGGGGTCGTAGGTGTAGTGCCACTGTTCGCCGTCGGGGGTGGTGGCGTGGGTGAGCTGGTCGTGGGCGTTCCAGGTGTAGTGCTGGGTGCGGGTCTGGCCGTTGAGTAACTTGCGGGAGGCTTGGAGCAGGCGGCCCTGGCCGTCGTACGTGTAGTGGGTGCGGCCGGAGCGGTGGAGGAGGGTGCCGGTGTGTTCGCGGTCGTCGGCATCGTCGGCGCCCCCGGTGCTCTGCGCACGGGTGAGGTTGCCGGTGGAGTCGTAGGCGTAGGTCTCGGTCCAGCCGTGGGCCGTCACGGAGGTGATGCGGCCCTGCGGGTCGAGGTCGAAGCGGCGGGTGCCGGAGGCGAGTTCGCTGATTTCGGTGAGCAGGCTGTCGGGGCGGTAGGTGTAGGTGCGGTGTTGGAGAAGACCCGCTCCTGCGGCGCCGGACTCGCGGGTGAGGGACTGGGTGCGCAGACGGCTGTTGGCGTCCCAGGATTGGCTGAATACGACGTCCGGGCCGAGGCGTCGGGAGACCTCGCGGCCTACGGCGTCATGGGTGAAGTCCAGGGAACCGCCGTCGGTGGCGAGTTGGGCAGGGCGGCCTGCTGGGTCCCAGGTCCAGATGGAGACCGCGCCACCGGGTGTGGTGCGCCGGGTGACGCGGCCCACGGCGTCGCGCGTGTACCGGGTGGTGCGGTCGTCGGTGGTCTCGGCCAGGACGCGGCCCAGCGCGTCGTGTTCCCAGGTGAGGGTGTGGTCGGGGTTGGTGGCGCGGGTGAGGTGACCGGAGGTGTCGTGGGTGAAGGTGGTCTCGTCGCCGCTGTCGGCCGTGGCAGTGCGAATGCGGCCGAGGGCGTCGTGGGTGTAGCGGAGGGTTTCGCCCGCGCCGTTGGTGCGGGAGGTCAGCCGTCCCGCACCGTCGTGGGTGTAGGTGAGGGTGCGGTCGTTGAAGTCCGTCTCGGAGGCGAGGTGTCCGGCCGCGTCGTAGGCGTAGGTCCAGCGCAGACCCTGCGGGTTGGTGACCGCAGTCAGGCGCAGCTCCGCGTCGTAGGCGAAGGCGAAGTCGGTGCCGTCCGGCTCGGTGCGGGTGACCGGGACGTCGAAGGGGCCGTAGCTGTGGCGGGTGGTGTTGCCCATCGGGTCGGTGTGGGTGAGGAGGCTGCCCTCCGCGTCCCAGGTCCAGGATTCGCGTGCGCCGTCGGGTAGTTCGCGCCAGGCGGGTTTGCCCTCCGGGGTCCAGCCCATCCGGGTGGTCGCTCCGGTCGCGTCGGCGAGGGCGGTGATGCGGCCGAGGCGGTCCCGGCTGACGGTGGTGGTGTGGCCCAGTTCGTCCGTGACGGCGGTGGGCAGACCGGCAGCGTTGCAGGTGATGTGGCGGGGGCGGCCCAGCGGGTCGGTGACGGTGGCTGGATGGCCCAGCGGGTCGTACGTGTAGCGGGTCTCGGCGCCCACCGGGTCGGTGGTGGCCAGGAGGTTGCCGCGTTCGTCCCAGGTGTGCTGCCAGCGGGCGCCGCCCGGCTCGGTGACTTCCAGCGGCAGGCCCAGCGCGTTGTACGCGGCGCTGGCGCGGCTGCCGTCGGGGAGGGTGACGGCGGTGAGGTTGCCCGCCTCGTCGTAGGTGTGCTCAACGCAGTGGCCCAGCGGGTCGGTGACCGAGAGGGGGCGGGTGCCGGTGGCGTCCCAGGTGGTGTGGGTGGTGTGGCCGAGTTCGTCCGTCTCCTCGATGATCTGGAAGGCGGCGTCGTGGCGGTAGAGCCGCCGCTGCCCCAGGGAGTTGGTGACGGTGACCCGCTGCCGCTTCTCGTCGTACTCCAGCGTGCCGGAGAGGAACCCTCCGCTCCCCTCCGTACGCACCACGCGGCCCCGCGTGTCGTAGCTGTAGGCGTACGACGCGTCGTTGCGGTCCTTCCAGGAGGTGATGCGGCCTTCGGCGTCATAGGTGAACCGCAGCGGTCGGCCACTGGAGTTGGTCACCTCGCTCAGGTGCCCGGCCTCGTTGTACGCGTAGCGGACCAGGAGAGTCCCGGAGGAAGGAGGAGAGGAAGAGGAGGGCGGCGTGTAGGCGGAGGGCGGCTCCTCCAGCAGGCGCAGGGCAGTGATGCGGGGGCCGGTGGTCTCGACCGCCAGGTGGTAGCCGCCGGAGTGCCGGATGGCGAGCGGAGCCCCTTCATCGGAACGGTCGATGTCGATCCGGGCACCGTTGCGGTCCTCGATGCAGGCCAGCGGAAGGTCCAGGACGCCGCTGTCGTCGACGGGAGTTGGGGTGGCGAAGGTGCGGGTGGTGCCGTCTTCGGGGTTGGTGACGGTGAGCACGCCGTCCGGGCTGCCGTCCCAGAGCAACGGCCAGCGCGGACCGCACACCGGCAGGGCGGGCTGGCCGGGAACCGGCACGGGATAGACCAGGCGCATGCCGTCCGCTGCCGCGAACACCGCGCCTTCGCTGTCGAGTTGGACTCGTTCGTCCACCGTCGAGGCCCAGCTCGAACCGAACCATCCGCCTATCCGGTAGGAGGAGAGGTGGGTGCGCTCGAAGACGAGCGGGAGGGCGCCCGGCAGTTCCACGTCCGTCTGCGGCAGCAGCATCTCGCCGGTGGCCACGTCGATCGGGTCGAGGTCGGCCTTGACGCCCTTGGGCGGCCGGGCCCAGGCGGGTATCTCGGCGCCGTTGGGGCGCATCCTGACCCCGGGCGGAATCCGCACACCGTCGAAGTGCGGCCCCTTCAGGAACGGGGCCATCGCGCCGCCGAAGATGCCGCCGTACAGCATGCCGTCCCTGGAGGCCTGTGCGGTCGATCCGGGGTTGTAGCCGTCCTGGAGTCCGGCGCTGATCCGCATCGGCTGAGCGACGGCGAGGTTGAACACGACGGATTCCACCCCGCCGAACGCCGCACCGAGCAGGGCGGTCGTGGCGATACGGGCCGCTGCCGCGGCCAATGTCCCGCCGATCGCCAGGGCGGCCTCGCCGACGGCGGCCGCGGCGGCAGCCGCCGGCCCGGATGCGGCTCCGAGGGTGAGCCAGGTGGCCGTGATACCCGCGACGATGACCACGGCTTCGACGGCGATCACGGTGTTGATCTCGGACTTGACCCTGTCGATTTCGTCCGCGAACTCGTCAAGCCCCTTGGCCATGGCTCGGACCGCGTCTTCCAGGTCCTGCAGCCAGCCCGCTTCCTGGTGGTAGTAGCGGTGCCAGAAGACGGTGAAGGCGTCGATGGCCTCGCCGTCGTTGTTGCGGATGAGGGCGCTGGCCTTGCCGTCCGTGGCCCGGCGCACCTCGTCGATCGTGGTGGCGAACTCCCGCCAGGCGGTCGCCGCCTCCCGGCACTTGTCCTCATCGGCGTCCGGCCACCACATCCCGAACGATTCGATGAGCCATTCCTTGGCCTCCTCGAAGGCCCCCATCAGCCGTGCTGGCCGTCACCCTGCTCCGGCGGCGCAGGCGGGACCGGTGGCGCCATCGGCGGACGCCACTCCGGTCCCGCCGCCCACTCGGGCGGCGGGGCCATGTCGTTGAACATGCCCCGGATGCCCTCTTCGTTGTCCACATGGCCATCGGTCATGTCGGTCATCGCGGCTTTGACGCTGGCCAGGCCCTGGACCAGAATCCCGACCGCGTACTCGATCTTCATGCGCTGGTCGGAGTAGGTCTCGGCGAACTTCCGCACCTGCTCCTCGCCGCCCCAGGGCTGCCCCAGCGCGGCGAGCTTGGTCCCCAGCGTCGTCGCACCCTCCAGCAGCTTCGTGCTCTGGGTCTGAAAGGTCGGAGCGGCGGACTTCAGATCCGCGGTGGATATGTTCAGGACCTTGTCGGGCACGCCCATGACGGCTCCCTGTGACGACTACAATGCGTGGTCATCAATATACAGTCAGGTGTTCGGTGGGCGGCGTTGGGGCCAAGTCCGCAAGTCATGCGCCTGTCTTGGTGGCTCGGTTGGCTTCCCGTGGAGATCCGTAAGCGGAGTTTCCGGTTCGGGTGAATTCTCGAACTTCGTTACTCACTGTGGTCGACTGGCGCGTAGATTGGTGACGGATGCTGCACGCACGGTGAGTACGTGGTGGAGGTGGCGGGTGTGGGGACTGCGGAGCACGCGGCAGACGGCGCGGACGTGGAGGACTGGGGCTCGGGGCTGGAGGATGACAGCGCAGCCGTGCTGAAGATGGTCGCTCGCCAGATCAAGCTGTGGCGGGAGGCGGCCGGCCTGCGGCAGGCGGAGTTGGGCGAGGCGATCGGATACAGCGAGGACCTGGTCTCGGCGGTCGAGCGGAGGCGGCGGGTGCCTCAGCCGGAGTTCCTGGACGCGGCAGACCGGGTGCTGGGAGCGGGCGGCAAGATCGCGGAGATGAAGCGGGACGTGGCGGAAGCCCGGTATCCGAAGAAGGTCCGCGACCTGGCGAAGCTTGAGGCGGACGCGGTCGAGCTCGGCGCGTACGGGAACCACAACCTGCATGGCCTGTTGCAGACGGAGGAGTACACGCGAGCGCTGTTCGGAGTGCGGCGTCCTGCGCTCAGCCCGGACGATCTCGAACGATTCGTCTCCGCTCGGCTCGCGCGGCAGGCCATCTTCGAGCGACAGCCGTCGCCCACGCTCACCTTCGTCCAGGAGGAGGTCACCCTGCACCGTCCCATCGGGGGTAGAGCAGTCCTTCGCCGTCAGCTGGAGCAGCTGCTGTTCGCCGGTCAGCTGCGGCATGTCGAGATCCAGGTCATGCCGACGAACCGTGAGGACCACGCGGGGATGGGCGGTGAGCTTCAGGTCCTGAAGCTCAAGGACGGGACGGCCGTCGGGCATTCCGAGGCTCAGTTGACCAGTCGCCTTGTGTCCGACCCCAAGCAGGTTCAGTTGCTGGACATGCGGTATGGGATCATCCGGTCGCAGGCTCTCAGCCCGTGGGAGTCTTTGGCCTTCATCGAGAAAGTGCTGGGGGAGACATGACCTGCAAGTCCTCTGCCGAAGGCTCGCCGACGCCTGCCTGGTTCAAGAGCAGCTACAGCGGCAGCAACAACAATGACTGCGTCGAGGTCGCGGCGATACCCGGCGTCGTCCGGGTGCGGGACTCGAAGGACCCGCAGGGTCCGGCGCTCGCGTTGTCGCCCGCCGCGTGGGCTGCCTTCGTCTCGTACGAGGGTCAGCGCTGATCCCGATGACCGACGGGTGACCGTCGCGTCACCGGTCGTGACCGGGGTGCGTTAGAGTCCTGGTGCGGGTGGCGTCGTGGACTCGCCTTGGCCCGATTGGCGTGGGTCAAGCGTGCTATGGCACACTGTGCAGGTTGCTCGGTTGAGTGCCGATGCTGTGCGCCTCCCGTCGGGAGGACTGGAAGCGAGTCCCAAAGTATTCGTCGCCCCTTGTCAGGGGCGGAAGTACGGGAATCTTCCGGGAAGTGCAGGAGGGGCTTCAGCCAGGTACCGGTGGGATTCTTCCCCCGACTCCTTCCCAGGGAAACCTTCCTCGGAGAATTCCGGGAGGGGGACGACACGCCCGACCGCGTGGGTCGGGAAGTCGTCGGGGAAGCGAAGGAAGCCGCAGGTTCCAGAGCGTGACGAGAGACAGGATTGCGAAGTAGCCATGGCGGGACAGAAGATCCGCATCCGGCTCAAGGCCTACGACCACGAGGTCATCGACAACTCGGCGAAGAAGATCGTCGAAACGGTGACGCGTACTGGTGCGTCGGTCGCGGGCCCGGTGCCGCTGCCCACTGAGAAGAACGTGTACTGCGTCATCAAGTCGCCGCACAAGTACAAGGACGCGCGGGAGCACTTCGAGATGCGCACCCACAAGCGTCTGATCGACATTCTCGACCCGACCCCCAAGACCGTTGACTCGCTGATGCGCCTGGACCTTCCGGCCGGCGTTGACATCGAGATCAAGCTCTGAGAGGCGCGGGAGAGATGACTAAGCAGATGAAGGGTGTCCTGGGCGAGAAGCTCGGCATGACCCAGGTCTGGGACGAGAACAACCGTGTCGTCCCCGTGACCGTGGTCAAAGCCGGACCCTGCATCGTCACCCAGGTGCGCACCAATGACAAGGACGGCTACAGCGCCGTCCAGATCGCCTTCGGCGAGATCGACCCGCGCAAGGTGAACAAGCCCCTCAAGGGCCACTTCGCCAAGGCCGACGTCACCCCGCGCCGTCACCTCGTGGAGCTCCGCACCGCGGACGCCTCCGAGTACACGCTCGGCCAGGAAGTCACCGCCGAGGTCTTCGACTCCGGTCTCAAGGTCGACGTCACCGGTAAGAGCAAGGGCAAGGGCTTCGCCGGCGGTATGAAGCGTCACGGCTTCCGCGGCGGCAAGGCCTCGCACGGTGCCCACAAGGTGCACCGCAAGCCCGGCTCCATCGGTGGTTGCGCCACTCCCGGCCGTGTCTTCAAGGGCACCCGGATGGCCGGCCGCATGGGCAATGAGCGGGTCACCACCCAGAACCTGACCGTCCACGCCGTTGACGCGGAGAAGGGTCTGCTGCTCATCAAGGGCGCGGTCCCCGGTCCGAACGGCGGCCTCGTCCTGGTCCGCACCGCGGCCAAGGGGGCGTGAGGTAAAAGATGAGTACCCCTAACACAATTCATGTTCTTTCGCCGACAGGCGAGAAGGCCGGGTCCGTCGAGCTCCCCGAGAGCATCTTCGGCGTGCAGGTCAGCATTCCGCTGATCCACCAGGTCGTCACCGCGCAGCTGGCTGCGGCCCGTCAGGGCACGCACAAGACGAAGACGCGCGGCGAGGTCCGCGGCGGTGGCAAGAAGCCGTACCGCCAGAAGGGCACCGGCCGCGCCCGCCAGGGTTCGACCCGTGCGCCGCAGTTCGTCGGTGGTGGCGTCGTGCACGGTCCCGTGCCGCGTGACTACTCGCAGCGGACGCCGAAGAAGATGAAGGTCGCCGCTCTGCGCGGTGCCCTCTCCGACCGCGCGCGTCACGACCGTGTCCACGTCATCGAAGGCGTGGTCGAGGGCGACATCTCCACAAAGGCCGCCAAGGAGCTCCTCGGCAAGGTCAGCGAGCACAAGAACGTGCTGCTGGTCGCCGAGCGCAGCGACGAGGCCGCGTGGCGCTCCGCTCGCAACCTGCCCCAGGTGCACCTCCTGGACCCGGGCCAGCTGAACACGTACGACGTGCTCGTCTCCGACGACGTGGTCTTCACCAAGGCCGCTTTCGAGTCTTTCGTGTCCGGCCCCAAGGCCACTGAGGCCGTCCAGGCCGAAGAGAACACAGAGACCGAAGGGAGCGAGGCCTGATGGCTACGCGACACCCGAGCGTGGCGCCCAAGGCGGCGAAGGTCGCCAAGGCCGCGCGACTGGCCAAGGCCCGTCGCATCGCGACCGAGGGCAAGGTCACCGTTGAGACGCCGCCGAGCAAGGCCTTCACCGACCCGCGGGACGTGCTGCTGAAGCCCGTGGTCTCGGAGAAGAGCTACGCGCTGCTGGACGAGGGCAAGTACACCTTCATCGTCCACCCGAGCGCCAACAAGACCCAGATCAAGCAGGCCGTCGAGGCGGTCTTCTCGGTCAAGGTCTTCGGCGTGAACACGATCAACCGGCAGGGCAAGCGCAAGCGCACCCGCACCGGTTACGGCAAGCGCGCGGACACCAAGCGCGCCATCGTGACCCTCGCCGAGGGCGACCGCATCGACATCTTCGGCGGTCCGGTCTCCTGACGGAGTCCGGTCCGTCCGATATCGGACGAGGACTGACAAATGGGTATCCGCAAGTACAAGCCGACGACGCCGGGCCGTCGTGGCTCCAGCGTCGCCGACTTCGTCGAGGTCACGCGGTCCACGCCGGAGAAGTCGCTGGTCCGCCCGCTGCACAGCAAGGGCGGCCGTAACAACGCCGGTCGTGTGACCGTTCGCCACCAGGGTGGTGGCCACAAGCGCGCCTACCGCGTGATCGACTTCCGTCGGCACGACAAGGACGGCGTGCCCGCGAAGGTCGCGCACATCGAGTACGACCCGAACCGCACCGCGCGCATCGCGCTGCTGCACTATGTCGACGGCGAGAAGCGCTACATCATCGCGCCGGCCGGCCTGCAGCAGGGCGCGAAGGTGGAGAACGGCCCCGGCGCTGACATCAAGCCGGGCAACAACCTGCCGCTGCGCTACATCCCGGTCGGTACGACGATCCACGCCATCGAGCTTCGGCCCGGCGGCGGCGCGAAGATCTCCCGCTCCGCGGGTGCCTCCGTGCAGCTGCTGGCGAAGGAGGGCCGCATGGCGACCCTCCGGATGCCGTCCGGCGAGGTCCGGATGGTCGACATCCGGTGCCGCGCGACGGTCGGCGAGGTAGGTAACGCCGAGCAGTCGAACATCAACTGGGGCAAGGCCGGCCGTATGCGCTGGAAGGGCGTACGCCCGACCGTCCGCGGTGTGGTCATGAACCCGATCGACCACCCGCACGGTGGTGGTGAGGGGCGTACCTCCGGTGGCCGCCACCCGGTTTCGCCGTGGGGCCAGAAGGAGGGCCGGACGCGCTCGCCGAAGAAGGCCAGCAACAAGTACATCGTCCGCCGCCGCAAGACGAACAAGAAGCGCTAGGAGCGGGTTCAGATGCCGCGCAGTCTCAAGAAGGGGCCCTTCGTCGACGACCACCTGAGCAAGAAGGTGGACGTGCAGAACGAGGCCGGTTCCAAGAACGTCATCAAGACCTGGTCCCGCCGCTCGATGATCGTCCCGGCCATGCTCGGTCACACGATCGCGGTGCATGACGGCCGCAAGCACATCCCGGTGTTCGTCACCGAGTCGATGGTCGGCCACAAGCTCGGCGAGTTTGCGCCGACCCGCACCTTCCGCGGCCACGTGAAGGACGACCGCAAGTCGCGGCGTCGCTGACCGGCGGGTGTGAAGACTATGACTGACACCGAAGGGACAACCATGGAAGCCAGGGCCCAGGCGCGCTATGTGCGCGTCACGCCCATGAAGGCCCGCCGGGTGGTGGACCTTGTCCGTGGCATGGATGCCACGGAGGCACAGGCGGTCCTGCGCTTCGCCCCGCAGGCCGCGAGCGTGACCGTCGGCAAGGTGCTGGACAGCGCCATTGCCAACGCCGCGCACAACTACGACCACACCGACGCCGGCAGCCTCGTCATCTCTGAGGCCTATGTCGACGAGGGCCCGACCCTGAAGCGGTTCCGACCGCGTGCTCAGGGCCGTGCCTACCGGATCCGTAAGCGGACCAGCCACATCACGGTGGTCGTCAGCAGCAAGGAAGGAACCCGGTAATGGGCCAGAAGGTAAACCCGCACGGGTTCCGGCTCGGCATCACCACGGACTTCAAGTCGCGGTGGTACGCCGACAAGCTGTACAAGGACTACGTCAAGGAAGACGTCGCGATCCGCCGCATGCTCACACAGGGCATGGAGCGGGCCGGCATCTCCAAGGTGGAGATCGAGCGCACCCGTGACCGGGTCCGCGTCGACGTCCACACCGCCCGCCCGGGCATCGTCATCGGCCGCCGCGGCGCCGAGGCCGACCGCCTGCGGGGCAACCTGGAGAAGCTGACCGGCAAGCAGATCCAGTTCAACATCCTTGAGGTCAAGAACCCCGAGACGGATGCTCAGCTGGTGGCCCAGGCCGTCGCCGAGCAGCTCTCGTCCCGTGTCTCCTTCCGTCGTGCGATGCGCAAGAGCATGCAGACCACGATGAAGGCCGGCGCCAAGGGCATCAAGATCCAGTGCGGTGGCCGTCTCGGCGGCGCCGAGATGTCCCGCTCGGAGTTCTACCGCGAGGGCAGGGTTCCCCTGCACACCCTGCGTGCGAACGTCGACTACGGCTTCTTCGAGGCCAAGACGACCTTCGGCCGGATCGGTGTGAAGGTCTGGATCTACAAGGGCGACGTCAAGAACATCGCCGAGGTCCGTGCCGAGAACGCCGCGGCCCGTGCGGGCAACCGCCCGTCGCGTGGTGGCGCCGGTGGCGCCGGCGGTGGCGGCAGCGAGCGCCCCCGTCGTGGTGGCGAGCGCGGCGGCCGTGGCCGCAAGCCGCAGGCACAGTCCGACGCGGCACCCAAGGCCGAGGCGGCCGCAGCCGCTCCGGCTGCTGCTCCGGCTGCCGAGGCCGGTCCGTCCGGCTCCGCCGGAAAGGAGTCCTGACCAATGCTTATCCCGCGCAGGGTAAAGCACCGCAAGCAGCACCACCCGAAGCGCAAGGGCATGGCCAAGGGCGGCACTGAGCTTGCTTTCGGTGAGTACGGCATTCAGGCCGTGACTCCGGCGTATGTGACGAACAGGCAGATCGAGGCAGCTCGTATCTCCATGACGCGTCACATCAAGCGTGGTGGCAAGGTGTGGATCAACATCTACCCGGACCGCCCGCTGACCAAGAAGCCCGCCGAGACCCGCATGGGTTCCGGTAAGGGTTCGCCGGAGTGGTGGATCGCGAACGTCAAGCCCGGACGGGTGATGTTCGAGCTGTCCTACCCGAACGAGAAGATTGCCAAGGAGGCGCTCATCCGCGCCGCCCACAAGCTTCCGATGAAGTGCCGGATCGTTCGGCGCGAGGCAGGTGAGTCGTGATGGCGGCCGGTACCAAGGCGACCGAGCTCCGTGAGCTCGGCGACGAGGAGCTCGTCGGCAAGCTTCGCGAGGCCAAGGAAGAGCTGTTCAACCTCCGCTTCCAGGCGGCGACCGGACAGCTTGAGAACCACGGCCGGCTGAAGGCCGTCCGCAAGGACATCGCCCGGGTCTACACCCTCATGCGCGAGCGCGAGCTGGGCATCGAGACGGTGGAGAGCGAGACGGTGGAGAGCGCCTGATGAGCGAGACTAATGTGACTGAGACAGAGCAGCAGCGGAGCCGCGGCTTCCGCAAGTCCCGCGAGGGCCTGGTCGTCAGCGACAAGATGGACAAGACCGTCGTTGTCGCGGTCGAAGACCGCGTCATGCACCCGCTGTACCGCAAGGTCATTCGCCGTACCAACAAGCTCAAGGCTCACGATGAGCAGAACGCCGCAGGCGTCGGCGACCGTGTCCTCCTGATGGAGACCCGGCCGCTGTCCGCCACCAAGCGGTGGCGGATCATCGAGATCCTCGAGAAGGCGAAGTAAGACATTCCCCCCGGGATTCCCCGGGGGATCCGGTGATCAACACCGGAAACAACAGCCTGGTTTTGCCAGGAAAGGTTCCGCCAGGCTCGGTGGGGTGTGAGAGGTCCGCAGGTCGGCCCGCACACCCCGCCGGGAACCGGCAGACGATCAGGAGATAGACGTGATCCAGCAGGAGTCGCGGCTTCGTGTCGCCGACAACACGGGTGCGAAGGAGATTCTCACCATCCGTGTTCTCGGCGGTTCAGGCCGCCGCTACGCGGGCATCGGTGACGTCATTGTCGCTACCGTCAAGGACGCGATCCCGGGCGGGAACGTGAAGAAAGGCGACATCGTCAAGGCCGTCATCGTGCGCACCGTCAAGGAGCGCCGTCGCCCCGATGGCTCGTACATCCGCTTCGACGAGAACGCGGCCGTCATCCTCAAGACCGATGGCGACCCCCGCGGCACCCGAATCTTCGGCCCGGTGGGCCGTGAGCTGCGCGACAAGAAGTTCATGAGGATCATCTCCCTCGCGCCGGAGGTGCTGTGAGCATGAAGATCAAGAAGGGCGACCTGGTTCAGGTCATCACCGGCAAGGACCGCGGCAAGCAGGGCAAGGTCATCGTTTCCTACCCCCGCGACAACCGTGTCCTGGTCGAGGGTGTCAACCGGGTCAAGAAGCACACAAAGGCCGGTCAGACCGCTCGTGGTTCCAAGACCGGCGGCATCGTCACGACCGAGGCGCCCGTCCACGTGAGCAATGTTCAGCTCGTCGTGGAGCAGGACGGCAAGAAGGTCGTGACCCGTGTCGGGTACCGCTTCGACGACGACGGCAACAAGATCCGCGTTGCCAAGCGGACCGGTGAGGACATCTGATGACTGCCGCCACCTCCAGCACCGCACCGCGTCTCAAGACGCGCTACCGCGAGGAGATCGCGGGCAAGCTGCGTGACGAGTTCAAGTACGAGAACGTCATGCAGACCCCGGGTCTCACCAAGATCGTGGTCAACATGGGTGTGGGCGACGCCGCCCGCGACTCCAAGCTGATCGAGGGCGCCATCCGCGACCTCACCACGATCACCGGTCAGAAGCCGGCCGTGACCAAGGCCCGCAAGTCCATCGCGCAGTTCAAGCTGCGCGAGGGTCAGCCGATCGGTGCCCACGTGACACTGCGTGGCGACCGGATGTGGGAGTTCCTGGACCGTCTGCTGTCGCTCGCGCTGCCGCGCATCCGCGACTTCCGCGGTCTGTCGCCGAAGCAGTTCGACGGCGCGGGCAACTACACCTTTGGTCTCACTGAGCAGGTCATGTTCCACGAGATCGACCAGGACAAGATCGACCGGGTCCGGGGCATGGACATCACCGTGGTGACCACGGCGACCAACGACGATGAGGGCCGTTCCCTCCTCCGTCACCTCGGCTTCCCGTTCAAGGAGAACTGAGCATGGCGAAAAAGGCTCTGATCGCGAAGGCGGGCCGTAAGCCGAAGTTCGCGGTGCGTGGCTACACGCGCTGCCAGCGCTGCGGCCGTCCGCACTCCGTCTACCGTAAGTTCGGCCTCTGCCGCGTGTGCCTTCGTGAGATGGCACACCGTGGAGAGCTGCCGGGCGTCACCAAGAGTTCCTGGTAATTCCCTCGTGGCCGCGGTGGCATCCGCCCCGCGGCGACAGCGGAACCAGCCAGAACTCTCGGTAAGCACCAAGGCAGGCGAGCGCCCGGCCTCACATCCCGTAGGATCGTGGGGTTGGGCACCCGCCACCGCGCATCGCGGGCGGGCACGCTCGCATGAAACGCTTACTACGCCGTAGGTCCCCGCGCCGCACCCGTCCCGACCCAGATCGGGGAGAGGGATGGCGCATACAGGAAACCCCGGTGAGAGAGGCCGAAGGCCATCACATGACCATGACCGATCCGATCGCAGACATGCTGACGCGTCTGCGAAACGCGAACTCGGCGTACCACGACACCGTGTCGATGCCGCATAGCAAGATCAAGTCGCACATCGCGGAGATCCTCCAGCAGGAGGGCTACATCACCGGCTGGAAGACCGAGGACGCCGAGGTGGGCAAGAGCCTCGTCCTCGAGCTGAAGTTCGGTCCGAACCGCGAGCGTTCGATCGCAGGCATCAAGCGGATCTCCAAGCCGGGTCTGCGGGTCTACGCAAAGTCCACCAACCTGCCGAAGGTTCTCGGCGGCCTGGGCGTGGCGATCATCTCCACGTCCCACGGTCTCCTGACCGGTCAGCAGGCTCAGAAGAAGGGCGTGGGTGGGGAAGTCCTCGCCTACGTCTGGTAGTCGGGAACGGAGGTAAAGCAATGTCGCGAATCGGCAAGCTCCCCATCCAGGTTCCCGCCGGTGTGGACGTCACCATCGATGGCCAGACGGTCGCCGTGAAGGGCCCCAAGGGGTCCCTCGCGCACACCGTTGCCGCGCCCATCGAAATCGCCAAGGGTGAGGACGGCGTCCTGGCCGTCACCCGCCCCAACGACGAGAGCCGGAACAGGGCCCTGCACGGCCTGTCCCGCACGCTGGTGGCCAACATGATCACTGGCGTGACCCAGGGATACAGCAAGGCCCTTGAAATCAGCGGTGTCGGCTACCGCGTCCAGGCGAAGGGCTCCAACCTGGAGTTCGCGCTGGGCTACAGCCATCCGATTGTCGTCGAGGCGCCTGACGGCATCTCGTTCAAGGTCGAGTCCCCGACCAAGTTCTCGGTCGAGGGCATCGACAAGCAGAAGGTCGGCGAGGTCGCCGCCAACATTCGCAAGCTTCGCAAGCCCGACCCTTACAAGGCCAAGGGCGTGAAGTACGCGGGTGAGGTCATCCGCCGCAAGGTCGGAAAGGCTGGTAAGTAAGCCATGGCATACGGCGTGAAGATCGCTAAGGGCGACGCGTACAAGCGTGCCGCCGCCAAGCGCCGTCACATCCGCATCCGCAAGAAGGTCTCCGGTACGCCGGTGCGCCCTCGGCTGGTGGTGACGCGTTCCAACCGTCACATGGTGGCGCAGGTCGTCGACGACATCGCGGGGCACACGGTTGCCTCCGCGTCGACCCTCGACAGTTCCATCCGCGGTACCGAAGGTGACAAGAGCTCGCTGGCCAAGCAGGTCGGCGCACTGGTCGCCGAGCGTGCCAAGGCAGCGGGCGTCGAGACTGTCGTCTTCGACCGCGGTGGAAACAAGTACGCAGGGCGGATTGCCGCTCTGGCTGACGCCGCCCGTGAGGCCGGACTCAAGTTCTGACCCGGTGAGCGAGCCTTCGGGCGGGTTCAACGCCCGAAGGCGCGCCGAGCCGAGCGGCTGTAAACGAGAGAGGTAAATCCAATGGCTGGACCCCAGCGCCGCGGTGGCGGCGCCGGTGGCGGCGAGCGGCGGGATCGTAAAGGCCGGGACGGCGGCGGAGCCGCCGAGAAGACGGCCTACGTCGAGCGCGTGGTCGCGATCAATCGCGTCGCCAAGGTTGTAAAGGGTGGTCGTCGCTTCAGCTTCACCGCGCTGGTCGTGGTGGGTGACGGTGACGGCACCGTGGGTGTCGGTTATGGCAAGGCCAAAGAGGTACCGGCCGCCATCGCCAAGGGTGTCGAGGAGGCCAAGAAGAGCTTCTTCAAGGTCCCCCGCATCCAGGGCACCATCCCCCACCCCATCCAGGGTGAGGAAGCCGCGGGTGTCGTGCTGCTGAAGCCGGCTTCGCCTGGTACCGGCGTGATCGCCGGTGGCCCGGTGCGTGCCGTGCTGGAGTGCGCGGGCATCCACGACGTGCTGAGCAAGTCGCTCGGCTCGTCCAACCCGATCAACATCGTGCACGCCACACGGGCGGCTCTGAAGGGCCTTCAGCGGCCTGAGGAGATCGCCGCCCGCCGTGGCCTGCCGCTCGAGGACGTGGCTCCCGCCGCACTGCTGCGGGCGCGTGCCGGGGTGAGTGGCTGATGACTCGCCTCAAGATCACGCAGAAGCGTTCCCTGATCGGGACGAAGCAGAACCACCGCGACACGCTGCGGACCCTGGGTCTGAAGCGTGTGAACGACGTCTCCGTCAAGGAGGCCCGTCCCGAGGTCGTCGGCATGGTGCACACCGTGCGGCACCTCGTCACGGTCGAGGAGGTCGACTGACATGACTGAGCCTCAGGGTGTCAAGCCGCTGAAGGTCCACAACCTCCGCCCTGCTCCCGGTGCCAAGACTGCCAAGACCCGTGTGGGTCGCGGTGAGGGCTCCAAGGGCAAGACGGCTGGTCGTGGTACCAAGGGCACGAAGGCGCGCTATCAGGTGCCGGAGCGCTTCGAGGGTGGGCAGATGCCGCTGCACATGCGGCTGCCCAAGCTTCGTGGCTTCCGTAACCCGGCGCACAAGCAGTTCCAGGTGGTGAACCTGGAGAAGATCGCCGATCTCTACCCCGAGGGGGGCGAGGTCACGGTGGCCGATCTGGTCGCCAAGGGCGCGGTCCGCAAGAACGAGCTCGTGAAGGTGCTCGGCGACGGCGACATCTCCGTAGCGTTGCAGGTGACCGTGGACAAGGTTTCCGGTACCGCCAAGGAGAAGATCACCGCCGCCGGCGGTACCGTCACCGAGCTTGGCTGAGCTCGATGGCCGACCTGCCGGGGATGTCCTTCAAGGGCATCCCCGGTCGGTCGTTCAGGGAGCGCCGTCCACGGGGAGTCGACCGCCCCGGGGTACGGCGCTCACGGCGCGTGGTGCGTGCGGCTGCATGACGGAGACGGGTCCTCCTCTTGGACGACCCGACTCGGGTCCTCCTCTTGGACGACCCGACTCGGGTCCTCATCGTGAACGACCCGACGCTTCGGCAACACAGCGGATGCGCGTTCCAGGTGTCGCGAGCAAGGCGAAACGTCGACGACACTGCCTAGGTGGGCACGGTCGCCGGTAAGGTGTCGTGCACTGTTGATATCCGTCGATCCTCAAGACCGTCACCTCTCGCGTAGTTGATCGCGGGGGGCGCAGGAGGCCCCGTGCTCACCGCGTTCGCCCGGGCGTTTCAGACGCCCGACCTGCGCAAGAAGCTGCTGATCATGCTCGGCATCATCGTGCTCTTCCGGCTGGGGCAGCACGTACCGGTGCCGGGCGTCAGCTTTGAGAACGTCAACCAGTGTATTGACGAGGCCGAGGGAAACAGCGGTCTCTTCGGTCTGGTGAACATGTTCAGCGGTGGCGCTCTGCTGCAGCTGACCATTTTCGCCCTCGGGATCATGCCGTACATCACGGCGAGCATCATCCTGCAGCTGCTGGTTGTCGTGATCCCACGGCTGGAGTCCCTGAAGAAGGAGGGCTCTGCCGGGCAGGCGAAGATCACCCAGTACACCCGTTATCTGACCGTGGCGCTGGGCATTCTCCAGGCCACCGGCCTTGTCGCCACCGCGCGCAGCGGCACCCTCTTCCCCCAGTGCCAGGTGCGCGACGAGATCGTCCCCAACGACAGCATCTTCACGACGATCACCATGGTCGTGTGCATGACGGCGGGTACCGCGCTGGTCATGTGGCTCGGTGAGATCATCACCGACAAGGGCATCGGCAACGGCATGTCCATCCTGATGTTCATCTCGATCGCCGCGGGCTTCCCCGGCTCGCTGTGGGCCATCAAGCAGCAGGGCAAGCTGGCTGACGGCTGGATCGAGTTCTTCGCGGTCATCCTCTGCGGACTGGTGATGGTCGGCCTTGTCGTCTTCGTCGAACAGGCACAGCGCCGCATTCCCGTGCAGTACGCGAAGCGCATGATCGGGCGCCGTTCGTACGGCGGTACGTCCACGTACATCCCGCTGAAGGTCAACCAGGCGGGTGTGATCCCGGTCATCTTCGCCTCGTCGCTGCTCTACATCCCGGCCCTCATCGTGCAGTTCAGCAATTCGCAGGCCGGATGGGCGACCTGGATCGAGCAGAACCTGGTCGGAAGCGACAGCCCGGTGTACGTGGTGACGTACTTCCTGCTGATCGTGTTCTTCGCGTTCTTCTACGTCGCCATCTCCTTCAACCCCGAAGAAGTTGCTGACAACATGAAGAAGTATGGTGGGTTCATCCCGGGCATCCGGGCGGGACGTCCCACTGCGGAGTATCTGAGTTACGTGCTGAACCGCATCACGTGGCCAGGCTCGCTCTACCTGGGGTTGATCGCCCTGGTGCCCACCGTTGCGCTGATCACCCTCAACGCCGATCAGAACTTCCCGTTCGGCGGGACGAGCATCCTCATCATCGTGGGTGTGGGGCTTGAGACGGTGAAGCAGATCGAGAGCCAGCTTCAGCAGCGCCATTACGAAGGGTTCCTCCGCTGATGCGAATTGTCCTCGTCGGACCGCCGGGCGCAGGCAAGGGCACGCAGGCCGCGTACCTCGCCGAGAACCTGTCGATCCCGCACATCTCCACGGGTGATCTCTTCCGGGCCAACATCAGCCAGGGCACACCGCTCGGGCTGCAGGCCAAGGAATACATGAACGCGGGCCACTTGGTGCCCGACGAGGTCACCATCGGGATGGCCGAGGACCGTATGCGGCAGGACGACGCCGCCCAGGGCTTTCTGCTGGACGGTTTTCCGCGCAACATCGGCCAGGCCGAAGCCCTGGACACCTTCCTTTCGGCACACCGTCTGAAGCTGGACGCGGTGCTCGACCTGGAGGTGCCGGAGGAGGAGGTCGTCCGGCGGATCGCCGGGCGGCGTATCTGCCGCAACGACAGCAGCCACGTCTTCCACGCGGAGTACAGCCGCCCCGTGAAGGAAGCCGTCTGCGACGAGTGCGGCGGAGAGTTGTACCAGCGCGAAGACGACAGTGAAGAAACGGTCCGTAAGAGACTCGCCGTGTATCACAGCGAGACGGAGCCGATCATCGATTACTACAAGAAGCAGGGGCTGGTGACCACGATCTCCGCGCTCGGCGCGGTGACAGAGGTCACCGAGCGTGCGATGCGCGCGCTTCCCCGCGGATAGCTGACGCAGACAGTACGGCCGTGGTCCCTCTGGGGCCACGGCCGTACTGTGTGAAGGTCGCACGGTCCGTCCGCACGGGGCGGACGCGCTGGGAAAGATTTGACGGAGCCGTTCAGGAAGGCAGTCGCATGGTGGAGATCAAGACCCCGGAGCAGATCGCGAAGATGCGGGCGGCGGGGCTGGTCGTCGCCGCGATGCACGAGGCGTGCAGTGAGGCGGCCGTCCCCGGCGCGAGCACCAAGGATCTCGACGAGGTCGCGGCGCGAGTGCTGGCCGAGCACGGCGCCAAGCCGAATTTCCTCGGTTATGGCGGCTTCACCGGCAACATCTGCACCTCGCTGAACGACGTCGTGGTCCACGGCATCCCGGACGCGGGCACGGTGCTGAAGTCGGGCGACATCATCGCGATCGACGCCGGTGCGATCATCGACGGCTGGCACGGCGACGCGGCGATCACCGTCTTCGTCGGCGAGGGCCACTCGGCCGAGCTGCACGAGCTGAGCCGGGTGACCCGGGAGTCGATGTGGGCCGGTATCGCCGCCATGAAGAAGGGCAACCGGCTTGTCGACGTCTCCAAGGCGGTCGAGGGCTACGTCCGTCGCCAGCCCCGTCCGGCCTCGGGTAAGTACGGCATCATCGAGGACTACGGCGGGCACGGCATCGGCTCGCAGATGCACATGGACCCGCACCTGCTGAATTACGTCGACCGCCGGCGCGGCCGTGGCCCCCGGCTGGTGCCCGGGATGTGCCTGGCGATCGAGCCGATGCTGAGCCTGGGCACGGCGAAGACCCACGTGCTCTCCGACGAGTGGACGGTCAAGACGAACGACGGCAGCTGGTCGAGCCACTGGGAGCACTCGGTCGCGGTGACCGAGGAGGGCCCGCTGGTGCTCACCGCGCCGGACGGCGGCAAGGCCAAGCTGGCGGAGTACGGGATCACGGCGGCGCCCGACCCGCTGGCCGTCCGCTGAGGTCTGTCCCGTAGGTTCAGCCCGGCCATGACAGCAGAACCGCGGCCCCGTTTGCGCGGGGCCGGGTGCTTAAGGATCTTGTTTGCGGGGGAGACTCCCCGAATTCGTCTTTCCGGATAGCGTGCCGTAGACTGGCTCGTCGGTCCAGGTCTACCCGTATGCCCTGGACCAGCCCAGGTAGCCGATCCCCGGAAGGTGAAGCGCTCAAGTATGGCCAAAAAACAAGGGGCCATCGAAATCGAGGGCACGGTCGTCGAGTCGCTCCCGAACGCCATGTTCAAAGTGGAGCTGCAGAACGGACACCAGGTCCTCGCGCACATCAGCGGCAAGATGCGGATGCACTACATCCGTATCCTTCCCGACGACCGGGTCGTAGTGGAGCTCTCTCCCTATGACCTGACTCGCGGGCGGATCGTCTACCGCTACAAGTAGATCTTGTCTGCCGCCCCGCAAGCCGCGGGGTGTCGGGCCCGGACCCGGAGAACTTCAATTTCATGAAGGTCAAGCCGAGCGTCAAGAAGATCTGCGACAAGTGCAAGGTGATCCGCCGCCACGGGCGGGTCATGGTCATCTGCGACAACCTGCGCCACAAGCAGCGCCAGGGCTGACGCAGTACCGACCACCACCTCGCACCTCGCATTTCTCGCGCGACGCAAGCGAAAAGTACATACGCAGTCACCCGGCCCCGTTGTGCAAGTGATCCGTCACCTGCCGATGGGGACGACACCCCCGGTCGGAGGCCGGGGACCCGTCGCGCAAGCCGTATCCAGGCTTGACGGGAGAGGTGCTGCGGAAGACCTCCGTCTCAGTCATCAGGAGTCACATCCATGGCACGCCTCTCAGGCGTTGACCTCCCGCGCGAAAAGCGCGTCGAGGTCGCTCTGACCTACGTCTTCGGTATCGGGCGCACCCTTGCCCAGCGGACTCTCAGCGAGACCGGGGTCAACCCGGACACCCGCGTACGCGACCTGGGCGAGGAAGAACTCCTCAGGATCCGCGAATACGTCGAGGGCAACTTCCGGACCGAGGGTGACCTCCGTCGTGAGATCCAGGCCGACATCCGCCGCAAGGTCGAGATCGGCTGCTACGAGGGCCTGCGGCACCGTCGCGGTCTCCCGGTCCACGGTCAGCGCACCAAGACCAACGCCCGCACCCGCAAGGGCCCGCGTCGCGCCATCGCCGGTAAGAAGAAGCCGGGCAAGAAGTAGTCCGCAGCGGACACGCTGACAAGCGGTCCCAGCTGTCGGACCGACCACCTCCATGGGAGTAAATGCATATGCCTCCGAAGGGCCGTACGGCCGGCGCCAAGAAGGTGCGCCGCAAGGAGAAGAAGAACGTCGCCCACGGGCACGCTCACATCAAGAGCACGTTCAACAACACGATCGTTTCGATCACCGACCCCACCGGCAACGTGATCTCCTGGGCCTCCGCCGGCCACGTCGGCTTCAAGGGCTCGCGCAAGTCGACGCCGTTCGCCGCTCAGATGGCCGCGGAGAGCGCTGCTCGCCGCGCTCAGGAGCACGGCATGCGCAAGGTCGACGTCTTCGTCAAGGGCCCCGGCTCCGGTCGTGAGACCGCGATCCGCTCCCTCCAGGCCACCGGCCTCGAGGTGGGTTCGATCCAGGACGTCACGCCGACGCCGCACAACGGTTGCCGCCCGCCGAAGCGCCGCCGGGTCTGAGACCCAGAAGACAGAGGGGCGGTACGGCTCCCTTTCGGGTCGTACCGCCCGTACTCTTGCAGTACGGCATCAAATAGTGGTTGCCGAAGACTGGAGGCACAATCCCATGCTGATCGCTCAGCGCCCCTCTCTGACCGAAGAGGTAGTCGACGAGTTCCGCTCCCGGTTCGTTATCGAGCCGCTGGAGCCGGGTTTCGGCTACACCCTCGGAAACTCCCTGCGTCGTACGCTCCTCTCCTCGATCCCCGGTGCCGCGGTCACCAGCATCCGGATCGACGGGGTCCTGCACGAGTTCACCACCGTGCCGGGCGTCAAGGAGGACGTCACCGACCTCATCCTCAACATCAAGAGCCTCGTCGTCTCCTCGGAGCACGATGAGCCGGTCGTGATGTACCTGCGCAAGCAGGGCCCCGGCCTGGTCACGGCGGCGGACATCGCCCCGCCGGCCGGTGTTGAGGTGCACAACCCCGACCTGGTCCTCGCCACGCTCAACGGCAAGGGCAAGCTGGAGATGGAGCTGACCGTCGAGCGCGGCCGCGGCTACGTCTCCGCCGTGCAGAACAAGCAGGTCGGCCAGGAGATCGGCCGCATCCCGGTCGACTCCATCTACTCGCCGGTCCTCAAGGTCACCTACAAGGTCGAGGCGACCCGAGTCGAGCAGCGCACCGACTTCGACAAGCTGATCGTCGACGTCGAGACCAAGCAGGCGATGCGTCCGCGTGACGCGATGGCCTCGGCGGGCAAGACCCTGGTCGAGCTGTTCGGCCTGGCGCGCGAGCTGAACGTCGACGCCGAGGGCATCGACATGGGCCCGTCGCCGACGGACGCGGCGCTCGCCGCCGATCTGGCGCTGCCGATCGAGGAGCTGGAACTGACGGTCCGCTCCTACAACTGCCTCAAGCGCGAAGGCATCCACTCGGTGGGCGAGCTGGTGGCCCGTTCCGAGGCCGACCTGCTCGACATCCGCAACTTCGGTGCGAAGTCGATCGACGAGGTCAAGGCGAAGCTGGCCGGCATGGGCCTGGCCCTGAAGGACAGCCCGCCCGGATTCGACCCGACGGCCGCCGCCGACGCGTTCGGTACGGACGACGACGCGGACCAGGGCTTCGTGGAGACCGAGCAGTACTGACCCGCCGCGAGCCACGGCTCACGGCTTTCCGGGGCGGCAGCAGACCGCCGCCCCGGGCCCGTACGGGCAGCAGTCCGTACGGACCCTGACACCGGTACCTGATACGGCCGGTGCAGAGACCCGAGGAGACAAGACATGCCGAAGCCCACCAAGGGCACCCGTCTGGGTGGCAGCGCGTCGCACCAGAAGGCGATGCTGGGGAACCTGGCGACCAGCCTCTTCCTGCACGGCCGCATCACGACGACCGAGGCGAAGGCCCGTCGTCTGCGCCCGTTCGCGGAGCAGCTGATCACCAAGGCGAAGAAGGGCGACCTTCACAACCGCCGGCTGGTCATGCGTACGGTCCTGGACAAGAGCGTGGTCCACACGCTCTTCACCGAGATCGGCCCGCGTTACGAGAACCGGCCGGGTGGCTACACCCGCATCACCAAGATCGGTCCCCGTCGCGGCGACAACGCGCCGATGGCGGTCATCGAGCTGGTCGAGGCCCTGACCGTGCAGCAGGCGGCGGTCGGCGAGGCCGAGGCGGCGACGAAGCGCACCGCGAAGGACGCGGCGGGCGACGACGCGATCGCGGACCTCAAGAAGGACGAGGCCCCGGCGGCGACTGAGGCTGCGGCCTCCGACGCCGAGGAGTCCTCGGAGAAGAAGGACGACGCGAAGGACGCCTGAGCGTCCTGAGCATCACGTCGGCGGTCCGCCCCCTGTGGGGGCGGGCCGCTTGGCGTTGGGGTGAGACAACAGCTTCTGAGAGGATCGGCGCGTGAGCGATGCGGTGGAGCCCGGACGGGTGCGGGTGCGGCTGGATGTCTCGTACGACGGCAGGGGCTTCTCCGGCTGGGCCCGGCAGCGGGAGCGGCGCACCGTGCAGGGGGAGTTGGAGGAGGCGCTGCGCGTCGTGCTGCGGCTGGACGCCCCCGTGGAACTGACCGTCGCGGGCCGCACCGACGCGGGTGTGCACGCGCGCGGGCAGGTCGCACACGTGGACCTGCCGGAGGCCCTGTGGGCGGAGCAGGGCGCGCAGTTGCCGCGCAGGCTGGCGGGGCGGCTGCCGATGGACGTGCGGGTGTGGCGGGTGGCCGAGGCTCCCGCGCACTTCAACGCCCGCTTCGCCGCGATCTGGCGCCGCTACGCCTACCGCGTCAGCGACCACCCCGGCGGCGTCGACCCGCTCCAGCGCGGCCATGTGCTGTGGCACAACTGGCCGTTGGACCTGGACGCGATGAACGCCGCCGCCGAACGGCTGCTGGGCGAGCACGACTTCGCCGCGTACTGCAAGAAGCGCGAGGGTGCCACCACCATCCGTACGCTCCAGGGGTTCCACTGGGTCCGGCGGGCGGACGGTGTGCTGGAGGCCACCGTCAAGGCGGATGCCTTCTGCCACAACATGGTGCGTTCGCTGGTCGGCGCCATGCTCTTCGTCGGGGACGGGCACCGCCCGCCCGCGTGGCCGGGTCAGGTGCTGGCGGCGGGCGTACGGGACTCGGCCGTGCATGTCGTACGGCCGCACGGGCTGACGCTGGAGGAGGTCGGCTACCCGGCGGACGTCGACCTGGAGGCCCGTAACGCCGCCTCCCGCAACAAACGGACCCTGCCGGGCGCGGGCTGCTGCTGACCCGCGGCTCCCCCCCCTCGACGGGTAACAGCTCGGACACGTTCGGTGCCCAGGGGCACGTCCCGGCCGCATGGGGCGCAATTCTTGGTGCCATGACGGGGCGGACGCAGGCGTGGGCCGGGGGAGTGGCCGCAGGAGTGGCACTCGTGGCATTGGCCGTTTATCTGGCCTCGGTGGGGCTGGACGCGGCCAACCAGTGGGCCGGGGTGCTCGGGTTGTTCGTGGCGTTGGCCGGGCTGGCGGTCTCCCTGGCCGGAATGAGGCGCGGCGCCTCGGGGCCCGACCCGGGGCAGGGCGTGCGGGACAGCTTCGTCCGCGGCGGGGTGGCCCTCGTGGGGAAGGCCCGGAACGTACGCATCAGCCAGCATGGGTCCGCTGCTGGTGGCTCCGGGAGCGGCCCTTCCGTTTCCGGCAGCCGGGTGTCGGGACCGGTCGCCGAGGTGACCGAGGCGGCCGGGGACGTCGAGATCGAGCAGGGTCCGTGAGCAGGACCCGTGGGCCGTGGGTGGCGAACTCGGTCGTGCACGACTCGGTGGTCATCGTCGACGGCGCCCGTGGTGACGTGAACATCAGCACGGGCGGGCGGTCCCTGTACCGGGTGGACGACTTTCCCCGCGCACCGTCCCCGCTGACCGTGGAGCAGGCCAGGGCGCAGCCCGCCGGGCTGCTCCAGGCCGGCCACCAACTGGTGCCTTTCACCGGACGGGCCGCCGAACTGGAGCAGTTGGCGCAGTGGCGGGACGGTCCGGAGAGGCAGTCGGTGCTGCTCGTGCACGGGGTGGGCGGTCAGGGCAAGACCAGGCTCGCCGCCCGGTTCGCGGCCGCCAGTCGCCGCGAGGGCTGGCGGGTGCTTCAGGCGCGCTACATCGGCGACCCCGCTCCCGTACCGACAGAAGCGGCAGCAGGCACAGCGGCGGCCCCGGCAGCAGGCACAGCGCCGGATACGGCAGCCGACGGATCGCAGGGCAGGGCGGCGGGTGTCCTGATGGTGGTGGACTACGCGGAGCGCTGGCCGCACAACCATCTGACGGAGATGCTGACCGATGCCTGCAAGCAGGGCAGCCGCACCCGCGTGCTGCTGATCGCGCGCCCGTCCGGTGCGTGGTGGCACGTGCGGGCCCACGGTCTGGAGCGGCTCGGTCTCACCGCCTCCGCCCTGCCGCTGCCGCCATTGACGCGCGACCCGGACACCACAGTGGAGCAGCTCTTCACGGCTGCCCGGGACCGGTTCGCCCGAGCCCTGGACGCTCCCGGCAGCGGCGGAGTCGCCGTGCCACCGGCCGTCCTGGCGGGGGAGGGCGGCTTCCGCCAGGTCCTGGCGGTGCACATGGCTGCGCTCGCCGCCGTCGACCAGCACCGGCGGTCCGCCGGCCAGAGCGCCGCCCCGGCCCGGCTGGACACTCCGGCGGACATCTCCGCCTACCTGCTGAACCGTGAATGGGGTTACTGGCACCTGCTCCACGAAAACGAACGCATACCCACCAGCAAGGACTTCATGGCCCGCGCCGTCTACACGGCCGCCCTCTGCGGCGCCCTTCCCTACCAGGAGGGACGGGCAGCTCTGGCCGCGATCGACCCGGACTCCCCCCAAGGCACCGACCAGCTGCTCATCGACCACGCGGTCCTGTACCCGTCCGCCGACGCGCACGCCGGTACGGTCCTGGAACCGCTGTATCCCGACCTGCTCGCCGAGGATTTCCTTGCCCTGACCGCACCCGGCCATGCTCTGGACCATCCGGTTGACCCATGGGCCGTAGAGGCACCCCGGCGTCTGCTCGACCCCTCCGCCACGGCCGCCGCGCAGGAAGGTCCGGTTCCCGTCTGGACCCGTCCGGCTCTGACCACCCTCATCGCCGCCGCCACCCGGTGGCCCCACCTGGCCAGGGGACAGCTCGCCTCGCTGCTCACCCGCCACCCCGCACTGATGCGGCATGCGGGCGGTGCCGCACTGACCGCACTCGCCGAGGTGCCCGAGCTGCCCGTCAGCGTTCTCGACGCCGTCGAGTCCTGCCTGCCCGAGGGCAGGCACACCGAACTGGACTCCGGTGTCGCCGCCGTCACCGCGCGCCTCACCGAACACCACCTGGCGACCACGACCGATCCGGCTGAGCGGGCCACTCGCCTGCACACCTGCGCCGTACGCCACTGGTACGCGGGCATGTACGAACAGGGCCTGAAGACCGTTCAGCAGTTGGTGGAGCAGTGCCACCGGGTGGTGGAGGAGCATCTGGACGCCCGCGGGCACCGGGCGTCCAGTGCGTCGGATCTCGGTTTCCACGTGGTGGCGGTGGGGCCCGACGACTCTGTGGTCAACGTCGGGCGGCCGGTGCCCGCAGTCCATCAGGGCAATCTCGCGAGTGCGCTGTCACTCCTGAGCACTTATCTGACGGAGGCCGGGAGCGCCGACGAGGCGCTCGACGCCGCCGAGCATGCCTGGGTGATCTACCGCTGGATGGTGGACGCGGGCCGGAGTGCGTACGAGCCCGACCTGGCACGCACACTGATGGTTCTGGGCGCGCTGGAGGGAACTGCCGAGCGCCGGAGCGCGGTGGCCGACGCCAACGAGCAGGCGGTGGCGATCTACCGCCAGCTGGCGGCCCGGGAGCCGGCCGTCTACGAACCCGAACTCGCCGTGGCGCTGTCGAACCTGGGTGCCCGCGAGGCGGAGAAGGGCCGTTACGAGGAGGCGCTGGCGGCCGACTTCGCCGCGGTCAAGATCCAGCGTGGCTGGGTGGAGACCGCACCGGAGGTCTACGAGCCCGATTTCGCGGTGTCGCTCTCGCACCTGGCCGCCGGCCTGTCGAGGATCGAGCAGTGGGGCGAGGCGCTGGCGACCCTGGAGCAGGCGGTGCAGATCTACCGTCGGCTGGCGGAGAGGAACCTGCTCGTCTTCGGGCCCGACCTCGCCGCCTCGCTGTCGAGGGTGTCGATTCACCTGTTGCGGGCGGGAAGGCGGCAGGAATCCCTGGCGGCAGGCAGGGAGGAGGTGGACGTCCTGCGGCGCCTGGCCGAGAGGGAACCCGCCGCCCGCGAACCCGCGTTCGCGGACGCCCTGTCAGCCCTCACCGCCCGCCTCTGGGACCAGGGTGGCGCGCCGGAGGCGGTGGCCGTGGCCCGGGAGGCGGTGCGGGTCTGGCAAGGGCTGACGGCGGGAGACCGCGCCGCACACGAGCCCCGCCTCGCGGGGGCGTTGTCGGATCTGGGCATCTGCCTGTCCCGGACGCAGCGGACCGAGGCGTTGGCGGTCACCGAGCAGGCGGCCGGGATCTTCCGGAAGCTCGCGAAGGAGGACCCGGGGATCCATGAGTCCGGGTTGGCACAGTGCCTGCTGAATCTGAGCGAACGACTGTGGGCGAGGGGGCGTACGCAGGAGGCGGTGACGGCCGCCGAGGCGGCCGTGGACATCTAC
Organism: Streptomyces gossypii; assembly: GCF_025165795.1. GTDB lineage: Bacteria > Actinomycetota > Actinomycetes > Streptomycetales > Streptomycetaceae > Streptomyces > Streptomyces gossypii. The sequence continues at coordinate 246,495 of NZ_JAJAGO010000009.1, forward strand.
CGCCGGCTGGAGCAGTACGACCCGGCCGCCTTCGGCGCCGAACTGGCGGAGGCGGTCGAGCTCTGCGCCGGCATGCTCACCGGCCTCGGCCGTGCCGAGGAGGCGGCGGCGGTCCGGCGGCAGGGCGGTGACGCGGGCCAGTGAGAGCCGGGGCGGTCACCGCCGCCGGGTGTCAGAACATCGTGTTGTCGTTCGCCGACGTCTCCGGGATGGGCTGCTGGACGTCCCAGTGCTCGACGAGCTTGCCGGCCTCGTCGAGGCGGAAGATGTCCACGACTGCCATGCCCCGGTCGTCGTCCGCGATCGTCATCAGGCTGTGCATGACCACGGTGTCGCCCTCGGCGACGAGGCGTTTGATGTCGAACTTCAGGTGCGGGAAGCGGCTGACGAAGCCCACGAACGAGTCGGGGCCGTCCACCGCCCTCGGGTTGTGATTGATGTAGGTGGCGCCGATGTACTTGGCGACGGCATCGGCGGGCTGCCTGTCGACGAAGGCAAGTCGGACGAAGGCTCGAACGGTCTGCTTGTTCCGCTCCGGGTCGCTCATGACGATCTCACCAACCAGTCTGAGGGTCAGGAAAGAAGAAGAAGTTCGCCCCCCGTGGCGCTACCGTCCGATCATCGCGCGTCCTGGGCGGGAGGGGAGGCGGCGGCCATGTCAGAGCTGTGGCCCAGGACGTCAACTCTTCGCCGGCGGCCCGCCCGGTCCGCCCGGTGCGCCCGGTGCGCCGCGCAGCCAGGAGCTGAGCTGGGTGCGGGAGCGGACGCCGAGCTTGCGGTAGATGCGGGTGAGGGACGCCTCGATCGTCTTCACGCTCAGGAACATCCGTGTCGCCACCTCCTGATTGGTGGCACCCTCACCGACCAGCACCGCGATGCGCTCCTCGCTGTCCGTCAGGGGGGAGGGCGTCTGCAACACGCGGCCGTTTCCGCCCGCGCCGGTCTCCGCGCCGCCTCTGCCCGTACCGCCCCCGGCGTCGACGGCGTCCAGGCTGCGGCCCGCCTGCTCCGCCCAGGGCCGGGCGCCGCAGCGGGTGAAGAGGGCGAGCGCCTCGTCCACCGCCGCACGGGCCGCCGAGTGCCGTCGGCGGCGGCGCTCGATGCGGGCCTGCTCCAGCAGGCAGTGGCCGGTCTCCAGGGGCTGGCCGAGGCTGGTGAAGCGTTTCGCCGCCCCGCGCAGCAGCCCCAGCGCCGCCTCCGGTTCGCCGTGCGCGACCCGGACGGCCGCCTCGGCGCGGTCGAGTTGGCCGGTGACCGCGCCGCCGTCGGCACCGCGCCCGAGGGCGGCGCGGGCCGCGCGGACGACCTCCTGCGCCTGGTCCGGTTCGCCGAGTGCGGCCAGCCCGGAGGCGAGGTCACCGTGCCAGCGCAGCACCTGCGGTGAGCGCAGCCCCTGCGACCGGTCCAGCTGCTGGATCCTGCGCAGCATCGCCACGGCTCCGCGGAGGTCTCCGGTGCGCAGCCGGGCCACGCCCAGCACATGCAGGTGGCGGCAGCGGAAGATGGCGTCGCGCTCCTGTTCGGAGGCGCGCAGGCCGTGTTCCGCGTAGCCGGTCGCGCGGGCGAGGCTGCCGCCCGCCAGCTCGGCGACGGCGGCGTTGTACCAGCCCGGTCCCGGACTGAGCGACGCCTCCTCGGCGATGCGGACTGCCCGGTCCGCGAAGTCCAGTGCCTCCTGGCAGCGGCCCATCCGCACGGAGACCTCCGAGAGGCCGCGCAGCACATGGACGACCTCCTCGCCGGAGCCGCGTTCCACCATGGCGAGCATGCGTAAGAGCGACTTGCGGGCGTCTTCGAGCCGGTCGTCGAAGACCGCGAAGCGGGAGGCGAAGAAGCGGGGCGCCATGTGCAGCCAGCCGCGCAGCGGCGGTTGGGGCAGGCGCAGGGCCTGCTCCAGGTGGGTGTCGTAGTCGGTGTGGCCCATGATCCGGGAGGTCATCGCCCGGTTGCCGAGTGCCATCGCCTCGGTGGCGGTGTCGCCGACGGTACGGGCGTGCGCGAGGGCGCGTTCCGACTCGCGCGCGCTGCGCTCGGGCTGTCCGTCGACGAGGGCGGCCCAGGCGAGCCGGAGCCGTACCAGGGCCATCAGGGCGGGGTCGCCCTCGGCGTCCAGCAGCGCGGCGGCCAGGATCTCGTCCATCTCGCCGAGGCCCTGTCCGGACAGGTCGATCAGCGCGATGCGGACCCGTACGCGCTGGGATCTGGGCGAGTCGGCGGCGAGTACGGCGTCGGCGGCCCTGTGTACGAGTTCGGGCAGCGAGGCGGAGGCGCCCGCCTCGGCGGCGGCGACCAGCCATTCGAGGCGCTGCGCGTCGAGTTCGCACGGGGTGCGGTCGGCCGCCAGCAGGTACAGCTCGGCGGCCATCCTGTGCGAACCCTGCCGGGAGGCGGCCTCGGCGGCGGTCACCAGGGAGCGGGCGACCTCGGCGTCCGGCCCGGCTTGGGCCAGCGCCCGGTGGCGCACCCGGCCCGCGGCGTCCGGGACGACGGTGGCGAGGGCGGTGTGCACCTCGGCGCGGTGGGCGGGGTCGGCGTACTCGGCCAGTACGGTGCCGACGGCGGGCGGGGTGAAGCGCAGATCGCCGCCTTCGGTGACGAGCAGGCCGGCGGCTGCGGCGAGCCGGATGTCGTGTGCGGCGTCCGCGCGGCCCGCGCGCAGCAGCAGGGAGACGGTGGGGCGGGTGGCGAACGCGGCCATCAGCAGCGTCTCGCGGGTCTCGGCGGGGAGGGTGTCCAGCCGTTCGCTGATGAGGGCGTGCACGCGCTGGGGGAGCGGTGCGGGGCGCCAGTGGCGGGGGATGCGGTCGGTGAAGGCGCCGCCCAGGGCGAGGGCGAGGTAGGGGTTGCCGCCCGAGTCCGCGTGCAGCTTGGTGGCGACCCGGGCGGGGAGGCCGTACTGCTCGAACAGTTCGGCCAGCACGTGCGGGGCCAGCGGGGGCACGGCGAGCTGGACGGCGGTCGGGGTCGGTGACCAGGGCGGCGCTCCGCCGGGACCGGCGCTGCCGGGGCCGGGGCCGGAGCCGCCGGGGGTCGCGTCCGGCCAGCGGCCCGCCACCACGACCCGTACGCCGCGGCCGGTCAGCCGCCGGCCGGCGTAGCGGACGGCCTCGACGGTGGCGGTGTCCAGCCACTGGGCGTCGTCGATCAGCACCAGCACGGTGTCTGTCGTCGCGCAACGGCCGAGCAGTTCGCGCCAGGCCAGTTGGCACACGGCCGTCGCCTCTCCGGGCGCGGTGGCCGCCCGGCGGTCGCGCAGCAGGATGCCGTGGAGCGCGGAGCGGTGGGGTTCGGGGAGCCCGGCGAGCCGGGACGGGGGGATCTGGTCGAGCAGGTCGGCCAGCACGGCGTACGGGATCCAGCGCTCGGTCTCCGCTCCCGCCGCCCGCAGGACCAGCTCGCCGCGGGCCGCCGCCGTCGCGCCGACCGTCTCCATCAGGGCGGTCTTGCCGATGCCGCTCGGTCCGGTCAGTACGGCGCTGCCGTTCGCGGCGAGCCGTGCTTCGAGGGCGGCCAGCAGCGCGTCGCGGCCGACCAGTGGCGGGGGCGGCTCGCTCCGGCGGTGCCCGTACGGCCGTGCGGAGTCGTCGGCGTGTCCGGGGCGCTCCGTGAAGTCGGCGAAGTCGGCGAAATCGGTGATGGGTTCCCCCTCCAGGCCGAGCGGGACATCGCGCTGACCCTAGCCATCCGGAATGCGGAGCTCAATGGTCGGTCAGCAGAAATCCGCGCAGAGGCGCCGGTGTGCGGGGGAGGGCACACCGGCGCCTGCGGGGCGCGTGGGGTTCAGGCCAAGATGCGGGCGTGATTCAGGCCATGTCCACGCCAAGAATCGCGTCGGCAGTCCCGCCGTGGCCCCGGTAGATCACGACACGTCGACCGTCGTGTCGTCGATCACGAAGGACGTCTGCAGATAGGCGTCCTCCTTCCCGACGAACCGGATCTGGATGTCCCGGCCCGCGTATTCGCCCAGGTTCAGCGACTGCTTTGCGTAGCCGCTGTCCGCGTCCTCGTTCGAGTACGTCCGCAGCGTCCCCAGCACGTTGGAGCCGCTCTCGTCGAGCACCTGCACCGCGAGGGTGTCGTACGGGGTGCCCGGCGCCTCGTCCGTGTCGGTGTGCAGGTAGAAGCCCAGCGTGTACTGCGAGCAGTTCGCCGGGAGTGAGACGCCCTGCTGGAGGGTGTTGGTGTTCGTGCTGCCGTAGCCGTTCAGCCAGGCGTTCCAGCTGCCGGTGCGCGGGGCCTGGCCGGAGGACTGCCACTGGCCGATCACGTTGGCCGAGGCGTTCCAGGAGGCAGCACCGGATTCGAAGCCCGGGTTGGAGAGCTTCTGGCCCGGGTTCACGCACTCGTCGCTGCCGCCGCCGGTGACGGTCAGCGCGAAGGTGACGCTGTGCTCGCCGGACGCGGAGGTGCCGGTGATCGTCACCGTATGAGTGCCGGACGGTGTACCCGCCGAGGTGGAGAGGGTCAGCCCCGAGGACTCGCCCGCCGTCACCGAGGACGGGTCGAACGCCGCCTCGACACCGCTGGGCAGACCGGACGCGGTCAGGCGGATGGACTCCGCGTCGCCCTTGGCCACCGAGGTGAGCACCTTGGTGGTGGCCGGCTGGCCCGCCTCGACCGTACGGGCCGCCGGGTCGGCCTCCAGCGCGAAGTCGTTGTCCGGGTCCGGGTCGCCGCCGCCGTCGTTGATCACGCGCAGCAGCCTGTTGGGCGAGCCGGTGCCCGGGTTGCCCACGACCCCGGCGGTGGAGTTCTCCACCAGGTAGTCGCGGATCTGCTGCGGGGTCCAGCCCGGGTTGGCGCCCGCCACCAGCGCGGCGGCACCCGCCACATGCGGGGAGGCCATCGACGTGCCGCTGATGGTGTTCTGCGCGGTGTCGCTGGTGCTCCAGGCGGAGGTGATGTCGGAGCCCGGGGCGAAGAGATCCAGGCACTGGCCGAAGTCGGAGAAGCTCGACCGGCTGTCGTTGCGCGTGGTGGCGCCCACCGTGATGGCCTCCGCCACCCCCGACGGCGAGCCGGTGCAGGCGTTCTCCCTCTCGTTGCCCGCGGCCACGGCGTAGCTGATGCCGGTGCCGATGGAACGGCGCACGGCGCTGTCCAGGGTGGGCGAGGAGCCGCCGCCCAGGCTCATGTTCGAGACGGCGGGCTTGACCGCGTTGGCGGTCACCCAGTCGATGCCCGCCACGACACCGGCGGTGCTGCCGGAGCCCTGGCAGTTGAGCACCTTGACGGCGACCAGCTGGGGACTCTTGGCCACGCCGTAGTCGGTGCCGCCGGTGGTCCCCGCCACATGGGTGCCGTGGCCGTTGCAGTCGGTGTTGTTGCTGTCGACCGTGTTGGTGCCCCAGGTCGCCCGGCCGCCGAAGTCCTCGTGGGTGACGCGGATTCCGGTGTCGATGATGTACGCGTGCACGTTCGAGGACGAGTCCGGATAGGTGTAGCTGTCGTCCAGCGGCAGTTGTGCCTGGTCGACGCGGTCCAACCCCCAGGACGGCGGGTTCGGCTGCGTGCCCAGCGCCTGCATGCGCTGGTCCGCCTCGACGCGGGCGACCGCGGGATCGGCTGCCAGTTCACGCGCGGACGCTTCGTCGGTGCGGAGGGCGAAGCCGTGCAGTGCGGCCGAGTAGGTGTGGGTGATCTCGCCGCCGTGCTCGGAGGCGAGCCTCTTGGCGGCACTCGCCACCGAGGGATCACCCTTGAGCGTGACGAGATAGCTGCCGTCGATCCGGTCGGGGCTGGCGGCCTCGGCGATGCCGCCCTTCTCCGCCGCCGGTGCGGGGTCCGCCGGTGTGGGGTCCGCCGTCGCCGCGCCGGTGGCGGCGACGAGCATGGCGGTCACGGTGGTGGCCACCAGCGCGCATTTCGCGGCGAGTTGTCTTCGGGCCGGGGCCCGGGTCCTCTGGTACATGGATTCCTCACTTCGGAGCGGTCACTACTCGACGTGGGGGGTGCGTCGCGTGGCACCGGCGGGGAAGAGGCGCGAGGGGGTGAGCGGGGGGTGAGCGGGAACGCGCGGCTCGCCGGGCCGGGCATGACGTCCGGTCAGGGGGTGCTGCATCACAGTGGGTGCGGGCTTTGCGGGTGTGCGGCGGGTCTGTTCAGGGAGCGCCCCGCGCTCAGGGGCTGTCGTAGCCCAGCGTGTAGCTGCCGCCGCCCGAGTAGGCGTGGACCCGGTAGCGGTAGTAGCCCGCCGAACCGCTGTAGCTGAGCTCCTCGTCGGCCTCCGGGGTGGTGCCCTGGCCGACCTCGGACCAGCCGGAGCCGTTCCACTTCTGGAGGTAGAGGTCGAAGTCCGTGCCGTCCGGGGCGTCCAGGCAGGCCCGGTGAGTGCCGGAGGTGCCGGAGTAGTAGTAGCTGCCGTCCGGCTGGATTGCGGCGCCGCCGCTGTTCAGGCTGCCGGTGCGCTGGTTCTGCAGGCTGGAGCAGCTGGAGGTGCCGTTGACCGTGAGGGTGTAGGTGGCGCTGTTCGTGGCCGCGCTGCCCTTGCCGGTGACCGTCACCGGGTACTCGCCGGAGGGCGCGTCGTCGGCGGCGGTCAGTGTGAGTTCCGAAGAGCCCCCGGAGGTCACCGAGTCGGGCTCGAACCCCGCGGTCACCCCGTCGGGGAGTCCGGCCGCGGAGAGCTGCAGGGCCTGTGCTTCCCCGTTGGTCGTACGGGTGGTGACGGAGGCGGTGACGCTCTCACCGGCGTCCAGCGACCCGGACTGCGGATCGACCGACACCGCGAAGTCGTTGGCCGACTCCGAGCCGCCCAGCGTCCACATCGCGTAGGCGATCGCATCCGCATTGCGGTTCAGCGCCGTGTCGTTGATGTTGCTCGTGGTGTCGCAGGAGGCGTGGTAGCACTGGTCGTACGCCTGCCCGGCCGTACCGCCCCACAGCTGTGCCTCCGCCGAGGTCTTGCGCCCCTCGGCCCCGGTGAAGGTGCCGCCCGCCGCTATGCCGACCCGGATGAACGGACCGTAGTCGCTGCGGCCGTCGAAGTCGGTGCCGCGGGTGGCCACGTTGATCGACCCGAAGTAGTCCTCCAGCACGCCCTCCATCTGGGCCGAGCCCTCGGGGCCCGGACCGGAGCCGGTGCCGTCGGAGTTGTCGCCGTCGTAGAGGAAGTACCCCGCGTTGGGAGAGCCGACCATGTCGAAGTTGTAGTAGCCGTCGATACGGGCCCGCTCCGCCGAGGAGAGCTCGTCGACGTAGTGGGTGGAGCCGATCAGCCCCAGCTCCTCCGCGCCCCACCAGGCGAACCGCAGGTGCTTGTCCGGCTGGTGGCCGGACCGGGCCACCTCCAGCGCCACCTCGAGGATGGCCGCCGAACCGCTGCCGTTGTCGTTGATGCCCGCGCCCCGGCTCACGCTGTCCAGATGCGCACCGGCCATCAGCACCTGGTCGGCCTGGCCGCCGGGCCAGTCCGCGATCAGGTTGTAGCCGGTCCGCCCCGAGTAGGAGAAGGACTGGATCTCGGTCTGGAAGCCCACGGCGTCCAGCTTCTGCTTCACGTAGTCGATGGACGCCTTGAAGCCGGGCTGCCCGTGCGCCCGGTTCCCGCCGTTCGCGTTGGCTATCTGCTGGAGCTGGTTGAGGTGCCCCTTCACGTTGGCGAGCGAGATGTCCGGTGTGGCGGCAGCGGAAGCGGCCTGGGTGGCCGCTCCTTTGGCGTGCGCCGTCGTACCGGTGGATGGTGCCGCCGTCGCACTGCCCGCGAGCGCCGCGCCCGACAGGGACAGCGCAAGGACCGCGACGGACGCCGTAAGACGTCTCAGCATCCCGTCCTCCCTTCCTCAGTCCGTCCCCGCACAGCGATGGGCGGGGACGTAGGCCGCCGTGGCCCATGGAGAGGCTAGAAAGGGAACGGGTGTACGGAATCGGGGAAAACCCTTGCGAGCCCCCAGGAGTACGCGAAGCGGAACGGCGGCCGGCGGCCGAACGGAACGGGCCGCGTGCGCGTCAGCCCGACTGGGCGTCGGCCTCGGCCTGGTCCTTGCCCCGCTGGAGGATGCGCGCGTAGCCGAAGTCCGAGCCGTCCAGCGCCGCCTCCACGGCCTTCTTGTCCGACTCCGGGGCGGGCTTGCCGTCCGTGTGCCCGGCGATCGTGAAGAAGGCGTACCGGCCAAGGGCGTTGACCGTCGTACGGCAGGTCACCGTGCGGCAGTAGGCCGGCACGTCGCCCCCCGCGAGTGAGGCGATGTTGGGCACGTAGTCCGCCTTCACCTCGGACGCCTTCGCCTGGGAGTCGAAGACGGCGATGCCGAGCGTGAAGGCCAGGGTGTCGCGCTGGTACGTCGCGCGGAAGACCATGCCGCAGCCCTGCTTGCGCAGCACCGGGCCGAGGCCCGCCTGCGTCGCCTCCTCGCACTTCTTCGTGGAGTCCTTGGCGGCCAGGCGGTACTTCTTCCCGTTGACGGTGACCGTCTTGCTCGGGAAGAGGGTGTCCTCGCTCAGCGGCGCCTTGTCCTTCTTCGGGCTGTTGAGATAGTCCTCCGGCGGCGCGGGCGGCAGATCCTTCTCGAACGACGGCTCCGGGCCGGGGCTGGACGGCAGATCCTCCGGCGAGGGCAGCGCCTCCGACGGCTTGTCCGAGGCGCCCGAACCGCCGCCGCTCTCGCTCACCACCGCGATCGCGACGATCCCCGCGACGGCGGCCGTCGCCAGAGCCCCGCCGCCGACCACCAGCCAGCGTCTGCGGCGCCGCCGACTGCGCGCGGTCTCCTCCGCCATGGCCGACCAGTCCGGTGTGCCACCGCCCCCGGCCCCCCACTGGGGACCCCCCTGCCCAAAGCTCATGCGCGGCATCTTACGACTTGGTGTGCGACGGGGAGCGGGCTCCCTGTCGCACACCACGTCGTAATCCGGTTGGCTCCCGGGCCGCGGCACAGAGACAATCCGTCCCCATGGGACATCTTGAGGCGGCGCATCTGGAGTACTACCTGCCGGACGGAAGGGTGCTGCTGAGCGACGCGTCCTTCCGGGTGGGCGACGGCGCGTCCGTCGCCCTCGTCGGGGCGAACGGCGCGGGCAAGACCACGCTGCTCCGGCTGATCGCCGGGGAGCTGCAACCGCACGGCGGCTCGGTCACCGCCACCGGCGGGCTGGGTGTCATGCCGCAGTTCGTGGGCTCCGTGCGGGACGACTCCACGGTGCGCGACCTGCTGGTCTCGGTGTCACCGCCGCGCATCCGGCAGGTGGCGGCGGAGGTCGACAAGGCCGAGCTGGGGATCATGGAGGTGGACGACGAGGCCGCCCAGATGCACTACGCGCAGGCCCTCAGCGACTGGTCGGAGGCGGGCGGCTACGAGTCCGAGACCGTCTGGGACATGTGCACGACGGCCGCGCTCGGCATCCCCTACGACACGGCGCAGTGGCGGAAGCTGACCACGCTCTCCGGCGGCGAGCAGAAGCGGCTCGTCCTGGAGGCGCTGCTGCGCGGCACCGACGAGGTGCTGCTGCTGGACGAGCCGGACAACTACCTGGACGTGCCGGGCAAGCGCTGGCTGGAGGCCCGGCTCAACGAGACGAAGAAGACCGTCCTGTTCGTCTCGCACGACCGCGAGCTGCTGGCCCGCGCGGCAGACAAGATCATCAGCGTGGAGCCGAGCCCGGCCGGCAGCGACGTATGGGTGCATGGCGGCGGCTTCGGCACGTACCACGAGGCCCGCAAGGAGCGCTTCGCACGCTTCGAGGAACTGCGGCGGCGCTGGGACGAGAAGCATGCACAGCTCAAACGGCTGGTCCTCGACATGCAGCAGTACGCGAAGCGCAGCGACGACATGGCCTCCCGCTACCAGGCGGCCAAGACGCGGCTGCGGAAGTTCGAGGAGATCGGACCGCCGCCGGAGCCGCCCCGCAAGCAGGACATCACCATGCGGCTGCACGGCGGACGGACCGGCATCCGGGCCATCACCTGCCAGGGACTCGAGCTGAGCGGCCTGATGAAGCCCTTCGACCTGGAGGTGTTCTACGGCGAACGCGTGGCCGTCCTCGGCTCGAACGGCTCCGGTAAGTCGCACTTCCTGCGTCTGCTGGCGGGGGACGACGTCGCCCACACCGGCCACTGGAAACTCGGCGCCCGCGTGGTGCCCGGCCACTTCGCCCAGACCCACGCGCACCCGGAGCTGCTGGACCGCACCCTGCTCACCGTCCTGTGGGAGGACCACGCACGGGACCGCGGCAAGGCGATGAGCGTGCTGCGCCGGTACGAGCTGACGGGGCAGGCGGAACAGCGCTTCGGCAAGCTCTCGGGCGGGCAGCAGGCCCGCTTCCAGATCCTGCTGCTGGAACTGGCGGGCAGCACGGCCCTGCTCCTGGACGAGCCGACGGACAACCTGGACCTGGAGAGCGCGGAGGCGCTCCAGGAGGCGCTGGAGGCGTACGAGGGCACGGTGCTGGTGGTCACCCACGACCGCTGGTTCGCACGGACGTTTGACCGCTATCTGGTCTTCGGTGCGGACGGGCGCGTACGGGAGACGCCGGAGGCGGTCTGGGACGAGGCGCGGGTCGCGCGCGAGCGGTAGGGCGGGCCGCGGCGGCACCGGTGCGGGGGCCGGTTTTGACCCCTGTCCCCGGGACCGGGTATTCTGCGGGTTCGTTATGTGTATTGGTTGCTCATTCTCACGTGAGGGGCCCTTACACCGGCCCATCTGCCGATGAGCGGCGATCAGCACTCGGTTGCGTCACCGATGTGCGGTCAGTGCCGCTGTGATCGGTCGGATGGCCTTGTCAGGACCTGTCCCCTGAGCCCTCGCGGGCGCAGGGGCGACCCCAATTCACTGAGAAACGAAGGCTACGACCGTGCGTACGTACAGCCCCAAGCCCGGCGATGTCCAGCGCCAGTGGCACGTCATTGACGCCCAGGACGTCGTCCTGGGCCGTCTGGCCACTCAGGCCGCCACTCTTCTGAGGGGCAAGCACAAGCCCATGTACGCCCCTCACGTCGACACTGGTGACTTCGTCATCATCATCAACGCCGACAAGGTGCACCTTTCCGGCAACAAGGCGACCCAGAAGATGGCCTACCGCCACTCCGGGTACCCGGGCGGCCTGCGTTCCGTCCGCTATGACGAGCTGCTGGCGAAGAACCCGGAGAAGGCCGTCGAGAAGGCCGTCAAGGGCATGATCCCCAAGAACACCCTCGGCCGTCAGATGCTCTCGAAGCTGAAGGTCTACGCGGGCGACCAGCACCCGCACGCTGCACAGCAGCCGGTCCCGTTCGAGATCACCCAGGTCGCGCAGTAAGTCCCGGCCACCACCCCAGACGTACAGAAACCAGGAGAACTCGTGGCCGAGACCACCGCTGAGACGCCCGTCAACGAAAGTGTCGACGAGGAAGTCCAGGAGTACACGACCGAGACCCCCGAGGTCCCGGAGGAGCTCACCGCCGAGGCTCTCACCTCGCGCTTCGGTGACCCGCAGCCCGCCGCCGGCACCGGTCGGCGGAAGAACGCCATCGCCCGTGTCCGGATCGTTCCGGGCAGCGGCAAGTGGAAGATCAACGGTCGCACCCTGGAGGGGTACTTCCCCAACAAGGTGCACCAGCAGGAGGTCAACGAGCCCTTCAAGGTGCTCGAGCTGGACGACCGCTACGACATCGTGGCCCGTATCGCGGGTGGCGGCATCTCCGGTCAGGCCGGTGCGCTGCGCCTCGGTGTCGCCCGCGCCCTGAATGAGGCGGACACGGACAACAACCGTGCCGCGCTCAAGAAGGCGGGCTTCCTGACGCGTGACGACCGTGCCGTCGAGCGTAAGAAGGCCGGTCTGAAGAAGGCCCGTAAGGGCACGCAGTACAGCAAGCGCTGACCCAGGCGCTGGCACGGCTGCACGCCGTTTCGTGGCAAGCGCCCCGACGACACGTTCCGTGTCGCCGGGGCGTTTGCTGTAAGGCCGTCCGGCAGGTGGGGGTGCAGGACGCGGCCCCCGGATGCCGGACGGTCTAAGTTGAGGGAAGCCGGAAGCCATCGGACACCCGGCGCGATCTGGAGGACGACAAGTGGCACGACTCTTCGGTACGGACGGTGTGCGCGGAGTGGCCAACGGGCATCTGACTGCCGAGATGACACTCGGCCTGTCCGTCGCCGCGGCCCATGTGCTCGCCGAGGTGGGGTCGTTCGAGGGACATCGCCCGGTGGCGATCGTCGGACGGGATCCGCGCGCGTCCGGAGAGTTCCTGGAGGCCGCCGTGGTGGCGGGCCTCGCCAGCGCCGGCGTGGACGTGCTGCGGGTGGGCGTGCTGCCGACCCCTGCCGTCGCGTATCTGACGGGTGCGCTCGGCGCCGATCTGGGCGTGATGCTCTCCGCCAGCCACAATCCGATGCCGGACAACGGCATCAAGTTCTTCGCGCGCGGCGGCCACAAACTGGCCGATGAGCTGGAGGACCGCATCGAGCGGATCTACCACGAGCACGCGGCGGGTGAGCCGTGGAACCGGCCCACCGGCGCCGACGTGGGCAGGGTCCGTGAGTACGACGAGGGCTTCGACAACTACGTCGCGCACCTGGTGGGCGTCCTGCCGAACCGGCTCGACGGGCTGAAGGTCGTCATCGACGCCGCGCACGGCGCCGCCTCCCGGGTCTCTCCCGAAGCCTTCGCGCGGGCCGGCGCCGAGGTGATCACCCTCGGCACCGACCCGGACGGCCTCAACATCAACGACGGCTGCGGATCGACCCATCTGGACGGGCTGCGCGCAGCCGTCGTCGCGCACGGTGCGGATCTGGGCGTGGCGCACGACGGCGACGCGGACCGCTGTCTGGCGGTGGACGCGGCGGGCGACGAGATCGACGGCGACCAGATCCTGGCCGTGCTCGCGACGGGCATGTTCGAGGCGGGGACGCTGCGCAAGAACACCGTCGTGGCCACCGTCATGTCGAACCTCGGCTTCAAGCTGGCAATGGGGCGCGAGGGCATCGGGCTGCTCCAGACGGCGGTGGGTGACCGCTATGTGCTGGAGGAGATGAAGCGCGGCGGCTACTCGCTGGGCGGTGAGCAGTCCGGGCATCTGATCGTGCTGGACCATGCGACCACCGGGGACGGCACGCTGACCGGGCTGATGCTGGCGGCCCGTGTCGCCGCCACCGGGCGGCCGCTGTCCGCGCTGGCGGCCGTGATGGAGCGGCTGCCGCAGGTGCTGGTCAATGTTCCGGATGTGGACAAGGCGAGGGTCGCTACGTCCGCCGAGTTGGCCACCGCAGTGTCGGAGGCCGAGCGCGAGCTGGGCGAGACCGGGCGGGTGCTGCTGCGTTCCTCGGGCACGGAGCCGCTGGTGCGGGTGATGGTCGAGGCGCCGGAGATCGAGGTCGCGCGGACGGTGGCCGACCGGTTGGCGGACGTGGTCAAGCGCGCCCTGGGCTGAGTCCGGTCGCTTTTGGGTGCTGCCGACTGGAATGTCAGTGGGGTGCGTCACAGTTGTGCAGGAAGTGAGCGTCGTGCCTGGCGCTCGCCACTTCAAGGCATGACAGCGATCCGACACATCCGGCAAAAGGGACACAGCAGGGGTCACAGCATGACGTACGCGATCCAGGCGGAAGACCTGACCAAGAGTTTCAAGGGGACGCAGGCGCTGGCCGGAATCGACCTGGCCGCTCGTACGGGCTCGGTTCTGGGCCTGCTCGGGCCGAACGGCGCGGGGAAGACGACCGCGGTGCGGATCTTCGCCACCCTGGTTCGGCCGGACGGCGGCCGGGCGACGGTCGCGGGCCACGACGTGGTGCGTGAAGCGGGCCGGGTGCGCTCCCGCATCGGCCTCACCGGCCAGTACGCGGCGGTGGACGAGAACCTCACGGGTACCGAGAATCTGCTGCTCATCGGCCGTCTGCTGGGCATCCCGAGAGGCGGAGCGCGAGCGCGGGCCGCCGAGCTGCTGGAGCGCTTCCAGCTGAGCGACGCCGGAGGCCGTGCCGTGAAGACGTACTCGGGCGGTATGCGCAGGCGGCTCGACCTCGCGGCCAGCCTGGTCGGCCGGCCGGAGATCCTCTTCCTCGACGAGCCGACCACGGGGCTCGACCCGCACAGCCGCGGAGAGGTGTGGGAGATGCTGCGCGGCCTGGTGGCCGAGGGCGTCACCGCCCTGCTGACGACGCAGTATCTCGACGAGGCGGACAAGCTCGCCGACGAGATCGTGGTCATCGACAAGGGCCGGGTGATCGCCGACGGCACACCGGACGAGCTGAAGTCCGCCGCGGGCGGTCAGGTGCTCCAGGTGCGGCCGCTGCACGGCGAGGACCTCGGAGCGGTCGCCGCACTGGTCGCGGAGGCGGCGGGTCCGCAGACCCAGATCGAGGGCGAGCTGATCACCGCTCCCGTCATGGACCCGGCACTGATGCCCGCGGTCGTCCGGAGCCTGGACCACGAGGGGATCGAGGTGGGCGAACTGGCGCTGCGCCGCTCCTCGCTCGACGAGGTCTTCCTGGCGCTCACCGGTCACCGGGCGCGGCCGGAGTCGGCAGCCGGTGAGGACGCGGGCGTCGGCGTGGGCGCCGAAGGAGCGGACGCGCTCGCAGGGGCGGAGCGTGTGCCATGACGACGACGGCCTTCACCCAGCCACTGACGAAGAAGGGCCGGGTGCGGCCCGGCAACGGAGTGCGGCAGACAGGCACGATGGCCTGGCGGAGCCTGGTCTCCGTCAAGCACAATCCGCTGGAACTGATCGACTACAGCATCACGCCGATCATGTTCGTCTTCCTGTTCACCTATGTCTTCGGTGGGCAGATGGCGGGTTCACCCAGGGAGTACCTGCAGTACGCACTGCCCGGCATCATCGTGCAGAACACGCTCTTCATGAGCATGTACACAGCCATGTCGCTGAACAGCGATCTGACGAAGGGCGTCTTCGACCGGCTGCGCAGCCTGCCGATAGCCCGGTCGGCGCCGCTGTTCGGGCGGATAACCGCCGACCTGGCCAAGCAGGTCTGGGCAATGGTGCTGATGATCGGGCTCGGTGCAGCGCTGGGCTTCCGGATCACGGCCGGGGCCGGGGTCACCGGCTTCCTCGGCGCCGTGCTGCTGCTGGTGGTGTTCGCGGCGGCCGTCTCGTGGAGCGCCGTGCTGATCGGGATGCTGGCGGGCGATCCGGAGAAGGTGCAGGTGTTCGCCTTCACCCTGATCTTCCCCATCACCTTCACCAGCAGCGCCTTCGCCCGGGTCGAGACGATGCCCGGCTGGCTCCAGTCGTGGGTGGACGTCAATCCGGTCACCCATCTCTCGGACGCCTTCCGCGGGCTGCTGGTCGGCGGCGAGGTCGCCTCTCCCGTCCTGTGGTCCCTGGTGTGGGCCGCGGCGATAGCGGCGGTCTTCATCCCGCTGGCGATGCGGGCCTACCGCTCCCGGGTGTGAGCCGGTGACCGGTCAGAGCTTGCGCAGCGAGAGGCGTTCGACCTTGTGGTCGGGCCCCTTGTGCAGCTGGAGGGTCGCGCGGCCCCTGGTCGGTGCGATGTTCTGCCGCAGGTTCGGCTCGTTGATGGTGCGCCAGGTGTTGCGGGCGTAGTCCAGCGCCTCCTCCTCCGTGACCCGGGTGTACTTGCGGAAGTACGAGGCGGGGTCCTGGAAGGCGGTGGCGCGCAGCGCGCGGAAGCGCTCCAGATACCAGCTGCGGATGTCGTCCGTGCGGGCGTCCACGTAGACGGAGAAGTCGAAGTAGTCGGCGAGGGCCAGCCGGGCTCGCCCGTCCTGCCCGTAGCGGGCGGGCTGAAGCACGTTCAGTCCTTCCACGATCAGGATGTCCGGCCGCCGCACCACCAGGCGTTCGCCGGGGACGATGTCGTAGATCAGGTGGTCGTAGACGGGCGCGGTCACCTCCTCCCGGCCGGATTTCACGTCCGCGACGAACCGGGTGAGCGCCCGGCGGTCGTACGACTCGGGGAAGCCCTTGCGGGACATCAGCCCTCGCTCGCGCAGTTCGGCGTTGGGGTGGAGAAAGCCGTCCGTCGTCACGAGTTCCACCCGGGGGTGCTCCGGCCACCGTGCGAGCAGCGCCCGCAGCAGCCGCGCGGCCGTCGACTTGCCTACCGCGACGCTGCCCGCGACGCCGATGACGAACGGGGTCCCGTGCTGGGGGCCCTGGCGGTTGGCGGCGTCACCGAGGAAGGTGTTCAGTGCGTCGCGCAGGCCGTGGGTGGCGCCCACGTACAGGTTGAGCAGCCGGGAGAGCGGCAGATAGACCTCCCGCACCTCGTCCAGATCGATGACGTCACCGAGCCCGCGCAGCCGCTCGACCTCCTCGGCGGTCAGCGGCAGCGGTGTCCGCTCGCGCAGTGCGCTCCACTCGGCGCGGGAGAGATCGACATACGGCTTCGCCGTCTTGGTGGCCACCTCCTCATTCTGCGTCGCACACCCGAGCGATTCCTGTAGGGGGTGCCATAAGGCTCGGGGGGTGTACGTGTGTGCGATTCATCGCTACGGTCCCTCCACCCGACCCGCCCCTGGGGGGACCATGGCATCCCTGATCGCGCGCGCCCGTCTGCGGAGGCGCGGAAGCCGTGCCGCACGGCCGAGCAGCTGCGCCACCCGCGCCTACGAGGAGATCTCCGCCGAGCTGCCCGAGGAGGATCTCCGGGAGGACCTCTCCGAATCGCTGGACCTCTACGTGATGGGCAGCAAGCCGCGCTGCGAGGAGGTCGAGTATCTGGACCTCGTACACGACGCGATGGACCAGATCGGCCACGAGGACTGACCTCCACCGCCCGGCGCACCTGCACCCGGCACTGCGGGGGAGGTCGTAAGCTGCGCATATGTGCGGAATCATCGGTTATGCGGGTGGACAGCCCGCCCTCGATGTGGTCCTGGCCGGGCTCCGGCGGCTGGAGTACCGGGGCTACGACTCGGCCGGAGTCGCTGTGCTCGCCGACGGCGGGCTGGCCGCCGCGAAGAAGGCGGGCAAGCTCGCCAACCTGGAGAAGGAACTGGCCGACCGCCCGCTGCCGACCGGGCCGACCGCCATCGGACACACCCGCTGGGCCACCCACGGCGCCCCGACCGACGCGAACGCCCACCCGCACCTGGACAACGCCGGACGCGTCGCCGTCGTACACAACGGGATCATCGAGAACTTCGCGGCCCTGCGCGCCGAACTCGCGGAGCGCGGGCACGAGCTGACCTCGCAGACGGACACCGAGGTCGTCGCGCATCTGCTCGCCGAGTCCTTCTCCGCCTGCGGGGACCTCGGGGAGGCGATGCGGCAGGTGTGCCGTCTGATGGCGGGAGCGTTCACCCTGGTCGCCGTCTCGGTGGATGACCCGGAGGTGGTGGTCGGCGCCCGCCGCAACTCGCCGCTGGTGGTCGGGCTCGGGGACGGGGAGAACTTCCTGGCGTCCGACGTGGCGGCCTTCATCGAGCACACCCGGGACGCGCTGGAGCTGGGGCAGGACCAGGTGGTGGAGCTGCGCCGGGACGCCGTCACGGTCACCGACTTCGACGGCGTGGCCGCCGAGGTGCGCGCCTACCACGTCGACTGGGACGTCTCCGCCGCCGAGAAGAGCGGCTACGACTACTTCATGCTCAAGGAGATCGCCGAGCAGCCGAAGGCCGTTGCCGACACGCTCCTCGGCCGGATCGGCGCCGACGGTGCGCTGACTCTGGACGAGGTACGGCTCCCCGCCGCCGAACTGCGGGAGATCGACAAGGTGGTGATGGTCGCATGCGGCACGGCCTATCACGCCGGTCTGATCGCCAAGTACGCGATCGAGCACTGGACGCGGACCCCCTGCGAGACGGAGCTGGCCAGCGAGTTCCGCTACCGCGACCCGATTCTGGACTCGCGGACGCTGGTGATCGCCGTCAGCCAGTCCGGCGAGACGATGGACACACTGATGGCGCTGCGCCACGCGCGGGAGCAGGGCGCGAAGGTCCTGGCCATCTGCAACACCAACGGCTCGACGATCCCGCGCGAGTCGGATGCCGTGCTCTACACCCACGCGGGGCCGGAGGTGGCCGTCGCCTCCACGAAGGCGTTCCTCACCCAGTTGGTCGCCTGCTATCTGGTGGCCCTCTATCTGGGCCAGGTGCGGGGCACCAAGTGGGGCGACGAGGTGATCGCCGCAATCCGCGAGCTGTCCGCGATCAGCACCCAGGTGGAGGAGGTGCTGACCACCATGGAGCCGGTACGGGAACTGGCCCGGAGCCTGGCGGACAAGGAGACGGTGCTCTTCCTGGGACGGCACGTGGGTTACCCCGTCGCGCTGGAGGGGGCGCTCAAGCTCAAGGAACTGGCGTACATGCACGCCGAGGGCTTCGCGGCGGGGGAGCTGAAGCACGGGCCGATCGCGCTGATCGAGGAGGACGTGCCGGTGGTCGTGGTGGTGCCGTCACCGCGCGGGCGGTCGGTGCTGCACGACAAGATCGTCTCCAACATCCAGGAGATCCGCGCCCGCGGCGCACGTACGATCGTGATCGCGGAGCGCGGCGACACGGCCGTGCTGCCGTACGCGGATCATCTGATCGAGGTCCCCCGGACACCGGTGCTGCTGCAACCGCTGGTGGCGACCGTCCCGTTGCAGGTCTTCGCCTGCGAACTGGCGACAGCTCGCGGGAACGAGGTCGACCAGCCGCGGAACCTCGCCAAGTCGGTAACGGTGGAGTGAGAAGCTGTTGTCCTGCCCCGGTTGAGGCTCGGCCCCGACCGGGGCAGGACAACAGCTTCGGAGCAGCCCCCGGTGCGTGCGGGACTGGTTGTGATGTGAGACAGGGAGCCCGGTGATCGTAGGGGTGGGGATCGACGTCGCGGAGATCGACCGTTTCGCGGCGGCGATGGAACGGACGCCGCAGCTGGCCGAACGGCTGTTCCTGGACGGCGAGTTGCTTCTGCCGAGCGGCGAGCGCCGGGGCATGGCCTCACTGGCCGCGCGTTTCGCGGCGAAGGAAGCCCTGGCGAAGGCGCTGGGCGCGCCCAGCGGGCTGCGCTGGACGGACGCGGAGGTACTGACGGCCGACTCCGGCCAGCCGTCGCTGGTCGTACGGGGCACGGTCGCGGCGCGCGCCGCCGCGCTCGGCGTGCTGCACTGGCACGTTTCCCTGAGCCACGACGCGGGGGTCGCGTCCGCGGTGGTCATCGCTGAGCGTTAGCGGAGCATCGGGCGGGGGCTGAGCGTTAGCGGAGCATCTGACGGGGGCGGAGCGTGAGGCCGCCTCGTTCGTCACACTGGTCTCATGAGGACCGCATACAGCGTGGAGACCGTACGGGCCGCCGAGCGTGCCCTGATGGCGCGACTTCCGGAGGGGGAGCTGATGCGGCGCGCCGCCGCCGGGCTGGCCGCCGCCTGCACCGGGCTGTTGGGAGGCACCTACGGCGCCCGGGTGGCGCTGCTGGTCGGCAGCGGCGACAACGGCGGCGACGCCCTGTACGCCGGGGCGCGGCTCGCCCGCCGGGGCGCCGGGGTGACGGCCGTGCTGCTCGCGCCGGAGCGGGCGCACGCGGGGGGGCTGAGCGCGCTGCGCGCCGCAGGCGGCCGGGCCGTGGGCACGGGGGAAGCCCGGCCGGTGCTGGCGCGGGCCGCGCTGGTGGTGGACGGGATCGTCGGCATCGGCGGCAAGGGCGGACTGCGCGCGGAGGCCGCGGAGCTGATGCGCCTCGTCGCCGAGTCGGGGGCGGCCGTCGTCGCCGTCGACCTGCCCAGCGGTGTGGACGCCGACACCGGTGAGCTGCACGGCACCGCCGTCCGGGCGGACGCGACGGTGACCTTCGGCGCGTACAAGCCGGGCCTGCTGATCGATCCGGCGCGGGAGCACGCGGGCGCGCTCCGTCTCGTCGACATCGGGCTCGGCCCCCATCTGCCGCCCGCGCCCGAGGTGGAGGCGCTCCAGCACGCCGACGTGGCAGCGCTGCTGCCCCGGCCCGCTCCGGAAAGCGACAAGTACCGGCGCGGCGTCGTCGGAGTGGTCGCCGGGTCCGCGCGCTATCCGGGTGCCGCCGTGCTGGCCGTCGCGGGCGCGCTGCGCGGCGGTGCCGGGGCGGTGCGGTATGTCGGGCCCGCCGCCGAGGCGGTGGTGGGGCACTTCCCGGAGACCCTGGTCTCCACCGCTTCGCCCTCCAAGGCGGGCCGGGTCCAGTCCTGGGTCGTCGGGCCGGGCCTGGGCGACGGGCCGGGGCCGCAGTCCACCGTCGACGAGGTGCTGGACGCCGACGTGCCGGTGCTGGTGGACGCCGACGGGCTGCGGCTGCTCGACCACGACGCGGTACGCGCCCGTACGGCACCGACCGTGCTCACCCCGCACGCGGGCGAGGCGGCGGCGCTCTACGGCGAGTCCCGCCCGGAGGTCGAGGCGCGGCGGCTGGATTCCGTGCGGACGCTGGCCGGGCACCTGGGTGCGACGGTGCTGCTGAAGGGCTCCAGCACGCTTGTCGCCTCGCCGCGGGACGGCGATCCGGTGCGGGTCAATCCGACCGGCACCTCCTGGCTGGCCACGGCGGGCAGCGGCGACGTGCTGGCCGGGCTGATCGGCGCGCTGCTGGCGGCGGGCCTGCCCGCCCGGGAGGCGGCCTCCGTGGGCGCCTATCTGCACGGCCTGGCGGCCCGTCTCGCGGGCCCGCCGCTCACCGCCTCCGACGTGGCCTCGCAGCTCCCCCGCGCCTGGCGGGAGGTGGAGCGGGTGTGAGGGGCAGGGGGCGATCTTGTTCGGTCGACGCTTCGACCGCGTCCACGCCCTGATCATGGGTTCTCCGTCGACCGATGAAGATCGCTGTTGGGCTCGGCGAGGGAAAACGGCGCGGCGGCGGGGTGGTTCCCCCACCGGTCGAGGGGCAGTGCGGGCCTGCCTGTGCATGGCTGAGGCGTGCGCAGAACTCATGGTGAGAAAAGACTCGGTGCGGCGGTGCTCGCCGCGGTGACGGTGGTGCCGTTCTTCGTGCTGGGAGGCGCGGCACGGGCCGGAGCGGCCTCCCAGGAGGGGCGGCAGCGGGCGGCGAAGCCCGCCTGCACCCGCTGGACCGGTCCCTACCAGCGGAAGGTCGAGGGCTATCTGAAGCTGAAGGTGGACGGCAGGCAGTCCCGGTCCGACTGCCTGGCGATCCAGAAGTACCAGACGAACGTCGGCATCCATCCGAACAACGGCTTCGCCGGTCCCACCACCTGGAAGGTCATGACGCTGCGCTGGGCGCGCAAGCATCCCTACCGGCTGAGCGGGTGCCCGGCGGCGAGCGGCCGCGTGATCTGCATGGACCTCAACCGGCAGCTGCTGTGGGTGCGGAAGGGCGAGCGGATCATCTTCAAGCCGGTGCCGATCCGCACGGGGAAGCCCGGCTACGAGACCCGCACCGGCTGGAACCGGATCTACCGCCGGGTGCGGCACGAACACTCGCGGCTCTACGACGCGCCGATGCCGTTCAGCCAGTACTTCAACGGCGGCCAGGCCCTGCACGGGGTGTACGACGACGTGTACACCACCAGTGGCTCCCACGGCTGCGTCAATCTCGAATACCAGGACGCCAAGCGCGTGTGGCAGCTCACCCGCAAGGGTGACCGTGTCTACAGCTGGGGCCGCAAGCGGTATCCGTGATCCCCGGTTGAGAGACTGGACGGGTGAACGACCTGAACGGCCTCAACGATTCGCCCCGTGCGCCGCAGCTTCCCGGCCCCGGCCCCATCCCGGCCCATGCGCTGCGCGCACGCGCCGAGGTCGATCTCGGCGCGGTGCGGGCGAACGTACGGGAGCTGCGCTCGCGCGCACCCCGGTCGGAGCTGATGGCCGTGATGAAGTCCGACGGCTACGGGCACGGCATGCTGCCCTGCGCCCGTGCCGCCCGCCAGGCGGGCGCGTCCTGGCTGGGCACCGCCACTCCCGAGGAGGCGCTGGCGCTGCGCGCGGGGGGCGACCGCGGGCGGCTGCTGTGCTGGCTGTGGACGCCCGGCGGCCCCTGGCGCGAGGCGGTCGAGGCGGACGTGGACGTCTCGGCGAGCGGGCTCTGGGCGATCGAGGAGATCGTCGAGGCGGCGCGCGCGGCCGGCCGTAGCGCCCGCGTGCACCTCAAGGCGGACACCGGCCTGGGCCGGAACGGCTGCCAGCCCGCCGACTGGCCCGCTCTGGTCGCAGCGGCCCGTGCCGCAGAGGCCGAGGGCGCGCTGCGGGTCACCGGCATCTGGTCGCACTTCGCCTGCGCCGACGAGCCGGGCCATCCGGCCAACGCGGCACAGCTCGAAGCCTTCGACGAGGCACTGGCCACCGCCGCCCGCGCCGGACTCGACCCGGAGGTGCGTCACCTGGCGAACTCTCCCGCCACACTCACCCTTCCCGCCTCGCACTTCGACCTGGTCCGGCCGGGCGTCTCGGTCTACGGGCTCTCGCCGTCCCCGGAGGTCGGCATCGCGGCGGAGCTCGGGCTGCGCCCGGCGATGACCTTCAGCGCCTCGCTCGCCCAGGTGAAGCGGGTGCCGTCCGGGCATGGGGTCAGCTACGGCCACACCTATGTCACCCCGGCCGGTACCACCCTCGCCCTGGTCCCGGCGGGCTACGCCGACGGCGTGCCCCGGCACGCCTCCGACACCGGCCCGGTGCTGGTCGCGGGAAAGTGGCGGACGATCGCGGGGCGGGTGGCGATGGATCAGTTCGTTGTCGATCTGGGCGGGGACTCGGCGGCAGTCGGGGACCGCGCGGTGCTGTTCGGGCCCGGTGACCTGGGCGAGCCGACGGCCGAGGACTGGGCACGGGCGGTGGGCACCATCTCCTACGAGATCGTCACCCGCATCGGTGCCCGGGTGCCCCGGGTGTACACGGGCGCGCTCACGGGAACCGATGGGCTCACGAGCGCGGAACGACCGCCAGCGGCGGGAGGGGGCTCGGACTCGGACGCGGGAGGCGGAACCGGATGAGCGACGGGGGCGAGGGAGCGGGCAGCGGATGGCTGCGGCGCGCGGGCGTCACGGGCGCGGCGATAGGCGTGGTCGCGGCGGGCGTCGCGGTCGAGCGCCTGACCGTGCACCGTACGGTGCGCCGCCGGGCGCGGGCCGCGCTGGACGCGTCGGCTCCGTACGGCTCGCTGCGCGGTACGCCGGGCACGGCGACGGCGGAGGACGGCACGGCGCTGTACTTCGAGGCGGACGAGGCGGACGAGCCGGACGGGGAGGCTGGTGAGGCCGGTCCGGGCCGGACTGCTGCGGCGCCCACCGTCGTCTTCTCGCACGGCTACTGCCTCCATCAGGACTCCTGGCACTTCCAGCGCGCCGCCCTGCGCGGTCTGGTGCGCACCGTCTACTGGGACCAGCGCAGCCACGGGCGCTCGGGCCGTGCCGGGGTCGGCGAGCCGGTCGGCATCGATCTGCTCGGCCGGGATCTGAAGGCGGTTCTGGACGCGGCGGTGCCGGAGGGGCCCGTCGTACTCGTCGGTCATTCCATGGGCGGCATGACGATGATGGCGCTGGCCGACCAGTACCCCGGTTTTGTGGCCGAACGAGTAGTCGGTGCCGCCTTCGTGGGGACGTCCTCGGGCGGTCTCGGCGAGGTGACGTACGGGCTTCCCGCCGCCGGTGCGCGCGCCGCGCGCCGGGTGGTGCCCGGACTGCTCAGGGCGATGGCGGGCCGCAGCGAGCTTGTCGAACGGGGGCGCCGGGCCACCTCGGACCTCTTCGCCGGGCTGATCAGGCGGTATTCGTTCGGCAGCCCTCGGGACGTCGACCCCGGTGTCGCGCGTTTCGCGGAGCGGATGATCGAGTCGGTGCCGGTCGATGTCGTCGCGGAGTTCTACCCGGCCTTCGCCGAGCACGAGAAGGCGGTGGCGCTGGCCGCGTTCGCCGGAGTCCCCGCGCTGGTGCTGGCGGGCGAACGCGACCAGCTGACCCCGCCCGCGCACAGCGAGGCGATCGCCGCGCTGCTGCCCGGTGCGGAGCTGGTCGTGGCCGAGGACGCCGGGCATCTGGTCATGCTGGAGCGGCCCGGACTGGTGGACGAATGCCTGGCGGCTTTGCTGGCGCGTACCATCCGGTCGCATGGAAGCAGTACACCCGAGCCACCACTCGAAGCCCGCTGAGCCGACTGAGCCGACTGAGCCGACTGACGCGGCTGAGCCGACCGTGCGAGCCGCGCACCGCGTCACCCTGGAGACCCCGGACCGCATGCGGGAGCTGGGCGCGCGGCTCGCGAAGCTGCTCCGTCCGGGTGATCTCGTGCTGCTGGCCGGCGAGCTGGGCGCGGGCAAGACGACGCTGGCGCGCGGGCTCGGCGAAGGGCTGGGCGTGCGCGGTGCCGTCACCTCGCCCACCTTCGTGATCGCACGGGTGCACCCCTCACTGACCGGCGGCCCCGCCCTCGTCCATGTGGACGCCTACCGGCTGGGCGGCGGTCTTGAGGAGATGGACGATCTGGACCTCGACGTGTCGCTGCCCGAGTCCGTGGTGGTCGTCGAGTGGGGCGAGGGCAAGGTCGAGGAGCTGTCGGAGGACCGGCTGCACGTACGGATCGACCGCTCCGTCGGTGCGGGAGCCGACCCCGCTGCGCATTCGTACGAGGTGGACGACGTGCGTGAGGTGACCGTGACCGGCGTCGGCGAGCGCTGGGCGGGGGAGGACCTGACCGGGCTCGGGTGATTCCGACAACGTGTCGGCAAGCAGTTGCGCGCATCACGCGTCCCGTGGTCACATGGAGACACCGAGAGCTGGTTAGGTCTGCCTAACTTACAGGAGTGCCCATGTCGGCAGAGGAGCACGAAAATCCGCCGGCGCGGCAGCGGCGGCCACCGCCGATGAGCGAACTGCTCGCGTCCTGCGCGGCGGCCCAAGCGGTGTCCACGCCCCCCGCGCGTCCCGACCCGCCCGCACGCCCGGAGGCCGAGTCGGCGCCGGAAGCGGCGCCGGGCCCGGCACCGCACGAGCAGGTGCGGGAAGCACACGCGCGGGAAAACACGCGGGAACAGACGGAGGAGCACAGAGGCCGCCGCGCGGCTTAGGGTCTGCGGGATCCGCAGTCAGGGGACTACGACGATCTTCGTGTTGATCGGGGCGAACAGCCACATCGCCTGCCCGTCGTCCCGCTTCTCCCGGATGCCGCCCGTCTTCTCCGCCGGGTCGAGTTCGGGCTTGGAACCGTCCACAGCGGCGCTGAAGCCGATGGACGTGCCGTCCTGGATGGCGAACCGCACGACGTTCTCCACCGCCTTGCCGTCCGAGCCCGTGACGTGTGCGGCGCGAGAGGTGACCTGGTAGCGGCCCGGCTCGGGGCTGACCGTGCTCGGCCACACCTCGTACGTCCGCTTGACCTTGCCGCTCTTGGCGACCAGCCAGACGCGCTTCTTCTCCAGCCCGTAGACCACCCGCTCACCCTTGCCCGAGCGGGCCGGGAGCGCCTCCTCCCGCTTCTTGCGGTCGGCGCTGTCCTTCGAGGGCGACGCGCTGGACTTCCTCTCGTTGGCCGGCCGGACGTCCTTCGCGGCGGCCTGGAAGGCGAGAAAGGCGACAACGGCGAATGCCGCGACGGTGAGCCCGGCCACGACCTTTCCCGCGCTGTTGCCGCCGCTGCCGCGTGTCATCCTGCCGCCACCTCTCCGTCTCTCCCGTACGAGTGCCGTCTCTCGCCTACGAGCGCCCCGGCGCTGACGTTAGCAGCCGGAACGCGCCGTACGGGGGTGGACCGGCGGAGTCCCGAGCCGGGCCGGTGGCGGGCGCCCGGCGGCCTGCGGCGCGCCGGTGTCGGGTCCCGGTGGCGGCCCGGCCGTGCCCCGGCGGCGGCCCGTCAGTCCCACCCGGTGGTCGGGCGCGGCCGCCCGCCGGTCGTAGGCTGGGGACCGTGCTGCTGCTCGCTCTTGACACCGCGACCCCCACCGTCGCCGTCGCTCTGCACGACGGCGACCGGGTGCTCGCCCAATCCCACCAGACCGACGCGCGCCGCCACGGCGAACTGCTGCTCCCGGCCGTCGACAAGGTGCTGCGCATGGCGGACCGTGCGCTGCCCGAGGTCACCGGCATCGTCGTCGGGGTCGGCCCCGGCCCGTACACGGGGCTGCGCGTCGGGCTGGCCACGGCGGCGGCGTTCAGCGCCGCGCTCGGCACCCCGGTGCACGGCTTGTGCACGCTGGACGGCCTCGCGTACGCCTCCGGCCTCGACATCCCCTTCGTGGTGGCCACGGACGCGCGCCGCAAGGAGGTCTACTGGGCGCGGTACGCCGATGCGCGCACGCGGATCGGCGAACCCGCCGTGGACCGTCCGGCCGAGCTGGCGGAGGCGGTGGCGGGTCTGCCCGCCGTGGGCGCGGGCGCGCTGCTCTACCCCGACACGTTCACCGGTGCGCGGGCCGGACTGCCCGCACACCAGTCGGCCGCCGCGCTGGCCGAACTGGCCGTCGAACGGCTCGCCGCGGGCGCCGAGTTCCTGCCGCCCCTGCCGCTCTATCTGCGCAGGCCGGACGCCCAGGTCCCCGCCAACTACAAGGTGGTCACTCCCAGGGGTGCGCCATGAGCACAGCGGGCACGGTGAACGCCAGCGCCAACGTCAACACCAGCGCCGTCGCACTGCGCGAGATGCGCTGGTGGGACATCGACCCCGTGCTCACCCTCGAACAGCGGCTGTTTCCCGAGGACGCCTGGTCGGAGGGCATGTTCTGGTCCGAGCTGGCACGCGCGCGCGGCCCGCACGCCACCCGCCGCTACCTGGTCGCCGCCACCGGGGACGGAGAACTCGTCGGCTACGGCGGGCTCGTCGCGGTCGACCGGACCGGCGACATCCAGACGATAGGCGTGCTCCCCTCCCACCGGGGGACGGGCCTCGCCGCCCGGCTGCTGACCGCGCTGCTCGCCGCCGCCACGCAGGATTTCGACTGCCACGAGGTGCTGCTGGAGGTGCGCGTCGACAACACTCCGGCACGGCGGCTGTACGAGCGGTTCGGCTTCGTGCCGATCGGCGTGCGCCGCGGCTACTACCAGCCGGGCAACATCGACGCGTTGGTGATGCGCAACGACCGGCCCGGATCGAGCGCCACAGGAGGCGAAGGGAAGCCATGAAAGACGAGCCGCTGGTCCTCGGCATCGAGACCTCCTGCGACGAGACCGGCGTCGGTGTGGTCCGGGGTCACACCCTGCTCGCCGACGCGGTCGCCTCCAGCGTCGACGAGCATGCCCGCTTCGGCGGCGTCGTGCCGGAGATCGCCAGCCGCGCCCATCTGGAGGCGATGATCCCCACCGTCGAGCGCGCGCTGCGCGAGGCGGGCGTCAGCCCGCGCGACCTCGACGGGATCGCTGTCACCGCGGGCCCCGGCCTGGCCGGAGCGCTGCTCGTCGGCGTCTCGGCCGCCAAGGCGTACGCCTACGCACTGGGCAAGCCCCTCTACGGCGTGAACCACCTCGCCTCGCACATCTGCGTCGACCAGCTCGAACACGGCGCACTCCCGGAGCCGACGATGGCCCTGCTGGTGAGCGGCGGCCACTCCTCGCTGCTGCTCGCCCCGGACATCACCACCGACGTCCGTCCGCTGGGCTCCACCATCGACGACGCTGCGGGCGAGGCGTTCGACAAGGTGGCCCGCGTGCTCCAGCTGGGCTTCCCCGGCGGGCCGGTGATCGACCGCTACGCCCGCGAGGGCGACCCGCGTGCCATCGCCTTCCCGCGCGGGCTGACCGGCCCCCGGGACGCGCCGTACGACTTCTCCTTCTCGGGTCTCAAGACGGCGGTCGCCCGCTGGATCGAGGCGAGACGCGCGGCGGGGGAGGAGGTGCCGGTCGCCGATGTCGCGGCGTCCTTCCAGGAGGCGGTCACCGACGTGCTCACCCGCAAGGCGGTCCGTGCCTGTGCGGAACAGGGGGTGGACCACCTCATGATCGGCGGCGGGGTGGCGGCGAACACCCGGCTCCGGGCGATGGCCGAGGAGCGCTGCCGCCGCGCCGGGATCATCCTGCGGGTGCCACGGCCCAAGCTCTGCACGGACAACGGTGCGATGGTCGCCGCGCTCGGAGCGGAGATGGTGGCGCGGGGCCGGGCGGCCTCGGACTGGGAGCTACCCGCGGACTCGTCGCTCCCGGTCACCGAGCCCCACGTCCCGGGCACCGGGCACGGTGACGGTGACGGTCACAGCCACGGTCACCGTCACAGCGACGGCAACCAGGGTCCGCATGCCCACGACCACGTGCACGAACTGAGCAGAAGGAACCTGTACGAGTCATGACTGTCGCACTGATGTGGGAAGCCAAGGCCGCCGAGGGACTCGGCCCGGAACTGCTGTCCTGGTGCCGGGAGCACGCTCTCACCCCGCCGCCGATCCGCCGGGAGACCTACTCAGCGCCCGGAGACCGGGTGCTGGTGATCACCTGGTGGCGTGCGGCGTACGAAGCGGACCTGCCGGAACTCGCCGACCCGCCCGCCGAGCTGACGTCCCGCCCCGTCCACCGCTGGCGCTTCGAACAGGTCCAGCCGAAGGACACCCACTAGGCCCTGTCCGGCGCAGGGCAGCGTGTCGGCCCGGGTGGCGGGGGAACCCGCGGGGAGAATGCCGGAGCCTGCGGAGGCGAGGAGAGCGCCCATGAACAACAACGCCACGGACCCGCGTACCGTCACCGTCTGGTCCGACATCGGGTGCCCCTGGGCGAGCCTCGCCCTGCACACCCTGCGCGCAGCCGCCGGTGAGCGCGGCGCGGACATCCGGATCGACCACCGGGCGTTTCCGCTGGAGCTCTTCAACGACCAGCCGACCCCCAGGTTCATCGTGGAACCCGAAGTGATCGTGATCGGGGCGCGCCGTCCGGAGCTGGGCTGGCGCGTCTGGTCCGGCCGCGAGTCGGACTACCCGTCGAGCACCCTGACGGCGCTGGAGGCCGTCCAAGCGGCCAAGGCGCCCACCGTCGGTGGCCTGCGCGGCAGCGACGAACTGGACGCGGCACTGCGGCGCGCCTTCTACGCCGAGAGCCGGTGCATCAGCATCATCCCGGTGATCCTCGAAATCGCCCGGGAATGCGCCCACGTGGACGCCGAGGAGCTGGCCAAGGCGCTGGAGCGGGGGGCCGGGCGGCCCGAGGTGTACGCGCAGTGGCGGGTGGCCCAGGGGCCGGAGATCCAGGGGAGCCCCCATCTCTTCGCGTCGGGCGGCTACACCCGGCACAATCCGGGCGCGTCCTTCGAATGGACCAGGGACCCGAACAGGGGCGGGCTGCCGAGACTGGACGGCTACGACGACGGCTGGACGCGCGAGCTGCTCGACCTGCTCACCGGCTGACGCTTCCGGCACTCCCGGCACTCCCGGCCGCAGGGTGGCCCAGCAGCATGCTGGGGGCGCCGTCGACGCGTGTCAGGAAGACGGTCGCGGAGCGCGGACCGCGCGGCTTGATCCGCCTGCGCAGCTCCTCCGGCTCGACTGCGGAGCCGCGCTTCTTCACGGTCAGGGTGCCCACCTCACGCTCGCGCAGCAGCGCCCGCAGCCGCTTGAGGTGGAAGGGCAGCACATCGGTGATCTCGTATGCGGTGGCGTACGGCGTGGGCAGCAGCGCGTCGCCGGTCACATAGGCGATCGTCGGGTCGATCAGCCGCCCGCCGACCGCCGCCGCCACCTCGGCGACCAGATGGGCGCGGATCACGGCGCCGTCCGGCTCGTACAGATAGCGCCCGACCGGCCCGGCCGGAGGGTCCGGCAGACCGGTGTCGGCCAGCGAGGCGCCGCCCGGCAGCAGCGTGGCCCGTATGCGCGGCCCGTCGGGTGCGCCGTCGGCGCCGCCGTCCGGGGTGCCGTCGCCGTCCACCTGCCCGCCGCCGAACCAGAGGACCGCCTCCTTCACGTCTCCGGCGTGTGAGATCCACTCCGCCTCGGCGTCCTCGGGGACGGCCTCGTGCGGGATGCCGGGAGCCACCTTGAGCGCGGCCCGCGGTGCCGTACGTGCCGTCGCGACGGCCCAGCTCAGCGGCGGCGCGTACGCCTCCGGATCGAAGATCCGCCCGCGCCCGCCCCGCCGCGCCGGGTCGATGAAGACGGCGTCGAATCCGTGCGTGTCGATGTCGGTGACGTCTGCGCAGCGCACCTCGATCAGCGCGCCGAGACCCAGAGCGGTCGCGTTGGCCTGGGCGACGGCGCAGGTCAGCGGGTCGCTGTCGACCGCGAGTACGGAGATGCCCGCGCGCGCCAGCGCGATCGCGTCGCCGCCGATGCCGCAGCACAGATCGGCGAGCCCGCGTACGCCGTGCGCCGCGAAGCGCTCGGCGCGGTGGGCGGCGACAGCGGTGCGTGTCGACTGCTCCAGGCCGTTCGGCGTGAAGTACATCCGGGCCGCGTCCTCGGCGCCGAACTTCGCCACGGCGCGCTGTCGCAGTCGCGCCTGGCCGAGCGCGGCGGTCACCAGCGCGGCGGGCCGGTCCCGGCGGAGCCGGGTCGCGACGGCCAGTTCCTGCGCGGGGTCGTACTCCCGCAGTTCGGCCAGCAGCCGGCCGCCCTCGTCGGTGAGCAGCGACCGGAAGGCGCTGAGGGCGTCGGCGGCGGGTGCGTCTGTCCGGTCTGGCGGGGTTGGTGCGTCGGGTACGGCCACACGGGCCATTCTCCCCGGCGCGCCGGGATGCCGTGCACGGGTGCCGTCGGCCGCGGTGACACGATCCGGCATTATGCGCAAAATACTACAAACAGGAAATCGGACTTTGCGGGCCTCGCGGCGAGCGCTGGCCGCTTCGGGCATCGCGCTGCTCGCCACGGTCTGCGCGGCGGTGGAGGTGCGGGCGGTCCCCGGCGGCGTACGGGCGGCGGACGAGGCGCGGCCCGCCGAAGAAGCGCCGCCGGGGCCCGGTGCGGGCACCCGTGCGGGCACCCGTGCGAGCACTGCCGACGCAGGCGCCCCGGGCGGCGGTCCGCCCCCCTTCCGTCCCGCCGCGCCCGCCCCCGGCCTCGGGCTCGCCGCCCAGCTCGCCGACGCCCGGTTCACCGCCAACGCTCTCGGCGCGCACGCGGAGCGCATCCAGCAGCGCCTCCTCGCGTACCGCCGCTGGGGGCTGAAGCGGCCGCTGCCCGCGCGTCCCGCGCCGCCCGTGCTGAAGCCGAGGGTGCGCGACGCCCAGCTCGTCTCGCGGGTGCCGACCGACGACAAGGTCATCTTCCTGACGGTCGACGACGGCGCCGAGAAGGACCCCGAGTTCCTCGAACTCGTCCGCGAACTCGACCTTCCGGTGACGTCCTTCCTGACCGACCAGGAGGCCCGACGGGGCGCCGGCTACGACTACTTCCGCACGCTGGGCGGCATGGGCGGCACCGTCCAGAACCACACGCTCCACCACCCCTACCTGCCCGCGCTCTCCTACCAGGAGCAGCGCCGCGAGATCTGCGGCCAGCAGGCCAGCCTCAAGGAGCAGTTCGGCGGCCCGGAGCCCCGCCTCTTCCGGCCGCCGTACGGGGCGTACGACGGGAACACGCTGCGCGCGGCGCGGGACTGCGGACTCGACGCGGTCGTGCTGTGGGGAATGGAGGCATGGGCGCAGCGGATCGACTTCCAGGAACCCGGCCGTCGCCTTTACCCCGGCGCGGTCATCCTCACCCACTACCGGGGCGTGGAGGAGTGGAACGGTTCGATGGCCGACATGACCCGCCGCCTGCTCCGCCTCGCGTCCGAACAGGGCTACACGCTGGCCCGCCTGGAGGACTACCTCTGATCGGCAGAAGCGGCACCGAGCCTCCGGAGGCGGCGCGCCTGGCACTCTGGTTGACGGAGTGCTAACCGAGGCATAATCTCAGACCTGGCACTCGCTAGCATGGAGTGCCAGCACGTGAGCGAGTCGTCGGGTGCGCCTCAAAAGCGCCCCGCAGGCGAGTGAGCGTGTAGCGAAGGACAGACCCGGCACCCGCGACGACGGTTCTGGCCGACGCCACCCAGACATGAGTTACCCCGCTGAGATCTCCGAAGGGGGAGGTCGGATCGTGACGACCGCCACCAGCTCCAAGGTTGCCATCAAGCCGCTTGAGGACCGCATTGTGGTCCAGCCGCTCGACGCTGAGCAGACCACGGCCTCGGGCCTGGTCATTCCGGACACTGCGAAGGAGAAGCCCCAGGAGGGGACTGTCCTCGCCGTTGGTCCGGGCCGCTTCGAGGAAGGCAACCGACTGCCGCTCGACGTCTCCGTCGGCGACATCGTGCTCTACAGCAAGTACGGCGGCACCGAGGTGAAGTACAACGGCGAGGAGTACCTCGTCCTCTCGGCGCGCGACGTTCTCGCGATCATCGAGAAGTAAGTAACCAAAGCCAGTCACCTGAAGCCGAAGACTGCTTTGATCTGCGCCCTGGTACCCGCGAGCCGGGGCCGGGGCGCAGTTCGTTCGAGAGGACCCGGAAGCTCCCATGGCGAAGATCCTGAAGTTTGACGAGGACGCCCGTCGCGCCCTCGAGCGCGGCGTCAACCAGCTCGCCGACACCGTGAAGGTGACGATCGGCCCCAAGGGCCGCAACGTCGTCATCGACAAGAAGTTCGGCGCCCCGACCATCACCAACGACGGCGTCACCATCGCCCGTGAGGTAGAGGTCGACGACCCGTACGAGAACCTGGGCGCCCAGCTGGTGAAGGAGGTGGCGACCAAGACCAACGACATCGCGGGTGACGGCACCACCACCGCCACCGTTCTGGCCCAGGCGCTGGTCCGGGAGGGCCTGCGCAACGTCGCCGCCGGTGCCTCTCCGGCCGCCCTGAAGAAGGGCATCGACGCTGCGGTCAAGGCGGTCTCCGACGACCTTCTCGCCTCCGCCAGCCCGATCGACTCCAAGGAGGACATCGCGGCCGTGGCCGGGCTGTCCGCCCAGGACAACCAGGTCGGCGAGCTCATCGCCGAGGCCATGGACAAGGTCGGCAAGGACGGTGTCATCACCGTCGAGGAGTCGCAGACCTTCGGCCTGGAGCTCGACTTCACCGAGGGCATGGCCTTCGACAAGGGCTACCTGTCCCCGTACATGGTGTCCGACCAGGAGCGTATGGAGGCCGTCCTCGACGACCCGTACATCCTGATCCACCAGGGCAAGATCGGCTCGATCCAGGACCTGCTGCCGCTGCTTGAGAAGATCATGCAGTCCGGTGGCTCGCGCCCGCTGCTGATCGTGGCCGAGGACGTCGAGGGTGAGGCACTCTCCACCCTGGTCGTCAACAAGATCCGCGGCACGTTCAACGCCGTCGCCGTCAAGGCGCCGGGCTTCGGCGACCGCCGCAAGGCGATGCTGGGCGACATGGCCACGCTCACGGGCGCGACCGTCATCGCCGAGGAGGTCGGCCTCAAGCTCGACCAGTCCGGCCTGGACGTGCTGGGCAGCGCCCGCCGCGTCACCGTCACCAAGGACGACACCACGATCGTCGACGGCGCCGGTGACAAGTCCGAGGTCGAGGGGCGCGTCGGCCAGATCAAGGCCGAGATCGAGTCCACGGACTCCGACTGGGACCGCGAGAAGCTCCAGGAGCGGCTGGCGAAGCTCGCGGGCGGCGTCTGCGTGATCCGTGTCGGTGCCGCGACCGAGGTCGAGCTCAAGGAGAAGAAGCACCGTCTCGAGGACGCCATCTCGGCGACCCGCGCGGCGGTCGAGGAGGGCATCGTCTCCGGCGGTGGCTCCGCGCTCGTCCACGCCGCGAAGGTGCTGGAGGGCTCGCTCGGCAAGCTGGACGACGAGGCCACCGGTGTCGCCGTCGTGCGCCGCGCCGCCGTCGAGCCGCTGCGCTGGATCGCGGAGAACGCGGGCGTCGAGGGCTACGTCATCACCTCGAAGGTCGCCGACCTGGAGAAGGGCTTCGGCTTCAACGCGGCCACCGGCGAGTACGGCGACATGGTCAAGGCCGGCGTCATCGACCCGGTCAAGGTCACCCGTTCCGCGCTGGAGAACGCCGCCTCCATCGCCTCCCTGCTGCTCACGACCGAGACGCTGGTCGTCGAGAAGCCTGCCGAGGAAGAGGAAGCCGCGGGCGGCCACGGCCACTCGCACTGACGCGCTTCCGCGTTGAGGCGCCCCGGCCCCGCGGCCGGAGCGCCGTACGCGCCGGGCGAGCTGGTTTCCCAGCCCGCCCGGCGCGTTCGCGTGTTCAGCAGCTGTTACTCAAGGGGCTGTTGTCGAGGAGCTGTTGCTCAACGGCCAGCGGCAGGGGCGTTGACCCGCCCGTACCTGGGTCCGCTGTTGGCGGTGGAGCGGGACAGCATGCCGCGGGGTGTCAGCTTCGCCAGGGCCATCATCACCTTGTAGCGCGGGTCCGGGATGGACAGGGACCGGCCGCGTGCCAGGTCGGCGAGGGCGGCGTCGACCACCCGCCCCGCGTCGAGCCACATCCAGTCCGGCACCGGGCTGGTGTCCATGCCCGCCCGATCGTGGAACTCCGTCCGCACGAACCCCGGGCACAGTGCCATCAGCCGTACCCCGCTGCTCTTCAGGTCGCCCGCCACGCCCTGGGTGAACTGCACGACCCACGACTTCGAGGCGCCGTACGTCCCGCGCGGCACGAACGCCGCCACCGACGCGACGTTGATGATCCCGCCGCGCCCACGCTCCCGCATCGCCTCGGCCGCCGCCGAGGTCGACCG
The DNA here is from genome assembly GCF_025165795.1 of Streptomyces gossypii. Lineage (GTDB taxonomy): Bacteria > Actinomycetota > Actinomycetes > Streptomycetales > Streptomycetaceae > Streptomyces > Streptomyces gossypii. The sequence continues at coordinate 280,891 of NZ_JAJAGO010000009.1, forward strand.
CAGCACCGCCTCGCAGTGCACCCGGAGCATGGTCAGTTCGTCCGCGAGCGGAATGTCCAGATAGCCGCCCTTGTTGGCGAAGCCCGCGTTGTTCACCAGCAGGTCGACCGGGTGACGGCGGTCCCCGGCCCGCTCCTCCAGCGCGGCGATGCCCGCATCGGTCCCGAGGTCGGCGGCCAGCACCGATGCCTCGACGCCGTGCCGGTCGTGCAGTTCCGCCGCCTGGGTACGCAGCCGCTCGGAGTCCCGTGCGACCAGCACCACATGATGTCCGTCCCGTGCGAGCCGCCGTGCGAAAGCGGCACCGAGCCCCGACGTCGCTCCCGTGATCAATGCTGTCGTCATGCGGGAAACGCTATCCGCACCACCGGCTCCTCGCCCGCCCCTTCACCGCCTCTGCCTACGCACTTCGCCCGACCGCCGTCTACGAGCCGCCGCCATCCGGCCCAGCCGCGCAGGCGTTCGCCCCGCCCGTTCGCCCATCCGCTTACGCAGTCCGCCGCCGCACCCGGTCCAGTACCTCCTGCTCCAGCGCGTCCTCGGCCGCCAGCAGCCGGGGCAGCAGCTCCGGCTCGCTGGTCAGCGCCCGGAACCAGAAGGAGACCGACACCTCGTGATCCGGCCGGTGCACCACCTCGACCGGGTCGCTCGCACGGATCTCCCCGGGCTCGACCACCCGCAGGTACGCGCCGGGCGCGGCCTGCCGGGTGAAGCGTTTGATCCAGCCACGCTCGCCGAGCCAGCCCGCGAAGGTGCGGCAGGGAATGCGCCCGCTGCGGACCTCCAGCACCAGATCCGGGCCGATCCGCCAGCGTTCGCCGATCCGGGCGTCGTTCACCCGCACACCGCTCGTGGTGAGGTTCTCGCCGAATACGCCGTTCGGCAGTTCCCGGCCCAGCTCACGGGCCCAGTCGTCCAGGTCCTCGCGCGCGAACGCGTACACCGCCTGCTCGTCACCCCCGTGGTGGCGCAGATCGCCGATGGCGTCCCCGGCCAGCCCGCTGCCGCCCGATCCCTTGGGGCCGGGGGCGCGCACGGTGACGGGTCCGCCGGTCGGGCGTTTGTCGATTCCGGTGAGGTTTCCCCTGGCGTCGCTGTGCTCTGAAACGTGGGGGATGCCGAGGTTCACTGACAACAGGTGCATGTCCGCACGCTAACCAGGCCGTGGGCAAAGCCGCCAACGAATAATCCGGTTGACCTCCAAGTTTTCCTTATGCTTCGCCTATGCTCGAAGGATGATCGAAGCTCGTCATCTCCGGGTGCTGCGCGCGGTGGCCGGGACCGGATCCTTCTCCGCCGCCGCCCGCGAGCTGGGCTGCACCCAGCCCGCCGTCAGCCAGCAGATGAAGGCTCTGGAGCAGTCCGCCGGTACTCCGCTGCTGGTCAGGGCAGGTCGTGAGACGCGGCTGACCGAGGCGGGCGAGGCGCTGCTGCGGCACGCCACCGGGATTCTGGCCGGGCTCACCGCGGCGGAGGAGGAGGTCGCGGCGCTGGCCGGGCTGCGGGCGGGCCGGGTGCGGCTGGTCTCCTTCCCCAGCGGCAGTTCCACGCTCGTGCCCTCGGCCGTGGCCGCGATGCGCGCCGATCACCCGGGCACCCGGATCTCGCTCGTGGAGGCGGAGCCGCCCCGGTCGGTCGAGATGGTGCGGGAGGGCGATGCGGAGATCGCCCTCGCCTTCCGCTACGGCCCCTCGCCGGAGTGGGACGACCTGGCGGTACGTCCGCTGCTGAACGACCGGCTGGTCGGCCTGGTGCCCAGGACGCACCGCTTCGCCGGGCGGGAGGAGGTCGGGCTCGCCACGCTGGCGGAGGAACCATGGATCGCGGGCTGCCCGCGCTGCCGCCGCCATCTTGTCGAGGTGTGCGAGGAGGCCGGATTCACTCCGCGGATCGACTTCGCGACGGACGACTATCCGGCGGTGGTGGGCCTGGTCGGTGCGGGTCTGGGGGTGGCGGTGCTTCCCGAGCTCGCCGTCGCCTCGGTCCGTACGGAGGGGGTCGGGACGGTGCGGGTCACCCCGCTGATGCCGCGTGAGGTGGTGGCTCTGGCGCTGCCCGATCTGGCGCGGGCACCGGCGGTCGCGGCGATGCTGGACCGGCTGGCGCTGGCCGCGAACGCCACCGGGCGGACCTGACGGGTCGCTCTGATGCGGCCTGGCGGCCTGAAAAGACCTGCCGGCGGAACGTCGGAGATTGCGCCGATCGAGTGAAAGGCTCGGGTGAACAACCCGGGTGGACCGTGCAGCCGGCGATTCCGGTGAACGGGTGCGGAAAAACGTTCCGTCACCTGCTCGGGCCGCTCGACGCGGTGAGGAGGCGGCTGCGCGCCCGCCCCATCAGCTCTTCGCGTTCATCCTCGGTGAGACCACCCCATACGCCGTACGGCTCCCGCACCGTCAGGGCGTGCGCGGCGCATTCGGAGCGGACCGGGCAGCGCATGCACACCTCTTTGGCGGAGGTTTCGCGTGCGCTGCGGGCGGCTCCGCGCTCTCCTTCGGGGTGGAAGAACAGTGAGCTGTCGACGCCCCGGCAGGCAGCGAGCAGCTGCCAGTCCCACAGATCGGCGTTCGGGCCCGGGAGGCGGGAGAAGTCTGCCATTGCGTGTCCTCTCGGATATGTGCGCGGAAGCGGACTGGAGGCGCGGAGTCGCTCATCTGTAAATATGACTCTTTGCCAAATCTAGCTATTACCCGAACGAAGCGAAAGAAACCATGAGCAAACAGGGCATTTAGGGATGATCTGCGCGGCTGTGCGATATCGGAGTTCTGTATCCGTACACTCACCTAGAGTGTGCAAAGTGGCCACTGAAGCCCGTAACTCTTTTGGGTGACCGTCGTTGAGAGTGCGGAGGCGATTGATGGACGAGGTTCGGGCGCCGAGTGCCCAGACCGTTGACTGTCAATCGCACAGGTGACGATTCGTAACAGCCTGGAGGCTCAAGGTGATGCGCATCAGCTGCGGGGGGCGGTCATGACGTCCGTCCTCGTATGCGACGACTCCCCGCTTGCCCGAGAGGCGCTCCGCCGCGCGGTCGCGACCGTGCCCGGTGTGGAGCGTGTGACGACGGCGGCCAACGGCGAGGAAGTGCTCCGCCGCTGGGGTGCTGATCGCTCCGATCTGATTCTCATGGATGTCCGGATGCCCGGACTGGGAGGCGTGGAGACCGTACGGCGGCTGCTCTCCGCCGATCCCGGTGCGCGCATCATCATGCTGACCGTGGCCGAGGACTTGGACGGTGTGGCGCTGGCCGTCGCCGCCGGAGCCCGCGGGTACCTGCACAAGGACGCCTCGCGCGCCGAACTGCGGGCCACGGTCACCCAGGCCCTGGCCGACCCGACGTGGCGGCTGGCGCCGCGTCGGCTGCGGTCCGCCGAGATGGGGGCGGCCCCGACCCTCACCGCACGTGAGATCCAGGTACTCGAGGGGATGAGTCACGGCAGATCGAACGCCGAGATCGGGCGGGAGCTGTTCCTGTCCGAGGACACGGTGAAGACTCACGCCAGGCGGCTCTTCAAGAAGCTGGGCGCCTCGGACCGAGCGCACGCCGTTGCGCTCGGCTTCCGCTGGGGCCTCGTCCGCTAGGGCCCCTCCGGCGGGTCAGGGTGATCCGCCGCCTTGCGGGACGTGCTGTGCCCGAGGAGCTGAGCCGCCTCCCCGCCGGGAGGCGGCGTCTGGCTCCGTCCGCCGTCGGCGTTCCCCGCTGACGGCTTTCTCATTTCGCCCGTCGTCAGTGTTCTTTCCCACGCCTCCGCGCCGCCCCGGCCCGTCGTGGCAGCTTCGGCGAAGGCCGGGGTTTGCGCCGCCGCCACGCGGTGACCAGGGGTTCGGCCCCGGGCCCGGCGGGCTGCTGCCGCCGTTCACGTACGCGGCGGGACGGGGCGCGGAGAGGCGTATCCGCCGCGGCCGTCACCGGCGGGGGCAGTGCACCCGAGACGCGTCTTCGTCGGAATGCCGTGCGATGCCGCATGCTTGAGGAGTGCGACTCTTCCCCGGCTGCCGCCGGGGTCTCTCACCCAGCCGCGACGGGGCCCTCATGACGGACGAGCCCTGCCCGGTGCCTTCAGGCAGCGGGCCGAAGCGACCAGATCGCCGGTCGGCGCGGTGCGGATCCACCCGGAAGGGGGCGGGCTAGCGGCATGGCTACGGGAGCACTCCGTGATAACGCTTCAGCGCACAAAGGGGGCCGCGATGCGGCGGATCGCGCGGCGTCGGTGCACCATGGACCGATGCGCGATGACGAGCACCCGGCGGTCGGCGCCCTCGTGCAGCGTGCGGTCGAGGGGGACGAGCGGGCGACTCACGACCTGCTCGCGCGTGTCCACCCGCTGGCCCGGCGCTACTGCCGTACGCGGCTGACCAGGCTCCCCGGCGACGCTCGGCATTTCGTCGACGACCTGGCCCAGGAGGTCTGCCTGGCCGTTCTGTACGCGTTGCCCCGCTACCGCGACACCGGCAAGCCCTTCGAGGCGTTCGTGGTGGCGATCGCTCAGCACAAGATCGCGGATCTCCAGCGGGCCGCCATGCGCGGCCCCGGAAGCACCGCCGTCCCCTCCGACGAGATGCCGGAGCAGCCGGACAGCTCGCTCGGGCCGGAGGAGCGGGCACTGCTCAGCAGCGACGCCGAGTGGGCCAAGCAACTCCTCGCCAATCTGCCCGCGCATCAGCGCGAGCTGGTGCTGCTGCGGGTGGCGATCGGCCTCTCCGCCGAGGAGACCGGCCGGATGCTCGGCATGTCACCGGGCGCCGTACGGGTGGCGCAGCACCGGGCGCTCAGCAGGCTCCGCACCCTGGCCGGGCAGTAGTCCCGCCAGTAATCCCGTCAGTAATCCCCTCAGTGGTCCCGTCAGCAAGTCCCTCAGCAACCCAGCTGAACACGGCAGGGAACACGGCTCGAACCCCGTTCCGACTCGGCAGCGGAACAGCGCTCAGGGGCCGTGCCCGGCGGGTGCCGGGAGACAGATAGCATGGACATCCGCGCCGCGCAAGCATTGGGAAGGTGTCATGACAGACAACGTCGACGGAGTGCCCGCCAAATTCGCCATGCTCGGGCTGACCTACGACGATGTGCTGCTCCTGCCGGGTGAGTCGAACATGGCCCCGCAGGACATCGACACCGGATCCCAGGTCTCCCGCAACGTCCGGGTGAACGTACCGCTGCTCTCCGCCGCGATGGACAAGGTCACCGAGGCCCGGATGGCCATCGCGATGGCCCGCCAGGGCGGTGTGGGCGTGCTGCACCGGAATCTCTCCATCGAGGACCAGGCACTCCAGGCGGACCGGGTCAAGCGCTCCGAGTCCGGCATGGTGACGGACCCGATCACCATCGGCCCGGACGCCACCCTGAGCGAGGCGGACGCGCTGTGCGGCCGCTTCCGGATCAGTGGTGTGCCGGTGACGGACGCCGCGGACCGGCTGCTCGGCATCGTCACCAACCGCGACATGGCCTTCGAGATGGACCGCGCCCGGCAGGTCCGCGAGGTCATGACCCCGATGCCGCTGGTCACCGGCAAGGTCGGCATCTCGCGGGACGACGCGATGGAGCTGCTGCGCCGCCACAAGATCGAGAAGCTGCCGCTCGTCGACGGCGAGGGCGTGCTCAAGGGACTCATCACCGTCAAGGACTTCGTGAAGGCGGAGCAGTACCCGAACGCCGCGAAGGACGCCGAGGGCCGCCTCGTCGTCGGCGCGGCGGTCGGCGTGGCGGGGGACGCGTACGACAGGGCGCAGGCGCTGATCGAGGCGGGCGTCGACTTCCTCGTGGTGGACACCGCGCACGGCCATTCGCGGCTGGTCGGCGACATGGTCGCCAAGATCAAGTCGAACTCCTCCGTCGATGTCATCGGCGGCAACATCGCCACGCGTGACGGCGCCCAGTCCCTGATCGACTCCGGCGCGGACGCCGTCAAGGTCGGCGTCGGCCCCGGCTCCATCTGCACGACCCGGGTGGTTGCCGGTATCGGAGTCCCGCAGGTCACGGCGATCTACGAAGCCGCGCAGGCCGCCCGGGACGCCGGCGTCCCCGTCATCGGCGACGGCGGCCTGCAGTACAGCGGCGACATCGCCAAGGCCCTGGTGGCGGGCGCCGACACGGTGATGCTCGGCAGCCTGCTGGCGGGCTGCGAGGAGTCGCCCGGCGAGCTGCAGTTCATCAACGGCAAGCAGTTCAAGTCGTACCGGGGGATGGGCTCGCTGGCCGCGATGCAGTCGCGCGGCGACTCCCGCTCCTTCTCCAAGGACCGCTACTTCCAGGAGGACGTCGGCTCCGACGAGAAGCTGATCCCCGAGGGCGTCGAGGGCCAGGTGCCCTACCGCGGCCCGCTGTCGGCGGTCGTGCACCAGCTGGTGGGCGGGCTGAAGCAGTCGATGTTCTACGTGGGCGGGCGCACCGTCCCCGAGATGAAGGAGCACGGCCGGTTCGTCCGGATCACGGCGGCGGGCCTCAAGGAGAGCCACCCGCACGACATCCAGATGACGACCGAGGCACCGAACTACTCCCGCCGCTGAGCGGCTGTTCTCTGTGCTCGATCTCCACGCGTGGCCTGCAGCCTGGCCCCCGTGGAGGAGTGACATGCGGTGACGTCCCCGGGATCCCCTTCGGTGATACTGGGGGCGTAACCATGAGGAAGGGCCACATTCGTGACTGAGATCGAGATCGGGCGCGGCAAGCGCGGCCGTAAGGCGTACGCCTTCGACGACATCGCCGTCGTGCCCAGCCGGCGCACCCGCGACCCGAAGGAGGTGTCGATCGCCTGGCAGATCGACGCCTACCGCTTCGAGTTGCCGTTCCTGGCCGCGCCCATGGACTCGGTCGTCTCCCCGGAGACCGCCATCCGGATCGGCCGCCTCGGCGGCCTCGGCGTCCTCAACCTCGAGGGCCTGTGGACGCGGTACGAGGACCCGGAGCCGCTGCTCGCGGAGATCGCCGAGCTGAGCGAGGATTCCGCGAACCACCGGATGCAGGAGATCTACGCCGAGCCGATCAAGGAGGAGCTGATCGGCCGGCGGATCAGGGAGGTCCGCGAATCGGGTGTGGTGACGGCCGCCGCGCTCTCGCCGCAGCGCACCGCGGAGTTCTCCAAGGCCGTGGTGGACGCGGGTGTCGACCTCTTCGTCATCCGGGGCACCACCGTCTCCGCCGAGCATGTCTCCTCGGCCGCCGAGCCGCTCAACCTCAAGCAGTTCATCTACGAGCTGGACGTGCCGGTGATCGTCGGCGGCTGTGCCACCTACACGGCGGCGCTGCACCTGATGCGTACCGGCGCGGCCGGTGTCCTCGTCGGCTTCGGCGGCGGCGCCGCGCACACCACGCGGAACGTTCTGGGCATCCAGGTGCCGATGGCGACGGCCGTCGCGGACGTCGCCGCCGCCCGCCGGGACTACCTGGACGAGTCGGGCGGCCGCTATGTGCACGTCATCGCCGACGGCGGTGTCGGCTGGTCGGGCGACTTGTCCAAGGCCATCGCCTGCGGCTCGGACGCCGTGATGATCGGCTCCCCGCTGGCCCGTGCCACGGACGCGCCGGGGCACGGTCACCACTGGGGCATGGAGGCGGTGCACGAGGACGTACCGCGCGGCAAGCGGATGGACTTGGGCGCGGTCGGTACGACCGAGGAGGTGCTGCTCGGCCCCTCGCACACCCCGGACGGCTCGATGAACTTCTTCGGTGCCCTGCGCCGTGCGATGGCGACGACCGGCTACTCCGACCTGAAGGAGTTCCAGCGCGTCGAGGTCATGGTCGCCCCCTCCAACTGAGCCCTGACGACTGCTCCCGTCCCGCCCGCCGCGCCGTCCTCGCACGGCCGTCCGGGTGGGGCGGGCGCCCCAACGGGTCACGCGGTGTTTCCTCGGCCCCCTTGCGGGCTACCCAGCGACAGAACCGGCCGTGGTGCCGGCCGTCGTCGAGGAGCAGAGGACCATGGCAGATGAGCAGAACCGTCCGAAGGACGCGAAGCAGCGTCAGCGCGACGAGCACCGCGCCGCCGACCCCGAGAGCGGTCCGCTGACCACTGATCAGGGTGTCGTCGTCGATCACACAGACGATTCGCTTCAGGCGGGTGAGCGCGGCCCGACGCTGCTGGAGGACTTCCACTTCCGGGAGAAGATCACCCGCTTCGACCATGAGCGCATTCCCGAGCGGGTGGTGCACGCCCGTGGCGCGGGGGCGTACGGATACTTCGAGCCCTACGAGTCGTGCTCCCGCTTCACCCGTGCGGCGTTCCTCCAGGATCCGTCCGTACGCACCCCGGTCTTCGTGCGGTTCTCGACGGTCCAGGGGCCGCGCGGGTCGGCGGACACCGTGCGGGACGTGCGCGGTTTCGCGACGAAGTTCTTCACCTCCGAGGGCAACTACGACCTGGTCGGCAACAACTTCCCGGTGTTCTTCATCCAGGACGGCATCAAGTTCCCCGACTTCGTGCACGCGGTGAAGCCCGAGCCGCACAACGAGATCCCCACCGGTGCCTCCGCACACGACACCCTGTGGGATTTCGTGTCGCTCCAGCCGGAGACGCTGCACACGATCATGTGGCTGATGTCGGACCGGGCGATCCCGCGCAGCTTCCGGATGATGCAGGGCTTCGGCGTGCACACCTTCCGTTTCGTGACGGCGGACGGCCACGGGACGTTCGTGAAGTTCCACTGGAAGCCCAAGCTCGGTGTCCACTCGCTGGTGTGGGACGAGGCGCAGGAGTGCATGGGCCGCGATCCGGACTTCAACCGGCGCGACCTGTGGGACGCGATCGAGTCGGGCGCCTACCCGGAGTACGAGCTCGGGGTGCAACTGGTGTCGGAGGAAGACGAGTTCGCCTTCGACTTCGATCTGCTCGACGCGACGAAGATCATTCCGGAGGAGCAGGTACCCGTCCAGCCCATCGGCCGTATGGTGCTCGACCGCAACCCGGACAATTTCTTCGCCGAAACCGAGCAGATCGCCTTCCACACCGCGAACATCGTGCCGGGCATCGACTTCACGAACGACCCGCTGCTCCAGGCACGGAACTTCTCCTATCTGGACACGCAGCTCATCCGCCTCGGCGGCCCGAACTTCGCCCAGATCCCGGTGAACAGGCCGGTCGCCCCGGTGCGGACGAACCACCGGGACGGCTTCCACCAGTCCGCCATCCATCGGGGCGTCAGCTACACGGAGAACTCGCTCACCGGTGGCTGCCCGGCGATCGCCGGTGCGGGCGGGGAGGCGTTCAGCCACTACGCGGAGCGCGTCGACGGCGCGAAGATCCGCAAGCGCAGCCCGAGCTTCGAGGACCACTACAGCCAGGCCGCCCTGTTCTGGAACAGCATGAGCGGCTGGGAGCGGGAGCACATCGTCCAGGCGTTCCGCTTCGAACTGGGCAAGGTCGCCACGATGAGCGTGCGCGAGCGGGTGGTCGCGGAACTGGCCAACGTGGACGCGGAGCTGACGGCCGCCGTGGCCGCGGGCATCGGAGTGGCGACACCCCCGGCCGCCGCCGGTGGCGGTGCGGCGGGCGGGGGTGCGTCCAGCGGGCGGGCCGCCTCCCCGGCGCTGAGCCAGGAGAACCTGCCGGGTGACGGCTCCATCCGCTTCCGGCAGATCGCGGTGCTGGTCACGGACGGCGTCGACGCCGACCAGATCGGCAGGCTCAAGGCGGCCCTCGGCGGAGACGGAGCCGTCGTCGAGGCGCTCGCCCCGCAGGACGGCACGGTCACCGCCTCCGACGGCGGCGACATGCCGGTGGACCGTGCCCTGCCGACGGTCGCCTCCGTGCTGTACGACGCGGTGATCCTGCCGGACGGCCCGGCCGGCGCGCTCGCCTCCGCCGCCGAGGGCGCGGCGCTGCGCTTCGTACGGGACGCCTACCGGCACGGCAAGCCCGTGGGGGCCCTCGGGTCGGGCGTCGGCACCCTGGCGGAGCTCGAGCCGGGCGTGCGGTTGGCCGCGGACAGCGGCGGCGTGGAGGTGGACCGGGGCGTGATCACCGACCGGTCCACGGGCGGTCCGAGCCAGGAATTCCACCGCGCGTTCGCCTCGGCCGTCGCCGCCCACCGCGACCGCAGCCGCCCGTCGCTGCGCGGCTGACACCCGCCACTGACACCCGCGACGGAAACCGTGGCGGAAACCGTGGCGGATTACGGCCGGCTGATGGCCGTGATCCGCCACGGTCCGACCGGCCTACAGCCGGTGGGCCGCCCCGGTGGGGCTCGCGCCGCGGGTGTCCAGCAGGAGCTGCGCCTTGGCGGCCAGGCCCTGGAGGTCGTAGGTGCGGTGGTGCTGGAGCAGCAGGGTGAGGTCGGCCGCGGCGGCGGCCTCGTAGAGGGAGTCCGCGCGGGGGACGGCGCGGCCCGCCGCCTGCCAGTGCGGCACGTACGGGTCGTGGTAGCTGAGCTGGGCGCCCAGGTCGCGGAGGCGGGTGGCGATCTCGGCGGCGGGCGCGCCCTCCTGGTCGGCGAGGTCGGCCTTGTAGGTGACCCCGAGGAGCAGTACGCGGGCGCCGCGCGCCGACTTGCCGTGTTCGTTGAGCAGGGCCGCTGCCCGCTGTGAGACATAGCGCGGCATCCGCGCGTTGACCTCCTGCGCCAGTTCGACGATGCGGAGCGGGTAGCCGAGGGCGCGGCTCGGATAGGAGAGGTGGTTGGGGTCGATCGGCACGCTGTGGCCGCCGACGCCCGGCCCGGGGCGGAAGGACTGGAAACCGAAGGGCTTGGTCTCCGCGCAGCGGATGACGTCCCAGATGTCGACCCCGATGTCGTGGCAGAACACGGCCATCTCGTTGACCAGCGCGATGTTGATCTGCCGGTAGTTGGTCTCCAGGAGCTTCGCCGTCTCCGCCTCGCGCGGCCCGCGCGCCCGTACGACCTTCTCGGTGAGCCGTCCGTAGAACGCGGCGGCGGCCTCCGTGCAGGCGGGGGTGAGGCCGCCGATGACCTTGGGGATCTGCGCGTAGCCGTGCGAACGGCTGCCAGGATCGAGGCGGCTGGGCGCGTAGGCGAGATGGAAGTCGCGGCCCGCGCGCAGGCCCGAGCCCTCTTCCAGCACGGTGCGGAGGAATTCTTCGGTGCTGCCCGGGTACACGGTCGACTCCAGTACGACGGTGGAGCGGGCGCGCAGGCTGGAGGCGAGCGTGTGGGCGGCGGTGCGTACGGGGCGCAGATCGAGCGTGCGGTCCGGCCCGAGCGGGGTGTCGACGCAGATGACCACGGTGCGGGCGCGGCCCAGGGACGCCGGGTCGGTGGTGGTGCGGAAGCCGCGGGCCAGCATCCGGCGCAGCCCGGCGGCTTCGAGCGAGCCGTCGGCTGGCGGGCGGCCCGCGTTGAGGTCGGCGACGGTGCGCGGGTCGGGGTCGTATCCGAGGGTGCCGATGCCTGCGGCGGTGGCCGCCTGGGCCAGCGGTAGACCCGAATGGCCGAGGCCGATGACGGCGAGATCTGCGGGCATGGTGGCGGGCATCCCTTCCCCCGGCTCCCCCGGCGGACGCGGTGAACGGCGGTCAGTGGTGATCGGTGGCAGTCAATGGCGATCAGGGGTGGTCTGTGGTGGTGAACGGTGGCCAGGGGCGCATGGAAGGGCGCGCCGCGTGGTGACGTCCGCACTGTCAGGTTAAGCGCCTATATGACAGATACGCGGTATTGATGGCGAAGACGTGCCCGCAACCGGCCAAATTCAGCGGGATGGGGGACCATCGTCAGGAGGCGAGCTGCCGGCACAGGGCCCCTCGCACGGCACACGGACCCTTGCGGACAGCCGTCAGGCCAGCTGGACGATCACAGGAGGTAACGGTGAGGACAGCGACACTGGGGCCCGAGCAGCGCGCCGGCGCGCTGGCGAGGATGGCCGAGGGCGAACTCGACGTGCTGGTGGTCGGCGCGGGAGTGGTCGGCGCGGGCACCGCGCTGGACGCCGCGACCCGCGGGCTGACCACCGGCCTCGTCGAGGCGCGTGACTGGGCGTCGGGCACCTCCAGCCGCTCCAGCAAACTCATCCACGGCGGGCTGCGCTATCTGGAGATGCTGGACTTCACTCTCGTCCGGGAAGCACTCAAGGAGCGCGGGCTGCTGCTGGAACGGCTCGCCCCCCACCTGGTGAAGCCGGTGCCGTTCCTCTATCCGCTGCGCCACAAGGGCTGGGAGCGCCTGTACGCGGGTTCGGGCGTGGCGCTCTACGACGCCATGTCGCTCTCCTCCGGGCACGGGCGCGGGCTGCCCACGCACCGCCATCTGAGCCGCTCGCACGCCCTGCGCGTGGCCCCCTGCCTGAAGCGGAGCGCCCTCGTCGGCGCCCTCCAGTACTACGACGCGCAGATGGACGACGCGCGCTATGTCGCCACCCTGGTGCGTACGGCCGCCGCGTACGGCACGCATGCGGTGAACCGTGCGCGGGTGACCGGCTTCCTGCGCGAGGGCGAACGCGTGGTCGGTGCGCGGGTGCGGGATGTGGAGCAGGGCGGCGAGTTCGAGGTGCGGGCCCGTCAGGTGGTCAACGCCACCGGCGTGTGGACGGACGACACACAGGGCCTGATCGCCGAGCGCGGCCAGTTCCACGTACGCGCCTCCAAGGGCATCCACCTGGTGGTGCCCAAGGACCGCATCCACTCCTCGACAGGGCTGATCCTGCGTACGGAGAAGAGCGTGCTCTTCGTCATCCCCTGGGGACGGCACTGGGTCGTGGGGACCACGGACACCGACTGGGACTTGGACAAGGCGCACCCGGCCGCCTCCAGCGCGGACATCGACTATCTCCTCGAACACGTCAACTCGGTGCTCTCGGTGCCGCTCACCCGGGACGACGTGGAGGGCGTCTACGCCGGTCTGCGCCCGCTGCTGGCGGGCGAGTCGGAGGCCACGAGCAAGCTCTCCCGCGAGCACACCGTCGCCCATCCGGTGCCGGGACTGGTGGTCATCGCGGGCGGCAAGTACACGACCTACCGCGTGATGGCCAAGGACGCGGTGGACGCGGCCGTACACGGTCTGGACCACCGGGTCGCCGAATGCTGCACGGAGCAGGTGCCACTGGCCGGGGCGGAGGGCTACCACGCGCTGTGGAACGCGCGGGCCCGCGTCGCGGCCCGCACCGGGCTGCATGTCGCACGCGTGGAGCACCTGCTGAACCGGTACGGCTCGCTGACCGAGGAGCTGCTGGAGCTGGTAGCCGCCGACCCGAAGCTCGGCGAACCGCTGCCCGCGGCCGACGACTACCTCAAGGCCGAGATCGTCTACGCGTGTACGCACGAAGGGGCCCGCCATCTGGATGACGTGCTGACCCGCCGTACGCGTATCTCCATCGAGACCTTCGACCGGGGCACGCGCAGCGCGCGCGAGTGCGCGGAGCTGATGGCGGTGGTGCTCGGCTGGGACGCCAGCCAGATGGAGCGGGAGATCGAGCATTACGAGAAGCGGGTCGAGGCCGAGCGCGAGTCGCAGCGGCAACCGGACGACCTCACGGCGGACGCGGCCCGGTTGGGGGCGCCCGAGATCTAGGACCTGTCGTTTCGGTCGTGCTGGACGAGGTCGCGTGCCAGACCCCGCGAACCCGGCAAGACCCGAACGACAGGCCGTGGCAACACCTTCCCAACTCCCCCAGTACACGGGTTGTCAGAGCGGTAAGCCACAATGAAGGCTCTACTGAGGGCTGAGGGCTCGGCTGCTTGAGAAGCTGTTGTCTCACCCCCACCGGGGTGAGGCAGCACTTCTGAGGGGATGCAAGGGGATTCATGGGCCAGGACGTTGAGGACGGGCGGCTGGTAGGCGGCCGCTATCGGCTCGAAGGTGTGCTGGGTCGCGGGGGCATGGGCACCGTGTGGCGCGGGAGGGACGAAACCCTCGGCCGTACGGTGGCGGTGAAGGAGCTGCGCTTCCCGTCGAGCGTCGACGAGGACGAGAAGCAGCGACTGATCACCCGGACTCTGCGCGAGGCGAAGGCCATCGCGCGCATCCGTAGCGGCAGCGCCATCACCGTCTTCGACGTGGTGGACGAGGACGACCGGCCGTGGATCGTGATGGAGTTGATCGAGGGCCGCTCGCTGGCCGATCAGATCCGCCAGGACGGTCCGCTGGATCCGAAGCGGGTCGCGGAGGTCGGGCTCTCCGTTCTCGACGTGCTGCGCGCCGCGCATCACGAGGGGATTCTGCACCGCGATGTGAAGCCCTCCAACGTGCTGTTGGAGGACGAAACCGGCCGGGTGATCCTCACGGACTTCGGCATCGCGAAGGTCGAGGGCGATCCGTCGATCACCTCGACCGGCATGCTCGTCGGTGCCCCTTCGTACATCTCGCCGGAGCGGGCGCGCGGCAAGCCGCCGGGCCCGCCCGCCGATCTGTGGTCGCTGGGCGGCCTGTTGTACGCGGCGGTCGAGGGCCGTCCGCCGTACGACAAGGGTTCGGCGATCTCCACGCTGACGGCGGTGATGACGGAGCCGCTGCCGCCGCTGGAGCGGGCCGGCGCGCTGAGCGAGGTCATCTTCGGCCTGCTGGAGAAGGACCCGGACAAGCGGCTCGACGTCGCCGGCGCCCGGGTGCTGCTGGAGATGGCGCTCAACAGCGAGGAGACCACCGGGGTCCAGCCAGGCGGCATGGAGGCGACTCGTGTGGTGGCGAAGCCGCCCCCACCGGCCGTACCTCCGGCGCCCCCCGGGCAGCCCGGCGAGGGCCGCGGCCGTGACGGTGCGTCCGGCGCGGCGGCGTCCGGGACGGCCTCCGGCGACCGCCTGCGCGGCGCGCTCCAGTCCGTACGGAACGCCGGGGCCGCGAGCGGCAGCGGAGCAGTCGGGGCGGGCGGCAGCGCCGGCCCGACCCAGAGCGCGAGCGCTTCCGGGGGATACGGGCCGCCGTCCTCCGGCGGCAGCGGGCGGGGCGGGAAGCCCGCGTTCGGGGATATGGTCTCGCGCCGCAAACTGGCGGTCGTGGCGGCTGTGGTGGCGGTGCTCGTCGTGCTGGGAATCGTCCTCGCCACGGCTGTCAGCGGTGGTGAGGACGACAAGGCCACCGACTCCCAGGGCCAGTCCGGCGGCGACAAGAAGGGCGAGGGCAGTACGGGCGACAAGGGCGCCGACGACGGCAAGGACCCGGCGAAGCCCACCGACGGCGCGGATGACAAGCCCACCGACGGTACGGACGGCGCGGGCGACGAGCAGAGCGAGGAAGACGACGACGGCGGGGACGACGGGAGCGGGAAGCCCGGTTCCCCCGAACTGCCGGAGGGGTACGAGAAGGTCACCGACACCCGCTTCCACTTCTCCATGGCGATGCCCGAGGGCTTCGAACGCACCGGCATAGCGGGCAGCAACTCGGGTGGCAAGTACGGCCGGTCGGGGGACAGCTACCCGCGCGTCCAGATCGACTTCAACGGCAGCCCGTCGGCGGACGCACTGATGGCCTGGAAGGGCCTGGAGCCCGCGGTGAAGCGGAGCAGCCCGGGATACCGGAAGATCTTCATGAAGGAGCTGAACTGGCGCGCCTACCCGACCAGCGCCGACTGGGGCTTCGAGCGGAACGAGAACAACCGGCAGGTGCGGGTCCTCAACCGGGGCTTCAAGGTGAACGACAAGCGCGGCTACGCGATCATGGTGACCTGCGAGGCGGGCACGTGGGACGACGACGAGTGCCGCGAGCTGCGTCAGACGGCGTTCAAGACCTTCCGCCCGGAGTGACGGCACCCGACAGGCTCTGAGCCCTCGTGGTGTTGGGATGCTCCTGTGCCGGGAAAGCTGACGGGGCAGGGGAGTTGAACCGGGCGGAGGGAGAGGCGAAGCGGCCGGACGGGCTTGCGCCGTCTTGCGGCGCCGGGCCGGTTCGGCACGTATCGTGAAAGACCGTAGACCGTACGCATCCGTATCGAGGCGGATCAGGATCAGCTCTGACGGTCTGCTCGCGCGCTGTGGGGAGGTGTCGTGGACGACTACGCGGACTATTCGGATTACTCCGATTACTCGGGGCGGCTGCTCGCCGACCGCTACCGCCTGCCCAGACCTCCCGCCGAGGAGTACGAACTGGCGGAATCCCGTGCGTACGACACGGCGAGCGGCCAGGAAGTGCTCGTGCGTCAGGTCCCGTTGCCGGAGGTCGTGGACGCGGAGTTCATGGACGACGCCCCGCGCCGCGGCGGCCGTCCGGCGGCGGGCGGCTCGTACGGCCACGCCACCCGGCGCCCCGCGGACCCGGCGGTGCGGCGCGCCCTGGAGGCGGCGGTGGCCGCCTCCCAGGTGCCGGACCACCCGAGGCTGGACCAGGTCTTCGATGTCTTCCTCGAGGGCGACGGCCTCTGGATCGTCAGCGAACTCGTCCCCGGGCGCCCGCTGGCCGCCCTGCTGGCCGAGCGCCCGCTGAGCGCACACCGCGCGGCGGAGATCGCAGCGGATCTGCTGGCCGCGCTGTACAACGTCCACGCGCACGGCTGGGTCCACCGCAACATCACCGCCCGTACGGTGCTGATCTGCGATGACGGGCGCGCCCTGCTCACCGGCCTGGCGGCCGGCGCGGCGGAGGAGGCGCTGTGCGGTTACGACACACTTCCGGAGTACGGAGTGCCGGGCCTGCCGGAGAGCGCGGAGGAAGAGGCCGACGGGCCGGCCCGGCCCGCGCCCGACCCCGGTGCGGGGATGCCCAGCGGAGTGCCCAGCGGTGTGCCCAGGGGAGCGACTCCGGCGCTGCCGCCCGGCTACGCCCGTGACACCTCGGGCGGGGGTGGCGGTGGCCGTGCCGCGATCCCGCAGCCGCGCGGCGACTCGGGTGGGCCGGGTCCCGAGTTCGGGCAGGGCGGTTACCACCCGGACTATCCGGACGACGGCATTCCGGACGGCGGCTACGGCGGCGGCCGGTACGGCGACGGCGGCTATGCCGGTGGCGGTCCCGCCGGAGGCGGGCCGGGCGGTGACGACGCGCAGCGCGCGGGCATCTTCGGTTTCGAGGGCGCGGACTCCGGCGGCGGCGCGGCGGCGCGAGCCGCGCGGCGGGGTGCGATAGCGGCCTACCGGGCCGGGGCCCGTGCCGCTTCGGCACGTGTCGAGGCCGAGCACCAAGGGCGCGATCCGGAGGCGACGGAGCAGCACGCGGAGGTAGCGGGGCACGCAGAGCCCTCGGAGCACGCGGAGATCACGGACTGGTGGTCCACGCAGCAGGGCGGAGAAGGCTACGGCCCCGACCAGCCAGGTGTGGTCGGTGCCGGTGCCGGTGCCGGTGCCGGTGACGCGGGCCGGGGCGGCGGGGAGTACGGGCCGCAGGGGCAGCCGTACGGCCCGGCCGATGGCGGCGCGCGCGCGGACGGTGACGACCCGTCGGCACCCCGCGCCGAGCCCGGAGGGTGGGCGGGCGAGGGGCCCACGGCCCTGCCGGGCGCGCGTCGCGGCAGCGTGAGCGTCCCCGCGCCCTGGACTTCGCGTGCCCCGGAGCCGTACAGGCCGGAGCCGTACAGGCCGGAGCCGTACGCACCCGAGTCCTACGCGTCCGACCCCTACTCGCCGGAGCACACGGAGCACACGGAGCACACGGAGCACACGGCGCCCCCGACGTCCGAGCCCTACGCGCCGGAGCAGGGCCTGTCCGATGACGACGCTCCCGGTCCGTACGGCGAGCGGGTGCTCGACATCTGGGCCGATGACGCCCTGGACCCCCCGGTGCCCGGCGCCCAGGTCCCGCCCTCGCCGCCGCCCCCGGGGCCGGCGGCCCCGACCGAGTACGCGAGGGACCAGGACGCCCCCGGAGCTGCCTCGGAGCCCCTCCGCTGGGACGAGGTGCCGGACGACACCGGCGGCCGCTACCGGGGCCCCGTGACGGCGCTGGACGCGGAGCGGGCGCGGCAGGCGCGGATGATGGTCGTGGGTGCGGTTACCGAGCGCTGGGCGCCGGAGCAGGCCGGGCCGGTCTACGAGAACTGGCGGCTGGCACCGCCGGTCGGCCCGGCGGCCGACCTGTGGGCGCTCGGCGTGCTGCTCTTCCGCGCCGTCCAGGGCCACTCGCCGTATCCGGAGGACAGTGCCGCCGAGCTGGTGCAGATGGTGTGTGCCGAGCCGCCGGCCTTCGCCGAGGAGTGCGGCGCGCTGCGGCCCGTCGTCGAGTCGCTGATGCGGCAGGACCCCACGGAGCGCCCGGACTTCGAGGAGCTGCGGGGCTGGCTGCGCTCGCTGACGCGCTCCGCGCCGGAGCCGGAGGTGGGGCGCCGTCCGCTGGCGGCACCGCCGTCGCTGGAGCCAGGCGGCCCCGCCGATCCCCGGCGGCTGCCGATAAAGCGGCGGCGTGGGGAGCTGGTGCGCAAGCGGCGGGCCGCGAAGGCGGCCTCCGCCCTTCGCGGCGCGGAGAGCGAAGCACATGAGGAGCCGCCCGAGCCCCGCGAGCCGCGTCCGCGCAGAGAGCCGCGTCTGCCCCGTGAGCCGCGTCCGCGCCGGGAGCCCGGCGAGGGCGGTCCGCGCAAGCTGGGGCGGCTGCTGGTCGGGGTGGTGCTGCTGGTGCTGACCCTGGTGGTGCTGATCGCCGTGCTGTTCATGCCCGAGCAGGACGACACGAGCACCGACGGCAACCGCAACCAGAAGGGTTCCGTAGGGGAGCAGTCGGACGAGTCCGGCCAGTCCGAGCCGTCCGCCGAACCGCAGGGTGACTCCGGTGAGCAGGCTACCGAGGAGCAGGACGGGGCCAAGGACTCGGACAAGGACGAGGACAAGGACGAGGCGAAGAAGGAGCAGCCCGCTCCGCCCGCTGGTGCCGCCGAGGGCTTCACGAGCCACAAGGACGCCAGCGGCTTCCAGATCTCCGTCCCCGAGGGGTGGGACCGCCGCCCTCCGAACGCTCGTGGCCAGGTCCGGTTCGACTCGGGCGAGTTCGAGATGGTCGTCGTCAAGGGCCGGGACACCACTGCGGAGTACGGCAAGGACCCGTTGGACTACCAGAGCGACAGCGAGCAGGAGTTGGACGCCTACGAAGCCTCCGGCTGGTCGTCGGCCACCAATCTGCGGCGGATCGACGTCGGCGAGACCGCGATGGCGGAGGGTACCTACACCTGGGAGGACGACAGCGGGCGCAAGGTCTATGTCCGCAACCGCGCGATGATCCTGGACGGCCGCTATCACCTGGTGCTGGTGATCGGCCCGGAGGACGAGAAGGACGCGGTGGACGGCTACTTCGACGGCGCGGCTGACACCTACCGGGTCCTGGAGCAGTGATCGCGCGGGTTTCGTTCCCCGGGTGACTAAGGCATGTCACAGCTGGGTGCCCCGGCTGGCGGACGTGACGCACCGCACGATACTGATGGTGTCATGACGAACCACGGGGGGCAGGCCGACGAGCCCACGAGCTACGGGCTGAAGCCGCCGACAGTGCCTGCGCAGCAGGAACACGCGGCATCCGCCGGAGACCGTGGCGCTTACGAGCCCACCCAGACCGCACCTGCCCCGGCACCCGCACCCGCCCCGGCGCCTGCCCAACCCGCCGTCGGGAGCGGTCAGGACACGGGCTCCGGCCGCCTCCTCGGCGAGCGCTACCGCCTCGGTGCCCGGCTCGGGCGTGGCGGCATGGGCACCGTCTGGCGGGCGCACGACATCGTGGTGGACCGCGAAGTAGCGGTCAAGGAGCCGCGGGTGCCCGACCATCTGTCGGAGCCGGAGCGGCAGACGATGTATCAGCGGATGCGCCGGGAGGCCCGCGCCGCCGCGCGTATCGACCACCCCTCGGTGGTGACGGTCCATGACGTGGTGGTGGAGGACGGCCGCCCCTGGATCGTGATGGAGCTGGTGCAGGGCCGTTCGCTGGCCGACGAGCTGAAGGACGGCACCCTGGACGCCCGCGAGGCCGCCCGTATCGGGGCGTCCGTACTCGGCGCGCTGAACGCGGCGCACGAGGCGGGGGTGCTGCACCGCGACGTGAAGCCGGACAACGTCCTTCTCGGGCGGTACGAGCGGGTGGTGCTCACCGACTTCGGCATCGCCCAGGTCGAGGGTGAGACGGGACTGACGGAGACCGGGGCGTTCGTCGGCTCGCCCGAGTACATCGCGCCGGAGCGGGTGCTCGGCCAGCGGCCCGGCCCCGCCTCGGACCTGTGGTCGCTGGGTGTGGTGCTGTACGCGGCGATGGAGGGCGTCTCGCCGTTCCGCCGCAGCAACACCCCGGCCACCCTGCAGGCCGTGCTCTCGGCCGAACCGCAGCTGCCCGCGCGGGCCAGCGGCGCGCTGGGCATGGCGGTCATGCAGCTGCTGCGCAAGGATCCGGGCGTGCGGCCGAGCATCGCCGAACTGCGGCAGACGCTGGAGGAGACGGCCCGGCCGCCGCAGGTCAAGCAGACCCAGTTGATGGACAACGGCGTTCCGAGGCGCTTCCGGCAGCTGCTCCAGCGCTACGTGCGCCGCCTGCGCGACAGCCGCAGGACGCAGTTCGGGACGGGCGGCGGGGTGTTGGTCGTCGCCGCCGCACTGGTGCTGCTTCTCGTCGATCCGTTCGCGAGTGACGGGCCGCCGGACGGCTGGAAGACGCGCGACGAGTCGAAGCAGGCGCAGGCGTCCCTCGCCGTCCCGGCGGGCTTCGTGCGGTCCGAGGACGACGGCGAGGTGACCTTCACGTCGAAGGACAAGGACTGGTACATCAAGCTGACCCGGCAGAAGGACGCGGAGAAGACCTCGGTCGGGGAGGCCAACAGCAGACTCGCCTGGTACAAGGACGACTTCTACAGCGAGATGGAGAACGTCGAGGGCACGGTCGAGAGCACCAAGTACCGGGGGAAGGACGCCGCCGAGCTCAACGCGACCTACACCCCCGTCGATTCGGCGAGCAAGAAGCGGAAGGTCCGTGAACTGGTCCACGTCAACGGCAACGCCGTGGAGTGGCACCTCGTACTGATGGCACCGGACGGTGACAAGGTGTCGCGCGACAAGGCGGAGGGGATGTTCGAGGACCTGGTGGCGAGCCTGGACATCAAGCCCGCCAAGTCCTGACCGCCGTCAGTCCTGACCGTCACGACCGCTCCGACCGTCACGACCGCTCCGACCGTGCCGGTCCGGCGGACTGGTAAAGACTGGTTACCCGCGGGTATGCGAGGGTGTGCGGGCGGTCGTACGCTCGGCTCATGACGGACACGGACACGGATACGCAGGACCCAGCCGACACCACAGGCAACCCGGTCGCCCCCGCCCCCGTGGGCGCCCGTACCGCCGCCGAGGTGATCACACCCGCCCTTGTCGCGCGTCTCGGCGCCGGGATCGTGGGCTCGGGCTCCACGGTCAGCCACGCACCCTTCACCGGCGAGCGGCTGACCGAGCTGCCCGCGTCCGCACCGGAGGACGTGGTGACCGCCTTCGCCCGCGCCCGGGTGGCACAGCGGGCATGGGCCCAGCGGCCGGTACGGCAGCGGGCCGCCGTGCTGCTCCGTTTCCACGATCTCGTGCTGCGGCGCCAGTTTGAGGTGCTGGACCTCATCCAGCTGGAGACCGGCAAGGCCCGGCTGCACGCCTTCGAAGAGGTGCTGTCCGTCGCCGTCGCCGCCCGCCACTACGGCCGCAGGGCCCCCGCGTATCTGAAGCCGCGGGGGCATCTGGGCGCCATCCCGGCACTCACCAAGGTCACCGAGCTGCGGCGGCCGCGTGGTGTCGTCGGCCAGATCGCACCCTGGAACTACCCCCTCGAACTCTCCATCGGCGACGCCCTCCCCGCCTTCGTCGCGGGCAACGCGGTCGTCATGAAGCCGGACACCGAGACCGCTCTCACCGGGCTCTGGGCCCGCGAACTGCTGATCGAGGCGGGCCTGCCCGAGGACGTCTGGCAGATGGTCGTCGGTGACGGCCCCGTCATCGGCCCGGCCGTCGTCGAGCTGGCCGACTACGTCTCCTTCACCGGATCGACGCGCACCGGGCGCGAGGTCGCGCAGAAGGCCGCGGCCCGGCTGGTCGGCTGCTCGCTGGAGCTCGGCGGCAAGAACGCGATGCTCGTACTGCCGGACGCCGATCTCGACAAGGCGGCGGCGGGCGCGGTGCGCGGTGCGTTCTCCTCGGCGGGGCAGCTGTGCATCTCCATCGAGCGGCTGTACGTGCACGAGTCGGTCGCGGACGCCTTCCTGGAGCGCTTCACCGCCCGCACCAAGGCGATGCGGCTCGGCAACTCCCTGGAGTACGGCGCCGACATGGGCTCACTCGTCTCCCGGCAGCAGCTCGACACCGTCAGCCGCCATGTGGAGGAGGCGGTCTCCAAGGGCGCCACCGTCCTGGCCGGGGGCCGCGCACGGCCCGACGCCGGACCGCTGTTCTACGAGCCGACGATCCTCGACGGCGTGGAGCCGCCGATGGCGGTGTGCGCCGAGGAGACCTTCGGCCCGGTCGTCTCCGTCTACCGCTACTCCAGCGAGGACGCGGCCGTCGCGATGGCCAACGCCACCCCGTACGGCCTCAACTCCAGCGTCTGGAGCCGGAGCGCGCGGCACGCCCACCGCGTCGCCGCCCGGCTGAACACCGGCACCGTGAACGTCAACGAGGGCTATGCCTCCGCGTACGGCAGCGTGCAGGCGCCGATGGGGGGCATGGGGGACTCCGGGCTGGGGCGGCGGCACGGTTCGGAGGGAATACTCAAGTACACCGAGGCGCAGACGATCGCCCACCAGCGGCTGCTGCCGATGGGCCCCGCCTTCGGCATGGACGATGAGCGGCACGCCGCGATGATGAGCCGCTCGCTCAAGGCGCTCAAGGCGCTCCGCTTCCGCTGACGCAGCCGAGGGAGAACTGTGCACGCATACGACTATGACGTGATCGTCGTCGGCTCCGGTTTCGGCGGCTCCGTGTCCGCGCTCCGGCTCACGGAGAAGGGCTACTCGGTCGGCGTCCTGGAGGCCGGGCGCCGGTTCACCCGGGAGACCCTGCCGAAGAACTCCTGGGACCTGCGCAACTACCTCTGGGCACCCGCCCTCGGGCTGTACGGCATACAGCGCATCCATCTGCTGGACAAGGTGATGATCCTGGCCGGAGCGGGCGTGGGCGGTGGCTCGCTCAACTACGCGAACACGCTCTACGTCCCGCCCGCGCCCTTCTTCCAGGACAGCCAGTGGGGCCACATCACCGACTGGCAGGACGAGTTGAAGCCCTACTACGACCAGGCGCAGCGGATGCTCGGCGTCCGGACCAATCCGACGCTGACGCCCTCGGACATCCATCTGCGGTCCGCTGCCGAGAAGATGGGCGTGGGCGACACCTTCCACATGGCGCCGGTCGGCGTCTTCTTCGACGACGGCCGGGACGCGGTCCAGCCTGGGGAGGACGCCGAGCCTGCGGCCGACGGCAGGCCGCCGACCTCCGGAAAGGCGGTGCCCGACCCGTACTTCGGGGGCGCCGGGCCGGAACGGCGCGGCTGTACGGAGTGCGGCGAGTGCATGACCGGCTGCCGTCACGGCGCCAAGAACACGCTGACCGAGAACTACCTGTACCTGGCCGAACGTGCGGGGGCGGTGATCCGCCCCATGACCACCGTGCTCGGCGTCCGGGAGGACGGCGAGGGCGGGTTCGCCGTCGCCGTCGCCCCCACCGACGCCCGGCGCAGAGGCCGGGGGACCGGCCTGCGCGGGCGCAGCAACGGGCGCGGACCCGGGCGCAACGCCAGACCGACGATCCTGCGGGCCCGACGGGTCGTCCTCGCCGCCGGTACGTACGGCACCCAGACGCTGCTCCACCGCATGCGCGACAGCGGCGCGCTGCCGCATCTGTCCGCCCGGCTCGGCGAGTTGACCCGTACCAACTCCGAGGGCCTGGTGGGCGCCCAGACGGCTCCGCGCCGCTACCGCCGGAAGTACGGCAGCGACGCGGAGCTGGACTTCACCCGAGGGGTGGCGATCACTTCGTCGGTCCACCCGGACGCCGCCACCCACATAGAGCCCGTCCGTTACGGCAAGGGCTCCAACGCGATGGGCGCGCTCACCACGCTCCAGGTGCGGCATCACACCCGGCTCCCGCGCGCGCTGGCGCATGTGGTGACCTGCCTGCGGCACCCGGCGCTCTTCGCCCGCTCGCTCTCCCAGCGCAAATGGTCCGAGCGGACCATCATCGGGCTGGTCATGCAGACCCTGGACAACTCCCTCACCACCTACCGGAAGGAAAAGGGGCTCGGCAAGGGACTGCTGACGGCACGTCAGGGGCATGGTGCGCCCAACCCGCTGCACATCCCGGAGGGCGCCGAGGCCGCCCGCAGGCTGGCCGAGGAGATCAACGGCTTCCCCGGCAGCAACATCGGCGAAGTGATGGGCACGCCGCTGACCGCACACTTCCTCGGCGGCTGCGCGATCGGCGCGGACGCCGCGAACGGGGTGATCGACCCGTACCACCGGCTGTACGGGCACCCGGGCATCTCGGTCGTCGACGGTGCGGCCGTCTCCGCGAACCTCGGCGTGAACCCCTCGCTGACCATCACCGCGCAGGCGGAGCGAGCGGTCGGGCTGTGGCCCAACAAGGGCGGGGAGGACGCCCGCCCGCCGCAGGGCGAGCCGTATGTCCGGCTTCCCGCCGTGGCTCCGCGCAGCCCTGCCGTCCCGGCGGAAGCCTTCGCCGCGCTCCGGCTTCCCGTCGTCCTGCCGGTCCCGGCCGTCCCGCCGAGGACACCGGCCTCGCAGAAGCAGGCGCTCAAGGAGCAGGAGTCGAAGAAGCAGGAGTCGAAGGACTGACGGCCGGGCCGCGGCGGTCTGATCCGGCCGCCGCGGCCCACGCCTCACCTCGAACGCGTCACGCCGTCGAGCCGCTGCCCGCACCCTCGTCGGCATCCTTGCGGCGGCGCACGATGAACATGCCGCCGGCGCCGAGCGCGATCGCCGCGCCACCCGCCAGGGCGAACATCGGCAGTTGCGAGGAGGAGCCGGTGGCGGCCAGCTCGCCCTTCTCCGGGAGCGTTTTCAGCTCCTTGCTGCCACCCTGCGGCGTCGGGCGGTTCGCCTTCTTCTTGTCCTTGTTCTCCTCGCCCTTGGCGTCATCGACCTTGCCAGGGCTGGCGCCCGCGGCCAGCACGTCGAACTCGTACTGCATCCACTCGCCGAACTCGCAGTCGCCGCTGTCCGGGACGTGCAGGCCGGTGGTGAAGAGCAGGCCCTCGCCCGCCGGGGCGGACTTGTCGATCTTCAGGCGCATCTTCGCACCGGCGTACGTGCCGGGCTTCAGGTTCTGCGCGGCACCGAAGTAGCCGAGCGTGTCGCTGATGTCGACCCAGGCGTCCGCCTCGTCGTCGAACCACTGCAGGGTGACCTGGTCCGTGGTCAGGTCACCGCTCTTGCCGTCGGTGGTCTCCACATCGGCGAAGACCTCGACGCTCTTCATCGTCCTGTCGGAGTTGTTCGTCACCCGGAAGGTGAAGTCCTCCCACCCGGAGCCCGCGACGACCTTGCCGGGCAGGCCGATCAGTTTGGTGTCGATCTTGGCGTCGAGTGAGACGTCCTCGCACAGCGGGGGCTCCGACTCGGAGGGCGACGGGCTCGGGCTGGTGCCGGGCTCGCCGCTCGAACCCTCGGTGTCCGCACCGCCGTCAGCGCCACCGTCGGCCCCGGTCCCGCCATCGGCGCCGCCGTCTGCCCCGCCGTCGGTCTCCGTGCCGCCGTTCGTCTCGCCGGTGTCCGCCCCGCCGTCGTCCCCGCCGCCGGTTGTTGCGTCTCCGGAGGTGTCACCCGTCGTCGCCTCGCCCGTCGTGGTCTCACCCGTGGTGTCACCGGTCGTCGTCTCCCCGGTGCTCCCGTCCGAGCCGCCGTCGGCCCCGGCGGCGGCTTCACCTCCGCTGTCCCCGCCTCCGGCTGTCGTCTCGCCGGTGCTCGTCGAGTCCCCGGCTCCGCCATCGGTGGTGGCGTAGGCGGCGGGTGCGGCCAGCAGTGCTGCCGGGGCTATGACGGCCGTCGCGGCGGCAACCGCCAGGGCGCGGCGAATTCTCATCTGTGACCTCATCTGTTCCGTAACGACTGGTGATGACTGGAACTGTCGCCTCGCGGCGGTGGGGCGCAGTCAGGCTGGGCCAGAACATTAAGTCGGAAGTAAAGGCTGTGTCAGCAACAGTCGGAGGTGTTGTGATCACTATGTGATTGTCCTGCGCCGGTCATAGTGGACAAATCGCCGTAGTTGTCCGGGTGAACGGTAATTCTCTGTGAGGTATGTCTCCGCGGACGAGAGGCGATGGCTACGGCGAAGGGCCCCGTGTGCCTGCCGGGTGGGTGGCGGCTTCACGGGGCCCTCGGCGGCCGGCATCGACGCCAGGGCAGCGTCGATGCCGGCGGGCGGCGCCGGGGGGTAGCGCCGCCAGCTGGTGGCTTCCTTGGCGATTCGGTTGCCCGGGTCCACCAACATGCCTGCGTACGAAGGGTTTTACCTCCCTGCATCGTCCTTGATGCGACAGGTTCCGCGCAACCGGTTCGGCCGATTCGGGCCGCGCGGTCGAAGCGGGCACGAAGCTGGAGCGGCCGGTCCCGGGCGTCCCCGGGACCGGCCGCTGGGCCCTCCGCCGCGGCAGAGGGACGTGACCGGGCTGCTGTCCCCTGCTGTCCGGTCACAGCACCGGAGCGAGGTCCCACAACGCGTACGTCCCCTCGCGGGGAGCGAGCGTTTCATCGCTCCGGTGGCACAGTCCCCGTGCCAGCCTGGCGCTCGGCGGGCCTCGGGGACACACCTTCCAACGAGAGGCTCCGAGGCTGGTCACGCGCCGTACGGGTGACCGGTTTACGGCTGTCGCCGGGCCGGGAGCCGAGCCCGCCTGACGCACGGGCAACATCAGGGCATTCCGGGCTCATCGGACTCTCCGGCCCATTCAGTGCGGGGGCGCGGGGATGCCGGGGTGCGACCGTCACACCCGCCCGCGGCTCAGCTCCAGCAGCGTCATCGCGAGCGTGGTGCCCGGCCTGCCCAGCCGCTCGCGGTAGCGGGCCAGGATCTCCATCTCGCGGGACAGATTCACGCGGCGCCCGCCGGACGCGATCCGGGCCCGCTGGATATGGGCCGAGACGCTCAGCCGTTCCTCGACGAGGTCGAGGATCCGCGCGTCCAGCGCGTCGATCCGCTCGCGGCTGCCGATGATCGCTTCCGCCGCCTCGCCGGTACGGGCGCCGGTCTCCTGACCGCCGCCCCGCCCCGTGCCGTCCTTGGCGTCCGTGCCGCTCGCGCCGGTGCGGCTGCTCGTGCTCGTGCTGGTGCTGCTCGTGCTGGTGCTGCTCATGCTGGGCTCTCCTGGGCTCGTGGCGGAGCCCGGTCCCGATGCGCGGCCCGGAGCGGGAGGACGACGCAGCGCGCCCCGGGCCTTGACCGGCCCGGGGCGCCTGGGATGTCGCTTGTCAGTGGTTCAAGCAGCACGACCATGGCAGCCGGACGGGCCGGTGCCATAGGTAAACCAGAAGGTCGTGTGCGAGAACATGCGGGCCAGTATGCCCGCGTCCACCGACCGGGTCCAGCCGGTCCGGCTGGGCCCCGTCCGGGGCACGGCTGCGGAGTCCCCTGCCGCCACCGGTAGAATTAGGCGGGTACACCCTCCCCCGCCGCGCGCGTCCCGCCCGCCCGGAGGGTGCCGCCCCGCCCGTACCACCGCCGGAAGGCAGCCCCGTGGCCCCAGCGTCCCCCGCAGCAGTCTCCGCCGCCGTCGACTCCGGCCACGCGCCGGAAACCGTCCTGGTCGTCGACTTCGGCGCGCAGTACGCGCAGCTCATCGCCCGCCGCGTGCGTGAGGCGCGGGTCTACAGCGAGATCGTCCCGTCCACCATGCCGGTGGCGGAGATGCTCGCCAAAGACCCCAAGGCGATCATCCTCTCCGGCGGCCCCTCCTCCGTGTACGCCGAGGAGGCGCCCTCGCTGGACCGTTCCCTCTTCGAGGCCGGAGTCCCCGTCTTCGGCATGTGCTACGGCTTCCAGTTGATGGCCCAGGCCCTCGGCGGCACGGTCGACAACACCGGCGGCCGCGAGTACGGACGTACGGATCTCTCCGTCTCCAAGCCCGGCTCGACCCTCTTCGAGGGCACCCCCTCGGAGCAGCAGGTGTGGATGTCGCACGGCGACGCCTGCTCGGCCGCCCCGGAGGGCTTCACCGTCACCGCCTCCACCGCGCTGGTGCCGGTCGCCGCCTTCGAGAACGACGAGCGGAAGCTCTACGGAGTACAGCACCACCCCGAGGTCATGCACTCCACCCACGGCCAGCAGGTGCTGGAGCACTTCCTCTACCGTGGCGCCGGGCTCGCCCCGTCCTGGACGACGACCAGCATCGTCGACGAGCAGGTCGCGGCCGTCCGCGCCCAGGTCGGCGGCAAGCGGGCGATCTGCGGGCTGTCCGGCGGGGTGGACTCGGCGGTCGCCGCCGCGCTCGTGCAGAAGGCGATCGGCTCCCAGCTCACCTGCGTGTACGTCGACCACGGGCTGATGCGCAAGGGCGAGACGGAGCAGGTCGAGAAGGACTTCGTGGCCGCGACGGGCGTGCAGCTCAAGGTCGTCGACGCCTCGGCGCAGTTCCTGGACGCGCTCGCCGGAGTCTCCGATCCGGAGCAGAAGCGGAAGATCATCGGCCGCGAGTTCATCCGCGTCTTCGAGCAGGCGCAGGCCGAGCTGGTCGCGGAGGCGGGCGCGGCGGGCGAGGACGTCGCGTTCCTGGTCCAGGGCACGCTCTACCCCGATGTCGTCGAGTCCGGCGGCGGCACCGGCACGGCCAACATCAAGTCCCACCACAACGTGGGCGGGCTGCCCGAGGACCTCGAGTTCGAGCTGGTCGAGCCACTGCGCCAGCTGTTCAAGGACGAGGTGCGGATGGTGGGCCAGGAGCTGGGCCTGCCGGAGGAGATCGTCCAGCGGCAGCCGTTCCCCGGCCCCGGTCTGGGCATCCGGATCGTCGGCGACGTCACCCGTGAGCGGCTCGAACTGCTCCGGGAGGCCGACGCGATCGCCCGCGAGGAGCTGACGGCCGCCGGGCTGGACCGCGACATCTGGCAGTGCCCGGTCGTCCTCCTCGCCGACGTCCGCTCGGTCGGCGTCCAGGGCGACGGCCGCACCTACGGCCACCCGATCGTGCTGCGCCCCGTCTCCTCGGAGGACGCGATGACGGCGGACTGGTCGCGGCTCCCGTACGACGTGCTGTCCCGCATCTCCACCCGCATCACCAACGAGGTCCGCGAGGTGAACCGCGTGGTCCTCGACATCACGAGCAAGCCCCCGGGCACCATCGAGTGGGAGTGACCTTCCCGTCCACCCCGCTCTAGCGTCAACCCCGCGCCGCCCCTCACCCACATGAGCGGGCGGCGCGGCGGTCTGGGCCCCTCCGGATGACCTCTGACGCAGAGCCGCCGATCGTGGTCATCGCGCTGACTGATCGCCCGTACGGGCCGAGGCGATCGCGGTCAGGGTGGCCTCCGGGTGGGTGACCTCCACCAGGAGGCGGTCGTACTTCTCGTCGGTCAGTTCGATGACGATCGCCTTGCGGGGGTCCCGTACGGCCCAGAAGTCGCGGCGGCCGGAGCGGCGGAAGGAGCCGAGGGTGACGACGCCCGGCACATTGGACGCGACGCCCCAGCGGGCGCCGGGGTGGGCGCGGGCCGCCTGCTCGTCGGCGTACGCCCGGTGGACGTGGGGCCAGGGGATCACCAGCGGGCGCCGCCTGCCGAACGCGCGCTGCGCGGCCTGCAGCCGGATCACCAGGTGGGCGGGTGTCATCTCCACGTGTGCCATGCGGACCCCTCCAGTCTGTCTATCTACCTGTCTTCCTGTTCTATTACATGTATAACAGGTAGAATTCTGGGCGTGCAACTGAGTCTCGATGTCGACAGCGATGTCCCGATCTACCAGCAGATCCGGGACCGGATCGTGGAAGCCCTCGCCGAAGGCGAGCTGGCCGAGGGCTCCGCCCTGCCGTCGACCCGGCAGCTGGGGTCGGATCTGGCCGTCAACTTCCACACCGTCAACAAGGCGTACGACCTGCTGAGGCACGAGGGCCTGATCCGGGTCAACCGCAAGAGCGGCGCCGTGGTGCGCCGCGATCCGGAGTCCGGTCCGCCCGATCCCGCGTTCCCGGACGAGTGGCGGGCCCGGCTGCGCACGCTGCTCGCCGAGGCCGTCGCGCAGGGGCTCGACCCGGGAGAGGTGGGACAGCGGGTCGGCGAGGTACTGGAGGGGTTCGGCCATGAGGGATTCAGTCATGGGGAGTCCGGCCGTGAGGAGTTCAGCGGTGCGGGGAACGCCGTCGTGAAAGGGGGCCCGACGTGATCATTCTTGTCGCCGATCTGCTCATCGTCGTGCTGGTCAGCGTGGTGGCGTGGGTGCTTCCCATGCTCGCGCGTCCGGACCTGCCGTTCGGCGTACGGGTGCCGCCCGGCCGTGCGACGGACCCCGTCGTCGTGCGGCAACGGCACCACTACGTGCGCCGGGTCACCGGTCTCGGCGGGCTCGCCGCCGCGGTCTGCGCCGCGATGGCCGTACTCGACCGGCCGGAACACGCGCCGAGCATGATCGCGGCCACCCTGGGGACTGCCGACGGGATCGCGTACGTCCTCGCGAACCGCCGTATCCGTGCGGCCAAGGCACGCGAGAACTGGTACCTGGGTCTGCGGCAGGGCGCCACCACCGACACGGCACTGCGCACGCAGCCGGTACGGGTGTCCGTCTCATGGTTCCTGCCCGCGGTGCTGGTGCTGCTGGCGACGCTGGCGGTGGGCCTGGCCCGCTACGGAGGGCTGCCCGAGACCCTGCCCGCCCCGCGCAGCCTGGGCGTGGACAGCGGCGACCGGGTGACCACCTCGCCGACCACCGCCTTCGCTCCCGTCCTGATGCAGGCGGTGCTCGCACTCCTGATGCCGCTGCTGGCCGTCGGGCTGACGCGTGCGCGCCCCGAACTGGATGCCGCCCGGCCCAGGGCCTCGGCCCGGCGCTACCGCGTGTATCTCACCCGGGTGATCCGGCTGATCGCCGTCACCGCCGGGTGCGGAAACCTGGCCGCGCTCTTCTTCGCGCTGCAACTGTGGGAGCTGTGGACGCCGTCGGCGCCGCTGAACGCGCTGACCTGCCTGCCGCTGCTCGCGGCCTTCGCGGTCTGGCTCCGCTTCGAGTTCCGCGTCGGCCAAGCAGGGCACCGGCTGCCCGCCGAGCCGGGGGAGGAGACCGGGGAGGCCGAGGAGGCAGCCACCTGGCGCCTCGTCCAGCGCGACGACGACCGGCACTGGCACCTGGCCGGATTCGTCTACGCCAATCGCACGGATCCCGCGCTCTTCGTCCACCAGCGGGCGGGCGGCGCCAGTTGGACGTTGAACCTGGGGCACCCCGTCGCCTGCGCGGTCCTCGGCGCGCTGGCCCTCCTCGGCCTGCTCTCCGCCGTGGGCGTCATCCCGTTGTCGACCGGAGTCGTCAGCGCGGGTTCGGGCTGACGCCGGCTCAGCGCCGGGCCGTGGAGGGGCCGCTCATACCAGCCGGCGGGCCGTGGCCCAGCGGGTCAGTTCATGGCGGTTGGAGAGCTGGAGCTTGCGCAGGACGGCCGAGACGTGGGACTCGACGGTCTTCACCGAGATGAACAGCTGCTTCGCGATCTCCTTGTACGCGTACCCGCGCGCGATCAGCCGGAGCACCTCCCGTTCGCGCTGGGTGAGGCGGTCCATGTCCTCGTCGACTGGGGGCGCGTCCGTGGAGGCGAAGGCGTCCAGGACGAAGCCCGCGAGGCGCGGCGAGAAGACCGCGTCGTCGTCGGCGACGCGGAAGATCGCGTTGACCAGGTCGCCGCCCGTGATGGTCTTGGTGACATAGCCGCGCGCCCCGCCCCGGATGACGCCGATGACGTCCTCGGCGGCGTCGGAGACCGACAGGGCGAGGAAGCGCACCGGTGCCTCGGCCGCCGCCATCAGGGGCGAGCTGCGGCGCAGCACCTCCACGCCGCCGCCGCCGGGAAGGTGGACGTCGAGCAGGACGACGTCGGGGCGAGTCGCGTGGATGACCGTCATCGCCTGGTCCACGTCGCCCGCCTCGCCGACGACCTCGACGCCCGTCGAATCCGTACGCCCGATCTCCGCCTGCACGCCCGCACGGAACATCCGGTGGTCGTCGACGAGGACGACCCGTGCCCGCCGCGCCTCCCCTTCGGAGGCGGTCCCGCCACCTGGGCCCATGCCCGAGCCCATGCCTGGGTCCATGCCTGCGCCCATGCCCGAGCCCGTGCCTGCGCCCGTTCCCGTACGCGGTGCTGGTGCCTTCTTGTCGCTCACGACTCCGCCGACCTCTCCATCTCGAGCTCCACCTCTGTGCCCTCGCCCGCAGCTGAGCGGATCCGAGCCGTGCCACCGTTGCGTTCCATGCGGCCGATGATGGACTGGCGTACGCCCATCCTGTCGTCCGGCACCGATTCCGGGTCGAAGCCCGGACCCCGGTCGCGTACGGAGATGAAGACCGTACGGCCCTCCACCTCCGCGAAGACCTGCACCGGACCGCCGTCGCCACCGTACTTGGCGGCGTTGACCATCGCCTCGCGCGCGGCCTGGGTCTGGGCGGTCAGCCGTTCGTCCAGTGGACAGTCACCGACGCAGACGACCTCGATCGGCACCCCGTGATAGTCCTCCACCTCCGCGACCGTCGCCTTCACCGCCTCCGCCAGGGTCTCCGGCTCGTCCTCCTCCGCACGGTCCCTGCCGCTGCCCTCCGGCTTGTAGAGCCATGCGCGCAGGTCGCGTTCCTGGGCGCGGGCGAGGCGGGTGACCTCGCGGGCGTCGTCGGCGTTGCGCTGGATCAGGGTGAGGGTGTGCAGCACGGAGTCGTGGACGTGCGCCGCGACCTCGGCACGCTCCTGCGCCCTGATGCGCATCAGCCGTTCCTCGGAGAGGTCCTGCACCAGGCGTACGAGCCAGGGACCCATCAGCAGGGCGATACCGACGAGCACCGCCAGCGAGGCCTGCAGCACGGGGCCCAGATGCCGGGCCGAGCCCTGCACCACCACGATGCCCGACACCCCGACCGCGACCAGCACCACCCCGGCCGCGCTGCGGGCGACCGGCAGCACCCCCTTGCGGCGGCTGACCTCCGCCCAGTGGGCGCGGCGGGCGTTGTCCGCCTGCCGCCAGACCAGGGCGACACCGAGGGCCATCACGATCAGCGGCCACAGGTAGGTGTTGGCGCGGCCGAAGGGGAGGTTGAGGCCGAGGGTCGTGATCACGACGCCCATGCCCAGCAGCCCGATTGCCTGGCCCCGGTCGATGCGGC
This sequence comes from Streptomyces gossypii, assembly GCF_025165795.1. GTDB lineage: Bacteria > Actinomycetota > Actinomycetes > Streptomycetales > Streptomycetaceae > Streptomyces > Streptomyces gossypii. Next base: position 313,971 of record NZ_JAJAGO010000009.1, read on the forward strand.
GGAGCGCGCCGCATCCGCCTCGCTTTCCGCATCGGCGGCGCTTCGCGCACCTGCCTGCCTTCCTGCCGTCCCCGCTGTCCTTGCCGTCCGTCCCGTCGTCGCCGTCGGAGCACGCCGGGCACGTGCGGCCGGAGCCGGTGTGGGGCTTCGCCGCGGAACCGACACCGCCGGTGCCCAGCGGTACGAAGAACCAGAAGGCGGCGTACAGCAGCACCCCCAGGCCGTTCGCCATGCACAGCGCGGCGAAGAAGACGCGTACCCAGGAGACCGGCAGGCCCAGATGCCCCGCGAGCCCGCGTGCGACTCCGCCGAGCATGCGGCCGTCTGCCGAGCGGTACAGCTTCCGCAGCGGCAGCTCGTCGCCGCCCGGCGGGGCGTGCGAGGCAGGCGAGGCGTGCGAAGCGTGTGCGCTCGGCGCGGTCGGGGCGGGGGCGGTCATGACCCGATCGTCACACGGGTTCGGCCATACGGGCATCAGGGTGCGTCCCTGAGCCGTCCCGGAGCTTTGCGGGCCCCGCAGGGTGGTGCCGCTCAGGATCTCAGGGTTGCGTCCGGGACGCCCCCCGATGCCCGGGCAGGGCAGCAGGCGCCACCATGGGCGAATGGCCGAAGACCAGCAGTTGCCGACGGACGGCGAACCGGCGCCCCCGCCGCCCCGTCCCGCGCAGGACGCGCCCCAGCCGCCCGGCGGCGAGTGGAGGGGTGCCCCCTCCGGTCCGGGTGGCAGCGCGCCGACGGTGGAGCAGCCCGAGCGGAAGCTCGTGCGCAGTCGCAAGCACAGAGTCGTGGGCGGCGTGTGCGGCGGACTGGGCCGCCACTTCGACGTGGACCCGATCGTCTTCCGGGTGACGCTCGGCGTGCTCTCCGTGCTCGGCGGCCTCGGCCTCATCGCGTACGGCTTCGCCTGGCTGCTCGTCCCCGCCGAGGGGGAGCGGGAGAACGAGGGGCGGCGGCTGCTGTCCGGGCGGGTGGAGGGGACCTCGCTGACCGCGATCCTGATCGCCCTCGTCGGCTGCGGCATGTTCCTGGCCTCCATCGGCAGCAACAGCTCGCCGGTCTCCCTCGCCGTCGCGGCGTCCGTCATCGGAGCCGCCTACTGGTCCCGTCGCCGCCGCACCACGGAGACCCTCACGGAGGGCGCCCCCCACCATCCGGCCGCCGCCCAGACGGTCGCCGACGCACCCCCGGAGACACAGGCGCCCCCCGTACCCTCCATGCCCTCCTGGTGGCGCGACCCGCTCGCCAAGGACGACGACGGGCGGCGCGGGACCGGCTATCTCTGGGGCCCCGACGAGGAGGGCCTGACGGACCTGACGGAGGAGAAGGGCCGGCCGGGGGGTTTCGCACCGCATCCGGGCCGTGCCAAGGACCGTCAGTCCCTCGGCGGCCCGGTGTTCCTGGTCGCCTGTCTCGCCGCCGTGCTCGGTACGGCCGCGACCTGGGCCGACCAGCCGCTCGGCTCCAGCCTGGCGGTCGGATTCGGCAGCGCTCTCGCCGTCTTCGGGCTCGGCCTGGTGGTCAGCGCCTTCGTGGGCCGGGCCGGGATCGGCACGATCGCCGCGATCGTCGTCACCGCCGTGCTGCTGGCCGGCGCCTCGGTGCTCCCCAACGACATCTCGACCGACTGGGACGAGCGGCACTGGGCGCCCACCTCGGCCGCAGAGTTGCAGGACCGCTACCAGCTGGGGACCGGGCGTGGAGTGCTGGACCTGACCGAGTTGCGGCTGCGCGACGGCCAGACCGTACGGGTGGAGGTGCGGGTCGGTGCCGGGGAGCTGAAAGCACTGGTGCCTCTCGACGCGCGAGTGAAGGTGCACGTCAAGGTCGGACTCGGCAGCTACGGACTGCCGGGTGGCGCGGGGTCGGACTCCGGCGGCGGCGTCGACCGGTCCCAGCGCCGTACGCTGGAACCGGCGAACGGGGAGAAGGCGCGCGGCACGATCGAGGTCGAGCTCGATGTGGGCATCGGGGACGCCTCGCTCGTACAGAGCCTCCCGGGCGCACCGGGCGCACCGGGCGTGGACCAGGGCCCGGACGCGGGCTCCGTCCAGGAGAAGGAGAAGGAGGGGGCGTCGCTATGACCCGGCACCCTTTCGAACCTGCCCGGCTGCTGTTCGGCCTGCTGCTGCTGGCCGCGGGCGTGCTGTATGTGCTGGACGCCGTCGGCGAGGCCGACGTGAACACCGTCTTCCTGCTGGCGCTGGTCCCCGCCGCACTCGTCGTGGGCACGCTCGCGAGCGTGACCACCTTCGCCGTCCGGCGCGGCCTGGCCCGCCGGCGGGGTCTGCGGGAGCAGGGCGATCAGGTCGGTCACGGTGAGCACGGCGGCCAAGGCCCAGAGGGGAGGGAGGCCCCCGCACCGGACGGCGGCGAACGGCAGCTGCCCGACCTCCCGTTCGACGAGCTGCGCCTCGGCTACAGGCGTTCCCGGGACACGCCCTGAGGGCTGTCCCGTAATCCCTGGTGGATCAGCGCGCGGCGTCAGATGCGGTGCTTCGCAAGGCGGAGGGGCGTCCTCATACTGGGCGTATCCGGGCGTTCCGGCAACGCAGCGAGGTGCCGTAGCTGTCGTCGTGCGCCCGCCAGGGATTACGGGACAGCCCTTAGCCGAAGATGTGCCGTCCCCGGCGCCGCCGCCGCGCCGCCAGCAGCGCGTCCAGCGACAGCAGCGGCGAGCCGCTGAGCAGGAGCGGCGTCCAGGCCATCATGTAAGGGAGGTCCTGCCCGTAGTAGTACGGGTCGGCCGACCAGCTCACCGTCAGCCAGAAGGTGAGCGAGATCAGCATGCCGCCGAGGGCCGCCAGTCGCGACCACAGGCCCAGCAGGGTGCCGACGCCGACCGCGATCTCACCCGCCGAGATCGCATAGCCGAAGCCCTCGGGGCTCTCCAGCGCGAGGTCGACCAGCCAGGGCGCGGCGGCCGTCTCCCGTACGCCGTGCAACAGCTCGGTCAGTGAGCCGGGGCCGGAACCGGAGAGGAACGTGGAGTCGGTCAGCTTGTCGAGCCCGGCGTAGAGGAAGGTGAAGCCCAGGAAGAGGCGCAGGGGCAGCAGGGCGTAGTGCGCCGCGGTGGCCCGGATTCCGCCGGGGCCCCCGCTGGGGCCCGCCACCGCCGGCCCGCCCACGCCGGAGCCCATGCCCGACCCCACGCCCATACCGGGGCCACCGCCTTCGCCGCCTGTGCTGTACACGCGTGGCATGACCGGTCCCGCCTTCCGGGGGTGCGTTCGGTGTGCGGTGGAGATTCTTCCGTCCCCACCCGCCCCGTACGCAGCAGGCGCGCCCGTGCCGCGGCTACCCGCCGGGTCGGCCGTCCTCGTCCGCCGGGCCGGTCAGCCGCCGAGTTTGCCGTCCGGGTAGCGGTCGCGGCTCCTCCGCACCACGTCGCCGATCAGCTTCATGTGCCGTTCCGCGTTGCGGTAGCCCGCCTCCCAGCTCGCCCGGCCGCTGGGCCGCGGTGCTCCGTTCAGCGAGGGGCCGGACTGCAGGTGCCCCGCCTCCGTCCACCCCAGCTTGCCCTTGCCGAGCCGGAGGGCGTACTCCGGATCGAGCCCGTAGACGCAGACGCTCTGCTTGGTGAAGAGGGAGTGCCGGTAGCGGCGGTCGGGGGCCCGGTGGTCGGCCTTCCACTCCGCTTCCCAGTCGAGGTGGTGCTGCCGGATGCGCAGCGCGTGGGGCAGCACCGTGTAGTGGGGCACCACATAGGTGGGCGTGCCGATCAGCATGGCGCGGAAGACGATGCCGTGTTCGTACAGCCGGTGTTCGAGCAGCAGCAGTTTGCCGAGGCCGTACGCGAGCGGGATGAGCAGGCACACGAAGACCGGCAGGCCGACGAGGACGATGATCGCCTCTGAGGCCAGCAGGAGGAAGATCAGCAGGATGCTCAGCGGCAGCGTGGTGATGATCGCCCAGCCTGCGGCAGGGTGCAGGGGACGATGGACCTCGATCAGCGCACCCAGCTCAGGCGGTGGTTTCCGTCGCAGCATCCGGGACATTGAAGCATGCGCACGCTGAGTCGCACACGGTTCACGCCACCCGGAGCGTGCAGACCGGACCAGAGAACACCAGACCAGAGCACACCAGGCCTCACCGTTGCCCGCCCCGCCCCGGTCCGGCCGGGCCGGGCCGACGGCGGGGATCAGGCCGGGCGGACGGCGCTGTGGAAGGGCATGTAGTCGATCGACTCGTACTTCACGTCGTCGCCGGGCTTGGAGGCGTGGATCATCTGGCCGTCGCCCACGTAGATGCCGACATGGCTGATGTCGTCGTAGAAGAAGATGAGATCGCCCGCCTTCAGCTGTGACTTGGCGACCTTGGTGCCCACTTCCACCTGGTCGAACGTGGTGCGCGGCAGCGAGACGCCTGCCGCCTTCCAGGCAGCCTGGGTGAAACCCGAGCAGTCGTACGAGTTGGGCCCGCTGGCGCCCCATACATAGGGCTTGCCCAACTGGGCCTTGGCGAACGAGAGGACCTTCTCGACCTTCCCGGCGGCCGGGTCGTCCGGAACATCGGGGGTCTCGGGGGCCTCGGGCTCCGGGGTGTCCGCGCCGTCGTCCGGATTCTCGGCGCCCTCGTCCGGCGCTTCGGGCTCCGGCTCCCGCTCGCGCTCCGCCTCCCGCCGCTGCCGCTCCTGCTCCGCCCGTGCCTCGGCCTTGCGCTGCGCCTCCGCGCGCTTCTCGGCCTCGATCTCGGCCAGCCGCGCCTTCTCCTCGGCGGTCAGCCGGGAGAGCAGCTTGCGGGCCTCGGTGAGCTTGGACTGGACCGCGGTCTTGCTCGACGCCAGGGTCTTCTGCGAGGAAGTGAGCGAGCTGAGCTGCTTGGTGGCCTCCGCGCGCTTCTCGCCCGCCTCGGCCTGGCGGCTCTGGTACTGGGTGACCGCCTCCTTCTGGCTGCCGGTCATCCGGTCCATCAGGTGCTGCTGGTCGAAGTAGCTCTGCGGGTCGTCGGCGAGCAGGAGCGTCGCCGTCCCCGAGACGCCGCCGGTGCGGTACTGGGCGGCGGCGTACTGGCCCAGGGTGCGGCGCGCCTCGTTCACCTTGGCGGTGCGCTGGGCCACGGCGTCGAGCGCCTTGTCGGCCTTCACGCGCTGGGCCGCCGTCTTCTCCTTCGCCGCGTTGTACTTCTGCGTCTGCGAACCGGCCTGCTGGTAGAGCTTGTCGACCTTCGCCTTCACCTCTTCGACGGACGGCTTGTCGTCGTTCGGGGCGGCGCTCGCGCTCTGGCTGAGGAGCGTGACGGAGGCGAGTGCGGCGGTGGTGACGCCCACCGCGCTCGTACGGGACGCGGCGGACTGCATGATGCGGGTGCGCGGCTTGCGATGCGACGCCAAGGCCAGCGACTCCTTCCAGGGACCGCCTGCCGGGCCGGGCTCTGAGGCCTGAATTGTCGGCTCCCGGATCCGGCGGTGTGCGCCCGGACTCGGCGGAGGCGGCCCGTGTCGGCGCTTTCACCGACTGGGGGCACGGGCTGCCTGGCACGGCACGCTAGCGAAGGTGCGGGGCTGGTGTGAAGGCTGATGGTCGATACGTCCGATATCTTTTTGTGACCCTCCCGCTTTCCTGCTGCTTTCTTCGGTCCCGGCTCGAGCCGCACCGTCCCATGCGTGGAGTGTCGGTGCGCCCGCCAGGGGTTACGGGACACCCCTTAGACTCGGACAACGATGAGCAGCCTCTTCGATGACAGCTTCCTGGCGAACCTCGAGCACCAGAATCCCGGGGATGACGCGCCTCCGCCGCCCGAGCAGGCGGACTCCGAGCAGGCGGACGCAGAGCCCCTGCCGGACGACCTCTTCGCGGGCACCTTCGCCGGCGGCGGCCGCGACGCCTACTACCGGGACGGCGCGCCGCGGCCCGTCGTGGACACGGCCGCGCTGCTGGAGGGGATGAACGAACAGCAGCGGGCCGCCGTGGTGCACACCGGCTCGCCGCTGCTGATCGTCGCCGGTGCCGGTTCCGGCAAGACGCGGGTGCTGACGCACCGGATCGCCTATCTGCTGGGAGAGCGGCGGGTGCACTCCGGCCAGGTTCTGGCCATCACCTTCACCAACAAGGCCGCGGGCGAGATGAAGGAGCGCGTCCAGGAACTGGTCGGGCCGCGTGCGGCCACGATGTGGGTGTCGACGTTCCACAGCGCGTGTGTGCGCATCCTGCGCCGGGAGAGCAAGAAACTGGGCTTCACCTCCAGCTTCTCGATCTACGACGCGGCGGATGCGAAGCGGCTGATGGCGCTGGTCTGCCGGGATCTGGATCTCGACCCGAAGCGCTTCCCGCCGAAGTCCTTCACCGCCAAGATCTCGAACCTGAAGAACGAACTGGTGGACGCGGAGGACTTCGCCGCCCAAGCGCTGGACGGCTTCGAGAAGACGCTGGCCGAGGCGTACGCGATGTATCAGTCGCGGCTGCGCGAGGCCAACGCGCTGGACTTCGACGACATCATCATGACGACGGTGCACCTGCTGCAGGCGTTCCCGGACGTCGCCGAGCACTACCGCAGACGCTTCCGGCACATCCTGGTGGACGAATACCAGGACACCAACCACGCGCAGTACACGCTGATCAAGGAGCTGGTGGGGCCCGCAGGCGGCGGCGAGGGTGATTCGGGCGAGGGCGGTCCGGGCGAGGGCAGCGCGGGTGGCGGCGACGCCGCGACCGAGCGCGCCGAACTGTGTGTCGTCGGCGACGCCGACCAGTCGATCTACGCCTTCCGCGGGGCGACGATCCGCAACATCCTCCAGTTCGAGGAGGACTACCCGGACGCCACCACCATCCTGCTGGAGCAGAACTACCGCTCGACGCAGACGATCCTGAGCGCCGCCAACGCCGTGATCGAGCGCAACGAGAACCGTCGCCCGAAGAACCTGTGGACTCAGGCGGGCGAGGGCACCCCCGTCTCCGGCTATGTGGCCGACACCGAGCACGACGAGGCGCAGTTCGTCGCCGAGGAGATCGACCGGCTGACGGACGCGGGGAAGACGACCGCCGGTGACGTCGCCATCTTCTACCGCACGAACGCGCAGTCCCGGGTCTTCGAGGAGATCTTCATCCGGGTGGGACTGCCGTACAAGGTCGTGGGCGGGGTGCGCTTCTACGAGCGCAAGGAGGTCCGCGATGTGCTGGCCTATCTGCGGGTGCTGGCGAATCCCGAGGACGCGGTGCCGCTGCGGCGCATTCTGAACGTGCCGAAGCGGGGAATCGGAGACCGTGCGGAGGCGATGATCGACGCGCTCGCGCTGCGCGAGAAAATCACTTTTCCGCAGGCGCTGACGCGGGTCGACGAGGCGTACGGAATGGCCGCCCGTTCGGCGAACGCGGTGCGGCGTTTCAACACCCTCATGGAGGAGCTGCGGACGGTCGTGGAATCCGGCGCGGGCCCGGCGACGGTGCTGGAAGCCGTCCTGGAGCAGACCGGTTACCTCGCTGAGCTGCAGACTTCCACCGATCCACAGGACGAGACGCGGGTGGAGAACCTCCAAGAGCTGGCCGCTGTCGCGCTGGAATTCGAGCAGGACCGTGGCGAGGAGAATCCCGGAACTCTCTCCGACTTCCTGGAGCAGGTCGCCCTCGTCGCGGATTCCGACCAGATCCCCGACGAGGACGCGGGAGAGGAGAACACCGGTGTCATCACGCTGATGACGCTGCACACCGCCAAGGGCCTGGAATTCCCGACGGTATTCCTCACCGGCATGGAGGACGGCGTCTTCCCGCACATGCGGGCACTTGGCCAGACGAAGGAGCTGGAGGAGGAGCGGCGGCTCGCGTACGTCGGCATTACCCGCGCCCGCGAGCGGCTCTATCTGACGCGTTCGACGATGCGCAGCGTATGGGGGCAGCCCTCCTACAATCCGCCGTCGCGCTTTCTGGAGGAGATTCCCGACGAATTCGTGCAGTGGAAACGCACGGGCGCGTCAGCGGTGGCGTCGGCCGCGGGGGGCGGCGGCCGGGGCGCGGGCGGCGGTGGTACCGGGCCGACGTCCGGGATCACCTCGTCCCTGGCGTCCGCCTCCGCGCGGCGCGGCGCGAGCGGCTTCGCGACAAGGCGGGCCACCGAGCGGCCGGTCGTGGCCCTGACGGTGGGAGACCGGGTGACGCATGACAGCTTCGGGCTGGGCACGGTCATGGCCGTCAACGGCAGCGGGGACAACGCGGAGGCGACCATCGACTTCGGTGACGAGAAGCCGAAGCGGCTGCTGCTGAGGTACGCGCCGGTGCAGAAACTCTGAGAGTCGCCCTTGGCGGACGGCAGGGGCCGTCCGCCAAGAGGTGTCCGTCGAAGGGCACCCGTCCAGGGCGGGCAAGGGCGGTGCGTCAGCCGGGCTCGATGCCGTGCGAGCGGAACCACGCGAGTGGGTCTATGGCGGAGCCGCCGCCGGGCCTGACCTCGAAGTGGAGGTGCGGGCCGGTCGACTTGCCGGAGTTCCCGGAGTAGGCGATGACGTCGCCCGCCTGGACGGTGCCAGCGCGGATCTTTGTGCTGCTCAGATGGCAGTACCAGGTCTCGGTGCCGTCGGCGGCGGTCACGATCGCCATGTTTCCGTAACTGGCGTCCGACTGTGTGCGCACGGTGCCGTCCGTCGCCGCCTTCACGGGAGTGCCGTAGCTGACGGGGAAGTCGATGCCGGTGTGCACGGAGAGCCAGTTGACGCCCGCCTGGCCGAAGTACGCGCTGATTCCCGTGCCGGACACGGGGGCGGCGAACTTGGGCCGGGCCGCTTCCTGGGCGGCGGCGGCCTCCGCCTTGCGGATGCGCTCCGCCTCCTTGCGCTCCTTGAGGTCGATGCGCTCCTGGGTGCGGCTCGCGCGGTCGGCGAAGTCGTCGGCATCGGCGGAGAGGCCGGCGAGCTGGGTGTCGAGCTTGTCGTTCGCCGATGAGGGCTTGGCGGAAGCCGGGTCCGGGGCGGACTGGGTGGTCTCCTCGGTGCCGGGCTTCTCCTCACCGGTGACGCTGGTGACGGAGGCGGCGGCGATGCCCGCGACGCCCAGCACGCAGACGGAGGGGACGGCCACGGTCAGCAGGGCGGAACGGCGGGGCTTCGCGGAACGGCGGCGGCCACGGTTCGGGGGGATGGAGCCCTCGTGGAGCGGGGTCGCCGCCACGGGTTCAGGCTCCGCCTCCGTGCCGGGCACGTCGGGGGCGTCCAACGCGTCGGCGGTGACGTCCTCGTACGGACTGTAGAGGTCGTCGGGCTGGCCGTGCGCGACCTCTTCGTAGGCGCTTCCGTACGCTGCGGCGGGCTGTTCGTAGGCTGCGCCCTCGTACGGGCCGCCCTCGTACGTCGCTGTGTTGAGAGCGCCGGTGTCCCAACCGGTGGCGTCCCAGGCGCCGGTGTCGTACCCGCCCGTGCTGTACGCACCAGTGTCGTACGTGCCGGTGTCGTACGCACCGGTGTCGTACGTGCCGGTGTCGTACGTGCCGGTGTCGTAAGCGGCGTCGTAGCCGGTGGCTTCGTGGGCGAGGCCGTACGCACCCGAGTCCCACTCGGCCCCCGCGTGGGAGCCCGGGTCCTGGGGGTCGCGCTGCGGCGGGATGAGGCCGGTCGCCTGCTGGCCGGTGTCGGTCCAGTTCCAGGAACCGGTGTCCTGCGGAGCGGGCTGGCCGTATGCGGCGGTGCCATAGGACCCGGTGTCATACAGGTTCGGATCGTAGGCACCCGGATCATGGGCGGCGGTCGGGTATCCGCCGGTGTCCCACGCGGCAGCCTCGTATCCACCGGGTTCGTAGCCGCCGGTTTCGTATGCGCCGACCGGATAGGCGCCCGTGTCGTATGTCCCGGTGCTGTATGTCCCGGTGTCGTACGCCCCGGTGTCGTATGCCCCGTTGGGGACGTCGTAGGCACCGGTGGCATAGGAGCCGGTGTCCCAGCCGACCGCGACGGCGTGCGCGCCCGTGTCCGGGCCGCCGTCGGGGTAGGGGGAGCCGAAGAGGGCGTCGCCCTGGCCGTGCTGCGCGCCGTACTCCGCAGTACTCGGGTCCTGGTAGACGCCGGTGTCGTAGCTGCCGGTGGAGTAACCGTCGTACCCGGTGACGGGGTAGCCGCCGGTCTCGTAGCCGCCGTACGGCGACTGCCCGTAAGGGGTAGTGCCATAGGCCGCGTGCGAGGAGTCGGCAGCGGAATCTGTCGGGATGGGGGAACCCGACGGGGGACGGTCGTTCACCACCACTTCTCTTTCGCCTCGACAACAGGGGCGGAGCAGTGCGGTGACTGTACCCGGCGGTACGCGACGGCGACAATCTTCGGCAGGTTTCCGTCAGTCAGGAAGCGGGCATTCGGCAGTGTTTCGGCGGACTACGGGCGGATACTCGGCCAGTCGTTCGAATTGCGTTCGATAAAGAACTCCATGGAGAGGCGCCGAGAGGCCACGCCGAGGCTCGGGGTATTCCGAGGACGTGCGAGCACGGCCAGGCCCCGGGGCGGCCCTCAGGGGCCGCTCATGTGATTTCCCCCTCTGTGGGCCCCCGTGATCGGGCTTGATGGGAGATGCTGGAGATAACGTTCGTTCACTCCGGCGGTCGGAGATGCCGAGGATGCCGCCGCAGTTCGCAGATGGAGGCAGTCATGGGTGTGTCGGGTCCGATCCGGGTGGTGGTCGCCAAGCCGGGTCTCGACGGCCACGACCGAGGTGCCAAGGTCATCGCGCGAGCACTGCGCGACGCGGGCATGGAAGTCATCTACACCGGGCTGCACCAGACGCCCGAGCAGATCGTGGACACCGCGATCCAGGAGGACGCGGACGCGATCGGGCTCTCCATCCTCTCCGGCGCGCACAACACCCTCTTCGCCAAGGTGCTGGAGCTGCTCAGGGAGCGTGAGGCCGAGGACATCAAGGTCTTCGGCGGCGGCATCATCCCGGAGGGTGACATCGCCCCGCTGAAGGAGCTGGGAGTAGCCGCGATCTTCACTCCCGGCGCGCCCACGGGCGAGGTCGTGCAGTGGGTCCGCAGCCACGTACGCCAGGTCCCCGCCTGAACACGCCCCGCCTGAACACGCCCGTTGCCCCGTCCGCTCACCCTTCCGCTGCGACGGCCTGCGCCGCGACGCCAAGTGCCTCGCCCCGCAGCTCGGCCCGCATCTCGGCGCGCAGCCGCAGCGTCGACACCAGCCTCTGGAACGCCTCCGACCAGTAGCTGCCCGCTCCGGGCGAGCCGTCCTCCGGCTCGTCCGGAACCGCTGCCAACGGGGCCAGCCGGTCCGCGTCGACGGGGTCGAGACAACGCTCGGCGAGGCCCATCACCCCGCTGAAGCTCCACGGGTAGCTTCCCGCGTCGCGGGCGATCTCCAGCGCGTCCATCACCGCGCGCCCCAGCGGGTCGGACCAGGGCACCGCACACACCCCCAGTATCCGGAAGGCTTCCGAGAGGCCGTGCGCGGCGATGAACCGGGCCGCCCACACGGCCCGCTCCTCCGGAGGCAGCACCGCCAGCAGCTTCGCCGGGTCTCCCGGGCCCTGCGCGGGGGAGGCGCCGGGGGCGCCGACCAGGGCACGCGCCCAGCCCACGTCCCGCTGCCGGACGGCGGCCAGGCACCAGGCGGCGTGCAGGTCCTGCTGCCAGTCGTCGGCCACCGGCAGAGCGATGATCTCGGCAGGCGTACGGCCGCCGAACCGCTCCGTCCAGGTGGCCAGCGGAGCGGTCTCGACCAACTGCCCCAGCCACCAGGCCCGCTCGCCCCGGCCCGCCGGCGGCTTCGGCACCACGCCGTCCCGCTGCATCTCGGCATCGCACTCATGCGGGGCCTCGACGAGGATGCGGTCGTCAGGGCCGTCGGGCACGGGATCGAGGCTCACGCAGGAACTCGCGCGCCGCGCCATCCGGCCCGCGAGTGCGGAGCCGGGCAAAGCGGACAGCAGCTCGGCGCCGGTGGCCCGGACCGTACGGCTGCGGTCGGCGAGGGCCTGCTCCAGGAAGGGTTCGTCGGCCGGCGAGAGGCCGTCGCGCAGCGAGTCGAGGAACATCAGCCTGTCCTCCGCCCGCTCGGCGGACCAGCTGCTTGCCAGCAGCGCGAGCCCGGCGGCCGGGTCCCGGCGGCGGAGCGAGGCGAGCAGCGTGACGCGCTCGGCGAACAGCCCCTCGTCCCAGAGCGCCTGCACCACCTCGGTGGTGACGGCCTCTGCGCCGGTGCTTGTGCCGGTGCTTGTGCCGGTGTCCCCTGGACCGGCCGAGCCCGTGTGCCCGGTGTGTTCGCCGCCATTGCGCAGGGCGAACTTCCAGTCCGGATTGAGCCGGGCGAGCCACCGGCCGCGCGGCCCGGCGAAGGCCAGAGTCTGCGGACGCAGATCCGTACGCGCCCGTGCCGCGTCGAGCAGCGCGGGCAGCTTGGCCTCGGGCGCCCGGTAGCCGTGTGCGTTGGCGGCGGCGAGCCACTGCGGGAGCAGCTCGCCGAGATCCGGAGCCGTGCCGCGCCTGCCCCCGCCGCCGCCGGAGCTTGCGCCGCCTCGCGCCAGCAGCAGCGAGAGGCGGTGCTCGGCGGCGGCGGGCAGCGGGGGCCGCTCATCGGCCGGGGAGGGCTCCGGGCGTGGCCCGGCGACTGCGGGACGCATCCCGGCCCGGCGCCGTACGGTCTCGACGGCGGCGGCGTCCAGCAGCGCCGTCACGCTGCCGCCGGGCGGTGTCCGCCGCTCGGCGCCCAGCAGCGCCGCGGTGACCAACTCGCTCCACGGCGTGCCAGCGGTCGGCGGAGTGCTTGCTGTCGTGTCCATCCGGTCTCCTCGCGCAGTAGCTGGTGCCGTGCCAGGGCGGCGAGCGGGTGAACCTTCCCTGACGCGGCGCTGGGGTGGTGGCCGGGCCCGTGGGTCACAGCGGGATCGCCTCGGGGTGATCCGCCGTCGGACTCCAAGCCGTGTACGGGGTGAAGCCGCGGTGGCCGCAGTCGCCGAAGACGGTGAGCGCCGCGCCGCCGGAGAGGGCCGTCAGCTTCCACAGCCCGGCGGGCGGGGAGTCCGGGGCGAGCGGAAGAGCCCCCTCCCCCTCCGAGTCGGCCAGCTGCCAGGCGCCCTGGCCGCCCGGTATCGGCACCACATCCGTCAGCACGACCGGCCAGGCGTCGAGCCACGGGTCCTCGCACAGCGCCGCCGCGTAGGCAGCCAGCGCGGCCGCCACGGAGCTTCCGCCGCCTGCCGCTCCGGCAGCGGCCGGCAGGAAGCCCGCTCCCGGCGGGCCGTGCCGCTCGCCCAGCGCGGCGCGCAGCGGAGCCGTACCCGGATAGAAGGCGAGGTCGCAGTCCAGCACGCTGCCCACCGGCAGCGACAGTTGTGGCGCGCGCCCCGCGACGGCGAAGGAGAGCAGCAGGGCGGGGCGCCGCGAGCGCCGCCCGGACAGCCAGATCCTGCGCACCGTCAGCTTGCCCTCGTCGGTGTCCCGTTGGGCCAGCACCAGCCAGTCGTCCCGCACGCGCGCCTCCTCGTCGGCGAGCAGACGGGCCGTGTCGACCGTGAGCCCGACCCGGCTGCGCACCGTCGCCGCGAGCGGCTCCGGCAGTCGGCTGCCGGACGGCGGGGTGCCGGGCTGCGAGCGCTCAGGAGCGGTGCCGCCAGAAGAGGAACCCTCGGGCTGCTCCAGGCCGAGGACGCCCTGGGCCAGCAGATGCAGGAGGGCGCTCTCCGAGAGCAGCCGCTCCGGCCAGCCGGGGCCCGAGGAGGGGATGGCTCCCAACTCCCGCAGCCCGTCCGCCAGCCCCTTCGCCTGCGCGTCGACCATCCGGGCCGCCATTTCGTCCCACGCGGCATACCCCTGGTGCTCCGCCGCCGCCAGACCGCCGCGCAGCAAATCCGTCAGCCGCTGCTCCAGCTCCGCCGCCCCGGCGCTCACCAGGCGGGCGCGGCGCTCGGCACGCCGCCGGGCCGCCTCCGGATCGGCGGGCTGCCCTGCCCCGCCCGCACCGCCCCCGGCGTCTCCCGCGCCGGCCGCCTGCCGCGCGCGCTGCCTGCGCCCCGCGAGCCACTCCTGAGCCCACTGGGGCACCTCCGGTGCGGGCCCGACGGATTCCTCGCCACCCGCCCACAGCAGCAGCAGGCCGAGTGCGTGCTTGCACGGAAACTTCCGGCTGGGGCAACTGCACGTGTATCCAGGCCCGTTCCCTCCGTCGACGTCCACCACCGTGCGGTACGGGGTCTTGCCGCTGCCCTTGCACAGCCCCCACAGTGCGCCGTCCGCCGTGCCTGCCTCCGACCATGGTCCGGGAGCTGCGAGCTTGCTCCCGCTCTTCCGCGACGCCGTGTCAGGCGCCAGCGCCAGCACTTGTTCCGCTGTCCAGCGGACCCCCTGTCCACTCATGTCCCTGACGGTAGGCGGGGCCACTGACATTCCTCCCCGCCACCGCCGCGACCAGGGCGGGTGCCGGGTCGAGGGGGATTGTCAGTGGCTCGGTGCAAGGTGGGAGCACATCGATCCGCGGCATTCCGAGGGGGATTTGTGACCGAGACGACGCATGCCCTGCGCCCGCACGCAGAGGACGCATTCGCGAGCGAGCTGAAGGCGCTCGCCGCAGCGGACGACCGGCCGCGGCCGGAGCGGTGGCGGCTCTCGCCGTGGGCCGTCGCCACCTATCTGCTCGGCGGCACCCTGCCGGACGGCACGGTGGTCTCGCCCAAGTACGTGGGCCCGCGCCGCATCGTCGAGGTCGCCGTCAGCACGCTGGCCACCGATCGCGCGCTGCTGCTGCTCGGCGTTCCCGGCACGGCCAAGACCTGGGTCTCCGAGCATCTGGCGGCAGCGGTCAGTGGAGACTCCACCCTGCTGGTGCAGGGCACGGCGGGCACCGCCGAGGAGTCGATCCGGTACGGCTGGGATTACGCGCGGCTGCTGGCACACGGTCCCAGCCGCGAGGCCCTGGTGCCCAGTCCGGTGATGCGGGCCATGGCCGAGGGCCTGACGGCGCGTGTCGAGGAGCTGACCCGTATCCCGGCCGACGTCCAGGACACGCTGATCACGGTGCTCTCGGAGAAGACCCTTCCCATCCCGGAGCTGGGCGAGGAGACGCAGGCGGTGCGCGGCTTCAACCTGATCGCCACCGCCAACAACCGCGACCGGGGGGTGAACGAGCTGTCCAGCGCGCTGCGCCGCCGCTTCAACACCGTGGTGCTGCCGCTGCCCGCCACCGCCGAGGCGGAGGTCGACATCGTCTCGCGCCGCGTCGATCAGCTCGGCCGCTCCCTCGACCTGCCCTCCGTGCCGGAAGGACTGCACGAGATCCGCCGCGTCGTCACCGTCTTCCGCGAGCTGCGCGAGGGCGTCACGGCGGACGGGCGTACGAAGGTCAAGTCACCCTCCGGCACGCTGTCGACGGCGGAGGCGATCTCGGTGGTGACGGGCGGGCTGGCGCTGGCCGCGCACTTCGGGGACGGCGTGCTGAGGTCCAGCGACGTCGCGGCGGGCATCCTCGGCGCCGTCGTGCGGGACCCGGCGGCGGACCAGACCGTGTGGCAGGAGTATCTGGAGGCCGTCGTTCGGGAGCGCGAAGGCTGGAAGGACTTCTACCGCGCGTGCCGTGAGGTCTCCGCGTGACGGGGCCGCTGCTGCTGGGCGTGCGGCATCACGGCCCCGGTTCGGCCCGAGCCGTGCGCGCGGCGCTCGACGCGTACGCCCCGAAGGTGCTGCTGGTGGAGGGCCCGCCGGAGGCGGACGGCGTCGTGGCCCTCGCGGGTGACGAGGAGATGCGCCCGCCGGTCGCGCTGCTCGCCCATGTGGTGGACGAGCCCGGTAAGGCGGCGTTCTGGCCCCTGGCGGAGTTCTCGCCGGAGTGGGTGGCGATCCGCTGGGCGCTGGAGCGCGGCGTCCCGGTGCGCTTCTTCGACCTGCCCGCAGCGCACTCGCTGGTCCTCGGAGAGGAGGGAGAAGGCGAGGGGGGAGAAGCGGCGGAGGGGGAGCCGGGCGGGGATGCCGAGCTGCGGCTCGACCCGCTCGCGGTCCTCGCCGAGACGGCAGGGTATGACGATCCGGAGCGCTGGTGGGAGGACGTCGTCGAGCACCGGGGCGCGGGCGGCCCCGACACCGATCCGTACGCCCCGTTCGCCGCGCTCGGCGAGGCGATGGCCGCGCTCCGCGAGGTGCACGGGCACGGCGGGCACCGCCGGGATCTGGTGCGCGAGGCGCACATGCGGCTGCGGCTCCGCGAGGCGCGCAAGGAGTTCGCGGAGCACGGTGAGCAGGCCGTCGCCGTCGTCTGCGGCGCCTGGCATGTACCCGCGCTGTCCGAATCCTCCACCGCCGCCGCCGACCGGGCGCTCCTCAAGGGCCTCCCGAAGGCGAAGGTCGAGGTCACCTGGGTGCCCTGGACGCACCGCAGGCTCAGCCGGCGCAGCGGATACGGCGCCGGGATCGCCTCGCCCGGCTGGTACGGCCATCTCTTCGCCGCCCCGGACCGCCCGCTCACCCGGTGGATGACGCGCGTCGCCGGGCTGCTGCGCGACGAGGACCACACCGTGTCGCCCGCGCATGTGATCGAGGCGGTCCGGATGGCCGAGACCCTGGCCGCCGTGCGAGGCCGCCCGCTGGCGGGGCTCGCCGAGACGGTCGACGCCATACGGGCGGTGCTGTGCGAGGGCTCGGACGTACCGCTGGCGCTCATCCAGGACCGTCTCGTCGTGGGCGACGAAATGGGGGAGGTGCCCGGAAGCGCGCCCGCCGTCCCGCTCCAGCGGGATCTGGCCCGGCAGCAGAAGAGCCTCCGGCTCAAGGCCGAGGCCCGCGAACGTGAGCTGGAGCTGGACTTGCGCAAGGAGATGGACTCCTCCCGCAGCCGCCTGCTGCACCGGCTGCGCCTCCTCGCCGTGGAGTGGGGCGATCCGGCGCGCTCCCGTACCGCCGGTACCGGCACCTTCCGCGAGAGCTGGCTGCTGCGCTGGGAGCCGGAGCTGTCGGTGCGGACAGCCGAGGCTGGGGTCTGGGGCACCACGGTGCTGTCGGCGGCCACGGCGAAGGCCGAGACCGAGGCGGCCGGGGCGACGACGCTGGCCGAGGTCACGGCGCTCGCCGAGCGCTGCCTGCTCGCTGAACTGCCGGACGCACTGCCGAGGGTGATGCGGGCCCTGGCCGACCGTGCGGCGCTCGACGCCGACGTCGGCCATCTCGCCCAGGCCCTGCCGCCGTTGGTGCGCTCCGTGCGGTACGGCGACGTCCGTGGCACGGACACGGTGGCGCTGGCCGAGGTTGCGGCCGGGCTGGCCGAGCGGGTGTGTGTCGGCCTGCCGCCCGCCTGCGCCGGACTGGACGCGGACGGCGCGGCGCAGATGCGCGGGCATCTGGACACCGCGCACCAGGCGATCGGCCTGCTCGCGCAGACCCGCGCGGAGAACCCGGAAAGCGCGAGCCCGGAAAGCGCGAGCCCGGAAAGGGGAGAGAGCGCGGAGGGCGGCGGCGCCGATGCACTGCTGTCGCGCTGGCGCGGTGTGCTGCGGCGTCTCGCGGCGCGCGACCGCACGGCCGGAGTCGTGCGCGGACGCTGCACCCGGCTGCTGCTCGACGACGGGCAGTTGGCGGAGGGCGAGGCAGCCCGGCTGATGGGTCTGGCGCTCTCCCCCGGCACGGCTCCGGCCGAGGCGGCGGCGTGGATCGAGGGCTTCCTCGCCGGCGGCGGCATGCTGCTCGTCCATGACCAGCGGCTGCTGTCACTGGTGGACGGCTGGCTGTCGCAGGTCCCGGCGGAATCCTTCACCGACGTACTGCCGCTGCTGCGCCGGACGTTCGCGGCGTACGAGCCCGGGGTGCGGCGCACGGTCGGGGAACTGGTGCGGCGCGGTCCCGCAGGGGAGGGCCGCGCCGGTCCGGTGCCCGCCGCCGCGCCGGACGGCATGCCGGGCTTCGGCCCGGGGCTGGACTCCGGGCGCGCGGACGCCGTACTGCCCACGCTCCGGCTGCTCCTGGGGCGGCGGAGGGTGATGGCTGGGAGCGCGGCAGGTGGGGACGAGCAGAGTGCGAATGCGAAGGGGAGGGCGGGATGAACCAGCGGAACGGGAGCGCGGTGCCGGTGTCAGCGTCAGTGCCAGTGCCAGTGCCAGTGCCAGCGCCAGCGCCCGGGGATGACGGTGCGGAGCGGTTGCGGCGCTGGCGGCTCGTGCTCGGCGGCGGTGAGGCCGACGACGGCACCGGCTGCCGGCTGAGCGGTCCGGACGCCGCGATGGACCGCACCCTCGAGGCGCTCTACGGCGCGAGTGGCGGCGGGCGTCCGGGCAAGCGGTCGGCCGGGCTGGGCGGCTCCGCCCCGAAGGTCGCCCGCTGGCTGGGGGACATCCGGACGTACTTCCCCAGCTCCGTGGTCCAGGTGATGCAGCGGGACGCAATCGACCGGCTCGGCCTCTCCGCACTGCTCCTGGAGCCGGAGATGCTGGAGGCGGTCGAGGCCGACGTCCACCTGGTGGGGACTCTGCTGTCGTTGAACAAGGCGATGCCCGAGACCAGCAAGGAGACGGCACGGCTGGTGGTGCGGAAGGTGGTCGCCGAGCTGGAGAGGAAGCTCGCGACCCGCACCCGGGCCACACTCACCGGGGCCCTCGACCGCTCCGCCCGTATCAGCCGCCCCCGCCACCGGGACATCGACTGGAACCGCACGATCCGGGCCAACCTCAAGAACTACCTCCCGGAGTACCGGACGATCGTGCCCGAGCGGCTGATCGGGTACGGCCGGGCCGCCCAGGCCGTGAAGAAGGACGTCATCCTCTGCATCGACCAGTCCGGTTCGATGGCCGCGTCCGTCGTCTACGCCTCGGTGTTCGGTGCGGTGCTCGCCTCGATGCGGTCGATCAGCACCCGGCTCGTCGTCTTCGACACGAACGTCGTCGACCTCACCGACGATCTCGATGATCCGGTCGACGTGTTGTTCGGCACCCAGCTCGGCGGCGGTACGGACATCAACCGGGCGCTCGCGTACTGCCAGTCGCAGATCAGCCGTCCGGCCGAAACGGTCGTGGTGCTCATCAGCGACCTCTACGAGGGCGGCATCCGGGACGAGATGCTCAAGCGGGTGGCCGCGATGAAGGCGTCGGGCGTGCAGTTCGTCACGCTGCTGGCGCTCTCGGACGAGGGCGCGCCGTCCTACGACCGTGAGCACGCGGCGGCGCTGGCCGCCCTGGGGGCACCGGCCTTCGCCTGTACGCCGGACCTCTTCCCGGACGTGATGGCGGCGGCCATCGAGAAGCGGGCCCTGCCGGTGCCCCCGGAGTGAGCGGCGGCGCGGCGTCCGGGGCGAGCGGTGGAGCGGGCGTGCGGAGCGGTGAACATGTCGTGACCACCGTTGCGCGCCGGGGCGAAGCCGTGCAGGGTCGGTCCGGCAGACCACCACGACCTCGCGGAGTGACCGCAGCATGAGCAGGAACATCCACCGTGCCTTCGCGGTACTCACCAGCGTCGGCGGTCTGCTGGCCTGCGGCGCCACCTCCGCCCAGGCGGACGGCGCGGGCGGCACGGGCGGCACGGGCACGGGCCGGGACTCCGTGCTCCAGCCGGCCCTCGAGCGGGCGATCGAGACCGTGCAGGGCGGTGTGCCCGCCGTCCCGGAGGGCTCGGGGGTCGGGGTGCCCTCCCTCGCGCCCGGGGTCCCGAGCGTGAGTGTGCTGCCGCTGTCGGTGCCCGAACTGCCCGTCACCCCGGAGGTCCCGCAGATCCCCGGCGTGCCGACGCTGCCCGGCAACCCGGCAGACCTGCCGGGCATGCTGCCCCTGCCCTGACTGAGGGGCCCTGACCGACGGCGCTCTGACCGACGGCGCTCTGAGCACGGGGCAGACAGACCCTAGCTGTGACCGGTCTCACCGCGCCGTTGTGAGCTGGAATTCATGCGCCGCTCACGGGCGGGGCTAACCTGCAAGGCGGACATGCCGCGCGCCCCTGGTGAAGCCGCGGCCACGCGGCACGCCCACGCTGACAACCGCGATACCACTGATTAAGGGGACGTACGCGCGTGGACCTGTTCGAGTATCAGGCGAGGGATATCTTCGCCAAGCATGACGTACCGGTACTGGCCGGTGAAGTCATCGAGACGCCGGAGGCGGCGCGCGAGGTGACCGAGCGACTCGGCGGTCGCGCGGTCGTCAAGGCGCAGGTCAAGACCGGCGGTCGTGGCAAGGCGGGCGGCGTGAAGCTGGCCGCCGACCCGTCCGACGCGGTCGAGAAGGCGACCCAGATCCTGGGCATGGACATCAAGGGCCACACGGTCCACAAGGTGATGCTGGCCGAGACCGCGGACATCGCCGAGGAGTACTACGTCTCCTTCCTCCTGGACCGCACCAACCGCACCTTCCTGGCCATGGCCTCCGTCGAGGGCGGTGTCGAGATCGAGGAGGTCGCCGTCACCAAGCCCGAGGCGCTGGCCAAGATCCCGGTCGACGCGATCGAGGGCGTGACGGACGCCAAGGCGCGCGAGATCGTCGCGGCGGCGAAGTTCCCGGCCGAGCTCACCGACCAGATCGTGAACGTCCTGAAGAAGCTGTGGGATGTCTTCATCAAGGAGGACGCCCTCCTTGTCGAGGTGAACCCCCTGGTCAAGACCGGTGACGGCAAGGTCATCGCGCTCGACGGCAAGGTTTCCCTGGACGCCAACGCCGAGTTCCGCCAGCCGGACCACGCGGCGCTGGAGGACAAGGCGGCGGCCAACCCCCTGGAGGCCGCGGCCAAGGCCAAGGGGCTCAATTACGTGAAGCTGGACGGCCAGGTCGGCATCATCGGCAACGGCGCCGGGCTGGTCATGTCCACCCTGGACGTCGTCGCCTATGCCGGTGAGGCGCACCAGCACGTCAAGCCCGCCAACTTCCTGGACATCGGCGGCGGCGCGTCGGCCGAGGTCATGGCGAACGGCCTGGAGATCATCCTCGGCGACCCGGACGTCAAGTCCGTGTTCGTCAACGTCTTCGGTGGCATCACCGCCTGCGACGCCGTCGCCAACGGCATCGTGCAGGCTCTGGAGCTTCTCAAGTCCAAGGGCGAGGACGTCACCAAGCCGCTGGTCGTACGCCTCGACGGCAACAACGCGGAGCTGGGACGCAAGATCCTCAGTGACGCCGACCACCCGCTGGTGCAGCAGGTGGACACCATGGACGGTGCGGCCGACCGCGCCGCCGAGCTGGCCGCCAAGTAAAGGACGAGGGACACCGACAACCATGGCTATTTTCCTCACGAAGGAAAGCAAGGTCATCGTCCAGGGGATGACCGGCTCCGAGGGCCAGAAGCACACCAAGCGCATGCTGGACTCGGGCACCAACATCGTCGGCGGCGTGAACCCCCGCAAGGCGGGCACGTCCGTTGACTTCGACGGCACGCAGGTACCGGTCTTCGGCACCGTCAAGGAGGCCATGGAGGCCACCGGCGCCGACGTCACCGTCGTGTTCGTCCCGGAGAAGTTCACCAAGAGCGCGGTCATTGAGGCGATCGACGCCGAGATTCCGCTCGCCGTGGTGATCACCGAGGGCATCGCCGTCCACGACTCCGCCTCCTTCTGGGCCCACGCGGGCCAGAAGGGCAACAAGACGCGCATCATCGGCCCCAACTGCCCCGGCCTGATCACTCCGGGCGGGTCCAACGCGGGCATCATCCCGGCCGACATCACCAAGCCGGGCCGTATCGGCCTGGTGTCGAAGTCCGGCACGCTGACGTACCAGATGATGTACGAGCTGCGGGACATCGGTTTCTCGACCTGCGTCGGCATCGGCGGGGACCCGGTGATCGGGACCACGCACATCGACGCGCTGAGGGCCTTCGAGGCCGACCCCGACACCGACCTGATCGTCATGATCGGTGAGATCGGCGGCGACGCGGAGGAGCGCGCGGCCGACTTCGTGAAGGCGCACGTGACCAAGCCGGTCGTCGGCTATGTCGCGGGCTTCACCGCGCCCGAGGGCAAGACCATGGGCCACGCCGGTGCGATCGTCTCCGGCTCGTCCGGCACGGCGCAGGCGAAGCAGGAGGCCCTCGAGGCCGCGGGCGTGAAGGTCGGCAAGACCCCGTCCGAGGCCGCGCGGCTGGCACGCGAGCTGCTCGTCGGCTGACTCCGGCACGGAGCGCCACAGCGCGGCACCGGGCCGCCCACACGTGGGAACGGGCCCGCACCCTCGGGGGTGCGGGCCCGTCGGCGTGTGCGGGTGCCGCCGCCTGGGGCGTGTTGGGGAAGTCCCGCGGCCCGCGCTACTTCTCCGACACGCCCTGCCCGTCCTGGGTGCCCGCCTCGTCGAGGTGCACCCGCTCGTTGGAGGAGCGCAGCTGCGGTGCGTAGATCTCCGGGGTGCCGCCGCCCTCGCCCCCTGACGGCGGCGCCACCGCAGGGGCGGGCCACTGGTGCTCGGCCGGGTCCACCGAGCGGGTCTCGGCCGTCACCGCCGTGGCCGCCACCGCCGTCACGACGAGCGCCGTCAGTCCGAACGACGCCCGGGTCCGGCGCCGGGTGGTGTGCTCGCTGCCGGTCCGTACGGCCTCGGCCGGGCGGATACGGACGGACTGGGCGTCGGCCAGCAGGCGCAGCCGGTCCCTGAGCAGCCCGGCGCGCTGCTCGGCGGGCGCCTCCCGCAGTTCCGGCACGAGGGCGGTGAGCGACTCCCGCGCGTGGAAGATCCGGCCGTAGGCGGCGGGACCGCTCGACTCGGTCTCGGCGGCGGTCTTCGCCACGCTCATCCCGAGCCCGTCATGCAGCAGCAACGCCCGCCGGTACGAGCGGGGCAGCGACATCCACGCGTCGAACAGCGCCCGGTCGGCGGGTGGACCCGGAGGGGTGCGGTGAGTCCGGTGCCCGGGGCGGCCGGGACGGAACCGGTGCCAGGGCGACAGCGCGTACTCGTACGCCGCGGCCCGGACCCAGCTGGTCGGGTCCTGGTCGACCGCCACCTCTGGCCAGCGTTCCCAGGCGAGGTGGAAGGCGTACCGGACGGCGTGCTCGGCGACGCGGTGGTGTCCGCAGAGCAGGTACGCCTGGCGGGTGAGCGCGGGGGCGTTGAGGGCGTAGAGGAGATCGAACGCCTGCGCGGCGGGGTGCGGTGGTTCCGCATCGCGGGTGGCCTCCACGGCCCGGGGTTCCTCTGGTTCGTCCGGTGGATCCGGTTCCTCCGGAGTCTCCGGCTCTCGCGGGGCTTCCTCGGTGATTTCCCCTGAGGCGGGGGCCGGCGCATCCGCTGCGGCCGATCCGTCCTCCGCCGGGGCGGTCCTGCCCTTCGCCCTCTGTCGGCGTCGCGCTCTCGTCAAGGTCGTCATGCCCGCCTCTCCAGGGGGTGGACCACCGATGGACCTGTTTTGGCATATCGTGTGAAAAAGTGCATAACTCCACACTGGGCGACACCACGACGATTCGCGCGCTACCTGGGCGAAACGTGTGTTGTTGGGAGCATGTCCGCGTGAGCGAACGGACGTACACCGGCCCGACAACGCACCCGGACGGCGGTACCGAGCCCCGGCCGCCTGTCCTGAGCGCCGACCCACCACGTCCCCGGTCCCTCGCCGGGCGCCTGCTGCTGGCGGGCATGCTCGCCGCCGGGCTCGGCCTCGGCACCCTCGCCGTCGTCGTGCTCCTCCTCTGGATCGTCTCCCCCTACCCGGGCAGCGGCCCCGGCGCGGCGCTCCACATCGCCGCCGACCTCTGGCTCCTCGCACACGGCGCTCAACTCGTCCGCGCCGAGACGCTCAACGGCGGCTCCGCGCCCGTGGCGCTGACACCCCTGCTGCTCGCCGCACTTCCGGCGTGGCTGCTGTTCCGGGTGACACGAGCGGCGCTGACGGCCCGCCACCAGAGCCCGGACGGCGGCACGGTACGGGCTGCCGCTTGGGTGTCGGCGGGTTGGGTGTCGGCGGGCTATCTCCTGGTGAGCGCCGCCGCCACGGCCTACGCCTCCACCGGCCCCCTCCGGGTGCACGTACTCAGCGCCACGCTCGCGCTTCCGCTGTTCATCGCCGCCCTGACCGCACTCGCCGCCGCCACCCTGGGGGCACCAGCCGACGGACGGCAGCTCCCGGACGCGCTCCGGGCGGCCGGTACCGGGGTCGGCGTACTGCTGGGCGGGGGAGCGCTGCTGTTCCTGCTCACGCTCGCACGCCACACCGGCGACGCCTGGCGCACCTTCGGGCAGCTCACGGGCGGACTGCCGGATCACCTCGCGGTGTCGCTGCTGCTGCTCGCGCTGCTGCCCAACGCCGTGGTGTGGGGTGCGGCCTACGGGCTCGGCCCCGGCTTCGCCCTCGGCACCGGCAGCGCGGTGGGACCGCTCGGCGCCGGATACCCCCCGGAGCTGCCGCGCTTCCCGCTGCTCGCCGCGCTGCCGCAAGAGGGGCCCGGCACGCCGTTGACCTGGGCGACAGGTGTCGTACCGCTGGCCGCGGGGCTGGCAGTGGGCTGGCATGCCGCCCGTACGGCCGTGCCGGTGCCGGGGCAGCGGGAGGACACGCGGAGCGTACGCGGCACGACGGCTGTCGCCGCACTCGCGGCCTGCGGCTGCGGGGTGGTGATGGCCCTGCTGGCGGGCTTCTCCGGCGGTGCACTCGGCACGGGGCGGCTCGCCCGGCTCGGGCCCAGCTGGTGGCTGTCCGGTGCGGCGGCGCTCGGATGGACGCTGCTGGCGGGCGTCCCGGCGGCGCTCGCCGTACGCGGCTGGCGCCTGCGCAGCGCGCTGCGCGTACCCGCACTCGCGTCCGGGGACGCGGTTGAGCCCACGGCCCACCCGCGTACTCGGCCGGTCCCGGCCGACGACTGGCACAGCACGGCTGCCCGTCGCACTCGCTGGGCCGCACTCAAGGAGGCGGGCGGCGGCCTGATGCCGGCCTTCGAACCCCTCTCACCGCGCGAACCGGAGGAACCCCAGGAACCCGTCGAGACCGGAAAGACCGAGAGACCCTGAGGGCTGTCCCGTGATCCCTGGTGGATCAGCGCGCGGCGTCAGATGCGTGCTTCGCAAGGTGGAGGGGCGTCCTCATACTGGGCGTGTCCGGGCGTTCCGGCAACGCAGCGAGGTGCCGTAGCTGTCGTCGTGCGCCCGCCAGGGATCACGGGACAGCCCTTGGGCTCCCGCGCCGCGACCTCGCCGCCTCATCTTCCGTCGACCCGGGCCCGCACGTGCATCCGCTCGCCCTGCGCCCCGAACAGGCTGAGGAACTCGACGGGCACGGCCCCGGCGTTGGCGAATCCGTGGGGCGTGCGGGTGTCGAACTCCGCCGCCTCGCCCGCGCCGAGGACCAGTTCGTGCTCGCCCAGCGCGAGAAGCAGGCGCCCGGAGAGCACGTACAGCCACTCATAGCCCTCGTGCACGCGTTGCTCCGGCCGCGGGTGCCCGGCCTTCTGCTGCTGCTCCGTCTGCTCCCATCCCTTCCGGACGGGCAGGATCTGCTTGTAGGCGTGCAGCCCGCCGAGGTGCCGGGTGAGCGGCACGAAGACCTGCCCGTGCCGGTTGAAGGGCCGCGGATGGATGCGGGGGTCGCCGGTGGGGGGCGCGCCCACCAGTTCGTCCAGCGGCACGCCATGGGTCTTGGCGAGTGGCAGCAGAAGTTCGAGAGTCGGTTTCCGCTGCCCGGACTCCAGGCGGGAGAGGGTGCTGAGCGAGATGCCGGTGGATTCGCTCAGCTCGGCCAGCGTCGCCCCGCGCTCGCGCCGCAGGGCGCGCAGCCGTGGGCCCACGGCGCTCAGTACGCCGGGAAGGTCGTCGTCTGCCATTCTCCCATTTGCCGACACGGCAAATACTTTTGTCAAGCGCGCGCCGGAGCCCCGCGAGCCCGCCAGGGATTACGGGACAGCCCTTAGAGCCCCTAACAGAATGGGCGGTCGGCTTGCGACGCCTGGCACGCGCGCTCGCCGCGTTGTCGGAGTCGTCCATGTACGCCCAGTACGAGGACGATCCTCCGCCTTGCGAGCGCACGCACCAGACGCCGCAAGCTGATCGACCGCCCATTCTGTTAGGGGCTCTTAGCCCTGGTTCTCCAGGACGGGAAGGATCTCGTCCGGCACCAGATCCTCGCACTGTTCGCGGGAGGACTGGGTCAGCGAGTCGTCCTTGCAGCTGTAGTAGTCGTTGTAGACCAGCTGAAGGCTGTACGTGCCCACCACGATCAGGAGGGCGAGGCCGCCCATCACCAGGCCGCTCACGGCCGCCGTCGTCCGCGCCTTCCTGGCCTGCGCCGGGGTGGCCGAGACCGGGACCGGCGGCGCGGTGGGCCGCGCCGGAGTGCCGGGGGAGGAGGGTGACGCCGTACGGTCGGTGCCCGCCACGTCCTCTGCCGTGGCGGTCGCCTCGGTGCCGCCGGAATGTCCCGCCGCCGCGCCCGAGCGGAACGGCTTGCCGCGCGCTCCGCTGATGCCCCAGTAGACCGCCAGCGCGCCGAGCAGGAGGGCGATCTCCACGAGACTGAAGAGGGCGAAGAAGAGCCCCCAGATCCCGGCGTGCAGGGCGTAGCGGGCGTGGCGCTGGTAGGGGTCGCTCGGGTCCCAGCGGAGGCCGCCGCGGCTCTTGCCGCCGTTGCCGTTCCCGCCGTTGCCGTTGCCATTGCCCTGCCCCTGTCCGGGCTGGCCGGGCCCGCCGAAGCCGCCGCCCTGGCGGCCGGGCTGGCGGGAGCTCCACTTGCGGCCCCAGCGGGACGAGCCGTTGCCGTTCCCGTCGTTGCTCCCGTCACCACCGCCGTTGCCGCCACCCGGTTCGTCGCCGTTGCCGGAGCCGCCGTCCGAGTTCGCCGGGCGGCGCGGTTCCCAGGGCTGGTCCGGCCTGCCCTCCGGCGGCGGCGCGAAGGGGTTGTCCTCGTGAGAAGGCTCGGCGTGGGCCGCGCGGCGGCGGCGTCGGTCGGTCATGTGGTGTGTGTCTTCCCCTTGCTCTTCCCGTGTCGGGCACGCAGCGCGTCAGGTACGCATAGGTATGCCTGACGCTACCTTCCGTGCCTCCCCCCGTCCCGTGGGGGTCGGCTTGCGGTGCCGGTATCGTTGCCGACGGTCGGCCGCTTTGGAGAGTTCCCCGGAATCCGCGTTCCACGAGCTTGTGCGACCGCACAAGGCCGGAGCAACACGCTGCCCCCGTCCTCACACCGTCTCGCCGTCCTCACACCGTCTCGCCAGAAAGAGCACCGTCGTGGCTGTGCCCGTCTTCCGGCCCGCTTCCCGCCCCGCCCGTGTGGTGGTGCTCGTATCGGGCTCCGGTACGAACCTGCAGGCCCTGCTCGACGCGATCGCCGTCCAGGGGGCGCCCGCGTACGGGGCTCAGATCGTGGCCGTCGGCGCCGACCGGTACGGGATCGAGGGTCTGGAGCGCGCCGAGCGCGCCGGCCTCCCCGCCTTTGTGTGCCGGGTGCCCGATCACGCCGACCGGGCCGCCTGGGATGCCGCCCTGGCCGAGGCGACCGCCGAGTACGCTCCCGACCTCGTCGTTTCGGCGGGTTTCATGAAGATCGTGGGTGAGGAGTTCCTCGCCCGCTTCGGGGGGCGGTTCGTCAACACGCACCCCGCGCTGCTGCCCAGTTTCCCCGGTGCCCACGGCGCACGCGACGCGCTCGCGTACGGCGTGAAGGTCACCGGGTGCACCGTCCACTTCGTCGACGACGGCGTCGACACCGGCCCGATTATCGCCCAGGGCGTTGTCGAGGTGCGGGACGAGGACGACGAAACCGCTCTCCACGAGCGGATCAAGGAAGTCGAGCGACGTCTGCTCGTCGAGGTCGTCGGGCGTCTGGCGCGCGACGGCTACCGCATTGAGGGACGAAAGGTAAGGATCCCGTGACCGCCGAAGGTGCGACTACACAGACCGCGAGCGCCGAGGGTGAGGGTACGAAGCGGCCCGTCCGCCGTGCGCTGATCAGCGTGTATGACAAGACGGGGCTGGAGGATCTGGCCCGTGGCCTGCACGCGGCCGGAGTGGAGCTGGTCTCCACCGGCTCCACCGCCGCGAAGATCGCGGCGGCCGGCGTACCGGTCACCCCGGTCGAGGAGCTGACCGGCTTCCCCGAGTGCCTGGACGGCCGGGTCAAGACCCTGCACCCCCGCGTCCACGCGGGCATCCTGGCCGACCAGCGGCTGGAGAGCCACCGGCGTCAGCTGGGGGAGCTGGGTGTGGTGCCCTTCGAGCTGGTCGTGGTGAACCTGTACCCGTTCCGGGAGACGGTCGCCTCGGGCGCCTCCCCGGACGAGTGTGTGGAGCAGATCGACATCGGCGGCCCCTCGATGGTGCGGGCGGCGGCCAAGAACCACCCGTCGGTCGCGGTCGTCGTCAACCCCGGGCGCTACCCGGACGCCCTGGCGGCGGCGAACGGCGGCGGCTTCACGCTCGCCGCGCGCAAGCGCCTGGCAGCAGAAGCGTTCCAGCACACGGCGGCGTACGACCTGACCGTGGCCACCTGGTTCGCGCTCGACTACGCCGCCGTCGACGACTCCGCCTTCCCCGAGTTCCTCGGCTCGGCCTACGAGCGCACCGACGTGCTGCGCTACGGCGAGAACCCGCACCAGCCCGCCGCCCTCTACGCCACCGGAAACGGCGGGCTGGCCCAGGCCGAGCAACTGCACGGCAAGGCCATGTCGTTCAACAACTACACGGACACCGAGGCGGCACGGCGAGCTGCGTACGACCACGAAGACCCGTGTGTCGCGATCATCAAGCACGCCAACCCCTGCGGTATCGCGGTCGGTTCAGACGTGGCCGAGGCGCACCGCAAGGCCCACGAGTGCGACCCGCTGTCCGCGTACGGCGGCGTGATCGCCGTCAACGCGCCGGTCTCGCTGGAGATGGCCGAGCAGGTCGCCGGGATCTTCACCGAGGTCATCGTCGCCCCTGCCTACGAACAGGGTGCGGTGGAGGCGCTCAGCCGGAAGAAGAACATCCGGGTGCTGCGCTGCGTGGAGGCTCCCTCCGACCCCGTCGAGGTGAAGCCGATCGACGGCGGCGCACTCGTCCAGGCCACCGACCGGCTGCAGGCCGACGGCGACGACCCGGCGAACTGGCGCCTCGCCAGCGGGAGTCCGCTGGCGCCGGCCGAGCTGGCCGAGCTGGCGTTCGCCTGGCGGGCCTGCCGCGCGGTGAAGTCGAACGCCATCCTGCTCGCGCGCGGCGGTGCGACGGTGGGGGTCGGCATGGGCCAGGTCAACCGGGTCGACTCCGCGAAACTCGCCGTCCAGCGGGCGGGAGAGGAGCGGTCGGCCGGTGCGTACGCGGCTTCCGACGCGTTCTTCCCCTTCCCCGACGGTCTGGAGGTGCTGACGGCCGCGGGCGTCAAGGCCGTGGTGCAGCCGGGCGGTTCCGTACGGGACGAGGCGGTCGTCGAGGCGGCGGAGGCGGCCGGGGTCACCATGTACCTCACCGGCACCCGGCACTTCTTTCACTGACTCGCCGGACGTCCACGATCACCGGCCCGCCGGCCGG